>CAVUXN010000006.1:0-468119 GCA_963745475.1 uncultured delta proteobacterium
AAAGCCCCCGACGTGTCCTTGTCCAGCCGGTGCACCAGGCCCGGGCGCAGCGTCCCGCCCACGCCGCCCAAGTCCTGGACGTGGTGTAGCAAGGCGTTGACGATGTCCCCCGCCAGTCGGCCGGCGGCGGGGTGCACCACCATGCCCGGCGCTTTGTCGAGGACGAGGACGTCGCGGTCCTGAAAGAGAATGCTGAGTTCGAGGTTCTCCGCCTCCGGCGTCGCCGGGGCGGGCGGCCCAATTCGGAGCTCCACCCGCTCGCCGCCCTTCACCCGAGCTCCGCTTTCGGCGGACTTGCCCTCCACCAACGCCCGCCCCTCGACGCAAGAGCGACTGGAGCCGAGCGCGGCTAAAGCCCGGGAAGGCCTCGACCAAGGCCTGGTCGAGGCGACGTCCCCGTGCTGAGGGCGAAATTCGCGCGGTGGCGAGCGTTTCCGCTCGCTCGTCCCTCGTCGTGGCCATGCCTCAAGGGTACGCTGCGAGGGCGCTCACGCCCGGTCGCGAGCGGCTACCAAATCTTCGACTTCACGTGGGCCTTGCCGCGGACGATGATGTCCACCACCGCGCGCTCGAAGAAGTTCGTCCCGGTGAAGACTTCCTGGCTCACCCGGCTTCGGTAGAGGTCGCGCCCCTCGTCGAGCTCCCCCTTGAGGACGTCGAAGAGGTTGTCCTGCTCGATGCCCTTGACGATTTTCTGCTCGTTGTAGAGCGAAATGTCGGAGGCGATGGCTCGGGCCAGCCGCTGGGCCTTGGTACGCTCTTCGTCAGTCATCCGTCAATCCTCCGCATCATGGCTCCGTCCGCCCGGCACGCGCCGCCAGCAACAGGTAGCTCTTGCTCACCCGCGTCGCATCCAGCTTGAGCTCGCGCGCCAGACTCACCAGAATGCCCCGAAGGTATACCGAGGGAGGCAAATCCGCGTAGCGGTCGGCCTCAACCCGCTCCAAGTGCAGACGGCCATGCGGGTCCGCTCGGCGACTTGCTGAAGGGTGAGCCCCCGCGCCTCCCGCACCTGCCGCAACAGCTCGCCGTTGAATTCCACGTCCGGGGGCAGCTCGGGCATCCTCGGGCGCTCCTCGACGGCGCCCAGCGCCCCGGCGGTGGGGCTCGCCGGGTCGCTCGTCGGGCAGAGGTGGGCCGTGCGGCCGCGCGCCCTTGTTGTCCGCCGCTCCCACACCCGCTACGGCGGCCATGCCCGTCCTGGGGGTCGGCGAGGGAAGTCCGGGTGGCCGTGCAAAGCCGTTCGCGCCGGCACCGCGCACCGGCCAGCGCGCCGGGCGGGTTTCCAGTCCCAGGGAGGCCTGGGCGCCGTTCACCGGCGCGCTGACACCGGGCCGCTCCAGCTGGGCCGGCTCGGTGCGTGGGTAGGGGCCGGCCGAGAGCGTCTGCGCCGCATCCGTCTCCTCGGCTTCGTCATCCTCGGCCCACAACGCCGTCTGCGCCTGCAAATGCTCGGGCTCGAGACCGAGCATCCGGTCGTACCCGGCGCGCGCGGCGGGGTCCACCAAGACGCGAGCCGCCTCTTGAAGGCGGCTCCGAAGGGCCTCGGCCTGCTCTTCGTCCACCAGCGCGTAGAGGGCCACCGAGTCCGGGGCGTAGGCGTCGAGCGCACGCCGCAGAGCGGCTCGCACCTCCTCCGCGGGAGCTCCCCGCCGGACTTCCAGCAACTCGTAATAGGTCTGCTCGCGGAAGCTCTTCATCGCCGAGGCGTCTCCGCGTCCAGGGACGCAAGCCGGGAGGCCACCGCGTGCAGCTGCTTGGCTGCCTCCGACTCCGGTGTCTCCACGAGGAGCGGACGCCGCCGGCGCACCGCGCGCCATGCCGCGTCGTCGTAGGGGATGCCGCCGAGGTAGTCCATCTCGAGCCCGAAGAATTTCTTCCAGGCCGAGGCGACCGCCGGCCCCACGGACTCGTCGGCCGGAGCGCGTATTTGGTTGACGACGAGTTTCACCCGGTAGCTCTGCAGGGCGGTGGCCAAAGCCTCGGCAGCGGCCGGGTCGCTTTCTCGCACGTGGGCCACCACGTCCGCAGGCGTGCGCAGGGCACTGTCTCTGCTGCCGAGCGCCCCCTCGGCCACCCGCTCCACGCCGAGTTCCCGCGCCAGTTGCTGAAGCCGTCGAAACAGCGAAGCCTTCAGGAAGCGGTAGGCGTTCTCCACCGAGGTGGGCTCGGGAAGCACCACCAGCACCCCGTGGTTGGCGAGGAGGAAGAAGTCCAGCGTGTGCACCCCGGTGCCAGCCCCGAGGTCGAGCAACAGGTAGTCCACCTCCTGGGCCTGCAGCTCCTCCAGAAGCTTGGAGCGCGCCTGGGCGCGCGGGTTGGCAGCATCCAGGGCGTCAAGCGCGCCGGACACCAGCGCCAGCCCCTCAATCCCGGTGGGGACAGCCAGCTTTGCCAGCGGGACGCCGCGAAGGACGAAGTCCGAAAGCGTCGCCGCGGGTTGGGGCACGCCGAGGCAGGTGTGGAGGTTGGCACCCCCCAAGTCCGCGTCCACGAGAAGCACCCGGTGCCCGGCGCGCGCCAGCGCAATGCCGACGTTGGCGGCGACGAGGCTCTTCCCGATGCCTCCCTTACCGCCGCCGAAGGCAACAATGGAGCGTGCTTGCTGGGCCGCTGGAGCCGGGGCAGCCACGTCCGGGGTGGAGGCGTCGGGCCCACCGCTGGCCCGCGCACCGCGCCCGCGCAAGTCCACCACGTTGTTCAGCCCAAATCGTTTCACCGGTGCGCCAGCGTGAGTCTAGAGGAGCCGGACGGTCGGAAGCCAGGAAGTCAACCGTCGCGCAGCTCGACATTCCAGTAGCTGGCGTCGCTGAAGGAGAGAAACGGCTGCCACTCCCGGTAGCTCACCCGTCTCACCGCTCCCCGGAAGAGCGGCGTCCAGCGCGGCCGGGCGGGACGGCTGTGGAGCACCATTCCCGCCTGCTCCGGCGTGTGCCCCCCCTTCCGCAGGTTGCAGGGCACGCAGCTGCACACCACGTTCTCCCAGGTGGTCCGTCCCCCTTGGGCGCGTGGCACGACGTGGTCGAGGTTGAGCTCGCTCCGCGGCAGCGTCCGAGCACAGTATTGGCAGGTGTCTCGGTCCCGGGCGTAGATGTTGGTCCGGCTAAAGCGCACCCTGCCCTTCGGTAGATGGTCGTACGCGGACAGCACCACCACCCGCGGCACGCGCAAGGTGCGGTCGACGGTGGAGATGCTGTCATGGCCGGCCGCGCTGAGCGCGGACCAATCCGCAAAGTCGTAGAGGCGAAATTGGTCGTCCAGCGCCTTCGCCACACCCTGGTAGAGGAGGGTAAAGGCACGCCGCACCGAAGTGACGTGCACCGGACGGAAGGAGCGGTTGAGGACGAGCGCGTGCGTGCTGAGCATGGCGGCCGCTACTGCCCTCCAGAAAGCGCAGTCGCCACTGCTCGGCCGAGGGCCTCCAGCTCCGCATCCGGGATGCAGCGGACGTCGAGGAGCACGCGACCCTCAGAAATACGCGCCACCACGGGAGGGTCGCCCTGGCGGAGGCGACTGAGCAGAGCTTCCGGGTCCCCCTCCAGCGTGCACGCGGCCGAGGCGATGCCGGGCCAACGGCAGCGTGCCTCCGCCAGCCTGCCCCTCCACGTCGATGACTTCTGTGGAGAACCCCTGCCGCTGGAGTTCCGCCTGAAGACGCTCGGCCCGTTGCTTCAAGGCTCCAGCGGACTCGGAGAGCAGCGCCCGGGTTGGCACTTGGTCCGCCTGTCCGCTCCGGTAAAGGCCCAAGGTTGCTTCCAGGGCGGCCACCGTCATCTTGTCCACGCGAAGTGCGCGGTGCAGGGGGTGGCTCCGGAGCCGGGCGACGAGACTCGCGCGTCCGACGACGATGCCGGCCTGTGGGCCTCCGAGGAGCTTGTCCCCGGAGAAGGCCACCAAATCCGCGCCGGATTCGATGTGGTCTCGCATCGTCGCCTCGGCACCCAGTCCCGGAACGTCCAGGGCCAAGAGGTGCCCCGACCCGGCGTCGACGAAGAGCGGCAGTCCCCGCGGAGCACACAGAGGCGCAAGCTCGGACACCGACACGTCCTCGGTAAAGCCCACCACAGCGAAATTGGAGCGGTGGATTTTGGCCACCAGTGCCGTGCGCTCCCCCAGGGCCTGCTCATAGTCCAGCCGATGCGTCCGGTTGGTGGTTCCGACTTCCACCAGCGTCGCGTGCGACTGGCGCATGACGTCTGGGATGCGGAAGCCCCCGCCAATCTCCACCAGCTCACCGCGGGACACCACCACCTCCCGGCCCTCGGCGAGCACCGTCAGCACGAGCAGCGTGGCTGCGGCGCAGTTGTTGACGACGAGCGCATCCTCGGCGCCCGTCAGACGGCACAGGGACTCCACCACCGGGGCAAACCGGGAGCCGCGTTCGCCCCCGGCGAGGTCAAACTCGAGGTTACAGTAGCCCCGGGCGACGCGCTCCACTTGCACGCAGGCCACCTCGGCCAGCGGCGCGCGGCCAAGGTTGGTGTGGAGGACTACGCCGGTGGCGTTGAAGACGGGTCTCAGCCCCGGCTGCGCCAGCCGGGCGAGCGCGCCCTGGACGTCGGACACCTCAAACCCGCGGCGGTCCCCGGCTTGGAGCCGGACCCGGGCCGCGGCCAGCGAGACGCGAATGGCTTCCACCACCCGCGGGCGTGGGTGTGCCGACAGCGCCGCGGCGAGCTCCGGGAGGCCGAGCACGGCATCCACGGACGGCAGCGCGCGCAGCCCTTCGGCTGTGACTGGGTTACTGGCGGCATCGGTCGTCACCGTCGAAGAATCTACGCGGGCAATGGCGCTCTCGCCAACCCCGGAGCACGCTCAAACCGGCGGGCCTAGTGCGCGCCGCCCGGCATGGCGCGCGCCTGCACCACGTCCGTCCGGGCTTGCGACGCCGCGGAGAGCAGCGGTTGCCCGTTCAACAAGCGGTAGGCGTTGTAGCTGCGGAGCACCCGCTTCACGTAGGACCGGGTTTCGGCCAGCGGAATCTCCTCCACGAAGGCATCCAGCTCGAGCCCGCTGCGGCTCGAGCGCCAGCGGTCGACGTTGCTTGGACCGGCGTTGTAGCCAGCGAGCGCGTAGACCGGGTTACCCCCGAAACGCGTCAAGAGTCGCCCGAGGTAGGCCGCTCCCAACTGAATGTTGAGGGCTGGGTCCAGGAGCCCCTCGGAGGAAGGCCTCGAGAGTCGGAGGTCCCGCGCCACGGCTTGGGCGGTGGGCAGCATCAACTGCGTGAGCCCGAGGGCGCCGGCCCAAGAGAGGGCCCGCGGGTCCAGAGCGCTCTCCTCCCGCATCAACGCTTGCAACAAGTCCGGGTCCACCCGCGGCGACTTGCAGTAGCGCTCCACCAGCTCGCGGTAGGCCTTCGGGTAGGCCGCCTCCCAAACGTCCCGCAGCTGAGGCGTGACTGGCCCGTTGAGCGCCCAGGCGAACTCCGTCCTGGCCAGCGCCTGGCCCGAACGCAAGTCGCCCGCCCTGGAAATGCCCTGGATGAGGATGCGCGTGACGTCCTTGGGCTGGCGGCTCCGCCGGACGGCCAATAGCTCCTGTGCGGCCGCGTCCGAAAAGCCAAGCGCCAAAAGCTGCGTGCCGGCCCGGTAGTGGGCGTCCGTGGGCAGGGTTCCCGCGTCGACCAGCGTCGTCTCGCCGGCCGCCGGAGGCAACACCGAGCGCTGCGCCAGTTCCGCGGCGGTGGTTGGCTCCCGCTCAGCGAGGCGGGTGCGGGCGAGCAGTCCGTAGTACGTGGCCGGATGGTCAGCGGCAAGTGCCGTCCACAACGCCATCGCTCCGGCACGGTTTCCTTGGCTGTCCAGCACCCGGCCGCGCCAGTACCGGGCTCGCTCCACGTCAAAGGGGTCCGCCGCGCGGGCGAAGCGCTCCTCGACGCGGTCCAACGAGGCCAGCCCGGCTTCATCGTCATCGAGGCGATGGTGCAGCCAAAACGTCTTGAAGAGGGCCTCGCCGGCGTAGTCGCCTTGCGGGTAGCGCGTCGAGACGGCTTCCAAGTCCAGGAGCGCGCCCGAAATGTCCCCACTCACCGCGCGCAGCTCAGCCGCGAGGTAGAGCGCGTCGTCGGCGTAAGCGTGCTGGGGGTACTCCTGCGCCAGCTTCTCGTAGGTGGCCACCGCAGCGTCCGGGTGGACAATGGCTTGGGAGGCAGCCAGGACGTAAAGCGCCCGCACTCGGAGGTCGGCGTCCGAACAGTGGGCCACCACTGGCGTGAGGACCCGCTCCACGTCCGCGTGGCGCCTCTCCTTGCGCAGCGCCCGTCCCCGCACCAGCGCTGCCCGGCAGCCGAGGCCATCCGGCGGCGTGAGTCGGACGAGGTCCAGCAGCTTCAGGGCGTCCGCGTTTCGCTGCGCGTCCACCAGGGCCTCGGCACGTTCCACCTGCGCCGAGGGTGGAAGGTGGCCTGTCAACCGTCGCTCGGCCTCCGGGGACAGCGGTGAGCGCGGGTGGTGCGTCCACAAGAGGAGCAGCTCTGCCCGTTCGCGGGCCGCGTCTCGTTCGGTGCGGGCGAGCTCGGCCCGCAGAAAAAGCGCCTCGGCGGCAACGTCTCGGCCGGCTGGCGGCGCAGGCGCCGCCGCCAGGGGCACCAGCGCAGCCGCTGCGCCGCTCAAGTCCCCCATCCGCCGCAAGACGCGCGCCAGCCCGAAACGGGCGTCGGTGAAGAGGCGCGAATCCACCGGGATGCTGGAAAACAGCCGGCGCGCACCGGGTAAGTCCCCCAAGTCCTCGTCGGCCAACCCAGCCGCCAGGGCGCAGCGGTCCGCCACCGCCGGGAGCTCGGTGGCGAGCTTCTCCATGGCCGCCACCAGGGCCAGGGACGGCGACAGCCTTAGCAGGGCGAGCGTACGCAGGTAGCGGACGCCCGAATTGTCCGGAAGTCCGGACAAGAGTTTGAGCGCCGAGGCGGGCTGGCCGGCGTCGAGCGCCGCCGCAGCTTCCAAGAGGGGGCTGTGGGCGGCCGGAGGGACGAGGTCCGCGAGCGGGGTGAGCGCCGGCTTGGGCTCGACTGGGGCGGTGGGAAAGGCCGGGTTGTCCAACTCCACCACGTCGCCAGCGAGCGAGGCGTTGACGGGAGCTGGCTCGCCCGACATGGGGGAAGGCGTCTGCGCAATGGCCGTGCCCGAAAGGGCCAGGAAGAGACAGCCGAGCTGCATTTGAGGAGAAAGCACGGTGGCGACGGCCTGCGAGCATGCAGGAGCGACTGCGCCTTGTCCAAGGCCCGGCGCGGGAGGAGGCCAAAGAGGGCAGCCAGCCCAGCGCGGCAGTACACTCCCTAGCCAGCCTCTCCCCCATGGACGTTCGCACTCAAACCGCGCTTCTGGCCTCCATCGTCGCCACGGCCCTCGGGCTGTCCATGGTGCTGCGCCCGCATCATGCCCGGGTGGTGACGGCCTACTCGCTGTTTGCCTTCAGCACCGGCGGCTTCTACCTCTTCACCTTCCTCGAGTCGGTGTGCCTCAGCAACGGGCTTCTCGGTTGGCCGGAGCGCATTAGCCTCGGGGCGAAGCTTCTGGCCGGCATCCTCGTGCCCAGCGCGGCGCTGGGTTTTTTCCTGGAATTCCTCAAGGGGGGAAGCACCGGGCGAAGGTGGAGCCGGCGCGTGGCCATCCTGAGCGGCATCGTCGGGCTGGCCGTGGCGGTGAGTCCGCTCGCCCGCTCGTGGTGGGGCGACGGGCTCGTCATGCTGTGGGGAGCGGCGACGCTTCTGGGCTCGGTTTCCGTCCTGGTGTACAGCATCCGCCAGAGCGACTCCCGCACTGAGCGCGCGCGATTGGCCTACCTGGCCATCGGCGCGGCGGCATCCCTCTTCTTTTCGGGGCTCGACCTGCTTTCGGTGTTCGGCGTCCCCTTCCCCACCTTGGGTCCGGTGGTGACGACGCTGTACCTCTTCTTTCTCGCCCAAACCCTTCTCCGGCTGCGGCTCATGGACTTGCATGAGCTGTTGGGCAAGGTGGCGAGCCAGACGGTGCTGGCGGTCATGCTGGCCGCCGTCTTCCTTGTCCTCACGGTGTGGGTCAAGGAACGGCAGTCCCTCTTCGTCTTCAACACCGTGCTCGCCGCCTTCGTCATTGGCATCCTCCTTGAGCCGCTTCGCGCGAAGGTGGACCAGCAGGTGGTGCACCTCTTCTTCCGCGAGCGAAGTGAGCTCTTGGCGAGCCTGGCCGCGCTGCGGGGCCGCCTGGCCAACGTCATCGACGTGTCCCAGGGCGCGGTGATGACCTTGGACGCGCTCAACGAAACGCGGCGCGTCACCCACGCCTCCATTTACCTGTTGGCCGAGGACCGACCCGGTTACCGGCTCCTCGAACACCGAGGACCTGCGCCGGCGCCCTTCCTCGATGCCGCCGGTGCCCGCGGGCTCTTGGCGGCCGCTGGGAGCGGCGAGAAGGCGCTGCTGCTCGAGAATCTCGAGCGCCGCATCGACGAGATTCGGCAGAGGGTTCCCGAGGGCCGCCGCGGACGAGAAGAGTTGCGGCGGATGATTGAGACCCGCACCGCCCTGGGTTTGATGAAGGCCGGCATCAGTGTGCCGCTGTCCGGAAACGACCGCGTCATCGGCTTTCTCAACCTCTATGACGAGCGCGTGCCCGAGGCCTACGCCTCGGATGAGATTGCGATGGTGCTCGACGTGGCCGAGCGGTTGGCGACGGTGGTCGAGAACAGCAAGTTGTACGAGCGAATGCGCGAGCGCGACCGACTCGCCGCACTGGGTGAGATGGCCGCCGGCCTAGCGCACGAAATCCGCAACCCACTGGGAGCCATCAAAGGTGCCGCCCAGTGCCTCAGCCCACGCGAGCGGACCGGCGAGGATGCGGAGTTTCTCCAAGTCATTGTCGAGGAGGTCAACCGCTTGAATGGCGTGGTGAGCGAGTTCCTCGACTACGCACGGCCGATGAAACAGAACTTCGGGCCCATCGACATCAACCAGGTGGTGACCCGCACCATCAAACTGGTGCAAAACGAAGTCCCTCCTCACCTCACTCTCGAGGTGCAGCTCGGCCAGGAGCTGCCGGTGGTGGACGCCGACGCCGAACAGTTGAAGCAAGTACTCCTCAACCTCGTCCAGAACGCCATCCAGGCCATGGGCGAGCGGCAGGGTCGAATTCGCGTGCAGACTTCTGGACCGGAGCGCTTCCAGGACTTGCGAGGCGGGCCGGAATTCGTCGAGGTCGAAGTCGTCGACGAGGGCCCCGGAATCCCGAGCGACCAGCAGCCCCACATCTTCGTGCCCTTCTACACCACCAAGCAGACCGGCACCGGACTGGGGCTGGCCATTTGTCAGCGCATCGTGAAGAGCCACGGGGGCACCATCTCCGTCCAGAGTCGCGCCGGAGAAGGCTCGGCATTCCTGGTGCGTCTTCCGGCGGTCGCTCCCGAGCGGACGACGGAACGGACGGCCGAAGCGACGCCGGCCCCGGGCGAAGTCCAGCCGCCCCGCGTCGCTCGCGCCCGCGCGCGACGTCGTCGAAACTCGGCCTGAGGGTCCTCCTTCACCCCCGGCGCTCTCCGCAAACTTTGCGAGGCAAAGTTTTGCGCCGGCTCGGGGCATACCCCACCTCATCCACGCAACATATTGAAATTCGTCATGAATCTAGCGGTTCCGAGTGGCTTGGGGCTTGCTCAAGTCCCCGACTCGGATCCCTATGCGAACGCTCAAAGGCATTCTTGCCGCCTCGGTTCAACTGCTGTTGGTCTTCGTCCTTTCGGCTGGACCTGTGCCGCTCGGCATCCCGCGCGCGGATGCCGCTGCACTGCCGACCGACACACCGGGCATCAAGTCCTTCTACCCGCCGCGGTTGATGATCGTCTTCGACTCGTCTCGGTCCATGGGGTACTTCCCCGGCGATTTGAACGGCTTCCCGGGCTACCTGTCACAGGACTGGGACCCGACGACGATGACCCCCATCCCCAACGATCCGAACTGCCAAAGCAAATTCTGCCTTGGCAAGCGCGCGCTCTATGTCGCCTTGCCCCAGTACTCGTCCCGCATCGACATGGGCCTCGCCACCTACAACCAGTACTACGAGATTGCGAGCAACCCGCCCAACTTCCGAACGGTTTGCACCTATGACGAGATTAACGTCAACAGCTCGGCGTTTGGTCTGCCTGGGACGTATTTCCAGGCCACGCCGGACTCCATTGGAGACCCGAACCCCAACTCGACGACCATTCCCGGACCGGCCTTCACCTGCACGCCGCCCAACGCCGTGGGCCCCCACAACTGCATCAGGAATTCGGTGGCCAATTGGGACGCCGCCTCCATCAGCGTCAACGTGCTCGGTAGTCCGACCCCTTACGGTCCTGGCTCGACGATGCTGGGCACGGACGGTTTCCTCTATTCGTATTGGACGAAGAACAATAACGTCGTCCAAGCGCCCGCGAGCAGCTTGCGGCGGGACGTGTCCCGCGGCGTTGACTACATACGCCGGTGGACTTTTCGGCTGCACAGCAGCCGCGCCCTGCGACCTCACCGGGGGGACGTCGGCGCTCATTTATACACCCCAGGGCCTGACGTACGGCGCGGACCAGGGTCCTTCGGTAAGCTCCGGGGGGAACGTCTACAACGTCAATTCCGGGCAGCCCGCAACGCCGGCCTCCTTTACGACGAGCTGCGGTGTCACGAGTCCCTATACGGGTGGCAACGACGGCTGCAACGGCGTCATCGGCGGCTGCACACTCACCTCTTCGGCGCCATTCCTCGTCACCCAGACTGGCTCGGCGCAAACCTACTTCAACAACATCAACACCCCGGGTCCGGGTTGGGTCCTGACCAACACCACGGCAAAGGCATTCAACTACCAGCTGACGCAGGTTGGACAGTCGTGCCCTCCGGTCAATACGGTGGTCACCGCGACCAGCGGCCCCGCCAATTGGCAGTTCCTGGCCACGTCCAACTACGCCATGGACAACAACTGGCAGAGCGACCCGGCGTGTGACACCTCGCTCCAGCACACCTGCACCTGGACGATGGCGGCCGACGTCGTCGGCACCGGCGAGATCCCCCAACAGTTCTGCAGCTGGCAACGCACCCAGTACACCTGGGCTCCGCAAATCCAGCAGTGCACGTACACCACCCAGCAATGGTCGTACACCTATACCCCGCCCCCCATTCTCACGTGCAGCCTCCTGAAGTGGACGGTGTCTTTCGGACGGCCGAGCTACTGGTACACCTTCCAGCCCAACCCGGGCGACCTCTTGGGCGCCACCACCTTCACCTGGAATGGCAACAACGATGCGGCGAGCCCACCCACGCCCACTGCGGTGACGTACAACGCAGGAAGCTTTTCCAACGGGGACTGCCCGAACCTCATTCAAAATAATCCGTCCTACCCGGCCTGCAACAACGGCGTGGCGTGCAAACTGACTTGGACGGACAACACCACCATCGGGGGCATCAACTACCCGCACGGCCGCTGGAGCAACGCCGGCGGAGGCCCCTTCCCCTACGCCAGCCCGACCTACATCTATCAGTCCGCGGAACCCATCGCGCAACTCACCAACGGCCTCTTTCCGCCGAACCCGATGCTTTACGGGAGCGACTGGCTCTACGGCGACGGCCATGGGCTGCTCTACAAAGTCGACCTCTACGCGAGCATCTACGACCCCAGCCTCACCAATCCGCCGCCGTCGCAAGACGGCTGCACGAGCTGCACGTACAACTACTCCTACACCCAGCCGCCCTTCGTGCTCTCCGGGGATTCTGTGAGCTCGGCCACCATCCCGTGGGTGGATGCCACCACCCTCGCCGGAAATCCGAATGTCGCGGCCACCACCATGCCGCCCAACCGGACGGTGGGCTGGAGCCAAGAGCCACCGCCCCCCACCGGGCAGCCGGCCGTCACCTGGACGGCCATCGCACCGGACAACGCCGCTCCGGGCGGAAGCCCCAGCACCGACGGCCTCGTCCTGAGAATGCTGTCGAAATACGACCCGGTGGCCAATGTCAACGGACTGCGGCGCCCAGTCTACGGCGACTACACGCCGCTCACGGGCACCATGCGGGACGTCAAGGCTTACATGCAGACCGTCATCGACGCCGACCCCTACGCCGGCTGCCGCGGCTACTACGTCATGCTGTTAACCGACGGCGAGCAGCAGCCGGTGAACGCCAGCTTGGACCCGGTTGCAGCGGTGCAGGCCATGCGCAGCCCTGCCAACGGAGGGACGATGATGACCTCCGGTGGTGTGCAGGTCGACATCAAGACCTTCGTCATCGGCTTTGGACTCAAGTCCGCTCAACTCGACGCCATGGCGCAAGCGGGTGGGACGTCGGTGGGGGCGGACGGCATCACACCCAACCCGACGGGCGGCGCCTTCCAGGCCGTCGACTACAACCTCCTCCTCGCCTCCCTCACGGCGGCCTTTGGCAACATCCTCGCCGGCTATTTCACCCGCTCAGCGCCGGTCGCCAACTCCGTCGGCGACGAGGTGTACATTGGTTACCTCAAACTGTTGAACAACGGCCGTGAATGGCAAGGCTTCTTGGATGCCGAGAACCCCGACTTTATTGGCGGCCTTGGCGCCACCTCTCCATCGGCCACATTCTGGCAATACAGCACGTCCATCAACGCTCAGAGCACGCGGAACCTCTACATAGCGCTTGGAAACCCCAATATTGCTGGCCCACTCTCCTTCTTCGACTACCCAGGTTCGGGCTGGAACACCAACAGCACGACCGACCAGAACACGCTGCAAAACCTCATCGACCCACTCGACCCGAACGGCGACGGCCTGGCCACCCTCCAGCTGTTGCTGAACGTGGGGGTGCCGTCTGGCATTTACCAATACTTCCGCAACTCCACCGTGCCGAAGTTGAGTCGAGCCTCGGACATCTACCACTCGATTCCGGTCATCGTGGACACGGCCTCGCAAAGCCAGAACTGGCCGGACCCAGGGGCGGAATCCATCGCCTACAAAGCCTTTACCAACGCCAACAAGTTGCGGTCGCGCAACATCTACATCGGCGCCAACGACGGCATGCTGCACGCCCTCACCGACGCCCAGGACTCCAGCGGTGGACAGGAGCGGTGGGGCTACGTGCCGCAAGTCCTGCTGAACGGCGTCACGCCCAACATCTCCTCCATGCGGGATGGCCACGTCTTCGGTGTCGACGGAAGCACCGCCGTGGCCGACGTCTGCTTCGGGAGCGGCAACTGCACCAACGCAGCCGGCACTGGGTGGACCACCCTTCTCATTGGCTCGCTGCGGCAAGGCGGGAACGCGCTCTTCGCTCTGGACATCACGGACCCCACGACCCCCAAACACCTTTGGCAGGACGCAACCCCTGGTGACCTCATCGCCTCCGCGGGGTACATGCCCCGGCTGGGGCAAACCTGGAGCGCTGCCGTCATCGGCCGAACGACCCCAGCCACCCTGGGGCGGACCTGGTCAGTCTTCGTCGGCGGCGGCGTCGGCTCCGGTCCGGACAACATGATTGACCCCTGGGGGAATGCCTTCTTCGTTCTCAACGCCGCGACCGGCGCGGTCTTGACCGATGGCGTCACCCCGGCGAAGTTTTACGTTGCCGACGACCCGCTCGATCCGGCGAAGAACAACGTCGCCGCACGCCCCACCCTCTACCGGCCCAGCGACGGCTCGACCGTGGACCGCGTCTTCTTCAACGACACCGAGGGCAAAGTCTGGCGAATGCAAGTCACCAGTCCCACCATCGCCAATTGGGCACCGGGCCCGACGCCCTTCTTCGATCCGGCGTCGGCCAACGCGGCCTGCCAGCTCAGCGCTCTGGGCGCCATCACACCAATCACCAACGCCCTCACCGGCCTTCCGTTCACCACCGGAACGACGACACTTCCGCTGAGTCGGCCGCGACCCATCATTTACAACCGGCCGGCGCTCGGGCTCGACCCGTCGGGCAACGTCATCGTCTACGTCGGCACCGGAGACAGTAACAACCCCAACAATGCGCCCACCCAGGACTACTTCTACGCGGTCACCGACTTGAACAACGGCACCTGCGGACGTCCGCTGTTCATCCTGGGGTTCGGACCGAACGAGAAGGTGCTGTCCACGCCCGCCTTCCTTGGGAACAGCGTCCTCGTCACCACCTACGTCCCGCCCGCGGCCGGACCGAACAGCTGCAACGATGCAGGCCAGGGCTTCCTCTACTCGTTTGACGCCTTCAGCGGTCAACCCACGCCGACGTTGCTCGACCCCATCACCAACACCTACGTGTCGCGCATTCTGGTGCAAGTTTCCACGAGCACCGGCGGCGCGGTGTCCAACTTGGGTATTCCCACCTCGCCCATCGTGGTCACCAAGAACAACGTCCAGTCCATCATCGTTGGGACCGAAGGCGGCAAGCTCATCAAGCTTGGCACCAATGTGCCGCCCGTTCCCTGGAAAATGCAGGGTTGGGAGCGCGTCCGTTGAGACAGCGGTGGCACACAGGGCGGGGCTTCACCCTCGTCGAGCTGATGGTGGTGGTGGGCATCGCCGGCATCCTCGCCGCGTTGGCCAGCTCCGCCATGACTGGACTACGGCGGCAGGCCCGTGCCAGCGGGCAGGCGCGCCTCCTGGTCTACCGGCTCCAGTCGGCGAGGACGCTGTCCGTCTCTCAAGGGTGGCCCCAGGGCTATTATTTCGGTGCTCCGGGAGACGCCACTCCGGTGATGAGCAACGCCGCGGTGCCCTGGTGCGAGGCGGCCGGTTGCGGCTTTCCCTTCAAAGCCCTGACGGCGACGGGGACCGCCACCTATTTGCCCAACAACGGCCAAGAGGAGCTTCCGCCCGACGCGCTGCCCTATGGCTCCACCAGCGGAGGCCCTGCTCAGCTTTTGGCGGTGGCTGCCAACGGTGTGGCGACGCCCTCCTTCACCGTTGGCTTCGACCTCAACGGCCTTCCCCGCATCGACCCGCCGCCCAATCCCATGGTCTGGCCCATCTGCATCTCGGTCCAGGACATTTCCGACGCCACCACGCTGCGCTGGGTCATCGTCTTCAGCGACGGCACAACGCGCATCCAGAAAATCGATGAAACCTACTGCTTCTGACCGCCGCTCACGCGGCTTCACGTTGTTGGAGGCGCTCATCGCGGGAGCCATCTTCTTCGTGGCCCTGGTGGGTACCACCCTTTTGGCGGTGAATGCGCAAACCAACGCCGCTCGCAGCAGTTCCCTCACCCAGGGCTCGCGCATCGCCACCCAGGAGATGGAGAAGTGGGCCATGCTTGGCTACAGCGGCATCGGGAACACTTTCTTCGACGGCGGCACGGCCCTGAACCCGCTGACCTACCCCGTCAACGAATTGGTGGACGGCGGCGGCCGCGCCTACCAAGTCAACGTCACGTTCATCAACAGCCGGGGCACGGGAGGCTTGTTCTTCGCGGACAGTGGAATTCCCGTCCCCGCCCTCGGTGCCCCAGGCATCGACGTCCCCTCCTTTTTCGTCCTGGTCAACGTCAGCTGGACGCAGCCGAATGGAACGCTTTCCCCCAGCATTTCTCAAGGCACCTATGTCAGCCCACCCAACTACTAGGTCGGCCAGCGGCTTTACGCTGATTGAGTTGATGGTCGCCAGCGCCGTGGGCGCCGTTATTCTCATTGCAGCGCTGGCCGCCTTCGACCTGCAGCGTCAGTTCGCGCGTAACACCGAGCAGCTCCTGGGAGCCCAGGCCTCGGCGGGGCTGGCGCTCACCATGATGCAGAAGGACCTGGAAAACGCTGGGTACCGATTCCACGGGGGTTCGAGCGACGCCGGCGGGTACAGCTATGCGGTGGTGGTGCGGCCCTTTGACGCCCTGGGGACCAACATTACGCAGCTCAAGAACGACCCTGCCGGAACAACCACCATCCAGCCCGCCGTCGGCCCCGCCGCAGGCTTCTTTTCGGGGACGGACGGCTTCGAGGTCCTCATTGGGTCGAGCTCCAACGACCCCAATCGCTTGGGTTCGCAAGTCCAAGGCGTCGTCGGCGCCGGGGCCAGCACCATCACCGTCACCGTGTCGCCGGACCCATTCAACGCTGGGGAAATTACGGCCGCCGCGACCGCTGACGGGCCGTTGGTGATGTTCTGGACCCCGGGACGGCACTGCCTGGGACGGGTGACGAGCTACACGTCCACGTCCCTCAACCTCGCGACGGTGACCGTCAGCAGCGTCGACCAGGACTTCGCCAACTCCGCCACCCCCTGGTCGACATTCTGCCCGTTGCCGCAAATGCGCGCTGAACTCATGGCCATTCGGCGACGCTATCTCGTCTACCAAAACACGGGCGTGGCGGGACAGCCGGCGCAATTTGGGCTTTACGTGCAAACCAACAACTGCGACCCCTTCAGCTACGACGGTGGGTCGTGCTCGGCCACGCTGGGGACGCCCCGAATGGTGGCCGCGGGCGTCGACGACATGCAGATTGCCTGGCACGTTCCCGCTGGGCAAGCGGACGGAGGGAGCCCGGACGGCTGGTGCCAGGCTGATGCCGGCAGTACATGTGGCTTCGACCAACCGAACCAGTGGAACGGGCCACTGGCGGCGAGCATTTACGGAGCCCAAATCTTCCTCTCCTCCCAAGGCACGGAGCCGTACATTCGTGTCGGCGACGGCATTCCCCAACTGCTCAATCGCCCCCCCCTGCCGGGCGACAACATCGCGCGCACCGTGATGCAGACGTCCATCGAGTTTCGCAACCAGGTGACGCCATGACACACCAAGACTCTCTCGGCCGCGAAAGAGGCTATGTGCTTCTCATTGTGTTGGCCGCGGTGGCCGTCCTCTCCGTCGTCGCTGCCTTCGTCCATGCGGAGAGCGAAGGCCAGCTCATCATGACCAGCTCGCTCAAGGGACAGTCGATTGCCTCTTCTCGGGCGACGCTCGCCGCCGAGTCCTACCTGGCGCAGTACAAGTCGAATTACCCGACGGCGACTCTCGCCTTGCTTCCCTCCTTCAACTCCTACGCCGATGCGGTGGATGGCGGCCCCGGGTCCACGCTTCCGGACGCCCTCATCGACTATTCGCCGGGCGCAGGCAACGTGCCGGCGGCCGGAGGACTCCCGCTCGACCTGGTCTCCAGTGGCGGCATCCAATGGTGCGTCGACGTTTGGAGACTCAACCGCGGCCTCAACGTGCAGCCGTGGACGGTCATCGAGGCCTTCGGTTACTACGGTTACCGGCCAGACACGACGACAACGACTTGCAACACCGTCGCCGGCATTCCCGGCGTCATCGTCTCGCAGGTGGAGGTCCAGCTCGAAACAGCCACCATCGCCAGCAACTCCACCGGCCCAGGCCCGGGTGCGGGCTCTGGGGCCGCCGGCGGCTTCTAACAACAGCAGCTGGGGGGGCGTGTTAGACGTCCCTTGCCCCCCATGGCCGAGACGCTGCTCGACGTCCGTCACCTTCCCAAGCCAGCCGCCTACGCCGCGCTGGACAGCCAAGCCCGCGCCGTCCTCGAGGGTGTGAGGGATGAGGTGGCGGCCATGGCCACCTTCAGCGCGCTCCTGCACCATGGGCTGGGGCACCTGTGGACGGGCTTCTACCGAGTGGCGGAGCCGGGGCGCACCCTCCGCGTCGGGCCGTACCAAGGCACGTTGGGTTGCCTGGAAATCACCTTCGGGAAGGGCGTCTGTGGCACGGTCGCGGCGATAGGCCGGACACTGGTGGTGCCCGACGTCGAAGCCTTCCCTGGCCACATCCGCTGCGATGCCCGCTCTCGCTCGGAAATTGTGGTGCCCGTCTTCGACAGGGCGCGGGCCTTGCTCGCGGTCCTCGACATCGACTCCGCCCACCGTGCGTCCTTCGACGTTGAGGACCAGGAAGGCCTGGAGCGACTGATGCTGTGGTTTGGAGAGGCCGGGCTTCAGCGGGGCTGAGCCATCCGGGCGCGGATGGTGGCCTCCAGCGCCCGCACCACCTCCGACAGAGGCAGGGCCGACGAATCCACCCGCTCGGCGTCCTCCGCTGGGCGAAGCGGCGACACCGCGCGGCTCGCGTCGTCGTGGTCCCGCTTGTTTTGCTCCGTCAGCACCGCGTCCAGGGTGCTCTCCGTCCCGCGTTGAAAGAGCTCCTCGAAGCGCCGCCGTGCCCGGACGCCTGGAGAGGCTTCAAGAAAAAACTTCGCGTCGGCGTCGGGGAACACCACCGTGCCAATGTCCCGCCCCTCCAGGATGGCGCCGTCAAGCGCCTCCAGGGCGAGCCGCCGCTGTAGCTGCAACAGGCCGGCGCGCACCACCGGCCGGCTGGACACGGCCGAGGCAGCCAGGGACATGGCCGGAGCGCGAATCTCCGTCGAGACGTCGCTCCCGTCGAGGAAGACGCGGTTTTCGCCGTCCACCATGCGAAAGGCGACGTGGATGCGCCCGAGGAGCGTCCCGAGCCGGGCGTCGTCATCGAGGGCGATGCCCTCCCGTGTGGCCTGGAGCGCCACGCAGCGGTAGATGGCGCCGGTGTCCACCAGGGCGAAGCCGAGACGGCGCGCCAGAAGCCGAGACACGGTGCTCTTGCCAGCCCCGGCCGGCCCGTCGATGGCGACGATGAAAGGCCGGCGTTTCACGTCTTAAGCACCGCACGCAGTCCGGCCAGCATCCGGTCGTTCCACTCCGGAAGGCCGATGGAAATGCGCAGCGCCTGGGGGAACCCATAGCCCGGGACGGGCCGGACAATTACCCCTCGGGCGAGGAGACCATCAGCCACGGGGCCGGCGGGGCGTCCCAAGTCGACGAAGACGAAGTTGCCATGGCTCACTGGCACGTCGAGGCCCAGCGCCAGAAGCTCCTTTCTGACGCGCGGGAGCTCCAGGAGGTTGAGCTCGCGCGTGCGACGGACGTGCTCGCCGTCCGTCAGCGCCGCCAGCCCGGCGGCCTGCGCCAGGCTCGTCACATGAAAGGGCATTCTCGTTCGGTGCAAATACCCCACCAGCTCCGGGCGCATGACACCGTAGCCAAGCCGGACCCCGGCTAGCCCGTAGGCCTTGCTGAAGGTGCGCAGCACCACGAGGTTGGGCCAGCGCTGGAGGTAGTCCAGCCCGTTGGGGTAGTCCGCCCAGTCGACGAATTCGAAATACGCCTCGTCGAGCACCACCAGACAGTCTTCCGGCACCTTGGGGAGAAACGCCTCCAGCTCCTGCTTGCCAAACGCCGTCCCGGTGGGGTTGTCCGGGTTGGCGAGAAACACCAACCGCGTGCTCGAAGAGAGCGCCCGGCCCATGGCCGCCAAGTCGTAGCGGAAGCCAGGGGCCATGGGCACCTCTCGAAAGCGCCGCCCGTGCGCCTGGAGCGACACCTTGTACATGAGGAAGCTGCCCTGGCAGAGAAGCGCCTCGTCGTCGTGGGCGGTGAAGGTGCGGATGAGAAGCTCAATGACTTCGTTGGAGCCACTCCCAACGAAAACCTGGCCCGGCTCGACACCGAGAAACCGGGCCAGGGCCTGGGTGAGCTCTCGGCTGCTCCCCTCTGGGTAGAGGTGCGATTCCGCCGAGGCGTTCCGCAGGGCCTCCACCGCCTTGGGCGAGGGGCCGAGCGGGTTCTCGTTCGACGCCAGCTTCACCACCGCCGGGAGGCCCGTCTCCCGGAGGGCGTCAGCGGCGGGCTTCCCTGGGACGTAGGGCTTCAGCGTCTCGACGTAGGGCTGGACGAGCGGTCGCATGAGGGAGGGAGTCGGGAGGCTTTCGTTGGATGAAGAGAGCGGCGCGGGGCCCTAACGTCAACCCCCGGCGAAGACGCCCAGGGAACGGAACTTCGCGTAGCGGTCCTCCACCAGCGCCTCCGGGGAGAGCGGACGAAGCGCCGCCAGGTGCTTGCGGAGGACGCGGCCCAGCGTCTGGGCCGTCTCGGCCGGGTCACGGTGAGCACCCCCCGCCGGCTCGGCGATGAGCTCGTCGACGACTTTCATCTCCAAGAGGTCGCGCGCCGTGAGTCGCAGCGAGTCCGCGGCCTTTTCGGCCTTGCTCGTGTCGCGGTAGAGGATGGTGCTGCAGGATTCGGGGCTGATGACGGAGTAGATGCTGTTTTCCAACATCAAGACGCGGTTGGCGACGGCAATGGCCAGCGCGCCGCCCGAGCCCCCCTCGCCGATGACGGTGCTGACGATGGGAACCGTGAGGCGGGCCATGGTCTCGAGGTTGACGGCAATGGCCTCCGCCTGGCCGCGCTCCTCGGCGCCGATGCCGGGGTAGGCCCCCGGCGTGTCCACGAAGGTGAGGATGGGCTTGTTGAAGCGCTCGGCGAGGAGCATCAACCGCAGGGCCTTCCGGTAGCCCTCTGGGCGGGGCATCCCGAAGTTGCGCAGCATGTTTTCCTTGGTGTTGCGCCCCTTCTGGTGGCCGAGCACGAGCACCGTCTCGCCGTCCAGGCGCGCCCAACCACCCACAATCGACGGGTCCTCCCCGAAGTGACGGTCCCCAGCCAACTCGAAGAAGTCGGTAAAGAGCAGCTCGACGTAGTCGAGGAAATACGGCCGGGCTGGGTGGCGGGAGAGCTGGGTGACTTGCCAGCGCGAGAGGTCCGAGAAGATTTCGGACTGGAGCCGCTTCGCCTTCTTCTCCAGCCGGGAGATTTCGAGCCCAAAATCCGTCGTCCCCGACCCGGAGAGCGTCTTCAGCTCTTCAATTTTTCGCTCGAGGTCGAGCAGCGGGCGCTCGAATTCGAGCGCGAACGAGGGCAGCTGCGCCATCGTCAGGCGGCTCGCGGTTTCACCTGGGTGGCGGAGAGCGCGTACCAGGCGGTGCGGAACGACTTCAGCTCGCGCAAGCCTGCCGGGT
Source organism: uncultured delta proteobacterium (assembly GCA_963745475.1). GTDB lineage: Bacteria > Myxococcota > Myxococcia > Myxococcales > Myxococcaceae > JADGRA01. The sequence continues at coordinate 20,712 of CAVUXN010000006.1, forward strand.
GGCGCCCCAGCGCCGGAGCCACCGTGACTGGCAACCCGATGGTTTTTTCGACCGCCTTGGCCACGTCCAGCTCCAGCCGGCGGCGGTTCTCGCAGATGGGACAGGTGGAACGCGGCAGGACGCGGTTCACCAGCACCCGCTCGACCGCCAGGTGACGCCGCTTGAGCTCCTCCACCAGACGCTCGGTGCGCGCAGCGGCGAGCTCCTCGCCGCGCGTGACGACGACAAAGCGCGCCTCGGCGGGATTCACCAGTGCGTCCTCAAAACGCTTCACGTGTTTGAGCAGCGCGGCGACTTCGTCCGCGAGCTCGCCCAAACCCTTGGCCCGGTACTTCACCAACACCGAAGCGAGGGTGGTGAGCCAGGGCCGGGCCACGCTGGGCAAGTCCACGAGCCGCACCGCAATGGCCGCCGGGCCGGGGTCGACGACAATGCGCTTGAAACGCTCCTGCACCAGGGCGTCGGTGAGGACGCTGAAGGCCGCCAAGTCCTCGAGCCCGGCCGGGGCGAGGTCGAGCAGGTTGCGCAGCACCTCGCGGTCCGGCGCGTCCTGCTTGCCGAAGGCCTCGAAGGCGCGCTCGGCGCGCTCCCGCCAGCGCTTGCGAAGCGCGGTAAACCAGCCGGCGACGTCGAGCTCGCGCGCGTAGAGGCCCTTGGTTCCCTTGACTTGGGTTTCGGTGTCGGTGAGTCGACTCTGCAGGACGTCGGAGAGGGAGTGGGCGGGGTCGACGCTGATGAGCAGCACCGGGCCCTCCTTCTCGGTGAGCGTCACCGCCGCTGCGGCCGCGCAGGAGGACTTTCCGACGCCGCCCTGGCCGACGAAGAAGATGAGCCGGGTGGGAGGCAGCGGGGGAGCGGCAATGGGCGGCATGGAGGGCGCGCGCACCAGCGCCGGAGGACCTTCGGCAGGGCTGAACTCGAGGGCCTTCGTCTCCTTGTGAGACGCCCATTCCTTGCCGAAAACCTTGAGCTCGTCCTGGTTGCGCGGCGGCTCCTCCCGTCGGCCGATGAGGTAGACGGGAAGGTTCTTGTCCAGGGACTGGTACTTGCGGACGTGCGGCGCTTGCAGGCCTCGGCGCCCCTGACAGGCCGGGCAGCCGCCCTTTTGCTCCACGCCGTTGACTACAATTTCGGCGAGGGGAATGGCCCGTTCTCGCACCTGGGTGAAGAAGAAGCGCGTCTGGGCTTCAACCACAGGCTCGGCCAGGGTGACGAGGTGCAGAGCCGTCCGCTGCGGGTCCTTGAGGAGCGCAGTGAAACGCTCCAACTCGGCGACCAGGACGTCCAGCGGCCCTTCCGGAGCCACCGGAGGCTCCTTCTTGGCCGTCCTGGGCGCGGGCCGCTCCCCCCGCGCGAGCTGGATGGCCCGTCGCAAGAGGACGGCCAGGTCGATGACGCGCAGGAACATGCTCGTCGAGGCGCCGTCCACCACCACCCGGTCGACGGCCTTGGCCTCCAGGAGCGCGGCGAGCTGCAACATCCCCAGCAATGGCTCGAGCCCCGGCGTGAATTCACTCACCACCCGGCCCAAGTCCTCCTCGCTCAGAAGAAGGCCCTTCGGCGCAGCGGCGATGAGCAGCCCCCGTATCTCCGCCAGGCGGTCCTGGACCAGCGCCGGGTCAAAGACTTGGGCCGAGAGCCCAGCAGTCTCGCCTTTTCCGACGAGGAGGCGGGTGGGCCGACCGTTGAGCTTTCGCTTCCAGAGGTCCGAGAGGCCCTGACTCGCCTCCATCGAGGCGAGCAGCACGGACTCCTTGTGGGCATTTTCGGCTAGGGTGAGCGCGAACGCGGAGGCTAGGGTGCTTTTACCAACGCCCCCCTTGCCTCCGAAAAGGTGCAGCACGGGTCCTTCACTCATGAAGTATGACGCCCTTCCTGAAACCAGCTCTCGGTGCCTCGGCGCCTGCACCCACACCAAGGCGCGCAGGTGTAACGGCGCCGCGGGGTCTACCCAAGCCGAAGCGCAACAGTATTCTCCGTTCTCAAGGAAAAAGTCAAGGCATGGCGGCACGTTGGCCGCATACCCCAGTCTTTCGTCGGGGGGACGTCAGCCGGTACTCGGGACGGCCGCCTGGACGGCCGGCCGGACGGCCTGCTCGAGGCTGACGAGCTCGATGCCAAGCTTTGCCGCGACGTCAAAAATTCGAGGGTCGCGGTAAAATTCACCGTAGACAATTCTGAGAATTCCGGCGTTGGCCACCAGCTTGAAGCACGGCCAGCAGGGGCTCGCGGTGGTGTACAGGGCACTCGACTCGATGCGCACCCCCGTCCTGGCCGCCTGCAGGACGGCGTTGGCCTCGGCGTGGACGGTGGCGACGCAGTGGCCATTCTCCATGAGGTGGCCGACTTCATCGCAGTGGGGCATCCCGCGGATGGAGCCGTTGTAACCCGTGGAGAGAATAATCCGGTCGCGGACGAGGAGCGCGCCCACATGCTTCCGGTCGCAGGTGGCGCGAGTCGCCACCTGGCGGGCAATTTCCATGAAGTACTCGTCCCAGGACGTCCGTGCGCTCATCTCGCTCTCCATAACTCGCACGCCGGGCTGACGCCGTGGTGGGGCCCCCGCATTCCATTCCCCCCCGTAGCGACTATTGGGCGTAGCGCTTTCGGGTGAGGAAGAGGATGGCCTCCTTGGCGCAGGCGTCGCAGTAGCCGAAGCGGTCGCGCATGGCCAAAAGCGTGGCGTCCACCGCCTGGAGCTCGCGGGGGCTCAAAGAGGAGCGCTCGTCGGAGAGGGCGCGCAAGAGGTTGTCGCTGTTGCGGCTCAGCGCCTTCTTTCGCTCCTCGAAGAAGTAGGCCCGCAGCCGTCGGAAGAGGTCCGGAAAAATCCGCGGGTAGGCCATCGGCCCCTCCGGGTTCTCGAGCTTGTGGGCTCCCACCTGAGCGATGAGGCCCCGTCGAAAGTCCCCGGCGTCGTCTCCGCGCGGCATGACGATGGACTCCATTTCCGCCATGCGCTTCTCGTCCGGGCGCTCCATTTCCCCGGTAATGCGGTTGCGCAGCCGCTCGTTCTTCACCCAGTGGCTGACGTGCTGGATGTAGCGCTCGAAGAGGTCGACGTACTGGCCCTCGGAGATGAGGCCCATGGAGTCACGTACCTCGGCGTCCACCCGCTCCAGGTACTCGAGCTCCACCGCACGGACGAATTCCTCATGGTCGTGGTAGCCCTCCACCACCTCCTCCTGGAGAAATTCGTAGACGCTCTTGTCCTGGCAGAGCGCGGTGAGCTCGTCGAGCACCGCCAACGCGCTCAGGCACCGGTACTCGGGGTTTTGCGCGGCGTTGAAGAGCGCAGTCTTAATTTCCCGCGCGCTGGCGCCGGTGCGACCCTCGTAGTGCGGGTAGGCCTCGGACTCCTCGTAGAGCGCGCCGAGCTGCTGCTTGAGCTCTTTGGCCTGGGCGAGGCTCAGTCGGTCCGGCGGCGTCCCCTCTTGGTAGAGGTGCATTTTCTCCACCGGCGTCAACTCGTCAATCAACTCCCGGGTGCTCTCCGGGTAGCGCTCCACCACCGGCTTCTTCAACCGGGTGAGCACGGCCCACATCGCCGCCACCTCGGTGGCATGCGGAGCAATGTGCTTGCCGACTGCAAAGGGCGTGACGTGGGCGTCGTAAATCTGCTGCTCCACCTTCCAGAGCCGCAAGTACGGCACCCGGACGAGCTCCATGCGGCCCTTGAAGGAGGCAAAGTCCGGCAGCTCCTTGAAGGCCGCCAGGTGCTTCTCGTTGCTCGAGGCCAGGAGCACCTCGTCCAGCTGCAGGACGAAGTGCTCCATCGGCACCTCGCCCGTCTCGCTGAAGCCCAGCAGGTATTTGAAGGCCTCGAGGGGGCGCTTCAACAAGTCGGCGTACTCGATGAGTCCCCGGTTGGCGTTCACCAGAGGGCCCTGGGGCTCGAAGAGGACGACGTTGTGGAGCGCGACCGGGAGGTGCGTCTGGCTGCGGTCCGACGTCACCTGGTGGTAGCTCGCGTCGGCGGACAGCTGGGGCTCCACCGTCACCGCCCCCACCAAGTAGTGACGAGAGAGGTAGAAGCGCTCCACCTGCACGTGGCGGAGGACCTGAAAGTAGTCGCCGCCGCTCGCGGCCAACAGGGCGCCGTAGACGCGTCGGCACTTGTGGCACAGCTCGCCCTCGAGGATGTACTCGGAGAGTAGAAAGTCCCCCTGCCCGTCCGTTCCCCGCCCCAGCGCCTGCTCCACGAGTTTCCTTCGCTCCGGCTTGGGAAAGAGAAACAACGGATGGTCGCGCAGCTCGCAGGGCATCCGGACGTCCACCTGCTCGGATTCAAGGTGCGCCCAGGAGGCCATCTCCCCCCCCTCGGAGGGCCGCTCCCCAAAGCCGATGTTGCCCTTCACCAGCTTCTCGCTCGGAAACACCCACGCCAGCCGGTAGAGCGCCCCGGCCGGCTCCCGCGAATAGCGCTCCAGCCCCCGCTTGAGCGCCTCCACCAGGCTCGACTTGGCGGAGCCATTGGGGCCGTGCAAGAGGATGAGCTTGTTGACCAGCCCGGTGCGGGCGAAGTTGCCCACCAGCCGGAAGATGGCGTTCTGCACCTCCTCCTGGCCGGCCACCCTGCCCTGACGTTCACCCTCGGTGAGGTCGAAAATGCGGAAGCGCCGGACGCTTCCCGTGGGATGGGGCAGCGGTTGAGAGCCGAAAAACTCCATGGCGTCGCGGAGGTACTGCGCTGCGTTGCGCGCCTGCGAGCGCGGGTTCTGCAGCGCAAGGTCGACGTACTCCTCGAACGACAACAGCGTGCGGTTCTGCACGAAGTCGCGGCTCACCTCCGCGCCCACGGACTCCAGACATTGCTTGGCGTTCACCCTGGTCCCCTGTCCTACTGCGACCGACAGTCTCGCCTGTCGTGGGCCTGCCCCGAAAGCCCCGGGGGCCGCCCGGTGCCGAGGGCCGGTCCCGAAACGGGCGCCGTCAGGAATTTCGGCTAACCTCCTGGCCTGCCCTGGGTCCGATGCTGACCCACACCGGAGACTCCGCGCATCCCGATGCAGAAGGACCCAATCATCGGCATCGACCTCGGCACCACGAATTCCTGTGCCGCGGTGGCCGCGGAAGATGGAACGGTCAAGCTCATCCCCTACAAGGGGGGCGACTACACCGTGCCCTCCATCTTCGCCGTGGACGACAAGGGCAACGAGCTCATCGGCCACGAGGCGAAGCGCCAGTGGCAGCTCAACCCCCGCAACACCGTGTACGGCTCCAAGCGGCTGATGGGCCGCAGCTACAAGAGCGACGTCGTGGACACCATGCGCAAGGTGGTGGGCTACTCGGTGAAGCCAGGTGACCGAAATGACGTGGTGGTCGACGTCGCCCACCGGGAATACACCCTGCAGGAAGTCTCAGCGCGCATCCTGAACAAGATTCGGGACGTGGCCTCCAACTACCTGCGCATTCCGGTGAAGCGCGCGGTGGTTACCGTGCCCGCCTACTTCAACGACCGGCAGCGCCAGACGGTGAAGGACGCCGGGAAGCTCATCGACCTCGAGGTGGTGCGCATCATCAACGAGCCCACGGCCGCGGCGCTGGCCTACGGCGTCGGCAAGCACCTGCGAGAGACGGTCGTCATCTACGACTTGGGAGGCGGCACCTTCGACGTCAGCATCATCGAGATTCGCGACCGCGTCTTCGAGGTGAAGGCCACCGGCGGCGACATTTTTCTTGGGGGAATCGATTTCGACAACGCCCTCATCCACTACGTCCTCTCGGACTTCGCGGCCAAAACCGGCATCGACCTCTCCGGGGACCCGGTGGCCATGCAGCGGATTAAGGACCTCGCGGAGCGGACGAAGTGCGACCTCTCCACCCGCGAGGAGGCCCCGTTCAACATTCCTTTCATCACCATGACGGCCCAGGGACAGCCGCTCAACATCGAGCTCAAATTCACCCGGGCCCTCCTCGAGGAGCTGACCACCTCGCTCATCGATAGAACGCTTCAAATTGTGGCCCGGGTGCTGGTGGACTCGGGCGTCTCCACCAAGGCGGTGGACCAGGTGATGCTGGTGGGCGGCCAGACCCGCATGCCGGTGGTGCAGCAGCGCCTCACCCGCTTCTTCGGAAAGGCGCCCTCCAAGGGTGTCCATCCGGACGAGGCCGTGGCCATCGGCGCGGCGCTCTACGCGCACTCGCTGGAGGACGACACCAACCTCAAGCTCCAGCTCTTGGACGTCATTCCCATGGCCATCGGGCTGGAGAAGGCGGGCGGGGAGTTCCACGTCGTCTTCGCGCGCAATGCTGCCATCCCCAACGCCAAGCAGCTCCGCGCCACCACTAGCTTTGACCAGCAGACCGAACTGGCGGTGAGGATTTTCCAGGGCGACCACCACCAGGTGTCGCACAACGAGCTGCTCGGGGAATTCACCTTCTCCGGCATTCGCCCGGCACCGGCCGGCGAGGTGCAGGTGGAGATTACCTTCGACGTCAACATCGAAGGCATCCTCACCATGCGGGCCCACGACCAGACGACGGGCCGGGAGATGAAGACCACCGTCCGCGTGACGCAGTCCTAGACGTCCCCCGAAGCGGGGCCTAGGCGGTCTTCTTTTCCTTCTCCAGGACGAGTTGCGGCGGCTCGCGCCGAGTGACGACTTCGGCGGTGATGCGGCATTCCCGGACACCTTCCCGGTAAGGGACGTCGTACATGATGTCCAGCATCGCGTCCTCCATGATGGCCCTCAGGCCCCGGGCCCCGGAGTTGCGACGCATGGCCTCGCGCGCGATGGCGCGCAGCGACTCCTTGGTGAAGCTGAGCTTCACCTTCTCCATCTCGAACATCTTCTGGTACTGCTTCACCAGCGCATTCTTGGGCTGGGTGAGGATGGTGACCAGGTCGTCCTCGCGCAAGTCATTGAGGGTGGCCACCACCGGAAGCCTGCCCACGAATTCGGGAATCATCCCGAACTTCATCAAGTCCTCTGGCTCCACCAGACGCAAAAGCTCGCCCACGCTGCGGTCGTCCTTGTGAGCGATTTTCGCACCGAACCCCAGCCCCTTCTCGCCCACCCGCCGTCGGATGATGGCGTCGATGCCGTGGAAGGCCCCGCCGCAGATGAAGAGAATGTTGGTGGTGTCGACCTGGACGTACTCCTGCTGGTTGTACTTCTTCCCACCGCGGGGTGTGACGTTGGCGCGGGTGCCCTCGATGATTTTCAAGAGCGCCTGCTGCACCCCCTCGCCCCCGACGTCGCGGGTGACCGAGGGCGTGTCTCCCTTGCGGGCAATTTTGTCGATTTCGTCGATGTAGACGATGCCCCGGGCGGCCTTCTCCACGTCGTAGTCGGCGTTGTGAAGGAGGTTCTGGATGATGTTTTCCACGTCCTCGCCCACGTACCCGGCCTCGGTCAGGCTGGTGGCGTCGGCGATGGTGAAGGGGACGTTGAGGAAGCGGGCCAGACTCTGGGCGAGCAACGTTTTTCCGCTGCCGGTCGGCCCGACGAGGAGGATGTTGCTCTTGCTCAGCTCGACGTCCTCGTGCCCGGTGGGCTTCACTCCCGGACGCGGCCGGACCGGCTGGCGCTTTTGGTAGATGCGCTTGTAGTGGTTGTAGACGGCGACGGCGAGGACCTTCTTGGCGTGGTCCTGGCCGATGACGTAGTCATCGAGGAAGGCCTTAATCTCGGTCGGCGTGGGCAGCGAGATTTGTGGCTTGCCCCGCCTCCCGGTCGTTCTCCTCGGCGATGATGTCGTTGCACAGCTTGATGCACTCGTCGCAGATGTACACCGTCGGGCCAGCGATGAGCTTTCGCACCTCGCGCTGCGACTTTCCGCAGAACGAGCAGGAGAGGTTGACTGTGTGCTCCTTGGCCTTCACCGGCTGACCTCCGACCAGGAAGAGCTAACCGCGACTCTCCCCTTCCCACAACCCCTAGTACAGCCCGGGACGGGGGGACCGAAGACGACTATATGCGGCCTGACCCGGACGTCGACCCCTTGCCCATGGCCCCCCGGCGTTGAAGTCCTTTAGGCTTCCACACGGGTGCACAAACCAGGGGATGTCCCACCCCCGCCCCAAGGACTGTGGCTCACTGCGTCTCGAGCAGCGACTCGAGCTCGTCCGCGAGGGCCTCGGCCGTGCGCTTGGCCGCAGCCGGGACGTGGCGGCTCGCCCGCAGCTCGCCGGCCAGCCGGCGCGCCGTGGTGGCGAAGCGCTTCAGCTCCGCGCGTCGGTCCACGGAACGCTCGGGCACGGGAAATCGCTCGGTGAGCTCCCGGCGGAGCTCGGCCGGGGTGCGGCCCGGGTCCCAGATGGAGTCCCGCACGCGCGCGTAGTCACGCTCGGTGAGCTGTCCGCGCTCTTCGGCGTCGGCGAGGACAGTCACCACCTCGAAGGCCGGCGCACGTTCCGAGGCCTCGGACTCCTCCCGCTCGTGGCGACGCAGAAACCCATAGCTGCGCAGAAGCTTTTCTGCGGTGGCGCGGCGGATGTGGAGCTCGCCCGTGCAGTAGGCCTCGAAGGACAGAAAGCCCCAGTCCTTCCAGCCCTCGCCGGCCTGCACCTGCACCAGAAGCCGCCCCAGCTCGTACCACGAGGACTTGAAGCGGCGGGCCGCCGCGGCCACCGTCGAGCGCAGCCCAGTCCCGTCGCCAGCCGCGGTGGCCGTGCCGCTCATCCGGTGCGCCCAACGGTGAAGGAGAGTCCGACGTTGGCCCGCTCTCCCTCGTAGGGATGGAAGGGCCACTTCTGGAGCTCGCGCAAGAGACAGTCCGGCAGCGGCCCCTCCTGGTACTGGGCGTGGTCCACCCACACCTTGGTGACGTGGCCGTCGTTGCCGATGGTGAATTCGACGGGGATGCGGGCATTCAGGCCCGGCGCACGCCTGGCCTCTTCGGCGAAGCAGGGGTAGAGCGCCCGCTGCTTCTGCGCCACCACCGCCATGATGGCGGCGCGGTCGAATTGCGGCGCGGTGTTGAGCCCATCCGCGTCGGCCTCGCTCGGTTGGCCCGGGGCGTGGGCTCCGGGGTGGGTGCCGCCCGGGCCGGACGTCCGGCCCGGTCGCGCGCCGCCGCCGACTTTGTCCAGCGGGTAGTCCACCAAGTCCTCATCGCGGCGCCGGGCGCGGGCCAGGGTAATGGTGGGCGGCTCGACGGAAATGGTGGGCTCGCCCGAGTCCTTGCGCCACGGGTTGTGCACCGCCAGGTACTGCGCTCCGGCCCAGGCGGCGACCGCGCCCACCGCCGCCACCGCCGCCACCCCTCCCAGCCGGACGTTGCGGACGCGCCGCGCCTGCTCCCGCACCCGCCGGTCCAGTGCATCCACGCGCCATTTGGCCTGGGCCTTGGCCAGAAAGAGACGGAGCGCGTCCGTCTCCGAAACGGGGTGAAAGTCGCCACTGCCCACCAGGCCCACCTCGGTGTGCGCATCGAGGGCGCCCGCGTAGAGGCGCTTGACCAGCTCCTGGCCGCTCACCGGTCCGAGGACCAGGCCCCCTTGGCGGTACAACCAGTCGCCGCCGAGCGGCGCTTCTTCCTTGGGACGTGGGTCCATGAGGGGCGGAGGGACGCTCTTTCTGTATTCTAGGGCGGCTCGGCCGCAGCGGGGAACGGTTCCGTAGAAGTCCCGACGCGTCCCGTGAAGCTCGTGCCCTCACTGCGCGCCGCACTCTGGCTGTGGTACCGCGGAACCCACTTTCGCGGGTGGCAGCGTCAGTCGCAACGTCCCACCGTCCAAGAGACGGTGGAGGAGAGGCTGCGCAGCTGTGGCATCACCTCCGGTTTGGCTGCGGCGGGACGGACGGACAGAGGCGTCCACGCGCGGCAGCAGGTGGCGAGCCTGCGCGTGCCACTCGGCACGGACGTCCCCGGACTCCTCGACGTCCTTCAGGGGGACACTTGGGGGTGCGCCGCCGCGAGGTTGGCGCCGCCCGGCTTCCACGCGCAGTGGACGCCCAGCACCAAGGAGTACCGCTACCGGCTTTGCTTCGGGGAAGCCCCACCGGGCTGGGGTGCCTACGTCTGGGAGGTGCACAAGGACGCCCGCCTTGGGGGCGCCGAGGCTTCCCCGGAAGCGCTGTGCCAGGCGCTCCGTCATGCCCGAGGGACTCGCGACTTCTTCGCCTTCCACGCCGCGTCCAGCGCGCGACGGCCGCGCACCCTCAGTCGCGTGGAGGCGCGGCGCACAGAGGCGGGGGAGGTGTGGGAGCTGCGCCTTTTGGGCAACGGGTTTGGCCGCTACCAAGTGCGCGCGCTGTTGGGGGGAGCGGCGCTCCTGGCCGCGGGCAGACTCACCGAAGCGGCCTGGCGCGCGGCACTGGACGACGCCGTGCCCTTTGCAGGCATGCTCGCCCCACCCCAGGGCCTCACCCTCTGGGCCCTCGACTACGCCGGGCGAGGGCCCTTTGAGGCGGAGACGGGGCCCCGTCTGGCAGACGGGCCGCCCTTCGACGGCCTCGGGAGTCGCTAGTGCTGGTGGTCGCTGGGCGGTGCGAGCTCGGCCGGCACCGCGTACTTGGTGAGTAAGTCGCCAATGGCCTCACGCAGGTACTCGCTCTGCCGAATGCGGGACGTCCGGGAGAGGGCCTTCAAGGCCTCCAGGCGGTCCTTCGTCAGCCGAAACACCACGGAAGTCAGTCGGGATTGTGTGGGCATGTACGATTTTCCCTACCTTTAACCACAAAATCGCACAAAGGGCCCAAGCGTCAACCTTTTCACTCAAAAATGTACGTGCGGAATTGAAAGCCAGCCAGGGCCGAGGCCCCGAAGCGAATGCCCTGCCCTGCCGTCGCCTCGGCCGCCACCTGGACGAAGGCGCCCGCCACCTGGGCAAAGTCCCATTGGACGCCGAAGCCGAGGCGCGGCCCGGCGCTGACGGCGGGGGTGACGTGCAGCGTGCCCTCGACGGTGACAAACGTCTTCCACGCCTCCTCGCCGAAGTAGGCGCGAATACCCCCCGACACGGCCACCGTCGCCGGCGTATTCACCGCCGAGGCGACGGCCAGCGTCCACTCGTTGCCCTGGGTGCCCAAGGGGAAGGTGACTTCCGCTTGAAACAGCGGCGCGCGGCCCTCCTCCACCACGCCGGCCTTGAGCACCGTCTCCTGAAAGGCAATGCCGGCGCCAAAAATGACGCCCAGGGCCCCGCGGTGGTCCAGCCGGGGCGCGTCCTCGGCCGCAGCCGGTGCAGCCAGGCCGACGCACACACCGGCGACGAAGGCCCAGGGCGCCCGCATGGGCCTTAGGAGGCGCCCGGCCGAATGCCCGCCGCCTCGTTGAGTCGGCCCGACCGGAATGGCTCGAGGTCCAGAGCAACGTACTTGAAGCCGTGCGCACGCAGCGCTGCATTGACGCGCTGGCGGAAGTCGGCGTCCGCAAAGCGCGGCAACTCCTCGGCGGAGACTTCCAGTCGGGCGATGTCACCGTGGTAGCGCACCCGGAAGGTGCGCAGCCCGAGCGCGCGGAGCTCGGACTCGGCCGAGCCCACCTGGGTGAGACGCTCTTCGGTGACCGCGGTGCCATAGGGAATGCGTGACGCCAGACACGGCATGGCCGGCTTGTCCCAGGTGGGCAGCCCGGCGGCGTGGCTCAACGCCCGAATCTCGTCCTTGGTGAGCCCCGCTTCGGCCAGCGGGGAATGCACCCGGGCCTCCTGCGCCGCCCGGTGGCCGGGCCGATGGTCCTGGGTGTCGTCGGCGTTGAAGCCGTCCACCACCGCCGCCAGCCCCAGCTCCTGGCGACTCCGCTCGCACAAGCCATAGAGCTCGGACTTGCAGAAGTAGCAGCGGTCCGTCGGGTTTTGACGGTAGGCCGGGTTGTCCAGCTCGGCCGAGTCCACCAGGACGTGCCGCGCCCCGAGCAGCTTCGCCAGCCGCACCGCCTCCAGGCGCTCCTCGGGAGCCACGCTGGCGGAGATGGCGGTGAGCGCCACCGCCTTCTCGCCCAGCACCTCCACCGCCACCTTGAGGACGAACGTCGAATCCACGCCGCCCGAGAAGGCCACCAGCGCCGAGCCGAGCTCGCCCAGCGCGGCGCGCATCCGCGCGAGTTTCGGCGCCGCCGCAGCGCCCAGGCCCTGCAACCGCTCGGGCGCGAGGACGCTCAAGGTGGCCACGTTTCCTCCCTGCGGGGCGCCTAGTGCTTGCCCTTGCCGGACTTCTTGGCCGGCTTGGAGCGCTTGGCCATCCGAGCCGCGCGCGCCGCCGGACGGGTGCGCGCGCCCTTGTCATGTCCGCGGGCCTTCTTCCCCCCAGGCGTGCTCTTGGCCCGCTTTCCGGTGATGACTTTCATGTCCTCGGGGGTGAGGTGGCCGAGGTCAAGCAGCGCCTGAAAAATCCGGAGCGCGCCCGTCTCGACGGAGTCCACATCCGAGCGGATGGTGACTTCCGGCGACACCGGCGGCTCGTAGGGCTCGGTGATGCCGATGAAGTTGGGAATCTCCCCGCCCAGCGCCTTCTTGTACTTACCGGTGCTGTCTCGGGCGATGAGCTTCTCGGTTGGACAGTCGACGTAGACCTCGAGGTACCGGCCGATGAGGCGGCGGTTCTCCTCCCGGCCGGCCTTGTAGGGGCTCACCGACGCGGTCAGCACTGCCACCTGGTTGCGACTGAGGAGGGAGGACACGTAGCCCATGCGTCGCACCGCGACGTTGCGCTCCTCCTTCACGTCGGTGGAGCCACCCCAGAGGTCGTCCGCGACGTCGTTTTCATCCAGGACTTCCACCAGGCGACCCACCTGCTTCAGGCGGGCGGCCACGTAGTCGGCAAGCGTCGTTTTCCCGGCTCCCGACATTCCGGTGAGCCACAGAGTGAAACCTTGATTGGGGGCCATGGAGAGGCAACTCCCTGGTCGAGCGGGAACTGCGCCGTCCAGAGAACCCCGTTTGGGGCGTCCCGACGGCACAAAAGAGCGGCAGTGAGTACACGAATTACCGGGGTTTGACAATCATCACGCACCGCGTCACGCAAATACCTCACGCTTGCAGGGGCAACGGCATTTCCACAAAGCCGGCCCCCTGCCACCACGCGCAACAGGCCGCGGCGGCGCGGCCCTTTTGGACGGCCAACACGAGGTACGCCACGCCGGGCAGCAGGGGGAGCCCCTCTGGGGCGGCCTGGGCGACGTCCTCGGCGGAAAAGGCCGCCTGCCCGTCAGGGTGGGAGTGGACGACGTAGGCCACCCGCTCCTGTCGGCCCTCGGCCTCGCGCAGGAGCGCGAGCCAGGCTGTGGGCTCGAAGAGAAACGCAGAGCGCGCACTCCGAGGAAACGCGGCCACGTCCCGCCTGGCCCAGGCCGCATAGGCATTGGCCAGCGGCACCCACCGCGCGCCGGCCGGCCCTTGAAGGACGACGCCGCACCCCTCTTCCGGGTAGCAGGCCTCGAGGTGGCGCACCGCCTCGCCCAACACCGCGGCCGGCACGTCCCGTCCATGGCGGCAGTCAGGCGCCGCGAGCGGCTCGAGGCGGCCGCCCGGGCCCATCCGCACGCCGGACAGCGGCGGCGCAAAGCCGAGCAAAAGACGCTGGAAGAGGAGCGCCGCCAGGGCACCGGCTTGCACCGCCTCGGGCCCCGCCCCCGGCGGCTCGCCGCCCTGCACCGCCTCGAGGAGACAGGCCTCGCAGGCCTCCGCTCGCGCTGCCCACAACAACCACGTCCCGTGGCGCCTCCCGACGGCCACCAAAGGACGCGGTGTCCCCGTGGCCAAGGGAAGCGCCGCCAGGGTGCCTTCGTGCAAGGGCGTGGCGGACGCGTCGGGGTTGAGGCTTTGGACGGCCGCGCGCACACAGGCGTCAGCGGCACGCCCGAGCTCGCGCTCGGCGACGAGAAACCCCGCGTCCCCCGCGCCCAGAAGGCCGGGCGGCCCCAACACCGGCGTCCCGCCGGCGGCCAGGTACGCCGCCGCCGTCAACAGCGCTGGACCGCCGGCGGTGAGTCGCGCCCCGGTGCCGAGCAGCGCCTGCTGCCCGCGTCCGCCGACGCCCGCTCAGGAGAATGGTCCTGGCGTAGCGCTGCACCTGCTCCTCGCCGAGCGGCCCCATCAGCCGCCCTTCCTCAGCAAGAGGACGTCCGAGCCGTCGGCTTGGGGAAGCAGCGAAAGCACGCTGTGCCCCTCCTCCAACGCGCTGGAGGGGACGTTGCGCCGGGGCTCCTCCCCGCGCAACCGGACTTCCAGCACCTGGCCCGGCGCCAGCGCCTCCAGGGCCAGCTTGGTGCGCACAAACGTCATCGGACAAACCTCGGCGCGGATGTCCAGCACCGCCGAAACAACAACCTCCTTCATGAGGGCGCCCCCTGGGGGTGGCAGCCCTCGCAGCCGGGCACCCGCTTCACCCGCAGCACCCGCACCCGGAGCTCGCCCCGTCCATCCACCACGTGCAGCGCGGCTTCGCCGGGCGGCTCTGGCGCTGAGAGTGCAAGCTGGGCCTGTAGCGCTCCGGCCACACCGGCCAGCGGGCCCAGGACGCCCGCCCGCGCGCAGCTGGGCACCTCCTCCTCGCCGGGCTCCTCGCCGAAGAGGCACCGGAGGCAGGGCCCCCCGGGGACGATGCGAAAGGCCCGGGCCTCAAACTGCACCACGCCTGCGAAAATAAGCGGCACCCCGGTGCGCGCCACCGCGTCCGAGAGGACGTACTTCGTCCGGACACTGTCCGTCCCGTCAATGGCGACGCTATGCCCGCGCAAGACCGCGTCCACTGTCCCTGGCTCCACGCGCTGGAAGAGGGACACCACGCTGAGCTCCGGAAACGCCGCCCGGAGGCGGGCCTCCGCCACCTCCACCTTGGGCCGCCCCACGTCCTCGGTGCGGTACCAGGGCTGCCTGGGGAGGTTGGACAGCTCCACTCGGTCGCCGTCCACCAGCGTCAGCCGGCGGACGGGGCTCTGCGCCAGGGCGAGGCTGGCCGGACAGCCGAGCCCCCCCAGGCCGATAATGACGGCGCTACCGGGTGCCATACGAGAGGTGTTGCCTAACACGCGGGCCGGGGTGCGCACCGCCCCCCGGGGGGAGCGGCGCCTCGGCCCTGCGGGGGTAGACTCCAGGGCGCCGCCATGCGCGCCACCGCCCTCTGCCTCGTGCTCGCCGCCTGTCAGAAGACGCCGGCTCCCGTCCCGCCAGCGGCCGCTCCGGCGCCGAAACCCGCCCTGGCCGCAGCCGCCGGGCCAGCCGACGCTCGGGGCGGCGAATGGACCCAAGCAGAAGAGGCGTGCGTCAACCGCTGGCTTCAGGCCCATGGCCTTGACGGCTTTGGCTCCCCGCAGGGCACGGTGTACCTGGGCGGCTCCCCGCTCTTCGACGAAGCCACCGGCCGGAACACCACCCGGCAGGCTTTTCTCGCCGCGCACCAGCCGGAGGCCTTCCGCATCTGTGGCCTCCCCTGACGGCTGGAAGCGGCGTCAGGCTGGAAGCGGCCCCACGTAGAGGGACTCCGGCCGGATGAGGCGGCCTTTGCGCTGTTGCTCCTCGACGTGTGCGCACCAGCCCGCCACACGGCCGGCGGCAAACACCGGGGTGAAGAGCGCCCGGGGGATGCCCACCGCGTCCAGGAGCACCGCGGTGTAGAACTCGACGTTGGCCTTGAGGGCGCGCTCGGGGTGACGCGCCGCCAGGACGCTGGTGGCTGCACGCTCAATGGCACGCGCCAACCGCAGCCGGGCGCTGTGCACCCCGGCGGACTCGAGCCGCTCCACCGCGGCCTCCAGCACCGCGGCGCGGGGGTCGCGCACCCGGTACACGCGGTGCCCCATGCCCATGATGCGCCGGCCCGCCGTGAGCTCGGCGTCAAGCCAAGCCTCGGCGCGCTCCGGCGCCCCCACCGCCTCCAGCATGTCCAGCACCGGCCCCGGCGCACCCCCATGCAAAGGGCCCTTGAGGGCGCCGATGGCCCCCACCACCGCGGACACCAAGTCGGACCCGGTGGAGGCGATGACGCGCGCGGTGAACGTGGAAGCGTTGAGGCCATGGTCCACCACCGTGGACAGGTACGTGTCCAGCCCCCGCACTTGGGCCGCGGGCGCGGGCTCTCCGCGCACCATTCGCAAGAGGTCAGCCGCGTGGGACAGGCGCGGGTCCGGCACCACCGGGGCCTTGCCCTCGCGCTGGCGCTCCCAGGCCGCGGCGAACACCGCCACCGCGGCGGTGACCTCGTCGGGCGTGGACTTGGAGGAAAGTTGGGCCACCGAGCCGCGCAGCCCGTCCATGGGCTCCGGGGCGGCGAGCGCTGCGCCGAGCGTCGCCAAGCGGGCAAACGCCTGGAGGCGCATGGGCCCGAGGTCGACGGCCGGGCGCTCCCAGAGGCGCGCACACACCTCCTCGAAGGGGACGACGCCCGCCAGGTTTTCCACCCGCGCGCCGGCGATGACGAGCTCGCCTGCCTCACCATCCACGCGGCTCAGTCGCGTCCTGGTGACCACCACGCCCTCCAAGCCTTCTCGAACTTCCTCATCCGACGTGGACGCCATCTCCCAGCACCCCTTCTTCCCCGGTCCGGGGACCTTCCTTCATAACCAAACATTCGGGTGGAGGCAGGCCTTCCCCCCTGGAAAAAAGGGAAGGCACCTCTCCCCAAGGCCACGGACACAGCGAGGCTCCGGGAAGGCTACGGCGCCCCGGCGGCGGGCACACCCTTCGACGCGGACGTGTGAGCGAGCGCCAGCAGCACGTCGTCCAAGTGGCGGTAGACGCGCGTCTCATGCCGGATGACGTCCTCCACCACCCCGCCCGGGCCGATGAGGAATGTCACCCGGCGGTCGAGCCGCACCAGCGGCCACAGCACCCCGAAGAGCGTGCTCAGCCGCCGGTCCGAGTCTCCGAGCAGCGGAAAGTCCACCTGCTCTTGTTTGGCAAAGGCACATTGCGTCTCAAACTTGTCCACGGAGACGCCAATGAGCTCCCCGCCGAGCTCGCGGATGCGCGCTTGGTTGTCCCGGAAGTGACGGACCTCCTCCGTGCATCCGGAGCTGAAGGCTTTGGGAAAAAAGAAGAGCACCACCCGTCGTCCGCGAAAGTCGCGCAGCCGGACCGGACGGCCGTTGCAGTCCGGCGCTTCGAAGTCAGGTGCGGTGTCTCCGGCGCTGAGCATGTCCCCTTGGGTTTGGCCTTCTACCGCCAGTCACCCCGGGACTCCGAGGGGGGGCCCAAAGAAAAAGGGGCTGCCCAGTCCGGCGCACGTGGGCGGAGGACGGAGCAGCCCCAAAAGGAAGGGCGGTTGAGACGCTGGGGACGCTTAGGCCGCGCCCGGAGCCCGTGACGCGGCCGAGGGGAGCACGTCGCTCGGGGAGACGTCGAGCGGGGGCAGCCCCCCGGCGTCACCGTGGCTCGCGGCCAGCGCCGCCTCCACCTGCGTAATCTCGTCGGTGGGGCTTTCGACCTCGAGGTCCAGCTGCTTGTACTGGGAGAGCCCGGTGCCGGCGGGGATGAGCCGGCCCATGATGACGTTCTCCTTGAGTCCGCGCAGGTAGTCGACCTTCCCGTTGATGGCCGCCTCGGTGAGCACCTTGGTGGTCTCCTGGAAGCTGGACGCGGAGATGAACGACTCGGTGGAGAGCGAGGCCTTGGTGATGCCCAAGAGGAGCGGCTCACCCACCGCCGGACGGTGTCCGGCGGTCATGATTTTCTCGTTCTCCTCCTCGAAGACCCACTTCTCGACCTGCTCGTCCACCAAGAAGGCGGTGTCGCCGACGTCGGTGACGCGCACCCGGCGGAGCATCTGCCGGACGATGGTCTCGATGTGCTTGTCGTTAATCTTCACGCCCTGCAGCCGGTAGACCTCCTGCACCTCGTCCACCAAGTAGCGGGCCAGCTCCTTCTCGCCGAGGACCTTGAGGATGTCGTGCGGGTTGGCCGCGCCGTCCATCATCGGCTCGCCAGCGCGCACCTTGTCGCCGGCATGCACGCTGATGTGCTTGCCCTTGGAGATGAGGTACTCCTTGGCCAGGTCGGTGCGCAGCTCGCCGTTCACCTCGGGGGTGATGATGAGCTTGCGCTTTCCCTTGGTGTCCTTGCCGAAGGAAACCACGCCGTCGATTTCGGCGATGACTGCGTGGTCCTTGGGCTTCCGGGCCTCGAAGAGCTCGGCCACCCGCGGCAGGCCTCCGGTGATGTCCTTGGTCTTGGTCGTCTCCCGGGGAGCCTTGGCGATGACTTCACCGCCGGTGATGGTGTCGCCATCATTCACCGTGATGATGCTCCCCTGGGGCAGGTAGTAGCTGGCGGGCTGTCCGCTCGGAAGCGTCAGCACCTCGCCGGCCTCGCTGCGGAGGGTGATGCGCGGGCGCGCCTCCGGGTCCTTGGACTCGATGATGGTCTTCCGTGACAGACCGGTCACCTCGTCCAGGGTCTCGGACATGGTCACGCCTTCGATGATGTCGTCGAAGCGCACCAGTCCCGGCACCTCGGTGAGGAGCGGGGTGGCAAAGGGGTCCCACTCCGCGAGCAACGTCGGACCGTCGAGCCGCTGCCCGTCCTTCACCATCAACTTGGCGCCGTAGATGATTTGGTAGCGTTCCCGCTCGCGTCCCGCGTCGTCGACGATGAGCACCTCGCCGTTGCGGTTCATGGCCACCGCCGCCCCGTCCGCGCGGCGGACGGTGGTCAGGCCGGAGTACCGCACCGTACCGGCGTTGCGGCTCTCCAGTGAGGACTGCTCGGCACGCCGCGTGGCGGCGCCACCGATGTGGAAGGTGCGCATGGTGAGCTGGGTTCCCGGCTCACCGATGGACTGAGCGGCGATGACGCCCACCGCCTCGCCGATGCTCACCTTGCGACCGCGGGCCAAATCGCGCCCGTAGCACTCGACGCAGATGCCGCGCCGTGCCTGACAGGTGAGCACGCTGCGGATTTTCACCTTGTCCAGGCCGCTGTTTTCCACCTTGGCCACGCGGGCCTCGTCGACTTCCTCGTTGGCCCGCACCAACACCTCGCCGGTGACCGGGTCGTGGATGTCGTCCAGGGCCACCCGTCCGAGGATGCGCTCGCCCAAGGGCTCGATGACCTCGCCGCCTTCGACCAGGGCCCCGATGAACAAGCCGTCCATGGTGCCGCAGTCGTACTCGGTGATGATGGCGTCCTGGGCCACGTCCACCAGTCGGCGGGTGAGGTAGCCGGAGTTGGCCGTCTTCAGCGCCGTGTCCGCCAGCCCCTTCCGGGCGCCGTGGGTGGAGATGAAGTACTGGAGAACCGACAGCCCCTCACGAAAGTTGGCGGTGATGGGGGTCTCGATAATCTCGCCCGAGGGCTTGGCCATGAGACCGCGCATTCCGGCCAGCTGCCGAATCTGCTGAGCCGAGCCACGCGCTCCGGAGTCGGCCATGATGTAGATGGGGTTGAAGGAGGGCTGCTTGCGCGTCTCGCGCTTGCCCGCGGTGTTCTCCCCGCTGATTTCCTCCTGCGAGATTTGCTGCATCATCTCGCCGGCCACCTTCTCGGTGACCTCCGCCCAGATGTCGATGACCTTGTTGTAGCGCTCACCGTCGGTGATGAGCCCCTCCAGGTACTGGTTCTCGATTTCCGCCACTTCCTTGCGGGCGTAATCGAGGAACTCCTGCTTGCGGGGGGGAATAATCATGTCCTTCAAGGCGATGGAGATACCGGCCTTGGTGGCATGGGTGTACCCCAGCGACCGGATGCGGTCGGCGAGAAGCACCGTCTCCTTCTCCCCGGTGAGGCGGTAGCAGGTGTCGATGAGGACGCCGAGCTGCTTCTTGTCGAGCACCTTGTTGATGGCGTCGAAGCCGACCTTGCGGGGGACGATGTCCCAGAAGAGCACCCGGCCGACGGTGGTGTCCTTGCGGACGCCGTCGATGCGGCACACCACCTTGGCCTGAAGACCGACCTCGCCATGGTCATAGGCGGCACGCACCTCTTCCGGAGAAGCGAAGATGCGGCCCTCGCCCTTGGCGAACTCCCGCGGGCGGGTGAGGTAGTAGATGCCGAGGACCATGTCCTGGGTGGGGACGATGATGGGCTTGCCGTTGGCCGGGCTGAGGATGTTGTTGGTGGACATCATCAACACCCGGGCCTCCATCTGAGCCTCGACGGACAGCGGCACGTGCACCGCCATCTGGTCGCCGTCGAAGTCGGCGTTGAAGGCGGCGCACACCAAGCGGGTGGAGCTGAATGGCCTTGCCCTCGATGAGCACCGGCTCGAAGGCCTGCATGCCCAACCGGTGCAGCGTGGGCGCCCGGTTGAGCATCACCGGGTGCTCACGGATGACCTCTTCCAGGATGTCCCACACCTCGGGCCGCTCGCTCTCCACCATCTTCTTCGCGCTCTTGATGGTGGTGACGTAACCCTTCTCTTCCAGCTTGTTGTAGATGAAGGGCTTGAAGAGCTCGAGGGCCATGATTTTCGGCAGCCCGCACTGGTGGAGCTTGAGCTCCGGGCCGACGACGATGACCGAACGGCCCGAGTAGTCGACGCGCTTGCCGAGCAGGTTCTGACGGAACCGACCCTGCTTGCCCTTGAGCATGTCGGAGAGTGACTTCAGCGGCCGCTTGTTGGGACCGGTGATGGTCTTCCCGCGCCGACCGTTGTCGAAGAGGGCGTCTACCGCCTCCTGCAGCATCCGCTTCTCGTTGCGGATGATGATGTCCGGCGCGTTCAGCTCCTGGAGCCGCTTCAGCCGGTTGTTCCGGTTGATGACGCGGCGGTAGAGGTCGTTCAAGTCGCAGGTGGCGAAGCGGCCACCGTCGAGGGGAACCAGTGGGCGCAAGTCCGGCGGGATGACCGGAATCACATCGAGCATCATCCATTCCGGCTTGTTGCCGCTGATGCGGAAGGCCTCCACCACCTTCAGGCGCTTGGCGATCTTCTTCCGCTTGGCCTCGCTGTTGGTCTCCCGCATGTCACGGCGCAGCTCCTCAGAGAGCTTGTGCACGTCGATGCTGCGGAGCATCTCCCGAACCGCCTCGCCCCCCATCCCGGCGGTGAAGCTGTCCTCGCCGAATTCCTGGAAGTGGCGCTGCATCTTCTCTTCGCCCAAGAGCTCGCCCCGGAGCAGCGGCGTGCTCTTGGGGTCGATGACCATGTAGCTCTCGCAGTAGAGAACCTTCTCCAGGTCCTTGAGGGTGATGTCGAGCAGGTTGCCGATGCGGCTGGGCAAGCTCTTCAAGAACCAAATGTGCGCCACCGGCGTGGCCAGGGTGATGTGCCCCAGACGCTCGCGACGCACCTTGGACTGGATGACCTCGACGCCGCACTTCTCGCACACCACACCGCGGTGCTTCATGCGCTTGTACTTGCCGCAGTTGCACTCGTAGTCCTTCACCGGCCCGAAGATGCGGGCGCAGAAGAGCCCGTCCCGCTCCGGCTTGAAGGTCCGGTAGTTGATGGTCTCCGGCTTCTTCACCTCGCCGTGCGACCACTGCCGAATCTTGTCCGGAGAAGCGATGCCCACCCGAATCGCTGCAAACGACAGCGGGTCCTTCGGCTTCTCGAAGAAGTTGAAGATGTCCTTCACGTTGCCTCCGAAGTCCTTCTAGCTTTCGTCATGGGTGCCTCAAAAAGCCCAACGCTCATGGCACCCTGGAATTCATTCTCTCTACGAGGCCCGAAGTCGCTCCACCCCGGGCCTCCGCCCACCGCGAGCTCCGTCGCCATCAAGCGTCGGAGCCCGTCTTTTTCAGCGCCCCGCTGTCCGAGGGAGGCGTGCGCACGCGCTCTGGCGGCGCGGTCTCCAAGCAGCTCGACGTCCATCCCCAAGCTCTGAAGCTCCTTGAGCAAGACGTTGAACGACTCCGGGAGACCGGACTCGAGGACGTTGTCGCCCTTGACGATGGCCTCGTACATCCGGGTTCGCCCCACCACGTCGTCGGACTTCACGGTCAGGAACTCCTGGAGGGTGTAGGCCGCGCCGTACGCTTCCATGGCCCACACCTCCATCTCTCCCAGCCGCTGACCGCCGAACTGCGCCTTGCCGCCCAGCGGCTGCTGGGTGACCAGGCTGTAGGGGCCGATGCTGCGGGCGTGAATCTTCTCGTCCACCAGGTGGTGCAGCTTCAGCATGTACATCACGCCGACGGTGACGTTCTGGTCGAAGGGGTCGCCGGTGCGCCCGTCGAAGAGCACCATCTGGCCCGACCGCGGCAGGTTCGCCTCGTCGAGCAGCTGGTGGATTTCGGTCTCCCGCGCGCCGTCGAACACCGGCGTCGAGACGTGGATGCCGGGGCGGAGACGCTGGCAGAGCGAGACCACCTCTTTGTCCGACACCCCGTCGATGAAGTCCCCGAAGGCCTTGTCGTCGTAGATGCGCTTGAGCTGCTTGCGGAGCTCGTCGCCGCTCCACTTCTCCTCGATGTACGTCTGGAGCCGCTCGCCCAGGCCGCGCGCCGCCCAGCCGAGATGGGTTTCCAGAATCTGCCCAATGTTCATCCGGCTCGGGACGCCCAAGGGATTGAGCACCAAGTCCACCGGGCGGCCGTCCTCGAGGAAGGGCATGTCCTCCTCGGGGAGAATGCGTGACACCACGCCCTTGTTGCCGTGGCGGCCGGCCATTTTGTCGCCCACCGCCAGCTTCCGCTTGATGGCCACGTACACCTTCACCATCTTGATGACGCCCGGCGGCAGCTCGTCGCCCTTCTTGATGCGGGCAATCTTCTCGCCAAAGACGAGCTTCACCGCTTCCTTCTGGTCTTCCAGGTTGCGCAGGATGTCGCGCACCTTGGAGTCGGTGGGGTCACCCACCGTAATCTCCGACCAGTAGCGGTAGGGCACTTCGGCCAACAGCTCGTCGTTGAGCGTGTCGCCCTTCTTCAAGAGCACCTTGCCCTTGTCGTCCACCAGCTTGCCTTCCACCTCTTTGCCGTGGAGCAGCTTGCGCAGCCGCTGCATGGCGCTGTCCTGGATGACCTTGATCTCGTCGTTCTGGTCCTTGAGGAGCTTCGCCTCCTCCATGGACTCAATCTGCTTGGCGCGCTCGTCCTTCTCCACGCCCTTGCGGCTGAAGACCTTGGCGCCGATGACCGTCCCGCTCACCCCCGGCGGCACGCGGAGCGAGCTGTCGCGGACGTCTCCCGCCTTCTCGCCGAAGATGGCCCGCAGCAGCTTCTCCTCGGGGCTGAGCTGGGTCTCGCCCTTGGGGGTGATTTTGCCCACCAGCACGTCCCCTGGCTTCACCTCGGCGCCAATGCGGATGATGCCCGACTCGTCGAGGTCCTTGAGGGCCTCCTCGCCGACGTTGGGAATGTCGCGGGTGATCTCTTCTTTGCCGAGCTTGGTGTCGCGGGCGATGCACTCGAACTCCTCGATGTGGATGGACGTGAAGACGTCCTCCTTGAGGAGCCGCTCGCTGATGAGGATGGAGTCCTCGAAGTTGTAGCCCTGCCACGGCATGAAGGCGACGACCACGTTCGCGCCCAGGGCCAGCTCACCGGTCTCGGTGGCCGGACCGTCGGCGATGACGTCACCCTTCTTCACCCGGTCGCCCTTGCGGACGATGGGCTTCTGGTTGAGGCAGGTGTTCTGGTTGGAGCGCTGGTACTTGACGAGGTTGTAGATGTCCACCTCGGAGCCGACGTCGGCCATGCTCGCCGAGACGTCCGCCTTGACCACAATCCGGCTCGCGTCAACGGCTTCCACCACACCGTCCCGGCGGCCGATGACGGTGACCCCCGAGTCGCGGGCCACCACCGCCTCGAGCCCGGTGCCCACCAGCGGCGACTGGGTGCGAAGCAAGGGCACCGCCTGGCGCTGCATGTTGCTAGCCCATCAGCGCCCGGTTGGCGTCGTCATTCTCCAGGAAAGGAATCAGCTCGCCGCCACGCTCACCAGCTGGTTCGGCGACACGTCCATCAAATCCACTTCCTCCGGCCGGGCCTGGACGAATTCGCCACCGCGGCGCGAGCTGACGAGCTCGCTGGTGAACTTGCCCTTCTTGTCGAACTCGGCGTTGGCCTGGGCGATGGTGTGCTTCTCCTCCTCCAGGGCCGAGTAGAAGGAGGTTTCGGCAGACACCGTCCCCGCCTCCACCTTCCGGTAGGGCGTCTCCACGAAGCCGAACTCATTCACCCGGGCGAAGGTGGACAGCGAGGCGATGAGGCCGATGTTCGGGCCTTCCGGCGTCTCGATGGGGCAGATGCGGCCGTAGTGCGTGGGATGCACGTCGCGCACTTCGAAGCCCGCCCGCTCACGCGTCAGACCGCCCGGCCCCAGCGCGGACAGCCGCCGCTTGTGGGTGACCTCCGAGAGCGGGTTCGTCTGGTCCATGAACTGCGAGAGCTGACTCGACCCGAAGAACTCCTTGATCACCGCCGTCACCGGCTTGGCGTTGATGAGGTCGTGCGGCATGAGCGTCTCGATTTCCTGCAGGCTCATCCGCTCCTTGATGGCGCGCTCCATGCGGACCAGACCGATGCGGTACTGGTTCTCCAAGAGCTCGCCCACCGCGCGGACGCGCCGGTTGCCCAGGTGGTCGATGTCGTCGATGGTGCCTTTGCCATTCTTCAAGTCGATGAGGTAGCGGATGACCTCGAGGATGTCGCGCTTGGTCAGAATCTGACCGTCGAGCGGCTCCTCGACTCCGAACTTGAAGTTCAGCTTGAGCCGGCCGACCTTGGACAGGTCGTACCGTTCCGGATTGAAGAAGAGGTTGGTGAAGAGGTTGGTCGCGGTCTCCGGCGTGGGCGGATCTCCGGGGCGCAACCGCCGGTAGATTTCCATGATCGCCTGCTCCGGCGAGTCGATCTTGTCCAGCATCAACGTCTCGCGCAGGTAGGGACCCACGTTGAGGTTGTCGATGAAGAGGACTTTGAACTCCTTGATGCCGCGCTTGAGGAGCTCGTTCACCTTCTCCTGGCTGACCTCCTCGTTGCACTCGAGGATGACCTCGCCGGTGGCCTCGTCGACCACGTCATAGGCCGCGACCTTGGTGAACAGCTCGTCGGCATCAATGGGCAGCGTGCGCATCTTCGCCGCCTCGAGCTTCTTGATGGCCGCCCGGGTGAACTTCCGGTTCTTCTTGACGATGACCTCGCCGGACTTGGTCTTGATGTCCCGCGTGGCACGCTGGCCGGGGAGCAGCTCCAGCTCCACCGACTTCTCGAACTCGCTCTCCGAGTGCAAGTAGATGGTCTCGGTGGCGTAGTAGTAGTTGAGAATCTCCTCGGTCGTCCCCTTGAACTCGATGGGGTTCTTCTTGGCCGTATCCGGCACCGCTCCCAGGGCGCGAATGAGCACCGTGGCCGGCAGCTTCCGGCGACGGTCGATGCGGACGTAGAGCAGGTCCTTGTGGTCGAACTCGAAGTCGATCCACGAGCCGCGGTAGGGAATGATGCGGGCGTTGTAGAGCAGCTTGCCCGAGCTGTGGCTCTTGCCCTTGTCGTGGTCGAAGAAAGCGCCCGGGCTGCGGTGCAGCTGGCTGACGACCACGCGCTCCGTGCCGTTGATGATGAAGGTCCCGTTCTGCGTCATGAGCGGGATCTCTCCGAAGTAGACCTCCTGCTCCTTCACGTCGCGGATGGACTGGGCGCCGGTCTCTTCGTCCTTGTCCCAAACCACCAGCCGCACCACCACCTTGATGGGGGCGGAGTAGGTCATCCCGCGCTGGTGGCACTCGTCGACGTCGTACTTCGGCTTCTCCAGGTGGTAGCTGACGAATTCCAGCGAGCTCGTCTCGTTGAAGTCGCGAATGGGGAAGACGCTCTTGAAGACGCCCTGCAGACCCACGTCGTCGCGCTTCTCCGGCGCGGTGTCAGCTTGGAGAAATTTCTCGTAACTCTGCTTCTGGATGTTGATTAGGTTCGGGATCTCGATGATCTTCTGGATCTTCGCGAAGCTCTTGCGGACGCGGAAATTGTTTTGGACGGTCGCAGGCATCTCATCTCCCGGTGGCGCAGGGCGGGGCAGCAAATTCGGAAACCCGGTGGCCTTCCCACCGAGGTGGGAAGTGGTCGGGCAAAAGGTTCGGCATTGACAAAGGCCAATGCCGGCACCCCGTGACAAACCTCGGGGGAGCCGGCACGGCGGCTGGGCTCCGGGAGCTGTCTCTCAGCTCCCGGGCAGAGGGACTACTTGATCTCGACAGTGGCCCCCGCGGCGGTGAGTTGATCCTTCATCTTCTGGGCATCGGCCTTGTTGACGCCCTCTTTCACCGTTTTGGGAGCGCCCTCGACCAGGTCCTTGGCCTCTTTCAGGCCGAGCCCGGTGATGGCGCGGATCTCCTTGATGACGTTGATTTTGTTGGCACCGGCATTGGCGAGAACGACGGTGAACTCCGTCTTCTCCTCTGCCGCTGCAGCAGCGGCACCGCCGCCCGGAGCGGCCGCCACGGCGACAGCTGCCGCGGAAACGCCCCACTTCTCCTCGAGTTTCTTCACCAGCTCCGCTGCCTCAAGAACAGTGAGCGCAGAGAGGTTGTCTACAATTTGGTTCAAGTCGGCCATGGCTTGGAAATTGCCTCTTTAACGGTCCTTGACTCCGCGCAGCAGAGTCGGACGGGGTGGGTTATTTCTACAGCTTCTAGCGTCAATTAATTCTGCTTACCAAGGGCGTCCGCACGGGATTGAAGGACGCGGGCGAGGCTGGATCCGGGCTCCCCCACCGTCCGCACCAGTTTGGTGGCGGGCTGTGTGAGCAGTCCCAGAATTCTCGCCCTGAGCTCGGACAGACCGGGCAACTTCGCCAGGGCCGCCACACCGGCTGCGTTGGTCTTCTTCCCCTCCACCACCGCGCTGCGAATCTTGATGGTCTCCAGGTCCTTGACGAACTCGGAGAGGATTTTCGCCGGCGTCACCACATCGTCGTAGCCGATGGCAATGGCCACCGGCCCGGTGAAGTCCTCGCTCACCACCTCCACCGGAGTTCCCTTGGCGGCGAGGCGCGCGAGCGTGTTCTTCAGGACTTTGTAATCCACCCCGCCTTCACGGAACTTCTTCCGCAGCCGGGTCACCGTCTCGACGTTGAGGCGCGAGAATTCCGCGACAATCGCCGTCCGGGCGCGCGCGAACTTCTCGTTCAGCTCCTTGATGAGTGTTTCTTTCTCGCTTCTTTCCACTCTGGTCTCACCTCCTCTTTCGTGCGGCCTAGGGCGGCGGACAGCCGCTTGTCGGCCCGTCATGCCTGGACCAGAGGCAGAAGCGAGAGGCACTCTGAAAAACGAGCACCACCCCCGACATTCCTCGTCGGACCGCTCCCACTGTCTCGGCAGGGCTGGCGTTGACGGCTCGCCGTTTCGACGGGCCGACGTCTCGAGCGTGCTCTTGCTCGGGGCGCCTCCCCGTCCCTGCTGTCTCGGACCCGGGTCTGCCGGAGCTCGTCTCCCCTCAAACGGCAAGGGGGGGCGGTCTTCGGCGGAACCGGCGCGTCTAGCACCGCCGCGCCGGGGAAGTCAAAAGCTAGGGCTACCGGTACCTCGCGTTGATGGCCTGGGTGTCCAGCTTGATGCCCGGACCCATGGTCGAGCTGATGGCGATGCCCTTCAGGTAGACGCCCTTGGCGGTCGCCGGCTTGAGCTTCATCACCAGCTCGATGAGGGCGTTGAAGTTCTCGGCCAGCTTCTCTGGGGCGAAGCTCGCCTTGCCCACCGGGGCATGGACGATGCCCGCTTTCTCCGCCCGGAACTCCACCTTGCCCCCCTTGGCGTCGCGCACCGCCTTGGCCACGTCGGCGGTGACCGTCCCCACCTTGGGGTTGGGCATCAAACCGCGGGGGCCGAGCACTTTGCCCAGCCGGCCCACCACCCCCATCATGTCCGGGGTGGCGATGACGGTGTCGAAGTCCATGAAGCCCTCTTCGATGCGCTTGGCCAGGTCGGCCTCGCCCACCACGTCTGCACCGGCGTCCTTGGCCTCGGACTGCTTCTCGCCCTTGGCAAACACCGCCACCCGCACCGTCTTGCCGATGCCGTGCGGCAGCACCACCGCCCCGCGCACCATCTGGTCGGCGTGCTTGGGGTCGACGCCCAGGTTGATGGCCACGTCCACCGTTTGGTCGTACTTGGTGTGGCGCAGCTCGGTCGTCTCTTTGAGGAGCTTGAACGCCTCGTCAATGCCGTAGCGCTTGTTGCGGTCCACCTTGGCGGCGGCCGCCCGGAACTTCTTTCCTGAAGTTTTCATTTGGAAGGTTTCCTCAAAGAGAGTGGCGGTTAGCCGACGATCTCGATGCCCATGGAACGCGCGGTTCCGGCGATGGTGTTCATCGCCGCAGCCAGGCTCCCCGCGGTGGTGTCGTTGATCTTCAGCTTGGCAATCTCCTCGAGCTGCTTGCGGGTGACCTGGCCCACCTTTTCCTTGCCAGGCTTGTGCGCACCCGAGCCCTTCTTTTTCTCGGTGTGCAGACCCGCCGCCTTCTTCAGAAGCACCGCCGCCGGTGGCGTCTTGAGCAGGAAGGTGAAGGAGCGGTCCTGATAGACGGTGATGATCACCGGAATAATCAGTCCCTCCTTCGCCTGGGCCTGCGTCGCGGCGTTGAACTGCTTGCAGAACTCCATGATGTTGACGCCCTGCTGTCCGAGCGCCGGCCCGATGGGCGGGGCCGGATTGGCCTTGCCCGCGGGAATCTGAAGCTTCACCTGACCTGTGACTTTTTTCATGACTGCTCTTGCGACCTCCCTTGGTGGTCCGAGCGGAGAGCTACTGCGCCCTCCTCCCACCGCTGCTCCACGGACCGCGGGTTCATCCCGGGCGTGGGTCCAACCCCGACGCCTGACGTCAGGAGCCGGTTTTCTCCACCTGCATGAAGTCGAGCTCCACCGGAGTGGCCCGACCGAAGATGGAAACCAGCACCTTCACCCGGCCCTTGTCCGGATTGACCTCTTCCACTGTGCCGTTGAAGTTGCTGAACGGACCGTCGATGACCCGGACGGTGTCGCCCTCCTCAAACTGCACCTTGGGCTTGGGCTTGAGCGTGCCCTCGGAGATTTGGGTGGTGAGCCGCTCCATCTGGTTTTCGGGGATGGGCGGCGGCTGCTCGTTGTGGGCGGCCCCGATGAAGCCGGTCACCTTGGGCGTGTTCTTCACCAGGTGCCAAGTCCGGTCGTTCATCTCCATTTGAACCAGGATGTAGCCGGGGAGGAATTTCCGCTTGGAGGTCTTCTTCTCCCCCTTCACCATCTCCACCACCTGCTCCACCGGGATGAGAATCTCTCCGAAGTGCTCGGCCAGCCCCTCGAGCTTGATTTTCTCCTCGAGGCTCTTCTTCGCCTTGTTCTCGAAGCCCGAGTAGGTGTGCACCGCGTACCACCGCTTGTCGCCCATCACAGTCTCCCCAACAGGGCGGGCAGCCACTGGACCATCAACTTGTAGGCCATGGTGTCGATTCCGAAGAGCAAGATGCCGGCCACCAGCGAGGCGATGACCACCGCCCAGGTCGACACCCAAGTCTCCGCTCGGGAGGGCCAGGTGACCTTCATCAGCTCGCCGGCGGTCTCCATGGCCAGGCTGCGCATCCTGGGGTTGAGCCAGGCTCCGCCGAGCAGCGCGGCGGTGAGTACCAACGCCACCAGGGACGTCGTCTTCCATTCGGTGAGGCCCTCGAAGATGGGACGGTCAGGCAGCCCGGCGGCCACCCAGATGGGGGCCAGCACATGCTGCAGAAAGAGCACCAACGCCGCCGCGACGCAGATGGTGAAGATGACCACCAGGCGCGTGGGGGACATCCCCGAGCGATTGGCTTGATGGAGTGCTTCGTTGGTGGCCATGAGAGGCGGGTCCTTGTATGCGCAGCAGGCCAGGAGGGATTCGAACCCCCAACAGGCGGTTTTGGAGACCGCTGCTCTACCGTTGGAGCTACTGGCCTAGACCTTTCCTTCCTTGTGGTCGGTATGTTTACGGCACCACCGACAGAACTTGCTCAACTCGAGCTTGTCCTGGCTCTTACGCTTGTTCTTGGTGGTCGAGTAGTTGCGGCGCTTACACACCGGACACTCGAGAGAAATGATGCTGCGGTTTCCTTTCGGCATTTCGACTCTCCACAAGAGATTCTAAGGGTGGGTGGGACCCAAGGACGAAAAGCCTTGGGGACCCCACTCACACCGGGCCCGGCCCCGACAGGGGCGGCGCTCCCTTACTCGATGACTTCGGCGACGACGCCCGCGCCCACCGTGCGCCCACCCTCACGCACCGCGAAGCGCAGCTCCTTCTCCATGGCGATGGGGGTGATGAGCTCGACCTCGATGGCGATGTTGTCCCCAGGCATCACCATCTCCACGTTCTGCGGCAGGGTGACGGTCCCGGTCACGTCCGTGGTGCGGAAGTAAAACTGCGGCCGGTACCCCTTGAAGAAGGGCGTGTGCCGTCCCCCCTCCTCCTTGGTGAGGACGTAAATTTGGGCTTTGAATTTGGTGTGCGGCGTAATGCTGCCCGGCTTGGCCAGCACCTGCCCGCGCTCCACGTCCTCGCGCTTCAGCCCCCGCAGCAACGCTCCAATGTTGTCTCCGGCCATGCCCTCGTCCAAAAGCTTCCGGAACATCTCCACGCCCGTCACCACCGTCTTGGTGGTGGGCCGCAGCCCCACAATCTCAATCTCCTCGCCCACCTTCACCCGTCCGCGCTCCACGCGGCCGGTGGCCACCGTGCCTCGGCCGGCGATGCTGAAGACGTCTTCCACCGGCATGAGGAAGGGCTTGTCCAGCGCCCGCTCCGGCGTCGGAATGTAGCTGTCCAGCGCATCCATCAGCTTGAGGATGCTCCCCTCGCCAATCTCCGAGGCGTCCCCCTCCAGCGCCTTCAACGCGCTGCCGGCAATGATGGGCACCTTGTCCCCGGGGAACTCGTACTTCTTGAGGAGGTCCCGGACTTCCATCTCCACCAGCTCGCGGAGCTCGGCGTCGTCCAGCATGTCCACCTTGTTGAGGTAGACCACGATGTAGGGAACGCCCACTTGGCGGGCCAAGAGAATATGCTCGCGCGTCTGGGGCATGGGCCCGTCCGCGGCCGACACCACCAGGATGGCGCCATCCATCTGCGCCGCGCCGGTAATCATATTCTTCACGTAGTCGGCGTGACCCGGGCAGTCGACGTGGGCGTAGTGGCGGTTTTTGGTCGCGTACTCCACGTGGGCGGTGGCGATGGTGATGCCCCGCTCGCGCTCCTCGGGCGCCTTGTCAATCTGGTCATAGGCCAAAAACGTCGCCCCGCCGGACTTGGCCAGCACCTTGGTGATGGCTGCCGTGAGCGTCGTCTTGCCGTGGTCCACGTGACCGATGGTCCCCACGTTCACGTGCGGCTTCGTCCTCTCGAACTTCTCCTTGCTCATGTCGCTCTCTTCCGTTCCGAAATGGAGCCCTGATCCAGGATTGAACTGGAGACCTCATCCTTACCAAGGATGCGCTCTACCAACTGAGCTATCAGGGCTTTCTGTTTAAGCTGCCGTCGACTTCTAAGGTGCACTGCCGTGCATCAATTCTTGGAGCGGGAAACGGGATTCGAACCCGCGACATTCAGCTTGGAAGGCTGACGCTCTACCATCTGAGCTATTCCCGCCTGGGGTCCCTGTTCCATGGAGGGGGTTGGATTCGAACCAACGAAGGCGAGAGCCGGCAGATTTACAGTCTGCTCCCTTTGGCCACTTGGGTACCCCTCCGCACGCTCTCCTTCGTTTGTCTGCCTTCCTAAGTTTTGGCTCGCAGTCCTCTTTCCATTCCTCCCGTGGCCGGCGCGGGGATTCGAACCCCGGACCTACTGATTACAAATCAGTTGCTCTACCAACTGAGCTACACCGGCAAACGCCGTACTTACAGCAAGTTGGGTTGGACGACGACGCCGGCACGGGGTCCAGAACAACGACTTTACTAACGGCTAAACGCCCCAATTACAGCCCTCTGACGCGAGAGGGCGGGACAGCGGGGGTCGCGCGTACTACCGCGCGGTGGCGCCGGCCGTCAACTCCTGGGCCAAGCCGGCGCGGGCCAGCCCAACGGCCCACCCGGGGGGGCAGGGCCCACAACCTAAGACGGCGACGACGAAGCGCTAGGCCCTCGGCTTGGGCTTCGCGCGCTGCCGAGACACCTCATAGAGGAGGACGGCGGCGGCCACCGAGGCATTGAGGGACGCCGAGCCCACCGACAGGGGGATGCGGAGCCGGAAGTCGCAGTGGCCCAACACCCCGGGGCGGACGCCCTCCCCTTCGGCACCCACCACCAGCGCCAAGGGGCCGTCGAGCGGCGCCTCCCAGAGGGGTGTGTCTCCTTTAGGGTCCGCTGCCGCCACCCACAACCCAGCCTCCTTGAGCTCCTCCAGCGCCCGGGAGAGGTTGGTGACGCGGGCCACCGCCAGGTGTTCCACGGCACCGGCTGAAGCCTTGGCCACCGCCGCGGTGACGCCAACGGCGCGGTCCCGCCCGAGGACGACGCCGTGGGCGCCGAAGCCGTGGGCGGAACGAATGACAGCACCGAGGTTATGCGGGTCCTGAATCCCGTCCAGCACCACCAACAGCGGTGGCTGGTTGGCCACCTGGGCCGCGCTCAGCAAGTCCTCGAGCTCGGCATAGCGGAAGGCCCGGAGCTCGGCGGCCACCCCCTGGTGCACGCCGCCTTGGGCAAGCTCCGCCAAGCGTTCGCGCGCGACACGCTCCACCCGCACCCGCGCGGCTTGCGCGAGTGAGAGCACCTCGCCGGCCACCCGGGCCGGAAGGACGCCTTCCACGAGGAGCAACCGCTCCACCTCGGCGGCCCTGGCCTTGAGGGCCTCGAGGACCGGGTGAATGCCATACACCACCCGCTCGGGTCCGGAAGTCCGGCGCTCCTCGGTGCTGGACGGGCCGCGCTGCACCCGCCCGGGTGGCGGGGCGCGGTGCCTCGGCATCAGTTCACCGTCACCGGCACGCTGAGCGTCTTCTGCTGGCGGGCGCACAGCGTCTCGGTGCACACGAAGAAGGTGAGCTTCGCCTCCACGGCGCCTTGCCCCTTGGCCGACGCGGTGAGGGGTACCTCGAAGCGGGGGTCGGCCGCGCCACCCGGCTTGGGCACGGCCTTGGCGTCGCTCCGGCCGAGGAGCGCCTTCTGGGGCTCGACGCCGCCCGAGCCGCTGAGCGCGAGCTTCAGGGGTGCGTCCTCGGAGATGTGCGCCCCGGCGACGGTGTGGATGACGAGCACGAAGGTGCCAGCCTGGCCCGCTTTGAGGGCGGTGGTGCTGCCCTCCGTCGTCAAGACGTAAAGCGAGGCTGGGTCCGGGTCCGCGGCCCAGGCAGCCGGGGCGCAGAGAAGCAGAAGGGTGAGGAAGGCGGGCCGCATGGAGCTTGCTTCTATCACGCGCGCCTCAGGGAGCGGACTTTGGGGGGTACTCGGCGCGGCGCGGACAGGTGACTCTCGGCCACCAGCGCCTCCACCCGGGCGATGATTTTGCCGGCCAGGTCCAATCCGGTGGCGCGCTCCATCTCCGCCAGGGCCGGGGAGGAGTTGACTTCGAAGACTTTGGGCTGGCCACGCACGTCGATGAGGTCGACGCCGGCCACCTCCAGTCCGACGAGCTGGGCCGTCTTCACCGCGGCACTGCGTTGTGCCTCGGTGAGGGCGATGGGCTCGAGTCGCGCTCCTCGGTTGAGGGTGTGGGCCAGCCGATTCATCCGCGGCCGACGGCGGACCGCGGCGATGGCCACCCCGCCCACCACCAAGACACGCACGTCGAGGCCGCCCCGACGGACGTACTGCTGGAGAATGAGGTCCTGTCCGAGGCCGAGGATGGCTTCCAGCGCGGCCTCCAACGAAGCGAGGCTCTCGCACACCATGACGCCCCGACGCTCCTGCCCGCGGAGCAGCTTCACCAGGACCGGGACGCCGCCCACCAGCTTCACCATCGCCCGGAGGTCCCCGGCGCTCCGCGCCATTACCGTGGCCGGGATGTTGACGCCGTTGGCCGCCAACAGCTGCAGGCAGCGCATCTTGTTGCGGGCCTGGGAGATGCCTTGCGTTCCATTCAACAGCGGCACGCCGCGCAAGGCGAACTGGTTCACCACCGCCATGCCGTAGGTGGAGATGGACTGGGCGATGCGGGGGATGACGGCGTCGGTGGGCGCGAGCAGCCGGCGCCGGTAGTAGAGCGTCGCGCGGTCGCGGTCGAGGTGCATCTCGACTTTGACCGGGTCGAGCACCCGCACGGCGTGCCCCCGGGCGCGCGCGGCTTCCGTCAGCCGGGCGGTGGAGGCAATCCGCGGAGAGCGCGAGAGAATGGTGAGCCGCATGTCAAAAGCCCCAGCGGGGCGGACGCTAGGCACAGCGGGGGTCCGCGCCGCAAGGGCTCTAGCCCGCGCCGCAACCCCGGGGCGGGCGCACCCCGAAGGGCCTACAGGTCCGTGAGGATGCGAATCTGCAGCTGGAGCGGCTTTTCCTTGCTCGAGGCCTGAATCTGGGCGCACAGGTCCCCGAAGAACTGGAGGGTCGGACCGTCCGGGTTGGGGGCCAAATTCGAGGGGAGCGAGCCGGTGGGCTGGTAGGCCCAGGTGTCCGGACCGCTGAGGACGGGAGCACCATTCACCAGCACGCTGATGAGTTGCTGGTTGGTGGGCGTCTCCTGGAGCGGGACGATGCAAGCCTTGGCGCCGACTCCGGCGTAAATCTGCTCCAGGGCCAGGGACAACGACTCGGCGTCCGTCGCCTCGTAGTACTGCTTGGAGCATTGCCCGGTGCTGAGGTCACAGGGGTTGGTGGGTCCGCAGGACTGGTTTTTGTTCGGGCAAAGGCGGGGCGGGAAGCCTCCGGCAATGGCCATCTGCTGAAGCGTGCCCGCCGCCGCGGGCGCGGCGGTGTCCGCGCCAAAGCCGAGGACCACGGTGGTGATGTGCTGCACCGACAACAGCTCGCTGATGACGTTGATGGTGGCGGCGTTGTCCAAGCAGCCGATGCCGAGGGGCCGGGCGTCGAGACAATCCTGGTCGGATTGCAGGGTGCAAACGCAAGCCGAAGTCCCCACCGTCGGTCCGAGGTCCGTGTTGCAATTCGGAAGCCCGTCCGTCAGGAGCAGCACGTAGGCGTCTCGGACCGGGTCGACCACCGCCGCGGGATTGGAATTGAAGTACTTGAGGCTGTTGCCGGTGGGCGTCCCGCCGCCGGTGCCGGTGGGGCCTTGGGGGTTACTGCTCTGCACGGTGGCCAAGGCAGCGCTGGCGGCATTGGCCAGGTTGTCGAGCGCGGCCGTTGAATCATCGACGCCGGCGTCAATGGGCGCGAGGACGGACAGCGTCGGCACGCATTGGTTGTTGACGTCGCTGTCCGGCGGCTGTGGGAAGAAGGTGAGGCCGAAACGCGCCGAGGGCGCGCCGGCGTCCACGGCCGGCGGGGTGAGGAACTCGGTAACGGTGCTGGAGAGCGTGCTCCACCGCGTCGGGCACGTCGCTACGTCACAGGGGTAGGACTTGTCCTGCCCGCACACCTCTCCGCCCGGTGCGGTGAAGCAGGCGAGGTTCGTCACGTCCAGCGGAAGGTCCATCGAGCCGGACTTGTCCACGAGGAGCAAGAGGTTGGGCTTGAAGGGTGTGACCTGCAGCGTGGTGACTTGCGACGTCTGCCCGAGTGACAGCGGCGTCACCGGTTCGAAGTCGTAGACTTGGCAAGCCATCAGCGTTGCGAGCGGCACCGCGAGCGCGGCGAGAGCAGCAACGAGTGGCGACGTTGGGCGTAAAGGCATGGGTGGCGAGGCGAACAGCATACCGCCCGCGCGGTGGCCCTAGCCACCTTGCTCCACTATCCCACCTCGACGCCTTTTCCTGTCGGGCGCGCTTTTTAGAACGACAAGACACGCGCGCCGTCCGTCAGCCGCCAGAGGCTGGGCAACCCCATCACTTCGTCTAGGACGCGCTCCGCCTCCTCGGTGGGAATCCCGGCGATGCGCAGCATGGTGTCGCACGCCAACAGCCGTGCACCGAGGCCCCGGGCCTCGGCCAGCATGGTGGCTGGCGGAGGGAGCCCGAGGCCCTCGGCCCGAGCACTCTCCACCGCTTCGCGGTCGGACTGGGGCCGGCCGAAGTCGCCGTGGACGAGCTGCCGCAAGGCCTCGAAGGCAAAGACGAAGTGCACCGAGTCGCCCAGCGCCACCGCGGTGATGCCCATGGAGGCTGCCTGGTAAGCCGGCTGGTACCCGCCACGCTGGAGAAGGAAGAGGACGCGCCCGGCCATGACTGTTTACCCTTGGCGCAAGTGTCCCACACGCCCTCGCACGTCGGCTAGACCCCGGGGGGCCTCGGGCTCGTCCGTCTGCTCGCCAGCGAAGGCAAACGGGGCTATGAGCCTGCCGCTTCCATGCAACCCACCGTGTGGCTGTTCGACATTGACGGGACCCTCGTCACCACGGGTGGCGTCGGGCGGCGGGCCCTGGAGCTGGCCTTCGAGCGCGCCCACGGACGCCGCGACGCGTGTGACGGGTTTCGCTTCGACGGGATGACCGACCGGGCCATCGTCCGAGGCGGACTGGTGGCGTTGGGCGTCACGCCGACAGCCATGGCCATCGACGCCCTGTTGGCCTGCTACCTCGACGTCCTCGACGAGGAAGTGGCCCGGGCACCCGCGGAGACGTACCGCGTGCATGCCGGCGTCTGCGAAATGTTGGATGCCCTCCAGGCCCGGGGCGACGCTGCGCTCGGGCTGGGGACTGGAAACATCCGCGAGGGCGCCCGCATCAAGCTCGACCGGGTGGGGCTCTTCAGCCGCTTCGGTTTCGGCGGCTTTGGCTGTGACGACGAGGACAGGACGGCGCTCTTGCGGCGCGGCGCGGAGCGCGGGGCGGCGAGCCTCGGCCTCCGCTTGGAGGACGTCCGCGTCGTCGTCGTCGGGGACACGCCCAAGGACGTGGCCGCGGCGCGCGGCATTGGCGCTGCGTCGGTGGGGGTGGGGACGGGCGCCTTCAACGCCGAGGCGCTGCTGGGCGCCGGCGCCACATGTGCCTTTGCCTCCCTCGGCGTGCCCGGAGCGCTGCAGGCGGTGCTTGGGCTTTGAGCGGCGGCCCGAGGCCCCGTCCCGCACTCCCCGTCGACGGGCTCTTGCCGCAAGTCCTCGAGGCGCTCCGCCACGGCCCAGCCGCGGTGCTGCAGGCGGCTCCCGGCGCCGGGAAAACGACGCGCGTCCCCCCTGCCCTGCTCGACTCTGGACTCGTCGGCGACGCTGAGGTGTGGGTGCTGGAGCCCCGCCGGCTCGCGACGCGGCTGGCAGCGGCGCGCGTCGCCGAGGAGCGCGGCGAGCCTTTGGGCGAGTCGGTGGGCTACCAAATACGTTTCGAGGAGCGCACGAGCCCCCGGACGCGGCTGCGCTTCGTCACCGAAGGCGTCCTCGCGCGGCGGCTGGTGGCTGACCCCCGGCTCGGCCGCATGGGCGCGGTGGTGTTGGACGAGTTCCACGAGCGGCACCTGCAAGGGGACTTGGCCCTGTCGCTTCTGCGTCAACTCCAGCAGGCGGGCCACCCGTTGAAGCTCCTGGTGATGTCCGCCACGCTCGAGACCGGCCCCCTGGCCGCGTTTCTCGGTGGCTGTCCCGTCCTCACCTCCGAAGGCCGCACCTTTCCGGTGGACGTCGCCTACCTGGACAGGGCGGACAGCCGGCCCTTGGAGGAGCAAGTGCTGGCCGCCCTCAAACGCCTGCTTCCAGTGCTTCCCCAAGGGGACGTCCTCGTCTTCCTCCCCGGTGCTCAGGAAATTCGTCGCGCGCAGACGAGCGCCTTGGACTTTGCCAGCCGGCATGGCTTCACCCTGCTTCCCCTCCACGGGGATTTGCCGGCGGCCGAGCAGGACCGTGCCGTCCGTCCGGGCCGAGGGCGGAAGCTCATCCTCTCCACCAACGTCGCCGAGTCCTCGGTCACCATCCCCGGGGTGGTGGCAGTCATCGACTCCGGGCTGGCGCGCCTCCCCGTCCACTCCCCCTGGTCGGGGCTGCCCTCGTTGCAGACGGCCCGAGTCAGCCAGGCCAGCGCGACACAGCGGGCGGGACGTGCCGGGCGGACGCAACCCGGCCGCGCCCTGCGCCTCTACACGCGGGCCGACTTCGAGGCGCGGCCGCTCCACGAGACACCGGAGATTGCGCGCGCCGACCTCTCGGACATGGTGCTGGCCTTGGCCGCCTCCGGGGTGACGGACCGCCGGCACTTTCCATTCTTTCAGGCGCCGCCCGCGGCGGCGCTGGAGGCGGCGGAGAGGCTGCTCTTGGACTTGCGCGCGCTCGCGCCAAGCGGCGGCCTCACCGAGCTCGGCCACCGCATGCTGGCCTTCCCGCTGCACCCGCGGCTCGCGCGGGTGGTGGTCGAAGGTGAACGCCGAGGCGTCGGCCGCGCCGCAGCCACGGCCGCGGCCCTCCTCGCCGAGCGCGACGTCAGGAGAAGCGCCCGGACGCGGCTGGACGGGCCACGGGGAAGGGCCCGGGCCACCACCAGCGCCCGCTCGGACGTGCTGGAACGGCTGGCCGACGTGTCGGCTGGAGAGGCCACCCGCCGCGAGCTCGACCCAGCGGCGCTGGCCGCCGTCGAACGCGCCCGCCGGCAGCTGCTGCCGTTGGTGCACAAGAAGGCCGTGCCGCCAGCGACGGAGGAGGCTCGGGAAGACGCCCTCCTCCTCTCACTCTTGACGGGCTTTCCGGACCGGGTGGCCAAGCGCCGGCGGCCCCATGCGCCCGAGCTTCTGTTGACCTCGGGTGGGAGCGCTACCCTCGACGAGGGGAGCGCCGTCCAGGAGCCGGCGCTGTTGCTCGCCCTGGACGCCGAGGTGCGCACCTCGTCCAGAGGCCCGGAGACGCGCGTCCGGGTGGCCAGCGAAGTCCAGGAGGACTGG
This sequence comes from uncultured delta proteobacterium, assembly GCA_963745475.1. Lineage (GTDB taxonomy): Bacteria > Myxococcota > Myxococcia > Myxococcales > Myxococcaceae > JADGRA01. The sequence goes on from CAVUXN010000006.1 coordinate 59,324, forward strand.
CTGCTGGAGTTGTTTCCCGAGCGGCTGCGAGATGTGGAGGCCCTGGAGTGGAATGTCGCCCAGGCCCGCGTCGACCGCGTGGGCCAGCTGCTGTACGGCGAGCTGCTGCTGGACGAGTCCCGAAAGCCCGCGGTGCCGTCGGCCGAAGCGGCGCAGGTGCTGGCGGAGCACCTGCAAGCCACCGGGCTAAGAGGGCTCCTTGACGCCGAGACGCTGGAGGCCTGGAGCGCGCGCCTCGCTTTCCTCGCCGAGGCCTACCCAGAGGCTGACATTCCCCGCCCTTTGCCTAACCCGGGCGCCGAGCTACCGGCCAAACTCGCCGAAGGCAGGACGAGCCTCCAGGGGCTGGACGCAGAGACGGTGCAACGGGCGTTGGACGGGCTTTTGTCCCCAAGGCTTCAGGCGCTGCTCAGCCGCGCCCTCCCGTCCCGCGTGAGTCTTCCGGGAGGAAGGAGCCTCGCCGTCCATTACCCGCGGGGTGCTCCTCCCTACGTGGCCTCAAGGCTTCAGGACTTTTTCGGCCTGCGCGAGGGGCCGCGCATTTGCGAGGGCCGTGTTCCGTTGGTGCTGCAGCTTCTCGCTCCCAACCAGCGGCCGGTGCAAGTCACCACGGACTTGGCTGGCTTCTGGGAGCGCCATTACCCCGCGCTCCGCCGAGAGCTGGCCCGGCGCTACCCCCGGCATGCCTGGCCGCTCGACCCGGCGCACGCCAGTCCGCCGGCTGGGGGCACAAGGGGCCGCCGGTGACGCGAGCTTGCCACGCTCGACGCACAGCGTTGTCACTGTCAACCCCCAATGTTACATGCCGCTTCGGCAAGCCTATGCCCAGGCGCATCCTCCTAGGGTCCATCGAAGCAGGCGCGGGCCACATCATGCTGCGCGACTCGCTGGCCGCCGTCCTCCGGCGGGTGGACCCGCAGCACCGAAGCTTCGAGCCGGTGAGCTGGACTTCTGCCGACAGCTCCACCCAGCGCTTCTACGCCTTCTGCGTCCACCACTTCACGCAGTTCCAGGGCACCGTCTTCACACTCACCGGCCAACGCTGGGCCATGGAGGTGGGCATGTGGCTCCTCCCTCGGCTGCAGCGCGAGGCACGGGAGCTGCTCCGGGCGTCGCGGGCCGACGCCTTCGTCTCGACGCACGCACTCTTGACCATGGTTCTGGCCCGCGCACGCGCTCAGCTGGGCCTCAACGTCCCCCTCATTGGCGCCGTTCCGGACTACGGCACTCCGAGCGGCGGGTACTTCCCGGCGAGCCCCGAGCTGCGCCCGGACTACCTCCTGGTGATGGGGGAGGACACGCTCGCCCACTACCGCGGCGAAGGCGTCGCTGAGGAGCGGATGCACCTCTCCGGCTTCCTCACCCGGGAGGCCTTTGTGCGGGTGGGCCACCGGATGCGCACCGAGGCGCGGACGCAGGCGCGCGCGGCGCTCCGTGAGGAGGTGGCAGCGGAGGCGCCCGGGTTTGCAGCGTTGAAGCTCGACCGACCGACGCTCCTCTTCCTCGGCGGCTCGGCTTGGACGGCGAAAACGGAGCCCGTGCTTCAGCGGGTACTGGCGGACAGCACCTTGCGCTCCAGCGTCAACGTGGTGGTGGTGTGCGGCCGCGACCGCCGCTTCCAGGAGCGGCTCGCCCCGCTGGCGACACAAGGGGTGCATGTCTTCGGCTACGTCTCCCCTGCCATTTTGGCTGCGCTCATGGGGTTGGCCGACGTCCCGATTCTTGGAAGCCTCGCCCCGGCGACGCTGCAGGAGCTGTTGGAGACGGAGCTCGGCCCCTTGCTCCTCTTCCACTACATCCCCGGCTCAGAGCGCAGCCACGTCAGCTACCTCGAGGCACAGCGGCTGGGGGTGTACGAGCCGGACCCGTCGGCCATGCTGCAAGCGGTCCGCGAAGCGGTAGGACTGGCGCGCGTCACACCCCGGTTGGCGCTCGTTCGCGACGGTTTTAAGGAGCGAGCCCGCGAACTGCGCCGGCAAAGCGTGGAGCGAGCCATGGGGCTGCCGAGTTTTCTGGCCCGGGTGTGCGACCAACCGCTCAACCGACAGGCGCGTGCGGACAGCGCCTCCGCCACCGTCGACTAGAGGCGCTTGCGCATTTCCACGTGGTCGATGCCGGCTTCCTCGAAGACGGGGCCCACCGGCTCGTAGGCGTGCCGCCGGTAGAAGCCGAGGGCGTACAGCTGGGCGTGCATGAGGATGCCGCGCATCCCTTGCTGCCGGGCCTCAGCCTCGAGCGCCGCGAGCAACAGCGTGCCCACCCGCCCCTGGCGGTGCGCCTGGAGCACCGCCATCCGTCCCACCTGTCCCCACTGTCCAGTTTCGCCCTGGGGCGTGGTGGTGAGGCTCACCAGCCGGCCGGTGCCGACGGCGTGTCCGCCTTGGAAGGCCAGGACGTGGAAGGCGCGCGCATCCTCCGCGTCCCGCTCGATGCCCTCCGGGACGTGCTGTTCCTCGATGAAGACGACCTCGCGGATGGCGAGCGCCTGCATGAGGTCCGCCTCGTCGCGGACTGGAGAAATGACGACGGATGGAGCGGCTTCAGACATTGAGGGCGCGCAACCTATGCGACTCGGTCCGGTGGGCACCAGTCCCCTCCACTGGCCGCCTACTTCTTTCCCTTCCCGGGCGCGAGCACCAGCAGGTCGCGCTTTTTTTCCACGTCCTTGAATTGTTCGGCCTCCGGCAGCGGCTCCTGCTTCTCGGAGATGTTGGGCCACTGCTTCGAATACGTTTCATTGAGTTGTTTGTACTCGGCCCACTTCTCCGGGAGGTCGGCCTCGGGGAAAATGGCCTTGGTGGGGCACACCGGCTCGCAGGCTCCGCAGTCGATGCACTCGTCGGGGTGGATGACGAGGAAATTCTCGCCCTCGTAGAAGCAATTCACCGGGCACACCTCGACGCAGTCGGTGTACTTGCACTTCACGCAAGGCTCGGCGACGTAATAGGCCATGATTCAGAGTTCTCCCTCGGGAACAGGGGCCAAGTCTTCTACACCAACGGACGGGCCAGGGCCGAGCGCTTCCTAACACCGGAAGCGACGAGTGAAGCCATTCATTAGAGCAACCCCTGGCTCTTCGCCAGTTCCGCCACGAGTACCGCGCCCCGGGCCGCGCCCAGCTTGGTGTTGTGCGAGACGAGGACGAATTTCACGCCGTTTTCCAGGACTGGGTCCTCGCGGAGCCGGCCCACACTGGTGGCCATCCCTCCGTGCGTCTCCCGGTCCAGCCGCGGCTGCGGCCGGTCCGGTGCCTCCAGCACCTCAATCCACCGCGGGGGGGAGGAGGGCAAGTCCCGCGCCGCTTCCTCGCCCCGCCACTCGCGCAGGGCGGAGGCGACTTCCTCCAACGAGGCCGCCCGTCCCAAGGAGACAGACGCCGTCTCGGTGTGTCCCTCGAGCACGGCCACGCGGGTGCAGGTGGCCGAAATGCGCATGGCGTGGGGCTTCACCTCCGACTGGCCGGCACTCCACGTCCCGAGAATTTTTCGAGTCTCCGCCTCCACCTTCCCCTCCTCCTTGGGGATGAAGGGCAGGACATTGTCCAGGACGTCCAGCGCCGGCACGCCCGGAGAGCGCCCGGCACCGGAAACCGCCTGCAGGGACGTCATGACGACGGCCCGGACGCCGAACCGTTCCACCAGCGGCGCCAGCGCCACCACCAGGCCGGTGGCGGTGCAGTTGGGGATGGGGGCGACGTAGCCCGAGAAGCCGCGGGCACGCTGTGCGTGCACCAGCTGGAGGTGCGAGGCGTTGACGGGCGGGAGCAGCAGCGGAACGTCCCGCTCGTAGCGAAAAGCGCTGGCCGTGGAGAAGACCGGAATTCGCCGCGCGGCTTTCGGCTCGAGCTCCCGCGCGACGTCCGCCTCGACCGCGCTGAAGGCGAGGTCAAAGTCTCCTGCCTCGACAGCTGTGGGGTCGAGCAAGCGGAGCGCCGCCGCCGCCGGAGGAATGGCTTCTGGGAGAAACCAGCCCCCCGCGCCCAACGCCTCGGCGTAGGGGCGGCCGGCGTTGCGGGGAGAGGCGGAGATGGCCGCCAACTCGAACCACGGGTGCGCCTTCAACGCGGAGACGAATTGCTGGCCCGCGAGCCCGGTGGCACCGAAGAGGACTGCGCGCAGCTTGGCCATGGTGAGGTGGTGAGTGCCATCGAGATGCCCTTGCGGTCAATGCACAGCCGTCACTGGCGGCGAAGCATTGCCGGGAGCCGCGGCCCCCAGAGCTCCCCGCTCCGCCAGGCTCGAGCCGCAAAGGGCGTTTCCTTGACCGGGGACCGAGCGCTGCCCTACAACCCGCGCGCTCCCCCCGGCGCCATCGCCAAGTGGTAAGGCAAGGGTCTGCAAAACCCTCATTCCCCGGTTCGAATCCGGGTGGCGCCTCTGTGCTCGGCAGACCATGACGGCGTTTGCCGGGCCTCTCCCTCGAGAAGCATGGCAAGACTCCGTCCGTTGATGACTGAGCTTCTACCGCGCCACAAAGAACCGGTCCGCGGCGCCCCGGTCGGCTGGGCACGGTGGCTTCCCGGGTTAAGCACCCTGCGCGGCTACCAGTCGTCCTGGCTGCGTCATGATGTGGTGGCTGGGCTTGTCATGACGACGATGCTGGTGCCGGTCGGCATCGCATACGCCGAGGCGTCCGGACTCCCCGGAATCAGCGGCCTCTACGCGACCATTCTACCGCTGCTCGCGTACGCGCTCTTCGGTCCAAGCCGCATTCTCGTGCTTGGACCAGATTCGTCACTGGCCCCTCTCATCCTCGCGGTCGTTCTCCCGCTGTCCGGTGGCGAGCCTCACCGTGCAGTCGCCGTGGCGGGAATGATGGCCATCATCTCCGGCATCACGTGCATTGCCGCCGGCATCGCCCGTCTTGGGTTTCTGACTGAGCTGCTTTCCAAGCCCATTCGCTACGGGTACATGAACGGCATTGCGCTCACGGTGCTGTTGAGCCAGGTCCCCAAGCTGCTCGGCTTCTCCGTCAGCGCGTCCGGGCCACTGCGTCAGGCATGGAGGATTCTTGAGAAGGTGGCCGCCGGGAATGTGAACGTCGTGGCGGCAGCAGTCGGTGCCGGCACGCTCGCTCTCATCCTGGTCCTGAAGCGTTGGCCGCGCCTCCCGGGCATTCTCATCGCTGTGGTCCTCGCCACGTTGGTGGTTGGGGTCTTCGACCTCGGAACCCGGGCCGGCGTATCCGTCCTCGGTGCACTGCCAGGGGGACTGCCGTGGCCAACGCTGCCCCGGTTGGAGTTCGACGTCTGGGAGCCCGTGCTGCTCGGCGGGCTGGCGGTCGCCCTGGTCTCCTTCGCCGACACGAGCGTGCTCTCGCGCACCTATGCGGCGCGTCTGCGGATGACGGTCGACCCCAACCAGGAGATGGTCGGCCTCGGCGTGGCCAATCTAGTCGCCGCATTTTTTCAGGGGTTCCCCATCAGCAGCAGCTCCTCTCGGACGCCGGTGGCCGAGGCCGCAGGCGCGAGGACCCAGTTGACGGGCGTCGTTGGCGCCTTGGCCATCGCGTTGCTGTTGGTCCTGGCACCCGACCTCCTGCACCACCTGCCGCAAGCCGGGCTCGCTGCCGTCGTCATCGCCGCGGCCATCGGCCTCTTCGAGGTGTCCGACCTCGGCCGCATCTATCGCATCCAGCGCTGGGAGTTCTGGCTCTCCATGGCGTGCTTTCTGGGCGTCGCTGTGTTCGGCGCCCTTCCCGGCATTGCCCTCGCCATCGTCATTGCTGTCATCGAGTTCCTCTGGGACGCCTGGCGCCCCCACTCGGCCGTGCTTGGACGCGTCGAGCACGTCCCGGGCTATCACGACATCACCCGGTACCCGGGGGCGCGCCTCTTTCCGGGCCTCGTGCTGTTCCGTTGGGATGCACCTCTCTTCTTCGCCAACGCCGGACTGTTCAGCGCGCGGGTCCAAGAGGCCGTCGCGAAGTCCCCGACGCCCGTGCACTGGTTCGTGGTAGCGGCGGAACCAGTCACCAGCGTCGACGTCACGGCTGCCGACGCGCTGTGTGAGCTCGCTGACGCTCTGCGTACCGTCGGCATCGAGTTGCGCTTCGCTGAGATGAAGGACCCGGTCAAAGACAAGCTCAAGCGCTTCGGGCTCTTCGTGCGCTTCGGGGAACAGAGCTTCTTCGCGACCCTGGAGGAAGCGGTTGGTGCCTACCGCACCACCCATGCTTCGGAGCGAGTCGACTCGGACGACTCACCCCGTTCACGTCCTTGACGAAACGACTCAGGCCAACGCCCGTGTTTTCCGGACGTTGGCCTTGACCGTGTACTATTGAAGCCGTCTACAAACCCCTCATTCCCCGGTTCCTCATTCCTTTCGCGTCAGCCGGTGTCTGGAGGTCAGTCCACCTGTCGCCCAGGGCCGTTCCACGCGCACTCTGGTTGCTCGCCGCATGCTGGGCGCACGTTGCAGCGGCCTCCCCGGCCAGTGAGGAAACCCCCGCCCTGGACGCGGGCCCCAGCCCGGCCACGCCCTCCACCGCGCAGTCGCTGGAGGCGCCGGCTGGGGCCTGGAAACGGGTGGACGTGCGTGCCGGTGAGCCCACCGTCCCTGTCCGCCTCATGGAGGGACAGCAGGAGGTGGCCTTCGTGCCGCGCGGGCGGGTGCGTCTCCTTCTTCCTGGAGCCGTGGAAACCGTCGCCGAAGCCCCGGCGGGCGAGTTGCTCCGCGTGCGGTTGGTGGGGGGCACGCCCGCCAAGCGCGTCTTTCGCCTTCAACTCCACGAGCTGGCCTTCGCGGACAAGGCCGGCCTCGAGTCCGAGCTCGCGGTGTGGGCCCGCCGCGGCGTCCCGGTGCGGGTGCAGACGCTGGGGCAGGTGTACGGCATTGCCGGGAAAGTCATCGACAACCGCCTGTACGTCGTGCTCGCCGATGAGGGGCTGAGCGAGGCCGAGGCCAACGGCCGTCTGGGAGAATTCCTCCGCCGCTACGGGGTGCGGGCTACCCTCTCCGAGGAGGTGGTGATTCCGGCGCACGCCACGCTGGAGGTCCACCAGGCCAATGGCGCTCTACTCGGGCGGGGTGTGGACAGAATTCACGCCGAGACGCTGGACCACACTGGCTTTGACGTCCGCCAGGTGGAGCACGACGTGGGCTACCGGGCCCATGGCCTGGAAGACCGCAACTACCGCGGCGCGCTGGTGTTTACGGTGGATGCGCGCGGGACGCTGGCGGTGGTGAACGAGGTGGCGCTCGAGGACCTCCTGCGCGGCCTGGTGCCGTCGGAAATATTTGCCGCCGCCCCGATGGAGGCCCTCAAGGCCCAGGCGGTGACGGCCCGGGGCGAGGTGCTGGCCAAGGTGGGGACGCGTCATTTGGCGGACCCCTACTTGCTTTGCAGCGAGCAGCACTGCGCCGTGTACCGCGGCCGGAGTGGCGAGGCGCCCTCCACCAATGCCGCGGTGGAGGCCACCCGGGGTCAGGCCCTCTTCAGCCAGCAGGGCCGCCTGGTGGACTCCGTCTACAGCGCAGTGTGTGGCGGCTACACCGAGGACAACGAGGCGGTGTGGGGCGGCGTCCCGGACCCCAGTCTGCGCGGACGGCCGGACCTCCTCGAGGCGGTGGACAACCTGCCCGCGCCCCGCAGCGAGCCCGGCGCCTTCCTGCGCGCCGACTTGCCTGCCGCCTGCCGGAAGAGCCGCTTCGCCCAACCCGGCCGCTACCGCTGGGAGAAGCGTTTCACGGCGGCCGAGCTGGACGCGCTGTTGTCTCCCTTCGCCCTGGGGGCGATTCGGGCGCTGCAGGTGGTGGAGCGCGGCGTCTCGGGCCGCGCCCTCCTCGTGGCCGTCTCCGGCGAGCGCGGAGCCACCGAGTTGCGGGGGGAGCTCAACATCCGCCGAGCCTTCGGCATGCTCAACAGCTCCTTCTTCACCGTCTCTACCGAGCGCGATGCCCAGGGCGTCCCCACCGCGTGGCTCTTGCACGGCGGAGGCTGGGGACATGGCGTCGGCATGTGCCAGACAGGTGCCATCGGGCGCGCGGACGTGGGCGACGACTACCGCGCCATCCTCCGCTACTACTTCAACGGCGCCGAAGTCGCCAAAATCTACGAATGAATTCGAAGCCTTGCGGGGTATGGACTGCTCCGCGCACGAGGGGTATGCGGAGGGGTTCGGGCCGCTCGCTCCCTATGGACGCAAGGGGGCCATTACACTGGGCCGCCGTTAGGGACTTTTGAGCGCTTTGCCACCTTCCCTCTACAGACAGCGCAGGCGCGACGACCCGCGACGCACGCTGGTGGCATTCGCCGTGGCGGTGCTGCTCCACCTCCTGCTGGTGGGGCTGGTGCTGCTTCTGGACGGCGTCCGCTTCCCCTGGGAGGAAAACCGCCCGCCGCCGCAACAGGTGGAGTTGAGGCCGCTGAGCAACGAGCAGTGGGCGCGCAACCGAGGCGCGGTGGCTCAGGACTCCGCGACCAGGCCTCGGCCCCCACCGGTAGAGAAGAAGCCGGAGTTGAAGCCCGAGCAAAAGCCTCACGGCCAGGTGGTGGCGGTGGCGCCCGGCAACGAGCAGAAGCCCGAGGACGCGAAGTACCTCGCGGAGAAGAACAACAAAGTGGAGAAGGAAAAGAAGGCGCGGGTGCAGACCCCCTTCTACCGGAACGCCATGCCGCAGCAGACCGCCGACACCAAGCGGGCTGACCTCGGCAACGACACGGCTCAACAGGCCCAACTCGCGGGCAACAATGGCGCCGGTCAGGATGACCGGCCGATGCTCCAGCAGGCCAAGCGCGGGGCGATGGAGATTCCAAAGACGCAAGCCCAGGAGCGCATCGCCCTCAAGGCACCGGACACCGTCGGGCCGGGTGCACAAGTGGCCAACCGCGCGGAGAGCGCGGAAGTCAAAGGCAACTCGGACAAGCTGCGCATTGCCCCGGGGCTGCCGAGCGAGACGGGGGACCAGGCCTCGGACGGAAAGCGTGGACAGGTGGGCTCCATCAACCTCATGCCCAGCGCCGCCGCTCTGGATAAAATTATCGGCGCCGCTCCCAATGACCACCTGGACTCAGTCGAGGAGGGTGACGGCACCTTCCTCAACACCCGGGAGTGGAAGTTCGCCACCTTCTTCAACCGGGTGAAGCAGGCGGTGGGGACGCACTGGGACCCCAACAGCCCGCTTCGTCAGCGCGACCCCACGGGCCAGATTTACGGCGGGCGCGACCGCTACACCCTGCTCAGTATTACCCTGGACGCCCAAGGCGCCTTGCGCGAGGTGCACGTGGAGAAGTCGAGCGGCGTGGACTTCCTCGACGAGGCAGCCATCGCCGCCTTCCAGAAGAGCCAACCCTTCCCCAACCCGCCGCCTGGCCTTTTGGAGAAGGACAACGCCATTCACTTCCAGTTCGGCTTCTTCATGGAATTCGGCGGTGGTCCGAGGATGCGCCTCTTCCGGAACAACTAGTCGTAGTCCTCCATCGGCGGGCAGGTGCACATCAGCTGCCGGTCGCCGAGCACGTTGTTGAGGCGTCCCACCGCGGGCCAAAACTTGTGGCCGCGTAGCCACGGCGCCGGGAAGGCCGCGGTGGAGCGCGCGTAGGGCCGGTCCCAAGCGTCCGCCGTCACCACCTCGGCGGTGTGCGGGGCCTGCTTGAGAACGTTGCCCTCCTTGGGGGCTCGGCCTGACTCGATGTCGGCAATCTCTCGGCGGATGGCAATCATCGCCTCGCAAAAGCGGTCGAGCTCGGCCCGGGACTCGCTCTCCGTCGGCTCGACCATCATGGTGCCGGCCACCGGGAAGCTGACGGTGGGCGCATGAAAGCCATAGTCCATGAGCCGCTTGGCGACGTCTTCCACTTCCACCCCGGAGGACTTCTTCAGCCCGCGCAAGTCGAGAATGCACTCGTGCGCCACCCTTCCCTGCTTTCCCCGGTAGAGCACCGGGTAGTGCGGGCCAAGCTTCTCCGCCAGGTAGTTGGCGTTGAGGATGGCGGTTTCGGTCGCGAGTTTCAGCCCCTTGGCGCCCATCATCCGGATGTAGGCGTAGGAGATGAGGAGGATGCTGGCGCTCCCCCAGGGAGCGGCGGAGACGGCGCCGATGGCCGAGCCATTCGCGGCGTTCACCATCACATGCCGGGGGAGGAAGGGCGCGAGGTGCGCGGCGACACCGATGGGGCCCATGCCCGGGCCGCCTCCGCCATGCGGGATACAAAACGTCTTGTGGAGGTTGAGGTGACAGACGTCCGCGCCGATGTCCCCCGGACGGCAGAGGCCCACCTGGGCATTCATGTTCGCCCCGTCCATGTACACCTGCCCGCCGCGGGCGTGCACCGTCTGGCACACCCGCTGGATGTCCTCCTCGAAGACACCGTGGGTGGAGGGGTACGTCACCATCAACGCCGCCAGGCGGTCCTTGTGCTGCTCCGCCCGGACCTCCAAGTCTTGGAGGTCGATGTTGCCCGAGGCGTCGGTGCGCACCACGACCACCTGGTAGCCGGCCATGACCGCGCTCGCGGGATTGGTGCCGTGGGCGCTGGAAGGAATGAGGCACACGTCGCGGTGCCCCTGGCCCCGGGACTGGTGAAAGGCGCGGATGACGAGGAGCCCGGCGTATTCGCCCTGGCTCCCGGCGTTGGGCTGAAGGGAGACTGCGGCGAAACCGGTAATCTCCGCGAGCCAGCGCTCGAGGTCCCGGAAAAGCTGGTGGTAGCCGGCCGCCTGCTCCGGTGGACAGAAGGGGTGGAGGGCGCCGAACTCCGGCCAAGTCACCGGAATCATCTCGGTGGTGGCGTTGAGCTTCATGGTGCAGCTGCCCAGCGGAATCATCGAGTGGGCGAGACTCAAGTCGCGCGACTCGAGGTGCTTCAAATAGCGCAGCATCTCCGTCTCGGAGTGGTGGGTATTGAAGACCGGATGGGTGAGGTAGGGGCTCTTGCGGAGCAGCGTCACGGGCAGCGTCTCGGCCGGGGCCGACCCCAGGCTCTCCACGGTGAAGTCCAGAGGCTTCGGGGCGGCAAACACCTGCCACAGCGCCTCGACGTCGGCCGGTGTGGTGGTCTCGTCGAGGCTGATGCCCAGCGTGCGCTCGTCGACCTGGCAGAGATTCATCCGCGCCGAGCGCGCCCGGGCCAGCGCCGAGGCGGCCCCCTCCGGGGTGAGCTCGAGCACCAGTCGGTCGAACACCTGGTCCGTCCGCGGCTTGTGGCCCAGCCGCGCCAAGCCTTTCCCCAACAACAGCGTGAGGGCATGCACCCGCTCGGCGATGGAACGGATGCCCTTCGGGCCGTGGTAGACGGCGTACATGCTGGCCATCACCGCCAGCAGCACTTGCGCCGTGCAAATGTTGCTCGTCGCCTTCTCCCGGCGAATGTGCTGCTCCCGTGTTTGAAGCGCCATGCGCAGCGCTGGGCGGCCCGAGGCGTCCTGAGACACGCCGATGATGCGTCCCGGGAGGTTGCGCGTGAATTGGCTGCGGGTGGCAAAGTAGGCAGCATGCGGACCACCGAATCCCATCGGGACCCCGAAGCGCTGGCTGCTACCCACCGCCACGTCGGCGCCCATCTCCCCCGGCGGGGTGAGCAGCGCGAGAGAGGAGGTCGGCGGCCACCACCGCGTGGGCTCCCTCGGCATGCACCCGGTCGAAGAGAGAGGCCCAGTCCTCCACCGAGCCGTCCGTCGCCGGCGATTGCACCAGAACGCCGAAAACTTTCTTCGAAAAATCGAATTTTCGCGCGTCGCCGACGAGCACCTCGATGCCCAAGGGGGCAGCGCGGGTGCGCAACACATCCAGCGTCTGTGGGAAGACGCCCTCGGAGACGAAGAAGGCGTCGTGCCCCTCCTTGCGGCTGGCGTACAGCATGTGCATCGCCTCGGCGGCAGCCGTGGCCTCGTCGAGGAGTGAGGCGTTGGCCACCTCCAGCCCGGTGAGGTCGACCACCATCTGCTGAAAGTTGAGCAGCGCCTCCAGCCGCCCTTGCGCGATTTCCGCTTGGTAGGGGGTGTACGCGGTGTACCAGCCGGGGTTTTCCAGGACGTTGCGAAGGATGACGGTGGGCGTGATGCAGCCCGAGTACCCCATCCCGATGAAGGACTTGAAGAGTTGGTTCCGGCGCGCGAGCTGCGCGAGCTCTTCCAAGAGCGCCGCCTCACTCAGCGCCGCGGGCAAGTCCAGCCCGCGGCGCAGGCGGATGGAGGCCGGGACGGTGCCCTCGACCAGCGCCTCCATCGAGCCGAGCCCCAGGGACTGGAGCATCGCTTCGCGCTCGGACGCATCCGGCCCGAGATGGCGGTCGAGGAAGTGCTCGGAGGGCTTGAAGGAGAGGGCCATGGGAAGCGCCATCTAACAGCCTGGCCCGACGGTGCCCAGCCCTCCACCGAGCCACCGGGCTCCCCTGGGCCGCACCAACCCGCACCGGACGTCCCGCACACGCCCCGAAGGGTACCCGCAGGGCCCCCGTTAAGCCGCCGTCGAGGCCACGAGCGCCGTGTACGCGGCCGCGTCCAGGAGTCCGTCGAACTCGGCGGGGGCGGACGGCTCGACTTCGCAAATCCACCCCTTGCCGTAGGGGTCCTGGTTGATGAGCTGGGGCTCGTTGGACAGGGCCTCGTTCACTTTCACCACCTTGCCACTGAGTGGGGCGAAGAGCTCGCTGACGGCCTTGGTGGACTCCACGGTTCCGAAACTGGCGCCCGCGGAGAGCGCCGCCCCCAGCTTGGGCAAGTCCACGTAGACGACGTCCCCCAGCGCCTCCTGGGCGTGCGCGGTGACCCCGACGACGATGGTTTTGCCCGTGCGCCGGGCCCATTCGTGCTCCTTGGTGTAGCGGAGGTCCTTCGGGTTCTCGGCCATCCTCGTTTAGCTCCTGCGCCAAAACGGCGTTTTCACCACCTCGGCCTTCACCGGGCGGCCACGAATCTCGACCTCCACCTGCGCGCCCTCACGCGAAAGCTCCACCGGAAGGTAGCCGATGCCGATGGCTTTTTTCACCGAGGGTCCCATGGTTCCCGAGGTCACCACGCCCGCCGGAGCACCGTCTTTCGCCAGCGGGTAGCCGTGCCGGGGGATGCCGGGCTCGCGCATCTCGAAGCCCACCAGCTTCCGAGCGACGCCGGCTTGCTTCTGTCGCTCCAGAGCCGGGCGGCCGACGAAGTCACCCTTGTCCCATTTCACGACCCACCCCAGGCCGGCCTCGAGCGGCGTGTGGACGTCGTCAATGTCGTTCCCGTACAAGGCGTACTTCATCTCCGTGCGCAGCGAGTCCCGTGCGCCAAGGCCAGCCGGCTTGAGGCCCTCGGGCGGCGCCGGCGTCCAAGAGTGCATTCCAGAGGCTCACCGCGCGTTCGGGCGCGCAATAGAGCTCGAAGCCATCCTCTCCGGTGTACCCGGTTCGCGAGATGATGCACGGGACACCGGCCACCGCGCCTTCGGCGAAATGGTAGGTGGCGATGCCCGAGAGCGCGACCGGCGTCAGGGGCTGGAGGATGGAGGCCGCCTTCGGCCCCTGAAGGGCGAGCTGGGCGTAGTCATCGCCCCGGTCGACGGGCTTCACTCCCGAGGCGTGCCCTAGCATCCAGGCGAAGTCCTTCTCGCGGTTGCTCGCGTTGACGCAAATGAGGATGCGCTCCGGCGAGAAGCGGTAGGCCACCACGTCGTCGACGAAGCCCCCGGCCTCATTGAGGAGCCCGGCGTACACCGCCTGTCCGTCGTGGATGCGGGCCAAGTCGTTGGTGATGAGCTTGTTGGCCGCTTCCAGCGCCCCAGGGCCCCGGAATTCCACCTCTCCCATGTGGGAAACGTCAAAGAGGCCAGCCGCGGTGCGGACGGCTTCGTGCTCGGCAATGACCGAGGTGTACTGCACCGGCATTTCCCAGCCGGCGAAGTCCACCAAACGAGCGCCGAGCGCGCGGTGAGCCTCGAAAAGCGGCGTCTTGCGTGACATGGGCGCGGGGCACCATTCCAGAGCAGACCTCTGGTTTCAAGCGCGGGCTCGGAGGGAAGCACGAGCTCACCCTTCGTCCTTGGGAAGGCGCCCTCTTCGGAGAGCGCGGCCACGGCGCCCGACGTACAATGACGTGCATCCACCTGGGGCCCATGAAGATTCGCAACCGTCTCAATCCGTCGGACCCCTGCTTCTCCTTCGAATTCTTCCCGCCGAAGACGGAAGAGGGGCTGAAGAATCTCCTGCGGACGCTGGAGGAGCTCGCGCCGCTCGAGCCGGGTTTCGTCTCCGTCACCTATGGCGCCGGCGGGAGCACGCGCTCGCAGACCGTCGACTTGGTGAAGGCCATCCGCGCCCGAGGGATTGAGGCCATGGCCCACGTCACCTGCGTCGGTCACTCTCGTCCGGAGCTGGGGTTGCTCTTGGAGCAGCTGGCCGGCGCGAAGGTGGAGAATGTCCTGGCGCTCCGCGGCGACCCGCCGGCTGGGGACCGCACCTTCGTCCCGGTCGCAGACGGCTTCTCCCACGCCTCGGAGCTGGTGGCCTTCATCCGCGAGCAGGACTACCCCTTCTGCGTGGGCGGCGCCTGTTACCCGGAAGGCCACGTGGAGACGGTTTCCCGCGAGGATGACCTTCGTCACTTGAAGCGCAAGGTGGATGCCGGGCTGGACTTCGTCATCACCCAGCTGTTTTTCGACAACGCGTTCTACTTCGACTTCGTCGAGCGCGCCCGGCGCTTGGGAGTCAACGTCCCCATCGTCCCAGGCATCATGCCCATCACCAATTTCGAGCAGGTGGAGCGCTTCACGAGGATGTGCGGAGCCACCGTCCCCATGCGGCTGCAGCTGGCCTTGGAACGCGTCCGCCACGACGCCCAGGCCGTCATTCAGCTCGGCGTGGCCCACGCGGTGCTGCAGTGCACGGAGCTTCTGCGCCGCGGCGTGCCGGGCATCCACTTCTACACCCTCAACCGCAGCCCGGCTTCGCGGATGATTGTCAGCGCGCTGCGCGCCCAGGGCTGACGGGCCGGACGCCAACCGCCGCAACCCAAGGCCCCGGGGAACGCCGAGTCGACCGAATTGAGGCGTGGAGGCGGCCGGCAACGCAGCGCGCACTCAGCCCCCCTTGCATTCCGCCAACCCGTGCGTTAGATACTGAGCCGTATGGTTCAGTATTCAGCAGCCCGCCTTGATGCTTCGTTCGCCGCGCTCTCCGACGCCACCCGGCGGGGCGTTTTGGAGCAGCTCGGGCGTGCAGACGCTTCGATCACGAACCTTGCCCAGAAGTTCCACATGACCCTCACCGGCATCAAGAAGCATGTCGGCGTTTTGGAGCAGGCGGGGCTGGTGACCACGGAGAAGGTCGGGCGCGTGCGGACCTGCAAGCTCGGCCTGCGCCGACTGGAGGATGAGATGGCCTGGATCGAGAGGTACCGCCAGCTCTGGGACGCACGCTTCGAGGAGTTGGACAAGGTTGTCGAGGAACTCAACCGCAAGGAGAAAGCCCATGGACGCAAGAAGAGAGAGTGAGCCCACCCCCGCGAAGAACCGCACGACGGCGGAACGGAAGTCCGAGCGTGAGATGGTCATTACCCGAACCTTCAACGCCCCGGCGCGAATCGTCTACGAGGCATGGACCAAGCCCGAGCTGCTCAAGCGGTGGTGGGCACCGAAGTCGATAGGCGTGTCCCTGGTTTCCTGCGAGGCGGATGTTCGTGTCGGAGGTAAGTACCGTTTCGTGTTTGGCCACGGTGGCTCAGAGGCCATGGCGTTCTTCGGTAAGTACCTGGAGGTGACACCGCCTTCGCGCCTCGTCTGGACCAACGAGGAAGGCGGTGACGGCGGGGCCGTCACCACGGTCACCTTCGAGGAAAAAGGTGGCAAGACACTGCTGGTCATGCGCGAACTTTATCCCTCGAAGGAAGCCCTCGACGGTGCCATCGCTTCCGGGAGTACCAGTGGGGATATGGGCGAGACGTTCGAGCAACTGGACGAGCTTCTCCTCACCCTGGGCGCGAGCGTGCGACGGTCATGAAGTCGTCGATTTGACGGTCGGCCGCCGGGCTCTTCACGATGCGGAAGAGAACCCCGTCGAGGTCGTCGCCGCCCTCGACGGCAAGACCGAGGCTCTGGATCCGCGAGCTTGACCGGTCGACTTCGCCCTAAGGCGAGGCGCTCCGCTGCCGCACCACGCTGCGGTGGGCGTTGTTCAGGGTGTTCTTCATGAGCATGGCGATGGTCATCGGCCCGACGCCGCCCGGGACGGGGGTAATGGCCGAGGCGCGCTCGGCGGCGGCTGCAAACTCCACGTCGCCAACGAGTTTTCCGTCTGCCAGACGGTTCATCCCCACGTCGATGACCACCGCCCCGGGCTTGACCCAGGCCCCCTTCACCAGTTCCGGGACGCCAGCGGCCACCACCAGGAGGTCTCCCCGCGCCACCTCCTCCGGCAGGTTGCTCTTTCGGTGGCAGACGGTGACCGTAGCGCTGGCATTCACCAGCATTAACGCCATCGGCCGGCCGACAAGGATGCTCCGCCCCACCACCACCGCCCGCTTCCCGGAAGGCTCGAAGCCAATCTCCTCCAGCATCCGCATCACGCCCCAGGGCGTGCAGGGCAACGTCGCCACGCGCCCTTGCGCCAAGAGCCCGGCGTTGACGGCGTGAAGCCCGTCGGCGTCCTTGTCCGGCCGAAGCTCGGCCAACAGGGCGTCGGCGTCGATGTGCTTGGGGACGGGCAGCTGGATGAGAATGCCGTGGATGGTTGGGTCGGCATTGAGCTCCCCCAGCCGCTCCAGGGCCAAGGCTTGGCTTACGTCTTCGGGGAGGTGGACCTCCACGGCATGGAAGCCGAGCTCGGCGGCCACCTTCCGCTTGCTGGTGACGTAAATTTTGCTCGCCGGGTCCTCCCCGATGCGCATCACCGCCAAGCCTGGGACTTGGCCGTGCTCCGCCTTCATCTCCGCCACGCCCTGCGCCACCTCGGCGCGGACTTTGGCGGCGATGGCCTTTCCGTCGATGAGGGTCGCCATGTCGCGGCCGGGGACTCTAGCCGACCAGACCGTCGCTCGCGTACCCTCGGTTGACCCATGGCCCCGCGCGAGCTCATCGACTTGCACATCCACGTGGGCGGCGCGGTGGCGCCCCATGTGCTGTGGTCCATCGCCCACGCACAGGGCTTCAAGCTGCCGACGAAGAATTACTTCGAATTCGTCGAGCTCATCACCGCCCGTGCCGACAAGGTCTCGAACCTCGACGACTATCTGGCCATCATGCACACCTGGACGGAGAAGATTCAGAGCTCTCCGATGGCCATGGAGCGCAGCATTTACGAAGTCATCGGGAAGGAGTACCGCGGCAGCCGCGTGAGCCAGGTGGAGCTCCGCTTCAACCCCATGAAGCGGAACCTCCACGCCGAGCTCGACTTGGACCACATCATCCACGCCTCGCTGCGAGGCATGGACCGGGCGCTTTTGGAGTATGGCGTCAAAGCGGGGCTCATCTTCTGCCTGGCGCGCGAGTTCGACCACGCCCTCAACGCCATTATTCTCGAGAAGGCCATTCGCTACCGGCACCGTGGGGTGGTGGGCATCGACCTGGCCGGCACGGAGACGCAAGCCCTGGAGCGCGACGGCTCCCAGCTCGACCTCTACAGCGAGCTCTTCGCCCGGGCCCGCATGGCCGGGCTCAAAACCACCGTCCATACCGGCGAGACCGCTGGCACCGGCGCGGAGGGCGTGATGCGGGTGGTGGAGCGACTCAAACCCAACCGCATCGGTCACGGCATCCGCGCCGCCTATGACGAGTCGGCGATGCGGGTCCTGCGGGAACAGGACGTGGTGCTCGAGCTCTGCCCGACGTCCAACCTCCACACCCATGCCGTTTCCGGCGTGGACGAGCTCCGCCACATTGTCCAGACGCTCATGGACCGGCGGGTGAAAGTGACGCTCAACACCGACGGCCCCTACCTCCTGGAAACGGACATGAAGTCCGAGGTGGAGCTGGTGGAGAAGCACGGCATCATGACGCCGGCGCAGGTCGACCGCGCGCTGGCCACCGCGCGCGAGGCTTCCTTCATCCCCTAGCCACGTGTACCGCTTCCTCCGAAAGCTCCTCTTCCTGCTGCCGCCCGAGCGCGCGCATGCCTTGGGAATGGGGCTTCTGTCCTTCCTCGGCCGCTGGCCGAGTCTCTGCCGACGCACGCGCAGCCGAGCGCTGCGCGCAAGCCGCGGCACGACGGTGGACATGCGCGTCCGCAGCGCCGGTCTCGAGTTGGCCCACCCCTTGGCCCTCGCCGCTGGGCTGGACAAGGACGGCCACGCCGTGGCTGGACTCTTCGCCCTCGGCTTCGCGGCGGTGGAGGTGGGCACCGTGACGCCTCGGGGCCAGACGGGCAACCCCCCTCCCCGCCTCTTCCGTCTGCCGGAGTACGGCGCTCTCATCAACCGCCTGGGCTTCAACAACGCCGGCGCGGAGGCCGCCGCGGCGCAGTTGCGCGCCGCACGCTGGCGACCCGGGCCGTTGGGCATCAACATCGGAAAAAACAAGGACACGCCGCTGGAGCAGGCCGGCTTGGACTACTTGGCCTGCGTCAGCACCCTGGCGCCGCACGCCGACTACCTGGTGGTGAATGCCAGCAGTCCCAACACCCCGAGGCTGCGGCAGCTGCAGGAGCCCGAGCGGCTGGCGGCGCTGTTGGCTGAGGTGCGGGCCCGCATGGACGCTGTCGCCCCCGGCCGCCCGCTGTTTCTCAAAATTGCTCCGGACTTGGGCCCGGAAGCCGTGGACACGCTGGTGGACGTTGCGGCGGCGGCCGGGGTTTCGGGCCTCATCGCCACCAACACCACCATTACCCGGCCCTTCGCCCACCCGCGGGCCAAGGAGGAAGGTGGCCTGTCCGGCCGGCCGTTACGCCCCCTGGCTGCCGAGACGTTGCGGCGCGCGGCGCGACGCGCCGAGGGCCGCCTCGCGCTGTGGGGGGTGGGAGGCGTGGCCACGGCAGAGGACGTCTACGAGCGGCTGCGCGCCGGGGCCTCGGTGGTGCAGGTGTACACCGCCCTCGTCTACGAGGGCCCAGGCCTCGTGCGCCGGCTGCTTCAGGGGTTGGAGGCCCTGCTGCGCCGGGACGGCTTCGGCCGCGTCCGCGACGCGGTGGGTGTGGACGTGCGGGCCGGCCCCGCCTAGCGCAGGGGCAACAGCGTGGAGACTTCCAAGGGGAGCTCCCCTCGCGCCAGCGCCGGACCGACTTCGGAGAGCAGCTTCTCCAGCGCCAAGTCCACCAGCCTTCCCGCCTCCTCCGTGCTTCCCGGGACGAGAGAAGACAACTGGGCGGCCAGGGCGTCCCGTCCGGCCCGACGGAGGCGGGGCGCTTCGGCGTCTCCCTCCAGAAGCGCCGCTCCCAAGGCGCCCACTTGCGCCCGCGGTAACGGGGCCACCCTCAGCCCTCCCCCCACCGCGGCCTGCGCCAGCGCCGCCAGGAGTACCGCCGGAGTGCCACCCGCCGGCCAGTCCGGCCGGAGCTCAGCCAATGCCGCACGGGCGGACACCTCCGAGCCGCCGAGGAGGGCGGCAAAGAGGGCCGCCTGGTGCTCGGCCCGCTCGAGCAGGCTTTCAGCTTCCTGGACTTCGCGCAGGCTGCGGAAGGGCACGGGCTCAGCGCCCTCCACCTTCAGGGCGCGCAGCGGACGGGCCCGCCGCAGCTCGCGCACGGTGGCGGCGGCATCCGGCCAGAGGAGGTACTCCCCGTCCACGCGGGCGAGCGGCCTTGTGGCGAGGCGCTCTGCGCGATGCTTGAGGGCCAGGGCGAGACTGAAGCCAACTTGAAAGAGGTGGCGGGACGTGTGCTGCCGCACCACCTCCACCGCACGGGCGGGGTTCGCTCCGCTCAAGTACTCGAGGCCCAACTCCAGCGTGTCTCGGGCGCGCTCGCTGGCGCGACGGATGGCGGCTGGGTCCCCTGGGTCCGCGCGCTCGTCCACCAGCACCGCATTCACCACCCCCCGGAGCTCGTCCTCCAGGCGCTCACGCTCATCGGCGGTGAGGGCGTCGAGGGCGCTGGCGAGGAGGTCCACGCGCGGCGTCCGTTGGGCCAGCGCCGAGGCTGTCGCGTCCGCAGGCGGCGCCGGCAGCGGGACGCGCGCGTACAGGGACTTCGCCGTCTCCGCATCCGGAAAGCCGAGGTCCGCGAGCCGCGCGTTGCGAAACCCGTAGGCCAACTCCTCGAGCTCGCTGGGGAGCGCCCAGCGGGCGGACTCGAGCAGCCGGCTCAGCCCGAGCGCATCGGCGGCCATGAAGTCCAGGAGCAGGGCCCGCAGGGCGGCTTGGTCCGAGGACTTCTCGGCCAGGAATTCCACCCGGTAGCGGCTGTCGGCGGAGTCCAACGTCAACCCCTCCACGTGGAGGTCCGGCTCCTCCTCCAAGTCGTGGATGGTGGTGTGTGTCCGCAGCAGCGACTCGATGAGCTCCAAGTCGAGCCCCGCCACCTGCGCGCGAAAGCGGTCGGCACTCGGGCCGCGGGCGGCTCGAATCCAGCGCAGGAGGGCCTGGTGGTCCAGCCGGTCCGCTTTCCACGCCCCCAAGTCGACGAAGGCCTGGAATTGAGCGGGGGTGGCCAGTTGGACAATGTCCGTGGTGTCCGCCAAGCCGACGGACTGGATGTCCAGGTAGAGCGCCTCCGGCGGGAGGCTTTGGATGAGCTCCCGCGCCTGGGGCGCAGAAATGAGCGCCTCCAGGCGCTGCTTGGGCTCGAGCCGCTGCAGCTGCCGGAGCAGAAGCTTCTCGGCTTCCTCGGTGTCCTGCCCGTTGCCTGACGTCCCTCGCGGCACGCCGCTGCTCCTAGCACGAGCGACGTCGTAGCAGGGCCGGCGGAAGTCCCCCCGGCGTCAGTTGATGGGGGTGTTGCAGCTCGTGTTGACGCTGAAGCCGTTGAGGTAGGGCTGGCTCGTCTGGTCATTCGAGACGAGGACGAATTGCAGCTGGAGGTACTTGAATTGCGGCACCGGGCCTGGCGCAGCCTGGAGGTTGGCCGGGGAAGACGTCCACGGGCCGTACTGCTGCGAAAGCGTGAAGTCGAAGTTGTTCGAGCCGCGGACGTAGAGCACCACGCTCGTATTGGGCGGCGTGGTGGCGTCCCAGGTGACGCTGTTCCACTGGGCAAAGCGCGAGCAGCCGGCCACTGTTTGGTAGAAGCTGCCCTGGTTGGTGGTGATGTGGCGCAACTGGTAGCCGGTGAAGTCCGAGTAGCTGTAGAGCGAGCCCACCTGGTTGGGGCTCTTGATGACGGCGCCTGTGTTTCTATCCACGCGCATCACGTTGCCGCTCGAGTTGTTGACCCACAGGTTCCCGTCCTGGTCGAGCCCGATGCCGATGCTGGTCTTACTGTAGGCGTCGGTCGCGTCGATGATGGTGGCCGGGCCGGCGGCGGTGGTGAAGGAATAGGGGTAGCCTCCGTCGAGGCCGTCAATGCCGAAGACCATGGCCGCCGAACCACTGCTGGTGCCGGTCTTGCTGTCGGAGGTCATCCACACCTTGCCATCCACGTCCGTCGCCACGCCGCGCGGACGAGCGATTTTCGTGCCGGAAGGACTGACCAAGCTGGTGAAGTCGAATTGCGTCCAGGTCCCGGTGGTGGGGGCAGCTGCGTTGGGCAAAAAGACGGTGGCGTAGGGGCCGGCCGACCAAGCCGGGACCCACACCCGGTTCAAACCGTCGACGGCGATGCCGTAGCCGCCTCTCTCAATGCCGCCCGGGGGCACGATGCGCGGCAGGCCGAGGCCGGTGTTTCCGGCGAGCAGCTGCACCGGGTCATTGGCGTCAATGAGGGCCAGGGTGTTGCTGGTGCGGGCGACGACCCACAGACGGTTGAGCGCGTCCACTGAGGCACCATAGGGCTCGAGGTCCGGCACGGAGAAGTAAACGCCGCCGTCCGGGTACACCGGCTTCGGGACGCCGGTCCTCGGGTCGAGGCGAAACACCTTGCGGTCAATCCAAGTGGCGGCCCAGACGTCACCCGGGGCGCCTTCGACGCCGCGGGCGATGGAGATGGCGCCCTCCCCGAAGGCGCCGTTGGGGTTGATGTTCCCCAACTCCTGGGTGAAGAGGACACACTCGTCGTACTCGAGGACGTTGGTTGGGTCCGCTGGGTTGGCGTACTCACTCGGGTCGATGACGCCATAGGTTCCACCGGGCGTGCCGGCATCATCGAAGCTGGTGTCGATGACACCGTTTCCGTTCCGGTCGATGCAGTCGAAGAGGTTGCCGGCAATCTTCGTGGCGGAAAAGTATTCGTTGGCGTTCGCTGCGAAGTTCGCGACCCAGAAGTCGCTGTTGATGTCGATGGCGGTACGGCTCGGGTTGTAGACGCGGGCCGACGAGGAATGGTTGGGGTTACCCAGGCCGTCGATGGGAATGACGCTGATGTAGCGCGCCAACTCGTGGATGCCGCCGTCGGGGAGCAGGTTTTTCGTGTCGTACTTGGAGACCGTTCCCATCGTCCAGTTGGCGATGAGCGCGAAATTCAATTGGACGTCGGTGCTGCTCAGCGTCACCCGGCCCAGGGGGTCAACGGTCACGCCGTTCCCGATGCTCCCGGCGGTACCGCCGTCGAGCGTGAATGCGGTGCCGCCGTCTCCGTTGCCGAACTGAATCTGCACTGGGCCGCCGTCCGTGTTCGCCGGCGGGCAGTAGATGAATTCGCAAACGTCTCTTCCGCCGTCGGGCCCAGCATCCGGGCCGGCGTCCGTCACCGTGCCTGCGTCGTTATTCGGCGAGACATTGCCATTGCACGTGCACCCGGACACAGCTCCAAGGGCCAGCAACAGGACAGGAAATGCCCTGCGCATCAGTCGCTTCTCCACCATTGGAATCATCATCGGTGCAGGTTCAGGTTGGGTCAACAGAGGTGTCACGCATACCTGTGAGCTCCCACACCGCGTCCAAAACTTCACTGAGCCCTAGTTTTTCCGTTGCCGAGAAACCGAGTACCCAAGCTGGTTGGACGTTGAGTTTTTCGGCGATGGCGCGGAGCCGGGGACGCCGACGCGCCTTGGCCAGTCGGTCGAGCTTGGTGGCCACCACCAAGGTGGGTCGCTCCGTGCGGCGGAGGTACCCCAAGGTACGCACATCATCGGGGGTCGCGCCGACCTCAGCGTCCACAAGACTCACCACCCCCCGGAGCTCGGCGCGCTTCTCGAGGTAAGCGGTAATCATCTTCTCCCACGTCGCGCGCTCCGTCTTCTGCACCTTGGCGAAGCCGTACCCCGGCAAGTCGGCAAACCGCACCGTCCTTCGCTGCTCGCCCTGAATGAAGTCGACGTCGAAGAAGTTGAGCGTCCGCGTGCGGCCGGGGGTGTTGGACACCCGGACCAGTTTCTTGCGGCCACAGAGGGTATTAATCATCGACGACTTGCCGACGTTGCTGCGTCCGACGAAGGCAATTTCCGGAGCCCCGCCCACGGGGTAGCCCTCCGGCGCCACCGCGGTGGTGACGAAGCGGGCGTCCACGGGCCGAATCACTGGCTGACACGCGCCGGCGTTGCCTCGGCGGCCGGCGCGCCAGCCCGCTTGGTACGGCCCGAGCTCCAGTGGTCCATGGCCTTCAGCTGAGCGTTGAATTCGAAGGGCCGAAGCGAGGGCGACGACGCGTCATGGCAGCTGCGGCAGGACCGCTCGCCGGGGTCGAGCAGCCCCACCAGCCGCGCCAACTCCGGGTCCTTCATGACGTAGGCCGGGACGTAGTACTGCCCTGCCCCGTGGCACGTCTCGCAGCTCACCGCCCCCACCCGAGTCTCGGTGAGGTTGGGGGCGTGACAGGCGATGCAGCGCGGGTCCTTCTGTTGCTCGCGCGTCAGGGACTCCATGCTGCGCGCGTGCTTGGAGGTGCTCCACGTCTGGTAGGCCTCGGCGTGACAGCCCTTGCAGCTCTCCGGGCCGAGAAAGTCGGCGGCCAGCGCACCCGCGGAGAGCAGCACCGCAATGGCCTGGACCGCCGCCACCCACCTCCGTCGAAGCCGGCCGTTCCACATGGTGCGCACGGGGCGTAACAGACCGCTGCGCGCACCCGCAACCCCCGTGTAGGGGCAAGGCCCAGGTTGAGGGACTGGGGGGCAGTTCGGTAGTAAGAAAGGTGCCGTGCGCGCGCTTCCCATTCTGCTTGTGGGTCTCCTCGTTCCGGCAGTGACATACGCCCGGGCCTGGAACGGCATTGAACCTGGCGTCACCTCACGCGACGAGGTGGTGAAGAAATTCGGGCCGCCGACGAAGACGCTGAGCGTCGAAGGCCACCAGGTCCTGGCCTACACCGGCACCTCCGCCATCAAAGGCACCTCCCAGGCGCAATTCCGGGTGGACCCGACGAGCGGCCTCGTGGAGCGCATTGACGTCTTCCCCGGGCCAGTGGTGGACCGGGAGACGGTGGAGAGTAGCTACGGGCCACCCTGCCCAGCTTCGGGCGCACCCGCCCCGGGCAACTGCTTCCAAAAGCGCCTGACGGAGGACTTCCGGACGTACTATTTCTACCCTCGCCTCGGCTTGGCGGTCTTCTTCGACGAGGAGGGGGACAAAGTGCAGTCCTTCGTCTTTCAAACAGTTCAACCGGTGAAGTCCGTGCACACCCCCTGAATTGGGAAAGAGGCATTCCCCGTGCGCCTGGTGGGCCTCACTGGCGGCATCGGTTCCGGGAAAAGCACCGTCAGTGAGATGTTTCGCGCCTTGGGCGCCACCCTCATCGACGCCGACCAAGTGGCGCGCGAAGTGGTGCGTCCCGGGCAAGAGGCTCTGGCGGAGGTGGCGCGTCGTTTCCCCGGGACTGTCGACGTGAACGGAGCGCTCGACCGCGCGGCGCTGGCCGCGCGGATTTTCGCCGACCCAGCCGAACGCGCAGCCCTCAACGCCATCCTTCACCCGCGCATCCAAGCCGAGGTCCAAAGGCGGACCGCCGCGCTGGCCTCGGCCGGAGTCGACACCGTCCTCTACGACGCTGCCTTGCTCATCGAAAACGGCCTCCATCACGGCATGGACGCCGTGGTGGTGGTGTGGGTGCCGGAGGCGTTGCAGCGGGAACGCCTCATGGCACGGGATGGGCTCTCCGCGGCCGCGGCCCAGGCGCGCATCGCCGCGCAAGCGCCGCTCGACGCCAAGCGCGCGGTCGCCACCTGGGTGGTGGACAACGCCGGGAGCCGAGCAGAGACGCAAACGCAGGTGGCGGCGATCTGGAAGGCGCTCCGGGGCGGAGCTGGCTAGAGTGCCCGGCCGCAACCGATGGCAGAGACCCGCGAGCCCGGCACCTACCTCCTCACCGGCTACCCCGGCTTCATCGGGAAGCGGCTGGCGGAGCACATTGCGCGCAAGGACCCCAAAGGCCATCTCTTCCTCCTCGCCCAGGCGAAATTCCTAGAGGAGGCTCGCTCCCGCGCCAAGCGGCTCAAGGGTGCGTCGGCCGAGGTGCTCTCCGGCGACGTCACGGATTTGCACCTGGGGCTCAGCGGCGAGGAGGTGGCCCGCGTCACGGAGCGGGTGACGGACGTCTTCCACCTGGCGGCGGCCAGCCACTTCACCGTGTCGCGGGACACGGCCACCCGGGTCAACGTCGACGGCACCCGAAACCTCCTGGAGCTGGCGCGCGAGTGCCCGCGCCTGCGGCGCTTCAACCACTTCTCCACCTGCCACGTGGCCGGAGACCGGGTGGGCATCATCGCCGAGGACGAGCTCGACCGAGGGCAATCCTTCCGGAACTCCTACGAGGAGACGAAGTTCCAGGGCGAGCAGCTGGTGGCCCGCGCAGCCGCCACGCTGCCGGTGAGCATCTTCCGCCCCTCCACCGTCATCGGAGACTCCCAGACGGGCGAGGTGGACCGGTTCGAGGGCCCCTATGCCCTGGCCATTCTCCTGGTGATGAGCCCCTTGGTGGTCCCCCTTCCTTTGCCGGGCGGCGGCGCCGCGCCCCTCAACGTCGTCCCGGTGGACTTCGTCGTGGACGCAAGCTGGGCCATCTCCCGCGACCCCCGCGGCGCCGGCGGGACCTTTCAGCTGGTGGACCCAAACCCCATGAGCACCGGCCGCGTCTACGAGCTGATTGCCGAACGCAACAACCGGCGCATCCCGCGCTTCAACCTGCCGGCACTGGCGGCCGACGTCGTCATGCGGCTTCCCCTTCTGGAGAAGCTGGCGCGTCCTCAGCGCGCGGCGCTGAGTTACGTGAGCCAGATGGCCTTCTTCACCAGCCACGCCACCCAGGCGTTGCTCGAGGGGAGCGGGGTCCACTGCCCGCCGTTAAGCAGTTACCTGGACCGCCTGGTGGCCTACGTCCGCGACGTCTACCAACGGCGGGCCGAAGCGCTGGACGAAGTCGAGGACCCGCTCGACGAGGTGCGCAGCTGACGCGGGTAGGATGGAGCCCATGCCGAGCTACACCGTGGGAGAGACATTCGAATTGGTGCGAGACGTCGACCGGTACCGTCCCATTTTCTACGCGGGCGCGTCCGGCGACTTCAACCCCATCCACATCGACGCCGAGGTCGGCCTCGCCGCAGGCCTGGGAGGTCCCATTCTGCAGGGCCTGTGCACGCTGGCCTGGGCGGTGGACTGTTTCGCCCGGTACCTGGGCGACCCGGGGGCGGTCACCAAAGTCCACGCCCGCTTCAGCCGGCCGGTGGCGCTGGAGGACACCCTCACCTTCAAGGGCGTGGTGAAAGAGGCTTCGGCAGGCCTGCTCAAGGCCACGGTGCGGGCGGAAAACCAGCACGGGGAAGAGGTGCTGAAGGACGTCGCACTCGAGGGCCGCGCCCGGCCGCAAGGCGCTCATTAGATGGGTGTCGACATCTCACTTTTGGGACGCCGCTGGGGGCCCTTCCGCTACACCGTCGGGCTGGAGAAGCTGCGCGAGTATGCGGCCGCCATTTCCGGGGGCTTCCCCAACCTCGGCCTCTCCGGGCTTCCGGAGGACGTCCACCCGGTGCTGCATGACGAGGTGGCCGCGGCCCGCAGTGTCTACGGGAGCGTCATTGGCTTTCCCACCTTCGCCGTCACCTTCGCCATGGCCCCGTTTGGGGCGGCGCTCTTGGACCCGGCGCTGGGGGTGGACCTGCTGCGCCTCGTCCACGGGGAGCAGGACTTTGAATTCCTCGAAGTGCTCCGGCCGGGCGACGTCCTCACCACGCACGGCGAGTTGGTGGAGGTCTCTTCCCGCGGGAAGCACGAGGTGCTGGTCGTCACCACCGAGTCCGTCAACCAGCACGGGAAGACGGCCGTCCGCGGGCGCTTCACGGGACTCATCCGCGGCTGACGGACGCCCCGCGCCCCCTACCCGAAGGTGAGCTCGAGGAATTGGGCGCCGGGGAGTGGGTTGTCCCGGTAGGCCGCAATGGGGACAAAGCCCAAGGCGGCGTACAGCGCCTGGGCGGCGCCCATGCCCTGGAGGGTGTCCAGCCGGACGCCCTGGAAGCCCCCAGCGCGGGCAGCGCCGAGGGCCGTCTCGACGAGGGCGCGGCCCAGCCCCCGACCGCGCGCCTCTTTCCGGACGAAGAGGCGTTTCAGCTCGGCGTAGCCGCCTCCAAGTGGCCGCAGCCCCACGGCCCCCAGCGGCGCGCGCGAGGCACCAAACGCAAGCCACAGGCCACCCGGGGGTGGGTAAGCCCTGGCCAAATCCAAGACCTCTTGAGAGAAGCCCTGGAAGCCGAGGTCCACACCGAGCTCCCGGACGTAGGCCTCGAGGAGGAGCCGGACGCGGCGAGCATCGCGCGGGAGCTGGGCCTGTCGAATGTGCTGCTCGCCCAAAACGGGTGGCCTCCTTCCGTGCCCTCACCAGTCAAGGCCCGGGGGCCCGGGTGTGCACAGCCACACTTTCCTTGGGGCGCCAGCAGCACAGCCGAGGTGAGGGCGCGGGCCAAGGCGAAGGAAGAGGCTGCCGCCGCAGAAGCCCAGGCCAAGACGGACGCCGCCGCTGCTGCCGTCGCCAAACAGAAGGCAGAGGACGAAGACCTGGTGAGACAGCGCGACATCGCCTTTCAAAGCTGCGGCCGCGCGCGGCAGGCCCAAGAGCAAGGCGGAGTCGGCCAGGTGGCAGTACAACCAGGAGCTGGCGTACTGCCAAGCCCAGCACCGGCGGATGATGCTCACGATGGCGGGCTTGGGGCAGAACCCAAACGGCCCAGACCCATCATTCGACGCTTGCGTGGTGGAGCCTCAACCTAGAGCCCCGCGCCGCCGTTCAGGTTTCGCGGATTTCGTGGAAAAGTCTCAGCATGAGCCAGAGCCAGATACAGGGTGTGAGCTCGTTTGCCCTGGGCAGGTGAGGTCGCACGTCGAGGTGCCGTCGCAGCTAAGCGAGCACGGTGTGCCGGTGCACTTCACGTGACAGGTGGCGGCGTCTGTGCACGACACACTGCCGCTGACTGCGACTGAGTAGCTGCAAGTCGAATGGTCGCAATTAAAGCTCGCGCTGTCCCCTCCGGCGAGCGTGCACGTGCTCGAGCCCTTGCATTCCGCGCTGCAGGAGACAGTGCACGACCCAGTGCATGTGTTCTGGTTGATGCAGGCGATCGATGCGCTTGCACCCGCACCGGCATCGCCGGCTCCCCACTCGCAGGCCGCTCCTGACTGGCATGTGCAAGAATTGCCCGAGCAAATGCAGGCTGGACCGGGGCACGACGACGCGAGTGGATTCGAACTACATGCGACGGAGCCAACAGAACAGGCAGCCACCACCATGAAGCGAACTAACACTGTCATCGAATCCTCCTGAGGTTGACTGTTTCATTCTGCCGGGAGGTGCAGCTTGGGCGAATGGGTGACGGCGACGCACTTGAGGGCCAGACGCATCCTGTATGGACCAGCCACTTTCGCGAGACAATATTGCGCCGTGGACGACTTTAGGAGTCGTTCGCAGCTTCGGAGCCTCCGACTCTTTTTGCGGGCGAGGTCACTCTTGTGGCAGTTGGCGCGCCTGAAGGTAGGCGAGGCCAAGAGATTCGTCGCGCCCGACGAGTCGACGCGGATGCGCTTCACCAAGGCGAGCGCAAGCCGAAGCTCGTCCTCGCTTAAGCGGCCCAGCGACGTGAGCCAAGTTGTAGGCCCACCACCGGACCGGACGTGAAGCGCCGGAGCCAATCCGGCTACCAACGCGGGCATTGGCAAGCAGCCATTGAGAAACCCACCGCAGTTCTGGCCGCCCGGGGCACGCGGGCCGGGGAAGTCCCTAGCGGACAATCACGCGTTGCTCGAGGAGCTGGACGAGGATGCGCGCCGTGTCCAGCCGGGACATGCCGGACACGCTGAATAAGTCGTCGAAACTCAAGGAGCCGTCAATCTGCGCGAGGATGAAACCGGCGCGATGGTCGAGGTTGAGCCAGATGACTTCGTCATCGCGAAGTCGAACGCGGGGGACGGTGCTCAGCTTCCCCAGCTTGGACTCGTAGAACGCCTGCAGCGTCTGCTCGCTCTCGGCCAGCGCGCGCGCCACCTCCGGGGCCTCGGGGTCCAGTGCCTGGGCCTGGAGGAGCAGCTCCCGTGCGCCGGAGTGGTCATCCAGCTCCTGGAGCTCGGTGGCGTGTTGCAACAGCATTTGTGCCTCGCGGCGCGGGTCCGAAGGCATTTGCACCGGCAGGGGTGTCCCACCCGCATTCGCAGGCAGCGGAGCCACCATGTGCAGCGCGTCGTCCTCCGTCGTCTCCGAGGGGGCAAGCGTCGTTTGCCGAGGACGACCCACCTCCCAGGCGTCCTTGGGCGGCGCGGGCGTGCTGACGCCGTCCGTCCACCAGTCGTCCGAGCCGGAGGCGGACTCACGGGAGACAGCCAGGCCCGCGCGTTGCGCGGGCTCTGGCAAAGGGACGACGGCCGGCGAAGGCGTCGCGCTCGAGGCCGGCGGCCCGGCCGGGACTCCCCCGAGGGCGAAGCCCTGGGGCCTGCCGGCGGACACGGGCGGGACGGACGGAGGCGGCGCAGGGCGGGCCGGCGGCGGCGTCCTCGCCTCGGGCACCGGGGTGGGCAACGGCGTCCCGCGCCGGGGCGGCCCGGCGGGAAGGGGCGTCTTCTGCGAGCGCCCCATGGGGGCCTTTCCCGGAAGGGGCGTCCGCGGCCCGGCGGACGTCGGCGAGGCCGCGGGGACGGGCGTCCCGCGCGGGGGGACGGCCGGAGGCGTCCGCTGGGGCGGCGGCAGTGGCGTGGCGGCGGACATGGACGGCAGGGGCCGGGGCGGCGTGGTGGTGGCGTAGGAGGGCGGAAGGGGCGGCATCAGCGACATGGGGATGAAGGGGTCGGTCGGTGCCTCCGGCGCCTCCACGGGAGGAGCCGGCGCCTCGGGGAAGAGTCTCGGCAAGGGCACGGCGAAGAGGTTGGTGGCAGAGCTCGGGATGTGCTGCAGCTCTTCCGGGAGCTCCTCCGCCGCCGCGGGCTTCGTCCCCAAGAGTTCGCGCGCCCGCTCGCAGGCAGGGTCCAGGCGCAGCGCCTGCTCGAAGAGGCGACGGGCTCCGTCCAGGTCGCCGCTCATTCGCAACCACAAACCCGCCTCGACGAGCTGGATGGCCCGGGTGCCGCTCACTTCTCTCGCGCCCCCAGCCGTTGCAGAACGCCGACGAAGAGCGTCCGCGTCTTCTCCAGTTGATCAACCCAGTCGGCCAAGACGATGAGGTCCTCGCTCTTCGCCGCGGCTCGGCTCGAAGTGAGGACGGCGTCCGCCTTGCGTAAAGCGTCCCGGCCAAAGTCGCTGTTTGCCGTGAGTTGGCGAACCTGAGGGATGAGCGCCTCCAGTTCCTTGGCCGCCGCCTCCAGTGCCGCCCGCTTGAGGAGCACCTCGGAGGAGGCGCGCGCCTCCAGCATGAGGTCCTCCTGGTCCGCCAGGATGTCCTTGAGCTCGGTGTCGGTGAGGCCGCCCGACGCAGTGACGATGATGGACTGCTGCAGCCCAGTCTCCCGGTCCCGCGCCGAGACGGACACAATTCCTTCGGCGTTGATGTCGAAGGTGACGTCGATTTCCACCTCGCCCCGAGTGGCCAGCCGAAGCCCGGAGAGGATGAATTCCCCCAACAGCTCGTTCTGGTGAGCGATGTCGCTCTCACCCTGAAGCACCATGATTTTGACGGTGGTCTGTCCGTCGCGGCTGGTGTGAAAGGTTTCCGTCACCGAAGTCGGCACGGTGGTGTTTTTGGCGATGAGTCGGCGGGTGTAGCCGCCCGCGATGGCCACCCCCAGGCTTTGCGGGGTGACATCCAACAGCAGCACCTGGCTGTCCGGGCGCAGCAGTGCGTCGGCTTGGATGGCAGCCCCGAGGGCCACCACCTCCTCTGGATGGACGCCCTTGGAGGGCTCCTTCAAATGCCGCTGCACCATCGACTGCACCATCGGCATGCGCGTCATGCCCCCCACGAGGATAATCTCTTTGAGCTCGGAGCTTTTCACCTTGGCTTCGCCCAGCACCTGCTCGGCAATCTGCACCGTCCGCTCTGCCAAGTCCCGGGTCAGCTCCTCGAGCTTGGCCCTGGAGAGGCTGGCCTGGAGATGCAAGGCCGAGGTCCCTCCGGAAGGTGTGTAGAGAAAGGGCAAGTTGATGGCCGTCTCTTGCACCGTGGACAGCTCCATCTTCGCCCGCTCCGAAGCGTCCTTCAGCCGCTGCAGCGCCATCCGGTCCTTGCGCAAGTCGACTCCGTGCTCCTTAGCGAAGGACATGACCAGCCATTCGATGATGCGGTTGTCGAAATCCTCGCCGCCGAGGTAGGTGTCACCGCCCGTGGCCACCACCTCGAAGACGCCCTTGGAGACATCGAGGACGCTGACGTCGAGCGTGCCGCCGCCGAGGTCAAAGACGGCAATCTTCCCGTTGACGTTCCGGGAGAAGCCATAGGCCAGCGCGGCGGCGGTGGGCTCGTTGACGATGCGCAGCACGTCCAGCCCGGCAATCCGTCCCGCGTCCTTGGTGGCCTGACGCTGTCCGTCGTTGAAATAGGCAGGCACCGTCACCACCGCTTTGCTCACCGTGCGCCCCAGGTACGCCTCGGCATCCTTCCGGAGCTCTTGCAGCACCGCCGCCGCAATCTCCGGAAGAGACACCGGGCGGTCACCGAGCTGCACCCGGACGTCGTCGTGCTCGCCGCACACCAGCCGGTAGGGCAACATTTCGCGCGCCTTCTGAATCTGCGCCGAGCTGTACTTTCGGCCGATGAGGCGCTTACTGGCGTAAACGGTATTTTCTGGGTTGGTGATGGCCTGACGCTTGGCGAGATGGCCCACCAGACGCTTTCCGCCGGCGGTGAGCGCCACCACCGAAGGCGTCAACAGCTGCCCGGTGCGGTTCTTGATGACCTGCGGCTGGCCGCCCTGAACGATGGCCACCACGCTGTTGGTGGTCCCAAGGTCAATCCCAATGACGGGTTCGTGGTCGGCCATCCCCCGTTGAAACCCTATACCCAGCGCAGCTTCTTGAGGAGTTGCTTCGCTTCGGCGTGGGTCCCGTCCTTCGCCAACGCCGCCTCGAGATGCCTCCGGGCGAGCTTGGTCATCCCCAGGAGCCCACACACCTTCCCCAACAACACCAAGCTCGGCACGTGGTCCGGCTTCAGCTCGACGGCCGTCTGGGCCAACCCACGCGTCTCGGCCGGCGTCGAAATCCGGAAGAGGAGTTGCGCCGCCGAGAAGGCGGCCTCGTGCGACGTCGGGTCGAGCGCGAGCGCAGCGCGGTACGCTTCGACGGCCGTGCGCGGGTCTCCCATGGCCGCCGCCTCTTTGGCGCGCTCCACCTCCGCCGTGGCGCGCTCGGCGTTCTTCTGCGCCTGCGCCTCCTTGCGCACCGCCCCCCCGGCGTTGCGTTTGGGGTCCAGCCGGTGGGCCATGTGCAGAAGCCCGAGCGCCCGCTCCGGGGCACCGGACTTCAGCTGGGCCTTGGCTTCTTCCACCAGCCCCTTGGCCTTGACGCCGCCCGAGAGGTACGGGTGACGCGCCAGCCGAGCGCGGCGCTCCTGTTGGCGGGCCGCCTCATCGGCGGAGGTGGGCGGCCGGCCGGGCGTGGCTGCGGCCACCGCGACGCGCAGCCGGGGGTTGGCCTTGAGGTACGCGTCGCGCTTGGTGTCATCCGAGAGCGTGCCATGGGCCTCGGCCAAACGCCGGAAGACGCGCTCCAGGCGTGCCGTGTAGCTGCCCAGCTGCTTTCCGAAGTAGCGGTCCGGGTGAAAGACACGCGAGGCCTCGTGGTAGGCGGCGCTGACCTCCCGCACGGTCGCGCCGGGCTTCAGCCCCAGGACGGCGTAGTGGTCATCTCCCAGCGCCGCCTCGCGGGCGAGAATTTCCCGCTTTCGGTCGAGCGGCAGGTCCACCGCTTCGGCCAAGGCGGCTTCTTCATCGGCTTTGGAGGCCTTGGTTTCGCTCGACACGTGTCCTTCTCAACTCTAGGGGTGGGTTAGAAAGCCTTGTCAAATCACGGGCCTGAAGTCCCCGGCAGCATCCGCCGTCAAACTTCTGCGTAAGGCCAGCACCCCGCGCTCCATCTCCTCGGAGGTGACGAGGTAGGAGGGGGCGAAGCGCACCGTGCGCTCTCCGGCCAGGTTGCACAGCACCCCCTGCTCACGCATGCGGCCGACAATGGGCCCCGCGTCAAAGGCCAACTCCACCCCCAAGAGGAGCCCCTCCCCGCGCGCCTCCACCACCTTGTCCGGGAGCTGCGCTTGGAGCTCGCGGAGCTGGGCCAGGAAGGACTCACCCTTGGCGCGGACACTGGCCAGCATGGCCGGCTCCGCCGCCAGCGTCAGCGTGGCCAGCGCCGCGGCCGCCGTCACCGGGTTTCCGCCAAAGGTGCTCCCATGTGTGCCCGGCTGGAGCGCGTGGCCGGCCTCCTCGGTGCACACCATGGCGCCAATGGGCAGCCCATTCCCCAGGCCCTTGGCCAGACTGAAGCCGTCGGGGCGGATGCCGGCGTGCTGGAAGGCAAACATGCGCCCGGTGCGCCCCAGGCCCGTCTGCACCTCGTCCACCAAGAGAAGTGCCCCCACCTCGTCGCACAACGCGCGCAGTGCCACCAGGAAGCCCACGGGTGCAGGTCGCACCCCGCCCTCCCCTTGGATGGGCTCCACGAAGATGGCCGCCGTCCGCGGGCCCACCGCCTTCTTCACCGCCGCCAGGTCCCCGTAGGGCACATGGAGGAAGCCCGGCGGCAAAGGCTCGAAGCCCTTCTGGTATTTGGGCTGGCCGGTGGCGGTGACGGTGGCCAGCGTCCGGCCGTGGAAGCTGCGCTCGAAGCACAGGAATTCCACCCGCTCCATCTGGCCCCGGTCCTTCTGGACTTTTCGGGCCAGCTTGATGAGGGCCTCGTTGGCCTCTGCGCCGGAGTTGCAGAAGAAGGCGCGGTCCAACCCCGAGAGTTGGAGCAGTTTTTCGGCCAGCGCAATCTGCGGCTCGCTGTAGAAGACGTTGGAGACGTGCCACAGCTTGTCCAGCTGGGCCTTGACCGCGGCCGTAATCTCCGGGTGGCAATGCCCGAAGGGCAGCGTGGCGATGCCGCCCAGAAGGTCCAAGTACTCGCGCCCGTCGGCGTCAAAGACGCGCGTCCCCTGCCCCCGCTCGAGCACCACCGGCTGCTGCTTGTAGTTTTGGAGAAGGTTGATGCGGGCCCGCTCCATCCACGCCTGGCTGCGGACGGTGGATGGGCGCTGCACGGTGGCGGTGGGGGACAGCGGGTCGAGCACGGGGGAGGACTCCTCGAAGGAGAGGCGTCAGAGGATATACCTCGAAAGGTCCTCATCCTCGACGACTGCCGCCAGTCGCTGCCTCACGTAGGCGGCGTCCACCTGGACGTCGCGCGGGGAAGAAGGCTCGCTGGCCGCAAAGGACACCTCGTCCAAGAGCCGCTCCAGCACGGTGTGTAGGCGCCGGGCGCCGATGTTTTGCGTCCTGTCGTTCACCGACTGAGCCACCGCCGCCAACTCCTCGATGGCGTCGTCGGAGAAGTGCAGCCGAATACCTTCCGTCTCCAGAAGGGCGGTGTACTGACGGAGCAGTGAGTTTTTGGGCTCGCGGAGGATGCGCACCAAGTCCGCTCGGCCGAGCGATTCGAGCTCCACCCGGATGGGGAAGCGGCCCTGGAGCTCCGGGATGAGGTCCGACGGCTTGCTCACGTGAAAGGCCCCGGCGGCGATGAAGAGGACATGGTCCGTCTTCACCTGCCCATGCTTGGTGGTGACGGTGCTTCCTTCAACAATGGGGAGGATGTCGCGCTGCACGCCCTCCCGCGAGATGTCCGGGCCGCCCTGGTGGCCGCCTTCGCGACTGGCGATTTTGTCAATCTCGTCGATGAAAATAATACCATTCGACTCCGCGCGCTGAAGCGCCTCGCGCGTCACCCGGTCCTGGTCCACCAGGCGCTCGGACTCCTCGCGCACCAAGAGCTGCATCGCCTCCGGGACGGCCACCGAGCGCCGCCGCGTCCTCTGCATCCCGGGGATGGATTTGAACATCTCCGCGAGGTTGGCCCCCATCTCATCGAGCCCCGGGCCGGTGAAGCCCCGCAGCATGCCCGCCGGCACGTCCTGGACGTCGAGCTCCACCACCCGGTCGTCCAGCGTCCCAGCGCGAAGCTGCGCGCGAAGCTTCTCCCGCTCGGAGTCCATCATCCGCGCCACCGGCGGAGCGGCGAAGCCCACCCCCGGTGGGCGCGTCCCACCGCCCTGGAGCAGCACCAAGAGCCGGTCCTCGGCGCGCTCCTGCGCTCGGGCTCGTACCTTGGCCTCCTCCTCCTCGCGCACCAGCGCCAGCGAGGCCTCCACCAAGTCACGCACCATGGACTCGACGTCCCGGCCCACGTAGCCCACCTCGGTAAACTTGCTGGCCTCCACCTTCACGAAGGGGGCCTGGGCCAGACGCGCCAGCCGCCGGGCAATCTCCGTCTTCCCGACGCCGGTGGGGCCGATGAGAATAATATTCTTGGGCGTAATCTCGTCCTTGAGGTCGCCTTTCACCTGCTGCCGACGCCAGCGGTTTCGAAGCGCGATGGCCACCGCCCGTTTGGCTGCGGTCTGCCCCACAATGTAGCGGTCGAGCTCGCTGACGATTTCTCGCGGCGTCAGGTTGCTCATAGCTCCTCGAAGCTGAGGTGGTCGTTGGTGTAGATGCAGATGTCTGCAGCAATGCCCAGCGCCGCCTCGGCGATGGCGCGGGCCGGAAGCGCGCTGTGGACGAGGAGGGCCTGCGCGGCGGCTTGTGCGTAGGGGCCTCCACTGCCGACGGCGGCCGCGCCCCCGTCCGGCTCGATGACGTCCCCACTCCCGGACAGAAGAAACGTCTTCTCCACGTCCGCCACCAGCAGCAGCGCCTCCAGCCGCCGCAAGGCGCGGTCGGTGCGCCAGTCCTTGGCCAGCTCGACGCAGGCCCGGGTGAGGTTTTTCCGGTGCTCCTTGAGCTTGGCCTCGAAGCGCTCGAAGAGAGAAAAGGCGTCGGCCGTGCCTCCGGCGAAGCCGGCGATGACCGAGCCGTCCCCGAGCCGGCGGACTTTCCGCGCGTTGGCCTTCATCACCGTCTTGTCCAGCGTGACTTGGCCGTCGCCGCCGAGCGCCACTTTCCCGTCGCGGCGCACACAGAGAATGGTGGTTCCATGCAGCATGAAGGCCATCTAACAGGGGCGCCGCTGCCCTTCCATCTCCCCAAAAAAAAGGGCGCGCGCGCACCAGGGCAGCGAGCGACGGCCATGCGCCGCTCTGCGGTTGGACGTGAAAGCCCACCGAAGGCCAGGGCGCCTTCCCAAGACAGACTCAGGCGTGGGGATGAGCCTTGTCGTACACGGCTTGCAAGAGCTCCACCCCGACGTGCGTGTAGCGCTGCGTGGTGGAGAGGCTCGCGTGCCCGAGGAGCTCTTGAATGCTGCGCACGTCGGCCCCTCCGGCGAGAAGGTGCGTGGCGTAGCTGTGCCGCAGCGCGTGGGGACTGACGTGGCGCAAGAGGCCGGCCGCGCGGGCGTAGGCGTCCAGGTGGCGGCCGACGCTGCGTGAGGTGAGACGGCCGCCGCGGAAGTTGAGAAACACGGCTCGGGCGTCCTGGCCGCGGTGGCGTTTGGTGAGGAGCTCTCCTCGGCGGGCCAGCCAGCGCCCCAGCGCCTCTGCCGCGCCCGCGTGCAAAGGGCACAACCTTTCCTTGCGGCCCTTGCCCAGGACGCGAAGCACCCGCCCCGACAAATCCACGTCGTCCACGGACAGCCCACAGGCCTCGCTGACGCGGAGTCCGGCCCCATACAGCACCTCCAACAGGGCGTGGTCGCGCAAGGCCAACAGCGTCGCCTCACCGGGGCGCTCCACCAGCGCGAAGGCCTCGTCCACCGGAAGAAATTTGGGCAAGGTGACGGGCAGCTTGGGGCCGCGCATGGCGGCGGCCGGGCTCTGGGCGAGTTGGCCCGTGCGGACGAGGTGCCGGTAGAAGGCCTTCACGCTGGCCAAGGCGCGGGCCCGGCTTCTGGGCGCATGGTCGACGGCCAGGACGCCGAGCCAGCCCCGGACGGCAAGCGACGTCGCCCGGCGCAGCGTCTGGCCGTTGCCCTCCAGGTAGCGGGCGAAGGCGCCGACGTCTCGGAGGTAGTTGCGGACGGTGTGCGGCGAGGCCCCGCGCCGCAAAAGCGCCTTCTGGAAGTCGGCGAGCCAGGCGTCCTTCGGCATGGCCCTCAAGGCTAGGGCAAGCCCAGACGACGGCAACTTCACGGCCCTTTGTCGCAGAGGTACAGGCCCGAGCGGTCCTTCTCCGAAACCAGGTACGCCACCCGGCTTCCGGAGGCGTCGACAAAGAGGGCGGGCAGCAAGGTGAAGGTGTCCAGCGTCTTTCGCTCCTGGGTGCGGCGGTTGTAGACGGCCGTGTCGTAGGTGTCCGAGTCCATCCGGGCGTAGGAGACGAGAATGCGCTCCCCCGTTTCCGAGACTTTGAAGCTGTAAATGCCTTCCAGAATTTGTTTCGGGGCCTCGTGCGGCCGGGCCAAGTCGAGCTCATTCAGCCAGCAGGCGCGCGGCTGGTCTCTCTGGGACTGGCGGACGCACTCGCTGCGGAAGAGGAGCACCTCGCCGGAGGAAATTCCAAAACCGTACACACCCTCCTTCACCCGGAAGGCCTGCTCCTCGCCGCGGACGTAGAGGTAGAGGTCCATGCTCGGGAGCGGCTGAATAATTTCCACGTTGAAGGCCAGAAAGCGGCCGTCCTTCCCCCACTCTCCGGTGTGCGCCCGCTCCTTCAGCGTGCGCACCGTCCGCTGGGGGAGGTCCACCACCAACAGCGTCCCGCGGTCATGCTGCTCGTTGTACAAGTCCAGGGCCCACAGCGCCGTCCCGTCCGGGGCAAAGCCGAAGCGGCCGACTTTGTCTCCCACCGGCTTGGCCTCGGCGCCGCTGGCCGGGCCGACGAGGAGCGCCCCCACCACCACCCGCCCCAGCGCGTTGCGCTTCCCCTCGATGCGGCCCAACCACCGTCCGTCGGGCGAAAAGCCGTAGAGGCCCACCCCCGCCGCCGCCTTCACCGGCGAGCCGCCGTCCAGAGTGGCCACGTAGAGGTCCCACACGTCCTTCGCCACCGCGCTGGCCTGGGTAAAGGCCACGTGGCGCCCGTCCGAGGAGACTTCATAGTCCGCGACCCGCTCGGCGAGCCGGGTGGGCGCCGTCACTGGCTCCGTCGTCCGCACAGCCAACAGCGCGCCGCCGGCCGAGGCCCGGCGAAGCGCGAGGAGGCGGCTACCACCCAGGGCAAACTTCGCCGTGGAGACGTCCGGGGCCACCGGGCGCGCGGTGCTGCCAGCCTCCAGCGGCGCCAGCTTGAGGAGGCCGCCGTCGATGAAGGCCACCGCGCGGCTGTCCGGGCTGACGGTGAGGAAGCTTACCGCCCGGCCTCGCGCCTCGGGCGCGTCCTGGGCGTCCAGGCGCACCGTCATGAGGGTGCCCGTCCCCGTCGCCAAGTCATAGTCCTGAAGAAAGAGGAGCCACCGGCCGTCAGGGCTAAACAGCGTCGCGCCCGCGCGGTTGGAGACGTTTTTGGCGAGGCTTCGCACGGCGCCCGTCCCCAGGGAGACAGCCACCAGCTCCCCCACCGCGCTTTTGGGGTTGATGCTGTCCGGGTTGACGCCGTCCAAGGAGGGGCGCACCGGGCTTCTTAGGAAGGTGGCCCAGGCGCCGTCGCGACTGACGCGGAGGTCCCCCGCGGCGCCGGCCACCAGCCGCCGCCCCAGCGCGCCCACCACCGGCTCGGCCGCTGGCGCGGGCGGAGACTTCTGGCAGCCCAGGCCGAGGGCCGCCGCCGCGCAGAAGGCCCAAGGCCTCCGCCTCATCCGACGGCCCTCCAGGTGGGCGCCGGGAGGCCGACGGCCATGGCGTGCAAGGCCGCCGGGTCGCTTCCCAGTCCCCGTCGCCACAGCCGAAGCGCTCGCGTGGCACGCTCCAGGTACAGCCGTCGCTTGTTGTCTCGGTGCACGCGCCCCGGCAGCGGCGGAAAGAGGCTGAAGGTGACGTTGGTGGGCGTATGCGGGTGGCCCACCGGGTGCGCCTCGCCGGTGACGTGCCGGTAGAGCGCCCCCAGCGCGGTGGCGGCCGGCGGCGGTTGAAACGTCCGCCCCTCCAGCCTGGCCTGCACGCTCAAGGCGACGAGGTAACCGCAGGCAGCGGACTCCACGTAGCCCTCCACGCCGGTAATTTGTCCGGCGAAGAAGAGGCGTGGCTCGGAGCGCAGAGACAAGTCCGCGTCGAGCAGCCGAGGCGCGTCGATGTAGGTGTTGCGGTGGATTTGGCCCAGCCGCAGGAATTCCGCCTCCTGCAGCCCGGGCAGCGTGCGGAAGAGACGGCGCTGCTCGGGCCAGGTGAGACGCGTCTGGAAGCCCACCAGGTTGTAGGCCGTGCCGCCGGCGTCCTCCTGACGCAGCTGCACCACGGCGTGCGCCCGCTTCCCGGTGGCCGGGTTGACGAGGCCCACCGGCTTCATCGGCCCGTGGGCCAGCACCTCCAGCCCGCGTTCGGCCATGACTTCAATGGGGAGACACCCCTCGAAGTAGCGCGCCTCCTCGAAGGCGTGCGGCGTCACCTTCTCCGCCGTCCGCAGCGCCTCGACGAAGGCCTCGTAGGCCTCCTTCTCGAGAGGCAGGTTGAGGTAGTCCGCCCCTTCTCCCCGCCCCCAGCGACTGGCGCGAAAGGCGACGCTGGTGTCCACCGAGTCCGCGGACACAATGGGCGCGATGGAGTCATAGAAGTAGAGCCGCGTGCCCACATGCCGCTCCAGCTCCCGGGTGAGGGCCTCCGAGGTGAGGGGGCCGGTGGCCACCACCACCAGGCCCTGGGGCAGCTGCTCCACCTCGCCGTGCCACACCGACAGCCCGGGCGCCCGGTGGAGCGCCTCCGTCACACCGCGGGCAAAGCGCACCCTGTCCACGGCCAGGGCCTCCCCAGCGGGGACTCGCGCCCCGTCGGCTTCACCGAGGATGAGCGAGCCCAGCGCCCGCAGCTCTCCGTGCAGCATGCCGATGGCACTGTCCCTGGCGTCGGAGCGAAAGGAGTTGCTGCACACGAGCTCCGCCAGCGCGTCACTGTGGTGGGCCGGAGAGCGCCGGACGGGCTTCATCTCCCTCAACAGGACGCTCACGCCACGCCGCGCGAGTTGGTAGGCGCACTCGCTTCCGGCGAGGCCGCCGCCGATGACGGTGACAGGACGCATTCCCTCCACTGTACCTGCAACGCCCATGCGCAGAAGTCCAGCGGGCCGAAGGACCCAGGCGCTTTGGCGGAAGGGCCCCAGGGCCTATTTCACGGAGGCCCGGCGTCGGGGTTTCCGCCGTCCAGGGTGGGCGGCGGCCGGACCCGCACCGAGACGGCGCGGTTGTTGAGCTCGTCGACGAGGTAGACGTCATTGAGGCCCGCAGCCGAGACGAGGCGCGCCGAGCCGGCGTTGGTAATCCGCGGGTAGAGGTAGAGCCAGAGCGGGCGAAGGCCCGGGCCGAAGGCCGCCAGCGCTGCGCCGAAGGTGCCGCCGCTGAGGAGCACCGCGAAACTCCCGTCGGCGCCGGCGAAGCTACTCTGGGCCAGCACCGAGCCCAGGGTGGCGTCT
Organism: uncultured delta proteobacterium; assembly: GCA_963745475.1. Taxonomy (GTDB): domain Bacteria; phylum Myxococcota; class Myxococcia; order Myxococcales; family Myxococcaceae; genus JADGRA01. Next base: position 100,225 of record CAVUXN010000006.1, read on the forward strand.
GCGGAGTCGAAGAGGCCGGAGATGGGCGTCTGGACGTCCGGCACCGGGCTGTTGAGCGTCCACAACTCGAAGAGGGTGTAGGGCGGCGAATTCAACAGCGTCACCAACCGGCCGTCGGGCAGCACGCCCACCGGCTCCCGCAGCACGGGTGAGGGCCGTCCCAAAGGCGCGGTGTAGGCCCCGAGAATGGTGCTGCCCTGCCCGACCCGGAGAAAGGAGACGAAGGGCGGCTGGGCGGCGGTGGCGATGCAATTGGAGGTGAGTTGGACGACGAAGGTGCCGTCCCCCACCGCCAGCAGCTTGGCCATGCCGGAGACGCTGCAATTGGCGCCCAAGTTGGGGTCCTGCAGCGGGCCGAAGCTGACGGTGCCCAGAAGGAGGTCCACCAAATTCCAGCTGCTCCCGCACACCGCGACGTTGGGGGAGAGGTAGCGGCCGCCCGCGCCGGCCACCACCCCCGGCGCGGGCGGGCCGGTGGACACCACGGCCGACGTCGCGCTCACCGGGGCCAGCGTCGGGTCAAGGCACAGGAGGCTCTCCACGGTGCCGGTGGAACACGCGGACACCGAGTCCTGAAGGCACAACAGGCTGTCGACGGCGGTGAGGGGCGGCGTCACCTGGCCCACGCGCGTCGCGGTGGGTAGCGGGGCGCTCTGGGGCGGCGGCGGCGCCAGCAAGAGGACAGAGAAACGCCCCTGGGCCTGGACAAACAGCGTCTCCCCTTGCGCGTTGAGGCCCTTGGCCAGGTAACCCCCGTCGAGCCCACCCGGAAGGAGGGAGGAGTCAAAGCCGTCAAACGTCCCGTCCGGGGCCTCGAGGCGCCCGGGGAGCCAGTCGGAGGCCGAGCCAGCCGGTGCGCTGGTGGCCAAGGGCAGCACAAGGCCTCCCTCGTAGGCCACGGGCTGGGCGGCCCAGTCCGTGGCGCTGTTGGCGGCCGGTTGCCCGGGGATGTAGCGGTCCCACACCACCCGGGTGAGCTCCACGCTCAAGTCCTCCTCGGTGGTGTTGCCGTTGGGGGCCGTCGCGCTGACGGTGAGACGCACCACGCGGTCTGTGTCCGTGAGGACTTCAATGGGGACCGGCACCCCGGGGGTGTAGGGCGGCCCGTTGTCCGTCCCCAGGCCCGGCGTGGTGGCGAAGAAGGCCAGGTAGGTGCCGCCGTCCGGGCCAGTCTCCAGCGCAGTGACGCTGTCCGCCGGGACGCCGGCCAGAAGGACGGAGGGAAAGGAGCGCGGCAGCACGTTGGTACTCACCAGCACACTGAAGGGCGAGTTGGGCTGCGCGGTGGGCGGGTACTGGACGGACAGCAAAGGCGACACGTCGTTGAGGGACACCTCCAAGGACACGTCCTGCGTGGCGCCCGCGTCGCTGAGCGCGCGCACGGTAAGTGGGAGGATGGGAAAGCTTCCACCGTCTGGGTTGGGGAACGTCAAGTCCTCGCAGGTGGCGAAGTTGACTTGCGCCACATACGGAGGCGCCAGCCAGACGAAGACGGAGCGCGCGCCGGCGTCCAGCGCGCCGCACAGGACGCTGACGGTGCTCAGGCCATTCACCGACACGGCCGAAACCGACACCTGGCCGGACAGGGAGAGGGTGTCCCCGGGCCTCGGCGAGAGGACGGTGACCGACGGCGGAATGGGCGTCGGCGGCACAGTCGGTAAGTCCAAGTCGAAGCAGCCCGCGGACGCCAACAGGCCCAGGAGCAGCAACCGCGGCCCTGCGCCCGTCACCGGCCGTCCCCGCGTCTGCCTTCGGTGTCCGGCGTGCATCCCCCACCCGTCCCGTACCGGAGTTTTGTGACTGACTCCCGCTCGGCATTCAACGGGTATTTCCTGACCAACGCCGCGGAGCCTCCGCCTCCCCTGGCGCCAACGGCGGAAGAGGCGGGCGGGCTCGCGGGCGTCAGTTGGTGGTGGGCGGCGTGGCTGAGGGCTCGCCCTTCTGCAGCACGACGAAGCGGTAGTTTTCGAGCTCGTTTTGGCCCGCGGTGTAGAGCACCGTGAGCAGCAAGTCGTAGGGGATGCGCCGGTCGCCGATGACGGACAGCTCCTTACTGAAGGGCGCCGCCGGGTTGCGGGCCGCGATGTACTTCAGCTTCTGCACCTCCTTGCGGAGCGCCTGGTCGAGCGGCACCACCATCCGGCCGTTGAGGGCGGAGGGCGGGACGGCACCATTCTGCAGCGCCACCACCACCCGGTCCCCCACCAAAATGTCCTTGGGGGTGATGGTGACTGCCACCGTGTCGCGGGGCGTGGCCCGGGTGCTGGACACCGGCGGTTTGATGTCCTCGGACTGCGTCAGCGAGATGGCCGAGGCGGTGTAGGACTTGAGCAGGAAGACCAGGATGATGGTCATCATGTCCATCATGGCGACGATGTTGAGCTCGCGAATCTGCCCAGCGTTCTCGCGCTCGATGCGCTTTTTGCGCGTCATGGCCTTGCGGAACATGAGCCGCTGCAGCGTCTCGGGGTCGAGCGGCGGAGCGGCCGGCGGCGCGGGGGCGGCCATCTACAGGGCTCCCAAGGTGACGTCGGGGAAGAGGACTTTTCGTTCCGGGGCCGGGGACTCGCGGACCGCGTCCATGGTCCCCACCAGCACCTCGTAAGGGATGTCGCCCTCGGCGCCGATGATGACTTTGGTCTCGGTGGGGAATTCCTTCTTCACGCCGAGCAACTGGGCGGTGAGCCCGGCGTAGTCGTAGGTGCCGTCGGCATTTCGAGGCAAGGTGGGAGGCACCTCCGCCGGATTGACTGACCCGCTCTGCGGGCCGAGCACGCCGCCCGCCCCGGCCACATAAAAGCCCTTCTTGGACACCAGCACCGAGAGCAGCAGCTTGGGCTTGTCGCTGTCGTCCTGGGCGGCGGCGGTCGGCCCGCCGTAGCTTGGGGCGCTGACGTTGAGGATGCCGAAGGCCGCCAAGCCGGTAATCGACAAAAGCATGAACATGATGAGATTCATCAGGACGTCGAGGTAGGGGACGATGTTCAGCTCCCCGAGCTCCGTCTCCTGACGGACTTTGAGCTTGCGGCGGCTGTAGAAGAAGGCCATCCGCCTAGGCCGACTTCTCGTAGTCCATGGCCGAGGTTTCACCTGCCGCGCGCCGCGAGAGAATGTTCTCCAGCTTCAGCGCGCTGAGCTCCACCGTATCCACCATCCGCTTGGCGTAGGCGTTGAGGAAGAGGTGGGCCACGATGCAGGTCACGGCGATGGACAAACCGAAGGCGGTGTTGTTCATCGCCTCGGAAATGCCGTTGGAGAGGAGCGCCTGCTTCTGGTCGGCGGGCACGTTGCCCAAGGCTTGGAAGGTTCCAATCAGGCCGACGATGGTGCCGATGAGTCCCACCAGCGTGGCGATGTTGGCCAGAGACCAGAGCCAGGGAATGCGCGACTGGATGGGCGGGGTGTACTCGAGGATGGCCTCCTCCACCGCTTTGGCCACCTCCAACTCGCCGCGGTTGGCGCGCGTCAGACCGGCGCTGATGACCTTGGCCAGCGGCGCGTTGGGCGCTGCCCGGCAGAGCTTCACCGCTCGGTCGACATTTCCCTGGAGGACCAGCTTCGTAATCTGGTCCATGAAGGGCTCGGCATTCAGGTTGTAGCGAAACAACAGGGTGACGATGCGCTCGACGATGACGGCAATGGCCACCGCCATCCAGAAGATGTTGACGTACATCAGCGGTCCGCCCTCTTTGAAGAAGCGGACGATGCTGTCCTTGACGCTGCCGCCGGAGACCGGCGCCGCAGCGAGGACCACATCAATGACGTGGTTCAGCGTGGAGAGCATCAACGGGGTGTTCCTTTCGGAGCGGGAGCGCCGCTCAAGGGCGCGGGCAAGGAAGACGCATGAAGGTCCCGCATCAGCGGGCGTCCCTCGGTGCCATACGAAATCGTCCCGTTTCGAGGCTGAGGTGTCAAGACTCCGTCCGCGCGGGCGGCGGGCTGTCTTAGGCGGCGGATGAGGTGCCGGAGTCGTCTACCGACCGCCGGTACCCACATTCCTTGTTCGGGCAGACAATGCTCGCCCCATCGCGCTTGCTGTACTTCTGCAGCAGGTACGGCGAGGCGCAGCTGGGACAGGCCTCCGGGAGCGGCCGGTCCCAGGCGGCGAAGGTGCAGTCCGGGTAGCGGTTACAGCCGAAAAAGGCCTTGCCTCGGCGGCTCCGGCGCTCGGTGAGGTAGCCCACCTTGCAGGTCGGGCAGCTGACACCAATGGACAGGGGCTTGCTGCTCTTGCACTCCGGGTAGCCGGAGCAGGCCAGGAAACGGCCGAACCTCCCCCGCTTAATGACCATCGGCCGGGCGCACTTGTCGCACACCTCGTCCGTGGGCTGCTCCTCGACGGGGACTATTTTCCCGTCGACTTCCTTGAAGTCCTTGGTGCTCTTGCACTCCGGGTAGCCGGTGCAGGCCAAAAACCGCCCCATCTTCCCCCATTTGATGGACATGGGCTTTCCGCACTTTTCGCAAGTGATGTCGGTGGGCGTCTCCTCGCGCTTGACATCCCGCATTTGCACCGCGGCCTGAGCCAGCGTCACTTTGAAGGGGTCCCAGAATTCCTGCAGGACATCCTTCCACTTCGCCTCCCCTTCGCTGATGCGGTCGAGCTTCTCCTCCATGCCCGCGGTGAAGGCCACGTCCATCTCGTGCGGGAAGTGCTTCACCAGCTCCTCGGTGGTAATTTTGCCGAGCTCGGTGGGGTAGAAGCGGCCCTCCAGCTTCTCCACGTACTTCTTGTCTTGGATGACGGAGAGGATGGCGGCGTAGGTCGACGGCCGGCCGATGCCCTGCTCCTCCAACTCCTTCACCAGCGAGGCCTCGGTGAAGCGCGGCGGGGGCTGGGTGAAGTGCTGCTCGGGCAACAGCTGACGCAGGCGGAGCACGTCCCCTTCCGCCAACGGAGGCAGCGCTCCGCTGGCCAATTCGGCCGCCTCTTCGCCAGCCAGCGGCTTCTCCGGCTCCTCCTCGGCAGGCACCTCCCCGTAGATGCTGAGCCAGCCGGCAAACTTCAGCGTCGAGCCGGTGGCCCGGAAAGACGTCCGTCCGGCGGAGATGTCGGCGGTGGTCTGCTCGTACACCGCGGGCTTCATTTGACAGGCGACGAAGCGGTTCCAGATGAGCTCGTAGAGCCGGGCCATGTCCGGCTCGAGAAAGGGACGCACGCGCTCCGGCGGGTATTCGAGCGACGTCGGGCGGATGGCCTCGTGGGCGTCCTGGGCGCTCTTGCGGCCTTTGAAAACAACCGGCTCCTCGGGAAGGGTGTCTGCGCCGTAGCGCGTCCGGATGAGGTCGCGCACCGCGTCCACCGCGTCGGCCGACAGCCGCACCGAGTCCGTGCGCATGTAGGTGATGAGGCCCACCTGCCCCTCGTCCCCCAGCTCCACGCCCTCGTACAGCCGTTGCGCGAGCGTCATGGTCTTCTTGGCGGTGAAGTGCAGCCGGTTGGCCGCGTCCTGCTGCAGCTTGCTGGTAATGAAGGGGGCGGCCGCGTTGCGGCGCCGCTCGCGGCGGTCGACTTTGGCCACCCGGTACTCCGCGCTCTTGAGCTCGCTGACGAGCGCGTCCGCAGTCGCCTGGTCCTTGACGTCGGCCTTCTCGCCGTCCACCTTGACCAGCCGCGCTCGGAAGGGCGGCGGCTCCTGGCCCTCGAGCTCTGCGTCCAGCGTCCAGTACTCCACCGGGACGAAGGCTTTAATTTCCCGCTCTCGCTCCACCACCAGCCGCACCGCCACCGACTGCACCCGGCCCGCGGACAGGCCGCGGCGCACCTTGGCCCAGAGGATGGGGCTGATTTCGTAGCCCACCAGACGGTCCAGAATTCTTCGCGTCTGCTGCGAGTCGTACTTGCTTCTGTCCAGCTTCAGCGGATGGGCAATGGCCGCCTGGATGGCCTTCTTCGTAATCTCGTTGAAGAGGACGCGGACGGCGTGGGGGTGCTTCAGCTCCTCGGAGATGTGCCAGGCGATGGCCTCTCCCTCCCGGTCCGGGTCGGTGGCCAAGTAGACGGTGTCCGCCGTCTCTGCGTACTTCTTCAGCTCACCCAGCGCCTTCTCTTTGCTCTTGATGACGACGTACTGCGGCTTGAAACCGTGGTCGACGTCCACGCCCATTTTCGACTTGGGTAAGTCTTTGATGTGGCCCACCGAGGCCTTCACCGAGTAACCGGCGCCCAGGTACTTCTTGATGGTTTTCGCCTTGGCCGGCGACTCCACCACCACCAAGTATTTGGCCCCGCTGCGCCTCGGCGCAGGCGCCGCCTTCACCGTGGCCAGGGTGCGGCCCGGCTTGCCCGCCGCTGGGGTGGCCGCGACGCGTGCCGAGGTGGCCCGTGCTTTCGGGGTGCGGCGCGCCGTCGCCAGGGCAGGGCCGCCAGGACTCGGCGGAACGCGCTCTTGTCCGTTGGGCGCGCGGGCCTTGGCGGCAGTTGCCTTCTTGTTTCGAGTGGCCATCTTTTTGTTTACACCCTCTCGCACTGCAGGCAGCGGCCTCGAACGACGAGGCGGGACAACTCCCCTTCACCGGCGCAGCGTCCAACCCGCCGCCGCACAAGGCCGCCCGCTCGGGTGCGCCCGGCGCCCGGCAGTCGCAGCGGGACACCAAAGAGGACGGAGCGGGGCATGGCGGACGGACGGTGGCCGGGGCTGACAGCCCTTCCGCCCCCTATAGAGGTGACGGGCAGGCCCGCTCGGGGCGGGCTGTCATAAGCACGTCAAGGGGCCCGGTCAAGCGCCCGACCTTCGGGAGACACCCCTTGGGTGCCGAATTTACCGAGTCGAAACGGGAGCTTTGCTGCTCGGGCCGAGGAGCACGAGGCGGTCCCCGGGCACAATCTCCCGCATGGTCCGCATGAGCAGGCAGGTGCTGGCGTGCTCCTTCACCTCGGCGGCCAGGCACCGGCCCACGACTTCCATGGGCAGGTGTGTGTCCTGCTTGAGGGCTGGGTCCACGGCCTGCTCCAGCGGGTCGGCCTGCCGGACAATGGTGAAGGTGTTGCCCGGCTGCACGCCGTCGGCGCTCCCGAGGTCGGCCACCACCTGGCTCCCCCCGGCGTTGACGGCGATGTAGGGATTCAAGGCCGCCACCACGGCGCCCTCGACGTCGTGGGCATTGGTGTTGGGGACGGGCGCGAGGGTGACCACCATCGCCTCGCCAGGCGGTCCAACGAAGTCCCCGCGGTACATGGCGTTGTAGGTGTAGCTGACTTGGGCGCGGACGTAATACGGGTCGTTGGTCTGCAGTACGCGCACCCGGCCCAAGAGCAGCGTGAGGTAGCCCACCAGCTTGCCGCTGCGCGGGTGGTACACCTTCCGGTCCGGCCGGTAGATGACGTACTCCTTGCCCACCACCGCCGCGGCCGGGTCCTTGAACCTGAGGTAAACAACGTCTCCGGTGGTGAGCATCTCCGTCTCGGCAAAGCTCTTGGACAGAACGCCGGTCCGGTCCAAGTCCCGGTCGGTGACGAAACCCTGACGCGGAAGCTTCTCGCGGCCCTTGGGCTCATAGGGCCTGGGCCCCACCATCTCCACGGTGTCGTCTTGCACCGGCTCCACGAGCCCGATGTCGCCTTCCCCCGTAGTGCCCGAGCCCGGCTCTATTTCCACCTCCACCTGGCCGGCCGGCTCCTCGCCAGAGCCGGTGAAGAAGCGGACTTGGTTCCCGGGGTAAATCCAGTGCGGGTTCGCAATCTGCGGGTTGTAGGACCAGACTTTCGGCCAATACCACGGGCTTCCGAGGTAGTGCTGGGAGAGGTCCCACAACGTGTCGCCCTTCACCACAGTGTGCACCGTGCCCGGCGCCTCCTCCTTGGCTGCGGCATCGCCGCGGGGCGCGGGCTGGGTGCGCACTTGGCCGGATGGCTCTTGCACCGCCTTCCCCTCGGACTCCGAGTTGTCCTGGTCCGGCGCGGTGGGCGGAGCCGGCGGCGGAGTCTGCGCTCCGACGTTGGCGGCGACAAAGAGTACGACAACGGCGAGTGCAATACGCATCAGGGGTTCCTCGGAAGCGTCTCAAGGCGGGCCTGGGCTTGGAGGGCAGCGGCCGTCCCAGGGAAACTCTGTACCAGCTGCGCGTAGGCGGCCCGCGCCTCGGCCGGCTGACGAAGCCGCAGCCGCACCTCTCCCAGCTTGAGCATGGCGTCCTGCACCACGTCTCCTGCGGGGTAGCGTTGCACCACGAGCTCGAGCAGCGCCGCGGAGCGCGCCACCTCGCCACGGCCGAGCTCGCCCAGGGCGGCGTAGTACAGCGCGTCGTCGGCTTTGTTGTGCTTGGGGTACATCTCGGCGAAGTGCTTCAGCCGGTCGATGGCGCCGCTCACGTTGCCGGTGCGCAACGCCTCCAGCGCCGACAGGTACTCCTGGTCCGCCGAATTCGGCAGGGCCGCGGCCCCGGCGAGCTCCGTCTTGCTCTCCAGCTGGTCGAGTAAGGCCGGGTCCGGCTCCTGCACCGGGGTCTGCACATCCAAAGGTGGCGCCGCTGGCTTGGGTTTCAGCTTGACGACGGTGAGCGCCGGCGGGGAAGTGGGCCCGGGCTCCGGCGGTACGGAGACGGCCGCCACCGCGGGTGCGGCAGGTGCCGGCGCCGCCACTACCACCGACTGCTCTCGCTCCAAGGCCGCCATTCTGGAATGCAGCTGAGTATTTTCATTCTGCAGCGCCTGCACTTGTTCCTGAAGGGCGCGCACGTCGGCCTTGCTGGCCACGTCGGTGGCGCACCCGCACGCCAGGACGAGGGGCAGAATGTGCAAACGCATGAGGAGAGGACCGAGCCCTACTCCTGTGGAGAATAGGAACCCGGGCAGAAGAGCGTCAAGAAAGCGGCGCAGGTGCGATGAAGGCGAGGTGGCGGCCGGTGACGCCCCCGTCGCGGCGGTGCGAGTAAAAGCGCGCCGCGTCGCAGGCGGTGCATGAAGGCTGTACGTCCACATTGTCAGCCGCCAGGCCTGCAGCAAGGAGTGTTTTGCGCACGGCGCGCGAGAGGTCCAGGTGCGGACGCACCCCCCCGTCCCGCACCACCTCTGCGCCAAACTCGGCCCGGAAGCGTTCCGCGAGCTCCGGCCCCACTTCGTAGCAACAGGCCTGGATGCAGGGGCCCACCACCGCACACACCCCGGAAGGCTGAGCTCCGCCATGCACCAGCGCCTCGACGGCGCGGGCCGCGACGTGCAGTGCCGTCCCCCGCCAACCCGAGTGCACCGCTGCCACGGCCCGCCCATCCCTTGTGGCGAGCAGCACAGGGACGCAGTCCGCGGACTTCACGCCCACCCAGGTGCCGTCCTCAGCGTCCGTCCACACGGCGTCCGCCTCCGGCCTCACCCCGGGACTCGCCCGCACCACCAAGTCTCCGTGCACCTGCCGCACCGTCGCTAACCTTGCAGGCGAGTGGCCGGCCTCGGCCGCGAGTCGCCGGAGGTTTTCCGCGACGTGGGCCGCGGAGTCCCCCACCGCCTCTCCCAGGTTGAGGGAGGCCAGCGGCCCCGACGAGACGCCGCCCGGCCGAAGCGAAAAGCCGTGCGGGACACTGAGCAGCGCTGAGCGCACAAACAGCAAACGGGCCAACTTTCAGAAAAAGGAGGGAGCCAGCGCAAGGCGCCCCCTTCCCCGGGAGCACCGCCCCTGCCGGGCCTTTTTTGTCCTCTCGGGCGCTACCCCTACCACGCGGGCCTGCAAGGGAGGGCGCCCTCGAGACCGACGGGAGCGGCCAGCCCTCGGGGAGCTCGGCGGGGTGCATGCTTTCCTCGGTGCGCCTGGGGCAAGCTGCAACGCAAGGCAACGGCCTTCTGCGTCCGCGAAACCCCCCTCCCCTTTGCGCTCCATTGCCCAGAAGCTGCTCGGCAGCATTGGCGTCCCGACGCTTCTGGTGGCGCTTGGCGCGGTGGGCCTCTTCGCCTTGCGTGCGCGCGCCGCCGCCGAGGCCGCCGCCGAGCAACAGGCCAACCAAGTGGCGGACCTCCTCGCCGCAAGCTTCCAGGCGGCCGTCCCCGGAGCGCAGCTCGCCCCGGACGAGGCCCACCCGGCGGTGGCCAGCGTGGTGCGCACCGCCGCCTCGCTGCGGGGCGTGCAGGTGGTGCGGGTGGTGGCCCCGACGTCCCGGGTGGTGTGGTCCGGCACCCCGAAGGAAATCGGCGCCGCGGCCCAACTCGAGACGTCTCCCGAGGAGCAGCGGGTGCAAACCCTCGAGGGGCACGTGCTCCTGGCGCGCACCCTGGGCGGCGGCGACTGCAACGTGTGCCACTTCGGCATGGCCGGGCAGCTGCACCTGGCCGTGGCCAACCCGGCCGCGGGCGAGCTCGCCAACGCCACCCAAGCCGCCGTGGGCGGCGTCCTGCTGGTAGGCGCGGCGTTGGCGTTGGCCACCGCCGTCTCGCTGAGGCGGCTCCTCACCCGGCCGCTTCGACGGCTGGCCAGTTTGATGGCGCGCGCCGAAAGCGGCGACCTCTCCGTCCGCGCCGAGGCCCACGGCGAGGATGAGATTGCGCAGCTCGGCCGCAGCTTCAACCACATGCTGGAGACGACGGCGCGGCTCGAGTCCGAGGGGCTGGATGCGCGGGGCGGCCTGGTCCAGGCGCGGGAGCAACTGTCCCTGCAGAGCGAGTTGAAGCACGCCAACAGCGAGCTCTCCCAGCGCCTCACGGCCCTCTCACTGCTGTACCACGTGTCGCGCTCCCTCAACGCCACCCTCGAGCTCCCGGAGCTTCTGGGCCGCATCAGCAGCCTCGTCACCGAGCGGCTGCGCATCGACTACTTCAGCGTCCTCTTGGTGAATGCCGAGGGCCGGCTGGAGGAGGCGGCCTCCGTCCCACCCCGGGCCGGCGGCACGCGCGGCGCTTTCCGGCTGGGCGAGGGCGCCGCGGGTCGCGCCGCCGAGTCACGTCTCCCTCTGTACCTGCCGGACTTGGCCTTGGCCGAGGACGCCCGGCCGCTCGGCCCCCCCAGCGGCTCGCTCCTCGCGCTGCCGGTGGTGCACCAGGGACGGCTGTTGGGGGCGCTCAACCTCCAGCGCTCGGGCACCGAGGCCTTCTCCGCCGAGGAGGTGGAGCTCCTGGCGGCGGTGGCGGACCAGGCCGCCATGGCCATTCAAAATGCTCGGCTTTATGCCGAGACGGTGGCCCTCACCGTCACCGACGCCCTCACCGGGCTCGCCAACCGCCGCCACCTCTTCCGCCAACTGGAGCAGGAAGTCGCACGCGCCGCACGCTTTCGGACGGAGGTGTCCCTGGTGATGATGGACCTCGACCACTTCAAGGAGTTGAACGACGCCGCCGGCCACGTCGCCGGGGACGCCGTCCTGCGGGAAGTGGCGGAGGTGCTACTCGGCCAAGTCCGCAGGGTGGACGTGGTGGGACGCTACGGGGGCGAGGAGTTCTGCCTGGTGCTCCCCTTGGTGTCCAAGCCGGACGCGCTGGAGGTGGCGGAGAAGCTGCGGCGCAGCATCGCCGAGCACGCCTTCGGCAGCACGCCGCCCGGCACCATCACCGCCTCGGTGGGGGTGGCGCACCTGCCCACCGACGCCACCGGGCTCGAGGAGCTCCTGGAGGCCGCGGACGCGGCGCTCTATGCGAGCAAGCGCCACGGCCGAAACCGAATTACGGGCTACCGGCCGGACCTGGACAAGGCCGCCGGCTGACGCTGCGGCCTGGGTTAGGGCGCCTCGAGGGCAAAGAGCATGGTGGGGGCCTGCTCTCCACCTCGCTCCTGGGCGCGGAGCAGCACGGTGCTGCCCGGCTTCGCGGCGCGAAGAATCCGGCTCAAGTCCCCGGCACTCGAAACCAGCTGGCCGTTGGCCTCGACAATGACGAGGTTGGGCTCGAGTCCGGCCTTGTCCGCCGGAGAACCTGGCTGCACCTCAGTAATAAAGGCGCCGCGGGGAAGGCCCCGCGCCTTCGCCAGCTGCGGGCTGGGCGTGGCCAGGCTGAGGCCGAACTGCTCCTTGTTGCTCTCGTCGTGTTGGGAGCTCTCCGTCGGGCTCTTGTGCGACACCTCCTCGTCTTCCGGACGCGAGGCGAGGGTGACTTTCACCTCCCGCGCCTTCCCGCCCCGGTAGACGGTGAGGGCCACCGTGGTGCCCGGAGCCCGCAGCGCAACGGTGCGGCGCAGCTGGTCATCCGAGGTGACGGCCTGCGTGTCCACTTGGGTGACGACGTCGTCCTGCTTCAGGCCGGCGTGAGCGCCGGGGCTGTTGGGCTGCACCGACGTCACCAGCGCGCCCTGCGCAGTGGGAGCCCCGAGCGCCTTGGCCAACTGGGGCGACAGCTTCTGCAGTCCAATGCCGATGTAGCCACGGGTGACGGAGCCATTCTTCTCCAGCTGCGGCAGGATGGCCTTGGCCAGGTTGCTCGGGACGGCGAAGCCGATGCCCGAGCCGCCGGCGACGATGGCGGTGTTGATGCCGATGACTTCGCCCTTCAAGTTGAAGAGCGGGCCGCCGCTGTTGCCGGGGTTGATGGCCGCGTCGGTTTGCAGGAAGTCGTCGTAGATGCCGGCGTGGATGTCGCGCGCCTTGGCGGAGAGGATGCCCACGCTGACGCTGCTGGACAGGCCGAAGGGGTTGCCAATGGCCACCACCCAGTCCCCCACCCGCATGGCGTCGGAGTCACCGAGTTTCAGCACCGCCAGGTTGGCCGGCGCGTTCTTCAGCTTCACCAGCGCCACGTCCGTGGCCGGGTCGCTGCCCAGCACCTGGCCGTCGAAAATGCGGCCGTCGTCCAACTTCACCCGGATGGAAACAGCCCCTTCCACCACATGGTTGTTGGTGAGGACGTAGCCGCGCGGGTCGATGATGAAGCCCGAGCCGGCGCCCTGGCGCACCTGCGGGTGCTGCCCGCCGCCAAAGAATTGCTCGAACATCTCATTGCGTTCCGGCGAGCGGCCGCGCGAGGCGACCTCGACGTTGACGACGGCACCCTTCACGCTCTCGGCCAGAGGCGCGAAAGACGGCAGGGGAAGCGCGGGCAGTTGGGCCGCCGGCGAAGCGGCCGCCGCCGGTGCAGGAGCGGTGTCCGCCCGCGCCGAGGGGGCCACCGCAAACAGGCCGCCCAAGGCGGCCAAGGAAGCGGCGGTGAGGAGAAGGAGGGAGCGACGGAAAGAAGCAGTCTTCATCTGAGAGGTGTTTCCTAAGGTGGGAAAGTGGGGGTTCTCGGGCGCGAGGAGAGGCGGGGGGTTTTGAAAAAGGGGCTGGGAGACTTTGTGTAATGGCCTCTAACGCGGCCTCGACGTCAGTCAACACCTGAGGCCGGCAGCCCCTTCCCGTCCCCCCGGGGAGGGGGCGCAAACACGCGAAACTCCAAGTCTGGAAACAGGACGTCCTCGGCGAAGGCGGCCGCGCGCTGGGAGGCCTCGCTTGGCCGTCCAGCAGCGGCGTCCAGAAGGGCCCAACAGCGCCCAAGGTGCGTCCGCACCCGCGCGGTGGCGTACTCGGCCAGCGTGCCGGCGCGGAGGATGAAGGGAAAATCCGAGGACTGGGCGAGGAGGAGTTCCCGCGCCGCCTGGTTGAGAAGCCGCTCCGCCTCCGGCCCGGGACGGGCCCTTCCGGCCGCGGCTTGGACGAGGGCGTGGGTGGCGCGGTGCACCTCCGGAGGAATCCAGTCATTGGAGGGGTCGAGCCACGTCCGGGCGCTGCCTTGGGTGCCCCAGCTGCTCTCCGCCGGGAGCGCCTGTTGCGCCTCGGGAAATTCGGCCAAGTCCTCGAGCGGCGTCCGCAGGCAAAGCCCTTGCGTCTGCGCCTCGCGAAACAGCGCCTCGAGAAAGGCCGGGCCCTCGTGCCACCAGTGCCCGAAGAGCTCGGCGTCAAAGGGCGCCACCACCACCGGGGGACGGCGCATGCGCGGAGCGAGCTCGGCCAGCCTCGTGAGGCGACGCTGGACGAAGTGGCGCGCATGGGCTTGGGCCTGGGCCCGGGCGAGCTCCGGGTTGTAGGGCAGCTTTTCCTCGGTGCGGCCGGTGACGCGGTGGTAGCGCAAGCCCAGAGCGCGCCGCGGCTCCCCTTTTTGCAACACCGGCAGAAGGGCCTCCAGGGGCAGCTCCCAGCCCGCGTCGCGGTGAAAGTCCAGGTAGGCCCGGTGCGAGGGGTAGCCCACCTCTGCGCTCCACACCTCCTCGCTGCTGTCCGGGTCCCGCCCGTACACCGCCACGCCGCTGGGCGTGAAGAGGGGCGCGTAGACGCTGGACAAAGGACGGGGCTCGGCGAGGACGACGCCCCGGGCCTCGAGGAAGGTGAAGCGAAGCTCCTCTTCTGCAAGCGCGCGCTCGAGGCCGGGGAAGTAGCCGCACTCCGGAAGCCAGAAGCCCCGCGGGCGCGTGCCGAAGAGGCGGTGGTGGGTGCGGACGCCCACCCCCACTTGGGCCTGGACGGCCTCTGGGAGGTGACGGAGCAGCGGGAGAAAGGCGTGGGTGGCGGCGGTGGGAATGAGGGCCAGCTGGCCGTTAGCCGCCGCCTCCGCGAGGGCCGGCAGGAGGTTGCCGTGGTGGTGTGCTTCCCAGCGGCGCACGAGGTGGACGAGGCGCCCATGGTGGTAGCGCGCCACCGGCGCGAGGCTTGCGTCCTTGGCCGTCCGATGGACTTCGCGCGCCCAGAGCTCGCGCTGCTGCAACAGCCGCAGCCCCACCTGCGTCTTCAGGGCCTCGTCCTCCAGCATGGAGAGCAGCGTGGGGCTCACGCTCATCGTCAAGCGGACGGCAATGCCCTCCTCCCGGAGGCGCTCCAACACCTCGAGGAGGGGGAGGTAGGCGCCGGCCACTGCCTCTGGAAGCCAGTCCGCCTCCAGCGGCGCGGGGACGTCCAGGTGGCGGACGTAGGGGAGGTGGGCGTGGAGGACGAGCAGCAACGCCCCGCGGCTGGTGGAGCCGGCCATACCCAACCCCCGGGCGCCTTAAGGGCGGCCGGAGCTCGGCCCCACCGGGCCCACCCCGCCGCGCCACTCGAGGCTGGCCGGGAGCTCCACCCGGGAAGGCGGCGGGAGGTACTCGGCGGCCGGCGGTGAGACGGAGGCGGCGCCGGCGCGCCACGCCGCCAGGGGTTGCTCCCACGGCACGCGGGACAGCTGCACCTCCAGGCGCGCCGAGGGAGCGGCCGGGGCGAGGCGCACTGCCGCGCTGCGCCGGCCGGTGGGGCGCTCGTGTCCCTCGCTTCCCGCGAGCCACGCCTCCACGCTGTAGAGGTGCCCCGGCTCGAGCCCCTCGAGGTAGAGGCTGTGCCGTCCCAGCGGGGACTCGACGACGCGCACCAGCGCCTCCTCGTCGTAGAGGCGAAAGCGGACAAAGGGCGCGTGCAGCCCGAAGGCCGCACCGCGCTCGAGGTGCCGGCGAAAGTCCCAGAAGAGAAACAGGGTTGTTGCATCCCGTGCCAACAGGTGGGGGGCGTCCTCGTCCTGGCTCGGCGGCAGTGGCGTCTCAGGAGCGGGGCGCGGCCCCGCGGCTATGGGCGCTGGCGGACGGCGCGGGGCGCTGCGCCTGGAGGGCCGGCCGACGAAGAAGCCCTCCTCGACGAGGGCGTCCTCGGTGCCTTGCTTCAAAGGCGACGGCGCCGAGGCCAGGGCGGCGACGCGGGACGAGGCGCGCCGCACGGTGGAGGTGGGCCCGGGACCCACCGAGGCACGGCGCGGCCGCTTGGCCTTGGTGCGCGGCTCGGCCATGGCTACCGCTGGGAGGGGGCTCGGGCTCAGCGCCGCCAGGAGCGCGCCGCGTGTGCGCAGCGCCCGGGCCTTCCCCGCGAAACGCTCCTTGGCCAGTGCCCGGAGGCGCTTGGTGTCCAGCTGCTCGAGGTCGTCTCGCGTCATTGGCTGCAAAGCGTTGGTGTGTGCCGAGGCAAGCCCTTCGTTGCGTGCCCGCCGACGCTTGTCAACCCGAGGGGCCGCCGTGCGGTAGGACTGCTTCCCAAGCCCCAGGGCCTCTGCCGTAGACTAGTTGCCGCTCGTGCCGTCTCACCCTTTAGAAAGGGTCCATGGAGCGCCGCGTCCTCATCGTCGAGAATCAGCACGAATTCGCCCTCACCATGGCGTCCGTCCTGCGGACCGCGGGCTACCAGACGGCCACCGCGGAGAGCGCGGCCGAGGCGCAGCGTGAGCTCGAGCTGCGGCGGCCGGACTTGGTGGTGCTGCGCGCGGAGCTCCCCGACCAGTCGGGCTTCGTGCTCTGCGGCCACATCAAGAAGGGGAAATTCAGCCACCCGGTGCCGGTGCTGCTCCTCAGCTCCGACGTCGGGCAGGACGGGTTGAGCCAGCATTCGCAAGGGCCCAACGCCGCCGACGCCTACCTCAGCATCCCCTTCGAGATGGGGGACTTGGCGCAGATGACGGCCGGCCTGGTGCCGCTGGATGACATGGAGCGCTACCTGGACGACGCCCTCACCGGCACCGTCGCCACGCCGACGCGAGAAATGACGGCCGTGCCGCCGCCGCTGCGCGCCCCGCCTCCGGGGAGCCCGCCTCGCCTTCCCCGCCGCGAGCGAAGGAGTGCGCTCAACGACGAGGACCGGGCCTTCCTGGACCGCACCTTCCAGTCCATCGTCGACCGCAAGGCAGAGCTCCTGGCCGAGTCCCGGCAAGTCCGCCGCACCGCCCCCCGGCGCGAGCAGATGGGGACGCCGGAAGGGAAAATTCAAATTCTTCGCGACGAGCTCAAGGCCCGCGAGGCGCAGGTGGCGCGCATCTCTGAAATCTGGACGGTGCGCGAGCGCGAGCTCCTCAACGTCGAAGACCGCCTCCACGAGAAGGACGTCGAGCTGCAGGGACTGAAGATGCAAGTCGACGACTTGCTCCGGCGCTTCAATGACGCCCAGGCGGCGATGCTCCAGAAGGAGCGCGAGCACGGCGCCACCGTGGACGACTTGCTGCTGCAGAAATTCGCCACCGAGAAGGACTTGATTGAGGTGGTGGCCAGCAAGGAGCGCGACCTCAACACCACACGCCGGGAGCTCATGGCGAGCGAGGACGAGCTCCACCGGGCGGCACAGGCGGCCACTGCCGCCGCCGCGGCGCACGAGGCGCTGGAGAAGCACCTCTCCGTCACCACCCTGGAAGCCGAGGTGCGCGAGCAGAAGCTCTCCGAGCAACTCGCCGAGAAGGCCGGCCGGGCTTCGGCGCTGGACGCCGAGCTCATCACCGTCCGCGACGCGCTCGCCCGCACCGAGGCGGAACGCAACGCCCATGACGAGGAGAACGGCCGCACCATCGCCGCCCTGAAGGACGAGATGGAGCGCGCCCGCACCACCAGCGCCGCCACCATTCAGGGGCTGGAGGAGCGCGCCACGCGCGCCGAGCAACACGGCCAGGCACGCGACGAGGAAGTGGCGCTCCTCAACGAGGCCAAAACCAAGGCCGAGGCGGAGCACGCCCAAGCCGCCCAGGCGCTGGAGCAGCGCCTGTACACCTCCGAGACGCGCGCCGAGGACTTGCGTCTGGAGGTGGAGCACCTCACGACGCAGATGGCGGACCGGCTGGCCGAACGCGACGCCAAGCAACAGTCGCTGGAGCGGGAGCTGGCCACCACCATCGAGCAGCGCGAGACGGCGGACGCGGACTTTCACCGCCAAATCCAGGCCAAGCTGGAGCGCATTGGGGAGTTGGAGGGTGAGCTCGACGCCGCCCGGGCCACCGCCGAGGAGCGCGAGGCGGAGCTGGCCGCGGAGTACGCGTCGCTGGTGGAGGCCAAGCGGCTGGCGGAAGCCGACGCCGCGGCCCGCTGGGAGGATGCCCAGAAGCGCCGCGCGGCGCTGGAGGAGGAGCTCCAGGCGGAGCGCACCGCCCATGCCGACGTGGCCGGGCAGCTGGCCGCCACCTCGGAGGCGCTCGCTGCGCGGGACACGGAGCTCGCCGAGGCACGCGTCGCCCTGGAGAAGCGGGCGGTGGCCGCGGCGGAATTCATGCAGCAGCTGGAGGAGGCTGACGTCCACGTCCGCACCCTGGACGAGCGGGTGGCCAACCTCGAGTCGGCCCTAGGCGAGCGCGACAGCACCCTCGCCTCCTTGCGCGGCGAGCAGGAGGCCACCACGCAGGCCTTGGCCGAGTCCCAGGCCCACCTCGCCTCCACCGAGCAGCTCCTTTTGGAAACCCAAGAGGGGCTGCAGCGCACCACCGCAGCCCTGGAGCAGTCCGGCGCGGCCTTGGAGCAGGAACGTTCCGCCCGCGGCCGGGCCGAGCAACAGTTGACGGCCCAGGCGGCGAACGTGGCCTCCCTGGAGGCGGAGTGGACCGAGCTCTCGGAGCAGCACGGCCAGTTGAAGTTGGAGCTCGGCGCCCGAATGGCCGAAGTCACCCAGCTGACGGCCCGGGCGGCCACCGCCGAGGATGGCCGGACGCACGTCGAGGAGCGCCTGGCCGACTTGCAAGAGGAGTCCGGCCGCCGCGAGGAGCTCCTCCGCGGCGACCTCACCGCCCTCGTCCAGCAGCTGGAGGACGCCCGCTCGCGCATGGCCGACGTCCAGGCCGAAGGCCGCCGAGAGCGCGACGCGCTGGCCCACGAGTCCCAAGCCAAAGGGGAGTCCCTGCGCCAAGCCGAGGCACGGCTGCGGGAGCTGCAGGAGGCCTTCGAGCGGCAACGGGCCGAGCTCACCAGCAAGCTGGCCGCGGCGACGCGGGACGCGGAGAGCGCCGCGGCCGAGGCCGAAAAGCGCCGCCAGGCCCTGGGGGCGCTCTCGGCGCAGAGTGCTGCCGAGCGCGAGCGACTCCAGGAGAGTCTCTCGGCGCAGCTGCGCACCGCCACCGCCCAGGCGGACGACTACGCCGCCCGGCTGGAGGCAGCCGAGGCCGAGTCGCGCGCCGCGCAGGCCGAGTTGAGTGGCCACCTCCAGGAGGTGGAGGCCCGCACCCAGGCCGAGCACCAGGCGGCGACGGCGCGCACCGCGGAGTTGGAGGCCGCCCTCAGCCAGGCCACGGCCACGGCCACCGCGCGGACGCGCCGCGCCCAGGAGCTGGAGAATGCGCTGGAGGCGTCCGCCTCCTCCAAGGTGCGCACCGAGCGCGAGCTGCAGGCGCGCCTGGCCGCCAGCGAGGCCAAGGCCAACGAGGCCGCCTCCCGCCTCACCCAGGCGGTGAAGGAGCGCAAGGAGCTCGAGGGACGCATGGCCGCCGAGGTGAATGAGCTCGTCAGCCGCCAACGGGCGGAGCTGGAGCGTCGGGACGCGGCCAAGGCCCAGGAGGTGACGCGGCTGCAGGCCGCCGTCCAGGAGCGCAGCCGGGCGTTGAAGGTGGCCGAGCTCGAGCTCGGCCGTCTCAAGGCCCGCCCGGGCGCACCCACCCGCAGCGGCGAGCTGCCCCAGGCGGCGGAGCCCGCGGTGCCGCGCACGAGTAGCCCTCCGGTGGCGCGTCCGGTGGCTGCGCCCATGCCCCGAATTCCGGAGACGAGTCAGTCGAGTCGCCGGCCGGACCCTGAGGACTGGAACGCCCTCGTCGACGAGCTGGACAAGCCGGGCCGCTAGACGAGAGGCGTCTTTTGGCCAGACGACAGTTTCGTCCAAGAAAAGGGGGGACGGCCTCCCCCAGCCGCGGCGGCTCCTGGGGCGTGCCCTCGTGGAGTTGAGCCCCACCACGGCCCTTGGCCTCGGCGGCGCGGGCGTGCTTCTGGGCGTGGCCATCGGCTGCACCGGCGTCGGCGGTGTGCTGTTGGTGCCGTTTCTCCTGTACGGCCTGCACCTTCCAGTGCAGCAGGCCATTGCGCTGGCCCTCTACGGCTACCTCTTGAGTGGCCTTCTGGCGGTGCTTCTCTATGCCCGGCGGGGTTCCATCCCCTTTCGCGCCGCGGGTTGGTTGTCCCTCGGCGCTTTGCCGGGCGCCTACTTCGGAGCGCGGGCCGTGCCCCACGTCCCGGGGGGCGTCTTACAGGCCCTCATTGCGCTGGCGCTGGTGGCGGCCGGGCTACACGCCGCGACGCTGCGGGCGAGTCCGGACGCGCCCCGAGGCGCCCTCGGGGGACGGCTGCTTTTTCTTTTGGGGGCGGCCACCGGGTTTCTCTCGGCGCTGGTGGGTGGCGGCGGCGCCTTCCTCCTCGTCCCCCTGCTTCTAGCGCTCGAGCAGCCCCTCCTGCCCGCGGTGGGCCTCGGGCAGGCCATCCAGCTGCCCATTTCCGCCGTCGCCTCCTACGCCAACGTGCGGGCAGGACTCGTGGACGTCCCCCAGGGGACGCTGTTGGCGGTGGCCTTGGGCCTGGGCATCGCGCTGGGGACGCCTTTGGCGCACGCCCTTCCCCAGCGGAGTCTCCGCCGCGTGCTGGCCGTCACCTTGGTGGTGGCCGGCGTGGCCATGGGGCTGCGCCTCGCGTGGGGCCCACGGCTACAGGCAGCGGCGAGGGACGGCGTCTTTGGGCCAGGCCTTTCCCCTCACACTTCCCTGGCCCAAAGACATTAAGCTTCCGGGCCAACTCCCGTGGCCTCCTCCACTCCCACCCCGCCCTTCGCCTCCGTGGACGAGGCGCTCGCCCGACTCGAGGCCACCGGGTATTTGGCCTCGCGTGAAATCGCCACTTGCGCCTTTCTCGCGGACAGAATGGAGAAGCCGGTGCTGGTGGAGGGCCCGGCGGGCGTCGGCAAAACGGAGTTTGCCCGGGCGCTGGGCCGGGCGCTGGGCCGGCCCGTCATCCACCTGCAGTGCTACGAGGGGCTGGACGAGGCCAAGGCCCTCTATGAGTGGGAGTACGCCAAGCAGCTCCTCTACACCCAGCTGTTGAAGGACAAAATCGGCGAGACGCTGCAGGGCGCGGGCACTCTGTCCGAGGCTGCGGACAGAATTGCCAAGAGTGACGCCGTCTTCTTCTCCGAGCGCTTCCTCGTCCCGCGCCCCATTCTCCGCGCCCTCCTCTCCACGGAGCCGGCGCTGTTGTTGGTGGACGAGGTGGACAAGGCGGACCCGGAATTCGAGGCCTTCCTCTTGGAGGTGCTGGCGGACAACGCCGTCACCATCCCCGAGCTGGGGACGCTGCGCGCCACCGCGGTGCCCCGGGTGGTGTTGACGTCCAACGCGGCGCGCGAGCTGTCCGACGCCCTCAAGCGGCGCTGCCTGCACCTGCACATTGACTTTCCCAGCCGCGAGCGCGAGTTGCGCATTCTGCGTGCCCGCTTTCCCAGCCTTCCCGCGCGGCTGGCCGAGGGGGTGGTGGCGGCGGTGGCGAAACTCCGGGCCCTGGAGCTCAAGAAGCCCCCCTCCATCAGCGAGACGCTGGACTGGGCCCAAAGCCTCGTCCTCCTCAACGCCGACGTCCTCACGCCGGAGCTGGTGGCCGCCACCCTCAACGTCGTCCTCAAGTACGAGTCCGACGCGGAACGAGCCCGTCCCTTGGCGCCGCAGCTCGCCCAGGGCTGACGCCCGTGCCTTCGGGAAGTCTCGGGCCCGGCACCCCAGCCCTCAGTCGCAGCCAGCAACGGTTGACGGAAAGCCTCGGCGAGGAGGCCGCCCACACCCTCCTCGTGGCGGCCGAGGCCACCTTCCAGCCCTCCCAGGTGCTGTCCACGCTGGAGCGCCTCCTTCCAGCGCTCGAGGCCGCTCCGGCGGCTGGCCCCTTGGCGGTGGCCCTGGTGCAGGGCAGCGAGTCCCTCTCGCGCCTCTTGGCGCTGCGGCCTGGGCTTTTGGCTTGGGTTTGGGGGGCGCGGCTGGAGCGGCCCTGGCCCCTGGCCCGGACGCTGGCCGCCGCCCGGGGGGCGCTGTACGGCGTCCCGTTGGGAGACAGAGAGGCGCTTCACCGGCGGCTCCGCCGCTTCAAGGCGCGTTGCCTGTTGCGGCTTGCGGCGCGGGAGCTTTTCTCTCTGGCCCCACTTCCGGAGGTGGGCCGAGAGCAGGCGGACTTGGCCGAGGCGGTGCTGCGGGCGGCGCTTTTTCACCTGGAGAAGGCGCTGCGCGTCCGCCACGGCACGCCCCATCCGGAGGGCTTCTGCGTCCTCGGGCTGGGGAAGCTGGGCGGGGGGGACTTGAATTTTAGCTCGGACGTGGACTTGGTGTACCTCTACCGAGGAGAGGGCGAGACGTCCGGCGGGACGCACGGAAGCCTCCCCAATGTCACTTTTTACGCGCGGCTGGCCGAGGGCCTCACCCGGGCGTTGAGTCTTGTGACAGAGGACGGCTTCTGCTTCCGGGTGGACTTGGGGCTGCGGCCCGAGGGCCGGGCCGGCCCGGCCGTCCTCTCCCTGGCGGCTGCGCTGCAGTACTACGAGCGGGCCGGGCGCACCTGGGAGCGCGCGGCCTGGGTGAAGGGGCGGCACGTGGCCGGGGACGAGGCGCTGGCCGAAGCCCTCCTCGCGGGACTCGAGCCCTTCCTCTGGCGGCGGAGTCTGGACTTCGACGCGGTGGACGCGCTGCGGGCGTTGAAGGCGGAGATTGACTTGCGGGGCAAAGCCAACGCCTCGGACGTGAAGCTGGGGCCGGGGGGCATTCGCGAGGTGGAGTTTTTCGCCGTCGCCCTGCAGCTACTCCACGGCGGCAAAGTCCCCGCCCTCCGAGTCCACAACACCCTGCAGGCCCTCTTGCGCCTGGCGGACGCGGGACTCCTCGCCCACCGGGACGCGGATGCGCTCAGCGACGCTTACGTCTTTCTGCGGCGGGTGGAAAACCGGCTGCAAATGGTGGAGGAGCAGCAGACGCAAACCCTGCCCTCCTCGGAAAAGGAGCGCCTGCGGTTGGCCCGAAGCCTGGGCCTTCCCTCCACGCTGGCCTTGGACGCGGAGCTCGAGCGCCACCGGCGCTTCGTGGCCTCCGCCTTCCGCACCCTCCTCGGGCAGACGGCGCGCCACGAGGCGCCGGACGAGCCGCTCCTCTCCGTGGCGCTGGACGCCGAGCTCGACGACGCGCGGAGGCTCGAGGCCCTCGGCGCGCGAGGCTTCGCGGACGCCGAGGCCGCGCTCCGCTCGCTGGAGCGGCTGCGCCGGGCCCTGCGGGCGAGCGGACTTCAAGAGGGCCCGGGGCCGGGCGTCCCCGCGGCCCGGCTGCTTTCCGAGTGCGCCCGCAGCCCGGACCCCGACCAGGCCCTGTTTTTCCTCGCCGAGTTTCTCGGAAACCTCCTCGCGCCCCTGGGGTACGTGCGGCTTCTTCTGCAGCGGCCCGCCGTCGCCCGGCGGCTCATCGGCCTCTTCGGCCAGAGTGCTTTTTTGAGCGGCTACTTCGTCCGAAACCCGGAGCTCTTGGACGTCCTGGTGCAGGCCGAAGGCGGAAGCCCGAAGAAAGTCCCGGAGCTCATCGCCGCGGAGCTCGGTGGGCGGCTGGCGCGCTCGCCCCTGGACGAGGAGCGGCTGCAGGCCATGCGCCGCTTCAAAAACGAGGAGGTGTTGCGCATTGGCCTGGCCGACATTTCCTCGGACTTGGACGTCCCGGAGGTGGCGGCCCAACTGAGCGCCCTGGCCGACGCGCTCTTGGACGCCTGTCTCTTCCAGGCCGAGGCCGAGGTGCGCGAGCGCTTCGGCGCGCCCCGGCTGCGCGCCGGCGGACGGGCGGCGCTGGCGGTGCTGGGCCTCGGGAAGCTGGGCGGCGGCGAGCTCGGCTACCACTCGGACTTGGACCTCCTCTTCGTCTACCAGGGCGGCGGGGCCGACGAGGAGACGGCCGGCGGGACGCGGGGCGCCGTCGGCCACCCGGAGTATTTCGCCCGGCTGGTGCAGCGCCTTCTGTCGCTGCTCACCGTGCAGCTTCGGGAGGGGCGGCTGTACCAGGTGGACGCGCGGCTTCGCCCCAGCGGCAACCAAGGCACCCTGGTGGTGAGTGAGGTGGCCTTCCGGGAGCACCACCAGCGGCGCGCCCAGCTGTGGGAGCGTCAGGCGCTGGTGAAGGCGCGGGCCGTGGCCGGGGACGCGCGCTTCGGCCAGCAGCTTCTGGCGGCGGTGGTGCAGCCCCTCGTCTACGAGCGGCCGCTCCCGGCGGGGGCGGCCGAGGAAATCCACCGGCTGCGGCAGCGCATTGAGGTGGAGGTGGCGGGAGAGACGGCCGGGGAGCTCGACCCCAAGGCCGGCCACGGCGGCCTGGTGGACGTGGAATTCGCCACCCAGTACCTGCAGCTTTTGTACGGAGGCCGCCTGTTGGCGGTGCGTGGCCCCAACACGCTCTTGGCCCTGGAGGCGCTCAGCGCCCAAGGGGTGCTGGCGGCCGAGGACGGGCGCACCCTGCGCGCCGGGTACCTCTTTCACCGGCGCGTGGAAAACCGGCTGCGGTTGGTGCACGGGCGGGCGCTGGCGCGACTTCCCACCACTGGGCCGCCCCTGCTGCTCCTGGCACGAAGGCTGGGCTATGGCGGCGCCGACCCAGGGGGCGCCTTTCTCGCCGCCTACCGGCGACAGGCCGAGGCCGTCCGGGCCGCGTACAACCGTGTGCTGCTAAAAGGGCCGTGCTAACACCCGTGAGGAATGTGGGGGAGCAGCCGTACGACTAAAGCTGTGGCTTCGAGCGAACCCGTCCACGTCCTCGTCGTCGACGACGACCGCCACGTCCAGCGGATGCTGGGCGACGCGCTGAGCGGCGCGGGCTTTAGCGTCACCATGGAGCGCGACGGGGAGTCCGCCCTCAAGGCCTTCGAGCGGCGCCCCTTTGACGTGGTGGTGCTGGACGTGCTGCTTCCCCTCCTCAACGGCTACGAGGTGGCCCGGCGAATCAAGTCCACGCCCGCCGGCGCCAAGGTGCCGGTGCTGATGATTTCCGGCATCTACAAGTCGCGGCTGCAGGCCAAGGAGGCGGTGGAGCGCCACGGCGCGGCGGCCTTCGTGGAGAAGCCCTTCAAGCTGGGCGCCCTCTTCGACAAGCTGAAAGGCGTCCTCAAGGAGCGCTACCCCCTCGCGCCACCGCCGCCGCGGCCTCTGGCCGAGCCCACCCGGGCGGACCCACTGGCCGACCCGCGGGCCGAGGCCGAGGCGGCGCAAGTCAACCTGGCGGCCGCCCCGGCCGCGTCGGCGCGGGGGGACTTCACCGAGTCCCCGTTTGCCGAGGTGCTGGCCAAGCTTCACCGCCAGGGCGCCACCGGCGCGCTGCTCTTGCGCCGGGAGAAGGTGAAGAAAATTATCTATTTCCGCCAGGGCGTGCCGGTGAGCGTGAAGAGCAACCGGCTCAGCGAGTGCCTGGGCCGGGTCATGGTGCGCGAGGGGATGCTCAGCGAGGCGGACTGCGAGAGCTCGCTCGAGCGGATGAAGTCCGCCGGGCGCCAGCAGGGCACCGTCCTCATCGAGATGGGCGTCATCAGCCCCCACAACCTCCGCTACGCCCTGGACTTGCAGCTGCGGCTCAAGCTGATGGACGTCTTCAGCTGGATGACGGGGGAATGGCAATTCAACACCACCGCCCAGCCACCGGCGGACACGGTGCGCCTGGAGCTGTCTCCGGCGGCCATCATCCACGAGGGCGTCCGGCGGGGGTTTGATGAGGCCCGGCTGCGCGCCCGGCTGGGAGACGTCTCGGAGCAGGTGGTGTGGCCCACCGAGGACCCGCTGTTTGCCGGGCAGGACATGGGGCTCGGGGAGGAGGAGCTCCAGCTGCTGGCCCGGCATGGACGGCAGCCGGACGGTGGCCGAGCTGCATGCTTTGGCCCTCCTGCCGCCGCTGGACACCGACCGCCTCTTGTACGCCCTTCTGTCCGCGCAGATGGTGGAGCTGCGCACCACCCGGCGGGAGGCGCCGGCCCAGCCGGCTCCGGGAGTCTCCCGGGTGGAGGCCGTCACCCAGGAGCTCGGGCCGGGGGACGATGAGGAGGAGCCGCTCGACCTCTTGGACGAGGTGGCGGACGACGAGGACAGCGCGCAGCGCGAGCGCCTTTTGGGGACGCTGGCCGCGATGAAGCGGATGGACTACTTCGAGTTGCTCGGTGTCCGCTCCGACGCTTCGGCGGACGAGGTGCGGCGCGCCCACCGCGAGCTGGTGCGGGAGTACCACCTGGACAAATTCGTCGGCTCCTCCAGCGCCGAGGTGCGGGAGCTAGCCATCAACGTCCAGGAGCTCCTGGCCAGCGCCCGGGACGCGTTGGTGGACGCGAGCGCCCGCGCGGACTACCGCCTCAAGCTGGGCTCGGGAGGCGTCCGCCACGAGGTGGGCGAGGCGGTGGGACGAATGCTGCAGGCGGAGAGCACCTTCCGCCGGGGCCAGCAGCTGTTGAGCGCGGGCGACGTCGTCGGCGCGCGCGGCCTCTTCGAGGAGGCGGTGCAGCTGCAGCCCGACGAGGGCGAGTTTGTGGCCTACCTGGGCTGGGCCCGCTTCCAGGCCAGTCCCGACGTCCAAGGAGAGGCGCAAGTCGCCCATGCCGCCCTGGAGCGCGCCGTCCAGCTGAGTCCCACGCTGGAGAAGGCCCACCTCTTCCTCGGCTACGTCCTCAAAGCCCTGGGCCGGGCGGAGGAGGCCACCCACGCCTTCGAGCGGGCGCTGGAGTGCAACCCCTCCAGCGCCGAGGCCCTCCGAGAATTGTCCATTCTGTCCTGGGCGGTGCGGCTGCAGAAGGGCAAAGGAAAGCGTCCCGGGCTTTGACTTTCGGGGCTCGCGCCTGCTGAAACTCCAGCTACGCCATGAGCTCCACCTCCTCGACGGTACTCACCGCGGACCGCATCTGGCTCGACGGCAAGCTGGTGGCCTGGGCCGACGGCCAGGTGCCCGTCATGACGCACGCCCTGCACTACGGACTGGGCGTCTTCGAGGGCATCCGCGCCTACGCCACCGTCGACGGGCGGCTGGCCATTTTTCGGCTGAAGGAGCACCTGCGGCGCTTCTTCGACTCGGCCCACATCATCCAGCTGAAGATGCCCTTCAGCGAGGACGCGGTGGCCCAAGCGTGCCTGGAGCTCCTGCGCGCCCAGGCCACTCGCTTCAAAGGCGGCGCGTACCTGCGGCCCATCGCCTTCATGGGAGACGGGGCCATGGGCCTCGGCGCCACCAACCCCACCCGGGTGGCCATCACCGCCTGGGACTGGGGCGCGTACTTGGGCGAGAAGGGCCTGCGGGAAGGCATCCGCGCCAAGGTGAGCAGCTTCTGCCGAAACCCCGTCAACGTGAGCATGGCGCGGGGAAAAATTACCGGCCAGTACGTCAACTCCATCCTCGCCAAGCGCGAGGCGGTGCAGGGCGGCTATGACGAGGCCGTCCTCCTGGACGTCTCGGGGCTGGTGGCCGAGGCCTCGGGAGAAAACATTTTTCTCGTCAACCAGGAGGGCGTGGTGAAGACGCCCCCCCTCTCCCAGCCCATCCTGGACGGCATTACCCGGAGGACGGCCATCACGCTTCTGCGCGGACTCGGGCATGTGGTGGAGGAGGTGTCCTTCACCCGCGACGCGCTGTACCTGGCGCGCGAGGTTTTCTTCACCGGCACGGCGGCGGAAATTACCCCGGTGCGCGAGGTGGACAACCGCACCGTGGGCGCCGGACGCCCAGGACCGGTGGTGAAGGCGTTGCAGGAGCTCTACTTCCGCGCGGTGCGCGGACAGGAGCCAGACTCCGCCGAGTGGCTGACGTACGTCTAGGGCCACTCCGGTGACGACGGCGCCCTCCGGGGCGGCGGGGGAGACGCACCCGGAAGCGCCACGTCGCGCGCACCTCACCGCGCTGCTTTCTCTGTGTCTCGCCGTGGGTGTGACGGCGGTGGCCTTCGTCTCGGCCTGGACGTCCCTCGGTCCGGACAGCCTGCTGCTGCGGCCCTTCAACTCGGACGGTGCCGTCCCGGTGTTGATGGCCAACCAGACACACTGGGACTTCTTGAGCGCCTTCTACTGGGGGGAGGACCGCTACGGCGCCTGGCCCTTTTTTGTGGCCCACGGCCTCTCGCTGCTATTCCGCGTCCCGGTGACGCCGGAGTTTCTCCACGGCTTCTCCACCCTCTTCCTCTTCTCCGGCGCACTCGCGGCCGCCCTCCTCTTCCGGCCCTATGCCGGCCTCGGGCTCCTGGCCTTTACGGTGTCCGTCCTTTTGCCGGAGAGCCGCGGAAGCCTCTTTGACGCAAACCCCTATGCCTGGCAGCTCCCGCTCCTCCTCTGGGCCTGGTGGTGTGTCCGCGAAAGCCTGACAGGCGCGCCGGGCCCTCCCCCTCGTGTTGTGGCTCGGCCTTGCGGCCCTGGCCTCGTTTTTTGCCACCTGGACGTCGGCCTTGAGTGGGCCCCTCCTCCTGGGAGTCAGCCTCCTCGAGGGGTGGCGCGCACAGCGCATCCTCCCCCGGCTCCCTCGCGGCCGCCTTGCGGTGTGCCTCGTGCCGTCTCTTTTGGGCATGGCCGGTGAGGCCGTGGTGCGCTGGGCCTTTCACCGGTTTGCGCGCGCCACCTACGGGCGCGGCTTCCACACCGAGCTCCGCGTCGACTGGGGGCACCTCTTGGAAAACACCCGTCAGGTGGGGCGTGGGCTCGAGCACCCGGTGGTGTTGGGCGCACTGGCCGTCTTGGTAGGCTACACGCTGCTTCTGGCGAGGCCAGGGCCACCGGCCGCCGAGCGCGGCGGGCGCTTGAGCGCCAGCGCCTGGACGGTGTTGGGCGCCTTCCTCCTCGGCCTGTTGCCTCTGCCCGTCTTGGCCCTCGTCCGCCACGTCCGGATGAATGGCTTCGAGCCGCGCTACTTCACCCCGAGTTACGTCTTCCTCGTCTTTGGGGCGCTCCTGGCCCTCGCCAGCGTGGTGCCGGAGCGCCGGGGCGGCCGGGCCGGGCGCCGCGCGGTGCTTCTGGGGACGCTTTTGCTGTGCGCGGCGGTGCTCGTCCTCCTCCCCCGGGCGGGCAAAAACCTGGACTACGCGCGGCTCCAGCAGACGGCGCGGGCCCTCGGCGAGCGTGCCCCGGGGGCGACACTCTTGGACGGGTATTGGGGGACGTACCTCTTCGCCGCGCTGGCGCCGCCCGGGGCGCTGGTGCCGTTGCCGAATTCCGGGGACTACAACCGCATGCCGGCCTATGAGGCAGCGCTGTCGACGGCTCCACTCGTGGTGGTGGGACACCGCAAGGTGTTGTCCGGCCCGCCGGGCAGCGAGCCTGTCTGGCTTTTCCAGTATGGGACGCTGCTCGAAAGCAAGCAGCCGCGCTTTCTGTCCGACGGCGTGGACAGCTTCTCGCTCTACCGGCCGCGCGCCGTGGAGGACATTCCCTTCCACGCCGAGCCGCCACTCGAAAACTTGAGTCTCGAGGCCGGGGCGGAAGTGACGGTGCGGGCGCAGGCGGCCGAAAACGCGACGGTGCTCGCCGTGGAGCTCAGCTGCTTGTCGCTCTCGCAACCACCGTCTGGGTCCTTCGAGGATTCCGAAGGGCGAACGCCGCTTAGGGTCGAGCAGGCACCGGGCGCAGTCTTTTTCTTGAGCGACGGTGACGATGGCCCAGTGACGCTGCACCTCGTCTTCGGACGCGCGCCCTGTCGCGTCCTTCGCGCGCGCTGGTTTCCAAAGCCCAACGCCGGCGAGTAGGCGAGCTCCTTCGCCAAAGCGGCCCTTGCAGTGGCGCGTCGGGGCGCTTATTGTCCCCCGCCCGGTCGAGAGAGACGCATTCCCCCTCGACTCGTGCGCGCCCCGGCCCCGTGAAAGAGCGTTACCAGGAAATCGACGACAAGAACGAGTCGTTGCGTGAACTCTTCGCCGAGCATCCCAAGGCGCGCGAGTTCCTCGACCGCTTCGAGATGTCTTGGGTTTACCACGACAACGCGCTGGAGGGCGTGGTGTACGCGCCGCCCGAGCTCCAGGCGGCGCTGCACCCGGAGGGGCCTCCGGACGCCTCCATGGTGCCGGCGGTGCTCGACATCCGAAACCAAAAAGCGGCCATCGACTACATCCGCGAGGAAGCCAAGTCCGCCGGGCGTAAGCAGTCGGCAGTCTCCATGGCCGTCATCAAGCGCATTCACGACTTGCTCTTGGGCAACACGCCCGAGGCCCAGGCGGCACGGGCTGCGGCCGAGCGCCGGGAGCGCACCGAGAAGGAGCTCACCAAGGAGCGCGACCGGGCGGGGCTACGGCGGGACATGCCGCTGCACCGCACCTACTTCCATGACATCGCCCAGCCGGCGAAAATCCCCGCGCTCCTGGAGAAGCTCGTGGAGTTTACCGGCTCCACCGAGTTTCGCGAGTACCACCCCATCAAGCAGGCGGCGACGTTTCAGTTTCAATTCCTGCAAATTTTCCCCTTCAGCGAGCACTCCGGGAAGGTGGGCCGCGTGGCCAGTAACCTCGTGCTCCAGCGGCACGGGTACCTGCCGTGCGTCATCCACTCCATTGACAGACAGCGCTACTACGAGGCCTTCCGGGGGACGCCCTCCACTTTCCGCACCCTCCTCATGGACGCCATGGAGAATTCGCTCGACAACGGGCTGAAGTTTTTCCGCGACCAGGCGCGGCGCTACCGCGCGATTAACTAACGGCTCCTCCAAGGGCCGCCCTGCAAACCCATGCGGCTCGGCGCCACCACCTCCATTGCCGGAGGCATCTCCCTGGCCATTGGCCGTGCCCACGCCGACGGCGGCCAGTGCCTGCAAGTCTTCACCCGCACCGCGCGCGGCTGGACGTCCCCGCCGCTGGCCGAGGCCGAGGCGAAGGCCTTTCGCAGAGAGGCCCGCGCCCACGGGCTTCCGGCCATCGCCCACGGCAGCTACCTCGTCAACCTGGCCACGGAGGACGCTGTCCTTCGCGCGCGCTCGTTGTCCACCGTCGTCGAGGAGTTGCGGCGGTGCGCGGCCTTGGCCATCCCCTGCCTCGTCCTTCACCCAGGCAGCCACCGAGACGTCCGCGTGGGCCTTCGGCGCGTAGCACGGGCCTTGGATGAAATACATGCTGAGACAGCCGGGCTTTCTCCGCGCGTTTGCCTGGAGGTCACCGCGGGCCCAGGCAACTGCCTCGGCCACAGACTTGAGCACTTAGAAGAAGTCTTGAGCCTCGTCGCGGCTCCGGAGCGGGTGGGCGTCTGCCTGGACACCTGTCACCTGTTTGCCGCTGGCTATGACGTCTCGACTGCCCGGGGCATGACGGCGGTGCTGGACGAAGCCATTCGCCGGTTTGGGCGGCGCCGCATCCGCTGCTTCCACCTCAATGACAGCGTCGGGCCGTTGGGCTGCCGACGAGACAGGCACGCGGAAATTGGCCGCGGCATGCTGGGCCTCGCCGGCTTTCGCGCCCTCCTCAATGACGAGCGCTTCCTGGAAACGCCCGCCGTCCTAGAGACGCCTCGCCCGGACCGCTACCGCGCCACACTGCGGCGGCTCCGTGCTTTGGCGCGCGCTCCTTCGTCGAAAGAGGCCCGAGCACCTCGGAAGGAACGGAGCTTCGCACCAGCGACAGCCACACACGGTGTGAAGCCCTTGTGACGCTTGGGAGTACTGACTTTCACGCCTTCATCGAAAGGGACTAAATCCCCGGGAGGGACGGGTCCGGGGGGGGCACTGCTGGCCTCCTGTTTCGTGAGCCGTTCGAAATGGGGGGAGGCCATGTGGAGAAGACACTGCGTGTCTGCGGCTGCGGTTGGTTTGCTTGTCAGCGGGGTCGCTGGCGCGACGGGAAACCACAATCAGGGGACGTACGTGTGCGGGCAAGGTTTGGAAATCCTCCCCACCCCTTCTGCCAGCGCTAGCCTGAGCGGGAGCGGCCTGAGCGGGCCGCAAGGGGATTGTCTCAGCGCGACAGGGTCCGTGCAGTCTGGCGCAACGCTGACCCTCAATGACAAAGCAGGCACCAAAATCTCTCTAATCACCTGTTCGCCCCGAGGTGTGTACTCAGTCTGCCAGGGCAGCTTCAGCAATCCGAACTTCTGCGGACAACTGGCTGCCGGCACACCGGTGCTCGTCTACGTGCTCCAGGCGACGCTGAGCAAAGGCGGTTTCACGCCCTCCACGGCGTCGCTCACGGTGTTGTGCAGTGGGAACCATGACGTCCCCGTCACAATTTCCTGCGCCAACGCGGTGGATGAGCCGTACTCGGTCGCGGGCGACTGCATCGAGTGGGGCTATGACCCATCGTTGGGGGGATGGCCCTTGTTCAACACCTGCGTCCGCATGGCTCGCGCCGACTACTTAGGCCAGGGTTGGAGCGCGACGCGCTTTGGAACGCACATTCAGCCGTACGCTGGCTATTTCATGGACGTCCCGGCTTGCTTCGCTGACTGTGGAAGTTGCTTCGAGGCGTATTGGGACGAGCGCGGAGCGTATTGCGTGAACCACAAGCGCTGGAAGTACGTTGTTCAGAGCCTCGTCGACGTCGTTGGATTCTCGCCGACGGCCGCGAGGGAACTCCTGGAGAAGCACTTCCCAGTCCGTCTACCAGCCCCTGCGAAGAAACAGTCGACCCTCAACCAACAGGCCCACCCATCCGCAGCAGTCGAGAGTGGGGCGTCGGCGTGGAAGAAGGCCGCAGAACGGGAGCTGGCCGTGGCGGCTGATTCCCTCTGGTGCATCGCCGGCGCAACGAGTCCGAAGTTGCTCTCTCTCGCACTGCTGCGGAACCGGTCCAGAATCAACTATTGCTCTGGCGGCGTTGCACAAACCCAAGCCTGCGGAAATGCCCAAGGGGGCTTGGACCCCGCCTGTCAGGCCCAGTGTCCCTAACGAGCACCGCGAGGAATGCAGCTCTCGCAGCGCAGAGAAGAGAGAATTGGTGAATAACGATGGCGGATTGGACTCCGCCTGAGGAGTTCGACGGCTATCGGCTCATTCGACCTCTAGGGCGAGGAGGTATGGGGCACGTCTATCTGGGCAAGGACGTGCTGCTCGAACGCGCTGTTGCCATCAAGTTCATCGCCGCGGCGGACTTCAACGAGGCGCTCCGGGTGCGGTTTCTCGCCGAGGGTCGGGCCATCGCCCGGCTCTCGCATCCCAACGTCGTCGCCATCCATCGCGTCAGCGAAGTCGAGGGTCGCCCCTACCTGGTGGCGGAGTACGTCCGTGGGCAGGGCCTCGACGCCCTGAGCCGTCCGATGCCTTGGGAGAAGGTGCTGAGAATCGGCACCGGTCTCATCCGCGGCCTCGCGGCGGCTCACCGCCAAGGAGTGTTGCACCGAGACATCAAACCGGCCAATGCCATTCTCGCCGACGGAGACGAGGTGAAGCTCATCGACTTTGGGCTGGCTGACCTGCGTTCGGTCGAAGCAACCGACTCCAGCTTTCCGCTCGAAGGGCACCAAGCCTCGAAGCCGCTCCGAGGAGCGGCCGGCGAGTCGACCCTCGACTTCTCGGGAGGCCAACTCCGCTCTGGTGCGCGCGTCATCGGGACGCCTCGCTACATGGCGCCCGAGCTGCTTGAGGGGGGACCCGCCTCGCGAAGAAGTGACCTCTATTCCTTCGGCGCAGTTCTCTATGAGCTGTGCTGCGGACATGCGCCCCGCCGGAACGAGGAGGGTTGGGCCGTCCTCCCGCTGGTGCAGGAGGCGCCGACGGTCAACCCTCGCCTGGCCACCATCATCGACCAGTGCCTGCATCCCGACCCCAGGCGCCGATGGGCTTCGGCCGACGAAGTCCTAGATGCCTTGGAGCAGGTCGCACCCACCCACCGCTCGGTTCCGCTGCCCGCCGGAAATCCCTACCGCGGACTCCGGGCCTTTGACGTTGAGCATCGAGCACTCTTTTTTGGGCGAGACGCGGACATTCGCGGAGTCCTCGAGCGGCTGCGCAATGAAGCCTTGGTGGTCGTGGCGGGCGACTCTGGCGTCGGAAAATCCTCGCTTTGTCGAGCTGGCGTGCTCCCGCTCGTGACCGAGGGCGCCCTGGACCATGGCTTGGCCTGGGCCATCGCCCGCCTCGTCCCGGGCCGAGAGCCACTCGTTCATCTGGCGGCGGCCGTCGCACCGCTTCTACGGATGGACACCGAGGCGCTCACCGCTTGGCTTCGTTCCGAGCCGGCCGCCCTGGCCCGGGCCCTGCAGCGCGTGCGCCAGACACAGCCCGAATTCGCCCTCTTGGTCTTCGTCGACCAGGCCGAGGAGCTCATCTCGGTGGCGGCGAAGGAAGAGGCGGCGCGCTTCGCCGAGTCTTGTGCACTGACGCTCTCGCTTTCTCAGCATGCGCGTTGGCTTTTCACCATCCGCGGGGACTTCGTCACCAAGCTTGCTGCATTGCCCAACCTGGGAGAAGTGGTGCAGCAGGCGCTGTACATTCTGCGTCCCCTCACGCCCGAGCGTCTTCGCGAGGCGGTCGTCGGACCCTCGCGCGCCTTCGGCGTCCGTTTCGAATCCGAGGGGATGGTGGAAGCACTGGTCGACGCAGGCCAAGCTCCTTCCGGCTCGCTTCCGCTTCTCGCCTTCGGGCTCTCCGAGCTCTGGGAGGCGCGTGAAGAGAAGACGGGACTCATCCCGGCCAGCGCTCTGGATGCCATGGGGGGCGTCTCGGGGGCTTTGGCACGGCACGCGGACGCTGTTCTGAGTCGACTGCTTCCCGCGCAGCGGGAGGATGCGCGGCGCATTCTCCTCCGGTTGGTCAACAGCGATGGGACGCGAACCCGCAGAAGGGCCGAGGAGTTAGGTGCGGAGGAGGGTCAGGGGGCTCGAGCTCTGGACGCCCTCGTCGCCGGGCGCCTGGTCGTCGCTCGGGACCGTGGAGGACACACCGAGTACGAGCTGGCGCATGAGACGCTGGCGCGCACCTGGCCAACGCTTTCGGGCTGGCTCGACGCCGATTCGGAGAACAACCGAACGCGCCAGAGAGTGGCCGACGCCGCTGCGGAATGGGAGCGGCTGGCAAAGTCGGGGGATGCGCTTTGGCATCGACGTCAGCTGGCGGAAGTCCGCGAGCTCGACATGGCCTCCCTCAACGAGCAACAGCGACGTTTCATCGCGGCTTCCCGGCGGCTCGCCCAATTTCATCGCGTCCTGCCCGGGGCTTTGGTCATTGGCGCGCTGTCGCTGGTGCTGTTGGCGGCGGTCCTCTCTCGCGCACGAACCCGGGGGAGAATCGAAGCGCGTGTTCGTGATCTCGCTGCGCAGGCGGCGGGCAGCGGAGCGTCCGGCCACCGAGATGCTGTCGCCGCAGCGACGAAACGCGAAGCGGCCTTTCGCCTCTTCGACGGGACCTGGCGCCATCCAGACGGCGGACAGCCGATTCGCGAGGACGTCCGCTGGGACGAAGCAGAAGACGTCTGGGCACAGGCATTGGCTCTCGAGCAACGGGCCGACTCGGCCTACGCGTCGGCGGGCGCGAAACTCGAGGTTGCACTGCAGCTCAATCCCGAGCGAGTCGATCTTCGCCAGGAACTCGTGGACGTCCTTACCGAGCAATTCCAAGAGGCAGAAGGTCGCCTCCGGCCTCCACCACAGGGCCTGGTCGAGCGGCTTCGTGCCTTCGACGTCGGTGGACGTGCTCGCGGCCTTCTCGACGAGCCGGGCAGCGCCGATTGGCAAGTGTCTCCCGCTGGAGCCGAGGTGCGGCTGGAGCGCTACGAGTTGGTGGGAAGCCTCTTGAAGCCGACGCCCGTGGCGGTGCCCGTCGGGGTAGGAGGACAGAAGTCACTGGCCGCCGGAAGCTACCGCCTGGTTGTCGTCAGCCCCGGCGGGACGACCTTCCATTACCCCTTCTTGGTGCGTAGCCGGCGACGTACCGAATTTGCGCTCAGCCTCCCTTCGGAGGGCTCCATCCCCGCAGGCTTCATCTACGTGCCACGCGGCCGGTTCCTGTTGGGTAGTTCAGATGACGAGTCCGTGCGACTCACACAATCGGCGCCACCTCTCCACGAGGTGGAAACGCAAGGCTTCTTCATCGCCGAAACCGAGGTCACGCTGGCGCAGTGGACTGAGTTCCTAGACGCGGAGGGCGCCACGGCAAGGCGCCACTGGCCCAGCATCGAAAACTCCAAGGGCCTCATCCGCCTCCTCCCAGCAAAGGGCCACTGGAGGCTGCAACTGCGACCGACGGACACAGACTACTTCGCGGACTGGGGCGCCCCCATCCGGTACGCCGGGCGCGACAGGCTGCAGGTGCAGGACTGGCGTCGCTTCCCGGTGACGGGCGTCGCCTTGGTGGACCTGCAAGCCTACCTCGACTGGCTCCGAGCTTCGGGACGTCTCGCCGGCGCGCGGCTCTGCACGGAATGGGAGTGGGAGCGGGCCGCGCGGGGAGCGGATGACCGAACATTCACCATCGGGTACGCGCTTCCCGCAAATTTGGCCAACATTGACGCCACTTACGGACGACGTCCTGAAGCATTCGGGCCGGATGAAGTGGGTTCACACCCAGAGTCCGACAGTCCCTTCGGGTTGCACGACGTCCAGGGCAACGCACTGGAGATTCTCGAAGCAAGCCGGCCCGATGAGCCAGCCGTCGGCCGAGGCGGGGCTTGGTACTACGACACCTTCAACGCGCGTCTCACGTCTCGCGAAATTTTTGAGCCACAGACGCGGTCCGTCTTCGCAGGGTTCCGGGTGTGTGCCACGCCCCACGCGGAGTAACCCGTTCGACGCATGGGGATGGAACGGCGCCGGTTACTTTTTCGTCTCCACACGAAACCCAAAGCATTTCGGGGGCTTGCACTCGGAGGAACTTGAAAGCCGACGCTTGCACTCGAGACGGAACGCACTTCCCGGTTTGGCTAATTCCCAAAGCAGTCCGCGGCCTTACGTTGGGCGCGCTCGGCCGCCAACGGGCCATGCTGG
Source organism: uncultured delta proteobacterium (assembly GCA_963745475.1). Classification (GTDB taxonomy): domain Bacteria; phylum Myxococcota; class Myxococcia; order Myxococcales; family Myxococcaceae; genus JADGRA01. The sequence continues at coordinate 136,666 of CAVUXN010000006.1, forward strand.
AAACCCTCTGTCCGGAGCGCTATGGGATGGGCGCCCCGGCTTCTGTCCGGAAGCAAGAGGCCTCTCTCCCCCCATGTCGTCCCCGTTGTCCAGCCGTGTGAAGTCCGAGGAGTCCCCCGAAGCTGCCCTCGGGGGGCTACCGGCCAGGGACAAGCTGGAGGCCCTCTTAGGCCTGGCCCAGTCTCGGAAGCGTGCCCTCATCCTCACCCACGACAACCCGGACCCGGACAGCCTGGCGGCTGCGGTGGGGCTGGCCTCCCTCCTGGAAAAGCGAGGCGGCCTCGAAGCCCATGCGGCCTACGGCGGCATTATTGGCCGCTCGGAAAACATGGCGCTGGTGAAGGTGCTGCACCTGCCCGTCGTGCCAGTGAGTCAGGTGGTGTTTGACGAGTATGACTTGCTGGGCCTGGTGGACACGCAGCCCCCCACCGGGAACCACTCCATCCCGGCGCGCTACCCGGTGGACATTGTGGTGGACCACCACCCGTTGCGCGACGAGAGCCTGGCCGCGCCCTTCGCTGACGTGGGCGGGGACTACGGCGCCACCTCCACCATGGTGGTGGAGTACCTGCGCGCCGCGCGGCTCGAGCCCTCCGAGGAGTTGGCCACCGCCCTCTTCTACGGCATCAAGACGGACAGCCGGGACTTGGGCAGGCAAACCACCCCTCGGGACGTGGAGGCCTACCTCTGGCTCTTCCCGCGGGTGGACAAGCACCTTTTGGGACGCATCGAGCACCCGGACTTGCCGGCCGAGTACTTCCGGCTCTACCACCTGGCCATCGAGCGGGCGAAGCTGTACGGCGACACGGTGGTGGTGGCGGACTTGAAGGACATTTACACCCCGGACATGGTGGCCGAGGTGGCCGAGCGCCTCATGTCCCTCGAGGGGATGAAGTGGAGCCTGGCCTACGGCACCTACCAGGGCAGCCTCTACGTCTCCTTGCGCGTCCGTGACAGACGGATGAATGCTGGCCGCCTCATGCGCGAGCTCTGCGAGAACCGCGGCGGCTCGGCCGGCGGCCATGGCAGCATGGCTGGCGCCCGGCTTCCTTTGCCGGCCTCGCGGGACGCGGCGGCGCGGCTGAAGCGCCGGCTGTTGCACACCTTCCTGAAGGCCTTCGGGGTGCAGGGGCAGACGCCGCGCTCTTTGTTGGCCGGCGACACCTGAGGGCCCCCAGCAGGCGTAGAGTGCCGGCCCGTCCCGAAGAAGGTTCCTAGCCAATGGTTTACCTCGACCACAATGCGAGCACGCCGCTCGTCCCGGAAGTCGCTGCGCTCCTCGCCGCGTCCTTTGCCTCCTCCGCCCCCTGTAACCCGAGCAGCGTGCACGCCACCGGACGGGCGGCCCGGGCCCGCTTGGACGGGGCGCGCACGCGGGTGGCGCGGCTGTTGGGCTGCGAGCCCCGGGAAGTTGTCTTTACCGCCTCCGGGACGGAGGCCGACGCGCTGGCGGTGAAGGGCGCTTGGCTGGCCCGTCCGGACACGCGCCGCAACCGCGTGGTGACGTCCTCCATCGAGCACCCGGCCGTCCTCTTCGCCGCCCGTCAGCTGCACGCCCATGGGGCCCAGCTGACGGAGGTGCCGCCTGGGCCGGACGGGGAGGTACAAGCGGCCTCCCTCTTGGCGGCGCTGGGGCCGGACGTCGGCCTGTGCAGCCTCATGTGGGCCAACAACGAGACGGGCGTGCTGCAGCCGGTGGCGGAGGTGGCGCGGGCTTGCCGCGCCGCGGGCGTCCTCTTCCACACCGACGCCGTCCAGGCGGCGGGCAAGGTGGACGTCTCGCTTCGGCACGTGGACGCGGACCTCGTGTCGCTGTCCGCGCACAAGCTGGGGGGGCCGCCGGGCGTGGGCCTCCTCATCGTCCGCCGCGGGGTGAAGCTGGAGGCCTTAAGCCCCGGCCACCAGGAGGCGGGCCGCCGGGGTGGGACGCCCTCCGTGCCCTTCGCCGAAGCGCTGGCCCAGGCGCTGGAGACGGCCTTTGCAAACCTCCCGGAAGCCGCGGGGCACATGGCCTCGTTGCGCAACCGGCTGGAGCACGCCGTTTTGGAGCGCGCGAGCGGAGTCCGCGTCAACGGCACCGCCCCCCGGGTGCCCAACACCACCAACCTGCGCTTCGAGGGCGTGGACGCCGAGACACTCCTCATCGCCTTGGACTTGGACGGCATTTGCGTCTCCACCGGGGCCGCTTGCGCCTCGGGCACGCTGCAGGCAAGCCACGTCCTCACCGCCATGGGCCTCTCCGCCAAGCAGGCGCGCTCCAGCGTCCGCGTCTCGGTGGGGCCGAGGACGACGCAGGACGAGGTGGACCGGACAGTGGAGGCCCTCGTCCGGCACGCCACGCGGCTGGGCATGGGGGCGGCGGCGGCCTGAAGGCCCACCCCGTCTTTTGAGACAGCTAGGGCACCGCGTGCTCTTCGCTGGCGCCGAAGAGGCCCCGCACCAGCGCCGCAATGGCCAGCGGCGTCCCCACGCGCTCGTCATACAGCGGCTCGAGCGCCAGGGCGAAGTCCGCGGCGGTGGGGAAGCGCTTCTTGGGGTCCGGGTCCAGCGCCCGGGCCATGGCCGCGTCCAGCGCGCCGCCAGCCTCGGGCCGAGCCTCGGAGAGGGGGCGCCAGCGCCCAGCCTCGACGGCGGCAAACACCGACTCCGGGTCTCGTCCCTGGAAGGGCCGCTGCAGCGTCAACAACTCGTACAGCATGACGGCCACCGCCCAGACGTCCGCCGCCTGTTGCACCTCGCCCAAAAGCACCTCCGGGGCGAGGTAGTAGGGCTTTCCGGCCAGCTGCGCGTCCTTGCCCTTCACCGTGCGCACCCGGGCAATGCCGAAGTCCCCCAGCTTCACCTCCCCGCCACGGGAGATGAAGACATTGGAGGGGGAGACGTCACAGTGGATGAGGCCCAGCGGCTCACCCTTGGGGGAGTGCGCGTTGTGCGCATAGTCCAGCGCCGCCAAGAGGACGTGGGTGAGGTAGACGGCGAAGTCCACGGGCACCGGAATGTGGCGCTCCCGGCACTTGCGCAGCACCTGGGCGAGGTCCCGCCCGTCCACCCACTCCATGACGATGAAGCAAATGCCCTCGAAGAGCCCCACCTCCAGCGTCTGGACGATGTTGGGGGAGTGCAGCGTCGTCGCCAACTCACCCTCCCGGGCGAAGCGCTGCACGTAGGTGGGCACCTGGGCCAGCTCCGGCAACAGCCGCTTTAGGGCCACCAGCTGTCCAGCCCAAGGGCCGGCCAGCGTTCGGGCCCGCACCACCTCGGCCATCCCTCCGCGGCCCAGGGGCGCCAACACCTCGTACTGGCCAAACACCCGGCCCGGCTGCCAGCTGGCCTGCGCGAAGGGGCTCACCGCTCGCCCCGTCCGCCGGGGCGGACTGGTTTGGCCGCGGCGTTGGCGCGCGCGCGCTGAAGCAGTGTCGCAAAGCGCACCGGGTCTTGCGTCTGCAACGCGTGGAGGTCCGGGTCGCGCGCCATGTCCTCGGCCGAGTTGAAGCCGTGCTTCATCGCGTCCTCGAGGGCTTGAAAGGACTCCTCCAAGTCTCCCTTGCGCGCCTGGGCGCAGGCGAGGTTGTAGAGGACGAGACTGCCGGGGTTGTACCGGAAGGCCTTCTTGTAGGCCTCGATGGCGGCGTCGTTTTCCCCGAGGAGGACGGCCGCTTCGCCCAACCCGAGGTAGACGTGCGCCGGGTCCTCCTTGGCTGCCAGGGCCTTGTCGAATTCAAGGCGCGCCGCCTTCCCCCGGCGCTCCTCCAAGGCTTGCGTGCCCAAGGCAATGTGGTGCGGCAAGTCCGTGCGCAGCTTGGCCCGCGGGCCGAGCACGAGGCGCCGGCCGTCGAGCCCGGCCGAGGCGCACCCCGGGGGCAGGACGACGTCGGAAACCAGCGTGCCGTCCGCCCCGTTGTAAATGGCGAAGTAGGAGAATTCGCCGCTCGGGCAGGCGGGACTGCTGGTGCACAGCCGCAGGCTGCCCACCAGCACGTTGCCCTCCCACACCGCGTCCACCACGGTGCGACCCGGCTCGAAGCCACAGGGGTTGGGGGTGCCGGCGCGGCCGAGGACGTGCACCCCGTCCGGGGAGGACTCCCAGCGCAGCTCCCCCTCGGCGCCCCACCGGGCACGCTCCGGCAGCTGCGGCGCGGCAAGCGCCAGCTCCGGGAGGAGAAAGAGGGCGCGGAGGGTACGTAACGAGGGGGTCACGGGACGGGAAGCGCCGCCCTAGGGAGAGTGTCGGCCATGCTGGGGGCTCAAAGGACGCCCTTGACTCTTGTGGTGGAAGTCTACTCTGGCGCCCTGCCGTAGGCGGCAGCGAGTTTCTTGTAAAGGTGAGAGCTTCCCTTGACCCCATAGAGCGCGGTCCTTAGTCTGCTTCCCCCAGAGGAGACGTCCTTCCTCCACCATTACGGGGCTTGAGCAACTGCAAGGAGGAAGCAAGAGCGCCCGGCCCGGCTGTCCCCTGCGGGGTGCGTGATGTGCGGCAGAAATTCGAACCGATACGTCCATTCCGGGAGCCATCCTTGGTCGCCATGCGTCATGCCCGCACTCGAAAGAGGGCGGGAGACCTACGGCGGCCGTCTTGGTTCCCACCTGTCTGACAGGGTTCAATGGACGCCGCGCACACGGCCCAGCGGCGGGGGACTCTTTTCTTGACCGCGGCAGCACGCTGCCGACGGGAATGAATACCGAGGAAAAAAGGCGCGCGCGCACCCGGTTGAAGGCGTTGCGGCGCGCGCTTGACCCGGAGGACGTCCGGCGGCGCGGCGAGCGCGTGCAAGCGCGGCTTCTCCAAATGCCCGCGTACCAAGGCGCGCGCACCCTCGCCCTCTACGCCGCCCTGCCCGGAGAGGTCCCCACCGACGCCCTCCTCCAGCAGGCGCTCCGGGACGGCAAGGCCGTCGTCTTCCCGGTGGTGCCGACCGAGGGCCGGCTCCTCACCTTTCGCTCGGTGGAGCACAGAAGCCAGCTCGACGTGAGCGGACGGCTGGCCATCCCCGAGCCCCCCGGGGGGAGGCCCTTGGTGGAGCTCTCGCGCATTGACGTCTTCATCGTCCCGGGCCTTGGCTTCAGCCGGCAGGGCGACCGCCTGGGGCGGGGAGCGGGCTACTACGACGCCACGCTGGCCCAAGCCCGTCCGGGCGCACTGCGCATCGGCCTGGCCTTCAGCGAGCAGGTGCTGCAGACGCTGCCCGTGGACCAAGACGACGTCCCGATGCACTGGGTGCTGACGGAGGAAGCCACCTTCGCCGCGCCGGAGGCTCCGGCAACTGTGGTAGGTGCTCGCTCCGTCGAGACATGAGCTCCCTCCTTCGCCGCGCCACCCCCGACGAGCAATTCGCCGAAGTCACCCGCGGCACCGTCGAGCTCCACGTCGCCGAGGAGCTCAAAGCCAAGCTCAAGCGCTCCTACGAGCGGGAGCAGCCGCTCCTGGTGAAAGTCGGCTTCGACCCCAACCGTCCGGACCTCCACCTGGGGCACACGCTGCTCTTGAGCCGAATGCGTCGCTTTCAGGACTTCGGCCACCAGGTGGTCTTCCTCATCGGCGACTTCACCGCGCTCATCGGCGACCCGTCGGGACGTAACCTCACCCGCCCCGCGCTCTCGCGCGACGAGGTGCTGGCCAACGCCGAGACGTACAAGGCCCAAGTCTTCAAGGTGCTGGACGCCCAACGGACAGTGGTGCGCTTCAACTCGGAGTGGATTGACGCCTTGGGCACCGAGGGCTTGGTCCGCCTCGCGGCCCGCTGGCCGCTGGCCCGCATGCTGGAGCGGGACGACTTCAAAACGCGCTTTCGCGAGGGGAAGAGCATTGCCCTCCACGAGCTGCTCTACCCGCTCCTTCAAGGGTACGACTCGGTAGCGCTCAAGGCCGACGTGGAGCTCGGAAGTACCGACCAGCTCTTCAACCTCCTCGTCGGCCGGACACTCATGCGGGAGCTCGGACTCGAGCCCCAAGTCATTCTCACCGGCCCCATTCTCGAGGGACTGGACGCCAAGCTGGAGAACGGGCGGATTGTCGGCGAGAAAATGTCCAAGAGCCTGGACAACTCCGTGGGCGTGGCCGAGCCACCGGAGGCCATGTTCGGCAAACTCATGTCCATCTCGGACGCGCTCATGTGGCGCTACCTGGAGCTGCTCTCGGCGCAGTCCCTCTCGGACGTCGCCCGCGCCAAGGCCGAAGTGTCCGCGGGGACGCTGCACCCCAAGGACGTCAAAGTGCGCTTTGCCATGGAAATGGTGGAGCGCTTTCACGGCCTGGACGCCGCGGAAAAGGCGGCGGCGGACTTCGACAGCCGCTTCAGCAAGAAGCAGCTGGACGTGGACGCCCTCCCCGAGCACGAGGTGCGCCTTCCCACCGGCGCCTCCACCGTCCCCCTCGTCCGAGCGCTGGCCGACACCGGCCTCGCCGCCTCCACCAGCGACGGCCGCCGTCTCATTGGCCAGGGCGCCGTCCGGCTGGACGGTGCCCGCGTCTCGGAGGTGAAAGCCGAGCTCGCCCCTGGGACCTACGTCGTCCAAGTGGGAAAGCTCCGCGCCGCCCGTCTGCGCGTCGTCCAAGCGGGGCGCTAAGGGCCCCTGGCGCCCAGGCCCAAGAGGTACACCTCGACGCTGGCCGAGCGGGTGGCCTCCGGCCGCACCACCTTCACCTCCTGGTACGCGGCCCGGAGTTGGGCCCGGTAGGCCTCGAAGTCCCCACCCATGAAAAGCTTCACCAGGAAGCTTCCACCGGCACGGCCCAACCTCTGGGCCACCTCCAGGGCACGCTCCGCCAGACGCAAGGAGCGGGCCTCGTCCACACTCTTGATGCCGCTCGTCTTCGGCGCCATGTCCGAAAGCACCGCGTCGAAGGAGCCGGGGCAAAGCGCCTGGAGGGCCTCCAGCGCGTCCTCGGCCAGGACGTCCAGGACGGCGGTGCGCACCCAGGCCTCGGTGAAGGGCCGCAACGGGACGAGGTCCACCCCCACCGCCAGCCCCTTGGGGCCCACGGCCTGGGCGATGACTTGGAGGAAGCCCCCCGGCGCCGCCCCCAAGTCCAACACCCGGGCCCCCGGACGCAAGAGGTGGAAGCGGCGCGCCACCTCCTCCAGCTTGAAGGCGCTCCGCGCCCGTAGCCCCTCGGCCTTGGCCTTCTGGAAATAGTGGTCCTTCGGCCGGTAGGGCTTTCCCATGTACCTTGGGCCAGTCCCTAGCGCGGTGCGGCGCCCGGACGCCAGTGCACAACCCAGGGCCACGAGCGCTAGAGTGCGCAGCCGTTATGCCCGGGTGCGCATGGTGCGGCAGCCGTCTGGACGTGGTCGGTAACCAAATCGGCCGGGGCGACACCTGCCCGTCCTGCGGCCACGACTTGCACGCCTGTCGTCAGTGCCGCCACTACGACGAAAGCGTGGCCAAACAATGCAAGGAGCCGTTCGCCGAAGTCCCGAGCGACAAGGACGACGCCAATTTCTGCGAGTTTTTTCAAATTGGCGACGGCGGACTCACCGGGGAAGCCAACCGCGCAAAGCTCCTCTCGGACGCCGAAGCACTCTTCGCCAAGAAGTAGCGGGGGCGCCTCAAGCCCGCGCCTGGCCTTTGGGCGCCCTCCTCGGGTGCGCGCTCGGCCTCGTGGGCTGTCAGTACATGCCCCACGCCTACGAGCCGCATTCCCCGATGATTGGCGACGCGCGCACCGTGCCCTTGCCCGGCGCCATCCTCACCTTCATCAGCAGTGGCTCCGGCCAGGCCGTCCTCTTCGTCCACGGCAACATTGCCGACTTGCGCATCTGGACGGAGCAGCACGGGCCGGCCTTCAAGCGCTACCAACTCGTCAGCTACAGCCGCCGCTACCACTACCCCAATGCCTGGGAGGGGAAAGGCGCGGACTACACCGAGGCCAACAACGACCAGGACGTGGTGAATCTCATCCAGGCCCTGCACCTGGGCCGCGTGCACCTGGTGGGGCATGGCTCCGGCGCCCAAATTGTCACCGAGGTGGCCTTGAGCCACCCGGAACTCGTGCGGACGCTGGTGCTGGTGGAGCCGGCCACGGCCGCGGTGGCCGTCGGCCGTCCGGGCTTCGAGCCCCTGGCCACGGAGAAGGCCGGTGTCGCCGAGCAGATGCAGAAAGCAGTGGCCCACGACGACGCGGAAAAGGCGGCGAAGCTGCTTTTCAACTGGGCCAACGCCAACCCCGGGGCCTACGAGGCGCTCCCGCTGCCCTTGCAGGGGGAAATACTCGACAACGCCACCGTCCTCCCCTTCTTCATGGCCGCGCCGCCGCCGCCTCTGGGCTGCGCGGAGTACGCACGGCTGGACGTCCCCACCCTGGTGGTCACCGGCGAGCGCGCCGCGCCCTACTTCTCAGCCATCGCCGACGCCGTCGCGGGGTGCGTCAAGGGGGCGGTGCGTGAAACCATTCCCGGCGCCGGCCACGTCGTCCAGCGGGAGAGTCCCGACGCCTTCAACGCGGTCTTGGTGGGCTTCCTCTCCACCCACTAGCGCGGGGGCTAGGCGCGCTCGAATCCGGGCAGCAACATCCGGGTGACGGCGTCGGCATTCACAATGGCCTGCCCGGGGAGGAAGGCCGCGACGGCTTCGCCATCGAGCCGCGCCAGCCGGCGCCGCGCCGCAGCGGCGTAGACGGCCATCTGCTGGTGCTCGAGCCCGAGGAGGGCGGAGTTGAGCCGCGTTCTTGTCTCGTCGGCGGCGCCCTGTTGCGCGGCGACGGCCGCCCGGAGGAGCTCCGCCAGCGGCGCCGCGGAGGGGACGTTGACGCGGGCCAGGCGCCGAGCCGCGCTCAACGTTTCTTGGAGAAGGGCGCGGCGGTTTCGGCCAGGGGCGGTGGTTTCTGCCGCCGCGAGCGCGCAGCAGCCCCGCATGTGCAGCAGCTGCGCGCGGTTTGCTGGAAACCGCATGGTGAGGGAAGCGGCCGCACTCTTCCAGCGGCGACACATCTCCGCCCAGGCGCCGGCGCCGTCGCCCTCGTAGAGCTGGATGAAGCTGCCGGCCATGAGGAACCAGTAGTGTTGAATCTGAAAGCCTTCCACGGACCAGGTGCTGGTGACTTCCCTCAGCGCCCGACGAGCCTCCGCGGGTTCGTCCTGGCCGAGCCAAGCGGCCACGCCGAAGGGCGAGCACATCCCGGCCATGCCGTACGCATTGCCTCGTTCGCGCGCGTCTTTAAGGCCACTCTGGACGCGCCGGGTCATCTCCCCCCAGTCCCCGAGGAAGAAGCGCGACCAGATGGTGACTGCCCGGGTGGACCACAGCTCGCAGACCACGCCCTGGCAGTGGCGCAGTGTCTCCTCGGCGCTGTCCAGGTGTTGGACCGCCTCGCGCCAGGCGCCGGCGAAATAGGCACACAGCCCGCGCACCGCAGTCAGCGTGCCTCGGACGGCAGGGTCTTCGAAGCCACGACCGTGCTCCGTCATCTTCTCGAAGAGGTAGCGGGTGCGGCGGGAAAACGGCGCCTCCACGCCGGAGTGTCCGGCCAGGAGCGCTAAACCCAGGGCAAAGAAATGGCGGTCCCCCACCTTCTGGGCGCGCAAGAGAAACCGGGCGCCAATCTCCGCTCCCAGGCCGACGTCCACAAAGCTCATCACCACCGCCACGGAGCGCAGATGGTCGAGAAAGGTGCGCGCTTCCGCCGGAATGTCAGCGCTCTCCCGGGCCTTGAAGCCAAGTCCGAAGAGTCGAATCCTCGCCCGCAGGAGCACCACCGACAACAGGGTGCGCCCGGCGGTTTTCGGCACGGGGACTTTCTGGGCTCGCAAGTCGTCGCGGATGAGCGCTCGCCCGTCGTCGATTTGGCCGCCGAAGAGCAGCTGATTGGCTGCCCGTCGCCGAAGCGGAATGCGCTCCTCGACATCGGCGAACGTCGAGGCCTCGCGGTAAACCTCCGCCGATTGGATGCAGCGGCCGTCATTGCCCAGCGCTTCGGCGAGCTTGCACAAGAGTTCGACGCGTTGCTGGCGGTCCCCTTCCACAAAGCCCACCGCCCGCTGAAGAAGCCGGGCGGCCCGCTCAAAGGCCAGAGCCTTGGCCGCTTGGTCTGCTGCCTCGACGGTGAATTTCAACGCCTGCTCGGGATTGCCGGCCGCCTCATGGTGGCGAGCCAGCACCTCCGGGTCCGCGAAGCCGGCCTGCTCTAGCGCCGTCGCCAGTCCCCGGTGACAGGCCCGGGCCCGCGACGGCGGAATGGAGGCGAGCACGGTTTCGCGGATGCGGTCGTGAAACGTCTCTACCGTCCGGGCGTCCAGGGGGCCGGAGGAACGGACGAGCCGCTCGTCGATGAGAACCCGCCAGGCCTCCGTGGGCGAGCCGGCCGGGGAGACGGCGTGCCAGGCCACCTCCTCGGGAATGGGGTGGCCGGCGACGGCGACTGTCCGAAGCAGTTCCAAGGGCGCCGGTGCAAGACGGGTGACGCGCGCGCGAAGCGCAGCCTGGACGTCGGGGGGCTCGGACGCTCCTTGCCGCCCTCTCGGAAGCGCGGCGAAGCGGGCCACCTCCCGGATGAGGAAGGGGTTTCCGGCCGCCTCTTGTGCGAGGTGTCTCACGTCGAGCCCGGCCTGCGCGGAGGGAAGGAGCTCCTGCATCAACGCCTCCGCTGCGTCGACGGACAGGGGCCCCAAAGACACCGGCACCTCCGTCCCCAGGGGCTCCTCGAGTAGCGCGCGGACGCAGGCGCTCCGCTCCTCGTCCTCGCCTCGGTAGGAAAGGAGGAGCAGCATGTTGGGCGCGTCGGGTGGGCGCAGCAGGTGCTTGAGCAGCCCCGCCGTGTCCAAGTCCCCCCACTGCAAGTCGTCGAGGTGCACCAACAGCAGGCGTTCGTCGGCAATTCTCGCCAGGAGCTCCCGCAAGGCACCGAAGGCCTTCCGCTGCATCTCGCGCCCGTCCACCGAGACTGAGCGGTCTCGTTCACTTCGCTTCGAAACCCCAGGCACCCGCTCCAGGACGGGAAACAGGCGCACCAGCGCTGCCACATGGCGTGGAAGGACGGCCTCGGCAGTCACCGGTTCGAGCCCACTGCGTAGCAGCCGACACAGCTCATCCATGAGGCTGTCGACGCCCTGGTACGGGACTTGTTCCCGCTCGTAGCAGCGCCCGCGCAGGACGATGGTTTCCGGCCCAGCGTGACGCGCCAGGAAATGCTCAACGAGGGCCGTCTTCCCGACGCCCGAGTTTCCGTCCACGAAGACGGTGACACCCTCTCCCGCCTCCACCCGAACAAGAGCAGCTTCCAACCGTTCGAGCTCCGCTTGGCGGCCGAAGAGCAGACTGTCCGTCCGAGCCGCGGCGCGAGGCCGGGCGTCGCTTCGTCTGGAGAAGGCTCGGCCGTCCGGACGGCGGTGCGGCTCGGCCGCCAACAGCGACATGGACAGCGCTGAGAGGTCCAGGGGAGCCTCGGGGTTGAGGTCCCTCGGCGCGGGCAGCTCCGGCCGACGCGCCTCGGAGTGTCCGCCGCGAAAGGGAAGACGCCCCGTGAGGGCCTGGTAGAGCAGAACCCCCACGGCGTACCAATCGCTGGCCGGGGTGAGCGGCTCACCTCGGACCTGCTCCGGCGAGAGGTATTCCGGAGCGCCCCCGAAGAGGTCTCTTCCCAGCTCCCGCACCTCCAACTCGAGAAGCGCGTAGTCGAGCAACACCACGCGCCCCTCAGCAGTGACGAGGACATTGGAGGGCTTCAGGCTCTGGTGAAGCCTGCCCGCGTGGTGAAGCAGCTCCAGGCCGGAGACAACTTGTGAAAGCGCATCGCGCAACCGCGCCTCGTCCACGCCTGTGCCCTGCCGCGTGTATTCGAAGAAGTTGAACGCCCGGAGCAGCTCCATGGTGAAGTAGAGGTGCTCTCCGGTGCGGACAAAGTCGTAGAACGCCACCAGGTTCTCGTGGCGGAGCTTGGCCAGGGCTTGAAATTCGAGCTCCAGACGGTCGAGCTGCCCGGCGCGTGTGCCGTTGAGGACTTTGAGCGCGACGTCCCGTCCCCGCTGCTGGTCCCGGGCGCTGTACACCGCCCCGAATGGGCCAATGCCAACCTGCTTCAGGATTTGAAACCGGGAGGCATCGACTTTCTTGGAGGCGTCGAAGAGCGGCGCCGTTTCGGCCGACCAGTCGTCGTCGTCGTCGTCGTCATTGGCGGACATGGGTGGCGGCGTCCGAAGCAGAAATGGGCGGGTAGACTTTTAGGGGCTTCCAAAGCCTGGAACCAACATGCGGGTGACGGCATCCGCATTGGCGATGTCCTGGCCAACGAGGAATTCGCCCTCGCTCTCCCCGCGCAGCTGGGCATGCCGACGCCGGGCCGCGGCCGCGTAGACGGGCATCTCCTGGGCGAGAAGTCCGGCCATGGCCGCCTCGAGGCAGCTCGAAGCCTCGCCACCGGAGCCGCGCTGCGCGGCGATGCCGGCCCACAACAGGTTGGCCATCGGCCGGGCGTGCGGGAGGTCGATGCGTTGCAGGGACCGCGCCGCTCGCGACGCTTCGCTGACCAGCCGCCGTCGAAGGCCGTTGTGGGAGCGCTCGGCCGCGGCCAGCGCGCAGCAGCCCTTCAAATGGAAGAGCTGAACGTTGAAGCCCGGCACATTGGCCGTCCTCCAGCGCGCGCAAACTTGCTCCCAGGCGGCCTGGCCGTCACCGACATAGAGGTGGACGAAGCTCTCAGCCATGAGAAACCAGTACCGCTGGACCGGGAACCCTTTGACCGAACGCGACCTCACCTCCTCCAGCGTGCGTCGCGCTTCGTCGGGCCGGTCCTCGCTCAGCCAGGCGGCGACACCGAAAGGCGAGCAGATGCCTGCCATTCCGTAGGCATTGCCGCGGTCGCGCGCATCGGCCAGGCCGAGGAAGACGCGCTGTCTCAATTCCTGCCAATCTCCGAGAAAGAAGCGCGACCAGATGGCCAAATGGCGGGCGCTGGACAGCTCCCAGAGCCGGTCCTGGCAGTACTGCAGCTTTTTCTCGGCTTCGTCGAGATGCTGGATGGCCTTGCGCCAATCTCCGTGGAAGTACGAGTGTAGACCTCGGATGCCGAGGAACGTTCCTTGGACGGCGGGGTCGCGAAGCTCGCGACCCTCAAGCGCCATCTGCTCAAAGAGGTTGCGCGTCCGCCGCGACGCCGGGGCGACCGCACCGGCGTGCGCGGCCAACAGCGAAATTCCAAGCGCAATCAACCGCCGCTCCCCGACGTCCAAAGCGCGAAGGACGAAGCGCGTTCCAAGCTGGGCGCCCAGCCAGGGGAGGCCGACGAAGCTCATCACCATGGCCACGTTGCGGAGGTGCTCCAGGACGGTGAGTGTCTCGCCGGGCACCTCCGCCGCGGCGCGCGGCGTGTACTTCAATCCGCGCAGCGCAAGACGGAAACTGAACCAGTAGAGAGAGAGGCGAATGCCGCGGCGTGTGCGCGGGACGGGAAAACCTTGCGCACGCAAGTCCTCCTGGATGAGGGCACGTGCATCGTCAATCTGCCCAGCAAACAAGAGCTGGTTGGCCGCGCGCTGCCGGAGCGAAATGCCGGCGTCGAAGGCTGCACCTTCGGCCGCCTCGCGGTACCTCTGGGCGGAGTCAACACAGCGGCCGGCATTCCCCAGCGCTTCGGCCAGGGACACCAGGAGTGCCTGTCGCTGCACCGGGTCGCCGTGAGCGAATTCCACCGCGCGCTTCAAAAGACGCGCCGCCCGGTCGAAGGCCAGGGCCTGCGTCGCTTGCGCGGCCGCGGCGACGGTACATTCCAGGGCCCGCTCGGGGTTTTCCGCGAACTCGTAGTGACGGGCCAACACTTCCGGGTCCGCGTTTCCCGCCTGCTCCAGAGCGGCGGCCAGGGCCCGATGGCAGGCCCGAACTCTCTGCGGCGTCATCGAGGCGACGACGGCTTCCCGGACGCGGTCATGGTAGGTCTCCACCAACCGGGCGCCGGAAGGCCCCGAGACGCGCACCAGGTGCTCATCGAGGAGGAGGCGCCGCGCCCCCGCTGCCGAGTCCAGGTGGGCCACCGTGCGCTCGGCCACCGTCTCGGTGATGGGGTGCCCGGCGACGGCCACCGTCTGCAGGAGCTCCAACGCTTCAGGGGGAAGCCGGTCGATGCGCGAGCGGAGGACGCCATGAATGTCGACCGGGCCAGACGCGCCGTCTGCAAGCCCGAAATGCGCCACCTCCACCAGAAGGAAGGGGTTGTTGCCGGCCTCCTTGGCCCATTTCGGAACGTCGACCTCGCCTTGCTTGGACTGGAGGAGTTCCTTCAAGAGCGCCTCCGCCGCGTCGCTGGAAATCGGCCCAAGGTGGACCTCTTCCTTGGTACCAATCGGCTCTTGAGCGAGCACCTGGAGGCAAGGGCTACCCACGTCTTCGCGCCGGTAGGCCAGGAGGAGAAGCATGATGGGGGCGTCGGGCGGACGCAGCACGTCTCGCAGCAATCCGGCCGTGTCCAAGTCCCCCCATTGCAAGTCGTCGATGTGAACAATCAGCGTTCGGTGGTCAGCGATGGCCGCCAGGAGCTCGCGCAACGCCCCGAACGCTTGCCGGCGGGTCTCACGCTCATCGGCGCTGACGAAGCGCTCGTGCCGGCTGCGCTCGGCGACCGCGGAGACTTTGGCCAGCGCGGGAAACAGTCGCATCAGACTCCCCACGTGGCGCGGAATGACACTCATCACGTGCACCTGGTCGAACTCCTGCAGGAGCCGGCACACGTCCTCGATGAGACTGTCAATGCCCTGGTAGGGTACCTGCTCTCGCTCGTAGCACCGGCCGCGCAAGACGATGGCTGGCTGGGAGCGCTCCCGGTTGAGAAAGTGCTCCACCAGCGCCGTCTTCCCAACGCCTGAGTTTCCGTCGACGAGGACGGTCACCCCTTCGCCCGACTGAACGACGCGCTCCAGAGCCGCCTCCAGTTGCTCGACTTCGACTTCGCGCCCGAAGAGTGTGCTCCCCGTCCTGGGCTGAGGACGAGGGATGGGCTTCGGAGCGTCGCCCAGCGCGGCGCGGATGTCCGAAGCGCCGGCACGGCCGCTGGGGGCGTAGTTCAACAAGGACATGCACAACTCAGAGAGCGTCTCCGGGACGTTGTCGTCCAGCTCCCGAGGCGAGGGGAAACGCTTCCGGCGAAGCTCGAGGAGCTCGGTCTCCGTGCCCTTGTATGGCAGACGTCCAGTGAGTGCTTGGTACAGCATCACCCCGACCGCGTACCAGTCGCTGGCCGCAGTGAGAGGGCCACGGAGGGCCTGCTCGGGAGACATGAACTCGAGGGTGCCTGCAAACGCGAGGCTGCCCTCCAGCTTGCTGGCGTCGATTTCCGTGGCCAGCCCAAAGTCGAGCAACACCACCCGGTCCTTGGGTGTCACCAGGACATTGGATGGCTTGACGTCGCGGTGGAGCTTTCCGGCCTGGTGCAGGAAAGAAAGGCCGGTGGACAGCTGCAACAAAGCGTTCTCGAGACGTGGGAGGTCGACGCGGCCTCCCTCGCGCAGGTGGTGGACGAAGCCATTCCCGGGGACGTATTCCATGGTGAAATAGACTTGGTCGCCCTCCACGAAGAGCTCGTAGAAGCACACCAGGTTCTCGTGGCGAATGTCCGAGAGCGAGCGAAACTCGTGCTTCAGCCGGTGCGCCAACTCCGGGCGCGCTCCGAGCAGTGTCTTGAGCGCCACTTGCCCGCCGCGCTTGAGGTCTTCCACCAAGTAGACGACGCCAAACCCACCGGCTCCCAGTTGCCTCACGAAGCGGAACCGGGACGAATTGAAGGGAGGCTCAGACACCGGAGCCTCGTGAGCGGCCGCCGAAGGGCCGCTCGACCTCGGCCACCTCAGTGAGGCTCGCCACCATCCTGCGGGGGACTGGGCTACTAGACAGGAGCACGGCGTTCCCCACGGCCCACCGGCCGTGGCCCCCTCGGCTGGAGCGTACCTCGAAAGTGCAAGCCATCCCGCACCACGCTGCTAGCGTGTCTCGAGTCAATGCTCTCCGACGGTGTGCGCCTTCCACGAGGCACCTTCCAGCCCAAACGCGTTTACACGGGCCTGCGTAAATGCCTTCTCCATCTACGCCCTCTAGGGACGGCCGCAGCCACCTCCGCCCGGCGAGACCTCGTTGGCCGGCTGCCCCAAAAAACACGCCAGCAGCTCGGCCCGTGTGCGGCTCCCAAGCTTGCGCGCGGCCCGGTACAGGAAAACGCCGACGGTGGAAGCCGAGGCGCCCATCTCAAAGGCGATGGCTTTGTTGGTGTGCCCATGAGCTGCAAGCTTGAGCGCCTGAGACTCCCGACGGCTCAGGGCCCGTGGCGCGCACCGGGGGACTTGGTCGCGACGGACGACGACGTACTGCGCGCCGTCGACTTGGTAGGTGTCGACCACCGTCCAAACGCAGTGAGGGGGCAAGCGGAACGGCAGCGCCGCGTCGCCCTGGGCCATGTCTCTCGCCAAAGGGTTGTGCCCGGGGGAACGTCCCTCCGCGGGTGGACGACGCCGCCGCTCGGGAGCGCCCGGTTTCGCGGGCGCCGGGCCGACCGTGCTTTTCGCGGGCGCGGCCCGGCTGTGGCGAGGCTCCAGGAGTTCCACCGAGGTAAGGGTGCGGAGGCCAAGGGTGGGTGCTCCTCCCTCCCGCGGTTGCAGCGTGCGCACTTCCGGCTTCGGAGAGTCCGCTTTGAGCTCCGCGTGTCGCGTCATGCGAGGCGGCTAGAGCAACGCGGGTGCCAGCGTCTCAGCGCTTGTGAAGACAGGGGGTTGCTGAAGCCTCGCCTCCGGGGTTGCGCGAGTCGCGTGCGTCAATCGCGCAACGGGCCGTCATTTCTTTTTGGGTCGAGGTCTCGGGATGCCCAACTCTCTCAGCCGATTGACGAAGGTGCGACGCGAATACCCGAGGAGCTCAGCGGCGCGTCTCTGGTTTCCTCCGCACTGTGCCAGAGCCTCCTCAATTCTCTTGCGCTCGCCGTCCGCTGGGTCGTCGGTTGTTGCCACGGCCGTATAAACGGTGGTCCGTAGCCGCGCCACCGGCAAGTGCTCCACCCGGATGACGCCGTCCGTGCACTGGAGCACTGCCCGCTCAATCGCGGAGCGCAGCTCCCGAACATTTCCCTGCCAAGGGTGTTTGCGTAGCGCAGCCAGGGCCTCGGGTGAAAGGACGGGAACGCTCATCCCCTCGCTGGCACAGGCCTCCGCGAGGAAGGCCCGTGCCAGCCCTTCAATCTCTTGGGTGCGCTCCCGCAAGGGCGGGACGAAAAGCGGGATTTTCGCCAGCCTGAAGAAGAGGTCTTCCCGGAAGGTGCCGCGCTGCACCTCGGCTTCCAGGTCTTTGTTGGTGCAGGTGATGAGACGGACATCCACCTTCGTCCCCTTCAGGCTCCCCAATCGACGCACCTGAAAGTCATCGAGGAATTTGAGCAGACTGGCTTGGGCGGGCAGCGAAAGCTCGCCCACCTCGTCGAGAACCAAGGTGCCCCCGTCGGCCGTTTCAACGAGTCCGGCTTTGTCTTTTTCAGCCCCGGTGTAGGCGCCCCGGGCGTAGCCGAACAGCTCACCTTCCCTCACGGAGTCCGGAAGCGCGGCGCAGTTGATGGCGACGTAGGGGCCCGCGGCCCGGCGCGATTTTCGGTGCAGCTCGGCGGCTAGAATGCCCTTGCCCACCCCCGTCTCCCCAGTAATCAACACCGCCATCGAGCTGGCCGCCACCCGCTCGAGAATGGGGCCCAGGCTCTTCATCGTCCCGTCTCCGAGGGCCACCGGAACCGGTGTCTCCATCCGCCCGGGCGCCCGCGCCGAGGCGTTGGTTCGCTCGAGCAGGGCTGGTGCGCTGCGGCCGTCGCGCGGACTGCAGGCCAGCCCCACCCAGGCGGTCGGGGAGAGTTGCTGCAGGGAAGCCTTCAACGCGGCCGCGCGCTTCTCTGCAGCGGCGGGCGCACAATTCACCCACAACAGCCCGTATTCGCTCGGCCCGTACTCGGCCAACACGTCGCCCGGACGCACCGAGGCCAGGAGGCGTTCCTCGAAGAGGCGCCCCGGAGAGCCGGCGTCGCGGGTCCGCACCAACGCAAATCCGCCTCCTCGACGCGCGGGCCGACGACACTCCTCGTCGACCCGGGCCTCGAAGTACTCGGGGCTGTACACCTGGACGGCACGTGCGCGCGGAGGGCCCCGCTGGACGACGAGCATCGTCCGGCCGAGCTCAACCACGTCGCCCACCTTCACCTCGACGGTCTCCCCGGGATTCAGAGTGCGGCCCCTTACCGAGGTGCCGTTGGCGCTGCGCAAGTCCTCCACCAGAAGTCGCGGTCCGACGTGGAACCGCACATGCCGTCGCGAGATGGAGGGGTCTCCAATGCGCAGCTCGACATCCTCGGCCCTTCCCACGGTGACGGTGCCGGTGTCGGGCAAGGGAAAGGCGAGCGTCTCCTCGTCCCACAGCGCCAAAATGCGCAGCCCCCCCGACGGCCCGTCCCCGTCCTTGAGCGGTTCGGTTTCTGGCTCCTCCAGGTCCGAGCTCATGCGGAAGCGCCCACTCCCTCGAGGAGCAGGCAACCTTCAGCAAGCTAGCCCAAGGGAGGAATGGAAGTCCCCTGTGGCCTCGGGCCCCGGCGGGGGCCGCGGTTGGCGGCGGCGCAAGGTCCTCACGCGACGCATGCCCCCCCGGGGACAGCTTGCCCGCTGCGCCTAGAAGCCCTCGAGCTTGGAGAGAATCTCCTTCATCACCTCGGACGTCCCGCCGCCAATGGTGACCAGTCGCACGTCACGCCACGCCCGGGCAATGTGCGTCTCGTCGATGTAGCCCATACCACCGAGAAACTGCTGGCAGTCGTAGGCCACCCGTTGGGCGAGGTCTCCGGCGAAAAGCTTGGCCATGGAGATTTCGCGCACCGGGTATTGCTTCCCCTCGAAGAGGTCCACCGCGTGGTAGGTGAGCCGCTTCGCGGCCTCGATGGCCGCCAGGTGCTCGACGAATTTGTGGCGCCACACCTGGAAGCCGAGGATGGGCCGGCCGAAGGCCTGGCGCTCCCTCCCCCAGGCCACGGCGTCCTCCACCATGCGCTCCATGCCGGCCACGGTGCCGATGGCGGCCACCAGTCGCTCGCCCTGGAAGTTGGTCATGATGTGGGCGAAGCCCTGGTTCTCCTCCCCCAGGAGGTAACGGACCGGCACCTTGGCGTCCTCGAAGTAAAGAATGGCCGTGTCCGAGGCGAGGTTCCCCACCTTGTCGAGCTTCTTGCTCACCCCGAAGCCTTTGATGTCCGTGGGGACGGTCAGTAGAGAGATGCCCGGGTAGCCCGCTTCGCCGGTGCGCACGGCGCAGGTGAGAAAGTCGGCGCGGGTGCCGTTGGTAATCCACATTTTCGAGCCGTTGAGCACGAAGTCCCCGCCCACCCGGCGCGCGGTGGTTTGGAGGCTGGCCACGTCCGAGCCGCCCCCGGGCTCGCTGATGGCCAGCGCGGCGATTTTTTCGCCGGTCAGCGCCGGGGCGAGAAATTCGCTCTTCTGCTCGTCGGTGCCGATTTCTCCAATAATGGGAGTTGCGATTTGACTCTGGACGAGGAGCGCCATGTTGACGCCGGCGTTGCGGCTGCGGGTCAGCTCCTCGCAGAAGGCCGTCACGTACCAGTAGTCGAGGCCGCTGCCGCCCCAGGCCGGGTCGTGGTTGATGCCCAGAAACCCCAAGGCTCCGCACTGACGAAACACCTCGCGGGGAAAAATCCCCGCCCGGTCCCACTCCAGAGCATGGGGGGCGAGCTCCTTCTCCACCCAGGCGCGCAGCGTCCGGCGAAAAGCCTCGTGCTCCAGGGTGAAATGGCTGCTCACAGGGCGGCGTCCTTTGTGCGGTTGATTCTTGAGTCAATCTCAAGCGCAGGGTCCACGCAAGCCTCCTCCCCCGCCGTGGCGCCCTAACGGCGCACGCCGAGGCCGTCCATCTCCGCCTCGCTGAAACCCGCTTCGGCCAGCACCGCCCGGGTGTCCGCCCCGAGTGCCGGCGTCCCCCTCTCGGGAAGCGGCCCAAAGCGCAGTGGCGTCGCCAGGCGGCGCGCCCCTCGCGCCCCCGCGGCGAAGAGGCCCCGGGCACGAAACTGGGCGTCGGCCGGCACCTCCTCAAGCGCGCGCACCGGCTCGACGCACGCGTCCAACCCCGAAAGCCGGGCCTCCCAGGTGGCCAGTGGGGCCGAGGCGAAGAGGCCTTCCAGCGCCCGGTGGACAGCCTCCGCCTCGGCGCCGCCGGCGTAGGCCGGAGCGGCGAGCTCCGGCCGGCCGAGCCGTTCGCACAGCGCGGAGAAGAAGCGGGGCTCGAGCGCGGCCACCGCCAACTGCTGCCCATCCGCCGTCCCATAGAGGCGGTAGCAGGGCAGGCCCCCGTTGAGGAGGTCCTTCCCGGGCCGGAGCGGGAGTCCCCCGGAGAGGTGCGCGGCGAGGTGCATGTGGACGAAAGCCGTCGCCGAGTCGGCCAGGGCAACGTCCACCAACCGTCCTCTCCCGGTGCGGGTGCGCTCCTGCAGCGCCGCCAAAATGCCCACCACCGCGAAGAGTGCCCCGCCGACGTCCGCCAGCTGCCCCCCGGGAAGGCCGGCACCGGCGCTGTAGCCCAGCACCCCGGCGCGGGCTTGGTAGCCCAAGTCATGTCCCGCGCGGAGGCGGTCCGGTCCCGTCTGGCCGAAGCCGGACAGCGCGCACACCACCAAGCGGGGGTGCGCCTCTTGCAGCGTCTCGTGGCCGAGCCCGAGCCTCTCCAGCACCCCAGGGCGGAAGCCCTCCACCAGGACGTCGTAGTGCCCAGCCAACCGCAGCAGCAGGCGTGGGGCGCCTTGGGCCTTGAGGTCCAACACCAGTGAGCGCTTGCCGCGGTTGAGGCCGGCGAAGTAGCTCGCCTCCGCCCCGGCACCGAAGGGAAGCCCGCGCGTCGGGTCGCCGGAGGCCTCCTCCAGCTTGTCCACCTGCGCCCCCAAGTCCGAGAGGACGAGGGTGGCGTAGGGGCCGGGGAGGTGGCGGGTCAAGTCGAGGACGCGAAGCCCGGCGAGCGGGAGGTCCTCGGACATGCGGGCCGCCGCTACGCCAACAGCTTGCCGAGCTTCATCGCCAGGCCCATGTCCATGGGCTTGAATTTGAGCTTGCCCTGCATGGCCGCCATCTGCGCGTTGAGCTGCTTGCTGCGGATTTTGACGAAATCCGCGTCGCTCACCGTCACCGTCATCTTCGGCTCACCCACCGCCCCGGACGTCACCCAGCCCGAGGGCTTGGTGAGGTCGAGCGTCCAGGTGCCCCCGTTGTCGCCGGTAATGACGAAGTGGACGACGGCGTTAATTTCCTTGGCCAGCTCCGGCTTCGCCGTCAGCACGGCCGGGATGTCGTTCTCGAGGATGCTCTTGGAAGTGGCGTCGGCCATGGCTCTTGCGGGCTCCCTAACAAGGATGATTTGGAAGTCAATCGACGGGCGCCGGCACCGTAGTGGCCGCCTTGCCGAAGCGTCAAGCACCGCGCCGGGGCGTACGCCGCCCGTGCGCACACCGGACCTGGGCGGACGGTCGGCTTGCACGCGACCCCGGTTTCGTGCAGATGTTCCCGCACTGTCTTCTCGGAGACGCCCCCCAGGCGTTTCCGTCCTATTTGGAAGGTTAAACGCATGTTCGGTCTCAAGATGAGCGAGCTCGTCATCATCCTCGTCATCGCCCTCGTCCTCTTCGGTGGGGCGAAGCTTCCGCAGCTCGGCTCGTCGCTCGGGCAGGCCATCCGCAACTTCAAGAAGGGCTTTGGCGGCGACGAGCAGACGCCTCCCGAGGCCCAGCCGCGCGTGTCCAGCACCCTGAGCGGCGGCGTCGACGCGGACGGCAACCCCCGCGCCCGCACCCCCACGCCCTCCACCAAGGACGTCTAGGGTGAGGTGTCCTCAAGCCTCTAAACGGTGAGCTTCTCGCCGTCGTAGAGGCTGTCGAGAATGGCCTGGTACTTGAGGGTGCAGGCCTTCCGCTTCACCTTCAGCGTCGGGGTGAGCTCCCCAGTCTCCTGGGTGAAGTCGTGGTCCATGACGGCGAAGCGCTTGAGCTGGTTGTAGGGCGGCTCGTGGTGGTTGAAGTCGTCGATGGCCTCCTTCACCGCCTTCACCACCTCCGGGCGCTTGGCCAACTCGGCGTAGCTCTTCGCCGGCGGGGCGCCGGCGGCGGCCGACACCTTCTTGGCCGCTTCCTCGTTGATGGTGATGAGCACCGAGAGGTACTTGCGCTTGTCCCCGTACACCATGGCCTGCGAGACGATGGCGCGCGTCTTGAGCGAGTTTTCGATGTTCTGGGGGGCGACGTTCTTCCCCCCGGCGGTGACGATGATGTCCTTCTTCCGGTCGGTGATGCGGAGCGAGCCCTCGGGGTCGATTTCGCCGATGTCGCCCGTGCGGAACCAGCCTTCGGGCGCCATGGCCTCCTGGGTGGCCTCGGGGTTTTTGTAATAGCCGGCCATGACGTTGGGGCCGCGGATGAGAATTTCTCCGTCCGAGGCAATCTTCACCTCGCAGCCCGGCAGGGGCACGCCCACGGTGCCAATCTTCACGTGCCCGGGCCGGTTGACGGTGGCTGCCGCCGACGTCTCAGTGAGCCCGTAGCCCTCCAGCACCTCGAAGCCGAGGAGGTCAAAGAAGTACGCAATCTTTCGTGAGAGTGGCGCGCCGCCGGAGACGAAGAGCCGCATCCTGCCGCCGAGCTTCTGGTTCAGCGTCGCCTTCACCTTGGAGAAGACGAGCCGCTGGGCGAGGGCGAAGCCGAGCGAGCTGTACTCCCGGCCCTGCAGCTTGGCGTCCACGTACTCGTCGAAGTGCCGCATCGCCCAGCGGAAGAGGCGGCCCTTGAGACCAGGGGCGGAGGAGCCATTCCCGATGACGCCCTCGTACACCTTCTCGAAAATCCGCGGAACGGAGGGAAGGATGGAGGGCGAGGTCTCCGCCAAGTCCGCCATCAGCTTGTCCGTGCCCCGGGAGAAAATCATCCGGAAACCCAAGCTCAGCCACACCGTCTTCACCACCTGGGCGAAGCTGTGGGCCAACGGCAGAAACAACATCACCGAGTCTTCCGGCGCCATGAGGCCAATTTGCGCCGTGGTCGCAGCCTCGTACGCCCAGTTGCCGTGCGTGAGCTGCACCCCTTTGGGGTTTCCGGTGGTGCCGCTGGTGTAGATGAAGAGGCAGGGGTCGGACATCTTGATGCACTGAATTCGCGTCTCGAAGCCCCTGGGGTCCGACTTCTCGACGGCGTCGCCCTTGGCGATGAAGTCCCGGTAGGGCACCTCGCCCGAGGCCGTCGGGCCCTCAAACACCACCAGCTGCTTCACGCTCGGGGCGCTCGCCCGGCAGGCGCGCACCCGGCTCAGCCGCCCGGGCTGCTTGCCGTCTGGCACGTCGTCATCGACGAAAAGCAGCGACGAGCCGGAGTGCTCAAGAATGTACTGCACCTCCTCCGGAGTGTTGGAGGCGTAGATGGGGATGGTGATGCCTCGGGCCGCAGAAACGGCCAAGTCGACAATGCACCAGCGCAGCGAAGTGGCGGCGAAGACCGCCACCCGGTCGCCCGGCTTCACGCCGTAGCCGACGAGCGCCGCCGAGAGCCTTCGGACTTCATCGCGGATGGCGCCCCAAGTGACGCTCTTCCAGCCGCCGCCCTCGTACACCGTCGCCCCCACCACGTCCGGGCGCGACGCGCGGGCGAGGAGGAGAGCCACCAAGTTCTGCTGCGCCGCGACGGGCGCCATCTGTTGCTCGGCTCGCATGGGCGTCAGTGCTCCTTGTCCATCTCCTGGGCGATTTTCTGTCCCATGGCCTTGCAGCGGCGCTCTTCCGGCGGGTCGCTCGGCATGCTTCCCTGCTCGAGTCGCGCCAGAGTGGCCTTGGCGGCGACTTTGTCTCCGTCCTTCCACTGCGTCTCGGCGAGCCAGGCCATGGCCCGGAGCGCGTTGGGGTCGAGCACCAGGGCCTTCTTCAGCCAGTCCGCGGACTTCCCGAGGTTGCGCTTCGGCCAGGGGAGCTCGAAGTAGTAACGGCCCTTCACCGCCGGAGGCGCGGCGTGGGCAAACTTCGGGTCGATGTTGATGGCCTTGTCCAGCCGCTCGTTGAATTTGGACTCCAGCCCCTGCCCCAGCGCATTGAGGATGCCCACCGCCTGGCTGTAGGAGCCAATGCCAGCCGCGGCGAAGTAATAGCCCTCCACCGCCCCAGGCTTGGCGCGCGCGGCGCGGTCACCGAAGTCCCAGGCCGCCTGGCCGAAGGCCTTCTTCTTCTCCGTGTCCGTCTCGCCATCGCCGGCCCACAGCCGGATGCGCGCCGCGCGCCACAGGAAGCCGAAGTCGTCCGGGTGCGCGGTGGCCGCCGCGGATGTGGCGTCCAGAAGCTGGGCCTGGACACCCGTCTCATCCCGGTGAGCCCACATCGCGTCCAGCTCGGCATAGGGGGAGGCGACGGCCGCGGAGGACTCTCCGGCGTCGACGCCGTCGGCCGCAAAACCGGCCGTGGGGAAGAGGAGGCACAACAGGACGAGACGGTGCATGGTGCGCCGGGCGTTTAGCATGCAACAGGGAGGCGCTCCATGCTTCCCTGGCCCCTCAGCAGGCCCCTGTCCGGGCACCGCGTCAGGCGGGGACGGGTGCCCGCCCCCCGGGGTGGCGCTACGCCGCGTCGGCGGCGACTTCCTGCTCCTGGTCCTGATTGAAGGCCGACAGGTACCGGGCCAAGAAGTGTTTCGTCTTCAGCTCCACCTGGCGCACGCGCTCGCGCGAGACGCCCCACCGCTGGCCGAGCTCCTCCAGCGTCCGAGGCTTGTCCTGCGTGAGGCGCTCCTGGACAATGTCCCAGCCCAAGTCACCAATCCGCTTCTTCACCTTGGCCAGCGCGGCCTGGACTTCCTGGTCCTGCTCCTTGCCGATGAAGCTGTCCTGCGGGCCGGCGCTCGGCTCCTCGAGCCGCTCGAGGAAGGTGGTTTCGCCGTCCTCGTCAATGGTGACGTCGAGGCTGAAGTCCACCATGCTTCCACGCTCGGACTCTCCGCCGCGGACTTGGCTCCGGTTGTCCTTCAAGTAGCGGGTGATGTACGCGCGAATCCACCACACGGCGTAGGTGGCGAAACGGACGTTCTTCTTCGTGTCGAAGTGCTCGATGGCCTTCATCAGCCCCACATTGCCCTCTTGCACCAAGTCATCCAGCCGGGCACCGCGGTGGGCAAACTTCTTCGCCACCGACACCACGAAGGCGAGGTTGGACACGGCCAGCGTCTCGCGTGCCCGCTCGTCACCCTTGCGGGCTCGGCGCACCAGCGCATACTCCTGCTCTCGCGTCAGCTGGGGACGACTGCCCATCTGCCGCAGGTAGGGTGCGATGTTCTCGCGGGGAAAGCTGCTGGCCATCGGGTCCGACCTCCTCGGGGGTACTGCTCAAAACAACGGACGGCCCCGCCAGGAGCCAACATAGGAACGCGGCGGAGCACCGGCTGTTATGAGACGCACGAGGGGCCATTGCGTTTCCGCACATGCACCTCAATTCCTGTGCGGACGGCTCATGACTCCCATGCGGGGGAGTCATGGGCTAAACCCTTGAAGTCACGGGGCTTGGAAGATTTTCCCGGGATTCAGGAGCCCTTTGGGGTCAAAGAGGGCCTTCAACTGGCGCTGGAGGAGCAGGACGGGGGCGGACTGCTCGAGGGGGAGCAAATCGCGCTTGGCCAAGCCCACCCCGTGTTCGCCGGTGATGGTGCCCCCCACCGAGATGGCCAGCTCGGCCATGCGGTGCAGCGCACGGTCCACCGTCGGCCGCTGCTCCTGGCTCTCATAGAGAATGTTGGCGTGGAGGTTTCCGTCGCCGGCATGGCCGTAGGTGGCCACCACCAGGCCGAGCTCCTCGCCCATGGCCTTGAGCTTGGCGATGGTGTCCGCGATGGCCGAGCGAGGCACGGCGATGTCCTCGGACAGCTTGTGCCGGGCGAGTGAGCGCAGCGCCGTGCTGACGGTGCGCCGCGCCGCCCACAGCTTCTCCCGCTGGGCGTCCCCTTGCGCGAGGAGCGTCTCCTTGGCCCCGTGCGCAGTGGCGATTTCCGAGAGTTGAGCCAACTCCGAGAAAACGGCCTCGACCTGGTTCCCGTCCACCTCGGCCAGCACCGCGGCGCCGGTGCCGACGGGGAAGTTGAAGCCCTTGCCGTCCACGGCACGGATGGACACGTCGTCCAAGAGCTCCAGTGTCCTGGGAAGGATGCCGCCGGCGAGAATGGCCGTCACCGCGCGCGCCGCGGAGTAGACGTCGTCAAACACGAGCAGCGCCGTCTGCACCACCCGGGGGAGGGGAAGCAGCTGCAGCGTCAGCTCGGTGGCTACGCCCAGCGTGCCTTCGCTTCCCACCAAAAGGCCCACCAAGTCATAGCCGGCGACCCCTTTAATGGTTTGCCGCCCCACCCTCAGCACCTCGCCGTTTGGCATCACCCACTCCATCCCGAGGACGTAGTCGCGGGTGACGCCGTACTTCAGCGCCCGGGGTCCGCCGGCGTTTTCGGCCACGTTGCCCCCGAGCGTGCACCACTCCCAGGAGTTGGGGTCCGGCGGCCAGAAGAGCCCCACCGCCTCGACCGCTTTCATGAAGTCCCCGGTGACGACGCCGGGCTCTGCCACCGCGGTGAGGTCCTCCACGCTGAGGCGCTTGATGGCCTTCATCCGCTCCAGGCTCAGCACCACCCCTCCCTCGAGGGGCAGCGAGCCGCCACTCTTCCCCGAGCGGGCTCCGCAGGGCGTGACGGGCACTCCGTGGGCCTGGGTGGTGCGCAGGACGTAGCTGACTTGCGCCGTCGTCTCGGCCAGCACCACCACGTCCGCGGGCAACGTGCCCAGGTCCGACTCATCGCGGCCGTAGTCCTCGAGCGCCTGGGCGTCCGTGCGCAGTTGTCCCGGCGACAGCGCGGACGACAGTGCCCGGACGCAGGCCTGCAACTGGGCTGGGGTGGGACGGCTCATCCGAAAACCTCCACTAGGCTTCCGGACATGGCCAGCGGGGCCTCGGCGCACAAGAAGCGCACCACCTTGGCCACCTCCTCGGGCGTCATGCGCGACACAAAGCCCGAGCCCTCCAGCATCTCGGTGTCCGTGCTACCGGGAAGCACCGCCGCGACGAGAATGCCCCGCTGTTTGACTTCCTCGGCCAGGGCCCGAGTGAGGCCGTTGAGGCCCCACTTGCTGGCGCAGTAGGCCGTCATACCGGCCGTCCCCAGCGTCGAGCTGATGGAGGAGACATTCACCAACCGGCCCCAGCCTTTGGCCACCATGGACGGCAGCACCCTTCGGGCCAGGTAGAAGGGGCCGGCCAGGTTGACGGCCAGCACCCGCTCGAAGTCCGCGTCCAGGGTGTCCGCCAATGGCCGACGCAGGGCGACCCCGGCATTGTTGATGAGGACGTCCACCGGTCCCAGGGCCCGACGCACCTCCACAAGCGCCGCGTCCAGGGCGGCGGGGCTCGAGACGTCCGCTGCCACGGCGTGGGCCTTGGCACCGGAGGCCCGAAGGGCCTCGGCCACCGGCGCTGCACCGTCCAGCCTCGTGCTGAGGACGGCCACCGCCGCACCTTCCTCAGACAGCGCCTGCGCAATGGCGCGGCCAATGCCGCGGGAGCCCCCAGTGACGAGCGCCACTCTGCCGGCCAAACGTGGAGGCGACGTCACCGCGTGGCCCCGCGGCCCGCGGCGATGCGCACCCAGAGCTCTCGGCGCAAGGCCCCGTCTTTCCGCAGCGCACCGGTGTACGCCTCGGCGTGCGTCACCGCCTCGGATTGCTCCTCGCCGCGGACGCGGAGGCAGGCCTGGTGTGCCTCTAGGACACACGCCGTGGCCGGACTTCCGAGCTCTTTGGCCAGGGCGGCGGCCACCTCGCGGGCCAGCGTCTCCTGGAGGACGAGCCTGTGCGCCAGCGTGTCCAAGAGCGCCCCCAGACGTCCAAAGCCCACCACCCGCCGGCCGGGCACGTAGGCCAGCGTCGCCCGTCCCTCCACCGGCAACAGGTGGTGCGGGCACATGGAGTGAAAGCGTAACCCCGTCACCACCACCAGCTCGCCGCGCGAGCCCTTGGGCGCCGGGTAGGTGTCCGCCAGTGCCTCCTTGGGGGTGCGTGCGTAGCCGTCCAGAAACCCCGTCGCCCAAGCGGACGCGACGCGGGCGGGCGTTTCGGCCAAGTCCGCCTGGGTGACGTCGAGCCCGGCGGCGGAGAGGAAATCCGCCACCGCACGCTCCATGGCGCGGACGTCCGGAACGGGGCCCTTCTTCAATCGGGCCGGTAGCTGACGCAGTACTCGGGCGTTTCCCACAGACGGAGCTCCTTGAGCTCGGGGATGGCCGGCTTCAGCCTGTCCCACATCCACACAATGACGTTTTCCGCGGTGGGGTTGTCCATGAAGTCGTTGAGGGTGTGGTGGTCGCACTGGTTGAGGGCGAGCTCCCACGTCCGCTTCCGCAGCACCTCGAAGTCGAGAATCATCCCATCACGCGGGTTGGGGGTGCCGGTGGCAACGACTTGCAGCCGGTAGTTGTGTCCATGCATCCGGTTGCACGGACCGTCGTAGTACGGGAGCCGGTGCGCGGAGCAGAAGTGAAAGTCCACCGAGAGGTCCATCGGCATGGTGTGTGGTTGCTCGTCCTTTTTGAGGGCCCTCAAGCGGCACGAAAGATGCCCTTTGGCCTACAGCCCCTCTTAAGTGTAGCGCCCACGCCGAGGCAATTCCTCCCGAGGCGGGGACAGACGGGCGGCGCCCGGGGCGGGAGCCACCCCGGGGACAAGGCCTAACTCAGCGAATGGCGGCACTGATGCGCTTGAAGTCCGCCGTCCTGGCCTCGCCCAAGAGGTCAAAGAGGGCCGTCTCCACCGTGGACACCATGGCTCCGGCGTCGGATGCGAGCTCGAGCCCCACCCGTTGGTCGACCTCGAAGCGGGACAGCACCGCATCGGCACACAGCACAGGCAACATGCCGAGCTCGGCCAGTGCACGCACCGTCTGGTAGACACAAATGTGCGTCTCCATGCCGGCCACCAACACCTGGTGACGCCCGCGGAGCTGCGCCTTCACGCGCTCGTCCACGGCGCTGAAGCGCACCTTCTCCACTGGCGTAAGGCCCGAGAGCTGCTCTCGGAGCGCCTTCACCGTCGGCCCAAGGCCCTTGGGGTACTGCTCGGTGTACACAATGGGAAGCCCGAGGACGCGCGCCCCTTCCACGAGGGCCACCGTCCGCTTCACCATGCGCCCCAGCGCCTCCTGGGGCATGGCGGCGGCCAGCTTCTCCTGGACGTCCACCACCAGGAGGGCAGCCTCTTTGCGCTGGAGGCGGAAGCCACTCATACCGCGTACCCCATGGCCCCGGACTTCACCGGCGCCTCCGGGTCCAGCATGACGTTAACGCACGCCACCGTCCCGCTGCTCAGAGCGCGCTCCAACGCGGGGCGGATTTTCGAAGGCTCGGTGACGAGCTCTCCATAGCCCCCAAACGCCCGCACCACCTCGTCGTAACGCGTGGGCGCCAGCAACGTGGCGGGGGACTTCTCGGGGCCAAACATTTCCAGCTGGGGAATGCGAATTTGGCCCCAGGCGGCGTCGTTGCCCACCACGCACACCATGGGCAGCTTGAAGCGAAGGGCGGTCTCGAAGTCCATGCCGTTGAAGCCGAAGGAGCCGTCTCCTTGGATGACCCACACGTCGCGCTCCGGGTGGAGCAGCTTGGCGGCAATGGCGAAGGGAGCCCCCACGCCGAGACAGCCCAAGGGGCCCGGGTCCAGCCACCGGCCGGGGTGCTTGAGGGACACAATTTTCGCCGCCATGGCCACCCAGTTTCCGCCGTCAGCCACGAAAATGGGGTCCCGGGCGCCGGCATTGGCCACCTCGGACATCTCCCGCGCGAGCCGGTAGTGGTGGATGGGGACGTCGTCACTCTTGCAGAAGACGTCGAGGGCCTCGGCCTTCTTTCGCTCGGCCGCGCGCAGCTCGGCGACGAAGGCGGTGCGCTTCGCCACCGGCGCGGCTGCCGCGAACACCTCGAGGGCGCTGGCGGTGTCGGCCACCAGGCCGACTTCCACCGCACGGTTGCGCCCAATCTCCACCGGGTCAACGTCCACTTGCACAATTTTCGAGGCGGCGTTGAAAGTCGGCTCGGCGCCGTAGTTGAGGCGGAAGTCGAAAGGCGTGCCGACGACAAAGACGAGGTCCGAGCTGGTGAGCGCCTCCTTCCGTGTGTGCTGAAAGAAGAAGGGGTGCTCGGGAGAAAGGCTCCCGCGCCCGGCGCCATTCAAGTACACCGGCACCTGGGCGCGTTCAGCGAAGCGGGCTAGCGCCTCGGCGCCTCCGTCCCACCATACCGAGGAGCCAGCGATGCACGTCGGCCGCTTGGCGTTGGCCAAAAGCGCCATCGCCCGCTCCACGCCGGCCGGGTCCGGCGGCATCCGCGCCAGCGTCCGGTACTGCGTCGGCATCTGGACGGCTGACTCGTCCACCGCATTGCAGAGCACATCCCATGCGAGCTCGAGGAAGACGGGCCCCGGCCGTCCGGAGAGCGCCACCCGGAAGGCCTTGGCCAGGTAGAGGGGAACGAGCTCCGGGCTGGGAACGCGGTCCGACCACTTGGAGATGCGGTGGAAGAGGTCCACCTGCTCCATCTCTTGGAGGCTCCCTCGGCTTTGGTTGAAGAGCGGCGCGGCCCCTCCCAGCAACAGCAGGGGCGAGCTGGCGGCATGGGCGTTGGCCACGCCGGTGAGGGCGTCGGTGACGCCGGGTCCGGCCGTCACCACCGCCACACCCAAGCCACGCCGCATCCGCGCGTAGGCGTCGGCGGCGTGGGCCGCCCCCTGCTCGTGGCGGGTGTCCACCACGGCAATGCCCACCTCCACCAGCCCGGCGTAGATGGGGGCGACGTGCAGCCCGCACAAGGTGAAGACGTGGCGCACGCCTTCCGCCTTCAACATACGGGCAACCAGTTGTCCGCCGGTGACCATCGTCATGGTGTGTGCTGTCCTAGCCCCTGTGCTCCCTCAATTCCAAGCGCTGCGTCGCTGCGCCGTCGCCCTCGCCCCGCGCCTCGCGGCGCTCGCGTCCGAAGGCGGACTCGCCGTCACGCGCGCCGACGGCAGCACACAGCCCATCCCGGTCGGCGCGACGCCGGTGGTGCTGAGCGCGCAGGACGTCGCGCGGCGGCGTGAGATTTCCGCACACCTCGCCTCGGCCGGCTTCAAAATGGCCCAGTCGGTGGTCCGGAGCGCCCAGCGCAACTGGCTTCTCGACTCGCTCGGCCCCATCGAGCGACGCATTGTCCAGAAGGCGGCGCCACAGCTTTGGGGGCTGGCCATTGCCCGAGTGGACTTCTTCGCCGGCCAGCGTCTGGCCGCGCTCGAGCTCAACGCCACCATCCCGGCCATGCCCGGGTACTCGGACGTTGCGGCCCGGGCCTACCTCGAAGCCGCAGGGGAAGTCGCTGGGCTTCCTCCGGCGGAGCGAGAAGCGCTCATGGCGCGCAACGGGAGCAACGTCTCCGCCCTCTACGGCGCGCTGCTGCAGGCCTTTGCCCGCGAGCGCCGGGGGGCAGCTCCCTCGCGCATCGCCCTACTCTGCCGGCGGGCCGACGCCCAGCTCACCGAAGTGGCCTACCTCGCCCGGTGCTTTCAATCCCTGGGCACCGAGGCGGAAGTCGTCCACCCGGATGAGCTCTCCGGGACGGACGCCGTGCGCGCGCACGGGCGGCGCTTCGACCTCGTCTACCGGCACCTCTTCATCCGTCGCCTCGAGGACGCGCCGCACCCCTGGCTGGAGACCCTCTTCACCGCCCCGGAGCGCTTCGGCGCAGTGCTCCTCAACGGGCCCGCAGCCCACATCGAGACCAAGGCCAACTTCGCCCTCCTCTCCCGCTGTCTGTTTGAGCCGGAGCTCGCGGCACGGGCGGCGCTCACGGCTGAGGAGCTGCAGGCCATTCAGGACACTGTCCCCTGGACGAGGCGCCTCGTCCCCGGCCCGGCCCTCGACCCGGACGGCAACCCCGTCCCGGACCTCGTGGCCCGCGTCGCTGCGGAGCCGCCACGCTTCGTCCTCAAGCGGGCTTGGGACTATGGGGGCAAAGCCGTCTTCGTCGGCAGTCACGCTGCCAAGTCCGGCTTCGACGAGCGCGCCCGCGCAGCCTTCGGCGCGGTGCTCGACTGGCCGGCCGTCGTCGCCGCTGCAGCCGCGGACACGCGCGGCGGAGGCTTCGTCGTCCAGGAGCGGGTGGAGGTGCCGCTGGAGCGGCATTGGGTGGCCGCGGAGAGCGGCCTCTCCGAGGTGGAGCTCTTCGTGGACTACTCGGCGTTCTGTTCTGTGGGCCTGGAGGCGCAGCCTTCCTGGGGCGGCGTGGTACGCGGCTCGGCCTCCCCCATCGTCAACATCCTCGGCGGAGGCGGCGTGCTGCCGGTGCTCACCACCGAGGTGGCCGAGGTGCTGGAAGCCGCCCTCAGCGCCGAGGGGCGGCGAGGGCCCCCCACTGCGAGTCCGTAGCACCCAAAGCTTCGGTAAACGCTTCGGGAATGGGGGCCCGCTCGGCTGTTCTGCTGACCCGGACGCGCAACTGTCCCTGGTCCGAGGGCACACCCCGCGGGACGCTGCACCCCAAGCGGGAGGTGCAGCGCATGCCATCCATCTTCGGCGTCGTCGGTGGGCTGGGCCCGGAAGGGACGGTCCACTACTACCGGAAGCTCGTCCGCCAGTTTTCCGAGACGCTTCCTTTGGAGAAACGCCCCGGCCTCCTCGTCGACCAGGTGTGGAGGAGGGGTTTGTGACGCTGTTGCGGGCCGAAGCAGAAGTCGAGATTCAACGACTCTTCGCCGCGTCCCTGCGGCGCCTCCACCTGGCCGGTGCAGAGCTGGCGCTGGTGGCTTCCGTCACCCCGCACCTGTTTCTCGGCCCGGTGCGAGAAACCTCCCCGGTGGAGGTGGTGGACATCGTCCAAGCGACACAAGAGGAGCTCATCGCCTCGAGCTACCGCTGTGTGGGCCTGCTTGGAACGCGCCTCACACTCACCCGTCCTTTCTTCAAGAGCGGGCTGGAGCGGGCTGGCCTCCGCGTCGTGGTACCCGACGAGCGCGGAATTGCGTTTCTCGACGCCCTCATTTTCGGCCCTCTTGCCGCCGGCCAGAAGACGCCCGAAATGCGACGGGGCGTCGGGGAGCTCATCCAGAGCCTGCAAGCCCAAGCGCAGCTCGACGCGCTGGTGGTGGCGTGCACGGACTTGATGGACCTCGTCGAGCCGACGACGCCGCTGGTGGACCCCATCGACTGTCACATCCGCTTGGCTGCTCGGATGCTCGCCAATAGACACATGAAAAGCTGAAAGGCGTCGCGGCTGAAGGGTTGTCCAGCGACTGTGCTGGCTTGGTTCCGACGGCACTGAAAAGCGGCAGTGCACCCTTCCCAGAATGGGTTATGAGGAGGGCGCCTCGCCTCTTTCCCCAGTCCCTTTTGAGGCACCCTCCCTGGGAGACGCTCAATGGCCTTTGAAACCACAGACTTTCGCACGCCGCCGAGCCAAGTCGCCGCCAGCCAGGCCGCGCGTGGCTTCATGGCCGGCGTCTACCGCTGGATGACGTTGGGGCTGGGCCTCACCGGCGTGGTGGCCTGGTACATGGTGAGCAACCCGCAGCTTCTGGCCCAAGTCTGGGGCTACAAGTGGGTGCTCTTCATCGCGCAGATTGGACTCGTCCTGGTGCTGTCGGCCGGAGCCTCCCGTCTGTCCTTCGGCACCGCGGCCGCGCTCTTTCTCGTCTACGCAGCGCTCACCGGGGTGACGTTTGGCGTGCTCTTCTACGCTTACACCACGGCCTCCATCGCCAGCGCCTTCCTCACCACCGCGGGCTCCTTCGCCGCGCTCAGCCTCTACGCCACCGTCACCAAGAAGGACTTGTCCAGCTGGGGCACCTTCCTCTTCATGGGCCTCATCGGCGTCGTCATCGCCAGCATCGTCCAGGTGTTTTGGTCGAACCCGATGCTCAACTTCGTCATCGGCTGCGCGGGCGTGGTGGTCTTCGCGGGACTGACGGCCTACGACACCCAGAAGCTGCGCAACTACGCCATCCAGGGCGGAGGCATCGCCGCGCTAAGCATTGTCGGCGCGCTCACGCTGTACTTGGACTTCATCAACCTCTTCATTTCTCTGTTGCGCATTTTCGGCGGCCGACGAAACTAGCCTTCGCCAGGGCTGGCCAAAACGCCAGTCAGGGCTTCTTCGTAAGCCGCGCCACGGCCTCTCGCAGCAGCCGCTGCGCGGCCGGAGCGTGAAACGTCTCCACCCAGCCGGCGGCGTCCGTCGCCGCGCTGGCTTGAATGTTGGCCAGCGCCTGGCGGCGCAGCGAGGCCTTCACTTGGGCAAAGGCGACTGGCGGGAGCTCGGCGAGGGCGCGGGCCCGCTCAGTCGCGCGTTCCAGCAGCTGGCCAGGCTCGACCACCTCCTGCACCAGCCCGAGCCGCACCGCCTCCTCGGGGAGGAAGAGGCCTCCTTCGGCGGCAATGGGTAGAAGCGAGGCCGCGGGCACCTGGCAGCGCAGCGTCTCCACCACCGCCGCCGGAAGCCCAATTCCGAGCCGCACCTCGTTGAGGCCGATGCGGCTCTGCCCCGAGGCCATGAGACGAATGTCCGCCTGGAGCGCCAGCACGCAACCCCCGGCGATGGCGTGGCCATTCACCGCCGCGACTACCGGCCAAGGCAGGCAGAAGACGCGCAGCATGCTGGCCGAGAAACGGCGGATGAAGTCCGTGAGGTCGGCGGTGGTGAAGTCAATGAGGGCCGGCAAGTCCAAACCGGCGGAGAAGCTGCGCGCGTCTCCGGTGAGAACCAGCGCGCCCGGCGGCGAGGCTTCAAGCGCGTCGAGGAGTGCGCCCAGTAGGTCCAGGAAGCGAGGGTTGATGGCGTTGGCTTTCCCGGCATTCATGCTGAGGACAGCCACCGCTCCCTGTCGTTCGACGTGCATGGAGAGCCCCGGGGGGGTACGTCACTGAGGAGGTTTAGGCGTCCGTCGCTGCGAGAGGGGTGGCCGGCGTGGTGCCCTTCATCCGCAGCCGCTCCACGGGCTTTCCGCCGAGGAGGTGGGACTCGATGATTTCCAGGACGTCTTCCACTTGGACGCCCCCGTACCAGACGCCTTCCGGGTAGACGACGACGCTCGTCCCGAAGGCGCACGCGTCCAAGCAGCCGGCAGCGTTGGCGCGGAGCCGGCCCTTCAAGCCGCGGCGGTGGAGCTCTTCCTTGAAACGCTCGAGGACGGCTTCGCTTCCCTTGCCGGCGCAGCACCCCTTGGGGTTGTCGGCAGGACGGCGGTTGGTGCAGACGAAAATGTGTCGCTGGTAAGGGGGCATGAGGTGTGGGCTTCAGGAGAAGCGCCGGGGCTTGCCTAACATTGCTCGGGCGCGGCTGTCGGCCGGGGCCTTTCAGAAACGGCACCCGCCCAGCCCTGTGTCACCGGCGTGTCAGACCCCACTGCCATTGTTCCAAACCCTGGTTCCCACGGCGGGAGCCTCGTTGGGACTTGAGGCAGCCATGACCATTCCACGCTCTACTGCCCGCGGACGTGTCTATTACTTGTGCTGTAGCGAGTGACGGCATACCATCCCTGGTGGTCAAAGGCTTGACAGGCCCTTTACCGTCGGGTTTCATTACAGACACTGTCGGCGCTAGGGAGGCAGGCTAGGGGCGTCGGTTCGAGACAGCGCGCCGGGAGGGTGGTCTTCCCGGAAACCCAAATTATTTCAGGTTCTTGCACCGGTTCCGGCCTCTTTGCGAGGGGCATCGGGCCATGGGCCGGTGCGTCCAATTTTCCCAGGGTTACAGTGTTGGAGGCACCATGGAGCGTGAGTTGAAGCCGTCGACGTCGGGCAGAGAGCGGAAGTCCACCCGGAAGGGCAAAGGCGCGCCCGGACTCTCCGTCCCCCGCTACTTCACCACGCGAGGCGTGGACCCGGCGGACGAGATGGCCTGGGAGTTGCGGACGGCTTCCATCAGCGGCGAGGACGGAAAGAGCGTCTTCGAGCAAAAGGGAATCGAGGTCCCCAAGTCCTGGTCGATGCTGGCCACCAACGTCGTCGCCAGCAAGTACTTCCGCGGCACGCCGGGGACGCCGGAGCGGGAGTCCAGCGTCCGGAAGCTCGTGGAGCGTGTGGTGGACACCATCGCCGGCTGGGGCCAGCAAGGCGGCTACTTCTCCACCGAAGCCGACCGCGAGGCCTTTCACGCCGAGCTCACCCACCTGCTGCTCCGGCAGAAGGCAGCCTTCAACTCCCCGGTGTGGTTCAACGTCGGCGTCGAGACCCACCCCCAGTGCTCGGCCTGTTTCATCAACTCGGTGCATGACTCGATGGAGAGCATTCTCGGACTGGCCAAGACCGAGGGCATGCTCTTCAAGTACGGCAGCGGCACCGGCACCAACCTCTCTCCCTTGCGCTCTTCCAAGGAGCTGCTCGCCGGCGGCGGGACGGCCTCCGGGCCAGTTTCCTTTATGAAGGGCTTCGACGCTTTCGCCGGCGTCATCAAGAGCGGCGGGAAGACGCGCCGCGCGGCGAAGATGGTCATCCTCAACGCCGACCATCCCGACGTCCTGGAATTCATCCGCTGCAAGGCTAGCGAGGAGAAGAAGGCCTGGGCGCTCATCGACTCCGGCTACGACGGCTCTTTCAACGGCGAGGCCTACTCCTCCATCTTCTTCCAGAATTCCAACAACTCCGTCCGCGTCACCGACGACTTCATGAAAGCGGTGGTGGAGGACCGCCCCTGGGCGACGCACGCTGTGCGCGACGGCCACACCATGGAAACCTACCGGGCGCGAGACCTCTTCCGGGAGATTTCCGAGGCGGCGCACCTGTGTGGAGACCCCGGGCTGCAGTTCGACACCGCGGTGAACGACTGGCACACCTGCTCGGCGACGGCGCGCATTAACGCCAGTAACCCCTGCAGCGAGTACATGTTTCTCGACGACTCGGCCTGCAACCTCGCCTCGTTGAATCTCATGCACTTCCGGAGCCCCCTGGACGGGAGCTTCGACGTGGAGTCCTTCCGGCACGCGGTGGACGTGGTGCTGATGGCCATGGAGATTATTGTCGGCTTCAGCAAGTACCCCACCGACCGAATTACCGAGAACAGCCACGCCTACCGCCCCTTGGGCCTGGGCTACGCCAACCTCGGGGCTTTGCTCATGGCCTCCGGTCTTCCCTACGACTCGGAGCAGGGACGCAACTACGCCGCCGCCATCACCTCTCTCATGTGCGGCGAGGCCTACCGGATGAGCGCGCAGATGGCGGAGCGGATGGGCCCCTTTAGCGGCTACGCGAAGAATGCTCAGCCCATGCTCCGCGTCATCGGCAAGCACCGCAAGGCGGGCTACCAGCTCAGTGCCAACGGCGTGACGCCCGAGCTGTTGACGGCACAGCGCCAGGCCTGGGACGACGCTCTGGCTCTGGGGAGCGAGGCCGGCTTCCGCAACAGCCAAGTCACCGTGCTCGCGCCGACCGGCACCATCGGCTTCATGATGGACTGCGACACCACCGGCATTGAGCCGGACATTGCCCTCATCAAATACAAGAAGTTGGTCGGCGGCGGGATGCTGAAGATTGTCAACAACACCGTCCCCTTGGCGCTGACCAAGCTCGGCTACTCGTCGACAGAAACCGAGGCCATCGTCTCCTACCTCGACACCCATGAAACCATCGAAGGGGCCCCGCTGCTCAAGGCCACCGACTTGCCGGTCTTCGACTGTGCCTTCAAGCCCTCCAAGGGCGAGCGCAGCATCCACTGGCTCGGTCACTTGCGGATGATGGGCGCCACCCAGCCCTTCCTCTCAGGCGCCATCTCCAAGACGGTCAACCTGCCCACCGCGGCCACCGTGGAGGACATCGAGCAGGCCTACCTCGAGGCGTGGAAGCTGGGCCTCAAGGCAGTGGCTGTCTACCGGGACGGCTGCAAGCGCAGCCAGCCGTTAAACACTTCCCGCACCCACACCGAGGACGTGGCCGAGCTCAGCGTCGAGCCCCGCCCGCTGCGGCGCCGGCTTCCCGACGAGCGCAAGGCGCTGACGCACAAGTTCTCCATCGGCGGCCATGAGGGCTACCTGACGGTGGGCATGTACGAGGACGGCACGCCGGGCGAGCTCTTTGTCGTCATGGCCAAGGAGGGTTCGGTGGTGTCCGGGTTGATGGACAGCTTCGCCACCAGCGTCTCGCTGGCGCTCCAATACGGCGTTCCGTTGCAAGTCCTGGTGGACAAATTCAGCCACACCCGCTTCGAGCCATCCGGCTTCACGGGCAACGCGGAAATCCCTATCGCCAAGTCCATCACCGACTACATCTTCCGGTGGCTGGCGCTGAAGTTCGGCTCGACGCAGCCCGAGCTTCCGGAAGCCTCCACGGTGCCGGACGCCGCCACGCCCACGCCTGCCGCACGCGCCCTGCCCTCTTCTGTCGCCGAGCCCACCTCCAGCGGCGCGCCCCGCCAGGCCTTCCTCAACCAACAGGACGCGCCGCCCTGCCACACCTGCGGCGCCATCATGTACCGCAGCGGCGCTTGCTATAAGTGCAACAACTGCGGCGCCACCAGCGGCTGCAGCTGACACCCTCTCGCTGGAGCGTCCGTCACTTCCGACGGACGCTCCCCGCGGGGGGCTTCCCGCACCAGCGTTGTCGCGCCCTCCGGGGGACCCTAGCTGGGGCGCGCCCGCACGAGGCGCGTCACCCCGCCCAGGCGCACGAGGCCGCCGCTCCGGCGTCGCTCGAGCTCGGTGGTGCAGTCGCGCTCCCAGGCCTCTCGGTCGCGCTGCGGCAATGCGTTGAGCAGCGGAGCGAGCCCGATGGCCACAATCCAAGCGATGACTTCCGCGCTGCTGGACGCCTCGACAACCGTGACGTCCATTTCCTCCACCACGTCGAGCGTAAACCCCGACGCGCTGAAGTCACGCGCAATGGCGTGCGGCTCGGCGTAGCGAAACGGGCCCGGCGCGTCGAGGTTGAGCGCCGGCAGGGGCCGGTATTTCTGCAACAGCGCCCGCGGCAGCGTGAAATAGGGCACCCGGTCCGGCTCCGCCAGGAGGGCAGCCACCAGGACGCCCGTCGGCAACAGAGCACGCCGGGCCGTGGCGAGCGCGGCGAGCGGGGAGGCCATGTACATGAGTCCCCAGCGGCTAGTAGCCGCGTGGAAGTGGGCTTCGGGGAGCCCTTCCACGGACTCGGCATAGGCAGCGCGGAAGTGCACGTTGCTCAGGCCCTCGGCTTGGGCCTTCGCTTGAGCCATTTGCACCAGCGGCAGGGCTGGCTCCACGCCGAGGACGTGGCCGTGAGGCCCCACCCGCGCCGCGGCACGCAGGGCGGGCTCTCCACGTCCGCTGGCCAAGTCGAGAACACGCTGTCCTGGGCTCAGGCCGGCCAGCTCGAGCATCCGCTCGCTGAGACCGGCCGTCAGACGAGTCTCGAGCGCGTCATACCGACGCCAGAATTCCTCGACGCTGAGGACTCGGTACGCTTCCAAATCTCAACTCCCTCGAGCTGCCTTTTCGTCGGTGAGTCTCTCGGAAACCTCAACCGCGGATTTCCGAGAACACCGAGGTACCACGGAGGTGGAGCACCTTCCGTCCTGTTGCTGGCCCGTTGGTAGCTACACCATGAACGCCGAGCTCGCGAAGCGACTTGTGGGATGGGGGAGGAGCTTCAAGCGCCCACCTGGAAAAACCAACCTGCGCACCGGTGGCGCGTACATTTCGAAGTCCCACCCCGCCGTCCTCCCGGTTGCACTGGGCGGAAGACCTCTGATTGAGTTGACGCCTAGCCAAGAAGCAGCAAACGGCCATGCCGCTGTCCACAGGCCTTGCGGAGGGACGATGTCCCGTCCCGTTCACCAGAAACGGTTGGTTTGGGGCGGGCACCTTAATCCGGCAGCGCGTCTGGCGGCCCTCCTCTTCGTCGGAGCTTGCGCCACCGGGACCCAGACGACTCCGACGCCGGAGACAACTCCAAGCCACGTCTACCCTCTCCCGCTGGACACCGTTCTCACGCAGAGCGCAGAGGCCCTGGGAAAAAGGGGGTGGAAGGTGCAGCGCTCCGGAAACACCCTCTTCACCAACTGGGTTGGCACGGCTCAGCCGACGCAGGCGCTCCAGTCCGGGGAGGCAGGCGGCACCGGTTCACTCGTCGCCTACCGCGTCTACGGGGAGCGCATCGACGCTGGGTACTGCACCCTCCGTGTTGAACGCCTCGTAGCGACACCATCCACACTGTCCTATGGGCAGAAAAAAGGCGGCCACCAAGTCGAACTGACAACGACGCCTGGCGGGGGCTTCCCAACCGGGGTGCACCACGAGCAGCGAACGTTCGACCCGCAGAACATTCCGATGTTTAACCTGGAAGATTCGGACTCGGCGAACGACGCTCACGACTCGTCGGTACCGTCCGGCACGATTGTGAGTCAGCACCAGCGCGATGAGGCGCTCGAGCTGGAATTGCAGAAGCAGATTGACCCGGTTGTCGTCGCGACGACGACGCCAACAGAGGTGACCGCGGCCCCAGTTCCGGCAGCGGCGTGGGGTGACGCTGGGGTCTCAGCAGAGCTGTCGGAAAAGGTCAGCCAAGTCCGTCTCGTTGCCCAGCCGCGCACGACGGAGCTCGCCGGAGTCTGGACCGGCACCTTCACCTTTAGAGGCAAGGTCACCGGTGCCTTCTCTGGCGAAGTCGCCCTCGCCGTGGATGGCGATGCCGTCGAGGTGGGCGACTTCTGTCCCGAAGGCGGCGGAACGCTGACCTTGCAGGGCTGGAAAAATACCGCTTCCTGGCAGGGGACAATCGCCTGCCCGGCCATCCGGATGAGTGGCTGTCCGGCAGCGACCTTCACGTACAACACCATAAACGCGACGCTGAACGACGAAACGCTGACGGTCATTGCCACCGGCGAGGTTGCGACGAGGTGCCTCGATTCCGGGGGTGAAATGAACGTCGGCGGAGCACTGAGCGTTGTCTTCGTCGCCCAGAAGGCCGACTACATTCACATCGCCGTTACCAAAGCAAAAAGAACGACGGTGTGCGTTTGGCCGAGTGACTGGGAGGACTTCGCGTCCCGCGGGTCGATGGCCATGCCAGAGCCGCAGGCTGAAGAGACGGCCTACCTCGGAATCATCCGGGCAAAAGGCAGCCGGCTGAGTGACATTCAGCGGCTGCTCCGGCATTGCCGGCAGGTGGTGATGCTCCATGGGCAGCCCGTTTCGATGAAGCTAGCCGTTACCCGTACGCAGCACCCCGAATCCAAGTAAATTGTTTTCCTCACGGGGTCCGCGCCAGTTTCCTTCGTGGACGTCCGTACCCTTCTTGATCTGAGGAGATAAGCGGCGACGCTCTTCTTTCACTGGGCCCAGCGCGTCCTCGCCCTGCTTGCAAGCGACTCGTCTCCTCTTCGAGGATTTCGCACGCCTTCGTGAGGAACTCGACGATGGTCGCCTGACCTTCCTCACTGTAAGCACCGGTGAGCGCGACGACTCGCTGGCCCATGGGTTCGTCAGGGACGGTCCGGACGTGGTGGCTCATCGCCGTGCTGGTGGCACTCGCCGAGCGGATTTTCACTTTCTGCTTCATCCCGCGGATGGTGGGTCTGCTTCGCGCGGCCGATTCACCGGAAACGCGGGCCAGGATGATGCAATGGGCGAAATTCAACTCCCTCCGCCAACTGCTGGTCCTCGTTGCCTGGCTCGCCGCTCTGCAAACTTTCGCGCTGGTTTACGCGCAATCTGGACAGGAACATGCACTCTAAGAGACTTCAGGTAAGCCTGTGGGTTGCCCAGGCGCTTCTCGCCCTCGCCTTCCTGACCGCCGGCGGGATGAAGCTACTTACGCCGAGCGACAAGTTGACGGCGAGCATGGGCCTCTCGGCCGGGCTCATTCGGTTCATTGGAGTCGCAGAACTGTTGGGCGCTCTCGGGCTCATCCTCCCGGCAGTGACCGGGCTCAAGCCTCGCCTAACAGCGCTCGCGGCCGCGGGTCTCGCGCTCGTCATGCTCCTCGCGACGGGCTTCCACCTCATGCGCGGCGAGCTCTCGCACCTCGCGGCGCCACTCTTCCTCGCGGGCCTTGCTGTGTTTGTCGTGTGGGGGCGCGTGCGAGGGCCACCCATGTTTGTCGGGCCACGCGAGGAGAGACATGAGCCAGATTAAACGAGCCTCTCAAGGCACCTCGTGCGCTTTTCCCAAGCGGCGCAGCTCGTGCCGAGACGGAAACTCGCCGCGTGGAGTGAAGGGGAAAGGGCGGGGTCGCCAGCACTCACCCCCAACACCTTGACCCGGCGCTCCGACGCCAGGTGCCCAGAATCACGATGGCGCTGCGCGGCACGCTAACTGCTCTGGGTGCTGGCGATGGTCAGCGTCCGACTCGCCACCCTGCTCGCCCTTTGGATTCTCAAGAAGCCCTCGTCTGAGTCCCTTCAGATTCAGCACCTGAGCACTGCGAGTCGGCTGGGCGCGATTCCTACCGCGCGACCGGCCCGCTCTCGTCGCTAGAAGTGCAACCTCCCTGACCGGCATTCCACCGTCCGACGGCGGGACCGGCTGTGCGTGGCCAGTCACTGGCCCCCGGGCGCAGCGTGCTCGTCCCCTACTGTCAACATGGTCGGTACCACGTCCCGCATCACGGCGCTCGCTGTGTTTAGTCCCGGTGCGTGATTCGCCGTACGCTTCCACGGCTTCCTCCTATGTGCGTCTACGCACTGGGTGGGCGCGGACAGTTGAGCGACGTCCGTATGCGCAGCGCGGATTCGCCCCGCAAACTCGGCGCACTACTGGGCGCGGAGAAGCGCAAGAAATAGCCACCCAGGAGACGTCTCGGCAATCCTCACCGCGCGCCTGCACTTGCACCGAAGGTTCACTGGAGCGATCTCGGCATCGCCTTACCGCCAGAGCGCGGCAAGCCCGGGTCAAGGGAGTCACGCAACCGAGCCGTTTGTCGGCGTGATTGCCCTCTTCAGCGTGCACACCAGATCCCACTAAGTGATCGATTCAGCACAACCGTCGTGTCCACGGAGACACGACGGATTCCTGTCTCTCTCGAAAGAAAACGTGGCACGGCATCTGCTGTGCATTTCGACCTCGAGCCGACGAGTCGCCTTAGGAGGAGGCAATGGGGAACGACACTGGAAGCGATGTGCAGGGCGGGGTCGTAACCGCGCTAACAGCACCGGCCTCGTGAAGGAGAAGCGATGCGGTGGCCTGCAACTTGGTGCGTTCTCGCCCAGGTGGGCTTGGGCGTCTCTGC
This sequence comes from uncultured delta proteobacterium, assembly GCA_963745475.1. Taxonomy (GTDB): domain Bacteria; phylum Myxococcota; class Myxococcia; order Myxococcales; family Myxococcaceae; genus JADGRA01. Next base: position 179,848 of record CAVUXN010000006.1, read on the forward strand.
AGGTTGTGGCTCCAGCAATCGGGGCGCCCCAGTGCCATCTCCCGAAATTGCCACGCTTTCACCACAATCGGGTTCGACGTCCGGCGGCACTGTAGTCACCATCGCAGGTGCCAACTTCATTTCAGGGACGACCGTCCAGTTTGGGAACACACCGGCAACCGATGTCACTCTGAACGGCCCCACATCTCTCTCCGCAATGACCCCGCCGAAACCGGAGGGGATGGTCGATGTAACAGTCACCAACCCGGACGGGCAGTCCGCAACTCTGTCATCCGGATTCACGTACGTCGCCCCGGTCGCCTGCCCAATTCCGGCGAACATCACTGCCGATACGACACTCGACCCGAGTTGCGTTTGGACGGCCACCGGGACGGTCTTTGTCGGCGGACCACTCAGTCCCGTCCTCACCATTCTGCCCGGAACGACCGTCGTCTTCGTCCCCAACCCGAATGGACTTCCTGCCACAGCGTTGCAGGTGGGCGTCACCCAACCAGGTGCGCTTGTAGCGAATGGGACCAGCACCGCAGGCGTCGCATTTACCTCGGCGGCTGCGTCGCCGAATGCGGGTGACTGGGGGGGAATCGTGATTGGTTCCCAAAGTGGGGGCACCTCAATAACCTATGCCACCATTGCGTACGCCGGCGGCCCCGGTGCCAACGAGATTACGGACGACGCCGCTCTGACGGTGGAGGGTGGGGATGTCCTTGGCGGTTCTCAATCGCCAGCGCCCACTCTTGCCAATCTCATCATCGATAATTCAGCCGCGCACGGCCTGGTCTTTGCTGGCTTGACCACCGGGTTCGGTCAGAACTCCGCCAATATTCAGATTAACAATTGGGACGTCACGGCGCATTTCCCACTCGTCATCGAGGCCAACGAAGCTGGGACCATACCGACGACCATTTCTGCAAAGCCAGTGTCGGGACCAACCTCTGTCGTCGCGCTCAACAGCTACATTCTCGGCAGCTGCAACATTAAAAGCAGCACGACGTGGCCGGCCCTTGCGCAGCTGCCTTACCTTGCGCTGATGAGCGTCGAGCTCTCAGCGCTGAGTGCAGGGGACCCACCGGTCACCCTCACCATCACCCCTGGAACTACCATCGAATTTGCATCGGGTGCGGCGCTTGACGTCGATCCTAATTTTCTTGGCAATGCCTTCTTACAAGCCAATGGCACAAACTCGAGTCAAATTACTCTGACTAGCAACCAGGCAAAGCCAAGCACCGGAGCCTGGGGCGGCGTCAACTTCTGGTGCGTTGGGAATGACCAACTCACAGGTTCGTCCTTGAGTTACGCGTCGATCCAATGGGCAACCTCCGTATATTTTACCCCCGACAATCACACCGGGGAAATTACCATTCTTAACGCGACGTCTTCTCCGAACGGATTGCAAGGTCCGAAAATCGCGAACTGCACCCTTGGTAATTACGCAGACTATGGAATTGCGATGGTCGACGTCGAAAACACTACCTATGATTCGTATGTTGCAAACAATACCTTCTCGACTTCCAGCAATGTCCTCTTGGACTGTGCGGGACAGATTACAGATGGAAGCTGCACTTCAGAGCCGCCTCAATGAGAAACCAGGCCTCAGCCAGGCCCTGGAGGGAACGTCATGAAGACTTTGTGGACTTGGGTGCTGGTTGCGCTCGTCGGTGCCTGGGCTTGTTCCGGCCGGACTGTTGATAACAACGTCCCCAACGGTAACGCACAGAACGGTGTGAGCAGCCAGCTAGCATCCGGCGGCGGCGACGGAGGTGGCAGCGGAGGCGGAGCCGGTAGTGGCGAAACCATGGGGCCATTGCCAGACCCCTGTCCTGACGGCCAGGACATGGTGTGCGATCAAACTGCGTGCAGTTGCGGTGTGCCGCCGACGGACCCTTCAAGTTGCGCCGCCCAAGTCTCCTGCAACAGCGATTCGGAGTGCGGGAATGGGAACTGCTGCCACGCTGGAAGCTGCATCGCACAAACTGACCCTTGCGCTTGTGGTGACCAGCCGACCACGATGTCCAGTTCGGCAGGACCTGGCTGCGATGGGATCGACGACTTCGTTACGATGCTCGAGCAGCAGGCGCAGTCTTACTGCCTCGCAAGCGGCCCATTTTTCGGAGACTCCTGCGGTGAGCTTGGCAAGTGTGTAGGAAATGCGGCCATTGGACAGGTCGTTACGAAATGCATCCCACCCCCGACTGGCTCCCACATCGGCGGGCAAATCGCCACGGTATGTTTCCACTGTGATGAGGAGGACCCACCAGATGCGCCTCCCGACAATAATCAAGAGTGTGAGGATCTTGCCGTTCAAATTATGAATCAAAAAGCACAGATCAACACCAAGGGCTACGAGATTCAGCTCATGGCGGATGGCATCGCTAAGTACAATGCAGCCATAGCAAGTACGCAAGCGGTCATCGACGGGCTCGTAGGCGCCGAGGACAGGCTGATGCAGGGAACCTACGGCGATAATATTTTTTACAAGACGGCTGGGGAGAGCACCAAGTTCGTCACGGATGTCTACGCAGGAGCGAAGATTGTAAAGACAGTGCAGGGCGTCGCGTGCCTGGGAAAGACGGCTTGGTGTGGAACCAATCTCGTCGGCAAAGTGCCTCAGTATAGTTGGAAGAACGTAGTGGTTTCCAAGAAGGCGTGGGGGAACGTTTATGAGCCGGCCGCGCAGGCCGGAATAGCGAAAATCGCAGGAGGGGCCGCGTGCCCCCCCACCCCTCCAGACAACAGTTGGGTCAATTGGTGGCCTGGCGGCTCGAGCGCACTTTGGGCCATTGGCTCCGGTGCTCTGGAGCCGCTCGGCATTTGCTCCTCCACGACGAGTATGATTGCGGAAATCGGCGAGAAGCGAGCCAGCGCTCAAAATCTAAAACAGGAATTAATAACGAGGCGTAACGCGCTTACGGCTCAGCGGGACCAGGCGCTTCAGGACCTCGGTGTCCTCAAGGCGAAGCTTACCGCGCTGCAAAAAGAGTATGATGCCAAGTGCACGTGCGCCCCTCCTGGTGAAGGTGGTGGAGGAAGCGGAGGAAGATGAGGTGGCTTAGGTCATCGCACCCTTCTTGAGTTCCCCACCGATCGTGGGGTGCGTCGCCACGTCTCCAATTCAACGCCCGACCGGAGAGCGGGCACGGGGACGTTCAATGCCGTGGCGGATCATTTTTTTGATCAGCGTGCGGCGGGCGATGCGCAGCAATTCGGCGGCTCGCGTTTGATTGCCGTTTGTTTGCGCCAGCGCTGCCAAGACATGCTCGCGCTCAAACTGGTCCATTCTTCCCTTAAGCTCTGCTTGAACCGGTCTGAGAGGAGCTTGGTCCGTGGCTTGGTCGGGACCAATCTCTGCGCTCGCTGCCAGGGGGACTGGCTCCGTCTCCTCCTGCATGAGCAGGTGCTCCGGCAAGACGCTTGCGCCGCAGCACAGCACGGCCGCTCGCCGCACGACATTGCGAAGCTCGCGAACGTTTCCAGGCCAAGGATGAGTTTGAAGGAGACCCTCGACCTCGGCGCTCAGCTGCGGCGGCGGCCTCCCCAGCTCGATGGACGCCTGTTCCAGGAAGTATTTCGCCAGAGGTAGAATCTCGGTGGGCCGCGAGCGAAGCGGCGGCAGCGTGAGCGTGATGCCGTTGAGTCTGAAGAACAGGTCAACGCGAAAGGTTCCTGCAGCGACGAGCTCACGGAGGTTGTGGTTGGATGCGGAGATGAAGCGCACGTCCACCTTTCGCGCGGTGGCGCTCCCGAGTCGCAACACCTCACCGCTTTCTAGCGCACGCAACACCTTGGTCTGCGTACTGGGAGACATGTCTCCCACCTCGTCGAGAAAGAGTGTTCCGCCGTGAGCAGCCTCGAAGAGCCCGGTTTGAGAATGGGTGGCCCCGGTGAACGCACCCTTCTCGACCCCGAACAGCTCCGCTTCGAGAAGGGATTCGGGCAGTGCAGCGCAATTCAGCTTGATGAAGGAAGCCTTGCTGCGAGTGGAGCGTCGCACCAGCGCGTCGGCTAGGACTTCCTTACCGACTCCGGTCTCACCGACGAGCAGCACGCTCAACGTCGTTGGACCGAGGACCTCCAGCATCGCGTAGAGCCGCTGCATCGCGGGGTCGCGGAGCACAAGCTCCGCTGGGACCAGCGGCGAGTGGCCGGACTGTCCTCCTGCGCCACCATCCATCTGCGCCTCCACCACAGGCTGCAAACTGCTTACAACATAGCCAGAGTTTTTAAGGTAGGTCAAACTCTGTTGAAACTGAACAATTCCAGATGGGACCGAAGGCAGCTTCATCTGCAGCTCGACAAAGCCTTGAAGGGACAAGGAGCTGAGGAGAAGTCAGCCCGCTCGAGAGGCTTCGCCGTACCAGCGAAGTGCTTCCGTTTTTTGGCATTTTAGGCGGTCGCCGCCAGACGCTAATCGGGCTCCCGCCAACAGTATCCACGGCGGTGAGTCGCTCCGTGTTGACCGTCTCCCGAAGCCCCAAGCCGGGTTTTGGGCGATGTCCAACCGGTTGCATCTTGTTGTCCGGCTTTGGCGTCCGCCAGTACCACGCAGGCGCAGCGCTCGTGCAACTGCGGTCGAGCCGGACCATTTGGGGACTCTTGGAGGCTCGTCGCCGGTTATTTCTACGCCAGCGGCGATGTCACTTGGCCAGCAACCGCGCTCGATTGACGGTAGCAATGGCCGGCCGGTTTTCAATGAGGCCTCGGTGAAACCTCAGAGAAGCCCGACTCGCTGGAAGCCCCACCCCGCTGGACGACTCCGGCGAACTCTTCAGGACATTGACGCCCGTCTCGGTCCATCGGCTACCGAGCGCTTCCGCGGGGCGCCCCGGGGACAGCGCCAGGAGCCGTCAGAGCGCAAACGGGGACTGGCTCAGCCAGGTAGACCTGGTTCGGGACCAAGAGGTCGCAGGTTCGAATCCTGTCTCCGCTACTGGGTGAAGGGCTTGGAGGTGCTTAAATTCTTTGCCGACCCCTTCGTCGTCTCTTGCAAGTGGGCACCACCGAGGTCACCCGCCGCCCGAGCTCGTGAAGCCTTGGGTTTTCCGCACGCACGACACCCACTCGGGCCCCACCCTATGGGCAGCCGGGGTAGTTCGGGTTCGGGCACATGGGGTACTGGGGAAGCTTGACCGTGAAATCCACCTCTTGCGGCGTGCTGCCACCGCCAACCGAGGTGGACTTGGGCCCATCGCTCGGCATCGAGTCTGTGTTGATGGTGACCAGGGTCGTCACGTCCGGGGCAAGCGGGTAGTGGAGCAGCATCACCTCGTAGTCCCCCTCGTAACCCTGCTCTGAACTGGTGCCAGACGCGCCGTACGTGAACCAAGTCCCACCGCTGCAGCTGGCGCTCATCAAAATGCCGCCCATCCCGTCGCCGTTGCTGGAGCTGACCTTTCCCTTGACCGTGGCCTGGTCCATGCAGTCCGGACGAAAAGGAATCAGCCGGGGCGGGGCGCGCCCATGGTCCGTCTCGTACTGCTTGGTCCAGTCGGTGAAAGGGAAGAACACGCCCGGGAACCAGCCGGCGTCAAGAATGTACACGTAGACGTCCCCGTTCCATTGGATGGTCACCCGGTTCACGACGTGAGCAACGTTCGTCGTCGTGCCGTCGGCGTTCACCTTCGTGCCGGAGAAGTCAACTAGCCCTACCTCCGTCCCTGGAAGACCGAGAGCCGAAACGACTTCCTCGACCGCGCGAGCGAAGCTGCGGCAGGGTGAGCTCCCGAACTGGTTGGCCTGGCCCCCGTTCGCGTTGAGGTAGGCATTCACCTTCTCGGACGCGCACGAGATCTGCTTGAAGTAATCGCAGGGGTTCTCCTGTTGGCATTCGCTGGCCAGGCGCGTGGCGACGTCGTTCGGCAGATCATCGAGCACATCGATGACCACACCCTGCAACCCTGACTGGCAAAGAAACCCGTTAAAAAAGCACCAGAAGCCCGTCCACGGGTCGATGTTGTACTTGGACTTAATCGTGCCGTTGTCCCAATCATCACCGATGGTTTGGGCGCGGACGGAGCCAGCCCCCAACGCCAGCGAGCACAGTACGACGAGGAGCCAATTGCGCAGCACGTGAACCTCCCGGGGCTATCCGACAGCAACGTGAAAAGAAGCCGGGTCCCACTGTGCACAGGGGATGCCAGCTCGGAGGTCCTGCGCTCAACCCTGGAAGTCCCGTCGAGTAGGACGTGCGACACGCCTAATGCGTCGCTGGGACTACCCAGCTGTGGTGGCCGTCGAGGCCCAAATTGTGACCACCCGTTCACGACGGAGCCGAGTCCTGCTGGCCAGTGCGGAGCTTGAGCGGTCGCGCCAGAGGTGGCCGCAGTCTTTAGCTGTGGTTCGCCCGCCTCGTCGGGGGTCCTTCTCGGCAGAGAAGCTGCTCACCAGCCTCCTCTGTGAGGGAGGGCTTGGTTCCTCTACGGTGGTGTGCATGGACGTTCACAACCACGGGCCCAATTCCAGGCCTTTGACGAGCGGCTGTCGTCCACCACGGCGGTGCGGTTCGGCTGTCGTGGTAACCGCAACCACCGAAAACGCGCCCGCAGTATCGACGCTCGATCCTTGGTCCATCGCCAAGGCCATTTCGAGATATTGTGATTGGACCAACAGAGAGCCGCGATGCACCCACAAAGGAAAGCGCGATGACCAAAAGCAGGCCTCCCCCTGAGCTCCCACTGATGCTCGACAGCTCGGGTGGGCGGTCCTTGCAGCTCGCAGTTCACGACGCGCTCCGTGCTGCGATCCTCGACCGACGCCTCGATTCAGGTGGGCGCCTTCCGGCGACGCGGGACCTCGCGCATCAACTTGGCGTCGCTCGAGGGACTGTTGTCCTTGCGTACGAGCAGCTCACGGCGGAGGGCTACCTCCGTGGTGCGCGGGGGGCGGGTACATTTGTTGTGGAAACGCTCCCCGACGCGTGGTTTGCGCCCATCACGCGCGCCTCCTCTTCGCGCCGGCGCCGCCTTTCGGCCACGCTTTCGGAACGCGGCGCATTGCTTGGTAAAGGTTTATTTCCGGTGGCAGCGGTGGGGCGGCCCAGGCCATTTCTGCCTTACACGCCCGCGGTCGACCTGTTCCCGCGCGTACGCTGGGGCCAGCTGATGGCGCGACAGGCACGTCGATCGGAGGCCCGCCGCTTTCGGGACGTGGACGTTCGGGGCTACCGCCCGCTGCGGGAAGCACTCGCGGAGCATCTCCGTGTGTCACGAGGAGTCTGTTGCACCTCGGAGCGAATCCTCATTTTCTCTGGCGTCCATCAGGCGCTCGATCTTGTCGCGCGTATGCTGCTCGACAAAGGCGACTCCGTCTGGATGGAGGATCCGGGCTACTTCGGCGCTCGCCGGGTGCTCGAGGCGGCAGACCTCAAGCTCGTGCCGGTGCCTGTCGACCACGCCGGCTTGGACGTCGCGAAAGGCATCCTCGCGGCTCCCCGCGCAAGACTTGCCTATGTAACCCCTGCACACCAGGCGCCGTTGGGCACCACGCTATCGCTCGAGCGACGCATGCTTCTGATGGGCTGGGCCTACGACACGGGCGCGTGGGTTTTCGAGGACGACTACGACAGTGAGTTCCGGTATGAGGGGCGACCTCTGCCGGCCATGCAAGGCCTTGACGACCGCGACGTCGTCCTTCACGCAGGGACGCTGAGTAAGTCCATGTTTCCCGGGCTGCGCTTGGCATACCTCGTCGTTCCCGATGCGCTGGTGGACTCCTTTTCGGCAGCTGTGTCGACGCTGCATCGCTACGTCGCTCTTCTGCCGCAGGCTGTCGCCGCGGACTTCATCACCAGCGGAGATCTTGGACGTCACTTGCGGCGCATGCGCGCAGTCTATGCCGAGCGCCGATTCGCTCTCGTGTCCGCAATCGCGTTGGAGCTTGGTGGCTACCTTGAAGTCATGGGCTCAATGTGCGGGATGCAGCTTTTAGCGCGCCTGACATCCCATTCGAATGATCGCGCGATCTGCCGCGCGGCTTTCGAGAACCAATTGGAGATGTTGCCGCTTTCGAAGTTCGCAATTCGTCCGCTCCGGTGGGGAGGACTTTTGCTCGGGTTCGCCGCTGTGGATGCCGGGCAAACAAGACGTGCGGTGCCTCGTCTGCGTGAAATCATCGATCGGACGCCCGCATCGCCCCGGGGGCTGTGAGCTGAAAATGGCGGGGTTGCGGGGAGCGCCACCAGGGGTGATCCACTCCTCTGTGTCCAGGTAGTTGGCTCGAGGCTGCGCGTAGTCATGGCGCGTTTTCTTGGTCCAATCCACTTTTGGAGAAGTGGACCTAGGCGATGGACCAAAGCGCACCTACGGTTAGGCGAGTCTAGAACGCCAAGGCACATCGGACGCATTCTCGACCGTTCAAAAAGGAACTTCGCATGCTCACACTATTTCGCTTCTTCGCAATTGGTACGATCAGCGCTGCGTTTGCATGGTCGACCGCGTCGGCACAGGAATTTACGACCATCCAATTTCCTGGCGCGAACATCACCATTGTAAACGGCGGTCCAAATCCGGAAGGCACCAGCGTCGGTAGTTATGTCGACAGCTCTGGTGTCACTCACGGTTTCACGCTGACCAAGAATGGCACCCTCAGTTCGTTCGATCCTCCGGGTTCCGTGGCGACGACTCCCGACTTCATCGATCCGCAGGGAACAATTGTGGGCGGCTACGTCGATTCGGCGGGCGCCAACCACGGATTCATTCTGGAGGATGGAGAATACACAACGGTGAATTTCCCAGGGGCGGCCGGCACCGTCATCACTGGCATCAATCCCTCGGGTGAAATGTCAGGATTTTCCTGTGCGGTGCCTGCCTGCAACACGACGACCCACAGTTTCCTATTGTCCAAGAAGGGCGTCTTCACGGGCTTCGACCCACCCGGGGCAATCAGCAGCAGTGCAAGCACCGTTAGCCCCTCAGGTGAAGTCGTCGGCAACTTCACGGACAGTGGTGGGAAGTCTCATGGGTATGTGCTCAAGCACGGGACGTACACCACCATTGATGTTCCGGGCGCTGCATTTACCTTTGCTGGAGGCGGTAACCCTGAGGGCGACGTCGTCGGGGAATCCATCGATGCCGCGGGCGTCCTGCACGCCTTTCTCCTGAGCAAGGGCGTCTTGACAACGTTCGAAGCACCGGGCGCCGGCACAGCCTCCGGCCAGGGCAGTGGAGCATCCGGGATAAACCCCGGCGGCACCATCGTCGGTTTCTATGTGACCTCGGCGGTCGAAGTTTTCGGGTTTGTCCGAACCAAGTGAGCGTTGGAAATTAGTCTGACGTTGGCATGAATTTGACGGCGCGGAACCCTGCGCCTTAGCCGCCTGCAACCAGACGGACTCCACTTGCGTCGTTCGAGAAGAGGGCGGCCAATTTAGGAAATGACGCTGACTCGCGGCGGGCCTGCGTCGGCGCCGGCCGCGGCAGACGCCAAACGTGCGCGCGATGCAGCTTGGTGTGTGTTTCCATTGCGAGCTGGCGGGCAAGCGACTCGCAGGTCGAAGTCTCGCAGGGTCGTTTGCTCGCGGGCTGCGGCGCGCGAGTTCGGTTCTCCATGACGTTGGCGAGACGGCGCTAGACGGTCCGGCGACGCTTCATTGCGTAGAGAGCGCGGTCCGCCACACTGAGTACCATTTCGATTGTCTGTCCACTGTGGGGATAGACTGCCGCGCCGATGCTTACCGAGAGTGGAGGCACTTCCCTGTCCTGAGCTAGCCGTTCCCAGATCCGATGTGCGACCTCCTGCGCGGCATCGCTTCCAGACTCGGGGATGACGATGGCGAACTCGTCGCCTCCATACCGAGCGGCAGTATCTATGCTGCGACAGGAGTGCCGAAGAGCGTCTGCCAATCGGCATAACGCCCGGCTTCCGGTCGAATGTCCGTATTCATCGTTGATGCGCTTCAGTCCGTCCAAATCGAGCAACAGAACCGCAAACGATCTGCCGGTTCGTCCAGCACGTTTCATTTCCGCCTCGAGGACCTCGAGGAGCCGGCGGTGGTTTGCCAATCCGGTGAGCGAGTCGGTCACCGAAAGATGAAGGAGCTGATCCTCTGCGCGATGCCGCTCCGCCGACAACGCTGCCAGACTGATGGTCAGCACCGCCACAACCCCCATGAAGGCTTGCAACAGGAGCAGGGACTCGTTCGCTGAGCCCCGAACGAATGGGCCAAATCCATGCAACGTTCCCCAGATAGCAATCGCCGACAGAACGAGGGTTGCGGTTGCCGCTTCACGCTGGCCGAACCTAAATGCCGCCCAGATGAGAACTGGGATGCACAGGTATTCCAGAGGGTAGTTCTTGGTGCGTGGGAAAAAGGAGCCACCGAACACGATCTCGCTAACGAGAACCAGACACCCCATGAGGACGAGGAGTTCTACGAGTTGAGTTGACCTCCATCTCACGCGGGCGTTGGAAATCCAGAGGATCAAGACGGGGGCGATGACGACGTCACCGGCGGCATCCCCGAGCCACCAAGTGAGCCAGATCGGCCGGAAGTTTGCCCAGCTGGCGAAGCCGCCCAAAGAGAGGCTGGTCGCGCCGAAGGTGGCGCTCACCGTCGTACTCAGTAACCCCGCGAGGATTGCAAACCTGAAGGTATCCGGCGCGCGAGCGAACGACTTACGTCCATTCGCAAACCGGTTGACCAGGTAGGCTCCGACCAATGCCTCAAGGGTGTTCCCGGTCGCGATCCCGATCGACGTCGCAATCGAGCCCGCCGTGGTGACGTTCACGAGGAAGGCACCAAGGAAGATCCCGGGCGCCAGGCGCTGACCAAACAAGAGGAGAAGCGCCAGAGCGATTCCCGTCGGAGGCCAGACTGGCGTCGAGCTGGGGTGGATGAAGGCCAAACGCAGCCCGAGCTTGCCCGCAGCGTAGTACGTGGCGGCCACGACGAGGACCGTCGCCAGGTTTCCACCCCGTCTTGGCAGGAACTTAATCGCGTACCTCCGAGGCCTTTACCCGGAAGCAACACCGACAATGTCGCTCACGCCACGGGGGCTCGTGACAAGAGGACTCTTGTCCGCGCCAAAACGTAGGATACGCACTGCCGGCGATGAGCGCTGGCGCTCTCGGGTAAGGGAATGTCGCAGAGGCGGAGCGCAACTCCTCCTCGAGAGACGCATTGCGCAAACGCTGGCCCGAAGCAGGGCGGGATTCATGAAAGCATCTCGCGGGAGCATACTTTCGCGCGTTTGGTGCTCTGCAGCATCCAAAGCCTTGACCGAACTGGAGCTAGACCGAACGCTGGCCGCATTCGGACTCCATGGACGCGAGGGCTCCGAGACCTACAAAGGCAGTTGGTCAGCCCATGCCTGCTGTGGTCCCAGCGTCGCTTCCGGCGTGGGGTGGCAGGCAAGAGCCGCCCTGGTCGAACTCGGAGCGGACCTGGATGACCGGCCGAAGAACCCATTCACCCGACGGTCCGCCCGTCTGGTGGTACTCGATGGCGTTAGGGCCGTCGAAGTCCAGGACTAGCACGTGCGTCTCGCAGGGTTGGACCTGGAACGGCCCATTCAGTTTGAGGCCAGAGGTGTCTCCGCTTGGAGTCTGAAGGCTGGCGTGTGAAGTGTCGGGGAGGATGACGTACTGAGGTCCATTCGGGTCGAGCACGAAGCGAACCTGGGTGACGGCCCCGGAAGGAATCTCCACCGGGCCGAGCTGACGCGTGACGGCCGGGAGTTCGAGAAGGTCCACGGTGAGCGGCCCCTGGAAGATTTGGATCCAGCCGCCTCCCTCCGAATTAGCTGTCACCTCGTTGATTGTGACGATGATCCCCTGCAGCGAGTTCTCCGGCGCGGCCGCCATGTCCACTGGGGCAGTAAGCCTCACCTCGAGCATCCCGGGTCCGGTGGAGGAGCTGCACGCCATCCCTCCCCCGAGAGCAAGCGCTGCAACCAAGACTGAGATGTGATGTCGTGCGGTTTCCATCCATGCGACTCCTCCCCCCGGAGCGATTTCCTGCTGGATTCAGTGTCAGGTTTAAGACGATAGGCACTGGCAGATGTCGCGAGTAGGGCTGGCTCTGAGATCGCCCAGGGGAAAGCATGGCGTTGCATCTCCGTCGCACCATTGTCCAGAAGACCGGCACCAACCAGAACGGCTGAGCGCTCGAGGCTCCGCTGCTGCACCCACAACCGCCGCCCGGGTTCGTCACGGGTGGCCCACCCGCGTCGGCGCCAGCATCGACACCCCCATCCGCGACGGGAAGGCCCGCGTCGGAGGAACCAGCGTCCGACTGTCCAGCGTCAGTCGATCCAGCATCTCCAGGCGGCGGATGTGGCCCGGTCGCGAATTCATCCCAGCCGATGTCCACCTGCACCGTTCCACTCCCGCCATTGAGGATCCGCGCATCCCCGTCCGCGTCGGTGGTGAGGACGGCCGGCACCGCCGCGTTGTTACCGTGGTCGATGGCCGGCGAAGTAGCGGCGAGATGGTAGTCACCGGCGCCGACAAACCCTGGTGAGCCTCCGATGAGGTTGGAGCCTCCGTCGCCAAAGTTCCCGGAGTGGTCTGTCCCGTTCCCAGAAAGGATGGAATTCCACACCGCGGACCCGGTGGCGGACAGTCCGGTCCCTAAGTTGTCGGCAAGTGTGGAGTTCACCACCACCAGTTCCTCGGCATGGTCCGCGTCGAGCCCATCCCCCCGGTTCTGCACCACCAGATTGCCAGCGAACTGCAGAGCGCCATCGGTTGAGACACCCGCGCCGTTGGAGGCGATGCGGTTGAGGCGAACGTCGGCGGGGTCCGAGCCCGGGATAACTTGGACGCTCAGGCCGAGAGCGTCGTTGTCGTGGACGTTGTTCCAGGTAAAGGTGACCCCATTCGCCTCCCAAAGAAATGCTGCGCCCACACCATCGGCGGCGGTGTTCGACGCGATTTCGGTGTGATCGACGGTCACGAGCCCGCAGCAGTCCATTCCAATGCCGCTGGCTCCCTGCGCTCCCAAGTTGTCCCGGTGGTTGTCATGCACTCGGGAAGCAATAACCTCCGCGGCGTAGACGTCGTCTTGAACCCAAATCCCGCCATTGCCCCGGTTGCCCGTCACTTCCACCCCTTGCACGCGGCTAGGCCCCGCCCCGCTGTGTCCACCCATGAAGAGAATGCCTCCACCCGCGCTCACGGGCGACCCTGAGAATGAGGGCACACCGCCTCCGCTTACCGTCAAGTCTGACACGGTGAGGTCGGTCGTCAGCCGAAGTACCCACTCGCTCGGGTCAGCCCCGAATCCGTCGATGAAAGTGACGCCCATTCCAGCTCCCGCCATGCTGACTTTCGCCGGGACCGTCACGCCGCCCGTGTAGTGCCCCGGGGCAAGCACCAGCCGGTCGCCCGCGCAGGCACCGGCGAGGGCGACGTTCAAGTCGCTACCGGCATTCACCGCGATGTCGCCAGTGGCTCCGCTAACTGGAATCTGCAGTGACACTTCGTCCGATTGACCGGCGTGGTCATAGGCGGTGAGCATCACACTCATCGACGGCGGGCAGGCGCGTGCGGTAACCACCGCTCCGGAATAAAAGACACCGTCAATCAGCCAGTCCCGGCGAACGACGCCATCGTCGTCGGTGGAGGTGTCGGTGAGCGTCACCGACTCGTGTATCGACGGTGCCGGTGGCGCAAAGGTGAAGGACGCTTGCGGCGGAGCATCCGCACTCACCGAAATGGAATGACTGACGCTGCCCTGTCCGCCCTCATCGTCGGTGACGGTCAACTTGACGCTGAAGGTACCGACGTCGGAATAGCTGTGCGTGGGGCTCGGCAGCGTGGAACTCTGACCGTCGCCAAAGGTCCAGAGCCAGGACACCACGCGCCCGTCCACGTCGGTGCTCTGGTCTGTGAAGAGCACCGGGATCAATGTCAGAGCGTTCGAGGGTGCGTTGAACGCAGCGGTGGGAGGTTTGTTGGCGGGGCCAGTACAAGTGGCATTGGCGGTGTTGGGAGCGAGGAGCTCAGTCGTCGTGTTGTGGATGACTAGGTGGCTCGCCGAGGTGACGGACTGCGTGGTGGTATCGCTCGCAGGGAAGGTGCCGGACCCGCCGAGGCGACTGGAGATGAGCGTGGCGTAAACGTCCGCTTCCCGCAAAGCCGTCGGTACGTCGGCGTAAATGCCGATGGCGTCCCCGCAGGGGCTGAAACCGGGCGTAAAGGCGGCGCTGAGCTGCCGGTCCACCACGTGAGTGTTGGTCGTCAGATTCACCGTGGTCCACTGCGAGGCGGTTGCCCCGGTGAGATACCAGTACGTCAGTGTCCGGTCGCCGGTGTCCGGCCCGAAACCCAGAGCAACTGCGCCTAGCTCGTCATCCTCGGAGCCGACGGGACCTGCGAAGTTGAAACTGTCGGAGTAGACGGACGTTCCGGTGCGCGCATCGAAAACCTGGAGGGCCACCGAGCTCGGCGTGGGCTCGAGCTCGACGTCGACGAGGTAGATGGAATTCGGACTGAAAGAAACCGCGCTGCCAGCGGGCGAAGGCGTCAAGTTGACGCGCACCGTCGCTGGAACAGTCGTCAAGTCAAACACCTGAATGGACGCCGACGAGCCATTCACCGCCGCCTCGGCGATGACGAAGCGAAGTTCGTCCGGGCTGAAGCCCCAGTCCGCTGCTTCCTGGCCGTTGATGAGGATGGCATTGTCTTCGACACGCGTCACCGTTACCGCGGCCGCCTGGAGCAGCCCCGCCGTTGCTGTGACACGGAAGTTGCCTTTCGGTGAGACCCCGGTCACGCCGTTGGCTGGCAAAGCCGCAACCGCCGGTGCCGGCGGGACGTAGTCCCCAACCGCGGCGCAGGCGCAATCCACGCCGAATTGTGGCGCAGCGCGTGATTGCCCAGAACTTGCGAGGGCTACCACTGCAACCGCCTTCGCCATCCACCGCAACCGATGGTCTACACGCACGTCCACCTCCTCCGCCTGGTGCTCGAAGGATGCCGGGGGCCGGGGCGGGGCCGACAGGTGCAGTTGTGAGAAACCGGCTGGGCCACTCCGCTAAGCTCGCTAGCCGTCGTGAGCGACTGGACACCCTCTGTCTTCCTCGACAAGCGCAGCGACGAACCGGTGTATTTGCAGATTGCTCACGCGCTGATGCGCGAAATCCACCGCGGACGCTTCCATCCGGGCGATGCGCTTCCTGGCTACCGCACCCTGGCCGAGCAGCTGGGGGTGAGCCGCAACACTGTCCTCTCGGCGTACCGCGAGCTGCAGGCGGAGGGGTGGCTGACCTCGATTCCCGGTGAAGGCAGCGCGGTTGCCCAACCGGTACCCGCCCACCTGCCAGAACGAGCAGGACGGCTGGCGACTGCTCAGGGCGCAGGCCCGGTGGACATCGGCTTCGAGCTGGGAGGCGCACCGCTGTCCGCGGCCCCTGGGGCGCGGCGCGGTCTGCTCGAGGTGGCGAGTGGCATTCCAGATCCTCGACTGCTGCCCGGAGCAGCGCTCGCGCGCGCCTACCGCCGCGCCTTGCTCGCTGGGCGACGCGCCCCATCCAGTGGCGATCCCCAGGGACATCCGCACCTGCGAGAGGCACTGGCGCGCATGCTCTCTACCACCCGTGCCATCGCTGCGACACCCGAGCGGGTACTGGTGACGCGGGGGAGCCAGATGGCGCTCTTTCTTCTCGCCGAGGCACTCTTCACGGCCGGGGATGCCGTGGCCGTCGAGGCCCTCGGTCCACGGATGGCCTGGGAAGCCTTCGCTCGTGCCGGAGCCCGGTGCCTGGCGGTGCCGGTGGACGCCCACGGCCTCCGAGTCAACGTGCTCGAGACACTCCTCGATTCAACGCCGCTGCGCGCCATCTTCGTCACACCCCAACGTCAGTACCCGACGCTGGCAGTCCTTTCTCACGACCGGAGGGTTCAGCTCCTCCGGCTTGCCGCAGCCCGACGCATCGCACTCATCGAGATGGATCCGGACTCGGAGTTCCACTTCGAAGGACGTCCCGTCGCACCCCTCGCTGCGGAGGACACCGCGGGGGTGGTGGTTCACGTGGGGACGCTCTCTAAAATCTTCAGCCCGGACTTGCGGCTCGGGTTCGTCCATGGCCCGCTGCCGCTGGTCCGGAGAATGAATGCCCTGCGCGGTGCGTATGACAGGCACGGCGATTCGGTGCTGGAGCGGGCAATGGCCGACCTCATGGAGGACGGCGAAATTCAGCGTCACTTGAACCGCATGAACCAGGCCTACCGGCGCCGTCGTGACGCGCTCTGTACAGCGCTTGTTGAGCACCTGCCCGACGTCGTGGAAGTGGACCCCCCACCCGGCGGCCTCGCCGTCTGGGCACGTGTGCGCACCGGTGTCGACGTCGACGCGTGGGCGGCGCGCGCGCTCGAGGCGGGAATCGCCTTTCGTGCCGGCCGCCGTTTCGCGTTCGACGGTGGACCGGTTTCAGGCCTCCGGCTCGGCTTTGCGAACTACCCAGAGCCGGAGCTGGTGGAAGTCGCACGCCGGATGCGCACCGCCCTGGAGAAGGCAGCGTGAGCCAGGAACTCACTCCCCTCGACGGCCGCGTCGAGCTGAAGGGCCTGCTAGGCAGCGGCGGGATGGGGGAGGTGCACCGGGCTTGGGACCGGCGCCTCGAGCGGGCAGTCGCGGTGAAATTCGTCCGGGGCCAGGACGCGAGCGACGCCGAGCGTCTCCTTCTCGAGGCCAGGCTCCAGGCGCGGGTAGACCATCCCAACGTGGTGAAGGTGCACGAGGTGGGCTCGCTCGGTGGCCGCCCCTGCATTCTCTTCCAGCTGGTGGAGGGCCGCACACTCGCGGAGCTGGCACCGTCGCTCTCACTCGAAGCCCGCGTCGAGCTCGTCCGCCAGGCAGGCCTCGGACTCCACGCCGCACACGTCCAGGGCCTGGTGCACCGCGACGTCAAGCCGGGCAACGTCCTCATCGAGGAAGGGTCCACCACACCCACCGCACTGCTCACCGACTTCGGCCTCGCCCGAGCGGAGGACGCTGCCCTGTCGAGGAGCGGACTTCCCCCGGGCACGCTCGATTACATGAGCCCAGAGCAGCTGGTGGCGCCGGGCCCGGTGGACTTCCGTTCCGACATCTACTCGCTCGGCGCGACGCTCTACGCCGCACTCGCCGGGCGACCTCCCTTCCGACCGTCGTCGGACGACACCACTCCGACGGGCGTGAGCGACGTCCAGCTCGTGCGTCGCATCCTCGAGGAGGAGCCCCAACGTCTGGAGCGGGTAACGCCGGGCGTCTCACGTGAGCTGGGTGTCATCGCTGCACATGCAATGGAGAAGCAACCGCTGGCGCGGTACCCCAGCGCCGAGGCGCTGTCTTTGGACTTGGGCCGTTTCCAGCGCGGAGAGCCCATCCAGGCGCAGCGAACAGTGCTGCTGGTGCGGGCCCTCAAGTGGGGACGCCGTAACCGGGCGGTGGTGCGCGCGCTGAGCGTGGCCTTGCTGGCACTCGTCTTCGCCGGCGGTTGGACACTCTGGAACTCGAGGCGAAGCGGGCTCGCGGCCCTCGAGGCGGCGCGGCTGGGAGGGTTGACCGAGTCCATGGAGGACCAGCTCCGGATGGAGTCCCTGTCCCCCGCGCACGACCTTCGGCCGGCGCAGGCGCGGCTCCGCGCCCAGGTCGACCAGCTGCGTCCACTGGCAGCGCGCGCGTCCGGACCCGCCAACCTTGCCCTCGGGAAAGGTATGCAGCTGCTAGGCGACCTCGATGGAGCTCGGGCCGCGTACGAGGCCGCGTGGCGCGCAGGCTTCCATACTGCGCCGGTGTCCGAGGGGTTGGGGACGGTGCTCGGGGCGCTCTACCTCCGCGAAGTCGACCGCGCCCGAAAAACGCTGGCTGGAGACGAGCGCGACGCCCGGTTGGCATTCCTCCAAACGGAGCTGCGCGAGCCGGCGAAGCATTACCTCACCTCAAGCGACGCGAGTGGGTGGCGCGCCCCCTACTTGCAGGCGTCGGTGGCAATGCTCGAGGGGGACTACAGCCAGGCGCGTGCGCACGCCACGCGGGTCCTCGCGCAGGACCCTACCCGGTACGAAGCCGTGGCGCTCGCGGCACACGCCTGGCTCATGGAAGCGACCGACCAGTCCGTCGCCCAGCACCTGGACGAGAGCGACGTCTCGCTCGACCAGGCGTCGGCGCGCATCGAGGAGGCCGCGCTCACCGGCCGAAGTGATGCCAGCGTGGCTCGCGACCGTGCGCAAGTGCATGCGCAGCGCGCCAACAACCTCACCAAGCGCGGCCAGGTTCCGGAGGCAGAGCTCCAGGCGCTGCTCGGCTCGCTCGACCGAGCAGCAGTGCTCGATCCCGACGCTCCCTACATCGAGCGCATGCGCGGTGGCGTGCTGGTTCAAAAGGCGATGTTCCACTTCATGGGCGGAACCGAGGATGTGCTGCCATTACTCGCCAAGGCGGAGATTGCCTACCGTCGCGCCCTGGCCCTCGGCGATGACGACCCGAGGACGCTCTGCAATCTGGGCCGCGCCCTCTACTTCCGGGCCACCAAGCTGAACATGCAGGGCAAGCCCTCGCTTGATCCAATCCGGGAAGGACTGGCGGCGGCGGATCAGGCGGAAGCGAAGGCACCCCGGGACGCGGAGGTCCCCTACATCCGGTGCCTCCTCCACCGGGCGGAGGCAGATACACTTCGACAGCTGGGGGAACGCTCGGAGGTCGCGCTACGCCAGTCGATCGCGTCCGGAGAACTGGCGCTTGGGATGCGTCCGGGCCGCGGCACGGAGCTCCGACCCATCATCGGCGAGGCACGTGTCCTGCTTGCGCGCGAGGCGTGGCTGGACGGTAAGGATCCCCGTCCAGCGCTGGAAGAGGCTCAAGTCGTGCTGCTCGAGGCGATGAAAGCGCTGCCCGGGCAGCCAGCCCCGGTAGGCCAACTGGTCTATGGCACGAACATCGGCGGGACCGTCCGCTGGGCGATGGGGGAGGACACCCGTCCCACCGTGGAACTCGCAACGGCGAAACTCGACGAGGTGCTTAGCCGGAAACCGACACTGATGAACATGTACTCCCTAAAGGGAGAGTTGCTCGCGGACGAAGCTCTGCGCCGAGCAGAGGTGGGCGAGAACCCCACCGAGCTTGCGGCGTTGGCTAGCGCGGCCCTGGAACGGGGGGCGCCGGGGAAGTCCGGGGACATCGACATCCTCAGCAACCGCGGAACGATTCTCCTTGCCCGCGCCCATTGGCGCGTGTCCCATGGCGAAGACCCTTCCGTCTTGCTCGCGCAGGCCGAGGCCGCGGTGGCCAACGTGCCGGCTGGGACCGAGGTGGCCGCGGTGCAGGAACTCCTGGCCCGCTGCTCGCTGGAACGTGCGCGGTGGCTCGCGCACCAGGGCCGTCGCGCAGAAGAGCCGGCCAGGCAGGGGCTGGGACGGATTGAGACCGCCTTGAAGGCCGAGCCGCGGGACCCGAGCCTGTGGGTACTCCAGGCCGTGCTCCAGGCTTTCGCGGGGGATGTTGCCGGTGGCAGGGCCAGCCTGGCCCGTGCAATGGCCCTCAATCCACTCGTGGCGGGCGGATGGGAGGCGAAGGACGCCGAGGCGGAACTGCTCAGACACTGAAAAACGTCCGTCGGATGGCGCCCCCGGTGGACAGGTGGCCCAACCGGTTTCGCCGAAGCGCACCCTGCCGATGCATCGCCCTCCTGCAACGCTTGCCGGCAGGAGGAAACGCCATGCACCTTCACCGATCAGCAACCACTGCATTCCCTCTTGCGCTGGCCGTCCTCGCCCACTTGGGTTGTGGCGGCTCAGGAGGCGGAGGTGGAAATACCGCTTGCCAGGTCAATGGCGTCACGGTGACTGGCAGCCCGACGTCGGTTAGCCCGGGCCAAAGGACCGATCTCAGCGCCAGCGTGGCATCAACGGGGACATGCGGCGGAGGGGTTTCGTGGGGCGCATCGCCCTCCGGCGGGATGCTCACCACAAGCGGCTTGACTGCAACGTTTTCGGCCACCGAAGCGCAAAACTATACGCTGACCGCGACGAGCACGGACGACGCGACCAAGTCCGGTTCAGTCGTCGTGGACGTGAAGTCTTCGTGCGGGACGGCAAATGGGACCATCGTCACCCACAACAGCGACGTCACTGCGGACGAGACCTGGACCGGCGACGGGGTAACGCACTCGGTAACCTCTAGCTTTGCCATCAAGGCTCCGGCCACGCTGACCATCCAGCCGTGCGCCATCGTCGCACTCGCGCCCGGTGTAGAAATCACCGTGGAGGGAGACACCGTCGGCAACCAGCCAGCGAAGCTGCTCGCCGCCGGCACAGACGCCACCACCGCTTTTGTTGCATTCATCCCAGCGACGGCGGGTCAGCCCTGGGGCTTCCTGCATGGCGTCAATGCGCAGTCATTCATCGAGCTTGACTTCACGATCCTTGCGCAAGCAGGCGCTGGCGGAAATTTCTCCTTCTATGCAGCCATCTACATGGTCGGGACTGGCCATTTCGAGCTTCCGGGGCCTGTCCTCAAGGTGAACCACCTGGTGATCGACCACCCGGTGGGGGCCGGGGTGTTTTTGGACAGCGGCTCGTCGTTCACCAGCGACTCGGACCTGCTGATGGTGATGAACGCCCCAGACCACCCGGTGGCGCTGGAAATGATGGCTGCTGGGAGCATCCCGCCGTTCCTCGGAAAGCAGAATACCTACGACGACGCACTGGTCACTGGGCCAAGCGAAAACATCTTCGGAGACCTGACCATCAACGCCAACATGCCGATCCACATCACCAGCGACGTGAATGTGCGGGACACCTCGGCTGCCAAGCTCCCTATTACCCTCACCATCCTCCCTGGCGCCGAGCTGCGATTCGACCCGGTTGTGACTCCCGGAGACGAAGGACTTCGGATGGTCTTCGGAGGTACGGGCAACCCAGGGTTGAATCCCATCGGTCAACTGATTGCGGTGGGAACCCCCGCTGCGCCCATTCGCCTTACCTCGGCGGCAACGGCTCCGGCTCCTGGTGACTGGGCGGGGCTTCAAATGCTCGAGCCGGGGAACTCGGAGTTGGCGTACGTCACCATCGAATACGCAGGAGCGCCGGGTGGCTACGTGTCGGCGAACTGTCGACCGACCGGGACGACTGACCAGGCCGCGCTGCTCATCGGGAACTCGGACTTCATTCCGTCCACCAGCCTCCTCGCAAACAGCACCATCCAGTTCAGCGCGGGCTACGGCATCGACGCCGTGTGGGCCACGACGGCGCCCAATGACCCCGACCTCAGCGGAAACGGCAACGTGTTCAACAACAACGCGCGATGCGCACAGACCTACAACGGGCTCACCACTGGGAGTTGCCCGACGGGCGGTGGCTGCACGGCACAGTGAGGGCAGGTCGCGCATTTCTCCAGCTTGCACTGCGTCGAGGTGCCTGGGTCCGCGTCAAGAGGATTTGGACGGCGGAGTTGGCCTTGCCAGGCTTGAATGCGACATCTGGCAGAGCGAGTGCACGGCACTGGACTCGAACCAGTGGCCTTCGGCTCCGGAGAGCGGATGGGTACCCCAGTAGGGGCCGCCACAGCTTGCTAAGTCCGCACATTCTTTCGCTTCAGAGGGTGCCCCAAACGGCCTGACCCAGCACGGTTTGGCACCGTTTGACACCAAAAGAGCGGATGGGAAGCGGATGGGATTTACCGTCCGCGAGGTCGCCAAGCAGCTTCAGGTCTCGACCGCGACCGTCTACGGCTGGATGAAAGCCGGCAGCTCGGTCACATACGGCTTGGGGGGAACGTCATCCGGATCCCGGTTCTCGCAGTTGAGCGTTTTCTCGCCGCCTCCGCCGCCCAATGAAACTCCTTAGTCGCTCGCTCGATTTACCCGTGTGCCCGCGACAGGCGTAACCCCTAGACTGCCTGAGGGGTTGCAGTGAGAAGGTGCTCCGCCCAGGCCACCGCTTCCAGGTACTCGGCCGTATCGAGGATGAATTCCTGTCCTCGCGAAGCGGCCGTGAGGAGGACCCGGTCGCCCTTAACGGCCCAACGTTCGGGCTTCTGGTGATAGCTGAGGGCACGCCGTCGTCCGGGTAGGAACCACAAAGGCAACGACC
Organism: uncultured delta proteobacterium; assembly: GCA_963745475.1. Lineage (GTDB taxonomy): Bacteria > Myxococcota > Myxococcia > Myxococcales > Myxococcaceae > JADGRA01. Next base: position 201,853 of record CAVUXN010000006.1, read on the forward strand.
AGGTCAGCTGCGTTTCGGCGTCTGCCGAAGTCAGACAGCGTTCTGGAGCGTCGAAATCGAAGGTGCCGGCGCCGGAGAGGCTTCGGATCACTTTGCCCCCAAGGCTTAAGTCCTGGGCCGCAACGTAGAGCGTGTTGCTTGGGTCCGGCTTCAACGCAAGATGCGGATGATCGGCTGCCCAGCGCCATTCACTGTGGGAGAGAGCGGGTCGCACGGTTTCGTCCACCGAAGCGACAGCGCCTATTTGAAGCCAGCCCCAAACCACGTGGTGCCTTTTGCCGGTCCAACCTCTCTTTTCATCGAAATGGCGAAAAAGTCCCCAGAAGAGGAAGAGGTCTCCCGCGCTAACGGCGTTTTTTCTCAAGTGCGCTTGGGCCATTTTGTGCTGGCCCAAAGAGCGCTTCCAGCCCGGTAGGCGTGGACGCATCTCGGGCCGGAGGTCGGGATCGAGGTGAGCTCCTGCTGTGCGCAGCACCTTCTCGTTGGTGAGGCTCTCCACGAGATCGCCGAGTGCGCGCCCGCGCCAGCAAAGATCTTGGTAGCGCACGGGCGACGGCTCGTACGGAATCGGCATTGCGATCATCGACCCGTCTGAAAAGATCGGGCTCGGGCACCCGCCACTTCCAGAATCAAAGCCCTTCCGGCTTAAGATGATTCGCATCTGCTCTCAGAATAACATCGCGCATCGCCGGCCTCGCTCCGACCGGGAGGTCTGGAAAACGTGAGTCGAACCTGTGACCTCCGGCGTGACAGCCCATAGGGCTAGTCGTCCCGAACGTTCCACGGTGTTCAACCCATTGACATCCCTTGGGTTGGGCGAAAGGGAGGGTGTCCAGAATTCACGCCTCTTCAGCCCATTTACCGAGGAATTTGGTCCAACCTTGGTCCAAGGCGAGCGTAAGCGTCGTTTCAAGGCCGCGAGGAAAGCAGGGACGCTGCTAAAGGTCCGTGAAGTCGCCGCCAGCCTCAGCGTCAGCACAGCGACCGTCTATGGCCTCTGCGACCGCGGCGAGCTCGCCCATGTGCGGGTGAGCGACGCCATCCGGGTGCGCTGTGAAGGCTTCGAAGCTTTGCTCGAAGTCGCCGACCCGTTGCCCCGCGCCTTGGCCGCGCTTCGCTCAGCGCCGGTCGGCGGCGGGCTTGGCGCTCGCAGACCGGATCAGGCTCCAGAGCCCGCGCGACGACAGGATGAAGGAGAAGACCGCACTGACGCCGAGTGCGATGAGCGTCCAGAAGAAGAAGAAGGCTCCGCTTGACTTCGCGATCTCGCCGCCGGCAACGCCTCCCGCTCCCCTGAAATGGACGAAGGGAACGACCGCCCCGAGGAAAGACCCGAGGAGCTGGATGACGTACCCCGACCGCCGTTCAGCGAGCACCAACGTTGCGTAGAGCCAAGCGACCAGGATGGGCACCGCGATGAGGTTCGCGGTCCCTCCCTTCTCCATCCCGCGGACGATGTCGTCTGCCAAGTGAAAAGTCATGAAGAGGATCGAGAGCAGAGAGGCGATGGTCAAGATGAGGTTGTGTTTCATCGCGAACCCCGCGGCATCCGGCTGTCAACGCAGGGCCCCCGGCTGGAAGGCGCCGCAGCCGACAGAAGCGAAAAACAACTAAGTGCTCCACTGCCCCCTCGGTTCGCGGTCATCGCCAGTCCCCCAAAGTCGATTCGCGTTGTCACCTCGGCGCGCCGGCTACTCGGTGATGAGCGAGGTGTGGCAAGCCGCCAGAGCCTCGAGTCGCCGACGGATCATCGCCGCAACGATTGCTTTGCTCACCGCTCGGGTTCCCGCTGCCATCGACCTCGTGCTGCACCAGGTTACGGTAGCCAGGGACGAGCCGCAGGCCACGCGACTGATCGTGGATCCGCTCGTTCTGGGACAGCTCGCTGACGAAGATGCGCGGTACGTCGAATGATGTGAAGCGCGCCAATGCTCCTCAGCAGTCAAAACGAGGAGCTTCCAACTGCCGGCTGGCCAACGGTCAATTTTTCAGCGACCCCGGCATTCGCCCCTGGCCAGGTCCACGCCTGCCAGACGATGGCCACGGTACAGACGGTTTCGATCGTTGCGAAGAACAAGTACTCCGGCAAAGCGGGCGGCCGGCCCCACCCGACCAGGGGCGGAATGTAGGTCAGGAAACCGTTGACCAGTGTCACGATGCTGCCGGCGATGATATTCGCCAGCCGGTTCGCCCGAAGTGGAAGCAGTCGCGAAGCGAGAATCATCGCGATGGGTATTTCCATCAACACCGCCGAACCGGCGAGGGCCAGTTGCCCGAGATGCGGAGTGTCCGCTGGTGGCGAGCCAAGAAGGGCCCACAAGGCAATCACATCCGCGTATAGGTAGTTGAACAACGCGAAGATCCACAATATCGACAACCGCTCCTTAATGTCGTGCATATCAACCTCCAAGTACGTGAACCGGCGTGCCCCCGATACTCCCGCGGGATGTCGTCGGTCAGGTGAAGTGTCAGAAGCAGCAGCATGAAATGGGACAATGCCGTCAGGGCGTTGAGGACGTAGGAACAGACCAGCAGTCCGTGCGACCAGGCTCATTTCGAATCAGCTAACTCGCCCTTGGCTAGCGCGGCCAGCCCCCTTGCGATGAATGACCGGTATTTGCTGTCGAGACGCGCTGCGGACCGACGAACGGCGGTCGCGTCGGCCTGATTGCATCGCATGATATCTTTTCAGGCGATGCCTCCGCCGAGTTCACTGCTGCGCCGGATCTTGAGCTGGAGGCGATTGCGGTTCACGTTGGGCGCCTCGGTCCTGCTCGGCTTGCTGCTCAGTCCCATCCGGACGCCCGGCACGCTGACCGCGCTGATTCGCGCGGTGATCCTCGGACTCTTGGCGATGCTGGTGTTTGGTCTCTTGGAGCAATGGCCGAAGCGGTTGCCGGCCTGGCTAGCGCGTTGGGCATTTCAAATCCTGGGCGTGGCCTTGAGCATTCCGCTGGGCGTGTTCGTCATCTCTCAGCTCTCGGCCGACGCGGGCGCGCCGCCATTCTGGCACCGGCACCGCGTGGAAGGATTCGGCTACCTGACCTTCCTGGGCCTCTTGGTGGCGCCTTGGCTGGCGATGGCGGCGCTCCTGCGTCAGATCAACGGCGAGGCGCGCCGCCAGGCCATGGCCTTCGATCTCGAGCGCAGCGAGTTCGAGCGGCAGGCCCTGGGCGCCCGCTTGCGCCTGGTACAAGCGCAGGTCGAGCCGCACTTCCTGTTCAATACGCTGGCGAACGTACGCGAGTTGGTGGAGACCGGCTCACCGCGAGCCTCGGTCGTGCTGGGCAGCCTGATCACCTATCTGCGCGCGGCGGTGCCCCGCCTCCACGATCCGGCCGCCACGATCGGGCAGGAGCTCGAGCTGGTGCGCGCATACCTGGAGGTGATGCAGATGCGCATGCCCGACCGGATGCAGTTCGCGCTCCACGCCGACGCGGGAGTGATGGCGCTCTCGTGTCCGCCGCTCACGCTCTTGACGCTGGTCGAGAATGCCGTACGCCACGGCATCGACCCTAGCGAGGCAGGAGGCCGGATCGAGGTTCGAGTGGAGGTGCAGGAGAGTCGTTGCCGCGCCGAGGTCGTCGATTGGGGCGTGGGCCTCAAGCAGGCGGGCGGCGCGCCAGGCACTGGACTCTCAACCTTGTTGGAGCGTTTGCAGGCGGCCTTCGGCGGCGATGCGCAGCTGCAACTCTTCGCAATTGAACCGCACGGCGTTCGCGCCGAATTGAACTTTCCGGCACTGCGGAGCGCGGGATGACGAGGCGTCCGACCGCGCTGATCGCGGACGACGAGCCGCTGCTGCGCGAGTCGTTGACGCGGCTCCTGTCACAGGCTTGGCCGGAGTTGGAGATCGTAGTGCAGGCGCGCAGCGGCCGCGAGGCGGTCGAGTCGTTCGAAGCGCAGCTGCCGGACATTTGCTTCCTCGACGTGCACATGCCGGGTCTTTCCGGCATCGAGGCGGCGCGCTTCATCGGCCCTCGCGCACACCTCGTGTTTGTCACCGCCTACGACCAGTACGCGGTGCAGGCCTTTCACCAGGGCGCGCTCGATTACCTGGTGAAGCCGGTCGAACTGGCGCGCCTGGCTGATACGGTCGCGCGCCTCAAAGAGAGGCTCCGCGCCGCGCAGCCAACGACAGACACCGGCGGACTGCTGGACCAGCTTGCTGCGCGCCTTCTCAAACCAGAGTCGCTGCGCTGGGTGCGCGTGTCGCTGGGACAGACGCTGCGGCTGATCCCAGTGGAGGAGATCGACTTCCTGCGCTCCGACCAGAAGTACACGCTGGTGGCCTGGCGCGGTCACGGAGGGAAGCCGACCGACGGTCTGATCCGGACGCCTCTGAAGGAGCTGCTGGCGCAGCTCGACCCCTCGCAGTTCGTGCAGGTGCACCGGTCGGTGGTGGTGAACCTCCGCGCGGTCAGCCACGTCAAGCGCGGCCTCAATGAGACGGCGACCCTCCACCTGAAGGACCGCGACGAAGTGCTGCCCGTGAGCCGCACGTTTCTCCACCATTTCCGGCAGATGTAAATCACTTGGAACGCCGTCGGGGTTTCGTGACGGTCGATCCTGGTGGCAGCACAGGTTTCCCAACGTTGGTTGCTGCTGCCGTTTTCGCTTGAGGACGCCCGGTGAGGCACTCAGGCGAAGAAGCTATTCGGCATTTTCTTTCCCAGCCGAATCGAGGTTTTCTTGAACTCTTAAAACCGGAGGCACTAATAGAAGAACGCTGACGCGCGCCTGATTTCAGGGCTACAGGTCAGCGGCACTACCTCGGCCACTCACCGCTCCGGCGCGTTCTCTCCAGAGTCTCCGCCCTGACTTCGTCGGGCTTTCAGGCTTCGTAGACTCCTCGACCCATTGGCCGTCCGCAGTACGCGTCCACTTCGTTGGCACACCTTTGAGCCGAACCTCCGTTCCCGGTCCCTAGTCGACCAGCTCGAGGAGCTGCTCGCTCAGCCAGAGCGATAAGCCCGTCTCGTGAAAGTGGACTTGGACCTTCGAGAGGGATGGTTCAGAGTGGCCGACGACACGTCCAACAAGACCGGCCAAACCAAGAGTCGCCGGCGTAGGCAGCACACGGACGTTGTCACCGAAGGAAAAAGCGCGAGGGTGCCAAAACCCCACATCGCGAAGCAGCTTCAGGTACTCCGCCGAGGCAGTTGGGGGGCAATCGAGCACAGCCCGAATGAATTCGTCGGGAGGCTTGTACCGGTGTTCTTCTATGTAGTGCAGCAATAGTTCCGGGGCGACGTATACGCACTCTTCTGCCGGAACGAAGAGATTATTAAAACCTGTCGGAGGCCGAACTTGTCCCGACCCGGGGCATATGTCGCATCGGTGTCCACCGCGAAACCGGTCAGGCTGCCACGATGACACCAACAGCGTGCGGAGCTTGTCCACGGCAGCAAGATCGACGCCGCTTTGTTTGAATTCGTGCCCGTGAGCAACCCAACCCACCGCGCGAAGCATGGTGGTATCGACATCAACGAAGCGGTCAAAGTAGTCCAGATGCTCGAGGTCTGCATACCAGGCCCTGATGTGCCCCTTTCCTGTTGAGGGAGCTCTCGAGAGCGGCGGTCAGGCTGCATGTCCAAGGAACATGGCAGGCTCGAGGCCCGGTCGGGAAATTCAGCGTCACCGGCACCCTCGGCGGTCAGGCAGTTGCGGTGCTTGTGCCGGAGGCCTAGAGCGCCGCTAAGCATGTGTGGGCTTGGCCTGGGACGCTCGGGAAGTTCCGAAACTGAGACAGCAACGCGGACGAGCCGAGTCGCGACATTAAGCAGGAACGTAGGTCAGTCTAATCGTGTCCTCGCCGATTCGATCGCTGGCCACAAGGCGGAGCGGCGGCCGGGGGCCCGCGAAGAACGGCTTGCCGTGACCCAGTACAAGGGGGTGGAAGTAGAGTCGATACTCATCAATGAGACCAAGGTCGGTCAGGCTTCGCGCCAAGTCTGGTCCGCCAACGTCGATCTCCCCACCGAACTGAGCCTTCAGCCCACGTATCGCCGCTTCGAGGTCATCCCCGACAAGGGTGGCGTTGGGGCCGACCGACTTCAACGAGCGCGACACGACCCACTTGCGTTGGCGCCGCCACGCCGCCGCGAAATCGAGCTCCTCTGCGCCCCACTCGGGACGGTCGTCGTCCCAATAACGCATGACCTCGTACAAGCGACGGCCGTATACGCTGCCCGTCTGGCCGCGCACCACTTCGATGAAATGACGGAAGAGCGCCGGGCTCGGCCTCATTTCAAGGTGGTCGACGTAGCCGTCCAAGGACTGGTTCATCCCGAACACGAGCTTAGCCATGCACATCTCCTCTACTCGCGCGGCGCGCCCGCGCTATTCTGAGTGCGGTATGCAACCGGTTGTAAGAGCCCGGGCAAACACAGGACCACTGCTGCGACAGAACCAGCCGCCTCATAGACCCCAGACGGCCGTGTCTGAGTTTGACGCATTTCGGCGCGACGCACACGGAGACAGCCCGAGTTGCTGGGACTCCCGCGGGACTCAAATGCTCGGGTAACATCCCGAACATCCGGCGCGCGAGTTGTGCGGCCTTCGGTCGCGTCACTGTGTATCCCGGGGCCGAGCGCCGCTTGAAGTCACCAGAGACGGACGCGCTCGTTGGGCGCCAGGTAGAGGGCCTGGGCGGGCTTGACGTCGAAGGCCGAGTACCACGCGTCCATGTTGCGGACCGTCTCTGTGCGGTACTCCGCGGGTGCGTGCCCGTCCAGGAGGAGTTGCTGCCGGAGCGCATTCTCACGCACCTTGGTGCGCCAGCTTTGCGCGTAGCTGAGGAAAAACTCCTGCTCCCCAGAGAAGCCCTGTGCCGCGGGCGCAGGCTTTCTGTCCAAGGAGAGAAGCCAAGCGTCATGCGCCGCTGCCAGACCGGCCAGGTCGGCGATGTTTTCGCTCAGTGTCTGCTTCCCATTCACTGCCAAGTCCGGGAAGGGGTGGTACCCGTCGAATTGCGCTGCGAGCTGGGCGCCGGAAGCCTTGAAGTGCGCCAAGTCCTCCTTGGTCCACCAGTCGGACAGTCGGCCCTGCGCGTCGAATTGAGCCCCCTGGTCATCGAAGCTGTGGCTGATTTCGTGGCCGATGGTGGCACCGATGCCGCCGTAGTTAATGGCCGCCGTCGCGGTCGGGTCGAAGTAAGGAGGCTGGAGGATGGCCGCGGGGAAGTTGAGCCCATTCTGGAGCGGCAGGTTCACCGCATTCACTGTCTGGGGCGTCATCCACCACTCGGTGAAATCGATTTTTCCCCCGAGCTCCGCCAGCCGCCGTCGGTACTCGAAGAGCTCCGCCCGCTCGGCGTTGGCCAACGCTTGGCCCCGCACCACCTCCAGTCCGGCATAGTCCAGCCAATGCTCGGGGTAACCGACGCCAACGTAGAGGGTGGATAGCTTCTCTTTGGCCTTGGCCTTGGTTTGCGGAGCCATCCACGTCAGCCGGTCTATCCGCTGGCTGAAGGCAGCGATGATGTTTTTCACCATGGCCTGCACCTGGGCCTTGGCCTCGGGCGGAAAGTAACGTTTCACATAAAGCTGGCCGACCGCGTCGCCCAGCGCGGCGTTGGTAGCCGCCACCGCGCGTTTCCACCGAGCGCTCAACTGCGGCGTCCCGCTCAACGCCTGGCCGTAGAAGGCGAAGTGCTTCTGGACAAAGGCCTTGGGCAAGAGCGGCGCCGACCGGTCGAGGGCGTGAAAGACGAGGTATTCCTTCCAGGTGGCAAGCGGGACGCTGGCCACCAAGGCCGAGAGGCCTTTGGCTGCCGAAGGCTGCCAGACAATCACGACTGGTGGCTCTGTCAGTCCTGCGCCCTGAAAGAAGTCCGTCCAGTCCAGTCCGGGTGCCCGAGACGCAAACTGAGCGCGCGTCCAGGGGTTGTTGCCCTTCTGCACGTCCTCCGAGTCCTGGATGCTGACGTGGACGCGCGCCATTTTCGTCTCCAGCGCGAGAATCCTCGCCGCCTTCGCGCTGCCGTCCGGAAGGTGAGCCAACTTCAAGAGGGAGGCGATGTAGGCTTGGTATTTCCGCCGGACGTCCGCCATGCGGCGCGAGCCGTCCAAGTAGTAGCTACGGCCGGGCAACCCGAGGCCGCCCTGTAAAAGGTAGGGAACGTAGTGGCCTGACCCATTCAAATCCGGGGACACCCAGAGGCCGAAGAGCCGGTCGGTGTGAAAGTTGGTGGCGTTGAGGGGGTCGACGTCCGCCCGGAGCTGCTCACCGAGGAGCCGCGCCAGCGCTTTTTTGTCCTTCACGCTGGCGATGCGGGCCAACGTGGGCTCGAGGGGAGCGAGGCCCTGGGCCTCGATGCCACCCTCGTCCATGTAGCTCGCGTAATAGTCGCCGGCCCTCCGCGCGTCGGTGCCGGCTGGAGCGGTCGAGGCCGCGTCCAGAAGCTCCGAGGTGTGGCGCGCTGCTTCCTCGGCCAGGACAGCATCCACCCCCCAGCCGGCCTGGTCCGGTGGAATCTCCGTTGCCTTCATCCACCCGCCGTTGGCGTACAGGAAGAAGTTGTCCCCTGGGAGAATGGAGGCGTCCATCCCGGACTTCAGCCCTCCGGAAATGGGCTGGGCCGAGGCAGCAGAGGACAGGACGAGGAGGAGGCATAGCGTGCGTGTGCGAGAGGCCATAGGGCTCGGGCGAGCCTAGCCGTCCCTGCCGGCCAGACCCCTCGAAATTCCGGGGAACGGCGTCAAGGGCGCTGTCAGCGGAGAATGAGCTGCTCGAGGAGTGCCTTCTGGACGTGCATGCGGTTCTCGGCCTCGTCCCAAATGCGCGACTGTGGGCCCTGCATGACGGCGTCGGTGATTTCCTCGCCCCGGTGTGCTGGCAGACAGTGGAGGACGATGGCCCCCGGGGCAGCGCGGCTGAGAAGCGCCTCGTCCAGGGTGTAGCCCCGCAGGGCCGCGCGGCGCTGGTCCGCCTCGGCCTCCTGTCCCATACTTGTCCAGACGTCGGTGGACACCACGTCCGCGCCCGCAACCGCCTCTTTTGGGTTTGGCACGAGAGTCACGTGGCGGCCAGCGGCCTTCACCCGTTCCAGGGGCGGGACGTAGCCCTCGGGCGCCGAGAGGCGCAAGACGAAGTCGAAGAGAGGCGCCGCTTCCAAAAATGACAGCGCCATGTTGCTGGCGCAGTCGCCGAGGAAGGCCAGCGTGCGTCCGCGCACCGAGCCGAGCGCCTCCTCGACGGTGAAGAGGTCGGCCAGCACCTGCACCGGGTGGCCGCCGTCGGAGAGGCCGTTGATGACGGGGATGGACGAGGCCGCTGCATACTCCTGAAGGCGGCTGTCCTTGGAGGTACGAAACACCACCGCGTCCGCGTAGCCGGAGACGACACGCGCCGTGTCCGGGAGGGGTTCCCCCCGGGCCAGCTGGCTACTGGCGGCAGCGAGCTCCACGGCATGTCCGCCGAGCTGGCCGATGGCGGCGGCGAAGGAGAGCCGGGTCCTGGTGCTGGCCTTCTCCATGAGGAGGACGAGCGTCCGTCCGGCCAGAGTATTGTCCACGGCGTGCGCGCGCCGGCGGCGTTTGAGCTCGGCGGCACGCTCGAAAAGGACTCCGCGCTCCTCTGGGCGCAAGTCGCTGAGCCGGAGGAAGTGGCGCGCAGTCAAAAGCGCATCTCCTTCAACGCCGTAAAGAGTTGCTCGAGCCGGGGCGTGGCGCGGGCCAAAGCCCGGCCTCGCCCTGCCGCAGCGCGAAGCGCCGTTACCTGGTGACTCACGGAGATTGGGCCGGTGCCTCCGGCGCTCTCCCGGCTGCGGACGGAGGCGCCCACGTCCCGCGTCTCTTGGAGCGCGGCCTCGAGGCGCGCGTCGACGGCCCGAGCCACCTCCTTGGGCACCGTGCCCAGGGGCTCCCCGCGCGCCTGCGCCTGGCTCACCAGCGTCCCCACCAGCTGGTAGGCCGTCCGGAAGGGGACGCCGGCGCGAACGAGGGCCTCGGCCACGTCCGTGGCTTGGGTGTAGTCCGCCTCGAGCGCACGGACGGTGGTGGTGCCGTCGAAGGCGAGGTGAGGCAAGGCGACGCGCAGCGCGCGCAGGACGCCCAACAGGAGCGGCCCCGAGCCCAGCAAAGGCCCGCGGTCTTCCTGGAGGTCGCGGTTGTAGCCGAGCGGAAGCCCCTTCACCGTGGTGAGGAGGGACAGGAGGTGGCCCACCGCCGGGCCGCCCTTGCCCCGGACGAGCTCGAAGACGTCCGGGTTGCGCTTCTGGGGCATGAGGCTCGAGCCACAGGCAATGGCGTCCGAAAGCTTGAGGAAGCGGAATTCAGAAGACGCGAAGTCGATGACGTCCGTCGCCAGGCGCCCGGCGTGCAAGAGACAGCGCGCGACGGCGTAGGTGAAGTCGAGCGCGAAGTCGCGGTCGCCCACGGTGTCCAGGCCATTGAGGGTGAGGCGCGAGAAGCCCAGTAGGCCTCGAGGAATGTCGCGGTCCGTGGGAAGTGACGTCCCGGCCAAGGCGCCCACGCCCAGTGGGGAGGTGTCCACCTGCTGGCGGACGAAGTCCAGCGCCTCGAGGTCCCGCGCAAACATGGCGCCGCTGGCGCACCACCAGTAGCCGGCGGAAATGGGCTGGGCCCGCTGACGGTGGGTATAGCCAGGCAGCAGGACTGAGGCGTCGGCTTCCGCCCGCGCTGCCAGCGCCTCGACGAGCCCGGCCACGGCCTCGAGGGCTTGGGCCACCTGCTCGCGGACGTGAAGTCGTAAGTCCAGCGCCACCTGGTCATTCCGGGAGCGCGCCGTGTGCAGGTGTCCAGCCTCCACGCCGAGGCGGCGCGTGAGCTCGGCTTCCACCGCCATGTGGACGTCCTCCTCGCCGCCCGCCGGACGCCAGGTGCCGCCCGTGGCGTCGTCCCACAGCTGTACCAGCGCGCGATGCAGCGCCTGGGCCGAGTCCAAGGGAATAATGTGCTGTCGGCCAAGCATGGCCAGGTGGGCCAGGCTTCCCACCAGGTCCTCTCTCCACAGGAGCCGGTCCTGCTCGAGCGAGCTGGTGAAGGCGAGCACCTCCGCGTCCAGCGACGGGCCGCCCCCGGCTGCCGTTTTGGCAATCACCGCTTCTGCTCCCCGTGCTGGCGTGCGTACTCCTGCAGCTGAAGCCCAGTGAGCTGGATGAAGCCCTCCGCAGCGCGGTGGTCGAAGCGGTCCTCCTTGCCGTAGGTGGAGAGCGCCTGGTTGTAGACGCCGAAGGGCGACTTCCGGCCCACCACACGCATCGAAGCCTGGTGCAGCTTCAACGTCACCTCCCCGGTGACGTACTGGTTGTGGACGCGGTTGAAGGCCTCGATGGCCTCACGGAGGGGTGAGAACCAGAAGCCGGTGTAGACGAGGTTGGCGAAGCGCTCGTCGAGCTCCCGCTTCACCTCATGCGAGAGGGCAATGGTGGTGAAGCGCTCCAGGTCCTGGTGCGCGGCGATGAGGGCCACCGCCGCCGGCGCCTCGTACACCTCCCGGCTCTTGATGCCCACCATGCGGTTCTCCATGAGGTCAATGCGGCCCACGCCATTCTCTCCGGCCACCTCTCCCACCCTTCGGATGAGGGCCGCCGGGCTCAGCGCCTTGCCGTCCACGCTGATGGGCAGACCGGCCTCGAAGCCGATGCGAAGCAACGTCGGCTGCTGGGGTGCGGTGGCTGGACCGCGCGTCCAAGCAAAGGCCTCCTCCGGTGGCTCGGTGGCCGGGTCCTCCAACACGCCACCCTCGATGCTGCGGCCCCACAGGTTCTCGTCGATGCTGAAGGGAGACTTCTTGCTGGCCGGGACGGGGATGCCGTGCTGGGCGGCGTACTCCATGGCCGCATCCCGGCTGATGTTCCGCTCGCGCTGGGGGGCGACAATTTTCAAGTCGGGGGCCAGGCCCTTGGTGCCCAAGTCGAAACGCACCTGGTCATTCCCCTTCCCGGTCGAGCCATGCGCCACCGCTACGGCTCCGTGCTTCCGCGCGGCAGCGACGAGGTGCTTGGCGATGAGGGGCCTGCTGAGCGCCGAGTTGAGCGGGTACACGCCCTGGTAGAGGGCGTTGGCCTGTAGCGCCGGAAAACAGAAGTCCCGGGCGAACTCCTCCTGGGCGCCTACCATCTCCACGGCGATGGCTCCGGCGGCCTTGGCCCGAGCCACGACTTCCATGGCATCCCGCGCCTCGCCGACGTCGACGTGGACGGCGATGACGTCGTAGCCGTAGTCCAAGCTCAAAATTCGCACCAGCACCGAGGTGTCGAGCCCGCCCGAATAGGCGAGCACCACCTTGTCCTTTCCCTTCGTCATTCGCGCTTCTCCTTCTTGAAGAAAAACTCCTCCAGCCGGTGCCGCAGACGTGCCGCGCCGACGCCCTGCGTCGGTGCGACGAAGACGGTGTCATCCCCGGCGATGCTTCCCAGCACCTCCGGAAGCCGTGCCTGGTCCAAGGCCAGGGCCACCGCCGAGGCCGCACCGGCACGCGCATTCACCACCACCAGCGAGGCGTTGTCGCGCACCCGGGTTACCAGGGCGCCGACGGTGCGCAGCTCCTCGGCGCCGGTCGCGGCGTTCGGCCCCTGCGGCAGCTCATAGGCCATGCCGCCCCCTGGAAGCGGGGCCCGACGGGCGCCGAGAGCCGCCAAGTCCCGGGAGAGCGTGCCTTGGGTGACGTGGTGGCCCGAGCGGACGAGGAGCACCCGCAGCGCCGACTGGGTGGCCACGCGGCGCTCGCTGAGGAGCTGGCGGATGAGGAGGCGCCGGGCCCGGGTGCCGTGCTCCTCGTCGCGGGCGAGCCTCACTCGAGCGTCACCAGCGTGCCCACGCCATGGTCGGTGAAAAGCTCGGCGATGCCCGAATGCGGCACCCGGGCGTCGATGACGTGCACCCGCTCCACCCCACCGCGCAGCGCGCGCAGAATGGCCTGCACCGTCACTTTCAGGTGGCCCACCACCGCGCCGTCGGCGAGCTGGTGCTCGAGGTCCCGGGTGGTGAGCTCGCTCTGCAGCTCCCCGTCGACGGTGAGCCCCGGGGCATCCAAGAGGAGGATGAGCTTTCTCGCCCCCACGGCCAGGGCCACCTCGGCCGCCACGGCATCGGCGAACATGTGAAAGCCCATCCCGCCGTCCCCCAGGCCGACGGGGGCGATGACCGGGACGTAGCCGCCGGCGAGCAACATCTCGAGGAAGTCCCGGTTGACGTCCGTCACCTCCCCTACCCGGCCGAGGTCCCCTCCGTCATTCACCAGCTTGCGCGCGCGCAGCAGCGGGCCGTCTTTGCCCGAGACGCCCACGGCGCATCCGCCATCGGTGTTGAGCAGCGTCACCAGCTCCGAGTTGACGCGTCCGGTGAGCACCATCTCCACGACTTTGAGGTCGGTCTCGTCCGTCACCCGGACGCCGTCGACTTCCCCCGCCTCTCCCGTCCCGAGCTGCTTCAGGGTGGCCGTAATTTCTGGACCACCGCCGTGCACCACCAGCGGCCGGAGCCCCACCGAGCGCAAGAGGTTGACATCCTCACAGAAGCTTCGCTTCAGCGTCTCCTTCACCATCGCCCCGCCACCGAGCGACAGCACGCAGCGACTTCCGGAGAAGCGGGAAATGTATTTCAGCGCCTCCACCAGGAGCGCCCGCTTGAAGCCCGGGCTGTAGCGGGTGAGTCGGTCGTCCCGGGAGACGGAGCCATCGGCGCCGGAGACAATTAGTGAGGTGTAGTCGGCATTAATTTTCACGTAGTCGTAGCTCAAGTCACAGCCCCAGGCGGTGGCTTTGGCCACTCCCTCGGCCAGGTGCACCTGCACCAGCACCTTGGGCTCGCGCATGCGCACGTGCAGGGCCGAGGCGTCGTGCGGCACCGGGCCGCCCTTGCCATACACCAGCACTTCTTGGATGCGGACCTCAGCCAACAGCGGGTCCACGGCCCATTGTTGCGAGCCCGCTCGGGCGCCCACAGTGGCCAGGACGCGTCCCCAGTTGGGGTCGGCACCGAAGACGGCCGCCTTCACCAGCGGGGAGACGGCGATGCTCTTCGCAGCGTCCCGCGCCAGCCCCACGTCCGGCGCGCCGGAAACCTCGACGGTGAGCAGTCGGGTGGCGCCCTCCCCGTCTGCGGCGATGGCTTGCGCAAGCTCGACGCACAGCTCGCCCAGGGCCTCGGTGAAGGCCTCGAAATCCCGCCCCTCCGGTTCGAGCGGCGGGTTGGCTGCGAGCCCATTGGCCAGGGCGAAGACGACGTCGTTGGTGCTCATGTCCCCGTCCACCACGAGGCAGTGGAAGCTTCTGTCGACGGCGAGCCGGAGCGCGCGCCCCAGCACTGGGGGTGGGATGGAGGCGTCGGTGCAGATGGCCCCAATCATCGTGGCCATCTGCGGAGCAATCATCCCCGAGCCCTTGGCCAACCCGAGCAGCCGGACCTCGCGACCGCCCAGGGAGACTGTCCGCAGAGCCACCTTGCGGTGCGTGTCCGTGGTGAGAATGGCCTCCGCCGCCGCGTCCCAGCCCGGGCTGAGGCTGTCGACGAGTCGGGCGAGGCCGCTAGAGATGCGCTCGACGGGCAGACGCACACCAATAACTCCGGTGCTGGCGGTGTAAATGGCGTCGGCATTCACCTTCAGCGCTTCGGCGAGCTCCGTGCGCAACCGCAGCACGTCCTCCTCCCCTGCGCGCCCGGTGAGGGCATTGGCGTTGCCGCTGTTCATCAAGAGGGCTCGGGCGCCCGCCGCCGGAAGCCTCCGCTCGGCGTCCCGCACCGGCGCGGCCTTCGCCCGGTTGACGGTGAAGCAGCCCGCCGCTGAGGCGGGGACGTCACTCAGCACCAGGGCCAAGTCCTTCCGCCCGGGCTTGATGCCCACGTGAAGGCCGGCGTAGCGAAAGCCCAACGGGCCATTCATGCCGCCGCTCCCCGCTCGAGGAGGAGGCCTTGTGTCTCGGGAAGCCCGAGCATGGCGTTGAGGTTTTGTACCGCCTGGCTCGCCGCCCCTTTCAGGAGGTTGTCCAAGGCCGAGATGACGACGACGCGGCCCGGGTCAAACCCCCCCGGCGCGCAGGCCACGCCCACCCGCGCCCGCGGCGTCCCCACCACGGAACGCAACGTCACCTCCTCGGGCGTGGCCACCACCTCGACGAAGGGCTCGTGGGCGTAGGCTTCCTCCAAGGCGCTCCGCAGCCGCTCCGGCGCGACGTCCTGGGCCAGGCGGGCGCTGGCCGTGCTGAGAATGCCGCGCCGCACGGGCAACAGGTGCGGGGTGAAGGTGAAGGCCGTCGGGCGCCGCGCGGCCGTCTCCAAGGACTGGGCAATTTCCGGCAGGTGCTGGTGGCGCAGCACCCGGTAGGCCCGCATGTCCTCGTCCACCTCGACGAAGCTGTAGGGCTCCGTGGCCTGACGGCCGGCGCCGCTGACGCCAGAGGCCGCGTCCACCACCACCGCCTCCTTGGCCAGGAGGCCCCGGGAGAGGAGCGGGGCAATGGCCAGCGCGGCGGCCGTGGGAAAGCAACCGGGGTTGGCCACCAGCCGCGCCTGGCGAAGCCCGGCGCGGCCGAGCTCCGGAAGCCCGTACACCGCCTCGGCCAAGAGGGCGGCGGCGGGGTGTTGGAAGCCATAGGCGCCCGGGTAGGCCGCCGCGGACTTGAGCCGGAAGGCGCCGGAGAGGTCCACCACCCGGACGCCGACTTCCAGGAGCTCCGGGACAAGCCTCAAGGACACCTCGCTGGGCGTGGCCAACAGCACCACCGCACACTCCTCGGCGCGCTCCAGCGCGCGCTCCACGGCCTGGTAGCGAAGGGCGCCCACCGCGCCGCCCACGCCGGTGCGTGCGCGCAGGGTGTCCCCCTCCCAACGCTCGCTGGCCGCGAAGCGCAGGACGACGTCCGGGTGCTGGGCGAGCAGGCGGCAAACCTCAATGCCGGAATAGCCCGAGGCCCCCACCACGCCGACTTCATAGTTATGCGCCAAGTCTGCACATTTATGCAAAGCCGGCGGCGGCGTCAAGCGACGTTCCCGCGACAGGGGCGCGCGGGTTGTCGCGCGAATGCCCGAGGGCCGGCGCTGTTCCGAGATGAGCGAAGGACACTAGCCTCGGCGCTTTCCCGGCCAAGGAGGCCTTCTCCGTGAAACGCATGGGCAGGAGGTGTGCAGGGCCTTGGTGGGCCCTCGTCTTGGCGGGACTTCTCGCGGCCGGGTGCCGTCGGCACGCGTCCGCCGAAGCGCTGACGGCCGCCCGCGTCCTGCAAGTGCAGGCCGCCGTTCGCGCCTACATGCAAGGCGTGGCGACGGATGTCACGCGGGACGGCCCCATCGCCTGGCACCAGCATTTCGCGAGCGGCCCGGACTTCTTCATGGCCGTGGACGGCCAACTGGCCTTTCCGGACGGAGCCACGGCGCAAGCCGCCATCCAGGAGCTCGTCCACACGCTGCCGCACATCCAACTGCAGTGGGGGCGTGACATCCGCGTGGACCCGCTCACGCCCAGGCTGGCCGTGGCGGCCACCTCCTACCACGAAGTCACCGTCAACGACGCCGGCCAGCGCGTCGAGGCGGCTGGCTACTTCACCGGGACAGTCGAAAACCGGGACGGCCGCTGGCAGTTCCGCAATGCGCACTGGTCCTCGGCGCCGCCGCTGCACCGCACGCCCTAGGCGTCTTGGCCGAGCCTTTGGCGGACGGCCCCGGGGACTCTTTCGTCCCGCCCTCGCCCACCGCCGGCGGCTGCGCGGTGCCTGTCAGTACGCGTGCCGCGACAGAAAGCCGCCCAGCACGGTGCGGATGAGAATTTTCACGTCCAAGAGGAGTGACCAGTTCTCGATGTAATAGAGGTCGTACTCAATCCGCTTCTCGATGGACGTCTGGCCGCGGAGCCCGTGGATTTGTGCCCAGCCGGTGATGCCGGCCTTTGTCTTGTGGCGAAGGTGGTACTTCGGAATCCGGCGTTTGAATTCCTCGATGAAGACGGGGCGCTCCGGCCGCGGGCCGACGAGGCTCATGTCCCCCAAAAGGACGTTGAAGAGCTGCGGAAGCTCGTCCAAGGAGGAGGCGCGCAAAAAAGCGCCCACCGGCGTGCGCCGCGGGTCTCCCGCCGTGGCCATGGTGGCTCCCCCCACCTCGGCGTCGGTGCGCATGGTGCGGAATTTGAAAATGCGGAACGTCCGTCCGTCCATCCCCATGCGCTCCTGACGAAAGAGGATGGGTCCGCGGCTGCTGAACCGCACCACCAGGGCCACCACCACCAGCACCGGCGAGAGGAGGGCCAGCGCCAAGAGCGAGAGAAAGACATCGAAGAGGCGCTTTCCCACCAGGCTCCAGCCCTGCAGCGGCCCACCCTGGAGGCCGATGAGCGGGAGCCCGCCAAATTCCTCGAGGCCGCCGTAGAGGGTGACGTACTGGAAGAGGTCCGGCACCACCTTCACGTCCACCGTCTGCAGCGCCAGCTGCTCCATGAGCTGCTTGAGAAGCGGCGTGTCCTCCGAAGGCAAGGCGAGGATGACTTGGTCCACCGGGCGCTGGGCCAACACGCGTTCCAGCTCCGCGGTGGTGCCCAGCACCGGCACCTCGCGCACGCGAGCCCCGGGTGCGGCGGCGTCGCGCGAGAGGGCTCCCACCACCCGGAAGCCGAGCTCGCGGTGGCCCTCAATGGTGTCCACCACCCGCTCCCCGAGGCTCCCCGTCCCGACGAGGAGAATGGACTTGAGGTTGTAGCCACGCCGGCGGATGGCGGCGAGGACGCCTCGGAAGGTGAGCCGCGTCGCCGAAACCAGCACCAGCGCGTAGCCCAAGAAAAGGGCCAGGGTCGCCCGCGAATAGCGCTCGCGGAGAAAGTAGGTGAGGGCCACCAGCACCAGTGTCGCGGTGACGCCGGCCTTGAAGACTTCGAAGACTTCCTCGAGGTCCGTCCGGGCGCGGTTGGTGGCGTAGAGGTGAGCCTGGCGAAACGCCAACGGCAGCAACACCAGCGCGAGCCCCAGCGTCACCAGGGAGTCTCGCCAGGGAGGCTCCGGCCGATGGTGGGTCCAGGTAAACCACGTCAGGTGGGCGAGCCCGAAGGCCAGTGCCAGCACCCCCACGTCGGTGGCTACTTTGATGGACGTGTAGAAGCGCTGGAGTCGGCCGAACATCGAGCGTCAGCCTGCGCCCTCTAGCACGGACACGCCGACAAGCGGCCGGAGCGCGCGCTGAATGCCGGCGGCAAACTGCGCCGGTCCAAAAGTGAGAGCTCGCGCGCGAGCGGCCTCGGGGCGAAACCGCTGCTCGAAGGCGTCAAAGCCCTGCACCGCCTGCAGCAGCGCCTCCGGCGTTGGCTCGGCGAAAAAGACGCCCGTTTCCTGGGTGACTGTCTCCAGGGCGCCTCCCCGGCCGAGCGCCAGCACCGGTCGCCCGGAGGCCATTGCCTCCAGAGGGACAATGCCGAAGTCCTCCTCCCCGGGAAACACCAGGGCCCGCGCTCCTTGGTAGAGCCCCGGAAGCTCCGCGTCCTTCACCGCCCCCAGCCAGCGGACATTCTTCGGAAGCCCCGTCCGGAGCCGGGCCGCGTCCTGGCCGTCCCCCGCTACCCACAGTGGTGCGCCCAGCCGGCGGAAGGCCTCCAGCGCCACGTCCAGGCGCTTGTAGGGCGCGAGGGCACCCACCCAGAGGAAGTAACCGCCGGCGCCCCTCCCCAGTGGCCCGGTGGCGAAGCGCTCCACGTCCACCGCCGGGTACACCACCTCCACCACGCGTCCCCAGTCCCGGGCGATGCGCCGAGCCACGTGCTGACTGTCGGCCAGCATGACGTCCGGGGCCTGGGCCGTGGCCTTGTCCCACGCCTGAAGCGAGGGGCGAAGGGCCCGCGCCGCGAGGCGCACCGGCCACGCGGCGCGCCCCGGTCCAAAGTATTCCTCGAAGAGGTCCCACATGTAGCGCATGGGCGCGAAGACGTAAGCCAGGTGCGGCGTCCCAGCGGGCACGCGCACGCCCTTGGCCACGCAGTGGCTCGTGGAGAGGACGAGGTCAAACCCACTGACGTCCAGGCGCTCCACCGCCCAGGGCATGAAGGGCAAGAGGCTGCGGTAGTGCCGAAACACCCCGGGGACGTGCTGCAACGGGGAGACGTGAATGGGCCGCGTCTCGATGGGAGCGCCCACGCTGCCCGGGCTGTGGAGCAGCGTAAAAATCTCCGCGTTTGGAAACAGGCGCACCAGGGCCTCGAGCACGGCCTCTCCGCCGCGCCGGCCCACAAGCCAGTCGTGCACCAGCGCGACGCGCATAACGCCCAAGGGAAGTCTCCTAGCATGCGCGCCCGCGGACGGAAGGCAATGCGGACGCACGGGCTGCGTACCCCGAGGCTCAGTGGCCAGCCCCCCAGCGGACAAGCGAGTGGTGTACCTTGGGCGCCCCTTGGCTCCCGCGGCCCCGCATGCGGAGGACAACGCGGACCGCACCCGTACGGCGTGGCGTTCCTACGTCGCCCAGGCCGGCTTGCTGGCGTGGGGCACGGGGGTGCAACTCTCCGAGGCGCTCGCCGCCGCGGGCATGCTCCTCACGCTCCTGGCCGTGCTCCCGCCCAAGCCTGGGTGGCATGCGCGGGCGCACCGGGCCTGGCCGCTGTGGGCCTTCGTCCTCTACTGCCTTTTGGCCCCTCTCTTGGCCGGACACTGGCCCAGCGCCAGCGGCACGGCCCGCATTCTGGACTGGTGTTTCCTCCCCGTGGCTGCGGCGGCGCTACCCCTGTTGTCGCCACTGGCTCGCCGAAGGCTGGGCGTGGCCGTGGCGGCCATTTTTCTTCTCTCCTGCGCAGCGGCCTTGTGCCAGCACTGGGGACTCTGGCCGCAACCCAACACCTTCGCCTCCCTGCGCTGGACGGGACTCCCCTTTCAGCGCATGTACGAGCCGCTTCCTGGCGAGCCGTCCCGCTACATGGCCGGAGGACTGCTGCTGCACCGCCTCAAATTCGCTCACGTCGGCGGCCTCGTCGTCCTCGCCTACTTGGACCTCGGCCTCTTGCGACGCAGCGCCCCGGCGCTGGCGGTGGCGGTGGTGGGTGCCTTGTGCGTGCTGTGGTTGCCCCACGCCCGTGCCGCATCCGTCGCCCTGGTGGTGGCCATAGGACTCCTCTTCTACTTCCGCCTCTCCGGCCGTTGGCGTTGGGCCGCGGTGGCGGGCGTCCTCGTGGTGTCGGCGGCGCTGGTGCTCAGCGTACCCAGCCTCGGGCTGCGCTTTGCCTCGGCCGTCACGGACGAGGGGTCGGGGGACAGACGCTTTCTCGCTGAGTCGGCGCTGCGTGCTGTCGAGGAGCACCCCTTGGCCGGCGTGGGCCTGGGGCGCTACCGGCCGGGCCTCTTCGCGTCCGTGGACACGCCGGAGGACGTGGTGCGGCACGCGGGGAAGGCCCATAACCAGTACCTCACCCTGGCAGCCGAGGCGGGCATTCCCGCGGCCCTCCTCTTCATCGCCGTCCTCATTTTTTGCTGGCGCCGGGTACACCCCGCGCGGCCCCTGGGCGCGGCGGGACGTTCCAGCCTCGTCTTCCTCGCGCTGGTGAGCCTCCTCCATGACCCCCTCTTCCACGCCGAGGTGTCCATGGCCGTCGTGCTGGCCCTCGGGCTGGCGCTGGGCGCGACGGAGGAAGACGAGCGCTCGGCGTGAAGAGCGCCGCCGGACGCCGGGCGCGGCTGGTGTTGGACTTGCGCATGGTGGCCGGCCGCATGCACGGCATCGCCCGCTATGCGCTGGCGTTGGCGGCGCGCATTCCCTCCCTCCTGCCCGAGGTGGACGTCCTCGGACTCGGGCCGCCCGAGGGCCTCCCGCCGCTGGGCGCTCTTGCGCCGGCATTCCCCGTGCGGCCGTGCGGCGCCCGCTTTCTGTCCCCCTTCGAGCAACCGGCCCTGGCCTGGGCCCTGCTGCAGGCGGGGGCGGACTGCTTCCACGCCACCTCCTTCTCCGTCCCCCTCCTCTGGCCTGGACGGCTGGTGGCGACGCTGCATGACGCGACGCACCTCGTCCGCGCGGACGAGTACAGCCGAGCGACGGCGCTTTACTACCGGACGGTGGTGCGCCCACGGCTCCGCCACGCCCGGGCCATTCTCACCGTCTCCGCCTTTTCCCGGGCCGAGCTCGCCGCGCAGCTGCGATTTCCGCCCGAGGCCTTCCAGGTGGTGCCGGCGGGCGTCGACGACCGCTTCGTCCCGCCTTCGGCGGAAGCGCAGTCCGAGGCTCGACGCCGTCTCGGACTGCCGGCGCGCTACCTCTTAGCCGTGGGCAATGCCAAGCCGCACAAGCGCCTGCACTTTCTCGCCGAGCTTGCGCCGCGCCTCCCCTGGCCGCTGGTGGTGCTGGCCGGGCGCGACGTGGCCAGCCTCAAGCTTCCAGCCAGCATCCGCGGTTTGGAGCGCGTCGAGGAGGCGATGCTCCCGGCCCTCTACGGCGGTGCCGAGGCGCTTCTGTTGCCGTCGGTGCATGAGGGCTTTGGACTTCCGGCGCTGGAAGCCTTCGCCTGCGGCTGTCCAGTGGTGGCTGCCAACGCTGCGGCCCTTCCCGAGGTGGTGGGCGAGGCCGGCCTTCTCGTCGCGCCCTTGGACGCAGCGGCGTGGCTTTTGGCGGTGCACCGCCTGGACGCAGAGCCCACGTTGCGCGCCACGCTTGTCGAGCGCGGCCTTTCCCGCGCTCAGGAATTCCGCTGGGAGGTGTGCGCGCAGCGGACGGCGGACGTCTACCGGGCCGCGCTGGGCTGAGGCGCGTCGCTCCGGTAGGCCAGGCCCACCCCCCAGACGAGGGCGAAAGTGAGGTGCACGCTCGAATGGAAAGGCAGGTGGTGCGCCAGCCCGAGCGCTTGAAAGCCCACCCAGGAGAGGAGTGCGCCCGCCGCCGGCCAGGCCCCTTCGCGCGCGCGTTGCCACAGCGCCCGGGCGAGCAGACCTTGGTAGGCAAGCCAAAGGAAAAGCCCCACCAGCCCCGTCTCCGCCCACGTCGTCAGCCACACCGCGTGCGCGTCCCGCGCCAGCAGTGGCGGCAGCCCCGTCTCGCTGGCGCGGGCCTCCGCGGCGGCGTGGTAGTTGCCGAAGCCCACGCCGAGAAGCGGGTGACAACGGACGAGGTCCCAACCGGCGGCCCGGGCCTGGGCGCGCTCGCCGTCAAAGAGGTTGTCGCTCGCGGCGCTGAGGCGGAGCCGCCACCCAGGCGCCAGGGCGACGGCGGCCAGCAACACCAACAGCCCGGCCAGCCCCGCGCGCCGGGCCCAGCCCCGCGAGAGGGCCAACCCTGCGGCAATACACAAGAGGACGGCCGCACCCAGCGCCGCTCGGGCAAAGGCCAAGTAGATGGCCAGCCCGCACAGCAGGACAAGCCATGCACCCAGCCACCGCCGGCGAGCGCCACTGCGAGAAAGCGCCGCCGCCAGCGCCGGCCCCAACAGGGCCACCGCGCCATGGGCGAAGCGAAGCCGGTGGAAGAAGAAGCCGCCGGCGGCAAACCGCGGGCGCCCCTCCGAGGAAAACACCTCGTGCACTCGGCCCACCGGGAGGCGCAGCATGCTGGGAAGCGGCGTCTCCCAGCGGACGAAGTGCTGCAGGAGGCCCACCGCGACGGAGCCCGTCCAACCCACCACCGCGGCCGCTTCCACCGCCGTCCAAAGCACCCCCGCCGTCGCTGCCACCACCAGGGCCGGTACAGCGGCGGTGTCCAAGCACTGGAGCCAGTGGCCGGCCGGGGGCCAGCCCGGGGCGCCGGCCAAGCGCGCGAGGAGCGGCGACAGCGCCTGGTAGCCGGCGAGGAGAGCCCCGGCCCACAGTGGAGGCCGGACGTCGGACTCGGGACGCGTCTGGCTCAAGGCGAGCAGCAGCAGCGAGAGGAGAATGGTGCTGTCGGCGGCCACCTGCATCAGCCCCTCGGAGGCAGCGGTGCCCAGCGCCCAGGCGACAAGCAGCGCGGTGACGAGCTTGCCCACGAGCGGCGAGACGGGAGCAGGGGCCAGAAAGCGCATGGGGCAGGCTTCAAGTGGGGGCGGCGAGCGCGGGGCGGAGTCTCGGCCGAGTCTGGGGCCAGCGGGCCATGGCCAGCGCAGTGAGCGACAACAGCACCACCGGCGCCCAGGCTGCTACCGGCGGTGAAAGTCGCCCTCCCAGCACCAGGCCTCGGGCCACCACCATCAACCCCCACAGGGCAAGCGTCACCAGCAGTCCCTGCATCAGCACCGCGGTGACGCCTTTGCGGCCAGCCCGGAGCGCGAGTGCCAGCGCCAGCAGCGCCGCCGGCACCGCCATCAGCGGGACGGCGACCCGGTTGTGCAGCGCGAGGGAGAAGAGCCTGTCCGAGAGCCCCACCCGTCGGCGGGCCCGAATCTGCTCCTCCAGGACGGGCGAGGACATGTGCTCCGGCCTGCCTGAGCGGATGCTCAAGTCCGAGCGGTCCACTCCGAGGTCGAAGGCGCCGTCCGGAAGAGAGCGAATCCTGCTGCCCGCCCGGCCGTCGAAGGTGCGCACGCTGACGCCGGTGAGGCGCCACCGCGTCCCCTCGAGGTGGGTCATGGTGTCCGCCTCCAGCCGCTCGGTGAGGGCAAAGGCCGCGTCGAGGGTGAGGACGGTAATGCCCCGAAAGCCCTCGTCGGCGCTTCCGTCCTGGAGGTGCAGAATGCGGTCGCCCTGCCGAAACCACTGCTTTCGGCCGTAGAAGGAGCGCCAGTCTCCCCAGCGGTGAAAACGCAGCGTCGTAATTTCATCCACCCGACGGCTGGCCCGTCCCACGACGGACTCGTCGAGGACAACCAAGCCCACGGCCACCACACAACTCACCACCAGCACCGGGCCGTACAGCGTCCAGCGCGAGAAACCCAGGGCTTGGATGGCAGTCAGCTCACCCTTGCTGCGCAGGACCGCCACCAGGGCCCCGGCACCGAGCAGGAGCGCGGCCGGCGCCAGTTGGTGGCCGGCCACGACGGCCTTGTAGCCGTACAGCACCAGCACGTCGCGAATCCAATTGGGCCCGTTGTAGGACTTGGCGCGGTCGACGAAGTCGGCCACCAGGAAAACGGTGAGGACGCCGCCGAAGATGGTCGAGGCGAGCCGGAGGTACATCCTTCCCAGGTGCCGGAAGAGGAGCCCTCTCACGCGGTGACTCCGCGCAGGCCGAGCCAGCGCATGGCGGCGATTCCGGCGGCACAGAAGAGGAGGTTGGGCCCCTCGCCAGCCACCAGCGCGGACAGGCGCCCGGTGCTGCCCCAGTTCTCGAAGCTTCGCTCGACAATGTAGAAGAGGACGTAGAAGGACAGCGTCAGGACGTACGCCAGCCCGCGGGCGCGCCGGAGCCGCATGGCCAGAGGCACCCCAAGCAGGGCGAAGGCCACCGGCGTCAGCCCCTGAGCCAGACGGACTTGGAAGGCGGTGAGGAAGGCCGCCGGGCTGTGCCCCTTGGAGCGCGCCTCCCGAGCCGCGGCCAGGAGCTCCCGGGGCGTGAGCTCCTCGATGGGTGAGCTGAGCTTGTTCTTCCGCAGAAGTGAGTCCTCCACTCCCACCGCCAGCTCGCCGTGGTCGAAGTTGAGGACGGCATAGTCTCCGCCGGTGCGCTCGGCGCGGTGCACCTCTCCCTCGCGCAGGCCGACGGTGAGCGCCGAGCCCGCGCCCTCGGCGCTCACCAGTCCCTCCCGGGCGAGGACGAGGATGGGGGCGCGCGGGTCGCGCTCGTCGTGCACCAGCACCTGCGTCCAGACACCTCGCTCCGCATCCACGCCACGGGCGTAGAGGGTGAGGTCGGTGAGGTCCTCGTAGAAGACGCCGGGTTTGACGTCGCCGAGGACGTTGCGCTTGATGACTTGGCCCACAATCCGTTTCACCTGCTTCAGCCCCCAGGGCTCCACGGTGGAGGAGAGCGCGAGGATGAAGACGCCCAGGGCAGCCGCCAACGCGATGGGAACCCGCGCCACTTGCCACGGCGGCGAGCCCAGTGCCCCCAGCGCCAGCAGCTCCCGGTCCTCCGCCATCCGGCCCAGACCGAGCAGAATGGCCAGCAGCAGGCCCACCGGAATGGCCATCACGAGAAAGTGCGGCGCAAGGTTGACGGCCAGACGGCCATAGTCCCCGAGCGTCACCGCACTGCCCAGCAGCACGTCCGTCCCTCGGAGGAACTGCATCACGAAGAGCAACAGGAAGAGGAAAGCTATCCACAACAGAAGCGGCCCGGCGAGCTCGCGCAGGACGGACTTCACCAGGAGCGGGACGACTAGGCGTTCGCCGGAGGAGGTGCTCACCGGCGAAGCGCTCCGGCGCGCAGCGCGCGTACGCCGATGTCGCGGCGGGCTTGCATCCCCTCGAAGTGAATCTGGTCGACTGCACGGTAGGCGCGCTGCCGCGCTTCCTCGAGTGACGGCGCGTGGGCGCAGACGCTGAGCACCCTGCCTCCGGCCGTGACGAGCCGGCCCTCCACCAGGGCCGTGGCCGCATGGAACACCTGCGTCCCTTCGGCCACCCGGTCCGTCCCGAGAATGGGCACCCCCGTCTTCGGTGGGCCCGGGTACCCGGCGCTCGCGAGGACGACCGCCAGCGAGGCTCCGGAGGAAACCCGCAGCGGCCGCTGCACGAGCGCGCCGGTGGCGCAGGCGTAGAGCAACGGCAAGAGGTCCTCCGCCAGCTGCAGGACGAGGACTTGTGCTTCCGGGTCTCCAAAGCGGGCGTTGAATTCCAGGACGCGGGGCCCTTCCGGAGTCAGCATCAAGCCGGCGTACAGGGCACCGCTAAAGGGACGGCCCAGCCGAGCCATTTCCTTCAACACCGGCGCAATGACGGACTCGCCGACAGCGGCGAGGCCGGCCGCGTCGAGAAGCGAGACTGGGCTGACGGCGCCCATCCCCCCGGTGTTGGGGCCTCGGTCGCCGTCCAGAAGCCGCTTGTGGTCCTGGGCAGCGGGGAGCAGGACGTAGCGCTCGCCGTCGGCCAGGGCGATGACGGACAGCTCCTCTCCTTCGAGCGCCTCCTCGAGCACCAGCCGCGAGCCCGCCGCTCCGAGTGCCGAGAGCTCGCGGATGGCCTGCACCGCTTCGGCCGGGGAGGTGGCCACCACCACGCCCTTGCCCGCAGCCAGTCCGTCGGCCTTCACCACCAGCCGCTGGCGCGTCCGGGCATAGTCCTCCGCAGCGCGCGCATCCTCGAAGGTGCGGTGCCGGGCCGTGGGCACTCCGGCGCCAGCCATGACGTCCTTGGCAAAGGCTTTGCTCCCCTCGAGGTGCGCGGCGGAAGCGTCGGGTCCGAAGACGGGGATGCCTGCGCCCCGAAGCGCGTCCGCGACACCGCGGCTCAAGGGGAGCTCCGGACCGACGACGACTAAGTCCGCACCCTCTTCCCTGGCCAGCGCCGTCACCGCCGTCGGGTCTTCCGCGGCGACGGCCCGGTTGTTGGCCACCTCGGCGGTGCCGGGGTTCCCCGGTGCACACACCAGCCGGGTGAGCTCGGGACTCTGCGCAATCTTCCAGGCCAGGGCATGCTCTCGCCCGCCGCTCCCGATGACCAGCACGCGCATAAAAGGGGGGGTTCAGCTCTCCTTGGGGAGAAGGTACAGCGCCCGCTTGGCGGATGCGTAGCTCGGATCGAGTTGCACCACCTTGCGCAGCCGCTCGCGAGCCGCAGCGACGGCCCCCGCCCGTGCTTCGGCCTCGGCCAGTTTGACCTCCGCCGCGAGCAACGTCGGTGCCAACTGCACCGCCTCACGTAGCAGCCGCCGGGCGGAGTCCAAGTCCCCGCTGGCCAAGGCCGCGACGCCGGCCGCGTAGTGAACCATCGGGAGGGCGCGTCCGCCGTGCTGGGCCAGCTCTGCCGCCGTCGTCGCTCCTTTGACGTCGCCCTGCTCGAGCAGCACCAGAGCGCGCCAGGCGAGCGCCTGGGGCTGGCCCGCGTCCAGCTTCAGCGCTTCGCTGAGGGTCGCCCCGGCTCCAGCCACGTCGCGGCGGTGGAAGCGCAGGACGGCCTCGCCCACCAGTGGCGCGGGGCCGGCGGTGGCCTTGGCCAGCTGCGCCAAGGGCTTTTCGACG
This sequence comes from uncultured delta proteobacterium, assembly GCA_963745475.1. Lineage (GTDB taxonomy): Bacteria > Myxococcota > Myxococcia > Myxococcales > Myxococcaceae > JADGRA01. The sequence goes on from CAVUXN010000006.1 coordinate 228,790, forward strand.
CCGCGGAGCGAGTCTTCGGGCCGCAGGGACAGCTCGGAGAGGGGGCTGAAGGGTCCGGCCCGCGTGGGATCGGCCTCTTCGGCTTTGGCCAAGAGGATCAACGCCTCGGAGGACTTCCCGGCCAGGGTCTGCGCGGCCGCGCCCCACAGGAGTGCGTCGGTGCGTCGCGGGTCCACCTGGGCGGCGCGCTCGAAGGCTTCAGCGGCAGCGCCGGGCTGCTTCTGGGCCATTTGCACCCAACCCTCCACCATGCCTTCCAGCCCCGGGTCAGCGAGCTTGCCAACGACGAAGGGAAGCTGCGCTTCGGCTGCGGCGCCGTTTGCCTTATCCAGCGCAAGCAAGAGGAGCTGCAGGTGCGCTCCTGGGTCGGCCGGCTCCGCCGCCAGTGCCGCGCTCGCGGCGCCGGCTCCCGCGTCGACGTCCCCGGCTGCGCGGGCGGCGCCCGCCAAGAGAACCTCGGTCCGGACTCGGCTTTGGGCGCTGAGGCGCTCCCGCTTCAGCGCGCCGCGCAAGAGCTGCATCGCCTCTCGGGGCCGGCCCTGAAGGCAGTCCAGCTCGCCGAGCGCCAGCAGCGCCGGGCCGTCCTCCGTCCTCGGGTCTGCTTGCAAACGCTCGAAGAGCCGACGGGCCTGGTCCGGCTCGCCCACCTCCACCAACAGCCGCCCGGTGGCGAAGAGGCTGGCCGCATGGTCCGGCTCGAGAGCGAGGCGAGCCGAGAGCGCGGCCAAGGCTTCCCGTGGCTGGCCGTTGGCGGCATAAGCGTCGGCCCGAAGCGAAGGGATGCGCCGCTGACTCGAGTCGGACTGCTCCGCATTCTGCAGCTCGGCGAGTGCCAGTGCTGCGGACGTGCGCACGTACGTCCGTGCGAGCACCAGGTGGGCTTGCGCCGACTGGGGGTCGGCCACGAGCGCCTGCTGCGCCAGGGCGCGGGCTGCCTCCTCTCCCGACTCGTCCGGCTGGACGAGAAGGAGCTCGGAAAGTCCCATGAGCACCGCCGGGGCGTGACCGCTTCGGTCCACGGCGCTCTGCGCGAGCTGTAACAGCGAGCGGTATTCGGCCGGGTCCATCAGTGTCCCGCGGCCAAGGGCCGACGCCGTCAGCCAGGCCCCGAGGAGTTCCGGGTCTCGAGGCGAGTCCACCAGCGCCCGTTCCAACCGGCGTTGGGCCGAGGCGTACATCGCCGGTTGGTCGAGGGCAATTTCACGCTGGGCTTCCACCAAAACGGCTTGCGCCGAGAGCTGAAGGCCAGCGTCTCCGGTGCGCCAGGTGGCGAGACGTTCAGCCAGGCCGGTGGGCAACGGCGCCAGCGGGTCCACCACCCGTCTCGCAGCAGGCAGCTTGGGGGTACTGAGCGGCGTCCCGCGCCGTGCACGGAGCCACAGCAACGCACCGGCGCCGAGCAGCACCACCGCCACCAAGGCGGCCAGCGTCCCCCAGCGCCGCCGGACTGGGGTGGCGGGCCGCGGGAGGGCTGGCGTTTGGCGGGGGACCGCCGCCCGAGTGCGCACCGAGGGGGGCGTGGTTTCGTAGGCCGTCCGCGTGAGGGCCGCCGGAGCGGGCACCAGGCGGGCGGTGGCTGTGGCCCGACAGGAGGTACAGACGCCGCTGGCCACGTCCTCGAATGAGGCCAGGGCACCGCCACAGCTGGCGCACGTCACATTGGAGTGCGGGGCGTCCTCCAGAGGCGCGACATCCTCCGCGGAGCCAAAGAGCTCGCTGGCCACGGAGCCTCTGTCGGCCCGCTCCTCGCCGTCGCCCGAGGGCACCTCGGCCGCGTACAGAGCGGGAGACGGGGGGGGCAGGGCGGGCGGCAGTGGGGCCAGGGGGGCGCTGGGCCGTGGGGGTGCTCGCGAGAGGCCCGCGGCGGAGGCGGGCACCGGGACGCCGGCGTCGGCCGGCTCGCCGTCGCTCCAATTCATCTCACCGAAGAGCTCGGCGCGCGCTTCCGGCCCTTCCTTCAACAGCGCCTCGGGGGGTGGGGCGGGCGGTCGCGCCACCATGCGCGTGGTGAGTGTGACGCGTGCCACTTGGGTCGGGGGTTCCGGCTCTGGCTCTCGCCCTGGGACTGGAGGACGGCTGACGGAGATGGGGTTGGCCATCTCCTGCGCCCGCGACGCGGGGTTGGAGGGTGCCCTCGCCTCGGGCGGCGGCGGGACGAATTGGATGCTCTTGCAGCGAGGACACTGGGCCCGGACGCCACGCGGAGTCATCGCACCATCGTCGATGATGTAAGCCGCCGCGCAACTCTCGCAGGCGAGACGCATTCGGTCTGTCAGTGGCGAAAGTGCCGAACGCCGGTGAAGACCATCGCCACCCCGTGCTCATCGGCAGCGGCGATGACTTCGGCATCTCGCATCGAGCCTCCCGGTTGGATGACGGCCGTCGCTCCGGCGCGGGCCACCTCGTCCAAGCCGTCCCGAAACGGGAAGAAGGCGTCGGAGGCCACCGCGCTGCCGCGCAGCGCGGGCCCCCCGCGGGCGGCGGCGATTTTTGCAGAGTCGACGCGACTGGTTTGCCCTCCGCCGGCGGCCAGGAGCCGGTCGGCGGTGGAGAACACAATGGCATTGCTCTTCACGTGCTTGCACACCCGCCAGGCGAAGCGCAGGCCGGCTTCCTCGGCCGGCGTGGGCGAGCGCTGGGTGACGACTTTCCAGCCCAAGGGCGGCTCGACCGCGTCGCGGTCCTGCACCAAGAGGCCGCCGGAGACGCTGCGTAGCTCCATGGAGGGCACCGGCCGAGCGCCTTCAGGCCAGTGGCTCTTGGCGTCCAGGAGACGAAGGTTTTTCTTGGTGGCGAGCACGTCTCTGGCGCCGGGACTGTAGCCAGGAGCAATGACAGCCTCGAGGAAGGTCTCGGCCAGAGCACGGCCGGTGGCCACGTCGACTTCCCGGTTGAGCGCGACGATGCCGCCGAAGGCCGAAACCTCGTCGATGGCTCGAGCCGTCCGGTAGGCCGTCTCGAGAACGTCGGACAGGGCCACGCCGCACGGGGTGTTGTGTTTGATGATGATGGCCGCCGGCCGCTCGGGGAATTCGAGCGCCAAGGCCAGTGCCGCGTCGAGGTCGAGCAAGTTGTTGTAGGACAGCTCCTTGCCCTGCAGCACCTGAGAGAAGCCAAGCGACGGACCCTGGGGAGCCTGGAAGGAGCGGTAGAAGGCGCCGCGTTGGTGCGGGTTCTCCCCGTAGCGCAGCTCCTGCGCTTTCTGGAAGGAGACGCTCAATTCAGCGGGGAAGGCCTCGCCGGCGCTCTTCTGCAGGTAGCTGGCGATGGAGGCGTCGTAGGCCGCGGTGTGGGCGAAGGCCTTGCGCATCAGCCGTGAGCGCGTGGTGCCACTCGTTGGGCCCCGCCGCAGCTCCTCGAGAACGGCCGGGTAGTCGTCTGGGTCCACCACCACGGTGACCCGAGAGCCATTCTTCGCGGCCGCACGCACCATGGCCGGGCCGCCGATGTCGATGTTCTCGATGATGTCCGCTTCGCTGGCGCCGGAGGCGACCGTTTCCCGGAAGGGGTAGAGGTTCACCGCCACCACGGCGATGGGCGCGATGGCGTTGGCTTCCATCTCCAAGAGGTCCGCGGGCAAGTCCGGGCGACCGAGGAGGCCACCATGAATTTTCGGATGAAGCGTCTTCACCCGCCCGCCGAGAATTTCGGGGCTGCCGGTGTAGTCGGACACCTTGCGTGCGGAAATGCCTGCCGCAGACAGCGTCTGCAGGGTGCCACCGGTGCTGAGAATTTGGAAGCCAAGCTCGAGGAGCCCAGCCGCGAACGGGACGAGTCCGCGCTTGTCGGAGACGCTGAGGAGGGCCAGCAAGGACAGTCCTGCGATGGAAGGGGCCACGTCTTAATCACCCGGTCGTGGGGAGTGTCAACGCGGCATCGCCGCGGTGAGGGACAGGGGGTCAGGGACAACCCAGCAGCTGTTTCCCTGGGGCGGCGTCGCTAGTAGTCGTCCTCGGTGGCCTCCCGCAGCTTGGCCAGTCCGCGCGTCTCCACCTGACGGATGCGCTCCCGGGTGAGATTCATGATGGCGCCCACCTCTTCGAGCGTGATGCCGCCTTTTTCGGCAACGTCCAGAGCGCAGGTGTGCTCCAGCTCCCAAATCTCCTTGTCCGGAAAATTGAGCTTGATGGAGCCGGTCTCCGGATTCACGTCGAGGTAGAGGTTGTGCTTGCAGGAGACGAAGAGGCAGGGCCTCGGTCCGTTGATGCATTCGGCTCGCGTCCTCGGCCGCATGCTCTCGATGCTCTTGAGCAGTTCGGCTTCCTCCGGCTCCATTTCGCCACCCAGACGGCGGCGCCGTAGGTCTCGCGCCATCTCCTTCCGGGACATGGTTCTCGAACGGCGACGCTCTGGGGTCGGCTCGGTCGCCGGTAGCTCTTCCGGGGCCGGCTCTGCATTCACTTCACTCATGGGTTCCCTCCTCCAATGCTCTACAGGTGTCGGCCGAACCCCCATGGAGGGGGCGGCCTCAGCTCAGTTCCTCCGAGGGCGCGCGCTGCGCAGTGAGCTCGCTCCCCAACCGAGACAGGTCGCGCACCAGCGCTTCGGAGCGCCGCTGCAAGAGCTCGAGCTCGCCCTGGAGCGCACGTTTGTGCGCCGAGCCGAAGGGCCGGGACTCGAGCTCGGTGGACAGACCAGTCAGCGTTTCGCCGAGGCCGCGCTGGACCTGGTCAATGCCATTCTTGAAGAAGACGAATGAGCGCTTGATGTCTTCCAGGGTGAGGCCAGCGGCCATCATCTTCTTGATGGCGTTGATGCGCCGGACGGACTCCACCGGGTAGACGCCGTGACTTCCGCGGTGCTTGCCCTTGCGCCCCACGCGTCGGCTCCGCGGTAGCAGCCCGGCCTGGACATATTTCCGAAACGTGGCCTCGGAGAGACGCACGCCTCGCGGCCGAAAAATTTCCAGAATGGTTCCGGCGGACAAGCCGCGCGCGTGATCTCGCTCGATGCGCGCGATCTCCGCTGGGCCCAGCAACTCCATTCAGTACCGCCGTTTCAATAGAGACAACTGAATGTACTCCATCGAATATCTTATTGAAACCGCAGGCGTCAAGCGACGCCGGCCCGTCCGGAGCGACTGGGGATCAGGTGTTCAGGGGTTTTCGCTGCGCGCGGCGTCGGGCGAAAAACCCGAGGACGCCGACAGACGCCGTGCTGGTGCGGGCGCAAAACGCAGGGGAGCCGCGGCGCGTGCCGAAGCCGTCGGTCCTGTGGCGTGGGGGCTTCCGAGAAGCGGGTGCTCCGTCGGGACCTCGGCCGCTTCAAAAAGCAGCAAGACGCGCTCCACTTGGACGTGCGTGCTGTGCGCGCGCGGCGCTGCATCCGGCAGGGAAACCCTCACGCGCAGGCCGCTGCCGTCCCCTGCCCTGCTCATGCGGTGCATGCCCCTCGCCTCAGTCACGCCAGCCACCCCTTCCAGATGGATGTAGGTGACAATCCTACCCGTGAGGGCCGGGCGGGCAAGAAAGGGCCCCGGGGCCGGGCGCTGGGACAGGGGGGCCCGCGCCTTGGCGAATCCGGGAGGTTGACGCCGCCGAGTGCCGTGGCATGACATGAGCCAGCGACGCTCGGGCCATGCCGGCTCCGTGGGAGGACTGCTTGCACAACTGGGTGGGCGTTTCACGCCGAGCCGACGTCGGACGCTGGCTCTCGGTCGCGCTTTTGGCCGCCGGCTTGGGTTGCGCCTCGGGGGGCGGCAAGTCGGGCCACCCCGTGTCCCCTCCGGACTTCGTCAAGACGCAAGGCCCGTGCTGGGTTGGCGGCCGCATCACCCTCGACCAGACGCTGTTGCCCACCACCAGTGAAGACGAGCTGGCAAGCCTCACCTGCGACAACTTGGTCATCGTCCAAAAGAGCGAGGACGGGAGCACCAACCTGGTCCACGCCGACGGCAACTTCGCGCACGGCTATGGCGAGTGCCGGTACCAGTTCCCCGACGTGCCGCCGGGGACGTCCAGCTACTCCGGCCGCGTGGTGGCGCTCTCCGTTCCCGAGTCCCGCTATGCCCTCAGCTCGGCGGTGGAATTCAATACCATTCACTGTGGCGGGACGCTGGCCTCCCTCAACCAGCAGCTGGACTTCGTCCTCACCATTCCCGACGTCCGCGGGCATTAGGCCGCAGCACACCTCGCCGGCGACGCGAGCAGGGCCAAAGCCCGGACTGCCCTCATCTTCCCGAGCGCCACGCGGCCGGAATCAGCCAGTACAGCGCGCCATTGAGGTCGGCGACGGTGAGGGCCACAAACGGTGTGTACCAGCCGGCTGGGGTGATGTTGCGAAAGCCAAAGGAGACACCGAAACGGTCCTGGAGGAAGGTGAGGTCGAACTCCACGCCGAACTTCGAGATGTCCGAGCCGCTCCAGTAGAACGACCAGCGCGGGCCAGCGCCGATGCCGAAGCCGCCCACGTGGACGGTGGCCCGTAGCCCGAGCGTGGTGGAGACGCTGCCCGAGTTGTTTCCGGAGCTGAACTGAAGGTCCACCAGCTGGATGGTGGTGTCCAATGAGAACCAGTGGGAGAACCACAGCTGGGGCTCGAGCCAGCTCAGCGCCAGGCCTCCCCCCACAATGTCCAGCGCCACCCGGTAGGGGACGAGGTGGGCGAGCACAATGGGCCAATAGGAGCCGTTGGCCAGTGGTTCGGTGGGGATGCTCGACGGGTCGAGGACGAAGCGCACCCCAGTCTCGTAGCTCTGGGAGCGGGTGAGCAGCTCGGTCGCCCCGATGCCCAAATCGACCATGCCCTCCGTCCCGCCTCCCCCTCCGGAGGGACGTTGGATTTCAATCGTCGCCGCACGGTCGACAGCGCGCTTCAACGTCGCGGTGAACCAACGGCGTCGGCTGTCGAGCGCGGTGCGCATGCTGTCCGAGGTCGGGACGTAGCCCACGGCGATGAGCGCATCCATGAAGGCGTCGAAGCTCAAGTCGCCGTAGCACAGGTTTTCCTGAGCGCCCGGCTCGCAGGGAATCCTCTTGCTCAAGAGGACCTCCACCACCTTCCCCACCGAGCCCGCGGACTTGAACTCCGGGGGCTCGCTGCCCAGCCATTGCCATTCGGGCAGCGCCGCGACCCGCTCTCCTTCGGTCCTTCCAAGCCACGCAGTGAGCTCCCGACGAGCCAGCACCTTCACCACCAAGTTGGCCTGGGAGGAGTCGAAGAGGCGCAGCCAGCGCGCCGCAACGTACATCGCCGCGCCCATGCAGCGCTGGGTGGCCTCCTGGCGAAAGTCCAAGTCGCCCGTCCCGTCTTGCTTTCGCACCGGCGCAAAACGCGACGTCTCGTAAGGGTCCTGGTTGTCGCACCAGTGCGCGGCCGCCTGGTTCAGGCCATCGTAGACGCCGATGTAATAGTCCGCCTCGCGAAGCGGACGGTCGAGGAAGCCACCGAAGTTGCCGAGCTGACTTCCAGCCAGCGGGGCGAAGCGGGTGGTGAGCACCAGCTTTCGTTCTCCGTTGCCCTCCTGTTGGAGCGCAGCGACGTCCTGGGCCACTTGGATGCTTTCCGCATTCAGCGTCCCCAACCGCGGGCGGAGCTGGACCAAGCGCTCCAGGCGAGACCACAGCAACCGGACCTCTTCCGAGACCTCGCCGGCGGGCGCCGCCTGGAGCGCGCTCAGCACCGGCTGCAGCGGCTGAATGGCGAAGGGAATGGTGTCCGGTGCTCCGGCCAAACTGGCCAAAGCCCGGGAGGCCTCGACGCCGGGGAGAAGGGGGACGTTGCGCAAGGCGAGCGCCCGCAGCTCTTCGACGACCAGGGCGTTGGCCAGCCGGTTCCGGCGCTCGGAGCGGTAGCGCGACTGCTGCACGTAGGAAAGAAGCGTGGTGCGCAGCCGTTGCAGTCCCTCCTCGCCCAGCGCGCCGCGTGACACCCGTGGCAGCTCGTCGGTGAGAAGCGTCACCGTCGCGGCGGCGAGCTGGGCGCGGGAAAGACTGAACTCGGCCACCAGCATCCGCTCGCTCATCTTGGTGAGGGGCTTGCGGAGCAGGGCGTCCTCCAGGCGCCGGCGGGGGTTGGCCTCGCCGGACAGGGCGGTCAACCCCTCCGCCAGCCGGAGCAACTCCTCGTCGGTGAGCGGCACCTCCGCCCTGGCCAGCTCGGTCGGGTCCCCGGCCAGCGGGTCCGCGCCCGGGACTTCCCGGGCGGCGGCCGCACAGAGCTTCTCGAGAGCGGCCACCTCCGCGTCGGGCCCGGCGAGGGCCAGCCGCCGCACGCAGCTGTAGAGCATGCGGCTGAAGCGGATGCGGGCAGGGAGCGTCCCACGAAAGATGGGCGGCGGCGCGACTTCGGTTGGCTTGGCGTCGAGGTCCAGCAGCTGGAGCAACACCGAGAGGGACTCGGTCAGCAGAAAGGCGGTGCGAAAGAGGAGGCTTCGGGTGGTGAGGTTCCACTGCCGCGAGCCCACCGACTCTGCCAGCTGCCGCTGTCGGGCTGTCCCGACCAAGGTGAAGGCGAGATTCACCGCGCCGCTGATGCCGCGCCCCGTCCGGTCGTTGTCGTCCTTGGCTGGCGGCTGCAACCGACGCGTGTCCGGGTCCATAAAGAGCGCAGTCAACGGCCGGAGAAGACGCCAGCGCGCAAACGACTCGGCCTGGTCGATGGCCAGCCCCACCGGGGCATTGTCGAAGACGCCCCCGTCCACGAAGTAGCTCTTGCAGAGGGACATCTCCTGGCCCCCGGCGGCGTTTCCGTAGGCCGAGCACGTGAGATGGTCCAAGGGGTGCCGGGCGTCAGGCCCGGGACAGCTTGTCGCGGCGACTGCTTCCCCGGTGTCGCAGCGGGCCGCGCACTCGCACAACGGGCGCGGTCCGAAGGCCAAGGGAAAGGCGGCCGATGCCAGCAGGGATTGGATGAGCGAATCCGGGGAAGTCAGCGTCTTCCCGTTGAGGTTGGAGTCCGCGAGTCGCAAGAGGCTGTCGCCGGAAGAGTGGCCGAGCAGTTGCCGCTGGACGCTGACTTCTCCTGCCTCGTCGACGGAAAACACCAGCGGTAGGATGGCCCGCTGAACCGGTACCGAGAGTCCTGAGACGTCGAGCTTCTCCGGGTCAACCCGCGTCACGGTGAGGCCGAGGGGGAGCTTGCAACCCGGCGCGAAGCGCATGCCCTCAGGCTTGAAGAGACGGTCCCGGATGCGGTCCACCACTGGCATGAGGGCGGCAGACGCCAGGAGCCCGTCGTCGGTCACGTAACTCTTGGGGCTTTGCGGCAACAACGCGTCCAGGCCGACACTCACCCAGGCCTCCCGGAGGAGGTTCTGGTCCACGGACAGGTTGGCCGTGTCGTCCGGAGCGGCACACCACAGCGCGGTCGAGAGCAGTGAGTTGACGCTGCCGGCCGAGGCGCCAGTCACAGCCAGGAGGGTGGGCACCCGCTGGCGGCCGAGCTCCTCGGCGGCGAAGTTTCCCTTGCCCAAACGCACCAGCGTCCAGGCCAGTCCCGACTCGTACGTCCCGAGACTCACCCCACCGCTCACCGTGAGGGTGAAGGGGTCATCGACCTGGCTGAGTTCCGGAATCGGCCCCGCGCCCAACATGAGCAACGTCAGGGTCGAAGCGAGCATCCGTCTTTCACCTCCAGGAGGGACGCGCTCTCGGCTGGGCGCCCGAGGTTTTCTACCCCATCGCTCTTGGGAAGAGCGCTTGCTTCTTGGCGCTGTGGCGTCACGGCGCTGCCATGGCCGTCAGCGAAGAGTCACCGTGCCCGAGCGCCCCAGTCACCCGCGGCCCTCATCATCCGTTCAGGTCTCCCGCTCAGGACGGGCCATGCCGCTGCGCCGCCTCCTCTACCTCGCTCTGGCCGATGCGCGTGGACACCTCATGCGCGCCCACCTCCTGTCGCGGGCGCTGGCCGAAGACTTTCAAGTCTCGGTGGTGACGACGGGAGCCGACGGTGCGCGTTTTTTGGGAAGGCTGGGGACGCAGGCCACCGTCCTCTCCGAGCACTTCCGGGTGGAATTCAACACGCGGCACGACATGTCGCGGCCTCGCACCGACAGACGGGTGCTCAACTACCTGGTGCTGCCGTGGCGCGGGCTGGCCGACTTCCAACGCCTCGCGGCCTTGGCGCGGGACGCCGTGCTGGTGGTGAATGACTCGCTTCACCCTGCCCTCCTCGCGGCACCGGCGGTGGGCTTCCCCGCCCCGGTGGTGCAGGTGTACGGCGAAAACCTGTGGCGGGCCCTGGAGGACAACTTCGAGGGCCGCGCGCCCGCCTGGCTCAGCCGGGGCTACAAACGCGTGCTGCGAGGCGCCAGAGACCTGGCCTTCGGTCGCATCATCCATGCCGTGGGCACCGCAAATGCCGCGCTGCGGACACCTCGCACCTACCGGCTGCCTCCCGTTGTCGCGCGTCCCACCCGCTCGCGTGCCGAGGTCCGCCAAACGCTCGGGGTTTCCGAGGGCGTCCCGCTGGCGGCGGTGTACCTCAACCCGCATTTTCGCGAGCCGGCCATCGCCGCCGCCCTGGAAGACGCGCTCCACACCCGTGGGTTTCAGGTGCACGCCGTGGGCGAGGGGTATGCCGGCCGGCCAGGCTGGAAGGCCGCCGACGCCGGGTTTGCCGACGTCGTCCACGCCGCCGAGCTCTTCGTCTCCGGGGCTGGAATGGGCGCGCTCGAGCTGGCGCGCATCTCAGGCACTCCCCTCCTCGTCCTCCTCGGCGAGCAGCCGGAGCAGGAGCGCAACGTCGCCGACGCGAGTCACCGCTGCCAGGGGTTGAAGTTGCGCGCCGTCACCGTCGGCCAGGGCCTCGAAGCAGAGTTGGGGCAAGCCGCCCAGACATTGGTGGCCTCAGGGAGGTGCGCCCGTGAGCCAGCCGCAGCCGCTCGAGCCACCGAAACCCTTTGGCGCGAGGCCCTTCTGGAGCTGGCCGAGGCTGCTCAGGTGGAGGCCTTCGCTCCGCCTGGTCGGCCCCGTGCCCGGCCCTTGCTTCGCCCACGGACGGGCTAAAGGACACCGGCGCCCGCGCCCCGGGACGTGCACCTCAGGACGTCGGCCAGATGCGCACCAGCTCGCGGACGCGCTGCTCCAGCTCGTGCTCCGCGAGGTGGGCATAGTCCTTCGGCTCACTCGCCCGGACGCATGCGGCGAGCCCAACCGTCAGGTTCTCTCGGAGCATGCCGAGCAGCTTCGGCGGAGCCACCAGCACCAGGTGGTGGAAGGCCCCCTCCACCAGCCCGCGCTCCAAACTGCGGACGACCTCCTTCGCAAAGCGGTGCTCGGCCTCGTCCGCGGGGCTTCCGGTGCTCCTCAGTGCACCGTGGTGCTTCGAGGCGTGCTTGGCACGGTCGGACACCTCGGTGAGGTCACCGCTCTCGTCCTGGGCCTTCCCGTCCGGCCGGCTCCGAAGGGTGTGCCGCACCTTGGCGGGAAGCCCTGCGTCCTCGACATTCAAAATCCGACTTTGCTGGGCGTCGACCACCACGACCCAAGTGTTTCCCTGTCCAGTCATAGGGCGGCGGAGATTACTCGCGTTTCAACGGGCATTCGACGCACCTCCCGCAAAGTTGAAACGGGAGCCCTGCCGGGGGGACTGCGCCCGCCCGCGTCCTAAAGAAACGCGCTCCGCCCCCTCGGGGCCCCCCTGCGGCGCGTTGTGCCGGAGGCAACAGAAACGCGTCCGCGAGTTGCCCGACGCGCAACCGCCTCCGCCCTCCGTCTCGGCCAACTTCTCGTTTTCTCTTGGACTTTGGCGTTGGCCGCGGAGCTGCAGTGCATGTGCTTCGCCCCCCTGGGCCTTCCCCGGTGTGGGGAGGGCACGCGGGAGAGGAGACGTCTGCATCATGTTCGCCACCACTCAATCCACCACGCGCAGCGCCGCTCGCCAGCGGGCATTCGCGCTCTGGGTGGCCGGCGGCATTCTCTACGTCATCGGCTTTGGGGCCCCCAGCATTCTCCTCGGCATCGGCCACGGCTTGGCGGGCTCGGGCTTCGTCGGACTGGCCTGAGCCTCCCCTTCTCGAGGGCGCGAGCGGCCCTCGCTTCAAAACCGGTAGCGAAAGCCAACGGCGAAGGCTCCGGAAACGGTGGACTGCGTCCCGTTGGCCAGCGGCGAGCCGGTGCTGAAGGGTGGCTGGAGGTCCAGCTGGACACTCCCCGTCACCCACACCTTCCAGGCGGCGCCCAAGGCCCACTGGAGGCGGGCACCCAGCACGTGGCTCGTGCCCAAGTCCGAGGCGTAGACGCCGAATTGGTACCAGAAGCCGAGCGAGAGGGCGCCCAGCCGCTGCGTCACGTCCGGGCGGATGGTGAAGAGGTAAGGCGCGAGCGGGACGCCGTTGCCCAAGGAGATGTTGTGCAAGGCGGTGCGGCCCGAGGTGAGGCTGCTGTAGTACCCAAAGAAAGAGGGGTCTTGGCTGTAGAAGTAGTAGGCGCCGTGAAGCCCGACGTCCGTGTGGCCCGAGACGGTGAGGGTGCCGCCCGCGGCCACGCGAAACTCATCCAGCGTGGCCGAGCCACTCCCCAACAGGGGCTTCAGCGCTTGGCAGCGGCGGACCGCCGCCGGCACCGTGGTGGTCTCGCAGAAGGCGCGAATGCGCTCCACGGACGAATCCGCAGTGCCCATCTCGTTCTCCAGCCTTTCCAGCGTCTGGTCGACGGTGAGCGCGAGCCAGCCCACATCGGCGTCCAGCGAGTAGGCCAGCCGGTCGGTGAGCGGGTTTCCAATGGCATAGTCGCCCGAGACGTCGGCCCCGTAGCTTGAGGCCACGGTCGAAAGAAGCCCGTTGCGGTCGATGGCTCCCCCGGCCGGCCCGGTGAGGGTGATGTCGGTGTTGATGGCCTGCGTGCTCGAGGGCGAGAAGACGCCGTCGAGGGAGAGCGTGAGCGCCTCGCTCACCTCCCAGTCGACGCCCAAGGACAGCGCGAAGATGGAGGTGTCGGTGCCGCTGAAAGAGCCACCGACGGGCGTCGGCGTCGCAAATTCGTAGGTGAAGCCAAGGGCCGCCCGGAGGATGAGCGCCTCGGTGAGGTCGATGTTGGCCTTGAACAGGTCAGCGACGTTCCCCGCCCGGGGGTTGCTGGGTGTGGTTTGCGTCACCTGTCCACCCACCTCGTTGGAGATGCTGCTCGCCGAAGCCAGCCCCATGGCACTGAGCCACACCAGGAGGGCCAACAGACGAGTGGCGGACGTCCGAGGGCGGACACGCCTTGCGGCGGGCGCGCGGTCGCGCCACGAGGGAAATGCCGGCCGAGGCGTCACCAACCGCCCGAGAGTATAGGCGCGCCCACGCCGCCGCCCCAGCCGGAGGCCTGCCAGTAGCGCTCGCGTCTCGCCCCTCTCAACCGTCCTCGCCTCGCCGCGCCTGCCTCTAAGGAGGCACCTTCCCGAAAATGCCCATGACTGCTTGGCGAGTCCTTCAACACCTGGAAGCCAGCGTGAGTTGCGGGCCGCGGGCAGCGCACGGGCCTTTGTCGAAGGTCCGCTCTTGTCCACTTAACTGGCTTTTTTCCAACTGCTCGGGTGCAAACCTTTGAGCGCAGTCGGTCCTCTTCCTGAAACGTGCTGCCCTCGCCGCCGTCGGCACCAGCCATTTGGGGCTGCTTTGCTCGGCGCCCCGGCCACGAGACAGAAAAAACGGGGCCGTCTTTTTTCCCAAGACGGCCCCGCGAAGCTGCTCTGAAGCGAGCGTTCCGGCTAGCCCGCGCTGCCCACCGCCACGAGAACGGTGTCGCAACCATTCCAGGTGAACTCGTACCCGTAATTGGCGATGCCGAGTTGTGCAGTGGTGATGCCATTATTGGCAACGCCCGTGACCGAGACATCCAACTTGCCACTGATTGCGCCGCCACCGCTGTCGCAGTTCGTCGAAATGTCGAGACTCTTGAAGACGACTGCGGCGGTAAAAGCAAAGTCGACGTTCTCCTGACTGTCGGTGACATTTCCGCTCCACGCGGCAGTCGCGGTCCCGTTAATCACGGTGTCCGTGCTCGTCGAGGTGAACGTCAGATTCCCGGTCCAGTTCCCGTTGATGACCTCGTTCACCGGGTTGGAGCCGGTGGAGACGAGGGTCAGTTTCGCCGTGACGTTCCAGGTGAGGGACGTGGGGGTGGACGTCAACGAGCCGCTGATGGTGTAGGTGATGCCCGTCCCATAATCGTAGTTGCAGTTGTTATAAGTGATGGTGTTTCCGGAAGTCGTGTAGCAGCCGGTGTCGAGCGTTCCGCTCTTCTGGGCCTTCCGGAGAGCTCCGACGACGTCGTAGGACTGCGGGAGCTTGTTTGCCACCACACCCAACGTCCCCAAGGACGCGGTGATGGTGTCGGGCAGCTGCGGCGCCGTGCTCAGCGTCGCCGCGTTGTTTGACACGCTGCCAGAGGTTGCCGCCGAGACAACTTGCGAGGTATTCGAGTTGGCGTCAGTCGCCGCCTGCTCCTGTTGACTCCCCGTCGCGACGGGGCTTCCCGACCCGTAGGTGTAGCTGGTGGGTGTGGGAGGAGTCAGTCCGTTGCCGGTGCTGCTGCTGCTACCGCAGGCTGCGAGGACGCCCGTAGCCAGAATGCCGAAAACCCTTTTCATTGAAGTCCTTCCTTAGAGTGCGAATGGCCGGAACCCCGTCCGGACGCGTCGTGTTTTTTGGGCCGGGTCCCGCCCCCCCTTTCGAACGGACGTGACCTCCCATCAGTGTCGGCGCCCGGGCCGCCTCGCGGCAACAGGAAATCGTCAGAGGCCATCCTGACACGGCGGTCTCAAGCGACCCGCCCCGAGGCCTTGTCTGTCCATGCGCGGAGCGACGCCGGAGGGGTTGGTTCACCCCGCGACAGTTTCACGCTGAAGGCGGACGCGACGTGCTGGCCGGCGCAATAAACGCGCCGCGTCTAAGACTGCCCGTCAAGCCGCTCTCCCTCCGGGATGGAAACCGTTTCGCCTTGGAGTAGTGCAGCACGAGGGCACAACCCCCAAGTGAGGTTCTCGCGTGGACACGGCACTTCCCGACATCTCCGACACCGCTCGCTGGGTGGCCTATTACCGCGCCCTCGAGACCGAGCGGCCGGACGCACTCTTTCATGACCCATTCGCGTCCCGTCTCGCCGGGGAGCGCGGACGCCGAATGACAGAGGGCATGCCGAAGTCCGTGCGTCGTACCTCTTGGCCGATGGTGATGCGGACCCGCCTCATCGACGAGCTGGTGCTGAAGTCCGTCGCCGAAGGAACGGACCGCGTGCTGAATCTGGCCGCCGGTTTGGACGCTCGTCCTTACCGCCTCGCCCTACCGGCGTCCCTGACTTGGGTGGAAGCCGACTTGCCGGCCATTCTCAAGGAGAAGGAAAAAGTGCTGGCCAGCGAGCGACCCGCCTGCACCTTGCGACGGGAGGCGGTGGACCTCACCAACCCCGTCCTCCGCAAGAACTTCCTCCAACGTCAGCTCAAGGGCGCAACCCGTGGCCTGGTGCTGACGGAGGGGCTTCTCATTTACCTTGAGCCAGAGGAGGTCCGCGCTCTGGGGAGGGACTTGGCCGCGCACACGGCCCTCACGTGGTGGATTGCGGACATCGCCTCGCCAACCGTTCTCAAACTCATGCAGCGACGCACCGGCCCTCAGCTCGGCCCGAGCGCCCAGATGAAGTTTGGCCCGCCGGACGGCGTGCGCTTCTTCGAGTCCCTGGGCTGGAGGCCGCTTGAGATTCGCTCGTTCTTCCGCGAGGCGGCGCGCCTGAAGCGGCTGCCACCGCTTCTGCGGCTGTTCTCCTGGCTGCCAGACCCTGACCCAACCCACCCCGGCCAGCGGCCCTGGGGCGCCGCAGTCCGCTACCGACGCGAGGCCGGCTAGGACAGGTTGGGGGCGCATCGCGACGCGGTTGACTTGAGCGAGAAGCCACACCGCAAGACGCGTCCACCTCGGCGACATCAACCGTGTAGCGCCGCCGCCCTCCACTGGGCTTTGGGGAGCGCGCCGTGGACGGCGACGAACAACACAGCGGCTGCGTAGACGAGCAAATCCCAGCGGGGTTCGCCGAGCAGCAGGTGCACGACGAAGGCGACTCCCAGCGTCAGCAGGAGTCCCGCGGCCCCGAGGCGCAGCGTCTTCGGAATGAGAAAGAGGACCGCCGAGGCGGCCTCCACCAACGCCAGCACCGCCACCGGCGAGGGAGGCTTCGCCGCGAAACCGCCCTTCAACGTTCGAAGGCTTGCCACCAGGAGCACCAGGCCCACCGTCCACCAGAGAATTACAAATGCTCGCACCAAGTTGCGACTCGTCACAGCGGACGCTCCCCAAGAAGGGTGTGTGAGGGCACGGCGAGCGTAGAGCGCGAGCCTGCGTCACTTCAACAAATGGCCGCGGTACTATTCTCCTTGCCGCACAGTCCCTGGGTAACCCAACGTGCCCGCCCGCCACGCCCTCTTCGCACTCTTCCTTGGGACGCTCGCCAACGCCGACGAGCCTCAGCGGCCCCCGGTTGAACACCACAGCGAGCTTCCCCCGAAGAGCTTTACCGTCTTCAAGCAGGATTCGGGACCCGTGAATTACTACACCACGCTCTCCGAGGGAGAGACGCAGATGATTCGGGCCGTCTACCGCCCGGGGCTGAAGACTGTCGTGCTTGACGCCGAAGTGCCAGAAGCGGCTCGACAACGCGTCGCCCGCGTCAGCTGGCGCTGGCGCGTGCACGCACTTCCTCGGGAAGCCAACGACTGTGGTCCGGGTTTCCCAGACTCGGCGGCCTCGGTGTTTCTCGCCTTCAAGGCGGGGTTGAAGATGATGGTCCTGAAGTACGTGTGGAGCACCACCGGCTCCGTCGGGGCAACCTGCCAGTCCACACGGGGTTGGTTCTTCGACCGCGACACCACCCTGGTTGAGGTGGGCGGCCCCTTGGAGACGTGGAAGTCCTTCGAGGTCGACCCGCGCGCGGAGTACGCACGACACTTCGGCGTCAAGCTCGAGGACGTGCCGGACTTCATGGCCATCGGCATTCTTACCGACGGCGACCAGTCGAACTCACCGGCCGAAGCCGACTACGCGGACTTCGTCGTCCACTGGTGAGGAGGTGAGCCCCTGGAGCCTCAGGGAAAGCGTTGAAGGTGCGCGCCCCCTCAGCGCTCAAACAGCAGTGTCGGCTGGCCCTTGTAGGTGGTGCGGTGAAACTCTCGGTAGCCGCACTTCTCCGCGACGCGAATGGAGGCGAGGTTCTCCGGGCTGATGAGGCAGACCGTCCGCTTGGAGGGAAGCCGAGTCGCTCCCCAATCCAGCGCGGCGCGAACCGCTTCCGTGGCGAGACCTCGGCCATGCGCCCACGGCGCAAGCACCCAGCCAATTTCGGGCGCTCCTTCCAAAGAGGGCTCAACGTCCCGCTTGAAGTCGGCAAACCCCACTTCGCCGACGAAGCGCCCGCTCTTCTTGTCCTCCAGCACCCAGAAGCCGAAGCCCAGCACGTACCAGTGCCCCACGTAGCGCAGCAACTTCGTCCACACCTCGTCCCGGGGAAAGGCGCGGCCGCCGATGAAGCGCGTCACCTCTGCGTCTCCCCACATGGCGCTGCACTCGGCGAAGTCCGCGGCGCGGTGCCCACGCAGGACGAGGCGCTCCGTTTCGAGGCGAGGCACGGTGAAGGCGAGGTTGTCCATGGTGCGGCCCGCCTCTAGCAGGCTTCGACCCGCTCCGGGAGGTGAAACACCGCCAGCTTCCGGAGCTGTGGGCTCACTTGACTTGCTATATGAGTCTCAATTAGTACTCACACAGACGTTATGTTCGACCCTGACTCTCCCCCTCCGCCCAGCGTCCCCCGGCCGGGAGCCGCCTTGGCGAAGCCCAGCGCCCGCCCGCCTAGGCTTCAGCGCCCGGACCGAGAGCTTCTGGCGCTTCTTGGCGTGTGCCGCTACCTCACAGCAAGCCAAGTCGCGAGTCTCTGTCTTGGCGGTCGCACAGAGAAGGGCGCGCTGCACCGGCTGCGGAGGCTTTCTGGAGACGCGCCCTCCAAAGGCTGGCCCTTCAGCCCGGCGTTGGTGCGGGCCTTGGCCTACCGCGCCTTCGACGGAGAGCCCTTGCGCCTCTGGGGGCTCACCCCCGCGGGGTGTTCGGTGGCCGCCGGCGAGCTCGGCCGCGCACTCAAGTCGTTTCGCAGCGACGTGGGAGCGGTTTTCGCCGAGCACTTCGTCTTCCTCACCGAGCTCTTCGTCCGGCTGGCTGGCCCGCAGCTGGCCGCCGGCGTCCTTCCGCGCGCACTGCCTTTCCGCTGGAACGTGGCTGAGGACGTCGAGCTGCCCTGGCGCGACCGCGATGAGGCTGGATGCGAAAAGTCGCGCGTCATCCGACCGGACGCGGTGCTGGAGTTGCCGGGGTGCGAGCGGCGGCTCTTCATCGAATGCGAGATGGGGACCAACCCCTTGACGTCGTCCGGTCCGGACAAACCCCAGGCCACGGTGCGCAAAGTCGAGCGTTACGACGCCTACGTCTCGGGCTTCGCCGACGTGACGGCCCGGCTGTCGCACTACCGTCGCAAGTACCCGGATGGCTGGCCCTGCGAAGTCCTCTTCCTCGTGCAAAGCGAGAGCCGCCGGCGTGCCACCCGAGCGGCCCTCACGACCTGCCTGGAAAGCCTTGCGGGGAGCCGTCTCTGCGCTCGGGCATGTACCCTCGAGGAGGCCGTCGCGCATTGCACAGGCTTCCTGAGGCGCCCCGAAGCCCCTGCGGCGCCACCCGCCCCTTCACCGCTTGCGCCGGCTGTGGGCGCAGAGGCGCCCTTCTACGGTGAGCGCGAGCACGGCGCCGTCAAGGACTTCGTCCTGGACATGACGGCGGCGCTGGCCGAGGCCAATACCCAGCTTCGACGGCACGGCCTCGACGCCATTCCCGGGCCGGCCTCCAAGGCGCCCATGCTCGACTTTCTCCGAAAGGCGCAGACGGAGATGCAACGCCGGCGCGGGAGCTCTTGAGCCTCCGCGCCGCGCGGAGGCCGTCGGCTGTCTCGCTGCTCCGGGTCGGCGTCCTTGGACTCTTGGGGCTGGCCGGCTTGGAAGCCGCTGACAGAGGCACGGACGGCGGCGCCCACCTCCCGCCGTCAGTACCCGCCCCACTCGCCCTCCGGGTCAAAGCCCAGCTCCGCGCGTACGCCTCCTGGCGAGGCACCCTCATGCAGCACCGGGAGCTCGCCGCGGTGGGTGGGCTTCTGGCCGCGTCGCTCGCCGTCCTGGGAGTGCGCCAGCTCCTCCTTCTCACGAGCTGGCTCCGGGCCTGCCTCAGCGGCACGGCGGCGCGCCCAGCGGCGTTTACGTTTCCCAGTCGCCGCGTGGACGTGTTTCGGGAGATTGGACGACGGCCCAAGGGCCACGCCTTTGTCGGGATGACACCCCGGCGCACGTGGCTCGGCTGGCGCTGGAGCCCGGTGTACCTGTCCGCCCGCCAGAAGACGACGCACCGGCATGTCATCGGAAAAACGGGCAGCGGGAAAACCACCAGCATCCTCTGGCCGAGCGTGCTTCAGGACGCATTGGACGGCAAAGGCGTCCTGGTGGTGTCGGCGAAAGGGTCGGACGAAGAAATTGGAATGATGAAGGGCATCGCTGCACTCAGCGGCCGTCAGGCCCAGCTGCGCGTCTTCTCGTTGCCGGCGTGGAACGTCCCTGAGCTCTTCAGCCACGCCTACAACATGCTCTACGTGCGACCTCGGACGGCCACCTCGGCCGGGGGCGACCCAGTGGCCACCGCCCAACGTGTCTTCTCGGTGCTGCCGATGGGGGACAACGTCTTTTACCAGACGCAGGCGGAGGTGATGTTCACCAACCTCTGTCGACTGTTGCACGGCCTCGTGGATGAGCAGGGCAACGGCATTCCCTTCGTCCTCCGCGACGTCTCGGTGTGCCTCAAGGCCATCGGCAACGTCGGCGGGTGGTCCCGTGCGCTTCGCTACTGCCTGGACACCTCCTTGGACCGGGAGGCGGCGGCCCAAATCCGCGCTCAGGTGAAGCAGCTCGACCGGGAGGTCCTCAAGTCGCTCTCAGGCATCGTCGGCGCCTTGGACAAATTCCAGAGCGACATCGTCAACGCTTACGCGCCGGACATCATCTTCGAGGACGTCCTCCAGTCCAATGGGCTGGTGTACGTCCAGCTCCCGGCCAACCTCTTCCGCATCCAGGCCCCGGCCTTGGGCAAAGTCATCCTCATGGACGTCCAGCACGAGGGGAGCCTCCGGCAGGTGTTCCGCGACAGGCGCAACCAGACGCCCTTCGCGGTCACCGTCGACGAGTTTTACAATTTCGCCGACTTGAGCATCGTCGACAGCCTCAACAAACTCCGCGACGCCAACTTGGAATACACCCTCGCCCACCAGTCTTTGGCGGACCTGGAACTCGTCTCCAGAGAATTCGCCACCGCCGTTTGGGACAACACCCGCACCAAGGACGTCCTCAGTCAGGACAACCCAGACCTCTGTGAGCGCATCGCCAAGTCCATTGGCACAGCCTACGTCAGTGACTTGACGGTGCGCCGCCGAGAGGGGCCGCTGGCGACGAGTCTCCTCACCGGAGAGGCCTTCGCGCGAACGGTGGAGGCCTACCGCCTCCACCCGAACTGCATCAAAAACCTCGCCCGCTGCGGCCAGGGCTACTTGCTTTCGGACGACGGCGTCCGTCCGCTGGTGTACGGCATGCTGCCGCATGTGAGCGCGAGCTACCCGCTCCCGCGCAAGGCCCAGAAGGGTGCGCCCGGACTGCGCCTTTACGAGACGTTTGTCGCGGGGGGATGACATTCGGGAAGCGGCCACGCTCGGGTTCCGGCGTACGGACCGCTTGACGGCACTCCAAGGCTGCGTGGCAGAAGGAGGCCATGGACAGCGCCGCTTCGGTGCCGGCCCCAACCCCCGCCACCGCGCGGGCGGCGCTGGCATTGGCGGAAGCCATCATTCCGGGAACGGCGCTCATCCCCGGCGCGGACGAGGCGACCGTCCGTGACGCCGCCGAGCTCCTGGCGCAGGTTTCACCGAAGCTGAGCAGGGCCTGGTGGGCCGCCCAGCGTGCCCTGGACGCGGCGGCTCGCCTGCGCACCGGGCGGCCCTTTCAGGCGCTGTCGGCGGCGGAGCAGGAACAGTTGCTCAAACTCTGGGAGCAAGACGCGGTGCTGAGGTTGCCGCTCTCTTTAGTCTCGTTTCTCTACAAGGCGGTGCATTTTGACCGGCCGCAGGTGCTACGCGCCATGGGCGCCAAGCCCAAGGGACCGGCGCAAGTCATCGAGCCGCGTTGGATGGAGCAGGTGCACGCCGCCGCGAGTTGGTCCGGTGGCGAGATTGAAGGGGACGTGGTGGTGGTGGGAACCGGAGCCGGCGGTGCGGTGGTCGGCTACGAGCTCGCCGAACGTGGCCATGCGGTGGTTTTCGTCGAAGAAGGCCAGTTTTACCAGCGACATGCCTTCGACGGCAGCAGCATCCGCGCCTTGCGCCGCTTCTACCGGCCGGCCTTCTCGATGGGCAACGCCCTCATCCCCATTTTCGCGGGACGAATGGTGGGCGGCTCGACGGCCATCAACGGCGGCACTTCCTTTCGGACGCCGAATTGGGTGCTGGACGAATGGTGCGAGCACCTCGACACCGACGACTTCCTCGCCACGCGCATGGCGCCCTACTTCCAGAAGGTGGAGCAACATCTCGAGGTCGGCCCGTCGCCGCGACGCCACGTTGGACCCATCGCCGACGTCTTTCAGCGCGGGTGCGACGCCCTGGGATGGAAACATGGCTACCTTCTCCGGAACGCACCGGGTTGCGAGGCCTCCGGCTTTTGCGACTTCGGCTGTCGCACCGACGCCCGTCGAAGCACCAACGTCGCCTATCTCCCACCGGCGCTGGAACGTGGATGCCTGCTCCTCACCGGCCTCAAAGCAGAGCAAGTCCTCCTCGAGAATGGCCGCGCGGTGGGCATCGAGGGCAGCGCCGAGGACGGCCGCCGCCTCCGCATTCGGGCCAAGGTGGTCATCCTCGCCGGAGGGACCATCCCCACACCGCTTTTGCTGCTGAAGCAGAACCTCGCCAACTCCAGCGGGCGCGTCGGGAGAAACCTGACCTTGCACCCGAGCTGTGCGCTGTCCGCACTGTTCGACGAGGAAATTCGCGGATTCGACTACATCCCCCAGGGCTACGCCTCGCAGGAGTTCCTCCGGGAGGGCCTGCTCCTGCTCGCGGCACAGCCCAGCCTCAACGTCGCGCCCGCTTTCTTCTCCTCCACCGGGCGGCGCCTCATGCAAGAGCTCTCACAGCTGCCCCATCTTGCGTCCTTCGGGCCGCTGGCCCGAGACGCCACCCGAAATGGCCGCGTCTGGCGAGAATTCAACGGGATGCCGGCCATTCGTTACAACCTCTCCCCCGCCGACGTGGAGCGTCTGCACCGCGGCCTGGTGCTGTGTATGGAGATGGCCGTGGCCGCCGGCGCTCACCATTTCTACCCGGGCGTGCTCAGCCACCCCAGCCTCGACGTCAAGCGCGACCTGGACCGGTTCCGGAAAGCGGCGCTCGCACCCCGCGACTTGGTGCTCGCTAGCTACCATCCCCTCGGTACCTGTGCCATGGGACGCGACGCCCGCACCAGCGTCGTCGGCCTGGACCATCAGTCGCACGACGTCAAAGGCCTCTTCATTGTCGACGGGAGCACGGTGCGCGGCCCACTGGGCGTGAATCCGCAGCTGACCATCATGGCCATGGCCACCCGGGCGGCCGAGCAAATCGCCAGCCATCTGTCCTGAGCTTCGCCGCTGGCGGCGGGGTTGCCTTACCGGAAAAAGTCGCGGAGCGTCTTCAGGCGGCGCCGCATCAGAAGGGGGATGCGCCAAGCGCGTTCGACCCGCGCCACTTGCAAGTCCGCCAGGATGTCGCCGAGCTCGACCAACGTCTCGTCGTACGGCATCCAGAAGAGTTCAGGCTTCTTCCGCCGGTCGACGACGGTGGTTCGCGGCCGCAGGAAGGTGGCCAGCGAGAGGGTACTGTTGGCGACGCCGAAGCCGGTGGCGCGGGTGCCAGACCACGGAAGGCTGGGCACCGCTCCGGTGAAGGCATGGTTGTTGACGCTCACCACCCCCACTTCCAACCGCTCGGCCAACCGTTGGCCGCGCGCCACGTCGCTCGTCCAAACCGACGCACCCAGTCCATACCGGAGCTGGTTGGCGGCCCGAATGGCCTCCACCGGACCGTCGACGCGCACCACCGCCAACACCGGACCGAAGGTTTCCTCCTGGACGACGGCCATCTCCTCGCTGCAGTGGTCGAGGAGCGTCGGCGCGTACCACAGGCCCTTGCCCACCGGCGCGCCACCGCACACCACGCTCGCACCGCGCGCCTTGGCATCCTCGATGTGGCGCGTCACCACGTCGAATTGGCGACGGTTGGCCAAGGGCGCGACGTCTGTCGAGGAGCCATGCGAGGGACCGACGCGGAGCTGCGTCCAGGCCTCGCGCATCCGTGCGACGAAGCTGTCCGCGATGAGCCGGTCGACGTAGGCGACCTCGATGGCGCCACAAGCCTGGCCGGAGTTGCTGAGTGCCCAGTGGGTGATGCCGGCCACCGTGCGCTCGAGCTCACAGTCCGAAAGCACAATGGCCGCGTCCTTTCCTCCCATTTCCACGCTGCACGGAATGCCCAACTCCGCGCAACGCACGGCCACTTCCTGTCCACCGCGTGTCGAACCGGTGAAAACGCACGCGTCGGGTTTGGCCTCCAGGAGCGCCTGACCCACGTCCTTGGCGCCGACCGCCAGCTGCACCACCCCGGTGGGCAAATGTTCCGCGAGCAGGCGAGCAAACCAGCCGCTCGACCGGGGCGCATACTCACTGGGCTTCAGCACCACGGCATTTCCTGTCATCAACGCTGGAAATACCGAGCGGTAGAGCCCGGACACCGGGTAATTCCAGGGGGCGATGATGGCCACCACGCCGCGCGGGATGGAATCCACAAAGGCGCGCTTTCCTGGAAAGTTGAGCGGATTGAGCCGCACCCTCCGGCGCTTCAGGGCTGGCTTGAGGAGTGCGGCCCACCCTTTGACTGCGTCCAGAGGACCGAGTGCTTCGTTGAAAAGCGCTTCGGCCTCAACCTTGCCGATTTCCTCCTCCACGAGCGCGATGACTTCATTGCGCCGCGTCAGCATGTCTCTTGCGGCCCGGACGAGGTGCGGCAGTCGCTCGGAGAAGGGCTTCTGCCCCCACGCTGCCTGCGCCGCCCGCGCCCGTGCCACAACCTCCGGGAGCGCGGCCAGAGCTGTGGGCTTCACCGGCTCGAGCGAGCGCAAGTCGCGCGGCGACAGCCGGTCCGTCTCCAAAGCCTCTAAGGACGCTCGCTCAATTCGGGGAACTTCGGACTGGGGCACGGGTTCCGACTCCTAGAGGGTTCCACTTGCGAGCGAGATGCAATCTCAACAGCAGCCCTGCTGTCTCACGCGTTGCGCAAGATTCGCAAATTGAGGGCTTCCTATAGCATGGCCTTTGTCACACAACGGTCTCACGCAGCGTCCGGCTCGCTTGTCCTTGCTGCCCCATTCTCAGAGATGCTAGGCAGCGGACGCTTCGCCCCTCCCCCGCTTGATGAGAACTCTCCCTGGTGCTGCCGTCATCGGCCCCCTCGCTTGGACGGCGGCCACGGCACGTGTTCTGCAGTGGAACCGTCTGGCCACAGACCGCACGCGCCTCAAGGAGATTCAACTTTCCACGCTCAGGACCCATTGCCGCCTCGCCGCCGGCACTGAATTCGGCCGCCACCATCGCCTCGCAGATGTCACAAAGCTCGAGGACTTTCGCGAGCGCGTACCGCTAAGGGCCTACGCCGAATTCGAGCCGTACCTGGAGCGCATGCGGCGCGGCGAGCGTGACGTGTTGTGGCCCGGCCTCATCCAATACTTCGCTCAGTCGTCCGGGAGCTCCAACACCCTGGCTCAGCACAAGTTCCTGCCCATCTCGGAGCAGCAGATTCGATGGCAGCAAAAAGCTGGGTTCGACGTCGTGGCCCGCTACGTGACGCAGGTTGGAAGCGCTGCCTTTCTCGGCGGCTTCAGCCTGGGGTTGTTTCCGCCTTCGACGCTCAAGACCCAAGGCGAGGTGCACGGCACCAACAACCCCGGCCTCATGCAACGACATGTGCCCTGGCCGATTCGACGCTCGGTGCTTCCGACGGCTGACCTTCGCGACCTTCCCAACTACGAAGAGAAGCTTCAGAAGATGGCGGTGGCCTACCTGGACTACGACGTCCGCGCCGTGAGTGGCACCACCTGCTGGTTTTCCGTCTTTTTCGATAAGCTCTTGGAAGCTGCACACATCCGAGGCCGGCGGGTGAGCACAGTTGCCGAGCTTTGGCCGAACTTGGCCGTGCTGTTCGGGGGCGGCATCAATGCCGAGCCTTACCGCCGCGTCATCGCCAAGCGCGTCGGACGCCAGCTGGTCCTCATGGACAACTACAACGCCACCGAAGGCGGCATCTTCGCTGTCACCGACCGCCTGGGGCGCGAAGGGATGCTCATGCTCCCGGACCGCGGCGTCTTCTTCGAATTTGTGCCGGTGTCCGAACATGGCCAAGCCAACGCCCGCCGGCTGCCTCTGTGGGAGGTGGAGCCAGGCGTGGACTACTCCATCGCGGTCACCACCTCGTCGGGCCTCTTCGGCTACTACATCGGCGACGTGGTGCGCTTCCAAAGCGTCCTACCCCACCGCATGGAATTCGTCGGTCGGACCGCTGGCGTGCTCTCCTTGACCCAAGAGCTCACCTCCTTCGTCGAGATTGAGCGTGCCTTGGATGCCGCGGTTCGAGCCTGTTCCTGCTCGGTCGTGGAATTCTCGGCCGGGGCCGAGGTGGGCGTCGGCGGAAGCGCCAAGGGGCGCTACCAGCTCTTCGTGGAGTTCGAGCAAGCCCCCTCAGACCCGTCTCGCTTCGCGAGCGCCTTCGACGAAAGCCTCTGCGCTCAAAACCGCGTCTACCGGGAGCACCGCAGCCAGGATGTGGCCATCTTGCCGCCGGCCCTCTTCGCGGTCTCTCGGGGAGGCTCGAAGCGCTTCATGGAAGAGATTGGCCGCAACGGCGCGCAACAGAAGTTTCCGCGCGTGGTTGATGACGTAAAGCGAGACGTGCTCGCGAAGTATGCGAGACCCGTTCACACCAGCGCAGGGGAGTTCTCATGAGCCGCTTGGGGGTTTGCATTGTGGGCGCAGGCGGGGCCGTTGCCAGCACCGCAATCGCGGGGGTCGCGCTGATGAAGCGAGGATTGGCTCCTCGCATCGGCATGGTCACCGAGACCGAAATGGGACAGCGGCTGGGCTGTGTCCCTCTGGACAACCTGGTGTTTGGCGGCTGGGACCTGCGCGGCGCCGACCTCTTCGAAGCAGCCATGCGCGAGCGAATCGTCCCCGAGCAGCTGCTGCGCCAGGTCGAGCCTGAACTGCGCGCCATCAAGCCCTGGGCCGGAGTGGTTTCCTCGAAATTCCTCAAGAGTGTGGCCGGCAACCACGTGGTCACCGCCAGGAACCAGCGCGAGGAGTTGGAGCTGCTCGCACGCGACGTCAAGGAGTTCAAGTCCGCGCACCGGCTGGATCGACTGGTCATGGTCAATCTGACGTCGACCGAGAGGTTCGCCGAAGTCTCGGACGTGCACGCGTCCATTCCCGCCTTCGAAGCCGGACTCAATCGCAGTGACGAGCGGATTAGCCCGGCGATGAAATTTCTCTACCTCGCTTGCAAGTTGGGCATCCCGCACATCAACTTCACGCCCAGCCTGACCAAGATTCCGGCCCTCGAGACGCTGGCCCAGAATTCGGGGATCCCCATTGCCGGGGAAGACGGAAAGACGGGGCAGACGTTTCTGAAGACTGCGCTCGCGCCGGCCTTCCGGGTTCGCCAGCTGCAAGTCGAGGGTTGGTTTTCAGCGAATATTCTGGGCAACAACGACGGCAAGGTGCTCGACGACCCGGAAAGCAACAAAACCAAGGTCGCCAGCAAGCTCTCCGTCCTCGACGAGATTCTCGGGTATGAGGTCAGCGACCACCAAGTCCACATCAACTACTACCGTCCACGCGGGGACGAAAAAGAGGCCTGGGACAGCATCGACCTGGTGGGTTTTCTCGGCGAGCAGATGCAGCTGAAAATCAACTTCCTCTGCAAGGACTCCATCCTCGCGGCGCCCCTCGTCCTGGACTTGGTGCGACTGCTCGACGTTGCCCATTGCGCCGGCGAGCGTGGAATCCAGCACCAGCTCTCGCTGTTCTTCAAGGCGCCGTACCATGCGGACGGCGAGCGCGCCGTCAATGACCTCTTCAAACAGAACGCACTGCTGCAGAACTGGGTCGAGAAGTTGACGCGCCGCCCCCGCGCCGCTGTTTAGCGTCCCGTCCTGGCGGCCAAGTGCCGGAAAGGGTGCGCGGAGCCACCTTGAGTCAGCCTCTTGCCATCCACGGTGGACCTGCAGCGGTGGACGTCGCGGCCCACGTCCGCTGGCCAGTCATCGGGCCCGACGCCCGCCGGGCGGTGTTGGGAGTGCTCGACCGAGGTGTCCTTTCGGGCCAATTTGCACCCGAGACGCGCGGGCTGGAGCGCGAATTCGCGGCTTTCGTCGGCTCAACGTATTGCGTGGCCACCAACAGCGGAACGGCTGCGCTTCATTTGGCCCTCGCCGCGGCCGGCGTCGGGCCGGGAGACGAAGTCATTGTCCCCGCGCTCACCTTCGTCGCAACCGCGCTAGCCGTCTTGCACGCCGGGGCGGTCCCGGTCTTCCTCGACGTCGAGCCGACGACGCTGGGAATGGACCCCGCGCTTCTGGAAGGCGCCATCACCCCGCGCACCCGCGCTGTGGTGCCGGTGCACCTGCACGGTGTCCCCTGTCAGCTGCAACCGCTCTTGGACATCTGCGCCCGACGCGGACTTTTGCTCATCGAGGACGCCGCCCAGGCCCACGGCGCCCGGTACCGGGGCCGGATGGTGGGGACGTTTGGAACGGCCGGGATTTTTAGCCTCCAATCCTCAAAGAACCTGGCTTGCGGCGAGGGCGGGCTGGTCATCACCGACGACGAGCGGCTTTTCCGGCGTGCCCATCAACTCCGGATGTTTGGAGAGGACGCCCGCCCCGAGGACGAAGCCAGCTACGACATCCGCCACCCACTGGACGGAAACCGGTCCTACGACTCGGCGGCGCTGGGGTGGAACTACCGCACCACGGAGATGTCGGCGGCGCTGGCTCGCGCCCAACTCACCCACTTGCGTGACTGGAACGAGAATGCGCTCGGCAATGCCGAGCTCCTCGGCCGACGGCTCCGGGAATTGCCCGGCGTGACGCCGCCCGCGGTACCGCGCGAAACCATTCCAGCGTTTCACAAATACCGCGTTCAACTGGACGCCTCCAAGCTGGGACTGAAGGCCACGCCCGTCGAGACGCGCGACGCGATGGTGCGTGCCCTCCGCGCCGAGGGCTGCGAAGTCGTCCTCTGGCAGACCCGGCCAGTGCCTGGACAGACTCTCTTTCAAAAGCTGGGAGCCGACGCGGCGCGACCGCCCGAGGCCCGCGGGCCTGGGGTGAGCTACCAGCTTTCGCAGTACCCAGAGACCACCCGCATCCTCGACGGCTCGCTCTGCCTCTTCTCACAGAGTTACCCCATCGCGCCGCAGCCGCGTTCCCTCGTCGAGGCCTATGCCGAGGCGTTTGGTCGCGTTTGGATGCGCCTGGGCGAGGTCCTCCGGACAGCACCAGCGCAGGGAACGAGATGAGTGCGCCCCCGCGTCGAGCGCTGCTCGAGCGGCCCTGGGTGCGGGTGGCGTGCGGCGTGCTCGGCGTGGGCGTTCTGGCGGTGGTGGTGTACACGTCAGGTGCGCGCGCCGTCCTCCAGGGTCTGGGAGGCAGTCTCCCTGCCCTGCCCGCGGTGACGGCCCTGGAGCTGACCATCCTCGCCTGCCGAACGCTGGCGCTCCGTGCTCTTTACGGAAGCGACGCCCGGCGCGTCGCACCCCGAGAATGGTTGAGGGCCGGGGCGCTGGGCTATGCGGTGGGAACGGTATTGCCCATTGGCCGAGCGTCCGCTGAGGCGTCCCGCGCCGTTCTTCTCGGCCGCACCCTGGGAGGACCACGGGCCGCGGTCGCTGCCGTCCAGATGCAGGGGGTCGCGCTCCTGGCCAACGCCTTCCTCACCCTGGTTACCTTTGGCGTGGCGCTGAAGCTGGTCGGTCCCGGCGTCATCAGCGCGCTCCTCCTCGGAAACACACTCGTCACCCTGGCGCTGGGAACGGGCATTCTCGCCGTCCGACAGCGGGCCCGACCCGGTCGACTCCTGGGGCGTCTCATCGCGCGAACGCGAGAATTCGGCCGCGCCTTCGACGCCACCCTGGGCGCGTCGCGGCGAAACATTGTCAGCTCGCTCGGTTGGGAGACCGCCGCCCGCGGGGTCCAGCTGCTTGAGTGCGCGGTCGCGCTGGCAGCCGTTGGACACCTCGTCGGACCCGGCGAAACGGTATTGGCCAACGGACTTCTGATGGTCGGAAGTGCGCTGGGAGACGTCATTCCATCCCAACTCGGCGCAACCGAGGCCACGCTGGCGATGGGGGCCGCCCGGGTGGGGTTGACTGCCGCAACTGCGGCCACCGTCGCCCTGCTCATCCATGGCGCGCAGCTGGCGCTGGCCCTCTTGTGCGCAAGCGTGGCTTTGGCCACGCCCGGCTCGGCGCAGCCAACCGCCGCAAAGCTTCTGGAGCATGGACCGTGAGCGGCGCCTCTGAGTCGGAGCGCCTCGCGTGGAAAGAGACCGCGCTGCTCGCAGTGCGCGGCGCAGGACAAATTCAGCTCGAGCGGTCCGGCACCGCCCAGGTGGAGCGCAAGGGCGCTGCGGACATCACCACCGACGTCGACCGCGCCTGCGAGAAATTCGTCGCCGAGTTGGTGCGGGAACGGCACCCGGGAGATGAAATTCTTGGAGAAGAAGGAACCGCGGGCCGTCGGGAAGCGCGGCACTTGTGGATTGTCGACCCGCTTGATGGCACCAAGAATTTCGCACACGGGTATGCGCGCTTCTGTGTGTCCTTGGCGCTGGCGGTCGAGGGCCGAGTCGTGCTGGGGGCAGTCTTCAACCCCCGCGCGGACGAGCTCTTCTTCGCCGAGCTCAGCCGCGGAGCCTCCCTCAATGCGGTTCCCATTTCCGTGTCGCGGACGGACAATCTGGAGCGGGCCATGGTGGCGAGCGCCCTCTCCTACTCCGGACGGAAGGCCGACACCGACCAGCTTCAGCGGCTGGCGCGGGTGCTGGGTGCGGTGCAGGCCGTGCGCTCCGATGGGTGTGCGGCTTTGGACCTCTGCGACGTGGCCTGCGGCCGCTTCGACGCCTTTTTTGAGCGTGGGCTTCAAGCCTGGGACACGGCGGCCGGAGCGCTGATGGTGCACGAGGCCGGGGGCCGAATGAGCAACGGCCGCGGCGGACCGCATGACCTCTACGGCCAAGACACGGTGGCCAGCAACGGCCGGCTGCACACCGCTTTGTTGCCGCTCATCGCGGGCTAGACCATGGCCTCGGTGCCCGCCGAATCTGTCTCCCCGGCCGGCTTTCACCCGGAGGGGGTCTATGGGCGCTACGTCTCCGCGGTGAGTGCGCGACCGAAGCTCGCCGTCCTGCTGCTCTCACTGGCCTGCATTCCGGCCCTTGCGCTCACCATCGCCTTCTTCGGCCACATTGAAGCAGGCCTCCAGGAGCTGCTGCCACCCACGGCGCCCTCGGTCCGCGCCCTCAACAAGCTGCATGCTCTGGTGGGGGGAAAGTCACACGTGGCCGTCATTTTTCGGTCTCCCGACCGCCTGGCCAACGAGCGCTTCGTCTCGCTTTTCGCAGAGCGAATTGAGGCCGCCAGGCTTCCGGAGGTCAGGTCGGTCGAGGGGAATGTCAAAGCGGAGCGCGCCTGGCTGCTTCGCCGGGCGCCGCTCCTCATCCCCAGAGCGGACTTCGAGCGCCTGGTGACGCGCTTTGACGAGGCCATTCGAGTCGAGAAGCAGCGCAAGAACCCCCTGCGCCTGGACCTGGGAGAGGATGAGGAGCCCCCGCGCGTCGACTGGAAGTCCTTAGAAAGCGAATTCGACTCCGCCACTCAGGCCGAGGACCGCTTTCCCTCTGGCTATGTCGAGACGCCGGACGGAAGGCTGGTGGTGGCCACCATCTGGCTCCAAGGTTCCGAGGTGGACCTCGCCCCCGCCGAGCGGCTGATGGCCGACATCCGTCGGGAGATTGCGAGCCTGCACTCGGAATTCCCTGGGGTGGAGGTGGCCTACAACGGGGAGGTGCCCAACCTCGTCGAGGAGCACGCTGCCATCCTCGCCGACCTCTCGGCATCGAGCATCTTCGTGGCGGTCCTGGTGGGGGCGTGCATCTCGATTTACTTCCGCTCCGTCCGCGCAGTTCTCACCGCGGTGCTGGTCCTGGTTCCGGGGCTACTTTTCTCCTTCGGACTGGGCCGTCTCGTCGTGGGCGGCCTGAATTCCAATACCGCGTTTTTGGGAACCATCATCGCTGGCAACGGCATCAACTACCCGTTGCTCTTTTTGGCCTATTACCGAGCCGCGCCCAAAAAACTCAGCCAGCCAGACGCGCTGCGCCTCGCGGCCCGCCAAGCCCTCCCGGGCACGCTGGGCGCTGCCCTGGCGGCGTCGCTGGCCTACGGCGGGCTGGCGGCCTCGGACTTTCGTGGGTTTTCGCAATTCGGAATTCTCGGCGGCATGGGGATGGCCACGGTGTGGCTTTTCACCTACGTCTGCACGCCCATTTTCGTTGCCCTGCTGCGGCCACCGCGGCGCGCCGCTGCTTCGACGCGCGTCCAAGAGGCGCTGCATTCCTTCTTCGCCAAAGGGTGGCTGGCGTCGAGCCTGGCCAACGCTTTCGTCGCGGTCCTCCTGCTTCTGAGCGCAGTTGGCGTGGCTCGGGCATTTCGCTCCGGCGTCTACGAGATGGACTTGCAGGTCTTGCGCAACCAAGAGTCGTTGACGGTCGGTAGCGGCTCCTGGGACGCAAAAATGAACGAAGTCTTTGGGGTTTGGCTCAACCCTGTGGTGGCCCTGGCCGACGACCCAGCGGAACGCGAGGCCGCCGCATCCTCGCTGCGGCGGGTGTTCGCCGAGCGAGACCCGGGCGGCATCCAATCCGTGGACACCATCGAGAAGTTTGTCCCGCCCCTTTCGGAACAAAGGGCCCGCCTTCAAGACTTGGCACGCCTGGCGTCTACGGTGCGGCGGATTCCGGAGGCGGACATTCCCGAACGTCTCCGGCCACACGTTCACGACTGGTTCGCGCCAGCATCCCTTGAGCCCATCACCCTGAACGAGGTTCCGGAGGGGTTGGTGAGCGGCTTCCGCGAAGTCTCGGGCCGGGTCGACCGAGTGGTCCTCGTCTACCCGTCCATTCACGTTAACTACAACGACGGCCGAAACCTTGCTCGTTTCGTAGACGTGGTGCGAGCGGCAGAGCTTCCGCCAACCGTCATCGTCGGGGGCGGCTTTCTCTTCATGGCTGAGATTCTGCGCCTGGTCCGTGACCAAGCCCTGCACGTCGTTCTGGTGGTGGCCGCCTTGGTGTGCTTCTTGTTGCTCGTCATCTTCGCCAAGCAGCCCACCCGGGCCCTGGTGAGCCTCGTCACCATGCTGGTGGCGGCGTTCTGCTCGCAGGCGGTGGTGCTGGCCCTGGGCATCAAAATCAATCTGCTCAACTTTGCAGCGCTCCCCATTACCATCGGCGTCGGCGCGGACTACGTGGTGAACCTCCTGGGAGCGATGAGCTCGCTGCGCGTGAATGCGCGGACGGCCTGTGTGCGAATGGGAGGCGCCATCCTGCTCTGCTCGCTGACCACGGCCATCGGCTACCTCTCCTTGGTGCTTGCAAAGTCCGGCGCTCTGCGCAGCTTTGGCTGGGCCGCCGTCGTCGGTGAAGTGGTGGCCAGCCTGGCCGTACTCCTGGTGCTCCCGGTGGCCCTGGGGACCCGGCTCACCAGCGGCGCCAGACCTCCCGGAGGCCTTTCGCCGCGGGCGCGGAAGGCGAAGCGCTGAGTCGCGGCCTGGGGGCCCTCGCGCCTCTTGCTCTACCCGCCGGCGCCAGTAGGCCGCAGCGTATTTTTCACCACCGCGCCGTTCTTCATGACGAAGCCCACGTCCTCCAGAGCGCGAATGTCCTTCAAGGGGTCGCCTTGGACGCCAATTAAGTCGGCGAGCTTTCCGGGCTCGATGGAACCCACTTTCTCCTTCCAGCCGAGCAGTTCCGCCGCGTCCAGCGTCGCCGCGCGAATCGCCTGCATCGGCGTCATTCCGTACTGCACCATGTAGGAGAATTGCCGGGCGTTGTTGCCATGGGGGTAGACCCCGGCGTCCGTGCCGAAGGCCATCCGGACGCCTGCCTTGACCGCCCGCCGGAAATTGTCGCGCTGGAGCTGCCCGAGTCCTTTCTCCTTTTCGATGGACTCTGGAAGCATCCCCATCTTCGCGCCCTCCTGAAGAATGAAGTCGTCGTTGTAGATGTCCATCACGAAGAAGGTCCCGTGCTGCCGGGCCAGGGCAATGCATTCGTCGTCGAGGAGCGTGGCGTGCTCGATGGAGTCCACGCCAGCTCGGATGGCCTCTTTGATGGACAGGGAGCCGTGGGCGTGGGCTGCCACCTTTCTCCCCGCGCGGTGCGCTTCCTCGACGATGGCGCGCATCTCCTCCAGTGAATACTGCGCCGCCCCCGGTTGGTCGCCTTTGGACAAAACCCCTCCAGAGGCGCAGACCTTGATGAGGTCCGCCCCGTATTTGATGATTTCGCGCACCTTGGCGCGCGCCTCCCAGGGGCCGTCGGCCACGCCCTCTTCCCGGTAGTGGAATTTGGGTGGGAGAAGGTTCTCGTCGCAATGACCGCCGGTGATGCCCATCGCCGGCCCGGACACCAGGAGTCTCGGGCCCAGCAGCTCTCCGGCGTCGATGGCCTCCCGAAGCCCAACGTCCGAGTACCCGCCGGCTGCGACGTTGCGCGCCGACGTGAAGCCGGCGAGCAACGTCTTTGCGGCACTGCTGGCTCCATAGAGCGTCTCTCGCGGCAGCGAGATGCCTAGCTCTCGGTAACCCGAGTTTTCCGGGACATAGGTGAGGTGGACGTGGGCGTCAATGAGACCCGGAAGCAGCGTGGCCGCTCCGAGGTCCACCACTTGGTAGCCGGCGGGAATGGCCAGGGCCGTCCCCACCTGGAGGATGCGCCCATCCTCGATGAGCACCACCGCCGGGCTCAGCACCCGACCTTCCTTGACGTCGATGAGGCGCGCCGCTTTCACCGCTACGCGGACCGGGGGATTGGCCGCAAGCACCGGGGCACCTGCGCAGAGAAAGAGCAGCAAGCCCCCTTGAAAGACACGCCCCATCGAGAAGTCCCTTCGCATCGAGGCGCGGTGGCCTAGCACGGCCGCCCGCGGGGTGACCATGACGACTTGGCCGCGTCGCCGGGGTGTCGCCGGGGAAGCGACGGCCACCACGGATTGGGTCCCGTTAATGACTTACTTGACTACTACTTGAGACTCATATAAGTCCTGAATTGCAATTGAGGTGCGTACGATGAACCCCGACCCGCAGGCTCGAAACTGAGGAAAGGACGACTCCCGTGAATGCCACCAAGCAGAAGCTCGACGTGCTCGCCGTGAAAACCGTCAACGAGAAGGACTACTACACCCGCATCGGCGTGGCCTTTCCCCTGGACCACGGAGGCTTCAGCGTCCTCTTTGATGCGCTGCCCACCAACGCGCGCGTCCTTCTGCTTCCGGAGCGAGAGCGGTTGCCAGTGGGCGAGCTGGAAGGGTGAGCGGGGCCCTTCCCCTTGGCGGCCCCCATCCCTTTGCATCCCGTACAAAAGCACCGAGGAGCAGCCGGTCATGAACGACACAACCCACCAACCTCTCCCCGTTTCGTCCCCGGGCGGCGTGCGACCGCCGACCTTGAATGACTTGTGCCGCGAGCTCGATGACTTCGACCGCGAGGCGGAGGAGCGACGTCGCTTTCGCACGGAGATGAAGGACCTGCGAGAGGGCCTCAGCGACCGCAGCCTCCGAGAACGCATCGGGCCCTTCCTCGTTCGCGTGGAAAAATTCTCCACGCAATTCATCCGGGCCCCGGGAGATGCCGAACTTGGACGAAGTCTCTTCACACCGTGGATTTCGCACCTCGTTGGCTCGGCCGCTGAGCCAGCGTGGCGTGTTTGCGGCGGCTTTGACTTGCTCCAGCGATGGTGCTGGAGGCGTTACCGCGCCGACGAGGCGCGGGCCTGCGCGCAAACGGGAACGGGCGTGCCTGCGGAGGACGAAGCAGCGCCGCACCGTTGACCGCTCAGCGCTCGAATGCAAGGCCAGGCGTGGGACGAGGTTTTCCACCGCACGACGCGCGAACAGCGCCCCAGTCCTGAGCTCCGCCGACAGTGCGCGAACGGCCTCCACGTCGAGGCCACGCGCCTGGACAATGTCTACCGGCTCGAGCTCGAGACACGCTCGCGAGCGCGGGCCGAGGAGACAGCGCTGCTCGGAGAGCTCATTCAGGGTGTGAGGCCCGCGTTACCCGCGTTGGCCACTCCACTCCTGGTCCTCGACGTCCGCGCTCCGAGCCGTCCGGCGCTGCTCCACCTTCGAGCAGTGCTGCTCTTCGGCCCGGCCCCCGGCCTGCCCACGGGCGCAGGCCCCAGGCGAATGGAGAGTCTCTTCCTCCTGGACGACGCCCGCTTTCTCCGCCTGCACTTCACCGGGCCTGCCGCGTTCAGCGACGTCGACCGACCGGCCTTCCACGTAGACCGGCTGGAGGGCGTGGAGGCACGGGGCGTTCTTCGGGACCACGGCCTCGAGGAGGTGGTGGACGCGCTCGCCCACGCCCTCGCTTCACAGACGTCACGTCGGCGGGCGAACCTCCGCGATGCGCAGGCGCGCATCGAGCGGCTGCGGTCGCTCCGGGTTCTCCTCGGACGCTGACTCCCCTCGCCACAGCGCCTACCCAGAAGTGTGCTTCCGCCATTTCATGTCGGCCCGGAGTGGCATACATCCAAGGCCGGCCGAGATGGCGGTCGACAGACAATGAAGATTCTAACTAACATTGACATTGGTCGCATATGGGTGCCATGTTGTACCCATGCGCGCTGTGCTCGAGATGGCGAAGACTCCACTCCCTGCAGACCAGGAAATGCGGCAGCTGAACGTGAAGGTGCCGCCCGAGGACGCAAACTTCGTTCAGGAGGTGCTGCGTCCGCAGCTTGGCTTCCCCTACAACGCCGAGGCGGTGCGGGAAGTCATCTCCCAGCT
Source organism: uncultured delta proteobacterium (assembly GCA_963745475.1). Taxonomy (GTDB): domain Bacteria; phylum Myxococcota; class Myxococcia; order Myxococcales; family Myxococcaceae; genus JADGRA01. Next base: position 264,978 of record CAVUXN010000006.1, read on the forward strand.
GAGGACCTGGTTCCGCCTCCCCGTCTATGTGGTGGACGTGCTCAAGAAGGACGCCGAGGCCCAGAAGCTGCACATCCTCGACTACCTGCAGATGTTGCTCCACAAACGCTACGAGGACCTCGCCGCCGAGGGTCGAGCGACTGGCCAGCGTCCCGCGGGCACAGCACCCACTTCCTCCAAGTCCGGAAGGCGCTGAGGCACGGCCCCTTCCCCTCCCACTTCGCATGGACGCTTCCCCCCGCCAAAGCTGCCCCCCACGGAGTCGGTGCCGGCAGGCCGGCGTCGGGCGCGGCAGCTTTGGCCGAGGGAGCCGGGGCTTTCGGCGCGACATCGTCGTTGAAGGCGTAGAGCCGCGACCGCAGAACGCTTTCCTTTGCCGGTGTCACGCAGCGCCCTCGCGGACGTTGAGCTCGGTTTACTCGGGGCCAACGCTGGGCGCTTCACACAGTCGCGCGGGTCGTGTCTCCGCGCGGACGTGTTTCTTTCACCCCAGGCCGGAGGCCCAGCGGCATGTCCCCCTTCAAATTGCTCCTCGCTCGTAGTGTTTGGTGTACGCGTCGGAGCGCTCGCGTGGGAGCGCTCCTCCTGTGGAGCGGCGCGGCGTCCGCCATGGCCCAAAGTGTGGATCCCACGGCCATGGGCCAGAGCTTCTTCGCCTATATCCGGCCTTATGTCATCTGGGCCGGCGCCGGCATGGTGGTGCTCTGCGTTGCGGCGGCGACGTTTTACAAGCCGCTCCTGAAGGAGGCGCTCATCACTGCAGGCATCGTGGTGATGCTCGTCTTCCTCTTCAACACCTTCCCGGACCTCGTCCGGGCCCTCAGCCACTAGCCACAGAGAGCGTCCCGACCCATGGAGGCGCCCGTCTACCGCCATGCCGACCTGCGGGCGACGCTCCTCGGGCTCAATTTCCCGGGAGATTTCTTCCTCGTCGTCGTCGCGAGCTACCTCTGGCTCATGGTGCTTCGACCGCTGCCCTTGCTTCTGGCAGTGGCCCTCACCCATGGCTCAATCGCCCTTCTCAACAGCGGCCGCCCACCCCAGCACTGGCAGCACTGGCTCGCGTTTCACCTCCGACGGTGCCTGTACCGAGGAGAACTCAGCGCCGGCGCGCGGAGCCGCGCCCCTCAGCTGCTGCTGGGGCCCTACCGCTCCTCTGCCAACGGGCGGAGCGAGCCATGAGGGAGACACCCTTGGCCCAGTACGTGCCGCTCTGGCGGACACTGCACGAGGAGGGTGTCACGGTGCTCATCACTCCGGCGCTGGATTACGTTGGGGGCCTCCACCTCGAAGGCATCGACACGCGCTTTCTCAAAGACGAGGCGCGCGTCCAACGGGGGGAAGCCGTGCGGGAGTTGTTAGGCGGCCTCGAGGAAGAGGTCAGCCTCCTCGCCTTGTACCGCGTCTACGAAGACGTCGAGGCGGACATCGCTGCCTACCAAGCAGCGGTGGCACCTGGCTGCACCGCCGCCATGCGGGCCTATGTCGCGGCGAAGGCTGAGTGGCTGAGGGCACAGCACTTAACGCGAAGCGAGCTGAGCCTTTTCTTCTCGTTGGGGGATGGCAACGGACCGCTGGACCGGGGAATGCTTGGAGCGCCGCTTCTCTTCAAGCGAGCGGAGCGAGTCTCCAACCGAGCCCACCAGCGCCGGCTCAAGGCGTTGCGCAGCTTTCGGGACCGTCTTCGAGCGCGCCTCAGCGTAGTGGGCGTCGTCTCGCGCGAGCTCGAGCCACGGGACATCTGGCGGCTCCACTACCAGCTGCTGAATCCAGGCCGCTCTCGCAAGCCGGGACACTCGCCCGAGGTCGAGCTCGTCGACAACCTCTGGACGGAGCCACTGGCCGACCGAGAGGGTCGCCACCTCCGCGAGTACACCGAGGCTGAGTGCCTCTGCTTCGAGTCCATCGAGGAAGAGCGTGGGTACTTTCGACAAGGTGGCCTCTTGCGCCGCGTGGCCACGCTCAAGGTGCTTCCCGAGTCACGGACACGTCACTTTTGGGGCCAGGCCCTTCAGAGTTTAAGCCATCCCCTCACCGGCCACTTTTTTGGCTACACGCTGGCGGTCGCGGTCCGAATCCGGCCGCAGGCACGCGCTAAGTTTTTTCTCAACCAACAACACAAGCTCGTTTCGGCGCTGCGCAACCTCGTCCACCAGGTCGGAGGAGACGACGCTCGCCGGGACGTCGATGACGCTGACAAGCAGGGTGCCATTCTCGCGCTTTTCTCCGAGCTGAATGCCATGTCATCCAAGCTGGCCGACGTTTCGGTGAGTCTGCTGCTCGATGCCGAGACGCTTGACGAGCTCGAGGCCCGTACCGAAGCAGCTCGCAACAGTTTCCGCGTGCTGGGTAACAGCGAGCTTTTGTTGGAAGGCGTGGCACAGCTGCCCTGCTACTTCGCGGTGTTTCCCGGGGCCGGGGCTTACCAGGTGCGTCGCAAAGGGTGCACCACGCGCAATGCGGCGGACTTGCTTCCCCTCTTTGAGCCGTGGCACGGCTCCAAGGTAGCGGACACGCTGTTCACCACCGCGCTCGGCACCACGCTGCGGTTCGGACTGTTCGACGCCACCTTGGGCAATGCCTTTCATGGCCTCATGTGCGCCGACACCGGCGCCGGCAAGTCTCTCACCGCCGGCGCGCTTGTCACCGACGCCTTCATCGCTGGAAAAGACGCCATCCTCGTCGACAACGGGGGGAGTTGGGCGCGCCTGACGCGTTTGCTTGGTGGAACCCTCATCGACGTCACGCTCAACACCTCGCTCTGCCCCTTCCTGCCGTACCGGGACATGGTGGACCGCGAGGAGTTGGCCAAGTCCGGCATCTCGCAGCTGGACAACACGCTCGTCCAAGAGGTGGTGACCTTCATCCAGGTGTGCGTCGAGGACCGGGAGCTGCCCTCCTTCACCGTCCCCGAGCAAAACCTCGTCGGCCAAGCGGTCACCCGCGCTTACCAGGAGCGTTTCCGCACACGGCCCGAGGAGCGACCGCTGATGGGGAATTTTCAGGACGCGCTGCGGCTGCTCGAACAAGACGGGAGCCTCCACTCCGAAGACCGAGCGCTGGCCGGCCTTCTTGTCCGCAGGCTCGACCTGTTTTGTAACGGCACCTACGCGCGGTTTTTGAACCGAGCAAGCGAGCTCCGCTACGACGGGCGACTCCTCACCTTCGAGATGGGAGCCATCAGCAAGGATGCCCTGCTCAAGCGCATTGCGCTTGCCGCGGTGATGGGCGCGGTCACTGCCCGGGCCGCCGCGCGGAGAAACCAGACTGTGTGCGCCATCGACGAGGCCCACGACTACCTCGGAGACAGTGCAGCGGCCGATGCATTTCTCGGGAAGGCCTACGCCAAGATGCGAAAGTTTGATGTGGCGATGTGGGCCATCAGCCAAAAATTCGAGGACTTCCAACGGTCTCGCGCCGCAGCCACCATTATCGGTAATTCCTTCCTCAAGCTTTTTCTCTGGCACTCCTCGGGCTGGGAAGTCGTCCGGGATGCCTTCGGTTGGCCGGACAGCGTCTACCGGGAGTTTCGCGGACTGCAGCGTGTCCCTTTCCGCTACACGGACTTTCTCCTCGTCTACGGCGAGCACTTCGCGACAGTCCGCCACGCCATCCCGCCGCTGGCCTACTGGCTCCTCACGACCCACGGAGACGACAAGCGACTCCTGGAACGCGCCCGCGCCAAAAACCCCCACCTCGACGAATTCACCCTCCTTCAGGAGCTCGCCGCTCGCTACCCGGCCGGCGCCTCCTCAGCCGCGGCTCCGAATTGACGGTGCTGCTTTGGAGTGATGCCCATGGCTCGATTTGCACAACGCTCGCCTCATCCTCTCTCCGCAGCCCTGCTCGCTTGTGTGGCGCTGGTGCTCCTCTTCGCCGCTCCGGAGGCCTCGGCTGACCTCTTTGGGGGAGACATTCCCCTGTTGTCGACGCTGGTCTCGCAGGGCACACAGCAACTCTCCACGGCCGCGCAAGTCCTTCGCGGTGTCAACAACGAGGTCGCCTCGGCGCAGCAGCTGGTGGGTTTCGCCTCCCAAGCACGCGCCGTCTTCAGCCAATTCGCGCGCACAAGAGTGGGCGACTTCGGAGCGGATAGGCTCGGGCTGGCCGCCGGAACTGCCGCAGCGACCGACAGGAGTCGGCTGGCCAGTGGAATCGCCCCTTGGGCACCCGCCACCGGAGAGCTCAAGCCGTCGGCCATCCAATGTGTCAGCACCTCGGGAACCTCGGCTTGCCGGCAGATGCACGACGCCGTCACGCCGACCGACGCGGCAAATGCATTGGGGAGCACCTTTGGTCCGGCGCTCCACCCCGACACCCGTGCCGGTGACTATGAGGCCTCCCGCGCGCTGTCTTTGGCCGACACCCACCAGCAGCAGGAAAGCGCGCGAGCGGCGGTGTCTGCGGCCAGTCGGAGCGCCGCCTGCGCAAGTGGGAGCGATGCGGCGGTGTGTGGACTTGCCCAGACCGCCCGCCAAGAGAGTCAGCTCGACACGATGAACGAGCAGCTGGCCGAGGGAAACCGCCTTGAGGCCACGCACCTTGCGGTTCAAAACGCTGAGCGGAAGCGGACGTTGGACGAGGCCCAGGAGCGCCACCAGGCCGTCACGGAGGGTACCAAGGCATTGAAGCCACCCGGCATTGCTGTGTCGGCCGATGGCGTCAGTCTTCTCGGAGGTCGTTGAATGGCCTGCGGTCGCTACATTGCCGTCGGAGTCTTCGTTTTTCCGAGTCTCGCGCTCGCTGCCGTCGGGGAAGTTCTCGACTTGCGGGTCGGCGCCGTCGGGGAGCTGACATCCAAGACGCTCGGCCTGGCTCATGGGCTTCTGGCCTTCCTCCTCGTCCTAGGGCTAACCCTGGAGCTCTTGCGCGGGCCGGGGCAGAGAAGGCGCTACCTGGCCGTCGTCTGGCGAACATTGCTCGTGCTGGGACTACTTCAGGCCTACACATTCCTCGCCGGCTCGGTGGTGAAGCAATGCACGGCGCTGGCGCAGAGCCTCGCCTCCCAGGATTCATCCGCCTCACCTCTCGACCCGTACCGAATAGCTGTGGCCCAAAGTCTTGCCTCCCCCGGAGGGGACGATTCATCCGCGAGCTCGGCGACACCTGGGCCGGGTCGACCGTCCGGGGTGGGGGGTCTCTTTTTCGACGTGGCCGTCGACATGGTGCTGCTCTTAGCCGAAGCCATCACCTGGGCCTTCACCGAGCTCTCGCGGATTCTCATCGCCTTTTTCTACGCCGTCGGCCCGCTTGCGCTCGCCTTCCACGTCCTCCGACTCGACACGCCAGGTCGCTGGTTCCGAAGCCTAGTCACCGTCTCTTTGTGGCCAGTGGTGTCGTCCGTCCTCCTTCACCTCTCCAACTCCGTGCTCTCGGACGCTGCGGTTGCAGTCACGGGTATGGGAGCCACCTTTCGTGGCGTTGCCACGTCTGTCCTGTTGTGCGTGCTCGCGTTGGCGACTCCAAAAATTGCCTCGGCTCTCGTCGGGGGCGTCGGAAACCTCCTCGGCGACGGGGCCTCGGCCGCAATGAGCGTGGCCAGTGGAGCCGCTGCGGTCGGGGCCTTGCGGTGAGACTCTTTCCACGCCTCTCAGAACGGGTTCAGACGGCTGCAAGCCTTCGGTCAAAGGCCTTCGTGCCGGCCAGCCCCCCCGCCATTTGGTCCGCGATGGTGCGCCAGTCCCAATGGAAGAGCTGGGCGCTTGTCTTGGCCTACGCGTTTTGTGCGTTGGAGGGCCTGGCCGTGCTTAAGCTCGCCCACAAGGAGCCGGACATCGTGCTCATCGCGCCCGATGGCAGGAGCACCTACCTCAACCGGAGTGTGGCCGGGGACGCCCTCGTTCGTTTCCTCGACGAGCAGCGCCAGCTGCCGAGCGACGTCACCGTGGTCCACTTCACCCGGGACTTTCTCCAGCACTTCTTTGCCACGGACTCGGTGAGCTATGACGCCTCGTTCCACGAAGCGCTGGGCATGCTGTCGCCAAGCTTTCGCGAGAGGGTTGCAAATGAGGCGGCGACGACGAAGCTTCTCGAGTCCATTCGAGCAAGCCACACCCGCGCCTCAGTCAGCCTGGAGGCCCTCAACTTCGTCGAGCGCACGCGCGAGGCCCTGCACCTTCGAGCGGTCATCTTGCGCCGCACGGAAAGCCTTGACGAGGGGCCGCTTCTCTCCCTGGACAAGCTCGAGGTAGAGCTCTACGAATCCATCGTCCCCCGGAGCGCTGCCCACCCCGACGGTCTGCTCATTGGTCACTTCACGAGTCATTCTGAACGAATGGACCCGGCCGCGGCGTCCAGGGGGGCGCCCGCACATGCGCCCTAACGCCCTCGGCGCCTTGGCCGTCGTATCGGCCCTCGCGGCATTCGGGGCTCCCGCGGCGCCGGACGGGACAAGCAAAGCAGTGGTCACAAGCGGCAAGCGAGCACTGAAACGTCGCAGCATTGTCGTGACGGACGCCAACTTCAACGAGGTGCAAGTGGTCCATGTCGCAGCTGGCGTGCCCACCACCCTGAGCTTTCGCCAGCCACTGCGCCCCGAGAGCGTCATCCTCGCCGACACCACTGACGCTTTCCTCCCGGTCAAGGCCACGGAGAACAGCATCGTCCTCATCCCGCGACGGGACCTGGGAAACCGCGCGCTCACGACGCTCACCGTCACGCTGGCGGACGGCACCATCCTGCCGCTGCTGCTCTCAACCGTCCCCGGGGAGGCGGACATTGGTGTTGACGTCAACGTCTCTCTGGTCAAACTCGCACCGGCCGAATCGGCCACCGTGCTCAAGGCCTCGCTCATGGAATTGCGGGCAGATCTCGATGAATGTCGAGCTGACCAAGGGGCTGCCGGAATCGCCAAGCTGTCCAGCCTTGTGCTTCAGCAGGACCTTTCGCGTCCTCAAGTCTTCGAGCGGCACGAGCTTCATCGGCGGGACAAGCAGGAGCGTCTTCTGGTGGATGTCCGACAGGCGTACCGCATCTTTGGGCATACGTACCTCGTGCTGACGCTCGAGAATCGCGACCCCGGTCGTAGCTGGGTCCTCGACCGTCCGGAACTCAGCGTCAGCGGTAGCGGCGCTTCCCAATCCATTGATGTCCACGTCGTTTCGTTTCAAATGGACACCGTGGCCGTCGCTCCCAACCAAACCGCGAAGCTGGTGCTCGCCTTTCCAACACCGCCTCAGGGAAGCGACAACTCCTTTTGCCTGCAGTTGCTGGAGAAGAATGGGAATCGGCACGTCAAGCTCGACGGCCTCTCTCTTTGACGCAGGAAACGAGCAGGGCGCCTCGAGGCGCTGGCGGGGAGGGCCGCCATGTACGACGACATTGACCCACGAAACCTTCCCATCGGGACGGTCGTGGACGGGTACACGCTCACCGGGAAGCTCGGTGGCGGAGGGATGGGGGAAATCTACCGGGTGCAGCGCGGGCGCGAAGTCTTCGCACTCAAACTTCAGGGAGAGCGGCTGACCGAGGCGCTGGATCCGGTCAGGCGCGAGGAGCTCGAGGCCCGGTCTCGCCGCGAAGCTGCGGTCCTCATGAGCCTCACCCACCCCAACATTCTTGCCATCATCGGCAGTGGACGGTGGCCAGACCGCGGCGGCTACCTCTACCTCATCACCGAGCTGGTGGCTGGAGAGCCGCTCGACTCCTGGCATCAGCACAAGCGCCCCTCGCTTCGAGGGCTAACCCGCGTCTTCGAGCGAGTGGCAGATGCACTCGACTATATGCACCGGGCTGGCATCTACCACCGAGACTTGAAGGATCCGAACGTGCTGGTGCGAGAGGACGGAATGCCCGTCGTCATCGATCTCGGCATCGCCCGGTCCGCGGCGGCCTACACCCTGACGCGGGTAGGGGCCGTCATCGGGACGACGACGCACCTTTCGCCGGGGGTGTGCCGCTACTTGGTGGGAGAGAAGTCTCACGCGTACCGCTTCGGCGCACACGACGACCTCCACGCCATTGGCTTCATGCTCTACGAGCGGCTGACCGGCACCGCCCCCTTCCGCCAGCGCAGCGACGTCGAATGGCCGGAGTTTGACTACTACCGCCAGGTGATGGAGCACGTGCCTCCGGCGCCTCGCCTCCTGTGTCCGGCCGTGCCTGAGGTGCTGTCGACCCTCACCATGCGCCTCCTCGCCAAGACGCCGGAGGCGAGCTACCACGACGCGAAGGAGCTCCACGAGGAGCTCGAGAATGCTCTGCTGACGGCGTCGCCATCCTGGGACACGCCCTACCCGGTCCCGCGCGACGTGCAGCGCCGCGATCTCACCCGAAGCGGCCCTGTAAAGCTTCCTCAACCGGATGACATCGTCTCCAAGCGCGAAGGCATGCGTCCTCCACCGCCGCCCCCCTACGAATCGTCCGTCGATTCTGGGTCTCGCACCCTCCAAGCCTCGCCCCCCCTGAGCAACACAGAGCGCGCCATCGCCGCGCTTCGGACCCCGCTGGAGGCCGATGCGCCCGCACCCCCACCGCGCCAGTTCCGCCCACCGACGCAAGCCTCGCCGGTGGGATTCGTCTCCCCGGAATCGTCACCCGAAGTACCCTCCCCGTGCGCCAACTCCTTCAGCGACACGGCTCTGCGCAAGGCTGCGGAACAGCTACAGCCGGCAGCGCGCCCCATGCGGCGGGTTGGTACCCTCGCCCTCGTCCTGCTTGGGACCACCGTCCTCGTCCTAGCGGGCGCTGTGGCCAAGTCCATCGCCGAGCGCTCACGCTCACAACCGAAGAGCCTTCTCCAGCGCTACCAGGAGGAGCTTGCAGCGGAGCAACAGAAGAGCGAGGCGGCCAATGGCGGCGAGGCGTTGGACGCCCCGTTTCCGACGGCCAAGCCCTCCACCATGGCTGAGGCCTCGCCTGTACCCGCAGGCCAGGCGGCGCTCGCAGCCGCTTCGTCCCGTGCGCCACCTGCGCGGAGTGCGCCCTCCGTCTCCGACGCCAAAGCCATTCAAGCCGAGCTTGAGCAGGCCTACGGCGCCAAACGCCCCACCATCTCCGGAAAAGTGCCGACGGCCAGCCCGGGCATGCCTTCCTGGGTGAAGGGCGTAGAGGTGGTGGACGCAAAGCCGACCGCGGCCAGCGAGCGGAAGCTGGGCGGCCGCTACGGAGACCACCTGCGTCTTCAGCTGCGAAGTAACCTCGACAGTCGCCTCTGCGGTTCGGGGACGGTGGAGGCCGTTCTCGTCCGCCCCTACCTCGTCAACGGCGACCTCGTGCTGCCGGTCCGGACACTCGCCTTCGGACAGTGTACGGCCCAAGGGCAACGCTTTCTCGTTACCTTGCACCGCCTGCGACTCCCCGACGGTACCGAGGTCCTTTTCGAAGGCGTGGCTCTCGACGTTGCCGACGGCAAGCCGGGTCTGTTGGCTACCCGTCGCCTGGGCGGCGGAAGCGCGCCGAGAGAAGGAGCCGGTGGCACCGTGGCCCGTGGAGCAGCCTCCACCGTGTTGAACACGGCCACCGCCGGAGGCAGTCTGGGCGAGCAGCTGGCGAACGGCGCCGGGCAGACAGCGCTCGGCGTCACTGGTTCGGGCGGGTCCGCTGCAAGCGGGGACGAAGCCATCCTCCTCGACTCCGGCGGAGAGATGGACATCTTTTTGCGTCAGAGCTTCTAGAGGATGCCCTCTCCTCTAGCCTATGGAACGGATTCCACGCGTAGCGACACGGCGCGGTTGTTGAATCCGTCGACGAGGTAAATGTCCCCGGTGCTCGCCGAGGAGATGAGGCGCGCATTGGTCGTGCTCGTCACGCGCGGGTACAGGTACAGCCAGAGCGGAGAGAGGCCGGGGCCGAAGGCGATGACGCCCACGCCGAGGGGCGCGCCGTTGACGAGCACAGCAAAGCTTCCATTGTCTGAGGCGTAGACGCTGCGGGCCACCACCGAGGCTTCGGCGTTGTCCGCCGAGTCGTAAAGGCCGGCGATAGGCGCGGTGGCTTGTGGGATGTCGACCGTGGTGACTTTGTCAGACCACAGCTCGAACACGGTGTAGGGCGGGGCATTTCTCAGGGTGACCACCCGACCTCCGGAGAGCACTCCCACCACTTCCCGTTGGACAGGTCGCACCGTTCCCAGTGGGGCGGTGTACGCGTTCTGCACCGTCCCGTTTGAAGCCACACGAAGGATTGGGAACTCCTGGGTTGTCCCGTCCTCGCAGCTCGAATTGAGTTGAACGACGAAGCTCCCGTCTCCCACCGCGAGCAGCCGGGTGATGCCTTGGATGAAGCAACTCCTGGCCGAGCCGTTGGGGTCAGCCACCGGTCCGAGGCTCACCGTGCCGTTGGCGAGGTCCACGAAATTCCAGCTGCTCCCGCACAGGCCGACGTTGGGCGAGAGGTAACGCCCTCCGGCGCCAGCGACCACGCCCGCCTCCGGCGGACCGGTGAAGGTCATCCCCGTCGTCGCGGTCACCGTGGCGAGTTCAGGGGTGAAGCAGGTCAGGCTTTCGACCGTTGCAGCGGAGCACACTGTCACCGAGTCCTGGAGACACAACAGGTCATCGACCCGGGTCAGCGGTGGGCTGACGGCCGGGCCAACCAGCGTGGAGGTGATGATGGGTGCCTCTGCTGGAGGGGGCGGGAAAAGCATGAGGTTCGAGCTGTTGCCGGAAAAATCGAAAAAGAGCGTCTGTCCGTCCGAGTTGATGCCCCGGGCAACGAAGCCGCCGTCCAATCCCCCAGGAAGCAAGGACACCACGTCGAAGCCGTAAAACGTACCGTCATCCTTGGAAAGAACACCCGGAATCCACGGGGAGTTGATGGAGACGGACGCTGAGCTAATCGACAGCGGCAAAACGAGGCCTCCGTCGAATGCGACCGGCTCCGCCACCCAAGTGGTGGGACTCAGCGACGCGGGTTGGCCAGGAATATACCGGTCCCACACCAGCCGGGAGAGGTCCACGCTCAGGTCGACCGCTGTGGTGTTGCCATTGGTTGCGGTGGCCTCGACGGTGAGTCGCACAACTTCGTCCGTGGCGGTTAGTACTTCAATGGGGACAATCGGCGGACCCCCATCGGTGTATTGGTCCGTCCCGAGTCCCGGAGTGCTGCTGAAGAAGGCTGTGTAAACAACCAATCCATCATTCGAGGCTTCGGACGTCACGGTGACGCTATCCGCGGAGACTCCGGCCAACGTCACGACCGGAAGCTCACTAAACGGGCCCGCGTCCGTCACCACCGTCACGGTGAAGGGTGATTTCGGCTGTGCGCTCGGCGGAAACTCGACGGCGAAGACAGGGCCGACCGCGTCCAGTTGAACTTGGAGGTCAACCTCATTCTGGCCGCCCGCATCGCTGAGCGCTTGGACGCTCAACTGCAAGAGCGGCAGCCCTCCGTCCGGATTCTTCGTCGTGAGCCCCTCGCAAACCGACAAGTCTACTGGCGCTATGTACGGTGGGCTCGCCCACGCATAGGCCTGCCGCGCTCCCCCGTCGAGCGGGCCACAGAGAACGCTGACGGTGCTGACGCCGTTGACCGAGTTGGCCTGAACCACGACCTCAGCGGTGAGGTTCACCGTATCCCCGGACATTGGTGCGAGGACCTTGAGTTCTGGTGGCGGCGGTGTGGCGGGTACCGTGGGCACGTCCAAGTCGAAGAAACAGCCGCCGCCGCCGAGCAAGACGACCGCGCCCGCGACGAGGGTCTTGACCTTCCAGCCCCCGCGCTTCGGCCCAGCGTGCACCGACATTCCCGCCCTCCTAGGCTCAGGCTACATCCAAAGCCCTTCTAGGTCGCTCTCGGCGGGAGGGCCTCGCCGCCGTGGAGCGGGGTGGGTTGCAGGAGACACGGGCGACTGGACTTCAGGAGCCCGGCAGGGCTTTGACCTTGGAAACCTGACGCCTCGTGCTACTTCGAAAGCCAACTGCCATTCGGACGCGCGGGTGCCCCACGCTAGCCGACGTTACTGTGTAGCCTCGTGCGGCTTGCTCCTTTGGAGGGTCTCCACATGCACTCGAAGGCGTTGACCAAGCTTCACTTCCAAACCGCCAGTGGTGGCGAGGCACTCTGATGGATGTCGCTATTCTCGGCTCAGGAGGTGTGGGCGGCTACTACGGTGGTGTGCTCGCACGCGCTGGTCACAATGTCCGTTTCTGGGCACGCGGCGCGAATCTAGATGCTCTTCGGCGCCGAGGCCTCGAGGTGCGCACGCCGGAAGGGACGTTCACGGTGGCCGTCCTGGCCACCGACGCGGCTGAGGGACTCGGTCGGGTGGACTTCGGTCTGGTCGCCGTGAAGAGCTACTCCCTTTTTGAGGTGGCTGGAGCGGCGCGCACTGTCGCGGCTCGCGGCGCGAGCCTCGTTCCGCTTCTCAACGGCGTGGACGCGGCGGACCAGCTCGTTGCGCTCGGGGTCCCGCGGGAAGCGGTTCTCGGTGGCTTGACGATGATTAGCGCAGAGCGCATCGCGCCGGGTGTCGTCGAACGCAAGAGCGGCTTTCAGACCATCATCCTCGGAGAGCTGGCTGGCGGCACGAGTCCGCGCGTGCACGCCATCGTCGATGCCCTTCGCACCGCTGGCATTGAGGCCCGCGAATCCGCCCAAGTGACTGTGGACTTGTGGCAAAAATTCATCTTCATCGCGTCGGTGGCGACAGTCTGCGGCCTCGCGCGCTCACCCATTGGGCGCGTTCGCGCGGCCACGCGCGGCGATGAATTCATCGAGGCAGCCGTCGGCGAGGCGGTTGCCGTTGCGCGCGCAAAAGGCGTGCACCTTCCGGAAGACCAAAGGGCGCGCACTTTGGCGACGATTCACGGCCTTCCGCCGCCAATGCGGCCCAGTTTCCTCGTCGACCTTGAGCGTGGCGGCGCCACGGAGCTGGACGCGCTCATGGGAACGGTCTCCCGGCTGGGCCACGAATTGGGCATTCCGACACCGGTTCACTCGGCCGCCACTGCGGCCCTGGGCGCGAGTCTCGCGGCAACAGGAAGCCACTAACACCCCCGTGAAAAAGCCTTCACCCCGGGCCACCTCCCCGGCAGCTACCTGCGCTTGCCTGCACCTCAAGCGTGAAGTCGTTCGCCGCGGGAGCGCATGCCCGGAGTCGCGCAGCTGCAACGCTGGAAGGCCGCGGTGTCTTTGTTGAGGAAAGAGAGGCCTCTGACGCCGATGCGCACCTTCCGTATGCTCGCCACCCTGGTCGTTGCCACCCTCGCCTGTCACTGCGGCTCTTCTTCCTCGACGCCAGGTCCCAACACCATCGCCATCTCCAACTTCCAATACAGCCCGGCCAACCTAACCGTGGCTGCGGGAACCACCGTTACCGTCACCAATTCGGACTCGATGCAGCATTCGGTGACCAGCGAAAGCGTGATGAACGCCTTCACGCCGGGCGCGGTTAACGGCATCCAATTCGATACCGGCGCCTTTTCGACAACCGGCAGCTTCACCGTTCCGAGCAACGCGACCGCTGGCATGGTCATTCCCTACTACTGCACGGTGCATCTCCAGACGATGGGGCAAGGCACCATCACCGTCGGTCCCTAAGCCTCTCGTTTCGCTTTGCTTCGCGGCAGCGCCCCACCGAAGAGCAGGGACGGGTTAGGCACTGCCCGACTACCAGGAGAAACCGAGGATGGTTTGCACCACCCACGGCTGGTCCCAGGCGGCGAATCCGTGGAGCAGTGCGGCCAGGAGTTTGACTCGGCTCTTAGTGTCGGTCAGCAAGAGGCTCGGACCGAACTGCGCCACGTAGTGCAGCTGCGAACTCCCGTCCGGATTCAGCGTGCCGTGGCTATCGAAGCCAAGGGTGGCTTCGAGCCCGACACGAAAAATGTTGGAAACAACCTCATAGTTGAGGCCGAAGTCCCCCTTTAGCTCGTAGTCAATGCCTGAAGCGCTGTCTCGGAAGATGTTGCGCTCGAAGCCAAAGTTGAACGCTGCCAGAAGCTTGGGCGTAAAGACGGTACCGCCCAAGAGCAGACGAAACTCCGCGCGCGGCGAGTTGTAGTACTGACTGGTCAGCTCGAAATACAGCGTGGGATTGCCCCAGATTTGACCCCAGTAGTTACCGAGGGCGACTCGAACCTCCGCGGCGATACCGGTGTGGCCGCCCTTCGCCACCTGGTACGCGCCGGTCTCGGAATTCTGACCGAATTCGTAATTGGCGTAGATGTCGACCTGTACATGGGGCGCAATCCCCATTTCAATTTCTGTCTGGAAAAACTGCCCATCGGGGTAGGCCCCTGGGTCCGCCCGCGGCGCTCCAAACGAGCCAGTCCACCATTGCTCAACGGTGTAGTGGCCGGGGTCGAGCACCCAAACGCGCGCATTCGTGAACTCGCGGTTTTGGGTGTAGGTCGGTGAGGGGACGTAGCTGATGACGCGCGTCGCGTAGTCAACGTCATTGTCATCGCGCGCGGGTGCCTCGCCGAGCACACCGCCATCGGTGAGTGCCTGGTACGTGGGCGCAGCTTGAGCCGGCCCCGCTGAATAGCCTCCGGCGGACTGGGCCAGCGCTCCGCTGAGAGGCACAAGCAGTGTGAGGGCTGCGGAGAGAACACGCATTCCTCATTGATGGCACAACCCATCATCCTTGGTTATCAGGCGAATGCCTGAGCGTGTGCCTGACGAGCGCACCGCGAGGCCGCTTCGCCCGCTCCAGAGCATGGACATGGCGTAGCGGTAGGCTGCTTCCCGACATTCGTTTTGGGCAGCGCTAGGAGACGGGCGGGCGCTGGTTTCGCCTCTCTTGGTGTAGCCCCACCGCATTTCCTTCCGTATCTCGGACGATGGCGATGAAGCCAGGGTCGCCGATGTCCCGCTTCGGAGTGAGAACGGCACCGCCAGCCTTCACCACGCGTTCAAGACACGCGTCCAACTGGCCTTGCGCGTCGAGATAGACCAAGACGCCTTCCGTCGATGACATCCGTCGTTCGTCTTGGACAAGGGCGCCGCCGGCCACGCCGGGCGTGTACGGAAAGCTCGCCATTCGGATGCCGCCGAAGACTTCGGGCCTCAACGCCACGCCCAGAACCGCCTCGTAAAAACGGACGGCTCGATTCAAGTCGGTGGTGGGGATTTCGAACCAGTTGATGATGTTGGGCACGGCATTCCTCTCCATTCGCGCTTGCAGTCAGAGGCCGAAATGGCCCGCGCTACTGCAGCGCACGCAAGAGGCTCACTTGAGTCTGTGTCAGGTGTCTGTCAGCTTTCTTTCCCAGATTGAAACGCCAAGCCCGCCTTTTTGCACTGGCCGAGCATCTGCGAGCGCGCAGAACGGGCGTCACGGCTTCGGAGCTGGCGGAGCGCTTCGGCGTCACCATCCGCACCGTATACCGGGACCTCGACGCGCTCCGAGAAGCGGAGTTGCCCATCTCAGCAGAACGAGGTCGCGGGGGCGGCTACGCGCTGGACCGGGCTTACTCGCTACCACCGGTCAATTTCACCGCCCGTGAGGCCGCGCTCCTTTCCGCCTTGGGACGCTGGGCTGCGGACGCGAGGCTTGTGCCTTTTACTCGCACCCTCAGTTCGGCCATCGACAAGGTGCGGAGCGCGCTCGCCACGTCGGCCCAGCGCGAACTCCTCGGGTTGATGAAGGAGCTCATTTTCGTCGGCATCCCCGCCCACCCTGCAGCTCCTGGAGTGCGCGAGGCCGTGGAGGACGCCTGGTTCGAGCGCCAAGAAATTTGCGTGCGCTACCGAAGTTCCGACGGAGCGCTTTCCGACCGCACGGTGCGTGTGCGTGGCATCACCATGGAGCGTTCACTGACGCTGCTTCATTGCGAGGACGTGGCGCGGAGCGAACGGCGCACCTTGCGCTTGGACCGAATCCTGGCCGTGGTGGAGACACCCAGGCGCAAACCCCTCTTGCGCCCAGAACGTTGACGCCTCCGCCGCTCGGGACACGCGGGGGCCGCGTCTTCGGACCTCGGCGGACTTGTCCAATTCTCGTCAAAGCCACGCCGGCGAGCGGCAGGACTACACAACGAGGAGCAGGTGGCCCGAAACTCGGGGTTTGCGCTGTCCTAGTCCATTATGAGTTTGCTGTAGGTCTCAAATAGAATTAACATAGGCCCCGACAACGAGGGACCAGGAGGGTGCCATGTGGGGGCGGCGCCGGCGGGGGAGGCTCGCGAGGACGGCAGCGGCCACGGCCGCGAGCGTTGTGCTCGCGCACTGCGGAGGTGGCGAGCCGCCCCTCATCCTCACCCTTGGCAGTCTCGATGGGGGTGTCGACATCTCAGGCTATGTCATCAAAGGGCCTGTCTCGGGTTCCACCGTCACCGCTTACGGGCTTCTCGGGGACCTCAGCCGCGGTGATGAACTCGCCACCACCACCTCGGACACCAGCGGTTTCTACGGACTCTCTGTTCCTGAGTACGCGGGAGACGTCTTGCTGGTGGCGACGGGCGGAAGCTACGTCGAGGAAGCGCTCGCTGCCGGAGATGGCGGGCCGCCAAGTCCATCCGTCGCCTTGAACGTGGAATTCATGGGGCTGCTCCTCGGGTACGAGCCTGGGCAACCCGTGACTGCCAACATCACCCCCGTGTCGCATCTGGCCTATGCCCTCGCGCGCTACCACGTGGCGAGCTTGGGCGAGGCACCAGCGCAGGCCGTCACCAATGCATTGGCGCATGTCGGAGCCCATTTCGGGAACATCCCTGGCGTCTTGACGGACCTCGACTGGCAAACCGTCGCGCCGTCACCGTTGTCGGGCGGTGACGGGGCCCAGGGGACGGCGCCAGAACGGGCGGCAGTCATCCTCGCAGGGCTCTCCGAGCTTGCCGTGGGCATCTCGACTCGGGCGGGCATTTCCCCGGGCGGCCAGGTGAACGCTCTCTCCCTGCTGACAGCGCTGACTGAAGACCTCTCATCGGATGGCATCTTTGACGGTCTAGGTACCGGCGGCCGTCAGCTCCTGCTACCCGCCGACGGCTCTCTGAGTCCGAGCGGGCCGTCAGCGACAGCGCTTGACGGGTCAACCGTTCGAGTGACGCTGGCCTCCGCGATTGCTGCCTTCGTCACGTCGAGCAGCAACACGAGCACGCTCACCATCCCAGACATTGGTGGCATTGCGGCGGCGCTAAGTACGGACTCCGACCCCTACCTGTTCAAATCCGCAGGGACGACGTTTGACGTTGTGCCGCCATTACTGACGGTCGTCACAGCACCGCCTCCGTATACGAACCAGGGGACCGTGACCTTCGCCGTAGCCGCGGATGACGGCCCGAACTCGACAGGCGTCAAAGTCGTCATGGCCCAGACGGGCGACGGTGGTGTGCTCACCGGTGTCCATACAACTGGCAAGGTTTGGACGTTTGCGAATGTCGCAACCGGGGGTCCGACTCCCTACTTCGACGTGTGGGCCGTCGATAACGCAAACAACTCGGGAGAGCTGTTGCCCGTCGGCAACTACCACCTTCATCTCCCATGCCTTGCAGGACCAGACGCCCCACCAACCATCGTTCAGGACTTCAGCGTCACGAGTTACTTCGACGAGCGGTCGATGCAGCTCGCGAGCAGCGCGATTCCCCCGCAATACACGTGGCAGAGGCTCTGCCGTCTGCTGTTGGTCCGGGAGTCGACGGAGCTATATGGAAATCGTCGGTTCGGCTTGTCGTGGGGGTGTCGCCAACCGACAGGCGCCAGCCTCGAAGGTCCGCAAATCCAAGCAACGTTCCGTTCATCCAAGTCGGTATTCCCTTTGATTCGACAACAGACGCTCCCATCGTCGTCGGTGACCTACCAAATTGCGGTTGGAGGTGCGGACCGACGTCGATTGGCTCGCTCTATCGCCGCGCAGAAGAGCCCACCCGGAACGATGTATTTCTACTGACCTGCCGTTCACACAGGAGACGATTCCTGTCGCTTGCGTATGCACGCTTACGAGTCCTGTGACGTTCAGCGTTGTCATCACAGCGACTGACGCCGCCGGAAATACGACAACAAATTCACTTACAACAGACACTGCCAATACCTTTGCTTTCCACATCATCGGACCGCCGCTCTTCATTCAAGAAGACGCGAATTACTCCACCGAGAGCGATGCCAAATCCATCTACCCCTTCGCACTGAGCGACGGCACGTACGCAAGCAAATTTGCGGGCGACAACGGTGGAGAAATCGCGCGTCAGGCGCGCTTCATCGTTTACAACCCCTACCCGGTCGCCGTGCCCTTCACCTCATCGTTCCCGGCTTACGAAACGACGGGCGCGGAAGAGTGGGACGACTCACTGTGGAGTGTCGGCAGCGTGGTCTGGGATGTCGATGACCTCTGTTCCACGGGTGCGCCGTGCAGCTATTTCGGCGCCACCCCGCAACCTTTTGTCACGACCCTTGGCAGTAGCAATTACGGTTGTGAAGCAGCGAGTAATCCGCAGAGTCACAGCAATCCATCCAGCACCGTCTTCACCAGCCCCTCCGCGGGGTTCTCGGCCTGGCAATCAGGCGCCGAAAACGTCCGACCCACCGGCTACGCCAATCGAATTCTTGTTCCGGCAGCCCAGGCCCAAACGCCGGGGTCCATCGTCATCTACGTGGGACGCCCTTGGAGCTCATTTGGTCTTCCACCGTACAGCTTCGTCACCGACTCGAACCCAGATGGCGTGTTTCGCTACTACCGGTTTCTCCAGGACCTTTGGGAGATCGGCGCCAGCAGGGGCACCGAAACATGCCACTGCGTGCCCAATCCACCTGGCCCGCCGATATGCGTTCACAGTCTGCTTTACGAATACGACCAGCGCCGTTGGACAAATGTCCTCACTGCGGCCTCAGAAACCTTCTCTGGGACCTGGGCCTACGAGAGCTACGCCGGGACCACGCCCACCTCGGACCTGGGAGACGGGGCACCGCGGAGTGTCAACGTCATCGGCGCCAAGTCCTACTGACCCGAGGGCGTCCAACCATGGGACACAGGCCAGCAATGCTCGCCGTTTTCACGCTGCTCGGTGCGAGCTCTGCGTACGCTGACCACGGTGCACTCAGTTTGGACCTGAGTGTCGGCGCTGCCGGGTTGAGCCTCGCGGCCCCCTTTCAGGTGAACGGCGCAAACATTCCGGCCATCGACGTCGAAGTCATGCTCGGGCTCCGCTACGCCGTCACGAACGAGCTTGAATTTACGCTTGCGGGGTTTTTCGAGCCGAAGGTCATGTACACGCACGATGACGTTTCCATTCAGCCAGAAAACGAAAGCGGCCCACTGAAGGGTACCGTCAGCCACTTCCTGTCCCTCTACGGTCTGGTCGCGGGGATCCGCTACGTGCACGGCGCGGTGTGGAAGCTGGTCGTTGGCCTCGAGGGTGGCTGGTGCCACCGCTCCTATTCAGGGGGGGTGTTCTCGAACGGGGAGAGTCCACTCAAGCTGCAGGATTTTCCGACGGACAACATCGTGCTCCAGCCGCTCGTTGGGGTCGAGTGGGCTTTCGCCGACCACTGGAGCGCCTCGCTGCTTCCGCGCTTTACAGTCCTTATCGGGCCCGACGCTACCGTGGGCGCTTCGTTGATGCTGTCCATCTCCTACTCGTGGTTTCTCTGAAGTGGCGGAGGTCCACGCTCCACGCAGATGCAACGCGCGACACGCGTTGTGGCGTCCTGTAGCCTCGCTTGTGCTCTGTGCACCGTGGATGGCTGCGTCGTCCGAGTTCCGGCCTCGAGACCGAGTCGATTGCCGCACCCGAAGCCATACCTTCGACGCAGCCATCGCACGTGCGGTGGCTGAAGTCGCTTCCGTGTGGCCGTTGCCTCGCACTCTCGTCGAGGCTGTCATCCAGCAAGAGAGCGCGTTTCGAGCCGATGCGGTTTCTTCGGCGGGTGCGATTGGGCTCATGCAGGTGTTGCCCGTCAACGCAACGCGCGTGGGTCTTTCACCGGCGGCCCTCTTTAACCCTGCCGACAACATCCTGGCAGGGACCCGGCTTCTGGCTGTGCTCCTGAGGCACTACCAGGGCGACGTCATCTCCGCGTTGGTCGCCTACAACGCCCGTCCAAGGCAGCCGCGGGCGCCGCTCCCCAACAATGGCGAGACGCCAGAGTACGTGCGCAGGGTCCTGAGCTTCTGGACAATGTACGAGACGTGCGCTGCCGGGCAACCGAAGCCTGCGCCGCCTCCGACAATCAAGCGAGTTTCCGAGCAGCCGAGTTCCCTCGACAGCGTACATTCCGGATGACCGCCACCTGTTGGAGGCTGCTTTCCCATGCGCGTTGAGCAGACGCTTACTGCGACGCCGTCTGTCGCCCCTCGCATCGCCGCTTTAGCCATCGCCGCGGCGGCCCTGGGCTACTTCGTCGACATCTTCGACATCCTGCTCTTCAACGTCGTTCGTGTGCCGAGCTTGACGTCTCTGGGCGTGCCCCAGCCCGACCAACTCGCGACCGGCGTGATGCTGTTGAACTTTCAGATGTTGGGAATGCTTCTCGGCGGCATCGCTTTTGGCATCTGGGGTGACCGCCGAGGACGGCGTTCAGTGCTCTTCGCATCCATTCTTCTGTATTCCCTCGGCAATCTCGCAAATGCATGGGTGCAAACGGTCCCGGCCTACGCCGTCGCCCGGTTCGTCGCAGGCGTGGGTCTCTCCGGGGAGCTGGGAGCTGGCGTCACGCTGGTGTGTGAGTTGCTGCCACGGGAAAAGCGCGGTTATGGCACCGCGCTCGTCGCCGCGGTCGGCATCCTCGGAGGCCTCGTCGCCCCGCTGGTGGGGGAGCACCTTCCGTGGCGCACGGCCTACGTCGTTGGCGGAGTGGCCGGGCTCTTTCTCTTGGCGCTCCGTACGTCAATTCCGGAGTCGGCCATGTACCGAGCAACGGAGCGCACGGCAGCCCAACGCGGGGACCTGCGGTTGCTTCTGGCGACGCGAGAACGCGTCTTACGCTTCTTAAGAGCACTGCTGGTGGGTCTTCCACTCTGGTACGCCATCGGCATTCTGGCCGCCCTGGCGCCCGAGGTCGGGCGTGCGCTGGGGATGAATCCAGCTCCCACAGCGCCCCGCGCCATCTTTCACGCCTACCTTGGGCTGACCATCGGCGACCTGGGGAGCGGCCTGTTGAGTCAATGGTTCAAGACGCGAAAGTGGGTGATGTTCGGCTTCATTGCGCTCGACGCCCTCGCGATTGGACTCCTTCTCAGCGCCCACTCGTCCACAGCGGCCCACTACTACGTCCTCTGCGCGCTTCTGGGAGTCGCAAATGGCTACTGGGCGCTGTTCATCACCAACGCCGCCGAGCAGTTCGGCACAAACCTGCGGGCCACAGTGGCCACAACTGTTCCCAACCTCATTCGCGGCTCCACCATTCCCATCTCGCTGCTCTTCGTCTACCTGAAGGACCCTCTGGGCGTCATCGGGAGCGCCGCTCTGCTCGGCACTCTGTGCGTGGCCATTGCCGTCGCCTCTGTGCTCACAAGCGCCGAGACTTTTGGCAAGGACTTGGACTACGTCGAGACGTGAGACGGGTCCATGGCGGCCCGCGCCGGGCAGTGCCGTCAGTGGCTGACGGTGCCTTTCGCCCCCCAGGGCTTCCTGGTCGGTGGACAAAGAGGCGAGCGGGCGAAGGCCTCCAAGCGAACGATGTCTCCCCCAAGAGGCGGTCCCCGATTCGGCGCTCGACGTCTATGGATGAATCCCCAACGTTTCCCCGTTGGAGTGGCAATGCCAATTGACTGAGGCATTGGTTTCCGTAGGGTCTCGGCCGGGACGTGTTCGCGTCGTGGCGACATGTGGGAGGCTAACAATGGGTCGCGTGGCAATGGTTCTCGCCCTTCTCGCTGTTGGGTGCAGCAGCAGTTCGAACAACTTCACCTGCTGCTTCGACATCAACGGCAACACGACGTTCTGGACGTGCCCGGACCAGGCCTCGTTTTCACAGTGCTGCAACGGTCAAGACCCATCCAACTGCGGCACCAACGTGACTCCAAACAACACCTGCACCGAGACGACTGGCACCACCTGCAATTGAGAAAGCCGGTCGGTCAGGCATCGGAAGAGAGCGCGGCCAAGGAGCCCCTCGCATCGGCCGCGGTCGCTGTTAGCGAGAGCTCAGGACGTATGAGTTCCCGTCGACATCCTTGAAGACCGCCGACGTCCCCCACGATTCCTTCTTCGGCGCTTGCGAGAACTCGACGCCGCGGGCCGAGAGCTCGCGGTGCTCCTTTTCAACATCGTCGCTCTCGAACGACAGACCCGAGAAGCTCCCAATGCGGGATTCATGCCCATCGGGGGTGAAGAGCGCGACTCCGGTTTGCGCCCCAGGTACTTTGAGCTCAATCCATCGCTGGCCAGGGCCCATCGGCTGGTCAGTCACGACTTGCAGACCCATCTTTTCGGTCCAGAAGGCAAGCGCCCGGTCCTGGTCTCGAACGGGGATGCTCACAAACTTAATTCTCCTCATGCGTCCTCCGTGGTGGCGGTCGTCAAAGCGAGACTCTCGACCGGATTGGGACGGTTTGCAGCCCTCCCACGCGATTCTCCACCTCACCGTCACTCTATTCCTGAGTACTATAGTGGAATGTCCAAAACCATCGCCTTGGACGCCTACCTCGTCGACGTGGTGCTCCCCGACTTGGTTGGCCACGACCGGCGCCCCGCCAGCTTCGTCTTGTATCTCTGGCTGTGGGCAAGGACGCGCGCCCGTGGACGTGAAACGGCCTTCTTCAGCTACCAGGTCATGACGGACGGGACGGGATTGTCCAAGAGCGCAGTCCAACGTGCCGTGGCCTGGCTGGAGCGTCGGGAGTTGGTGCGGGTCCGAAAGGGCTCGCCGACCGCAGTCCCCGAGTACGCCGTGCTGACGCCCTGGCGGAGGTGAGCTCGGCCGGACGAGCGTGAGCTTCCGCTGGCACCGGCGAGGGTTTCGATGCCACTCGTTGGCTGCAGACGGCGAGTCAGCGCTTGGGCGCGACCAGAGCGAAGATTGCTCCCTGCGGATCGCGACACTGGAGAATCCAGCTCCCACCCGGAACGTCGCTCGGCCCATGAAGAACCTCGCCGCCGTTCTCCTTCGCGCGCTTGAGTGCCGAATCAACGCCGTCAACTCTGAAGTAGTACAGCCAATGGGGCGGGAGCTTCAGGTCGGTCCGATTCATCATTCCACCAACAGGGTCCGCTCCAGTCGTGAAGACTTGGTACGTCCCGAGGGTGCCCATCTCCATCGCTTCCGCCTTTTTCCAACCGAAGATTTCCGAATAAAAGGCGAACGCAGCTTTCCAGTCTGTTGTGTAGAGCTCGGCCCAGCCTGCGGAACCCACTCCGGTTGCCTGAGGCGGAGCCCCGCCGGGCGGCGGATTGGGCTTGAACAGAATAAAGGCCGCCCCCTGCGGGTCCGAAACCGGTGCGAAGCGCCCCACGTTGGGGATGTCTTCAGCGGGTCGGTGCACCGTGGCACCCGCCTTCTGGACACGCTTCACGTCCAGGTCGACGTCAGGCGAAGTGATGTAGCCAATCCAACCCGACCTCATGCCGGCTTCCCGCTGCGCCGTGGAGATCTCAAGCATTCCGCCCATTCCCCGGCCGCCGGCCTCCAACACGTAGTACGTCTCTCCGTTAGCCATGGGCATGGCCTGCGCCGTCCAGCCCACCACCCTCTCGTAGAAGGCAAGCGCCGCCTTCACATCGGTGGTCATCAACTCGTACCAAATGAACTGCCCGCTTGAGGTCGGCATGGCTCAGCTCCCCGCTCTTAAGGGTTGGAGTTCAACGAAGAGGTCTCTCGACAACTGAGTTGATGTCACTGCTCGGCGTGTTCGCAATTCCGCTCGCGATCGCCAGCTTCGGACACATTTGTCCTCGGGTCACGGCCGGCCGTGCTTCAATTCATCCCAACACCCAAAGTCGACCCGTTGAGTGTGGCGGGGATGCCAGTGCTGCCTACCTCTTCTTGACGAGCTGATGAAGGCTCTTCCCAGTGCGCTTTCGCAGCGCGCTCAACTTGGTGCTGCCGCGCACGCCCGGTGCAAACCCGGGTCCGTATTCTTTGCGCAGGGTTGCCACGAGGGTGTCGCCGCGTTTCTCGCGAATCTTGCCAGCCTTCGAGCCGCTCTTGTCGCGTTGGCGGCCGTCCAGCCCCTTCCGGTAGTGCTGAGCCATGCTCCCTGCCTCCTCGTCCACGGCGCGCGAAAGGAAACGTTCAACCGTGGGCATTCGCCAGACTTCGACAATGAATCCTACGAGCGTCAAAAAGAGGCTTCAAGCTCTGCCAACGTCTCCGTCGCGGGAGGAACACTTGGGCGAGCTCGAGAGTCCGTTGCACCGCGAGCGGATGCATTTCCTCAATGTGGTGGGAGCGGCGTCTCTTCGCCGGCGAGCTCGGAATAAACGATGAACTTGAAAGGGCTGAACTGGTACTTCGCACGGAGGCCCTCGAGAGCTCGCGTGCGCAGACCGAGGAGAGCCGTGTCCGTGGGATGAGTGACCAAAGCGAGGTCCGTCACCTTGAGGGACATGGCGAGGTCTCCTCGGTCAGCAAGGCTTGTCGCCGCGCGCACTAGCGCCTGCGCATCGCCGTTGGTGATGAGGTCGAACACTGCGGCTTCCTCGCGGCGCGAAAATACCTCAATGCCCTCGCGGTCCGGCTTCCAGTACCCAGTGCCCTGAGCGTACAGACGCTTGATTGCATTCTCCCGCATCAGAAGAAACGGCGTCACGGCATCTGGGGATGCCTCGAGCTCCGCCGGAACGAGATTTCGCGCCAGTGCGTCAGTGAGCGGGATGCCTTCTTTCATCGCCCGGCGGACGTCGCGCTCGAGTACGTGCAGGCTCGTCTCCAGCGGCTCCAGGATGGAGACTGGAAAATTCTCGGTGAGCGGAGGATGGCCATGAATGAGAAGCCTGGGGTTGAGCGAACGGAGCAGCGCGATGGTGTCTAGGAGCCCATCCACCGAGCCCTCGGCGACGAACGGCGCGCCAAAGTAGGGCATGAACGCGTCACCGACGAAGACGGTCCCGTTGTCCGGCAATTGGATGAGGAGCGCGTCGTCCGTTTCCCCGCCATGGACTGGATAGAGCGTCAAGCGCGTTCCTCCAATCAGGAGGTTTTCGACTTGGCCAACGAGGTGGGTCGGCTGGACCTCCAGCAAGCCAGGTGTCGCGTTGCCGAAAAAATCTCTGAACGTGAATGGCGTGGCATTCGCACGCTCCAATTCTTCGGGGAAACGGGCCTGGGCGATGACCTGTGTGTCTGGTCCAGCCAGCGCTCGCAACCCGCCCACGTGGTCCCAATGGCCGTGAGTCAGGATGACGGTCCGAATCGGCTTGTCGGTGATTTTGCGCAGCGCGACGAGGGCGTCACGAGCGTTGGCCTCGCTTGTCCCGGCATCGATGGCCACCACCTGGTCGTCAGTGACGACAAATCCAATGTCCGCAAAGTCATAGCCCTGGGCGACGTACACGCCAGGCGCCATCTTCACCAACGCAGGCGCAGCGAACCGGAATCCGTCTCGAGCGTTGACCGCGAAGGCCGTTAGGAGCAGCGGGGCGTTTGGTCCTGCCTTCCCCCCAACCGCTCCTGTGCTTGGCGAGCCGCGTCCGTCTTTCCGAGTTTCCCATAGGCACTCGCGAGGCCTGCATAAGCGCCGCGGCGGAGACCGGGCGGAAACTCGTTCTCATGGGAAAGTACCCATTCGAGGTCCTCGGTGGCCTGTTGGGCGCGGCCGAAGCGGCCAGGGAGCTGAGCCGAGACGATTCCACGGAAGTATCGCGAGAGGCCGTCGGCGGCAGCGGCACGGTCCATCCTGGACATCGCCTCACGCACCCAGGCGCTGCGCCGAAAGAGCGAAACCGTCGGCGCCATCCGCGCTTGAAACAAGCCGCACAGCGCCAAGAAGACCGGCCGGTCGGGGACTTCCGTGGCACGTTCGCAAAAGTAGACGTACCCGTCGCCGTCGCGCCCGGTGGCCAGGTACTGGTTTGCGAGGGCAGCGACGGTGGCCGTTGCGGGATTCTTGAACCGCACAGCTTGCTCGAAGCCCTCGAGGTCGAGGTTTCGGGTGAGACTTGGGAGCGCTGGACGTCCACAGCCCGCCGCTACCAAGAGAAGGGCCACCACGCCGGACAACACGCCTCTGCTGCTGTTCGTTTCCATACTCCGCCTCGCAAGGAACAGGTGTAGGTACACCTGTTGTGTTAAAAAAAAGGCGCCCTACCCTTCCACTTTCAAGGCGCTGGCGGCGTTGAGGCCGTCGAGAAGCTCGTGCCAACGTTTTGTCCCTAACCTGCCGACGACGCGTCTCTGGGCCTTCTCCCAGAGCGGCATGGCTTGTTCCAGAGCGCGCCTTCCTTCGACGGTCAGGCTGAGAAGGCGCACGCGTTGGTCCGCCCCCGGACTGCTTCTGACTAGGCCGTCCCGCTCGAGTGGCCGAAGGTTACGGGTGAGTGTCGTTCGCTCCAGTCCTAGCCTATCTGGCGAGCCGCAAGAGAGGCACCTCGCCGAAGAGAGAAAGCGCCACCAGCACGTTGAACTGAGTCCCGCGAAGCCCACAAGAAGAAATGGTCTGGTCGTGGATGCGGCTGATCGCCCGAGCCGCTCTACGAAGCTGCGAGGCGGTGCACTCGGTGGAAACTCGCAGGCACTGGGCTCTGAGCGAACGAGTCGAGGAAGCCATAGACGGTGCATATACACCTATTTGCGACAAGACAAGTCGAAGTCATGGGTTTCTCGGGACATCGTCGCTAGACGCCCGGTCTTGTAGGCCGCCAGAGCGTCGCAACCAGCTGCTTTTATTCAGGACGAAGCGTTCGTAGCCAAACGTTGGACAGAAGATGTCCGCACGTCAGCCACAGCGTGGCTCGGAGCATCAAAGCGGGAGGCTGGCGCGCCCCTTGCGCTCGAATTGCTTCTCGTAAAGCGCCTTAAGTCGTTCGTAGGTGTCGGCATCCTGGGGTCCCTTGTCGCTGCGTATCCGAGTCACACGGGCGAAACGGAGCGCGAAGCCAGAGCTGTACGTGGGGCTCTTTTGCACATCGTTGTAAGCCACCTCGACGACGAGCTCTGGCCGCACGTGGACCACCCCGGGTTCTTCTGACACCTTGACGCTGAGCAGCTGCTTCATCAGCTGAGCTCGCTCGGCGTCCGTCAATCCCTTAAAGGTCTTCCCAATCATCTGCCATCCGTCGCCGTCCCGGACGCCCATCCAGTAGTTGCTCAGAAAGCCTCGGCGCCGACCGTGGCCCCACTCCGCGGCGAGGAGAACAACGTCGAGTGTGTCCGCGGGTTTAATCTTCAGCCAGTTCTTGCCCCGCTTTCCGGCCGTATAGGGAGAGTCCAGTCGCTTGGCCATCAGTCCTTCGTGGCCCGCCTCCACGGACTGCGCTAGGAAGGAATCGATCTCGCCGCTGGACGTCACCACACGGCGCTCGACGCGCAGCGTCGGTGGTACCAGCGTCTCAAGCGCGGCGACGCGTTCCGCGTAGGGCGACTCCATGAGTCCCGTTCCGTCCAAATGGAGCACGTCGAACAGGCGGAGTTCCAGAGGGACGCTTTCTCGATGCGTTTCAATGTCGTGGACGCGTCGAAAGCGGCGCATCAGCTCTTGAAACGGAAGAGGTCTGCCGGTGTCGTCAATTGCGAGAACTTCGCCCTCCACGACGAACGCGCGTGAAGGAACCGTCCGAATGAGCTCGACAATCTCCGGAAGGCTCCCCGTCACATCGCTCAACCGGCGACTGAAGATGCGCACCTCTTCTTCGAGGCGGTGAATCTGCACCCGTGCCCCATCCATCTTGTACTCGACGGCCGTCCTACCTCCGTGTTCGGCGAGTGCATCCTGAGCGCCGTCCGCAAGGTCCGCAAGCATCGGCTTGATGGGAAAGAGAAGTCGCAGGTGCACCCCTCGAATCGCGTCTACGCCTTCAAAGAGTGCAGTTTCCGCAACGCGGCCAAGGTCGCCGAGGAGCATTTGAGCTGTCCGCACATCCCGAGATGGAATTCCCGAGGCCTCGGCGATGGCCTCCAGCATTCCGCCCTCATTCAGACCGATGCGCATCTCGCCGAAGAGGCCCCGCACGAGAACGTCACGCTCCTCAAGTGTGCATTCAGCAACGAGCTTGCGTAGCAGCGCCTGTCGCTTGCTCGTGGCATCCTCGCCGTGGACTTCTGCAATTGCGTGAAGCCGCCTTTGCACCTCCAGGATGCTGAGGGGCTTCGCTGGAGTGGGATTCTCCTCGGCCAGTTCCAGTACATGCTGCACAGCGGAATACCCAACGCTGAGGACTCGACGGTCTGACTCGGCGAAGACGCTCCCCGTCAACAGCAGCACTGCCGGTGCCACCTCGTCTCGCCGAAGCTTCCGAAGCAGACTCGAAACGAGGTGTCGTTTCTCGAGGCGCTTGGAGGTTCGCGCGAGCCCCGAGACAAGCTTCGCAAGCTCCACGAACGGCGTTTCGGCAGGGACGTCCATCGAAAGTGGTTTACTTCCCTCTGAGAGCTGGCCGCCAGGGAGCGCCGGCGCGCGGCGTCCAACGAAAAAAGCCCTTCCGCGACGAAGCTTCTTGGACACAGCGGCACACGTCCCCAGCAGACACCTCCATGGGCTGCTCAGAGAGTGCCTCGAGCACTAACCATCGCGACCGCATGCGACTCACAACTCCCGAGGGAGTCCCCGTTACATCCACTCAGTCCATGAATGTACCGACAGAGTTTGCCGCGTTAGAAGTTGCGACGGGATGAATGGGCTATTCCTTGGCGAGAAGGTCTCCGAGCTTGAGCAGTGCTAGCTCCAAGCTATTCTTCACACTCTCCAGTGGCGCACCGGTTCGCATACCAATCTCGGTCGACGAGAGACCGTCCCAGTATGCTAACTCCAAGGCGGTACGCTGCTCCCTGGGGATCGATGCCAGTGCCTCACGGATCCGTCGAGCATCGTGAGTCTCCCCCGCGTCGCGCATTTCGGAACTAACAGGCTGGGCTCTCCTGTCCTCCAAACCCGCCTTTCGGAACCCCGGCTGCTCGATGGCTTGCATTCGCGCAGTGGTGTGCACCCAGGAGTCCTCAGTGCCCGATGACGGCCTGTACTCTGGTGCGAGCGGCCAGGGCTCCAGACCAGCTGAACCTCCGCGGCCGCCACGAGCGGGAAGCGCGGGGTCTCGACCGCCCGTGGAGAAAACGAGACCGACTTCGCGGAACCCGCACCAACGCCGATCGGATCTCGCCAGAGGACTCCAACCATCAGTCCGGGTGAGAATTGGCAGTATCACGTCACGCCTGGAAGTTTTCTCCGAGTACTCACCACAACCTAGACATCAGCGAGGCAGGACACCAGCCCAAAGAGAGCGCAAATCGGAGTGGGTCGCATTGGCAAGGCCTCGACACGGCTCGCCGACGTCAAGGCGGACGTCGGGTTCGACGCGCGTGAGGTGAGCTGTGGTAGAGGGGAGCCCCATGTTGCACGAGTTCATTACGGCTAACCGTTCGGAGATCATCTCCCGGTGCAGGGCGCTCATTGCGAACCGCCCGGTCCCGCGGCCGACGGATCTAGAACTTGAACACGGCGTCCCACTCTTCCTTGATCAACTGGCCGACACACTGCGCAGAGCGCTGACTTCCAATCCAGAGATCGCGGACAGCGGCGCTAAACATGGATTCGAGCTGCTTGAGCGAGGGTTCACGATAGCTCAAGTTGTTGGTGACTATAGCGGCATCTGTCAGACCATCACGGAACTCGCGGTCGAAGCGTCTGCGCCAATTACAGCGCAAGAGTTTCAAACTCTTAACCTCTGCTTGGACGAGGCTATTGCGGGTGCAGTGACTGAATATGGCAGATTGCGGGAACACGAAGGGACAGAGCGCCTCGGCCGCCTCTCCCACGAGCTGCGCAACCTGCTGAATACTTCGCTGCTGGCTTTTGATGTTCTAAAGACCGGCCGCGTTGGCGTTGGGGGCAGTACGGGATCGATTCTTGCGAGGAGCCTCGGCGGTCTTCGCAATCTGCTCGATCGAGAGCTCGCTGAGGTGCGGCTGGGAGCAGGAATTCTCTACCGAGAGAGTGTCGTAGTTCGCGATTTCATCGAAGATGTTGAGGTTGCTGCGGCGATGGATGCCAACGCGCGAGATATTCAGTTCGCGGTTACGTCGCTCCCTAAAGAAGTGACGGTTTATGCTGACCGACAGATCTTGACGTCTGTCATGTCGAACCTCTTGCAGAACGCCTTCAAGTTCACGCGGCCGGGCGGAAGTGTTTCGCTGCGCGCGCAGGCAACCGACGACCGGGTGCGTCTTAATGTTGAAGACCAGTGCGGGGGACTCCCAAGCGCCAAAATTTCCGACCTTTTTTACCCGTTCGAGCAAATGAGCACCGATCGCACCGGATTGGGTCTCGGGCTTGCCATTTGTGAACGCGGTGTACGGGTCAACGATGGAACAATTCACGTCGTCAACCACAGTGGCCTTGGCTGTGTGTTTACGGTTGAACTGCCAAGGCAGCGCCAAGGCCCCCGCGTGTGAGCGATTGATGGTTGCGTCTCGAGCGTTGGGGACAGCACGACGCGCCTAGGGCGGCACTGCGGTTACGTAGGTTTCCAACACCTCGAGCAATCCCGGCCTACAGCGTCAAGTGGTCTGCCGCGCAGCGGCGAAGGGTGTCGCTGCTAGTTGGCGTGACGGCAGAGCTGATCGGTCGCGTCTCCGCGCCAGGAACTACTTCGACTCCTGCCCGTGCTGCTCACTCTTCTTCTCTTCGGGCTTCTGGGGAGGGGGCGGAGCCTTGCCCGCGTGCTGCTGCGGCGCCGCCGCCACCGTGGGTGACGGGTGGGCCGGAGCCTGAGGAGCTTGCTCGTGCGAAGGGGGAGCCGCGTGCTGCTGCGGCGCCGTCGCCGTGGTTGACGGGTGGGCCGGAGCCTGAGGAGCTTGCTCGTGTGGAGGGGGAGCCGCGTGCTGCGGCGCTGGCACAGTAGGGCGAACCTCCGCGCGGTGCGGCGGAGGAGATGCCTGCGGATGCTGAGACGCGGTCGCGGGCGGATGAACCTCGGCACGCTGCGGAGGAGGCGTTTGTGTCTGCTGAGCCGAAGGCTGCGGTCGAGCTGCAGCTTCCGAAGCTGCGGGCTTGGGCGCCTGCTGGTAGTGTTGCTGCGTGACCGCCTCGCGCGGTTGGTAGTGGTAGCTTTCCGCTCGGATGGCTTGCTGCTGCTCCGGAGCGCGCGGATAGCTGGCGCCCGAGTACTGGCGTTGGTAGACGGGTAGCGGCGCAGGGGGCGGGACGGCCTGCCGGTCCCACCGGTCCCATCCTGCGCGCTGTGCTTCCCAGCCGTGACCCCAGTGCTCGCCCCAGCGCGGCGGCGCGTTATCCTGCCAGCCGCGGAAGTACACTGGGGGCTGACGGTAGTAACGAACTGGAACACGCAGCACGAACAGCGGCACCGATTCGGGGCCGACTACCTGCCAGGGACCGTTGTACCAGCTGCTCGCGTACCAGTTGTCGCCAGCGTAAACCCAGTAGAGACCGTCGTAGAAGAAGTAGTTCGAGTTCAGCTGTGGGTCATAATAGACGGGATAGCCGGGTACCTGGACCAGTGTTGGATAGGTCTCGACATTGATGGAAAAGCTTACTTGGGCCTGGGCCGCGGCCGGGAACAGAGGAACCATCAAAACAGATTGACAGCAGTAAATGGCGCATCGGGCTACTCCCTTGCCTTAAACGAAATCAAGCTTTTCCGGGGTCGTGCCGGCTGCTGCCCGGCCTTGGCTATTCGATAATAAGTTCAACCTTTTCCCCGCCCCTGGGCATACCCAGCGCGCGGGGATGCGTGCGCCCAGTTTGGCCGTAGTGGCCCTCGTCAGAAATTCCCCCGTGTCACGGTGAGGCGGGACGGGTCGCCTGGTGCTCGGGCGCCGCACACGCTGAAGCCACGACCAGCACAGCGATAATCGGTGCTCACGAGAGTCTTCTCTGCAT
This sequence comes from uncultured delta proteobacterium, assembly GCA_963745475.1. Classification (GTDB taxonomy): domain Bacteria; phylum Myxococcota; class Myxococcia; order Myxococcales; family Myxococcaceae; genus JADGRA01. The sequence continues at coordinate 296,782 of CAVUXN010000006.1, forward strand.
CCTTCTCCCCACAACGGCAGCCTGTAAGGTAGGGCCTCGATTGCTGGGGGCAAGGGTCTTGTTGCGCTCAAGAACTCATGAGTGATCGACAAAAGCGTCCTTTTGAGGACGCGAGCTGCCAAGCACCCGCCGTTGTGCGATTAGAGCGTTGCTAATTTCCTCTGTTCGAGAAGGCCCGACAAAAATAGGCACCTTCAGATCCACGTCACAGCCTCTACCAGTTCCGCAGGGTTCGATGCACTCGCTAGACTGACGCGGTCAGCACCTCGCATTCCCGAAAAGAAGAGGTCCCTCTTGTCACACCTTCGTGGAGTTCTGGCCATCGGCCTCCTCGCCGCAACCCCTGCCCTTCAGGGCTGCAACAAACCTCCTCCGCCTCCCCCACCGCTGCCTCGGCCCGTGGAGCCGGCGCCTCCGCCTCTCCTCTCGCCACCCTTCACGGTGACGACGATGAACCTGGGAAAGGCGGTGTACACGGACAACACCATCGCCGCTCCCGCGAGCAGCTTTGGCCGGATGGACACCGTCTTCCTTTCTGTGGTCTCGGACGGCGTCGACCCGGCCGTGAGACTTCGCGCGAGGTGGTATGGCCCGAAGGGCATCGCCGTGCAGGAGGGCTCACAGACTGTTTCTTCCGCCGGGCCCAACGCGACCGCGTTCCACCTCGACAACCGGTCCGGCTTGGCCGTCGGCAAATACTCGGTCGAGGTCTTCGTCAATGACACCTCGGCCGGCAGCAAGCAATTCGAGGTCCTCGCGAAGTCGCCCGGGAACAAGTAGTCAGCCGCGCTTACGCACTCCCACAGTTCCCATGGGGCGGCCGGCTCGAAAGGCCAACCGAGAAGAAGGTGAGGGGTGCCTAGGACGCAGCCGAGCACTACTTTGCGGACAATCAGCCCGCGGGTCAGGGAGATTCAATGACGAAGCGCACCCTCATGGCAGTCGCGCTCGTTGTGGGTACGGGATGCGCGACCACCGAAGCACCACCGCTCCAGTTCCCAGCAATTGTAGATCCGCCTCGGCAAGAGCATCACAGTGGCAAGGTTATTTTTGCCGAACTGGTGACGCCGGACCTTGCCGCCTCCGAGCGCTTCTACGGTGGCCTGTTCGGCTGGACGTTTCGTGACATTGAAGCTGGCTCAAGAAAGTACGCTGAGGCATCACTTGGCGGGCACCCGGTCGCAGGATTGTTTCACAAGGATTTGCCGGAAGGGCAGCATCGACAGCCTGCGTGGCTGACCTATCTCTCGGTGCGCGATGTCGACGCGGCAACCAAAATCGCTGTGGAGCGAGGCGCCAAAGTCTTGTTCGAACCTCGCACCATACCGGACCGCGGTCGGGAGGCTGTCTTCGCCGATCCGCAGGGAGCCGTTTTTGCCGCCCTCAACTCCAGCAGTGGCGATCCACCTGACGTATTGGCCGCACCGGGAGATTGGATTTGGAGCTCCTTAATTACGAGCGACCCCAAAACGGATGCCGCTTTCTACCAGGCGCTGTTTGACTATGCAGTCTTCGATTTGCCGGCCAGCCCCGGTGCTCAGCACCTGATGCTCGCGTCGGACAACTATGCCCGCGCGAGCGTGAATACCCTGCCAGGCAATGGGCCGGATTTTCATCCTTACTGGCTCAATTACATTCGCGTTCAAGACGCCGTCCAGATTGCCGCAAAAGTCGTGACGCTCGGTGGCCGAGTACTGGTGGAGCCGAGGGCTGATCGCCATGGGGGAATGATTGCAGTCGTTGCCGACCCCCAGGGCGCACCTTTCGGACTGCTTGAATGGCGGGACACGCAGACCAAGGAGGTGCCCAAGTGAAAGGGTTACTTTGGTCAGCTTACGCCGCGGTTGCTCTGTTCACGCTCGCGCTGTCCGGCTGCGTCGCAAGTGGCGGATACGCCTATGCAGATGGTGTGGGTTACTACCAAGCCGCTGGGTACGACTACGGAGGCTGGGGACCGAACTACGTTGTCGCGCCGGTTCGTGAGGAGGACCATCATCCAGACCGTGATGATCACCGTTCAGACCATGGCGGTGCCCCCCCGGTTCAGCATGACGACAGGGGAGGAGCCGGCGCCCGGCCGGTCCCGTCCATTCCATCGGGTTCACGTTCTGGCGAATCGCACCCGCATTGATTCGAGAGGGCGCAAACGTAACCAGCGCGTCTACCTTCCACTTCCTCCGAGCTTGGTGACGATCACGAGCCCAGTCGGGTACGGGTGCAGGGCCCGATGGATGATCTGGTTGGTAACGTGCGGGCCGTAGTAGTCGGCCGTGTCGATGTGGTTCACGCCGGCCGCGACGGCCTCACGGAGAACGGCTATGGCACCGCCCGGGTCCTTCGGCCGCCCCCATACGCCGGGGCCGGCCAGCTGCATTGCGCCATAGCCTATTCGTTGGACCTTCAAGGGGGTTCTCGGGAAGGGGAATTGGCCGCCGAGGGTGGCTCCAATCATTGGCTTGCTCCCTTTCGACTGCGGGCTCGAGTAGCCGTGGGCGCGCGAGGCAAATGTCTTAACGCTTGAAATCAGTAACTCCGACGGAGCGCGTGCTTCAAGGCACTCGAGTGAGCGGCCGAATACCGCTGAGACATCGGGGAGGCCTGCCCGAGGACCTTCCCGGTGACGTAAAGCTGACAGCTTTGGATGCCAAGTCCGAAGGCGACGGAAATGCCCGGGCTGATGGACTGACATCCGCCGGACTTCGCCGCAGCACAAGCTCGACGAAGTAGCAGTCGGATTTGATGTTGTGAGAGGGGACGGATTGGTACCCGCCCAGCGCCCGACGCCCTGCAACAGCACCCAACAAGCAGCTGCCTTTACAAGTGCCCAGGGCGGGAATCGAACCCGCATGCCTTTCGGCGCCACCCCCTCAAGATGGTGTGTCTACCAATTCCACCACCTGGGCGAATATTCGGTTGTGCGTCACCCCATCCGCTCCAGCGGCGCCGGGGTGCCGTGGCGTGTTAGCGCAGCGGACGCCGTGGCAGCAAGCGTTGGGGCCAGTCTACTTGGGAGTGGCCGCCGGCGCGGCGGGCGCGGCCGGAGTGGGCGTCGCCGAAGCAGGCCCGCTTGGTGCAGCCTGCGTCGCAGGAGTGACCGCCTTCGCAGCAGCGCGAGCCGCCACGGACGTCCTCATTCCTTGGAAGGACAGGGTGAGCGAAGTGAGGAAGAAGAGGCCGGCGCAGACGGCGGTAACGCGGCTGAGGAAGGTGACTGCTCCGCGGCCACCGAAGGCACTCGTCGCCGCGCCTCCCCCCAGGGCTGCCCCCATGCCCGCATCCTTCCCCGGCTGGAGAAGGATGACGAAAATCATGAAGACACACAGAAGGACGTGGACGGCAGTTAGGAAGGCCAGCATCGGGCCGCGCACCCTACAGAAAGCCCGCGGCGGCTGACAACCCCCTCCCCCACTTCTGTAGCTAGCACTGGGAATGTCCGCCCCATAAGCACTTACAGATGTCCGCCCAACAGGGCGCCCAATCTCCCCGGCTATGAGCCCATGGGAGCGGCGGGTAGCCCGGGAGTCCAGGGCGATGACACGACAAGAAGTGGTGATGAAAGCTGTGGCGGGAAGGCTCAGCTGGCTCCAGGCCGCCGACATCCTGGGCATCACGCCGCGGCAGGTGCGACGGCTTCACCTCAAGTACCGGACCGAGGGGGTAAAGGCCATCCTGGATAACCGAGGCGGCAAACAACGACGGCGCCGCGTGTCGTTTGAGGTGCTCCAGGAGCTCTTCCGGTTGAGGCGCGACAAGTACCCGGACTTCTCGGTGACGCACTTTCACGAGCACGTCACCGAGCGGCACGGGCTGAAGCTCTCCTACACGTTTTGCAAACGGGTGCTCCAGGACGCTGGGCTGGCAGAGAGGGCTCCGGGCCGGGGCAAGTACCGGCGGCGGCGCGAGCGACGGCCCTTGGTGGGGATGCTCCTCCACCTCGACGCCTCCACCCACGCCTGGCTCCCCGAGCTCCCCATGCAGGACTTGATGGTGATGCTCGACGACGCCGACGGTCGCATCCTTCACGCCCGCTTCGTCGAGCAGGAGGACACCCTGTCCACCCTGGCTGCCCTCTCAGAGGTGCTGGAGCGCTATGGGCGCTTCTCCGAGCTCTATACGGACCGTGGGAGCCACTTCGCTCCCACGACCAAATCCAGCGCCGGACAGCTCCGTCCAGAGGGTCAGGTGCAGCGCGTCCTGCGTGCGGTGGGCATCCGCCACATTTTGGCCCGCTCACCGGAGGCCCGCGGCCGAAGCGAGCGCGCCTTTGGCACTCTACAGGGCCGACTACCCCAGGAGCTCCGTCTTCATGGCATTGCCAGCTACGCGGCCGCGAACCAGTACCTGACGATAGCTTTCATCCCCGACTTCAATCGGCGCTTCACTGTCGTGCCGGCCGAACGGGGGAGCGCCTTCGTCAAGGTCGCCCGCTCGGACCTCGAGCTACTCCTGTCTGTCCACCACGAACGTGTCGTCCGTCCGGACAGCATCGTCGTCTTCGAGAAGTTGCTGCTGCAGCTGCCGCCCAGCACGCACCGACAGCGCTTCGTCCGCTGCCCGGTACTCGTCCACGAATTCCTCAGCGACACCCTCGGCGTGAGCTACCAGGGGCGTCTAATTGCTCGCTTCAACCGAGCCGGAGACCTGCTCCCACTGCGCAGTCCCACCGTAGCTGCAGCTTAACCAGAAGCGGACATCTGTAAGTGCTTATGAAGCGGACTTGTATAAGTGTCACGGACACCCCCTCCCCCACTTCGGGGTGCCAAACGGCTGCGCTCAGGCCGCCAGACAGATGGCAGCGAAGCTCGCCGCGTCCAGGCTGGCCCCACCCACCAGAGCGCCGTCCACGTCCGGCTGGCCGAGCAGCTCGGCTGCGTTGCTCGGCTTGACGCTGCCTCCGTATTGGATGCGGGTGGCCCGAGCGACCGCTTCTCCAAACAGCCTCACCAGCGCCTGCCGGACGTGGGCGTGGACTTCCTGCGCCTGCGCGGGCGTGGCAGTGCGCCCTGTCCCGATGGCCCACACCGGCTCGTAGGCGACCGTCACGCGGGCCATCTCCTCCGGAGAGACGTCGGCGAGGCTCCCTGCCAACTGCGTCGCGCAGACTGGCAACGTCTGGCCGGAGTCGCGCTGCTCGAGGGTTTCACCAACGCAGACAATGGGCCGAAGGCCGGCGGCGAGCGCGCCTCGAGCCCGCTTGTTCACCAGGGCATCAGTTTCGCCGAAGAGTTGACGGCGCTCGGAGTGCCCGGCCAGCACATAACTGCAGCCGGCAGCAACCAGCATCCAGGCCGACACTTCCCCGGTGAAGGCACCCTCCTTTTCCCAATGGCAATTCTGGGCCCCCAGGCTGAAACGCCCGTCCGCTGGCAAGGCCCCGCGGACTGCGGCCAGCGCGGTGAAGGGCGGAAGCAACACCACCTCGGCCGTCGGACGGGGGGCGATTCTCTCGGAGAGCGCCGCCACCAGCGTGACGGCTTCGGCCTCTGTACGGTGCATTTTCCAGTTGCCAGCGATGAGGGGGCGCCGGGCAGCCATGGTTACTCCTCAAGCGCTTTGATGCCTGGCAACTCTCGCCCCTCGAGGAACTCGAGCGTGGCGCCACCTCCGGTGGACACGTGAGACATCTTCTCGGCTAGTCCGAAGGCGTGCACCGCAGCTGCGCTGTCTCCCCCACCTACGACGGTGGTGGCGTCACGGCACTTGGCCATGGTTTCTGCGATGCTTCGGGTGCCGGCGGCGAACGCCGGAATCTCGAACAGACCCATCGGGCCATTCCAGAGGATGGTTTTCGCGGCGCGCAGGTGCTCGGCGTACAGGGCCCGCGTCCTGGGGCCGATGTCCAAGCCCATCATCCCCGCCGGTATGGCGCGCTCCGCGACCTCGCGTGCCACCGCCGCGGCGGTGGCCTCGGTGGACACCACGTGGTCGATGGGAAGCAGCACGTCCTTCCCCAGTCGACGAGCGGCGTCCAGCGCGCGCCGAGCAATGTCCAGCTTGTCCGCCTCCACCCGGCTCTTTCCGACGGGCACACCGTCGACCGAAAGGAAGGTGTAGGCCATCGCTCCACCGATGAGCAGCGAGTTGACCCGCGGGAGCAGACTCTCGATGAATCTAATCTTGTCCGAAACTTTCGCCCCTCCAAGGACGGCGACGTAAGGGAGCTCCGGCGAGCGGAGGAGCCGCCCGAGAAAGTCCATCTCTCGTTTGAGGAGGTACCCACCGGCACACTCTTTGACGAAGGGCACCATCCCAACCGTTGAAGCGTGGGCGCGGTGCGCGGCGCCGAAGGCGTCGTTGACGTAGACGTCGGCATTCTCCGCCAGCTCTCGAGCAAAGCCGACGTCGTTGGTCTCCTCCTCGCGGTGGAAGCGCAGGTTCTCGAGCATCACCACCTGGCCATCCTTCAGCTCCTTGACCAGTTTGCGCACGCCGTCGCCGACGCAGTCGTCGGCGAGCAGCACCTCGTAGGACTTCCCGAGCATCTCCGAGAGCGCGCTGGCCGCGGGCTCGAGCGACAGCGCCGGGTCTGGTTTTCCTTTCGGGCGTCCGAGGTGCGAGGCAATCATCACCCTCCCACCGAGCTGCAGGAGCCGCCGCAGGGTGGGGAGAACCTCCCGAATCCGCGTGTCGTCGGTGACGCGACGAACGGCGTCTAAGGGGACATTGAAATCCGCGCGTAGAAAGACGCGCTTGCCGGTGAGCTGGAGCTCGTCGATGGACCGAAGCACGCTCAAACCTCCCCCGGACAGCGCTTCGTCAGGCGCTCTTCTGCGCAACCATCTTCGCCAAGTCGACCATCCGGTTGGAGAAGCCCCACTCGTTGTCGTACCAGGCCATGACCTTCACCAGGTTGCCGTCCACGACGAAGGTTCCGGTTCCATCGACAATGGCGGAATGTGGGTCACCGTTGTAGTCCACCGAGACGGTAAGCGCTTCGCTGTAGGCGAGCACTCCTTGAAGGGGCCCCGCGGCCGCTGCACGGAACGCCTCATTGACCTGTTCGGCCGTCACCGGCTTAGAGGTCACGACCGTCAAGTCCACCAGGCTCACGTTTGGCGTCGGCACTCGGACGCTCACCCCGTGCATTTTCCCCTTGAGCTCCGGAATCACTTCACCGATGGCCTTGGCCGCGCCGGTGCTGGTGGGAATCATCGACAGCGCTGCCGCGCGGGCACGGCGGAGGTCTTTGTGGGTGAGGTCGAGGATGCGCTGGTCGTTGGTGTAGCTGTGGATGGTGGTCATCAACCCTTTGTCGATGCCGAATGCGTCTCTCAGCACCTTGGCCACCGGCGCCAGACAGTTGGTGGTGCAGGAGGCCGCGCTCACCACCCGATGCTTGGACGGCTCATACAGCTGGTGGTTGATGCCGTAAGCGATGGTGATGTCCTGCCCCTTGGCTGGGGCGGAGATGAGCACCTGCTTTGCGCCAGCGGTGAGATGCTTGTTTGCGCCCTCGCGGTCAGTGAAATGACCGGTGCACTCAAGGACGACGTCCACACCCATGCTCTTCCACGGCAGCTTGGTGGGGTCCTTTTCCGCGGTGAAGGCGAAGGTCTTTCCGCCCACGGTCATCCCCTTGGCCGTTGCTGTCACCTCCCCGGGCCAGGTGCGGTGCACGGAGTCGTACTTGAAGAGGTGGGCCATCGTCGCCGGGTCGTCCAAGTCGTTGATGGCAACAATGTCCAAGGCCTCCTTTCGCGTCAGCGCCGCGCGGAGGATGCAACGGCCAATTCGTCCGAAACCGTTGATTGCGAATTTCAAGGCCATAGAGAAGCTTCCATAAGGTCGTCCCCGGCCCGCGGTCAACGAGACCTGGAGTCGCGGTTGACCACTGTACTGCTCGAGAGCACGCTGCTTCATCGACCTGCGGCTGCCGCCGTGCGTTAGCCCCCCTTGACACTTCCCGCCCCCCGAGCGCTCCGCCCTCCGCCCTACCCGCCCCGCCGGCCGGGCTTTTGGTTCTCGGCTCGACACGCCTGGAATGGGCTGGTGCACACCGTAGAGCACCAGCCCAACATGCGGACGCACCTGCTGGCGGCGCTGATGGTGGGGTTGGTGGGCAGCGGCATTCCTTTGGGACTGGCCGAGCGCGTGACGCTCATCTTTTGTGTCCTGCTCGTCTTCTTTGCCGAGATTCTCAACAGCGCCCTCGAATCCTTGGTTGACCTTGCCACTCAGGAATTCGACGAGAAGGCCCGGCTCACCAAAGACGCCGCAGCCGCCGCGGTGTTGGTGCTGTCCATCGGCTCGGTGGTCATCTTTGCGGCGCTCCTCGTCCACAACTGGGACACCGTCCTGGCCGAAGGACCGCGCATCCGCCGTCAGGTGGTCCTCGGTTTGCCGTTGGTCGCGCTGGTGTGGCTGCTCCTGAGAAGCAACCCGCGGCCGCTGACTCAGGACGTCCTCGCCTTCGCGGCCAGTGTTGTCCTCTTGGGCGTCCTCAGCTTGCGCTCGACAAGCAGCGTCTTCACCGCGATGTCCTTCGGGCTGGTGGTGCTGGCGGGGGCCGCGGCGCTCAACCGTCAACGGACGTGGCGCGGGCAAAAAAAACGGCCCAGCGGCACAGACAACGCCGCAGGGCCTTCCACCGTACGTCCCCCCCGGCCGTGAGCACCGGAACCTGTCCGGAACGCACGCGTCCGGTCGCGGGAGACGAGGGCTAGCGTAAAGCTAATACAGCAAACCGGACTTCACAACGCCTGGAAGGCCTCTTCCGCTGTAAGTTCCGGACCGTTTGGACGGCGACTTTCCTCTTTGAGGTCCGAGGTGACCAGGTCGATGAGCTCCGTCGCGATACCAATGACTTGCGTCGGCGTGTAGCCGCTCGCGCGGAGCTGATTGAAGAAGGTCCGGGCTAATATTTTGCTGGCCTTCGCGTCCGTGCTCACGGGGTTCTCCTTGGGCGGAATTTCGCCCGGCGGCCAGAACGTTCTTCATGGGGCGTGCCAGCCCTGGGTGTCGGTTAACCCCCCGAGATGACGAGAGGAGGCTTTCGTCCCACACGGCTCTAGGTGCGTAGCCGGCTGCGCACTGCAACCTGGGCGCGACGGCCAGGTGCGCTGCGGGGGACACTGCGCCTGGGCGATGCCTTTCCGCGTGCGCACTCCGGATGGGGAGCTTTCCTACCCGACGCTGCTAGACGTCGAGCGCGCCTTTCACCAAGGCCTCGTGGACCCCGAGGACGAGGTGGTGGACGAGGCGACGGGTAGCGTGCAGCGGGCGAAGGACCATCCGTTGTTGAGGCCGCCGCCGCCAAAGCGTTTCTGGCAGAACCAAAGCGCTCAACCGGCACGCATTGCGGTTGCTCTCTCGCTCGCCATGGCCTCGCTGCTGGCCGGTGCCGTCCAGCAGTGGTGGCTTGCCCTCCCGGTTGCCGGAGTGGCGGCCTGGATGACGGTGCGCATTGCGGTGACAGCGCAGGCGCGCCCGAGGACGACGAAGCGGCGCTGACTCGCTGCTCGGACTAAACTCCTCCCCAGCGTGACGTTACTTTCCGGATTCGCCGCCTTCTTGCTGCTCGCCGCCGGGCCGGCGGGAGAAGAGATTTATTCTTGGACGGACACCAGCGGCGTGGCCCATTACACAAACGACCCAGCCGCCATTCCCCAAAGGTACCGGGACCAAGCCCGCACCCTCGACGGGCGTCCCGTGGGCGCGCCGGAGCCACCGCCGAAAGAAGAAGCCGCCAGCGCGAAGCCAGGCGTCTCCGAGGAAGCCCCCAAGCCTCCGGCGCCCAAGCCCCCGCCCGAGCGCACCGAGGAGTTGGAGGAGTCTGCCCCCCCGCCCCTCTCTCCAAGCGTGGCCGGGACGCTGGACGAGGCCGGGTGGCGAAAGCGCTTTCAAAAGAGCACCGAGCGGGTCCGCCGCGCAGAGCTCACCCTGTCCCGGGACAAGGAGCAACTGCAGAAGGTCGCCAACCAGGAAGGTTACATGGTGGTGGACGCCTATGGCCGGACGATGACCGCTGGACAGTCCACCGCACTGAAGATGCAGGTCTCCGAGGACGAACGCGTGCTGCGAGAAGCTCGGGAGTCGCTTGAGGACCTGGAACGCGTCGCGGCGCGCGAGGCCATTCCGCTGGAGTGGCGCCGCTAACCTTGCGACGGCAGCGCTGAAGACGGTCGCCGCGTCCCGCTGCGGGCTCTGACAGGCCGCACCGCCCTCGGTTGACAATGCGCCCAGTCCATAAGTAAGTGATTGCACACTTACTTACTGGGGGAGCCTGAGTGGGCCGCCCACGGCTGATTGACGACCAAAAGATTCTCGACGCCGCACGGGAAGTCTTCTTGGAGCGCGGAGCGGTCGCCACGACGGCGGACGTCGCCCGACGGGTAGGCATCTCCCAGGCGTCGATTTTCAAGCGGTTCCCCACCAAGCAAGAGCTGTTTCTCGCAGCGATGGTGACCGGGCGTTACCGCCAGGACCTGCTGGAGGAGTTTCGACGTCGGACGAGAGAGGCGGGGATTCGAGCGGCACTGATTGACGCTGGGGAGAAACTCATCCCCTTCTTCCGGCAGGCGCTTCCGCTCGTCCTTCTCAGCTGGTCGAACCGCGGAGAATTTGGATTCCCGAAGCAGTTGAGCGCCGGCACACTACCGCCGGCACAAGCAGCGCGAGAAATCGTCGCCATCGTCGCCGGTGAAATGAAGGCGGGCCGAATCCGAAATCAGGATCCGTGGCTCGTCACGCGAGCCTTCGTCGGCGCATTGCAGAACTACGTGCTCCTCGAAATCATCAGCAAGGGAGAAGTCCCGATTGGACCCAAGTATGGGACGACCGCCTACGTAGAGGGGATTGTCGACGTGCTTTGGGCCGGGATTGGCCTCAAGCGCGCAGGGCGCAAACGCCTCGCAAGCCATCGACGCGCTGGAAAACCGTGAGCTCCCCTTGAGACGAATACGCATACTCATCGCTGTCCTCCTCGCGATAGGCGCCATCGTTGGCTACCAAGCATGGAAACGACATCTCGCCTCCCTCCCCCTGGAGTGGAGTGGAACCATTGAGGCTCGAAAAGTCGAAGTCGGCTCCCGCCAAGGCGGCCGGGTGAAGGAGGTCCTGGTTCGTGAAGGCGAAAAAGTCAGCCAAGGACAGCCCATCCTGCGCTTCGAAACCGGTGACCTTGAAGCGCAGAAGCTGCAAGCGCAGGGGCAGCTCGCGGAAGCCGAGGCAAATTTCGAAAAGGTGAGCGGCCGAGGGGTCAGCTCTCGTCGACAAGAGATTGCAGCCGCCAGAGCACGACTGCAGGCACAGGAAATCGCATTGGAGAAGGCCGAGCTCGACTTCAATCGGACGACGAAGCTTTTCGCGGCCGGATCTTCCACGCAGGTGGAGATGGAGAACGCGGACATCGGGGTGCGCAATGCGACCTCCCAGCGGGCCATGCTTCAGGCGCAGTTGGATCAAGTCTTGCGCGGTACGCCAGAGGATGTGAGGGCGGCCGAGGGACGTTTGGATGTCAGTCGCGGCAGGTTGCAGCAGATTGACACCATGCTCAACGAGCTCACCGTCCGGGCGCCGACGGCTGCACTCGTCGAGACGCTAGACCTTCGGCCCGGCGACATCCTCGCTCCAGACGCGATCGCAGCAAAGCTACTCGAGCCGGACCAACTCTACGTGCGAATCTACATTCCAGAGACGCAGCTCGGTCACATCCACCCAGGCCAGCAATTGCCGGTTCGCGTCGACTCCTTCCCATCTCGGACATTCCAGTCGACGGTCGAGTACATCAGCAGCCAAGGCGAGTTCACGCCGCGAAATCTCCAAACGGCGGATGAACGTGCTGATCAAGTCTTCTCAGCTCGCCTCCGCATTGATGAGGGCCGAGATCTCCTCCGCGCTGGAATGGCGGCGTTCGCGCGACTCGCTCGATGATTCAACCCTCAGAAGACACGGCGATTCAGGTCGATGGCGTTACGCGAAAGTTCGGCGACTTCATTGCGCTCGACAACGTCTCGCTTGCGGTCCACCGCGGAGAAATCTACGGCTTGCTCGGCCCCAACGGCTCGGGGAAGTCCACGCTCATCCGGATACTTTGCGGACTGCTTGCCCCGAGTGGCGGAGCAGCCAAGGTGCTGGGTCTGGATGTGGCCACCCAGGGAGAAGAGATCCGTCGCCGCATTGGCTACATGAGCCAAAAATTCTCTCTTTACGAGGATTTGACTGTACGCGAGAACCTCGAGTTCTTCGGACGCGTCTACCGGCTCCCGTCCAAGCGGCTGCGCGACCGCTTCGAGGCAGTCGTCGCGCTGACCCACATTGAACCCTTCTTGGACCGGCGCGCCGGCGTTCTCTCGGGCGGTTGGAAGCAGCGTCTGGCGCTCGCCGCGGCTCTCATCCACGAGCCGAGACTCCTTTTCCTAGACGAACCCACCGCCGGCATCGATCCGGTCGCGAGACGCGAACTCTGGGACCTCCTTTTCGCGCAAGCGGCCAATGGTGTGACGTTCTTCGTCACCACCCACTACATGGACGAGGCCGAGCGCTGCGGCGATGTGGGCTATCTCTTTAGTTCGACGCTGCTCACGACTGGGACACCTCAAGAACTGAAGGAGCTTCCCGAAATCAATCCGCCCGAGTCCAGGCGCGTCGAGATACAGAGCCCGCAGACCGCCCGTACCCTGAGCTGGCTACGGACTCAGCCGTATTGTCAGGACGCGACGATTTTCGGGGAATCGGTCCATGCTGTCCTCCCCAGCTCACTCTCCGACGCTGCGATCATCGCCCGGTTGTCGGAGGCTGGTTTTCCGAAAGCTGAGGTTCGTGGGATCCACGCCTCGCTCGAGGATGTCTTCGTCAAACTGACCGAGGATGCCGGGCGTCGTTTAGCGAACGGGGGTCGGTGATGTGGCTGTCCTTCTACGCCGTCTTTCGAAAGGAGCTGCTGCATCTCACCCGGGATACGGGAACGGTGCGACTCGTTCTTTTCATCCCAATCATGCAGCTCTTTCTCTTTGGGTACATCGATCAAACCGTCCATGATGTTCCGACCATCGTGGTCGACCAGGATCGCTCCGAGGAGAGCCGCCTGTTCATGGACGGGATGCGGGCCTCGAAGACCTTCAAGATCGTCGCCGTCACCACCAATCCCGAGGTTGCCCGCGCCCAGATTCGCGAGGGGAAGACCCGTGTGGGAGTCGTCATTCCTCCCAACTTTCACAAAAACCGCATCGGCAAGGACCCGGCCCAGGTGCTGGTCCTCATCGACGGCTCGGATTCGACCGTGAGCGCTCAGGCATTGGCGTCCATCAACGGGTTGGTCGCTCAGGACAACCTCGCCAAGCTGCGCAACGTCGGGTCCGCCTTGGCGGCGCAGCCGGTCATTCTCTTCAACCCGGAAGGCCGGACGGCCAACTACATCATCCCCGGACTGGTGGCGGTGCTGCTGATGATGGTCGGCGTGATGCTTTCCGCGAGCTCGATTGTGAGAGAGCGGGAAAAGGGGACCTTCGAGCAACTCCTCGTCACACCCATCGACCCCATCGGCCTGGTCCTTGGGAAATTGCTCCCCTACTTGGCCTTCGGACTCGTGGAGGCCTCGTTGGTCCTGGCTCTGATGCGCTTCGTGTTCGACGTTCCAATCCGCGGAAACTTGCTCTTCCTGCTGGTCATGTCCGTTGTCTACCTCCTACCGTTACTGGGCATCGGACTGCTCATTTCGACACGCGCCTCCACGCAAATGGAGGCGCAGCAGCTCGCCCAGTCACTCTTGCTGCCGGCGATTTTCTTATCCGGCTACATCTTCCCCTTCGACGGGCTTCCCGTTTTCCTCAAGTTCGTGGGCTCGCTGTTTCCAACGACGTACATGATTCGAATCATGCGGGGCGTCATCCTGCGCGACGCGAGTCCGATCGACCTGTGGCCCGAAGTAGCGGTGCTCCTGGGGATGAGCGTCCTCTTCGTCACCCTCGCGGCCAGGAGTGTGCGCAAGGTGGCACAGTAACGACTGAGACCGCGCGACGTCGCGGTCTCGCGCCTCAGCGCTGGAGAAAGGCGCTGCGCGGCCGCCGCGACACCCACGGCCGGCTGGGGGGTTGCGCCCGCGGCGGCGCAAGCACAAGCGCCAGCCCGAAGCCCGCGATGAAGCCGCCGATGTGGGCCCACCAAGCGACTCCGCCGGCAGCGGGCGACGACGTTCCATAGAGGAATTGGATGAGGAACCACACCCCGAGAAAGACGAAGGCCGGGATTTCCACGAGCCAAGGGATGATGACGATGGGAATGAGCGTCAGAATTCGCGCGCGGGCGAAGAGGTAGAGGTAGGCCCCGAGAACGCCGGAGATGGCACCCGAGGCTCCGAGGGCCGGCACCAAGGAGCGCGGGACGGAGAACCCGTAGACGAGGAACGAGGCGACGCCACAGACCAGGTAGAAGAACAAATAGCGCCCATGCCCCAGCCGGTCCTCGACGTTGTCTCCGAAAACCCAGAGAAACCAGAGGTTGGAGACGAGGTGAAAGAGGTTGGCGTGGAGAAACATGGCGGTGAAGAGCGGTAGCCACCGCGCGAGGTCGAATGTCGCGCCCCGCCAGGCGAAGAAGCGACGCGGAACGAATGTCAACGTTTCGACGAGCTGGCTGTCCGCAGCGCCGAGCTGCGCGGCAGCGACGAAGACCAGGATGTTGACGAGGATGAGCAGGACCGTCACCCAGGGGAAGGTGCGGGACTGCAGGCTGTCGCGAAGGGGGAGCATATTGCGGTCAACCTAACCAGTCAGAGGGCGGCCACCACCCGAAGAAGTGGTAGGTTGTTCGGCCCGTGAACCAGCCCGACCCCCCCAGCGATGCGGCCACCACGGCGGCCGAAGAGACCGTCCGGAAGGTGTACGTCCGCGATTTGCGCGAGAAGCAGCCCGTCTTCACCGTCTTTCGAGTGACACGGAAGTCGCGCCACAACTCCCGCAACGGCAAGAGCTTCCTCGTTCTCGGCTTTGGGGACCGCACCGGGGAAGTCGACGGTCGCGTCTTCGATGGAGTCGACGCGCTCGAGAACTCCTTCCGCCAGGACGACTACGTCCTGGTGAAGGGGCAAGTCGTCTCCTTCCACGGAAAGCCTCAAGTCATCGCTGAGTCACTGGAGCGGCTAGACCCGGAGCCCATTGACCCTGCCGAGTTCGCGCTCTCAACACCGCCGCCGGTTGAGCCCGGCGTTGCTCCGGCCGCGAGGCCCGCCTCGCCGACCCCAACCGAGTCCAAGGGCCAGGACGGCGCCCGGGCGGTGGCGCAGATTCGAGAGTTGGTGGAGCGCGTAGACGACCCGCACGTCAAAGCGCTGCTCCTCGCCTTCCTCGACGACCCGGACGTCGCCCGCGGCCTCCCCATTGCCCCGGCCGGTAAGGGCGCTCACCACGCGTACCGCGGCGGGCTCGCGGAACACATCCTCTCAGTCATGAAGCTCTCCCAGCGCGTTGCGGACCACTACCCGGCCCTCGACCGAGACCTCCTCCTGGCGGGTGCCCTCTTGCACGACATCGGGAAGGTGTCCGAGCTGGCCTACTCCAACGGCGGATTGAGCTACACCGACGAGGGGCGCCTGGTGGGCCACGTGGTGATGACCGCGCAGGCCATCCACGCCAAGGCCGCACGTCTCCCGGAGTTCCCGAAGGCGCTGGAACACCACCTCACGCACCTCGTACTCGCGCACCAGGGCGCCCCGGAACATGGCTCACCGAAGGCGCCAGCGACTCTCGAGGCCTACGCCCTCCACGCCATCGACGCGCTCGACGTCCGCCTGGCCAGCTGGCTGGAGTTGATGACGCGCGACTCGAACGAAACCTGGACCGAGCCCACCCGGGCCATCGAGCAGCATTTGTGGAAGGCGCCTCCCCCCACCCGTGCCGGAAGAAGTCCCGTGGAGACGCGGCGACGACGGAAAGGACGCGGTGGCCGAGAGCGTCCACACGAGCGCGACGCTGCCGAGCGCAAAGAGCGCGAGTCGCCGCCTGCCCCGCGCGTGACGTTGCCTTCCCTCGAATCCTTGACAGGGTCCCCTCCGACTTCCAGCGGCGAGGAGGACCCCGCCCAGGGGTGAGACAGGCCCCAGGGGGACCGTGGACGCTGCGGCCACGGCTGCGCTAAGGCCGGAGGCGAGCGCGATGAGTAAGAAACTTGGCGAGCGGCTGGTGGAGGCCGGATTGATTTCCGGGGCGGCGGTGGACCAGGCGCTCGAGCAACAGCGCCTCACCGGCCACCGCGTCGGTGACTGCCTGGTGGAGATGGGGTTTCTCCCGGAGGCGACGCTGCTGCGCTTCCTCGCCTCCGAATTCAAGACGCGCTACGTCTCCGCGGAAAAACTGGCCCGAGCGCAGATTCCGACCGAGCTCCTGGACCGCGTCCCAGTGCGGATGGCGGAATCGAGTCTCTTCCTCCCGCTTGCGGTGGACAACGAGCGGCGCATTCTCTCCATCGTCGCCGCCGAGCCGCAGAATGAGGACCTGCTGCGAGAAATTGCGCTGGTGGCCGAGGTCGATGAAGTCTTCGCCTACGTCGGGCTGCGCAGCGTCATCTACGCCGGGATTCAGAAACATTACTACGGCGACACCACCGCCTTTCAGCAGCTGGCTACGGGCGCCCTGCGAGCGCCGGTCGCGAAAAGCACAGATTTGGCCAGCATTGCCCAGGCCTACGAGGCAAGCGGCAGCAACCGCACCGCGCCGCCCCCGGTGCGACTGAGGCTCCGCGGCGAGAGCAGCCAGGCCCGGCTCCCGCACACCGTGGTGCGCGGCAAGCGCGAGTCGGCAAGCGCGCTGGTCTCATCTCGTGGCGCCGTCGGTGAGAACGACTACCTGGAGACGCTGCGTATTCTCGTCGACCAGATGGAGAAGGACCGCGGTGACTTGCGCGGGCACTCGGCGCAGCTTGCCCGGCAGTCCTCCCTGGTGGCGCTGCGCATGGCGCTCCCAGCGCGGGAGGTGGCGTGCGTGGCCCTGGCAGCCTTCGTCCACGACCTCGGGAAGGGCGCGACTCACCTCACACTGGCCGGGACGTCGCGCAATCCAGAATGGAAGGCGCAAGCCAAGCAGCTGGTGCGAGCGCCGTTGCAGATGTTTGAGTCGGTGCACCTGCCGGCCCAGGCCAACGCTGCGCTGGCGCAACTGTACGAGGCCTTCGACGGCTCGGGCACCCCCCAGGGCGTGCGTGGCGAGGACATCGCCATCGGCGCCCGCATCCTCGCGGCCGTCGACAGCTTTCTGGACCTCACCAAGAACGCCTCCAACGCCCATGGCCGGCGCTTCACTCGGGACCAGGCGCTCAACCACCTCGCCGAGCAGGCCGGCGTCCTCTATGACCCGCGGGTGGTGCAGACGCTCGAGCAGCTGCTCTCCGGGGAGCTGCTGCGTCGACGCCTCGACGCCGACGGACGGATGGTGCTGCTCGCCGAGCCAGACACCGGGACGCGAGAGGTGCTCGCCCAGGCCCTCGAGCAGCGAGGCCTGGTGGTGCAGGCCTGTAGCACGCTGGAGGCGGTGGCCGACGCTGCGCTGGCCGGGGACGGCGACGTGTGGATTCTCAGCGCCGCATTCGGCGCAACGGACTTGCTCGACTTGGTGGGCCAAGTCCGGGCTCAACCAACCCTCGCCGGACTGCCCGTTGTCGTCACCGGGGAACCGGAAGCCGCGCTCCGCGAGCGACTCCTCCAGGCGGGGGCGACGGTGGTGGTCCCGGCGCAGAGTGCAAGCGAGGTGGCTTTCCGGGTCGCCGAGCTCTTTCAAGACCGCGTCAGCCACGGCGGACCGGCCCATTCGGTTTGGGGCACCTTCGAGGAGCTCAACACCCGAGAGGTGCTGCGGGTGCTGGGGGCGGGCCGGAAGAGCGGTCGCCTCACGCTCCGGGACGAGGAGGCCGAGGGCTTTCTCCACCTGGAGCGGGGCCGAATTACCTTCGCGGCGCTCGCTGAGCGCCGGGGCGAGGACGCGCTGGGCGCGCTCTTGAAAGCGCGGTCGGCCGAATTCAACTACGAGCCGGACGCCCTCCTTCTCGAGGTGCCGCAGCTGGACACGGACGTCGAGCTCGTCCTCCGCGCCCTCGAGGTGTAGCTAGGCCGGGGGGTGGGGAGCGCCTCTAGGGCGTGTCGAAGCCGAAGAGGCGCGCGGCGTTGAGGGTGGTGGCTTCGGCCACGGCTTCCAGCGGAAGCCCTTTGAGCTCCGCCACCCGGCGCGCCGTCTCGATGACATACGCCGGCTCGTTCTTCCTCCCGCGGTGGGGCACCGGGGCGAGGTAGGGACTGTCCGTCTCCACCATCAGCCGCTCCAGCGGTGCAAACCGAACGGCCTCGGCCAAGGCCTCCGTCTTCTTGTAGGTGACAACGCCGGAAATGGAGAGGTGAAAGCCCAAGTCGAGGTAGCTCCTGGCCGCGCGCACGTCTCCGGTGAAGCAATGGATGACGCCCTGCCCCACCCTCTCCGCAGTGAGAATGGCGGCGCAGTCCGCGTGCGCGTCGCGGACGTGGACCACCAGGGGTTTACCGAGCCGCTTGGCCAGCGCCGCCTGCGCGGCAAAGGAGCGTGCCTGTTCGGCCCGCGGCGAGCGGTCGTAGTAGTAGTCGAGCCCAGCTTCCCCCACGGCCTTCACTTCCGGGGTGCCGCACAGCCGCTCGAGCTCCGCCCAGTCCCCCGCCGTCGCCCGGGCCGCCTCATGCGGGTGAATGCCCAGCGTCGCCACCAGCTGCTGAGGCCGTGCCCGGGCGACACCTAGGGCGTGGCCCCAGTCGCCCGGGCCGTGGAATTGGCCGATGAAGACGGCCCGCTCGACTCCGGCTGCCCGGGCCCGCTCCAAGACGGCGTCTATGTCCGGAAAGTCCTCCGGTTCGAGGTGACAGTGGGCGTCAACGAGCTTCACGCGAGTTCCTCAAGGAGTGCCCGCAGCTCCTCGCGCCCCTCGGCGCTGGGCATGGAGGGAAGCGCTGAGGACAGCGCTTCTCGCGCACCGCTGCCGCGGAGAAACACCAGGCCCTCCACGGCGTCGAGCCGCATCTCCTCGGCGAGGGCGACGTCCGCGACCAGGCGCTCCAGCACCTCGGCTGCCCGGGCCGAGCCGAGACGCCCCAAAGCACGCGCGGCCGCCCCGCGCGCGCTGTCCTTCGTGTCCGCCAGGATGGCGAGCAGCGCCTCCTCGGACTCCCGCACTCGGGCCTCGCCGCACAGCTCTGCGGCGAGCGGCCGGTCGAGGGCACCCCTCCGCTTCAGCCGCGACAGGAGGTGGGCTCGGCCCTCGGCCTCACCGAAGAGCGCGAGCGCTCCGGCGGCGTGGGTGCGCTCGAAGGCGTTGAGGAGCCAGCGGGAAAAGAGACGACGCAGCGGCACCACCGCACGCGCGTCTTCCAGCTCCGCCAGGGCTCCAATCGCCCGAAAGCGCAGCCCAGGGTTGTCCAGGCCCTCGGCGAGGACGTCCAGCCCCGCCGAATGGTGAATGGCGGCGAGTCCGCGCGCCGCCTCGAAGCGCACGAGAAAGGCCGAATCCTCCAGGGCCTGGGCCAGCACCGGGCGGAGTTCCGGGCTGGCTCGGTCCGCGAGTTGGCCCACCGCCTCGAGGCGCACCGAGGGCGAGCTGTCGACGAGTGCCGGACGGAGCCGCGAGACCAAGGCCTCGGGGGGCCCGGGCGGAAGCGCCAACAGCGCGACGCCCACCCGGCGGACTTCTGCGTCGGCGTCAGCGAGGAGCGTCCGGGCAGGCCCCTCCCACGCCTCGGGAGCCTCGCCGCCGCGGGCCACCTCCAGGAGCTGGACTGCCGCCTCGCGCCGCACCGAGGGCGGCCCGGGCCGGCTCAGCGTGCGCAGCGCGCTTTCACCCGCACTGAGACTCACCGCACTTCGCTCCCGGGCGGCAGGTCGCCTGGGTCAACGAGCTTCAACTGAGCGCCGCCTGGCCCTGCCGCCAGCAGCATGCCCTGGGAGAGGACTCCGCGGATGGTGCGCGGCGCAAGGTTGGCCACCACCACCACTCGGCGGCCCACCAGCGCTTCGGGTGGGTAGGCCTCGGCAATGCCCGCGGCGATGGTGCGCAGCTCGGGCTCGCCGACGTCGACAGTCAGCTTCAACAGCTTGTCGGACTTGCCGACGCGCTCCGCGGACCGCACCAGGCCCACCCGCAGCGCGACGCGGGCAAAGTCCTCGTAGGACAGCGTCGAGGCGGACGCGGCGGCGGAGGCAGGTGGCGGAGCCGCTGCGGCGGAGGCCGCCGCCTCCGGCTCCGGGATGATGAGTGACTTCACTTGGGCCTCCTCCATGCGGGACAGGAGCGGCTCCGGGGTGCCGACGGGGCGGCTTCGGTCGAGCAGTGGGTAGTGGGCCCCTTCCAATGCAGTGAAGGTAAGCGGCGGCGCGTCGAGTTGGGCGAAGAGTTTCTCGGAGATGCTGGGCACTACAGGCTGAAGGAGTCCGGCCACGAGGTAGGCGAGCTCGGCCGCATCCGAGAGGTCCCGCCTGGCGACATCCGGCTCAGTCTTCACCTTCGCCCAAGGCGCGCGGGCCTGAAGAAACTGGTTCGCGCTCTGGGAGATTTCCGTGGCCCCGCGGACGGCCGAGCGAAAGTCGAGCCGCTCGTAAGCCGCGCGGACTTCGGCCGCCTTGCGGAGTGCCTGGAGGACGAGTTCCTGTCCGGGCCCTTCGCCAGCGGGAGCGAGACGGTGGCCCAGCGGCCCGGCCAGAAGCGAGAGCACGCGGTTGGCCAGGTTGCAGAAGTTGTTAACCAGCTCGCCGTTGACCCTCTGGCGGAACTCGGTGAGGGACAAGTCAAAGTCCTCGGGGTTGGGCCCGAGGTTGGCGGCGAAGAAGTAGCGGAGGTAAGCCGGGTCGAGGAGGTTGAGGTAAGTCCGCGCGGTGATGAAGGTTCCTCGCGTCTTGGACATCTTCGTTCCGTCCACGGTGAGGTGCCCGTGGACCACCAGTTTGCTCGGTTGCTTGAGGCGCGCCACCTTCAACACCGCTGGCCAGAAGAGGGCGTGGAAGTAGACGATGTCCTTGCCGATGACGTGCACAATCTCCGCGTCGGCGTCCTCGGCCCAGTAGGCCAGTGCGTCCTTGGCCTTGCCGGTGTCCTTGGCCCATTTTTCGGTGGTGGCGATGTAGCCGATGGGAGCGTCCAGCCAGACGTAGAAGAATTTGTTCGTCTCGCCAGGAATGGCGAAGCCGAAGTACGGCCCATCGCGGCTGATGTCCCAGTCATTCAATCCCTGGTCGAAGAAGGCCTGGAGTTGGTTGGCCACCGCGGGGTGAAGGAAGCCGGGGCTCCGGATGAGCTCCTGCAGCCAAGCCTGATGGGCGGAGAGGCGGAAGAAGAGATGCTCTGAAGTCCGGCGGACAGGCGGCGTTCCGCACAGCGCGCAGTGGGGGTCAATCAAGTCCGCCGGGGTGTACGTCTTGCCGCATACCTCGCAGACGTCGCCGTACTGGTCCGGGCTCTTGCAGTTGGGGCAGGTGCCTCGGACGAATCGGTCCGGCAAAAAGCGCAGGTCCACCTCGCAGTAGGTCTGTTCTACCGAGCGCCGAGCGATGTCACCGGCCTCCTTTAGCCGGCCGTAGATGAGTTCGGCGTACGCCCGGTTCTCCGGGGAGTGGGTGGTGTAGAAGGCGTCCAGGGCGATGCCCAGGTCCGCGAAGTCTCGACGGTGCTGCTCCCAGAAAGAGGCCACATAAAGCTCGGGAGGTACTCCCTGGCGTGCCGCACTGAGTTCGATGGGCGTTCCGTGGGTGTCATCAGCGCAGACGAAGAGGACGTCCCGACCGGCAGACTTCAGAAAGCGGACCAGGATGTCCGTCTGGACGTACTCCACCGCGTGGCCGAGGTGCAGGGGGCCATTGGCGTAGGGCAGCGCGCTGGTGACGAGAATTTTTCGTGACATGGAGCGGCCGGCCGTACCCCTTGGCGGGGACGGGGCCGCGCACTCTAGCGGCGGCCCTTGTCCTGTGCCATCTCCCGCATCTGTTGGGGGAGACGAGCCATGGCCAACGCGAGGCGGGCCTTCTTCTGTGGTGCGAGCCCGGCCGAGAGCTCGGTGAAGAGCTCCCTGTCCAGCTGTTCGAGCTGCGCTCTCAGGGCCAGCACCCGTTGGATGGCGCTGTCCACTTGGGCATAAGCGGTGGTGTCACCTTTGGCCGCGCGCCGCAGCACCACCGTCTGCTCCATGAGCTGGCTGTGGATGGGGGCGCGCTTCTCCTCGAAGCGCGCCAGCCGGTCGCGGAGCTGGAGCGTGGCGGCGTCATCCAGCTCCAGCGCGTCAGCAATGGCCAGCGTCCGCATGAGGCGCGCCCGCTTTTGCCACTGCTCGCCGTTTGGCCCCTGGCCCATCTCGGACCGCGGCCCCGCGTCCTGAGCAAATGCGCTCGCCGAGGCGAGCAGCGCTACCAACACTACGCCCGTCCATTTCATCCACTGTCTCCAAGCGAAAAGGCTCCGTCGCCTTCGAGCGCCAACCCATCGAGCAATGCTGGATCATCAGGAGAGGCCTCACTGACGTCCGCCTCATCCGTTTCCCACGTTGGCCCGTCGGTCCATTCGCCCTGCGCCGAGGGCGTGTCGTCGGCCACCGTCGCCAAATGGGGTGTTGTGCTCGGGCCCAGGGTGAGCCTCTGGGCCGGCACGTGCCATAGGAAAAGCAGAGCCGCCGCTGCGGCCAAAAGGCTCCCCGCGAAGGCCACCGCCGGCACCCGTCGACGACGTCGCTCCTGCGCCTCCCAGGCGAGCCACACCCGCTGGGGAAGGTCGCGTTGGGCAGCCTCCTCCTTGGGCTTCACTGGCGGCAGCGCCAGGTGCGAGAAAAGGGTTTCCCATTGGCCTGCCGCGGCCCGGCAAAGGCCGCAGCTCTCCAGGTGTGCGTCCAGCGCCGCCGCCTTGCTCTCTTCGAGCGGACCGCTCGCACGCTCGGCAAGCAACGGGTACATCTCAGTGCAGGAGCTCATGTGCGGGGTGCTCATTCGCTCTCTCCTTCCATGGCCGCCTTCAAGCGCTTCACCGCATGGTGGAAATGCACTTTGGCGTTGTTTTCCGTGATGCGCAGGGCCTGGGCCACCTCCTTGAAGGGAAGCCCACTGTCGACACGCAACGTCACCACCTCGCGCTGTCGCGCCGACAGGCAGCCCAGGGCTGTCCGGACGCGCCGCCGCTGCTCGGCGCGCTCCAGGAGCGCCACCGCGTCCTGCCCGGGAGCCGGCGCTTCGGCGAGAACGTCCGCGTTCTCAAATCTCCAACGGCTGACGTCCCGCACGTGGTTTTTTCCGACATTCACCGCAATGCGCACCAGCCAAGCGCGAAACAGTCCCGGTTGCTGCGAGGTCCCCTGCTTGGCGAACGAGCGCCGCGCCGCGGCGAAGGCGCGCAAAAAGGCTGCCTGGCTGAGGTCTGCCGCGTCCTCAGGCCGCGCCACGTAGCGCCGCACCAGGGCCTGCACCAGGCGCTGGTGGCGGCCCACCAGCTCGCCAAAGGCCCGAGCCGAGCCGGCAAAAAAGTCCACCAGCAACGCCTCGTCCGAGGCGGCGCCGCCGCCGCTGAGGACGGTGAGTGCTCGCTGACCCCGCCGCTCGGGGGCCGCATCGCCTGCCTCTGTCATTCGCCTCGCAAGCATGCCGGATTCGCAAGAGGAAGACCCCTCGTCCGGCACCGGGGTTAAGCGGAAGGGCGCTTCACCGCGCGGCCTTCGGGGGGTGGGCATACCGTCCACAACAACCGCTCGAGTACCAGCTTTCCGCCTCCGGAGGACTTGAGGGCGAGGTCAGCTTCGGCGCAGGCGAGGAGCGCCGAGCGCAGCTGCGTCCGGCCATACCGCGCGCCCGCCGCCGCGGCCAAGTAGGCAGCATAAGGATGGGGCACCCGGTTCCCGGCTGTCTTCGCCTCCCGTTCGATGGATGGAAAGAGTCGCGCTTTGAAGTCATCAAAGCCTCTGGGCGGGCGTCCACCTGCCAGCTGCGCGACGCGTTCCGCTG
Organism: uncultured delta proteobacterium; assembly: GCA_963745475.1. Lineage (GTDB taxonomy): Bacteria > Myxococcota > Myxococcia > Myxococcales > Myxococcaceae > JADGRA01. The sequence goes on from CAVUXN010000006.1 coordinate 320,691, forward strand.
CCTCCACCAGCCCCCGCACCACCGAGGCAATGGCGCCTAGAAGAAGCAGCGGCGGCGCTCCGCCGGCGAGCGCCTCGTCCACGTAGGAGAGCGCCGCGGGAAGGTCCCGCTTCTGCAAGGCGTCCGCGAGCTCGATAAACTCCTCGTCGCGCGTATGGGCCACGAGCTGCTCGACGTCGGAGCGCTCGATGACTGAGCCCGAGGCGTGGACTGCAAGCTTTTCCAGCTCCGACTGGAGCAGCCGCATGTTGCCGCCCACCCGTTCCCGCAGCAGCTCCTCGGCGCCCGGACCGAGCCGCTTCCGGAAGGGAAGGAGAAATTCCTTGGCCACCGCGCTGAGGTCCAAGTCCCGAAGCCGGCCGGCCAGCTTGCGCTCCACCAGGGCGCCCCGCTCCCGGGCCAACCGCAACAGGGGGCTCTTGGACTCGACATCCGTCGCGGCCACCACCAGTGCGTGGCCCGCGGGGAGCCCCGCTTCCAGGAGCGTGAGAAGAGCCGAAGCATCCGACTCCGGCGGGGTGACGCCCTCTTCACGGACAAACGCCGCCACCTCGCGGAGAAAGTCGAGGTCGCCCTCCGCCAGCTGCACCGAGAGCTCTTCCTTCCAGTCCTCGACGGAGGGCGCACCCCTGGTGCCCGGCTCCAGCGCCTCGCGCCCCCAGCCGGCACGCGCCACCAGCGCCAACAGGCGCCTGGCGCCTTCTTTACGCCGACCCGCCTTCCAGGCGTCACGGGCCTTGGAGAGCGCGTCGGTGCGCCCCTTGCGGGGGGCGAGGAACTCCGGGTCCTTGAGAAGCACCACCTTGTTTCCCGTCAGCAAGGGCAACGTGGCGAGCTCCAGCGCCACCTCGCGCGGGGAGGCGCCGTCCAGGACGACGAGGTTGAGGCTGGCCAGCGTCCCCGGGACGAGCGCTTCCACCAGCGCCTCGGCCTCGCGGCGCACGAGGTACTCCTCGCCCCAGGCCAGGTACAAAGGCCGTACCCGCCCGGAGCGAATCTCCGCCAGCAGCGGCTCCAAGTCATTCACCGCGCGGGCACCCTGGCCATTTCCAGTGCCAGGCGCTCCAGCTGAAGCCTCGGGCTCGCGTTGCGCTGTCGAATGGCCACCAGGGCCTCGTCCAAGAGACGGAAACGCCAGTGGAGCTGGTCCTCGTCCAGCTTTTGCGCCGCGGCCGTGGCCAGGGCGCGCAACTCCGGGTGGAAGAGGGCTTGGCCGAAGGGGGCGACCGCCACGTCGCGCACCCACATGAAAAGCACTCCCAGCGCCTCCTCCGCCTCCTCTCGGGAGCTCCCCGCCACTTCGGCGAAACGTAGGGCGCTTCTCAAGTCCGAGGCGTTCACAGCCTCGAAGGCGCGAATGGTGGCCCGCCGGCTCTCCAGCTGCTCCGGCTTCAAATGCAGGGCCCGCTCGAGGCTACCTTCGGCGAGCGCTGCCACCGCCTCGGCCTGCTCCTTCGTCAAACCTTTCAACTCGGCGAGGCGAGCGGCCAAAAGCGGCTTCGGCAGCGGGGCAAACGTATAGCGGACGCACCGGCTGCGCAGCGTGGGCAACAGGCGGTCCGGGGCGGAGGCCACCAGCACCAGGGTCGTGTCTGCAGGCGGCTCCTCCAGCGTCTTCAAAAAGGCGTTTTGGGCGGCGGGATTCATCGCCTCCGCGGACAGCACCAGAACCACTTTGGTCGCCGACTCGAGGCCTCGCAGAGACAGTCGCTCTTGCAGCTTTCGCACCTGCTCCACTCGGACGTCGCGCGAGGGGACGTGCGCAAAGTCGCTCCGTCCGGCGAGGCGGCGTCGCACCTGTTCCTCCTCGGGCAAAAGCCAGAGGACGTCGGGGTGGGCGAAGCGCTCGACTCGGGTGCAGGCCGAGCACCGTCCGCAGCCCTCCCCCGGAGCCTCAGGGCACACCAGGGCTTGGGCTAGGCCTACCGCCGTCAGCTCCTTGCCGACCCCGGACGGGCCCGTGAAGAGGCAGGCGTGGGGGAGCGCGCCGCGCTGGAGCGCCGCTCGGAGGGCCCCCACGGCCCGAGACTGTCCCTGCACGGCTTGAAGGGTCATTCGTAAAGCGCAGTGTCATGCGGGGTGAATGCACACTTCGTCAAGCCTGTGCTTGACGAAGCCCGAGGGTGGGCCTGATTCTGCCCAGCGCCCCCGTGCTCCAGGCCCTTCAGAGCAATTGGCTCCTCGTCGGATGTGGGGCACTCGTCCTGCTGCTGGGACTCTTCCACACGCTGACCCCCGACCCCCTCTTCCGCCGCGACGCACGGGGCGCCATCCGCCTTCTCGTGCTGGGCGCGGCGCTGCGGGTGTTGCAGCTGGTTTTGGCGGACAACATCCACGGAGGCATCGCCAAGGCGTTGGAAGTGACGTGGATGGTGATCCTCTCCTTCGGCGTCATCCGCAGCCTGGTGTCAATCTCGTTGTGGCTAATCCGTTCTCGCGAGCGCCCCGCGCCGAAAATCCTTCGCGACGTCCTCGACGCCACGCTGTACGTCCTCGCGGCGCTGGTCATCGTCAAGCAAGAATTTAACATCGACCTCTCGAGTCTGGTGGCCGGTTCGGCCATCGCCTCCGTCGTCCTCGGCCTCGCGCTCCAGGACACGCTGGGTAACCTCTTTGCTGGGCTCTCGCTACAGCTGGAACGCCCCTTCGAGGTGGGCGACTCGGTGTCGGTGGGTACGGAGAGCGGCCGGGTGCTTCAACTGGGCTGGCGTGCCACCCGTCTCGAAACCAAGCGCCGCGAAGTCATCACCCTCCCCAACAACCAGCTCGCCAAACAGACGGTAAAAAACTTCTCCCGCGGCAATGAGCCGGTGGGCGTGGACGTCGTCATCGGCGTCTCCTACGACGCGCCACCCAACCGAGTGAAGCAAGTGGTGGCCGAGACTCTGGCCGAAGTGCCCCTCATCCTCGCTTCTCCCAGCTACCGCACCCGCACTTGGGCCTACGAGGAGATGTCCATCAAATACCGCATCCGCTTTTATGTGGCGGACTACACCCGCGCCAACCGGGTACGGGACGAGGTGCTCACCCGGCTCTGGTACCGCTTGCGCCGGGAAGACATCGAGATTCCGGCCGCACCGCGTACCTTCCAGGTGCGGGCTTCGGCGGAGCCGGTGGGCTTCCCGCTCGAGGCCCGGCTGTCGCTACTTGGTGCCGTGGACCTCTTTCACGTGTTGAGCGGCGAGGAGCGGGAGCATTTGGCCAACGCCATGGTGCCGCGCTACTTCGGCGCCGGCGAGCGCATCATCGAGGAGGGAGCGGCCGGGCAAACCTTCTACGTGGTGGCCTCGGGCACGGTGGCCGTCACCACCCGGCGGGGTGTGGAGGTAACGCGTCTCACCCGGGGCCAGTACTTCGGAGAAATGTCCCTCCTCACTGGCGAGCCTCGCTCGGCGACAGTGGTGGCGGTGGCGGACGCCGCCCTGTTCGAGCTGGACCGGCCGGGCTTTGGCGAGCTCTTTGCCGGGCACCCCGGTTTGGCCACCCAGCTGTCCACCATCCTCGCCGAGCGGCGCTTGCAGCTGGAGGCCTTGGCCAACGCCAACCTGCCCTCCTCGGACCATCCGGAGGCCAACCGCATTCTTGCGCGGCTGCGGCAGATTTTTGGGCTGAGCTAGTCTTCCTTCGGCGGGGCGCGCTCCGCGGGCCCAAACACCACCAACAGGCGCAGCTCCTCCGTCACCGAGTGAAAGGCATGCGGGGCGTGGGCCGGGACGAAGCACAGCGAGCCCGGGCCGACGGTTCGGCTCCCGGCGCCCACCCGCAGCTGCCCCTTCCCGGAGAGGACGAAATAGAGCTCGTCCTCGGTGTGCGGCACCTGGCGGTCCAAGGCGCCGGCAGGAAGCACATAGAGACCGGCGCTCAAATGGGGGACGCGCAGGAATTCCAAGTAGGGCCGCCCGTCAGCGGCGCGGCGCGCGAGGAGCTCCGCCACCTCGAAGGCCGCTCCGTTGGCGGTTAGCTTTTCCAGCGGCGACCTCCCGTGGGCGCGGCGTTTTTTGTGAGGCGCGCGCCCACCCGGCAGACGCTGCGGAGCTCGCAGGTAGCGCAGGCCGCGGCGCGCGCGCGTGGGGTGCACACACCGCTCATGCCGTGGTGGCAGAGGGCAAAGTCGAAGCGCACGGGGTCCACCCCGTCGATGCGGGCCAGGTTGCCCGTAATTTCCAGCGCCGTGCGCCAGCTCAAGTCCCTGCGCGCCGTCAGCCCCAGGCGCAGGGCAATCCGGCCGATGTGGGTGTCGAGTGGGATGACGAGCGCCGAAGCGGGGACTCGGTGCCAGAGGCCCAAGTCCACCTCGTCCGGGCCGCGCACCATCCACCGCAGAAACATGTTGAGTCGCTTCGCCGCGCCTTGCCCCAAGGGCACGGGGAGGAGGTGGTGCAGGCCGCGCGCCGGACCGAGTGCCGCCACCAGTGGGGCGAGCGGGACGTCGCGAAGCGCGCGCACGAAGTGCGTCAAGGCTGCGTGCAGGCTCTCTCCCTTGGCGAGGGGCTCGGCCACCCACGGCTCAAGCGACCCTCTTTCACGCAGGAGGTTTCCTGCGCCCTGCAGGAGCACCGCCACATCCGTGCCCAGGTTGAAGCGGTAGACGAAGCCCTGGAGCAGCCGCTGGGCGCCGCGCTCGTCGAGGGTGCGGACAAAGGCCCCGGGGTGTGGCCCCATGCGCCCGAGGAGCGCCTCCACTTTGGGGACAAAGCCGTCCGCCCGGCCGTAGGCGAGCGACGCCGCCAAGAGCCCCGCCACCTCGGCGTCCTCTTGCAAGGCGTACCGGCGGGGAAATTGGACGGGGTCGAAGCCTACCCGAAGGCGGTTGGGGGCCCGGGCCACAAAGCGCTCCAACCGTGGGCGGAGCCGGGCCGCTCGGGACTCCGACAGACGGAGCGCGCGGTAGGCGGGCATGGGGTTAGCGGCTCAGCTCGCGGATGGCGTGGCCGAGCTCGGGGAGAATGAGGCGCTCCAGCGCCAGCTTGGCCGCGTTGGGGCTGCCCGGGAGGAGAAACACCAAGAGCTCTCCATGGGTCCCGGCCAATGCGCGCGACAGCCAGGCCGCGCTGCCAATTTCCTGGAAGGAGAGCATCCGGAAAAGCTCACCAAAGCCAGGCAGTTCCCGGTCGAGGAGCGGACGCAGCGTGTCCACCGTCTGGTCCCGCCGGGTGAGGCCAGTGCCGCCGGTGAAGAGAACCGCTCGGGCGCCGGCGAGTTGCGCCGCTTGCAGGGCGCCGCGGATGGCGTCGGCTTCGTCCTGGACAATGACGTGGCCCACCACCGGATGGCCGGCACGCTCCAGCCCTTCGCGGAGGGCGCGTCCGCTGGTGTCGTCGGCTTGGGCGCGCGAGTCAGAGCAAGTAACGACGTAGCAGGCCACCTGCACCGGGGCGTGTGCTTTGTGTTCACTCACCGCAGCCGAGGAAGGGGCCGTGTGCGAATGGTCGTGTGCGTCGTGGCCCATGGCTTTCCTGCGCCCTCAAGGCGGGGTGACTACGTTTGCCAGCACCATCTTGCCGTCTTCTTCCACCAACTCGAAGGCCGGCTGGTCGTCACAGACGCCGGGGCTGGTGAGATTCTTTCCGGTGTCCAAGTCGAAGCCCACCTCGTGGCAGGGGCACACCACCATGTTGCCCTCTATCCGTCCGCCACTGAGGAGGCAGCCGGCATGGTTACACCAGTCGTCCAGCGCCTTGAGTCGGCCCTTCACCCGCGCCACGCAGACATTCAGCTTCCCGACCTCATAGGCCCGGAGCTCGCCCTCCTTGACATCCGCCGCTCCGAGAACGATGCGCATCTTCGCCGTGGCACCATAATCGCCTATCCCCACACTCCGCATGCCCGCCATTCTCCTGGAAGCCCCCGAAGTTGCTCGCGCCTTGCGCGAAATCTCTCTGTACTTGCAGCTCCAGGGAGAAAACGCCTTCAAGGTACGGGCCTATGACTTGGCGGCGGACCGCATTCTGGGAGTGGGCGACAAACTCGCTGCCGTGGTGCGCGAGGGCCGCCTGGCCGAGCTCCCCAATATCGGCCCGGCGCTGGCCGAGAAAATTTTCACTCTGCACACCACCGGGACGCTGCCCATGCTCGAAACGCTCCGGGCCAGCTACCCGCCCGGCATTCTCGAGCTGCTCCAGCTGCCGGACTTGGGCCCGCGCAAGGTACAGACGCTCTTCGCCTCCCTTGGCGTGGGCGACTTACCCAGCCTGGAAAAGGCGCTCCGGGACGGACGGGTCCGCACACTGAAGGGCTTTGGGGAGAAGAGCGAGTCCCGACTCTTGGCCGGACTCGAGCGGCACCGCACCGCGCGCACCCGCCGGCGGCTGGGGGACGTCTTGGGGGTGGCCGCCGCCCTCAAAGACGAGCTTCGGAAGGCCCCGGGCGTGGTGCGCATCGAGGTGGCCGGCAGCGTGCGACGCTTCTGCGAGCTCGTGTCCGACGTGGACATCGTCGCCTCGGCCGAGAGCGCGGGCCCCGTACTCGCGGCCCTGGCGGAGCAAAAGGGTGTGGCGGAAGTCCTCGGGCAGGGCGACAGCAAGTGCAGCGTCCGACTCGTGGACGGCCTGCAGGTGGACCTTCGCGTCCTTCCAGACGCGGACTTCGCCACCGCCCTCCACCACTTCACCGGAAGCAAGGCCCACCACGTCCGGCTGAGAGGCCGAGCCCGGGACCTGGGGCTCACCATCAGCGAATGGGGCATTTTTCGCGGCGAGGAGAAGCTTCCAGTCCCCGACGAGCCGGCGCTCTACCGCCTCCTGGAGATGGCCTACGTGCCGCCCGAGCTGCGAGAGGACGTCGGTGAATTCGAGGCCGCCCTGGCCGGGACGCTTCCCTCGGACTTCCTGCTGCCCGCGGATGTCCGCGGGGCGGTGCACGCCCACACCACCTGGTCCGACGGCCGGGCCTCGCTTCTGGACATGGCGCGTGCCGCCGCGGCGCGCGGACTCGAGTACCTCACCATTACCGACCACAGCGGTGCCGCCGGCTACGCCGGCGGGCTTTCCGTCGAGCGGCTCCGGCAGCAGTGGAAGGAGCTGGAGAGTGTGCAGGGGCAAGTGCCGGAGCTCCGCCTGCTGCGAGGACTGGAGGTGGACATCCTCGAGGACGGCTCGCTCGACTTGCCCGACGCGCTTCTCGCACAGCTGGATGTCGTCATCGCCAGCGTGCACGTCCGGCACGGACAGGATGCGGCCGCCATTACGGCGCGCGTCCTCCGCGCCCTGGACCATCCGTACGTCGACGTGCTCGGCCACCCCACGGGCAGGCTCCTTCAGCGGCGCGACCCGGCTCCGCTGCTCATGGAGGACGTCTTCCTGCGCGCCGCAGAGCGCGGCGTGGCCATGGAAGTCAACGGAAACCCCGAACGGCTCGACCTCCATGCCGGACACGTCCGCGCGGCCCTCTCCGCGGGTTGCCAGTTGGTGGCCTCCGTCGACGCCCATGACACGGCGGCGCTGGACAACATCCACTACGCAGCCATGACCGCCCGAAAAGGCGGGGCGCGTCGCTCCGACGTCCTCAATACGCTTGGCACCGAGGCCTTCCTCCGGACGCTGCGCGAGCGACATCCGCATTAGCCTTGGGGCAACCCCCCCGGGGGTGCGTCAGCTGGGAGAAGCTTCCGCCCGGGTAGAGGGACATGGGACACTCGGCGGCGGTCGCTGCGGGACCGACAGATGCCCACTCCCATCCCCGCCACCCCCGACGCCGCCGACCCGCTTCTGGGAACGACGCTGGGAAGCTTCCGGCTGGTGAAGCGCATCGGCCAGGGCGGGATGGGTACCGTCTATTTGGGCCAGCAGACGTTGATTGGGAGCCGGGTCGCGGTGAAGGTGCTCCACGAGCACCTGGCCGGTGACCCGTCCCTGGTGGCGCGCTTCTATGCCGAGGCCCGCGCGGTCAACCTCATCGTCCATCCCAACATCGTCAACATCTTCGACATGAACGTCGTGCCGCCGCGACGCTTCTACCTGGTGATGGAGTACCTGGAGGGCCAGTCGCTGGCGGCGGCCGCGCCCGGGAGGATGAGCGCCGCGGCTGCCCTTCCGCTGCTCATCCAAGTGTGCCAGGCGCTCGCCGCCGCGCATCGCAACGGCGTGTTGCACCGAGACCTCAAGCCGGAAAACGTCTTCCTCTGCCAGCGCGAGGGGCCCATCCCCTTTGTGAAAATCCTCGACTTCGGCATCGCCAAGCTTTTCGGCGGGGACTCCCAGGCGGCCCAAACGACGGCCGGCTTCATCGTCGGCACTCCGGAATTCATGGCCCCGGAGCAGGCCACGGGCGAAAAACTGGATGGCCGGGCGGACCTCTACGCGCTGGGCGTCATTGCCTACCGGCTCGCCACCGGCCGACTCCCCTTCAGTGGGGGCGGCGTCACCGGCGTCTTGCTCGCCCACCGCGACCAAGCGCCACGGCCACCCCAGGAGCTCGTCCCGGACCTCCCGCCGGCTTGGGCCAACGCCATCTTGCGCGCGCTGGCCAAGCGCCCCGAGCACCGCTTCCAGACGGCCGACGAGTTCCGCATGGTGCTGGAAGCGGTCCTGGCCTCGCTTCCCGGCGTCGCCGGAGAGGTTTCGCACGCCACACCACCTCCCGCGGCGCCCTCGCCCAGCACACCTGTCGCGCAAGCACCGGCGCAGCCCGCAACGCCGGCGGCGGCCAGCACCCCGGCCACCTTCGCCGGCACCCTCCTCTTCCCGGGCGCCCCGGCGCGGGCCGTCACCATGCGGGACCTCTCGCGGGGCGGCCTCTTCATTTGTCTGGATGGAGCCCAGCCCACCGCCTTCAGCCGGTTGCGGCTGTCGCTTCAGGCTCCAGCCGGCGAGTGGGCGGATGCGGAGGTGGTGCGCCAGGTGACGGCTGAGCAGGCCACGGCCTGGGGCATGGCGCCCGGGGTGGCCGTGCAATTCGTCTCCCCGAGTCGGGCCTTCAAGGAAGCCGTGGCGCACCGCATGGAAGGCCACGCGCCTCAGCAGGGCAGCGCCACACCCTCGGCGGAGCGCCTGGACTCGCTGTGCGAGAAAATGCTGCACACCTGGCGGCCGAAGCTGGCGGGCAGCCCCTACCTGCTGCTCGGCTGTGTGCAAGACGCAGACTTCTCAGAGATTCGCACGCGCCTGCGGGCGGTGCGCGCCGAGGTGGAGAAGCTGAAGGAGCGCGAGCTCGCCCCCTCCCAGCGACGGGAGCTGGAAGGGGTGCTGGCCCGAATTCTCGAGGCGGGGGAAACCATTTCCACACCCGCGCGCCGTGCCGAGACGGACGCCGAGCTCGGCAACTGGCGGGGGGTGGGCCGTTGCATTGCCGCGGGGTTGACCGTGACAGAGCTCGAAGCCCGTCGGGACAGCTTCCTCAAGAGGCACCCCGGTGTGGATACACGCGCCCACGTCCACCGCGTGGCCGGCAAGGCCTGGGAGGGAACGAGCGCCATGACGCAGGCCGTGGAAGAATACGAGCGCGGGCTGCAACTCGACCCGCTCAACCTCGGCCTGCACCAGGCCTACTGGGCGCTGAAGCGTCGCATGCCATCTCCCGAAGGGACCCGGGCTTGAAGAGTTTCCTCCTCTCCACGCTGCTTCCGGAGCTCGACCTCCGGGATGCGGTGGCTTTTGCCCGCGCCTACCCCCACCCCTGGCTGCTCCGCGAGTCCAAGGCCCGAAGCCCGGCGCGCTCCCTCGGAGCGACGCTGCTCATGCCCACCTCGGAAGTGGTGGCCAACGACGGGCTGGCGCTGGCCATTGCGCTCGAGCCGGCCCGCGCCGGCGCCACCCAGGTCACGCTGGGCCGCGGACACGCCTGCGATGTGGAGCTCGAGGACGGGACGCTGAGCCAGCTGCACTGCGTCTTTCTCAAAGGCGAAGACGGCTGGGCCGTCGAGGACTTGGGCTCCACCAATGGCACCTGGGTGGACGGCAGCCGGCTGCAGACGCGTCAAGCTGTCCCCGTCGCCGACGGCGTGCGCATTCAGGCAGCGCAAGTCCTCCTCACCTTCCACGACTCCCCTGGGCTTTGGCGAAGGCTCGAAGCCGAGGCCCTGCGTCCTTGAGGAGTCCCCTCCCCCGGCCCTCCTAAACCTTTGGGGGCAAGAAGACCTCTCCATGCCCGCGCTTCTCGCGCTCGCGCTCCTCCTCACCGTCCCTGCCCCGCCGCGCCCCAGCTCTTCTGCGCTCCACCGCGCCCTGGAGGCCGCGGAGCGGGCGCTGGTGGAGGTGCACGGCCGGCGGCCCGGCGGCGCCGGTGTGCTGGTGGGCGCGCAGGGACAAATTCTCACCGCGTTGCGCTTCGTCGACCCCGAGGGCGCCAACGTCCGGTTGGGCGGGACGGTGCTGGGTGCGCGGTTGCTGTTGGCCAGTCCCACCCTCCGCGTGGCCGTCCTCCACATGGTGGGCCCGGGCCCTTTCCCCTCCATTCCCGTCCAACTCGAGGCTCCCGCCCTCGGCGCCTGGGTGGTGGCGGTGGTGCTGCTACCGGACGGCGCGGCCCAGCCGCGCTTGGGCCGGCTGCTTCACGTCCCCGCGGGCGGAGGGCCCTGGCTCGCCGTCTCCTTGCGCTTGCCGCCGGGAAGCCTGGTGCTGGACAGCACGGGTAAGCTACTGGGCGTGGTGGTGGAGCAGCGCCGCACGGACTCGCTCGTGGCACCCCTCTCCGCGGTACGGGCCGAGCTCGAGAGCGCCACCGTCCGGTGAGGCAGGCCCTGGACAGAGAGCCTTTGCGCGAGGCGCTGCTCCTGTGGGCACTGGCCTTTCTGGCCATTCTCCTCGCCCACGCCACCGTCCCCTACCTCGCCAAGCCGGTGGCGACGGTGGCCTTCCTCTATTTGCCCCTGTGGGGCATGCGGCGCCGGGGGGAAGACTATGCGGACTATGGCGTCACCTTGCGCGCCTGGAGGACGGACCTCCTCTGGGTGGCGGGGGTGTGTCTCGTCGCGTTGCCGCTCTACACCGCCGGTTTCTGGGCCATCTCCCACCTGCACCGTGTGCTTCCCGACTGGGCCCAAGCCTTTCTCGGGCCCTTGGGGGGACAGTCCCGTGTGTTTCACGCCCGGCTTCCGGACAACTTCGCGGGGTGGGTGGTAGACCAACTCTTTGTGGTGGCCTTGCCCGAGGAGTTTTTCTACCGCGGGTACCTCCAGTCGCGACTCAAGCTGGTGTGGCCGGGCGGCGCACGGGTGTTGGGAGTGCGGGTGGGGCCAGCCTTCCTCTTGGTGGCCGTCCTTTTCGCGTTGGGCCACCTGGCCGTCTTCCACGTGTGGCGGCTGGCCGTCTTCTTCCCTGCGCTATTGTTTGGCTATTTGCGCGAGCGGACGGGGACAGTGCTGGGTTGCACCCTGCTGCACGCCATTTTCAACCTCTACTCCTTGTTTCTCGAGGCCTCCTTCACCCCGGTGTGGCAGCGGCGCTAGTAGCTTTTTTTTGGAAACCTCCCCAACAGCGTGAGCGCCATGGCGCCCGGCGTCCTTGGGCTACACCACCTCGGGCTGCAGCGTTTGGCCCACGGCCAAGGCATGCCCCTCCGGGAGCTCGAGCCAGTGCGCGCCCGGCACCGGCGCCGTGGCCACCACCACCGCCCGCGCCTGCTGGTGCGTGCGGACGGCCGCCTCGCGGCCTCGGGTAGAGGCAGACAGCTGGCAGCGGCCACATTCGCCGCTGCCCTCCAGCAGCCGAAAGTAGAGGCTCGGGGCACCGAGGCGCGCCGCGAGGAGGCAGCGGCCGTCGGTGGCCACCAACAGAAGCCGCGCGGCGTGCGCCGCGCCCTCCTCCGCCGCCTGGTGGGCCAGGGCCCGGCCCACCTGGAGGAGAAGCTTCGCGGCCTCCGGCGCCGGGACGTCGGCCTCCGAGCGCTCGAGGGCCCGCATGCCCTTGAGGAAGAGGCCGAAGGCGGCCGCGCCCAGCGTGCGCGTGCCCACCTGCGTGAGGAGGTGTGGGGGCAGCTCCGCCTCTGCCCAGGCCTGTACCGCGGGCCACGCCTCGAGCGCGCCGCTTTGGGCAAACAGCCAGCGCCCGAGGCGGAGCGGCTGCCCGATGTCCTCCGCCGAGGCGCTCGGTTGGAGGAGCTCCGCCCGGTAGACGAGGGCAGCGGCTGGGTCGCCGAAAACGTTGTCCCTGAGCGAGCGCGGCGCCTCGGCCGAGGCGTACCGTCGCATGAGGAGGGCGTCCTCCGAGGCCGAGCCAATACCCACGGTGGCAAAACGCGCCGCTTCCGGGCGCAGGTGCACTTGGGGCGCGAGCCGCGCGAGTTGACAGGGCAGCAAACTGGGGTGCGACGTCAGGACGGCGAGGGTGACGGCCATGGCAACTGCGGGACCTCCAACCCAACCGTATAATGGTGGTCAGACGGCTCTCAATGCCCTCCCCGGAGTCACCCTGGGCGATGGCGGGCTTCTCGCTGCCCTCGGGAGAATGTGTAAACGTCCACGCCACGCACATGACGGACAACATCGCCATCGGCATCGACCTCGGCACCTCGTACTCCTGCGTCGCGCTGGTGCAGGACGGCATCCCCACCGTGCTTCCCAACGAGTGGGGGGAGCTCACCCACGCCTCGGTGGTGTCCTTCCTGGAAGACGGGAGCGTCCTGGTCGGTAACCCGGCGAAGAAAAACATCATCACCAACGCCGAGTACACCGTCTACTCCACCAAGCGTCTCATCGGCCGCTACTTCTTCTCGGACGAGGTGAAGAAGGCGATGACGGTGATGCCCTACCGAATTCTCGAGGGCGAGAACAACTCGGTGCGCTTGCAGGTCCGGGACAAGGTGTACTCGCTGCCGGAAATCTCGGCGCTGGTGCTGAAGGAGATGAAGGCCATCGCCGAGACGGCGCTCGGGCGGCCGGTCAACAAGGCGGTCATCACCGTGCCCGCTTACTTCAATGACAACCAGCGCCAGGCCACCAAGGATGCGGGACGCATCGCCGGCCTGGACGTGCTGCGCATCCTCAACGAGCCAACCGCCGCGGCGCTGGCCTATGGCTTTGGCCGCGACGTCAACCAGCGGGTCGTCATTTACGACTTGGGCGGCGGCACCTTCGACGTCTCCATCCTGGAAATCGGCCGCGACGTCTTCGAAGTCCTTTCCACCGCCGGCGACACCTACTTGGGCGGCGACGACTTCGATGACCGCATCATGACCTGGCTGGCTGAGGACTTCCTAGCCAAGACCCGCCTCGACCTGCGGGCCAACCGCTTCTGCCTCCAGACACTCAAGGAGGCGGCGGAGCGGGCGAAAATCGACGTCGGCCGGCACGGCAAGGCCGAGGTGGTGTGCGAGGCCATTTGCCAGGACGCCTCGGGCAAGGTGCTCGACTTACGCGAGACGCTGACCACCGAGCACTTCAACCGAATGGTGATGGACCTCGTCCAGCGCACCTTCAAAGTTTGCGACGAGGCGCTGCAGAGCGCGCGCCTCACCGCGGCGGATGTGGACGCCGTCATCCTGGTCGGTGGCCCGACGAGGCTGCCCATTGTCCGGAATTCGGTCCGTCACTACTTTCAAAAGGACCCGATGGAAGGCGTGGACCCGGACCAAGTGGTGGCCGTGGGGGCGGCGCTGCAAGGCGCAGCGCTACTCAACGAGAAGAGCGCCACCTTCTTGGTGGACGTGACGCCGCTGTCGTTGCGCATCGGCACGGTGGGCGGCTTCGCCGAAAAAATCATCGAGAAAAACACCCCCATCCCCATCGACCGCAGCAAGACATTCACCACCAGCCGGGACTTGCAGGAAAAGGTGAAAATCCGCGTCTACCAGGGCGAATCCAACCGGGTGGACGAGTGCGAGATGCTGGGCGAATTCGAATTCGCCGGCTTCAAAGTCGGCTACCGAGGGGACGTGAAAATAGAAGTCACCTTCGAAATCAACACCGACGGGATTGTCCACGTCTCGGCGGCGGACTTGGACACAGGACAGAAGACGTCCACCACCATCTCGCTCTCCTCCGGGCTCAGCGAGGCCGACATCCAGCGCTCCATTGCCGCCAACCAGGCGACGCAGCTCCAGCACCCGGACGTCGCGGTGGAGCATTTCCCGGAGCTGCCGAGCGCCTAAGGGACTCGCGGGGAACTGGGCATGGCCGACCCGAAGGACAAAAGCGGTACCGAGGGCGAGCCGAATTCGCCCCCCGCTGCCCCGGCCATCCCTCGGCTGACGCCGGCCGTGCCCGAGCCGGTGGGCCCGGACCCCTCCGCCCCGAGAGCGCCCATCGCCGGAGCCGGCCGTCCGCCGCCCAGCTACACCCCGCCCCTCGTTTCCCCGGTGCCCAAAGTGGCTCCGCTGGTTCCCCAAGTGCCACCTGTGTCCGCGGGCACGCCGCAGCGGAAGACGGGTTCCTTCCCGGCGGTGCCCGCCGTCCCTCCCGTCGCCCCCGCAGCCGGACCTGTCCCACAAAGGAAGACGGGTTCCTTCCCGGCGCTGCCCGCCGTCCCTCCCGTCGGCCCGGTAGCCGGACCCGTCCCACAAAGGAAGTCAGGTTCCTTCCCGGCCGTCCCGCCTCGGCCTCCCATGGCCAAGGGCACGCCAGTGCCCAGTGTGGCCCCCGTTTTACCCAAGGCGGACGCGGCCGTTCCCCCGCCTTTGCCGAGCGCCTCCGGCGCAGAGCCCGACGAGCGCGTGGAGCTGGAGCGCCGCTTCGCAGTCCTGGAGCAACTCGACTACTTCGAGGTGATGGGGCTCGAATCGACGGCCTCCACGGCGGACATCAAACGCGCCTTTCACCACCAGAGCCGCACCTACCACCCGGACCGCTTTTTCCAGTCCACGGACTTGGAGCTCCGGGAGCGCGTGCACGCCGTCTACAAGCGCGTCACCGAGGCCTACTTCGTCCTGCGGGATGACATCCGACGCAAGCAGTACCTCAGCGACATCTCCGGCCCGGAGCGGCTCGCCAAGCTGCGCTTCACCGAGTTGGCGGAGGCGGAGGCCAAGGCCCAGGTGAAGAAGGAGGTGGCCGAGCAAATTGGCACCCACCCCAAAGGGCGCCAATTCTTCCAAGTAGGGGTGGCGGACCTCGAGGCGGGCCGTCTGGCGGCCGCGGAACGCAACATCAAGCTCGCCCTCACCTACGAGCCCACCAACCCCCTCTACCTCCAGAAGCTGGAAGAGGCGCGGGCCAAGTCCTATGAGGAGTACAAGCGCTCGGGGCGGGGCTTCCGCATCGAATGACGTTGGATTTACTCATCCTGGTGGTGGCGGCGCTGGTGGGTTTGGCGGGCGCGCGCCGGGGAGCGGCCTCGCAGCTGGCTGGCTGGGCGGCCCTGGTGCTGGCGGTGCTGGCGGCCAAACCCGGGGCGAGCCTCTTGGGCCCCACCTTTGCCGCCTGGCTGCACGCCGCGCCGGGCACTGCCTCGGTGGCAGCCGGACTGGCCGTCTTCGTGGTGGTGCTGGTCGCGGCGCGGCTCGTCCTCAACGCCCTACTGCGCGGGGTGCTCACCCTCGGGAATCCCGAGCGGCGGGGACTCGACCGGCTTCTGGGCTTTGTGTTGGGGGCCGCCAAGGTGCTGGCCGTGGCCTGGGTGGCGCTCTCCGCGCTGGCCTTCGTCGAGGAGCGCTTCAGCGTCTCGGGGAAAGTGTTCGGCATCTCCCCGCAAAACTCCCTGGCCTTCGGTGCGTCCCGGCGCTGGAATTTCTTTGGCATGGCCGACTTTGGCCCGGCCCAGTCCCTCATGAAGCTGGAACAGGCGCTCAAGCGGCCAGGGGCCGCGGCCCGGCTGGCCAATGAGCCGGCGGTGGCGGCCCTCTTGAAGGACCCCCGCTTCCGTGCCGTGGCCGAGGACGCAAGCGTGAAGAAGGCCGTCGAGGAGCACGACGTGGCTACGCTTCTCAGGACGGACTCGGTGGTGAAGCTGCTTTCGGACTCGGAAGCCCGGGCCAAGCTGTTGTCGGCCCTCTCCGCCATGCAGGCCTCGGGTGCAGCCGAGCCGCCAGCCGTGCGAGGGGGCCCCGGCGGGACGAAATGAGTTGCGCCCGGCGCTCGGCGTCGCCAAAAGACGCCCCATGGCGATGCTCGGCGTAGGAAAGAAGGCCCCCGACTTCACGCTCCCGGACCAGGACGGAAAGCCCGTCAAGCTGGCGGACTTCAAGGGCAAGGCGGTGGTGCTGTACTTCTACCCGAAGGACGACACGCCGGGCTGCACCCAGGAGGCGTGTGACTTTCGGGACGAGTACTCGGCGCTGAAGAAGGCCGGGGCGGTGGTGCTGGGCGTCAGCCCGGACGACTCGAAGCGGCACGGGAAATTCGCGCTCAAATTCAAGTTGCCCTTCACCCTTCTCGCGGACACCGAGCACCAGGTGGCGGAGGCCTACGGCGCCTGGGCGGAGAAGTCCATGTACGGGCGCAAGTACATGGGCATCGTCCGCTCCACCTTCCTCATCGGCAAGGACGGCGTGGTGGCCGCTGCGTGGCCGAAGGTGAAAGTGAAAGGCCACGTGGAGGAAGTCCAGGAGGCGCTCAAGGCGCTCTAGGCCGCAAGCGGGCGCCCCCCACGGAGGTCGCGCAGTCGTCGTCAGGAGAAATTTCGCTTAGAGTGCCGCGACTTACGGACGGGCCCCGCGGCCTCGGGCAGGCGTTCCCTTTTTCGGGCCTCAGGAGAACCACACCAAAGATGGGCAACCTTCCCGCGCAGGCCTGGACGAAGGAAGAAGCGCTGGAGACGTACCTCGTCCCGTACTGGGGTGCCGGCTACTTCGGCATCAACGACAAGGGCAACGTCATCATCCACCCGGGCGGCCCGGGCACGGCGTCCATGGACTTGAAGGAGCTGGTGGACGAGGTGCGCCGGCGCGGCATCCATCCCCCGCTGCTCATCCGCTTCACCGACATTTTGAAGCGCCGGGTGGTGCATTTGAACGAGTGCTTCCGGCGGGCCATCGCCGAGCACGGCTACAAGGGCATCTACCAGGGCGTCTTTCCCATCAAGGTGAACCAGCACCGCTACGTGGTGGAAACCATCGTCGAGGCGGGGAAGCCCTACAGCTATGGGCTGGAGGCCGGCAGCAAGCCGGAGCTCCTGGCGGTGATGGCGCTGCTCGAAGACGAGGGCTCCCTCATCGTCTGCAACGGCTACAAGGACGAGGAGTACATCGAAACGGCGCTGCTCGCCTCGAAGCTGGGGCGCAAAGTGGTGCTGGTGGTGGAGAAACCAAGCGAGCTGGCCCTCATTGCTGAGGTGTCGCGCAAGCTGGGCATCCGCCCCGCCATCGGCATCCGCGTCCGGCTGTCCACGCGTGGCGCCGGGAAGTGGGAAGCCTCAGGCGGCGACCGGAGCAAATTCGGCCTCTCCTCGAGCGAGCTCCTGGAGGCGATGAATTTCATGCGCCAGGTGGGGCTCTTGGACTGCTTCGTGCTGCTCCACTTTCACTTGGGCAGCCAAGTCTCCAACATCCGTTCCTTCAAGAATGCGCTCCACGAGGCCAGCTGCTTCTACGTGGAGCTGGTGCGGGCCGGGGCGCCGCTCCAGTACCTGGACGTCGGCGGCGGCTTGGGGGTGGACTACGACGGGAGCCAGACCAACTTCGCCTCCTCGATGAATTACACGACCGAGGAGTACGCCAACGACGTCGTCTTCGGGGTGATGGAGGCCTGTCAGGCGGCGGGGGTCCCGCAGCCGACGTTGGTGTCCGAGTCTGGACGGGCGGTGGTGGCTCACCACGCCCTCCTGGTCACCGAAGTGCTGGGGGTGAGCGAATTCAACACCCAGGGCGTGCCGGACGTCCTGCCCGAAGGCACCACCCCGGTGGTGAAGAAGCTGTGGAGCACCTACCGCGAGCTGACACGGAAAAACCTCATCGAGGGGTACCACGACGCCTCCGAGTACAAGGAGGAGTGCCTGACGCTGTTCTCGCTCGGGCACCTCACCCTCGACCAGCGGGTGGCCGCAGAAAACCTCTACTGGGCCATCTGTCACAAGCTGTTGCGCATGGCGCGCGAGCTGGACGACATGCCCGAGGAGCTGGAGCAGCTCGAGCGGCAGCTGGCGGACACCTACTTCTGCAACTTCAGCGTCTTCCAGTCGCTGCCGGACAGCTGGGCCATCGACCAACTCTTCCCGGTGATGCCCATCCACCGCTTGGTGGAGGCGCCGACGCGCCGCGCGGTGCTGGCCGACATCACCTGCGACTCGGACGGGAAAATCGAGCACTTCATCGACCGGCGCGAGGTGAAGGACGTCCTCGAGCTGCATCCCGTCAACCAGGACGACTACTACATCGGCATTTTCCTGGTGGGCGCCTACCAGGAGATTTTGGGGGACCTCCACAACCTCTTCGGCGACACCCACGCGGTGCAGGTGTCGCTCGGGCCCACCGGCGGCTACCTCATCGACCACGTGGTGTCCGGGGACACGGTGACCGAAGTCCTCAACTACGTCAGCTTCAGCCGAGATGACTTGGTGGCCCGAGTGCGGGGCTTCGCTGAAGTTGCCCTCCGCGCAGGCCGCCTCAGCCTCGACGAGTCGCGCATGCTGCTGCGGGCGTACGAGGACGGGCTGGCCGGCTACACCTACCTCGAGCGCGAGGTGGACGCCCCGGCCATGGCCGCCAATGGCCAGCTGCGCCTCGTGGAGAAGGTGGAGCCGGCGAATTCCCGCACCGGGACGTAAGCCCCAGGGGGGACGGCCGTCCAGCCCCCTTCCTCACGCGGGGGCTGCCGGCCGACGCTAGTGGTAGCGCACGGACACCTGGATGTCCGGGTGGAGGCTTTTGTACACCGGGCAACTCTCCGCCACCTCTTGCATGCGGGTGCGCTGCGCGCCGCTCAAGCCGTCCGGGAGCCAGAGCTCCACCACCAGTTGGCCAATGCGGCGCGGGGCAGCGTGCATGTGCTTCTCCACGCGGCCGCGGGACTTCCCCCAGGGAATGCCCTCCCGACGCGCCGCCAGGGACATGGTGGTGAGCATGCACACCAAGAGACCAGAGGCCACCAGGTCGGTGGGCGAGAAGGCGCTTCCCTCCCCGCCGTTGTCCTTGGGCGCGTCGGTGGGTAGCCGCGCACCGCTCGGCCCGTGGGTGAGGGTGGTGCGCAGCCCTCCGTCACTCTCGGCCGTCACCTCGACAAATGTGGGCGTCGCCATGGGTGCTTCCCTCACTTTCCACGTCTCTACCCCTTAGCGCACCGTCGCGCCTGGGCTCCGCTTCGGGGCCTTCTGCACCTCGCCCGGACTCCATTCAATGGAGCGCAACAGCGTGGCGCGCCGCCGCTTCACGTCCCCGTCAAGCAGGGCCACCGCACGGGGGAGCGCGTCCATGAGGCGCATGGGCTTGCGCCGGGCGCCGGTGGAAAACAGGGCGTGGGTGAGCCAGGGGAAGACGGCCGTCACGTCGCAGTGCACATAGACGCTTCCCGTCTCCACCGCCTCCATGGACACCTTCCCCCAGGTGTGGCCCTCGCCCGCCGGGCAGCTGCTGAGCGCCCCGTTGTCCACCGGGTCGACGCAAAACTGCAGGTCGATGTCGAAGCCGGCGGTGGGCACTCCGAAAATCTGGTCGAGCAACGGCTCGCCCTGCAGCGTGTAATTCTTCGGGACGCCGCCGCCCAGAATCCAGATGGCCAGCCGCCGGCTTCCGTGGTGCCGGCAGTAGTGCTGCATGGCCGCCATGGCGAAGACGTCCTCGTTGATGTCCAGCTCGAACTTGAAGTCCGCGCCCAAGAGCCGGCGCAGCTTGACGACGTTGAGGAAAATGGAGCCGTCCTGCACCGCGCCGACGAAAATGGGCACCGCATGGCGGTAGCAGGTGGAGAGCAGCGAGGGCTGCTTCACGCCCAAAGACTTCTCAATCCGCTGCATGGCCTTACCGAGGAGGAAGTGAAACTCGGGGGTCGTCATCCTCCTTTGAAACTCTGGGCCGCGGATGAGGGCCGAGAAGAGGCGGTCGGTGTCCAGAAGCGCCTCCTCCCAGAAGCCCAAGTCGTAAATGCGGATGATGCGTGCGAGCCGCATTTTCAAGTCGCCCGCGTCCGGGTTGACTTCGCGGATGGCGTGCCCCAGGACGCGGTGCGCGTCGTGGTAGAGATTCGCTCCGGTGGTGGTGAGGACGCTCAACACCCCGCGCTCCACGAGGGGAATGAGACAGCTCTGGTGCAGGCCCGCCGGCGTCATGGCGCCACTCAGCGTCAAGAAGACGGAGGCGTCCTCGGACAGCGAGCGGCGCATGAGCTCGAAGGCCGTCCGCTCCTGCCGCCCGACGTAGGCCGGAAAGGCGTGCGCCAGGAGCTCCTCCGGACGCTCTTTTCCGGAGATGGGGCGCGGGTCGACGCTCCGTGCCCGCGCGTACGCCGAGCGAAGCGACTTCTTGGGGGCGTGGGGCATGGGGGGCAATTAGCCTCCTCGTGCACCCAGGCGCCAGCCCCAATGCGGTGAGGGGGTTGCCTCAGCCGTGGGCCACGGCCTCGGGGGCGTGCGTCGCCAGCGGGGCCCGCAGCTGCGCCATGGCCAGTTTGTCCAGCGTCGCCGAGCGGTACACCTCCAGCATCCGCTCCTGGCCGCGCTGCCAGACGCCATACATGGTGCAGGCCTGCGTCATGCGGCAGGACTCGTGCTCCCGGCCGCCGCCACACAACGAGACGACGAAGGGGCCTTCCACGGCCTCGATGACGTCGAGGAAGGTAATTTCTTTGGGCGCTTTGGTGAGGCGGTAGCCGCCGTGGGCACCGCGTGCGCTGGCCACCAGGCCGCGGCCGACAAGCGTCTTCAGTATTTTCGCGAGGAAGTCCTCGGGGACGTCCATGCGCCTGGCGATTTCCCGGAAGGGAACCACCATGCCTGCTGGCTGGGCTGCAAGGCACACCATGGCCCTGAGCCCGTACTCAATTTTCCGCGAAATCTGGAGCGCCTGGTGCTGCATGGAAACCGCTTGAAAAACGCCTAGTTAACACCTTGAAGTATAACGCTTCTGGGTCCGGCCTCGCAAATGGGGCTGGATGCTGCCTGTCCCTAAAAAGCGCGTCCCTTCCCAAGGGAAAGGGGGGCTAGCCTCGCGCGGTTTGGGCCAAGGCTCCAAGGCTTCCATCGTGGACTTAATCGACTTGCACAGCCACACCACCGCCAGCGACGGCGAGCACTCGCCGGAGACGTTGCTTGCCCTGGCGCGCGCGGCGGGCGTCACGGTGCTCGCGGTGACGGACCACGACACGGTGGCCGGGCTCGCCCGGGCGGCGGCGGCGGCGGAGGTGGAGGGGTTGGGCTTCGTCCCCGGCATTGAGGTGTCCGCCACCGCGTCGGGCCGCGAGGTGCACATCCTCGGCCACTTCGTCGACGCGAAAGAGACGGGACTCGCCCGCTACTCGAACCGCCTCCGCGAGGAGCGCGCCGTCCGCATGGGGCGCATGGTGGAGCGCATGGCGGAGCTCGGCTTTCCCGGTGACGCTCGAGGAGGTGGAACGCATTGGCGGCGGCGCGCACCTCGGCCGGCCGCACCTGGCGCTGGCCCTCCTCAACCGCGGCCACGTGAGCTCCACCAAGGAGGCCTTCGACCGCTTTCTGGCCGACGGCCGCCCGGGGCATGTGGACCGCTTCCGGGTGAGCGCCGAGGACGCCATCCGGCTGTTACACGCCGCGGGTGGCACCGCCACCTTGGCCCACCCCGGGCCCTCCAAAGTCTCGCCACCGACGCTGGAGGCGCTGGCGCGGGCGGGCCTGGACGGGCTCGAGGCGTTTCACGTCGACCACGTCCCGAGCCAGCGGGAGGCCTTCCTCCGCCGGGCGGACGCCTTGGGCCTCATCCCCACCGGCGGCAGCGACTACCACGGAGCGCGGGTGTCTCCGGGACGTAAGCCCGGGGGGTCCAGCACGCCGCCCGAGGCCTACGCGCGGCTTCGCGCGCGCGCCGAAGCCCACCAAAAAACAGCCGGGCGCTCCTCATCGACTTTGACAGGGCCCTGACGCCTCGGCCAAGGTGCGCCCGGGGCGCTTTTGAGTGCCTCTTTTCTCCGCCATGCCCTCCTCGCCCCTCGCTCCCTACTTGCCGCTGGCCGTGGTTGTCATTCTGGCTACCGGCATGGGCGCGTTGGTGAGCTCGCTCTCTTGGCTCCTCGGGCCCAAAAACCCGAACCCCGTCAAGTCCGTCATTTTCGAGGCGGGCAGCGAGCCTGCGCCGGGCACCGCGCGGCAGCGCTTCGCCGTCAAATTCTACGTGGTGGCGCTCCTCTTCATCGTCTTCGACGTGGAGACGGTGTTCCTCTACCCCTGGGCCGTGGCCTTCAAGGCGTTGGGGTGGTTCGGCTACGCGGAGATGGTTATTTTTGCCGCGACGCTGGTGGTGGGGCTGGTTTACGTGTGGAAGAAGGGCGCCCTCAACTGGGAGACTTGAAGACTCCATGTCGGACACGGAACTCGCACCCATCATCACCACCCGCCGCGACGAGAGCATCGGCTTTCTTCAAGGCATGCTGAGCAAGGGCCTGGGTTGGGCCCGAAAGTACTCGCTCTTCATGTACCCCTACGCCACCGCGTGCTGCGCCATGGAGTACATGTCCGTGGCCAGTAGCCGCCACGACATCGCCCGCTTCGGGGCCGAGTACCCGCGCTTCTCGCCCCGCCAGGCGGACTTGCTCATGGTGGTGGGCACCATCAACCAGAAGCAGGCCCCCATCCTGAAGCGCGTCTACGAGCAGATGACGGAGCCCAAGTGGGTGGTGAGCTTCGGCGTCTGTGCCTCCTCGGGCGGCTTCTACGACAATTACGCCGTCCTGCAGGGCATCGACCGCATTCTGCCGGTGGACGTCTACATTCCCGGCTGCCCGCCGCGCCCGGAGCAAGTCCTCGACGGCCTCATGCTGCTGCAGGACAAAATCCAGCGGCAGGTGCACCGCATTGGCCGCGTGGTGGAAGACCGGCCGGGGGCGCGCGACCTCACGGCGCCGTTGGCCACGCCCCGCTGACCCCGGGGCGCCCCCGGGCGCACTTACCAACGGTAGTAGGCGGGGTGCCCCGGCTTCACCGCGACGAAGGTGCCGCGGCACGTTGCGCACACCTTGCCGTTGGCGCTCAGCGTGGCCTCGACGACGGCCCTGTCTTCCCTCACCTCCACCGCCTGGGCCCAGAGCTGCACCTCCGCCTCACTCGGCGTCGGCGCGCGCAAGGTGACGTGGAAGTCCGCCGTCACCGTGCAGGGGGGAGTGGGTTGGCCGCTCTTGCGCATGAGGGCCAAAAGCGCCGTCCAGTTGGAGTGACAGTCCAGGAGGGCACCCACAATTCCTCCGTTGAGGACGCCCGGGAAGGCCTCATGGTGCTTCTGTCCGCGCCAGCTCGCCACCACCGCGTCGCCCTCCTCGAAGCTGCGAATGCGCAGGCCCTGGGCGTTGGCCGGCCCGCAGCCAAAGCATGCATTGCCCGGTGCGTAGCGCTCCTGAAGGCTCTGCGTCACGCCCTCCTCCGTCGTCTCCCCAGAAGAACAAGCCACGGCGCGAGGAGCCAGGGCAAAGCCGCACCGCCTTCGTCGACACCACAACCTCCCGAGGAGGCGCTGACTGCCACCGTCGCTGTGCCGACGTTGCCCAACGAGTCAATGGCGTGGACGACGTCCGTCACGCCGCCTTTCGTGCCGGCCATGTACCGTCCATCCGCGCTCAGAGTGCTTCCGGAGTTGTTGCTGGCCAGCTCCCAGACATAGCCAACGCCACTGCCGCCCTGTGCCTGGAATGTCTCGGTGCCCCCCACGGGGAGGTTCGCCGCCGACGGCGAGACGACCACCCCTGGCGTCACCTGGACGCTGGCGGTGGCCTGGCCACCAAGCGAGTCCATGACTTGGACAACGTCGGTGGCGTCGCCCGTACGGCCGGCGGTGTACACACCGTCTTGCGTGATGCTCCCCCCTGAGGCGTTGGTGGAGAGCTCCCAGCCGTAACCCGTTCCGCTCCCGGCCAACGGATGGAAACGCTGGCTCCCGAGCGGCGTCACCGTCGCGCTGAGGGGCGAGACCTTGAGCGGCAGGACGTACACCTCCGCGCTGGTCAGGGCGCCACCGTCGTAGCCACCCACCAGCAGCACCTCCCCCGACAAGAGCAGCGTCGCGGTGTGGCGGGTCCGTCCCTCGACGAGCAAGCCAAAGCTCCCCCAGGTTCCGGCGTCGGGGTCGTAAAGCTCGGCAGTGCCCAGAGCCACGTCGTCAATGTCCGCCCCGCCAGCCACCAGGACGGCGCCGGACCCGAGCGCCGTCGCGGTGTGGTACTCGCGCGCCCTCCCCAGGGGAGCAGCAGGGCTCCAGGTCCCGCGGAGCGAGTCATAGAGTTCCACCGTCTCGGTGGGGAGGCCGCTCTCGTCGAGGCCGCCCGCCACAAGGACTTGCCCCGAGGGGAGCAGCGTCGCGGTGTGGCCAAGGCGCGCGGTGGTGAGGGAGCCGGTGGAGCTCCAGGTACCGGCGTCCACATCGTACAGCTCGGCGCTGGCCAAGTTCTGCACCGCAGAGGTTCCCCCGACGACGAGCACCTTCCCCGACTGGAGCAGGGTGGCAGTGTGGTACTCGCGCCCGGTGATGAGCGGTCCGGTGGCTGTCCAGCGGGCAGTCGCTGGGTCATACAGCTCCGCGCTGCTGAGGGGCGCCGCGCCGTTCTCGCCTCCCACCACCAGCACCTGCCCTGAGGTGAGCAAGGTGGCGGTGTAGCTGGTGCGCTCGGTGCCGAGCGAGCCAGTGGCGCTCCAGGTGCCGGCGCCGGCGTCGTAGAGCTCGGCACTGGCCAGAATGCCGGAGAGGTTTGCTCCTCCCGCCACCAGCACCTGGCCGGACAGGAGGAGCGTCGCGGTATGGTCTACACGCGCAGCGTCGAGTGAACCAGTGGCACTCCAGTTTCCTTGGTCGGGGTTAAACAGCTCGGCACTGGCCAGGGAGTTGGTATTTTCGTCAAAGCCCCCCACCACCAGCACTGTTCCCGACGGGAGCACCGTCGCCGTGTGGCGAAATCGGGCGGAGGCCATGCTGCCGACTGGGGACCAAAGCGCTTGCGACTGGGCACGCCCGGGAGCGAGCAGGAGCAGGAGCAGCGTTAGTCGGAGGACGACGCCGGGAGTGTCCCGTCCCGCGCCTCGGAGCACTGCCCTGGGCTTCCCACCTCGTGCCTCGAAGCCAATGGCCATTGGCACGCAAGCGTAGACGGGCTTTGGACGAGGGGAAAACCGGCGGGGCGGAGGGGGCGCCCCAGGTAGCCGCGCTGCGTCGCACGTGGCGACAACTGTGCGAGGCACTTGACCTGACGCTCAGGCGGTCGCCATCCTCCCTTGCCGCGCGCGCCCGTCTGCACAGGCGGGCGCGCGCTCTCTCTGTCTCTCACCGGAGGCCACTCGGATGGCGCGCATCACCTTGAAGGTGAATGGGACAACGCACGAGCACGACGTCGAGCCGCGCATGCTGTTGGTGCACTACCTGCGAGAGACGCTCAGCCTCACCGGCACCCACGTCGGCTGTGACACGAGTCAGTGTGGGGCCTGCACCGTCCTCCTCGACGGGAGAACGGTGAAGGCCTGCACCGTGCTGGCCGTCCAGGCCGATGGCGGCGAGGTGAAAACCGTCGAGGGCCTGGCTCAGGACGGAAAGCTCCACCCGTTGCAAGAGGGCTTCTGGGAGGAGCACGGACTGCAGTGTGGTTTCTGCACCCCGGGCATGCTGATGGCGGCGTGCGGTCTCTTGGCGTCCAACCCCCACCCGGACGAGCACGCCATTCGCCGCGGCCTGGAGGGAAACCTCTGCCGCTGCACCGGCTACCACAACATCGTCAAGGCGGTGCAACACGCCGCAAAGAAGCTTTCCGAAGCGGAGTCCACCCCGGCGCGCCGCGGCGCCGCCTAAGGCTGTTTTTCGAAGCGAGCGCCCCTCGAGGGAGAAGACGCGCATGGCAACTCAGCTAGGCAACGTGGAGCGGATGTTTGGCCGGAGCATCAAGCGGCTGGAGGACCCCCGCTTCCTCACCGGCCGCGGCACTTTCACCGACGACGTGAAGCTGCCGGGGATGACGTACGCCGTCTTCGTCCGCAGCCCTTTGGCCCACGCCCGCATCCGTTCCATCGACAGCAAGAAGGCCCGCGCCATGAAGGGTGTCCGAGCGGTTTTCACCGGACAGGAGCTCGCCGACGGCGGAGTGAATGGCATCCCCACCGGCTGGCTTCTGCCGGAGCTGAAGACGACCGACCATCGCCCGCTGGCCGTCAGTTACGTCCGTCACGTGGGCGAGGCGGTGGCGGTGGTGGTGGCCGACACGCCCTACGCCGCACGCGACGCTGCGGAGCTGGTGGTCGTGGACTACGAGGAGCTGCCAGCGGTGGCTGACGCGGTGAAGGCGCTGGGCGCCAAGGCCCCGTTGGTGCACGAGCATGCTCCCAACAACCGCGCCTTTCATTGGGAGATTGGGGACAAGGCCAAGACGGAGGCCGCGCTCAAGGGAGCGGCCAAGGTGGTGAAGGCCCACCTCATCAACCAGCGCCTCATCGCCAACGCCATCGAGCCCCGAGCCTGCGCCGCCAGCTACTCCGCGGCCACCGATGAGCTGACGCTGTGGGTGACGTCGCAAAACCCACACGTGCACCGCCTGATTATGGGCGCCTTCGTCCTCGGCATCCCGGAGCAAAAATTCCGCGTCATTGCGCCCGACGTGGGCGGCGGCTTCGGCTCGAAAATTTTCATTTACCCCGAGGAGGTGGTGGTGTCCTGGCTGGCGCGAAAGCTGGGGGCGCCGGTGAAGTGGACGGCCGAGCGCCGCGAAAGTTTTCTCACCGACTCCCACGGACGAGACCACGTCTCGGACGTGGAGATGGGCTTTGACGCCCAAGGCAAGGTGGCGGGCCTGCGGGTGAAGACGGTGGCCAACCTCGGGGCCTACCTCACCCTCTTCGCCCCGGCGGTGCCCACCTACCTCTACGGGACGCTCCTCAACGGCGTCTATGACTTCCCCAGCATTTTTTGCGAGGTGGACGGCGTCTTCACCCACACCACACCCGTCGACGCCTACCGCGGGGCCGGACGTCCCGAAGCCTGTTACCTGCTCGAGCGCACCATGGACATTGCCGCGCGGACGCTGGCCATTGACCCGGCCGAGCTCCGCCGCCGCAACTTCATCGGCAAGGACCGCTTCCCCTTCCAGACGCAGGTGGCGCTCGTCTACGACAGCGGCAACTACGCCCCCACGCTGGAGCGCGCACTGAAGATGGTGGGCTATGAGCACTTCCGCACTCAGCAGGCGGAGGCACGGACCAAGGGCCGCTACCTGGGCCTGGGGCTGAGCAGCTACATCGAAGCCTGCGGCATCGCCCCCTCCCAGGTGGTGGGTTCCCTCGGAGCCCAGGCCGGCCTGTACGAGAGCGGCACGGTGCGCGTGCACCCCACCGGCAAAGTCACCATCCTCACCGGCTCGCACAGCCACGGCCAGGGGCATGAGACGACGTTTGCCCAGCTGGTGGCGGACAGCTTGGGCATCCCCATCTCCGACGTGGAGATTGTCCACGGCGATACCGGGCGCATTCCTTTTGGGATGGGCACCTACGGCAGCCGCAGCGGCGCGGTGGGCGGGTCGGCCATCCACATGAGCCTCGAGAAAATTAAGGCCAAGGGGAAGAAGCTTGCCGCCCACCTCTTGGAGGCCGCACCAGAGGACATCGAGCTCAAGAATGGCCGCTTCAGCGTGAAGGGCGCTCCGGACAAAGGGAAGGCCTTCTCCGAGGTGAGCCTGGCGGCGTACCTCGCGCACAGCATGCCGGTGGGCATGGAGCCTGGCCTCGAGGAGACGAGCTTCTATGACCCTTCCAACTTCACCTTCCCCTTCGGGACGCACATTGCGGTGGTGGAGGTGGACGTGGCCACCGGGAAGACGGAGCTTTTGCGGTACGTGGCGGTGGACGACGTGGGCAACGTCATCAACCCGATGATTGTCGACGGCCAGCTCCACGGCGGCATTGCCCAGGGCGCCGCCCAGGCCCTCTGGGAATGGGCCACCTACGACGACAACGCCCAGCTCTGTACCGGCTCGCTCATGGACTACGGCGTCCCCAGGGCGGACCAGCTGCCGAAGTACGAGACCGACCGCACGGTGACGCCGTCCCCCGTCAACCCCCTCGGGGTGAAAGGCGTGGGTGAGGCAGGCACCATTGCCAGCACCCCGGCGGTGGCCAACGCCGTCCTCGACGCGCTCTCGCCTTTCGGCATTGCCCACCTCGACATCCCGCTCACGCCGGCCAAAGTCTGGCAGGCCATGCAGGACGCTTCTGCCCAAGGGAGGAGGTAGGCCATGTACCCGAGCCCCTTCGAGTACCACCGCGCCAAGAGCGCCCAGGAGGCGGTGGCGCTCTTGGGCAAGTACGGCGTGGAGGCGAAGCTCATCGCCGGCGGCCACTCGCTGCTTCCGCTGATGAAGCTGCGCTTCGCCCAGCCCAAGCACCTCATCGACGTGCGCCGCGTCAGTGAGCTCTCCTTTATTCGCGAGGAGAAGGGCGTGGTGAGCCTCGGCGCAGCCACGCCGCATGCCACACTGGAGGCCTCGGCGCTGTTGCAGAAGCACCTCCCCATCCTCAGCGAGGCCGCGGCGCAAATTGGGGACGCCCAAGTGCGAAACCTGGGCACCCTTGGCGGAAGCCTCGCCCACGCCGACCCCTCGGCGGACCTCCCGGCCGTCGTCCTCGCCCTGCGCGCGGAGCTGTCCGTCTTGGGCCCCCGCGGGACGCGCACCCTCTTCGCCGAGGACTTTTTTGTCGAGCTCATGACGACGGCGCTGAGGGCGGACGAGCTCCTCACCGAGGTGCGTTTCCCCGCCCAGCCCAAGGGCTCGGGCGGCGCCTACGAGAAGTACCCGCACCCCGCCTCGCGCTACGCGGTGGTGGGCGTGGCCGCCCAACTCACACTGGTGGGGGGCCAGGTGTCCGCCGCGGGCGTCGCCATTACCGGGCTCGGCACCGTGGTGCAGAGGGCCAAAGCCGTGGAGGCGGCCCTGCTTGGAAAGCCTGCGGACGAGGCCACCCTCAGCGCCGCAGCGGCCAAAGCCTCGGAAGGCCTCAAACTGCGCGCGGATGCGGCCCTCAGCGAGGCCTATCGCCGCGCCCTGGCCGTCACCTTCACCGCCCGGGCCCTGGCCCGGGCGGCCAAGCGCGCCTCAGGGTAATGCCGGCAGACGCCCCGCCCAGCCCGCTTCTCGAGCTCCGCGTCTGCATTGACGTCCCGGACTTGCAGCGCGGCTTGGACTTCTACACCGCTGCCCTTGGGCTCACCGTGGGCCGCCGAAAGGGCGACGCCTGGGCGGAGGTGCTGGGCGCCTCGGCGCCGTTGGACTTGCTGGCCAACGCTGCCGGCACGGAAGCGACGTCCGCGGCGGGGGCGCTGCGCGACTATGGGCGCCACTGGACGCCGGTGCACCTCGACGTCGTCGTCCTGGACTTGGACGCGGCCCTCCGCCGTGCCCTCGCTGCCGGCGCGACGCTGGACAGAGGGGTGCAGGTGCGGCCCTGGGGGCGGATGGCCAACGTGGCCGACCCCTTTGGAAACGGCTTCTGCCTCTTGGCGTTTGAGGGAAAGGGCTACGACGTCGAGCTTTCGCCGACGTGAGGCTCGACTCGCCCGACAGCGCAGCGAGTCGTGCTCGTCAAAAAGTGCTGTCGAGGGCCTGGGCTTCGCCTCCCGCCACCTCTCAGGGGGGCGTTAGGGGACCCTGATGGGTGAAAGCTCCGTCGTCGCGGTGCTGCCAATGCCCAGTTCCCCGTAGGTGTTGTCGCCCCAGGCCCAGAGGGTGCCGTCCGGCTTCAGGCCGAGGACGTAGTAGCCACCCACGCTAATGGAGGCAAAGCCGCTCAGGGTTTGGACGAACGCCGTAGTGGAAGTGGTCGTCCCGTTTCCGAAGGTGCCGTTGTTGGCTCCCGACGCCCACACCGTCCCATCCGTCTTCAAACCTAAGCCGGTGCTGCTCTGGGTGTCACCCGTCCCAAACTTGTAGCCAGTGCCGAGTTGCATTGGCGTTAAGAAGTAGCCGGCGGTGGTTGGCGGGGTTCCCAGGCCACCGGCCGAGTTGTCACCCCAACCCCAAAACGTCCCATCGGTTTTGACGGCGTAGCTCGTGAACCAGGTGGCCGAGACGGAGGCGTAGCCTGTGCCAATCTGCACTGGCGTGGCTTGGGTGGTCGTAGTGTATGTGCCAATTCCGAGCTGGCCAAAGGCGGTATAGCCCCAGGCCCACAGCGTCCCATCCGTCTTAAGGGCCAGCGTGTAGAAGTAGCCGGCCGAGACGCTCGCCCAGTCGGTGTCGGTACCCACCTGAATGGGGCTGGTGGAGCTGGTGGTCGTCCCATCGCCGAACTCGCCATAGGTGTTGTCGCCCCAAGCCCACAGCGTCCCGTCCGTCTTAATGGCCACGGAGTGGAGATAGCCACCCGTCACCGAAGCAAAGCCCGCCCCGACAGCAGTCGGTACCGAGACATCGGTCTTGCTGCCAATCCCCAGTTGGCCATAGGTATTTCTTCCCCAGGCGTACAGCATGCCGC
Organism: uncultured delta proteobacterium; assembly: GCA_963745475.1. GTDB lineage: Bacteria > Myxococcota > Myxococcia > Myxococcales > Myxococcaceae > JADGRA01. Next base: position 351,101 of record CAVUXN010000006.1, read on the forward strand.
CGGTGGTGATGGCGAAGTCGAAGGTTTGGCCCGCGGTGACAAAGGCGTAGCCGTTCCCGAGTGTAATGGGCGAGGTCTGGAAGGTTCCGAGCGCGGCCCCAGTTCCAAGCTCGCCAGCGTAATTGCCGCCCCACGTCCACAGGCTGCCGTCCATTCTTAAGCCCATCGAGTTGTCGGAGCCTGCCGACACCATCGCCCACGGCACGGAAGGCACCGCCACCGTCACCGTGGCCACGGCGGACTTCGTCGTGTCCGCCTGGCTGGTGGCGACGACGTGGTACGTGCCGCTCGTGCCGGGAGCCGTGTAGAGGCCGCTCGAGGAGACGCCTCCGCCCGCAGTCCCTTCTTCCACCGACCAAGCCACTTGGGTGTTGGAGGTCCCCACCACCGTTGCCATGAATGGCTGCGTCCCTCCAGGCGACACCGTCGCCACGGCCGGAGTGATGCTCACCGAGACGACGGGCCCGGAAGTAACCGTCACGCTGGTGCGCGCCGTCGCCGAGGTATCGGCGACGCTGGTGGCCACTACTTGGTACGTCCCGGGGCTACTGGGCGCGGTGTAGAGGCCAGTGCTGGAGATGGTCCCGCCTCCCGACGCCGGCACCACCGTCCAGGTGACGGCGGTGTTGCTGCTTCCCGTCACCGTTGCAGTGAATTGCAGCGTGCCGTCCACCTGCACCGTCTGCGAGGGCGAATAGAGGCTGATACCCACCGAGCCAGTGGAGGTGCCGCACAGCGACGTCTGGGAGCAGTCGACGGTGAGCGCCGCTCCCACCAGGGCCCCCGCCGGGAGGGACACCGTCTTCGAGCCAGTCGCGAAACTCGAAGACGGCGCAGAGGCGGTAATGGCAAACCCGGCGTTGGAAAAGTCATTCAGGGTGCAGGCCGTCACGAAGGCCGGCAATGCGGAGGCGTGCGGGCAACTCGCCGACAACACCTGGCCCACCTGCGCGCTGACTTGGCCCCCGGTGGCCGTCCACAGCGCATTGCCACCCGTCAGAATGAGCCCCACGCCGGGCGGGATGGGACTTGCTGGAGAAGGCCCCGCAGCCAGAGCGGCGTCGGCCGCGTCCGTAAACACGAGGACGCCCGAGAAAACTTGGGTACTTGGGCCTGTCGGGACGTTGAGGAGAGTGAGCTGAAAGGCATACGCCTGCGCGCCGCCGGTGGCGACGGCGCCACTCTTCGTTGGGACTTCGCTGTGCTGGGGCGGCGTGGGGGCCGCGGTAATATTGACGCCGCTGGCCTGGACGCCCGCCTGGAGGGCCAACGTCGCCCCCTGCGCAGCCACGGAGGCCTGGGAGCCGCTTTGCGCGGCCGCCTGCTGGAGGTTGTTGGCCAAAGGCGCGCTCACACTCGGGTCAATGTTGTTCCCCGTCGGGCCTGAGGGCGTGGTGGTGTGGGACGGCGAGCTGCCACAGGCGGCCAGCAGCAAAAGTCCGAGGACATGTCCAAGCTTGAGCATCCCGCGCCCCCTCCGAAGAAGACGACTCGACGTCTTGGCTCCAGAGACGCTCAAGCCGGCCCATTCCCCTCACCTCCCGTCTGGCCAACGCCACACCGGCAGCGCGCCAGCGCCCCATGCGGCAGGCGCCGTCGTGTTTCGACACCGGGGCAAAACGCCCTGTTTTTAAGGCTTTGGATGCTTGTGTGCGGGGTGGCTGCTCAATAGTGTGCCAGGCCGCCCATGCGTGAAGACATCCGTCGCATCCAGGAGCTGATGGAGGGCGAGGGGTACGTCACCGACCGCGCGGTGGCGACGTCCGTCTACTTGGCGACGACGCTTGGAAAGCCGCTCCTCGTGGAAGGCCACCCGGGCGTGGGGAAGACGGACATCGCCAAGGTGCTGGCGAAGGTGTTGGACGGAGACCTCATCCGCCTGCAGTGCTACGAGGGCCTGGACGCCAACACCGCACTCTACGAGTGGAATTACCCAAAGCAGCTGCTCCACATCAAGCTCGACGAGCGGAGCGAGCGTCCGGTGGGAGAGCGCGAGGCGGACATTTTCAGCGAAGCCTTTCTCCTCAAGCGCCCACTCTTGCAAGCCATCACCCACCAGGGCCGGCCGCCGGTGCTGCTCATCGACGAGGTGGACCGCGCCGACGAGGAATTCGAGGCCTTTCTGTTGGAGGTGCTCTCGGACTTCCAAGTGAGTATTCCCGAGGTGGGGACGGTACGCGCCAAGACGCGCCCCTCGGTGGTGCTCACCTCCAACCGCTCCCGGGACCTCTCCGACGCCCTGCGCCGTCGGTGTCTCTACCTGTGGATTGACTACCCCTCGCTCGAAAAGGAGCTGCGCATTGTCCGGGCCCGCGTCCCCGGCATTTCCGAGAAGCTGGCGGTGCAGCTCACCACCTTCATGCAGGCCGTGCGGCGGCTGAAGCTGGCCAAGACGCCGGGCGTGGCCGAGTCCCTGGACTGGGCCGCGGCGCTGGTGTCTCTGCACGCCAGCGAGCTCGACCCAGCGCTGGTCCAGGAGACGCTGGGCTGCTTCTTGAAAGACGAGACGGACTTGCAAGTCCTCGGTGCGCGCCTCGAGAAGGGCGAGCTCGCCGCGCTCTGTTCTCCGCTGGCATGAGCAGCGGCGCGCCACTCGACGCGGACCTCGTTGTACACACCACGCGCTTCTGCCGACTCCTTCGGGAGGAGGGCCTGGCCTCGACGCCTCTGGACAGCGTGGACGCGGCCCGGGCGCTGGCCTTGGTGGAAGTCACCGACCGCGAGGAGTTGAAGACGGCGCTGCGCAGCGTCCTGGTGCACCGCGTGGAGGACTTTCCGCTCTTCGCGGACTGCTTCGACGCCTTCTGGGGCGGCGGCCAGAAGGCGCCCACCGCGTGGCTCCGGCGCAACGCGCCGCCCGCGCCAAGAAAAGAAAAGCGGGTACCGCTCTCGCTCGACCGCTGGATGCGCAACGAGGGACAACCGGAGGTGGAGCGGGAAGAGGCCCTTCTGCCCGCACCGAGCTCCCTCGAGTCCTTGGGACGACAGGACTTCGCCTCCTTCCACGACGAGGCGCTCCGCGACGTGACGCGGGTGGCGCGCCGCATCGCCCGGCGGCTGGCGTTGCGTCCCAGCCGCCGCTGGGAGCCCGGCCGCAATGGCGCGCGGCCGCACCTGCGGCGCACCTTGCGGCTCTCGGTGAAGACGGGAGGCGAGCTCTCCGAGCTCGCCTTCCGCCAGCGGAAGGTACGGCGCACCAAACTGGTGGTGCTGGCCGACGTCTCGGGTTCGATGGACCTCTACGTCCGACTTTTCTTGCAGTTTCTCTTCGCCCTCCAGCACAGCTTCGCCCGCGTGGAGACGTTTGCCTTCTCCACGCGGCTGACGCGCATTACCGAGCAGCTCAAAAGCCGCGGCTATGCCCAGGCGCTCGACGAGCTCGCCAGCGAGGTGACGGACTGGAATGGGGGCACGCGCATCGGGGACTCCCTGGGGGCGTTCCTCCAGGGCTGGCCGCGGCTTTTGGACAGAAACACCGTCGTCATTGTCCTCAGTGACGGTTGGGAGACGGGGGACCCGGAGGTGCTGGGCGCGGCCCTGGAAGCCATGCACCGGCGCGTGGCCCGCCTGGTGTGGCTCAACCCCCTCTTGGGGAGCCCGGACTATGAGCCCCTCACCCAAGGCATGGTGGCCGCCCTCCCCCACCTGGACGTCTTCGCCCCGGCGCATGACTTGTCCAGCCTCGCGCAGCTGGCTCGGCACCTGGCGCTTTAGAGGAGGCGGAGGCGGGAGCCTCCAACGCCTCACCCCTTTTCCCGTCAGCTGGCCTGCTCGGCGGCGCGGGGGTGAATGGGGCCGTCCCTCAGCCGAAGGCTCGCGCCCTCGCGGGCGGAGGCGTCGGCCAGCACCTCGGAGAGAATGGCCAGCGCAATTTCCTCGGACTGCTCCCCGCCCAGGTCGAGCCCGGTGGGGCTGTGGAGGCGCCGCCTTCGGGCTTCGGTGAGGACGAAGCCCTGGCCCTGGAGCTCACTCAACATCTGTTCCGTCCGTAGCCGCGGCCCGAGCGCGCCGACGTAGGCGCACTCCGACTCCAGGGCCAGCCTCAAGAAGCCTCTGTCGTGAAGCAGGTTGTGCGTCATCACCACCGCCGCGGCGTCGGCCGGGAGCGACACCTTGTGCTGGGCCGTCTCCGGGGTGGCGTTGACGGTGACGTCCGCGTCCCGGAAAGCGTCGGGCGGGACGCCCGAGGGGCGGTTGGCCACCAGCGTGACGTGGAAGCCGAGCTCGGCGGCGAGACGCGCCAGCGGCACGGCGTCCTGTCCGTTGCCGAAAATGACGAGTGGCCGCGGCGGCCGCACCACCTCCACCAGCGCGTCCACCGCGCCCTCGCCGCTGCCGTAGCGGTGGACGGCCGTCCGGCCGCGGCCGAGGGCGCCCTCGGCGTCCGCTCGCAGCCTCTCGCGAAGCCCGGCGTCGCTGACATCCGTGCGCACGCCCTCCTCGTCGAGGAGGAGGCGCTGTCCCACTTTCCCCGGAGCGGTGCGCCCCACGCGGAAGACGGTGGCCATGACGCCGCTGCGCCGGCGCTCGAGCCGCTGCTGGAGAAAGTCCAAGGGGTGGGTGGCGGTGCGCTCCAAGCCGAGGCGCTCCTGGAGCACCTCCACCCGGCCGTTGCACCCCAGCCCGAAACTCCAGGACACCTCGTCGTCGGTGCTGGTGGAGTCGTAGCTCAACACCACCGGGCCCTCGCGCGTGCGCCACCAGGCTTTCTTCAGCACCTCGCCCTCGAGGCAGCCGCCGCTAATGCCGCCCGCCAGCCAGCGGTCTTGGGACATGAGCAGCCGCGCGCCGGGCCGGCGGTAGGTGGAGCCGGCCGTTTCCACCACCGTGGCCAGAAGCGCAGGCTCAGAGCGGGCGCGGAGCGCGGCCCAGGCCTCGGTGATGCGACGCAGCTCCTTCATGCCTCACCCATGCTTCCCGAAGGACCCCCCGGAGCCAAAGCTTCAGCGCCCACCCCACGGGGCTTCCTGCTATTTAACGCAGCCCGGGCGCCCATCGCGACAACGCGTCCTTCTTGAGCCCCTAAGTGTCGCATTTGCTTCGGTCTCTAGCGTTGACGCCCGGTGGAAGGGGCCGCTAGAACTCGGGCCCGCGCAGGCCCGTCGTTTTCTCTCTTCTGTTTCAGAGGTTTCTCAAGCCCACGTGAGTGCCTTCGCGCTGGAAAAAATCGCCCAGGTGCTACCCGAGGCCCTGCTCGAGCGGCCGGTGGACAGGACGGGCGGGCACTGGGGGGTGGTGCGCCCCGAGGCCTTGCCGGCCGTCGCGCAGCTGGTGAAGAGCCACCCGGAGCTCGCCTTCAAACTCTTCCTCTCCATCGACGCCGTGGACCGTTTGCACCTCGCAGAAAACACGCCGCGTTTCGAAGTCGTCTATTTCGCCTACTCCGTGAGCCGCAACGAGCACCTGCGTCTCAAGGTGCGCCTCAGCGAGGAGAAGCCCGAGGTGCCGAGCCTGGTGAGCGTCTACCAAGGCGCCAACTGGTGGGAGCGCTTCGTCTGGGACTTTTACGGCATCCGCTTCGTCGGGCACCCTGGCCTGACGCGCATCCTCATGTACGAGGAATTCAAGGGCCACCCGCTGCGAAAGGACTACCCCTTGCGCGGCCGACAGCCGCTCACGCCCGAGCGGCCCATCGAGGACATCTTCCGCGGTCCCGGCACCTCGGGTGTGGCTTAAGAGGACAACGCCCCCGAAGGAGCTCCCACCCCTTTCGTTTCCCCGAGGCCCATGGCGGACCCCATCGACATCGAGGTGAACCCAGCCGGCCGCGACGCCGACGAGGGTGAGCTCGAGGCCCACCTCCACACCAAGCGGATGCTCATCAACATGGGCCCTTCGCATCCGGCCATGCACGGCACGGTGCGCACCCGCATCGAGCTGGAAGGGGAAACCATCGTCCGGGCCATTCCGGAGATTGGGTTTTTGCACCGCGGCTTCCAGAAGAGCTGCGAGAACGTCACCTGGAACCAGTGCCTGCCGTACACCGACCGGCTGAATTACGTCAGCGCGTTGATGAACAACCTCGGGTTCCTCAACGCCGTGGAGAAGCTGGCGGGCATCTCTATCCCCGAGCGGGCCCAGTACATCCGGGTCATCGCCTCGGAGCTGCACCGCATCCACGACCACCTCACCTGCGTCGGCTCCATCGGCCTCGAGCTGGGCGGCTTCGCTCCCTTTCTCTATGCCATCGAGGGCCGCGAGCTCGTCATGGACCGGGTGACGGAGCTCACCGGTGCACGCCTCACCACCAGCTTTGGCCGGGTGGGCGGGCTCAACCGCGACTTGCCCGAGGGCTGGACGGAGCGGGTACTGAAGACGCTCGACAAGTGCCACGAGCTCATCGGAGAAATCGACACCCTCCTCACCGCGAACCGAATCTTCGTGGACCGGATGCAGGGAGTGGGCATCATCACCGCCGCGGACGCCGAGGACTTTGGCTTCACCGGGCCCTGCCTCCGGGCCACCGGGGTGGCCTACGACGTGCGCAAGGCGCACCCCTATTGGGTGTACGAGCGGATGGAATTCGACGTCCCGGTGGGCGTCAACGGCGACAACTTCGACCGCTACCTCATGCGACTCGAGGAGCTGAAGCAGTCCGAGGCCATTGTCCGCCAGGCGCTGAAAGAGATTCCGGCTGGCCCGGTGGTGGTGGACGACTGGCGGATTGCGCTCCCCCCGAAACCCGAGGTGTACGGCACCATCGAGGGCGTCATCGCCCACTTCAAGCTGGTGATGGAGGGTGTCCCGGTGCCGCCGGGCGAGGTGTACGACTGCACCGAGGCGGCCAACGGAGAGCTCGGCTGGTACCTGGTGAGCGACGGCACCGGCCGGCCCTACAAGGTGCACGTCCGCGCGCCGGGCTTTGCCATCCTCTCCGGGCTTCCGAGGATGATTGAGGGCCGGCTTTTGGCGGACCTCATCCCCACTTTCGACACCATCAACATGATTGGCGGCGAGGTCGAACAGTGAGTCAGAGCGACGACAAGAAGGCCGCAGTCAAGCCACCGCCTCCTCCGTCCTCGCCGTCCCGGCCCGCGCCCAAGCACCCAGGCTTCGTCACCCTCAGCGTCGACGGCCAAGAGGTGGTGGCCAAGCCCGGCACCAACCTCATTACCGCCGCCAAGACGGTGGGCTCGGACATCCCCTACTACTGCTGGCACCACCGGCTCACCATCGCCGCCAACTGCCGGATGTGCCTCGTGGAGAGCAGCACCTCGCCCAAGCTCGTCCCGGCCTGCCAGACCGCGCTCCAGGAGGGGATGACGGTGCACACCAACACCGCGCGCGTCCAGGAGAGCCAGCGCTCGGTGATGGAATTCCTCCTCCTCAACCACCCGGTGGACTGCGCCATCTGCGACCAGGCCGGCGAGTGCAAGCTCGAGGACTACTACCAGAGGGTGGACCACAAGCCGTCGCGCCTCGAAGGCGGCAAGGTCCTCCGCAACAAGCGCAAGGTGCTGGGGCCCCTGGTGGTGCTCGACCAGGAGCGCTGCATCCAGTGCACCCGCTGCGTCCGCTTCATGGACGAGGTGGCCAAGGAGCCACAGCTGGGCATGTTTGGGCGGGGCTCGGAGGAGTACATCGACGTTTTCCCAGGCCAGGAGCTCAACAGCAACTACTCCGGCAACGTGGTGGACCTCTGCCCGGTGGGCGCGCTGCTCAACCGCGACTTCCGCTTCCGGGCACGCACCTGGTTTCTGTCGACGGTGGCTTCGGTGTGCACCGGCTGCAGCCGGGGCTGCAACATTTACGTCGACTACATGGCCCAGGACACCTACCGCTACCGGCCGCGCGAGAACGACGCCATCAACCAAAGCTGGATGTGCGACCAGGGCCGGCTCTCCTACAAGGCGCTCAACCTGGAACGCGTCCTCAGCCCCTCTGTGGGCCGCGGCGAGGACCGGCGGGAGACGACGGCGGCCGAAGCGCTGGCCCGGGCCACGCTGCAGCTCAAAGCCATGGCGGGGACGGCGGAGCTCGCGGTGCTCGTCTCTCCTGTGTGCTCCAACGAGGACTTGCTCGCCGGGCTCACCTTCGCCAAGGACGCGTTGGGCGTCCGACAGCTGTACGTGGGCGGCCGTGCGGACGGCGACGCGGACAAACTGCTCATGCGCGCAGACAAAAACCCCAACCGCAAGGGGCTGGAGTGGATTGCGGCCGGCTTGGGGCTGGCGCTCCTGCCCTTCTCCGCGCTCCTCAAAGCGGTGGAGGCAGGCTCGGTGAAGGCCCTCTACGTGCTGGGAGCCGAGCTGCCCTCGGCGGACGCCGGCGCCGCGTCGACGTTGGCCAAGGTGGAATTCATCGCTGTGCAGGCCAGCAACGTCTCCGCGCTCACTGCCCAGGCCGACGTGGTCCTTCCCGCGGCGACGCACGTGGAAGAGGAGGGCAGCTTCGTGCAGGGGGACGCCATCATCCAGCGCTTCCGCCGCGCGTACCCTCCGCGCGCCGAGACGCAAGGCCACTGGAAGTGGGCGGTGGACATCATGCGGGAATTCGGCTTCCCAGTGACGTACGCCTCGGCGCGGGACGTCTTCCGGGAGCTGTCGGGCATGGTGCCCCAGCTGGCGCAGTACGCCTGGGACAAGGAGGCGCCTCCCCTCAAGACGACGCGGGGCATTGTCCCGCTGCCCTCCGCCGCCGACGGCCGGCCCCCCGGCTACCGAGAATTCGGGCCGCCCCGCATTCGGGGCATTTGAGAGCTTTTCAAGAGGACGAAACGCGCCATGGGCCGCACCGTCAAAATTCTCGTGACTGTCGTCCTCCTCGTCCCGGGGTTGCTCTTCCTCTTGGCCTGGGCCCAGTACCGTCTGGGGGGGTGGCTGGCGCATGGCTGTCCGGCGTTTGGCCAAACCGTCTGCGACGTCGGGACGCCCTCGTTGGCCTGGCTGAGCGCGCTCCTCTTCAACCTGCTCCTCTTCGTCATGGTGCTGGCCACCCTGCTCACCGTGGCCGAGCGCAAGTGGAGCGCCTTCACCCAGGACCGCATCGGCCCGGAGCGAGCGCGCATTGGCCTTCCGTGGGTGCGGGACCACTCCCTGGGCGGCCTTCCCCACGTGGCCGCCGACGCGTTGAAGATGATTTTCAAGGAAGACACCCGTCCCAAGGCGGCGGACAAGGACAAGGTGCTCTTCTGGCTCGGTCCGGTGCTGGCCTTCGCCCCGGTGTTTGCCCTGGCCGCCGTCATTCCCTTCGGCCCGTCGGTGCCGGTGAATGACATCCCCGTGTCCCCGCTGGTGGCCAACCCGAATTTTGGCCTGCTGTGGGTGTTCGCCATTGCCTCGTTGGCCGTCTACGGGACGTCCCTGGCCGGCTGGGCCAGCAACAGCAAGTTTGCGCTTCTGGGCGGCGTCCGCGCGGCCTCGCAGATGATTAGCTACGAAGTCGCCTTGGGCCTGTCGCTGGTGGGGATGATGGTGGCCTTCACCACCGTGCAGCTCCCGGTGATGGTTGGCTCGGCGTCCGCGGGCACCGGCCAGGCCCAGTACTTATGGAGTGTCAGTCTCGGGGGCCTGGACGTCGGGCTTCCGGCGTGGGGCATTGTCCTTCAGCCCTTGGGCTTCCTTCTCTTCTTTGCCGCCGCCTTTGCCGAGACGAAGCGCGCCCCCTTCGACATTCCCGAGGGCGAGAGCGAGATTATTGGCTACTTCCTCGAGTACTCGGGGATGAAGTTCGGCACCTTCATGATTTCGGAATTCGTGGAGGTGGTGGTGCTCTCAGCCCTCATCGCCGCCATTTTCCTCGGGGGCTGGCATTTGCCCTGGGGTGCCGTCGCCTTGGCCGACGGCCTCGGCAAGAGCCACCCGGTACTCTACGGAGCGGTGTGCGCCACCGTCTTCGCGTTGAAGGCCATTTTTCTCTGCTGGTTCCAGCTCATTGTCCGCTGGACATTCCCGCGCTTCCGGTACGACCAGATTATGACGCTGGGCTGGAAAATCCTGCTGCCCCTCGGCCTCTTCAACCTCTTCCTCACGGGCGCGCTGGTGCTTTACGACTCGAGCCTCCATGCCCTGGCGGTGGCGGGCCTCTTGGAGATTGGACTTCTCCTCGCCCTCACCCTCACCAAGAAGGCCAAGCCTGTCCCCAGCGACGCCCACCCGCTTCCGGCAGCGGCCGCCTCCGCCCACCACTAGAGCGACTCGACAATGGCTTACTACCCGGCAACCAAAGACCCGACCACCGACATCCGCGAGCGGACGTACGTGCCGGAGCTCGTGCATGGGCTGGCCATCACCATCCGCCACTTCATGCGGAACCTCTTCTTCCCCCGCGACACCAACACCGACGTCCTCAACCGCAAGGGGACGAGTCAAATTACGACGGTCTCCTACCCCGAGGAGAAGCAGGTGTACCCGCCCGGCTACCGGGGGTTGCACCGCCTCGTCCCGCGCGAAGACGGAAAGCCGCGCTGCGTGGCCTGCTACCTGTGCGCCACCATTTGCCCGGCCCAGTGCATCCACATTGAGGCTGGCGAATACCCGACGGCCGAGGCCAGCGGCGAGTCGCGCGTCATCGAGAAGTACCCCACCAGCTTCGTGATTGATGAGTTGCGCTGCATTGTCTGCGGCCTGTGCGTGGACGCCTGCCCCAAGGACGCCATCCGCATGGACACCGGGTTGCACACCCCGTCCGAGTACACGCGGAGCGGCTTCGTGTGGGACATCCCGCGGCTCTTGCAAGGCCCGGCGGTGAGCCACCCCTCGGACCCGTGGCTGAAGCGCAAGGGTTCCGAGGAGCCAGCGCACGTCCACCTCGAGAAGCACGCCCGAATTGGCGACGGCCTGGTGGGGCTCAAGCTGCCGGTTGGCCAGACGGCGCACCCCGTCCGCACCGAAGTCACCTCTGGGCCGGTGCCGGTCACCAAGTTTCTGCGCGACTGAAGTGAGTGACAGCGCCCGGGGGCACCCCAGGGACGGGGTTGCCCCCCGAGAGGCTGTCAAACTGGCTGTAAGCCCCAAGCCGGGGGAGCATCCCCGGCCAGAGTGGAAGCCCCCCCGCGCGCTGACCCGGCCTCCTGGCGCGGGCGCCTGCAGGCCCTCGGCGAGTCCCTGGGCCGACAAAGGCACCTGCTCGCGGTGCGCGACGGCGTGGTGGGCGCGCTGCCCTTGGTGCTGGCGGGCTCCGTGTTTCTCCTCCTCGCCCAGCCGCCCTCGCGCGCGCTCCAGGCGTGGGTGGCTCCGTGGGTGCCTCTGTTGCTGCTCCCTACCCGGGTGCTGGGCGGGGCCATCTCCCTGTATGTCGCCTTTGCGTGCGCCTACGCGCTGGCGAAGAGTTACCAGCTGGACGCGGCCTCCGCGGGGCTGGTGGCGCTGGCCAGCTACCTCGTCGCCGCGGTGCAGCCCGTGCCCGCGGGCCAGTTGCCGGCCCTCGTCCTTCAGCGACTCGGCGCGGGCGGAATTCTGGCCGCGCTGGCCATCGGCCTGGGGAGTGTCGAGCTCACCCGCTTTCTCGTCAACAGGCGCTTCACGGTACGGCTTCCGCCGGGGACACCGGAGGCGGTGGGCCGAAGCCTCCTCGCCCTCGTGCCCTGCCTGGCCTCGGTGACTGCAGTGTTTCTCCTCGTCCACGTGCTGGGGGCGGACGTCATTCGTCTTCTGCAGCACGCCGCGGTACCGCTACTGCATGCCGTGGGGAGCCTGCCCGGGGTCCTCTCGGTGGTGCTTTTGGACAGCGTGCTGTGGCTGTTGGGAGTCCACGCCGGAGCGGTGGGGGCCTCGCTGCGTCCCTTGTGGGAGGCCATGCTTTTGGAAAACATGGAGGCCGCCGCGGCCGGCCTGGCGCTGCCGCACGTAGCGCCGTTGCACTTCTACCTGTGGTTTGTCTGGCAAGGCGGCTCGGGCGCAGCGCTGGCGCTGGGCCTCCTCTTGGTGCGCTGCCGGAGCGCCCAGCTGAGAAGCGTCGGACGGCTGGGACTGCTGCCGGCGGTGTGCAACATCAACGAGCCCCTCCTCTTCGGCGTCCCGGTGGTGCTCAACCCCGCCCTGGCGTTGCCCTTCATTCTCGCGCCATTGTCGAGCGCACTCTTGGCCTACGGGGCCTTGGCCCTGCACCTGGTACAACGGCCGCTGTTGGAGGTGCCCTGGACGCTGCCGGCGCCTCTGGGGGCCTTCCTCAGTACCGGTGGGGACATCCGGGCCGTCGTCCTCGAGGCGTGCACGCTGTCGCTGAGTGTGGCCATCTACTGGCCCTTCGTCCGGAGGTACGATGCCCGCCTTGTGGCCGAGGAAGCCCGAGCCCTGGGGGGGCTTTCGTCCGGCGGGGCCAACCCGTAAAGACTGGAAGGGAGCTCGTGCCGCGCTACCGCATTTCCGTCTGCCGGGGCCCCGACTGCCGTCGAAATGGCGCGGAGCGCGTCCTCACCGCGGCGCAGCAGGCGCTGGCCACGCGAGGCCTCGAGGACAAATGCGTACTGGGGCGCGGGGGCTGCTACGGCTTGTGTCACCTCGGACCCAACGTCGTGGTGCGCGAGCAACGGGACCGCCCCCGGGACGTCTTCGCGCAGGAGGACTTTCAGCTGATGGGCTGGCCAGACGAGGTGCACTACGGAGAGATGACGGTGGAGAAGGTGACGCGCGTCATCGAGGAGCACATCGGCCAGGACGTCCCGGTGGAGGCGCTGCGCGGTGCGCGCGAGGACTAGGTTCTCCGGCGCGTGGGGAAATGAAGAAACCGCCCTGGCGGGCGCTCCAGGGGCCTACCCAAACCGCTGCTGCAGGCCTGTGTCGGCCAGGTGAGAAGCGCTCCCCGAAGCGGTGACGCAGAGCGGCGCAAGGGCGTGGGCGCACCATTGTCCGGCCGCAGCGGGGCGGGGACGGCTGCCACTTCGCGCTGTTGGCCCAGTTGACGCTGGACGTTCGGCCCCGGACGGAGTAGGCGAACCAGCGGACCGGGGGGGGCTCACTGCTCCTACCGGAGGGATTGACCCGCGAGGGGCAGCCGCTCCTCCCTTGAGAACGAATACCAACGAGGAACCGACATGCGACACCTCAGCAAGTTGATTCTCGCGTGCGCGCTCATCACCGGCTGCGCCACTGCTCCAGCGGGCCCCCCGCCGAAGTGGATGACAGACGCGCAAAATGCCATCGCCGCCGCCCAGGCCGCGGGCGCCGACCAAGTTCCGGCCGCGCAGCCGCACCTGGCCAAGGCGCACTCGGCCCTGGCCGCTGCGCAGGCCGGCAAGGTGGACCCCATGCTGCAGGCCCAGCTGGCCTCCTCCGAAGCGACGCTGGCCAAGAACATTGCGCTCGACGCCAAAGTCCAGGCTGACCTGCAGACGGCCACCCAGCAGCTCAACGCGCTGAAGGCGCAGTGACCGCCCCGGAGACCGAGGAAAAAATGACGACCCAGACCTCCAAGACGCTCGCCGTCGCCGCCGTCGCCGCCCTCGCCGTCCTCGCGGGCTGCACCACGCTCGAACCCTCGCCGGCTCTTGTCTCGGCACGCAATGGCTATGCGGCGATGGCCGGAAGCAACAACCCGGTGAATGCCGATGAACGCGGCGAGGCACAGGCCGCAGTCAACCGCGCCAACGCCGTCCTCAAAGGCGGAAGCCCGGAGAAGGCAGACCTCTTGGCGCAGATTGCGGACGCCAAGGTGCAGAACGCCCAGGTGGTGGGACAGACGGGCGATGATGCCGCCAGGCTGGTGGGGACGCAGAACGAGACCATCGCCATCGCCCGCGCCAAGGGCATGGCCGCCGCGGGTGTGACTGCCGCCGCGACTGCCGCCACCGCCACCACCCAGGAGCAGATTGACAAGGAGAAGGCCGCGCGGGCTGCGGCCGAGGCGCGCCGCCAGAAGGCGCTCGATAACTTGAAGCTCTTCGCCAACGTGGTGGAGGACAAGGACCGCGGGCTGGTCATCTCCATCGGCGGCGAGACGCTCTTCAAAGTCAACTCGGCGAAATTCGGGCCGAGCGCCAACCAGGAGCTCACCGCGCTGGCCATCTACCTCTCGCTGGACCCGCGGCCGGCCGTCGTCGAGGGCCACACCGACAACTCGGGCAAGCCGGCCTACAACATGAAGCTGTCCCAGGAGCGCGCCAAGGACGTCATGAACTTCCTCGTCGCCCAGGGAGTTTCCCCGGACCGCATCACCTCGGTCGGCTTCGGCGAGACGCGCCCCATTGCGGACAACAAGACAAAGGCGGGCCGCGCGCTGAACCGGCGCGTGGACGTGGTGATGGTGAAGCAGACGCAGTAGTCCTGACCAGGGACGCCGACGGCGCCGGCACCACAGCCGGCGCCCTCTGGTAGGCGCATGGCGCGCCGCGGCGGAAGGACGGGGAGTGCGTCAGGTATGTGACGAGCCGCCCCACACATTTGTGTTGTGCGCCCCCCCACGGAGGTGGCAGACACACGGAGCGTTCCCCTCCTCGCGAAAAAGCGAGGCCAGGAGTCGCTGGGTGGGGGAAACCAAACGACGGACGAGGAGCCCAATGCGACACCTCAGCAAGTTGCTTCTTGCATGCGCGCTCAGCACTGGCTGCGCGACCGCTGTTCCCCAGCATCAGATTGACGGCACCCAGAAGGCCATCAGCAACGCCTCGGAGGTGGTCGGGAGCTCGGGTGGGCCAGCGGCCGACCGGCTGGCCGATGCCAAGAAGGAATTCGACTCCGCCATGGAGCTGTCCAAGGCCGGCAAGACGGACGAGGCCAGCCGGATGTTGGCCAAGTCCGAGGCGGACGCCCAGCTCGCGCAGGCCCTCGGCAACGAGGCGAAGACGAACGGCGACTTGGCCACGGTGCAGCAGCAAATCCAGACCCTGAAGCAGCAGCTCGGAAAGTAAGGAGAGCTCACCACCATGACCCCCCTCAGCAAGAAGCTGTCCTGGGTTGCCGCGGTCTGCCTCCTCGCGTCCGGCTGTGCCGAGACGCCGAAGGAACTGGTCGACGCCCGCGCCGCCTACAAGCGCGCCTCCACCGGTCCGGCCGCAAAAACCAACCCTGTCCAGGTCCAGGAAGCCAGGAAGGCCCTCGACGACGCCGAAGGCGCCTGCAACTCGTGCTGGGACAACAGCGCTGGCCGCGACAAGGCGTACGTCGCCCTGCGCAAGTCCGAACGGGCGGAGGCGCTCTCCCGCAACGCGCTGGCGGGCAATGACCTCGAAGCCAAAGAGCTGGAGCTGGCTGCGCTTCAGAAGGAATACCTGACCAACGTGAATGCCCGTGTCGCGGCCGAAGCCGCTGCCGCCGCCGCCGCCCTGGGCAAGCTCGGCAAGTCCCAGGCCGAGCTCGACGCCGAGCGCGCTGCGCGCCAGGCGGCCGAGGCCCGGGCCCGCGCTGCGCTGGCGAAAATTCGCGGTCACCTCACGCAAACCGACCGCGGCACCGTCATTACCCTGCCGGGGGCCCTCCTCTTCCCCAGCGGGAAGGCCACCCTCAGCGCTGGCGGTAAGCGCAACCTCGACCCGCTCATGGACTTCCTGCGAGGCGACGGACGGAAGATTGAAGTCGACGGCTACACCGACTCCACCGGCTCCGCGGCCACCAACATGAAGCTCTCGCAGCAGCGGGCGGACACCGTCATGAATGACATGATTAAGTACGGCAACATTCCTGCGGAGCGCATCACTGCCGCCGGCATGGGAGAGGCCAACCCCATCGGCGACAACAAGACGGCCTCCGGACGGCAGCTCAACCGGCGCGTGGAGATTATTCTCCTCGGGCCGCCGCCGTCGCCGTAGGCAACTCCGAAGCTGCAGGCTCCCCCTGCCCGTTCCAGGCGGGCGGGGGAGGACGGAGCAGGAAGCGTCGGCACCAGTCGGCGTACACCGCGCTCGGCCTGTCCAAGACCGAGAAACGCTGAAAGAAGGCCAGCGCCGCGGCGAAGTCCCGGGCCAGGTAGCGCGCCCGCGCCGCCTCCCACCCGGCCAGCACCTCTCGCAGCGGTGCCGGCACGTCCCCTTTTTTAGCCACCAACTCGTACACCGTTTGGGCGCCGCCTTTTACGTCCGTGGCGTCCAGGGTACGGAACACAAACGCTGAGCCGGCCTGACGCACCGTCTCTGCCGAGGCCAGCATTTGCGTGCCCAAGCGCTGGTTACTGCCCTCGAGACGCGCGCACACCGTCACCGTCTCCCCCAGCACCGAGTAGTGGGACTTGTGGGCGCTGCCGATGTCCGCCGCCACCACCTCGCCGGTGTGCAGGCCGAGCCGGCAGCGCGCCGTCGCCCCGAAGCGCTTCTGCCACCCGGTGGACAGCTGTTCCAGGCCACTCTGGAAGGCGAAGGCCGTGCGGCAAGCCACCTGGGCATGGCGCTCCAGGCGCACCGGCGCGCCCCAAAACGCAAGGAGGGCGTCCCCCACGTACTCCACGTGCCCGCCGCTCTGGCGCACCAGAGTGGTGAGCTCGGTGAAGTAGGCGTTGAGCAGCGCCACCAGCGGCTCGGGCGCCAGCGTCCGGGTGAGCTCGGTGAAGCCCACCACGTCCGCGTAGAGGAGCGACACCTCGCAGCGCTGCGGCCGCAACAAATGCACGTTGCGAAACACCTCCGCTGCCGTCTCCGGGCTGACGAGGCGGCCCAGCGTCCCGTAGACGAAGTCGCGCATTTTCTGCTCGGTGCGCAGGGCGTAGCCGGTGGTGAGGAGGAAGGTGAGAGCAAAGGCCACCAACGGCCCGCCGCAGGCCACCAGCACCCCCTCGGCCAAAAGCGCGTGGCGCGCCCAGACGAGGTAGGCGGCCATGCCCAGCACCGCGCTGCCGAGGTAGAGCAGCGCTCCCAAGGCCGAGCGCACCAGCTGGCTGAAACTCAAGGCGAGAAACGCCCCGAGAAAGGCCATGGCAAAGGTGGCCAGGACGTCCAGCCGCACGGGCGCCCGGACGAGGCCCGTCCCCGCCAGGAGGCTGGCAATGGACTGTCCGGTGACGGCGGCCGCGGTGACGCCCGGCCCCAGGGGCGTGTTGGCCATGGCCGCAGACGCGGGCGCGGTGTCCGCCAGCAGCGCCACCCGGTGCTCGAAGTCGTTGCGGTAGTGCAAGGGGACGGCGGCATCCCCGTCGGAGAGGTTTTGCACCACCCTCCACGCGGACACGGCGCGGGCCAGCGAGCCTCGGCCGGAGCGGCCTGGCTCGGCAGCGTCAAAGCGCAACGGCGCATAGCCGTCCGGCTCCAAGGGGACGGCATGCCCGGCCAGCAGTTGCAGACGGCCGTCGGCGTAGCTGAGGCGGCGAGGCGCGCCCAAGGCCCCCAACGCCGCGGCCAGCGGCAAACTGGGCAGCACGTGGACTTGGCCCCGCGGGGAAATGTAGCGGACGAGGTGGTACACGCCCCGCACCTTCCCGTCGACGTCCGTGGCCAGCGCCGTGTGGCCGAAGACGACGCCCGGGGCGAGGAGCGCCACCGGCGGAGCCTCGAGTGAGCGCACCGCCGGGAGCCGGCGAGTGTCCAGGCCCGGCACGTGCACCTCCGCCAGCGAGACGAGCAAGTCCGTGGCCGTCACCTCCCACGTCCGGTCCTGGGCCTGGAGGTCCCGCACCTCCGGAGTGCCAGTGAGGCCCAGCCGGCGGGCGAGCGCCTTGCCCTCCTCCTCGGAGGCGACGCCCGCCCAGACGCGCGTCACCTGGCCGTCGAGGATGGCGTAGGCCGAGCGCCGCTCGACGAGGATGCGGCGCACCCACTCCTGGACGGCGGTGGCGTCGGTGAGGGTGGCCACCGAGAGGACGGAGGGCCGCAGCGGGTGCACCACCGGAGGTGGGAGGGTGGCGGCTACGGTGAAGCCCAGGACGGGGGCCGTCCGGGCCCGCTCCAGCTGTGCGTGCAGCGCCTCGGCCTCGGTGGCCGGCGGGGCCGGCGGTCCATCCACCAGCCGGCTGTCCAGCACCACCGCCGAGGCCCCCTCACGGCCAAGCTCGCCCACCAGCCGTCCGACGAGGCCACCTGGCCATGGAAGCCGGGCGACGTCGGGACGTGGGTCCTCCCGGGCGCTGGCGAGGGTTTCATCATCAATGCCCACCAGCACCACACGGTCCGTCGGCTCCGCCCTGCCGCCGAGTTCCCGGAGCCGCCAGTCGTAGGCCAGGCGGTCCAGCGCATCCACCGGCGCCCCGAGGAAGGCCCGCCAGCGTGGCGTCGGCGCCTCCTCCTCTCCGACAAACCCGGGCGACGGCGGCGGACGCACGGACACCAGCGCTCCCAACGCGGTGCCGAAGACGGCGGCCTGTACCAGGCTGAAGCCCAGGACGCGCAGCGTCCTGCGCGCCGCGAAGGGAAGGAGCGGCGGGGCCAAGCGTTAGGTGGACGGGGTGCGCGCCGACTTGGCCGCCCCGCCTTGGCCGGGCAGGGCGTCCAGCCCGCTCTGGAGTCGCTCCCGGAGGTCCTCCCGCAACTCATTTCCGGACTTCGGCGCGAGCAGGAGCCCGAGGCCGGCCCCGACGAGGAGGCCCACCCCCAGCGCCGTCACCGCGGGCACCACCCAGTCTGCGTTTCCTCGGCGCTGCAGGCCGAGGGTTTCCAAAAGGTCATCCCGGTCGAGGCTTCGTAAGTCCTTGAGGCTCAGCATGTCTGTCTCCGGGGCTCCGTCGCTTTTGTGGAGCCTCTCGTTGGGGGGTTATGGGGAAGGTGTCTTTCTTAGGAGGGCGAGGGCACGTCCGAGCCCGAGGCGGAAGCGCTGTCCTGGGAGTGGGCTGCGCCGGTGAGGACGGCTTCGGCGAGGCCGATGAGCTCGCTTCGGATGACGGGCAGGGCGGCAACGCGCCCGGCGACGCCGAGGAGGCGAGCGGTGGTGCGGGTGAAGAGTCCCCCGCCGAGGACGTAGCCCACGCTGGCGGCGGCGACGAGGAAGGCGTAGGGGTGGCGGCGCACCCGACGGCGCACATCGAAGGCATGGCCCAAGTCCTCGGCCGTGGAACGCACTTGCTGGCGGAAAGAGTGCGCCGCGCGGCCAAGCGAGTGGACGCGCGCGCCGAGGCCTTCGGAGTGCCCGTTGGTGGCCTTCTTGGCGTGCGCCTTGGGCGCCGCGTGGGGCTTCCGGGGCGCCATTTAGCGGGAAGCCATCCGGCCAATGACGAAGCCAGCCGCCAGTGCAATTAAAAGACAGGTGCCCGGGCGGCGCTTGATGACGTCGATGACACGCTCGTTGAGGTCCGACAACTCGTCCCGGGCCTCCTCCAAGCCCTCCTCGAGCCGAGCCTGCTGCTCCTTCAATGTCTGCTGCAGCGTCTGTCCGTCCATGCCAAGTCTCCCTGAAGAGAGAACACCCTAAGGCCCTTCCCCACTTCCAAAGTGGGCAAAGGGCGACAACCCTACCGCCGACGGACTCCGAGCCATACCCCGATGCCCAGGGCCGCCCCCAGCGCCAGCGAAGGATGGCGGCCCACCCAGGTGCGCCAGTCGAGATTCGCCTCGACGGTGTGCTTCAGCTCCTCCGCCGTCTCCACCAGCTCCTCCCGGGTGCGCGAAATGTTGGCCCGTAAAAGCGCCTTGTCCCAGTCCGTGTGCTCAATGGACACCGCTGACCTCCCGGCGTGACTCGGACCGAAGCGCCTGGGCGCTCTCCCGGACGGCGGCCGCGGTGTCCTGGAGTACCGGGCGGGCGAAGGCCTTGCGCAGCGTCCACAGGCCCACCCCGCCCCCCAGGAGGTTGGCTGCACCCACCAGCAGCACCGCGCCGGGCAAGGACAGCCAGCCGGCCAGTGCGAAGGCCACCCCGAAGCACAGCATGGCGTAACCCACCACCAGCAGGGGGATGAAGAGGGCCAGCGTCCCGAGGGCCCGGCCCAGACCCCGCGTCTCCTCGCTGAATTCCAGGCGGGCCAAGGCCACATGCTGGGCCAACAGCTGCCCGAGCCCGTCCACGAGCCGGCCCACGAGGTCCGTCACGCCCGGGGCCTCTGCTGGTGCGTCCCTCGTCATGCGTCCACGCTTTCCCCCTAAGGGTCTGTCCTAAACTCCCCTGGGTAGCTTCCCGCTCTTTCCAGGAGAGAAGCTAGACACATGGACCCAGCGGGACAAGGCGCCGGCGCGCTTTAAGGCCCCAAGGACGGCGGGGGAAGGGCCCTCCTCGGGGGCTAACCCTTGGCGGCCGGGGCGTTGACGGCGTTTCGCACCACACCTCGCTGCAGGAATTCCACGAGCTGCTCGGCCAGCTGGCTGGCGCACGCGAGCTGGCCCTCCTCGGTGGAGGCCCCGAGGTGCGGCGTGGCGAGGAAGTTGTCCAGGGCCAGCAAGGGGTGCTCGGCCGGCACCGGCTCGGTGGCGAAGACGTCCATCGCCGCGCCGGCGAGCGTCCCGTCCTTCAACGCCACCGCCAACGCCGCCTCGTCGACGATGCCGCCGCGGGCGCAGTTGACGAGATAGGCGCCCTTTTTCATCTGCGCAAACAGCGAGGCGCCCACGAGGTTGCGCGTCTTCTCGTTGGACGGCACGTGAATGGTGAGGAAGTCCGCCCGGCGAACGAGCTCCTCCAGGGAGACGAATTGGACGGAGAGCCCCAGCTTGCGCGCGGCCTCCGAGGGGTGCGGGTCATAGACGAGCACCGTCATGCCAAACGCGAGGCACCGCTGGGCGACGAGGGAGCCAATGTTTCCCAAGCCCAGAATGCCCACCGTCTTCTGGAAGAGCTCATGGCCCTTGGCGAAGCGCTTCTTCTCCCATTTGCCGGCCTTGGTGCTGGCCACGGCCTGCACCAGCTGCCGAGGAAGCGCGAGCAGCATGGCCATCGTCAGCTCGGCCACGGCCATGGAGTTTCCGCCGGGGGTATTCATGACGATGATGCTCTTCTTGGTGGCCGCCTCGACGTCGATGTTGTCCACGCCCACGCCGGCGCGGCCGATGACTTTCAGTCCCCGGGCCGCCTCCAGGACGTCCGCCGTCACCTGGGTGGCGCTCCGGACGGCCAGCGCCTGGTAGTCGGCCAGAATGGCCTTCAGCTCCTGGGCCTTGAGCCCCAGTTTCACGTCCACGCGGAGCCCCTCGGCCCGGCGCAGCGTCTCAATGCCTCGCGGCGACAACTCGTCTGCCACCAAAACCTTCATGGGCTCCCCAGTGCCGCCTGTAGCGGGTGCTACCGGACGGGTCGCGGACCCTAAACGTTGCCACTGCGGAGGGTCAAGCAACGCGGGGGCGCCGGGGTGAAGCGGCTACACTCATTCGCCCCCTCGCGTTTTTCGGTATGCCCCAGCCCTCGCTGCTCCTCCGCACCGTCTTGCTTCTGTCCTGTGCGCTCTGGGGCGCGGCCAGCCCCGCGCTGGCCTCGACGGAGGGCTCCATCGAAGTCCTCCCCACCAGCGTGCGGCCGGGAGACGTGCTCCTCGTCCTCGTCCACGGCTCGGCGAAGCTCCCCACCGGCGTTGCCGGAGGCCGAAAGTTGCGCTTCTACGCCACTGGCGACCACCACGAGGCGCTCGCCGCGGTGCCCCTCAGCGCCGAGCCCGGGGCCCTGGACGTCACGGTGGTAGCCTCGGGCACGGAGCTCACCTCGGCCGTCGAGGTCTTGCCAGGGGAGTTCCCCCAGCGCGAGCTCACCGTGGCCGACAAATTCGTCGCTCCCCCGGCTTCGGTGAAGGCTCGCATCGCTTCAGACCAGCGCGCCTTCGACAAGGCCTGGCGGACTGCCTTTGGTCCGCGCGCCTTCAGCCAGGGCTTTCAACGGCCGCGCGACGCGGAGGTGACGGCGCGTTTCGGGGACCAGCGACTGTTGAATGGAAAGAAGAAAACCATCCATTACGGCCTCGACCTCGACGGCCAGGTGGGTGACCCGGTGACGGCCGCCAACGATGGGACGGTGGTGCTGGTGCGCGACTGCTACACCACCGGAAACACCATCCTCATTTCTCACGGCGGCGGCGTCTTCACCGGCTACTTTCACCTTTCAGCCTTCAAGGTGAAGCAGGGGGCGCATGTGAAGCGCGGGGAGCTCATCGGCCTGGTGGGCAAAACGGGCCGCGTCACTGGGCCCCACCTCCACTTTTTGGCGCGGGTGGACAGGCTTTCGGTGAACCCGGAGGCGCTGCTCGCCCTGCCTTTCCCCTGACGCGCCAACCCCCCTTGGAGTGGGGCCGCGCGCCATCGCCTGCTCCGGAGGCTTTCGGCTACCAAACCTGCGGCAGGCCGAGTGCCTTTCGCGCTTCGTCCGGGGACAGGGGCGTGCGGCCGACGTCGCGCGCCATGCGCACCGCCTTTTCCACGAGCGGCGCGTTGCCCGTAGCCATCTCGGTGCCGGCAGCGTCGAGGTAGAAGTTGTCCTCCAGGCCCACCCGGACGTTGCCGCCCAGAGCGAGCGCCGCGCCCAAGAGTCGCCACTGCGCCCGGCCAATGCCAATCAACTCCCAGGTGTCACTCGGCTGGATGGAGCGGGCCATGCTGGCCAGCGTCTCCGCCGAGGGCGCCGCGCCGCCCAAGACGCCGAGGACGAAGCTGTACTGCAGCGGGCGCTTCAGGGCCCCCATGGCCAACAGGGGCTCGGCGTTGGCCACATGGCCCAAGTCGAAGCATTCGAGCTCAGGCTTCACCCCACCCTCCCGCATGGCCTCCGCCGCCAAGAGGATGTCCCCGAAGGGGTTGGGAAACACCATGTCGAAGACGAAGCTTTTGCGCGCCGCCGAATATTTGGCGTAATTCATCGAGCCCATGTTGAGCGCCGCCATTTCCGGGCGGCTCTTCCACACGTACGCCAGGCGCTCCTTTTTCTCCGCCTCCGTCTGGACGGCCATGTTGAAGCCGCCGGTGGAGAAATTGAGAATAATGGGGGAGCGCTTCCGCACCTCCTCGGCGATGGCGGCGTACGTCTCCGGCTCCCAGGTGGGACTGCCGGACTGAGGCTCCCGGCCGTGGATGTGCACCACCGCAGCGCCGGCCTCGAAGGCGCGGCGCGCCTCCTCCGCAATCTCCACCGGCGTGTAGGGCAAATACGGGCACTGCTCGCGGCTCGCGAGAATGCCGGTGAGGGCGGCGGTGACAATGACACGGTCCTGCGGGACGGACATGAGAGCGTGGGTCTCCAAAAACGAGAAGAAAGCCTAGCGGCCCTTCCAGTGTGACGGGCGCTCCCTGAGAAGGCCCAGGACGGCGCCGTCGAGGGTTAGGAGCGCTTGGCCGTCTTCGAGCGAGAACCGGACCGGTCCGGCTTCCATGAGGCCTCCTCGGCCAGCGTGCCGTGCAGGAAGGTGTCCGCGAGCTGCGACTGGGCGCGCGAGAGGAGCGCCTCGTCGCGGCCGTCGAGCAGCCCCAGCACCAGCGAGGTGAGTCCCATTTCCACAGCGCCGAAGAGGAGCGCGGCGCACAACGAGGGGTCGAGCTCGGGGCGGAGCTCACCTTTGAAGCGCGCCCGCTCAAACATGACGCGGGTGATGTCCATCATCTCAGCGAAGGCGCCGCGTCGGTTGGACTCGCCCGTCCCCGGTCCGCGGGCAAACTCCAGCACCAGGACGCGCACCCCGCGCGGGTCGGCGCGGTAGCCGTCGAAGGCCACCTGGAAAATGCGCTTCACCTTGGCGTCGAGGCTGGCGGGCCCCTCGGCCGCCTCGCGAATGCGCACCACGAAGCCCCCCCAGCCCGTCTCGAAGACGAGCTGCAGCAGCTCCTCCTTGTTTCGGAAGTAGTGGTAGACGAGGCCGTAGGCGACGTTGGCCTCACGGGCGACGTCCGCGATGCGGCAGCCGTGGTAGCCCTTGCGGGCGAACACCTCCACCGCCGCGCGAAGGATGGTTTTGCGGCGGTCCTGGTCTCTCTCCTTGGTGGCGAGAGCCTTCGAGGGTTGGGCCACGCTGGGGTCGAGCCTCCAAAGAGGGGGTCGTTGACTCGGAAATCAGCCACACCCTAGGAGTGAGTCCGGGGGTGGGTCAAGCCGAGAGAAAACCCCTGGGAGGCGTGCCAGGCTGACGCACCCCTGGGGCAGCCGTCCCTAGGCCACGCCGTTGGAAGCGGCAAACATGGCGCGGGCCACACCGAGCAGCTTCTCCACGTCGCGCGAGTCCAGGTGGCGGCTGCGGACAAACTCGGAGAGCGGGCGCAAAATCTCCTGCTGGTCCGCCGGCCGCTCCGCGGGTGCGACGAAGAGCTCGGCCAACGTCACGCCCAGCGCGTCGGCCAATGAGGCCAGTGTCTCGACGTGGGCCACCCGTTCGCCGCGCTCAATCATCGAGAGAAAGGACACCGAAATGCGGGCGCGCTCCGCCAAGTCCTCCTGCGTCCAGCGTTCCGAGCGCTGGGTCCGGAGCTCCCGAATTCGATGACCGATGGTTTTTCCGATGTCCGACAAACTCACCCCCCGGGAGTGAGGGAACCGCTCCTGGCCGAGCCCTGTTCTCCCCTTCAAGCCCGACAAAACCCCTGTCCCTGCGCCAGGGCTTAGGGTCAACGGCTTCACCTCGGCAAGTCACTCTCAGTGAAATTCTGGGGTCGTCAGTTTCCGAAGGTGCCAAAGCCCGCAACCGTAAAGTCCACCACCACTTGCGGGAAGGCGGCAGGCAAGCCGGGGTACGTCCTGAGGCCCACGTCCAGGCGCCAGCAGTTGCATGCCGGCGCAAATGTCACGGACAGCTGTTGCTGGCCGAAGAAGGGGTGGGGACCGAGCAGCCCGGTGGTGTAGTCGACGTTGGGTTGGAGGGGTGGTGCGGACGGGTACAGCGTCCCGCTGTAGTACAGGCCGAGTCCGTACGGGAAGCTCACCTGCCCGGTGAGTGTAATGGTGTGCAGGAGCGAGCCCTCCAGCGCGTTGGCCGGCAAGGGCGAGCCCACCAGCGCGTCCACGCCTCGCCGCTGCGCGCTCGAGCCCCCCACCCACTGCTGCTCGTCGGCCGTCTGCGGAATGGAATTCTGGTTCTGGTAGGCGTTGCTCAAGTAGATGAAGTCGTACTCCGCATGGAAGGAGTACTTGGGCGGCGGCGCGCCCTTAACTGGGCTCACATAGGGCTGCATGCCAAAGCCAATGCCGAAGAGCGCCGGCGCGTGCCGCTGGTTGTCCCAGCGGAAGGTGGCTCCGGCGTTAAAGGCACCGAGCGTCGTCCGGGCCGAGGCGACGCTGTCGGAGAGCCCGTTGGAGGCGCTCCCGAGGAATTCCTGGGCCAGCTCCAACCGAAGGAGCTCGACCACCTGCGTCCCCACCCGCTTGGTGAGGAGCTCGGTGAGCTTCACCACAGCCTGGAGCCGTTGGTTGGTGTCCACCGCCCAGTCGATGGCGTCATACAGGTGCCCCGGCTGGGGGCCAGGCACGGCACCCCAGGCCCCGACAATGTCCCGCACCTCGACGCTGGGTTGAATGGCGTTGCGCAGCGCGCCCTGGCCTTCCCCAAAGGTGCGGGACAGCTCGCTCGAGAGGAGCAAATCGACAACGGCATAGCCGCGCTGGTTGACGGCCCCGGAAATCTCCCCCACGTACACGTCCTGCCGCATCCACACCGAGGGCCGGATGCGCAACACCTCCCCCACCGGCAGCGTCATGGTGAGTCTCGGGACGACGTCCAGCCGGTCGCGCGCCTCGCGCTCGTAGGCTGCCTGGTAAATGTTGTCGCCCTGGAGCGGGTCCAGCACGCCCGGCGGGGTGGGGACAAGCGGCGCCACCGGGAGGAAGAGGCCGTCCCGTCCCTCATCACCGAAGAGCTTGGTGAGCGGCGACAGCCGCGTGTAGTCCATGTCCAGGCTTCCAAAGAGCGGCCCCCACAGTGGCCGCTCCGGGAAGGCGACGGTGATTTCTGGCAGCTGCTGGAAGGTGGCCGGTCCCCGGAGCGCTGCACCGGTGGTGGGGTCCTTGTCCGTCCCGAAAAGCGAATAGCCGAAGGGGTACTGGATGTCCTGCCGGTAGGACAGCGTCAGCCCCTGCCAGCTGTCGGCGGTGCGGTGGGCGAGCTGAAAGGTGGAGGTGAGGTACTGATTGGCCTGCACCAAGACGTCGGTGGCCACGTCGCGCGGCAGCGCGGCATCCGAGGCCACGTTGAGGTCGAGCCGCGTCGTCCAGCCCCCGCCGAGGACGCTGACAATCTGGCTGGTCAGCTCGGCGCGAGAGCCGAATTGGGTGGTCTCGATGGCCGGCTGGTAGGCGGGGTTACTCCGGGGAAACAAGTCCTGGATGAAGAAAAGCTCCGCGGTGCCGTGGGTGTCCGTGCTTGGAGTGAAGCGAAAGGTGGTGTCCAGCGAGGGCCCCTTGACTCCGAAGGCCGGGTTACTCCCGCCAAAGGTGTAGCCGAGGTCAAACTCGATGTCCGCGCTTCGCCCGAGCGTGACGTACACCGGTACAGGGATGCTCCAACCGTTCTGGGCCGAGTAGTTGGGCAAAATGGGAAGGAGTCCCGTCTTCCGGTCGCTCAACGGCACGTACATGACCGGAAGTGCGAGCACCGGTGCGTCGTAAACCCGGATGATGGGAAGCCACAGCCAGGCCCCCTCGCCCACCACCACGTCCGCCGAGACGCTCTGGATGCTCCAGTGCGGCTTGAGCGGGTCGCGGGGCTCGCAGTCGCACGGGGTGAAGGTGAGGTTCTTCATGTACAGGTGCCCGCCGCTGCCGCGCTGGATGCGGTCCGCAGTGCCGGCCAGCGCTGTCTGCCCAAGCGCCTGCAATTCTGCCGGCGTCTGCGCCGAAAGCATCCTCTCCAACGTCACCTTCTTCTTCTCGAAGAAGTGGCCCTGCGTCATGCCCAGCGTCCCCGTATTCAAGTCCAGGGTGAGCTGGTCGGCGACGGCGCCCAAGTAGCCCGAGACACAGAAGGCATTTCCGGTTGCGGTGAGGAGGTTGGTGGTCTGGTCGAGGGTGATGGTGTTGGCGTGCACCATGGTGCCGCTGGTGTGCAGCTCGGCGTTTCCCTTGAGGGTGATGTGGTTCGCATCCGAGTCTGACTGCGACTCTTGGGCTTTGACGTGGATGTCCTCGTCGGACTTGGGGACGCCGACCGGGGTGAATCCCGCCTGCCCAAGCACGACCAGCGCGACCAGGGCGGAGGTCATGCGGGCCAGAAGCCCCTGCGCCCCTTAGGGCGCCCGGAACTGCACGGAGACCTCGTTGCCGTCTTGGTGGGCCTGAAAGGCCACCGCATCGCGCAGGGTGATGGCCACCCGCACTGAGTTGTTAGGCCCGCGCTCGGGCTCGATGCGCAGCACCGGACCCGCGAAAAAAGCCGTGTCCAGCGCTCGGGCATTGTTGCGCACCGGGATGGCGGTGTTGTCGAGCTCCACCACCACCGTATTCTTGGCGCCGGCGGTGACCGAGTAACGGACAGGCCCATTGGTACGGACGTAGACGCGCGGGCCCTTCTCGTCAAAGCCAACAAAGGTGAGCGCCTTCCGCTTTGAGCTCGCCTCCGCGCCCCCCGAGCTGCCGTTGCCCTCGATGGGCACACTCGGAGGAGCCGGTGCGCGAGGGGCCGCCGCCAATTGGTCCTGCTTGGCGCGCGCCGCGGCCACCTCGGCCGCCTTGGCCTCCTGGACCCGGCGCTGTTCGGCCTGTTGGGCGGCCTCCGTCCGGCGCCGCTCCTCGGCCGCGGCGGCGGCGGCGGCTTCCTTCTGTCGCTTTTCCTCCGGGCAGCCGCGGCGGCCGCGGCCTGCTGCTTGCGTTGGGTTTCGGCGGCGGCGGCGGCCAACGCCGCCTCTTTTTGTCGCTTCTCCTCGGCCGCAGCGGCCTGGGCGGCGGCGGCCTCCTTCTCCTGCTGGGTGCGTGCCGCCAAGGCCTCTTGCTTTCGTCGCTGCTCCTCGGCGGCGGCAGCTGCGGCCGCGTCCTGGCGGCGCTTTTCCTCGGCGGCCGCGGCGGCCGCTGCCTCTTCGCGCCGGCGCTTCTCCTGCGCCGCGGCGAGGGCCGCGGCGTCATCCAGTCTCTGTTTCTCCGCGGCGGCGGCGGCCGCGGCGGTGGCGTCCTGGCGCTGTTTGGCAGCCACGGCCTCAGCCGCAAGCGCGTCCTGGCGCCGCTTCTCCTCGGCCGCGGCGGCCGCGGCGGCGGCCGCTTGACGCTGTTGCTCAGCCGTGGCGGCAGCCGCTGCGGCTGCGGCCGCGTCTTGACGTTGCTTCTCCGCTAAGGCCGCTGCCACCGCTGCGGCCGCGTTCTGGCGTTGCTTCTCCGCCGCGGCGGCTGCCGCCGCATCTTGGCGTTGCTTCTCTGCCGCGGCGGTGGCGGCCGCTGCGTCTTGGCGTTGCTTCTCTGCCGCGGCGGTGGCGGCCGCCGCCGGGGCGGTGTCGTCCGCGGGCTTGGGCGTCGTCCGGGGAGCGGGCGTGGCCGAGGCGACGGCAGGACTGCCCGGGGCGAGTGAGGAATGCACCACCAGCTTGTTGCCGACGCTCTGGATGTCGGGTTCCACGTCCTGGTCGTAGCCAATGACCACCCGGGCGATGGCCGAGGCGTTGGTGCCGTAGCTGGCCGTCTTGATGGCGATGACGTGCCCGGAGTGGACGTCGGTGACTTCCGGGACGCCGCTGAAGACGGCCTGGGAAATGTCCACCACCAGGCGCGGCGGGTCGGTCATGGGGAAAGTGCTGAAACTCGGCTTCTGCGTCCCGGTGATTTCCACCACCCCGGACTTCACCTCCACCCGGGTGATGGTGTTGAGCGCAGCATCCTGCGCCAGCGCCGAAGCCGAGAGGGCTGCACTGAGCACCAACCAGCGGCGGAGGAAACGGTTCACAACCGGAAGATGCTACCCCCCCCTTTTAGCTCCTCCAAGGAAGGGACCGCAGGCCGCCGAAGAGGTGCGTCGGGGCCCTTGTAGGGGCACGAGCGCTCAGGAGAGGCGGGGCAGCGTTGGCGGCTTGCTGCGGTGGGTCGCCGCGTATTCCACGAGATTTTTAATGTCGTAGCAGATTTGGCGGATGTCGTGCCCCATCGTCAGCTCGATGTGGCTGTTGCCTTTGACTGGTCTCCACAGGAGGTACTCGCTCTTCGCCGCGCGGTACACGCTGCGCGTCGAGTCCACCGAGGCCAGCGGGTCCATGTCACCGAAGATGATGGCCATCGGCACGGCGATGTTCCCGAAGCCCTGCTTGAAGTCGTAACCGGTGCGGTAGCACTTCAGCTCTCGCCCACGAATCCACCGCGCAAACTGCTCGATGACTTTCCGCGGCTCGCGCTCGCCCCCCTCGCGCAAGAGCCACCGCAAGTCGGCCCCGCTGGCCCGGGAGGGGTTACTCAGCCAGTTCACCCGTCGCGCCAGGGCGTCGTAGAGCGGATGCACCTCGGCCCGGGCGATGAGGCGCTCCAACGTCTTGAGCCAAGCGTCCATGGGGACGTAATTGAATTGGACCTCGTCCGGCTCGGGACCCGGGTTCTGCAGTCCCTCCGCCACCGGAAGACGCGCTGTCGTCAGCGCCTGTCCCGCCAGCTGGCGGAGCCGGTGCGCCACGCGCCGCTCGGTGTTGACTGCGCCGAAGGCAAAATCCACCAGCGGACCAAAGAGGGGGCCGGTGGCCGCGAGCGCGCGCAACAGGAGAAAGCCGCGCCCCAAGTCCGCCGGCGCTCCGATGGTGACCATCCCTTCGAAGTCGTCGTGGAGACCGGCGTGCCCGTAGCCGAGGATGCCCCCCATGGAATGCCCGACGTAGAAGAGGCGCGAGCGCTCGGTGGCCGCCTTCACCGCGGCGATGCCCGCTGGCAAGTCCTGAAGGAAGTAGCTGTCGATGTCCCAGCCGTAGTCCAAATCCCTCGGAGGTGGGACGCCGGTGGCCGAAGCCCGCGCCCTCTGCAGCTCGATGCTGCTCTTGCCGTGGCCGCGGAGCTCGAGGATGTGGATGTCAGCGCCGAAGAAGAGGAGATTCTTCACGAATTCCCCGCTCGTCCAGGCGTGGCGATTCTGCGAGAAGCCGTGCACCAACAACAGCGGCTCGCCAAAGAGCGGCTGGGGGAAGGGCTGCGGCACCGGTTGATAGCGCGTCACAACGAGTGTCCAGCCGTCAGGCGTGCGCACCTCGTAGTCGCTTTTACGGTACAGCTCGCGAAACGCCACCTCGTCCACCGAGGGTGGGTGGGGCGAGCTCGCCGGGGCAGTCGGCAGGCGCATGCGTGAGGACGCAATGTATGGGGGGCTGGCGCGCCGCGCCAAGCATTGCTTGGGGGTGCCCCTCAACCGTCCGTCCTTCCGGGGGCTTGTGTCTCCTCCAGGTGGGCTTTGACCGCACCCAGAAGGTAGAGCGAGCCAGCGACGAGGAGGATGTCCTCCTTTGCCGCACGCGCTCGCGCCTCCTCCAGTGCCGCCCCTGGGCTGGAAGCGACGTGCACCTCGGCTTCTGCCGCCTGGGCGATGGCCAGGTAGGCTTGAGGCAACAGGCCGCGGGAGGTGTTGGGGAGCGGGGTGAAGGTGACGGAAGCCATGCGCGGCAACAGCCGGGCCAGCATGCGGCCCACGTCCTTCTCCCGCACCGCAGCGAAGAGGAGGTGCACGCGGCGCCCGGCGTAGGTGCTGTCCAGCGCGGCGAGCAACGCCTCCACGCCTTGGGGGTTGTGCGCCCCATCGAGAAGGAGGCGCGGCGCCCCGGCCACTTCCTCCAGCCGCCCCGGCCAGCGCACCGTGCGTAGCCCGGCGCGGCGTGCCTCGACGGAAAAGGGGGCCCCCCTGTCCTCGAGGACGTCGAGCAGGCACAAGGCCACACTGGCGTTGTGCCGTTGGTGCTCGCCGGCCAGGCCCAGGACGAGGCCCTCCTGCCGCCGGGCACCGTGCGTGTAGACGAGCTCCATCCCGTGTGGGACGAGCGCGAAGTCCACCCCTTCGCGGAGCAGGGGCGCGTCGACGCGAGCCGCTTCCTGGAAGAGGACTTCCGCAGCGTCCGCCTCTTGGCGGGCCACCACCGCGGGCACGCCGGCGCGAAAAATTCCAGCCTTCTCCCGGGCGACGGCGCGCAAGGTGTCCCCCAACAGCTCGGTGTGGTCCAGCCCCACCGTGGTCACGGCGGTGGCCACCGGGAGACAGGTGGAGGTGGCGTCCAGCCGCCCGCCGAGCCCCGTCTCCAGCACGGCGAAATCCACCTTCTCCTCGGCGAAATGCCAGAAGGCCACCAGGGTGGCGAGCTCGAAATAGGTGAGCTCCGCGGCCGTGGGGGCGCCTTGGAGCACCTGCAGCAGCCTCTGGCCCAGCACCGCGTCGGAAATGTCCACGCCCTGAAGGCGAATGCGCTCGTTGAAGCGCACGAGGTGCGGCGAGGTGTACAGCCCCGCCCGGAAACCAGCCTTCAGCAGCACTGCCTCCACCATGGCGCAGGTGCTGCCCTTGCCGTTGGTGCCGGCCACGTGTACCGCGGGAAGGCGGCGCTCGGGGTGGCCGAGCTCGGCCAGAGCGGCCTGCATCCGCTCCAGGCCCAGCACCACCGTCGAAGGCGAGCGGCTGTAGAGAAAGGCCAGGGCCTGCTCGGGCGTGGACAGCAAGGGCCCCAGTCCTTTTAGCCCATCAGCGAAAGCAAGCTTCCCAGCCGCGTCCGAAGCTCACGGCGGGGCACAATCGCGTCCACCATCCCGTGCTCGAGCAGAAACTCGCTCCGCTGAAACCCCTCGGGAAGCTTCTGGCGAATGGTTTGCTCGATGACGCGCGGGCCGGCGAAGCCGATGAGGGCCTTGGGCTCGGCGAGCACCACGTCCCCCAGCCAAGCGAAACTGGCGGCCACGCCCCCGGTGGTGGGGTGGAGCATGACGGAGACGTAGGGTTTGCGCACGCTGCGAAAGCGGGCGATGGCCACCGACGTCTTGGCCATCTGCATCAGCGAGAAAATTCCTTCCTGCATTCGCGCGCCCCCCGAGGCGTTGAAGACGAGCGCGGCGCAGCGGTGCTCCAGCGCCCGCTCGAAGACGCGCGTCACCTTCTCGCCCACCACCGAGCCCATGGAGCCGCCCATGAATTCGAAGACGAAGGCGCCTACCGACACCACGTGCCCAGAAAGCCTTCCCATGCCGGAGACGAAGGCATCCGTCTCACCCAGCGCGCGGCGCGTCGTCCGGAGGCGGTCCTTGTACTTTTTGCTGTCGGAGAAGCTCAAGGGGTCCAGCGGCTCGAGCTCTCCGTCCAGCTCCTCGAAGCTGCCTTCGTCGAGCAGCGTCTGCAGCCGCACCCGGGCCGGCCAGGGCATGTGGTGGTTGCACAGCGGGCAGACGTTCCAATTCCGCTCGATTTCCTGCCGGTAAATAATCTCGTTGCAGGCGTCGCATTTGGCCCACAGCCCCTGCATGCGGGACGGTTGCTGCCGCAGCGCCTCGACGTCCTTGGGGTGGACGGGGGCAATGCGCGGCTTCTTGGAGAACCAGGCGGCCATAAGGCCCCTGCTCCTATAACTCGAAGCTGTCGCCTAGCTCCAGCACCCTCACCGGGAAGTCCGCCAGCTCTGCCTTCAGCTCGGTGACGAAGGCCGGCTTGAGGTGGTAGAGCAGCACGCTCGAGCCGTTGCGCTGAAACTTCGCCAGCTCGGTGCGCAGGGTGCGCGGCGTGAGGTGCCCGGAGAGGTCGGCCAGCGCCTGCATCTGGTTGGGGAAGCTGGTTTCGAGCAAGAGCGCCTTGAGATTCGCGGTGGCGTTGAGCACTTCCCACAACCGGTCGGTGGGGCCGGTATCCCCGCTGATGCCCAGGGCGGAGGCGCCGCGGCGGACGATGAAGCCGCAGCTCTCCACCGGGTGGCTCACCGGGATGCTGGTCACCTCATAGTCCCCGGCCTGGAACGTCTCTCCGGGCCGGAAGGCGCGAAGCTCGAGCACCGGGTTCTTCGGCGAGGGGATGCGCGTGAAATCCGGCCAGAGGGCGTCGTTGAAGATGTTCTTCTGCAACGTCTTCACGCAGGCCCGGCTGGCCCACACCGTCACCGGATGCTCGCGGCGTCCCACCATGAGGTCCGCGAGCAGCGGCAAGTCCTTCACATGGTCGAAGTGGCTGTGGGTGAGGATGATGTGGTCCACCCGCGCCAGAGCGTCGAGGTCCAAGCTCGCGCAGAGCGCGCCCGCGTCGAGGGCGAGCACCCCGTCCACGAGGAAGCACGTGGTGCGGCAGTCGGGCAATTCGCCGCCGTGGCAGCCGAGGACAGTGAGCTTCACGGGAGTTAGAGGTCTCCGAACTTCCAACGCATTTCGAGGTAATGCAGGTACTCGTCCAGCCGCGCCGTGTCCCGAACGGTGAGACGGTCCCCAGCATGCTCTAAGAGTCCGGAACGTTCGAGACGCTCGAGCAGGCTTTTCACCCCGGGCTCTCCTACCCCGGTGAGCCGCGAAAGCTCCTTGAGCTGAAAGTCAATCTCCACGCCCTCTTCGACGGCGCGACCGCGCGTTTGACAAGCGTTGAGCAGGTGGTGCACCACGCGGCTCCCGGGGTCGGCCAACAGCAGGGTCTCAATCTCAGCGTCGGCTTCGGAGAGCCTCTCGGCCAGCTTCTTAATCATCCGGACGGCAATCTCGGCGTTCCCCCGAATCATCCCCTCGAACGTCTTGGGGTCAATCACCAGGAGCCTGGCCGCTGCGGCCACGGTGGCCGTGGCGTTGCGCGGCTTGTTGGAGATGAGCGCCATCTCCCCGAAGAATTCGCCCGGGCCGAGGACGGCCAGCGTCTTCTCGGTGTCGCGCACCTTCTTGGTGATGATGACTTTGCCGGCCTGCAGCACGTACATCTCCTTGCCGGCCTCTCCCTCGCGGAAGAGGACGGTGGACTTGGGGAATTCCTTCCCGAAGCGCTGGAAGAGGGCGTCCTCGGCGCTCATGGAGCGGGTCGACTCAGGGACAAGAGTATTTAAGCGGACGTGCGTCCGGTCAACGAAGCGGACGGGGCGGACATGCCCCCACGCGGTCTCCAACCCGCGCCGGACCATCATTTTACCACCCCTGCGGACGCCGCATCCCAGTCCGGGCCTGGGGGCGACAGCCGGAGGAAGGCCACCTCCTCGAGGTAGCGCCGCGTGGGCCCGTCTGCGGGCCAGTGTCGCAACACCGCCTGGAAGCGCTCTTCCGCTTCCTCGAAGTCCCGGGCGGAGAAGGCGTCCACGCCCGCTTCGAAGTGGGCCACCGCCTCCGCCTCTTGCGGCAGCGCCGGACCGAGGTGTCGGAGCTCGTACACCTGTGTGGGCTGCTGCTTCCCGCGCACCCGCACGGCACCCAGTCGCCGGCCGCACACCTCGGCGCGCACCCGGACAAACGTCTCCTCGGAGAGGAGGACGCGGGTGCCAAACAGCTTGTTCGCCCCCTCCAGGCGACTGGCGAGGTTCACCGCATCCCCCATCACCGTGTAGTCGAAGCGGACGTCGGAGCCCATGTTGCCCACCACCATCGGCCCGGTGTTGATGCCCACCCCAATCTCCACTTCCCCCACCCCCTCGGCCACCCACCCCGGCCGGAGGCGCTCCACTTCCTCGAGAAACCGCATCGCCGCACGGCACGCCCGCAGGGCGTGGTCCTCCTGCGCCACGGGTGCGCCCCAGAAGGCCATCACTGCGTCGCCGATGTACTTGTCCAGCGTGCCCCCCTCCTCGAAGACAATATTTGTCATTGGGGTCAGGTAGTTGTTGACGAAGCGCACCAGCGCCTCAGGGGCGGTGCGCTCGGCGATGCCGGTAAAGCCGCGGATGTCGCTGAAGAGGACGGTGAGCTCCCGCTTCTCGCCGCCAAGCTTCAGGTGCTCGGGGTGCTCGAGCATCTCCGTCATTACCGGCTCACTCAGGTAGTAGCGAAACGTCCGCCTCAGCCTCAGCTTCTCTCGGTCCGTCGAGAGCCAGCCAAGCAGGGTGACCGCGGAGGCCACGCCGAGGACCCCCAACGCCGGAAGCACGAGCGAAAGCTGAAGGCCCCAGCGCAACAGCAGCTGTCCAAGGAGCCACCAACAGGCCAAAAGCCCCAAGGGAAGCGCGACCCGCCAGCCCGCGCCCACCCGGGGTAGGACGTAGGCCAGCACCAGCGCCCCCCCGAGGAGAAAGGCCATCTCCAGCCAGCGAAGCCAAGGCCCCCGCTGGAGGTAGTGCCCTGAGAGGATGGCGGAGAGCATGGCCGCGTGGGCGAAGACGCCCGGCTCCACCTCCCGGAAGGGCGTCACCACCTGGTCGAAGGCCCCCAGAAGCGTCACCCCCACCAAGACGGCTTTGCCCTGAGAGCTCCTGGGCGGCCGGCGTTCCCGCCAGGACGTCCGCCATGGACACCGTCGGCACCACCGCGGCCGCTCCCAACCAGGGAATGCGCGCGTACGCCTCGTGCACCTCGTTCGGCACCTCCCGCACCACCTCCGAGCCTTTGCGCAGCCGTGCCCCCACCACCCGCTGCAACAGCGGGTCCCAGGCCGGCTCCACCTGCGCCCCCAACAGCACCGCCGCCGTTTGCAACTCCAGGCTGGGGAGGAGCCCCTCGGGCGCCTCCAGTTGGATGAAGAGGGGCGTCCTGCGCAGGACGCCGTCCGGGTCGAGCTTCACCATGTAGTGCCCGAGGCGCGTCTCGGGGCGCACAAACATTGAAAGCGGGGCCTGCGCCGCGCGGTAACGGTCGGCCAGCCAAGCCGAGAGGGGAATTTGGTAGCGCGCGGACTGGTGCGCCATGGGGAAGGTGGTGAGGAGCTTGGGAGCCAGCGTCGCAGCGTCCGCCGCGGCGCGGGCGGCAAAGTCCGCGGCCTCGGCGTCGCGGTAGGCCGCCACGCCCTGGACGACGTTGGCCGGAGCGAGTGCCTGGGCGAGCTCGGCGTCGGGGTCCTCCTGCGTCCGAAGCAGCACCGCGCGGCGCACGGGCTCGAGGGCTGCGCGCTCCGGCTCGGGGAGCGTCTGGAGTTGGGCGTCGAGCTCGGCCAGCACCCTCGTCCAGGGCCCGGGCGCGGCCTCGTCGGTAAACGTCATGTCCAGCCCCACCGCTCCGGGCTTCAGCGCCTCCAGCCGGCCGAGCGCCTGGGCCAGGAGCTCCCGAGGCCACGGCCAGCGGCCGTGTCGCTGGACGCTTTTCTCGTCGATGGCCACCACCCGGAGCTCCGCGGCGGGGGGCACCGGGCCCCGCATGAGGAATTGGAGGTCCCCCGCTTTCCCCTCGGCCGAAGCCAGGGCCCGCAGCAGCACTTCGCGGGCCCCCGCAGGGCCGCTGGCCCCGTCCGTGAGCGGGGCGCCGTCAAACCAGAGGTGCAGCGCGGCCACCGCCAACGCCACGCCCAAGGCGAGGAGCTCGTAGCGCCGGGCGAGGAGCAGCTTGCGGAGGCGTTCCATGTGCGGGCCGAGCGGGAGAAAGGCCTCCCCTTGCAGGCAGTCTCCCCCAACCGGGCGCTCCCGGGCGCATCCAATTCCTCCCCCCGCCCGGGCGCCCAATGGCGTACAAGGAGTGCCACCCGTGGGGACCACCTACAAGGACTCGGGGGTCGACATCGACGCCGGGGATGCGCTCGTGGAGCGCATCCGCCCCCTGGCCGCGCGCACCCTCCGGCCGGAGGTGCTGTCCGGCGTCGGAGGTTTTGGCGGCCTCTTTGCGCTTCCCCCCGGGCGCTGGAAGGAGCCCGTCCTGGTGGCTGGGACTGACGGGGTGGGCACCAAGTTGAAGGTGGCCTTCTCTGCGGGCCGCCACGCCACCATCGGCATCGACTTGGTGGCCATGAGCGTCAACGACGTCCTCACCTCCGGCGCCGAGCCGCTCTTCTTCCTGGACTACTTCGCCACCTCGCGGCTGGACGTGACGCAGGCGGCGGCCGTGGTGTCCGGCGTGGCGGAGGGGTGTGCCCAGGCCGGGTGCACGTTGCTCGGCGGGGAAACCGCGGAGCTCCCCGGCTTCTACGCACGCGGGGAATACGACTTGGCGGGCTTCTGCGTGGGCGTGGTGGAGCGGGCCTCCCTCATTACCGGCAAGTCCATATGTCCCGGCGATGCGCTTCTGGGACTCGCCTCCTCCGGCCTTCACTCCAACGGCTATTCGCTGGCGCGACGAGTGCTGCTGGAGGACGCCCGGCTCTCCCTCGACGCCCACGTCGAGGGCCTGCAGCGCACCCTCGGAGAGGAGTTGCTCGAGCCCACGCGCATTTATGTGAAGGACGTCCTCGCCCTGTGCCGGACAGTGGAGGTGCGTGGGCTGGCCCACATTACGGGCTCCGGCATCCCCGGCAACGTGCCGCGCTGCCTGCCGGATGGAACGCGCGCCGTGTTGCACGCGAGTCGCTGGCCGCGGCCGCCACTGTTTGACGTCATCGCCCGACTGGGCCACGTCGCGCCCGCGGAGATGCTGTCCACCTTCAACATGGGCCTGGGGATGGTGTGCGTCCTGCCGGAGAAAGACGTCCCGGCGGCGCTGGCGCTTTTGCACACCCGCGGCGTCTCGGCCTTTGACGTGGGGCGCGTGGAGGCCGCCAGTGGCGAGCCAACGGCGGTCGTTCTCCCATGACGGGGAGGCGCGCGTTGGCGGTGTTGGTGTCCGGGAATGGAAGCAACCTCCAGGCGCTCCTCGACGCCAGCGCCGCGCCCAGCTTCCCGGCACGCGTCGCTGTGGTGCTCTCCAACCTCGAGGGCGTCCGAGCGCTCGAGCGGGCCCGGGCGGCCGGAGTGCCGACGGTGGTGGTGCCCCACGAGGCCCACCCGACGCGTGCCGCCTACGACGCTGCGCTGTTGGCGGCCCTCGCCCCTTACCGGCCCGACGTCGCCTGCCTCGCGGGCTTCATGCGGCTGGTGGGAGGGGCCTTTCTGCGCGCCTTCCCCTTGGGCGTCGTCAACATCCACCCCTCCCTCCTGCCGAGCTTCCCCGGCCTCCACGCCGTGCGGCAGGCCCTCCAACACGGGGCCAAGGTGTCCGGGTGCACGGTGCACCTCGTCGACGAAGGGACGGACACGGGTCCCATCCTCGCCCAGGCCGCCGTCCCCGTCTTGGACACGGACAGCGAGGAGAGTTTGGGCGCGCGCATCCAGCAGCAGGAGCACCGCCTCTACCCACTGGCGGTGAGGCTACTCGTCACCGGCGCCGTCCAGCGCACCGGGCGTCGCGTCGTCGGCGGGGCAACGCCCGAGGCGACTGGTCTCGCACTCCTCAACCCGGGCCTCGGCTAGAGCACCATGGCCCGTCTTCCGGACAAGCCCCGCTTCGCTGCGGCGCCCAGCGCGCGCGTCTACGACGCCATCGTCCTCGGGCCCACGCTTTCCGGCGCCTTCGCCGCGGCCCTCCTCGCCCGCCGCGGCTTGCGCGTGCTGTGGGCCGAGCACGGAGGCCCGGGCCTCTCCTACACCCACCAGGGCTTCCTCTGGCCCACCCGGGCCCTCCCGTTGCCCTCCCCCCGGAGGGTGCCGCCGCTTGAGGACGCCCTCAGCGAGCTCGGGCTCACCACGCAGGTGTCGCGCGGCTTAACTCCGTTGGCGCCGCCGCTACAGCTGCTTCTGCCACGGCACCGGCTGGACTTGCCCCTGGACGACGCCCGGCGACTCGCGGAATGTCGGCGCGAATTTGGCCGAGGCGGGGCGCACCTGGCCGAGGCGGTGAAGCAGTTGCTGGCGGCGCACGTCCCGACGGACGGTTTTCTGCGGACGCCCGAGGCCCTTCCCGCCTCGGGCCTCTTGGCCCGCTGGCGGCTGCGCCGCGCGCTGAAGGCGTGGCCTGCGCTGGCGGCCGCCTCGCCCCTCTCAGAGGCGGAGCCCGCCGAGCACCTCCTCTCCCGGGCCACGCCCTTCCTCGTCTACCAGGACGGCCCGGGCCCCTTGGCTGTCCAACGAAGCCTGGGGCAGCTGCTGGCCGGCCCGCGGCGCTTTCCCGGGAGCTGGGCCGGCCTGTACGAGGTGCTTCGTCACCGCTTCGAGGAGTTGGGTGGCACCCTGCTCCCGGCAGAAACCCTTCCCGGCGCTGGCGTGCAAGCCCTCAGCGTCGAGGGCGGACGGCCGGTGGGCCTCGAGGTGCGCGGTTCCGAGGCCACCCACCGGGCAGCCTTCGTCCTCTCGACACTGGACGACGTCGCGCTCCTCCCGCTTCTTCCCGAGTCCCTCTCCGCGGGGAAAGCCAGGATGCGGCCGGCGACGCCCACCCATGCCGTCCTCGCCGTGCACTGGGCACTTCCCGTCTCTGCGCTACCCCAAGGTTTGGGAGAGCTCCTCCTCGCCGACGATGGAGAGGGCCTGGGCGCCATCCTCCTCCAGGTGGGGCCCGTCCGCCGTCCCGACGCCCGCAGCGAGGAGGCCGGTCTGCGCCTGGTGACGGCCGCGGCCGTCGTGCCGCCAGACGTCGAGCCGGGCCTTGTCCAGGGCCACGTCAAGCGGCTCGAGGACGCCATGGAGCGGCTCTTGCCCTTCGCGCGCGCCCAACGGCTGGCGAGCTCCGTCCCACAACTCGACGCCCCACGGCGGGCGGACGGCCTTTTGCTTCACCCGCTGTGGCCTCCGGCCGCGAAGGCGGCCTGGGCCGGGCAGGGCCTCTCCCCTTCCACGCCTTGGCCGACGCTGCTTCGCGCAGGCCGCGAGGTGTGCCCCGGGTTGGGCCTCGAAGGGGAGCTCCTGGCCGCCCTGGGGGCGGCCGCACGCGTCCAAAAAGGGACCCAAGGGAAAGGCAAGGCCCCGAGGAGGTAGGGGCCTGGCATTGGCCTTAAAATTCGGTTATGCGCAGGCCCCCTCCGCCGTCTGTCCTGAGGAAGTCATGGCCTGGAAGTGTGACATTTGTGGCAAGCGCCCCCTGGTGGGCAACAACGTCAGCCACGCCAACAACAAGACGAAGACTCGCTCGCTGCCGAATCTGCAGAAGCTGCGGGCCACTGTCGACGGGCGCACGCAGCGCGTCCTGGCGTGCACCCGCTGCATCAAAGCGGGCAAGGTGGTGAAAGCCGCCTAAGTGCGGCCACGTCTTGCGCGTTGCGCTCCTCTTCATCGACGGGGTGGGCGTCGGGCTGAAGGACCCCGCCGTCAACCCCCTGGCACGCGAAGCGTTTCTGCTTTCCCAGTTTGAGGACGGCCCAGGCACGCCCCTGCCCGGCGGCGAGCTGTCCCTGGTGGACGCCACCTTCGGAATGGCCGGCCGCCCGCAGTCGGCCTCCAACCAGACGGCCCTCCTCACCGGACTTCCGGCGCCCACCCTCGTGGGCCGCCACGTCCTCGGTTACCCGGACGCGCCTCTTCGGGCCCTGTTGGCCGAGCACTCCCTGGTGAAGCGGCTGGTGGAGGCGGGACGTCTGGCCACCTTTGCCAACGCCTACCCCGCCGGCTACCTCCGCGCCCTCGGGTTGCCCCACGCCCCGGGGGGTGCCCAGGACGTGGACATTCCGGCCCGCGCCCGTCGGCGGCTCAAGCCCTCGGCCTCCACCGCCGCCTTCGCCGCCGGCGGCGTGCCCTTGCGCACGCTGGACGCGCTCCGGGCCGGCGAGGCGCTGGCCCATGACGTCACCGGAGCCCGGGGCTTGGCCCGGGGGCTGGACATGCCCCTGCGGACGCCGGGCGAGGCGGCGCGCATTTTCTGGCGGCTGGCCGAGGGCATGGACTTCACCCTCTTCGAGCACTTCGCGGCGGACGAGGCGGGGCACGCCCAGGACGCGGAGGCCGCCGTGGAGGCGCTGCGCTGCTTCGACGTCTTCGTCCGCGAGGTGGTGGCCCTTCGGCCGAGGGACGTCCGGGTGTTGGTGACCAGCGACCATGGCAACGTGGAGGACTTGAGGACGCGCAACCACACCCGAGCCCCGGTGCCGCTTCTGGCCTTTCCGCCCTTGGCCGGGACGGCGCGGCCCTCCACCGTGGCCGAGGTCGGGACGCTGCTCCTGCAAGCCGGGGCCTAACCGGGGGGCGGCTTCGCCCCTCGCCTCAGCGCGCGGGCTCGAGCTTTCCCGGCCGGCGGAGCATCTTCTCGATGGCCGAAATGTGCACCTCCTCGTCGTGCACCATCTTTCGGGCGTACTCCTCGAGCATGATGTCCTTGTCCCGGACGAGTTCCAGAAGCTTTCGGTAGGCGTCGACGCCCTCCTGCTCGTGCTCCATGGCCTCGCGCAAAATCTGGTCGATGTCGTGCCGGTGCGTCTCCAGCAGCTTGCCAATGCGCAGCGAGGGGTGCCCGCCCATGGCGGTGATGTGCTCGCCAGCGGCCAGCGCGTGCGTCAGGCCTTCGTCGGCCTGTGTCCGCATCCAAGAGACAATGGGAATGCGGGCGTGCCCGAAGACCATCAGTGAATAGTGGGCGTAGCGCACCACGCCCGCGAGCTCGATTTCGAGAATGCGGTTGAGGACGTCGAGAACCGTCTTCTCGTTCAAAACCCGTAGTGCCATGCCAGCGACTCCTTTGGGTTAACGGGACACGCGCGGCGCGACGGCAGCCGGGTTGTCCAAGAGCGGCGGTCGGTCCTTCCCCTCCACCACCCGTTGCAATTCAAT
Organism: uncultured delta proteobacterium; assembly: GCA_963745475.1. GTDB lineage: Bacteria > Myxococcota > Myxococcia > Myxococcales > Myxococcaceae > JADGRA01. The sequence continues at coordinate 392,229 of CAVUXN010000006.1, forward strand.
CTCCTGAAGCAGCGTCGCCGGGGCCACCGTGGACACCGGTACGCTTCCGCTTTCCGCCCCACAGAAGCCATTGAAGACACCAGACGTCTGCCCGGTTGCAAGAATTTTGCTCATCGCGCTGAGCGGCGTGCCCACAATCTCAACCCCCCGGACCAGCGTCTCCGAGCCGTCGCGCACGTCAACTCGGAAGACGCGTCGGGGAATTCCCTTGAAGGCCTGGTAGCCAAAGCTCGAGGTGTTGGTATTGCCGCCGGTGATGTCGCGGATGATGAGGCCGTACTGCTTTCCCTGACGCTTGGCCTCGGCGATGAGCATCCGCTTGAGCTCTGCGTCGCTCACCTGCCGGGAGGAGGTGACGATGAGGTTGGACATTCTGGCGACGGGCCGGCGGTTGAGCTGCGCCCGCCCGTGTCCATTGGACTGGGGGAAACCCTCCACCGGGTGTCGGGACACGAGGAAATTTTTCAAGACTCCCTTGTCCACCAGCGTCACCGACTGGGCCGGGACCCCCTCGTCGTCATAGCGGTAGAAGCCATTGAGGGACTGTCCATTGGCGCTGGACCGCGTCGGGTCGTCCACCACCGTGAGGAAGTCGGGAAGGACGTGCTTGCCGACCTGTCCACGAAACGTCTTTCCCTCGGCGTCATTGTCCTGACGGTCGCCTTCCAGCCGGTGGCCGACGGCTTCGTGAAACAGCACGCCCGAGGCATTGGATTCCAGCACCGCCGGTCCGGTGTAGGGGTCGATGGCCGGAGCCGCCCGCAGCTTGGCCAGCTCGGCAATGACACTCTGGGCATCCTTCTTGAGCGTCGCCTCGGCGGGGAGGTCCACCTCGCGGAAGGCGTAGTAGTCGCGGCTGTCGTCGAGCAGTTGCCCGTCATCGGCGCGGGTGAGGGCGAACACGTGGACACCGTACAGCGTCTCCTCGGTGACGATGCGGCTTCCCTCGGAGGAGACGAAATAGCGCACCTGTTTGTCGGCCGTGATGCGGACGTCGGCATCGAAAATGCGAGGGTCGGAGTTGAATTCAGCCGAGACTTCACGCGCCGCCCGAATCCAGCGCGCCCGGTCAAAGGGGAACTCGGTGGGGGGCTGGATGAAGACGCTCGGCCGCTCGCGGGAAAACGCCTGGGGACGCTTCGGGTCCTCGACGACGTAGACGTTCTCGCCCTTTTTCTTGAGGTAGTTGAAGAGGCTCGCCTTGTAGCGCTCGTCGGTAATAATCCACAGCGCCGCCCGGAGTGCCGCTGGGTCGTTGTCCAGGGGCGCCTCCTTGCGCGCGGTGTAGCTCGTTCCCTTGAGCGAGAAATTGAAGTCCATGTCCTCGCTGAGGCTGCTGTCGAAGTCGTGGTTTCCAACGCGAACGTCGACGTACACCCGGCGGTCGCGGAGCGAGCCGTCGTCGAACAGCGCGCCATAGCGGGCCGCCACCCAGCGCTGGTCGAGGTCCTTCACGGTGTAGCTGAGGAAGTAGGGCGCGGGATTCTCGCCCAGCTTGAGACGGGCTTGGTTTCGCTCCAACTCTCCGGACATCGCCTCCAAAAGCCCAAGTCGGGCGTCGTTGACCGACGGCGGCGAGGCGGCGGGAGTGGCCAGTGCGACGAGGAGCGCGAAGGTGGGTGCGAGCGAGGACACGAGTCAGGGGAGTCTAGCGCAACACGGGTGGCCGGTTAGCCGGCCAACGCCTGCTCGGAGGGCGCCACTGGGCCTCCCCACTCCACCACGCGCCACCCCCGCGCCCGGGCCTCACGGCGCAACCGCCGGTCGGGGTTGACGAGGACGGGCGCACCCACCTGCTCGAGGACGGGCAAGTCCGAATAGCTGTCGGTGTAGAAGGTACAGTCCTTGAGCGAGACACCGCTTTGCCGAGCGTAGGACTCGGCGTAGCGAAGCTTTCCGGCGCCGAAACACAACTCGCCCTCGGATTCGCCGGTGTGCAGTCCTTCCCGCACTTCAAACCGGTTGCAGAGCACCCCGTCGAGCTGGAGGTCGGCCTTCACCAGCTCGGAGAGGTAGAGCGAGCTGGCGGTCAACAGCACGACGGCTTCTCCGCGCCTCCGGTGGTGGTGGACGGCCTCCCGCGCACCCACGCGGTACCGGTGGCGGACTTCTTCCTCGTAAAAGTGGCGCGTCCTTTCCCGCATGGTTCGCTCCGGCGTCCCGGCCAGGCTCCGGATGGCCGTCCGAAGCGCTTCTTCCATGGAGGCGAAGCCAAGCCGGTAGCGCACCATCCAGGAGGCCGCCCGGAGCGCCTGGAGGCGGCTGATGTGGCCGCTGCGCAGCTCGCGGCGAATCCAGAGGTTACCGGAGTTGCCGACGATGAGCGTCTCGTCGAAGTCGAAGAAGGCGATGGACACGGCGAAAGCCATGCTAACTGCTCACCGTCGCCGCCGCCGGGCCCCGAGCCACAGCACCCCCATCCAGCCGAGGACGGCCAGGGGGAGGCCTGCGGTTCCAGTCGCGCTGCAGCCCCCGGAGCCGTTGGCCGGCCCTCCGTCCGGCAAGAGGCAGTCCTGGGAGGCACGGCCCTGCGGGTAGACGTCACAGACAAACTGCCGGGAGCCCGGGTCCAACACGCGCTTCGATGTCTCCCCTAAGGGCGCGTAGGCGTACATGGTGGACGTCGGGTCCGGGGACTCGTCCAGTCCCAACGCGTGGCCAAACTCGTGGGTGGCAGTCTCCTGCGTGTCGTTGGAGACGCAGTCGAGGGACTCCCCTGGTGTGGTGCAAGGCGGGGAATCCACCGTGGTGAAAAAGCCCTGCGCGGCGTTGAACTCAACATCCGCGCGGACGATGACACCGTCCCTGACGCGGTAGGTGACGGTGGTGAGCGCGAGGACGCCCGAGGTGTGGTCCCAACAGTCGTAGAGGTTTCCGCAGCTGCCAACGCCGTAGCAGGGGTCGCCCGCGTCCACCACCGCGCTACAGAGCACGGTGCGGAAGAGCACCAGGTTCTCGTTGTCGCTCCCCGGCTCCAAGCCCGTGGAGCGGAACGCCGAGTGAGGTGCCTCGGAAATGGACAGGTCTCCGCAGGCTTGCATTTGCGCCTCCCACGTCTGCCAGGCCCGCGTGACGGCGGAGAAGCCTGCGTCCCCCAGGGTGGGGTCTCCGAGGCGGCTCTGCGAAAACACGAGACTCCCTTCCGGCCACCGGAGGCAGTGCGAGCCGTCGGTTGTCGTCGTCCGGACGTAAGGCACCGTCGCGGCGACAACCAGCGCCAGAACCCCAGCCAGAAGCGCGGCTCTCACTTCTGCTCCACCTCTCGCCGCACCTCGTCCTTGAGCGCGCCAAGTGAAACCGGACGCCGAGGGCCCACCACTTTGCCTGGGGGAGCAACCAATTCCAGCCCACGCAGCTCCGCAGGCACCGCGCGCACCTCACCCTTCATCCGCTCGACGCGGTAGACCCCCTGGGCTAGCCCCACGACGCTGTGCCCCGGCCCCTGGCGCTCTAGAAAAAGCACCGCTTCCTCTCCGACGGCGAGGGCTGGGACGCCGGAGACACGCTGCCCCACGCCGTCCAACTCGCCTCCGGGCTGCACCACCTGCAGCGCCCGGGGCCCTGACCCCTTCCACCGTTCGAGCACCTCCACCTCGACGAGCGTGACGAGGCGGCGGTGCCCCTCCATCCACGCGCTCCGGCTGGAGGACACCCGGACTCGCACCACGTCGCTTGCTGCCCGGGTGAGTCCGGGCACGTCCATCTGCACGGCGGTGCTGGCCAGGGCACCGGCGGCCAAGAGCAAGAAGACGGAGAGGCAGCGAAGCATTTTCACGGACGACTGAGAATGTAACCGAGAGTTGAGCTGCGTCGGACGTGCGTTGACCGCCTGCGAGCCCCTTGTTAACCCTCGCCCCCCCATGGCCAGTCCCCCCCGCGTCCGTTTCGCCCCCTCCCCCACCGGGTACCTACACATTGGTGGTGCACGAACGGCGCTCTTCAACTGGCTCCACGCCCGGCGCCATGCTGGGGCCTTCATCCTGAGAATTGAAGACACCGACCGCGAGCGGTCGACGGCGGAGTCGGTGAAAGCCATCCTCGACGGCCTGCACTGGCTCGGACTCGACTGGGATGAGGGACCGGGCGTCGGTGGCCCGGTTGGGCCCTATTTCCAAACCGAGCGCCTGCACCTGTACCGCCAAACGGCCGACGCCCTCATCGCTGCAGGCGAGGCTTACCGCTGCTACTGCACCAAGGAGGAACTCGAGGAGCGGCGCGCGGTCTTCGAGAAACAGAAGCGCCCCTACAAGTACGAGGGCACCTGCCGGAACCGCACCGACGTCCCGCAGGGCCGAACCGCCGTGGTGCGCTTCCGCATGCCCGACGTCGAGGAGACGTTGTCCTACACCGACGAAGTCATCGGCCGCATTTCCAAGCAGACGTCGGACCTGGATGACTTCGTCATGCTTCGGGCGGACGGCATTCCGCTCTACAACTTCGGGTGCGTGGTGGACGACCATGGGATGAACATCACCCTCGTCGTCCGAGGGCAGGAGCACATCAACTCAACGTTCCCCCAGCTCATGCTCTACCGGGCCCTCGGTTGGACGCCACCCGCCATGGCTCACCTTCCGCTCATCCTCGGCCCAGACAAGGAAAAGCTGAGCAAGCGTCGCCATCCCGAAGCCGACGTCATGCTTCACCGCAGCAACGGCATCCTCCCCGAGGCCCTGGTGAACTTCATCGTCCGGCTGGGCTGGAGCCACGGCAACGACGAAGTCATCTCCCGGGAGCAAATGCTGCAGTGGTTTGGCTTTGACCACGTGGGAAGCACCTCCGGTGTGTGGAACCCGGAGAAGCTCCTCTGGCTCAACCAGCACTACCTCAAGACGCTTCCGCCTCACGACATCGCCCTTCGCCTCCTTCCATTTCTCGCTCGCGCGGGCGCCGAGGCAGACGGGGACCCTCGACTCGAGCGTGTGGTGGTGGCTCTGCGGGAGCGGTCGAAGACGCTCGTGGAAATGGCGGATTTGGCGCGGCCCTTTTTCGTCCGGGTGCAGGTTGACCCGAAGGCGGCGGCCAAACACCTGGACGCGGGAGGAAAACGGGCCTTGGCACTTGCCCGAGACGCGCTGCACGCCGTGAACCCCTGGACTTCTGTCAGCGTCGAGACGGCGCTCAAATCGGTTTCCGAGACGGCCGGGCTGGCGATGGGGAAAGTGGCCCAACCGGTGAGGGTCGCGGTGATGGGCATCCCCATCAGCCCCCCCATCGGTGAGACGCTAGAGCTCCTCGGCAAGGCAGAGTCGCTCGAGCGAGTCGACCTCGTGCTCAACGGCTAAAACGGCCCCTGGGACCGCCGCCGCTACGAGTACCCCCGACGGCGCAAATGGGTGGCTTGAGAAAGGCGCAAAGCCTGCCCGGACGACGTCATTGCGTCGACTTCGCCGTCGAAAATTTCGGAAGCGCCGGCTTCCGCAGGCTGAAGGGCACTCCCCCCAACAGCTCGCTTTCCCGGGGGCCTGCGGAGGCTGGCACTTCCAAGCCCACCAACGCTCGAGAAGCGGGCTTTCCCTCACCTCGTCCCCTGAAGGGTGTCCGGACTCAAGCCCGAGCCACAACGGCCGGCCAGCCTGGGGGGGAGCAGCCGACACCATCCGGAAAGGTCAGCCTGCTTTCGGCGACGAGCGCTTTCGCAGCCGCGCGAACACCGCACTTCCTATGAGCAACGAGAGGCCGAGGCCGACGCTGGCAAGTGGCCAGTCACGCGCGGGCTCGGCGGCGCGGGGCGTGGCCTCGTCGTTTCCGAGGGCCACCACCGTTGCCCACGCCGCAGGGGGCGCGCCGGCGCGAAGCCGCTCCCGTTTGGCCTCTCGGAGCGCCTGTCGCACGGACATGCCTCCGCGCATGCGGTGGTAGAAGGCGTCGAACAAGGCAGCGGACTCCTGGTCACGCACCGGCGCCAACGTCCCCACCACCGTCTGAGCACCGGCTTCGAAGAAGGCTCGCGCGAGACTCATCACGCCCTCTGCCCTCCGCACAGGTCCGGACGAGGTGCTGCACGCTGCCAGGACGACGACTTTTTGCCCGAGGTTGAGGCGCGAGATTTCCTCGACCTGGAGAAGCCCGTCCTGGCGTTCGGGGCTGGGGGCAAGCACAATGGCTGAACGCTCGGGGGTGACGGCATCGACAATGGCATGGGCGGCGAAGTGGATGAGCGAGAATGGATGTAGGTCCGTCTCTTTGAGGTACTGCTCGGTGGCTGTTGCCCCAACGAGAAGCACGCTCCCGGACGGGAAGGCTCTGACAGCGGATTGCGCCTCCTCACGAGCGCGGCCGAGCGGCGGGAGCGCCACGTCACCCATTCCGCGCGCAGCCCGGACCAGAGGCTCGGCCGCCGGGGCTGCGGCCGGCTCCGCCAACGCCAGCGCCAAGCCAGACCGGGGGACGTGACGCCTCTTGAGCTCAAGCCAGACGGTGGCGGAGGGAATGAGCGAGATGCCCAGTCTTTCCGACAGGTACCGGCCCTTGGCGTCCGTCAAGGCGTCGAATGGGACGCGGTTGAGAGAGCCGTCGGGGACGACCAAGAGGTGGAGAATGTCCGGCGGAAGGACCGCCAACACCGGTTGGAGTAGCTGTGCGTAAAGCCGAGCGCTCCCCGGGCGCTCGGTGCCATCCCGGCGGCGCATGAGCGCAAGCCAGAGGTTTATTTGCGGGTCGAGCTCGTCGGCATCCGGGACTCTCACCGCATGGGCACCCGACCGGGTCACCACCACTGCCCAGGACGACCCCCGGTCGTAGGGCGCATCCAAGGCGGGTTCGCGATGCCACAGCTGAAAGGAGACCAGTGCCTCGGACGGTCCGAGGGCCTGTTGGATGTCAGTTAGCGATGGCAAGGAGCGCTCGCCAACAGCGCCCTGCCCTCCTGCTGAAGACAACGCAACCTCCACCGTCTCGGCCGCGTGAAGCTCGGCGAGCGCGCTCATCCGTTCCGCACGGCTCGCGGTCGCGGTGACCAGCGTGTGTTGAGCTCGGTCAGTGCGAGCGCGGGCCAGCGTGAGCCGGTCGGAGCCCGCGTTGTCACTATTTTGCAGAAGGGTTTCGAGCAAACCCCGTGCGCGGAGCCGTTCCATGACGCTGAGCGCATCGGCGACGTCCGTCAAGTTGGCGCCATTTGAGGATTCGAGAAAGGAGCTCGCGACCAGCTCGTAAGCAAAGGCGAGCGTCTCCTCGTACCGCATCCGTACCCGAAGGTCGGGCTGTCGACGTCGAAGTGCTTCCATCTCATCAAGCGCCGACAACGCCGCGAGCCTCGCCGCGGCGGGCTGGTTGCCGTGCCAGAGGACGTAGGCGCGCATGAGCAGTCCCCGGCTGTGCTCCCAAGCCGCTCCTTCCGTCGTGGCCCGTGAAACCGCCGCGTCGGCGTAGGCCAGAGCAGCCGCAGCGTCCGCTGGGTTTCGCTCAACTGTGTAGCGAGCCAAAAGCCAACGGGAATGGTAGGCGTAACTCCATCCCTTGCGAGACAGCTGTGCCGACAGCGTGGCCCGTAAGAGCTCCATCGCCTCATCCGTCGGTCCAAGGAGCAGCGCCAGACGCACACGTGTGGCGAGCGCTCCGATGTCGGAGTTCGACAGCCAATAACCGAGGCGCTCCTCCTCGGCCAGCGCTTGTCGTAAGTCCGCCTCCGCTCGGGTTCGGTCGAATGCGCCCCGAGCAGCGAGCTCGGACGCCGCGCCTCCCATCCCCCCCAGCGCGACCATGTGTTGCCAACTCCCGGGAGGATTCTTTTCCAGCAGGCCCGCGTACAAGTCATACTGCCGTTGGTAGTCATGGAGGAGTCCGGCGAGATGCGTGCGGGTCTCGAAGACCTGGCTCGCAAGCCACGGCGGGTCTTCTCCCGGAATCGCATCCAGCCGGGCCAGCGCCCGTTCTTCCCGACCGACGTCGTCGACCATCAGCGCCTCGCGCGCCCACCACAGCTGACACAAACGCTTGAGGTGAAGGTCCTCGCTTTGCTCGGCCAACCCTTCGGCCTTGCTCAGCAGTGCCTCTGTCGTTGCGTCACAGTGCACCTTGGCGAAGCATCGGTTGCCGACTTGGCTGGTGAGGGCATAAACCTCGCCCCTCACGTCGTGCTCGCGTCGAAAGCCCTCCGCGGCACGGACGTACTCGTCTTCCTCGACTGGCTCGCCCGCCAGAGACCGCACCAGCGCGTAGTAGAAGAGGGCTCGTGGCTCGTCGGGCGTCCGCTTCAGGATGGATTGAAGGACCCTCCGGACTTCGGCGCCGTGGCCACGTCCCACTTCGGATGCGAGGCACTGGTAAGGCGCGAAGGAGCGGGGCGTCCGACGAAGCTGCTCACGGCAAGCCTCGACCCCCGAATTCGCCTCCGGGAGCGCCGAAGCCGATGAGCTGGCGATGAGGAGAGCGCACCAAAGCGGTTTCGCTCCGACCACGGGCCCCCCTTTCCGCTCCACCCCTATGAGCACCCGGCTTAGACCATGAGTGTGATTAGCTGCCTGACGCGTGTCCAGCCCCCGCCTCGTCACTAGAGAAGCAGATGCCAATAATGTCGAGGGGATGCGACCGGTGCTGGTGCGCGCTGTCGCCCGCCACTGCCCCCCCGCCCTAGCCTCCCAGGCGGAGGACCTCGTCCAAACAGCACTGCTTCGGATGTTGGAACACCCTCCGCGTGAGGGAAGCGGCTCCCCTGGAGCGTCTTACCTTTGGCGGGTCGCGTTTACCGTCATCATCGACGAAATCCGGAGGAGGAAACGGAGCGAAACGTACCAAAGGGAAGCGCAAACACGCGCTACGGCTCAGGCGTCGGCGCCCGACGTGGGCGCGGAAATCCGCGACTGTCTGGAGCGACTCCCAGAGCCTCGCCGCGTCAGCGTGACGCTACACCTTCAAGGTTTTCGCCTGGCCGAGGTGGCAACCTCTTTGGGATGGACTGAGAAGCGCGTGGAAAACCTTATCTATCGAGGCATCGCGGACTTGAGGCGTTGTCTCCGAGGCAAGGAGGCGCGAGATGGACGCTGACCAAACGGAGGACCTGGCCGCCCTCTTTCAGCGCACCGCCCCCCGCGGGCATGGCGTGGGCTGCGTGGCTCCCGAACGAATTTGGGACGCGGTCTTCGGAGAACTGCCCTTTTCCGAGCTTCGTGAGATTACCGACCACAGCGTCCACTGTGGAGACTGCAGCGAGGCCCTACGACTCGCACGCGACTTGAGGGCCGCCAGCGCCCCGCAGCAGAGGGCACCAGCCCGGCGCTCCTTCCCAGGCCCCCGGTGGCTGGTGGGCGTTGCTTTGGCGGCAGGCGTCGCGGGCCTGGTGGCGGTCGGCACCAACCTGCGGCGGAATGCCAATGAGCCGGACCTGGAGCGAGGTGTTGTGGCGCCCCAAATTCGCTCTGCGCTCGCGAACGGGCGCCAGCCGCGCACAAGTCTCGTTCTTCGCTGGTGGGCTTACCCGGGCGCGACCCGCTACAACGTCACGCTCGCCACCGTTGACTTGCGGGTGCTGTTTCAGCAGTCAGGCCTCGAGGCGACCGAGGTCGCGGTGCCACCGGCAACACTGGCCGGCGTGGCCCCTGGAGCGCGACTCGTCTGGCGCGTCGAAGCGAGCCTTCGGGACGGTCGGACCATCGACTCACCTGCTTTCACTTTCGACCTCGACTGAGAAAAACCGTCGAGCGCCAGGGCCCTTTCCCGAAGCGCCACATGCCGGGGCCGAATGCCGGGTGAGCAATCGTCGAAACCATGGACGACGTAGCGCCGCGGAAATACCATGAGCGGTTGTGGCCCATCGCCTTGACACCTCGGATCCGCGTTCCTATAAGGCCGCCCGCCGGTGGATGGTCGTGGCCGCGCTCGGGGTCTGGGCCTCGGGGGCAGCGCGGGCGGAGGTTCTTGATGGGGTGCAGTTGCCCGACAGGACGGTGAAGGTCGGCGAGCGCAGGTACCGTGTTCCGCAGGACTGGGAAAACACGATGAAGTACTTCAAGACCGCCTACCCATCCGGGCAATATCCGCGGCACACCATCGTCAACCAGCCCGGGGTGAAGGCAGTTCACATCGCGAACCCGGACGGGCACGGCAGTTGGGTTGGGTTGAACATATACGAGGCGAACGACGAGATTCGGGTGTACGTCGTCCCGCCAGACGGAGCAGCAAAGCCGGCGAAGAAGCCGGCTTCAGCCACGCAGAAGAAGAAGTAAGTGTCGAAGTCTTGGGGAATCGTCTAACGGCAGGACGCCAGATTCTGGATCTGGCTATCTAGGTTCGAATCCTAGTTCCCCAGTTTTCCCGGAAGGAACAAGCGAAACCGTGGAGGCAAGGCGGGCGCAATGCCGCCCCTTCCCCCCGGGTGGGTCCTGGTTCCCGCCGTTCTGCCATGACTCTCTCCTGAGGTCTGCCGGGGCCCGGTTGCCGACGCCCGAGAGGCCCTCGCGAGGCCTCCCAGGGCTCCCTCTTTGAGATAAAGCGCATTTCGTGGACTGGGATTACGTCATTGTCGGCTCCGGCTTCGGCGGCAGCGTCTGCGGGCTTCGCCTCACGGAGAAGGGCTACCATGTCCTCATACTGGAGAAGGGCCGCCGCTTCCGTGCCGAGGATTTCCCCCACACCAACTGGAACCTCCGCCGCTGGCTCTGGCTGCCGGCGCTCGGCTGCCGCGGAATCTTCAAGATGACCTTCCTCCGCCACGTGACGGTGCTCTCGGGCGTGGGGGTGGGCGGCGGCTCGCTCGTCTACGCCAACACGCTGCCCACGCCGAAGGACGATTTCTTCGCCGCCCCCTCCTGGGGACACCTGGCCGACTGGAAGAGGGAGCTCGAGCCGCACTACGCGACCGCGTTTCGCATGCTGGGCGTGACGCAGTACCCGCACGAGACCTATTCGACAAGGTGTTGCGCGATGTCGCCAGGGACATCGGCCGGGCCGATCAGTTCCGGTCGACGCGCGTGGCAGTCTACTTCGGCGAGCCGGGCAAGACGGTGCCCGACCCGTACTTCGGCGGCGAAGGGCCAGACCGCACCGGCTGCATCGAATGCGGCGCGTGCATGACCGGCTGCCGGCACAACGCCAAGAACACGCTCGACAAGAACTACCTCTACCTCGCCGAGAAGCGTGGCCTGAAAATCGAGGCCGACACAGAAGTTACCTGGGTGAGCGCGCTCGAGGGCGGCGGCTACCGCGTCGACGCCGTCACCGGCTGCGGCTTGTTTGGCAAGCGCAAGCGCTCGTTCACTGCGCACAAGGTGATTTTCTCCGGAGGAGTGCTCGGAACCCTGCCGCTCTTGCTCAAGCTCAAGGCGAACCCGCGGGGGCTGCCGCGGCTGTCCGAACGACTGGGCTCCTTCGTCCGCACCAACTCGGAGTCGCTCATCGGCGTAACAACCCGCGCCGATCGTGACCTCTCCGAGGGGATCGCCATCACCAGCATCCTCCACACCGACGAGCACTCGCACGTCGAGCCTGTCCGTTACGCGAAAGGCTCGGGCTTCTTCCGTCTGCTGATGTCGCCGCACGTACCGGGCGCGACCGCGCCTCTGCGGCTCCTGCGCGCGCTCATGAAGCTGCTCCGCCATCCGCTCCGCTTTTTGCAGGCCTATCTCGTCGACGACTGGGCGAAGCGAACGATGATCCTCCTCTTCATGCGCACCCTCGAGGGCCATTTGCGCCTGCGGCTGGGCGCGCTCGGCCTCACCACCGCGCTCGCCGAGGGCCCGGCGCCGACCGCGGCCATTCCCGAGGCGACCGCGCTGGCGCACCGGGTCGAGGAGAAGATCGACGGCTTCGCAGAGAGCCTCATCAGCGAGACGGTCCTGGGCACGCCGACCACCGCGCACATCCTCGGCGGCGCCTGCATGGGCGCGAGCGCAGGCGAGGGCGTCATCGACGACAAGCACCGCGTCTTCGGCTACGAAGGGCTCTACGTGGTCGACGGTTCGGCCATTTCCGCCAACCCAGGAGTGAACCCATCGCTGACCATCACCGCGCTGGCGGAGCGGGCGATGTCCTTCGTTCCTCCGGCGGCGGCGTCGCGTCCGTGTAGAGCCGTCGATTGAAAATATTGCCCCTACGACGCAAGACTCCACGGCGTGATCCCCAAGCCGCCCTTCGCGTGGCAACTGACGTCGGAGCGGGAGATCGAAGCATTCGAGGCGCTCAAGCCGCGGCTGGGAGCGCTTTGGAACACCATCTTCCCGGGGAACGAGGACCACTACACCTCGGTGGTCATTCCTTCGCTCACCCTCGACCGCGCCGAGTTGCAGAAGATCGACGGCGCCTCCTATTACGAGGAGCGGCTGCTGTTCCTGCTCATCCGGCTGCGCAATCCGAAGGCCTGCCTCGTCTACGTGACCTCGCAGCCCTTGCATCCCCTGGTAGTCGGGTACTACCTCAAGTTTTTAGCAGGCGTCCCGGCGAGCCATGCACGCGAGCGCCTTACGTTGCTTTCTGCCGACGACGGCTCGCCGCGCTCGCTCACTGAAAAAATCCTCGAGCGGCCTCGGCTCATCGAGCGTATCCGCGCGGCCATCCCGGACCCCTCCCGCGCCTACCTCACCGTCTTCAACTCCACGCCGCTCGAGCGCCGGCTGGCGGTGCTCCTCGACCTGCCGATGAACGGGATGGACCCCCGGCTGGCGCACCTGGGCTCCAAATCGGGCAGTAGAAAGGTCTTCCGAGCGGCGAGCGTGGAACTCCCGGCCGGCTTTGAGGACCTGCGCACTCGGGAGGATGTGGAGCGCGCTCTCCTCGAGCTGCGGCGCATCCGCCCCAACTTGCGACGAGCGGTGTTGAAGCTCAACGAGGGATTCTCCGGCGAGGGCAACGCAGTTTTTCGGTACCCGGACGGCTCGGGGCGCGAGGCGATTCACGATGCGCTCGAGCGGCTGAGCTTCTGCGCGCCTGGACAGACCGTTGATAGCTACTTCGACGTGTACGCGGAGATGGGCGGCGTCGCAGAGGAGTTCTACGAAGAGGGTGAGCGCGCCTCGCCGAGCGTCCAGCTGCGCGTGAACCCCCGCGGGCAAGTCATCCTTATCTCCAGCCACGACCAGATCCTCGGTGGCCCGAACGGCCAAGTCTACGTTGGCTGCCGCTTCCCGGCCGGAGACGGCTATCGGCGGCTTATCCAAGAGGCTGCCCTCCGCATCGGAGCGGTTCTTGCTGCGAGCAACGTGGTGAGCCGCTTCTCGGTGGACTTCCTAGTCTTTCGCCTTGGCGCCGATGGGGCCTGGGAAGTGCGCGCACTGGAGATCAACCTGCGCATGGGCGGAACGACCCACCCCTTCCTTGCTCTGCGTTTCCTGGTGGAGGGCAAGCTGGACCCGGACACGGGCTTGTTCCTGTCTCCAAGAGGCGGTGAAAGGTTTTACCGGTCCACCGACAACCTCCAATCGGAGAACTATCGAGGGCTCCTACCGGAAGACCTCTTCGACATCCTGGCCGACAATCGGCTCCACTACTCCCAGGCACAGGGCCGCGGCGTGCTCTTCCATCTGATCGGCGCACTTTCACAGTACGGCAAGGTCGGCCTCACAGCCATCGGCAGTAGCCGGGAAGAGGCCGAAGCGCTCTACGCGCATACCCTGGCGGTGCTGGACGCGGAGTCGAGGCGCGGGCATCCCGCGCACGAGTAAACGTCAAGCAACACCGCGACAGTTCGGGTTGAGCAAGTAGTTCGCTTCGCAATTGAAAAAGCCGGGCGCGGGAAAAGCCGGCGTCCTGCTTTGCGAGGGGCCCCAGCCGCCATTCACGGCTAAGGTTGACTTGATGCCTAATCTGTCATTGGTCAGGAAGAAGCAGCTTTCGTCCTTTCGGAAGATCGCGCTCGGCACGTGGCAAACGACCTACGACCCTTCCATCTACGGGACGATCATTCTCCGGATGGGTAAGGCGCTCGACTACATCTCGCGGTTTCGCGCCCACACCGGTCGTCGGCTCACCGTCAGTCACCTGATGGCCAAGGCTTCAGCCATGGCCCTCAAGCAATGTCCCGAGGCAAATGCCATCCTCCGGTGGAACCGCATCTACCTACGGCAGCGCATCGGCGTGTTCTTCCAGGTTTTGATGACGGACGAAGGCGAAGACAAGGTCGACCTCTCTGGCGCGACGCTCTACGACCTCGAACGGAAGTCGCTGTTGGAAATCGTGGACGAATTCGAGACGAAGGTGACCCTCGTGCGACGTCGAGAGGACCCCGCGCTCGAGAAGACGCGCGCAACGTTCCACTGGATCCCGTACCTGCTTCTGAACCTATTCCTCAAAGTGCTGTCCTTCTTCAGCTTCACAATGAATCTTGATCTGCGTGCGTTCGGAATCGCCACAGATCCCTTCGGTAGCTTGATGATCACCAACGTGGGTAGCCTGGGACTCGACACCGCGTACGCGCCGCTGGTCCCCTTCTCGCGAGTGCCTATTCTTTTCGCAATCGGCGAGGTGAAGGAGCATGCGTTCGTCGAGAACGGGCGGGTCAGCGGCGAGAAGGCCATGAGCGTAAACGCAACGCTCGATCACCGGGTGATCGACGGGTTCCACGCCTCGGCGATCGCAAAGGTCCTACGGGAGTGGATGGAGAACCCAGACGCACATTTCGACGCGCTTGAGGAACGAAACCCACCATCGGGTTGATGAAACAGTCGAACAGCGAGTCCCGCGTGTCGCCCGCCATCACGCGGAGCGCTCATAGGTGGCTTGCTGAAGTGTGGCATCATTGTTATAACACTTTTCATGCTCCATTTGAAGGTAAGACGAATTGGGAACAGCAACGGGATGCTCGTGCCGAAGGCCGTCCTCGAGCAGTTGGACCTACAGGAGGGCTCCGTCGTCGTGGCCGAGGTGCGCGGTCGCGAGCTAGTCATTCGCGCTCCGAAACAAACGCGCAAGGAGCGGGTCGCTTCTGCCCGAGCAGACGTCCACAGTCGTCATCGGCCTGCGTTTGAACAGCTGGCCAAGTGACTGAAGGTCAAGACTTCCACCTCGTTTCCGAACCTGAGTTCCTCGATGTCGAGGATGCGGTAGGGGAACACGCGTTACACGTCGCGGAGACTGGTGGAAAGGCCGGGCTTCGTGGTGAGGATGGCCGACGGCTCCTCGCGTCGGCCGTCGCGCAAGCCACTACGACCTACGGCGGCCAGTTGAGCGGATGGCAGAGGCGATGTTCAATCTCGCTTCTCGAAAGCTTGGAGTGCGAGCGTGGGCGGAGACGCGAGTCGCTGGGGGGCGAGGCTCCTCGGCGTGCGAACTCCCTACGTCAGCCCTGGAGCGGATGGCAGAGGCGGTCAACTCGCTCCCGAACCAAGAAAGACCTTGCGATGCTCTTCGAAGAAATCGCCGAAAAAGCCGAGACCGCCCGATGAGTCGCTCTTGATGCGTTTGTGACGAAGTTTGTGCCATTGGCGGTGCGAAACGAGGGGGTCGGCAAGGGACGGGGCGGAACGAGCAGGACCCAAATGCGCGAACCTAGAAGCCAGGCTGGGCTCAGCACGCGAATTGCTTACCCCCTCCTCTAATTTCAGTTCAGAGTCTGCTGGTAGCTTTCCGTGCTCCCAACGCTGCCATAATTCTCCCCCGCCCCCGTAATCTCGCCCTTCCAGCAAGGAGTGCTTCCCACGTTGACGACGACCTCGAGTGCTACGCCGGCCGTGAACTCGGCATTCACATACGTCTTCTCTTGCAGGTACAACTCATCCAGCGTGACTGCGAGGGTGGTCGCCGTGGCTCCTTTCCCGGATTCCCGGCCCGCTTGAGAATGCCCTCGAGGGCGCTCTTTACGTAGGCCATCGCATCCCCCGTCATCTTGATGGGGTAGTCGGTTGCCGGCTTCTGTTCCTCATAGCGTCGACCAGCTTCACTGGGGTTCTCCCGACCGTCCGTCGTTGTCACCGCGCTCGCGATATTCCTCGAGCGTGGCATCGGGTTCGAGGAAGTTCGCGTCGAACGGCGTCCTCGTGTACCCGGGCTCGATGACCGACACGCGGATGCCCAGTGTGCGCAGTTCATGGTCGAGTGATTCCGAATAGCCTTCGACCGCGTGCTTGGTCGCGGCATAGAGCGCCCGTACGGCATTGGCAAGAAGCCCAGTACCGAGCCGATGTTGATGATGCGTCCCCCTCCTCGCTGTCGCATCTCGGGTACAACGGCGCGCGTCATCCGGACGACGCCGAAAAGTTCGTGTCGAAGATCGACTGTGCTTGTTCGATCGAACTCTCTTCCGCTCCAGCGGGGCGACGCCAAAGCCGGCGTTGTTCCGAGCGCATCGATCCGGTCGGCGCGCCGCACACTTCCCTGACGGCGGCTTCGACCGATTGATCCTGGTCACGTCGAGGTCAGCATCTCGACGATCGTTCCGCCGGATGGGTCCAGCGCAAGCCGGGACCGTCCTCGGCAGGGGGCCCGAAGCATAGTAGTTGGGAGGGAAGGTCGTGCCTTCGTTGAGTGAAGCTTTGCAACCGAGAACGGCGAGCGGCAGACAGAGAAGCGCCCAGAATCTCACGATAAACCCTCCGGTGACTGAGGAGCACGTTGAGCAGAGAAGTTCGCTCGTTCAAAAGCAAGGTAGTCATGATGAGTGCGCGGGGGAGGTGGCCTGAAGACTAATTCTTCGGCCCCAGAGGTCCGGTCCCGCGGGGACCGGGAGTCTCTTGCCCCGAGGGGCGGTCCGGGCGTCGAGTACGCCGTTCGGAGGCATGTTCGCCGCGCGCGAGGGCAGCGTCGTCTAGCACTGGCCGGCGTAGTCCGAGGACACCTCGCCCACTGGAGGCGGGCCGCTTGTGACGGAGTTTGTGCCATTGGCAGTGGGCGAGAGCACGAGGGGAACGGCGAGGGACATCAGGCGGGACAGGCCGGACCCAAACTGCGCGATGAGCGGGGGAAGACAAGCAGGGCCAACGCGCTAAGCACGCGATTTGCTTATCCCCTTCGCTAATTTCGAATCCTAGTTCCCCAGTTTCTGAAGCGCGCGACTCCGGGTAGTTAGACCGCCGCTTTGGCTGGGCTGATTCGAACTTCCTATCCCGGCCTTCGGATTCGCAGCGCTAGTTGGTGTGATGCTCCTCTGCCGGCGTGCCGTCGGACCACTTCGGGACCGGGACAAAAAAGAGCGTCCACGGCATTCTACCTCCGCCAGGTAGATCTTGGCCTCCTCCGAAGACCACGGAGCGTTCGGGCAAATTCGCCCCCCACGCCGAGCCGTTCATCTCGCCTGGCATGTAGAACATCAAATGCGGATGCCAGTGCGTATCGGCGTCGGTTAGGTACTGGCGCTTCGACATCATGTATGACATCGAGCCCACCTCCGGCGGACCAAACTCCTTCTTCGCAATCGACGCTTTCATACGATCCAGGATCGCGTCCTTCGACAGCCCGGCGAGCGCGAGCTCCGTCAACCTGAACTCGACCGGCAGCGCGGAACGCACGGCCGGGGCATTCAGACACACGGGCCCGCGAATCTTTGGGTTCCAGTATCCAGGATCATCGAAAGCACTCGTCCAAGACCGGTCGACAAGGCAGACGAATCCGTTCTTGCCCGTAACGGCCGTCTGGTACCCTTGGCGCGTGAGCACCATGACGGTTGCATCGCTTGATATCGTCGGCGGCGCGGCGCTCCGAGCAAGCGCGATCTCCGCGTCCCGGTCGGCGATGAGGTACTCCTCGAGCGGCGCCATTACCGGGTAAGCGGCGCCCTTAGGCCGCGGCTCCGCGCCTGGCGTCTGGGCGTAGCTGACCGGCAGCGATGCGCCGACCGCAAATATCAACATTGAGGCTATCAACAGCGGGCGCCACTTCGCCATGGCTTCCTCCCTTGTGAGCCGCTACTCATTTCTCTACACGCGAACGGCCTGGGTAATGCCACCGCTGAGATGCGGCGTGCCTGGGTATCAACTAGGGGCGCATGGACATGAAGACATTTTCGGGCGGTTGTCACTGTGGGGCAGTGACGTTCACCATTCGGGCGGAGAAGATTTCAGCGGCTTGTCGATGCAACTGCTCAATCTGCCGCCGCAAGAACGCCCTCATGTCATCCGAGTATTTTCCGCCCTCGGCTATCGACGTACGCGGCCTTGAGACGCTTGGCGTCTACCGGTGGGGCGACCGGATGGTGAATCACTACTTCTGCAAAACATGCGGCATTTACCCCTTTCATGATGCGACGACGAATCCGGGCCACTACCGGGTAAACCTCGGGTGCTTAGAGGATTTTGATTGCTCTTCCTTGCCGGTGACGCTCTTTGACGGAAAGTCGTTCTAGCCCCCGAGACTGCAGCGAGAAACACTTTCGCGCGCGCTACGGGCCGCAACTACCGTCTCCGCAAAGGAGCGCCGGGCGATGCGAAGCAATGATCTCGATACAAGGGGTATGAGGCGAGCCCCACCACGAGCCGTTAACGACCGTCGCACAATGGCTTAGGACAGCCCTTCAGCCAGTCCTATTCGCCAATGTCGCTCGGTTGCCGAATAGGAAGGAACGCAGCGCCGAGAAGGACGGGTAACGAGTTGGAGCACGACGCTTACTTTCCGCGAATTCCCGCGACGCACTTCTAGAAGACGGTCGGCACCCTCGGAGAGGGAGAGTCGATCGTTTGCGACGTCATTGAAAACGGCTGCCGCAGACCCAGTGCGCATTCTTTATTCATAGCCCAAGAGCCTGACTCCAACCAGCCCCGGAACCTCAAGCGGGCTCATTGCGCAGAGTCCAGCTTAACAGGGCGAGGTAGGGCATTACGTGGTCCACAACCTCGTCATCAACCCCAAAGTCGAAGTGAAACTTTCGGGCACTATCGATGGTGACGATCCCCACGACACGATCCGCATACCGAACCGGGATCGCCAGGACGGAACAGTACGGCTTCCTTCTCGGCCCGAGTGGGTAGTCATTTTCGACGTCGCCTGTCGAGACCGATGATCCAGACCTGAATGCGTCACCGGCAGCCGTACTGCTAAGGGGCAGCGAACTGTCCGGGGCGCGATGGTCCTTGTCGCGTGCAATCACGACGAGTGACTCTCCTCGACGGACGAGTAGGTTAGCGAAGACCATGGATCCTCGTCGGTCAGATCGATGATCGCGCACGAACGAGACGACCAGCGAAAGGACATCGCGCTGGTAGTCATGGACTTCAGCGGGCGTCAGTGAAGGCCAGCGCGACATCTTTTGGACAGTTCGATACAGCAGCAAACGCCGTTCGGTGCTCGAGCGCTCGACAGCCTCGAGATTCTTAGGCGCTGTTTGACTCCAACTCTTGTATGCCAGCAGAACGACCTGCGTACCGAGAGCCAGAACCCCCAACTTGGGCCCGCCAGCCTTCCAAGTAGCGAGCACCAAAGGCGTCGATACAAGAACGGTGATCAAGGCCCGCTGCCAGGTTCCCTTCGAACGCGCTGCAATCGCGACATTGCTTCGCAGCACCAAGAAACGGCGCTTGAACCCGGTCGAACGTTGCACGCCAGCCGCTGGCGCTTCTGCCATAAACCGCTATCCACTACCTCGGTACTCTGACGCGCCAGGTTCGCCAGTCTTGATTCCGGTTAAGTACACTTCGGAGGAGTCGAGACAACATGCTCGAAGCACCGGAAGATGCCTCGGAGACAGCCCATACTCCTCTTGACTCCGGAGATTCCCCGGCGCCTGGGCGCACTAACGTAGGCTACGCTTCGCGGAAGCCTTTACGCCCGTCTTACGCCGGCGGAACGAATGACGCGCAGCACCGCCAGCAGAATCACGGCCCCGATGAAGGCGATGAAGATGGTGCCCGCGAGGCCGGCCATCGGCGCGTGCCACCGCATGCTTTGGAAGAGCCAGCCGCCGATAAAGGCACCGACAACCCCGATGACAATGTCGCCGCCGAGCCCGTATCCCCCCTTGGCGAGGGCGTTTGCCAGAAAGCCCGCCACCCCACCCACGACAACCCACAGCAAGAAGGTCTCAATCGTCATGTCGGCTACCTCGCAACAGAAGAGATAGGCACCCGCTTCGGGGCAGGCAACCGGGTAACCGCACACGGGAGGGCCGTCGCTGGTGGGAGGCTCGATTTCAAAAAGGAGAATCAGACCTGCCCCGGAGGCTTGACAGCACCATCTCGGTAAATGCTGGCCAGCTTGAGGACAGCCGCTGGGCTACCCCATTGCGAAACTGTTCACGGCCTGCTCACGCCGCAAAAGACCCATTTCGTCGAGGCGTCCGGCGCACTCGCCGAGCCGCCTCCTGCACACTATCTGTTGGCTCGTGGTCGGTCTCTGCACTAGGTACAGAAACTCCCGTGGCCTCGGAGATCCCAAGCTCCGCACTCAGAGGCGGACGCACGGCTTCGCCATAGGCCTCTTCGGAAGTCCCCTCCTGACTAGACCGGGTCACGGCCTGCTGAGCGACTGCCTGCCGGCCAACAAGGGAGCAGTCGGATGAGAATCCTCAATCTCAACGAGGAAGCCCTATGTCCATGTGGACATCTAGCATCCATGCATCGGCCGAAGACCGGGGGTCCCACGACGTTAGCGCCTCTACGAGATTGCAAAGCGCTCGCGTGTAATTGCGGAGGGCCGCGTCTTCGTCTCCTTCGCTCGCTGCGTAGCTCCTGGTCTTTGGCCGGACGACGGACTGCGTCCCCCGACTGAAAAGCTCTACGCTTGGTGCTCCGGCTCGCCGATGCTGGCGCCGCTCCCGTAGCTCATGGCAACTACCGGTTCGACGGTTCCGCTTCTGCATGGGCGCGCTGCTGAACTCCTCCGCCCCGTGCTGCTCGCCATTCACGGCCAGTGGGACACCTTCCAGCCGCATAGCGCTCGACCCCGTTCCAAAGCATCTGTTGGCACCGAAGCTGCACCGCACATGGACCGGAGGGTTCAGCATGAATGAGGAACTGTGGAATCTGGGAGCAATTTCGATTGGTAGCGGCATTTTGACCGCATTGGCCGCCTTTGGCTTCGGACTGTACTTGGTCCTTACTGGTCCCGGCTCTCGCCGGCCCCAGTAAGCTCCGTGGCAATCTGCGACACACTGAGCCTGTCTTGCGCCACAGGGACGTGTGCCAAATCGCTGCCGGTTAACCAGGAAGGAGAGCCTGCACACTCTGGGCGCCGCTCTCCAGCGCTCCATGCACCGTGCCCGCGTGCGCCAGATTCGTCGCTTCTCCCGCAAAGAACAGCGTGTCCTCTACCGGTTGTTTCAGCACGACAGCGGCATCCTCAGCCGTCGCCCGAAAGACTGCATATCCGCCTCTTGAATACGGATCGGCTTTCCAATCGATCACTCGGAAATCTTCGACCAGTGTTCCGAGTTCAGCCATGCTCCGTCTGAATAATTTGCTTAGAGACTTGAGCGCTATCTCCATGACGTCTTCCTTCTGGCGGTTGTGGAGCGCATCGCCTTCCGGACCCGCCGCCCAGCCGACCAAAATCGGATGCTCAAACGGCAGTGGTCTCCAAAACACTGGAAACGCTAACCCTGGCGCGTGGACAAATGCGGCCCGAGTGATGGGCTCGCGCAGCCGGATAATAACTTTCACAATGGCGCCGCTCGTGAGCTCCTTCGCCGCCCGCCGCTTCTCCAAAAGCTCGGGGACGATTCGAAATGCGCCTTCGCCCGAAGGAGCTCCCAACACGGATGCGGGCACGGTGATGAGCAACCGCTCACCCTCCGCGTCCGGGAGTCGCGTTCCCCCGGGTGTCGCAAGCTCTAGGCGAACGTCTCTGCGTCTCCAGTGGACGGCGCGTACCACACTCGCCAGCTGCAGCTCGCCGCCTTTGGCTAGGAACTCATCGCGCAGTGCGACGAGCACACTTCCATAGCCTTCCCGGACGCGGCGAATGCTCTCGCCGTCCGCTTCCCTGGTCATTTCGCCAATGGCCCAAGCGCTCGCAACATCGGTCCGCGCTGCATAGAAACCCTCCACGTATGCGCGAGCCATTTTCAGAGTCGCTCCATGCGCACGTCCTTTGAGAAAGGCATCTACCGTCTGTCGGCGCTCGTGCGCATGAGCAAAGATTCGGGCGGCGGCTTCGAAGCTCTTCATCGCGCCGACGAGTCTCCCAGCTCTGAGCAGTTTGTGGGGACCGTCTGCGATTCCGGGATGTAGCCGCGCTCGCTTGATCAAGGCCTGGAGTCGCGGATTGCGGCCATGAAGAAACTCCGCTCCGTATTCCAGCGGAGGTTGGCCAGGCTCCAGTACCGTCCAGACTCGCCCGCCGATACGCGCTCTCGCCTCTACGATGCGTACCGACCGGTTGGCTTTGACAAGCTCTACCCCCGCGGCTAGCCCCGCGGCTCCTGCTCCTATGATCACAACGCGTGACCCTTTGGACATAACAAGGATCTGCTGTGGCCTCGGTACAAATGCAAGTTGGTGGGCCAGTTGGTTGCCGCGTCGCGCAGAAGTGTTCTCGGCTAACGCAAAAGACCACTCGTCCCACGACGGCGGCCCCCGAAGCTCGTAGATTGCGGAAGCGAGGACCGTCGCCGACGAAGGTAGTCACGGGAAGGCGAAAACACGAGTCGACGGGGGCATCTTTTCTTGGCCACTACCCAAGTCGGGAGGCGCGAAACATCTTCAGGCTGTGCGGTTACGAAGCCTTCACCGAGTCTCCAAGCTCTATTTGGGCATGGCACTGTTGGCCGGGCTGCTCGCTGCCGTCATCTTTGTTTGGCAATTGGCGAGCGGCGTACCCTGATCGAGAAGTCCGCCGAGGGCGGACTTGCCGCCAATTTGTTGGCGTCAACTGCAATTTCTCCATCTGGCTATGTAGGTCCCGGGCCCAGGTGTTCAGTTTTCGGATCGCGCGAGAACGCGTATTCGAAAGCTCGGTTTCGCAGGCTCGTCCGGATCCGTAGACTGCGGCACCATGAGCCACCTTTCCCGCGCCGTCGTCTTAGGCTTATCCGGGCTTGCCCTCGCCGGCTGCCCGGTAGGCACGGTGGGAACCTCTGATGCAGGTAGCACGACAGACGGAGGCGGTACCCCAGACGCGGGGGGACGCCCTGACGGTGGTACCCCGGATGCTGGAGTGGTTCCCGACGGAGGCGTGGTCCCAGGCATCGCCATCACCACTTTTGGCGTCGACGGTAGCCGCGACTCGCTCTACGTCGACGCAGCCTTCACCAAGGCGAAGCTCGCGGCCATCCAAGCTGCCGGCGGCTTGAAGCCCGACTCCACGTTCGCGCCGAAGATTACAGGGAAGGTCTACGCTTCTCCCCTCTTTCTTGAAAACGGACTCAACGGTAAAGACGTCCTTTTCGTCGCGACGGAGGAGAATAACGTCTACGCCATTGACGCTGCGACCGGGACGGTACTCTGGACGGCTGCGCTCGGCCCTGGCGCAACTGGGGGGTTCGGGTGCGGGAACATCAGCCCACTGGGCATTACCAGCACGCCGGTCTTGTCCGTCGCTCGCCGCGAGCTTGTGGTGGTGGGGACACTCAACGTGCCGGCAAACTCCGCGACACCGCACCACATTATTTTCGGACTCTCCATCGACACTGGGGCGACGAATTGGCAAATCGACATCGACGAGACGGTCCCGGACTTTAATGCGTCCTACCAGGGCCAGCGTGCTGGTCTCTTGCTTCTCAATGACATCGTGTACATCCCGTTTGGCGGCTACTACGGCGACTGCGGCAACAACTGGGGCTTTGTCATGGCCGTCCCGCTCGCCACGGCGCCGGCAGGGTTGTTCTATTACCAGCCGCCGGGCCGAGGTGCGGCCATCTGGGCCCCCAACGGCCTCGCCACCGATGGAACGTCGCTTTTTGCTGTGACGGGAAACGGTGAGGGCCCGCAAGACACGTGGGACGCGGGGAATTCCGATGCCTTTTTGCGACTCGACCCTGCGACGCTGACCTTCAGCGGGGAACCCGCCGACTACTTCGCATTCAGCAACTGGCAGGAGCTCTCGGGAAATGATGCTGACTTTGGAAGCAACGGCACCGTCCTCTTCGAATTGGACGGCGCCGGCTCTGGGCAGCTCGCGCTGTGCATCGGCAAGTCGCACGACGCCTGGCTGATCGACCGCACCAACTTGGGTGGCTTCTACACTCCAAACCCGCCGCTTGCGCATTTGGCCAACATCGCGTCGGACGATGCTGCCGGCGGCATGGCCAGCTACCAAACGCCGTCCGGGCGTTACGTGGTTTACAACGCACCCTGCGACGGCACCGGCGGCACCTTGGGCGTGCTCAAGGTGAATGCAGGAAGCCCGCCGTCCGTGTCGCTGGCGTTCTGCGTCAGCCAAGGAGTGGCCGGCGCGGATACAGGCGGTTCCCCCATCGTGACGACAAGTGACGGCATCGCCGATGCCGTGGTCTGGGGCATGGGTGCTTACGGAGACAACAAGCTCTACGCTGTGGACGGAGAAACGGGGGCGTCCATCGTTACCTCCTCTGCCATGTCTGGCGTCGTCCATTGGGTTGCACCGCTGGTAGCCAAAGGGAGCCTTTACGTCCCGGCCAACGGCACCGTGTACGCGTTTCGGGTGCAGTGAGGCAGCGCTCCGCTCGTCGAGGGCGGTTCGCGTTGGTGCTATTCGCGTCCCTCCTCAGTGCACACGCTGGGCGTACCGAAAGCAATCAGGGCGAGGAAGCGGGCCAGCCCGCTCCTTTACCCAGCGTCAGTGCGTCGTCGATGTCCGAGGACGGCGGCGTCATCGGGTGGGGAGAAGAAATTGTCGTCACGGCAACGCGCAACCCTGAAAAGCTCCGTGACGTTCCTGCAGATGTGACGGTGGTAAATCGAGCCACGATCGACCGGAGCGCGACGGAAACTGTTGACCAGCTTCTGCAGGCCGTCCCGACGTTCGACACGTTTCGAAGATCGAGCAGCATCGGCTCCGATCCGAGTTCCGAGGGAGTCAGCCTCCGCGGCGTCGGGCCTTCGGCAACTTCGCGCAGCCTCGTCCTCGTCGATGGAGTCCCAGCGAACACCGCCTTCGGGGACTGGGTCTACTGGAGGTCCATTCCCCCTCTCGGCATCACGCGGATCGAGGTCGTCCCTGGGGGCGGCTCTGCCCTTTATGGAAACTACGCTTTGGGCGGTGTCCTACAAGTCTTCTCCCGTCCCATCACCCCACTCACACTCGACGCGCTCGCTGAATACGGATCCGAGAACACAGGTCGGCTGAGCCTTTGGGCATCCGACCAGTTCGGACCCATTGGTGCGGCGATTGAAGCTGACTTGCTGACTTCGGACGGCTTCTACGTGGTGGCGCCGTATGACCGGGGCCCCATTGATACGCCGACGCCAACGCAACACGCCGTCGTCGATGGCCGCGTCGAGGCTGAGGTGGTGAAGGACCTCACGGTGACCTTGCGAGGCGGCTACTTCTACGAGAACCAGAATGGAGGTACCGCTTTCACAACCTCCGTGGTGAGACAAGGAAGCTACTCGGCGACCGCGCGCTACGTACCTGCCGAGGTAGGAACTTTCGAATTCGCAGTTTTCGGTCACGTCGGGGAGTTCCTACAAAATCGAGCGCTGATTACACCCGGGCGAACAGAAGAGTCGCTCGCTTCACATCAACAGGTGCCAACGAATGACGTTGGGCTCGGCCTGACCTGGACAAGCCGCCCGTTGGCGCTCGCTGGCTTCCATACGGTGACCGCGGGAATTGACGCGCGTTGGATCAGCGGACAAACCAACGCCACCCTCTACCCCGCCGTCGTCACGCCCCAAAGCGTCGTGCAGCAGGACTCGGGAGGGAAGCAACGACTTTTTGGCATCTTTGCGCAGGATGTTTACGCCGTGACCGACGCAGTAGAAGCCGTCGTGGCACTCCGGTACGACTACTGGGCCAACGTCGACGGGACGCTATCCCAAACGCTTGGCAACGGGACGGCCCCACCGACGTTCGACTATTCAAACCGGACCGACGGGCAGCTGGATCCGAAATTTGGGCTCCGCGCGCGACCGCTTCCATGGCTGACTGTCCGAGCAGCGGCTTACAAGGCATTCCGTGCTCCCACACTCGATGAGCTCTACCGGTCCTTCCAGGTCGGCACGATCAAAACGTACGGGAACGCCTATCTCGGGCCCGAGACGCTGTGGGGTGCGGAGGCAGGAGTCGACTTTGTTATTCCCCAGGGGCTGACGGTGCGCTTAACGGGTTTTTGGAACACACTCGAGAACCCAGTCGTCAACGTCACCTGCCCGCCCTCTCCGGGAGTCCCGGTGGGGACGCCGGGGAACAATTGCATTGGACCCAACGCTCAAAAGCAAAACCTTGGCCAGGCGAACATTCCCGGCCTTGAGGCCAGCGTCGACTGGCGTATTGCCACTCAATGGTACGTCGGCGCGGCTTATACCTTTGCGGATAGCAGGGTTGTTACGGCCCCCGGCAGTCCTCAGCTCGTAGGCAAGCAATTGCCCCAAGACCCGTCGCAACGAGCCAGTCTCTCGGCTGCTTTCGATGACCCACGACTGCTGACGGTCAGCCTTCAGCTCAACTACATTGGCCTCGAGTACGAGGACGCCCTGAACACGCTGCCAATGGGTCAAGCGCTGCTGGTTAATATTTTCGCGGCCTGGCACATCAACCGAAATTTCGACGTCTATGTCGGGGTAGAAAACCTCTTCAACACGGAGTACCTCGTCGGACGGGCTGGGGTGGACACCGTGGGACAACCGAGGTTCATCCACGGAGGCCTCCGAGTCAGGCTCGGTGGCTAGCCGCGCCCGGGCCGCCGTTGGTCTGGCCTTTCGCTTCACCCTGCGCGACTGCTGCTGCTCCTAGGAGTGTCTGTCTGGCGACGAAGCTCTGCCAGAGACTCTCGGCCCCACCGTCGTCGAGCGCCCGGCGGCCCGCGTACCTCCAGGGCTCGAGTGAAGGCGCCTTCTGTCGTCACGTTGCAGTCAACTTCGAGGGCCAGCGCCTTACCCCGGACGGAACTGAGGACGCCCCCCGAGAGGGCCTGTGGGGTGTTAGGTCAGCTTGGGCCCGGACTCATGTCCTTTGCGTCGTCATGCGGCGAGAACGCCAGGCCTGCCCAAAGCCGCCGCTCACGACGTAGCGTGGAAACGTAATCCACTGCTCGACGAAGAACCGCGCGAGGACGTCGAAAGGACCTCGGAAGGGTTTGGGTGGAGACGCCTCGGCCTTGTGCCCAAGCATTTGAGCGGCGAAGGCGAGGAGCATTCCCGAGAGGCCGATGGGTGCGAGTTGCCATCCAACGAGTGGGGACGCTGCCAAAGCAACCGTCCCAAGCAGAAAGAGCGGCGCGGTGAAAAAGTGCAGCGTCAGGTTGAGGCCGTTTCGGTGTCCGGCTGGGTAGACCGACCATTGCCAGGCGAGAAGGCCAAGCTCATCTCGAGCATCTTTCTGCATTCTTTCCCCCTAACGGCTCGCCGTCGTCCCTGCAGCGTTTCAGAAGTGGCGGTCCGACCCCCCGAAAGACTAGGACGACTCCGCGTCAAGGTGAGCTGGATTCTCAATTTTCCTTGGGAGCTTCAATGAAACTCGCGTTCTTGTTGTCCCTGACACTCACCGTCCTCACGCCGAATGCCGCGCGCGCGGACGAGCCCATGCCCAACATGGAGAAGTACTACGTTGTTTTGCTCAAGCGCGCCCCGAATGCTCCAAAATTGGAAGCCTCAGCGGCTGAGGAACTTCAGAAGAAGCACCTCGGTCATTTGCGGGCGATGTACGACGCCGGGAAGTTGCTGATTGCCGGCCCCTTCGACGAACAGCGCGACGAGACAATGCGCGGCATGTGCCTCTACCGCGTGCCCACCCTCGACGATGCGCGGAAGCTGGCGGAGCAGGACCCAGCCGTCAAAGCAGGACGCCTGCAAGTCGAAGTCCTCGCCTGGTGGGTCGAGAAGGGGTTTATGAGCTTCAAGCCCCCTCCTCCACCGAAGTGAATTCTGTCCCCCGAATTGAGGCGCTGCGCCAGGGCCGGCGCTCTACAACCTCAACCGGTGGTGCCTTGCAGGGGCGCGAGCATGACCTTGACCTCCGCAACCTCTGGAAGGACAGTTTGGGCATTCGAGAGGCGGCGTCATGGCCAACTTGCTTCACGCGCTTACGCTCGGCGTTCTGCTCGTCGGAACCGGCGAAAACCAGTGGCCCGAATGGAAGATTGTGGAGAACTCACTTCTCTTCCAATTCAGGTGCCGACCCACGGGAGACCAGTCCTACGAGTGTCAGTTGAAGCGGAACGACGGTCAGGCCTTCACGCTCGAAAACGGAAACTGCTTCTTCTTCGACGTCGGTCCCTCGTACCAGACGCAGGGCCGGTTCTGCCCAAGCGGGGACCAGCTCCCGCTCTACACGGTCTCCCTCACCAAGACCGCCAAGAAGCCACGCCGTTGTGCGGTGGGAGCGCCCGGCAGCTCCGTGTTTTAGCGAAGCTCCGAGAGCAACCACCGCTCGTCGTGACGGGCCTTCCAGACACCTCGTCGGCCGATGAGGGGGTATGAGAGCAGCTGCAGATGGTGGACATCGACATCACCTCCCTGGAAGTCGTCCTGCGCCCTCTGGGCCTTCACACGCTTTGGGCCTTCACGAGGGAGGTGCGAGTCCCGTGGGCTCAGCTCAAGCGTGTGGACGTCGGCGTCACACCCGAGGCGCGCGCCATGCGCTCGCGCAGCGTCCGCATGCCGGGAACCTCAATACCGTCGCTCATCACCGCCGGCTCGTACCGGTCGATGGGGAAATGGGCCTTCTGGGATGTGGCAGGGAATGGTGAGAACGCGGTGACAATCTCGACGGAGGGTCACCGGTATGCGTACCTGGTGGTGGATGTGGCGGACCCAAAGGCGACAGTGGCCGCGATTGCTGGGGCGGGGCCATCTACGTCTGCGTCACCCGACTAAGGTCCTAGGTGCAAGAGTGCTCTCAGAAAAAGAGCCCCGCAGGGGGCTCGAGCGCTTCCCCTTCCTGGGTGATTGCAAACGAAACCGTCCGCTAGGGCACCGTTCGAGCGAAGGCACCTCAAACGGGCAC
Source organism: uncultured delta proteobacterium (assembly GCA_963745475.1). GTDB lineage: Bacteria > Myxococcota > Myxococcia > Myxococcales > Myxococcaceae > JADGRA01. The sequence goes on from CAVUXN010000006.1 coordinate 421,098, forward strand.
TAGGGGGCTCGTGGGGTGAACCTGGCCTACAGCCAAGCTTATGGGCCTACTGGTGTGGGCGACTCCCCCCGGGGTCGCGGCCGACTTAGACCTCAAGTCGGCCAGCCGGCTGTGCTTAGCCGACGGGACAGCCGTCAAAGGGCAAAATCAGAAGAAGCGCGAGCATGAGAACTGGGTGGAAGGCAAGAGGCAGCAGAATGCGGTGCATGGAACCCCTCCTGGAGAAACTTCGCCTGACACCACACCACAAGGTGGGTGTCGAGCGCAAGGAGTATGCCATGTCGCAGGGTTAACTAAGCCTCAGGGTTCTTCAGGCCTCAGGCTTTTCGACCCCCCTCCAGGACCTCTAGGCCAACCGCAGGAGGGCCAATGACGCAATTGCGGCCGCGCTTCTTGGCCTCGTAGAGACGAGTGTCCGCCTGGGCGAGGACCTCCGTGAAGGTCGCTCCATCGACGGGCCAGCTGCCGACGCCGGCGCTCATGGTGAGCCAGTGGTTAACGCCGTCGACGGGGACGGCCACCTGGGCGAGCTTGATGCGTAGGTTTTCGACGCGCTGGACCGCCTGTGCGACGTCCATTCCCGGAAACGCCACCACGAATTCCTCACCCCCGAAGCGGGCGACGAGATCGGTGGCACGGACGGCAGACCGCAGCCGTTCAGCGAGCAGCTGCAGCGCTCGGTCGCCGGCCAGGTGGCCGTGGCTGTCGTTGAACTTCTTGAATTCGTCGATGTCGAGTATCGCGATGCTGAGAACGCGTCCGCCGGCACCGGCGAGCCGCTCTTCCACGCGCTCGAGGAACGGGCGCCGCTGCGACAGGCCGGTGAGTTCGTCCGTCCCCACCATGAGTCGCAAGTGTCGCGCCCAACGAGCCACGGCAATGGCCGTCGCTCCAGTGGCTGCCACGAGGATGATCCGCAGAGCATGTCTGATGGGATAGAATTGCTCCGGAGGGCCTCGAAGCGAGCTGAGGTCCCAGTGAAAAGCCGCGTACCCGGTCAGACTTAGAAACTGCACGCCAATGAGGGCCACCGTGAAGGCGCAGAGGCGCCAGTCGTAACGGAGCGCGGAGGTGGCGATGGCGAAGAAGTACGCCTCGAAAAGCACTGTGTTGTTCAGCCCCCCGAGTGGAGATCCAAAGAAAATAAAAATTGAAATTCCAGCGCTGATGAGCGTGACGTCAAGAGCAGAACTCACCCATGGGAGCCAGGCGTTGGTGCTCTTGGAGGCCCAAAGGTAAAGGACGCCGGCGTAGGCCAGGGCTAACGTGCACAGTCCGAGCTGCGCCCAGAGTTTCGTCCCTGTCCCTAGGCCCAGGGTTAACACGACCGCGACAAGCGTCGTGACGAGCGCGAGACGAAGCGTCGCGACAATCCGCTCCCCCGAGCTCCTGGCTCGCAAGAGGGTCTGGTCCGTCTCTGATGCTAGGAACTCTTGGGCTCGCTCTGCCCAAAGACGGACGAAGCGCATTGGACTCATAGTTTGTAAGGACTTGCGTCGGGGCGCTACGTAGGTCGCGGTGAGTGATGCTCTCACTCCAGTTTTGCAACAGGACCAGACCTTCTTCCGTCCCGACTGCCAGATGCTCTTCTGTCCGAAACCACGCTCCACGCAAAGGTTGCAGTTGGCAACGCCGAGAGCATGTGCCTCGGCTGCACGGCCCTACGGGAGAATTCCTACATCCACGTACATCTCACTCTCGGTGTCGCGTAGAAGCATTTCGCGTCACGCTTGGCCGCTTCGCCCTGGTCCCGCGGCGCTTCTCCCGCTGTCGAGCGAGACTGCGAAGGACTCTTCGGTCTGGGGCCCGGGACTCCCAGCTTGACCCTTGGTCGGCCGAAGACGCAGGGCTACGGTTCGACGCCACGTTTCTGAGAGGGGACCCCGTTGATTTTCGGACTTCCGCCACTGACTTTCATCCACACGCTCGTGAGCCTGGTGGGCATCGGCACCGGCTTCGTCGTCCTCTTTTCTGGGCTACTCGCAAGTCGGCGGGTGCCGCGCTGGACATCATGGTTTCTCGCGGCCACTGCCCTCACCAGCGTCACCGGTTTCTTTTTGCCGGCCGAACATTTCATGCCGTCGCACGCCGTGGGCATTTTGTCGTTGCTTGTCCTCGCGGTTGCGCTGTTTGCGCTCTACACGAAGCACCTCGCGGGTGGCTGGCGGCGCGCGTACGTCCTCACCGCGGTCATCGCGCTCTACTTGAACGTCTTCGTCCTGGTCGCGCAGCTGTTCGCCAAAGTCCCCGCGCTCAAAGAGCTCGCGCCCACACAAACCGAGTCTCCCTTCAAGGTGGCTCAGGGCGTGGTGTTGGTGGCATTCATCGTCCTGGGCGCATCGGCGGCAACGCGGTTTCACCCCCAGGAGTCGACCTCTTCAGGTCAAGCGGCATGAGCGACGGCGCCGGCTTGAAGCATGCGCCAGAGGGCTACTCGGTCGTCGTTGGCCACGCTTTGAGGCGGACGGAACTGGGGATGACTGCCTCCAGGACCGTCCGGAGGGTGCGATGACAGCGCCGGACTCGGCCAATCGCAGCTGGGCCATCGCCTTCGCGCGGCTGGTGTTGGGCCTCATCTTTTTCATGGCCGGCGCCTGGAAGGTCTTCACGCTCGGCAGCTTGGAGCACGCCCGGCGGCTGTTTGTTGAGCCGTACGCTACGACGTTCCTGCCCCGCTGGGCGTTGTGGGCGACCGGCACCCTCATCCCGTGGGTGGAACTCCTCGCCGGCGGGCTCCTCCTCATTGGGTACAGGACACGGCCAGCGCTCCTCGCTCTGGGCGCAGTGCTCGTGCTGGTTACCTTTGGCCATCTGCTCCTCGAGCCTCTGTACGAGTTTCACACGCACGTCATCCCGCGGCTTGCCCTCCTGCTCTTCCTTCTGGTGATGCCCAGGTCCGAAGACACCTTGTCCCTGGACGGGTGGCTGTTGCGGCGTCGGTCTCCGTCAGCGAACTCCTAAACGCATTTCGCGCCCTAGACTCCGGCTCGTTCTTCAACCGACGGCTCAGTACCCGGGGGGCAGTGCAAACCCACTGCCCTTGCGGCGACGTTTGGCGGTCCAGGACCGAGCTTTGGAGGGAAAACTCCTAGAAACCCAAAATAACAGTGCAACGCCGGCCGACTGGACGCTCTTAACAAGAGATGCTCGGATGCTCTCGGTTCGAGTCGTGCCCGTTGAAGCCCGGAGGCAACGATGCTTTTCAGGAAGCTTTTTCAGCTGCTCGTTTTGGGTGGCGCTGTCATCGGCGGCGTGTCCGGGTGCGCCACCACCAACACGAGCTCCGACGCGTCCGGCGCGAAAACCCCACCACCCAGTTCGCCTCCGCCTCCTCCGGCGAGCATGGGAAGTGGCGTTCAGGGCTGGTAGCTCGCCCGGAGCCCGCAAGGCAGTTCCCCCGTGGCTGACGGCCTCGCGTCCGCGGCGTCACCCGGCAGGAGCCGCCGCAGGGGTACGTTTTGGTCAAGCGCTCTTCACCGTCGGAACGTGCCGCACGGGGAAATTGACTGAGTTGGCAATGAAGCAGAGTCGGTGAGCTTCCCGGTGAAGCTCAAGTGCGGCTTGGACGTCTTCGGCCCGGGTGATGGTTGCCTCGGGCCGGAGAATGACTTCCGTGAAGCGTCCTCCACCATCCTCGTTGACAACCAGGGTGCCCTCGGCCGCGTCGACGTACTCGACCACCACCACACCGGCGTCGGCGCAGAGGTGCAAGTACCAAAGCAGGTGGCATGTGGAGAGCGAAGCCACCAGGAGCTCTTCGGGGTTGTAGCGTTTGGAATCGCCTCGAAACGTCGGGTCGGACGAGCCGAGGATGGGCCCTGCTTTCCCGGGCCCCTGAACCTCGTGGTCCCGACTGTACGCGCGGTAGGCGCTGGTACCGGAGCCGAGGTTTCCGGTCCACCGCGTGAGAATCTCGTACTTATGGCGAGGGCCCATGCCCTGTCTCTCGTAGCGCGAAAGGCGCCCTCCAGACGAGGGGCCGTCAGCGCTCGGGGGGAAGGTCGTGCAATGCTTTACTGACGGCCGCCAGAACTCGGGAGGCCAGTAGCGGTCTCTCGACAACGGCGACAACCGGGGCGCGGAAAACAACTGGGATGGGTCCCGGCGTGACGAGGGCCACCGCACGGACGTCACTGCGTGGCAGTCCAGCCACCAGGTCCGCTTGGGATTCGTCGAGAACGACAACCATGGCGCCTGGTTTGAGGGGGAGCACGGCGCGCAGGTGCTCTGGTGTCGTGAAAGTCGCCCGTTGCGGTCCGCCGCGCAAGATGGCCGGCAGCTCTCCATCCGTCGCCGTGACGAGAAGGGCCGACATGGTCAGTGCTCGTGGGCGTGCAAGGACGCCTGCGCCGTGAGGTCCTGGGCGGCAGAGGCCACCATCCGAGCCAACTCGCCCAAGTCGACCGGTTTCTGCGCACGTCCCGCAACCATCGGGTGGTGCGCCGCAACGGTCTCGACGGTGTGGTGCGCCGAGACGAGCACCACGCGAAGCTCCGAGGCATGCGGACCGCGCGCGAGCTCGCGCAACAACTGTTGTCCATTCACTCTTGGCAGCATCAAATCCAACAAGACGACGATGGGTTGCGTGGATGCGCTTACGTAGGCAAGCGCCTCCCCGGCGTCCCCGACGGTGGCCACGGAGTAGCCACGCTCCTCGAATTTTTCGCGCAGGAAGGCCGCAAAAAACGGTTGGTCATCGACCACAAGCAGCTGCTGCCCGTTCTCGTGTGGCTGCGTTATTTCCATCTTGAGCGGCACGCTCTCATGCTTCCCGCGAGCGCGTAAGCGAGGCAGCAAGGACCCGGGGGGGGAGGGCGGTGGGTCCCGATTGCCCCGGGCGAGACAGGAAGTGCATCTCACGTCCGCACTTTCGAGGGTCCCCAGTTGGCCGCCCGCCTTCCATCCACTGAAATGAGAGCGACTGCTCGCCCGCGTCACAGGCCGGGACACCACAGCGCTCCCCCCCCGGGCCCACTGAAAGGCGAACGCGCGACGGAAGCGCGCAACGGAGAAGACGCGGCCCGACGCAGGACGGCTCGAAACTCGCCGCCCCGCAGCGGACGTCTTAGTTGCCTGCGCCAGCGTGCGCGTTCATCGACTTCTCGATTTGTGCCTTCACGTTCTCGAGGTTGAAGCTCGCGCCTTTCTGCATGGGCGGGAAATCAATCGCCGTCCTGGCGAGAATGGCCACCTCCTGCTGGACGAAAACGAAACGCCAGAACTCGTAGGCGAACCAGTTGTAGAAGGCGAGCGAGCCTGTGGTTCCGTTCGGCATCCCTGTACGCTCGAATGGGTCGAGGCGGAGATTTGTCAGAATGGGCCAATCCACCTTCACCGTGGCGCCCAGCCAGCCTCCGGGCTGGTCGGTGAATCGGTACTTGAAGTCGTTCAGTCGGACGGCCGACAGCGTGCCTTCGGTGAAGTAGAAAATCTCGTGGCGCTTGGAGGGCCCCTTACCGGTGAGGAGGTCCATCTGGTTGTAGCCGTCGAGGTGGACCTTGTAGGTCATGTCGCCAATCTTCTTCCCCTTGAGGAGCTCGTCGGTGATGGACGAATCGCCCGCCGCGGCCACAAAGGTCGGGAACCAATCGAGCCCCGAGACAATGTCATTAGAGACTTTCCCGGCCGCAATCTTTCCTGGCCAACGGATGACGGCAGGCACCCGGAAGCCACCCTCGAGCGCTGTACCCTTGCCGCCGGCAAACGGAGTTTGCCCGCCATCGGGCCAGGTGAAGTTCTCCGCTCCGTTGTCTGTGCTGAAGGCGATGATGGTGTTGTTGTCCAAGCCAAGCTCTTTCACCTTCGCCAGCACCGAGCCGACGATGTCGTCGAGCTGCGCCATCCCCGCTTCCTGAATGGTCCAGCCGTTCTCTGGAGTCCGCAGGTTCTCGTACTTGTCTGAGAGGTGCGTGATGACGTGCATCCGCGTGGGGTTGAGCCAGACGAAGAAGGGCTTACCGTCCTTCTTCGCCTTCTCAATGAACCCGAGAGCGAGGGCGAGAATCTCGTCGTCGACGGTCTTCATTCGTTCCGGGCAGAGCGCCCCCGCATCCTCGATGCGTTGCTTCCCGATTTTTCCCCAGCGGGGCTGAACGGTTCCGTCATCCTTGGTCGTGGCCCAGCTGTGAACCATGTGGCGAGGACCGACCTTGTCCTTGAGGGCAGGTGGATAGTTTCGATGGCAGGGGTCCTCCATCGCGTCCAAGTGGTACAGGTAGCCGAAAAACTCATCGAAGCCGTGGACCGTCGGGAGAAACTCGTTCAGGTCCCCGAGGTGGTTTTTTCCGAATTGTCCTGTGGCATAACCCATCGACTTCAACACGGTGGCAATCGTCACCGCCTGCGCTGGAATCCCCACGGGCGAGCCGGCCTGGCCAACCGTCGTCATGCCCGTACGTAGAGGAATCTCGCCGGTGATGAAGTTGGCCCGCCCCGCCGTGCAGCTCGCCTCGGCGTAGTAGTCGGTGAACAGCATGCCTTCGGAGGCAAGGCGGTCGATGTTGGGTGTCCGGCCAGCCATGATTCCACGGTTGTACGCGCCAACGTTGAACCAGCCGATGTCGTCGCCCATGATGAAGATGATGTTGGGCTTGCTCTGTGCGACCGCAGGCCCACTCCAAAGCCCCAGCGCAACAACAATTGGAAGTAACGCGACACTTCGCCTCGAGGTCATTCGTACTCCTTCAGGTTTGTTGAATTTGAAAAGAGGCGGCCAGAGCTCGTCTGACGCATTGCGGCCCTGTCGCGGCAGGCTCGTTCCGGCCTAGCGCCTTTGGGCATCCCTGGCCATGGTCCTTTGGTGCAGCGCTGGGCTGTTTCGAGGCGGCCCCGAAGGGAGGAGTGCAGGACTGCTCGCCGTGGGACGCCGCCCCAGTCCTCAGCGGGTGACGGAGAGGCCCGGACGGACTGCGCGGGAGATGTGGCCCTCTTCGTCCTCGACGAGCACGAGGTCTGCCTCGGTTAAGAAGAGGCCATGACCAACGACGCCGGGGAGGGCGTCGAGGGCTACCGCCAGCTCGGAGGGGTCGAGGTCCGCCGGGAGAATCGCGTCGACGACAGGGTTTCCATTGTCGGTCTCGTATTCTCCGCCTGCATCTCCCTGGCGAACTGGGCCCTCCAAGCCCAATTGCCTGAGCGCGAGACGCGTGGACGCCAGCCCAAAACGCATGACTTCCACGGGTAGAGAAGCTTTGTCCCCTAGCCGCTTCGTCAGCTTTGTTGTCTGCACCAGGTAAACGCGGCGCGCCGCAGCGTGGGCAACAATCTTCTCCCGCGTCATCGCTCCGCCCCGGCCCTTAACCATCCGCAACCGCGGGTCCACCTCGTCGGCACCGTCGAAGAGGTAGTCGATGGCTTGCACGCCCTCCATGGCCCTCATTTTCAGCCCCAGTCGACGGCCGAGGTCTTCGGACGCTTGGCTGGTGGCGACGCAAACCAGGGCCAGCTTCTCGCTCGCTGCACGCCGCGCCAGGGCCTCGATTCCCCGCGTCGCCGCCCTCCCCGTCCCCAGACCAACCGTCATGCCACCGCGAATCTCTTCGATGGCCGCTGCCGCGAGTGCGTCGCCGCCCATTGTCTTTTTCACTCGAGACCTCCCGCTTCAGCCCAAAAGGCTAAGCGCACAACGGCCTCGGTTGGCCAGCGGCAAATGGAACTTCTTCGCGGTACCGCGACGCCTCCTACTCCCCGTGCCGGCCACTCCCTTGGCTGAAGCGCCAGGCCCCCTCCAGCCGTTTCGCCAGAGGCGAGTGTCGCCAGGCCGTGCCGCACCTCATTCCGCAAGGCCTCGTCTTCGGAGAGCTCCAGGGACTCGAGCATCGAGAGCCGGTCGTTTCGCATACAGCGTTGCGGCAGGGCGGTGAGCGTCTTCGCAAGCCGCACGGCCTCCGCGAGGGCTTCGCCCGTGGGTACCACTCGGTTCACCAGGCCGATGGAAAGCGCCTCCTCGGCCAACACCGGGCGGCCGGTGAGCACCAAGTCCATCGCTCGACCCAGCCCGACCAGGCGCGGCAGCCGCACCGTCCCCAAGTCCACCAGTGGAACGCCAAACCGGCGGCAAAACACACCGAAGACTGCCGACGCGGCCGCGACGCGCAAATCGCACCACAGCGCGAGCTCCATTCCGCCGGCGACGGCGTAGCCTTCGATGGCCGCAATGACGGGCTTGGTGAGCCTCATCCTCGTCGGCCCCATGGGCCCGTCGCCGGTTTCCTCAACGGGTCGCGGCTCACCTTCGCCGAGCGCTTTGAGGTCCGCACCTGCGCAAAACGTCCCGCCCGCCCCGGTGAGAATTGCGACGTCCGCGGCTTCATCCGCCTCAAAACGACGAAAGGCTTTTGCCAAGTCCGCCGCCGTCCCAGCATCCACCGCGTTGCGTCGCTGAGGACGGTTCAGGGTGACGACGGCGACGGAACCCTCGAGTGCATATTGGACGCTCATGGCGAAAGCCTCGGTCCGAGACTAGGAAAGCTCCAGTGCCTCCTCGCCTCGAGCTCAGCTCCTCGGGGGCGGTGCCTCATTTCCCCCCTGGGACTCCGGGGACGGCACCCGGAGAATATCCACTGGCGACTTGCGTCAAACGGAGCGTGTGGCTTCAAGAGAACATCGAGGGTTACCCCGTCCGTCCGCGGGGCAAGCCCTTGCCGAAATGGCCTTGGGCTCGCACAGTTGTACCGGGCGGTTAAGATGGGGAAGGTGGGTGTCACCATGAAGGCCTTACTGGCAGCTGCACTGTTGTTGATTCCTTCGCTGGCACTGGCAACCGACGGTCCCGACTCGGCACCCGCGCAGCCGCCTCAGCCGCAGATGGCGCCTCCGCCCCCCCCCGAAAACCCTGAGCCTCCGCCCGCGGAACAAGCGTCGGTGACTCAGGACGCCTCGGCTACTGGCCAGTGGGTTTACACCCAGCAGTACGGTTGGGTGTGGATGCCTTACGGGAATTCCTACACCTACCAGCCCACCGACGGCGGGGTGCCGGACATGTACGTGTACTACCCGACGGTGGGCTGGAGTTGGGTTGTTGCGCCCTGGATTTGGGGCTGGGGCCCTCAACCCTATTGGGGCATTTATGGGTGCGCACACTATGGCTGGTACGGGTACGGTTACGGCCACTGGTATGGCTACAGGGGCGCGTACGCCAACTACTACGGCCGCGGGTACTGGACGGGAGGCCATTGGTACGGCACCGCCCACGGCGCCGCCCCCTACCACCCGGCTGGCCCGGGGATGGGCGCCGGCGCGTCGCGGTCCGGCTACGTAACCGCACGAGGCGCGTACGCGGCGCCGCGCGCAAGCTACGGGGCCCCACGGACGGGGTATGCCGCTCCTCACGGCGGCTACGCGGCTCCCCGAGGAGGCATGGGAGGCGCTCCCAGCGCCGCAGGACACCCCGGCGGCAGCTTCGGCGGTCACCCCACTGGTAGCTTCGGCGGAAGTCACTCGGGCGGCTTCAGCGGTGGCCACTCCGGTGGTGGCGGCGGCGGTCACGGTGGCGGCGGCCACCGTTGAAGCGAATGCCCTAGACGCGGGCCCCGCGAAAAGACACCAGCGCTCGCGCTCGAGCGCTGGTGCTTCCTAGCAGTCTCCCGGGTTTCTGCCACCCTGCTCAACGTCCCGCGCCTGGAAGTGGGCCGAGCATCTTGCTCGGGTCGACCAGTCGGTCGAACTCCTCCGCACTCACGTAGCCGAGTGTCAGCGCCGCTTCCTTGAGCGTGACGTCGTGGTCCATGGCGTAGTGGGCCACCTTGGCGGCCTTGTCGTAGCCGATGGCTGGAGACAGCGCCGTCACCAGCATCAACGAGCGGTCCACGTCCTCTTGAATCTTCTTCAAGTTTGGCCGGGTCCCTTCGATGCAGAACCTCCTAAAACTCGTACAGCTGTCGGCGAGGAGCGTGATGGAATGGGTGATGTTGAAGATGATGAGGGGCTTGTAGACATTCATCTCCAGGTAGCCCCCGGCTGCGCCGAACCCCACCGCCACGTCGTTTCCCATCACCTGGACCGCGACCATGCTCAGGGCCTCGACCTGCGTGGGGTTGACCTTTCCGGGCATGATGGATGAGCCCGGCTCATTCTCTGGAAGGACGAGCTCGCCCAAGCCTGCCCGTGGGCCGCTCGACATCAACCGAATGTCGTTCGCGATTTTGTAGAGTGAGACGGCGAGCGTTCTCAGTGTCCCCGAAAGCTGTACCAGCGCATCATGTGCGCCCTGCACGGCGAACTTGTTCGGTGCGCTGACAAAGGGAAGCCCGGTGAGCTTCGCGATTTCGGCCGCAGCGGCCTCAGCAAAGCCCACCGTTGCATTCACCCCGGTCCCCACGGCCGTCCCCCCAAGCGAGAGGCGGTAAACACCCTTGAGCGCGTCCTCGATTCGCTCCAGGTCATCGACCAGCATCGCCGCGTAGCCGGACCATTCCTGGCCGAGTGTGAGCGGAGTCGCATCCTGCATGTGCGTCCGCCCAATCTTGATGATGTCTTTCCAGGCCTCGGACTTTTCTGAAATTGCCGCGCGCAGGGCGTCGACCGCTGGAACCAGCCGGCGCTTCACGCTCAAGGCCGCGGCCACGTACATCGCCGAGGGAAACGAGTCATTCGAGGACTGAGACAGATTTACATGGTCATTGGGATGGACGGGCTTCTTGCTGCCGAGGGGCTTTTTGACGAGCTGGCTGATTCGGTTGGCGATGACTTCATTCACGTTCATGTTGAACTGGGTGCCGCTTCCGGTCATCCAGACATGCAGCGGGAACATGTCCTGGTGCAGGCCGGCAAGAATCTCGTCACAGACTTGGACGATGAGTCTGTGGGTGTCCTCGTCCAGTTGTTTCGCCGCGCGATTGGCGGTCGCAGACGCCTTCTTGAGGATGGCGTACGCCTCAATCATCTCGCGCGGCATGAGGTCCGCGCCGATGTTGAAGTACTGAAGCGAGCGCTGGGTTTGCGCGCCCCAGAGCTTGTCGGCCGGGACGTCAACCTCGCCCAGCGAATCGGACTCCTTGCGCACGTCGCTCATGCGTTGCCTCGCGCCTCTTGGGGTGGCTGTGAAAAGCTCGGCGTGACCGCAGACTGCGTCGACCCGGGAGGGGCTTGTCTTCAGCCTCCTGGACGTCCTTGCGTATAACGCGCAACCGCCTCCTGGGGCGGGCCTTTCCCCTCGGGCTCGGACGTCTTCGACGGCAAGCGGCCAATGGCGAGGGACCGGCCGCAAGACGCTGTCCCACTTCCCCTGAGGGCCCCGCCAGCCGACGCAGGGCTGCTTCGTCGCCGGCACCTTGTGGTGGGTTACGGCGGCCCGCAAACGGGACGAGCGCTTGACCGTCCAGGGGAGGCTGTCCTTGCGCTGGCTTCCCCCTTCACCCGAGAGCCCGCTGCCCTTGGAGGGGCAAGTCACCTCCCGGCTTTCCTCGGTGTGAATACGGTCACTTACAAACGGTGCGTAGCGCGGGAGAGTGCTTCCCCGCGGAATGAGAATTTCGCTTCTGGCCCCAAGGGCTTAGCGCGAAAAGGCACCCCCAGCGGAGGCCTTGCTCGACAAGAGCTGGCGGTTAAATTGATGATGGAGATGCAAATGAAGGCCTGGCTTACCCCACTCTTGGTGCTGTGGTCTGGGATGGCCGTCGCCCAGACGCCGTCGGCCGCGGCGAGTGGCGCGACACAACCCATGCTTCAAGCGCAGATGTCTGACCCAGCGGCCCAGTCCGTGAAACCGTCCGGCCCCCCGCCCTCGGACGTCATTCCGCCCGCCCCCGAAAACCCAGCGCCGCCCACAAACCAAGAGGGCGTGGTGACGCCGGAGGCGCAGACCGCCACTGGCCAATGGGTTTACACCAGCCAGTACGGCTGGGTGTGGATGCCCTACGGGAACGCCTACACGTACGTTCCACCGGGCGGCGGCGCTCCGGACATGTACGTCTATTACCCGAGCGTCGGGTGGACGTGGGTGGTCGCCCCTTGGGTTTGGGGCTGGGGACCGATGCCGTACTGGGGCATCTATGGGACCGTTGGGTTTGGTTGGTACGGGTACGGGTATGGCCACTGGTATGGCTACGCCGGTCCCTACGCCGGCTGGTACGGACGCGGCTATTGGAACGGCGGCCACTGGGTGGGCGGGTACCACCCCGCTGGGCCACGCGGAGGCTACGCGCCGACCGGAGGTGGTGTGCATACCGGTGGTTATGCGGCACCGCACGGAGGCGGCATGAGCTTCGGCGGCGGCCACGGCGGCGGGGGCCACCGGTAACCAGCCCCTTCCGTCGCGCTGCGCCCCGCTAACGCGCCTTTAGGGGCTGGACATGACGAACGACGTCAGCAGCACCATGGCCCCCTGGTAGCCGACGTCTGGCTCGGTGAGCTCCCAGGAGGAGGCCGTGCAGACGCTCCCGTTCCACCCACAACCCACGGAGAAATCCCGGTAGGCGTAGGCCGGGTACGTCCGGTCGGGGATGACGTAGGTGCCGTCGTAGTACCAGTTGGGTCCGCCCGGCACGAGGCCTGGGGCCGGTCCATAAAGCGACGTCTGGCTGTCACTGGGGTTGTAGGGGTACAGCGGTTCCACCACCGACTGGGGCTTGCCGTTGTAGGTGGTGTTCCCGTTGTCTCCGTCATTGACGGTGAACGAGAACCAGCTGTGGAAAATCTGGAAGGACGAGTGCTCGCCGCCGTAGGCGGCCATGTTCGTCAGGTAGACCATGTTGAGGGGATTGAGCCCGAGCATGTAGTGCAGGTGCTTCTGCGCGAGGGCAACCATCTCCGCCTCGGAGTGAGAACCGTAAATGCCCTGACGGGCGGCCATGAAGAGGTTGAGCCCGTAGAAGGCTTGGTTTCGGTTGCTTCCCCAACTCCAGTCCCAGCCATTGGTGGAGCTCCCGAACATCCCGCCGTAGGGGCCGTCCGCGGTAAAGGCCGGATTCACCAAGCCTTGTGCGACAGCGGCCTGGATTTTCGACTTCACCGAAGGTGTCCCGGAGGCGTTCATCAAGTAGTGCCACGCTCCGGTGGAGAGGGTCCCCTCCCCAGGGGTGATGGTGTTGGGAATCATCCCGTCCCAGGTGTCCCAGGGGAAGGCGTCGACGAAGCTTTGGGCCGTGGACTGGGTCGGGTCCATCCGGAACACGGCGGAGGCAGCAGAGGCTTTGAGGTCATTCTCCGAGCCAGTGGCCGTGTACCCGTGGAGCCAATTCCAACCGGCCACGGCAGCGGCCGCGTACCCGCTGGCGATGGAGCTCTGGCCGATGCTCTTAAACACAATCGCCGCGTGCGCGAGTGCAAGCACGGCATTCCCGGTTGCCACGGCGATGGTGACCCCTCCGCCCGACCAGCCGTTTCCCGAGGGTGAGGTGCAGTCAAAATAAACGCGGCCCTCGTTGGAGGCGCTGGGCGGCGACGTCACCGTGGCGTTGTTTCCTTTCGTCGAAGTCATGAAGTGCCCATCCGGACGCTGCATCCGGACGTAGAAGTCGAGCTCCCAGCGCACCTCGTCAAGCAAGTCGGGGATGCCGTTTCCGCTCTCTGGAATGTGCAGCTGGCCATCCGTCCAAGCGCCGGGGTTGACCTCATAGGCGAAGAGCATCTGCGGAACGCCGCGACCCCAGAGCGTCTTCTGGTAGTCGCCCGCGTCGTGCCAGCCGCCGTGGACGTCCAGAAGCCCGTTGTTTGCGGAACCCGGTCCGGCGGGAGCATTCGCGTCTGTTGAGTGACACGCGCCGTCCACCCATTGGCCACCAGCCGAGTACCCAAGCAAAGCGTCGGTTGCGAAAGGCAGTGCCTTGTCGTGGTTACAGCGCTGGAAGTAGTAGGCCTTGACCGAGGCGGCGCCGACGACGTCGTAGATGTTCTCGGAAATTCGGAAACCGTACGAGCGGACATTCAGAGAAGGCACGTAGAGGTAGTAGTCGCCGGTCGTCGAAAACGCGCTGAAGTCCACCGTCGAATAGCCGTCGCCGGAGTAGGTGTCGGTTTGAAGAGGGCTGCTGGAGGTGAAGTTGCCAACCGACGCACCCGTTGAGGCGTCGACGAGCTGCACCGCTGCCCCTGCCTGACCAAGCAACACGGCGACTTTGGTGTCCGCCGGCCTCCAACCGAAGTTGTCGATGCGAAGCGCGCCGCTGAGCGTCCCTAGAGGGGGTGCCACCGTCCCCCCGTCCGCGCCTGAGCCCGCGTCGCCCGAGCCGGCGTCCGGAATTCCCCCATCCGGACCGGCATCCGCGCCGGGGAGAACGCCGGCGGCGTCAGTGCTCACCTGTCCCGTGCACCCGACGAGCGCTGTCAAAAGCGCACACATGCCCCAGCAGCATCCATTCCCACCCGGCATGGACGCTTCCCTAAGCAAGGCATGCGCCGCTTCGGAGCCACCTGTTCTTCTGGGCAGCGTCGGCCGGCCGCCACCTCAACTGGGGTGGACCCCACCCCACACCAGGTGGCGCTCACCACATCCCCGAGTAGGGTGTGGAAAATACGTCCATCTGCTGCTGCTCAGTGGTGCTCTTCGCCGCCGTGCTCCGGAGGCGGCCTCTCCTCTTTCGCGGGTGCGTGCTCAGGCTGTCGCTCCTGTTGCACAGCATGCGGGGGCGCAGCCTCATGCGCTGGGGGCGAGTGGACGGCCTGTTCTCGCGGCGGCGGTGGGCGTTGCTCCTCATGCATGGACGGGCTGTGGACGGGCTGCTGTCCATGGGGCGCAACGAAGACTTCCCGATGCCCGGACCAAGAATGTCCATAGTTGCTCGCCCAATGCGGAGGGACGCCGGGGTGGTATCCCCTCCACTCGGGCGGCGGCCGCCGGTAGTAGGTTACCGGTACAATGAGTAGTGGTTGCGGGACGTACTCCGGCGCCGCGAACACCCACGGTCCGTTGTAACCGCCCGAGTAGTACCAGCCGCCATTTGCGTAAACCCAATACTGGCCCCCATAGAAGAAGACGTTCGCCGAGGCGGTGGGCACGTACTGCACCACTTGGACCTCGGGGACGGCGACCAGTTGGGGCGGTGCCGCAAAATTGATGCCCAGGTTGACTTGCACCTGGGCCGACGCTGGCACGGGAACAAGCAACAACAGCAAAGCGACGAAGAAAACGTACATGGGTTCCTCCGAGGCCCAGAAGCATAGGTACCGCACTCGGAGTCGCCCAGTGGGGGTAAGCCCCCTCCGGGCCTCCTTCGTCCCGTCTCCAATGGATGGCCATTTTTGTCCGCCATTCGTCCTATTGAGGGCGTTGCTCGCTAGCCTTTGCGGGGCGTAGTGTGCCGGCACTCAATGGCTCAAACCGTCCGTTCCGAACTCCATCCAACCCCTGAGCGTCGGGTGCTCGTCCTTCTGTTGCCGGAGGTCCACCTCCAGGACTTGGCGGGGCCGGTGCAGGTGCTCGACGAGGCGTCGCAGTTGGGCGGCGCATACCGTCTCGTCTTTTGTGGCGTCGAGCGGCGGGTGCGCTCCGCTCAGGGACTCGAGCTCGCGAGCCTGGAGCCGCTGCCGGCTGTGGGCCCGACGGACCTCGTGCTGGTGCCGGGAATGTCCTCTGCCACCCTGTCTCATTTGGAGCGCGTCCCAAGCGCGTGGCTTTCGGACGCTCAACGCGCAGGGGCTCGCGTCGCTTCGGTTTGCTCTGGCGCCTTCGCGCTCGCCCGGGCCGGCCTCTTGGATGGACGCGACTGTACGACGCACTGGAAGCTCATCGAACGTCTTCGCCGCGAACGGCCGCGCGCCAATGTCCTCGACAACCGGCTCTTCGTCGAGGACCGGGGTGTGGTGACCAGCGCGGGCGTCGCAGCCGGCATCGACATGGCGCTGGCCCTGGTGGAACGAGACCATGGGCCCCAGGTGACGGCGCGTGTGGCGCGCGAAATGGTCGTCTACCTGCGCCGCAGCGGGGACCAGGAGCAACAAAGCATCTACCTCGACCATCGCACCCACCTCCACCCCGGCGTTCATCAAGTCCAGGACTTCCTCGTCCAGCACCCGGAGAAGAAGCCGAAGCTGAAGGAGCTGGCGCACCTGGCCGCGATGAGTCCTCGTAACCTGACGCGTGTCTTCTCGCGAGCGACGGGGGTCACTCCCAAACAGTTTGCTTCAAAAGTGAAGCTCCAAGTCGCGCGGGACCTCGTGGATGACCCTCAACGAAGTGTTGAGGCCATCGCTTCGAGCTGCGGATTCGACGACGCCCGGCAGTTGCGTCGCCTGTGGAAGCAAAACTTCGGCGTGTCCATCGCCGATTTTCGGGCGACTCGGTCTCGCCCCAAAGAAGGCAGGTCACCATGAAAGCGTTCCCCTTGGCGGTACCGGCGCTCCTTGTCGTGCTTGGGCTTGCCTTCAGAAGCAATTCGGCTGAGCCAACCGCCAAGCTGGCAAAGCCGGGGACGCGCAACGTCGCCGTCGTGCTCTACGAGGGAGTCGAGCTTCTGGATTTCGCGGGACCAGGCGAAGTCTTTTCGGCGGCGGCCAACTTCGGCGCAGTCGACGGAAAGCCCGCGTTCCGCGTCTACACGGTCGCCACCACCAAAGCTCCGCTCACCAGCCAGGGGTTCCTCAAGGTGGTCCCCGACTTCTCCATTGAAGATGCACCCGCGCCAGACCTCATCGTCATTCCGGGGGGTAACTCCTCCACCCTCACCAACGATGCGCGTTTCATGGCCTGGGCGAAGAAGGCCTTTACGGGAGCAGAGGTGTCCATGTCGGTCTGCACCGGTGCCTTCGTCCTTGGAAAGGCCGGCCTCCTCGATGGCCGCTCGGCAACCACTTGGTTCGGTGCGATTGAGAAGCTGCGAGAAGCTGTCCCCGGCACCACGGTGCAGGAAGGACGCCGCTTCATCGACCAAGGACGGGTGGTGACGACGGCCGGTGTGTCTGCAGGAATTGACGGCGCACTCCACGTCGTCGCCCGGTTGCTCGGCCGGGAGGTCGCCGAGAAGACGGCGCAGTACATGGAATACCGTTGGAGTCCTGAGCCCTACCTCGTCGGCAGCTACACGGCCAAGGCCGCGGGTGGGGGCGCCACCTCCGCGCAATAGCGCCAAGGGCCGTGCGCTTTGCTCTCCCGTAGGGGGCCATACCCCTTTGGGCCGCTCAACTCGAGGCTGCGTCGAGGACACAGGCCACGTGAAGTGCCTTTCTTCCGGTGGCGCCGAGAATTTGGTGCTGGCAACTGAAGCCGTCCGCGACGAGGAGCGCGTCTTGGGGTGTCTGCCGGACAGCGGGGAGCAAACTCAGCTCCGCCATGGCCAGGGAGATGTCAAACGTCTCGGCTTGGTAGCCGAAGGTGCCGGCCATCCCGCAGCAGCTGCCGGGCGCCGTCTTGACTTCGAGGTCCGGAACGAGGGCTAGCGCTCGGAACACCGCCGACATGGCCCCAAAAGCCTTTTGATGACAGTGGCCGTGTAACAAGGCGTGGCGCTGGGGAAGGGCGTGGAGTGCCAGGGCAAAGCGTCCGGCTTGGGCTTCACGGTCGACGAATTCTTCGAAGAGCAGTGCCGCGGCGGCGAGCCGGCTCGTCGCAGCTCCGGGAAGCATGGCCGGAAATTCGTCCCGCAACGTCAACAGGCAGGAGGGCTCGAGCCCCACCACGGGGAGGCCTTGCTCCACCCAAGGCCGAAGGGTGTCCAACATCTCCCTCGCCTCTGAGCGGGCCTCTTCCACCAGTCCAGCCGAGAGAAATGTCCGTCCGCAGCACAGAGGCCGGCGCCCGTCTGGAGCGCGGGGGAGGTGAACGCGGTACCCCGCGCGCTCGAGCACCCTGAGGGCGGCGCGCGCGCTTTCGGGCTCAAACCAGGTGGTGAAGGTGTCTACCAGCAGCACCACCTGCGGGCCGCCGAGGTTGTCGCAACGTCGCTCGACGTCTCCGCGAAAGGGAGTTGCGCTCCAGGCGGGGAGTCGCCGTCGTGCGCTCAGCCCGGACAAACGCTCACTCAGACGGGCCAGCCACGGCAGACGGTCCCTCAGGGCAAGAAACCAACGGAGGCGCATCAGCAATGGCGCCAACCTCGGGAGAAACGCCACCAGACGGTCCTGAAGCCGGAGCCCGTGACGCCGCTGCCGCTGCCAGAGGTATTCCACCTTCATCCGAGCCATGTCGACGCCCGTGGGGCATTCGCGCTTGCAGCCCTTACAACCCACACACAGCGCGAGCGTCTCAGCCATCGCGTCGGAGGCGAGCGCCTCCGGGCCAAGTTGCCCAGTGAGCGCCAGTCGCAGCGCGTTGGCGCGGCCGCGGACGCCGTGCTGCTCGTCCTGCGTCACCATGAAGGAAGGGCACATGACGCCCGGGTCCGCTTTGCGGCAGGCTCCGTTGTTGTTGCACATCTCCACAGCACGGCTGAAGCCGCCCCATGCGGACCAGTCCAGCGCCGTTTCCAGCGGCAGCGCCTGGTAGCCCGGGCCGTAACGGAAGAGGCGGCGGTCATCCATCCTCGGGGCTCGGACAATTTTCCCGGGATTGAAAAGCCCCTCGGGGTCGAAGGCGTCCTTCACGTCCTCAAAGGTACGAACCAGTCGACGGCCGAACATCACCTCGTGAAACTCGCTCCGGACAAGGCCGTCCCCATGCTCGCCGGAGTGGCTGCCCTTAAACGTGCGGACGAGGGCAAAGGCCTCCTCCGCAATCGCCCGCAGCTTTTCGACGTCGAGGTCACTCTTCATGTTCAGCACCGGCCGCACATGGAGACAGCCCACCGAGGCGTGGGCGTACCAAGTGCCCCTCGTCCCGTGCCGCGCGAAGAGCTCCGTCAAGCGCGCGGTGTAGTCCGCCAGGTGCTCGAGCGGGACTGCGCAGTCTTCGATGACCGAGACGGGCTTGGCGTCGCCGCGCACGTTGCTCACGATGTTGAGCCCCGCCGACCGGACGTTCCAGAGCTCGGCTTGCGCCGCCGGCGCCGTAATGCGCACCGTGCTGGCTGGGTAGCCCAGCTCCGTCATTCGCTCATCCAGGGCTTCGAGACGCTGCTCAAGCGCGTGCGTGTCTTCTCCGGCGAACTCCACCAAGAGCAACGCGTCAGGCTCGCCCTGCACGTAGCGGCGGACTGTCGGAGCGAACTCCGGCATTTGCCGCGACACCTCGATGATGGTTCGGTCCACAAGCTCCACAGCCACCGGGCCCAGAGCGACCAACTCCTGCGTCGCCACCATCGCGTCATGGAAGTGGGGAAAGTGACACACGCCGAGTGCGCGGTAAGCGGGAAGCGGCGAGAGCTCGAGTTCGAGTTCAGTAAAGAAGGCCAGCGTGCCTTCGCTGCCCACCAGGAGATGCGAGAGGTTCGGCTCTGGACCGAGCAGTGCATCGAGGTTGTACCCGCCCACACGCCGCAGGACCTTCGGAAAGCGCGCTTCAATCTCCGCCGCTTCACGCCCCGCCAGCTCTTGAAGTCGGCCGGAAAGCTCTCGGTAGCGTCCGGGAGGGAGGCGCGTCCGGTCCGAAGGCACCCGGCCGAATCGAGCTCGCGTTCCGTCAGCGAGCACCGCGTCGATGGAGCGCACGTTGTGGACCATGTTCCCGTACTTGATGGACCGGGCGCCCGAGCTGTTGTTTCCGGCCATGCCCCCCAGCGTGGCCCGGTTCGCCGTGGACGGGTCGATGGGAAAGAAAAGCCCGTGGGGCTTCAGCTGACGGTTGAGATGGTCGAGCACCAGCCCTGGCTGCACGCGTACTGTGCGACCGGGGACGTCGAGCGAGAGAACCTGTCGAAGGTACTTGCTCGTGTCGAGCACAACCGAGTCACCCACCGTCTGGCCGCACTGAGACGTCCCGGCGCCTCGGGGAAGCACTGAGACGCCGGCCTCACGACACAGGGCGAGGGTTGCTTCCACGTCGGCGACGTCCCGTGGGACGACGACTCCCTTTGGAAAGACTTGGTAGATGGAGGCGTCGGCGGCGTAGAGGCCGCGGCCGAAGGCATCGAAGCGAACCTGCCCCCGAACCTCACGGGAAAGACGCTGCGCGAGCAAGCGTTCGTCCATCGACGGCGGCAGTCGGGTGCTCAGCGGCCCGCCCCGGACGCGGGGCCGGCCATGCTCGGAACCGTTGGCAATTCGGCCAGAGGCCGGTCCGGACGCATGAAGAAGCAGCTAACGCAGCCCACGACCAACAACCCCACCGAACCCCAGAATGGCAGGTGCCAGTTTCCGGTGAGGTCGACAATTTTGCCGAAGGCAATGGGAGAGACAATGGCGGCTACGGCCGACCCGAAATTCATCAGCCCCGAGGCAGTACCTGAAAACTTGGGAGCGATGTCCATTGGAATGGCCCACATGGGGCCGATGGCGAGTTCGAGAAAGAAGAAGCCGAGGCTTAGACAAATCGTCACCGGGACGAGCCCGCGCAGGTAGACGACTGGCACCAAGGAGGCAATGGTACCCAGGTAGGCGAGTAGCACCACCGAGCGGCGAGCGAAAACGACGTTGCCCGTGCGTCTGAGAAGGTGGTCGCTGATGGAACCGCCCAGCATGTCGCCGACAACCCCGGCGAGAAAGACGGCGAAGGAATAGAAGGCGGTGCTCGTGAGCTGCAGCTTTTCGCCCTCTTTGAAGAAGGAGGGCAACCAGAAGAGATAAAGCCAAAGACTCCAGCCATAACAGAAGTACGTCAGCGTGACCGGGGCCATCCGCCGCAGGAGCGGTCCCCACGGAGTGATGACTTTCGCGCGCTGCGCGGGGGGGACAAACGCGGGCAGCGCCTCCACCTCTTGAGCAGTCACGCCGCGGTGAGACTTCGGGTCGTCGCGAAAGTACAAAGCCCAAGCGACGACCCACACGGCGCTCACCGCACCGAGGATGACGAAGGCCGCGCGCCACCCCATCAAGCTCATCAACAGCACCACGATGGGAGGTGTCACCGCATTCCCCGCACGAGCGAAGGCATGCGTCACCCCTTGCGCCCAACCCCGCCGGTCCTTGGCCACCCAGTACTGCATCGCCCGAGTGGCTGTTGGAAAAGTCGCGCCTTCACCAATACCCAGAAGGAATCGAATCAAGAACAGCGAAGCCAGGCCACCGGCCAAGCCGGTGAGGAGCGTGGCCAGGGTCCACACCAGCCCGCACAGGGTGAGCGTGACCCGCGCGCCGAAGCGGTCGCCCAAATAGCCGCCGATGATTTGAAACACTGCATAGGCATACCCGAAGGCGCTAAAGGCGAGCCCCAGCTGGGTGAGCGACAGCCCGAGCTCCTTGCGCATGAGCGGAGCCGCCGTCGACATGTTCGTCCGGTCGACGTAGGTGATGAGGTACATCAGACACAAAAGTAGGACGACGTTGCCGGGCGCGGTGAAGAGGCGGCGCTTCATGAGCGCATTGCTCCTTTCCCTGCGGTCTCGGATACGAGTCAGGCGCTGGCGGCACGCAGCGCGGCTGCTGCATTCTGCGGACGAGAAAGTACGTCAATGGCCGCCGCCAGTCCCGAGGCCTGAAAGGGAACTCCCGCCGAGCGGAGACCGAGCTCCACTCCGGCCAGGCTCCCCATGAGCATCAAGTCGTTGAAGTCACCCAGGTGGCCGATGCGGAAAATGCGCCCCTGCAGCTTGCCCAGACCGGCTCCCAGAGAAATGTCCCAGCCCTGCAACGCCGCGGCGCGAAAGTGGTCGGAGTCGTGTCCCACCGGCATCACCACCGCCGTCAAGGAGCTCGAGTACTCGGCCGGGTCGAGCGGCAAGAGTTCCAAACCCCACCCCCGCACGGCGGCACGTGTCGCTTCGGCAAGACGCGAATGCCGTGCAAACACCTGAGGCAGCCCCTCCTCTTGCAGCATCCGGAGGGATTCGCGGAGGCCGTACAGGAGGTTGGTGGCAGGCGTATAGGGGAAGAATCCACTCGAGTTCGGCTTGAGCATCTCTTGCCAATCCCAGTAGCTCCGCGGCATGCGAGCGACGCGGCTGGCAGCGAGGGCCTTGTCCGACAGCGCGTTGAAGCCCAACCCGGGCGGCAACATCAGGCCTTTCTGAGAACCGCCCACGGTGACATCCACTCCCCATTCATCGTGGCGGTAGTCGATGGAGGCCAGCGAGGAGATGGTGTCCACCATCAAGAGCGCCGGGTGCCCCGCGCGGTCGATGGCGCGGCGCACTTCATTGATGCGGCTGGTAACACCTGTGGACGTCTCGTTGTGCACCACCATCACCGCGCGCACGTTCTGCGTCCGGTCCTCTTTCAGCCGGCGCTCGACCTCCTGCGGATTGACACCGTGCCGCCAGTCACCGGGAACGAAGTCGACCTCGAGCCCCAGGCGCTGCGCCATTCCTCGCCACAGCGTCGCGAAGTGGCCGGTCTCCACCATCAGCACCCGGTCGCCGGGATTGAGCGCGTTGACGATGGCTGCTTCCCACGCGCCGGTTCCCGAGGAGGGGAAAATGACGACGTGGCCCGACGTTTGGAAGACGGCGCGGCACCCTTCGAGAACTTCGCGCCCCAGCGCCTGGAAGTCGGGGCCGCGATGGTCGATGGTTGGTAAGTCCATCGCCCGGAGGATTCGGTCCGGCACGTTCGTCGGCCCGGGAATCTGCAGAAAATGACGTCCGCGCCGAGTCATCCACCCTCCGCAACAGCACGCAAAAGCCAAAGGACGATGTCATGCGGCCCGTTCAGGGTGCAACCCAAGGACGAGTGCGGAAGACGCCTCTGGCGGCCCGCCGGGCTTAGCCGCGGACCCGAGTCCCCGTCAGGGGTACATCCTGTGACTCCTGCTCGAGCGCTTCGGCGATGGCATCCAACTCTGCCCCAAGCGCCTGCACCCCGTGTTCGAGGTCCGCCGCTGAAGCAAGGCCGGCCTCTGCCCCAGTGGTACGGAGCCGAACAAACTGCGCCGCCAGCCCCTCCAGCGTATAAACGAGGCGCATCCGTTCTGCTTGCAGGCGGTCGGCACTCAACGTGAGCAACTCACGTTGGCGCCGTTGCTCCTCGAGAGCGGAGACCGCCCCCAGCAGCGACTGGCGAATGCGCTCGTCGGTCTCCGTGCCCAGACGTTCCTCCAGCGCCCGCTTGTCTTCTTCCAGCCGGGCGAGTGCCTTCGGGTCAAGCTCGACGCGCAGAGCTTGTTCGCGGCGATAGAGGTCATCACAGCTGCGCCGCAACGCGACGACGGTTGCTTCCGACGCTCCGATGAAGCTTCGCACGTGCTCCGGGGCAGCGCGGAGTTCGGCAGCCAGCCGGTCACAGGCGGCTTGGGCGCGCACTTCTGCTGGGTCGCGCACAACCAGCGGAGGTGGCAGCCCGGGTAGATGCTCCTTAAGCCACCCGGCGCTCACCGTGGCACCGGCACGCAGCCGCATCCCGGGTGGCACCTGAACGCCCTTACCGACCGTTGCACCCCAGCCCACAATGGCGTTTGCACCGACGACGGCACCCGCGCGCACCGTCGCCCCCCAGGACACCACCGCGCCACTTTCGACGACGGCATTCTGTCCGACCGTGGCGCCCATACCGACCAAAGCCCCGGACCGAATGATGGCGCCGCTTCGGACGGTCGAGCCCATTTCGAGGACAGCGCCGGGTTCGACGACTGCCCCAGAAGAAACGTTGGCTCCCATGCCAATGCGCGCCGCAACGCCCGGCCGAGCGGGTTTGGACTGCGTCCAACCCCGGCCCAGAAGCAGGGCACCGCTCACGCCCAGGGCTAGGCCGAGCGGCAAGAAAACGCCCATTCCCGTGACAGCGAGAATGACAAAGGCGACACCGGAGAGCCCGACCAGCGCCGCCCCCCACTTTCCGACGCGCGGGAAGCCGGGCATGGACTGAGAGGCCACGACCTGTGGTGCCGTTGCGCGCTCCAGAGCGACTCTCATTCGAGTCAGACTCCGCTCCAGCGTCGCCTCCGTGCTTTTGGGCTCGTCAGCCAAATACTCCTCCGTCCAAGACTTACCGCTCGGGCGTTCTAGACCAGAGAGGCATCCGTCGAGAATGGCGGAGGGTGCAATGCCTTGAGCGACCCAACATGCAGACTGCGTGCCTTGTTCTGCTCGCCAGGCGGGCGACGGGCCGGCCTCAAGAGGGACACCTCCTCCCCTGTGACTCACCAGCATCCCGCCGCCTCAGAAAGGTCACCGGAGCTTGCCCTCCACGCAGCTGGATAGCCACGGGCCGTCAATAAGAGGCCCATGCCGACGCGCGACCTGGCTCGGCTTCAAGAGAAAAAGGGAGGACACATGCCGTCTCAACACACCGTGAAGAAGTGGAAAAACCTGCTCCGTGTCGGGTTGGCGATTCCGTTGTTTCTGAGTGGGCAACTGGTGGGCTTCGCGCGAGCAGACGAGGATTCTCGCCGAGACCGAGACCACCGGCACAAGGGCGACACGCGGACGCCCATCAAGCACGTCATCGTCATCATCGGAGAGAACCGAACGTTCGACCACATTTTCGCGACTTACGTGCCGAAGCACGGCGAGTCGGTCCGCAACCTCCTTTCGGAGGGCATCGTCAACGCGGACGGAACTCCGGGACCTCACTACAAGAAGGCCATCCAGTACCAAGCTTCTGACATCGCGCCCGACCCGTATTCCAATGCTCCCGAGAAGGCAGGCGCGTACACCACCCTGCCGGCGGTACTGACCGGGGGCGCCCCGACGACGCCTTTCCTTTCCAGTCTTGCCGAGGCCATGGCAGTCGAGAATGGCCTCGCCGACGACTACTACCAATTCCTCATTACGGGCGGCACGGGTTTGCCGAAATTTGGACCTGACACCCGCATTTCTTACGCCGGGAAGAACTATGCCAATTTGCCGCCGGGGCCCTTCCAGCTGACTCCGGGAGTCCCCTACGACTCGTATGCCGCGAGCCCGGTGCACCGCTTCTACCAAATGCGGCAACAGGTGGACTGCGAGGCGAAACGCTCAACGGACCGCAATCCATCAGGCTGCGACAACCGTCTCTTCGCCTGGGTCGAAGTCACCATCGGCGCCGGCAACAATGGTCAGACGCAGTCGCAATATACGGGCGGGAAGCCTTTCACCGATGCGTCGACGGGCGAAGGCAGCACCGCGCTCGGCTTCTACAACGTCCAGCAGGGCGACGCCCCCTACCTCAAGCATCTCGCTGACACCTATTCGATGAGCGACAACTACCACCAGGCCGTTTACGGCGGCACAGGAGCCAATCACGTGATGATGGGCACTGGCGATGCCATCTGGTTCAGCGACGGCAATGGCAATCCCGCCATTCCGCCCGAAAACACAACTGTTTACCCCACGAGCCTGTGCCCCGCGGGTGGCTCCACTGCGACGAATTGCGGCAACCAGGGCATTGTCAATGAGATCGAAAACCCTGACCCGCAGGACGGCACCAACAACTGGTACGTCGAGGACGGCTACGGCGGCAACGGCTTTAGCTCTCTGCCGGCCTTTGGAGGAGGCACCTACAGCGACTGCTCGGACGCGACACAGCCCGGGGTGAAGGACGTACTGCCTTACCTCTCTGAGCTCCAGGTCCCGACGCGGTGCGAGCCGGGCCATTACTACCTCCTCAACAACTACAACCCTGGCTACTTCGGCGACGGCACCAACGCCTATACGGACACCAACAACAACAACTACGTGTTCACCATCCCGCCCTCCTCCCTACGCACCATTGGGGACGAGCTCCTCGAGAAGGACATCTCCTGGGGGTACTACGGTGACCAATGGAACCGCTACTTGGCGGACAAGTACGACCAGAATCCGGCCGACGTGTACTGCAACATCTGCAACTTTGAACAGTATTCGACCTCCATCATGACCAACGACGCTGTCCGGACGACGCACCTCTTGGACACGACTGACCTCTACGACGGCATTGCGAACGACTATCTGCCTGCGGTGGCGTTCGTGAAACCGAGCGGTCTGGTCGATGGACACCCGGCCTCCTCGAAACTGAATCTCTTCGAAGGCTTCGTGAAAAAAATCGTCGACCTCGTCAAGGCGCATCCCAACCTGTGGAAAGACACTGCCATCTTCGTCACGTTCGACGAGGGTGGTGGTTACTACGACTCGGGCTACGTTCAGCAGCTCGACTACTTTGGCGACGGAACGCGCACTCCGATGATTGTCGTTTCGCCCTATTCGACCGGCGGCCACATTTCGCATACCTATACGGACCACGTCTCTCCGCTGAAGTTCATCGAGTACAACTGGCGGCTGCCACCGCTCACCAAGCGCAGTCGGGACAATTTCCCCAACCCTGTCGCGTCTTGGAACGACCCTTACGTTCCGGTGAACGGCCCGGCCATCGGCGACCTGACGGACTTGTTCCACTTCGAGCGCTGCGACCGGTAACACCGGACACTCTCTTCCGGACGCGCGAGGGCGACTGGGTCGCCCTCGCGCTGGGGCCTCGGCAAGTGCCCGGAACGCCCAGAATTGGTAAGAGCTATTGGGCCGAGCGCGCATAAGCCGGGTGGCCACCGGACTAGGCTTTTGACGCACACTTTTCCGGTTGAATTGAGGCCGAGCTGTGAGGTTGGGCGGCTCGCGGCGAGCCAAAGACGCGCTCGACACGACGATGACCAGAACTCACCTTGCGCTGCTCTTGACACTTGGATTCAGCGTGCTGGGTGTGGTCGGCGACTATTTCCTGAAGGTTGCCAGCCTTTCGGACAGGCCGCTTCGCACCACGGCATTCTACGTCGGCTTCGCCGTTTATGGCTCGACGGCACTGGGCTGGCTGTTCGCGATGCGCCACTTGAAGCTCGCGACCATCAGCACTCTCTATTCCATCTGCATCATTCTTCTTCTCACCAGCCTCGGCGTGGTGGTCTTCCACGAGAAGCTCAACGCCATGGAAATCGTCGGAATCGTCCTGGCGCTGGCGTCTCTCATTCTGCTCGTTCGATTCGCTTAACTTCGCGCGCAAGCCGCTGGGCGTCTCGCTGAGACTTCGCCGCTTCAGCGTGTGGGGCCGGTGGCGAGAAGCGGCACCAAGAGGACAGAGGCAAGTGTGGAGAAGGCGAGACCTCCCACCACCGCGATGGCCAAGGGCCGGAGCAGAGTCCCGCCGGAACCGACACCCACCACCAGCGGAAGAAGCGCCACCAGGGTGGCGACGGTCGTCATGAGAATCGGTCGAAGCCTGAGCTGCGTCGCGGACACAAAGGCTTCCCGGCGCCCCAGACCCGCGGCCTGCGACAGGATGGCCTGGTCGACGAGAAGGATGCCGTTCTTGACGACCAATCCCACAAGAAGAATCAAGCCCATCAAGGACGAGACGTTCAACGAGACGCCTGCCACCCAGAGTGTCACCGTGGCGCCCGCCACCGCCACCGGCGTTGCCGCCAATACGGCCGCGGCGTAGCGGAAGGACCTCAACTGAAACAACAGAACGCCAAAGACGCTGGCGAGAGCCCCGAGAAATACCAGGAGCAGGGACCGGAAGCTGCTGCGCTGCTGGTCGATGAGGCCTCCCAGCTCCCAGGTGTAACCCAGCGGCAACGGGAGCGCCTTGAGTCGCTGGCGGATGTCGTTGGCAGCGGTGCCGAGGCTGGTCCCCGAAAGACGCGCGGTGAGGTGCACCATGTTGCGCTGGTTTTCTCTGAGCAACACGGCCGACGGACAAGTCCGCGTAACACTGGCCAGCGCAGAGATGGGTACGACAGCGCCATTCGGAGCGACGACGCGTGCGTCCCCGAGGGTCGCCGGAGGCGGAGGTAAGAGTGGGTCGACCCCGGCCAACTTCACCCGCACATCCTCCAACCGGTCGCTGCGTCGGACTTGTGTGGCGACCTCGCCGGTAAAGGCGGCAGCGAGTTGGTCAGAGATGGTGCTGGTCGAGAGACCCACCCTGGAGGCCGCAAAGGAATCCACGCGCAAGTCGGTCTCCGGAGCACAGCCCTCGTCGCCATCGAAGAAGTCGACCAGCCCGGGACTCGTTCGAATGCGTTTCGAGGCCTCCGCTGCGGCGCGGGCCAGCACCTCGGTATCCGCTCCAAACAGCTTCACCTCGATGGGCTCCGGCGAACCTTGGAGGTCCCCAAGCATATCGGTCAGGACTTGGATGAACTCCACGCGCACGCCCGGCGCCAGTCGAGCAATGGCCTCACGCTGCGCGTCCATAAT
This sequence comes from uncultured delta proteobacterium, assembly GCA_963745475.1. Taxonomy (GTDB): domain Bacteria; phylum Myxococcota; class Myxococcia; order Myxococcales; family Myxococcaceae; genus JADGRA01. Next base: position 449,081 of record CAVUXN010000006.1, read on the forward strand.
TTCGTCGATGCCTCTGTGCCGGAGCGGCGAAAGACGGACCGCGATGTCGCCCCGCGAAGGCAGTGTCGCCACCGGAGGACCGAGCTCCGTCCCGAGTCGGCGATTAAAGGCTGTGACTTCGGGCGTGGCTCGCAGGACTCCCTCGATGAGCTGCGCAAGCCTGTCTGTCTCTGCGAGTGATGAGGCAACCGGCGCATAATAGTCGATGACGTAGGAGCCCTCGTCGGCTTCGGGCAAGAAGTCTGACGGGAGTCGAAGGGCGAGCAGCAGCGCCACCAAGACAAAGGCTCCTGCAATGGCAAGCGTCAGCGTCGGTCGTTGAAGAACCGCTGCCTGGGCCCGTGCGAAAGCCCGCGCTGACACACTGCCTGCGGCTGGCTTTGGAACGCTCCTCAGCCAGCGAGCGGCGAACGCGGGCAGAACCAGTAGCGCAACCGGAAGGCTGATGAGCACCGCGGCTGCGAGGGCGAGGGAGAGCGACAGGAAGAATTGACCCGCGACGCCAGAGAGAAGGCCCAACGGAAGAAAAACGACGACGGTGGTCAACGTGGTTCCGACGACTGGCCAGAACAGCTCGTCTGTCCCGAGGCGCGCCGCCTCGCTGGGAGGAGAGCCCGCTTCCAGATGGCGGTGAATGGCTTCTACGATGACGACGCCGTCGTCGATGACGAGGCCGACGGCGATGGCCAGCCCGCCCAGCGACATGAGGTTGAGTGTTTGTCCCAGCGCGGCCAAGGCGAGGAGCGTCGCGCCCAGAGTGAGTGGGAGGGAGGAAGCGACGATGAGGGTGGCCCGCCAGTCCCTGAGGAAGAGTGCCAGCACCACCACTGCGAAGAGCGCTCCGAAGACGACAGCGTCACGAACGCCCCGCACCCCCTCGGAGATGAAATCCGACTGGATGTAGACGGGGGTGATGGTCAGGCCCGGTGGAAGCGCAGCGTGAAGCTGGCGCAATTTCTCCTGGACAGCCGCAGCCAACTCGAGCGCGTCTCCTCCAGGACGCCGAGCAACGTTGAGGATGACGCCCTGGTGTCCATCCGTCCGAATCACTGTCGTTTGGGGCGCGAGCCCCTCGGCCACCGTGCCAAGGTCAGCGACTCGAATGGGCGCCAGGTCCGTTCCGGCGATGACGGTATTGGCGACCTCTTCCGGGGTCTGAAAAGTACCGGTCACCACTCCCAGGGACAGCTCGTGAAGGTCGGTGAGCCGGGCCACGGATTGGACCTGATTCTGCTGTCGGAGGCGCTCCGCGACTTGGGGGACACTGAGGTGTGCAGCGGCCAAACGGCTCGGCGTGAGGAGCACGTCCAGCTCGGGAATGTCGCTCGACTGAACCGACACCAACCCCACGCTGGGAAGCCCGGAGAGCGCTGGCCGAAGCGTGTACTGGGCCAACAAGTAGAGCTGACTTGCGGGATACGGCCCCTCGATGTTGAGCGAGAGGATAGGAAAGCCGCTGGCCAGCACGCGCATCGCAGTGACTTCGGTGCCCGGTGGGAGAGCCGAGCGCGACTCGGCCGTCCGGGCAAGAACCTGCGGATGCAGGCTGGCCATGTCTGCATCGGGCGCAAAATACAGCGACAATTCTGCAGCACCCCGCACCGTCCGACTTCGAACACGCACCACACCGGGAATGGTCGCGAGGACTTCCTCTAGAGGGCGAGTGATGCCGGCCAGGACCGTTTGGGCCGGGGCGCCGGGCAGCGTGGCAATCACCTGCTCCCGCGGAAAGCTGACCTCAGGGTAAATGCCCTTCGGAAGGCTTCCAGCCACCAGAGCACCACCGACGGCTGCGAGAAGCGCGAAGAAGCCGAAGGCGCGCCCGTGGCGGAGCGCAAAGCTCCCGACGCTCATCACCGCTTCTCGCTCTGCGCGCCGCCATCCGCGACTTGAACCGCGGTCCCGTCCGGCAAGGAGTAGCTCCCGGCCAGGACAACGCGGTCTCCTGGCTTCAGCCCGGAGAGGACTTCGGCAAAGACGGTGTCCTTCACCCCAATGGCAAGCGCCTGTCGCCGGACGTGACCATCCGGACCGAGGACATTCACCGAAGGCTCACCCGAGCCCGGGCCACTGGGGATGAGCGCGCCCAAGGCGACCCGAATGGCGTCGGGAATGAGTTGCACCACGATGCGCGCCTCAGCCGCAACGCCCACCTTGAGCCTGGCTTCCTTGTTGGGCACTTGGACACGGACGCGGACGAGCCCGGAGGCCGGGTCGACTGCCGGAGAGATGGCATACACGACGCCCGGCTCCGCCTTGCTCGCACCGGAGACCATGACTTCGGCGGGCTGCCCCAGCCCGACCCGGCCGGCGCGCGCCGGGGGCGCCCCGCCCTGCAGCTCGAGCGTGTCCACCTGGGCAATCTCCAGGATGGGCTTCCCACTGCCATCCATGGGCTCACCCACCGCGGCATAGAGGTGGGACACCACTGCATCCATCGAGGCGATGACTTCTCCCCGTGTGGTTTGGTTCATCGCCAGAGAGACTGCTGCGGCGCTGGTTCTGACTCCGGCCATTGCCGCCGCCAGCTGCGCCTGCGCGTCCTCCACATCCTTGGCTGGGCCTGCTCCGGCGTCCCAGAGCTCAGCGGCACGCGCCAGGTGCTGTCGCGCGTTCATCGCCAGCGCTTCGGCTTGCTGTAAGGCCGCTTCGGCCTGCGCACGCGTGTCGCGAAACGGCGTCGGCTCGAGACGCGCCAACACCTGTCCCCGCCGGACGGAATCGCCCTCGGCAACATTGAGCTCCGCCAGCCGGCCGGGGACGAGCACGCCGAGCCGCGCACTCTTTCCCGGGGGTGGTTCCAGGGTACCGGAAACCAAGAGCAGGTCGGAGACTGGCCCCCGGTCTACGACGGCGACAGTGACCGTGGGCTCGGCCGACACTTCCGGAGACTCCCCGTGGCGAGAGCACCCGGCCTCGGCCAACCAAAACACCACCCAGAGCAGCATGAGCCGAGGCCGGCGTGCGGTTTGCTCGCGTGCGCGGTCGACTTGCGAGAGGAGAACCACTCCCGGTGAACACTAGGACAGGTTTCCTCGAAAAGGGACCTCTCCTCTGAGGCACCCGGCCTTTTAGAAATAGCCACGCATCAATCGCGCCACCCAATCCGGCTCAACCGAGGGATTCGCCCGGTCGAAGTCCGAGACGTATGGCTTGACGTCCAGAATGGGAGAGCCGTCGAAGGCGTCGAGGCCCTGAACGCTGAGGACGGCGGCCTCCTGGCGCAGGAGACGGACAACGCTCACTCCCAACGCATTCGGCCGGGAGGAGGCGCGCTGCGCGAAAATGCCCACCCTTGGCATCTCCTGCCGTCCGCCCGGTCGCCGCACCAAGTCTCTGTCCGTGCGGTAGACAGCCTGGTGCATGAAGAAAAGCACCAGGAGGTGGGAGAACTGCTGAATTCCCTCGAGGCCCGCCGCCAGGTTGGGGCGGAAGTGCAATTCCGAGAGGACGCTGCCCCAAGGCGGGCCCACCGGAGTGGCGTGGCATCGCACCTCTCCGATGGGCTCAAAGAGCAAACGCATCTCGCCTCCCACTCGAAGCGCCCTGCGCGTCTCCCGCCGTTTGAAGGCGCGGGCTACTGGACGGTGAGGTTAAAGGTCAGCGTGAGGTTGGTGCCGTGGTTGTCCTGTACGTTGTAAACCAGGGTGTGGGGGCCCGGAGACAGGGGCTTGAGCATCAGGACAAACGCATCGGAGACCGCGGGTTGCGGAGACCCGGTAATGCAGCCATCCAGCGTCGTTTGCAGCGAAAGGTCACCCGTCACGTCGAAGAGGTCTCGACTCGTTTCGCGGTAATCGAAGAGGTGCTTGAGGAGGACACCGTCAACGGAAAGGCTCTGGGCCGTGATGGAGTTCGGGCCGCCTTCGGCCCCGGCGAGAAGGAACTCGTACAGGGTCTGACCGTCGGCTGGCTTGAACGTAGGGTCCGGACACGGGAAGTCATTGACGACTCCGGACATCTCGAACAGCAGCGCCTTGTCATGGGGAATGGTGCATGTCCGCGTAAAGCTCGCGGTCCCACCCGGGCCGACCACGGAAGGCAAATACCAGACTGGACCGTCTGGTTGCTGGACGGCACAGTCCACCCCGGTCGTGTCCAGCAACGGGTTCTCCGCAAAGGGGACGGAGTACACCCAATCCCAGAGCTTCTCGCTCCAGCGTTCCATCCGTGTGCCGAAGGGCGTGCTGTGGGGTTCGAACGCCTGCACGTTCCGCGGTCCACCTTCTCGTCCGAGGAACTCCGAATTGCTCGCCATGGGGTTGCTTTCCGTACTCGCCGCATTCTTACTCGCCACTTCCGAGCCGCATGCTGCGAGTGCCAAATAGCCGAGACAGCCGAGAGTCCAGGTCATACGCATCATGAGAGCCTCCTTAAGGGCCGCGTAGAGGATGGGCACCGAGCGTCCGTGGGTGGAGGATCCAGTTGCGAGAAAGAGAAGGGGCCAGGAACACTCGGCTCAGGCGCAAGCGCAGCAACGCGAGACGACTGGGAGAGCTGGAGCGCCTTGACTTCCACCAGCGGCCAGACTTTGAGCTCAGGAAGTCCGCGACCTGTGCCGGTTTCGATTGGAGCACGGCCCTGCTACCAGCCCAGCCCGAGGAAACACTTCGTCTGCACCAGGCCAACGAGCGAACGATGTTGGCCTGGATTCGCACCGGCATCGCTCTCATGGCTTTTGGCTTTGCCATCGCACGCTTCGGGCTATTTCTCCGCGAGGTAGTAACCGTCCGCGCACCGACGCCACACGAGGGGCTGGGAACGGCGTGGCTCGGAACGTTGCTCGTTGCCCTTGGAATGGTCACCAACCTGGTCGGGACTCTTCGCTACGCCCACATCCGCCGAAGTATTGAGCGCGGTGACGTCGGAGCACCTCGAGCAACGCTGGTCTATGCCGTTGGCTTCGGCGCAACGCTCATTGGGTTGGCCATGAGCGCTCTTCTTTTCCGGAGTCTCAGCGAGTAGCCATGAGGAACCGGTTACTCGACAGAGCGCGCCGCTCAAACGGCCAGCGGTGTGGCCTCGTCGGGCGTGTGCGCGGTAGTGTTGCGACTGGCGCATTTCCCCAGGAGGGGAGACTCCATGTTGTTTAAGAAGCTGTTTCAGGTCCTGGTTCTCGGTGGAGCAGTGGTTGGAACGAGTTCAGCCTGCACTTCGAGCGCACAGGCCCAAGGTGCCGCAACCAAGAAAGGCATGGCCGACGCTGGCCGCACACCCGACGCGGGAGCGACCGCAGGCGGAGGAGTCCAGGGCTGGTGACGCCGGTACTGCGCCGCACCGTGGGCCAGGCTTGGGCCTTTCGAGCGAGCGTGGAGCACGACGCCGCCCACAGGTTTACCCGCCTAGCGGGCGCCATCGCCGACTTCGACCCAAGCTCCCCAGCCATCGCGCTCATGCGTCGAGCTGCAGATGACGAGCGGCGCCACGCAGCTCTCTGCGAAGCGTTGTCCGCCGTCTATGGTGAGCCCTGGAAAGCCGCGCCCACACTGTCCGCGGAGATTGCCCCACGCGAGCTTGAGCCTCGCGAAGCCGTCCTCTACGAAGTGGTTGCCGCATGTTGCATTACTGAAACGGAGAGCGTGGCCACACTCACCACCTTGCTCGCGGAAGACGCAGACCAGCGTGTCCGGACAACGCTCCATGAGATTGCACGCGACGAGGTCGTTCACGGCCGAATGGGTTGGGCACACCTCGCCCGCGAGGCGGCACGGCGCGACGTTTCGTTTCTCGCCGTCTGGGTGCCAGTGATGCTTTCCGGAACCATCGACGAGGGCCTCTTCGCCGAGGTAGTACCGGAAGTCGATGATTCCGAGCTTTTGCGGCATGGCGTGCTTCCCCAAGCCCGGAAACGTGAAGTCTTCGTCCGAACGCTCCTCGACGTCGTCTTTCCCGGCTTGGAGAATTTCGGGATTGACGCTGGCCCAGCACGCGCATGGCTCAAACAGCGGCAGGGCGAAAGGCCGTAAGCGCCTTCGACTTTCGCCGGCTGCTGCGAAACGGCCCGTTGGGGGTCAAGGAAGCCTGGCGAGTCGAGCGCTGAGTGAAGCGACCCACGGACGGTGTACCGCGTCCGATCCGTCGGGACAAAACTCGGCCCCGGGCTCTGCGGGGAGGTGCCCGGACCTCGCTAGAAATTCCCGGACATCGACGGCGGAACCATGGCGATGAGTGCCGCCGTGAAGAGCGCGCCGCCAGCGCCGCCTACGCCAAAGGCAAGCCCCAGGGGGCTTAGCACCCAGAGCCTGGCCAGTAAGTCCGGATAGGCCGTGAGGGCTCCGCCGCCGATGGCACCGACCAGACCAATTGCGATGTCCGCCACCAAGTTGATGCCCGTCCGACGCCCAAAAACGAGGTGCCAGAAGATGCCTAGCACCGCACCGAGGATGGCGAAGAGAAAGAAACTCATGGCAGGCAAACCCCTCCGGGGCGAGACGTCTCGGATGGACGGTCTACCGCACCCAAGGCCGGCACGGGAAGTGCGGAAACGCGGTACGCCAGCGGTCCGGCTAAAAGACGTAGGCGAGCGCGAAAAGGAGACTCACCGTCTGGATGGTGAGCTTTTGTTGGGAACCGCTCTGAGGTGGGACGCCGGGCGGCGTGACTTCGAAAAGCGCAGTGTTGGAACTGCCGAACTCGTAGCCCAGACCCACCGAGCCGGAGATGCTGGCGGTGGTTAACGAGACGCCTCCCCTCATGCCGTAAAGGGAGATGGTGCGGTACACGAGGTCCGGAACGTTTCCTGGCGAGTGGTCGGAATAGAAGCCGGCATGGAGCGTCACCAGATTGCTCACCTTGTAGTGTCCTCCGAGGTTGAAATCGAGGACTCCGCGCGTCCCCCACACGTCGGTCGGAAGGCTGCTGACGGTGGTCCCTGTGCCCGCGCCCACGGCGGAGTTGATGGTGGTCACCGGAGCGGAGGAGCTAATGACGTTGTAAGGACCGGTCGCAAGGTACCAATGCGCGTCTAACTCCACCTCCACCGGGCCAAAGTGGACGGCCACGCCGAAGGACAGTTCGGCCGGAATCACGTAGTTGAAAGTTGCGCCGGTGTCCCGAAAGTTGACCTGCTGTGTCGCTGTCGGTCCGCTGGTCCCGGTGGCGTTGGTAATAGCCGAAAGGCTGAGACTTCCCCCTCGGAGGAGCCTCAGCCCCGGCGGCGAAACCATGGCCCCGACCGACATGAAATCCAACACGTCCCACTGGAAGCTCGCGCCAGGAAGGATGTGAAAATTGTATCCGCTGAGAGCTACTGTGCGCAGCGACCCCACCGTTGTGCCGGTGCCTTGCAGACTGCCGGTGAGCTGGCCAGTGTTGCTGATGGAAGTGTAGGGAATCGAAAGCTCAAACCCCAGGCGAAACTTCGGGTTCACGGCCCAGCTCACGGCTGCCTGCGCGCGGAACTGCTCGAAGCTCGAGTCAACCTGGTAGAGCGCCCGAGTCCCAGAGGACGAGCTGCTGGAGAGGTTGATTCCCTGCTGCCAGGAAATGTCATTTGTCATCGCGAAGCCGAACCGGACGTTTTTCAGATTGATGACCTCCTCCCCCAGCACGACCCCAACGAAACTTGGGACGCTCCTAAAGTTGGAGATTTGGATGCCTTGCTCGTTGAAGCCAGTGCCCGTCAGCAGCGTTGCCTGATAGCCCTGAAGACTTGCGTTGACTGCCGTCCGCGTGGAGAGCACCAGCCCAGCTGGGTTGTACCAAACCGCAGGAGCGGTCCAGGCGCGGGCCAAGTCCGCCCCAGCCTCCAGAGACTCGGTGAGGCCAGGAAAGACGTGGTTGTAATTCGGGACGAGAAGACTCGGTGGAAAGACGATTTGAGAGACCTGCGCGCCGGCGGTGCTCGAGACGAGCCCCGCGGCCAGTAGAAGCACCGATGCGTAGCCGCCTCCCCGTCCGCCCGCACCGAGACACCTCATGGGCGCCGTTTTACCAAGTGGCAGAGCGTCAAAGGAAAAAAGTCGGTCGGTCAGAGGTAGATTCGCTTCTTCCCAGTGACCGCAAAACGCGGAGTCTTCGAAGGCACGGGAGCCGACGTCGGGGAACGCGTCACCGGTTAGTCTGCCGAATGGCCTCCCCATTCGTTCTCGGGCCGTCCAGCCATCGCCAGTGCCCAGACCGGGAAGATGCGCAGGTAGGCGTCATAGTGAATGGCGCATGTCTTGTTGAAGACGCCGGCGATGTGCTCCTCGGGCCAGCGACCATCGGCTTGCTGGCGAGCACGAAGGAAGGCAACGCCACGGCGCGCTTCAGGACTTCGGCCCTGGCCGGCGGCCTGGAGGGCGAGGAGGGCCCAGGACGTCATCACCGCCTGGCCGCCCTCGGCGTTCACCCACTTGCGTTGGCGACAGCTCTCAATGGTTTCCCCCCAGCCGCCATCCACCAACTGGTGCGTCCGCAGGAAGGCGGCTGCCCGCCGCAGGGAGGGATGTTCAATCTCCACGCCGGCGGCGCGTAGTCCCCAGGTGCCGAACCACGTGCCGTAGCTAAAGCAGACCCCCCAGGAGCCTTCCCAACCGCCGTCCTCGCCTTGGACCCGAAGGATGAAGTCTCGCCCTCTTCCAATGGCCCCGAGGAGCAGCGCGGTACGTCCGGCGCTGAGAACGGGAGTTGAGGCGAGGTACGCGGCCAGCGCCTGCACACAGGCCGACGTGCATTCCACGTAGGAGTAGTCGACCATGATGTCGCCGAACACGTCGGATGGGTTCAGCAACTCGAGCCAGGCCGGCCCACGCTGGAGCTCATAGGTGGCCCAACCCCCGTCCTCATTCTGCAGGGAGAGAATGAGGTCCACCGCCTCCGCCAAGCGTGCGGAAGGCATTGTCAAGTCACCTGGTGGCAGTCGGGAGAGGGCCAGTGCCGCCTTGAGCCCTTCCGCTGTGCAGTCACTGATGGGCCAACCATGCTCCCGAGTGCTGAAGGGCCAGCCACCCTTGCTGGGGTGCCGGTAGAAGCGCTTCGGCTCACGTGTGTTTTCGAGGACCTGCTGGTCGACGATGAAGCGATGCGCCCGCGCCAACGTCGAGCGCATGCGCTCGGTCTCGCCAGTGGCAGCAATGGCCTGGACCGCAAAAGCGGTGTCCCACAACTCCGAGGAGTTGTAGCCATTCATTTTCACTCCGTCCTTCCCCTCCCAGAGGTAGTCCGCCAGGCGGGGAAGGTGGGCCTCCACCTCGGGTCCGTCCGGGCGCTCGAAATGCCACACCAGCGTGTTGTAGAGCTTGTTCACTGGCCCGATGCAGATGTGGTGCGTGGCCTCGTCTTCGGCCGTGAGTTGCGCTCGCACTTCGGTCAGGGCTCGCTCGCGCAGCGCTTTGGGGTGCCGCCGCTCGAGTGCACTCAGCAGCCGGTAGACGCGCCGAAGCAATACCGTCCGCGGCGTGTAGGCATCCGTCGGCGAAACCCTCTCGCGGGCCGCCTGCCAATCGATGCCCGCATACGGCTCGGCGTAGAGCTCGGTTCGCAACGCCTCCAACAAGGGGGCGTCCGGAACACGTGCGCGCCTACCATAGAGGTGACTCATTGGCAGATAGACCATCCGGCAATGGCACCACAGACGCCCAGGGTGCACCGGAAGCCACCTTGGAAGTAGCCACAACTCCGGAGGAACTGGGTACAGGCCCTCGTACTCGTAGAGGCGGAGTACGGCGAGCATGAATTTTCCCCAGGACGCTGAAGCCAGTGCACCTCCGCGGGGGAGAAACCAAGCACGCGCCCGGGTGAGGCCGACGTCGTCTGCCGTCACTCCGAGAAGGCGCAGGGCCACATAGTTGAGAACCGAAGTGAAGACTTGGCTCGGCCCCTCCACGTCCAGCCCCCACCCTCCGTCGGCGTTCTGGTGTCCGCGCAGGTAACGCAGAAGGCCGGCGCGGGTGTCCTCATCCGGGACGCGCCCCAGCGCGTAAAGCGTCGCCACGTAAAGAGGAGGCAGAAATAGCGGGCCGCCATAGTCACCCTTCCAGGCGCCGGATGGCTCTTGCGTGCCCGCGAGCACGCGTAGCCCTTTGGCGATGGAGACGTCTGCGCCGGGTTCGGCGTGGGGGGGCATCGGTTCAGGCGGCAGGAGCAGGCAATCCGGCAGTGTACGTCCGGAAAGCCACGCGCAGCGCCCAGTCTTTGTCCACCAATGCTCGGGTGAACACCATCACCCGCTTCACCGCGGGCCGGCTAATTTTCACCGGTGGCCCGCTGAAGACTTCAGGGTTTCCACGCAGTTCGCGCAGCGTGAGCACGGCGAAGAAGAGAGGCCAGAGGCAAAACAGCCGAATGCCCTTCTCTTCGGCGGGCAACAGAAGGATGTACTGGAAGGAGGTCTCGACCTCCCGGTGGGCAACAGCCAAGAGCTCATCGAGGAGCTCGAGTGCCGCCGCGCGGTGGTCGTGGAGCAGGAGGCTGTCCGCTGTCAAACCGTGACGCGCCATCAGGGTTTGCGGCAACCAGCAGCTGCCGCGCTCTCGGTCTTCCCGGATGTCCTTGAGAATGTTGGTGAGTTGTAGAGCGCGACCGAATGCAGCCGCCCGTGGCTCCAGCTCCGAAACGCGCGCAGCCACCGCGGGGGAATAGCCAGCGAAGAGTCCGGTGAGCATTTCCCCCACCGTTCCCGCGACGTAGTAGCAGTAAGTCAACGTCTCGTTGAGGTCGACCAGACCCGCCGTCTCCCCCCGCTTCTCCACGCGTTCCAGGACCTGCGCCATGCCGGACGTCATCTCACTCACGCACTTGGCCACGTGCGTCCGCACCCACGAAGGCATCGTGGCTACCGTCTCCAGCACCCGAGGCGTCCCGCGCACCAGCCGCACTTCGGCGGGTGGAGCCGCCGGCCGCAGCGCTGCCACGGCCCTGTTGGAGAAGCGCTCCGCAGCCACCGGCCAGTCCTCCGGAAGCGCGCACAGACGCGCGAACTCGTCCATCAGTGGGCGGCGGTCCGCGGCCGAAGCTGTGGACTCGTCTTCGAGGGTGTCGGCGATTCGACACAAGAGGTAGGCCACAGTGACGGCCAGGTCGAGCGGGGCGGGAAGCACCGGAATGTTGAGGGCAAACGTCCGTGAGACTTCTGGAAGCGCAGCCCTGCAGAAACCCTCAGCGGATTCGACGTCAGACGGAAGTCGCATGGGTGGGTCGCATCCGGTCCGATGGGCCGCCGGCCGCAGGCCGTGACCGGATGGAGAGTGGCGAGTTATGTAGCATAGGAAAAGCCGTCAGAGGAGGGCTGAGCGCACGTGGAATGGCAGGGAGACGTGGTGGTGGTGGGTGCCGGGACGGCAGGCTGCGCTGCGGCCGCCGCGCTTGCGGACCTCGGCCTCAGCACGCTCGTGGTGGAGGCGGGAATGGACCGTTCCCGCCAGTTGGCCGGTGAGTTGATGCATCCCTCTGGCGCAGCCGACCTGCGAGCCCTCGGCTTCGGCGAGGCGCTTCGGGTCGCCGGTGCCGTTCCGGTGGCTGGCTTCGCAGTGGTGGATTCGAGTCCGGGCGTCGAGCCGTCAACGTGCCTATTGCCCTATGGCGCATTGGGCGAAGGTGTCGCCATGGAGCACAGCGCACTCGTCGCGGCGCTTCAGGCTTCATTGCATGGACGGCCGCACGTCACCGTGTGGGAGTCCAGTCGACTGGCCGGGGTCGCGCGCAACGACGCCAACGGCATCGAGGCGGGAGTGCTTCGCCCGGACGGAAGCGAAGTCCAGGTCTCAGCCCGTCTTCTCGTCGCGGCCGACGGGCGGGCCTCGCGAGTCCGGAGCCTCCTTGGGATTGAAGAAGAGAATGTCCGACTTTCCACCATGTCCGGGACGCTGGTGGATGCGGCCCTCCTCCCCCACCCTGGCTACGGGCACCTCTTCGTTGGCGGGCCTTCCCCGGTGCTCTGCTACGCCATTTCTCCGACTCAGGCCCGAGTCATGGTGGACTTGGCCACGGGCACCGAGCCGACGGCGCCGGTGCAAGAGCCAGAGCTTCTGAGCGCGCTTCCGCCAAGTCTGCGAGGCGCGGTGACGGAGGCCCTCCAGGCGACTCGGCCTCTCGTGTCTGCCAATTTCACCCGTCTTCCGAAAAAGGTCTCGCGCGGCTCCGCGGTGCTGGTCGGAGACTCGGCCGGCTGCTGTCACCCCTTGAGCGCGAGCGGCATGGCTTCCTGCACTCGGGATGCACTCGCCCTCCAAAACGCCTTGCGCAGCGCCCACGGCAATGTCCCTGCTGCGCTGGCGCAGTACGCCCTCCTTCGCCGGGGCCCGCAGCGAACCCGGCTCAGCCTCGCGTCCGCGCTTTACCGTTGCTTTTCAGAGTCCAGCCCGGAAATGGCGGCGCTGCGCCGTGGGATTATTCGCTACTGGACGAAAAGTTCGGCCGGGCGCAGCGCGTCCATGGCCCTGCTCTCCACTCGCGAGTCCCGAATGTGGGTCATGAGTCTCGAGTATGCGCGGGTGGTGGGCCACTCGTTCCTCGCGTTGGGCCGGACCCTCTTTACGGGAGCCCTGCCGCTGACGACGGCCATGCGCGCTGCAGTTGGGCTCGTTCGCTCCACGCTGCCCCACGTCGCCGAGGCCGCCCGGGGCCTCCTCGAGGACGCCGGCCTCAGGCGGGCTGCCGCTGCGCCCGCGACAACCACTGTCTCGGCCTAGCGCTGACCTCGTGGCACGCCGGAGGGCCCAGCCGACTCACCGGTCAGCTTTGCCGAAGCGTCGAGGCGGTAGCTGCGGCCGCGCCAGTCCACGTTTCGGTTCAGCTTCGTCGAGACGGTCACGAGGGCCGCAACAAGAGGAAGCACCACGGGAACCCAGAGGTGCTTGAGGGCCACGCGAGGGCCGCCGAAACGCACCTGGAGGTCCAGTTGGCTCCAGACGAAGAGCAGCGCCGCAGCCAACGGAAGGACCGCACCGAGCCAATGCTCGTTGGCCAGCGCCACGGCGGTGACACCGAGCGCGGTGAAGTAGAGGACGCCGCGAAACCAATTGGGGCGGACGAAGCTCGCTGGAAGACCCCCGGTCGAGAAGAGCATCCAGCGTCGAAACACCCGGACGAACTGCCTCAGGCTGAGCCCGCCGGTGACGATGCGCAGGGGGTACGGCACCATCACGTTCTTGAAGCCGGCCCGAGCAACGCACTGGCCGATGTACATGTCATCGACGAATTGTCCCTCCGCACACTGGACTCCACCCACCGCGGCCAGGGCTCGCCGGGTGAAGACCATCATTTGACCCATGATGAAAGGCAGCTCGCCGGACGCACCAGCAGCGAGAGCCACCGAGGCGCCGTACCAGGAGTTCACCAACAGCTCATAGGCCACGTCCCCAGCGTCAGTGACGTCGGACTGCGCCACGATCGGCGCGAAGGTGTCTCCGGCCTGCGGGCGTGCCAGGAGCTCCTCCGCCAGGATGCGCAACAGCTGGGGACCCGCTCGCGTGTCCGAGTCGCTGAAGGCAATGAGCTCGCCCTTGGCGCGCGCTTCGCCCAGCATCATCGCATTCAGCTTTCCGGTGCGACCCGGAGGAGGCTTGCCGGCAATAAGGACCTCCGCCCGCCCTTTGCCGTGGCGAGCCTTCACCAACTCGACCATCACCGGGTAGGCCGGGTCGGACTCAGTGTCGAGGATGAAGAGCGTCTCCTGCTCGCCCGGGTAGTCTTGCGCGAGCAGCGCTTCGGCGTTTTCTCGCGAACCAATGTCCAACCCGCGGATGGGCCGAACGACGGTGACCGAGGGGTAGCTGGGCAAGCGCGGTGCACAAAGGGGGGGGCGTCGAATGGCCCGCGCCAGTTGGAAATGGCCCAGGAGGATGAGAACGAACAACAGGGCGCCGAGGGCCGAGAAGGCGAGGAAAGGGCTCATGGTTGTGTGTTTGGGTGGCGTGCCCACCAGCGGCTGAAGGCCCGGGCCACGGGAGCGGGGGCCCACCAGTTGAGATGGCCCAGAAGACGCATCGTGGCAGGCACGATGAGGACTCGAACGAGCGTAGCGTCCAGAGTGACGGCAATGGCCATCGCCACTCCCATGGCCTTCACCAAGACGACGGTGGCTAGGGAGAACGCGAGGAAGACGGCGACCATGATGGCCGCCGCGCTGGTGATGAGTCCGGCGCTCTTCTCGAGTCCCTCCGCCACGGCTTGCGTGTTGTCTCCGGTGCGTAGCCATTCCTCATGCATCCGGCTCAGCATCAAGACTTCGTAGTCCATAGACAAGCCGAAGACGGTACAGAAAAGGAGAATGGGTAGCGCGGGCTCGATGGGCGCCGGTCGAAAATGGAGGATTCCCGCGAGGTGACCCTCCTGGAAAATCCACACCAGCGCTCCGAAGGAGCCGGCGATGGACAGGAGATTCATGAGCACGGCCTTCAACGGAAGCAACACGCTTCCCAGCAGCAAGAACAGCACCACCACCGTGACACCCATCACCCAGGACACCGCCCGCGGGGAGTGCTTGCGCACGAAGTCCGTGGCGTCCAAGTCGTGGGCGAGCTGTCCGCCCACCAGGACTGAACCGTCCCCGACGCGTCGCTCGGCGCGAATGGCCTGCACGAGGGCCCGGGCCTCGGGACTTGCTGGCTCAGCCGTGGTGAGCACGTTGAGGACCGCCAGTCGCCCGGCGACGGTGCTCTTCATCGCCAGTCCAAATTCCGGCGGGAGAAACGCCGGCGGCATCTCCGCCAGCTGTTGGTAGCCCCCCCGCCCGAGACGCGGGTCGATGTCCACGATGCTTTCCACCCCAGTCACGGTGGGCAGCGCACGGTAACGGCGGCTTGCGTCGTACAACGCCCCTAACCGCTCGGACGTGAAGGCTTCACCACCCGGAAATTGAACAGCGACCAGGACGCGGTTCGCCACCTGCTCCGGAAACCAGCGCTTGAGTTCCTCGTAGCCGCGGCGCGCGTCGGCGGTGAGCGGGAGTACACGCACGTCCGCCGCCGCCATGCGGAGCCGGAAGAAAGGCGTCCCGATGAGGAGCAAGACCGCCAACGTCGGCAGCAGCACCAAAAGTGGACGTCGCATGACCCAAGTGGCGAGGCCGTGCCACAACCCCGGCCGCATGGCGAGCGAAGGAAGGGGTACGCGGCCAGCGTCTATACGGGGACCCACCACCGCCAGGACCGCAGGCAAGAAGCTCAACGCGAAGAGAACGGCCAGCGCGACCACCAGAGCGCCGGCAATCCCCATGGTGGCGAGGTAGGAGCCCCAGTAAAAGAGCAAGCCGGACAGACCGACCATGACCGCGAGGCCGGAGAAAGCCACCGCCCGCCCGGAAGTTTCGACTGTGTGGACAACTGCCTGCTCCACCGTTGCGCCCAGAGCCAGCTTCTCCCGAAACCGGCTGACCATGAAGAGTGAGTAGTCAATGGCCACGCCCAACCCAATGAGCGAGGTCACGTTGACCGTGTATTGGGCCATGTCGGTAACGTGGGACAGCAGCAACACACCCCCAATGCCGCACAACACCGAGAGGGCGCCGACGGCAATGGGCAGCGCTGCCGCGACGACAGAGCCAAAGACTGCCAACAACACGAGCAACGCGAGCGGGAGCGAGACGAGCTCGGCCAGCAGCAGGTCATGCTCCAACGTACGGTCCAGGTCGTGGAGGAAAGGCACTCTGCCTGTAGCTGCCACGTCCAAAATGCCCCCCTGGAGCTTGTCGCGAAGTGAAGGGTAGGCGCGCGAGGCAGCCACAAGGCCACCCTTAAGCTCCACCACAGCCAGGACCCGGTGTCTGTCAGCAGACACCATGCGCTTGGCCAACAGCGGAGGGAGCTCAAACGGATTGGCCACTCCCGCCACAGCGGGGTCTTTGGCCAATGGCGCGAGCGCTGCCCTCATCGCGGAACCAAAGCGCGGGTCGGACACGGTGAAGTCCTTGGACGAGAACACGAGGGTGAAGGACGCATCCCCGGGTAGCGCCAATGTCTTTTCTACCAAGGCCTGGGTGCGGTCCGCTTCGATGCCCTCGATGGAACCGGTGGTGAGCGCGCCGCCATGGCGCAGTGAGACGAGCGCGCCGAGGAGTACGGCGCAACTCAGCGCAAGGACCCACCCTTTCTGACGGCAGACAAAGGCTCCCCAGGCCGCAAACATATTGGGGCCGGTGCATAGCATGTCCCCGGCGAAGCTCCGGTCGACGTCAGAAGTCTCTGTCCCCTAGCGCCGCCTACGCAGCGCAAGGACGGCCAATGCCCCCAAGGCGACGAGAAACACCGCCCACCCGCCGGCCACACCGCGCCGGAAGAAGCCAAAGAATACCGGGAGTCCCAGCGCTGCCCCGACGAGAAGCGGCAGGACCCTGGGACTGGAGCCTAGACCCCGCCCCCAGACGTCTGACGAAGCCCATCGGGAAGGCCTTTCCAGCGCCCGGCGCGCCTGCTCCCGGGCGGCGAGTTCCGCCAATGAGGCGTCGTCCGAAACGGCAGTCCCGGCGTTTGGACCCCGGCGGAGCGCCTGCTGCTCGCGTGATTCCTGGGCCTCGCGCTCCCGCGCAGCAGTCATCTCGGCCCAGAGTCGGGTGTTGAAGGCTCGCACGTCATCCGTATCCAACCGAGCCTCGCATTGCCGGCACAGCGTCGCGTGTCGGACGCTGTCGGCACCACAGTGCGGGCAGCGGACGAAGGGCTCGCCAGCATCCGGAAGCTCGAGCTCGAGCTCGACTTCAGGCGGCGGGGCAGGTTCGGGGACAAAGCGTTCGAGGCCTGGACTGCTGTGGTGGGCGGCCGGGCCGGCTGGGCGCGCCTCGAGTGTCGAAAAGCGACTCGGGCCCGCCGGCTCCTCATGCTCGCTCTCTCGGCGAACGCGCTCCAGACGGAGAAATCGACTGAGTTGCCTCATGCGACAACCGGGGCCTTCCGCGATGCCGGCCGAGTCCGTCGGGCCGCCCAGACGCGCAGCCTCTCCACATCCTCGGCCAGGGTCACCGCCAGCGGAAAGGTTTGCGCCACGGCCGCGAGCAAATGCGTCGTCGCCAGCTCTACACCCTGGGCGAAGGCCAGGTACAGGCCCTCCACCACCACTTGTTCGAGCTCAGCTCCGCTGAAGCTGTTCGCCCGAAGGGCCACCTGCGCCACGTCGAAGTTCGCCGGGTCTCGGCCCCGGTGCCGCAGGTGAATGGCCAGAATGTCGGCGCGCTCGCGGGCGTCCGGAAGGTCGATGAAAAAAATCTCGTCGAAGCGCCCCTTGCGGAGAAGCTCTGGCGGAAGGCCTTCGACGCGGTTGGCGGTGGCCACGACAAAGACAGCAGCCTTCTTCTCCTGCAACCAAGTGAGGAACGCTCCCAAGACGCGAGCCGAGACACCGCCATCGGCCGCGTCCGACGAACCAGAGCCGGCGAGGGCTTTGTCGATTTCGTCCACCCAAAGAACTGCCGGAGCTGCGCTCTCCGCGACGCGGATGGCGCGCCGTAGGTTTTCCTCCGAAGAGCCCACAAGCCCACTGAAGATGCGTCCCACGTCGAGGCGCAGCAACGGCAGTGTCCACTGCGAGGCGATGGCCTTGGCGGTGAGGCTTTTTCCACACCCTTGCACGCCGAGGAGGAGCAACCCCTTGGGTTCCGGAAGCCCAAAACGGCGCGCAGCCTCTCCGAAGGCGGCGGCCCGCCTTCCGAGCCAGTCTTTGAGGTTCTCGAGGCCGCCGACGCCGTGCAAGTCGTGCTCCGCCGGGTAGTACTCCAGCAACCCGCTCTTGCGGATGACTTGTCGTTTCTCCTCCATCACGCGCTGGATGTCCGAGGCGTCGAGACGCTGGTCCTCGGCGATGGCCTTGGCGAACGCGTTTTCGGCCTCGTGCAACGTGAGTCCGAGCGCGGCCTTCACCAGCTTCTCTCCGTCCTCGCGCTTGAGGTCGACGACGGCCTGACCACCAGTGCGAACGACGCCGATGATGTCGCGGAGCAGCTCCGCGAGGTCACGGAAGGTGGGCAGCGGCACATCCAAGACGCTCATCTCCTTTTCGAGCTCCACCGGCAGCTGCAGGACAGGGGCGAGGACAATGACCGTCGTGTACGAGCTTTTCAGCGCCTGCCCCAGCTCTCGGAGCGCGCGGACTACACGTGGCTCGGCGAGGTAGGGGTGAAAGTCCTTGAGCACCACCAGGCTCGGTTCGCCGTAGGCGCCGACGGCCCGGAGCGCGGCGATGGGGTCCTCGGTCCCCTCACACGGCGGCGGCTGAGCACGCGCACCACCCAGACGGTGAAGGCCCTTGGTCACCGACCAGGCCAGAAGCACCTTGCCATGCGTTTGGGCCATTTCCTCGAGGAGGCCGTCGACACGCGGCTCCTCGCTACTCACAAGCCAAAGCAGCGGGTGCCGGGCTCGAATGAGCGTATCCAGCTCCACGAGGAAGCGCGGGGGAGCGGCAAGCGGTGGGCTCGGCGCGCGGTCAGGTTGGGCAGACATGGCTTAGGTGTTTGAAGCTTAGCCCGTGGTTGGCGATTGACAGATGCCTCGTACTGAACTTGTGTTCAGGTACGATGGACCGCCACTCGCTCATGACCATGGTGGACACCCTGGGTCGGACCTTGGCCGACCGTGGCCTTCATCGTCATGTGGAAGAGCTCCGGGTGTACTGGCTCGCGCTTTCCCGAGGACTCGCCGGGCCGGGCCAACGCCTCAATGTCGGCTGGTCCGAAGCCCTCGTCGTGGAATGGTTTCGCTTGTTGCGGCTTCCCCCGCACGCGGACGATTACGCCCTACGGCCACCCTCCAGTCCGTGTCCGCGCTGCCCAAACCCTGCGGGCCATGCGGTTGAGGTCAAGACGGCCCTCACCTTTCCGGAAGGGCGGAAGGCCGTGTGCACCGTCTGCGGTATGGCGTGGCTCGAGCTGGATGCGCTCCGCGCCCCTCCGCCGAGTGCCGACGCGTCCAGCGCGTGACCTCTCCGCAGGGCTGCAGCAGGAGCATCTCTTGCGACGCTTGTACGCCACTGCCAAGCGCCGCGAGAGAAGCCCTTTGCGTACCCTCTCGCGTCCCCTTCGGCTGGTTGACGGAGAGCGCCCACTCGTTTAGAGACGGCCCCCGCGAAACAGTCAGCATGGCCCTGTCGTCTAGTGGTCAGGACGGAGCCCTCTCACGGCTCAAACTCG
>CAVUXN010000007.1:0-143724 GCA_963745475.1 uncultured delta proteobacterium
ACCGGCCCCCACCTGCACTATGAGGTGCGGGTGAATGGGCTACCGGAAAACCCCCGGAAATTCATTCTCGACGACGAGTAGCGCCTCTGTCGGACGGCTCGACGGCCACGCGGCCGCCGAGCTCCACCTGACGCTCGAGAATGCCCTCCGCTTTACCGGCCCGGGTGAGGACGTGGGTGCGCTCGGCCTCGCCCCACACCAGGGGCCCCAACACCTGCCAGTGGGAGGGGTCCAGCACGCGCAGGTGCGCAAGGCCCAGCGTGAAGTCCATTACCGGTAGCCGCGGCTCCTCCTGGCGAAAGTCCGCCACGGCCTTCTGAAGCGCCTCGCGGGCCCGGGTGCGGTGCTCCAGGGTGAGCCGTGTCTCCGAGGAGGGAAGAAACAGGACGCAGAAGCAGTCCGTGTGGATGCGCACCACCTGCGCCTCGGGGAAGGTGGCCACAAGACAGCTCGCCATGGCGCGCAGGAAACGGTCTCCGGCGGGGAAGCCGGCCGTTTGGTTGACGCGGATGAGCTCCAGCACGTCCACGGTGAGAAGGCCCACCTCCCAAGGCACGTGCCCGTGGATGGACAAGTCAAACTCCGCCTTCAACAGCGCGCCTTGGGTGAGGAAGAGGACGTTGAGGGCGCCCGAGACGGGGTCCGGTGCACCGCGCCGGCAGGCCTCTGCGTCGAGAAGCGCGCTCAGCGCGAGGCCGGCTTGCTCCTCCTTGGGCCGGCTCTTCACCCACGGGTTGAGGCGCAAAAGCGTGTCCACAGTGGCGTCGTCGAGGGGGTGGGGCATGGCTCTCTTTTTAGACGACGGCGTTAGCGGCTCCGCGCCACCACCGTCACCTCGTCGCGGTCATGGTACAGCTGCCGCATGCGGAGGGCCTTCCAGCCGCCTTCCTCCAACACGCGGCGCGCGCGCTCAAGCGTCTCGACTTTGTCCCGCATGGGGAGTTTCAGGTTGGCCACGAGGTGAAGTGCCCAGCCCGCGCGTCCCCACCGGGCGAGGAGGGCCGCCACCTCGAGGGGCCGCCAGGCCATGTCACAGAGGAGCCAGTCCACGGGCTCCTCCGGCCGGTAGGAGAAAGCACTCTGCCGGACGTGCCGGAGCCGCGGGTTGGCCTCGAGCTCCGGCGCGAGCGCGGCTCTGTCCACGGCTACCACCTGCGCACCCCTGTCCAAGGCGCGTGCCGTCCACCCGCCGGGCGCGGCGCCCAAGTCCACGCACGTCTCGCCGGGCGAAGGCCACAGGCCGAGGAGTGTCCAAGCCTCCTCGAGCTTGAGCCCGGCGCGGGAGGGCGCATCCCCGGTGCGGTGCATGCGCTGCCGGCCACCCGGAGACCAGCTCACCGCCTGGTGACGCAACACCGTGCCGTACACTGCCGTCCAGGAAGCGGGCGCACCCACCACCGCCACCTCGGCGAAGGGGACGAGGCCGTCGTCGCGGTGCTGCACTTGCGGCGCGGCACGGAGTGCGGCCTCCAGCGCGCGCGCT
This sequence comes from uncultured delta proteobacterium, assembly GCA_963745475.1. Taxonomy (GTDB): domain Bacteria; phylum Myxococcota; class Myxococcia; order Myxococcales; family Myxococcaceae; genus JADGRA01. The sequence continues at coordinate 1,484 of CAVUXN010000007.1, forward strand.
GTGTCCGAGAGACCGCGCCCTTCCTCGGTGTCGGCGCTCCAGGCCCGGAGGGTGACGGGGCCGGCGCGGGCCACGCGCCCGGCCAGGGACGCCAGCGCCGCGTCCAGCGGCCCCTCGGCGCGGGCCCGGACGCAGAAGCCGGTGCGGGCAAAGGCCGGGTCGACGGGCGGCCGCTTCGCGGACGAGACGAGGCCTGCACCCAACACCTCCGGGACGGCATGCGCGCGGGTGAGCTCCTCGAAGAGGTGCGCCTCGAAGCCGGCGCGGCACGTCCAAAGCCAGCTTCCGAGGCGCGGTGGGCGCGCCGGTGTGGGCACGTGCGCCGGAGGTGTGGGAGGCGCGACGGGGGTGCGCCCGGGAGGAGGCCGGCCCACGGCTTGCTCGTGCTGCATCCGTGCACTCCCACGGTTTCTCGGGTCGCCTTGGCTTGCGCGCGGGGGTTTGCGCTGTAACTTCCTAGGGTTTTTCATGGCGCACACGGGGCCCGGCGTGGAATAGGGCAGCAGCACGAGGGTGCCCGTGGCCCCTCGCCTCATTGGAAGCCTGGCACACATGATTGAGTGGACGCTGAAGAAGGTCATTGGCACCAAGAATGAGCGCGAGCTCAAGAAGACTTGGCCCAAAGTCGCGAAAATTAACGCGCTCGAGCCCAAGATGCAGGCGCTCGGGACGGCCGACCTCCCCGCCTACACCGCTCGGCTGAAGGAGGAGGTGGCCAAGGGTCGCCCGCTCGATGACGTCCTCTTCGAGGCCTTCGCGCTGGTGCGCGAGGCGGCCCGGCGCGCCATCGGCCAGCGCCACTTTGACGTCCAGCTCATCGGCGGAATGTTTCTTCACCAGGGCTGCATCGCCGAAATGCGCACCGGCGAAGGCAAGACGCTCACCGCCACCTTGCCCAGCTACCTCAACGCACTGAGCGGGCGCGGCGTCCACATTGTGACGGTGAACGACTACCTCGCCCGGCGCGACGCGGAGTGGATGGGCCGCATCCACAACGCGTTGGGCCTCACTGTGGGCTGCATCGTCCACGACTTGGATGACGCGGACCGGCAGAAGGCGTACGGCGTGGACATTACCTACGGGCAGAACAACGAGTTTGGCTTCGACTACCTGCGCGACAACATGAAGTTTCGGCTCCAGGACTACGTTCAGCGGGAGCTCAACTACGCCATTGTGGACGAGGTGGACTCCATCCTCATTGATGAGGCCCGGACGCCGCTCATTATTTCCGGCCCCACCGAGGACTCCACCGACCGCTACTACGTCGTGGACCGCGTCATTCCCGGCCTGGTGCCGGACCAGGACTACTCGCTCGACGAGAAAACCCGCAGCGTCACCCTCACCGACGCCGGCGTGGACAAAATCCAGCACCGCCTCGGCATCTCCAACCTCTATGACCCGAGCGAGGTGGAGTCCTTGCACCACGTGGAGCAGGCGCTGCGGGCGCACACCCTCTACAAGCGCGACAAGGACTACGTGGTGAAGGACGGTGAAGTCCTTATTGTGGACGAATTCACTGGCCGCCTCATGCCCGGCCGCCGCTGGTCCGATGGCCTGCACCAGGCCATCGAGGCCAAAGAGGGCGTCCGCATCGAGAACGAGAACCAGACGCTGGCCACCATCTCCTTCCAAAACTACTTCCGCATGTACTCCAAGCTGTCGGGCATGACCGGAACCGCCGACACCGAGGCGGAGGAATTCGCCAAAATCTACAACCTCGACGTCCGCGTGGTGCCCACCAACCGAGACATGGTCCGCAAGGACCTGGAGGACGTGGTTTACAAGACGGAGCGCGAGAAATTCGAAGCGGCGGTGAAGGAGATTGAGGAGCTGCACCAGAAGGGCCAGCCGGTGCTGGTGGGCACCGTCTCCATCGCCAAGAGCGAGGTGGTGAGCACCTTCCTCAAGCGCCGGGGAGTGCCGCACAACGTCCTCAACGCCAAGCAGCACGCCCGCGAGGCGGACATCGTGGCCCAGGCCGGTCGCCGGGGCTCGGTCACCATTTCCACAAACATGGCCGGCCGCGGGACGGACATTCTCCTCGGCGGAAACGCCGAGGTGCTGGCCAAGGCCGAAGTGGGACCGCCCCCCGAGCCGCCGCCGCCGGCAGCGGACGGGACTCCCGCTCCGCCCGAGGTACACCAGGCCGCCCTGGCGGCCTGGGAGAAGCGCTTCGAGGAAGGGACGGCCAAGTACAAGGCGCTGACGGCGCGCGAGCGCGAGGAGGTGGTGGGCCTGGGCGGCCTCTTCATCCTCGGCACCGAGCGGCACGAATCCCGCCGCATCGACAACCAGCTCCGCGGACGAGCGGGCCGCCAAGGCGACCCGGGTGTCTCGAAGTTTTACCTTTCGCTCGAAGACGACTTGATGCGGATTTTCGGCTCCGAGCGCATCTCCAGCTGGATGGAGCGGCTGGGGATGCAGGAGGGCGAAGTCATCGAGCACAAATGGCTCTCCAAATCCATCGAGAGCGCCCAGAAGCGAGTCGAAGGACAAAACTTCGACATCCGTAAGAACCTGCTCGAGTACGACGACGTGATGAATCAGCAGCGACGCACCATCTACCGGCTCCGCCGGCAGGTGCTCGCCGCCGGCGCCGGTGTGGCTCTGGTGGAGTACGAGGAAGACAAGAAGACGAAGGCCAAACGGCGCACCGAGGAAACTGTCACCTGGGAGCGCTTCCGGGAAATGGTGCTCGACGCCCTCGAGGACGTCGTCGTCGCCCAAACCGACGCCTGGGCTCCGGCCAAGAATCCAGACAGCTGGGACTTGGAGGCGCTCGGCAAGGCGGTGAAGGAGAACCTCAACCTGGACATGAGCTTCCAGGCGGACGGCACGCGAGAGGACTTGCAGGAGCACATTTTCAAGGCCGCCGAAAAGGCGTTACGCGCCCGCGAGGAAGAGTTCGGCGAGGACTTCCGCCAATTCGCGCGGCACCGGTACCTGGCCACCATCGACGCCCTGTGGAAGGACCACCTGCTTGGCCATGGACCATCTACGCCAGGGCATTGGGCTACGCGCCTACGGCCAGCGGGACCCGAAGCAGGCCTACAAGAAGGAGGGCTACGACGGCTTCGTCCAGATGCTCTCCGCCATCAACCACCAGGTGATGAGCCTCCTGATGCGCATCCCCCCCAAGGGACAGGCCGAGGAGGTGGCCCGCATGGAGCAGCAGATGGCCCGCGCCGCCCGAAATAGGCCCGTCATTGAAGGCCGGGGGGACGCCGAGGGGCGCGTCCAGCCCGAGGCCAGACCCAAACAGGCCGTCCGCAGCGGCCCCAAGGTGGGACGCAACGACCCTTGCCCCTGTGGGAGCGGCAAGAAGTACAAGAAGTGCCATGGGGCCGGCGAACAGCCTGCGAAGTAACCTCAAGGGGTACGCAGACTTGCACCCACGCGCCGGGGGGTGCTAACGAGCCCTCCCCCGGGGTGAGGAGCCTGGCTGCACGCACTCTCCGCCCTGGTTAAGTCGCATTTTCCCAAATTCACACGTGCCCCGAGGGTGACTCCCCGGTGGCGCTCTCCCGAGTCCGGGGAGGCGTCAAGGAGTCAGCCGTTGACGGGTGCGGCGGAGCAACCGAAACCTCATGGAAGCACAAGTCACCGACATCCCCTCGTCCGACGGCCCTGTGGCCGGCGCTGGCGCGCCGCCTTCTCCTGGCGGCATGCCTCCCCCGGGCGGCATCACCATGAAGCAGCTCCTGGAGGCCGGCGTCCATTTCGGCCACCAGACGCGGCGGTGGAACCCGAAGATGAAGCCCTACATCTTCGGCGCCCGCAACGGCATCTACATCATCGACTTGCAGAAGACGGTGACGCTGGCCCGCGCTGCCTTCCGCTTCGTCTCGGACGTCACCGCCCGTGGCGCCAGTGTCCTCTTCGTCGGCACCAAGAAGCAGGCCCAGGACGTCATTCGCGAGGAGGCGCTTCGCTGCGGCCAGTTCCACGTCACCAGCCGCTGGCTGGGCGGGACGCTGACCAACTTCCGCACCATCAAGCAGGGCATCGACCGCTTGAAGACCCTGGAGAAGATGTCCGAGGACGGCACCTTTGACCGTCTGCCGAAGAAGGAAGTGGCCTCGCTCCAAAGAGAGCAGGACAAGCTGGAGAAGAACCTCGGCGGCGTGAAGGACATGAGCAAGCTGCCGGGCTGCGTCTTCGTCGTCGACCCGAAGAAGGAGCACATCGCGGTCCACGAGGCGAGCCGGCTGGGCATTCCCGTCATCGCGGTGGTGGACACCAACTGCGACCCCGAGGGCATCGACTACGTGATTCCCGGGAACGACGACGCCATCCGGTCCATCAAGCTTTTCACCGGCAAGGTGGCAGACGCGGCGCTGGAAGGCATGGCGCGCTACAAGGCCTCTGGCGCCAGCGAGCGCGACGAGCAGGACACACGGGAGGAGCGCCCCCGTGAGGACCGCCGCTTTGCCAACGCCCGTCGTAGCGACCGCCGCGTCGGCGCACCCGCCGGTGAGCGCCGCGGGCCGCTTGTCGAAATTAAAGGCCAGCCCACCAGCGGGACGCTGGACCCCGTCCCCGAGGAGGGCGCCGAGGCCGCTCCTGTTGAGACGGCCGCCGAGCCCAAGGCCGAGCAGGCGTAGGACTTTTTCCCGAGCCGGGGCCTTTTGCCCCGGCTCACAAACCCCAGAGACGCGTGCCTTTCCGGGCGCGCACCTGGAGGGGCCAAGCTGCCCCGGGCACGGTGCCCCAGCGGTCGGCGTTACGGACTCCTTCTAGGGCCACAGCCCAGCACGAGAGAGAGACATGGCCGAAGTCACCGCAGCGATGGTGAAGGAGCTCCGCGAGAAGACCGGGGCTGGGATGATGGACTGCAAGAAGGCCCTCGGCGAGAGCGCCGGAGACTTTGCCAAGGCCGAGGAGTGGCTCCGCAAGAAGGGCATCACCGGCGCCGCGAAAAAGTCCGGCCGCACTGCCGCCGAAGGCCTGGTGGGCGCCTACGTCCACAACGGCAAAGTGGGCGTCCTGGTGGAGGTCAACTGCGAGACCGACTTCGTCGCCCGCAACGAGGACTTTCAAGCGTTGGTGAAGGAGCTCGCCCTCCACATTGCCGCCGCTGCGCCACAATACGTCCGCCGGGAGGAGGTCCCCGCGGAGGTGCTGGAGCGCGAGAAGGACATCGAGCGGACGAAGCTCAGGGAACAGAAAAAGCCCGAGGCGATGATTGAGAAAATTCTGACCGGGAAGCTGGAGAAGTACTTCGAAGTCTCCTGCTTGCTGGACCAGCCGTGGGTCAAGGACGACAAGAAGAAGATTCATGAACTCGTGACCGAGGCCATCGCGAAAATTCACGAAAACATCTCCGTCCGCCGCTTCGCCCGTTTCGTGGTGGGAGAAGGCATCGAGAAGAAGAAGGAAGACCTCGCCGCCGAGGTCGCCAAGACGGTGGCCGGCTCAGCTGGCGGCTCGGCCCCAGCCGCTCCCCGCTAACTGTCTCACGACAGCTCCCCAGGCTTCCCATTGGAGGCCCAACGGCACGTCGTCATTGATCCAGCCCCGTCGGGGGGCGTACAAGTTAGGGTTCGTGCCAGCCCCGCTCCGCTACCGGCGCATCCTGCTCAAGCTGTCCGGTGAGGCGCTGATGGCGGATGGGAAGTACGGCATCCATCCGCCAACCCTGCAGCGCATCGCTGGAGAAATTAAGGACGTCATCGCCGCCGGCGTGCAGCTGGCCGTGGTCATCGGCGGAGGCAATATTTTTCGCGGCGTGGCGGCGAGCACTGATGGCATGGACCGCGCCAGCGCGGATTACATGGGGATGCTGGCCACGGTCATTAATGCGCTCGCGCTCCAGGATGCGCTTGAGAAGCAAGGCACCTACACCCGCGTCCTCTCTGCCATCAAGATGGAGCAGATTGCCGAGCCTTACATCCGACGTCGCGCCGTGCGGCACCTGGAGAAGGACCGAGTCGTCATTTTTGCCGCGGGCACCGGGAACCCCTTTTTCACCACGGACACTGCCGCGTCGCTGCGGGCCATGGAGATTGGAGCCGAAGTCATCTTCAAGGCTACCCGAGTCGACGGCGTATACAGTGCTGACCCCAAGAAGGACCCGCAAGCGCGCCGCTACCGGACGCTGACCTACATGGACGTCCTGAACCAGGATTTGCAGGTCATGGACTCGACCGCCATCAGCCTGTGCATGGACAACAAGCTGCCGATTGTCGTTTTCGACCTCACTCAGCAAGGAAACATTCTGAAGGCAGTAACCGGAACGGCAGAATTCGGGACGCTGGTGGGAGCACCTAAGACCTCTTGGGCCTAACCGGCCTTCGAGTCCGAGGAGGAAAAAGGGCAATGGCAGTGACCGACGACGTCGTGAAGGACTTGAAGACGCGCATCGACCGCACCCTCGAGGACCTCAAGAAGGAGCTGGCGAAAATCCGGACCGGGCGGGCCTCGCTCTCCGTCCTAGAAGGGGTGCGGGTGAACTACTACGGCACCGCCACCCCGCTCACGGGCGTAGCCAGTCTGGCCGTCCCGGAGCCCCGTCTCATCACCATCAAGCCCTGGGAGAAAGGGCTGATTAAGGAGATTGAAAAGGCCCTCGGTGAGGCCAACCTTGGCCTCACCCCGATGAATGACGGTGAGCTCATCCGCCTCCCCATCCCACCGCTTACCGAGGAGCGCCGAAAGGACATCGCCAAGCAGGTGCGCACCAAGGGCGAGGACCACCGGGTGGCCGTCCGTAACGAGCGGCGGGACGCCAACGAGCGGCTCAAGGCGCTCCTGAAGGACAAGAAAATCAGCGAGGACGAGTCCAAGCGCACTGAGACGCGCATTCAGAAGGAAACGGACAGCGGCATCACCCAGGTGGACCAGATTATCCAGAAGAAGGAAAAGGAGGTCATGGAGGTGTGACCTCTGCTCGCGTCCTTGTGGCCGAGCCGTCTGCGCCCGTGGCCAACGCGCTCCGCGGTTTCCTCGCCGGAAACTATGCCGTCCGCGTGGCGCGGACGGAGGATGAGGCCTTGGCGCTCTTGGCCAGCGAGGGCGCTGACCTCGTGGTGGCCAGCGAGTCCCCCCTCTTCGACGGGGAGGGACTCTGTGCCGCACTCAAGTCGCGAGAGATGAGTCCGGCGGTTGTCCTCGTGTACCCCCCGGACGAATCCGAGGCCGAGGCGCGCTCGGCGGCCGCGGGTGCCGAGGCCTGCCTGGTTGGGCCGCTCAAGGCCGGTACGGTGCTGTCCTGCGTAAAAAATGTCCTGAAGCTGCATGCGCTCGAAGCCCTCGTCCTTCCGCCGATGCAGGGTAGCCCGACGGATGAGCCTGAGCTGACCGCGATGACATCCGCGGACTTTCAAAGCTTCCGCTCGCTCCTGGTGCGTGAGGTGAAGCGCTCCCGGCGCTTCCGCTACCCAGTGTCGCTGGTGGTGGTAGGCCTGGACGGTTTTGAAGACACCGTGGCGCCAGACGAGGTAGCGCGCATTGGTACGTTGGCGGAGGCGGCCCTGGAGCGCCTGGTGGGTGCCCTGCGCGAAGTCGACCTCATCGCTCCGTACCGGTTGGCCAGTTGGGTGGCTTTCCTCCCGCACACTCCCCTGGTGGGGGCGCAGGAGGTGGCGGCGCGACTCCAGGAGGCCCTCTCGGGAATCGGCGACACCTTCGTCACCGCCTCGGTGGGCGTCGCGACCCATGACCCGCTCCGCAATTCCGGGCAACTCAGCTTCGGGGCGCTGGTGGATGGTGCTGAGGACGCGCTGTTGCTGGCGCGCCGCGAAGGCGGAAATCGCATTGTGGTGGCGGGGGCGGTGCGAGATGACCGGCGGCACAAGAGCCGCATTTCCATCGCTTGACGTCGTCGGGCGGCCGGAATCGGCCATTCCGTCAGGGAGCGACGTCCAGGCGTACCCCGGAGACGGCCTCCACGGCCTCGGCGACGAAGCCGAAGAGCTCGAACCCTTTTCCCTTGTCGTCCATCCACCGGCCGTCGGGCGTGAAGGAGAAATGAATTCCGAGGCCTTTGCCAGCCACCCAGATTTGTCGCGTGGCGCGTTGGGTATTCACCACCACCTTTTCCCCCGCGGCCGACGTCACCGTTACCATGTCCCCGGTACTGTCCGCGTCCAGCAAGTCTGGGTCGACCTTGTCCAACGCTCGCAGCAGCGTCTGGAAGGCGGCGGACACCAGCAAGTTGTAGCGCGTCTCATCCATGCGGCTACGTCCTCAAGTGCCCAGCGTGGTGGTTACCGAGAGCCCCGGTTGCGCAAAAAAGAGGAGCTGCGCCCGGTTGCTGTCCAGCGCACGCTCAAGACCGATGACAGTGCCCGGCGCGACGGCGCGTGGGAAGGCCTGGATGGAAAGAAGGTGGGCGGCCATGGCTGGCATGGAGGGGTTGTGACCCACCAGGACGATGTCCTCGCCCGTGTGCTCCTCCAAGAGCCCGTCCAGGCTGCCGACCGGCATGTCTGGAAGGAGGCTCCGGTGCGCGCGCAGCGGCACCTCAAGCTCCTGTGCGAGTGCCAGAATTTGTGCGGTCTGCACGGCGCGGACGAGTGGACTTGTGAGGATGAGCGAGACATTCGGCATACGAGGCCTCAAGGCCGCAAAGTGGGCCCGCGCCTTTTCTCGCGCTCGGGCCGTCAGGGAGCGGGCCGCGTCGTCCAGGCCATCGGGAACCTCGGCATCCGCGTCAGCATGCCGCACCAAGTAAACCTTCACCGTCGCCTCCAGCCCACCGTCGTCGGGCCGTTCGCCCCGGTCGTACATGAGGGCGCCCGCCAGGGTCAAAGCCTCCGAGGCGCGAGCCTCGCGTGCGCCGTGCTTCTTCTTTGCAATGCTGCCTGCAGAACAAATCCGCCGCAAACCGTACCTGATGGCGGTGCACGCGGTGTCCCGGCCGCTTTCCCGGGGGACGCGGGTGCCTACCGCCTCACGGCGGCGAAACTGGATGCCTTCCTTGAATACAAGCGAGCGCTCTTGGAGGGAGGCGAACCCTCGGCGGCCCAGCTCCGTGAGCTCCTGCGCGCCGTTGACGCTGGCGAGCCGGATGCGGTGGAACGGGCTTGGGCGGTCCTCCACGCCCTTGGGACGCGCGAGTCGGTCGCACGAGCGCACTCCGGCCTCAGCCCATCTGACGTCCGTACCATCGAGTCCATGGCAGCCGACGTCGCCGCGGCACGCGTCTTCGTCCGGCCCATGGGGCTCGGCAAACTGTCCGACGACCTCGCGGCGGCGCGCAACAGCCTTCCCCCCGACAGCCGCGCAGCGGTCGACGCGACCCTTGAAACTCTCAAGGAGGACGAGGCGCGCATCGAGCGGCTGGCCGATGAGCGCGAGGCGTGGGGCGACGCCAACGTGGACCTCCTCTTGACTCGAGAGAAGGAACTGGTGCGTCTCTACGAAGCCCGACTGCGCGGTGCGCGGGAGCGCCTCGGGGCGGCGGACGCCGGGCATTAGGAGGCCGGCGTCAGGATTCCCGCGCTGGCTTAGGTGCGGCGGAGGCCACGGCCAAGGCGGCCGCCCCGAGGACGAGGAACCAATAGTTACAGAAGGACTGCTTGTTGAAGGCGAAGAAGACGCCGAGGACGAGCGTCACGGCCAGCGCAAACCCCTGCGGCGTCCGCGGCGCCCAAAGCAAAACTACGGCAATAGCCAACGCAGTGAGGACAAGCAGCGTCGGAACGACGGGCGGCGGCGTGTAGCCCATGGCGACGAGGGCAGACGGAAAGGAGAGTGCATCCGCCCGAAAAGGTTGCACCGTTTGGAGCCACACCACGGAGCGAAAAAAGCCACGGACGTCCCACAGCGCGAGGGGCAGGCTTACGGCTAGAGCAACGAAAAGCGCGGGGACGGCGAGTCGAGCCCACGCCTTCCAAGAAAACGGACGAGGAAGCAGCAGCACCGTCAAGGGCACCAGCACCACGGTGTACTGCTTCCATGCGAAGAGCGCGCCGAGCGCGAGCCAGAGGAGGCGCGGCGCTCGCACGGCCGTGACGAGCACGAGGCCGAGGAGTGCGACACCAAACGGCTCGGTCCAGCCTTGCTCGAGGACGAAGAGTCCCCGAGGCGTGAAGAGAAAGATGGCGGCAGCGAGAGCCCCGAGCCGGTCCGGACGTATTGCAACAAGGCACGCCGCGGCCACGACGAAGGCGACAAGTTGGGCCGTCCGGTGGTCTCCAGTTGCGGCGAAGCCCAGGGCGGCAAAAAAGAGCGACAGAGGTGGGTAGGGGAAGCCGAAGAAAAGCGTCTCGTCCGTCCGTCAACTCGGAGCCGTAAAACTGTGTGTGGCCGTAAATGTTGGGGAAGGTGAGGGTGTAGGGATTTCGGCCGTGCAGAAGCGCGTCGCTCGACTGCTGCTGGAAGACGAAGACGTCGATGGCCGGCCGCGGAGAGGCACGCAGCACCCACAGGCCGGCGGCGAGAAAGCACACCGCAACGAAGGCCCGTCCCGACGCGGGTCCAGCCCGGGCCAGCGAAGGCCAGGCTTCCGGCGAGGACGGCGGCACGTCCCAACCGCCGCCAGAAAGGGCAGCCACCCATTGACGGGCCGCAAGTACATGCCCGGCGGGTGGGTGAGCAGCTGGGAGAATTGCAGAATGACTCCCGCCAGGAGAATGCCGACCGGGCATGCACAGTCCGAGCTGTCTCGAGCGCACGCAGAGGCGGAACTACCAGGGCGAGAAGTCCAAGTGCGCTCGCGAGCAGCAACCAGCGGATGGCCTCGGGCGTGTAGTGGCCGTCGCTCGCCAGAAGAAGCTGGCCCAAGCACGACGACGAGCAGTGCGAGGACGGTGGTGCGCGTCCACGAGTCGCCCGGAGCTCTCCTCCGGGGCAAGCCAACTCATCGCTTGCCCGCGTTGGCGGTGTTGCGTCAGGCCGAGGACTCTCTGGTGCGCCGCGGTCCTCGAATGTGATGTTGCCCCGACAGTGTCCGCCAGGACGAAAGCCACGTCGGGTGTCGTGTCCGCTTCAACAAATATTTGGTAGGAAAACAGTGTCTTGCTTAACCAGATGAGGCGGCTGTTGATGGCCAATAACGCCCGGCTCAGGACATTGTCACCGAGCGCCTTAGGAAATGGCGCGGGGATGCCGCGGACGCGCCGGATGCGAAGCCCGGCATCCCGGAGGAGATGTTCGAAGCTACGAAAGGTAAAAAGCCGGGTGTGTGTCCGGTCGAGGATGCCCGACTTGCCGTAGTTGAATTGCCCGAAGAGAAGCATCAGTCGCTGGATGAAAAACGCCACATTGGGCGTCGTAAGGATGACGGTCCGGGTGCGGTAGTCGAAATGTCGGCGAAGCGCACCGAAAGAAACGCTCTGGGTCATAGAGGTGTTCGACGACGTCGAGTAGGAGAATGACGTCGATGGCACTGAGGTCGACGTCGAGCGGGACGGAATTGAGGTCCCGAACCAGGACGTTTGCCGCCGCGGGGGCAGTTTGCGGCCGAGCTTGGTCGACCAGGGTCAGCGTGCAGCCCTTCTGGACCAGGCGCTCGGCCAGCGGCCCAGGGCCGGCACCGAGGTCGAGAACGCGGGCATGGGCCGGGACGGCGTCGAGCGCGAAGCTGTGGCTCGAAGCATAGTCAAGCTTCGCCGAGTAGTGAGAGGTGTCGTCCGGGGCCGAGACGTCGAAGCGTCGTCGGTAAAGAATTCCGGCGCGATGTGCGGCGTTTCCTAGAGTGGCAGCGATGACATTCCAGGCATAGGCCAGTCCATTGACGCGCGAAATCTCGTTGCCGTAGTAGGTCGGAATGGAAAGTTCGGTGATGCGCGCATCGGCATTGAGAAGTTGAAGAATGATCTCCGTGTCGAAGTGAAAATCGTTCGAGTTGAGAGGGAAGGGCAGCTTCTTGAGCGTCTCCACTCGGTAAAGGCGGTAGCCCGAGTGAAATTCAGAAAAATGCGTCCCGAGGATGGCATTTTGGAGTTTCGTCAGGATGCGATTCCCAACGAATTTGTAGAGCGGCATCCCACCTTTGAGGGCATTTCTGGGCGGCATCATCCGGCTGCCAAATACGGCGTCGGCGCTTCCGTCGCGAAGCGGCGCGAGCAGCCGTGGGAGTTCCTCAGGTGCATACTGACCATCGCCGTGGACCATCGCAACAACGTCGAAGCCGTGCGCGATTGCGTATGCGTACCCCACCTTTTGGTTCCCGCCGTAGCCCTGGTTGAAAGAGTTACGCAGAACGGTGAGGGGTAAGCTTGGATGCGCGTGCCCGTAGGAACGGCCGATTTCGTAGGTCCGGTCGGCAGACGCGTCGTCGACAACCAGGATTTCCGTGGCCCAGTCCTGAAAGACCGAGCGCGGAATCCTCTCAAGAACCGCTTTGAGCGTGGCCTCGGCATGATAGGCGATGACAAAGATGAGACAGCTTGGGCGACCAGAATGGTGCATGGCTCGTCGAGTATTCTGTCGCTGCCGGTCTCTCAGCGCGGACGAGCAGCTAATGCATTTCGTTGGACAGAAGAAGAGCGAAACGAGCGTAGCAGGAAGCGTCCACATCCGGACTGTTCCTGATGCGATAGACTGTAGCCGAGAGGTTGCCGAGGCCGGCGCGTACAATCCTCGCGGCCAAGTGCTCTGGATCGTAGAAACGGCCGTGACGATTTCCCCAGCCGTCGACGCAGTGAACTAGCGCGTCGGGCTCAAACTCTACCCCCGCTGGGACCGAGACTCTGGGATCGGTCATCACCGAATACCGCTCGGCCATGTAAAGGGGGACAATACAGGCTGCCCCTTGAGGCCTCAGAACCCGCGCTGCTTCCTTTAGGAACCGAACGTCGGAATCGCCCTCGAAGTGCTCGAAAGAACAGTGGAGTGCGAGCTTCGTCGCGAATCCGTTAGGTACGGGCATGTCGGCCGCGTTCGATCCAATCGTGTCGCCGCGTAGTCCAGGAGCATACGCGAGGTCTTGGCGGTAGGCCTTGACGCCGAACACGCGCCCGTAGATCTCGGGTACCGGGCTGTGCTCGCTTGCGATATCGATGTAAGTGTCTTTGGGATTCAGATCGAGCAGTTCCGCCGCGATGTAGTGCTCGAGTGATTTCTCTGGGAAGTTCCCGACGTAGTAGTTCGGGTAAAGTTCGTGGTAGCTCGCTCGTTTGACATAGTCGCGGTAGCTCTCGACATCTATGAAGTAATCGCGGACCGAGATGCCATTGAGTTCAAGGCGATCGGCTAAGCGCGTTTCAAATCCTTCGTCGAGGGATATGGGGTTGCTCTCTCGCGGCTCCCGGACCTGAGCGACGAAGCGCATGAAAGTCGTCCTGGGGAACGACGCCCTGCGGGGTGCTTCCGGCAAAAGTCCGCAACCACCGCCTGATATTCCGTGCGGCCAATCATTGGGACCGTATTGGAACTGCGTCGGTATCGCGTTCCGAAAGCTGAATGCGCCAATCGGGAACCGGCCCACTCCCGCGTGCCTGCGTTGCTCGGTCCGACCCTGGCAGCGAGCCATGTAGCGTCTACCAGAGCACAGCCCTGCCGCCGCAAGCGGATCGAAAGCATTTGTTCATTGAACATCGCAATCACCTTCGCTTGGAAGTACGGCAAAGTCTCTGGTTAATTGATAAATCGAGAATGCCAAACAACCCCCTGCCCAGTTCCGGGCCCCGTTAGCCAATCAATAATGTACTGTCGATAATTTTCAGAGATCGGCGCATCTTGCCGGAAGGGCTGGTCAGGGTTTCCGGAAAAAAACTGAACTCCATTTTCGATGCACATGAACGGCCCGAGTGTTGCTACCTCCGCGGGCGAAATGAAGAAAAAAGAGCTTCGGATCCAAGCCTGAGCGCGGTTCCCGAGTAGCACGATTGGAGTGTTGTAGTAGTCGATATGCCCTATCGCCAATCCCCGGCCGGCGACCCGTTCGAGCAGCTGCTGGTCGATGCGGTCGATGTAGCGCGTGTAAAGTGTGCGAAAGGCCGATGTTACAAGGTGAACATAGTCGTAGTCCCAGACTCGGTGCCCGACATGGGCTAGGCCTTCGTCCCACGCTGAGAACTCCCAGGCGCGATTGGAACCGGCGACGATGTTGCGGTCGGGCCTCTGAACCTCAGGCCTTGCGCGAAGAGCGTTGTCCACGACGACGATGTCGTGGTGAACGTCGGCAAACGGGCCTTTTGAAAAGCGAGCAGCTCCTCTAGCGCTTGAGCATATTTGGTCACCCGTGGCGAGCGAAGACAGTCAGTATGCGCATTCGACGGGTCTCACCGACAGTGTCTGTTCGTCACAAGTGTGCGAGGGCGAGGGCGCGGTCACGTTCGTACCATCGTTGAGCGTCGGCACTCACGAGCGTTGCTTCGACTAGCTGCACAAGGCGGAGAGCGCACTGGCACCAGTCAGGTGGGCGTTCGCCCTCCACAAGTTCCCTCCGAGTGGCAATGCCTGAGGCACTCCTCTCCAGCGAATATTTTCCCGACTGCCCTTACCAAGTCGTGTGGTGTGACGAAATCGAGTAGGTGGCCTGGCATTCGCATCAGTCCGGCGAGTTCACGCCACAGGGATGACGATCGCACCACTACGTTCCGGCCATAGGCCAACGCCTTGACGACTGGAAGACCAAATCCCTCGTAATGCGAAGGAAAGACCACGACTTGGGTGGTCGCTATGAGACGGTCGATTTCAGACGCTGGCAAGTGACCGCTCTGCGCGACCGATACATTTTGAGAGGGCGTCGCCTTCGCTCCTAGCGCCTGAATGGTACGGAAACGGAAAGGCACGGCTTAGGAGATCAACGGTGGGGACTACGGCTTTGTGATCGTAGTTGTTACCGAAGACTAGGATGTCGGCGCCTCTCCCGATCGCCGAGGAGATTCACATCACGATGGTCGTTGATTGCGAGGCTGAGGTAGCTCACAACAGCTTGGACCCTGGAGCAACGGCAAAGCGGAAATTGAAGCGGTCTTTTGTAAACGTTGAGATGTAGGCGAGCCCATCGCCATGTTTGGCGATGAAGTGCCAAACTTTGTCGACCTCAGGATTGGATAGGTAGACGACATCCCAAGCAATGGTGTCGAGGATGTGGAAACTCAAGGTTAGAGCTCGTTCGTGCAACTCCTTTACCGTCGAGAGGTGCCACGGCTGATTGAGGCAGACGGCGGCCGCGAAACTCCTATCTGGAAGGGCTGTGGTGATACGCATCCCTGGAAACCGGGAGAGGACGTTGTGGTACTTCGCTGCCTCGGCAGCAAACAGCAAGTCAATGTCCCAATGGGGCTGGGCGATAACGAGACCCTCTAGAAGCCCGAATATTGCCTCCGATGTCCCGTTGTGGTGCCCAACGATGCCTCGACAGTCCAGCAAAACGGGGAGGCGCTCTGCTGGGCGTGCTCTACGTGCCTTAGCCACGAGGAATTCACGCCGCCTGTCGATGGTCCCGTCGAACCAGTCGTCGGCGGCGCGCACTTGCGAGACTCGAACGATCGCTCGAGTGGCGTTGGGGATAGCCGGCTCCTGCAGAGGATAAAGAGCGGCTGGAGGGTCATTCGATGGAACGACCAATCGGTTCATGACCAAGGTGCGATAGCCACACCGACGCGCATTACGCATCTCATCCAGGAGCATTAGCCTAAAGATCGCTGCCTTCTTTCGGGGCGACAACAAAGGCTCGCAGCAACTTCGCGCCGGATGGCTACACAAGCCGCAAGGCTTTCAGTCGTTAGATAGTGCTCGGGTAGAAGAGACAAGGACTGGCGCGGCATTTGCCCGGCATTTGCCTTGGAACCGACTGGCAGGAACCAGATGCTGTCGCTCGCTGCATCGGAAAAACGTGGTTGCGTGAAGCCCACCAATTCGTCCTGATCGAAGCCTTCAAGAAGCCCCTGGACCACTGCGGCGTTGGGCAAGACTGGTGCGAACAGAACCAAAAGATGCCCCCGCTCAACGGCACGCGCACAGGCATAGGCAAGCGCCCGAGCGTCCGGCTTGAGCCAGCGCATCACTGCCGGGCTTTCGCTCAGCTCGGGCTCTTGTCCCCGGATGTCAAGAGGGATTTCGGGGCCGAAATTATCGCGCACTTCTGTCAGATAGGTTTGGGCAGCCTTCGACGAGAGAGCCTCAAGGTCGACGAGAACTCCTCCGAGCGCCGACATCAATCCTGCCCCCCTGGCCGAACTCACTCTTTGCGCTCCTCCGTGGAGGAGTCGCTGCCCAAACGGTTCTCAATTTGCGCTCGAAGCGCAGCATAGACAATCTCTGGCGAAAACTCCCTTTCAATTTCTTCACGGTTTGCCATGAGTTCCAGCGTTCGGTCGGACTTCAGCTGTCGAACCACCAAGCGCGCGAAGTCGTACCAGTCCTGCGCCACGTCGCAATAGCGTTGGGCCTCTGGGCTCAAGCCATCGATGCCGGATGGCCACACAACAATTGGTCTGAGATGCGAAATTGCTTCGATCGTCTTGATTTTTAGGCCCGTGCCGGCGACGGCGAGGTTCACGACGACCTCTTGCTCGGGCGTAGACCTCCTCGAGTCTATCGACACGGCCGAGCCAGTCGACTCCCACGATACCGTCCTCGACGCTGTCGCATACGGGACCCACGATCAACATCCGTGCGTCCGGGACTTCGTCGTGGATGAGAGGCCATGCAATGGCGAAAAAGTCGCGAATTCCTTTTACGTTGAGGGCATTGTTCGAAGCAACGTAGAGGACGAACGGTTCCTTTGGCGGAAGGCAACACCTCCTTGACGAACTGAAAAGTCGACTCCGGCGGTGACGACAGTTTGGCCGGGCGCGAGCGCGGTCAGTTCCAGGGCCTCGTTCGGACTGGATCGCTATTATGAGGTCTGCTCGTTTGAGGAGGATGGCCTCCTCATCGCCTGAAATATCCAGCGAGTCTGCGACTCCGTAACGAACAACCTTGCTCTCTTTTCGTTGAGAAGACGTCGATTGTGTCAATGACTCGAAAGGTACGGCTGCTTAACATCGGGAGAAAGCGGCTCATGAAAACGTAATTTGAGATGGCCATGTCCGGTGGCCTGGCATTTGCGAGTCGCCGAAGAAGGTCAGCGAGATGGTCCGGGCAAAATATCTGCTCAAGCTCCCCGATTCTGGTGGTAACTCCAAACTCCAATGCCGCATTCTTTCTTTCAAACGACCGTGGCCGCTGGCCCGTTAAAGCGGAGAGCATCCCGTCGACCTCGGGTCGCTGCGACTGAAAAGACACAAGTCCATCGCGCTCGCAAATGATCAGATTTGGATATTGCTCTGCCGCACGGACGATTGCCGCCCGGTCGAGATTATCGCCCGGGAGTGGAGACACCACCAGGTGTACCTCATGACCGATCGACTGCAGCCACTTTACCAGCCGATGTATTCGGTATTCATTCCCTGCTCTCGGCGGGAATGGCAACACGTGGCTCACGGCGAGGGTTCTGGCCACTGCATCACGTGGCACCTTTTCGCTCTTGATCTCGCTTTCAATCCGACGCGTCTCGAAGCGCTGGGGCGGGTGTTGCTGGCGTGGTGGGATGTGTAAGGAAGGTCCATCCTGGGCTTGGTTTCTCGACCGGCTCACAGTGGCAAGACGGTATTGATTCGCGCTGAAATTCGGGTGGGGTCGTCGGTCCTCCGCGACTCCATAAAGATGAAAATGCAAGAGCGGATGGATGCCGGATATCGCGACGTCGGGGTTTTGATCGAGGTAATAAGACGTGTCGAACATTTCATGGGGATCGCGCCCCTCAGACGGTCCAAACGTAAGGTAATGTTGAATCGGCTCAATTCCGGAAGCGGCGACGTCGGGGTTATGCCTGAGATAGTACGCAGAATCGAAAAGCCCCGTTTTCAACACGAGGCGCGAGCGCCGCCTGAGTTGAGCCTTTCGGAGGTAATTCCTGAGACGTTTAGGGAGCAGAGCGGCAAGAGCCTTTCGGCCGCGAGCACGAGTTCGCGCTCCAAACCCCAAAAGCATCGTGGACCAACCAAATCGTCTGACACTTGCGAGTTGCTCTAGGTGGACGAGACGTCGTGCTATGTCGTGCGTTATGGGGCTCAAGACGTCGAGCCGCGCAAGAATGTCTTCCGCATCCGAGTCGAGCTTGGCGAGCCCGGTTTCAATTGTCCGAGTTGCAGCCTCAACCGCTTGACTGAGCGTCTCGACGGCCAGCGACTTCGCGCCCGTTCGCTCTAGGTTGACGAGTGAATCGACCATTCTGACCTGAGATGCAGTCGCTTCAATGAGACCTTGAGTCGCCGCCAAGCCCTCATTTGTTGGTAGAAGAGAGAGGCGAATAATTAGCGATCCAGGTTCGTCATCTCGAAGAACCGGCGGTAGTACGAACTCGAACGATGGGTCTTCTCCCAAAGACACGAACGTAGAAACTGCCGTGCCTGGGATTTCGATCAACTGGCGGAGTGGCCGAACTGGTGGCGGCCCTTCGCCGGCCTGCCAGCGCCACCGTCGAAGGCCCGCCGAATCCTGCTCTTCAAGACTATGCAAGGAGATAAGACCCGCGCGGTCCGAAGGATCGAAACGAAGCGTGGTCGTACCTTCTATTCGTGGCATTGGAAAGCGCAGCTCGTGGATTTCGCTATTAAGAAGAGGTCGGAGCGTAAAGCTCTGTGCTTCCTCGTAGGGCGCTGAGCCATTTCGCCAAAACAATTGAGTCGAAAAGCAGGCGAGCGGTGGCGACGGTATTGTCGGAAAAGTAGAGGTTTTGTTATCGAATCGCGCACGCACGACTAACTGATAAACGAGGGCATCGGGGTGCTCGAGAAGCGCGCTTATTACGCGGGGTGGAAATCGATCGACCATTCGATTTCCAAATTCCGATTCGTCAAGTGACAACATTACTGGTTCGAACTTGTCAGCCTCGAAACCATGAGCTGCAAGGAGTCGCAAGAGTGACGGGCGTGTATAGAACCGGAGATGCGTTTCGTCCAGGATTCCGAGAGGGCGATATGTGAACTCTCCGGCAAGGAGATCCAGAAGGACGCCCGCGTAGCTGACGTTTGGGACGGAGACGAGGAGTGCGCCATCGGACTTTAAAAGGCGTCGCGCCTGCTCGAGAATCCGTCCTGGGTCACGTAGATGCTCGAGAACATCCGCGCAAACCACCGCATCGTATAGATGACCTTCGAAAAGCCCCTCTAGGTTGGCCGTTTCCAGGTCTGCTTCGACGAGCGAGCGGTACGAGGACCGGGCGGCAGCAGCAGCGACCGGATCAAACTCAACGCCATCGACCTCGCAACCTCGGCTGGCGAGGTGACGACCTAAGGCGCCGGTGGCGGCGCCGAGGTCGAGAACCTCGGATCGGGCAGGTATCCACCGAGAAAGGATCGCCAGTGCGTCCCGCCCACCCGACTCGATGGGAGGGCGGGAATAGCGAAATGGGGTCGGCTCATCACTCATGCCCAAGGGTCACAACAACGGAAGCTGTCATCCGTTGCCGTTACAGTCCGCAACGGGCTGGTCTGTCCATCGGAACTTTTGCCCCGCTCCCCCTCGAGAATGGCCCAGGCCTCTTGGCAACGCGGCGCGTTATCGTCGGGTCTGTCCGTCCGCAAGGCTCCGTGCGATGAGAGGAAGCGGGTTCTTGCCGTCCATCCGGTACTCTCCTGCCCAGCACCGCCAAACGGCTCCGAACACGAAACACCGCCAGAAGCCGGAGCGAACTCTTCTTGGCTCGATCGGCCTCAAACCTCCGCTTCAGTGCGATTCTTAAGCACTTCAATTTGAACACGGCTGTGGGTCACCAATGCGGCGCGTTCGCAGCGCCCCTTTGTGGATTTTGAGATAAGGCCGGTGCTTCAAAATCACCGGATCTACACGCACACGATTCCGTCGCACCCGGTGGGTGCTTCTCAACGCCAAGCCTCATGACCCTTTTCCAAAGTCAGCTCGGCTTCCTACTTGTCCACTATGCCTACGTCCTCCTGCTCGGGCTAGTGAGCTGTCTTGTAGGACGCGTCTTTGTAAGTCGAATGCAACTGGAGTCGCTTATAGAGGAGCTCAGTTTGGCGGCCGCGCTTGGCTTAGGCATCATTTCTAATCTTCTCTTCTTGCTCGGGAGCATCGGTCTATTATATCGCTCTGCGGTTCTGTCAGTAATTGCTCTTTGGTTAGTTAGCTTCAAGGTCGACCAACGCTTTTTTATCAAGAGGGTTCTGAATACCTTTCGCCGGAATATCAATTGGCGCCTGGCTCTTGGGATTCTGGCGATTTTGCTCGGCCTCCCCCTCCTCTTGCTGCCCCTCTATCCGCCAAACGCTTGGGATGCCACGGAGTTCTATCTCGCAAGTGCGAAAATTTATGTTGCACAGCACAGACTTGTTCCAACTCCGTATCTTAGATTCGAAGTGTATCCGCAACTATGTCAATTGCTCTTCTCACTCGGCCTTCTCTTTCTAGACGAAATAGCGGCGCAGTTAACGCAGTTCCTGATGTTTTTGATTTTGGTTTGCGCCCTCTTCTCCTTTGGGCAGCGTGAGTTTTCTCGCCGCGCCGGCTTGTGGGCCGCTGCAATATTTGTTGGAAATCCTTTGATCTTGTATTTAGCCAGTAATGCGTACATCGACATTGGCGTGACGCTGTATCTCACGCTGTCGCTCTACGCTCTCGCCGTTTGGTTCAGCGAACGACGTCGCGGCTGGTTACTCCTCTGTGGAGCATTTTGTGGTTTTGCCGTTGGTACAAAGTATACAGCCCTACAACAGGTCGTGTTGGTGACACTTGTTATCGGCGCGGTCTGTATCAAGAGAAGAGAGTGGCGAAAAGGGCTAGAATTCTGCTCGGTTCTCTTATTTTCGGGGGCTCCTTCATATATCCGCAACGCAGTCCTTGTTGGGAACCCGGTCTTTCCTCTTCTTGCTGGGATCTTCGGGTCAGGGAACTACAACGCGGATGATATGAAGTTCCTGGCCTGGGAGTTGCGCGAGCACTACGGCGTCGGTCGAAGCTTGCAGGCCTTCCTCGCCCTTCCATGGACGCTCTATTCCTCGCCAGAAACGTTTCACGCCCAGGCCATATTGTCGCCCCTCAACTTTGCTGTGTTGCCTGCGATAATGCTCGGCGCCTTTCGGAACCCGCGGATTCGAATCGGTGCCTTCTGTTCAATCTTGTTGTCGTTACTTTGGTTCTTAAATGCGCAGATATTGCGCCATTTAACTCCGGTACTCCCCATAATCGCTGTCGGTGGAGGTGCGTGTCTCGATATTTTCATCCGCCGGTTTGCATTGTTCGACCGCTGGCTCGACAAACGCGCGCCACAGGCATTCGTGGCCGCCGCCTTGGCATTCCCTGGCTGGCGCTACGCGGTGAAGGAAGTAAGAGCCAACGGACCTCTGCCGTCGTCACAGCGAGCGAGAGACGACTATCTCACGAGAACCCACGTGAGCTACCCGGCCTATCAAATGCTCAACGGGCTTAGAGCAGGGCACTACACTCTCTACGCCCTCGCGGACAATGACATGGCGTACTTCGCGGACGGTACCTTTATGGGGGATTGGTTCGGTCCCGCGCGATTCGCTCCGGTGCTCCGTGCGATGGATGACGGACGCGCGCTGCATCGGGAATTGGAAGGACTCGGCGCCGAGTTTTTCCTTGTTAGTCAAACCAAATTTCCTGTCGTGCTACCGGCTGACGCCTATTGGCGCGAGCACTTTCGACCTCTGTTTGCGCGTAAAGGCGTACTCTTGTTCGAAATTTCAAAAACGCCGGTGGTCGCCAGATTCGGGCCAAACCTCGTGCAAAATGGGACGTTTCAGCTTTCCGGACGCGGCTGGCCTCTCGCCTGGGAGATCGATGGAAGACCGATTGTTGAGGACAATGGGAACGGAGGCATCGCCGTACTTGCTGCCTCCGGCATCGGTTGCCCCTTTCAAAGGATCGCGGTTCCGGCGAGTGCGTTGCTCCGGATACAGGTTCGCGCGCGAGCCACAAGCCCGAAACAGGAGGCGCGCCTAGAGATCCGGTACGAGGGTGCGCCCAAGGAGACGTTGGTCGTCGACGAGTCCCTCTTCTCAGTGTCGACAGAATGGCGGAGCTTTGAGATGTTGTCGCTGGCACCGGAAACAGCACGGATAGCGGTGATTGAGGCCTGTACTGGGCCCGGGAGTACGGTCGTCTACGGTGAGATTTCTTGCCAGGAAGTATCCTACGTTCAGCCTTCGGTTGTGCCCTAGGCTGACTCTTAGTGAGGGGCAGGACTGTTTCGTTCTTGAACAAGGCCGTGCAGGCCAGTCCACGAATGAGTGAATTTATCTACGACGCAAGTGAGAAGGGTGGACCATGGCTAACGGGAGCCATCTAAGCGGTGACTTGGTATTCAACGGCTATTGACGGAGGTTCTCTTGCGTCTCGCCGTTCTCATGCCGGTGTTCAACGAACGAGGCCGACTCTCAAGCACGCTCGAAGGAATTTCGAGTTTTGCCGGCGCAGAGCTTGAGATAAATGTATATCTCGTTGATGATGGAAGCAGTCCGTGCGTAGACTGGACAGATCTTCCGCCAAGAACGGACCACTTCGACATCACTTTTGCACGTCACCTCGTCAACCTCGGCCAAGGCGCAGCGTTGGAAACCGCGCGGCGGCTCGCCCTGGAGGATGGAGAGCACGACGTTTTTGTTACGATGGATTCGGACGGCCAGCATGACCCTGCAAGTCTTGCAAGTTTCTGCAAGGCGATTGCTGATGGGGCTGATGTCGCATTCGGCAATCGCTTCCGAGGTAATTCGAACGTTCCCACCATCCGACGCGTCATTTTGCGGGCCGCTTCGAAATTTGAACGATTACTGACGGGCCTTAGCCTCGAGGACTCACACAATGGCTATCGCGCCTTCGGCGTAAGAGCTATCTCGTTGATTTCGATGTCCCAGCACAGGATGGCCCATGCGACCGAAATCAAGCAGATAATCGCTCAAGCGATTCCGCCTCTGTGCGTCGTCGAGGTCCCAGTTACGATCCGGTACACAAGGGAATCCCTCCGCAAAGGCCAGCGCTCGCTCGGTGCCGTCCAGATTGTTCTTGATCTCATCTATCAATTCATTTTCGGTGAATCGCGGAGGAACTCGTGAGCGGCTTTGGATGGTTGCTGCTAGTGCTCTTGGCAGGCATTCTTCTGGTTGATTACGCGCGGTTACGGCAAAAAGGTAGTAGAACGCTGGCGGTCGAGTCAGTGGTGTTCGGTCTCGGAGCGCTGCTAATCGTTTTTCCCGGGATCTCGCAGTCATTTGCTCGCCTGAGCGGCGTCGGCCGCGGTGCGGATTTGGTCATTTACTTGCTACTCGTGCTCCTAGTCCGAGAGGCGCTCGGAACCAGGGAGCGTCAGTGGACGGAAGCGCGGCGCCACGCTGAGTTGGTTCGAGCAATCGCTGTTACCAGCGTTCAACGACCGTCACGCCGTGAGGCGTGATTCGAAGGAGCAGCTCCTCATTGAGTGACGCAAATTTCTTTGGCGTCTGATTGATTCAGCATTTTGGGACCAACAGAACCTGGTCCATCCGGCGGAGCTGCGGGGTAGCTAACCCCCGTTGGAACGGGCCTCCAGAGGGGGTGGCAACGCAGGGCCGTCGAGGACGCTCTCGCGCGATGGGTCCGCGGGTGATGAAGATGGTGCTATGTCGTCCCTATGTCAGCGCCTGGCCGAATCCGGTTGTGCGAGACCTGCGCGGAGAAAAGCCCTCATGCGTCCGTTTACACGGTGCGAGGCTTTGAGATCCTTCGGTGTCAAACCTGTGGCTTGGGCTCCACCGCTCTGCCGATCGAATTTGACCCCCTTCGGATTTACAACGAAGGGTACTTCCAGGGGGAAGCAGAGGACGGCTATACTGATTACCTTGCGAGTGAGCCCGTGCTGCGGCGGGAATTTCGACGCACCGTCCGCCGACTCAAGGCAAGCAACCCGCCTGGTACGAAGCTGCTGGAAGTAGGATCCGCCTATGGCTTTTTCTTGGCTGAGGCGCGGGTGGACTTTTCGTGCGTCGGAGTGGAAGTCTCAGCGCCCGCGGTTAACTACAGCCGTGGGCGTGGGCTCCAAGTTCACCACGGCCCGTTGAGCGATGAGGTGCAGAAAGATGGTCCATTTGACGCGGTGGTGATGCTCGACTGCATTGAGCACGTGTCCCATCCGGACGATGTGGTTGCGCGGATCGCCGGCATGACTAAACCTGGGGGAGTATTCATGATTACGACCGGCGATTGGGAATCGCCGATGGCGCGAATGGCCGGACGCCACTGGCGCCTGATGACGCCCCCCCAGCATCTCTTCTTCTTCACGCCACGCTCTTTGCAGATATTGCTGAAACGACACGGTTTTATCATTGACGAACGCAGCCATCCCTGGAAGCTCGTTCCCTTTGGCCTCGCCGCGTACCAGGTGATGAATCGTTTGGGACTTCGCAGAAAGCCTCCAGCGTCACTTGCAAGTCTTGGTTTCCCGGTGAACTTGTTCGACGTTATGCGAGTGATTGCCCGGAAAGCGGGATGAGAAAACTTCCTTCGACTTGTTTGTCACAGGCTCTATTCTTCGGCATCGCGTGCGACAGCGCGGGACAATCCCACTGATCCGGGAAGAGCAGGTTGGCCGCGTACTTGTCCGCGAACCAGAGCAACTGCGGACCACACAGTACGGCCATGCACGCCCCAAGTCCCCCGGTTCCGGTCGAGGCGCGCCTGGAGCCGGGGATTACCTCGGCCCTGTGCCATACCAGCAGCACCAGGCGAAGCCTGTCATTGAGCGGCTCGGCCGCGCAAGACTTGTGTGTTGACTCTCGCTTGGGAAAATGGTCGGTGTTCGTGAAGCCCATGAACGTACTAGTGACAGGTGGCTGCGGTTTCATTGGTTCCAACTTGGTCCATCATTTGCGCGCCCGGCGCGCGGACTGGACTGTGGTGACTCTTGACAAGCTAACCTACGCGGGGAACCTCGAAAACCTGGCGTCACTCGAAGGTGACCCGAGACATGTCTTCGTTAAAGGCGACATCTGCGACCGTGCGTTGCTGGACGACATCATTGGTCGGCACCGCGTCGAGGCCGTTCTTCATCTCGCTGCCGAAAGCCACGTCGACCGGTCGATTCAGGGCCCTGAAGTCTTCGTTACTACCAATGTGCTCGGAACCCAGGTGCTCCTTGAAGCGTGCAAGGCAGCCCAGACTCGTCGCTTCGTGATGGTCTCTACGGACGAAGTCTACGGCTCGCTAGGTCCCACTGGGGCATTCACCGAGGCGTCGCCGCTCCAGCCTTCGAGCCCCTACTCGGCGTCGAAGGCGTCCGCGGACCTCATTGCGCTAGCATATGGACACACCTTCGGGCTCGATGTCGTCGTCACGAGGTGCTCCAACAACTATGGTCGGTACCAGTTCCCGGAGAAGCTTATTCCCTTGATGGTCGTCAATGCGCTTCACGACAAGCCCCTACCTGTTTACGGAGACGGGGCGAACGTGCGTGATTGGCTTCACGTAGAGGACCACTGCGACGCGCTACTCGCAGTGCTCGAACATGGACGCTCAGGCGAGGTCTACAACATCGGCGGCGGTGCCGAGCGACGGAACCTTGAACTGGTCAGGGAACTTCTCAGGCTGCTCGGCAAGGGTGAGGAATTGATCCGCTTCGTCGTCGATCGTCCCGGTCACGACCGTCGCTATGCCATCGACCCGAGCAAGATTCGTACGGAGCTTGGCTGGAAGCCGGCGCATACGTTCGAGCAGGGTCTTGCTGAAACGGTGCGTTGGTATGTCGAACACAGGGCCTGGTGGGAACACATCAACAGCGGGGCGTACCGCCAATACTTCGAGAGCCAGTACCGCGAACGACTCGGCACTGGCGCGAGGTGAGCTTCAATGCGCGTTCTCGTCACGGGCGTCAACGGCTTAGTTGGGAGCCGTCTTGCGCCGCTTCTTGAGGCGCGTGGGCACAGGGTCACCGGCCTTGGCAAGGGTCCGCAACGGCTCGCGCTATCGGGCGAATACATTTCAATGAACTTCACGGACGATTTCGCACTTGCTGCGACCCTCCGTGCCAGGCGTCCTGAGGTCATTATCAATGCCGCGTCGATGACGGACGTTGACGCCTGTGAACGCGCTGCAGCTGACGCGTTTCGCGTTAACGGTGTCGCTCCGGCTAACCTCGCACTGATCGCCCGCGAACTCGACGCTCATCTAGTTCACGTCTCGACCGACTATGTCTTCGACGGAGAAGCGGGACCCTATTCGGAAGAGGCGATTCCCAACCCACGGGGTGTCTATGCCCTCACAAAGCACATCGGAGAGCAGGCCGTGCAGGCCGTGGGAGCGTCGTGGGCAATCGCTCGGACCGCAGTGGTCTATGGGTGGCCGCCCGCAGCCCGCTCGAACTTTGGAAGCTGGCTGGTCGAGGCATTGCGCCGGGGCGGTCCAGTACGTCTATTTGAGGACCAGTTTGTGTCCCCGAGTCTCGCGGAGAGTGTGGCTGAGCAGGTTGCGGAACTCGCAGAACGTAGACTTGCCGGTTTCTGGAACACGTGCGGTGCCGAAGTCGTGAGTAGAGTCCGATTTGGCCACGCTCTTTGCAGCGAATTCGGCTTCGACCCGAGTAACATCGTCCCGTCGAAGCTCGCCGACTCCCTCTTGAGAGCTCCCCGGCCGGCTCGGAGCGGGCTGCGCACCGAAAAGGCCGACGCAGCGCTCAAGAGCCGGCCTTTGCCCCTTGCCGTCGCTCTCCAGCGTTTTCACCAGGCGATCGAGTGTGCCGAAGGATCGAACCGATGAAAGGAATAGTCCTGGCTGGCGGCTCCGGTACGCGGCTGTATCCACTCACTCGCGTGGTTAGCAAACAACTACTGCCCGTTTATGACAAACCCATGATCTACTACCCGCTGAGCACTTTGATGCTTGCGGGAATCCGAGAAATCCTCGTCATTACTACGCCGCAGGACCTCCCGCGATTTGAGGAACTGCTCGGTTCCGGAGAACAATGGGGACTTCGACTAAGTTATGCCGCTCAACCCCGTCCGGATGGGCTAGCGCAGGCCTTCGTCATTGGCCGCTCGTTTGTTGGTTCCGATCGAGTAGGTCTCATTCTCGGCGACAATATTTTCTATGGGCACGGCCTGAGCGACCAACTCCGGCGCGCCACTTTGCGCGAGCGAGGTGCCACCGTTTTTGGGTACTACGTTCGCGATCCGGAACGATACGGCGTTGTAGAACTGGGGCCCGCGAATGAAGCCCTCTCTTTAGAGGAGAAACCGAGTCATCCCAAGAGCAACTACGCCGTTACTGGGCTTTACTTTTACGATAACCAAGTGTTGGACATCGCTGCCAGCCTGAAGCCCTCCGCCCGAGGTGAACTCGAGATTACCGACGTCAATCGTTTGTACCTCGACCGTCACCAACTCACGGTCGAACTCCTAGGCCGCGGTTATGCGTGGCTTGACACGGGAACCCACGAGGCGCTCAGTAGCGCTGCGAGCTTTATCGAGATCGTTGAGCGTCGGCAGGGGCTCAAAGTTGCGTGCGTGGAGGAGATTGCCTTCCGGATGGGCTACATCGACGCAACCCGCCTGGCCGAGCTCGCAGAACCGATGCGGAACAATGCCTACGGCCAATACTTGGCCGACCTTCTGCGAACGGGGGGAGCGCGACGGTGAACCTCACCCCGACCGCACTCCCGGAAGTAGTCATCATTGAGCCCCGCGTCTTTGGGGATTCTCGTGGAGTCTTTCTCGAGACTTTTCACGCAGAGCGGTATGCAGCAGCCGGAATCCGCGGCCCTTTCGTCCAAGACAATCTCTCGACGTCAGTGAAGGGAACGATTCGAGGACTCCATTTCCAGGAGCCACGACCTCAGGGAAAGCTCGTGTACGTGATGCGGGGCGTGGTCTTCGACGTGGCCGTGGACGTGAGAAGGGGCTCACCGCAATTTGGTGCATGGGTAGGCGTGATTTTGAGTGAGGAAAACCACCGCCAACTCTGGATTCCGCCCGGTTTCGCGCATGGCTTTTGCGTGACCTCAGAGGTGGCGGACTTCTTCTACAAATGCACGGAGTTCTATTCGCCCGAGTGCGAGCGCGCGTTGCGTTGGGATGACCCGGCCTTGAGCATCCGATGGCCAGCTAACGTTCCAATCGTTTCGGCGAAAGACCTTGCCGCGCCGCTACTCTCCGACATGCCCGTGTTGCCCGACTACCGTCCCTGAAGGTCCGTCAGTTGTTGAAACCGAAGGCTCGACCGCCCAAGAGTGAATCGGACGCAGCAACCCCGCACTGGCCGCTGTGCTCCGCACTGCGAAGCCGTGCAGCCCCTTTTGGTAGTCGCAACAAATGCGACCCCCGTCGGCAAAGACGCCGACATCGAGGCGATAGTTCCCATCTGCGAGGCCCAGCCGCTTCACGGTCAAGGTCGCGCTGCTCGTTTCCGCCGCAATAGATTGAAAGCCGCGCCAGAGGAGGGTGCCATCTGCCGTTACCAGGGAGGCCTCAACGTTGAGTTTCGTGAGGGCGGGGTCCGCTGCTATGACGAGCACGACCTCTAAAGTGTCGTCGGGCCCGAACACCGCCTGCTCGGCGCCCCCCGCGCCCCGGATGGTCAGCTGGACCACTTCCGCTTCGAAGGTTCCCCAGCGTCTACCCACCTCCGCCGGATGGCCCGACCGGGGTTCGCGGCCGCCCGGATGGGCGACACTCGGCGTCTTGCCCGGGAAGGAGGTGGTTTCTGCCACGACCTCCGATTCGGCCACCGCCTTTCGGTACTCGGAAACCACGAAGGCGGGGTCGCCATAGGCCTTGAGGACTCCTGCGTCGAGCCACGCGGCCTCGTCGCAATGCGACTGAAGGCTGACCAAGTCGTGCGTGACGAGGAGGATGGTTTTCCCGGCTCGACGAAATTCCTCCATCTTTGCGGTGCTCTTTCTTGAAAAGTGCTCGTCACCAACCGAGAGAATCTCGTCGATGATGAGAAGATCGGGATCGACGTGGGTCGCGACACTGAATGCCAACCTCGCGTACATGCCGCTGGAATAGGTGCGAACCGGTTCGTCGATGAAATCACCCAGTTCGCTGAAGGCGATGATCTCTTCCATACGCTGGCGGATTTCACGCCGAGACATTCCGAGGATGATGCCGTTCACCGTAATGTTTTCGCGCCCAGAGAAGTCGGGATGAAAGCCTGCGCCTAGCTCGAGAAGGGCGGAGATTCGGCCGTTGACCTCGACCGACCCCTCGGTCGGGCGATAAATTCCCGTCACCAGCTTCAGCAGAGTGCTCTTACCTGACCCGTTGCGGCCCACCAGTCCGACGGTGCGTCCCCGGGGGACGATGAGCGAGATGTCTCGTAGAGCGTGGGTAACGGCGACCGGCGAAGGTCGGGTCTTCTTGCGTTTGAGGAACTGTACGAGCTCGGACTTAAGCGTCGTGTACTCCCGCCGTACGGTCTTCTTGCGGAACTCCTTACTGACGTTGCGGAGGACGATGGCATCCATGTTCAAACCAGCTCTGCGAACTCTTCCCGTCGCTGCTCGAACACGCGTGAAGAGAGCCAAAGCAGAACAAGCGAGCCCAGCATGACCACCATTAGCGCCCGCCAGTGCGGGAGACGGTGTTCGTAGAAGATGCCTTGGTAGGACGTGATGATGACGGACATCGGATTCGCAATGAGGAAGACGCGGCGAAAGGCCTCTGGGACATCGTTCGGCCGATAGAGGATAGGCGTGACAAAGAACCACAACGTTAGGAAGTTGATGACGATCTGCTGAAGGTCTCGGAAGGCCACGTTTAAGGACGAGACCAAGAAGGACACGCCGAGCGTGAAGACGAGCTGCACGAAGAGCACCACCGGAAACATGACCACGTGCCACGTTGGCCAAATTCCCGCCAAGCCACCAAGGGCGATCATCAGCGGCAATGTGAGCAGGTAGTTGACGAAGTTCGTAAGGACGACGGTTGCAGGAAGCACCTGGGCCGGAAAGCGGACCTTGGTCAACAAGTCGCGCCGATCGCTAATCGTGCTCGCGCCTGCGCCGACACTTGACGAAAACCAGATCCAGGGGAGCAACCCAACGAAGATAAAATAGGTGTAGTGCTGGATTTGGTTGCGCTGAATGACGCCGAAAACCAGGCCGTAGACGGCCATCAGCAGCAGCGGATTGAGGAACGTCCAGAGGAATCCTAACGCCGACCCGCGGTATCGCGCTTTGAGCTCACGCTGCGTCAGGTTCCACAGAAGGGCCCGGTACTGCCAGAGCTCACGGAGGTTGCGAATCATCGAGGCGTGGTTTCATACGGGAAAGAACGCGGGGATGCATCTGTCGCTGCAACCGCGGCCAAGCGACGCGGGAACACCTCGCCGCGCCCGAAGCCCTTTGCGGGATGTGCGCTGGCGTGTCCTTTCGGCTAAGAGGCGAAGCTTCGGGATGCATCGCAAATGCCCAGTCTCCTACCAAGTCCCCTCCGCAATGACGGACGCGGACTAGACTCCTCTAGTGTACGGATTTCGCGGCTGGCAAAGATGGCTCGTCGGGCGCACTCGCGAGCTCGAAGCTCGGGCGATGCGGGACGTGCGACCCGTTGCAGGCAGTAACTGGGAGGTCGTGGGGCCACAGCCGCTGCTGGCCCTCGTTCCCGTGAGTGGAGGCGCGCTGCGGGGCGGAGATCTCCGCCTCGACCTAGAGATATCCGCGACTGGGGGCGTGCTCGGCGCCGCGCTCCTCTTGGACACCGGTGGTGACTTCGTCGATGGCCGTCAGATTCCGCTTTCCTCCCTCGATGGCGGCAATATCACCGCCGTAGTCACCCTGCCGAGCCCGACGGACGGCATAGGATTCGCCCCTGGCGCTCTCAAGAGCTTCAGGCTTGGCAGACTTTCGGCCCATGAGCTTTCTGGGGCCGGCGCCGTCTTGGCACATGCCCTGCCACAGGTTAGGCGGCAGCTTCACAACCCTGCCGAGGTCTTGCGGCTGCTTGGTCGGGCAGCGCGCCTGCTCCGCTACCGAGGTTTAAAGGGCGTCGTCGAGCGACTTCGCCGTGGAACTGAACGGCAGGTGGCGAACGAGGGATATGAGGGTTGGGCCCGGCGGTATGGCTCCCTCAACCAGGCTCAGCGCACCCAACTCGAGACCACGTTGGGTGCGCTCGGCCAGAGCTCGAGTTTCTCCGTTCTTCTTACACCGGGGCCATCCTCCGAGAGCGAGCTTCGGCGGAGCCTCGTAGCGTTGCAGGCTCAGGTTTACCCAAACTGGGAACTCTGCATGTCCGCAGACGCGCCTGCGGAGCTGCGCGGAGTCGTGCAGGCCGCGGTCACATCAACTCGACTTCGATGGGTCCCGGTTAATGACGTCTTGTCAGGTGCGCGAAGCGACTTCGTGGTGCGTCTCGCGCCCGGCGACACTCTTTCGGGCGACGCGCTCCTCACCATCGCGGCGGAGTTCGCTCGGAACCCGCGTCTTGCGCTGGTCTACGCGGACTCGGACAGCGAGGACATGGCCGGACAACGTGCGCCAGCGTTCAAGCCGAACTGGAGTCCTGAGCTGCTGCACTCGTTAGATTATATCGGCCGTACCGCCTTTTTTCGCACCGCCAGCGTTCGTGCGCTCGGTGGGTGGCACGCTGGCCCGGCCGATGTTTCTCAGCACGAGTTGCTCCTTCGCTATACGGCGGAGCTCCCGAAAGAGCGGATCGCGCATATACCGATGGTACTTGTACACCTGCGCCACGAACACGCTCCGACAGCAGAGGAAGCGCTAACGGGCGTTTCTATGCTTCAGGAGGTTTTGAAAGTCGCGGGTACGCCTGCACACGCAGAGGCCGGACGCGCGCCAGGGACATACCGCGTCCGGTATTCCGTCCCTAGACCATCACCGCACGTTACCGTCGTGATTCCGACGCGAGACCGGCTGGCTCTACTCACTCGTTGCATCCACAGTGTGCAGGAGCTCACCACGTATCGCCCGTTTGAAATCCTGGTTGTCGACAACGACAGCCGCAAGCGGGAGACCCGTGCTTTCCTCCAGAACTTGGAAAGAAAGGGCGCCGCTCGGGTGCTGCGCTACCCGCACCCCTTCAACTTTTCCGCGATGAACAACCTTGCAGCTCGGAGTGCCGGCGGCGAGCTGCTCTGCTTCTTAAACAACGACGTCGAAGCCTTCGACCCGGACTGGCTCACCGAAATGGTCGGGCTTGCGAGTCAGCCGGGCGTTGGGGCCGTGGGGGCGAAGCTGCTCTACCCGGACAACACCGTGCAGCACGCGGGCACGGTTGCGGGACTCTTCGGAGTGGCAGCTCACGGGTACCTGCGCGAACCGCGTCAAGCCGATGGGTACCTTTTTCAGTTGCAGACCACGCGAGAGGTCTCCGCAGTGACGGCGGCCTGCATGGTCATTCGCCGCGACTTGTTTCTCGAGGTCGGCGGTTTCGACGAGACGGCCCTCGCAGTGGCCTTCAATGATGTCGATCTCTGCTTCAAGCTGCTCAGGGCCGGCCACCGCAATCTCTGGACGCCCTATGCCGAGCTCTACCATCGCGAATCCGCATCGCGCGGCAACGACGAGCGTGGAGCAGACCGACGACGCTTCCTCCGTGAGGAGTCGGTGATGCGAGAGCGTTGGGCCGACCTCATCCAAAGCGACCCGTACTACAGCCCCAACCTCTCGCTGGACTCGAACACACCGACACCGGCGTGGCCGCCGCGTTTCGTTCCACCGTGGATTGCGGTCCGATGACTCCGCCGACGGTAGCGCTCGACGCAATCCTCTGGGATGAGCCCACCACCGGCATCGGCCTCTACACACGGCAGGTCGCCCGGGCGCTTGGAGAGCTGGGCGTGATGGTGCTCCGCGTCGGGGCGCGTACTTCCGGCGAGTACCCTCGCCGCCTGCGGAGCCGGACGCTGTACGCGCTGGCCGAGTTGCCAAGGACGCTGGCCAAGCTTCGTCCGCCTGTTTTCCATGCCGTCGGGAACTTCGACCTCCCGCTCCAGCGTCTCTCAGGGACGGCGTACGTCCTCACCGTCCATGACCTCATTCCGCTCGAGCTTCCGGAGACAGTGTCTCCGTCCTTTCGGTGGCAGTTCCGGCTGTGGCTCGAGCGCAGTCTCCGCATCGCCGACCACGTCGTCTGTGACAGCGCCACCACGCGTCTCGGCCTCTTGGAACGCTTCGGCTGGCTCGAGGAGTCCGTGGTGTCGGTGGCCCATCTGGGCGTGGACCATGTCCATCCGCCGGTCCTGGATGCCACGAGCCGTACGTTTCTCGAAGCCCTCGGTCTCCCGAAAGAGTACCTGCTCTACGTCGGAGCGCTGGACGCGAGGAAAAACGTGTCCCTCGTGCTGGATGCTCTGGAAAGGCTGAAGCCGTGGAGAATGGTGCCTTTCGTCCTCGTTGGGCAGCGCTGGTACGGCTCGGGCCCGGTGGAGCGAAGGATTCGCGAGATGCGCGGCGCTGGGTACGACATCCGCAACCTGGGGTTTCAGCCGGAGGCCTTGCTTCACGCTCTGATGGAGCGGGCCACACTCTTCGTCTTCCCCTCCCGCGGAGAGGGATTCGGGCTTCCGCCGCTCGAAGCCATGGCGCTGGGAACGCCGGCGGTGGTGAGCACAGCGGGCGCCTTGCCAGAGGTGTGCGGCGAGGCGGCCGTCCAGGTGCGTCCCGACGACGCCCTGGGCCTCGCTGCCGCCCTCCGTCGCCTCCTCGAGTCTCCAGAAGAGAGGCGAGCCCGCGCGGAGGCAGGCCGCCACCACGCCAAGCAATTTCGATGGGCCCGGGTCGGCGAGCACCTCCGTTCGGTGTACGAGGCCTTGAGCCCCCGGTGAGCCCCGGAAGCGAGCTACGTGTGTGCCTTTGGCGCCTGACGTCCGCAAAGCCCGAGACTTCCTGAAGACGGCAATTTGGCGAGGTGGTGGGCCGCTGCTAGCCTTCGGACGATGACCGGTCGTGGTGTGCTTCCCATCTTGGTAGGGCTCTGGGCGTTTGCAGCCGGGGCGCAAACCACAATCCAGGCGACCGCTAGTTTGCCACTCGACGGTGGGATTGGCTTTGCGCGTGCGTACGTCGTCACGGGTGGTACAGGCCTTGAGTACGTGATGGCCAATGCCGGCGAGTCCATCCAAGTCTTCCGGGTGGGAAGCAACACCGAGCTGCCGCCGCTGCTCGGGCAGTACGCGACATTTGCGGTAGCCGACAACATCATGGTGAGCGGGCTGCCGACCACGCTGGTGGTGGGCGCAAACGTGGGCGCGGCCTGTCCGACCACGTGCTTGGACATCTTTTTTTGGGACCCGGTCAATGGGTTCGTGAAGCAGGCGTCCGCTGCCACCAACGTCAACGCCCCGATCTCGATGACCATCGACGCCACGGCGAGCACCACCACCGGTGGGCTGATTCACATTTTCTTCTTCGCCGCCCCCACGACGTTGTACCGGCAAGAGATCGCTCTCACGGCCAGTTCGGTCAATGTCGTTGGCATGCTGTCCGGAAACCCGGCGACCGCCAGCATTCAGGGCCTAACCGTCGATGGCACAGCAGCGTTGATGTACGCGACTGACAACGTCAACAACATATACATCTACCCCGAGGACGGCGGTCCCGGGGTGCTCTATTCGAGTCCTTCCACCGGCGGATACGCCGCTGCGGCCGGCCTTTTCTATTATCCGTTTCCGCTGATCACCCCGGTGGCGGTGCCCACTCTCCTCGCAGGTGGGGGCGTCGGTGGTGTCTACGCGTTGAGCCCGAACGGCGGGTCGGGCTCCATCACCATTCGCTCAGTGGAAGTGCTGACCGCAGATGGCGGCCGCACGACGCAGCCCGCCGGTGTGGCCACGGACGCGTTGGCGATGACGACAGTCATCACCGAGGACAAAGTGAATGCGGAGGTTCCTACCGGGCTGCCGTGGTTGCATCTTCTCCTGGTCCCAGACGGCGGCCAGTCGCCGGACGGGGGCTCGGGTGCGGACGGCGGCTCGGGTGCGGACGGCGGTATTCCTACCATTCCCATCATCGCGCCGGGTCCGGGCGCGTTACCGGGGCCGACCAACAGCTGCAACTGTTCCACCGCCGGAAGCGCACCGATGCTCTTGGCGCTGCTTCTGCCGCTGCTGGTCCCGCGCCGCCGTCGGTAGCCGCCTCCCCGTAGGGCGTGCTAACCCTGAGCGTCCCGGTGCCCTCCTCCGCCGCACGTCTCCTCCTCGGCGTCTCGCTGTTTGCCACTCTGGCGTGCGAGACGCCCACCAAGGCCGCCTCCCGGCCTGAACTCGCCGCCACGGGGGCGCCACTCCGGCTGACCATTGTCGGCACCAACGACTGGCATGGGTGGGCCCAACCCCACGAGGCGCCGGCGAAGGACGGCTCGACGGTGCAGGAGGGGGGCCTTGCCCTCTATGCGTCGGCGGTGAAGCTCCTGCGCGCCGAAACGGGAGGCCGGCTGCTCGTCTTGGACGCGGGCGACATCTTCCAGGGGACCCTCGTCTCCAACCTCAGCGAAGGGGCGGTGATGGTGGACGCCTTCAACGCCCTAGGGGTGGACGCGGTTGCGGTGGGAAACCATGAGTTCGACTACGGGCCGGTGGGGCCGGCAGTCGTCCCCACCAAACCCGGTGATGACCCAGTGGGCGCGCTCAAGGCGCGCATCGCTCAGGCGAAGTTTCCCTTTCTCGCGGCCAATGTCGTGGACGCTACCACCGGCGTAGCGCCCAGCTGGCTCGGGTCTGGCACGGCCCTCCGGGACGTGGGCGGTATCCGGGTGGGCCTCATCGGGCTCATCACACCCGAGACGCCAAGGACGACCAATCCCGTCAACGTCGCCGGGCTGCGCTTTCTTCCGCTTGCTCCGGCTGCCAAGACGGCGGCGGACCGTCTGCGCGCGCAGGGCGCGCAGGTGGTGGTGGCGGTGGCGCACGCCGGGGGACGCTGCGAGGACTTAAAAGACCCGGCGGACTTGAGTCGCTGCCATCCCTCCGAGGAGATTTTCGGAATGCTCGACGAGCTTCCCCCGGGCACCGTGGATGCGGTTGTTGCTGGGCACACCCACCGCGCAGTGGGACATTTCGTCAACGGGACGCCTGTCATCGAGACGTCGGCGTTGGGCCGAAGCTTTGGAGTCATCACTCTGGAGCTCGACCCGACAACGCATCGGCCGATTCCTGGCACCACGCGCATTGAAGCCGAGGTGGCCCTGTGCGAGCGGGTGGTGGAAGGCACCATGCGTTGCGATGCCAGCGCTCTTGCGGGCGGAAAGCCGCTGGTGCAGGGCACTTTTCATGGGCAGCCCCTTCATCCAGACAAGGCCATGGAGGCGCTCCTCGCGCCGGCGCTCGCCGGTGTGGCAGAGGCCCAGGCGAAGAGTTTGGGCGTCGACGTGCCCGTGGCATTGCGACGGGACTCGAGTGGCGAGAGCCCACTCGGAAGCGCGACCACGGACGCCTTCCGCCGCATGGAAGGGGCGGACGTGGGGCTTCTCAATTCCGGAGGGCTACGGGCCGACTTACCAGCGGGGCCTCTCACCTACGGCCACCTCTATGAGACGTTTCCCTTCGACAACGCCGTGGCCACGCTGCAGCTCACGGCTCCTGAGGTCCGAGGCCTCTTGAATGCAATTCTCGTCCACGGACGCGTCCCTCAGCAGTCCGGGCTCAAGCTTTCGGTGGCCGCGTGTCCGCAAGGGCTACAAGTCTTGTCCGTGACGTTGGCCGACGGGACGGCCCTCGTGGAAGGGCGGATGTACCGGGTGGTTCTGCCGGACTACCTCGCCCGCGGCGGCGACGGCCTCGAAGCCTTTATGGGGTCTCTGTCTGCGGACCGCCGGGACTTGGGTGAGCGGCGGGCTCTAAATCTCCGCGACGCTCTGGCTGTCTATTTGGGGAAGACGGGACACCCTTTGACGGCCCCCGTGGCGGGACGGACCGAATTGCTGCATGGGAAAGCTGCGCACTGCGCGCCCTGAGAGAGCGCTTCTGGCATCCGACGGCGCCTTGTCAGATCAGCCTGCTCATCTCCTCGGCTGACATGCTCTACAAAGTCACGCCGGCGATGCTTCCGGGGTCGCGTAAGCCGCCCTCTCTTACGCCCCCGGAGGCCAAGCCGCGCCGTCGCCGGGCCACCGCCATCTTCGACGGCGAGGGCAACGAAGTGCTGATTACGCTGATGTGCCTCAAGTGCCACCAGATTCGGCCGCTCGCGCAGTTTGGGCTCCGCCGCATGCCTGACGGCGCCATTCGGAACCAGCCCTGGTGCCGGCCGTGCCGCGGCGCCGCGACGCCGAAACGGAGGGCGGAGCCTTCTCCAGCCCCCGAAGCGGCGCCCACTAACCCCGGCTAGGCCCCCAAGCCCCCACCGGGAGGCGTGGGCCTCGAGGCACTTCCTTCAAGTCTCTTAGGCTTAGGCGTAGCTACGTTTACCAGCCGTTGAAAGCCTCCTCGAGAGTCGTTTACAGAACTACCTACGACTCTTTTGCATCTTGTAAATTTGGAGACTTAGGACTTTCTTCGCCTCCAAGTTGTAGAGGTGTTGCAGTCCGGACGAGTGTCATGGCAGCATTTACATCGCACCTCGTCATTGCATGTACTGATTGACAGGCGCGAGAACGTCCACGCCTCTCCCCCGCAGGAAGGAGCGAACGCCGGCCATGTCCATCGCGATGGTGATGAAGGAAGGTTCCGGAGCATCGAGCCCGCAGGGCTCTTCAAAGAGTGACGCCGTGACAGCGCTTCACGCTCGCCGTTTCGCAGGCGTGGTTCGCCCGTACAAGGTCGCCGACGTCGAGCGGCTGCGGGGGACGGTGCGGGTCGAGCACACGCTGGCTGAACTCGGGGCCCGGCGCCTCTGGGAGCTCTTAAACACCGACGACTATGTGCCGGCGTTGGGTGCGCTCACCGGCAACCAAGCGGTGCAGATGGTCCGGGCGGGGCTGAAGGCCATCTACCTCTCTGGCTGGCAAGTGGCGGCTGATGCCAACACCGCGGGGCAGATGTACCCCGACCAGAGTCTGTACCCGGTGGACTCCGTTCCCCAGGTGGTGCGAAAAATCAACCAGTCGCTGCGTCGGGCGGACCAGATTGAGCATGCTGAAGGCAAGACCGAGCGCTACTGGCTCGCGCCCATTGTCGCCGACGCCGAGGCCGGCTTCGGGGGCCCGCTCAATGCCTTCGAGCTCATGAAGTCGATGATTGACGCGGGCGCCGCCGCGGTTCACTTCGAGGACCAGCTCGCTTCGGAGAAGAAGTGCGGCCACATGGGTGGCAAGGTGCTCGTCCCGACGAGTCAATTCATCCGGACGCTGGTGGCGGCGCGGCTGGCAGCCGACGTGTGCGGCGTTCCCACGCTGCTGGTGGCACGCACCGACGCCGACAGCGCCAAGCTGCTGCTCTCCGACGTGGACCCGCGCGACCGGGACTTCATCCTCCCCGGCGACCGCACCGCCGAGGGCTTCTTCCACATGCGCGGTGGGCTCGAATGCGCCATCGCCCGGGGCCTGGCCTACGCGCCCTACGCGGACCTGGTGTGGTGCGAGACGTCAACGCCGGACTTGGCAGAGGCCCGGGTCTTCGCCGAGGCCATCCGCGCCAAATTCCCGGACAAGCTGCTCGCCTACAACTGCTCGCCTTCCTTCAACTGGAAGAAGCACCTCGACGACGCCACCATCGCTCGTTTTCAGCGGGAGCTCGGGGCCATGGGGTACAAATTCCAATTCGTGACGCTGGCGGGCTTCCATGCCCTCAACCACACCATGTTTGAGCTGGCCCACAGCTACCGCACCGAGGGGATGTCGGCCTATTCCAGGCTGCAGACCGCCGAATTCGCGGCCGAGGCGGACGGGTACACCGCCACGCGCCATCAGAGGGAAGTCGGCACCGGCTACTTCGACGACGTGGCCCAAGTCATCTCCGGCGGCGCGGCCTCCACCTTGGCGCTCAACGACTCCACCGAGGCCCACCAGTTCTAGAGCCAGCACTGGGGAGCGCCGGCGGCCGGCGCTCGCTGAGACGGGGTTTCCCGCCGTCAGCCGCGGACAAGCTGCACGCGGGCGTGTCCGCGGTGGGCGAAGTACCGGTAGCCGGTTCTGGAGGTGGCGCTCGCCCCGCGGGCCCCGACTCGGACGTCTTTCGGCACGTGGAAGAGTTCGCCGTCGGCAAGGAAGCGGTTCTCCCGTACCTGCAGCATGCAGGCGAAGAGGAGGGCTGACTCTGCGCTGTCCACCTCCACTTCGGCATCCGGGTTGGTGAGTGCAATTTCCACGTCCTCGCCGCCGAGGGTGGCCATGCCGAGGGTGCGGTAGGCGCGCCTGTCCTCGGTGAGGGCCCAGTCCACCCAGGCGCCGAAGGGACGGACGGCCGTGTCCTCGAGGTCGCCGAGGCGACGGAGCGCATCCTCGCGCTCCAGGGCCAGGTGCCCGGCGCGGTGGAGCACCAGCCCCCGGCCGCCCTCGAGGAGGAGCGCACGTACAAGGCGAGAGGCATGGCGGAGCGTGCCCTCGGGGCCCCAAGGGTCAGGAAAGCTCGGACCGAGGAGTCGACGCTCCTCGGCCGGGTCCACTGGGGCGGGCAGCAGTGTGACGACGTGGCTCCCGGCGGTGAAGCCTGCGGACAGCGCGCGTCGGTCCACGGTTTCAAGTCCGAAGGGGCGCACCGTCTCGGTGAGCAGCATGTGCGCGTGTGGCCAGACAAGCTCCCGCCGGCGACGGCCGGTCCCGTCTGGCGGAAAGACGGCCAGGCGCGGACAGGGAAGGCGCGCGGCCTGGAGGAAGGCCTGCAACTTCTCCGGCTCTTCTGGAAGCGGCAAATCGCGCAGGACGCTTAGCCAGGAGACGTCCGAGGCCGGGAGCGGGTCGGGCTTGATGGGGTGAGACGGGAGGTGCACCCTCGAGACGAGGCCGTCCGCACCCAGCTGCGCGACGACGGAGAGTCCCGCCACTGGGACGAAGCCAGTGGCGGCGCCCAAGGGAAAGGAGGCCAGCGTTCCGTCGGCGAAGCGGAGCGCACCGACGCTCGAGCTCGCGTCCACGGACAGCACCTGGGCAGGAAGGCTTTTCACCCTTCGAGCGCGGCGCGCACGGGGTTCAGGCCCGCGCGGACCTGAACCCCGGAACGGCTGACGAAAGTGGAGGTGGACGGGATCGAACCGACGACCTTCGCATTGCGAACGCGACGCTCTCCCAACTGAGCTACACCCCCGAGGGACCCCGAACGGGCACCAGCGTCTACTTCTGCACCTAGAGAGCTGTCAACGGAAGGGGCTGGGGCGCGGCAGCCGCGTGGGTGCACCTCGCACCAAGGAGAGTGTTGCTTCCAGAGGTAGCGGTTTCCCTCTAGATTGCCCAGCCCGACCCTGAGCATGACGCCCTCCCCAGCGAAGACGCCGAGCCCGCAAGAGCTCGCGAAGCTCGAGCATGCTTTCGCCTCGGACCCGAGCTCCGACGCCTACCGGCCGCTGGCCGAGGCGTACCTCGGCATGGGTCGCTTCATGGAGGCGATGGTCGTCTGCAAGAAGGGCGTGAAAGCGCACCCCAACCGCCCGGACCCCCGCGTTCTCTTGGCCCGCGTCTACGCCGACCAGGGCAAGGACAAGAAGGCCATTGAGGAGCTGCAGGCGGCGTTGCAGGTGGCGCCAGAGGACCGG
This sequence comes from uncultured delta proteobacterium, assembly GCA_963745475.1. GTDB lineage: Bacteria > Myxococcota > Myxococcia > Myxococcales > Myxococcaceae > JADGRA01. The sequence continues at coordinate 41,955 of CAVUXN010000007.1, forward strand.
AGCATTCTCCGCCAGCTCGGCGCGTTGCAGATGAAGGCCGGGGACGTCGCCGCCGGCCGGCCCAACCTCCTCAAGGCGTACGAGGCCGCTCCCGCGGACCCCGAGACGCAGGCCGTGTTGGCCCAATGGAAAGTCGAGTTGCCCCGCCCGGCGCCGCCGCCCGAGCCGCCTCCGCCCCCACCGCGCACCCAGACGGCTTCCGGCCGGAGCGGAGAAGTGCCGGTGGCGCGCGCGCCCGTCAACGGAGCGCCGGCGGCCACCGTCTCCAGGACGTCGCTGCGTGCCGCGGAAGAGGAAGAGGAGCGCCTGCGCCGGCATGCCCGCGCCAGCTCCGGAGCGGCCCGGGCCTTCGTCGTGGCCGCGGTGCTGGCCATCCTCACCGTCACTGGCTTTTACGTCTGGGGCCAGTGGACGGCGCGACGGGCCAACATTTACAGCCGCAACCTCAAGGAGGCGAGCGAGCAGCTGAAGCACGACTCCTTTTCCTCCTACAAGCTGGCGTGCACGGCCGCCGAGCAGGCCCTGGAGGTACAGCCCAAGGCCGTCACCCCGCATGCCTACCTGGCCTACGCCTACGCCATTCGCTGGGGCGAGCACGGCGACGGAGACGACGCGCGCCGTTTCGCCGAGGAGCACCTCCAGGCCGCGAAGGCCAGCGGCGAGGTGGACAGCCACCTCTACGCAGCGGACGCCCTGTTGCAGCAGTACTCGGGGCAGGGGACGCGGGCGCTTGGCGAGCTGACGCGCGAGGTGAAGTCCTTCGATGAGGAGGGACACGCCTCGTCGCTTCTGTACCTCACCTTGGGGTTGGTGCAGATGAATGCCGGGGACTTGGAGCGGGCGAAGGAGAGCCTGGAGAAGGCGCAAGCCCTGGCCCCGAGCGACCCGCGCATTTACGCCGCGCTGGGGGCCCTCAACCGGCGACGCGGCGACTCCCGGGTGGCCGAGCAGGATTTCGGCTTCGCCCTCCGCTACGAGAAGGACCACTCCGCCTCGCTCCTGGGCCTGAGCCTGCTTCTTTTGGACCAGGACAATCCCGCGCGCTTCCCTGCGGCTGCCGTCAATTTGAAGAAACTTCTGGAGGGCGAGCCCCCGCCGTCCCCGCGGCAGCTGGCCACAGCCCACATGGCCCGGGCGCTCCTCATTGCCCGCGTCCAGGCGGCCTTCGCCTCCATGAAGCCCGACGAGCAGAAGGCGTTGGCCGAGCGCACCAACGTGCCGCTCGACCACTCGGAGGCCATGGCTCTGGCCGCCAAGGAGGAGCAGGAGGCCTTTAGTCTCGACCGCAACAACCCCGAGCTCCGGCTCCTCAAGGGCAAGGTGTTGGTGGCCGAGGGACAACTCGACGCCGGCATTCAGGAGATGCGCGAGGCGGTGAAGATGGACCCCACCCGCTCGCAATTTTACGTGGACTTGGCGCGTGCGCTGATGCTCAAGCCGGACGGAGCCCGGGAGGCCCAGGACGCTCTGACGACGGCCATCCGCACCCTGCCTGACAGCCCGAAGCTGATGGTGCTTCTGGGGCAGGCCTACCGCCGGCAGGGACGTCTCGACGACGCCATTGCCCAATTCAACAAGGCCCTGGCGGACCCCAAGGTGCGCAACCCCGACGCCCGGCTGCAACTCGGGCTGGCTTACCGAGAGCAGGGCGACCTCAAAAACTCGGAGAAGGAGCTCACCCGCGCCAGCCAGGAGTACCTCGGGCAGTCGCGCCGAATTGCGGAAACCTTCACCGAACTCGGCCGGACGTACGAGGCCATGGGGGACCGCGCTCGGGCCGATGACGCCTACCAGAAGGCCCTCAACTCCGACGCGGACTATGCCGACGCCTACTTCTTCTACGCGCACTTCCTCGCCCAGGACAAACGGGCCAAGGACCGCGCCCGAGCGAGCGCACTCGCCTACCTGCGCCTCGACCCCCGCGGCGAGCACGCTGCGGAGGCGCAGCGCCTCTCGCAATGAAGCGGCTTTGGGGGGTGGCCCTGGTGCTGTGGCCGTTGGCTGCCCGGGCGGGTGGCACGGTGGAGGGCCGGGTGACGCTGGCTGGCCCCAAGCCTCCCGCGCCGAGTGTACTGGACACCTCGAGTGACCCGGCCTGCGCCAAGATGCACCTCGTGGACGAGACGGTGCTGCTGGGGGGAAAGGACGGCCGGGGGCTGGCCAACGTCCTGGTGCGGGTAAAGGGCCCTCGTCTGGAGAGTCCCCCCACCGCCCCGGTGCACGTGGAGCAGCGGCTTTGCGCCTACCGCCCTCGGGTGCAAGGCGCGGTGCTGGGCCAACCCTTGGAAGTCGTCAACCAGGACGCCACGCTGCACAACGTCCACGCCTACGCCGGGACGAAGGGCCTCTTTAACGTGGCCCAGCCGCCGGGCTCGCCGGCCGTCACCAAACCTTCCCCGACCGCGCCTGGCCCGGTGCGCCTCAAGTGCGACGTCCACCGCTGGATGGTGGCCTACGTCGTCTACGGCGAGAGCCCCTACTTCACCCTCACGGACAAGGAGGGGCGCTTCCACCTGGACGGCGTGCCCCCTGGGGACTGGGAGCTCGAGCTGTGGCACGAGTCCCTGGGCACCCAGACGCTTCCAGTGGCGGTGAAGGAGGGGACGGTGGCCCATGTCCCCGGGGTGTATGGGCCGCACTGAGGGCGGTGTCTTTTCCGTGCTTGAAGGAAGGCCCATGGGTGCCGTACACCACTGCAGGGGACGCGGGCCGCACCCGCCGCCGTCGCCCTACCGCGACGAGGCCTTCTCCCAGTGAATGCCCAGGTGGTGAATCGCCCTGTCTCGGCCAGCGACTTGCTGTCGCTCACCAAGCCACGCCTCTCGAGCCTCGTGTTGTGCACCTGTGCGGGCGGGGTGTGGCTCGCGCCCGGCGGACTGACGCCCCTGCACTGGCTCCTGACGCTGCTGGGCACGGCCGGGACGGTGGGCGCCGCCAATGCCCTCAACTGCTACGTGGAGCGGGACGTGGACAGGGCCATGGCCCGGACGCGAAACCGCCCCTTGCCTGCGGGCCGCATGGAGCCCGCGTTGGCGCTGCGCTTCGCCCTGGCGCTGGCCTGTGTCTCGCTGCCAGTGCTGGCCCTCGGCAGCAACCTCCTCACCGCCGGGCTTGGCCTGTTGGCCCTCCTCACCTACGTCTTCGTCTACACCCCGCTTAAAGCGCACACGGACGCGGCGATGCTCGTCGGCGCCGTGCCCGGCGCCCTTCCGCCCCTCATGGGCTGGACGGCCGTCACCGGGCGGCTGGACGTGCAAGGGCTCGCTCTCTTCTCCGTCCTCTTCCTCTGGCAGCTGCCGCATTTTTTGGCCATCGCCCTCTTCCGGAAGGCGGAGTACCAGGCTGCAGGGCTGCAGACGGTGCCCTTGCGCCTCGGCGACGCCACGGCGCGGCTCTGGATGCTGGCCACCACCGCCCTCCTCGTGCCGGTGACGCTGGCCCTCGTCCCGTTGCACCTGGCCGGCCGGTTTTACCTGGTGGTGGCCTCCGTCCTGGGGCTGGCCTTTCTCGGGGTGCAGGCTTACGGCGTCCTGCACCGGCTCGGGGCGGGCTGGGCGCGGCGAAGCTTCTTCTTCTCCCTCGTGTACCTGGCTGGCCTCTTTGCGGCGCTCTTCCTAAACGCACAGGCGCGGGCCTGACGCATGGGGTGACGTGGACAGAAGGCGCGCGGTGACGACGCGCGCTGCCCCGCGACGCCTCCTCGTCTCGGGGGTGGGCCTGTGCTTCACCGTCGCCTTTCTCTCGGCCCTGCCTCAAGTCCGCGGGCTCCTCGGCCCCTCGGGCATTGCCCCGGTGCAGTCCTCCTTGCGCGCGCTCAGCGGCGCCTGGGGCCCGTGGCGTGCGGGCTGGGCCGTTCCCTCGGTGCTGTGGCTCGACGCAAGCGACGCCACGCTTTTGGGCCTGTGCCTCTTGGGCGCGCTGGCCGGCGCGGTGGCCGTTGGCGGCTTTCTTCCTCGGTGGGCACTCCTTGTGGCTTGGGTGCTTCACGTCTCGCTCGCCTCGGCAGGCAGCGTCTTCTGGCACTTCCAGTGGGACGCGCTTCTCAATGAGGCGGGGCTTCTGGCAATGCTTGTGGCACCGCCCGGGCTCCGGCCGCAGTGGACGGTTTCGCCACCGTGGCCCGCCTGGCTTTTGCTGCGGCTTCTCTTGCTTCGTCTCATGGTGGCCAGTGGCGCGGTGAAGCTGCTGAGTGGGGACGTCACCTGGCGAAACTTGAGTGCGCTGCGCTACCACTTCTGGACGCAGCCGCTCCCGACGCCGTTGGGCATTTGGGTGGCCGAGTGGCCGCCCCGGCTCTTGGACGTTTGCTGCGCCGCGACGCTGGCGGTGGAGCTCCTGGCCCCGCTGTGCGTTTTCGGGCCCCGGGCGGTGCGCCGGGCGGGCGCGTTGTTGCTGACGCTCTTGCAACTCGTCATCGCCCTCACCGGCAACTACGGCTTCTTCAACCTGCTTTCCCTCGTCCTGGTGCTGGCCATGCTGGATGACGTGGACTTGGGGCGCCTCGGACGCTGGGTGCTTTCTGGCCGGCCGCCGCTCGCGGCGCAGCCCGCTGGCTGGCCGTTGCGCCTGGGCGCGGGCGCGCTGGCGGTGCTCGGCCTCTCCGCCTTCGTCCAGGGCTTGGGGGGGCCCGAGCCCCTGGCGCCGGTGCTGGCCGCGCTCGCGCCCTTGGACAGCATCAACCGCTACGGCCTCTTCGCGGTGATGACGACGGAGCGCGAGGAAATCCGCGTGGAGGTGAGCGATGACGGGGAGCGATGGACACCGCTGCGCTTTCGCGACAAGCCGGATGACGCGGGCGCAAGCTTTGTGGCGCCGCACATGCCGCGCCTGGACTGGCAAATGTGGTTCGCGGCCCTGGGGAGCTGCCGCCACTCGGCGTGGTTTTTCGCCTTCGCCCACCGCCTTCTCCAGCCCGACGCCGCGGTGTGGGGCCTCCTCGCCTCGCCACAGCCCTCGACACCTCCGCGCTTCGTCGCCTCGGTGCGACGGCGGGTGCTGGCGCCGGTGCGGGGGACGGCGTGGCCTGCCTTCCAGGAGGGCGGCGAGCCCTTCTGCCCCACCGTCGCGCTACAGGGTGGGCGCCTCGTGCCAGTCGAAGTGGGCCCTCCTGGATTCGAACCAGGGACCAATCGGTTATGAGCCGACAGCTCTGACCGCTGAGCTAAGGGCCCTGCTGTTTTAGCGTCGGACTGCCCACACTTGTACACCGCGGGGCACCTTGGCGGGCGGAAGATTGCTTGCCCCACCCGCGCGGGCAGGGTCTGATTTCCTCAAAAAAGTAGGAAGGCCGCGCCCCAGGGGTCTCCCAGGCAGGTGCGCCTCCTTTCACGAAACTTAAGGGGCAGGCTGATGCGAGTCTCGGTGCGTTGGGCAGTCCTGGCGACGGTTGGCGTTGCCACCGTGGCGTTGGCGCAAGGTGCGGGGACGGGTCCAAGAATCTCCCTGGCGCCCGTCCACGGGGACAAGAACAACGCCGTGGGGAGCCAGCTCAACGGCGAGCTCTGCAAGGTGTACACCTGCGTCCCCTACTCCAAGGTTTCGACGAAACAGAAGCCGGACTGGAAGAAGGCCAAGAAGGAAAAGGTGGTGGCCATCTTCACCACCAGCATCGCCAAGACGAAGAAGGGCTACACCGCCGGGGTAGCGCTCCTGGTCGGCTCCTCGAAGCCGACGAAGGCCTGGAGCTTCCCGCTCACCTCTCACCGCAACCTGAGCAGCCTCGCCGTCACCCAGGTGGTGCACGAGACGGGTCCGGTGCTGGGCTTCGCCGAGGACGTCTCCGGGGTGGCCGCCATCGCCGCCGCGGAGCAGCCCCGCACCCCGCCAGCGCCGGTGGCCACCAACAACCCCGCCTCGCCCATGGCGACGGCCACAGCGCCGACGGAGACGGTGACGCCCATCCTCCCGCCGCCGGGCGCACCCGTCCCGGGCGAGAAGACGCTGGCGGATACGCCGGTCACCGTCGACGCGACGCCGTCCAGCAACGTGGGCGGCACGCGCGGGCAGCCCATGTTGACAGTCGACGTCGGTGGCGCCTTCCTCAACCGGGCGCTGAGCTACACCCCGGACGGGACGCCCGGGCTTCTCACCTACAACGCCAACGTCATCGGGATGCTGCTGGTGGGGGCGGAGTTTTTCCCCTTCGCCAAGACGGGGAGCTTCCTCGCCGGCTTGGGCATTTTCGGCCAGTACCAATTCTCCTTGGGCCTCAAGAGCCAGCAGCCCACCACCGGCGTCGAGGAGTCGAGCAGCTTCAGCATGCTCTCCGCCGGGCTCGAGGCCCGCATCCGTCCGGTGAAGTACTCGGACTTCGCGATTGTCATCCCGGTGGCCTTCCGCACCTACCACTTCAGCGTGGACAACGCGGCGACGGAATTTCCCGGCCTGCCGCTGCAGAGCCTGCTCGGACTGTCAGTGGGGTTGAAGCTCGAAATCCCCATCGGCAGCTGGTTCCTCATTCTCCTCGGCGGGGACTACGTCTTCTGGTTCCAGAAGCAGCAGCTCATCGGCAACAGCAACCCCACCTACTTCCCCTCGGGAAGCGCCGGGGCGCTGGAGTTTGAGGCGGGCGTCGGCTTCTACATTGTCGGCCCGCTCAGCCTCAGGCTTCTGGGCGAGTACTCGAGCACGAGCTACTCCTTCAACGCGGACCCCACGGGGACGTACACCGCCACCGGCGCCAAAGACCGGCTCATCGGCGGCCGGGCGACGCTGCGCCTCGAATTCTAAAGGCGCTTCGGAAGAAAAAAGGCACGAGCCCCGCCGGCCGCTCTCGGGGCTGCTGGCACCTCAGCGGTCTTTTTTCTCTTTGCCTTCCGTCTCCAGCGCCAGCCGCAGCGTCTCCAGCTCGCGGCGCTGCGTCCTACTGACGGTGGGGAAGCTGAGCTTCATGTCCTCCAGCGCTTCCACCATCACCGCCGCCACCACCAGCCGGGTAAACCACTTGTGGTCCGCCGGGACGACGTACCACGGGGCCTCCTCGCTGGCCGTACCGCGGATGGCCTCCTCGTAGGCCTCCATGTACGACTGCCAGAAGCTTCGCTCCACCGTGTCGGCCGCGGAGAATTTCCACGTCTTGCTGGGGTCCTCGAGGCGCGACAAGAGACGCTTGCGCTGCTCGTCGTGGGAGACGTGGAGAAAGAATTTCCGCACCGCCGTCCCGTTGCGGCTGAGGTAGCGCTCGAAGGAGCGCATGTCCTCATAGCGCTCGTTCCAGAGCTCCTTACCCAAGAGCCGGGCCGGGAGCTTCTGTTTGGCCAAGAGCTCCGGGTGCACGCGCACCACCAGCACCTCCTCGTAGTAGGAGCGGTTGAAAATCCCAATGCGGCCCCGCTCCGGCAGGGCCTTGGCCGCGCGCCACAAGTAGTCGTGGTCGAGCTCCTCGGCCGACGGCGTCTTGAAGCTCATCACCTGGCAGCCCTGCGGGTTGATGCCGGACATGACGTGCTTGATGGTGGCGTCCTTGCCGGCGGCGTCCATGGCTTGAAGGACAATGAGCAGCGCCCAGTTGTCTTGGGCGTACAGTTTTTCCTGAAGCTGGTTGAGCAGCTCGAGCTCCTCTTGGAGCAGGGCCTTGGCTTTCTTCTTGTCCTGCTCCAGGCCGCCCGTATCTCCTGGGTTGACGTCCTTCAGCCGGAAACTCTTTCCGTGGGTGACGCGGTACGGCTGGATGTAGTCGCGGAAGCCCTTGCCCATGTGCCGCCCCTCCGACTTGCGCCTCAAGCGTTGAGGGAAGCACAAGGTGAACCCTCATCGCACAAGAAAACGCGTCTTCCTTCCTGTCCGGCGGCGGGCGCCAAGGCGAGGGCAGCCCCCCTCCGACAGGGCGGAAATTGTGTTGCGTGAGGTGCCAGCGGTACGTTTTCAGAGTGTTTGGCTGTCCGGTCGAGGTTGCGATGGAGCGACCCAGTCGACGGTGTCGGTGTGGTTCGAGCCGGGGAGCCAGGCGGTCGCTCCCGGCCCTTGCGCTTCTGCCGACTCTCGTCCTCCTGGCCGGTTGCGCCACGACACCGCCGGCGCCGACAGCAACGCCCGAGGCCATCCCGAGCCACGTCTATGCGAGGCCCTTGGACGATGTCCTCATGGAGACGACGACGCTGCTCGTCAACAATGGCTGGAAGGTCCAGCGGTCCGGCAACACGCTGGTCACGGAGTGGCGTAGCGGCGGAGAGGCTTCCGCCATCACCTACCGCGTCTACGGCCAACGCGTGGACGCGGCCTACTGCAGCGTGCGGATAGAACGTGTCTTGGCAACGCGTACCGTCGTCTGGACAGAGCCTCGCCTCTCGGGCCACTCCCCGGGTCCAGGGGCTCCGAACCCAGTCGCTGCGTCGCGCGAGATGTACAATCCTTACGACGTCCCTCCGGCGGAGTTTGAAGAGGACACGCCAAACGAAAAGCGGGGGGAACGGCGGTCCCCTACGGCCTGGTCATCAGCCACATTGGACGAGACAAGGCGCTGGAGTTGGCACTCGAGCAGCGGTTGGAGCCGCCTTCCAACCCTGAAGCCAGGCCCACCGAAGGGCCAGTCCTTGCGGAGGCACCGGCCGACTTGGGATCCGCCCCGCCGCCGAGTGTCCCGGGAGCGCTGGCGCCTGCTCCACCTGCGGCCGTGCCCCCCAACGCGCTCCCCACGGCGCGGGCCGCGGCACCCTCGCCGGGTGCCGCACGCCCGTTGAAGTCCCTGGCCGGCATCTGGGAGGGCACCTTTTCATTTCGAGGCAACGTCTCGGGCAGCTACGTCGGAGAAGTCGCAGTTGCGGTGGAGGGTGACTCCGCCGAGGTGTCTGACTTTTGCCCCGAGCGAGGCGGGACGCTGACTGCCACGGGCACAGGCGATGCGGCCGCCTGGCAGGGCCACCTCGTCTGCCCGCCCATCCGCCTCAAGGAGTGCGCGGCCGCCGCCCTGAATTACGACTTCGCGACGGCGACAGTGGAGGGCGGCACGCTGCGGGTGGTGGCGACAGGCACCGTCGACACCCCGGCGGGGTGTGGCGAGACGAGTGGACCCATCTCCGTCACCTTCATCGCCCAAAAGGCGGACTACGCCCACATTGCGGTTACCAAAACCAAGGGACACACGACGTGCGTCTGGCCGAGCGACTGGGAGGACCTGGCCTCCATCGGCTCGATGTCCATGCCTGAAATGTCTCCGGAGGCGTCGGCCTACCTCGGCATCATCCGGGTGAAAGGAAGTCGACTGGCCGACATCCAGCGGCTGTTACGGCACTGTCATCACCTCGTGCTCCTCCATGGGGAGCCCGTCTCGATGAAGCTGGCGGTAACGCATTCTCCCTGACGCATGGCGGTGAAGCACCCTTCGGCGAGCCAAGCGCGGCGCGGCAAGCGGCGCTTTCCCGCGCTTTAGCGGAGACGCCCGAGTGCCTTCAGGAGCCGGCTGTCCCCAATGGGAAGGACGTGAGCCCGGCCGACGCGCGTCCCGCGCACCTGGACGCCCTCGGCCAACAGGCGCCGCTTCTGCCGTGCGGCCACCGGCTCAGCCAACGTCCGGTCCGCCCGCACCACCCGCCACCAGGGAAGCTTGGCGTCGGTGTTGCGGAGCAGCGTCCCCATGAGACGGGCCCGGCCGGGCAGGCCCGCGAGGACGGCCACCCGGGAGTAAGAGAGGACGTTCCCGCGGGGAATGGCCCGCACCACCCGGGCCACCCGCGCCTTCAGGGACGAAAGGGCACGGGACTCCGTCAGCCACCCTCGACGAAGGAGCGCAACCGCTTGCTCCGCGAGGGGTGCCGCAGCTTGCGCAGCGCCTTGGCCTCAATTTGGCGGATGCGCTCGCGGGTGACTTCGAAGTCCTGGCCCACCTCTTCCAGGGTGTGGTCGGACTTCTCGCCGATGCCGAAGCGCATGCGGAGCACCTTCTCCTCGCGCGGAGTGAGGGTGGCCAGCACCTTCCGCGTCTGCTCGGCGAGGTTCATGTTGATGACTGCATCCGCCGGGGAGACGAGGCTCTTGTCCTCGATGAAGTCGCCGAGGTGGCTGTCCTCTTCCTCGCCGATGGGCGTCTCCAGCGAGATGGGCTCCTTGGCGATTTTGAGGACCTTCCGCACCTTGTCCAGCGGGAGCTCCATCTTCTCGGCAATCTCTTCCGGCGTCGGCTCCCGGCCAATCTCCTGCACCAGGTAGCGGCTGGTGCGGATGAGCTTGTTGATGGTCTCAATCATGTGCACCGGGATGCGGATGGTGCGGGCCTGGTCGGCGATGGCGCGGGTGATGGCCTGGCGAATCCACCAGGTGGCGTAGGTGCTGAACTTGTAGCCGCGCTTGTACTCGAATTTGTCCACGGCCTTCATGAGGCCGATGTTGCCTTCCTGGATGAGGTCCAGGAATTGGAGGCCGCGGTTGGTGTACTTCTTGGCAATGGACACCACCAGGCGGAGGTTGGCCTCCACCAGCTCGGCCTTGGCGCGCTCCGCTTTGCGCTCGCCGACGCGGATGGCCTCGTAGTTTCGGCGGAGCAGCTCCACCGGGAGGTTGGCCTCCTCTTCCACCCGCTTGATTTTGCGCACCGCCGTGCGCACGTCGCGGTCCAGCGCCTCGAGCTGGTCGTGGGTGACGTTGAGGCGTCGGGCCAGCTTCTTCTGACTCGGGGCGTTGTCCCGGCACTCCTTGAGGAGGGGCCGCAGCTCGCGCATGGCCATGCCGTGCGAGCGCTCCATCTGCCGGAGCTCGTCTTCGGCCTTCTCCACCCGCTCGATGAGCGCCCGGAGGTTGAAGACGATGCGGTCGATCTGCTTCTTGTTGAGCCGCATCTCCTCCAGGATTTCCATCATCTTGATGCGGGTGTCGCGAATCTCCTGCTTGATTTCCTTCTTCCGCACCTCGGAGAGCTTCTTCTTGGCGACGTCCTCTTCCAGGCCGTCGACGGTGGCCGCGAACTTCCGGATGCGCTCAATCTGCTTGCAGATTTGCTCGATGCGGTTGAGCTCGCTCTGCGTTCAGCTGCGCCGCGGAGCCCTCCACCTCACCGACCTCGGTCTCGGCCTCGGTCTCGCCTTCGGCCGAGGCCCCCTCGTCCGGTGCGTCCTTCACCACCTCGCGGACGCGCAGCTTTCCCGCCTTCAGCTTGTTGCCGATCTCGAGGATTTCCGCCACCGCCAGCCGGCAGGCGAGCAGAGCGCGGAGGACTTCCTTCTCGCCCTCCTCGATGCGCTTGGCGATCTCCACCTCGCCCTCGCGGGTGAGCAGCGAGACCGCTGCCCATCTTGCGCAGGTAGAGGCGCACCGGGTCGTTGGACTTGCCACCCGGCTCGTCGTCCTCGTCCTTCTCTTCCTCTTCCTCGGGGGCCGGCCTGCTGCTCCTCGGAGGCGGCGACCGTGGGCTTGGTTTCGGTGCCCTGGGCCGCCTTCTGGGCGTCGACAATCTCGATGTCGTTGTCGCCGAACATCGACATCACGTCGTCGATTTGGTCGGAGGAGACGATGTCCGCCGGCAGCGCGTCGTTCACCTCGTCGTAGGTGAGGAAGCCCTTCTGTCGGCCCACCTCCAGGAGGTCCTTCACCTCCTTGCGGTCGGCGATGGGCTCCTCCTCCACCTCGTCCTCGGCGGCGTCGGGGTCCACCTCGACGGAGGCGGCCAACTCGTCGGCCTGCTCCTCCGGGTCGACGTCCTCGGGCAAGCGGCCCTTTCCCTTGGTGCCCTGGGCGCGGTCGGCCTTGGCCTTGGCGGCCAAGAGGAGCAGCTTCTTGCGCTTGAGCTCCTTCTCGCGAAGAGCGGCGGATTTGGCCTTGGGCTTCGCCTTGCTGGAGGCGTGCTTGGGCGCGGACTTCTGCTTAGGCATACGGGGAGGGCCTTGGGAGGAAAGGGACGTCTAGGGTGAAGAGGAGCATGTAGCGCGCAGGCCCCCGGATTTCAAACGGACTCGAAACCGGGTGCCGAAGGCCTCCCCAGGCTGAGGACGCGCCGGCGGAGCCCGAGGAGCTCCACCCGTTCCGCCTGCAGCCGACGGGTGTCCTCGTCCAACTCGTAGGCCCCGCTGAGTTGCCCCGTCACCTTGGCGATGTGGGTGAGCGCCTCGTCGATGCGCCGCAGCTGGAGGCGCTGGCACAGCCGCCCAAACGTCTCCAGAAGGGCCGCCCCCTCCGAAGGGAGGGTGCGCCCCTGCGCCGCCACCAAGTCCTGAAGCCTCGGGGGGAGCTCGTCCAAGGCGTCCTCCGGGGGAAGGCCCGTCTGCAGGCGGCCGAGAAGGCTGCGGAGGCCCGGGTGGTGGACGAGCTCGTCGGTGACGCGGGCCCCGTCCTTCAAGAGGAGGCCCGGGTCCCGGAGGGCCGCGGCCACCAGGGCCGCCTCCAGGGGGTCCACCGGACGCTGGGGCGGAGCCGGAATGGGCTTGGCCGGCGCGCGGGCGGAGTCGCCCTTTTTGCGCAGGGCGGCTTCGAGCTCGAAGGCGGGGAGGGCGAAGCCGCGGGCCATGGAGGCGAGGAAGGCCGAGCGGACGAGCCCCACCGGAAGGTGGGCCAGCACCGGCTTGAGGCGCTCCAGAGCCTCCATTTTGCTTTCGAAGCCGGCGGCCGGCCCCTCGGGAAGGAGGGTGTCCAAGAGGTAGGCGCTGAGCGGCCGAGCCGCGGCGAGGAGGGCCCTTAGCCCCTCCGCCCCCGCCTTCCGGGCGAAGGTGTCCGGGTCTTCACCGTCCGGCAGCAGGGCCACCTTGGTGCTGGCCCCGGCGGCGAGAAGCGGGCCCGCCAGGCGCTCCACGGCCGTCCGCCCGGCCACGTCGCCGTCCAGGAGGAGGATGAGCTCCCGGGCCTCGGCGCGCTTCAGCACCTCGAGGTGGCCCGGCGTGAGGGCCGTCGAGCACAGCGCCACCGCCGTCTTCAACCCCGCCTGGTGCAGTGCCATGGCGTCGAAGTAGCCCTCCACCAGGACGGCGGTGTGCTGGCGGCGCACCTCGTGCTGGGCGACGTCCAGCGCGTACAGCGTCTCGCTCTTGTTGTAGAGGCGCGACTCGCGGCTGTTTAAGTACTTCGGCCCCTGCTCGCCGAGGAGGAGGCGTCCGCCGAAGGCCAGCGCCCGTCCGTCCGGCGCGCGGATGGGCACCATGAGTCGCCCGCGGAAGACGTCGTAGGTGCCCTCCGCTTTGGGCCGGCGCTGGACGAGGCCCGCTTGGAGGCCAAACTCCAGAAGGCCTCGCCGGACGAGCTCGTCGGAGAGGCGCGTCCAGGCGTCCGGGGCCCAGCCGAGTCCGAAGGCCCGGGCCGTCTCCTCCGTCACCCCGCGCGCCGCGAGTGCCTCCCGCGCCAGGCGTCCCTCGGCCTCGTCCCACAACAGGCGTTGGAAGTGCTGCCTGGGCGAGCGCCGTCACCTCGCGCAGCTGCTGGCGCTCGCGCGCGCTCGGGTCCTCGGCCCCGGAGAGGTCGACGCCCGCCTCGCGGGCGAGGTCCCGCACCGCGTCGACGAAGGACTTGCCGAGGTAGCGCTGGAGGAAGGCGATGGCGTCTCCGCCGGCCTGGCAGCCGAAGCACTTGAAGCGCTTCAACTCTGGGGTGACGTAGAAGGAGGCGCTCTTCTCCTCGTGAAACGGGCAGCGGCCTTTGAAGCTGCGCCCCGACTTCTTGAGCTCGACGTGCCGAGAGACGAGCGCGACCAAGTCCACGCGCTCCAGCACTTCCTCAATCTTGTGCTCTGGAATCAGCACGAGCCTTCAACGCCTGCCTTTTTTCTGCCGCCGTCAGCTGGCGCCCTTTGCCCCGGGGGACGCTAGCGCAACCGCCTGACCGCGCGCCTCAGGGCTTCTTGCGGGGCTACGGCCCGAGGGCGGCGAGCTGTGCCTTCACCGCGTCGGAGACGGCCTTCCCCTCGGCGCGGCCCTGCACTTTGGGCAGGAGCGCCTTCATCACCGCGCCCATGTCCTTCGGCCCGCGGGCGCCGGTGGCGGCGACGGCGGCCTTCACCTCGGCCAGGAGCTCCTCCGGAGAAAGCTGCTTCGGAAGGTACGCTTGGAGGAGGGTAATTTCTTTTTCCTCCTTGTCCGCGAGGTCCGAGCGGTTTCCGGCGCGAAATTGCTCCACCGAGTCGCGCCGCTGCTTGATGAGGGTGGAGATGACTTGAAGGACGCCGCCGTCGTCGAGGGCCTTGCTGCCGGGCTCCACCTCTTTGTATTTGACGGCGCTCTTCAGCATCCGCAGGACGCTGGTGGTGAGCTCTTGCCTCTGGCGCATGGCCTCTTTGAGGTCCTGGTCGATGCGCTCCTTGAGACTGGGCATGGCGGGTGCGACCTCATTTCCAAAAAAAACTCAAGGGCTCGGCCTCCCGAAAAGGGAGGACGGCGCCCCCTTGGAGGAGTCTCCAGGAGGGCGCCGCTTGAAGGGGAAGCCCCTCCTTAATACGTCTTGCGCTGCTTCTTCACCGCGCGCTTCTTGGCCGCCAGGGCCTTCTTCTTCCGCTTTACAGACGGCTTCTCGTAGTGCTCGCGCTTGCGAATTTCTGAGAGGATGCCGGCCTTCTCGGTGGCCTTCTTGAAGCGCTTGAGCGCGCTCTCGATGGACTCGCCTTCCTTCACTCGGATTCCTGCCACGGGTGCCTCTCACCTCCTCCCAACGGGGCCTTGAAGGGCTGGGCCCCCCAAAGAAGCAAAGGGCGCGTCCTTCAAGCGTCAATGTGTCCCGCCACAATTGTTTAAGGAGCGGGGGGGACGCACTCTTGCCCGCAAAGGGGCTCCAAACGCAAGGGGCCGGCGCGGCCATGTCCACTGGCGTTAGGCGCTTCGCTCTCCGGCGACGGACGTCTCGAGGTAGCGCCGCAGCCTCCGGAGGTCCGCGTACAGGGCCAGCCCGCACATGAGTTTGGTGACGGCCGCTGGGGCGGTGAGGTCTCCGCCGTCAATGGCGCCCTCGGCGGCGATGGCGGCGCCGCCCTCGTACAGTCCGAGCTCGACGGCATTCCTCAACGCCTGGCTCACCACCAGCACCGGAATGCCCCGTGCTCGAGCGGCGCGAAACACGGGCAACAGGGAGCGCCCGGAGCGCGCGTCGACGCTGACGTTTCCTGAGCCGTAGGCCTCCACCACCAGGCCCCGCAGCCGAGGAAGCAGGGCCAAGGGCAGCGCCGGGTCGAGGCCGGGGAAGACTTTGAGGAGAAACACCCGCGGCTCGAGCCCGCCGAGGACGCGGGAGCGGCTTTTGGGCTTGAGGCCAGGAAGAAACTCGGTGTGGACGCCCAAGGTGCCCAGGGCGGGGAAGTTGGGGCTGGCGAAGGCGTCATACTCGGCCACCTTCACCTTCACCGTGCGGTTTCCCCGGAAGAGGTGGCTGTCGAAGCACACCGTCACCTCCTTGGGCCCCTTGAGGGCGGACGTCACCGCGTCCACGAGGTTGAGGCGGGCGTCGCTGCGCACCTCCTGCAGGGGACGCTGCGAGCCGGTAAGCACCACCGCCTTGCGCAGCCCGGGCAAGAGAAAGGAGAGCGCGCTGGCGGTGTAGGAGAGGGTGTCCGTCCCGTGGGTAACCACCGCCCCGTCCACCTCGGGGAGCCTCTGGTGCAGACGCTTGGCCAAGCGCACCCAGGCCTCGGGCTGCACCTCGCTCGAGTCGAGGTTGCTGAAGAGCTCGAGCTCGATGTTGGCCAGCTCGGTGAGCTCGGGCACGCGGGCTCGCAGCGCCTCGGCGAAGGGAGCCGGGCGCAGCGCCTGCGGGCGGCCGCCGACCATGCCCAGGGTGCCGCCGGTGTGCAGAAGCAGGACAGTCTTTCGCATGGGCCTCGGTTTGCGGGCCGGCCCTGGGGGCTTCGGGCCGCCAGCCTTCTTGAGGGGACGCTTCGCCTCCAGGGCGTGGCGTTCCACACTCCTCGCCCGCTTGACAAGGCCTACGCGCGGTGGCGAGAAGTACAGGGACTTGCACATGCGAACCGTCACGCTGCCGGCAGTGGTGCTGTTTTGGGTTGGGACGACAAGCATGGCGGCGGCGCCCCCCGCGGCCCCGGAGTTGGACCTCTCGGCGCTCTCCGAGTCCGCCCGGCACGAGGTGCTGGAGGCGATGACCGAGGAATTCTGCGGCTGCGGCGCGCCGCACACCCTGGCCGCGTGCGTGCAGACGCACCCCAGTTGCCTGCACTCCCGTCGCGAGGTGCAGCTCGCCGCCAGCCTGGCCGCGCGCGGGGCCACCGCGACCGAGCTGGGCGTCTCCTTGGCCCGCTACAACCACTCCTTCCTGGAGGCCCGCGCCAAGCTTCCGGTGGACGAGAAAATGTGCCTCGGGGACGCGAATGCGCCGGTGACGCTGGCCGAGTACGCGGACTTCGAGTGCCCCATCTGCGGCGTCAGTCGGCCGATTCTCGAGAAATTCGTCGAGGACCGCCCGGGCCAGGTGCGGCTGTGCTACCTGCCGTTCCCGCTGCAGCAGCACCCCAATGCCACGACCGCCGGCCAGGCCGCCCTCTTCGCCAGGGACCACGGCAAATTCTGGGCGGTGCACAACGCCCTCTTCGAGAACCAGACGCGCCTGTCGCCGGACGTCATCAAGGACATTGTGGTGCAGGCCGGGCTCGCCGCCGACGCCTGGGCCAAGGTGCTGGCCAGCGGGGCCTATGTCCAGGAGCTCGCGCGCTTCCGGGAGTCCGGCGTTACCGCCGGCGTGCCGGGGACGCCCACCGTGTTTATGAATGGGCGCAAGCTGGACTTCCTCCCCAACGCCGAGGTGTACGAGCTGACGTTGGAGGACGAGCGGGACTACCAGTCCCACAAGGGCAGCTGGGCCTCGGGCGACGCCCGGTGACGGCTCGCTTCACCATCGACACCAAGGGAGGCCTCAGAGCGGACTCGGCCGAGGCGCACACCGAGCTTTCCTTGCGCGCGGGCCAGTACCTGCTGTCCCCCACCGCGCCGGACATTCTCCTGGCCTTGAAGGTGCCGTTGCAGGGCGGGCGCGGCCCGGTGCCCCGGGTGGTGTTGGCGGGGGACGCCGGGGGCTTTCCGGTGAGCGACCTCATCGCCTTTTTGAGCCAGTCGCGCTGGAGCGGCGTGCTGCGCGTCCACACCGCGCAGGGCGAGCGCAGCGTTGCCCTCAAGGACGGCGAGGTGCGGGGCGCCTCCAGCGAGGACGCGGCGGACAGGCTGAGCGAGGTGCTGGTGCGCCTCGGGCTGGCGAGCCGGCGCAGCGTCGAGGAGGCGCTCCGGGAGGTGCCGCCCTCCAAGGTGGGCCGGGCGCTGGTGGAGAAGGGCGTGCTGCAGGCCCACCAGCTGTGGGCCGCCGTCAGCCACCAGGTGAGTGACATTTTCCACGCCATGGTGCTGGCCCGGGAGGGCGTCTTCGTCCTCTCGGACCAGGACGTGGACGAGCGCCTGCAGGCCACGGTGCAGCTGTCCACCCAGAGCCTCCTCATGGACGCCATCCGGAAAATAGACGAGCTGGCCCACTTCCGAGGGCGCATTCCCCACGGGCGGCTGTACGTCACCAAGAAGCGGCCCAGTGACGGGAAGCTGCACCCGGACGAGGACAGGCTGTTGGGCCTGGCCACCGGCCGGCGGACGGTGCTGGAGCTCGCGCGCGCCTCGAAGCTGAGTGAGTTTGAGGCCACCAAAGTCCTCTTCCGCCTCTTGGAGGGCGGCTACGCCTCGGTGTCCGAAGTCCCAGCCGCCGAGCCCGCGGCGGACGCGCTGGCCGCGGCGGAGCCAGCGGTGCGGGTGGTGCGCACCTTCAACGCCATTTTCTCCGAGGTGCTGGCCGAGGTGCGCCGCCAGGGCCTGGAGGGGCCCTTCCTCAAGGCGGCCAACGTCGCCCTCGCGGGCCAGGCCCTCAGCGCGCTCCCGGTGCTGCGCGGGCTCCAATTCACCCCGGAGGGGGCGCTGCCCGAGGGGGCGCTGCTGGCCGCGTTCGCCCGCGCCAAGGGGACACTGGGTAGCGAGCCGGTGGCCAGCCTCCGCGAGGCCCTCAGTGAAGTCATGTTTTTCCTCCTCTTCCAGGCCGGGGAGCTCCTCGAGTCCGGCGCCGACGAGGAGCTCGCGCGAAGGGTGAAGGAGCTCCTCTCCGCGCTCGGGGAGTAGGCGCACCCCCAAAGGGGCCTTCTCGCTGCCCATGGACGAGCGCCGTTGGCCCCGCCTCACCGAGGAGTTGCCCGGCACCGGGGGCCGGCTGAAGGACGTCCCGGAGGACTTCGAGGTGGAGGAGGTGCCGGCGTTTGCCCCCACCGGCGAAGGGACGCACCTCTGGCTGTGGGTGGAGAAGCGGGCGCGGGACACGCACGAGGTGGCGCGGGCGCTGGCCCAGGCCGCGGGCGTGGACGTGCGCGAGGTGGGGTACGCCGGCCTCAAGGACAGACAGGCGGTGACGCGCCAGGCCTTCACCCTGCCGCTCCCCCCAGGGGGCCGCCTGGGAGACTTCCACCTCCCGGGCGTCCGGGTGCTGGAGACACAAGCCACCGAGCGCAAGCTGCGCACCGGGCAGCTGGCCGGAAATGCCTTTCGCATCCGCCTTCGGGAGGCGACGGCGCCCGAGGCCGCGGCGCCGGTGTTACAGCGGCTTCAACGCTGGGGGCTTCCCAACTACTTCGGCGCGCAGCGCTTCGGCCGGGCCGGGGACAATGCCGCCCGCGGCCGGGCGTTGCTGTTGGGCCAGCGGCTTCCGGGGAGGGTGGACCGCATGCAGCGCCGCCTGTACCTCTCCGCCTACCAGTCCCTCCTCTTCAACCGAGCCCTGGCCGCGAGACTACAGGCCGGCCTCTACGGCCGGGCGCTGCGTGGGGACGTGCTGCGGCGTGCGGACAGCGGCGGACTCTTCCTCTGCCTGGACGAGGCGGTGGAGCAACCGCGGGTGGACAGCCTCGAGGTGTCCCCCACCGGCCCGGTGTTTGGCTGGAAGGTGAAGCCGCTACCCACGGGCGAGGTGGCACAGCGGGAGGCGGAGCTCCTGGCCGCGGAGCAGTTGCCGGAGGGGGCCTTCCGCAGCGGGAAGGGGGAGACGGAAGGCGCCCGACGGGCCTACGCCGTCCCGGTGGCAAACCTCCATGTCCACACCGAGGGCCGGGACGTCGTCCTGCACTTCCGCCTTCCCAAAGGAAGCTACGCCACGGTGCTTCTGGAGGAAGTCATGAAGCCCTCGGCGCCGCCCGAGGCAGAAGCACCCTCCGAGGAGCCCTAACGGTGCGCCGGGGGCCACCCACGGCCCCAAGGGGTGGACGCTTTTGGAGCCGCTGCTAGCCGAGGGCGTGGAGGAAGAGCGCGCCCTGGTGGGCAATGTACGAGAGGAGGCCCACCTCCTGGTCCGTGAAGTTGTCGGCGGGCTTGTGGTTGATGAGCTCGATGCAGCCGTAGGCCCGTCCGGCGCTCACCATGGGCGCGCAGAGGAGGCTTCGCGTCTCGTATTGCAGGCGGTCGGCGATGGCCGAGTACCAGCGGGGGTCCCGGTGCACGTCCGAGAGCGCGACGCTGACGCCCTCGGTGGTGCAGAAGCCGGCGATGCCTTGGCCGGCGGGGATGAGGGTGCGCGTCTCGAGAATTTCCTTGGCCTTCGGGCCCCGCACCGCGACGAAGCGCAGGGTGCCGGTGATGAGCTCCGAGGAGAAGACGCTGCCCGCCTCGGCCGGTATTTTTTCGAGCGCCAAGTCCAGCAGGTAGTACAGGCCGGGGGCCGGCTCGCGAAATTGGTAGACGCCCTGCACGCGGTCGAAGACTTCCGCCAGGACGTCCTCCATTTCCCGTGGCGCCGGCAGAGGACGTGGCCGTCCAATGGCCCCGCGTACCGGGTGGGTGGGCTCGGTCAGCTCTTGAAGGAGGGGGGCCGTCACCGCCGGGGTGGAGAGGGGCGTCGGCCGAGGCCCGCTCCGGCTCACCGGGCGGTCCGGCGCCGGGACGGGTTTGGGGACGATGAGCGTCGGCTCGAACGCCTCGGCCGAGGGGCGGGCCGGCTCGGAGCCCGTCAATTCGGCCAGCGTGGCCGGGCTCATGACTTGGGTGCGCGCGCTGCTCGAGTCGTACGGCGCCGGGGCCGGCGTCTTCACGTTGCTTTGTGAGGCCGCCTCCTCCTCGGTGAGCTCGCGGATGCGGAAGACGCGGCCGCTGCCGCCCTCGGTGACGTGCAGCGAGCCGTCCTCGGCGACGTCGACGAGGACGTTGTGCACCACCAGCCCCGCCTCGCCCAGCTTGAAGAAGCCCGTCTTCAGCGCCTGCATCCAGTTGGGCGCCTCCACGCGGAAGGTGACGGTGCCGCTGCCTGGCTGTGCCCCCGGAATGTGCACCTCGTAACGAGGCATCCTTAGTCAACCTCCGGTTGGGGTGAGCGCCCTACCTCGCGAAGCGTACCACCCTAGTGCAGGCCGTAACCGCCCTTGCGGGCGCAAGCACTGGGTGTGCCTTTCCCGCCGCGCCACGCCTAGAATTGCCTTCGCCCCCCCCGGGCCCTCCGCACCCAGGACTCGCCCATGGCCAAGGAGAGAAGTTTTAAACGGGCGCCTGCCGCAGCGCGGCGTCCACCCGGCCCGCGCCTCCTCGCATCGGCCTTCCTCGCGGCGGCAGCGTGCGCCACCACCACCCCTCCGCCGCTCGCGCCTGAGGGGACGGTGGCCCGTGCGCGGCAAAACTACCGGGCCAACATTGGCTCCTGTCAGCAAATCCGCGAGAGCCGTCTGGCCACGCTGGGCCCGCCCATTTTCCAACTCGCCTCCGGGGACGAGCCCTTCAACGAGTGCCTGGCGCGCGCCCTCACCCACCTGGACGTGGAGTTAAGCCAAGCGGACTAACCCACCCCGAGGGAGAGGGCCCCTTGGCGGAGGGCTGCGCGCGCGCCCCCCCCCGGGGACGGGGTTTCTTTTTTTTAGAAGGCTTGGGGAGGGAGAAAGCGTCCCTTCAGCCCCGGGGCGCACCACCGCCCGTGGGCCGTGGCAGAGTCGGCCTCCTTCCATGACGCCCGACGAATTCCGACGGCTCGGCCATGCGCTGGTGGAGTGGGTGGCGCGCTACCGCGAGGAGATGCCGTCCTACAGCGTGAAGTCCACCGCCGCCCCGGGCAGCATTCGGGCGCGTCTGCCTCTGTCTCCTCCCGAGGTGGGAAGCGCCCTCGACGCCCTCTTGCCCCTCTTGGACTCGGTGGTGCTGCCCGGCATTACCCACTGGAACCACCCGCGCTTCTTCGCCTACTTCCCCAGCAAGGCCCACCTCGCCTCGGTGCTGGCGGACCTCGTCTCCTCCGGCCTCGGTGCGCAAGGCATGAGTTGGGAGACGAGCCCCGCGGCCACCGAGGTGGAAGAAGTCATGATGGAGTGGCTCCGCCAGCTGGTGGGCCTGCCTCCGTCCTTTAGCGGCGTCATCCACGACACCGCCTCCACCGCCTCGCTGGTGGCGCTGTTGTGTGCGCGCGAGCGCACCACGGGCCTGGCCCAGACGCGGGGCGGGCTCCAGGAAGGGCACGCCCCCCTCGTCGTCTACACCTCGGAAATGGCCCACAGCTCCGTGGAGAAGGCGGCCCTTCTGGCTGGCTTTGGCCGGGACTACGTCCGCTTCCTCCCCACCGACGCGGCCCATGCCCTCCTGGCCGACGCCCTGGAGGCCGCCGTCCAAAAGGACGTCGGTGGCGGCCTGACTCCCTGCGCGGTGGTGGCCACCACCGGCACCACCGGCACCACCGCGCTCGACCCCGTCTCCAGGGTGGCCCTGGTGGCGGCGCGCCACGGGCTGTGGCTGCACCTCGACGCGGCCATGGCCGGGACGGCCATGGTGTGCCCCGAGCTGCGCTGGATGTGGAAGGGCGTCGAGGCGGCGGACTCCGTCGTCTTCAACCCCCACAAGTGGATGGGCGTCGGCGTGGACTGCGCCGCCTATTTTGTCCGCGACGTGCCCCACCTCGTCAGCGTCATGTCCACGCACCCCAGCTACCTGCGCACCGCGGCCGACGCCGAGGTGAAGAATTTCCGGGACTGGCAAATTCCCCTCGGGCGGCGCTTTCGCGCCCTCAAAGTGTGGTTTGTCCTGCACGCGCTGGGGGCGGAGGGCATCCGCGCCGCGGTGCGACGGGACCTCGCCCTGGCGCAGGGGCTGGCCGCCCGCGTGGACAGCACGCCCAGCTGGGAGCGCTGCGCCCCCGTCCCCTTGCAGACGGTGTGCTTGCGCCACCTGTTGCCGGGACGCCCCGCCGAGGAGGTGGACGCCCACAACCTCGCCCTGGCCCGGGCCGTCAATGCCAGCGGGCGCGCCTACGTCACCCCGGCGGTGGTGAAGGGCGTGCAGCTGGTGCGCGTCTCCATTGGCGCGCTGGACACTGGGCCCAGCGACGTGGACGCGGTGTGGGAGCTCCTTCAGGCGTGCGCGGCCGAGCTCGCACGCCCGGCGGTTGCGCAAGGCGCGCGCACGCCCTCCTAGCGGGGCCCTGAGGGAAGTGGACAGCCTCACCGGGGCCGTCCCATGCTTTGCCGTTGGCACCCCCCTTGGGCCTTCTCTTTTGCTTCCGTCCCTCCTCACCGCGGCGCTCTTCGCCCTCGCCCCCTCGCCTTGGCAGTCCTTGGACGAGGCCGGCCGTGCCGGGGCCCTGGGCGAGCAGCAAGGGCGCACCCTCCAGGAGCGGCTCCTTTTGTCCAGCGAGCGCTTTCTCGGGACGCCCTACGGCTTCTCGCCACTCGGGGAGGGGGAGGGCGTGGACCCGGACCCTCGGCTGCGCTTTGACAGCGTGGACTGCCTCACCTTCGTCGAGGAAACCATGGCCCTCAGTCTCGCCCGAGGCCCAGAGGAGCTCCTTCCGCTGCTGGACAGCATTCGCTACCGGGGTGGGACGCCGAGTTACGTCTCGCGCAAACACCTCATGGAGGCCGACTGGCTCCCGGGCAATGCCGAAGCGGGCTACGTGCGGGACGTCACCTTTGCCCTCGGCGGCAAGGACGCGGTACGGGCGGAGAAAGTCCTGGGAAGCGCCTCCTGGCAGAGTCCCGCGGCCCAGGCGCTGGGGCTGCCGGAAAGCGTCCACGCCACGGGCCGCTTCCCGTTGGGAGTGCTTCCACTGGACGCTGTCCTCCCCCACGCTGCGGCCTTTCCCAGTGGCACCGTCCTTCTGGTGGTGCGGGAGGACGGGCCGAGCCGCATTACCCGGGTGAGCCACTTGGGGCTCGTCGTCCAGCGCGGCGGGAAAACCTACCTCCGGCATGCGACGAGCGTCGCGCCCAAGGCGGTGGTGGACGAGGAGCTGGGCCACTTCCTCCAGCGCCAGTCCCAGGGCAGCTGGAAGGTGGTGGGCGTCAGCCTCTGGGAGGTGCGGGACCCGCGCGCGCCCGTGGGGGCGAGCCGCTGAGGGGCAGCCGGGCGAGCGGCTAGTGCCGCTCCGTCTCGGCTTCCTCGCGCTCGGCGGCCTTCCCGGCGTCCTCGGCGCCGGCGTCGAGCCGGGCCTGCTCCTCGGAAAGCAGTTGACTGGCTTTGGCGGCGAGCTCCTCGGGCACCTGCACCTCGTACAGCCGCCCGCCAAAGCCGTCGGTGAGGCCCCCCACCATGCCCTCGTCGTCCAGGGACAGCACCGGAATGCCCGCCGTCTCCAGCACGTGGCGGTACGCGTCCAGCGTGAGTGGGTCCTCCACCTGCGCAATGCGGACGAAACGGCGGTTGTCCCCGGCCATGTGCAAACCCTAGCAGCTTCCCCGGGCAGCGTTGGAGGAAGAGGGGACGGGGGCCCCCTCACCCTCGGGACTTTCTGTGCCGGGGGGGGCTCACCCACGCCGCGCGCGGCGGCGCATACTGTTTTGTTGCGAGACGGGGGGAGAGCCCGTCACCAAGGGGAAGAGGAGGCCAGCCTGCCATGGAGGTGCGAGTCCGAGGCGTCCACGTCACCGTGGACGAGGCGTTGCGAGGGTTTGTCCAGCTCCACGTGGAGCGCGCGGTGCTTCGGCTGTTTCAAGCGCAGGCGGTGTCGGTGGACGTGCACCTCGTCGACACCAACGTCACCAAGGGCGGCGTGGACTTGGCGGCGCGGCTGACGCTGCACGTGCCCGGGCTTCCCTCTTTGCACGTGGAGGAGGTGTCCGACGACGTGCGCAAGGCGGTGACAGGCGCCTGCGAGCGGCTGGAGCGCGCCGCCAAGCGTCTCTTGGACAAGCGGCACCACCACGCCGGAGAAGTGGCCCTGAAGGACGTCCCGGCCGAGGACGGCTGACGGCTTTTCTTTAATGGGCGCGCTACAGCGACGTCGCGCACGCTAACGTGGCGACACACGCTTGTCGGAGGTTGGGAGGCACGCGTATAAGCGTTGGCGTCACCTCCAGGCATTTCTTCCGCCTCGACAAAGGAAGGCGATGCCCCGCCTCTGGCCGTTGCTCATCGCGCTGCCGGCGCTCGTGCTCTGGCTCGCTGAGCTCTCCATCACTGCTTCCTCCCTGAGCGCTCAGGCCGAGCAGCAGGCCACGGCCTATGCTGGGCGGGCCGTGGACGCCGCCGCGGTGCGCGTGGCCGCGCGCCGCGCGGAGCTGCAGGCCCTCACCTTGCGCCTCGGCGCTTCCCCGGCGACGTGGAGCACCCTGGAGGCGCTGCGGGCGTCGAAGTGGGAGCTCGCCCAGGAGCGCATGGCGGCCGTCCGCCGGGTGGCCGTGGACGCGGTGTCCACCGGCTTGCGCAGCACCCTCGTCCTCGGCCTGCGCACGGACAACGGCGGCAGCTACGTGCGCGGCACCTCGGAGGCCAGCGCCGCGCTCCAGGGGGTGGAGGTGGACATTTTGGCGGGCGCCGGCAGCGACGGCCAGACGCGCGACGCCTTCGGCACCTACTACCTCTTCTTCTCGGTGCCCCTCACCGGCTCGGACAAGGACGCCCGGGCCTTGGGCACCCTCATGGTGGGCGGGCCGTTGCTGCCGGACGGCACCGCGGACCAGGTGGCGGTGGAGCTCGGGCTCTCCGCGGTGGGCTTCGTCACCGGAGGAAAGCTGGGCGCGGTGGGCGGCCAGGACAAGGCGCTCCTTCCCGGGGCGCTGCGGGAGACGCCGGTGGGCAAGAGTGCCGCCGTCCTGCGCGGCGCGGCCGGCACGCTGGGCCCCTTCAAGCTTCCGGTGTTTACGCCCAACGGGGACGCAGCGCTGCGCATGGCCGTGCGTCGAAGCCTCCCCGGCCAGCCGGTGGAGGTACTGGCGCTGGCCACGGTGGAGCCCTTCATGGCGGCGCTGGCCGACGCGCAGCGCTTCGCGCTCAGCTGCATCGCCATTCTTCTTCTGGGCCTCGGCCTGGCCTCGGTGTGGGCGGCCCGCACCCAGCCCTCGGCGCGTCCGCGCGCGGACGAGGACACGGTGCCCCCGCCGAGGAGGGCCACTCCGCTGCCGCGGCCAAGTCTCGTCCGTGCGCCGGAGCCCGAGCCCGAGCCCGAGCCGCTGCGCGCGGTGCCGGAGCCCCTGGCCTCGCACCTGCCCACGCCCAGCGCCTCGGAGTTTGACGCCCCACCGGCCGCCCTCAGCGCCGCTGTCCTCGACGAGTTGGAGCCGGCCTCGGCGCCGCAAAGCGCACGGCCTGTCGCGCCGCCCCCAGAGGACCTCTCCGCCCTCCTGGACGCCATGCCTCCGCCTCCGCCCCCGCGGGCGGCGCCGGGCCTACCGGCCATGAGTCGCACGCCAGCCGCGCACATTGGCGGCCGCTTCACTCCGGCCCCCAGGGCCGCCCCCCCGCCTCCGCCTCTGGACTATGACCATCAGCCGACGACGGCCTACCCCATTCCGGAACTCCCGGACTTCAACGCGCCGCCGGCGGGCTTTGGCGCCTTGGGCCCCATGGCCAACGCCATTCCGGACACCACCCGCGTGGCGGACATTCCGGCGGAACTCCTCCAGGCCGCGGCCCGTCCCATGACGACGCCCGTGCCCCGTTCCCGGCCGCCTCCGGACGAGGAGCACTTCCACGAGGTGTACTTGGAATTCGTCGCCCAGCGGGAACGCTGCGGCGAGTCTGCCGACGGCCTCACCTACGAGCGCTTCGCCACCAAGCTGCGCAAAAACCGCGACCAGCTGGTGGCCAAGTACGCCTGCCGGACGGTGCGCTTCCAGGTGTACGTGAAGGACGGGAAGGCGGCCCTCAAGGCCACGCCGGTGAAGGACTAGGCCCCAGGGACTTAAGGCCCCGGCCCGGGGGCCGGCCGCTGCGCGCGGGGCAGCCGAAGACGGAAGCGCGCACCGCCCCGGGCCCCTGCGTCCACCTCCAGGGTGCCCTGGTGCTCGGTGGCAATGCGGCGTGCAATGGCCAGCCCGAGTCCGCTGCCGCCGGGCTTCTGGCTGAAGTGCGGCTCGAAAATGCGCTCGCGCTCCTCCGGCGGGACGCCCGGGCCCCCGTCCTCGACTTCCAGGACGGCCATTTCCCCTTGGGCGTAGACGCGCACCGCGAGAGACAGCTCGCCCTGGCCGGACGCCTCCTCGGCGTTTTTGAGGAGGTTGTGCAGCACCTGCGCCAGCTGGTCTCTGTCCGCTTGGACGAAGAGCCCTCGCTGGAGGCGCTCCTCGCGGCGGCTGCCCTGGCCGTACAGAAGCAGGGCTTGCTCGGCCCACAGCCCCAAGTCGAGCTCCACCGGGACGTATGGCGGAAGCTTGGCGAAGCGGGCGAAGGCGTCCACGGTGCGCTTGAGGCGCTCCACCTCCTCTCGCATGGCCGGGGCGCTCTCGCGAAAAAGCTGGAGAAACCGCGGGCTCCCTCCGGCCTCGGCGGCGGACAGCGTCTCCAGGGACATTTGCAGCGGGGTGAGGGGGTTTTTCAACTCATGGGCGAGGCTGCGCGCCACCTCCTCCCAGGCCGCCACGCGTTCCGCCTTCACCAGGGCCCGCGTGGTGCGCCCGAGCTCTCCCGTCATTCGGTTGAAGGCCTGGACGAGGACGCCCACCTCGCCGGTTGCCTCGCTGGACACCTTTGTCTCGAGCTCCCCTCGGGCCACCGCTTGCGCGCCCCGGGTAAGCGCCTCCAGGGGGCGGGTGGTGCGCCGGGCGAGGAGGGCGCCCACGCCAAGGGACAGAAGGAGGCCCCCGGCCACCACCGCCGCCAGCGCACCGAGGAGGGCGCGCTCGGCCTCCTGGGAGGCCGCGTCCCCCACCGCCACGGCCAGAGAGACGTCGCCGCCCAGGGGGAGGACGCGCACCAACTTCCGTCCCGCCGTCACGCCCGCGCCCGCCAGGACGTCCGCGCCCCGGCGCACTTCCACCTCCGCGCCGCTGGCCGTGGCCAGCTGCGTGGCCAGGGTGCCATCCAGAAGGACGCCCCCCACGAGAAAGGCGGAGGAGACACCCTCCACGGGCTTGGCGGCCAACAGCGCCGGCCAGGGGCGCGGGCCCTCCGGGGAAAGCACCTCCACCTCCTCCAGCGCCACCGTCCCCGAGGGCACGGCCAGGGCCGCGCGGAGGCCCGCCTCGACGTCCCCCGTCCGCGCCGGAAAGTGCGCGCTGTTGCGCACCCTCCCGTCGCCGTCGAGGAGGGCCAGCACCGAGAGGCCCCGCCCCTCGGCCAGGCTGCGCGCTGCGTCCGGCGCAGGCAGCGGCCCGGGGCCTTGGAGCGCCTGCGCCAGCGCCTCGGCGCTGCTGTCCTTTGCTGCGGCTGCCACCGCCTCGGCCACCCGCGTCCGGACGCGCTCGACGTCCGCGGCCACCAGGGCCGAGGTGGCCTCCGCCCGGCGCTCGAGCTCCCTGTCAAACGTGGCCCGCAGCCGCCGGGCGACGAGGGGCGCCGAGACGAGGACGGGCAGCACGGCCACCGCGGCAAAGGCCAGGGTGAGTCTTGTGCGCAGGCGCATGGGGGGAGGGCGTCTTCCCTTTCTCTCTCAACGGACGAGCCAAGCCTCGTCCAGGACGAGGAGTCCAAAGGCGTCCCGGCGGGCGTCCACCAGGGCCTCCGAGAGCTGGACGCGCAAGCCGCGGACATACAAGGGGTAGAGGGCCACCTCGCCAAGGAGCTCCCGGGCCCGGGCGGCCACCTGGGCCGAGCGCGCTGGCGCTTCCTCCACCGCCCCCAGGGGCGGGAGCTCCCGCGCGAGAAGGCCATTGTCCCCCAAGAGGCCCAGCACCACGGCCAGCGCCGGTGCGGGAAGCGGCGGGAGGAGGACGGAGACGAGGGCCATGGGGACGTCCCCCGTTTGCCGTGCGCGGCTGAGGGCTTCCCGGCCGTCCCCCACCAGGCGCACGGCATAACCGGCGTCATGCAGTAGCACTTGCAGGCGCTCGGCCACGGCCTTTTGCTCCGGGAGGCCCACCTCATACCCCAGGGCGAAGCTGCGCCCGGCCGTGGGCGTGGCCGGGGCCTTGGGGCGTTTGGCCACTGTGCCGGGCTCTGCTTGCGCTTCGGGGAGAAGGCCGCGCAGCGGCGCCGCCGGCCCGGGGACGAAGGTGCGGACGAGGGCCTCTACGTCCACGCGTGCCAGGGCGGACAGCACGCCCTGGGGAAGGCCCTCTGGGCGGTACACGAGGTAGGTGGCGAAGCGGAGGGGAGCGGCCTGCTTTGCCGAAGCCTCGCCGAGGAGGAGGTGCACCTCGCCCCGTAGCAACAGGCGCCCGGCCGCGCGCGCTTGCAGCGGCGAGAGGGAAAGGCCTGAAGGGAAGGGCGGCCCGCGTGGGACGGCGGCGCGTGCTGGCGCACGCCCCTCGCTGAGGGGCCCGTACAGCCCCACGCCCTCCAGGGCAGCCCCCCCGGCCACGGCCCGGAGGGGAGTGAAGGCCGGGTGGCACAGCGAGGCCTCGAAGTCCGGCCAGGGGTATTGCAGCCGCAGGCGCAGCGGCGCCTCGGGGTGCTGGAGCGCCGCGTCCAGCGCCTCCTCGAGGTGGCCCACCGGGGCGAGGAGGCTGGCATACGGGCTGGCCCCGGTGGACAGACGCTTCCAGGCGAGGGCGACGTCGCGCGAGGAAAGCGCCGAGCCGTCCGCAAAGCGCGCGCCGGGAAGCGGCGTCAGCAGCACCTCCTCCTTGGCCCCCTCCGCGCGGGTGACGGAGGCTAGGACGGGCACGGGCCCGGGGAGTAAACGGCACACCGGGAGGGCCAACAGCGCCCGCAGGGTGTCGGCCTCGGGACTGTCCACCGCCCCCTCCACCCCCGGGGCTTGCAGGCCGACGAGTCCGACGGACAGCGTGCCGCCGAGGCGCGCCCGGGCCGCTCCGAAGGTGGAGGCCGCTACGCACACCAGAGGCAAAAGCCCTGCGGCCGCCCAACCTCTCGCCCTCACGGAAGGCCTCGGACGAGGCGCAACTCCGCGCCGCCGTCCTCCCGCCACACGCCCAACAGCAGCGCCTCGGCGCCATTCACTCCGGCGCGGGCGGTGGCCACCTGGAGAATGCGCCCCTTCAGCTGAAGCCCACCCTGCGCCGTGCCGTCCTGTAGGGCGAGGAGGCGCAGGGTGTCCTCGGCCGGCGCCGGGGCGGAGGAGCTCGCGGCCAGAAGCCCAAGGCCGGCTGCCGCCCCGTCCACCAGGGCGGCGCCAGCGCCCACGCCTGGCAGGCTGAGGGGAGGCCCCACCTCGCGTACCGCCGTCGCCGTCCCGTCCTCGCGCAGAAGCACCACCAGCTGTCCGGAAGCCACGGGCTTCACGAGGAGGCCCCAGGCGGCCGCGCCGGGAGGCAGCGCTGGCCAGCCGTCGCCCGCCGGGACGAGGCGGGCCGCGCCGGGGAGGAAAGTCGCCTCGAGGAGAGGCACCCCGCACGCCACCACCGGCCGCCGCAGCGTCTCGCGGAGGACGAGGCCTCCGGCCTCCAGCGCCAGCACCTCGCCCACGGCCCGGGAGGCGCTGAAGGCATAGAGGAGGCCGCGGCACACGCACAGCGTGCCGAAGGGTTCGCGGCTGGGGGGCGCTGCCAAGGGAAGGCCGGCCAGGGCGCGCCGTGCCAAGAGGCGCCCGTCCAAGGCGCGTACCTCCACCGCCTCCTCGGTGAGGACAACCAGCTGCGAGGCCCCGTCGCCTCTGAGGTCCCCTGAGGCCAGCGCCGCGGTGCGCACGGCCCAGCGGGCGAGGGGCTCCGGTGCCAGCTGGAGCCCAGGCACCTCGGCGGCGGCGAGGGCACGCACCGCGGCGTCCGCCGCCACGTCGCCAAACAGCAATTGGGTGGGGCGGGCCGGCGCGCCTCTGTCGCGGCCGGAAAAAAAATTCCGCCACGTGGAGGAAACGTCCCCCAGGGCCAACAGCCTCTCGCCGAGGAGAAGACGCACCCGGAGGAGGGTGCGGGCACCGCCGGCCCGGGCGAAGGCTGCACCATCCGTCCCGGGCGGGGCGGCCTCGGCGGAAAGGCCGGCTTCGGCCAGTCGTGAAAGCAACAGCCGGGAGAAGGCGTCGCCGAGGGCGGAGTGGCCCCCGGCGGAGACGGCGAGTACCACCGGCGACTCGGCGCCTGCGGCGCGCACCTGGGCCGTGAGGTGGGCGGCGAGCTCGTCGAGTGCGCCCGGAGCGGGCGCCTGCAACAGGAGGAGAGCGCTGAGGGCTGCCCTCACAAGTGGCCTTTGTCCGGGTCCTCCATGAGGAAGCGGTCCGGGCTGGCCTCATTCGGCGCCGGGGCCTCGGAGACGGGCGCAGTGCCCTCGAGAAACGCCTCCTGGCGGCCGGGGAGGTGGGGCCCGGCCAAGAGTCCCGTGCTTGGGTCGACGCGCACCAGCACCACCCCCGGAGGCACCTCGAAGTCGCTCGTCGCGCTGCCCTCCACCGCGGCCTTCATGAAGCGCAGCCAGACGGGAAGGGCGGCCTTGGCACCGGACTCGCCCGGGCCGAGCGAGCTGTGGTCGTCGAAGCCCACCCACGCCGAGGCCACCAAGGTGGGGGTGTACCCATCAAACCAAGCGTCGCGGTACTCGTTGGTGGTGCCGGTTTTCCCCGCCGCGGGCCGGTTGAGCTCGCGCACCTGGGCCGCCGTACCCTCCTCCACGACGCTGCGCATGAGGGAGGTGATGAGGTAGGCCACCGCCGGAGAGGTGCCGTCCTGGAAGGAGGCCTGGTGCTCCTCCAGTACCGTGCCCGAGGGCGTGGACACCCGCACCAGGAGAAGGGGGTCCGCGTAGCGGCCGGCCCGGGCAAAGGTGGCGTAGGCATTTGCAATTTCGAGCTGGGTGACTTCGCCCGTCCCCAGGGCCAGGGTGAGGTTGTCTGGCATGGGGCTGTGAATGCCCACCTTGCGGGCGAAGTCGATGGCCACCTCGGGTGTCAGCGCCTCAATGAGGCGGACGGAGACGGTGTTTTTGGAGCGGGTGAGGGCCTGGCGCACCGTCATCGGCCCCTCGAAGCCCGTGCGCTCGTAATTCTGCGGCTTCCACACCTTGCCGGTGTAGGGGTCACGCACGGCCTCTGGCGCGTCGTTGAGGACGCTCACCGCGGTGAAGCGCTGGCTCTGCAGCGCCGCGGCGTAGAGGAAGGGTTTGAAGGAGGAGCCCGGCTGACGGTGGGCCTGGGTGGCGCGGTTGAAGGGGGAGAGGTGAAAGTCATAGCCGCCGCTGAGCGCCAGCACCCGCCGGGTGGCGGGGTCAATCGCGGTGAGGGCCCCTTGCACCTCCGGCACCTGGTCGAGCGTCACCTCGAGGGGCTTGGGCAGAGGTGGCACACTCAACACGCGCACCCGCACCACCTGGCCCTCGGCGAGGACGTCCGAGAGTTTGGCCGGGGCTGGCGTCCACTTGCCCACGCCCCGGGGACGGGCCCAACCCACCGTGGAGAAGGAAAGCGTCCCCGGCCGCCCGACGAAGTCCAGGGTGGCGGTGCGCGTGGCGTCGTCCACGTGGGTGACGTAGCCGCCGAGACTCATGCCCGCCTGGACGGGGACAAGCGGCGCCTTTCCGGCCAGCGCCTCCTCGGGCGAGACGTCGGACTCGGCCCCCTCGGTGTCCACCTCGCCCTCCGCCTCCGCCGAGGGCACCGGCGGCGCGCGGACCAGCGGGGCGAGGTCCGCAAGCAGGGTGTTGTCGCGCTCCCGCCGGCCGGACTCGGCAATGCGCTGCTCGAGAAGCTTTCTCAAGGTGGCGTACTGCGTGGGCTCGAGCATCCCCAGCGCGCCTTGGTAGCCCATCCTCTTGTCCAGCGTCTCCAGGCCCTCCCGCAGGGCCTCGTCGGCCAGCGCCTGGAGTTTCGGGTCCATGGCGATGTCCACCCTGAGGCCGCCGCCCAGCACCGCCGCCTCGCCGTAGCGGGCAAACAGCATCCGCCGAATTTCCTCCACGTAGTACAGGCCCTTGGCGGGTGGGGGCCGCGGGGCCAGCACCAGCGGCTCGGCCTGCGCCTTCTTCGCTTCGGCCTCGGAGAGAAAGCCATGCTTCACCATTTGCTGCAGCACGTACGTCTGGCGTCCCTTGGCCTTGGTGAGACTTGTCACCGGGTTAATGCGCGCCGGCTGTTGCACCGTCCCAGCCAGCACCGCCGCCTCGGCCACGTCCAGCTGCGCGGCGTGCTTGCCGAAGTAGAAGAGCGCTGCCTCCTCGACGCCGTAGCGGCTGTGCCCGAAGTTAATTTGGTTGAGGTAGAGGTTGAGAATCTGGTCCTTGCTGAGGGCGCGCTCCATGCGGGGCGTGAGAATCCACTCCCGCATTTTCCGGCTCACCTTGCGCTCCTGGGTGAGGAGCAAGTTGCGACACGCCTGCTGGGTGATGGTGGAGGCCCCGGTGAGGTGCCCGCCCGGCCGGAGCGCCTTCAGCCCGGCGCGCAGCATGCCGAAGTAGTCCAGCCCCTCGTGCCGGTAAAAGTCCGCGTCCTCCGCGGCCAGAAAGGCGTCGCGTACGTGGCTCGGCAGGAGCGCTGCATCCACCAGCGTCCGACGCTCGAGGAAGTACTCGGCGCACACACTGCCGTCGGCGCAGAAGACTTTGGTGACTTGCGGCGGCCGGTAGTCCCGCAGCGCATCCACCGAAGGGAGGCCTCGGCTGAAATAGAAGTAGGCGCCACTTCCGGCGAGGAGGCAGAGCAACAACAACCCCACCGCCGCGAGGGCGGCGAGGCGCAGCCAGCGCCGCACAGCGCTGGGCCTGCGACGGAAGGTTTGGGTGGGGCGGTTGGAAACCATTGCTTTCAGCGCAAGAGGCTAGCCGCGCGGAGGAGAAACGCTAGCAGAGGGCCTCCTCTGGGAGGGGGCCCCCATGGCCAGAGACTGGCGCTCGCTCCTAGGGGCGGCTGCCTGGGGCGGCGGCGTCCCCGTCGCTGTCCGTCTCCTCGTCCTCGTCTGGCGCCGGGGCCGCGCCGGCGTCTTGCGTGAGGAGCTGCGCCAGCCGGGCGCGGTTCACCAGGGCCCGGGTGTAGTGCGGGGCCAGGGCGCTCGACCTCTCGAAGGCCAAGGAGGCCTCCTCGGTGCGGCCCAAGCGCTCCAGGGCCACGCCGAGGTTGTTTTGCACCACCGCGGCGTTGGGGAGGAGCTCCGCGGCCCGGGCCAACGTCTCCAGGGCCTCGGCATTCTCGTTGGCGCGCAAATAGGCAAACCCCAAGTTGTTGAGCACCCAGCCGTGCGCCGGCGCCAGCACCCGGGCTTGCTCGAGCGAGTCCATGGCCTTGCGGAGGTCGCCCTCCACCAACGCCGCTCGCCCGAGCGCTTGGTAGGCCTCGACGTTGCCGCCGTCCCGGCCCAGGGCCTCGCTGGCCAGACGCTCGGCGCCCGGGGCGTCTTTCAGCGCGAGGTGCATCCGCGCCGCCTGCACGAGGGGGACGGCATCGTCGTCGCGCACTGCCGCGAGCTTCTCGAAGGCCGCCGCGGCGAGCGCATTCTGTCCCAGGGCCTGCGCCGCACGAGCCACCAGCTCCAGGGCGTCGTCGTCCTCGGGGTTGTCCTGCAGGTGGCGGCGGGCTTCGGCCAGGGACTCCAAGGTGTCCCCCTCGTCCTTGAGGGCCCGGGCCCGGGCGAGGTGGTCCGTGGGCCTGGTGTCCACGTGGGGAAGGCCGAGGACAGGAAGGGTGAAGGCCGGGCGTTGGAGGGCCACCACGCCCGCGTCGTGGACGTCTGTCACCGGGGCCGGTACCGCGGCCCGGAGTGGCACCTCTTGCGTCTTCGCTTCGGGAGTAACGGGAGGGGACTTCTTGCAGCCGCCCAGCGCCAAGAGGGCGCCGAGGACGGCCAGCGTGTGGCGGTGCATGGAGTACCTCATTCTTTCGACTCCCTTCAGCCCTGAGGGAGAGAGCCTCCTTCGGGGGAAGGGTGACAGCGGCCTCTTGCGTCCCTCGTGCCAACCTCGGTTGCGCTCGTGCGGGCACCCGAGGCCGCGGGCCGCTGGACACACTCTTGCTGCGGACGGCCGCAGGGGAGGGTGCAGGTTTGCCTTTGTTACACTTGGGGCCCGGGCACTCGTCTGCGGCTGCCGGAGGGCTGGACACAGCCGCGCGCGCTCAAGGAACACGGCGCGGGACGGGGCGCAGGGGAGGCGCTCCTTCCGCGCGCGCTAAAAAGAGCGTCCGCCGGCTTGAGCCCGGCTAAACAGGGGTCGCCGGGCCTCTTCCCCGGCAACACCTTTGGGGACTCTCCGCGTGCCGCTCACCGTCGCCAGCTGGAACATCAACTCGGTGCGGGCGCGCGTCGAGCGGCTCGAGGCCTGGCTTGCCTCACGGCGGCCGGATGTCTTGTGCCTTCAGGAGCTCAAGTGCACCGAGGAACAATTCCCTTTTGAGGCGGTGCAGCGCCAGGGCTACCACGCCGCCGTCTACGGGCAGAAGACGTACAACGGCGTCGCCATCCTCAGCACCACGCCGCCGTTGGACGTCGAGCGGGGACTCCCGGTGGCGGACGACGACGGAGAGGCCCGGGTGCTGGCGGCCACCGTGCGCGGGACGCGCGTCCTGTCTGTCTACGCGCCCAACGGCCAGTCCGTGGACAGCCCCGCCTACCAGGGGAAGCTGGCCTTCTACGCCCGGCTCCGGCGCGCGCTGGACAGCCGCTACCAGTCCGAAGCGGCCCTCGTGCTGTGCGGGGACTTCAACGTCGCGCCCGAGGAGCGGGACGTCTGGGACCCGGTGCTCTGGGAAGGGCAGACGCTCTTCTCACTTCCCGAGCGCGCCGCGCTCAAGGAGGTGGTGGCCTTCGGCCTCGAGGACACCTTCCGCCGCCACCACCCGGAGCCGGGGCGCTACAGCTGGTGGGACTACCGGATGCTCGGCTTTCCGAAAAACCACGGGCTTCGGATTGACGCCATCTACGCCAACACGGCGCTGGCCGCGCGCTGCGAGGCGGCGGACATCGACCGCGAGGCCCGGAAGGGCAAGCTACCGTCGGACCACGCCCCCGTCTGGGCCCGTTTCACGGAGGCGACTGCCTGACGTCCGTGGGAGGGGCTCTGTCCTCCAATGGGTAAGTCGCTGCTTTCTTCCCAGGGTGCAGTTGCAACCGGGGCCTTTCCGGGGTGTCAATTGTGAATAAAGGAGCCGGTGTCGACGTCAGCTCCGCCGCCCCCCGAAGGGAGTCCCCATGCGCCTGCACCTCGCCTCGCTTTCGCTGCTTCTCCTCCTCGGCTGCGCCGGGGCTCCGCCGCCGGCTGGCCCAGCCCCGGTGTGGGCGTTTGCGTCGGCCACTCCCTCCGCGGGCAAGGAGCTCCGCATGCGGTCGGGCACGCGCTACGTCCAGGTGTCCATCGACGGGGACTCCATCTTCGGGCCGGTCTGGAATCTGACGCACGGCGGGACTTTCATCCGCGGGTTCGGCGCGCAACACCAGGGCGTCCAAATTACCCTCAAGGGCACCCACGCCGAGGGCAACCTGCTCAACGCGCCGCTGACGGTGGACTTGAAGCCACCGGAAAACGGCGCCACCAACGTCACTGGCCTCTTCGGGGGCGGCACCATCTCCAACTTCAACATCGGCCCCAACGTTTTCCAGGGGAAGCTGGGGACCACCAGCTACGACTTGAAGTGGAATGGCACCCGGTACGAGGGCATGTCCAGCAGCGCGGGAGACATTACCCCCACCACGTTGGAGCTGCCGGTGGCCATGGCCAGCTGGACGGACCTCGAAGTCGCGGTGGTGCTGGCCATCGTCCTCGGAAACTAGCTAGGGCCGCCCCACTTCCCTTTAGGGAAGGGCCTCGCGGGCGCAGTCGACACTGTGCGGAAAGCCTCGGGCGCGCACCGAAGCCTGGTGATATGTCGCCCTCCAAGCAGGGGGGCCGACGTCCCGCTGCACACT
Source organism: uncultured delta proteobacterium (assembly GCA_963745475.1). Taxonomy (GTDB): domain Bacteria; phylum Myxococcota; class Myxococcia; order Myxococcales; family Myxococcaceae; genus JADGRA01. Next base: position 77,929 of record CAVUXN010000007.1, read on the forward strand.
CCTAAGGAGACTTCCATGCGAGCCTCAAGCTTCGCCGCACCGCTTCTCTGTCTCACACTCTTGGCTTGCGCCACGCCGAGCGCGCCGGTGCCCTCCGGCCCGCCGCCGGATTCGAAGCTCCTCTCGGTGTCCATGGCGACTGGCAACAACTTCCAAGGCACGACCAGTGGTGGGCAGCTGTCACTGACGTTCCAGGGCCGCAACATCAATGGGCCAGTCACCAGCCTCGACGTCTCCGGCGGCCACATCCGCGGGACGGGCTCCTCGGGCCGGAGCATCGACATCAGTTTCAAAGGCAACAAGGGCGAGGGCCTGATTGGCTCCATCCTCTTCAGCTGCATTGTGGATGTGCAGCCGGATGGCAGCGCGCACGTCACCGGCGCCATGGGCGCGGGCAACACCGACTACATCCTCAGCCCGTCGGCCATCAACGGACGCATCGGCGTCGTCGCCTATACCCTCAGCTGGAACGCCCAGACCCAAAAGTACGAGGGGCAGATGATGCCCGGCGGCTACGGCTTCCTCCAACTCCCGGCGGAGATGGCCAGCTGGACGCCCACCGAGGCGGCCTGCACCTTGAGCCTCCTGTTGATGGGAGCCTAAACAGGCGAGCCCTCGCCTTCACCGCCTTCCGGGGGCCCCCGAGGCCGTTTTCCAGGCTACTCGCTCGGGGGCTCCGTGTCCGGCGGTCCGCTCCGGCGAAGCCCGAGCGCCTTCATCTTCTTGTAGAAGTGGCCGCGCTCGAGGTCGAGGAGGCGCGCCGCCTCGGTGACGTTGTCTCCGGTGAAGGCCAGCGTGCGCAGGATGATGGCCCGCTCGGCATCATCCACAAGCTCCCGAAAGGGCTTGCTCCCCACCACGGGCGCGCTCGTTGGGGCCGGTAAGGCTTGCGCCTCCACGGGCGCGGGCGCGGACACCTCTGCGGCGGCGCGGCTTTGGGCCGGGGGCAGCAGCTCCCGGGCCACTGCCAGGGACACCTCTGGCCCGTCGACGAGAATGGCCAGTCGCTCGACGAGGTTTTTGAGCTCCCGGACATTGCCCGGGAAGGGCTGGGCGCACAGGAGCGCCACCGCCTCCGGCGCGAGCCGCAGCGTCCGGCGTCCGTTGCGGCGGCAGGCTTCGGCCACAAAGGTGGCGATGAGCTCCGGGAGGTCCTCCCGTCGCTCGCGCAGCGCCGGCGCGTGCAGCTGCACCACCGCCAGGCGGTAGTAGAGGTCCTCCCGGAAGCGCCCGGCGGCAATTTCTACGGAGAGGTCCCGGTTGGTGGCGGCCAGCACCCGCACGTCCGCACGCAGCGTCTCCGAGCCACCCACGCGCTCGAATTCGTTTTCCTGCAGGACGCGCAACAGCTTGGCCTGCATGGCCGGGGGCATGTCCCCCACCTCGTCGAGGAAGAGCGTCCCAGAGTCGGCGAGCTCAAATTTTCCCCGGCGCACCGCGGTGGCGCCGGTGAAGGCGCCGCGCTCGTGGCCGAAGAGCTCGCTCTCGATGAGCTCGGTGGGCACGGCGGCGCAATTCACCCGGACGAAGGGGCCGGCCGCCCGGCGGCTGTGGCGGTGGAGCGCTCGGGCCACGAGCTCCTTGCCGGTGCCGTTTTCTCCGGTAATGAGGACCCGGCCCTCGCTGGGAGCGGCCTTGGCCAGAAGCGCATACAGCCTGGCCATGGCCGGCCCTCGGCCGACCATCTCGTACTGTCCGGCGTCAGTCCTGAGCTCCTGGAGCTCGGCCACCACCGCCTGGTGCTCGAGGCAATTCTTCAGCGCGAGCAGGAGCCGGTCTCGCCCGATGGGCTTCTCCAAAAAGTCCCTGGCGCCGAGCTGCGTGGCCCGCACCGCCGTCTCAATGGTGGCGTGCCCGGACATCATCAAAATGGGGAGGCCAGGCCGGAGTGCAAGCAGTCGCTCGAGCACGCCGAGCCCGTCCATGTCCGGCAGCCGCACGTCCAAGAGGACAGCCTCCACCGGGCGTGCGGCAGCGACGTCCAGGGCGAGCTGGCCATTTTGGGCCAGCTCGGTGCGGTAGCCGGCCAGCTCCAGCGACTGACTCAAGGTAAGGAGGATGTTCTTCTCGTCATCGACGATGAGGACGGTGGAAGCCATTCGGCGCTAGAGGGGCCTGTGGGTGCTGAGCCGCGCTGCGGCTGGTGGCCCGCGCCGCTCGCGAATTCGTTTGACCGCAACCGCCGTGCGGCGGTACAGCCTTTGCCGTCCGTTCATCGAGGGAGTTCGCATGCGCCACGACGGTTGGCTTCTGGGTGTAGCAGCACTGGGCGTTCTCCTCCTCAACAACGGCTGTTCCCCCACCTACCCCAAGTGCGACTCGGACGATAATTGCAAGGAGCACAACGAGGTCTGCGTCCAGGGACAGTGCAGGGAATGCGCCACCGACCAGAACTGCAAGGCGGGCTTCGTCTGCACCAAGAATGCCTGCGTCCCCAAGCCGGAGTGCACCGACGATGCGTCCTGCGGGCCAGGCCGTAAGTGCGACAACGGTAAGTGCGCGGCCAAGAGCTGCAGCCAGGACCCGGACTGCGGCCCCAATGCCCGCTGCACCAACAATGTCTGCGTGGCCAACAGCTGCTCCACCAATGACGACTGTCGGACAGGGGAAACCTGCCAGGCCGGCAGCTGCGTCAAGGGAGCGACGGCAGCCGCCACCTGCGACTGGTCGCCCATCCACTTCGGCTTCAACTTGAGCAACCTGGACTCCACCGCCCGCACCCAGCTCGACGCGCTCGCGCCCTGCATCAAGAAGGGCCACTTCACGAAGGTGACGCTGGAGGGCAACACCGACGACCGCGGCACCGAGGAGTACAACCTCCAGCTCTCCATCCGCCGCGCCGTCAGCGTCAAGAAGTACCTGGTGGACTTGGGGGTGCCTTCGGCCAGCCTGACGACGGTGGGCTACGGGAAACTGCGGCCGGCCGTCCAGGGCGAAAATGAGGCGGCCTGGGCGGCAAACCGCCGGGTGGACTTCGTCTACCAGTGAGGCGTCCCCGGCAGTTTCTGGTGTCGGCGTTTGGCATCGGGCTGCTGGTGGGCTGCTACAGCACGGAGAAGGGCAAAATGCTCGAGCTCCGGGTGGACAAACTCACCCAGGACAACGAGGCACTGCAGGCTGAGGTGAAGGCCCAAGGGGCGAAGCTGTCCGAGTCCCTGCCCCGCGTCGACCAGAAGGTGGCCGAGGTGACGAAGGCCCTGGAGGGCTTGGACCAGGCCTCTCGGAGAAGCGACGCGGACATCGGCGTCCAGCTGCAGAAGGTGGTGGAGGACTTGGCCACCTTACGTGGGCAAGTGGACGCCTACAGCCACCAGCTCGACCAGCTCCAGACGCAGGTGAATGCCCTCACCGGCGGACCGGGCGCCAAGCCAGCGACACCGGCGGCGGACATTCCACGCCCGGCGGACAAGAAGGACTTCTACGCGCTGGCCTACAGCAAGCAGAAGGCCGGAGAGCTCGCCGTCGCGCGGCAGCTGTACGTGGACTTCATCCGCAAGTACCCACGGGACGACCTCGCGGGCGAAGCCCATTTCCAGCTCGCCGAGTCCTACTTCACCGAGGACAAGTGCCCGGAGGCATTACCCGAGTATGGGCAGCTGGTGAAGGCCTTCCCCAACAGCAAGTCCATGCCCACGGCCCTCTTGCACTCGGCCGACTGCTTCCAGAGGCTCAAAAACCTGGACGCTGCACAGGCGGCGCTGGACCAAGTCATCAGGCGCTACCCGGGCACGGAGAGCGCGAAGAAGGCCAAGGCGCGGCTCGCGGAGTTGAAGAAGCCCGCCAAAAAGTAGCCTGGGCGGCCCCCCAACGCCCCCCGTTGGAAGCGCCCGAGGTGGGGTTTGGCCCAACCGGCCGCACCCTTCTGCGTTTGGCTACTGGTAGTCCTCGGCCAGCGCGTGGAGAAAGGCCGCGAGCGGGGCAATGTCCTCGGCGCCCAGGGAGACGTTGCCCAGGCGCGGGTCTCCGTTTCGAAGTGTCCCGGCGCGCTGCATCCCCGAGACCTTCTGGTACTGGGTGAGGACGGCCTGCAAGTCGTTGGCGGTGCCGTTGTGCAGGTACGGGGCGCTGTCGTCCAAGTCTCGAAGGCCCGGTGTCTTGAAGAGCGACAGCGTCGTCGGGAGCAGCGCCGCGGCGGAGCAGTCTTCGGTGGCGGTGGTGCACAAGACGCTGCTTAACGCCGCTTGGGGGTTGGGCATCTCCGGGTTGGCGAAGACGTTCCACAACCCCAAGTCCGCGCGGCTCGCGTCCTTCGGCGTGGGAGGCGAGCGGAAAATACCGCGCGCGGTGGGGTAGGCAGCGGACGCGGGCAGGTACGCTTGGGGGTTCGCGTTGCGCGTGGCGAGGTCCGGCACGGACAACGCGAGGAAGGCGCCCTGTCCGTGGACGTCGTCATACTCGAGCTGCGCCCCACCGCTGTTGTGGAAGCGGTGGTCGGTGAAGTCCGGTGGGGTGTGGCACGCCAGGCAATTGCCCACCCCGCCGCCACCCGCCTCCGGCGGAAGCGCCGGCCCGAGCGGCTCGGCGAGGAATATTTCCAAACCCTTGAGCTCGGTCGGCCCGAAGGCGAAGGGCGCCGAGTGGTGAAGGTAGCTTCCCATGTCCGGCGTCACCCACTTCGGGGACGGCAGGGACTCCAGCGCGCTGCGCAGCCGCCGCGCATACTCCAGGGGAGCCTCCCCGTCGTTGGGCTTTCGCGGAAGCCCGTTGAGCTTGAGAAAGACGTCGTAGGGCGCAAAGTCGTACGCACCCGTCGTGTCGCGGCTGTAGCGAAGCCCGCCCATGTAGGCGGCCACCACCCTGGCCACGGCCTGCAGCACGTCCTCGTCGCTGGCGGTGTGGACGTCGAGTCTTTCCTCGGCGGGAATCCGCAGCCGGGCGAGAATGCGAAAGTCCTGGCCGAGGAAAGCCGCCGCGTAGCTCGTCCCGGCCAAGCCGGGGTCGGGACCGATGAATTGCGAGGCGTCATCCCCGCGAATGATGCGGGCCAGGTGGGCCACGGCTTGGGCGGACTCGGTGGGCAGCCAGCCGAGGTTTCTTCCGGTGAAGGTGGAGGCGATGAGGTCCTCGGCGGTGGCGAATTGGCCGTCGAGGTGGAGAAAGGTTGGGCCGTCGCGCGGCACCATGGCGTCCACCATGGGCGGGCTGTTGCGCGCCGTGGTGGAGAAGCCATCGCCGCGGTCCGGAATGGGGCTGCGCTGGGCGTAGTCCGAGTAGGCGCGCATGTGGGTGCCATCTGGGAGCGCGTTTTGCTCCACCAGGTGGCACAGCGAGCAGGCCATGGCCGCCCCGGCCAGCGAGCCAGGCATGGCCGGGCCGAGTGCGTTTTCGGCCTCCGCCACCGTTGGGTCGCCCACGGTGGGAAAGGCATTCACGCTACCGGCGTGGGTGGCGAACCACTGCGAGAAGCGGGGGTCGCGGAAAATGCGTTCCCCCAGCGCCTGGTCCGCGGGTTTGAAGGGGTCGACCGCCGTCGCCCCGGGCCCCTGGAGACAGGCTGCGCCGAGGAGCGCGGTGCACGCAGCCGCGTGGAAGCGGCCTGGCCTCGGCTTCATCACAAGTCAAACCCCGCGAGAAGACGCACGTTGAGGCGCTCATGGTCATCGAGCTCCAGCCCGTCCACGGTGCCGCTGCCGAAGCCGGCCACCTGGGGCATGACGGACAGGGCTATCCACCAGGTGGGCCGGACGTAGGACACCACCGGGCCGAGGAAGAAGGCCCCCCCGACAAAGCCGGTGCCCGTCTCCCAGACGGTGTTGACGCGCGCCTCCAGCCCGAGGTGGAAACCCGCGCCAAGGGCGTACTCCGCCCCGGCGCTGGCCTCGAGCTGTTGCTCGTGCTGCCAGCCCGGGAAGAGGTTTTCCCACTCCAGCTCGCCGATGAGGTTGAGGGCCAGAAGCAGCTTCCCGAAGCGCTTGTCGAGGATGAGTTTGGCCTCCAGCTCCTCCTCCGACACCCCCACCGTCACCTCGCCGTAGAGGGCCAGGCCGAAGACGTCGGCCACCGGGTCCATCAGCTTCCACTTCCACTCGTTGGAGAGGCTCCAATTCTGGACGGTGGTGCCGCTCGGCCCGTCGTAGACGGTGCCGAAGTTGAGGTACACCGACGTCTGCAGGCCCGAGCCGAGGCCGATTTCCACCTCCGCCCGGTTGTCAAAGGCGCTGTAGCCTTCCGGCTTACCGAAGCGGCCGGTGCTCCACAGCTCGAGCTCCTTGGAGCCCTGCGGTAGGACGTTGCTGTCGTACTCCCACGTGAGTGTCCGCTCGCCCGCCCAAGCCGAGGATGCGGCCAGCGTGGCGAGGAGTGCAGCAGCAGCGAAGCGCATGGGGACGGGGACCCAGGGAAACACAGAAATTGAGTTTGCGACTCATTATCATTTCGTTACCGGGGGTCAAGCCTCGCCTGCCGCGCACCGTTTTGCATCTCCGGTGTCCCGCGCGGGCCGCTTGCGGGCGTCCACCGCCGCTGTTAGAAGCGCGGGCCCTTCGGAGGCGTCCAGAACCTCGTGCCAAGCCCGGCGCGGGAAAGCGTCAGCCCTCCGAGCGGAAGAGAGCGCCATGAAGCCGGACCTTCACCCCGTCTACCCGCCCAGCCGCATTGTCTGTGCCTGCGGCAACGTCATCGAGACGCGCAGCACGCGCGGCTCGTTTCACGTCGAGATTTGCTCGAACTGCCACCCCTTCTTCACCGGCAAGTACAAGCTGGTGGACACCGAGGGCCGGGTGGAGCGCTTCCGGAAAAAGTACGAGGCCAAGCCGGCCGCGGCCGACGCCAAGAAGCCGGCCAAAGCGCCCAAGGCCAAGGCCTAACAAGCGCTTCAGCGCTGTAGCACTCGGGGTGAAAACTCGCGCGCGTGCCTCGGCCCTCTACGGTGGGCCCAAGAGCACCCGTGGCGACGCCCCAACTCCGACGTTTCGACTCTGCGGCTTCCTTCGCTGGCGGCGCGCTGGCGCCCTACCTCCATGCGTCCGGCCCGGACTGGGCCTTGGCCCAAGGGGACTGCCGCGAGTTGTTGGCCCTGCTTCCCGCGGCGTCGGTGGACTTGGTGTTCGCCGACCCGCCGTACTTTCTCTCCAATGGCGGCTTCACCTGCCACGCCGGGCGGCGGGCTCCCGTCCGCAAGGGCGCCTGGGACGCCTCGCGGGGCGTGGCCGAGGACCATCGCTTCAACGTCGCCTGGCTCGCCGGCTGTCAGCGTGTGCTGAAGCCGGACGGGACGCTGTGGGTGTCCGGCACGCAGCACGGCATTTTCTCGGTGGGCTTCGCGCTCCAGTCCCTGGGCTTCAAGCTGCTCAACACCGTCACCTGGTACAAGCCCAACGCCAGCCCCAACCTCTCCTGCCGTTACTTCACCCACTCCTCGGAGCTCCTCATTTGGGCGGCGCCGCGCCCAGGCCCGCGCCTTCTCCACACCTTCCACTATGCGGACATGCGCGCCCAGGCGGGGGGCAAGCAAATGCGAGACGTGTGGGCACTCCCCAGGACGGGCGAGGAGGAGTTGGACGAGGGCGGGCTCGGGCGGGTGTGGACACTCACCGGCCCCAAGGCTTTGGAGAAGGCCCGCGGCCGGCACCCGACACAAAAGCCGTTGGCCCTCCTGGAGCGGGTGCTGTTGGCCAGTAGCCTCAAGGGCGGCCTGGTGCTCGACCCCTTCTGCGGCTCGGGGACGACGGGCGTCGCCGCGCGGCAACTCGGCCGGCGCTTTCTCGGCTTCGACGCGAACCGGGAGTACCTCCAGCTGGCGAAGGCGCGGCTTTTGGACGCCCGCCCCGCCGCCTGAAAGCCCCCGGCCGGGCGCGGCGTTTACCCCCCCGCCTCAGCGCTCGACGAAGGCCTGGAGGCGCCCGAGCGCGGCGTCCCACTGCCTGGAAATGGCGTCCAGGTAACCGCGCGCCTCCCGCAGCCCGTCCGGCGCGAGCTCCCAAAGCCGCTCCCGGCCGTGGCGCGCGGCGCGCACCAGGCCGGCCCCCTCCAGGAGGCGCAGGTGCTTGGTGACGGCCTGACGGCTGACGCGCGTGCCCGCCGTCAGCCGGGTGGTGGAGAGCCGCCCGTGCGCACCCAAGGTGGAGACGAGGCCGAGCCGCGTCACGTCGCCGAGGGCGGCAAAGACGGGCGCGGAGGCGGCGCGAGCACGGGCCTGCCCGAGGAGGCTACGGGTGCTGGGCAAGGTATTTCTCGATGAGCTTCATCTGCATGGCCCAGCCTTGCTCGTTGGAGGAGAAGGCCGCTGCCCGGCGCTCGAGCGGAATGGCGTCGAAGCCCGACTCGGTGACAGTGAGCAGCACGCCGCCTGGGGCCTCCTGGAGCTCGAAACTCACCAGCGTCGTCGGCTCGGCGGAGTAGTCCCGTCCCCGTTCCACGGCCGAGGGGTGCCAGCGGAAGGAGAAGAGCCGTTCCGGCTCCAGCCGCTCGACGCGAAGCTCGAAGAGCAGCCCCTCGTAGGGCTTCTGGTGGGCTGCAACTTCAGCGTCCACGGTGGTGGGGACGATGCGGCCCTGGACGCTCTTCCCCTGGACGAAGGGCCCGTCGAGTTTCATGCCAAACCAGCTGCCAAACTCCTGGGCGTCCGTGAGGGCGCGCCAGACGCGCGCCCGCGGAGCACGCAAGAGGACGTTCTTCTTGATGACGTCGTTGGGTGTGGCCATGTGCAACCTCCAGGTTGCATGTCTTCTACCCGAGACTCGCCGGTAAAAGCAACCCAAAGGTTGCATAAAGTCTGCGGGCCCCCGGGGAGCGGCCCTCGTCAGGGGCAGGCGACGCCGGCTTGGAAACAGATGGCCCGCCGCGGCAACGTCCCGCTCGGAGAGTAGCGCTCGGGCACGAGGCCGCCGTTCCCGGACGCTTGGGTGTAGACGTAGTTGCCCAGGGCTTCCCACTCCTTAACCTCGCTGCCGTCCGAGGCGCGGTGGAGGATGGCCACCGTCGGGTCGTTGTTGGGGATGGGCTCTCCGGTTTCGGCGTCGCGCAGCGTGACGCCGGCAATGGCGGCAAAGCTGGCCACATACAGCGTCGAGGTGGTGGTGACCAGGCTGGTCGGCGACGTAATCCATCCCGGTGAGGTGGCCGTCGAGCCGTCGTAAATCAGCGAGTTGGAGTCGTAGGTGTCGTAGGTGTTTCCAGCGTGCGTTGACGTCTTATAAATTTTGGTGACTTGGTTTCCGGGGTTACGCGCCAAGTCGTACTCAAACTTGTACCCCGCTGGCACCAGAAAGAGGTCGGTCTGCCCGGCGTAAGCCAGCTTCAGCGTCGCTTCGAAGGTGGCCTTCAATTCGGCGAGCACAATGGCGAACCGGCAGAGCGGGTAGCCCGGCGTCAACGTCACCGGAGAGGAGCCCAAGGAGACGGCGGCGAAGAGGTCGTCGAAGGAGAGCTGCTGCGTTTTGCCTTGGGCCAGGGTGGCCACGCGCAGTGAGCCCTCGGCTTCCACCGCCAAGTCCGTGGGCGCGATGCTCTCCGCCGCTGCCAAGAGTGAGTCCGTCACCAAGTCCGCGAGCTCCGTCTCCGCGACCTGCTTTGAATTGTCGATGTCAAAGTTGAGGCCGGCGACAGACTTGAAGGCCAACCCCCCGGGCTCCGGCGGCAGAGCCTGGGGCGTACCGAAAATCTCGCCGAGGGCAATCTGTACGAAGGACAGCCCGCCCGCCACCGGCGTCTGTTCGAGCGAGCCGATGATGGAGGCCACAAAGGTATTGATGGCCGTGTTGGAGGGCACCGTCGTGTCGTCAATGGGAATGAGCTTCGAGTTGACTGTGTCGAAGTCGATGGTGCCGTCGCTTTTCACGCTGAGCGAGATGCGGCCCAGGTGGTCGCCGTAGCGGCCGGCCTGCTGCACCATGACGCTCTTGCCGGAGGCGGTGTTGGTCACCAGGATGGCCGGCACCTCGGTATGGGTGTGGCCGCTGACGATGACGTCCAGCCCCCTGACATTTTGGGCGATGAGGTAGTCCTCGCTCGTCGTCAGAGCGTCGGGCACGAGGTTGCTGTGGCTGAGCGCCACCACCACGTCCGCCTTTCCCACGCCGCGCACGGTGTCCACCACCGGCTGCAAGTCCGTGTACAGAGCGGCCAGGGACGCGGAGAACGTCAACGGCGCCTTGAGCGGGGCCACCGAGGCTGCGTCAACGCCGAGGATGCCGACGAAGCCCACCCGCAGCCCGTTGGAGGCTGTCACCACCAGCCAGCGGTGAATGGGCTTACTGGCATCCGTTCCCGTCTCGTCGAAGAGCGCCTGGAGCGAGGCATCCCCGGCGGTGCCGCTAAAGTGGATGTTGCTGGCGACAATGGCCGGAAGGCCCTCGGCGCTTCCCTTGGCCGCGCCGACGATGCTGGCCAGCTCCGTGGGCCCAAAGTCGAATTCGTGGTTGCCCAACGTCGTCACGTCGTAATGAAGCATCGACAGCACTCGGTAGTCGCCGGACCCGAAAGCCGCTGCCGGAAAAGTGTCGGCCACTTGCGCGAGGGTACCCACCATGTTGTCTCCGGCGGAGACGGTGAGTGTCGCCGCGCCGGCGTCGCCCGCTGCGCTGCGCTCGGCGGCCAGCACCACCGCCCGGCGGGAGGCGCCGCCTTTCAACGTTCCCGTCCCGGCCGTTGTCGGTGCCGGAAAGTCGTCCAACTCCGGGCTCAGCCCCAGCAGGTGCGAGTGCTCGTCGTTGCTGTGCAAGAGCGTGAGCATCCGCGGCGGGGGGGGGTGGGCGCCGAGGACGACCCGCAAGCGAAGAGGAGGACGGCGGAGGCCACGGCGCAAAGTCGGAGCATGGGACCCCAAAAGAGAGAGAAACAACGCTGCGCACAAACGCATCCGGGTTGTGGGCTGTCAAGGCATTCAAAGGGCCTGGGGTGCACCCGGGCGGCGCGCCTTTCCTCTTTGCGTCGACCGTGTGCGTCAGGCACTCCGAGGTTAGGAGCCCCCAGGACTAAGGAGGAACGAACGTGGCGCGAATCCTCGTTACCGGCTCGGCAGACGGCCTCGGACAAATGGCTGCACAGCGCCTCATCCAGGGCGGCCATCAGGTGGTGCTCCACGCACGCAACGAGCGTCGGGCAACGGACGCTGCGCGAGCGACACCGGGCGCGGAGACCGTCTTGGTGGGAGAGTTGTCGACGCTCGGTGGAATGACGCGTGTCGCTCAGAAAGCCAACGCACTCGGTACCCTGGACGCCGTCATCCACAACGCGGCGGTGGGCCCCCGCGAGCGCCCGGACGGTGACTGAGGATGGGCTGGAGCACGTTTTCGCCGTCAACACCGTCGCCCCCTACCTCCTGACAGCGCTCATCTCGCGGCCCCGGCGCCTCGTCTTCTTGAGCTCGGGACTTCACCGCGGTGGAAGCTCCAGCCTCGCAGACCTCAACTGGACGTCGCGGCCGTGGAACGGGCTCCAGGCCTACAGCGACTCGAAACTCCACGACGTCCTTCTGGCCTTGGCGGTGGCGCGTCTGTGGCCGAAGACGTTCTCCAACGCGCTCGAACCCGGGTGGGTGGCCACCAAGATGGGGGGCTCAGGTGCACCGGATGACTTGGCCCAGGGCTCGCTCACCCAAGCGTGGTTGGCGGCCGGAGAGGACGCCGCGACGCACGTCACTGGCCAATATTTCTTCCATCAGACGCTTGCCAAGACCCACCCCGACGCCGCCAATGCTGACCTCCAAGACGCCTTGCTCGAGGCCTGCGCTCGCGCGACGGGTGTGCCCTTTCCCCGCGAGGACACGGCCTCTTCAAAAGAGTTCAAGCGCTGAGCCGGTGCGCTTGCCTCAACGCCATGCCCGGAGGTGCTTGTGATTGAGCATGTCTCGCTGCGGTGCAGAGATGTCAAAAAGAGCCGCGCTTTCTATGAGCGCGCTCTGGCGCCACTCGGGTACCGGGTGACGCAGGTGTACCCGGACGCGGTCGGCTTCATGGCGGACGGGCACACGAGCTTCTGGGTGACGAAGGGCAGGGTGGCGACGCCCAGTCACATCGCCTTTCGCGCTCGCAGCCGCAAGGCGGTGCAAGCCTTTCACCGCACAGCGCTCGAGGCGGGGGGGAAGGACAACGGCGCTCCCGGGCTCCGGCGTTCATACAGTCCCACCTACTACGCTGCCTTCATCCTCGACTTCGACGGACACAACATGGAAGCCGTCACCTTCGTGAAGGGCCGCGCGCACCGACGCAGGTCAGCAGGCGCCGCCGGCAGCGACTGAGGCACCAGCCACATCGGCACCGACATCGCGACCGGCCAAGGCCCAGGGAATCCCAGCTCGGTGGCGACTTCCGGAGCCATCCAGTGACCTGAGTCGGTCTCGGGGCGGGGAACCGGGCGGCTCCCCGGCACCCGGCGCGTACGCGTCCCCAGGGAAGACAATTATTGCTTCCGTTCTTTGCGGCTTGCGAGCTCGGCCTCGACGTACGCGGTGACGCGGTCAATCTCAGCTTGCGGGATCGCAGGTCCCCGGAACCGCTGGAGGACCTTCTTCACTTGCGCATCGGACATGCGCTTCGTCCAGTCCACCTGGTCAACGTCATACACTTTGAGGGCGCCCGGCAGCGCCTTGGGCGACATCCCCGAATGGCACATGCCGCAGCGGACGCTCACCAGTTGCCGTGCCTCGTCGCGCAGCTGAATGAGCGTCGGCGGCGAGGCCGCCGGCGTACCAGCGACCAACAACCAGATAAGGCCGGAGCATGAGCCGTACACCGTGGCCAGGCCTTCCCCAAGAGCACCGTAGCGCTCAACTTGAGCTGATTGTGGGCAGAGCGGACGAGTCGGTCAAGTCGTCAGCAAGGGACTTGGGCCCCACTCCCGTCGTGGCGCCGAAGCTTATTGGCTTGCCCTCGTCGCCCAACCAGGCGGCAAGCAGGTGTAGGTCACTTCCTGCCCGGGCGTCGCCGCAACAGCCCGCACTGCCGCATCCGTCAGCGGAGGCGTCTTGTCGTCGGGCGCAAATGTCTTGTTTGGTTGCATCACGAATGTCTTGGGGACGCCGTTCAAGACAACGCGGGCAAGGAGGTCACACTCCATGGCCCCGGGTCCCAAGAGTTTGGACATAAAAGGGGTACTCGCCCGGGCGATGAGCAAGTCAATGCGGGGGCCGACACTCACCGCGTTGTCAGACCGGAGCGTCACTTGCTGGCCGACGATGGGGGCCAAGTCGCTGTCAAAGGCCAAGAGGTACTGCTCCACATTGCGCCGCTGTGTGTCGCCTCCGGCAAAGCCAACATTCTTCGTTGGGTTAAACACCTGCGCCTGGAGAAAACGGAAGAGCGTGTCGACGCTGCCATCATGCTCGAAGCCTGTCCCCCGCACCTGCGGGCCCTTGTCGCCGTTGTCCCCGGAATTGGTCCGAAGGTTGGGTGGGGCACCGAACATCCCCACCTTGTCGTAGAGGTTTCGGAGTTGCGGAATTTTCGTCGTTTGGGGAAGCGCCTCGAAGCTGCTCTCACCGTCGGTGCCAAAGAAGCCCATCGCCGGGTTCAGGACGTGGCAGCCCTGGCAGGTGAAGCCCAAGCCCGCCACGGCGATGCCGTCGGCGAGGTGGCCGCCCGTTGCCGGTGGTCCCCCGTCCGGACATTGGACCTGGGCACCGGTGACGCTGTCGAGTCCGTCACACCCGAGAAAGAAGGACCGTCCCGCGGCCTGGGCTGGAGTGAGTGAGTTGTCGAGCGCGCGGACTGGGTTTGGCGGCATCACGATGTCCAGCGCGAAGTCAGCAAAAGTCTGCATGTCGCCATTTGAGAAGGCCGGACCGAATCCGACCAGGCTGTTGAAGGCCACGATGAAATTCTTGAAGGCCAGCATCGAGTCGTAGGGAGGCGCCGTACTCGCATCCGTCCCGAAGAAGCCCGACACCCGGTCGCCACGCCAGTGCATCGGGCCGTGGTTCACCAAGCCGCGCAGCGTCTGGGTACTCATGGGCCCCTTCATCGGGTGGAGCGCCGCAGCGTTGCCGCTGCCGTTGATGGTGGGTCCGGCTCCAAGCTTGAGCTTGATGTTGATTGGCGTCAGCACCGGGTCTGCGTCCGGGTTGCCCAAGTCCCACACCATGTTGTCCTTGTCCCCAAACAGGTGGCAGCTCGCGCAAGACGCCTCTCCATTGGACGAAGTCCGGGTCGAGTCGTAAAGAAAGGGCCGCCCCGCCGTGACCGCCGGCGGCTCGGGGTTCACCAGCTGAAGGTGCGCGGTCTCGACACCCGAGGTGAGGTCAATCACCGAAAGACCGTTGTCGAAACGCGTCGTCACATAAAGCCGGTGGTTGGCTTCATCGAGCGCAAGTCCGCTCGGTCCCCCTCCAGTCACCGAGAGGTAGTTGCTGCTCTGGGCCACGGGGTCGAAGGAGTCGGTCTCGATGGCCACACTCGGAAAAACACCGACTTTCGCCGAGCCGAAAGCGGCGACGTACAGCGTTTGGCCATCCGGGCTGACGACGAGCTGCAGCGGCATGGAGAGGCTGTGCTGAAGCGTCGTGGCCGGCGCCGGGAGGATGGAGTAGTTGATGTGCTTATTCAGATGCCGAGGTTTCACGTCGGCGTCGCTGAGGACCGTGATGCGCGCCTCGGCGAGATGTCCCTGTAAGGTTTGACCTGTAAAGGTTCCTGGTCCCTCAAAGCGCAAGTCATTGCGCGCCTCCGTATTGGAGACGTAGACCACGCCACTCACCGGGTTCACGGCTAGATTGAAGAGGGTGGTGCCGACGTGCGCGTAGCTGGCCGTCGTTTGTAGCGTTGTGGCGTCTAAAGCAAACACGTCCTGGTCCGGCAGATTGAAGGCGGTTGCGCTGGTCCAGTCGCGGCCGAGCACATCGCGCCAAACGCCAGTGGCGTCTATTTTGAGAATCATCGCCACCTTCGGCGCGTCGAGGCCCGCATAGTTGGTGGCCGGGCCGGGGGGAGCTCCTGGGACGGTGACACCCTGGACGGTGCAGGGATTCCCTGCGTCAGTCAGGTCAAAGCCATCGCACGGCAACTCCGAGGAGGTGGCCATCGTCTGGTTACCGGACTTGAAGACCGCGACATAGACAGTGCCGCCGTCCGGTGTCACCGCCAGTGCCCGGGGCGTGTCCCCGAAGAGCGAAACGATGGCCAGGGGTGTTCCGCCAACCGTCGTCCCGAGGGCGGTGGTGTCGAAGACCCACAGGTCGGCGCGGCCAACGCCCGCAGTGGTGAGTTGTGGGTCACCGGCGCCCGGGACTTGGGCCAACGAGGGGTCCGTGCGCTGTTGACCACGGTGGGCGGTGGTGATGAACGCCCGCGTCCCGCCGGGTCCACCGAAGACGACGTCGCTCGGTTCGTCGCCAACGAGCAGCGTCTGCGCCACGTGAGGAGGCGTGGTGCCGACGTCGACAACGCTCACGCTGTCCGACACCTGGTTGACGACCCAAACCTCGGTGTTGCTCCGCGCCGCGACGGCGACAGGGTCGACCCCGACATACACCGAGCTGGCGAAGGAGAGGCCACCGGGGCCGACGCTGAGAATGTCCAGGGAGCCGTTCGCGGTGTTGGCGACGAAGAGCCGTGTCCCATCGGGGGAGAGCGCCATCGGCCGCACCGGTCCGCTCTCAAACGTGAAGGTGGGGGTGACCGTTGCCGTCGGTGCCGGCGTCGGTGATGAACTGTGACAAGCGCTCAGCGCAAACGAGAGAAGAGCGCCCCTGGCCATCGAGTAGCGAGGGGGTCTCATCGACAGACGGCTCACCATTCCTCTTTCATACCTCAGGCGGGAACCGACTTGGCTCGTCGAGCGTTTTTGAAGCGTGGGCTCGACAGCGCATTGGCCGTCCGGCCCATGTGTGCGCACTGCTCCGAGGCTTCGCTTGCCAAGGCGCTGGCCAGTTACCGTCTCTGACTTAGCGCGCTGGCCATCCGGGAAGCGGCTTCGGCGAGTTCGGAGTCGTTGTGGTACGTAAAGCCAAGCCGCAAGAACGGTTGCTCGCGCCCGAGAAAATCGAAGATGCCGGCGCCGCGGAACAGGACACCGAGTTTTTCTCCGGCGCGCTCCCAAGCACCGACATCGACTCCATCGGCGACCTTGGTCCAAAGCGCCATGCCGCCGTCGGGAATTCGAAAACTCAATACATCGCCGAGATGTCGCCTCAGCGCAGCGGCGAGCGCGTCGCGGCGGCGCGCGTAAATGGTGCGCATCCGGCGCACGTGCCGGAGGAGCTCACCGTCCTCGAACAGCTCAGCAACGGCGCACTCGACCAGGGCGTCGCCTTGCATGTCGCAGACCGCCCGCAAGTTCGCCAGCTGCTCGAGCAGCATGGGGGGCGCGACGATGAAGCCGATGCGCAGTCCGGGCGCTAAAACCTTAGACAGGGAACTCACGTAGATGACGTTGGCCCCTCCCGCGCCGGCAGCGATGGGGGGCACGGGGTCGCCCTCGTAGTGAAACTCGTGATCGTAGTCGTCTTCGATGATGGCAACGCGATGCTTGAAGGCCAGCGCTGCCAAGCGCTTGCGCCGGCCGGCTGTCATCACGGTGTTGGTTGGAAATTGATGGTGCGGCGTGACGTACACGGCGCGCAATTTGCGCCGATTCAAGAGTGCCTCAAGGGCGTCGACATCGAGGCCCTCGTCATCGATGGGCAACGGCACGAGCTCGGCGCCGGTTAGGCGCAGTGCGGTCCACGCGGGTGGATTGCCGAAGGCCTCGACGCCCACCACGTCACCGGGCGACAACAACGCCCTTGCGACCAAGTCGAGCGCCTGCTGGCTTCCGCGAGTGACCATGACATTGTCCATCGAAGCCGACAGGCCTCGCGTGTAGGACAACATGCTGGCGAGTTCGCGACGCAGATGCTCGTGGCCGCGCGGGTCACCGTAGCTGAGCAGCTTCCGGCCATGGCGCAAAAGGGCACGACGAAAGCCGCGCGCCAAGGCTTCCGCTGGCAAGAGGCGCACGTCCGGCACGCCGCGGAACATCATCAGCGCGGACCGTGGGTCCGGCGGGACCATCGGTGGCGGCGGCAGCGGCCGTCCGAGCGCATAGTTTGGCAACCGCGAAGGCTTGGAAGGGGGCGGCGCGCGCTGCGGCAACTTTGCAGATTCAGCGACAAACGTGCCGCCGCCATGGCGTGTGCACACCAGGCCCTGGGCAATGAGGTCCTGATAGCCGGCGATGATGGTGTTCCGGTTCACTCGGAGCCGGGCAGCAAGCGCACGCGTCCCTGGCAGAGCGTCACCGGGGTTGAGACGACCGGTGCGAATGTCATCCGCGAGGGCGTTGGAAAGCTGCTGAAACAACGGTGAGCCGCGACGCGGAACCAAAGCCAACGTCAGAAGCTCCCACTTTCGCATCAACCGAATCGTACTGGTCTAGCAGCCATTGCAGAAGGGGATCTTCAGCCGAATCAGCGGTGTCGCTATCTGGAAGGTGCAGCTTTCCTTGGAGGGATTCATGCGCGCACTCTTCAGTTTGCTCGTCGTAGTGTCATTCGGTTGCGGAAGCGAGGTACCGACTTCAATGCAGGCAGTTCCAGCAGAGAAGAAGACCGGGACGGAGATAGCCGCTACCGACGAACGCTACGACCGTGACAATCCAAATCCGATGCTTTTCGAAGTAGACGCGCGGCCTTATGGCCGGAGCATCGAGCGGTGGACTGAGCTCCTTTGGGACTACATCTACGCGATACCCTTCGACATCAACCCGTTTTTCGATCCGACCGGGGTGGATTGCGCGGTCGACCAGAGGGGGCCGGTCTGGTTCTTGCCGTCCATTCCAGGGGCTGCGCTTGGTTCGAACGTCGTTCGGAGCTGCACGATTCCGCACGACCGCGCCATCCTCTTCCAGCTCGCCACCGCAGACAACGATTACCCCTGCCCAGACCCGACGTTCCAACCGGCCCCCGGCCAATCGCTCTTTGAGTTCCTCATCGAGGGAATCACCCCCCTCATCGACGGCGAGCCACCCTTCACTGTGACGCTCGACGGGGTCGAGATTGTGAACCCGCGCAACTACCGCTTCACGTCGGACGACCTTTTCTACATCAAGGGTGACCTGAGCTTGCAGCAGACCTTCGACAACTGCATCACCGGGAAGCGCCAACCCGCAGTGTCCGATGGCTTCTTCTTCATGTTCAAGCCGCTTTCGCCAGGAGTGCACACCATCGTGGCCATTGGTCAAAACCGGCAGACGGGTCTCCCCATGACCTTGACGGAGCAGTTGACCATCAAATAGCGCTCGCACCGCCAGTCCGGCGCGAGCGCTTAGCATCGACGGCGCGCTCGGGCTGCTCGAGTACCGAGTGTTGAATCAAAACCAATGAGCGTCGGCAGGGGCTCGCCAGTTGCATTGCGACTGGTGAGCAAGCTCACCGGATGACGCGGCCAGAGTCGCCGCGTCCCTGAACTTCTTGGGTAGGATGTTGCCTCGTGAAAGGGATGGGCCGCACGGGATGCTTCGTGGGACATTCCCCACTGGGATGGACACTCCTGTTCTCCTGGGCGGTGCTCACGGGTTGTCTTGCAAACAAGCTCGACCTGAACGACAAGCAGGTCGCCTCCCTCGCGCTTTCCTCGCCCGGCAACGACAGCATCTGCCCTGGCGAAAAGGTACCGCTCGTGGTCACCGCCAAGCTCGCCAGCGGTGAAAAGCTCCAAACCGAGGGTCCGGGTGGAGGCAAGGTGAGCTGGTCGAGTTTCATTATGGAAACGCGTGGGGCTCAGTTTGCTTCCCAAGGCTTTCTGACCGCCGACCAGGATCCGCGCGAGACGATTGCCTGGCCAGTTCACGTCATTGCTCACCTGGGCGCTCAAGGGCCCTTCGCCGAGTTGGACCTGCCTTTGACGTACGCCTGCACCTACGTCGCCAACTTCAATGGCAGGGATGGCGAGGTGGGCGGGAATGGAGCGAATGGGGATGAAAATTCTCCGGGCGAAAGTGGGGGGAGTGGCTCCGATGGTCGCGACGGCGAGCAGGTCCAGGTCGCGGTCTCCCTCGTACCCGCGCCGAAGGGCGGCAACTCGCTGCTCAGCGTTTTCGTACGTGGAGCCCGAACGCAGCGCCTTTATTATATCGACCCAGCCCACAGCTCTCTGCTCTTGCGTGCGAACGGCGGAGACGGGGGCGACGGCGGCTCTGGAGGCTTCGGGTGGTCCGGCACCCACATGCACAACGGAGGCGACGGGGACGGCGGAAAAGGCGGCAACGGTGGGAGATTCATCGTGAGCGTCTCGCTTCAAGCCGCGCCGTACATGAGTTGCGTTCACTTCGAAAATCGTGGCGGTCATGGCGGAAATGGCTCGACGCGCGGCACCGAGGGTCGTCCTGGGCCACCACCCTTTCCCTAAGTCTGCGCGACATCGATGCCACGTTCGGGATGGAGCAACGAATACTCCAGTCTCACCGGAGAGACGGGTGACCTCTTCGGTGGGGGGATGCCGCACCGCTTTTTTTCAACCTGCGTGACCTCTCCGGACTGGAGCGGCGAAGCGGACGACGTTGTCGAATTTCGGCAACTCAGGTCGAGCGGTGCAAAGCCGTACAACTCGCGTCGCCTGAGTGGGTTGCTTTCCAGCCTAGGGCACTGCCCGCTTGATTTCGAGAAGCTTTAGGCGCTGAGCGTCCGTGAGCAGGTTTCGGATGCGAATCAGCATTCCGAGGTGTGTTTTCTTAATTTCAATCTCCAACTTCATGACCTCACCGGCCTGTGCCAGCGCTTTGGTCTCGTCGATTTTCGCCGCGTCCAGGAGGCTGCTCAGCTGCTCGGTCGCAGCTTGGAGCTGCCACTGTAAGCGCGGAAACTGCGCCTGCACGCGCTCGAGTTCCTTAAGAATGGCGTCGCGCTGGCGCTCGTCAATCCCGAGTTCCGCCTGATGCGTCATGATGAGCTCCGGCGGGAAAAGCTTTCCTCCGATGGGATCGGCCGACGGGCCGCTGTGCGCGCTTGGCGGCGGTTTCGGTGTTTCCTGCGCAGCGATTGGAAACGCGACCACCAGCACGGCGAAGGGGAGAAGGAGACGGCGAGCACGGGAGGGGCGGATCATGGATTGCCTCGACGGGCGTTCGGGTCCGGACGCAAGACGGGCTCCGGGAAGCTTGGGTTGAGGATGGGAACAGTCCGCAGGGTGACGAGGCCTGGAGTCTCGAGGAGGAAATCGGTGGGCCCACGCCAATTCGTACCGACCGGGAGTTGTGCTGGGGGAGGGCCCAGGTGAGCCACCAACCAGACCGCGAGGCCTGCCGCCGCAACCAGGCTCGCACAGGTGAGGAGCCACGGCGTCGCCGAAGGCCGGCCCCGGTCCGCGACGTGCGCCCCCCTCCACGCTTGGTTGAATGACGGCGTTCGTTCGGCGTCTCGGCGGTGAGCGTCGGCGAAGGCTGCTCGGAGGTCGTCATCATCGTCCGGCTTCATGGGTTTCCTCCGGAGCGAGTAGCGCGAGAAGACGGCGCTTTCCGCGTTGGTAATGGACCCTGGCTGTGCCGAGCGCAACACCCATCACCAGCGCCGCCTCCTCGATGGTCAACCCATGAAAGAACACCAAGTCCAGCACTTCCCGTTGGCGGACAGCCAGCTGCTGGAGGGCGTGCCGCACTCGGGCGCCACGTTCTTTCGTGTTTATTGCCTCGTCCGGACGGGCGACGTCGTCGCCGGGCGACGTCGCCAAGAGCAAACGCCTCAGCGCCGATTCTCGGAACCATCGACGACGACGCGCCTCTGCAGCCACCGTTCGGACGACGGAGAAGAGCCAGGTCTTGAGGGAGGAACGCCCCGCGAATCGAGCGCGCCCCTCGAGCACCCGCACGTAGGCGGAATGGAGCACTTCCTCGGCCTCTGCTGTGTCCCACCGACAGCAGGCCAGAGCCCAGGCAAAGGTCGCCGGGTGAAGTTGGGCAATTTGCTGCTCGAGGTCTGCGGGCTCCACGGATTGTGGCCATCAGACACCTACATCAGGGGATTCGCGAAGACGCAGGCCGACGGGTCACCTTCAGTGCCGCCATCGCCCGTACTTGTCTCGACGCGCGCAAAAACGCGGTCGAAGCTCGTATTCCAGCACTCCGTGAATTGGGCCCCCCATCCGCCGTCAGCTTGATGCAGCTCGGCATCGGCCCGGCCCGCGCCAGAAGCCATCCAGTGTGAGCCGACACGTCCCACATCGAGCACATCGCTTCCCACCACGAGGTTCGCGTTCGCATCGAAGGAGAGAGCTCCAGAGCCATCTGGAAAGAGTACGGAGCCAATGTCGGCTGAGGCCGGGGGCTGGGACGGCGCATGGACCCCGGCGAGAGTGACGTGAACCTCTCGGCCGGCGGCTTGCACGTTCCAGGCGGCGACGATTTGGCCGACGTTGGGATTGCCCACCGGGTCCAGCTGTTGCGCCAGCCCCAAGTCCACGGAGAACGTGCCCCCACTGGGGCCAGTCTCGGCTCCAGAAGACGCACCTTGAAGGAAGGTTTGGAAGTCCTCATCCGTCCCTGTTTTCGGACGAATCGCGAGTAGGAATGCATGCTGGCCAGGCCCGAGCTGAGTCACGGTCAGTCGCCAAACGACTGGCGAGAGGGCGTCGCTGAAGGGTCCCCAGGCGGCACTGTTTGGGCTCACGGCGGCCGGTGGGGTGCTGGCCACAGCTCCCAGCGTGTCGAGTACGCCTCCAACGAGTCCATTCACAGACGCCGTCGTCTGCCGCGTGAGGATGTAAAGCTGGGCGGTGTCCGTGGAAGCCGAGCCCTGTGGCTGCGCCGTTGTGCCTCCATCCGGAGCCATCACTTCAAGCGTCTGCCGCGAGGGCAGCGCTGTGCGGAAGGACGACTCGGGCTGACTCGCGACACCGCAGCCGCACACGAAACTTCCAAGCAAACACAAGTGCTTCCACATGGCATCCTCCCGGGCAGTCGTCGCTGCATCCGGGGCCTTGGTGTCGCTACCCAGCTCGCCATAGGACACGCCGTCGGAGACGCCGCCCTCGATGCCCCTTTGCGCCTACGTCATGAAACCCTGGAGTGGAATTGTTTGCGCAGAGGGCCACCCGGCCCCTGTGGGGGCCGCGCGAAATTCAAACGCATGGTTCCCAGAGGGGCGGTGACGCTCGAGTTCTACCGGCTGAGGCGCTGGAGCGCGATTTGAAGAGGCTCTTTGGAGAGCGTGATGACGCCCCCGAAGGGTCGATCGAGCTCCAGAATCAAAAAAACAGAGGCGGATACGGACAACGCGCAAAGCGCGATGACAACCCACACGGTGATGTTGCGTGGGGCGAGGAGTCCGAAGCTTGCGAAAATCACCGCCAGCCAGGACACCACCACCACAATGAACGGCGTTGAAATGGTCGCCCCACTCTGCGCTGCAATGAGCCAGCGTGTCTGAGAAAGGTCGGAACTGAGTTGTAACGCGGTGGCCTGAAGCGAGCGGTCGCGCTCGCTGGTGAACGGGAGTCCCCGAATCTCGTCCTCAAGCTCGTCCAAGCTTGCGGCTCCTGGAGCGGGCTTCTCTCCCAGTGTCCGGAGGGCCTCCTCTCCCCAAGGCAATTGGACTCTCAAGGCAATCAACCGACGGAGGACGAGGCGGGCGTGGTCCGCCGCGGGGCCGAGCCGCTTCAAGTCCCGGTCGAGCAGGATGACCTTGGCCGCGCCCTGCTTGAGCTCTTCGGACTTGGTGTCGTACGAGCTCTTGGCTGAAGCGACGAGCAGCCCCAGCACCAAGGCGACCAGCGTCGCAATCAATCCGGTGCCGAGCTTGATGAGGTCCTTCGACTCGCCGCTGAGGTGATGTGCCGGCAGAGACGAATGCAGGACGGTGCCGAAGAGCGCGCCACTCATGACGCAAGCGAAGACAATTGCCGAGATTGCAGTCGCGCTCACAGTCTAGGCCTCAAGTCTGAGTGTTAGGACTGCGAAACTCTCAACTTGCCGCTCAGCTCCGACTGCTTTTTGCGTGAGTTTCTTCCCGCCAGGTCCAAACCAACAGAAGCGCAACCAGAGCATGAAAAATCACTGCCGGCCACAACAGAAGGCCGCCCGCGTGGTGCCGCACAGCGATGAGGGCGAGGTAAGCCGACACCAACGTGTTGTAGGCCAGCATGCCTCGAGACGCGGGCAGGAGGGCTCGGCCCTCCGCGGAGGGCCAGCCCGCAAGCCCGAGTCCCAGAAGTCCGGCTCCGGCCACCCGAGCCACTGGCATCCCGTCTGCCGAGAGGTGCTTGCCAAGGAGGAGTTGGACGACCAAGGCTGGAATGATGAGGAGGAGCACGCCGGTGGCAGTCTCCGTAACCGAGGCGAGGCGGAGGACGCTCTGCCGAGACAGAAGCCGGGGTTCGCTCATGGACAGCCTCCGGTGCTTAGCGTTGCTCGGGCGCCACCCATGAAGCGCGGCGGCCGGTCAGGCGGGTACCGCTACCTCAAGGAATCATGCCGCACTCAAACATCTTGTTGAGAACCGGCGCAGCAATCTTGTCGATGAAAATCTTCCGCGCCTGGTCGTCGTTGCGTAAGAAGGCAATGGCTGCCTTCTCCTTCTCCGACGGGGGCTCGGTCTTTTGTGCCTTGAGCTGCTCGCAGCTGGCCGCCTGGAACTTCTGGATGACTTTGTCGGCTGCGTAGTCCTGGAGCATGCCTTGGGCGGTACAAGCGCCGGCGACAACGAGGGCTGAGACGGCAGCCAACACTCCAATCGACTTCAACGCTGACACGGACACTTCGACAGTGATGGACTTGCTCACCTTGCGCTCCTTGTCATGAAATTGCCTTTGGGCCCGAGGTTATTGGACCTGGCGCTTCCGACGCGGGATGGCTCGGACGGAAGCCATCCGTCTTTTCCTAGTCCTTCGCCTTGGCAGCCGCTTCTCCGGCCTGTTTTGTCTCCTCGACGCTCAACTGAGACGGCCCCAGGTTGAATGTCAGCTTGTTGATTTTCCCGTTGAAGCGGAACGGCACTTGGTAATCGAGGTCGTTGACACCCGAGCGTAGGTCCACGCCGACGTCAAAGGTTTCGCAAGGCGGGAGGATGAAGGGAACCGTCTTCGGGATGGTGAGTGTGCGGACCGACTGGCCGTCCACTTTCAGCACCCCCGTTCCGCTCTTGGCGATGCCGGGACCGTCGTACTTGAAGTCAAAAACAATCGTGTGCTTTCCCGCTGCGAGGGGCTTCTGCCCCTCGGGCGGCGCCCAGCGCGCGGTGAGCAGCATGACCAAGTTGTAGGTGAAAACCGGCTGGCCCTTGAGCAAGTACAATCCAAAGCCGCCGAACCGTCCGCCCTCGGTCACGAGCATCCCGTCGCCGCCCCCCTCCGGGACGTCGATGTCAGCGGTGATGGTGAACGACCGATTGAGAATGCTCGGTGCGTTACCGACGGGAATGCCGGCATTCTCGCCTTTATAGGTGAAGACTGTCCTCCCAGCGGTCGTGCTCGGCCGTGGCGTGATGGCCCGTGCAAATCCCTGGTTGTCGAGGGGGAAGACGTTGTACTTTTGGGCTTCCTTCAAAAACAATGCCTGCATTTCCTTCAGCTTGGCAGGCATTTGAGCGGACAGGTCTTTGGCCTGTGAATAGTCCTCCGCCAGGTTGTAAAGCTCCCATTTGTAAGTGTTAATTTCCGGCATCGCCGCACCCAATTCCCACGGCGGAACCGGTGGAGTCGTGTTCGCATACCAGCCGTCACGGTAAATCCCCCGGTTGGCGGCCATTTCAAAGTACTGGGTGTGGTGGGTCGACGGGGCATCCGCTTTTGCGCGGTCGAAGGTGTAAGCCATGCTCACGCCTTCGATGGGCTTTTGCTTGATGCCGTTGACGAACGTCGGCGCTTTGATGCCAGTGACTTCAAGAAGGGTCGGGACGATGTCAATGATGTGGTGGAATTGTCGGCGGATTCCTCCGACGTCCTTGATGCGCGCCGGCCAGGAAATGGCCAGCCCTTGGCGGGTTCCTCCGAAGTGCGAGGCCACCTGCTTGGTCCACTTAAAAGGCGTGTCGAATGCCCAGGACCAGGCGACCGCCATGTGAGGGTACGTCAGGGGCGATCCCCAACTGTCGTAGTACTTGAGTTGCGCTTCCACGGGGACGTCGAGAACGCCGTTGTAGGCGGTGAAGACGTTGGGTGTACCGAGTGTCGAGCCTTCGGGACTCGTTCCATTATCCCCGACGATGTAGATGATGATGGTGTTGTCGAGCTTGCCCATGTCCTCGACCTGCTGAATGACGCGGCCGATTTCGTGGTCGGTGTATGCGGTGTATGCGGCGAAGACTTCAGCCTGCCTTGCGAAGAGTTTCTTCTCGGACGCAGACAGCGTCTCCCATTTCGCCAACTCCTTCGGCCAGGGCGTGAGCTCGGCATTCGCCGGAACGACCCCCAACCGCTTTTGGTTGGCGATGATTTGCTCACGCATGACGTTCCAGCCCATGTCGAATTTGCCCTTGAACTTTTCAATCCACTCCTTCGTGGGCTGGTGGGGTGCGTGGCTTCCGCCGGGGACGTAGTAGACGAAGAATGGCTGGTCTGGGGCGGACGCATTGAGCTCGTTCATGTACTTGATGGCCTCATCTGCCATGTCGGTGATGAGGTTGTAGCCAGGCTTCCCGACCCACGGGAAAATCTGGGTATGGTCGCGGAAGAGGTACGGCGTCCATTGGTCGCTCTCGCCGCCCATGAAGCCGTAGAAGTACTGAAAGCCCATCCCCGACGGCCATTGGTCAAACGGGCCAGCGGCGCTGTACTGGAACCCAGGCGTATTGTGGTTTTTCCCAAACCAGGACGTCGCATAGCCGTTGTCGGAGAGAATTCTTCCGATGGTCGCGTTGTCGGGCCCGATGATGGAGTCGTACCCGGGGAAGCCCGTCGACAGCTCGGTGATGACGCCGAACCCGACCGAATGGTGATTGCGGCCAGTGATGAGCGCGGCGCGGGTGGGCGAGCAAAGCGCGGTTGAATTGAATTCCGTGTAACGCAGTCCCGCTTTGGCCACCCGTTCCAGCGCTGGCGTCGGGATGACACCTCCAAAGGCGCTGCTGACGCCATAGCCCTGGTCGTCCGTCATGATGAGCAAGACGTTGGGAGCGCCCTTGGGCGGAACGACGCGAGGTGGCCACCAGGGCTTCGACTCCTTGTAGCTCTCCTTGATGACGCCCCCGAATTTTGGGGGAGCCGGCGGCAATTGTTTCCCGTCGAGCGTCGTCGTTGCGCTCGGCGAACCCGGTACACCCGTCACTTGCTGGGCGGTTGCGGGCACGCTTCCCAGGGCCACCACGAACAGGAGTGCCTCACCGCAGAACACCGCTGCTCTTCGCCCGCGTTTCATGCGCTTGCTCCCTCTGGAACGGTGGAGACACGGGCTACAGGCTCCGTGCTCTTGAACTCGTGGTTCGGATGCACTGGACACGACGAGCAGCTCGCTTCCCCCAAAGAGCGGCGCGCCTTCAAAGACTGGAGATGGTTGACAGTCGGGGCTTCTAGCTCTGTCTTGCGTGCCTCGCCCACTAGCCCTTGGTGTAGAGGTCGTCCCTTGGGTTTGGACGTGTACCTCTGGCGGAGCGCCAGCGACAGCAGCGCGACAGGCCTGCCGGGAAGCCAGGCGACAGGAACAGCGCCCGTGTCAACGGCGAGAGGCCAAGGGTTTTACACCGCCGAGTTCGCGTCCATGCCATGGTCTCAAGCGCGGTTAAACAGCGAACCAACGTGCGTTCAAAACCGGACTCCGCGTCAAGAGTGCTTCGACGCTGGTGCGCGCTCGCTGCGCTGTTCGGAATTGGCTCCCTGCTGCTCTTCACCCCGGAGGCCGACGCAACCGAAGCGCAGAACGTCCTCGTCCTCTACGCGCACAACCGGGTCCTACCGGCCTTGGTCGAGGCTGAAAGCGGCCTGCGAGCGTCTTTGGTCAGCTCGGCTGACCGGCCCATCGAGCTCTACACGGAAACGCTCGACATCCCTCGCTTCAGCGGGGAGTCTTACAACCAGTTGTTCGCCACGTATTTACGCGACAAGTATGCCGCTCGACCACCGGACCTGATTGTCGCGGTGAGCGAGGAATCTCTTTCGTTCTTGCTGAGCAATCGCCGGACGCTCTTTCCGAGAGTGCCCATTGTTCACCTCCTCGTTCAAAAGCGTTACCTGAGCTCCGCCGGGCCGCTGCCCGTCGATGTGGTCGGAGTTCCCGTGGAGTATTCAGCGACGAGCACCGTGCAAGACGCCTTGCGCTGGCACCCCAAGGCTCACCAGTTGGTCGTGGTGACGGGCGCTGCGCTCTGGGATCGCGAATGGACCGCTCGACTGCGTGAGGAGCTCTCGCCGTTTCAGGGCCGCGTGACGCTGGAGTTCTTGTCTGGTCTTCCGATGGCAGAGCTCCTCAAACGGTTGGGCGAGCTGGACGGAAGCGCCATCGTCTTCACACCCGGCTTCTTTCAGGACGGTGCGGGGCGGGTCTTCGTTCCTCGCGACTCGGTGGCGATGATGGCGGCCGCAGCGACTGCGCCCGTCTATGCGCCGGCTGAAACCTATATTGGTACCGGCGCCGTCGGCGGCCGCGCCCCGAGCTTCAGGGGCATGGGGAAGCTGGCTGGCCAGTTGGCGGACAAACTGCTCCGGGGCGCCGAGCCTGGTTCGCTCGTCTTGCCGGGCAACATCCCGACCGAACTCCATGTCGATTGGCGCCAGGTCCGCCGCTGGGGCATTCGTGAAAGCGCCATCCCGACGGAGGCGATTGTCCACTTTCGAGAGCCGACGCTCTGGGGGGAGCGTCGCGCACTGGTCCTGGTCACCACCGCCGTGGTGCTCGTTCAGGCCGCGCTCATCACAGCGCTTCTTCTCGAGCGGAGGAGGCGACGCCGGACCGCCGTCGCGTTGGACGAGAGCGAGCAGCGATTGGTCGTCGCCTCCAGTGCTGCTGGGCTCTCCATGTGGATTTGGGACCTCGGAGAGCAAAGGGTTTGGGCCACCGTTCCCCGGCACCCAGACGGCGAGCCCGCCGTGGTCACCACAGACTTTGGCAGCGCAATGTCGTCGGTCTACCCACCGGATCGCGAGAGCGTGGAGCTCGCGGTGAGGCGAGCCCTCGAGAGTGGGGAAGAATTCGAGATGGAATACAGAGTGGTTCAACCGGGAGGAGAGCTCCGATGGAAAACCTCTCGCGGCCGTGTCGCTCCGGGGTACGCCAAGCGTTTACGCGGCATCACCCTCGACATCAACGAACGGAAGCTGGCGGAAATCCAGGCGGCAAAAGACCGCGCCGCGCTTCGTAACATGACGCGCGTTTCGCTCTTGGGGCAACTGTCCGCCTCCATTGCGCACCAGCTCTACCAGCCGCTGGCCGCAGCCCTCAGCAACGCCGAGGCGGCACAAGAGATGCTGTTGCAGGAGCAGGTCGACCTCATCGAGCTCCGGGCCATTTGCGACGACATTGTCGCCGAGGAGCATCGGGCAGCAGACGTCGTGGCCGGCATCCGGGCGCTGTTTCGCAAAAGCGAGCTCCAGCTCAAGCCCGTCGACCTCAACGCACTGGTTGACGAGACGCTGCGGCTGGTCCGAATGGACCTCGTCGCGCGCCATGTGACGCCGGTCACGGTGCTCACGCCCGCTCTGCCGGCCATCGAGGGCGATCGGATCCAGCTACAGCAAGTGCTTCTGAATTTGGTTCTCAATGCCGCCGACGCGATGAGCCAGAACGAGACCGCCGCAAAGATGCTCACCATCCGCACCGACTTGGTCGAGCGCGAGGTTCGCGTCCAAGTGACTGACTCCGGGCCAGGCATCGCCGAGACGGACCTCAAGAATGTCTTCGATGCTTTTTGGACGACCAAGCCGGAGGGCATTGGAATTGGGCTCGCCATCTGCCAGTCCATCGTCGCCATCCACCGAGGAAACCTCAGCGTCTCGAATAATCCTGGCGGCGGGGCTACTTTTTCTGCGACGTTTCCGGTTGGAGCTTCTGCGTGACGCTTGACGGCTCGCCACCAACGGTCTTCCTCGTCGACGACGACGCGGGAGTTTTAACCGCAGTCTCTCGTCTCCTCCGGGCGAAGGGTTACCTCGTTCAGGCATTCGAGTCTGCCGAGGATTTGCTTGAACGCTGGAGCCCGGAATCGCCCGGGTGCCTGGTGCTCGACGTCTCGCTGCCGGGCCTCAATGGGCTTGCGCTACAGCGGCGGCTCGCCGAGGCGGGGCACGCACTGTCGATTGTTTTTCTGACGGCCAACGGGGACATCCCGATGACGGTGGAGGCCATCCAAGCGGGCGCCGTGGACTTTCTGACGAAGCCAGTCAAGGCGGAGGCTTTGTTCGGGGCGGTGGACCGGGCACTCGCTCAGGACACGCTGGCGCGCGCCGCTCAGGCTGGAACGGACGTCTTGAAGGAACGACTGGCCACCCTCACCCCCCGTGAAGTGGAGGTGCTGGAGCAGCTCGTCGCCGGAAAGCTCAACAAACAGGCGGCGGCCGACCTGGGCATCGTCGAGCGAACCGTAAAGTTCCACCGAGCAAGAATCATGGAACGGATGCGCGCGAGCTCTTTCGCGGAGCTGGTGCTGATGGCCTCCAAGCTTGGAATCGGGCCAGAGCCCTAGACGAAAGCAGCGCTAGACCAAGGTCCAGTACCCCGGCACACCGGCCTGGTCTAAGGCCTCGGTGGCAAGGGAGCCGTTTTGCGCATCCAACCTCCTCGGAGTGGCACCGTCACGCTTGGGCCTGCGCCTGAAGCGATGTGCCGGTGAACACCGGGAGCGCCAGAGTCGCGCTCGTGGATGACGACGGGAGCGTCCGCGTTGCACTGGGTCGGTTACTGCGCCTCGCTGGTTACGACGTCAATGCCTACAGTTCGGGGGCTGACTTTCTCACGTCGCTTGGGGTGCGCCTCCCGGATTGCGTCGTTCTCGACGTGCACATGCCGATGCTGACCGGTTTCGACGTCAGCTCTTGGATGCAAGCCGCGGGGTTGCAGGTTCCGATTGTCTTCATCACCGCCAGCGACGACGCTGCCCTCGACGCTACCGTTGCCGGAGCGCAGGGCGTCAGGCTTTTGAGGAAGCCACTTTCGAAGCGCGACCTGCTCGACGCCATCAGCTGTGCGCTTCGCACCCAGTCAGGTGCGTAGTCAAAGTCCCCTGCGAGCCGAGTCCAGAAGCTGTGCAGACGGAGCACTAGACCAAGGGCCAGTTGTCGGCTGCGCCCGACAGGGTATGAGGCAGGACGGCTGAACGTCGTCAAGCGAAGCGCTGCGGGAGAGGCTCAACATGGTCGGCGTGCGAGACGCCCGGCGTCTTGTCGCCGGGACACTGCTGGTTGCAGTGGCGTTCGTGCCAGCGGGTGCCCACGCCGGAGGCATCCTCTTGTACGAGGTCGGGACACCGGACATTGCCTATGCGTCTGCCGGGTTATGCCTCGCGCGCCTACGCCAACACGTCGATTCAGTTCCTCACCTTCAATTTCACGTGGAAGTCCTAAGGGCCTTGGGCGCGACCCGGACGTCGGAAAGAAGGGGCGTCGCAACGTGTGCGCTCCGGACACCGCAAGGGCCCCCTGGACCAAGGTCCAGTCCCCTTCTGGACACTGCAAGTTCCTTTTGCTTTAGCCAAAGAGACGTGGCAGCACTTCGGGCAGAACGTGGGAGGGTTGGACCATGAAGGTCTCAGCGGCAACTGTCCTCATCGCCGGCGCGTTGCTCCTCGCAGCACCGGCGTCTGCGCAGTACTACCCGAGCAACCCGCCTCCGCCGCCGCAGTACTACCCGCCGCCTCAGCCGCCTCCTCCGCCGCCGCAGTACTACGCGCCGCCCCCGCAGCCGGTTTATTACCAGCCGGCACCCATGGAGGAGGCGAAGCCGCACTACACCATTCGCCTGTCGGGCGGTGTGGCCTTCGCGAGCAACGGCTACTACTGCGGCTACTACTACAACTACTACACGACCACGTATTCGTGCAGCGCTGGCTACGCAGCCGTCTGGCCCGACGTCAACCTCGACGTCGACATCTGGGTGCGGCCCACGCTCGGCATCACCATCGGCGCCAACGTCATGTGGGGGACGTACACGCCCAGCAACATCATCGGTGTGCCGAACAACTCAATTTACAGCACCACCTGGGAGCCACACGTTGACTTTCTCTTCGGGCTACCGGCCAACGAGCAGGTGAAGGGCCGCGTGCGGCTTGGGTTCGGGCTCTACATCGCGGGAGCCAACGGCAACAACGCCTCGGGACAAAACGTCCAGTACAACGCGCTTGGCGGAGCCTTCCGAGCGGGCTTCGGTGCGACGTTCCTTCCGCACTCCAAAGTCGGCATCGGTATCGACGCCATCTTCGAAGGGGGCTGGATTGGGAGCAGCTACGTCTCCACCGTCCAACTCTTGGTTGGTCCCGAGCTGCATTTCTGACGGGGGGGAGTGGGGCCGACGGCCACGGCGCGCATTGCTCTCGGCGCGGGTGGCGAGGGGCCAGAAGGCCAAGCAAGCACATGAGGGCCAGGGGGAGCAGGGCCGCAGCGCCGCGGAGCGCCCGGCCGAAACGGCCGAGAGGCCACTCAGCACGGTTCTCAGCGCTCGGGCTTTGCTGGCAGGTCCCGGTGCTGGCCTTGGGTGCGTTGCACGACAACTCCAAGGAGCGCGCTCATTCGGCCGGCGACTCGTGTCGCAGTTGAAGGGGCTACCAACTGAATTACGGCTCACGCCGCGTCTTACGCAAAAGGGGGAAAGGCTGTGCAGAGAGTCGCTGTGAGCCTGGCCTGCCTGGTGGCCGGAATCGCCTCCGGGCAAGACGTCTGCGGCGACGACGTCCAAAAATTCTGCGCGAACATCGAGCCTGGTGCCGGGCGGGTCGAGCGGTGCCTCGAAGAGCACAAGGCTCAACTCTCTCCGACGTGTCAGGGCCACGTTGAAACGGACAAGCTCAAGCTCAAGGCCGGCCTGGCCGAGTTTTGGGAGGCGTGCCGAGGCGACGTCGCCCAACTGTGCCCTGGCGTAGCGTCCGGCGGTGGTCGGCTGCTCAAGTGCCTCAGCAAGAACGACTACGCGCTGTCGCGCAGCTGCCTCGCCGAGGTGACCAGGGTGGACCAAGCCCGAGAGCAGGTGGCGACGCTCAAGCGAGTGTGTGAGCCGGACGCGAAGAGGCTTTGCCCGGGCGCCACCGGACATGCCGGAGAGCTCTTTGCCTGCCTCAAGTCCAAAGAGGCGCAACTCTCGGAGGAGTGCAAGTCAGCCAACCCGTCGGTCGCTGTCGAATCGGCCACCGTCATGGACTTGGTCGAGGAAGTGACGAGCCAGGCACGCATCGAAGACACCATCGAGATTCTGCAGGGCCTCAATTCCGTCGCCTTCTCACGCAACCAAGTCGCCATTCAATTCGACTATTTGCAGGGGCTTGCGAGGAAGCCGGTCAACGCCGACGAGCTGACGTTCAACCCGCTCTTCGTCTTTGGACACAAGAACGAGTTCGCCGTTTCGCTCAAGGTGCCGGTGGGCGCCCTGTTTCCCAACGTCGCCGTCTCCCCCAGCCCTCCGGCCGTCTCTGGAATTGCCGACGTCACCACGGCCTTCGGCTGGGCCTTCTATGCACACGGAGCCATCCGCCAGTACTTCGCGGTGGGCCTCCAATGGAACAGCGCCACGGTGGCGAAGCTGGGAGCGCCCTGGGTGGTGGCTCCCGTCTATGCCGTCGCGGTCGGGCTCGCGGGGTGGGCGTCCCTCACAGTCGAGCTCACCTACAACCATTCCTTCGGAACGCTGGGGACATACCCGGGAGTGAATGTCCTCGTCCTTCGGCCCATCCTGGTTTTCAACCTTCCGTCCACGACGTTCATCGCCATCGACACCAAGCTGGGCTGGGACTTCATCGGTGAGTTTTTCGTTCCGGTGATGAAGTTCCAAGCCGGGAAAATCTTCGGACGGGAACGAAACGTGTCGATTGCCGCCTGGTACCAGCTCTCGCTCAACACCATCGGACAACAGGACACCTTCAACTACGGCGTGGGTTTCAACCTGTCCTATTTTTTCGATTGGTGAACCGCGGCACGCTTGGACGCGCCGCATACCCCCCGAGCCGTCCGGGCACGCAGAGGCCGCTGCCGAGAACCCAATTCCGCCTGCCTCGGCTAGCCCCGTTCAGCCGTGCGTCGGCGCAGGAGCGTCTCGATGCCGGCCGCGGCAATGGCATGGTAGCGGCCGCGAAAGCGCGAGAAGCACGACTCGGCCACGGCGCGCGTCTCCTCGCGCGCCAAGAGCGCGCCGTAGAGGGGCTTCAAGTACTTCATTCGCCCCACCTCCCCGAGGAAGGACTCGGTGCGTTGGAGCGCCGGTGCGTGGCCCGCGGACAGGGCCGGGACGAGCCAGGCGACGAGGACGTCCGGGTTTTTCGCCGCGCTCAGGCGAAAGGAAGCCTCCAGGGCCTCGACCAGCGTCCGCGGTGTGGGCCGGGCCAGCCGGCCGAGGTACACCTGCCATTCCAAGGGCCGCCAGCCGGCGGCGGTGCCGAGTTCCGGAAGCCTGTTCCCGTAGGCGCGCAGCGCGGCCAGCTGGGCACTCTCGGGTGCGGGTGCGTCCAGGGGAATGCCCTCGCCGTCCACCCAGGCCGGGACGTCCACCCGTCTCCAGGCTTCGGGGAGGTGGGCGTGGAGGAAGTCCAAAAACTCCTGGGTGGTGAGGCTCTGGAAGGCGAAGTGGCCGAGGTAGCTGCGGAGGAAGGCGTCAAAGCGGGCCGAGCCCACCGCCTCCTCCAGCGTTCGGAGGAAGAGGTAGCCCTTCTCGTAGGGCACTTGGCTGTAGGCGTCGTCCGGGTCCACGCCCGAGAGGTGGGTGCGCAGCCGGCTCAGGCCGGGGCGGTCTCGGAAGCTGGCCACCGCGTCCTCCAGCGTCTGTCGTCCCATGGCCGCATGCAGGGCCACGGACTCCGGGCCTTCGAGCATTCTCAGGAGCCGGCGCTCGACGAAGACGGTGAAGCCCTCGTTGAGCCAGAAGTCCTCGGCGGTGGCGTTGGAGACGAGGTTTCCCGTCCAACTGTGTGCCAGCTCGTGGGCCAGCACATTCACCAGGCTTCTGTCGCCGGCGAGGACTGTGGGGGTGAGGAAGGTGAGGGTGGGGTTTTCCATTCCCCCGTAGGGGAAGGAGGGCGGCAAGACGAGCACGTCAAAGCGTCCCCAGACGTACGGGCCCAAGAGTTGCTCGGCCTGAGTCAGCATTCTGTCGACGTCGGCAAACTCCCACGCCGCGCGGGCCAGGAGCGCCGGCTCGGCCCAGACGCGGCTGCGCGGCCCGAGCTCCGCCGAGGCCAGCGCCCCCACCGCAAAGGCGAAGAGGTAGGGCGGAATGGGGTGCTCCATGGCCCAGCGCTCCGAGGCCACAGGCCCGGTTTCCGTCCGGCCCAAAGCCCGGGCGGCCATGAGCGCCCGGACTTCCTTGGGAGCGCTCAGCGTCGCCTCGTAGGTGAGGCGAAAGCGGGGAGTGTCCTGGAGCGGCACCACCGAGCGCGCGTGGACGGCCTGGCACTGGCTGTAGAGGAAGGGGGCCAGGCCGGAGGCCGTCTGTGCCTCGGAGAGCCATTGAAGCGCCGTGGCCTCCGCCCCGGTGCGGTAGTGCACCACGCAGCGGGTGTCGGCGGCGGGCAAGGTGACGCGCAAGCGCGTCCCCAAGATGGCGTCCGTGGGCCCGAGGGTGAAGGGTAGGGCGTCTCCAGCGACAGTGGTTACCCCGTCCACCTGCAGGTCGCGGGTGTCGAGGTCCACCGCTTCTCCCCCGCGGTCGAACCGCAGCTCGGCCGTACACCCGAGGTGACGTGCAGCGAAGTCCACCCGCGCCGTCCAACTGAGGTGGGCTTGGCGCGGCTGTGCCTCATCCGCCCAGGAGTGCGGGTCGACGCGGGCCATGGGCTGCCCTTTTAACCTCCCTCGCCGGGCGGGTGGGCCCGGACAGGGATGCCGGCCTGCTGCATGAGGCGCAGCGCATTGGTGGTGCGCACCACGCCCTCGCGCAACTGGTAGTCGAAGCGCATTTCTCCCGCCTCGACGTGGTCCTGGAAATGGACGGCCCGGAGGCTGCCGGGGTGCTCCGCTTCGAGCCGGGCCAGTGCCAAGTCGTGCGTGGTGACGGCGCCCAGGGCTTGCGCCTCGAGCAGAAGGCGGAGGACTTCGCGTGAGGCGACGCGCCGCTCTCCGGAATTGGTGCCGAGGAGTATCTCGTCCAGCAGCACCAGCGACTGGCCCGGGAAGGCCGCGGCCGCCTCCAGCACCGCCTTCAACCGCAGCACCTCGGCGTGGAAGAAGGACACCCCGGCGGAGAGCGAGTCCTGGACGCGCATGCTGGTGAGGATGTGCAGGACGCTGAGGGACAGACGTTCGGCGGCCACCGGCCCGCCCGCCAGGGCCAGCACCGCGTTGACGCCCAACGCTCGAAGCAGCGTCGACTTTCCGGACATGTTGGAGCCCGTGACGAGAAGGAGGAAGCCCGGAGCCGGCAGCTCCACGTCGTTGGGGACGGCGTCGCGCAGCAAGGGATGCCACACCCCGTGCGCCGAGAGGTGGGCCTTGAGGCCGTCCACCTCTGGAAAGTGAAAGTCCGGATGGTCCGCCACGACGTTTCCAAGACAGCCCAGGGCTTCCACCTCGGCCAGCGCCTCGAGCCACTGCCGGACGAGCGCGCCGTTTTGCCGCCGCCAGTCCTCCAGGCGCGAGAAGACGTGCACGTCCCACAGCGTCAAGAGATTCACCACCGGGTGCAGCTGGTTTCGTCGCGACTCGGCCAGGCCGAGCAGCCGCGCGAAGCGTTGCATCCGGGTACTCACCGGGAGCCCACTGGGGGAGAAGCCCGCGCTCAGCCTTCGCAGGAGCTCCGAGTGAAAGCTCGCCTGCTCCAGGCGCGCGAAGGCGCCTCCCAGGGTTGCCCCCCCGGCCTCGGCCAGGGCGAAACTCGTCCACGCCTCGCCCAATGAGCGCCGGGTGAGGGCCACCACCAGAAGCTGCAGAAGGACGCCCGCCCAGGGAAGAATCCGGGGGACGACGCCCGTGGCCGAAAGGATGGCGGTGAGAAGCGTGAAGGCGGGCAAAGCCCACGCCAAAGGCCGTGCCCAGGAGATGCTCTGCAGTCGCGGCGGGCCCTCGGCCCAGGCGAGAAAGGCGCGTGGGCTGGAGCGTCCCGCGCGGGCCAAGTGGCCGGCGACGGCCAAGTCCCGCCGGACGTCCGCCATGGACGCGAGCTCCTGCGCCGCCTCCTGCCGGCCGCGGAGGACGTCGGCCGTTGCCGGCGCGCGCAGCCAAGCCGCGAGCCGCTCCTCCCCGGCGCCGGTGGACGTCTCGTCGAGCCATTGGAAGAGGGAGCCCGTGCCGAAAATGTCCAAGTCCGAGGTGTAGAGGTGGTGCGCGTCGACGAAGCGCTCTCCCGTGGAGGGAAGCGAGGGCCAGGTGCCGTCGAGGCGGGCCAGGGCCCGGGCGTGCCAGGCCGCTTCCTCTTGGGCCCGTCGCTCGCGCCGGAGGAGACGCGCGTGGTGCAGCGCAAGGACAACGTAGGCCACAGCGGACACCGCCGCCCCCGGCCAGGCCACCGCGGGGAGCCGCTCGAAGATGGCCAGGCCGGTGAAGACGACGGCGGCGAGAAAGGTGACCGCGCGCCCGTTGGCAATGCGCGCCATCCGTCTGTCCAAGGCCTCGGCCAGTGCGCGCTGGGTGGCGGCGGCCACAGCATGGCCCGCGGCCGCCGGGGCCGTCACGGACGAGGGGAGCGCGGGCGATGAAGGCACCACTGGGCCCTCCCACCCTGCCACGGGGCGCGCGCCAAGTGGCCGAGAAACAGGACGGGGGCCCCCGGTTTTCGGAAGGGCCCTTCGCCTACACTTCGGCCGAGGCGAGGCGGCGGAGGGCCTTCTGGTCGCGGATGCACAACACGCGGCCCACGTTCCCCAGGATGCCTTGTCGCTTGAGCTCATTCACCAGCGTCGAGACGAAGGAGCGCGACGCGCCCACCAAGTCCGCCAAGTCCTGCTGGGTGATGCCGCGCAAGTCCGTCTCGCCCGAGTGGGCGCAGCGCTCGCCATGGGCCTCGGCCACGCTGAGGAGCGTGTCTGCGAGGCGAGCGGGGACCTCCTTGAAGGTGAGCCCGAGGACGCGGCTGCGGAGGCCGCGCACCTGGTCGGCATAGGCCCGGACGAGCTCCACCCCCAGCGCCGGGTCCGCCTCGAGCTGCGCGCGCAGGGTTCGTCCCTCGAGTACCCACAGGCTGACTTCGCCTGCGGCCACCGCCATCTCGTCCGACGTCGAGCCCTCGGGACGGAAGACGTCACCGAAGACGTCCCCCGGCCGGAGAATGGCAAACACCGCTGCCCGCCCGCTCCGCCCGAGGTGCATGAGGCGGACGCGGCCTGACTTCACGAAGTACGCCGTCTGCAGAGGCTCCCCCGGCCTGTAGATGACGGCCTGGTGCGGAAAGCCCTGCAGCGCTCCGTCGAGCAACGGGCCCGCGGCACGTGTGGCCTCCGGACGCCTGGGCGCGACGAGCATCCCGGAGGGATTCGACTGCGACACGACATTCGACCCGAGAGGTTGCGTGAGCATATGTGCGGAAAGGCGTCTCCAAGCCGCATGCCACCACACCCTTGAAGCAAGTCCGGATGGTTGCGGCGGAGGAAAGACACCCTAGTCCCGCTAGAGTTGCAACGTTTCGTACAATTGTAACGTTTCGTTTAAATTCGGCACTCCACTGTCACAACTGCGACAGCGTCGCTCAGGAGACGGTCTTGAGCCGGCGAGGGAACGTTTCGAGGAGTCGGTACTTGGCGAGCTTTCGCTCGAGTGTCGGCCGGCTGATGCCCAGTACCTGACAGGCCTTGCCCTTGTGGCCGTGGGTGAGGGTGAGGGCGCGGGAGATGAGGAGCCTTTCTGCCTCAGCCAGGCTCGGCAACGCGCCTTCGGGCGGCCAGCCCGTCGCCGGCGCGGGCGCAGACGGCGGCGCCAGCGGGGGCAGATGCTCCGCCAAGAGCACGTCCGCCGGTGCCAGCACCACCGCACGGGTGAGGACATTCTCCAGCTCTCGGATGTTGCCGCGCCAGGGCAGTGCGCGCAGATGCTCCAGCACCTCGGGCGGGACGCGGCTCACCCGTTGGTGCACCTTCTCGTTGATGCGCTCGAGCAGGGCCTGCACCAGCGCCGGGATGTCGTCCGGGCGCTCGCGCAAGGGGGGCACGTGCAAGGTGATGACTTGCAGCCGTTGGTGGAGGTCCTCCCGGAAATGGCCCGCTTCCACCTCCGCGGAGAGGTCACGGTGGGTGGCGGCGATGACGCGCGCTCTGAGAGGAAGGCGCTTCACACCGCCGACCCGCTCGAATTCCCGCTCCTGCAAGACGCGCAACAGCTTGGCTTGGAGCGGCAGTGAGAGGTCGCCAATCTCGTCGAGGAATATGGTGCCTTCCTCGGCCAGCTCGAACTTCCCGGGCTTGAGGGCCACCGCGCCGGTGAAGGCACCCCGCTCGTGGCCGAAGAGCTCGGATTCGAGGAGCGTGTCGACAATGGCCGAACAGTTGATGCCGATGAAGGGCCGGGGCTCGTCGTAGGAGTAGTTGTGAATGACGCGGGCGATGAGCTCCTTGCCCGTCCCGGACTCGCCGGCGATGAGGACGCTGGCCCGGGTGGCGGCGGCCACACGCCCAATCTCCTTCACCAACGCCTGCATCACCGGGGTGCGCCCAACAATGTCCCCGAGCCGCGCTGCGGCGGCCACGCCGGCAGCCGCCGCCAGCGCCCGGCGCGAGAGCTGCCGAATTTGCAGCGCGCGCTCCACCACCAAGTCCAGCACCCCCGGCTCCGGAAAGGGCTTGTGGATGTAGTCGAACGCCCCGAGCTTCATCGCCCGGATGGTGGACTCCATGTCGTGGTAGGCGGTGACCAGGATGATGGGGGCGTCGCCGCACCGCGCTCGCATCTCCTCGATGATGTCCAAGCCGCTCCGGTCCGGGAGCATCATGTCCAGGATGACCAGCGACGGAGAGACGGCGCTGGCTGCCGCCAGCCCGGCCTCGGCGGTGGTGGCGGTAAAGACTTGAAAGCGCGGCTCCCTGTCCCCCTTCACCTCCTCGAAGTGCAGGGCCAACGACTCGAGCAGCGAGACGTCGTCATCGACGATGAGCAGCGTGTCTGTGGGGCGCGTCGGGGGCACGGGTTAGCCGGGGGCGAAAGCCAGGGTGAAGAGGGTGCCAGGCTTTTCGTCGGTGTGCACCTCGGCACTGCCTCCTTGGTGCAACATGACTTGCCGGAGCGCCGCCAGGGACAGTCCGGCACCCCGGGCCAGCCTCGAGCCAAAGGGCTGAAAGGCCTGGGCCTGCTCCTCGCTCGACAGGGTGGTGGCCACGTCCCGCACCGTGAGCAGCGCCCCGCCGCTGGCAGCGGGGCGCAGTTGCACCTCGACGGTAGCGCCCTCGGGCAGAGCCGCGGCGACGTTGAGGAGGAGCTGCGCCAGCACCGGCGAGGTGCGGTGGGCGTCGGCTCGGACGGCGGGAAGCACGGGGGGCGCCTCCACCCGGACCGACTGAAGTCGCCCCTTGAGCTCGAAACCAATGGTTTCCACGGCCTGGGCCAGGAGCTCCCGCAGCCCCACCGTGTCCACCGTGAGGAGCCGCGGGCGGCCGTACTCGGCCAGCATGGTGAGCATCCGCTCCAGGGTGCGGATTTCGCGCTGGGCGATGGTGAGGCGGCGCTGGTCGCGCGCCGAAAAGTCCATGCTGCGCGCCAGCGTCTGGACGGACAGCTTCACGCTGGAGAGCGGATTGCGGAGCTCATGGCTGAGGGCCGAGCTGAGGGCGGAGATTTGCAGCGGCGGGGCCTCGTGCAGCACCGCTTGGAGGTCCATGGCCCAAGCGGCGCGTCGGCCCCCGACAAGCGAAAGCCGCACCCAGCCGCCGGCTTCGGCGCTGCCCACCCGGAGAAACTCGACGCCGCCGCCGGACGTTGCCAGGACGTCGAGGCGCGCAGCCTCGGCCTCCTCGACGTCCAACGCACGGGCCAGCGGCTCCCCCGGCCGGAGGTGGCCCAGACGCTCCAACACCGGGCAGGCGCCGTGGACGGCGGAGAGGTGCAAGTCCTCCTCCCACACCAAGTGCACCAATGCGTCGGGCGGCGGAATGTCCATTGGCGAGCGCTGGGCCCCTAAGGCTACGCTGGACGGGCTTTCCCACGCGATGGACGGACGGCTGCTCTTCAAAAACTGCACGCTGCTCGAGGGGGAACGCCTCGAGTCCGGTCGCGTGGTGGTGGTGACGGGCAACCGGGTGTCCCAGGTGGGGCGGGATGCCGACGCCCCCACCCTTCCCGGGGACTGGGCGGTGGACGCCAAGGGGAGACTCCTCTTGCCGGGGAGGGTGGACGCGCACGCCTCCCTCACCGCGCCCGCACACCCCCCTGCCTCCTGGACGACGTCCGAGGTGGAGGCGCTGGCCGCCGCCTCCCTGGCCCGCGCGCTGCGCACCGGGGT
Source organism: uncultured delta proteobacterium (assembly GCA_963745475.1). Taxonomy (GTDB): domain Bacteria; phylum Myxococcota; class Myxococcia; order Myxococcales; family Myxococcaceae; genus JADGRA01. The sequence goes on from CAVUXN010000007.1 coordinate 118,243, forward strand.
GACGACTGTCTTCGAGCACCTCTCCTCGGTGCAGCACCCGGCGGAAGCGCTGGCGGCGGAGGCACTGACTGCCGAGCGCCTGGGCCTCCGTCTCCTCGCCTCGCACGCCACCGGCGGAGGGGGCTGGGAGGCGCCGCTCGAGGCCAACGTGGACTTCGTCCGTGCCTGGGCCGGCCACCCGCTGGTGCGCGGAGCGCTCGGCCTGTCGCGCCTGGGGGACGCCCCCGAGGCGATGCTCGCTCGGGTAGCCAGTGCCAGCGCCGGGGTGGGCGCCCCGGTGCACCTCGGCCTGGCCGAAACCGACGAGGACTTGGTGTTGACGTACCAGCGCTACGGGCTCCGCAGCGTGGAACGCCTCGCGCGTCATGGCCTTCTCGGGCCGCGGACGGTGGCCGCGCATGCCCGGTGCGTGGACGGGCATGAGGCCCGGGCCCTCGCCGAGCGGCAGGTGTTGGTGGCTTGGAGCCCCATGCGGGACCTATTGGCCGAGGGGCACGGCTTCGAGGCGTTGTGGATTCCGGAACACCGGGTGGCGCTCGGCACCTCCGGCCTCGCCAGCCTCCCCCAGCAGTGGGACGCGGCCCTGGCCATGTCCCGCAAGTCCGCGCGGCTGGGAAGGTTGTGGCCGGAGGAGCTCATCCCCAACCTCCTCCTGGACGGGGCCAGCGAGCTCCTCACCGAGCTCTACGGCGCTCCGGCGGGGGAAGTCGTCCCGGGGGCGCTCGCGGACCTCGTCCTTTTGGACATGCTTCCGGTGGAGGACGTCTGGACACTGCACACCGCCACTGAGACGAGCCGCGCCCCGGTGGCCTGGACGGTGGTGGAGGGGAGGGTGGTGGTGCGCGACGGCCAGCTGCTGGGTGCCGACTGGCTCGACCTCGAGCGGGAGGCGGTGGCGGTCCGGCGTGCGCGGCGCTGAGCGTCTGCGCGCCCTTCTGCGTCGGGCGGCGGAGCGGCGTGTGCCGCTGCTCGACTCCGGACGGACGACGGCGTACCGCTGGGTGCACGCCGGCGCGGACGGCCTCGAGGACGTGACGGTGGACGTCTTCGGAGACGTGCTGGTGCTGGCGCTCTACGCGGACGTGGAGCCCGGGCCCCTGGTGGACGCCCTCGTCTCCGAGGCCAGCCCCCGCGCCGTGTACGTGAAGCGCCGGCCGCGGGCGGCGAGCCGGCTTGCGCCGGAGGCCCTGCGCCAGCGGGCGCCGGCCGCCCCGCTGCACGGCGTCGCGGTGGAGGCGGTGGACGTCCTCGAGGAGGGCCTGCATTTTCGCATTCGCCCTGCGGAGGGCCTGGCCGTCGGCCTGTACTTGGACATGCGGGACACCCGTGTCTGGGTGCGGGCGCACGCGCGTGGCGCGTCGCTGCTTAACTGCTTCGCCTACACCGGTGGCTTTGCCGTCGCCGCCCGGGCCGGGGGAGCCACGGCGGCGGTGAATGTCGAGCTCAGCAAACGGGCGCTGGCGTGGGCCGAGGAAAATGCGCGTCTCAACGCCCAGCGGCCGCTCGAGGGGGAGGCGTTGTGCGGGGACGTCTTCGCTTGGCTGCGTCGCCTGGAGCGCGCCAGCCGCACCTTCTCCATGGTGGTGCTGGACCCACCGGCCTTCGCCCGCGGCCCTTCGGGGCCCTTCTCGGTGGCGCGTGACATGCCGGGGCTGGTGGCCCAGGCGGCACGGGTGGTGGGGGCCCACGGCCTCCTCTTGGCCTGCTGCAACCAGCAGAGCCTTTCTGCCCAGCGCTTCCGGGGGCTGGTGGAGCGCGGGCTCCTCCTCGGCGGGCGGCGGGGTACGAGTGTCGAGCACCTTTCTGCCTCCCCCGTGGACTTTCCCGCGGAGAAGGGCGAGCCCGTCGGCCTCAAGGTGGAGGTGCTGCGGCTCGACGCCAATGGGCTAGCCTTGTAGGCCGTGAGCGCTCCCGACTCGCCCGCCCCCGTCCGCTTCGGGAAGTACAGCCTCCTCGACAGGCTGGCGGTGGGTGGCATGGCTGAGATTTTTCTCGCCCGTCAGGCGGGCATGGAGGGCTTCGAGAAGACGCTGGTCATCAAGCGCATTCTCCCCAGCCTCACCCGCGTCGAGGGCTTCGTCACCATGTTCCTCAACGAGGCCCGTCTGGCCGCGCAGCTCACCCACCCCAACATCGTCCAAATCCACGAGCTGGGCCGCATCGGCGAGAGCTACTTCATCGCCATGGAGTACCTCTTCGGGCGTGACATGGCCCGAATCATTCCCAAGGCCAAGGCGCTCGGCATTCCCTTCCCGGACGTCTACGCGCTCAAAATCGCCGCCTCGGTGTGTGAGGGCCTGTACTACGCGCACCAGAAGACGGACGCCTGGGGCAATCCGCTGCACATTGTCCACCGCGACGTGACGCCGGAAAACGTCTTCGTCTCCTTTGACGGCATGGTGAAGGTGCTGGACTTCGGCATTGCCCAGGCGCGGGGGCAGGTGGGCCAGACACAGGCCGGGGAAATTAAGGGGAAGCTGGCCTACATGAGCCCCGAGCAATGCCTCGGCCAGCCGCTCGACCAACGCAGCGACATTTTCTCCCTCGGCGTCGTCCTCTACGAGTGGCTTACCGGGTACCGGCTCTTCACCGGGGACTCCGAGGTGGCCATCCTCAAGTCGATTACGGACGGTAAAATTTACGGCCCCTCCTATTTCAAGCCAGACATCCCTCCAGAGGTGGAGCAGGTGGTGATGCGCGCCCTGGAGAAGGACCGAGAGCGGCGCTACGCCTCCGCCTGGGAGATGCAACGGGACTTGGAGCGGGTGATGGGGCAATTCCCCTTCCGCCCCTCGAGCATCCACCTCTCCAACTTCCTGAAGCAGCTTTTCGCCGGCGAGCTGGAAGAGGAGCGCGCGCAGCTCGCCAGACGCCTCGAAGGCCCGGGCGCACAAAACGGCGCCCCGGGTGTCGACGGCGCTGCCTTGGCCGTCACGCTCGAGGAAACCGAGCTCCGGGCGCTGGAGAGTGTTGCCGAGCGCCATGGGCTTGCCGCCGAGGAGCTGGCGCGGGACGTGCTTCGCGACTGGCTCAAGTACCGCTGATGCCGCGCCTCAAGCTGACGCTGGAATACGACGGCACGGACTATGTGGGCTGGCAGCGCCAGCTCAACGGGACGAGCATCCAGGAGGTGTTGGAGGGCGCGCTGGCCGAGCTCTTCGGCGCTCCGGTGTCCACCTTCGCCGCTGGGCGCACCGACGCCGGCGTCCACGCGCTGGGACAGGTGGTGGCCTTCGACGCGCCCCGGACGCTGCCCCTCACCGCCTACGTCCGCGGGCTTTCGGCGCTCCTGCCGGAGGACGTCTCGGTGGTGGCCGCCACTCTGGTGCCCCCGGACTTCGACCCGCGACGGGACGCCCAGGGGAAGCGCTACCGGTACCTCATCTCCAACCGGCCGGTGCGCTCGCCCTTGCGGCGAAGGACGCACTGGCAGCTGTTTGCCCCCTTGGACTTGAAGGCCATGGAGGAGGCCGCCCGGCCACTGCTCGGGACGCACGACTTCTCTGCGTTTCGTGCGGCCAACTGCGAGGCCAAGACAACGGAGAGGACGCTGCGCACGCTGACGCTCACGGCCTCCGAGGACGTCGTCCAATTCGAGCTCGAGGGAAGGGCCTTCCTCAAGCACATGGTGCGCAACATTGTGGGCACGTTGGTGGAAGTCGGCCGTGGCCGGCAGAGTGTCCCTTGGGTGGCGGAGGTGCTGGCCTCGCGCGACCGCACGCAGGCTGGCCCCACGGCACCTGCCCAGGGGCTGGTGTTGGTGGAAGTGCAGTACCCCGTCACGGGCCAGCGGCAGGCCTGAGTCTGCTTCCCTCCTTGGGCGTCAAGGAGACAGGGCTGGCCATGCGTCCGGACGGCGGCAGGCTGGACCTGCGCTTGTTTTCCTGGCTCGCCGCCGCAAGGGGGCCAAGCTACTTCGGTGCCGGAGGCTCGAGCGGCAAGTCCATGTTGTGCATGACGAGAATCGACCATTGCTCGGCCTGTTCCGTCATCACGAAGCTTAACAAGCCCTTCCGAAAGGGCACCGGTACGCCGTTGCGGTCGGTCGAGCCAGTCATCTCCCACCGCACGTCCACCGCCGCGACGTCCGGTTTGAGGAAGCGAATGCTCTTCACCACGGCGGTTAGGTGACTGGCCTTAAACATCGTCTGGAAGAGAGGTGCGTGAAACGCTTCGATGGCCGCGCGACCAGAGGCCCCCACCCCTCTCACATTGGTGAAGTCAGCGGTTTCGGCAAAGACGAGCGAGAAGGCATGGGCGTCGTGTTGGTTCCACGCCTCCACGAAACGCGTCACCACGGTGCGAATGGCGGCCTCGTCCTTCTCCGCCGCGACGGCGGAGGAAGCGGCAACCACGGTGAGGACAGTGAGCGCGGACAACCCGGGAAGCGTTCTCATGAGTCACTCTCCAATCTCGTCTGCGGCTTAGCACCGGCGGTCGCGCGCCAGCGCTTTCATTGAGCTGGAGCTGAGAAACGAGCCCTCAGTGCCCGAGGAGTGCGACCACGTCCTCGGCGCACCCGTAGGCCAGCGTGTAGCCTGCGCCGCCGTGGCCGTAGTTGTGGATGAGCCGTCCTTCCCGCTCGAGCCGCACTGTCGGGCGACAGGGCCTGAGCCCGGCGCTCTCCCCCATCACCCGGCCGTGGCGCAGCCCGGAGGCGCGGGCGCGCTGGAGAATGCCCTCGCGCAGGGCGCGGTCCGGGATGAGGGGCCTGTCGTCCGCGCAGCTGAGGGCGCAGCCGCCGAGGACGACGCCCCTGCGCCGAGGAATGGCGTACAGCATGTCCACGCCGTCACCGCCGTCCGCCAGGGAGACACCCGTGTCGAGCTCCCCGGGCTCGACGAGCAGCACCTGGCCATACACCGCCTGCAGCGAGGTGTCGTTGGCGAGACGGCGCGCGCCGAGGCCGGTGCAATTCACCACCACCTCGCCTGCAACAGCGTCCAAGGAGGTGACGCGCTCCCGGTGAATGGGACGCTGAAGCTGCGCCTCGAGCCAGCCGAGGAAGAGGAGGGGCTCCACCCGGGGCGCCAAGAACCTCCAGGCCGGTCGGCCCAAGGGCGAGTCCTCCACAAAGCGGAGAGGCTTAGCCGCTGGCGCCCACCACGGGGGCGCCTCGTCCTGGGCCGCTTCGAAGGCGGTGAGGACGTCTACCCCGGCTTGGGGCTGCGTGCTGGCCAGCGCCTCCAGCCGGGCGCGCGAGCGCCGCGCCCAGCCATTCACCCGCTCCGGTGGGTCGGCCCGGAAGGGAAACCACAGCGCGCCGGCGACGGCGGAGGTGGTGTCCTCCCCCGTCGCCAGGGCAACCACCTGCACCGCGTGGCCGGCACGCTCGAGCTCCACGGCGGTGGTGAGGCCGATGACGCCGGCTCCGACGACGGTGACGTCCACGGAAGAGGACGCTGCCACGAGTGGGCCGCCGGCTTCCACGCGGGAATGCAGGGCGCCCCCGTGGGCGCAGCGCTTTTAGGCGCGCGCCGGCTTGCTGAAGCGGAGCTCGCCTTTGCCGGCGTCCACCTGGACGGTGTCCCCGGGCTGGTACTCCCCGGAGAGCACCTTCAGGGCCAGCGGGTCCTGGAGGTACTTCTGGATGGCGCGCTTCAGCGGCCGCGCGCCATACACCGGGTCATACCCGTGCTCGCCGAGGAAGCTTTTCGCCGCCTCCGTCATCTCCAGGGTGAGCTTTCTGTCCTCGAGCAGCTTCCGCAGCCGGCCGAGCTGGATGTCCACAATGTGGTGGAGGTCGCTCTTCTTGAGCGGCTCGAAAATGACAACCTCATCCACCCGGTTGAGGAATTCAGGCCGGAAGTGGGCGCGCAGCGCCTCCATCACCCGTTCCCGGGCGGCCTCGTCCAGGCCCTTCTTCCCCTCCATGCCGGCCACCAGCGCCTGGCTGCCGAGGTTGGAGGTCATGATGAGGACGGTGTTTTTGAAGTCCACGGTGCGGCCCTGGCTGTCGGTGAGGCGGCCGTCGTCGAGAATTTGCAGAAGGACGTTGAAGACGTCCGGGTGGGCCTTCTCAATCTCGTCCAGGAGGACGACGGCGTACGGACGGCGGCGGATGGCCTCGGTGAGCTGTCCGCCCTCGTCGTAGCCGACGTAACCCGGCGGCGCGCCCACCAGGCGCGAGACGGCGTGCTTCTCCATGTACTCCGACATGTCCAAGCGGATGAGGGCGTTCTCGTCGTCGAAGAGAAACTCGGCCAGCGCCTTGGCCGTCTCCGTTTTCCCCACGCCGGTGGGGCCGAGGAAAATGAAGGAGCCGATGGGACGGTTCGGGTCCTGGAGCCCGCTCCGGGCGCGGCGGATGGCGTTGCTCACCGCCTCGATGGCCGGGCGCTGCCCCACCACCCGCTTCTCCAGCCGGCTCTCCATGTGGATGAGCTTTTGCACCTCCCCCTCCAGGAGGCGGGACACCGGGATGTGTGTCCACTTCGCCACCACCTGGGCGATGTCCTCGGCGTCGACTTCCTCCTTGAGGAATTTCTGCTTCTTCTGGAGCTCGGCCAGCTTGGCGTTTTGCTCCTCGAGCTCGCGCTCCAGGGAGGGGATGGTGCCGAATTTCAGCTCGGCGGCGCGGTTCAAGTCCGACTGCCGCTCGGCCGCGGCCTGCTCGGTGCGGGCCTTGTCCAGCTTCTCCTTCACCGTGCGAATTTTCTCGATGGCCGCCTTCTCCATCTCCCAGTGCGCCTTGAGGGCGGAGAATTGCTCGCGCAGGTCGGCCAGCTCCTTCTCCAGGACGGAGAGCCGCTCCCGGGCGTATTTGTCCGACTCCTTCTTCAACCCCTCGCGCTCGATTTCCAGCTGGGTAATTTTTCGGCGGATGTCGTCGATGGGGGTGGGCATCGAATCAATCTCGATGCGCAAGCGGCTGGCGGCCTCGTCCACCAAGTCGATGGCCTTGTCCGGGAGGAAGCGGTCGGCGATGTAGCGGTTGCTGAGGGTGGCCGCCGCCACCAGGGCCGCGTCCTGGATGCGCACCCCATGGTGCACCTCGTAGCGCTCCTTCAGCCCCCGGAGGATGCTGATGGTGTCGTGGACGCTGGGCTCGCCCACCATGACGGGCTGGAAGCGACGCTCCAGCGCGGCGTCCTTCTCGATGTACTTCCGGTACTCGTCGAGGGTGGTGGCGCCGATGCAGTGCAGCTCCCCGCGGGCTAGCGCCGGCTTCAGCATGTTGCCCGCGTCCATGGCTCCCTCGGCCTTGCCGGCGCCGACCAGGGTGTGCAGCTCGTCGATGAAGAGGATGATTTGGCCTTCGGAGCTGGCAATCTCGTGCAGCACCGCCTTCAGGCGCTCCTCGAATTCGCCGCGAAACTTCGCCCCGGCCACCATGGCCCCCAAGTCCAAGGCCACCAGCTTCTTGTCCTTGAGTCCCTCGGGGACGTCGCCGTCCACCATGCGTCGGGCAAGCCCTTCCACGATGGCCGTCTTACCGACGCCCGGCTCGCCGATGAGGACGGGGTTGTTTTTGGTGCGGCGGCTCAGCACTTGGATGACGCGCCGGATTTCCTCGTCCCGGCCGATGACCGGGTCGAGCTTCCCGGCCCGGGCGTCTGCGGTGAGGTCCCGGCCGTACTTCTCCAGGGCCTGGTAGCTGTCCTCAGCCTCCTGGCTGGTGACGCGCCGGCCCCCCCGGAGCTCCTTGAGGACGGACTGCACCCGGGCGTGGGTGACGCCGGAGGACTTGAGGACTTCGCCCACCGCGCCCTTGTCGCCAGTGAGGGCCAAGAGCAGGTGCTCGCTGGAGACGTATTCGTCCTTGAGCGCCTTGGCCTCGTCCTCGGCCTTGTCGAAGACTTTGAGGAGGCGCTGCGAGAGGTTGGCCCCCTCGCCGCCCGACACCTTGGGCAGCTTGGCCAAGGCTTCCTCCAGGCGGTCCCGAAGCAATTGGGGCTCGGAGCCGATGCGCTGGACGATGGCCGGGACCACCCCTTGCTCCTGGGTGAGGAGCGCGAGCGCCAGGTGCTCCGGCTCGTACTGGGGGTTTCCCGCCCGTCGGGCCAGTGCCTGTCCCGCTTGAATGCCCTCCTGCGCCTTGACGGTGAATTGCTCGATTCGCATGAGGCCAGTACCCTAAGACTTTGCCAGGACTTGGCAAGCCGTCCGGACGGGGCCTACAAGGCCCTCCTCAGCGGTGCCTGTTCCTCGCATCGACGCCCACGGCGGCTACCTCTTCCGGGCTGAGTCCCTGGTGGGCATCGACTTGCAAGCGTTGGCCAGGACGTCCCTGGAGGTGGACGGCGTGTCGCCTTCCGGTAGTGGCCTCTTCCTCTGCCGTGACGTCGAGAGGCGTCTGTTGCGACTGGCCTATGACGGGCCGCACACCTACGGCCCGGCGGGTGCAGACTGGTACCGGGGCCACCACGCTTTGGCCCGCGCCCTCTCCGTGGCCCTTCCAGGCACGGTGCAGGCGTACGCCTTTGACCCGGACCGCTTCGAAGCGGTGACGGCCTATGGGGGCGGCGCGGTGGTGGGGGGCGAGACGCTCGAGTACGAGGCGTTGGACCTCGAGGTGGAGGACCTCTCCGAGGCTGCCTTCGAGGCGGAGCGCCAGCGCTGGCCCATGGGGCGGCTGGCCCGGCTCTTCGGCCTCTCGCGGGAGGAGCTTCTGCGGTTGCCCTACGCCCCAGGAGCGCTCCTGCCGCTGCAGGGGCCGGCGGTGGACGTCACCTCGGTGCTACCGCCCGAGCCGCGCTGAGACGTTAGGCAGGCGGGGCCACTGGAGCCGGCGGCGGCCGCCGGGCGCCATGCCGCCGCGCGTACCAGGCCAAGAAGACGAGAATGGCCAGGTTGGCCAACACCAACACCGCCCGGCTCACGCGGGGGTGACGGATGAGCTCGTAGACGTCCGCCGGCAGAAAGAGGGCGGTGATGCCGACTACCAGCCACGGACCCCAGGCGTGCCCCTCCCGCAGCGCCCAGGCCTCGAGGAAGCACACCGCGCCGTCGAGCTCGAGGGCCACCGCCGACCAGCGCAGCCAGCGGGGTGTGGTGAGTTTTGCGAAGAGCTCGGCCAGGTGCAGCGCCCAGCCGCCGGTGAAGTGGGAATGGACGCGCGCGGCGTGGGCCTGTAGCGCGGGGCCAAAGCCGAAGGCGAGGGCGCCGGCAATAATGAAGCCTGCCGTCATGGTGAGCAGGCCCTTGGCCACCTTGTAGCCGATGATGACGCGGAGCGCAGTCTTGTCGGCGGTCGCCTTTGCGTTCTCGGTGCTCATGACAGCTGGGCATCCGCGTGCGCCACCCACTCCTTCACCCTGGCCGAGCGGAAGTACTGGCTCAACAGCAGAAGCGCAGCCACCACCACCGCCATCTGGACAATGGGGGCGGCCAGGGTGGCCGCAGCCATCACCGCTCGCACTTGTTCGCCGAGGGTGACGTCCGCGCCTTCGGGAACGGGGGGCCCCCGCCGCAGCGCCGCGGCCGCGCTTCGGGCGACGACGGCCTCCTGGGCGCCGTCGACGGTGCGCAGCACGGCCGCCACCACCAGCGCCACCACCAGAATGCGTCGGACGCCCTCCCGCGGCAGCCCGGCCGGGCGCAAAAGGCGCGTCGAGGCCACGAAGCTCAAGGAGCACGCCAGCGCCAGGGCGAAGAGCAACACCATGCGCGGCTCGCGCATTTGTTCAAGCGCCAAAAGCTCCGAGACCTGGAGCTGGCGGACCAGCACTTGCTCCGGCGCCAGCGCGGGAGGCGGCGCTGTCTTGAGCTCCGAGAGACGGACGAGGAGGAAGCCTTGCCAAGCGGAGAACAGCCCGCACAGCCCGCACAGCGCGACGCTGAGCAAAGAAACCCAGCGCAAGCGGCTCGGCATGTCGCCCGAGCCCGGGCTCAAGGCGCGGCGGCCCCGACGAATTTGAGGCGCAAGTCCGTCAACAGCGCCGAGAAGAGGCGCTCCTCGTCAGCGGAGAGGTTGCCCTTCGTCTTCTCCTTCAGCAGGGCCAAGAGGTCGAGACTTTGGCGCGCCAGCGCCTCGTCCCGCTGGATGCGGCCGGTGTCCGGGTGGGGCGTGGCGCCCATGTGGATGAGGGCGGTGCTGGCCAAACCCAGCAGAAAGGCGGTGAAGTCCACCGGCCCCGTCCCGGAGGGAAGGTTCTCCATCACGAAGCTATCTCCGCGCCTTCCGCTCAAAGGGGAGGAGCCTTTCTGCCCTAGTCCTCTTCGTCGTCCGGGTCGGAGCTCATCCGGGTGTCGACGATGAGGCTCTCGGCGGCGAGGTCCGGAAGGGACTTGAGGTGCTTCTCCCAAACCTTCTCATCGAGAAGTCCGGAGTCGCGGTAACGGGCAGCGGTACGCTTGTCGAACAGCTTGGGGTCTACGGAGTCAGCCATCTTTGGTGAAGCCTCGTGGGGGGGAAGTCCTTGCCCAGGCGCTTCCCCGGGCGCGAGACTTTTAGCGCACAAGCCTCCGGCGTCCAAACGCTGGGGCCGGAAGCCACCTCCTCCATGTTTCCGCCCGGGCTTTACGCCATTGCCGACGACGGTGCCCGCCCCGGACTTTCCGTGCAGGCCCAAGTCGACGCCCTCCTCCGGGGTGGGGCGCACGTCCTCCAGCTGAGGCTCAAGCGGACGACGGGCGCGGCGTCCCTGGCCCTCGCCCGCTGGGTGCGGCAGCGCACCCGCGCCGCGGGTACTGTCTTCCTCGTCAACGACAGGGTGGACTGGGCCCTTCTGTGTGGCGCCGACGGCGTGCACCTCGGGGAGGAGGACTTGGGTGTGGCCGAGGCCCGGCATCTCCTCGGCCAGGCCGCCGTCGTCGGGGCGACGGTGCGCAGTGCCGAGGAGGCGGTGGTGGCCAAGGCCCAGGGCGCGGACTACGTGGGCCTGGGCCCCATTTTTCCTCCCCGGAGCAAAGCGGTGGCCGCGCCCCTTGTGGGCCTCGCGGGCCTCCAGCGCGCGGTGGGCGAAAGCCCGCTCCCGGTGGTGGCCATCGGCGGCGTCGGACTGGAAAGCATTCGCGCCGTGGCACGCACTGGGGCCCACGGGGCCGCGGTGGTGTCGGACGTGCTGTTGGCCGAGGACATGGCGGCCCGCGTCCGGGCCCTCCAGGAAGAATTCCTGCGCGGAGTGCAGGAACGGGTACCCTAAGCGCCAGTGAGACCGCACGGCACAGCGCTCCGCAGGCCGACGGTGGGCATTACCCCGGACAGCGAGGGCGAGGCCGAGTCCACGCGCTACTTCGTCAAAGCGGCCTATGCCGAGGCCGTGCTCCGGGCCGGGGGCCTCCCGCTTCTCTTGCCGTTGAGTCCCGACGCCACGGTGGTGGACGCCTACCTCGACCGCGTTTCCGCGGTGGTGGTGACGGGGGGGGCCTTCGACGTCCCCCCGGAGGCCTATGGAGAGACGCCGCGCGAGGGCCTCGGGCCCCTCAAGCCCCTGCGCACCACCTTCGAGACGCTGGTGTTGCAGGCGGCGCTTCGCCGCAAGCTTCCCCTCCTCGGCATTTGCGGCGGCATGCAGCTTCTCAACGTCGTCCTCGGAGGGACGCTGTACCAGGACTTGCACCGCGAGCTGCCCGGGGCGAAGGAGCATGAGCAGCGCAACGCGCGCAGCCAGCCCAGCCACCCGGTGGACGTCCGCGACGGCTCGGCCCTGGCCGAGGTGCTGGGCCGGGGGCAACTCATGGTGAATTCCACCCACCACCAGGCCGTCTGCAAGCTGGCCCCCAGCCTCCGGCTGAGCGCCGCCGCGCCGGACGGCGTGGTGGAGGCGGTGGAGTCCACGGAGCACCCCTTCGCGCTCGGCGTCCAGTGGCACCCGGAGCTCCTCTTGCAAAGCATGCCGCTGCAGCTGGGGCTGTACCGGGCGCTGGTGCAGAAGGCCCGTGAGACGCGCCGCTAGCCGCCCCGCCGTCCTCGTGGCCGGAGGCTGGGAGGGCACGGGGCGCGTCGGGCTGTTGGCGGACGTCGCCGCCGTGGAGGCCGCGGGTGGACGGCCCACGGCCGTCGTCACCGCCCTCACCGCGCAGGGCCCGCGGTTTGCCCTCCTCGGTGTCCCGAGCCGCTTTCTCTTGGCCCAGCTGGAGGCGGCGCTGGCCGTGGCCCGGCCGGCGGCGGTGAAGCTGGGGGTGGTGCCCGACGCGCGGACGCTGCGCGTCCTCTTCTCGGCAGCCGCGCGCCTGCGCGTCCCTTGGGTGGTGGACCCGGTGGTGCGCACCTCGCGCGGCGAGAGGCTGTCCCGGCTTCAGCCCCGGGACTTCCGAGGGCTGGCGCGGCCCTCGGTGTGGCTCACCCCCAACATTCCGGAGCTGGCCTGGCTCCTCGGCCGGCGCACCCTGCCGGGGCATGTGGAGGCGGTGACGGAATACGCCACGGCCCTTCTGGCCGACGGCTTCGGTGCGGTGGTGGTGAAGGGCGGGCACGCCGTGGGCCCGGCCACGGACGTCCTCGTCCGCCGCGAGCAGGTGGTGCGCTTCGTCGGGACGAGGCTTCGCCCGAGGGCCAACCTTCGCGGCACGGGCTGCCGCTTTGCCTCGACGTTGGCCACCCGGCTGGCGCTCGGCCAGGAGGGGGCGAGCGCGGTGCGTGACGCCCAAAAGGCGGTGCGCCACTACCTCGGCGGCTAGTGCCTGCCCCTGCCTCAGGCGTCGCGGGCGCGGCTCTCGAAGCGGGTGAATTCCGAGAGGAAGACGAGGTCAATGGTGCCGGTGGGGCCGTTGCGCTGCTTGGCAATGATGAGTTCCACGGGCACCGCGCCCCGGGAGCCGTAGCCTCCCGGGTCCGTGTCCTCGTCGTCGTCGCGGTGGATGAACATCACCACGTCCGCGTCCTGCTCGATGGCGCCGGACTCGCGCAAGTCGGACAGCATGGGCCGGCCGCCCTTGCGCTCCTCCACCTTCCGGTTGAGCTGACTCAAGGCGAGGATGGGGCAGTCCAGCTCCTTGGCCAGCGCCTTCAAGGAGCGGCTGATTTCGGAGACTTCCAGCTGCCGGCTCTCCACCCGGCCCTTCTGGTGCATGAGCTGCAGGTAGTCGACGACGAGGAGGCCGAGCTGCGCATTCTTCTGCTTCAGCCGCCGGGCCTTGGCCCGCAAGTCGAAGGGGGACAGGGCCCCGGTGTCGTCAATGTACAAGGGGGCGTTGAAGAGGCTTCCCGCCACCTCTTGAAACTTCTCCTCGTCGTGCGCGGTGAGCCTTCCGCCGCGGAGCCGCTTCATGTCCACCCGCGCCGAGGCGGCCAGAAGCCGCATCAGGAGCTGGTCGGCGGGCATTTCCAGCGAAAAAATTCCCACCGGGAGCGACTCCTTGAGGGCGACGTGGAGGGCAATATTCATCGCCAAGGACGTCTTCCCCACGCCGGGGCGGGCAGCCAGCACCAACAGCTCGCCCTTGTGAAAACCGGTGAGCTGCATGTCCAAGTCCAGAAAGCCGGTGGAGAGCCCGGTGACGCCGGTGGAGGACAGCTTCATCCGGTCCAGCAAGTCCAGCGTGCGCTCCATGAGCTCGCGCACTGGCCGCAAGTCCCCCTCGCGCTTGCGCTCGGCGAGGAGAAACACCCGGCGCTCGGCCTCGTCGAGGATGGCCTCCAGCTCGCCCGTGTCCTGCGCCGCCAGCTCCTGGATGTCCCGTCCGGCCTCGGCCAGTCGGCGGCGCACCGCCTGGTCCTTGACGATGCCCGCGTAGTTGACGGCGCTGGAGGGCACCGGCACCACCTGGTCCAGGGACATGAGGTAGGCCGGGCCGCCGACCGCCTGCAGCTGCCCGCGCCGCTTCAGCTCCTCGGAGAGGGTGAGGTGGTCCACCGGCCGCTGGGTGGCGTCCAGCCCCAGCATGGCGGCGAAAATGTGCACGTGGCCGGGGCTGGCGAAGTCGTCCGCGTGCACCACCTCCGCCACCTGGGCCAAGAGCGAATTGTCGGTGAGGACGGCGCCGAGGACCGCGCGCTCGGCCGCCAAATCCTGCAGCGACCGCCGGGGCTCCCCGCTCTCCATCCGTCCGACGGCCATCCTAGGACTCTCTCACTCCAGTTGCTTCAGCAAGGGAAGCACCATCGCGGTGTCCCCTGACAGGCCCACGTCCCTTCTCCCTCCCGTCCGACGTCAGGCCTCCGGGGAGACCTCGACGTGGATGGTGGAGATGACGTCTCGGTGCAGGCGGATTTCCACGGCGTGCTTGCCGGTGGTTTTGATGGGCTCGGCGAGGTGGATGGAACGTCGGTCCACCTTCAACCCCTGGGCCGCCAGCCCCTCGGCGATGTCCAGCGAGGTGACGCTGCCAAACAGCTTGTCTTGCTCGCCCACCTTGCGGCGGATGCGCACCACCACCGCCCCCAGCCTCTCGGCCTGAGACTGGGCGGCGCCCTTCAGCTTGGCCTGCCGGGCGGAGATGACTTCCCGGTCGTGCTCCAGCTGGCGCACGTTGGCCTCGTTGGCCAGCACCGCCAGTTTGCGCGGAAGCAGGTAGTTGCGGCCGAAGCCCGGCTTCACACTCACCAAGTCTCCGGACTTGCCCAGGTTGGGGACGTCCTCGCGGAGGATGACTTTCATCGGCATGGGGCTACCCCACCAGTGCGTTGTAGGGGATGAGTGCCAGCCCGCGCGCCCGCTTGATGGCCGTGGCCACCTGGCGCTGGTGCTTGGCGCAGTTGCCACTGATGCGGCGGGGGATAATTTTGCCGCGCTCGGTGACGAAATACTTGAGCGCCGCCTGGTCCTTGTAGTCCGGCTTGCTCTTCTCGGTGCAGAAGCGGCACACCTTCTTCCGGCCGAAGCCGCCCCGCGTCCCGCGGCGCTCGTCCTCGCCGGCGCCATTGCCGCCGCCGCCGTAGCCTCCGCCTCCACCACCGCCGCCGTAGCCGCCGCCACCGCCCCCGCCGTAGCCGCCGCCCCCACCGCCGCCGCCGTAGCCGCCGCCCCCACCACCGCCGCCGTACCCGCCTCCACCACTACCGCCGCCGCCACCGCCCCCGCCGGCCGGTCGGCTCCCCGAGGCGCGCCCGCCCGTCGCCGGCGCTGCACTCACTGCCATTGCCGTGTCGTTGTCGCTCATGGGTTTGTCTAGGCCTCCTCGGCCGGCTCCTCATCATCCGAAAGGCCGCCCACCACGGCTTCACGCACCGCGGACACGGGGACGCCCGGAAGGCCCGGCCCCACCGCGGCGCCCGGCGTCCGCTCGTCCACGTCGCCTGCCATGCGGACGTCCTCCAACACCGGCCGTGTCTCCGGGTCGACGTCCTCCGCCAGCTTTACGGACAGAAAGCGCGTCACCTCGTCAAAGTTGCGCAGGTTGCGCTCCACCTCGGCCACCATGCCCGTCCCACCCAGGTAATGGGCGTGGACATAAATGGCGCGCTGCTGCTTGGCCACCGGGTAGAGGGTGCGCTTCTTGCCGAGGACGGTGAAGCGCAGCACCTTGCCGCCGTCCCGGGAGACAATGGTGCGGACCCTGTCTTTGATGCGGTCCACGCCGTCGTCGGTGAGGTCCGGCTTCACCAGGAAAATAGTCTCGTACTCGCGCAGGTGCGCTTTGCTCGGCTCAGCCATGTGTTTCTTCCCCTCGGGATGGTGCCGCCCCTAGGACAAACAGCCGCCCAGGAGCAGCGGGGAGCGGGAAAGCAGCTCTGGAGCGGCTCACCCGGGGACGGAGAAATGGCGCGCCCGTCACCCTCGCGCATGTTTGAAAAAGAGCGCTTCTACCAACCCCCCTGTTTCACACGCCGCCGCCATCAAAGGCAGAAGCCACTTTCTAAAGAAGACAGGAGGGCGCGCGTACGTACTGGGCTAAAGGCCACCAAGTCAAGGAGGCCCTCCAACCCCCTCGTCCTTTGGGGGGCCCTCCCGCCGGTTGAAGCGCGTCATGGCCTCGCCGAGCGGCAAGGTGGCCCAGCCGGCCGCGGCGTCCGCCGCGCGCCCCAGCACCTCCGGCAAAAGCTTCCGCTCCTCGGCGGTGAAGCCCGACAGGACGTGGCCCAGCACCTTCTTCTTGCCCTCGGGCTTTCCCACCCCCACCCGGAGCCGGGCAAAGCCCTCGTCGCCCAAGCCCGAGAGGATGCTCTTGAGCCCGTTGTGCCCCGCGGTGCCGCCGCCGCTCTTCAGCTGCAGCCGTCCGAAGGGCAAGTCGAGCTCGTCGTGCACCACCAGCACGTCCTCGGGCGCGACTTTGTAGAAGCGCGCCGCGGCCCCCACCGACTGGCCGGAGAGATTCATGTACGTCTCCGGCTTGACGAGGAGCACCCGCTCCGCCCCCAGCCTCCCGGTGCCGAGCCGTCCCTCGAATTTGGCCATGTCCAGGGCGATGCCCGCCCTCAAGGCAAGCGCGTCCACCACCAGGTAACCGGCGTTGTGCCGGTCCCCGTGGTGCTCGGTTCCAGGGTTACCCAGTCCGCAGATGAGCTTCACAAGAGAAGGACGCTACTTCTTCTTGTCGTCCTTCTTCCCGGCCGGGGGCTTGCCGGCCGCTGCGGGAGCCGCCGCCTTGGCGTCGCCTGCCGCCGGGGCCGCCGCCTTGGCGTCCCCGGGCTTGCCTTCCGCCGCCGGTGCCGGGGCGCCAGGCACCACCGCGCCTGCCACCGGAGCCGCCACCACCACCACCTCTTCCTTCTCCGGCACGTTCACCACCGCCAGGGTGTAGTTGACGTGCGTCTTCACCCGCACGCCCGCCGGAAACTTCACGTCGCGAATGTGCAGGGACTGGGCAATTTTGAGGTGGGTGACGTCGGCCTCCAGCTTCTCCGGAATGGCGGAGGGCAGGACGTACACCTCAATGTCGCGCCGGTTCTGGCTGAGAATGCCTCCCGAGGTGACGCCCTCCGGCTTGCCCACCAGCACCAGGGGCACATTCACCTTCACCTCCTCGTTTTCCCGCACGTCGAGGAAGTCCGCGTGCAGCACCTCCCGGGTGACGGGGTCTTGCTGGTAGTCCTTGAGAAGCACCCGGCGCGCCTCCTGGCCCTCCACCTGAAGCGTCAACAGGGTGTTGAATTTGAGCGGCGTGGAGATGGCCTTCTTCACCGCCGCTGGGTCGACGGCGATGTGCGCCGGGGTCCCGAGGTGGCGGCCGTACACAATGGCCGGCACCAGGCCTTGCGCCCGGAGGCGCCGCGCTGGGCCTTTGCCCGCGCCCTCGCGCGCCTTGCCGCTGAGTACATTTTTCTCGCCCGCCATGGTGTCTGCCCTTCCAAAAGCAACGTGAGGTGTGGGGCCCTGGGGGCCCTTCAAGAGGCGTTCCGGCATCCCACCCCCATGGTGGGCCCCGGGTGACGCCTCTTTTCGTGGGGAGCGCTTCTTCCCCGTGACGTCCTTGCAAGGGCCTTCTGCCAAAGGCCCCCAAAGACGTCAAGCAGACGGCCCCAGGCGAGGTTAGTCGAGACCCGAGTCCCCGTGACGCCCAGCCGACTCGTCCACCTGGAGGAGGCCCGTGCGCGCTTCGGCCAGCGCGCGGACCGCCTCGCGCCCCTCCTCGCCCAGGGGGACAGTCTCGCCGACGCGGCGGTGGAAGCGCTGGCCACCCTTTCCCCGGAGGCGCGGGAGACGCTGCTCGGCCGGCTTCTCTCGCTTCACACGCCGAAGCGCGCCCCGCGGGACGTGCGCCGCTTCCGCGACGCCCTCTTGGAGGCGCCTTTTTGGGCGGACGAGGCGCGCGCCGCGCGCGGAGGGGCGGTGCTTTTGCGCACCGGCATTTTTGGCGGCCTCGTCCTCGCCTTTCGCTCGCTTCTCCTGGGCTATTGCTCGCCGGCTGGCAATAAGCCGCTCGTCTTCTCCGGACGGCTGCGCGCCTCGGCGTCCCGCCGCGTCAGCGAGACGGGGCGCTTCGTCCAAAGCGTCACCCTGCCCGGGGGCCTTCAGCCCGGCGCTCCAGGCTTCGTGGCCACCGCGCGGGTGCGACTCATGCACGCTCAAGTCCGCCGGCTCCTCCAGGGCTCGCCGCGCTGGGACAGCGGCGCCTGGGGGACGCCCATCAACCAGCTGGACATGGCCGGCACGGTGCTTCTCTTCTCGCTAGTGGTGGTGGACGGCCTGCGGCGCTTCGGCTTCAAGTTTTCCGCGGAGGAGGTTTCGGACGTCCTGCACCTGTGGCGCACCGCGGGGTTTCTGTTGGGCGTCCGCGAGGACTTGCTGGCCTCCACCGAGGCCGAGGCGCGGGAGGCGTGGGACCTCATCCGCTTGACGCAAGGGCCTCCCGACGCGGACTCGGCGGAGCTCGCCCAGGCTCTGGTGGAGAGCCCGCTTCACGAGGCCCGCACGGTGGCCGAGCGGTCGCGCGCCGAGGGGGTGGTGGGCTTGGGCTATGGGCTGTCGCGCTTTCTCTTGGAGGACGGCTACGCCGACGCCCTGGGGCTTCCCAAAAACGGCTGGCGCTTCGTCGTCCCGGCGCTGCGGGGCCTGGTGTCCACCGCCGGCCGGGTGCTGGGCCGCCTTCCCGGGAGCGAGCGCCTCCGGCTGGAGGCCGGCCTCCTCTACTGGCGCCACGTGGTGTCGGTGGGCTTGAAGGACGCGGACGCCACCTTCGCCCTGCCCGAGGCCCTGAGGAGCGGCTGACGTCAACGGGCGTGGTCGTCCACCAAGGCCAGCACGTCGTCCAAGTCGAAGGGCTTGCGGACGAAGCCCACCACCACCCCTTGGCCCCGCGCCACCTGTTCCACCTGGGCGTTGGCGGAGATGAGGAGGACATGCACTCGGTCCTTGTCCGGACGACGGGTGAGCTCCTCCAGGAAGGCGAAGCCGCTCATGACGGGCATCATCAAATCCAGAAGGACAAGGCACGGGGTGGACACCCTGTCCAACACCGAGAGCGCCTCGCGGCCGTTGGAGGCGGTCAGGACACGGTGCCCACCGGCGTCGAGCATCTCCTCGAGCACCTCCCGGATGTCCGGGTCGTCCTCCACCACCAGCACCACCTTGGAAGCGGCGACCATCTGCTCTCTTCTCGTTGCCCCCGGCCCGGGCTCTTTTTCTTGCAGCCCTAGACGAAGAGCGAGCTCAGCGAGTCGCCCGAGTAAATGCGCTGAATGGCTTCGGCGAAAAGACGCGCGGTGCTGAGAATTCGCACCTTAGAGCAGCCCGCGGCGTGGGGGGCCAAGGGCACGGTGTCCGTGAAGACGGCCTCCTCCAGCGCCGACTCCTGGATGCGCGTCACCGCCGGCCCGGAGAGAATGGGGTGGACGGCGTAGGCCAGCACCCTGCGCGCACCCTCATTCTTCAGCACCTGCGCGGCCTGGGTGAGGGTGCCGGCGGTGTCCACCATGTCGTCAATGACGATGGTGTCCCGTCCCCGGACGTCGCCGATGACATTCATGACTTCGGAGACGTTGGCCCGCGTGCGCCGCTTGTCCACGATGGCCAGGCCGGCGTTGAGGCGCTTGGAGTAGGCCCGCGTCCGCTCGACGCCCCCGGCGTCCGGTGACACCAGCACCAATTCCTCGGTGTTGCCGAAGCGCCGGCGGATGTCCTCCAGGAAGACGGGGGAGGCGAAGAGGTGGTCGGAGGGAATGTGGAAGAAGCCCTGGATTTGGGCGACGTGCATGTCCATGGACACCATGCGCGTCGTCCCGGCGGACTCGAGGAGGTCCGCCACCAGCTTGGCGGTAATGGGCGTCCGGGGCACCACCTTGCGGTCCTGCCGGGCGTAGCCGAAGTAGGGGATGACCGCGGTGATGGAGGCCGCCGACGCCCGCTTCAGCGCGTCCACCATGATGAGCAGCTCCATGAGGTGGTCATTGGCCGGCGGGGAGGTGGACTGGATGATGAAGGTGTCCTGACCGCGGACGTTTTCCCCAATTTCCACCTGGATTTCGCCGTCGGAGAAGCGGCCCACCTCCGCCTTGCTCAGCGGGCGCTTGAGGTGCTCGCAAATGCGGGTGGCCAGGGTGACGTTGGAGTTGCCGGCGAACACCTTGAAGTCGCGCATGGGCATGGGAGCCTTCTCTTATGGCAGTTAGCGCAAAGCAGTGGGTGCGCGGAAGACCCCCGTGGACTCACCCTCGGGCGAAGCCGGCCGGGGCCCAAAGCCGTCCTCCCCGGGCGACGGCCCGGTGTGCTGGCGCTTCACGCCTCCACCCGGAAATGGACGAGACTCCCCTCTCTTCGCCCTTGGGGGGCCGGAGGCGGTTGCCCCCAAAGCGGAGGCCTCACCCTCACGTCCCCTTCCGCAGCGGAGCCTTCAACAGCATGCCCAAAGCCCGCACTCGTCCCTCCGGCGCGCGTCGCAAGGCGCCAACCAAGCGCGCCTCCACGGAGCGCGTCCGCCCCCTCATTTCCGCGGCCACTCTGGCCGCACGGGTGAGGGCGCTGGGGCGCGCCATCAGCCGCGACTACCAAGGCAGAAGGCTGACGCTGGTGTGCGTCCTCAAGGGCGCCGCGGTTTTCTTTTCTGACTTGGCCCGGGAAATAAAAGTCCCGGTGGAGCTCGAATTCATCGGCGTCACCTCCTACGCCGGCGCCACAAAGACGTCCGGAGAGGTGCGCATCTCGACGGACGTCGCCGGGCCGCTGGCCGGAAAGGACGTCCTCTTGGTGGAAGACATTGTGGACACCGGCCTCACGGCGGCCTTTCTGGTGAGTCTGCTTCAGGCCAGAAACCCGAGAAGCCTCGCGGTGTGCGCGCTCCTCGAGAAGCCCGTCCGCGCGCGGACGGCGGTGGAGATTGCGTACCGGGGCTTCGTCATTCCGGACGTCTTCGTCGTCGGTTACGGGCTGGACTTCGAAGAGCGCTACAGAAACCTTCCCTACCTGGGCGTCTTCAAGGGCTAGGGAACGCCCCCGTCGGCGGCGGCCGGTACCACCACCGCCGGCGGAGTGGTGGAGCTCGGAGGGGTGTCGGCCAGCGTCGTCACCACCTGGCGCAGGACGTCCTCCAGGGCGCTGGCGGCTGGCTCCACCTTCACCAGCATGGCGTGCGCCGCCCGGGCCCGCCGCGTCGGGCTGTCCGCGGCGATGCGCAACTCGCTGAGGCCCTCGGCCACCGCGCGGCGCGCGTCCTCGAAGCGGATGCGGGCCTGGTCATAGGCCACGTCCAGCTCCAGGGCGCGCAGCGTCCGCCGCTGCTCCTCGGTGGTGCCCTGCAGCTTGTCCATGCGGTGCAAGAGAGCCATGCCGCTCGCCACCACCTGGGTGTCCTCGGAGAGAAGCTTCGGCCGCGCCGCCTGCTCCAGAATGCGAAACAGGGCCCGGTCCAACTCGTCTCTGTCCTCGAAGCGGTCCGGCTCCGGGGCGGTGACGTTGGCTCCGCCCAAGTCCACCGGGGCATACACCTCGGCCAGCGCGGTGTCGGGCGGGTGGTAGGGAGCGGCCCCCCAGGGCAACAGCCGTCCCTTGAGGACGGTGAGTCTTCCCGCCTCCACCTTCGCGGAATACGTCCGCGCGTTGTCTCGGGCCAAGAGAACCCACACCACGCCGGCCAGTGCCACGACGAGCAGCGTCACCAGCAGGCGTCGGAAGGCGTGTCCGGCACGCTGGCCAAAGGTGGAAGGGGAGGGGGAAGCCATTGGAGGACCTCATTCCAAGGGGGTGAGGCGTGTGGAGAGAAGGGGCGGGTGCTGGAACCTTGGGGGTATAGTCTCCGGTGTCAAGCGCCCATGAACCTCACGTTCCGCCGCCTGGGCGTCAGCGAGCTTCTCCCGCGGTACATTTTCGCCGAGAACCTCTTCGTTCGCCGCCGCGTCCTCGAGGTGGGGGCGGTGGCTGCCACCCAGGGCGCCTCCGCCGAGTTTCTCCTGCAGCGCGGGGCCCGGGTGGTGCTGGCGTGCGACGACGACTTGCAAGCCGTGGCCGAGGCCCAAGCCCGGCTGGGGAGCGCCAACCTCCGCTTCCGCGCCGCCGTCTTCGACGACTTGCCCCCGGGCGGCTTTGACTTGGTGCTGGTGGCGGACCTCGCCCCTTGGGTGCGGGCCCCGAAGCTCCTCAAGGAGCTGGTGGCCCAAGTCTCCCCCACCGGCACGCTGGTGGGGGGACTGCGCAACCCCGCGGGACTGGCCCTGGCCCAGCTGATGGAGCCGGACGCAGAGGGGGCGCCGCCCACCTACGGCCAGGCGCTGGACGCACTCAGCGCCCACTTCCGCACCGTGGACGTGGCCACCCAGAGTCCCCTCCTCGGCTACCAGCTGGCCTTCGAGAAGGGCGAGGGACTTCAAGTGGACGGCTCCCTCGTCGGCTCGGGCGAGGCGGCCTACTTCGTGGTGATGGCCAGCCAGGACCCCCACCGCAGCGTGGAGCCCACCTGGGTGCAGCTGCCGCCGGCGCCCCTGGCCTTCACCGGAAACCGGCTGGACGAGGTGTCCACGCGGGCGCGCGAATGGGAGGACAGAAGCCGACGCCTCAAGGAGTCCCTGGAGCGCGCCCGCGCCGAGACGGACTCCTTGAAAGGCGAGCTCACCCGGACGCGCGAGAATAAGGAGCGCGCCGAGGAAGAGGCGCGCCGCTGGCAGGCGCAGACGGAGTCCCGCGAGCGTCACCCGCTGCAGCCGCTGGCCCAGGACGAGCTCGCCGCCCGGGTGCGGCGCCTGGAGGCCGAGGCCCGGGCTGCCGTGGACCGCGCCAGCGAGGCCGAACGCCTCCTCTCGGTGAAGCGCGCGGAGCTGGAGGCGGTGCACCAGGACGAGCGCCAGGGCATGGCCCAGGTGCTGGCGGCGCAGGAGTCGGTGCGCCTCGAGCGCGCGCGGCGCGAGGAAGTGACGCGGCTCCTCGACGACGCGCGTACCAAGCTGACGGCGGCCTATGAGGAATTGCGCGGCGTGCGCGAGGAGCTCGCCCAGCTGCGCATGGAGAGCCTCTCCGGCGCGCCGGCGCAGGCCAACGCGGACATGCGGACGGTGGAGGAGCGCCTGGCCCAGGCACGCGAGCGCGAGCTGCGACTGGCCGAGCAGCACTCCACCGCGCTGGTGGCCATCGAGTCCTTGCAAGGCACCGCGGCCACCGAGCGCGCCCGGGCCGAGGCGCTGGAACAACGGGTGGTGTGGCTGGAGGGCGAGCGCGCCCGGGCGGAGCGCGCCGCGGAGTCCGACGCCGCCCGGCTCCGGGCCATGCAGCTGAAGGCCCAGGAGTCCACCGCCCATACCCTGGAGGAGAGCGCCCAGCACACCGAGCTCGCCGCCCTCAGGGACAGTGTGGAGCGCCTCACCTCCCGCGCCGAGGTGGCCGAGGCCCAGGAGCGGCAGTCCCGCTCGGTGGTGGAGCGGCTCGAGTCCGAGCTCGCCGAGGTGCGCAAAAGCAAGGCCTTGCCGGACGCCGTCGCCGTGGAGTTAGACACCCTGCGCCGCACCACCCTGGAGCAGGCCGAGGCCCTGGCGACACTCGAGGCCGAGCGGGCCCGTGCCGAGGCAGCCGAGCAGGAGGTGGCCGCCCTCGGACTTCGCCTCCAGGAGGCGGCATCCCTCGAGGAGGAGTTAAGCCGTCTCCGCAGCGCCGCAGCCGAAGCGGCTTCCGCCAGCGCCCAGTCCGCCGCTGCCGAGGAGGCCCTTCGGGCCGAGGTGGCGCTGGCCCGGGCCTCCTCGGCCGAAACCCGCGCCACTCTCAGCGCCGCCACCTTCGCCCTGGAAGAGACGCGGGCTCAGCTTTCACAACACGAGGCCACGCGGACGCTGTTGGAAGAGGAGCGCTCGGCGCTCCTCGGGCGCGCCGAGGCAGCGGAGCAGGCCGTCAGGGACATGGAAGCCCAACGCGACGCGCTGCGGGCCGAGGCCGCCGCCCAGGCCTCGAGCCCGGTGCGCGAGCAGCTCGAGCAGGCGCTGGGGCAGCTGCGCGTGGCGCGCTCGCTTCGGGACACCCTGCAGCGGGACTTGGAGGCCGAGCGCACCCGGGGAAGGGGCCTGGCCGAGGCCACCGCTGCTGCCGAGGCGCGCCTGCCGGAGCTCGAGGCCGCCGCCCAACGGGACGCCGAGGAGCTGGAGCGCGTCCGAGACGCCGCCAGCACCGCGGACTTCGAGCGCCAGGCGCTGCAGCAGCAGCTGGAGGCCTCCTCGGGCCGGGAGGAGGCGCTCCGCGCGGAGCTGGAAGCGGTGCGTGCCCATGCGGACGGCACGCGCTCTGAGGCAGCGGCCCACGCCACCGCGGCCGAGGCCTTCGAGCGGCAACTGGCCGACGCCGAGAGCCAGCTCTCGGTGCTGGTGGCGGAGCGCGCCGAGCTCGCCGCGCGGGCCGAGGCCCTCAGCGCGGAGGTGGAGTCCGAGCGCGCCGGGCGCGCCGTCGCGGAGGAGGCTGCGGGGGAGGCCCGGCAACAGGCCGAGGACGTCGGCCGTCGGGCCGAGGAAATGGCGCTTCTGGCGAGAGACGCCGAGACGCAACTGGCCAGCGTGGAGGAGCTCCGACGGCAGCTGACGGTTTTGCAACAAGGTGCCGCCGACGCCCAGTCCCGGGAGGCGGAGCTCCAAGGACGGCTGTCCGAGGCGCAAGGGCGCCTGGAAATGGTGCAGCGACGCGCCACCGCGCAGGAGACGGAGTTGAGCGCGCTGCGCCGCGCCACCGGACGGCCGAGCGCCGAGGAGCTGAAGAGTATTTATGAGCGGGCGCAGGCCGAAATTTCGGCGGCCCGCGAAGGAGCACGACGCTCCGCCGCCCGGCAGGAGGGTGGCCCCCCCGTCCCGCCCGAGCCCCCGGTGACGAAGAAGTGACGTCTACCGGCAAGTCGAGGCGGACTTCGCCAGTCCGCTAACGCCGGCGGGCCTGGTCGGCAGCGACGGCCTCCTCCACCGGGTCTGGCTCTTCAAGCGGCGGCGGGCCGGGGCAGGCGCAGGCAGTGCAGCGACCGGCACCATCCGCCTCATGGAGTGCCAGGGTGTGCCCGCAGTCGCAGAGCCTGGCCTTCTTCACGTCTTCAACGGCCTCGGTTTCCATGTCCGCCGAGCAATCTACCGTCGCCACGCATGGATGACGATGGTGCCTGGGGGCCAAGGACGTGGTGGACTTGGGGCGGCCGAAGACGCCCAGCGTCAAGTCTGAGTAGGCCGCGCTCCCCTCCGCTTCCCGGGCGGCGTCGTCAAAGAGCTCGAACCCTTAGGTGACCCGGTAGGGGCTCCGCGGGTCGGCAGCCTTTCGGAACTCGAGCTCTTGCTTTCGCAGCTCGCCCGAGGGGTCACTTCCGGCGAAGTCCTCCATCTCGAAGAGGGGACGAATCTCCACCTCGGTGTCATGAAATGGGGCGCGCTTGAGCCACTCGACGGCTTCGCTCATGGACTTCACTTGCCAGAGCCAGAAGCCAGCGATGAGCTCCTTGGTCTCACCGAAGGGTCCATCGAGAATGGTTTGCTTGGCGCCGGAGAACCTGACCCGTTTCCCCGTCGAGCTTGCCCGCAGGCCTTCCGCGGCCAGCATCACGCCCGCCTTCACCAGCTCGGCGTTGAATTTGTTCATTTCTTTGAGTTCCGCTTCTTTCGGCAAAGCGCCGGATTCGGACTCTTTGGCAGCTTTGACAATCACCATGACTCGCATTGTGTCGCTCTCCTCTTGGGGTTGGCCGGACTTCGTTGGCATCTAGGCCTTCGTCGAAGAGCGAGCCGCCCAATCGACACGTCCCTCGAATGAAGCGCGAGCGTCGTCTAAGTGCCTGGAAAGAGGA
>CAVUXN010000008.1:0-375000 GCA_963745475.1 uncultured delta proteobacterium
CCGCGTAGCCCTTCTTCTTTCCGGCGAGCTTGATCCCGCTGCCCGGCAGCTGCGTGGTCAGGAACAGCAGGGCCGCAAAGCCCAACAGCACAAACAGTCCGGTCCCGAGCTCAAGTGTTCGATTGGCACGCATGGCAATAGGTTCCTCTTACAGGAAGATCGCGGTCAGCACGTAATCCAGTAGCAGGATCAGGACCGAGGAAGCCACGACCGTACGCGTGGTCGCCAGCCCCACCCCGGCCGCGGTGGGCTCGGCGTTGTAGCCCTCGTAGACGGCGATCAGGCTGCAGGCGATACCGAACACCAGGCTCTTGACGATGCCCTCGGCGACGTCGTGCAGGCGCACCGGCGCTCTTGCATCTGCGACCAGAAGACCCGTTATCGACGCCCATCATCTGCACGCCGATCAGTTGCGCGCCGAACAGGCCGATGACTGCGTAGACCGCCGGTCAAGCAGCGGCATCGCGATCACGCCGCCGAGAAAGCGCGGTGCGGCCACGTAGCGCAGCGGATCGACCGCCATGATCTCCATGGCGGTGAGCTGGTCGGTGGCGCGCATCAGGCCGATCTCGGAGGTGAGCGCAGGTGCCGGCGCGGCCGGCGAACAGCAGCGCGGTGATCACCGGACCGAGCTCCTTGCAGCAGCCCGAGCGCGGCGGCGGTGCCGAGTGCCTCCTCGGAGCCGAATCGCTGCAGCAGATCGTAGCCCTGCAGCGCCAGCACCATGCCGACGAACAGGCCGGCGAGCATGATGATGATGAGCGAGCGGGCGCCGGCGTTGTAGATCTGCGCCATCACCAGGCGCGGGCGCGCGAGCGCCGGCAGGCATTGCGCCAGCAGCCGCCCGAGGAACAGCGTCGGCCGCGCCAGCGCGCCGGCACGCCGTCGACCAGGCATCATGCCCGCGGCCGCCACTCACGGCTCGCTCCGACAGCAGCTGCGTCGAGGTAGTCGGGCGCGGGTAGTGAAAGGCGCACCGGGCCGTCGGCGCCGCCGGTCATGAACTGGCGCACGGCCGGTGCGTTGCTGTCGCGCAGCTGCGCCGGGGTACCCGCGGCGGCCACCTTGCCGCCGGACAGCAGGTAGCTGTCGTCGGCGATGGCGGACAGCTCCTGCACGTCGTGCGAGACGACGATGCTGGTGATCCCGAGCGCCCGGTTCATCTGCTTGATCAGCCGCTGGATCACGCCCGAGGGAGATCGGATCGAGGCCCACGAACGGCTCGTCGTAGATGAGCACCTCCGGGTCCATGACGATGGCGCGGGCGAGCGCCACGCGCCGTGCCATGCCGCCGGAGAGTTCCGCCGGCATCAGCTCCGCCGCGCCGCGCAGGCCCACGGCCTGCAGCTTGGTCAGCACCAGCGTGCGCACCAGCGGCTCGGGCAGGTCGGTGTGCTCGCGCACCGGGAAGGCGACGTTCTCGAACACGTCCAGGTCGGTCAGCAGCGCGCCGTTCTGGAACAGCATGCCCATGCGCTGGCGCAGCGCGTAGATCTCGCGGGCGCCCAGGCTGCGCGAGATCCTGGCCGAAGGCGAGCACCTGGCCGCGATCGGGGCTGATCTGCGCCGTGATCAGGCGCAGCAGCGTCGTCTTGCCGGTGCCGCTCGGCCCCATGACCGCGGTGATGCGACCGCGGCGCACCTGAGGTTCAAGGCCCGCGAAGATCGGCCGGCCGCCGATGGCGTAATGCACGTCGCGCACGTCGACCACCGCGATGTCCGTCGCCAGCCGTGGCCGTGGTTTCGGTGCGGGCGGACTTGCCACGCGCTGCGGGGGCCCTGGGCCTCAGGCTGCCCTGCTTTCCATCTCGGCGGTGTAGCGGCCGGTGGCGCCAGACCGTTGAGCTTCGCGCGCTGGCGAATACGCGCTGTCCGGCGGCGAAGTTGGCCGCCGCACCGCCCCAGGCCTTGAGCGCGGTGTCCTGCAGAGCCCGACCGTAGCTGAAGGTGAGCGACCAGGGCGCGGCCCGAGCTTGTTCATGAGCGCGAGGTGCAGCGTCGCCTCCTGCGGCGACTGTCCGCCGGAGAGAAAGGCGATGCCGGGGACCGCGGGCGGCACGTGACGGGTGAGCGTGCGCAGCGTCGTCTCGGCGACCACCTCGGGTCCCGCGCGGTGCGCAGCCTTCTTGCCCGAGATCACCATGTTGGGCTTGAGCACCATGCCCTCGAGCAGTACGCGCGCTGGAAGAGTTCCTGGAACACGGTCTGCAGCACCAGGTTCGTGACCTCCTCGCACCGCTCGATGCTGTGCGCGCCGTCCATCAGCACCTCCGGCTCGACGATCGGCACGATCTGATTTTCCTGGCAGAGCGCGGCGTAGCGGGCGAGCGCGTGCGCGTTGGCCTTGATCGCCGGCCAGGTCGGGATGCCGTCGGCGATGTCGATGACGGCCCGCCACTTGGCGAACAGCGCCCCTAGACCGTGGTACTCGATGAGGCGCTGGCGCAGCCCGTCGAGGCCCTCGGTGATGGTCTCGCCGGGGAAGCCCGCGAGGGGCTTGGCCCCCTCGTCCACCTTGATGCCCGGGATCATGCCCTGCTTCATCAGGTACTGCGGGAACGGCGTGCCGTCCTTGGTTTTCTGCCGGATGGTCTCATCATAAAGAATGACGCCGCTCACCGTCTGCGGCCGGCCGGCGCGGTGAACAGCATCTCGCGGTAGGAGCGGCGATGCTCCTCGGTCGACTCGAGCTTGATCGTGTCGAAGCGCTTCTTGATGGTGCCGGTACTCTCGTCGGCTGCAAGGATGCCCTTACCCTTGGTCACCATGGCCTTCGCCACGTGCATGAGCTCGGTCGGGTTCATCGTCTCGTCCTCCGCACAACTTGTGAGTGGCGGGCAGGCATGCGCGCCTTAAAGCCCACCCTGATGAAACGGGCCCGGAAATCGGGGCCGCCAAGGATAGCAAATCGCGCCCACCCGGTCCGACCCGCCGCTTGGTTCGCCCGGCAATTAGTACTAAAATAGTCCTAGTTTCGGAAGGGAACAGCCATGCTGCGAATCAGCCGGCTTACCGACTATGCGACTGTGCTGCTCGCCGCGCTCGCGGGGGAGCCGGCTCGCGTACAGACCGCGGCCGCGCTTGCCGAGCAGACACACATTGCCGCGCCCACGGTGAGCAAGCTCCTGAAGCAGCTGCAGCGCGCCGGGCTCGTCGTCTCGACGCGCGGCCTGCACGGGGGCTACCAGCTCGCCCGTCCCGCCTCGCAGATCAGCGCCGCCGCGATCCTCGATGCGCTCGAGGGACCGATGGCGCTCACGGACTGCGCCGCCGGTCATGGCAACTGCGAGATCGAGGAGTCCTGTCGCGTCGGCAAGGTGTGGCAGCGCCTGAACCTCGCAATCCGCCGCTCCCTCTATGACGTGAGCCTGGCGCAGCTCGCGGGCCTGGACGCCGCGCCCGCGCGGCTGCCGGCGCTCGAGCGGGAAATGAAGGCCGCGGCGTCGCGGACACCGGTGCGATCATGAGCGAGACCGAGAGCGAAAGCGCCCGCAAACTCGAGAGCGTGCTCTCGCGGGGCTACCAGCACGGGTTCGTGACCGAGATCGACTCGGATACGGTCCCCCCGGGGCTGGATGAGGACGTGGTGCGGCTCATCTCGCGCAAGAAGCAGGAGCCGGCCTTCCTCACCGAGTGGCGCCTGAAGGCCCTGCGGCACTGGCGCACCATGAGCGAGCCACACTGGGCGCACGTGAAGGTCGCGCCCATCGACTACCAGGGGATCTCCTACTACTCCGCCCCGAGGGCCCAGAAGGACGGGCCAAAGAGCCTCGCCGACGTCGACCCCAAGCTCCTCGAGACTTACGAGAAGCTCGGGGTGCCGCTGCACGAGCGTGCTCGGCTCGCCGGCGTCGCGGTGGACGCGGTGTTCGATTCCGTCTCGGTCGCGACGACGTTCAAGGAACGGCTCACGGCCGCGGGCGTCATCTTTCTGCCGTTCTCCGAGGCGGTGCGCCAACATCCCGAGCTCATCGAACAGTACCTCGGCAGCGTCGTCCCCTATACGGACAACTTCTTCGCGACGCTCAATTCCGCGGTGTTCTCCGACGGCTCATTCGTCTACGTTCCGAAGGGCGTGCGCTGCCCGATGGAGCTCTCGACCTACTTCCGCATCAACGCTGCCAAGACCGGCCAGTTCGAGCGCACGCTCATCATCGCGGAGGAAGGCGCGTACGTGAGCTACCTCGAGGGCTGCCTGCCGGCCTGGGAGGAAGTGTCCTACGGCGATGAGATGCGCTGCGTGCGCGACGTCGCGCTGCACGACGTGGTGCTCAATGACCGCGGCGAGGAAGCCGAGGTCGCGAAGATCATGCGCCGTGCCTACCGCGGCGACATGGTTGAAATCACACCCCGCAGCGCCGGCAACCGCTTCCACGTGACCCCCGAGCACCCGGTGCTCGCCATCCGCCGCGCGCGGGTGAGCAAGGGCGACCGCGGGCCCGGGCGCTGGGCCGACATCGATCAGAAACGTCTGGACGCCACCGAGCCGGAGTACGTGCCGGCCGGCGAACTCGCGCCCGGTGATCTGCTCGTCTTCCCGATCAACAAGGTGGAGCGAGACGATCCCTCCCTCAGCGATGACTTCCTGCGCCTCCTTGGGTACTACGTTGCCGAGGGCTGCGTCACCCAGTTCAACGGCTACGACGCCGCCGAGTGGTGTGTGGGCAGCCATGAACCGGAGCTGGCGGATGACATCGAGAGACTGATCAAGCGCTGCACGGGCAAGACGCCTTGCCGACTTCGAAGACAAGAAGCGTCACGGGCTCTATATCGTGGTCTACTCGCGCGAACTGTGCGCGGCGCTTGAGCGCCACGGTGGTAAGTACGCTGCCGGCAAGCGTTTCAGCAAGGCGGTGATGGACCTCCCGCCGCAGCGCCAGAAGCTGGCCGTCGACACCTACTATCGTGGCGACGGCAGCATCGGTCATTACGGCCCGATGACCACGATTCGCTGCAACACGCTGTCTCGTACCCTGGCGTTCCAGCTGCAGGAGATGCTGGCCCGGCGCGGCATCTTTGCCTACATGAACATCCGGGCGGCGCATGACGAGCGCATGAAAGACGGCCGCGTCATTCGTCACAGCACCCAGTACCGCCTCTATTACTGTGAGAAAACCCGCGGCCGGCGGGCCCTGCGCCGTTACGACTACTTCCTCGTGCCGGTTCGGGTCATCGAGCGCCAGCCGTACGACGGATTCGTCTACAACTTCGAAACCGCGAGCGAGCCGCATTCGTATCTCGTGAAGGGCTTTGCGGTCCACAACTGCACGGCCCCGCAGCGCGACGAAAACCAGCTGCACGCCGCGGTGGTCGAGCTCGTGGCGCTCGACGACGCCTTCATCAAGTACTCGACGGTGCAGAACTGGTACCCGGGCGATGAGAAAGGCGTCGGCGGCATCTACAACTTCGTCACCAAGCGCGGCGAGTGCCGCGGCACGCAACTCGCACATCTCCTGGACGCAGGTCGAGACCGGCTCGGCCATCACCTGGAAGTACCCGAGCTGCGTGCTGCGCGGCGAAGGCTCGATCGGCGAGTTCTACTCGGTGGCGACGGTCAACAACTACCAGCAGGCCGACACCGGCACCAAGATGATCCATATCGGGCGCGACACGCGCAGCACCATCGTCTCCAAGGGCATCTCGGCCGGTCACGGCCAGAACACCTACCGCGGGCTGGTGCAGGATCCTGCCGAGCGCCCACGGCGCGCGCAACTTCACCCAGTGCGACTCGCTGCTGATGGGCGCCGAGTGCGGCGCGCACACCTTCCCGTACGTGGAGGTCAAGAACCCCACGCGCGATCGTCGAGCACGAGGCGAGCACCTCGAAGATCAGCGACGACCAGCTGTTCTACTGCCTGCGCGCGGTATCAGCCAGGAGGATGCGGTGAACATGATCGTGAGCGGCTTCTGCAAGTCGGTGTTCAAGGAGCTGCCGATGGAGTTCGCGGTCGAGGCGCAGGCCCTGCTGGCGGTGAGCCTGGAAGGCGCGGTGGGCTGAAGATGAGCACCCGCATGCTGAAGATCGAGGATCTCCAGGTCACGCGTCGAGGGCAAGACGATCCTGAACGGCCTGACCCTCACGCGTCGCGCGCCGGCGAGGTGCACGCCATCATGGGTCCGAACGGCTCCGGGAAGAGCACCCTCGCGCACGTGCTCGCCGGACGCCCGGGCTACGAGATCACCGGCGGCAGCGTGCTTACGACGGACAGGACCTGCTCGCGCTCGCGCCCGAAGAGCGCGCCCGCGCCGGGCTGTTCCTCGGCTTCCAGTACCCGGTCGAGATCCCGGGCGTGAACAACGTCTATCTGCTCAAGGCGGCGCTCAACGCCGCGCGCAAGCACGCGGCCTGCCCGAGGTCGACGCCTTCGAGTTCCTCAGCGCTGGTGCGCGAGAAGATGAAGCTCATGCACATCGAGGACAGCTTCCTGTCGCGTGGCGTCAACGAGGGCTTCTCGGGCGGTGAGAAGAAGCGCAACGAGATCCTGCAGATGCTGATGCTCGAGCCCAAGCTCGCGATCCTCGACGAGACCGACTCGGGCCTCGACATCGACGCGCTCAAGGTGGTCGCGAACGGGGTCAACTCGCTGCGCTCGCCGCGAGCGCTCCTGCGTGCTCGTGACGCACTACCAGCGACTGCTCGATTACGTGGTGCCGGACTTCGTCCACGTGCTGGTGCGCGGCCGCATCGCCCGCAGCGGCGACAGGACCCTCGCGCTCGAGCTCGAGCGGCGCGGCTACGACTGGGTGTCGGGCGAGGCGGCCTGGAGCGTCATGAACGCCGCCCTCGCCGCGCGCGCTCGCCGAGGATTACGCCGGGCGCGCGCCGCGCGACCTGCCCGCCGCCGCGCGCGCGCCGCGAGGCGGCGCTCGCGGCGCTGAGCGCGCGGCCTGCCGACGTCGCGCGATGAGAACTGGAAGTATGCCAACCTGCGTCCGCTCGAGAAGCGCGTTTCGCGCCCGCGCCCCCCGGACCGCCGCCGGCGGCGCTGCCGGCGCCGATCGCGGGCTTCGCCCGCTGTGTGTTCGTCGACGGTCGCTTTCGCCTGAGCTCTCTCGCGCGGGGATCCCGCCTCTGGCCTTCGCCCCGCTCGCCGCGGCCCTGGGGACCAAGGCCCGCCCCGCGCGGGCCGATCAGCGCCTCGCGCTCTCAACGACGTCTTCGCCACCGATGGCGCGCCGTGCGCATGAGCGCGGACACCCGCGCGCGCCTCGAGCTCGTGTTCGTCGCCAGCGCCGAGACGCGAGCGGCGCGCTCCTACCCGCGCCTCGAGCTGCGTCTCGCGCCCCGAGCCAGCTCGAGCTCATCGAGCGTCACGTGAGCGCGGCCGACGCGGCAGCTTCGTCGCCGGCACGCTCGAGGTCCATCTCGCGCGCGGCGCGCGGCTTACGCACTACCGGCTGCAGCCGCTCTCGGCCGAGAGCATGCTGCTCGATACCCTCGACGCCCGCCTGGGCGACGGGGGCCACCTACCGGCTGCACACGGTCAATACCGGCGCGCGCGCGGCGCGCTCGACGCGTCCGTGCGGCTCGGCGGCGAGCACGCGGAACTCAACATGGCCACCGTGGCGCTGCCTTTTGGGTTTGGCCGGACTTCGTCTGCATCTACGCCTTCGTCGAAGAGCCATCCCCCAATCGACACGTCCCTCAGATAAAGACGCACCCGTCGTCTAAGTGCCTGGAAAGAGGACCAGTGGGCTCGAGGCACCTGAAGACCCGAGGCAGGAGCACTCGGCTTCATCGGCGCCGCCTACCGACTAACGCCTCAACAAATTGCCGAGTCGGCGCGCGCGACCCCGCCCGCCGCCAGCAATCAACGCTGCCGCGGGCCTCGAGAATGTTCGCCCGAGCGAGCACTAGGAAAGCGAGCGGGCGGCAACTGGCAAGGCAAACGCACACGAAGCAGGTCTTGCAATCGCCGGCTCGCCTGGCGCCTCATCTAACAGCGGAGTTTCTCTCTTTGAACAAGGGTGCTGCAGCTTTCGTCAGAAATACGTCCGCAGCTTGACGCTCCCTTTCGCCGTCCCTACCTGTTTCAGGAAGGAAATCGGACGCGGCATTTCGTCGCGTCGTGTTGTTCCTGAGTGGAGTGTCGCGCGATGCGTCAGAATTACCCGAGTCGAGGAAACAGGCACAGGCAGGGAAATCGCAATCAGACGAATCAGAATTATGGAAATGAAGGACGAGGTCAGTCGCGTTGGAATGAGGGTGGTCAGGGCGCTCAGAGGGTGACGACCGATCAGTGGGGCTACGACCAGAGAGACCGCGGACAACAGGAGCAACTGGAGCCCTGGGGGTCTGAACAGGAGAGCGGTCAACGCAACTTTCGGAGCGACCAGCCCTATGACATGAATGAACGCGGTGGAGACCGATCGCTCGACCGCGGCGGAAACTTTGATCGCTCCTCTCGCTTCCAGGGTAACCAGGGTTTCACTGGTTACGGACAGGATTTCGGTAGCAACTACGGAAGCGACGACCGAGGCTTTTCCGGGAACTATGGGAACCAGGAGGGCTTCGGCGGGTACTACGGTCGCAGTGATCGTGGGTCCGGACGAAATCAGAATGAGGGCGGTTTCGGCGGTGGCTACGGAAATGAGCAGAGCTACGGAAATCGCTACTCCAACGAGCAGAGCAACTACTGGCAGGGCTCGGACAGCAACAATGACCGGGACAGGTATGGGACCAACCGTGGCGGCCAAAGCGACTACCGGCAGGGTCAGTCTCAGTCGCGTCTGGAGAGCAGGGGACCGAAGAATTACCGGCGGTCCGATGAGAGAATCCGCGAGGAGGTTTGTGACCGTCTCATGCAGGGCGGATTGAACGCGGAGGAGGTCGAGGTTCAAGTCAAGGACGGCCAGGTGACTCTTTCCGGCACCGTTGATAACCGCCAGGACAAGCGTGCAATTGAGGACCTCGCCGAGGAAATCCTGGGCGTGAAGGAGGTTCAGAATCAGCTCCGCATCCAGAGGGGCGAGTTGAGCTCTAGGTCCGAGAAGTCCTCCGCATCCTCCGCCTCGGGAAGCCAAACCAGTGGTGAGGGCGGCTCTCACAAGAGCTCGAAGTCGTAAGCCTCTTGAAAGGTCTTAGGACGCGTCTGGAGGCCGCCCGCGCGGCTTCCAGACGCTTCTTTTTGGCGGGCCGGGCGGTGAAGTGAAGCCCCGTCGAGCCTTCGACTTGCCCGCAACTGTTTCGACCAGGCTCTGCCGAAAAGGCGTCGAGCCCTTGAAACGGCCAGTTGTGTCGGAAGATTCGGGAAGGTCGCCGCTACCTGCGTTGCCTCATTGAAATCAAGCCTGCGGTTTCCAGCTTACTTTCACGACTGCCGGATTCTGACTGAGTTCGTCAACAAGCGCCGGCCTACGGATTTCATTACGGGGGGCCTTCCAGTAGAGCTCGAGTTCCAATTCGAGCTCTTTCTCGGGCATGTACCTGATGGCGCACGAGTGCACGGAGAATCCGTCGGCGGCGAGGCGTTCACGGACAGAGTATTCCGAGGGACCCGTGGGTCTCCGAGTTAGGCGCATGCATCCGCGATGCAGGTTGGGAAGGTGTTTCTCGACTCGTCGACCTATTTCCAGCACGGCCAGTGCGAGACAGGTGGCCACCATTCCCAGGAGCAGCTGTCCGCCGCCGAGGCATAAACCAATCACAGTGACAAACCATAGCGTCGCTGCTGTGGTGACACCGCGGACCGCGTCGCCGCGTCGTAGAATCGCGCCAGCGCCGATAAAGCCAATTCCGGAGAGAATTCCCAGGGGGAAACGCATCAGGTCCAGCACCACGAAGGAGTCGCTCGACTTCCCGGTGCTTTTCATCAGCAGCGCTGCCTGCATCATCGCAACGGAAGCAGCGAGACAGACGAGCAATGTCGTCCGCAACCCGACGGGCCGGGGATGCTCGCCGCGGTCGAAACCAATAAGGCTGCCGGCGATGATAGTGAGAAGAAGGCGTATCGCCAGCTCTAGCCAGGTGACGTGAGTGTCCATTTCAGCGCGTCCTCCTGCGTCCCGCGCACTCTGCGGCTGTGCAGGTTGGGCACTCGCGTGTCCGCGGGCAACCCCGCTGGCGAGGATGGCCGACGGGAGCCCGCGTAGACACCAGAGCCCGGGAAAAGCTGGAATCCCAACGCAACTCCTCGCGACATCCCTCGAGGAGGTTGAAGGCGGCCGCGCGAGTCACCCTCATTCGATATGACATCCTCCCATGGCCACCGGCGCGCCATAGGAGCGTTCCAGATGGAAGCAGCAGCGGGAGGGAATATTGAGAGCGCAGAAAGCGCAGACGGATTCGCTACCACCTGGAGCGCGCTCTCGCCCGGGGACCTCGGACTCAAGGCGGGAGTGTGTAACAAGGCAGGAGAGCTGACATTCTGTCCTATTCTGGGCTGGGTGACCGTGACGAAACGCAAGATTGGGACAGAGGAAGCGATAAGCCAACTCCACCCCGTGCTCCTGAACGAAGTCGGCTATCCCACGCTCGCCATGTTCGTGAGGGGGTGCGTCGGTGTTTTTCCGAAGGACATGAGCGACGAGCAAGCCGTCGAATTCAGCAAGCGCTGGAGAGATGCCAATAAGAAGCGGGTATCTCCCACGATAAACAAGAGCCTCAACTAGCTCGCGGCGCAGGAAAACCCCCGAGGCCCGGTGCTGATGGGGAGTCAGCGGCTTAGCGCGCCGACTGCCAGCCGGAGCAGTTCCTTTGCCAGCTGGGTCTGCCTGAAAGCCTCGAGCGGTAGCTCCTGTTTCAAGTGCTCGGCCACCTCAATCAACGTCTCGTGGTCCGCCGTGTTGATGTGCCACGCCGCATCGCCCGTGCCTTCGAGTCTGGCAAGTAGGACGCGGGCGCGTTCGCCGAGGGCCTGCTTCATGGCGGAGGCGAAGAAAAATAGAAGGGCGCCGGTTCGTCAAGTCCCTGGACCCTACCGTCCTACCAATGAAGTGGCTGGGGCCTGTCATCGTTACCATTGGCGTGCTCTTCGTCGTCGGTGTTCTCCTGGTTGTCGGTTTACTCCTGGCTGGCTAGGCCCTGACCCCAGGAGCCGGCCAACTTCCGTCAAGTCCTGGCCAGCCAGGTGGCGCACCCATTCGGACTCCATGCTGTTGGCAGGAGTGGATGTAGCGGGATGGCAGCTCCCGCTTGAGCTCCTCGGCCTTGAGGGCGTCCAGGTGCTCGGGCCGTAGAATGACCGCGTCGTGTACGAGCTCTCTCTCGCTCGACGCTTGCGGTCCGCCCTCTCCATGAAGCCCGCCGGGTCATCCCGGGAGGCAATGAGTCGGACCACCGCTCCACGGTCGTCGCGGACGCCCAGGAGTGCAAGCGACATCTGGCGCCCCTGCCAGCGTCGCTCGAGGTACCATCGACGCCGGCCGCCACTCAGTAGAGCTATGCGCCCGTCCTCCCACTTGCCGACAAACGTCATCTTGCTCGCCAACGTCGCTTCTTGGTGGCCTGCCCCTAGCAAAATGCTGTGGGAACGCCGGGGAAGACCTACCAGGACCATCATCTGGACGCAGCTACAGAGGGGAAAGCGGCTTTGACGGAAATCCTCCACAAGCGCCACGGGGGATGAGTCGCCCCGCACCTGCCGGCTAACCCTTTGCGGGAGATCAGGTTTTCGCCCGCCGAAGATGCCGCCGGCGGTGAGCCCGCAGGACCAGCCGAAAGCCAGCCTGGAAGTTGTGGAGCCGCGGAAACGCGCCGGTCACGACCGAAACCGACGCATCCGGCGCCGTTTCAGCCCTCCCGCTTACGCGTGGGCAGGACAACGCGCGCCGAGGCGTGCTGCTGGAGTCGCGAGAGGCCGCTTCTGCACCCCCACGAGCGCCGGCTGGTCCCAGACTGGTCCCGCTGCCCCTCCCAAGCGCGCAGGGGCGTCCAGGCTGGACACTGTGGGCACTGAGGACACTAGTCGCGGCGATCAGTTGGTTCTGGCTTCTGAGATGCCTCGAAAAGAGGGGGGTCATTCGTTGTCCGCAAGCTCCGACATCATGGTAGCCACACGTCGTTTGGAAGTTTGCGCCCGCAGCGATGGTCGGTGGCGTGGACACGAGCTTCCTTATGGCCCTACTCGTCTATCCGCCCATCTACTTCTCGTGGAAAAGGCGTGAGCTGAAGCCTGTCCGGACGACGAGCGAAGCACGGCTGAACGTTGCGCTGGAGGCTTCGTGAGGCCGAGCGCGTTGCCCCTTGCCTAAACGATGACTACCTCTGCCGTTAGGACTACCGACGGAGTTCTTATGATGCATGACACATTTGGCTCGATGGGCGGCGGGACCTGGGTCTGGGCGGCGATCGCCCTCCTGGCTGTTGCTCTCGTCGTCGCCTTGGTGAGGCGACGAAGCAGTTGAAAGTCCTTCGGCCAGCCCTCCTGTGTCGAGAGCGGCGGCAACATGGAGCCGCCGGTGCCAGGCGCCTAGAGCACTCGAAGGTGCAGCTCTTTCGACCGCATTGAGGTCTTCTACAACCAGCAAGCAACGGAGCAGCATATGGAATCGAAGCTCGCCCTCACCGCCGGCATCCTTTTTTGCGCGTCGGTGCCACTCTGGAGCGCTTCCGCACAGGTTCAAGACGCCGGCAGGTCGGATAAGGGCGGAATGATGGGAAGCGGGGACGGCGCGATGATGGGCGGCAATACGAGGGACGGCGGAATGATGGGCGGCAATACGAGGGACGGCGGAATGATGGGCGGCGCGATGATGGGCGGCAATACGAGGGACGGCGGAATGATGGGCGGCGGAATGAAAATGTCTGGGGAAATGATGAACATGAAGTCGAAGCAAATGGCCGTCATGAGCGACATGATGAAGTCGATGGGCGATGCAATGGAAATGCAGGCCCAGTCCATCAAGGGCCCCGAGATGAAGGCCCGTCGAGACGCCATGCTGAAGATCGCCAAGGACGCAAAGTCCACCTCCAGCAACATGAGGAAGATGTCGTCGGAGATGGAGAAGCTACACGACATGGGTACCATGCAAATGACTCCGCCGGCCGAGCAGATGATGAAGAAGTGCATGGCTGCGCAGAAGGAAGCGATGCAGATGATGCAGAAGGACTCGCCCGCCGACTAGCACTCTGCGGCATTGTCCGCAGCGTCCGAGTTGGGCCCGTTGGCGCGACCAAGGCGAGAAACGTCAGTGCCTCTGGTAGCTTGAACGCGTGAGTGAGCGACTCCACAAGTACCATGGGCTCGGCAACGACTTTGTCCTCTTGGACCGGCGGACGGGGGGCGGAGACATTGGGGCGGCCGCGGCCCGGGCCCTGTGCAACCGCCGCCGCGGCGTGGGCGCGGACGGCGTCCTCGTCCTGCTTCCTTCCCAAACGGCGGACCTCCGCCTCAGCATCCACAACGCCGACGGCTCGCTCCCGGAAATGTGCGGCAACGGCTTGCGCTGCGTCGCCAAGCACGTGCTGGAGCGAGCCGCGGGCCGTCCGTCGGGGTTGTCCGTGGAGACGGATGCCGGCGTCCTCACCGCCCGCGCGCTGTGGGGCCCGCAGGCAGTGGAGTCTCTGGAGGTGGACATGGGGCCGGCCCGCCTCGTCGCCCCGCAGCTGCCGTCTTTCGCGACGCAGAGTCCCTTCGTCGGGGCGCCCGTGCCCGGGACGCCCTTCCACGGGACGGCGGTGAGTATGGGCAACCCCCACCTCGTCCTCCTCGACGCGCCACTGGAGCAGGCGGCGGTGTGGGGCCCTCCTTTGGAGACTTCCCGAGGTTTCCCGGAGCGCACCAACGTCGAGTTTCTCGCCCAGGAGAAGGAGGGCCTGCGCGTTGTCGTCTGGGAGCGCGGCGTCGGCTTCACCCAGGCCTGCGGGACGGGGGCCTGCGCGGCCCTGGTGGCGGCGGTGTTGGCCGGCTGGGTGGCGCCGGAACGCTACCACCCAGTGGCGCTGCCGGGCGGCGTGCTGCAGTTGCGCGTCCAAGCGGACCTCTCGCAGGTGACGCTGCGGGGCCCGGCCAGCTTCGTCTTCTCCACCGAGGTGCCCTGGGCCTTGGACGGCCTCGACGCGGAGGAGGCCCCGTGAGGGAAGAGGAGGCCCTGGAGCTGGCCCTTCTCCGCACCCAGCTGTCGCTGCACGAGCGAGCGCGCTCCCTCTTCGCCCAGCCGGAGCTGGAGTGGGTGCAGGAGCGAGCGTTCCAGGAGTTGTTGGCTGCCTCCGACGCGCGCTCGGGCGCCCTGTGGATGCTGGCTCCTCCCTCGATGCTGCACCTCAAGGTTTGGCGCGGCCTGGCGGGCCGTCCGTCCGCCCCGGACGTCCTGCGCCTCGAGGCGGAAGCCCGGCTTCGGGCCGGCGTCGCCTGGGAGGCGCAGGAGGCAGAGGGCCCGGTGCTGTACGTCCCCCTCAGCGTCCCCGGGGAGGTGCTGGGAGTCTGTGTGTTGGCGGAACCTCTCAGCGGCGCCTTCTCGCAGCAGGCGCGGGCCGCAGCGCAGCTCCTCGGCAGTACGGCCTCCCTTGCGCTCCAAAATGCGCGCCGCTTCCTCGCGCTGCAGCGCCTCGGCCTTCGGGACCCGGACACCTCCGCCTACAACCTGGCGTACTTTACGGACCATGCCAGCAAGGAGATGGACAAGGCGCGCCGCTACGGCCGTGGCTTCTCCCTCCTCCTCTTCTCGCTGGACAACCTCGGCTCCCTCAAGAGTCGGCAGGGCCCGGAGGAGGCCAAGGCCGCCACCCGCGCCGTGCTGCGGGTGTTGTCCACGGTGCTGCGGGACTCGGACGTCCTCGCCCGCGTCTCGGACCAGGAATTCTTCCTCCTCCTTCCGGAGACGGACGCCTTCGGGGCCACCGTCTTCACCCGCCGGGCGCTGCAGGCGGTGCGCGAGGCGCCGGAGGTGCAGGCCATTGAGGCCCGGCTACCGCTTTCCCTCATGGCCGGTGCCAGCACCTTCCCCCGGGACGGGGAGGACTTTGACGAGCTCGTCCAACGGTGCCGCCGTCGCATGGAGGAGCGCCGCGCGTCGCTGTACCGCCGCCTCATGCTGGAGGGGTTGGACTTCTGGGAGACGGTGGAGCTCCTCTTGGGAAGCGCGCAGTCCCCGCGGCTGCCGGCCGACTCTGAGGGCGAGCCCTCGCGCCGGGGGAACGTCTCGGCCGGTCTCTTCGGGGCACTGCAAGCCGAAGTCGCCCGAGAGCTGCAGCGGGACCCAGGGACGCGAGGGCTGGTGTACGTGTGCGCCGCCGAGGTGCGCTCGGACTTGGCCATTGCCAAGGGCCTGGAGCGAGCTCCGCACGGGCTCTCCGCGCGGGTGTACCTCCTCGGACGCCGCGGCGGCTTCCAGGCCCACCCGGGCCTCACCCCCGTCTTCGTCGCCGGGGACGAGCGGCTCGGCCGGCACGAGTTTCTCCTCTGGCTCGGCGAGGCCAGTGCCTACGCGCTGCTGCAGCGGCCCGGGAAGGGCGCCACCTGGGGCTTTCACACCTCGGACGTCGCGGTGGTGGACGGCCTGGTGGCGAAGTTGCAGAGCGCCTACGACTTGCAGCCCTACTAACGAGACGAGAAGGCCGTTCCCCCGAAAGAGGACATTGCATTTCTCCCCATGACGGCCGTCCGCAAAGTCCTCATCGCTGACCCGGACGTCCAGGCCGTCCGCAGCCTCAGTAAGGCGCTCCGCCAGCGCGGCTACCAAGTGCACTACGCCGCCGACGGCAGCCGGGCGCTGGAGCTCGCGGTGCTGCGCCACCCGGACGTCGTCCTCTTTGACGAGGCCTGCCCCCTCATCCAGCCGCTCCTCTTCGCCCAAATTCTCGGCAGTAACCCCCGCACCATGGGCATTCCGGTGGTGCACATTGGCAGCGGCCTCACCGAGGGCGGGGCGGCGGAAGGCGTCCTGCAGAAGCCGCTGCAGCTGGGGGAGGTGCTGGCGCGCCTGGAGGAGATTTTCTCCCGCGAGCCCGGCGGCGAGTCCGCCGAGGCGCAGGAGCTGGAGGGCTCCTTCGCCCAGCTTCCGCTTCCGGACTTGCTGCAAATGCTGAAACTCAACAAGCGCAGCGGGCGGCTGGAGGTGAGCCGGGGCATGGAGGCCGGCGCGGTGGTGGTGGCCGACGGCCGCCCGGTGGACGCCGCGCTGGGGACGGTGCACGGGGAGAAGGCCCTCTTCCGGCTCCTCAGCTGGACGGAGGGAAACTTCGCCTTCGTCCCGGGCAGCCCCTCTGGCGCCCCCAGCATTACCCGGGGCATGGACGACGCCCTCTTGGAGGGCATGCGGCAGGCGGACGAGCTCAAACGGCTCGAGCCGCTGCTACCTCCTTACAAGGCGCTTCTCGTCCGCGTGCCGGGTACGCCGGCGCTGGTGGACGCGCCGACACTCACCCTCATGGAGATGCTGCGCGAGCCCCACACCTTGGCCGAGCTCCTGGACAGACAGCCCGGGGCGGACGTCGCGGTGCTGGAGACGGTGGTGCAGCTGTTGCGGCGCGGCGTCCTGCGCGTCACCGAGCCCGAGGGGCCCATGGAGGCGGGGCCGCTGTTGGGGGTGGCCGAGGTGCACGCGCTGCGCGCGCGCATGTTGCGCGAAAGGCCCGGTACCCGGGCCACGGTGGCCAAAGTCCTCGTCTGCTGCGCGGCCCAGGAGAAGACGCGGCGCTTTCTCGCGCAGCTGCCCAACCTGGCCGCGGGCCCCGAGGAGGCCTCGGCGCTGGAGACTGGCTTGGGCACCGTGGCCCGGCTGGAGTTGGGCGAGAGTCTCCGGCTGGACTTCTGCATTCTCCCGTGCGGGGACGCGGCCCGGCCGCTGTGGCGGCCCTTCAGCGCCAGTGCGGTGGGCGTGCTGGTGCTGGACGCTGAGGAGGAGACGCTGGCCTTGGCGTTGACGCTCGCCCAGCAGCGCCGGCTGCGCGTGGTGTGTGCCCTCCCGGACGTCCCTCCTTTGCTGGCCGCGGCGCCCCTCCGGGCGACGGCCGTGCCGGAGGGGGCCGAGGCCGCCCTCCGGGCCCTCCTCGTCCCGCCGCAGGGACGCCCAAGCGGAGAGGGACAGCCCGCCTAGCCCGTGCGGCGGGTGCCCGGGCTATTGCCGAGCGCCACAGCGAGGCCGGGGAGCGCGCGGAGGAGCTCGAGCTCCTCCTGGGAGAGGAAGGCCCGGTGGGTGCCCACCTTTTGGGCAATGCACAACTCGAGTGCACGCCCCGGGGCATGTCCGGGGCGGGGGTGGAGGGACACCTGGCCACCCTCCGTCAGGCACCGCGTCACGTCCCGGCCGAGGGCGCGCAGCCGACGCGCGGTGCGCAGCGCGGTGCGGCCCTCGGGCGTGTCAAAGGTGTGGAAGTGGCGGTTGCGCGAGAGCGGCCGCCCCTCGCTGAGAAGGCGCTCCACCAGCCGGCGTACGAAGCGGTCCATAAAAACGAAGGGGCGACTCTAGCAGCGGCGTCGCCTCCCCGAGGAGGGGAGAAACAGGGGGCCACGCGGCCAAAAAAGCCCGGAGGCGCCCCAGGCGACGGCGCCCGGGCGGGGGGAGTTAAGCCCGCCGGACGCGAAGGACGAAGGTGGTGCCCTGGGCGGGGGTGGAGGTGCAGGCAATGGAGCCGCCGTGGGCCTCGAGAATTTGCCGTGCCAGGGAGAGGCCGAGTCCAGTGCCCCCGGACTTGGTGGAGAAGAAGGGCTCGAAGAGACGGCCTTGCACCTCCAGGGGAATGCCTCCGCCGCTGTCCGCAATGGTGACTTCCACTGCCTCCACGGTGCCGCGCGAGCCGACGCGCAACGTCCCGCCGGCGGGCATGGCCTCGCGGCTGTTGCGCAAGAGGTTGAGAAACACCTGGCGCAGCTGTCCCTCGTCGGCCAGTGCGCGGGGCTGGCTTGGGTCGAAGTCTCGCTCCACCTTCACGCCCGCGCGCTCGAGCTCGTGCGCTGAGAAGTCCAGCACGCGGGCCAACAGCCGGTTGACGTCCTCCGGCGCCAGGGCCGGAGCGGGCAAGCGCGCCAAACGCAGGTACTGCTCCGTCACCTCGGTGAGGCGGTCGACTTCCCCGGAAATGGCGGCCAGCAGCGCCTGTGCCTCGCGCTCGTCGGCGGGGGAGACGAAGCGCGCCTTGCGCACCGCCTCCTCCAGGAGCTCGGTGTTGAGTCCAATGGAGGAGAGGGGGTTCCGCACCTCGTGCGCCACCTGCGCCGAGACGCGGCCCACCGCCGCCAGGCGCTCGGCCAAGAGGAGCGCCCGCTGCTTCTCCTCGAGCTGCCCCTGGCGTTCCGCGAGCTCCCGCGCCATGGCGTTGAATTCCCCCGCCAGCTGCGCAATCTCGTCGTCGCCCCGCACCGGCAGCTGGGCGGCGAAGTCCCCGGTGCGCACCCTTCGCACGCCGGCAATGAGGGTACGCACTGGCGCCAGCGAGCGGGCGGAGAGCGCCGTGGCCAGAAG
Organism: uncultured delta proteobacterium; assembly: GCA_963745475.1. Classification (GTDB taxonomy): domain Bacteria; phylum Myxococcota; class Myxococcia; order Myxococcales; family Myxococcaceae; genus JADGRA01. Next base: position 18,343 of record CAVUXN010000008.1, read on the forward strand.
GCCCACCCCCACCGAGAGGATGGTGAGGGCAATGACGAGGAGCCCCCGGCTGCGCTCGCGCCGCGCGGCGAGCTCGACGCGGGTGGCAATGCGCGCCTCGACCGCGGCCCGCAGGGCGCGCACCTCTCGCCCCAGCGTCTCCTGGTGCGCGGACAGTGTCTCCAGCGCCCCGGCCGCCTCGGGGGCGCCCGAGGCGAGACGCTGGTAGGCCTCCAGGGCCAGGGCTTCGGTTTCGCCCTCCTGGCCGACGAGCTGCTCGAGGCGCGTCTGAATCTCATCGAGGGTGTGCTTCTCGTCCGCCGGGGCGTCCAGCCGCATGGCGCTGAGGGTGGCCTCGGCCGCCGCCAGGCGCTGCCGCAACAGGGGTGGGAAGGTGCGCGGCGCGAGCTGGATGAGGGCGGCGCGGGTTTCGCTGTTGTGCTCGCGCGCAATCTGCGCCGTCTCCTGCGCCTGGTACTTTTGGTAATTCTCCAGGGCGGCCGCCTCTTGGAGGAGCTGCAAATAGCCCTGGCCGACGAGGCGCATCTCCTGTTGCCCCCGGTGGAGCTCGGAGACGCTGAAGAGCGCCACCACGCCAAAGGTGCAGAGCACGGCCGCGTGGCCGAGAAAAATACGCGTGGCGAGCGAGAGGGCGGGGCGCCGCATGCCCTAGCCTGGCCGCTTCAGCTTGCGCTCTCCTGCTCCTGGGGGGCAGGCGACGTCTGGGCAGGCGGTGGCTCCGCATGCGGAGTGGCTTCGGTGCTTCCGTTGGCCTCGGCGGGCAGCGGGGCCGCGGCGGCGGTGCGCCGCTCGAGCCGCTCCGCCTCGGCGCGGGAGCGCTCGTCCACGCCCTGGTCCGAGAGCGCAATCTCTTCCTGGGTGAGCTCCGTGCGTCCGGCGGTGAGCCCGCCGCGGCGCTCGAGCTCGCCCAGGGCGCGCTTGAGGAGGTCCCGCTCGAGCAGCGTCCGGTTGAGGCGCTTCTCCAGGGCTTTGAATTTGTCCTTCAAGAGGTCGAGCTCCCCCTTGGTGACAACCCACACCCGGTGCTGCGTCTCGGTGCGGCCCTTCAGCCGGCGGACTTCGGCCTGAAACTCCAAGGCCCGGGTGCGCTCCCGGTTGGCCTGGTGCTCGAGGCGCTCGAGCTTCTCGCGGTCCGAGTCGGAGAGCTCCCGAAAGCGGCGGGCGGTGCGCTCCGCCTCCGCCGCGGGGGGGGCCGGCGGGGGTGGGGGGCTGGGGGCATGGGGGGGCGGAGCCACCGCCTGCGGGGCCGGGGCCTGGGGGGGGCGGGCGCGGGTGCGGAACGTCTCCGCGTCGGCGCGCAGCTTAGAGAGCTCGGCCAGCGCGTGCGCCAGCTCGCCCCGCACCACTTCCAGCTGCTGGGAGGCGGAGCGCTCGACGTCGGTGCGGGCGCGCACCAAGTCCTGCTCGCCCCTCTCGCTCGTCCTTTGCTCGTGCAGCTTGCGCTTCACCTGCTTCAACTCCGCGCGGAGCTCGTTGCAGGCCGCCTTGGCTTCCTCCGCTTCGCGTCTCTTCCGCTCGCCGTCCGCCTCCAGCGCGCGCAGCCGTTCGGACTCGGGCTGTGCGGCAGAGACGCGGGAAGTCGGAGTGCTCCGCTTCCCAAACATGAGGAACCACAGGAGAACCACAATGACAGAGCATGCGAGGACGAGCGCCAGAGCCATGACGCGTCTTCCGTTATCAGGTTTGCCGCCCCTAGAGGTAGAACCGGTCGACGACTCCGGCCGTCCGCTGGAGGATGCCCGCCCACCCCAGCACTTGGTCGACGTGGGGCGCGGCCGCCCGGGCATCCCGGCCCAGCGCCGCGAGACTTCCGGTGCAGGCCACCACGAGACAGTGCCCGGACGCCCGCAGGTGCCCCAGAAGCTCCCGCGCCGTGGGCAACCCCTTGCGCTCGAAGCGGTCCGCGACGTCCGGCCGGGGCGGGTGGAAGTCCGGCTCGTCGAGCCGGTCGTCGAGAAGACGTTCTAATGCCCACCAGAAAAAGTATAATTCTACCTTTTTCCCAAGTGCAGCCGCCGCGGCTGCTATTGCCAAGCCTTGGTGCACCCGGTCGTAGTCCGCGCTATGAAGAAACAAAACAACTCTGGGGGGTTCCACAGTCACGGCCGGGGACTGTGGCAAGTCCAGTGCCTTGCGTCGAGAGCACCCCATTGCTAGTTCCCCAGGCCCCGCCGATGCCCGACTCCACGACGCCTATGCGCAAGGACGCGCACCTGGACCTCTGTGCGGCTGATGAGGTGGAGCCCTCGCACAACTCCACGCTGTTGGAGCACGTGCACCTGGTGCACTGCGCGATGCCGGAGCTCTGCCTGGACGACGTCGACGTCGCCACGCCCCTCTGGGGAAAGACGCTCAAGGCCCCCCTCCTCGTCACTGGAATGACGGGGGGCACAGAGCGGGCGCGTGAAGTCAATCGTGACCTCGCGCTTGTCGCCGAGCGCCGGGGACTGGCCTTCGGGGTGGGAAGCCAGCGGGCCATGGCCGAGCACGCGGAGCTTACCCGCACCTTCGCCGTGCGAGACGTCGCGCCCACGGTGCTGCTGCTTGGCAACATTGGCCTCCGCCAGGGAATTGCCCTCGGCGTGGACGGCGTCCGGCGCCTCATGGAGGCCATCGGCGCGGACGGCATGGCGCTCCACCTCAACGCCGGCCAAGAGCTCACCCAGCCCGAGGGCGACAGGGACTTTCGCGGCGGCTACAGCCTGGTGCAGGCGCTCAGTGCCTCACTCGGCGAGCGTTTTCTGGTGAAGGAGACGGGGTGCGGCCTCTCCCCGGCCGTGGCGCGGCGCTTGGTGGACTGCGGCGTGCGGACGCTGGACGTGAGCGGCCTCGGCGGCACTTCCTGGGTGCGCGTGGAGCAGCTGCGCATCAAGGGCGGCCCGGCGCGCGAGGTGGGCGAGCTCTTCAGCGGTTGGGGCATTCCCACCGCGGCGGCGGTGGCCTCGGTGCGCCGCAGCGTCGGGCCGGGCATCCACCTCATCGCCTCTGGCGGCATCCGCAACGGGCTGGAAGTGGCCAAAGCCCTGGCCCTCGGGGCGGACGTGGCGGGCATGGCCTTGCCTCTCTTTCGCGCGCAGCAGGCCGGGGGCGTTTCCGCGGCCGAGTCGGCGGTGGACGCGGTGGTGGGAGCGCTCAAGCAGGCGCTCCTCCTCACCGGAAGCCGCGACGTCGCACAACTTCGTACGCAACCCAAGGTGGTGGCCGGACCACTGAGAGACTGGATGGGAACACTGTGAGGGGAAAAGCAATGGGCGCTGTCGCCCGGAATGCCGGCCAAGCGGAGGAAAGGCGGCCGTCGTCACGGCTGCCGGGTTTCCACAAGCTGACGCTGGAGCAGCGCCTTCAGCACATCGCCCGGACACATGGCCTCTCGGCCGAGGACATCGAGACGCTGAGCAGCCCTGGGTCGCTGCCGTTTGCCACAGCCAACAGCATGATTGAGAACGCGGTGGGCACCTTCAGCCTTCCACTGGGGCTGGGCCTCAACCTGCAAGTCAACGGGCGGGACTACCTCGTCCCCATGGCGGTGGAGGAGCCGAGCGTGGTGGCCGCGGTGTCCTTCGCGGCGAAAATTGTCCGAGAAGCGGGCGGCTTTGAGGCCGAGGCGGACGACTCGGTCATGGTGGGCCAAGTCCAAGTCACCGGCTACGGCGACCCCACCGAGGCCATGGAACAAATTCTCGGGCAACGGGAGCAGATTCTCGCCCTGGCCAACAGCTTCCACCCTTCCATGCAGCGACGCGGGGGCGGAGCCAAGGACGTGGAGGTCCGGGTGCTTCCCGCGCCGGAAGGAGCGCGCGGCGAACCTCTGCTCATCGTCCACCTGCACATCGACACGCAGGAGGCCATGGGAGCCAACCTCATCAACACCATGGCGGAGGGCGTGGCGCCCTTCATCGAGCAAATTACGGGCGGCCGCGTCTACCTGCGCATCCTCTCCAACCTCTCCGACAAACGGCTGGCGCGCGCCACCTGCCGCATTCCGGTGAAGGCCTTGGCCGACTTCGACATGGACGGCCGGGACATCGCCGACGGCATCCACCAGGCCGGCCGCTTTGCCATGGCCGACCCCTACCGCGCCGCCACCCACAACAAAGGCGTCATGAATGGCATCGACGCGGTGGCCATCGCCTGTGGACAGGACTGGCGGGCCATCGAGGCTGGAGCCCACGCCTACGCGGCCCGCAGTGGCCAGTACCGTCCGCTCTCCCACTGGGCACTGGAAGACCAGACGCTGGTGGGCCGCATTGAGTTGCCGCTGGCGCTCGGTCGCGTGGGCGGCCCCATCAAAATCCACCCCGGTGTCCAGCTCGGCCTGAAGCTGCTTCGCTGCTCGAGCGTGCGGGAAATGGCGCAAGTCTTCGCCGCGGTGGGGCTCGCGCAAAACTTCGCCGCGTTGAGGGCGCTGGGCTCGGTGGGCATCCAACAGGGACACATGGCGCTCCATGCCCGCTGTGTCGCGGTGACGGCCGGCGCCCGGGGGGACCACGTGGAGAAGGTGGCCCACCTTCTGGTGAAGTCCGGAACGGTGAAGGTGGACAAGGCGCGCGAAATTCTCGCCACCCTTCCTCCCCTCGAGCCCTTCGAGCCGCACAGCGCCAACGACCGGCCGTGAGGGCGTTGCCCTCCGGCCCGCTCGAAGCCTTCGGCCCGGGGAAAGTCATCCTCCTCGGGGAACACGCGGTGGTGTACGGCGCCACCGCGCTGGCCGTGCCGCTGTCCTTGGGGGTGACGGCGCGGGCCACGCCCGCCCGGGCCTGCAGCCTGGACGTCCCGGGCCAAATTGACGGCGCCACTCGGCACCGCCTGTTGCGCGCCTTCTCGGTGGCGGCCGTCGCGGCTGGGCGGCCGCCCTTCCGAGTGTCGCTACAGAGCACGCTTCCCATCTCCATGGGGCTCGGGAGCTCGGCCGCACTGGCGGTGGCGCTGGCCGGCGTCCTTCTCCGGGCGGCCTCCGGACGCCCAGCGTCGCAAGGCAAACTCCTCGAATTGGCCGGCGCCATGGAAGTCGTCTTTCACGGGACGCCCTCCGGCGTGGACCACGCCTGCAGCGCGCTCGGCTGCCCCATCCGTTTCCGTCGGCGCGGTGCGGGAGGGCTGCCGCTGGTGCGCAGGCTTTCGCTGCGCCGGCCGCTGGAGCTCCTGGTGGCCCTGGCCGGGACGAGGCGACCGACGCGGGACACGGTGTCCAGCCTGCGGCAGCGCCAGGCGCGCTGGCCCGCGCGCTACCGCCGTCTCTTCCGCGAGGTGGGACGGGTGGCCGAGGAGGGCGTCCTAGCCGCTGAGGCCGGAGACCTCGAGGCGCTGGGAGACGCGATGAACGTCAACCACGGGCTGCTCGCCGCCCTCGGGGTGAGCTCACCCGCCTTGGACGGCATGGCCGGCTTTCTACGTGAAGCCGGCGCGCTGGGGGCGAAGCTGACGGGCGCGGGTGGCGACGGTGGCGCGGTGGTGGGACTCTTCCGCGACGGCCGCCAGGCCCGGGCGAAACTCGCTCGTGCCGGGGTGAGTGTCTTTTTAAGCCGCGTGGAGGCGTCTTCATGAAGGCGGCCAAGGCGACAGCGCGGGCGCACCCCAACATTGCCCTCGTCAAGTATTGGGGAAAGCGTGACGTGCAGCGCGTGCTGCCACACCAGTCGAGCTTCAGCGTCACCCTGGCCCCGTTGGAGGTGACGACGACGGTGGAGCTCGGCGGTGCTGAGTCCACGGTGGTGCTCAACGGCCAACCGGCCCGCGGGGCCGCGCGCGAGCGGGTGCTGGCGCTCCTCGAGGGTGTCGCCCGAGAGGCGGGCACCCGCTGGAACGGCGTCCAGGTGGTGTCCCGCGGCAACTTCCCCATGGCCGCCGGGCTGGCCTCCAGCGCCGCGGGCTTCGCCGCGCTGGCCCGGGCCGCGCGCGCCGCGGCGGGGCTCCCGGACGACGTGGCCCGGACGTCCCGACTGGCCCGCATTGGAAGTGGCTCCGCAAGCCGCAGCGTCCAAGGCGGCTTCTGCACCTGGCATCGGGGGACGCGGGCGGACGGCGAGGACAGCTTCGCCACCCAGGACTTTCAAGAGAGCCACTGGCCGGAATTGCGCTTTCTGGCGTGCGTCGTCTCGCGCGAGGAGAAGGAGGTGTCCTCTCGGGACGGCATGCAGTCCAGCGTGGAAACCTCCCCCTTCTACCCGGCGTGGGTGGAGGACGCGGAAGCCGAGGTGGCCAGGGCGCAGGACGCCGTCCGCCGGCGGGACTTCCCCGCGCTGGGGGCCCTCGCCGAGCGCAACGCCTGGCGCATGCACGCCACCACCTTCTCGGCCAACCCGCCGCTTTGCTACTTGAAGCCGCAGACGCTGGCCGTCGTCCTCACGTTGCCTGGAGCTCGCGCCAAGGGTTGCCCGGTGTTTTTTACACTGGACGCAGGCCCCAACCCCGTCCTCCTCACCACCGCGGAGCACGTGGCGCGGGTCGAGGCCTTGGCCCGCGCCGCCGGGGCCACGGACGTGGTGCGCTGCGCGCCCGGCGGCGACGCGGTGCTTTTGGACGAGTCCCTCTTCTGAGGGCGGCCCCCCGGGGCACGAGACGCTCCCCGGTGCGGCCATGGGGGGCATGTGCTAGCTCCCGGGGCCACCGGTGGAACGCGCCCTTTCGGCTCCCTCGAAGCTTTTCCTGTGCGGTGAGTACGCGGTGCTGTGGGGTGGGGCGGCGCGCGTGCTGTCCGTGGGGCCGCGGGGCAGCGCGCTGGCGCGGGCGCGGGACGACCGCACCGTGGAGCTCGTCACCGCGACTGGGCGCCTCGTCGGGGTGAGTACGCCGCTGGGCGTGCGCTGGGACGCCACGGTGACGGAGGGCTTCCACTTCGCGGCACGCGCGCTGGACGTCGTCTACCGGGCGCAGGGCCGCGAGTCCTTGGGGCTCTCGCTCGCGCTCTCGCCCTCAGTACTCGGGCCCCAGGGCCAAAAGCTGGGGACGGGCACCAGCGCCCGGACGGTGGTGCTGGCGGTGGACGCGGCCACGGGGGTTTTGGGCACCGCGGCTTCCTTGCAGCTGGCCCTCTTGGCGCACGCCGAGGCCCAGGACGGACGCGGCAGCGGGGCGGACGTCGTCGCCTCCCAGGTGGGGGGCCTGGTGCGCTACCGACGCTGGCCGGTGGAGCAAGTGTTGGCGCGTGACCGGCCGCTCTCGGTAGCGCTCAAGGACGCGGGGCCGGTGGACGTGGTGCGCACCGGCCTCGAGCCCGGCTTTCTCTCCTACGCCTTCGCCGGCGAGAGCGCGGCGACGCCGGGGATGATTGCCAAGGCCGAAGCGAGGCTCGACGAGAAGGGGCGCTCCGCCTTCGTGAGAGACTCGGACTTGTTGGGGGAAGCCCTGGAGGACGCGCTCCGCGCGGGCAGCTTCTCCGCGTTGAGGGAGGCGTGTGAGGGGCTCCAGCAGCTGTTGGCCTCGCTGGGGGACGTCGTCACCCCGGCGCTCCAGCGCATCCTCAACCTCGCCCGCTCGACGGACAGCACCGGCAAGGTGAGCGGCGCAGGCGGCGGCGACGGGTGCCTCTTGCTCTCTCCAGACGCCGAGTCCCAGGAGCGCCTGCTCGAGACGTTGCACGCGCGAGACATCCACGCCCGCGCCCTCACGCTCGAGCCCGGCGTCCGGCTCGGGGCCCGAGACCCAGCGCTGGCAAGCTGGCTCAACGCCTGAGCTCCCCATGGTTATGGCCAAGCCGCCTTTCCCTCCCCCCTTGCTCAGCGTCGGACGCTACTGGAGCTCGCAGCGCGGCCTGGCCGCGCTCCTTTTGAGTCTCGCGCTCCTCATCTTCGTCTTCCTCCCGCTCGAGACGAGTGGGCTCATCGGCCCGGTGTGGATGTTCGCCGTGGATTTGTGGTTTGCCGGCGTCCTTCTCGCGGGCGCGTCCGCGTTGGGCTGGCGCCGGGTGCAGCGCGGCATCCTGGTGCTGGGAGTCCTCCTCTTCCTGACGACGCTCGGGCTGCGGCTGTTGGCCCATGGCTTCCGCGGCCGGTGGTTTGAAGTTGGCGCCTCCGTGGCTTCGCTTTCGGTGCTCTCGCTGCTGGTGGCGCTCATTCTGGCGCAAGTTTTCCGCGACGGACCGACGGCGCGGGACCGGCTCTTCGGGGGCGTGGCCGCCTACCTCCTGCTCGGGCTGGACTGGGCCGAGGCCTACCGTTTCGTCGACGTCCTCGTCCCGGGCTCCTTTCACGGGCTGAGTTGGGCGCCCGAGGCCCACAACCTCTCGGCCTTCGTCTATTTCTCGCTCGAGACGCTCACCACCGCGGGCTACGGGGACATCGTCCCGCTGTCCTTGCCGGCTCGCTCCCTGGCCAACATGGAAAGCCTGTCCGGGCAGCTCTTTCCGGCCATCCTCATCGCCCGGCTGGTCTCCATGTCGCTGCTCGCCCCGCGCCCGCCGCCTTGAGCGCCGTGGGGGCGGGGGCGGGCGGTTTCCTTCACGTCCCTGTGGCGCGAAAAGCCGTCCCTGCTTAACGTCCGTCAGTCTTTCAAAGCGGGTGGAGGCGAATGAGGATGCCCAAGCGCGAGAAGGCGGAACGTGCGTTGAATGCAAAACAGCTCGCCCACTTTCGCGAGCGGCTGCGCAAGGAGCACCAGCGGCTTTTGGGGCTCTTTCAGTCGACGGCCCTCGACTCGGACCGTCCGCCGGGAATGCCCGACCCGCATGACGTCGGAGACGAGGCCAACGAGGCCACCACCTCGGACATCCGCATTGGGCTCTCCGAGGCCGACGAGCGAATGTTGGAACAGATTGACCGAGCGCTGAAGCGGCTTGAGCTCGGGATGTACGGCGTCAGCGAAGTGACGGGCGACCCCATCCCCCTGGCGAGGCTGGAAGCCGTCCCTTGGGCCACCACCAACGTCGGGGACGAGTAGGCTCCCTCCTCGCGTCGGCTGAAAGGCCGCAGGGAGGCTCCTGGCCCCGTCGCGTCTCCCTCCGGCCGCGGAACCGGGACGGCCATTGCCCGCGGCCTTTCCCCAATGCGGCTAGGGAGACTTGGCAGTCACCGTAATGTAGACCAGCACCGAGCGGGACATGTTTGCCGTCCCCGCGCGGCAGGCCGTTTTCCCCGGCTTGAGGCCCACCAAGACGAGCTCGTTCTCGGTGTCCGACAGCGGACGCAACTCGGCCTGCACCACCGTCCCGTCGTTACACACCAGGCCCATCGCCAGGCCGACGTTGAGCACCTTCTGCTCTCCCACGTGTAGCTTCACCTTGGTGCCCGAGGCCACCGGCGGCTGTTGCCCGAAGGAAGGTGCCGAAAGGGCCAACGCAACCAGTGCCAAGCGGCGGACGAAACGCATGCGCCCGAGGCTCCCAAACCTCGGGGCCCGGGCGCAAGCTGACGCTTCCTCCAGTCTCACTTGGCGACAAAGGAGGGCTTCAAGGCAGCTACTTTTTCTCGGGCATGGTCGGCCCAAGCGTGTCGGCTCCCGCCTTGGCGCATTGTCCGTCCTGGGCGGAGCTGGCCCCGCTGACGCCAATGGCACCCACCACTTTCCCGTCGATGACGAGCGGCACGCCTCCTTCGATGGGGAGCGCCCCCGGCAGCTTGAGGAATTGCGGGTTGCCCGCCTTCACCGCGTCTTCCAGCATCTTGCTCGGGCGTTTGAAGGCGGCCGCGGTGCGGGCCTTGTCCAGGGCCACGTTGGAACTCCCGTTCTGCGTCCCGTCGATGCGCTCGAAGTAAACCAAGGTGCCGCCTGGGTCGACGATGGCCGCGGCCACCGTCCAGCCATTCTTCTTTCCTTCGGCAATGGCCGCCGCGGCCACCCTGCGCGCAGCGTCGATGCCGATGGGCGCACCGTAGTGGTTGGGAAGCGGCTGGGCGCTGGCGACCGCTGGGGCGATGACCGCCAACGCCATTACACTGAAACCGACGAGGGTTGCGGTGTAGTGCATGGGACTCCTCTTTTGTTGGGGCGGCAGAGGCAACCATGTCCCGAGCATCCTGTCGACGCTGGAGACTTTAGCGGCCCCCGGCCGGTTTCTTGGGACATGAGATTTCGCCCGAGAGGGGGGGACACCCGGGGAGCGGCCCAGTTGCACAGAAAACCCCGCGCGGCCGAGGGGCTTGACCGTTGGCTTGGGCCGCAGCTTCACTCGAGGCCCCCCACCCCGGGGGCCGAAAGGGACCGCCATGACCGAGACCATCAAGTACCTGCTCGACGAAAGGCGCATCCCCACCAGCTGGTACAACCTTCTCGCGGACCTCCCGGTCCCGCCCCCGCCGGTGCTTCACCCGGGGACGCTGAAGCCCGTCGGTCCGGAGGACTTGGCGCCGCTGTTTCCCATGGCCCTCATTCTTCAGGAGGTTTCCACCGCGCGGGAGGTGGAGATTCCACGCCCGGTGCGTGACATCTACCGCCAGTGGCGCCCCTCGCCGCTCTATCGCGCACGACGGCTGGAGCATGTCTTGGGGACGCCGGCGCGCATTTACTACAAGTACGAAGGCGTCTCGCCGGCGGGCAGCCACAAGCCCAACACCGCGGTCGCCCAGGCCTTCTACAACAAGGAGGCGGGCACCAAGCGCATCACCACCGAGACGGGGGCCGGACAGTGGGGCTCCTCACTGGCCTTCGCCGGCGCCCTCTTCGGCATCGAGGTGGAAGTCTTCATGGTGCGCGTCTCCTACGAGCAGAAACCGTACCGCCGAGCGCTCATGGAGACGTACGGAGCCCGCTGCATTCCCTCCCCCTCTTCTGAGACGCGAGCCGGGCGCGCCATTCTCGCCCAGCGAGCGGACCACCCGGGAAGCTTGGGAATCGCCATTTCCGAAGCCGTGGAACTCGCCGCGTCGCGCGAGGACACGAAGTACGCCCTGGGCTCCGTCCTCAACCACGTGCTTCTCCACCAGACAGTCATTGGTCAAGAGGCCATGCAGCAAATGGAAATGGCCGAGGACGCCCCGGACGTTATTGTCGGTTGCACCGGCGGCGGCTCCAACTTCTCCGGCTTGGCCTTTCCCTTTCTCGGGGCGCAGCTGCGCGGAGGTAAGAAGCTGCGCTTTGTGGCCGTGGAGCCTGCCGCCTGTCCCTCCCTGACACGGGGGAAGTACGCCTACGACTTCGGGGACACGGGGCACCTCACCCCGCTTGCGAAGATGCACACCCTTGGCTCGTCCTTTACGCCTCCCGGTTTTCATGCCGGCGGGCTTCGCTACCACGGCATGTCACCGCTGGTGTCTCATTTGAAGGAGCTCGGTCTCATCGAAGCCGTCGCCTACCACCAGACGGCCTGTTTCGAGGCCGGGGTGACCTTCGCCCGTGCCGAGGGCATTGTCCCCGCGCCCGAGGCCAACCACGCAGTGAAAGGAACCATCGACGAGGCACTCCGCTGCAAGCGCGACGGCGTCTCGCGCGCCATCCTCTTCAACCTCTGCGGCCACGGCCACTTCGACATGCAGGCCTATGCGGACTACTTTGCCGGAAAGCTTGTCGACCAGCCGTACGACGAGAAGGACTTGGCGAGTGCACTGGCCGCGCTGCCGGCGGTGGCCTAACGCTCGCCAAAGGCGCTCTTCCGCCCCTCGCGGCCCGGACGTTTTAGAGCCAGCCAGGGACGCCTCGCCCGGTGAGGAATGGCTGTTAAACCGCGCGTCGGACGGCTCCGAAGAGCCGCCGACGCCCGGGAATCCGCGCCGATGGGGGGGATCCGGTACGGACTCACGGAGTGACTAGCGCACCCGGCCGCACCAAGGCCAGATTCCTGAAGCGACCGCCCTCCACCTCGCCGCGCGTTGCCGTCGGCTCCGGGAGGCTGTGGCGCACCGCGTATAGTGACAAGTGGCCGTCATGCTTGAGTACCGACCCGCGCAACTCACCGACATCCCCGCGCTCATGGAAATTCGCGGCGCGGTTCGTGAAAACCAACTCGTCCACCTGCGACTCACCCCCCAGGACTACGCCCAGGCGCTGAGCGTCGACGGACGGGCCTTCGTCTGTCAGGAAGCCGGCCGTCTCGTCGGCTTCGTCTGCGGACGCCCCGGGAAGAAGGACATCTGGGCGCTCTTCGTCCGGCCCGAGTCTGAGGGCCGAGGCATCGGGAGCGCGCTCTTGACACGCGTGGAGACCTGGCTCTTCGAGCAGGGACTCGACGCCATTACCCTTTCCACCGCACCGGGGACACGGGCCGAACGGCTGTACCGGAGCCGCGGGTGGGAAGCCCTCGGGCTGTCCGGCGGCGAAGTCACCTACCGGCTGCAGAGGCCCGCTCGCCGCCCGGGGTAGGGCGACACGCGACGGTCTATACAGCGCACACGAGTCTCGCACTTCCCAACCTAAACGGCGCCGGGTTCGGCCCATAACTCGACCAGCTCTTAACTGGGACGTCTTCGCCCTGCGGGGCCTCGAGCGCCGACGACGTGACGGCCCCCCCGCGTCCACGCCGGTGGCGGCGTGGCGTGTGGGGCCGTCAGCGCACCTCGGGACTTCGCCACGTCTGCAAACTCCTGGCGGGCTCGCGCCGGCTGGGGCTTAGGGCAGCGGACGCAGGGTCACCTCTCGCACGTACGTTTGCGCGATGAATTTGCGCATCTCCAGACGTCCCTTGGTGAGTTCCTGCTGCTTTTGCTCGTCCCCCGTCTTGAATTGCTTGGCACGGATGGCCTTGAGCTTCTCGTCGTCCGCCTTGTTGTAGTCGAGTGCCTGGGCGTAATTTGCGTGCAGGCTGCAAACCATGACGTCCCAGTCGTTCGCGTCGTGCGGGGGCTGGACGAAGACTTTGAAATCCAGAATGAGACCCTGCTTCTTCTGCTCGACGGCGATGGGGAGGGCTGTCGCCCGCAAATACTTGATGTAGGCCTGGTACTGGCCAGGCTCGGTCCGGTAGGTGCCACAGCCCCAGACGGGCCCTTCCGTCCAGTTCTCCTGCGCATACACCGTCCGAGCGCTCAGCAGCACGGCACAAACCGTTACCAGCGACACAAGACACTTCCGATTCATAGGTTCCCCCAAGCGTGAACGGCGCCCACTGCGCCACTTCGGCGGTCCGAAGCCCTGACGCAGGCGCACGAGCGGCTGCCTATGCGCTGGGTGACAATAGCCGGAAGCGGTCCGCGGAGCGTGCGTGCCGAAACCGAGAGCGCCCGAAACGACGCTTCCGCTGGAATGGACGGGACTCGGGAATGGGTGCGGCAACCGGTCTGGCGGGTCGACGCCGAAGCAGCTCGGCCCCTACTGGACCGGCGCACGCAGCTTCTGCGACAGCCCATCCACAATGCGCCGCGCCTCGAGGCCCGCTTCTCGGAGCATGCCGGTGGGCGCGACGTAGAAGCCGCACAAGTAGAGGTCCGGGAGCGCCGTCTCGCGACCGCTCGTGACGGCCTTTCCCGCGCCATCGACGACCCCGTCCAAATTGTGCAGCACTCGGCCCAGCTGGTGGTGGTACCCGGTGGCCAGCACGACGGCGTGGTAGCTCCCCTCCGTGCCGTCCTCGAAGCGGACGCCGCTCCGGGTGAATTCTGCAATCCCCGGTCGGACTTGGATGCTCTTTTTTCGGATGAGCTCGACGGTGCCGACATCAATCAACGGCACACGCCCGCGCGTGCTGAGCTCCGTCAAGGGACCGGCTGGGGCCTTTTTGAGTCCCAGCCGCGACAGGTTTCCGAATGTCATGCGCAGGAGCGGCGCAGACAGCGCATCCGCGACTCTGGGAGGAAGCTGGGCGAGCGCAAGCGCCCAAGTGAGAATGGGGAGGCCCAACAGCTCACGGGGAAGCAAATTCACCGTGCCCCGCACCACAAGGCTTGGGCGTGCCCCATTCTCGAACAAGTCGATGGCGATTTCCCCGCCCGAATTGCCAAAGCCCACCACCAACACATCCTGTCCATGGAAGGGCTCGCCGGTGCGGTACTCCGAGCTGTGGAGGACGACACCCTGGTAGCCCTCCATGCCCGGCCAGGTTGGCCGAACGGGCGCCGCGTTGTAGCCGGTGGCGAGCACCACCGCGCGCGCCCGGTAGCGCGCCGCCTGCGTCTTCAGCTCCCAGGCGCCCTCGCCTCGACACGCTTCCAGGACGTCCTCACCAAAACGCGGGGCGAGCGAGAACGCTTTGGCGTAGGCCTCGAGGTACTCGATGACTTGCTCCCGGGACGGGTAGCGTGGAAAGGACTTGGGCATCGGGAAGTAAGGCAGTCCCGAATGGGCGCGGTCCGTATGCAGGTGCAACCGCTCGTAGTGTCGCCGCCAGGACGGGGCCAGCGCTCGCTCCTTCTCGAGGAGCATGAAATCCAAACCGGCCCGGCGCAGACATGCACCGACGGCGAGTCCCGCGGGCCCGGAGCCCACCACCACCACGTCCGTTGACAGCTCGACTTGCGGACTAGCCAATGGCAGACCTCGTCTCCCCGAATTCGATGTCTCGTGCGCGGGTGCTCGAACAGTCGAGCAGCGCGGCGCTCTCTCGAAGTCCTCGCAGGAAGGCTAGGTCATCCGCTGTCGAGAGCGTACCGAGAAAAGCGTTGAAGCCCGCTTGACGCTTCGATGACGGCAGGGAAATTACGAATTCCTTCGCCGCCCGAAAACCCACGCCCTGATGGACGAAGCCAACGACGTTTGTACCCGCTTGCCGGCAAGCGTTGGGCGACGCTCCTCCGGCCAGTCCTGCTTGGCTCGCACCTTGCCCGGAAGAATTCCATGGTGTGCGGAGTCGACGCTGTGGACTTGCAATCAATCGCTGGCGGCGCCGTATTTCATCCTAGGTGTGCACCTGGAGGTGAGTTGTGAGGTTTTCGGTTAATGACATCAAGGACCTCATTCTGACGCTGGGCGCAGCGATGATTGCGGGCTCAGTCCTCATCGCGGTGCTCACCGCGGCGCTCCGGCTCGGTGTCAAACCCTTGCTGGCGGATTGGTCTAAGGGCCGTGGCCAGCTGGGGGATGGTGCACTTGAGCGCCGGGTTGCGGAACTGGAAGAGGAAATGCGTCAAGTGAAGAGGGTCGTCCACCTTCAGCTTCCCGCAGAAGAGCTCCGGTCCGTCGGCCGACCTCGGACCTAAAGCGACACGCGCTCTTCGAGCGTCGACTGCCAACGCCTCTTTGCTCACCGAATGCGGGTGCCCTGGACCGCATCCCAGTGCAGCGGCTTGTCCATTTTCGGCAACGGTGCTTCGGGAATGGTGCCGGGTGAAACCCCGTACTTCCAATTGTCGGGACAGATGGCCACGTAGCGCGCATATCCGCCGGTTCCGCCCTGGAGCTTCGGATACCCGATGGTCACAAGGCATCCTGTCTCCGGCACCTGGTCGAGATGGGCAACACCTTCGGCCTGGGTATAGCCGTGGTGCATCAGCCACGCCTCAGCTTCAAACGTCGGGGTGGTGTCCGTGTCGAGCGGTTCGTGCCCGTGAAAGAGAATGTGGCGGGTGAGGTGAAGGTACTTCAGCGCATCCAGCGAAACGCCGGGGAAAACAGTACGCGTCGCGAGCTCCGGGTTGGGCCAATCCTTCGACCAGTCCGAGCGTATGAAGACGACTGAGCCCTCGGGAACGGGCCCGTGCTTGGCCTCCCACGCCTGCACGTCGGCGACTCGTGAGGTGGTAGCCGGGGTTCTTCGCGACCTGCGCCACAATGGAAATGACGACCAGCGGCCGCAGCGCGTACGTCGCCGGAAGCTCGTCGATGGCGGGGTATTCAGGGGCCCAGTGGGCTGGAGGGTCGAGCTGCGTCCCGAGCTGGTCCGTCCCCAGGTGGTACTCCGTCGCCTCGAACCCATCCGTCGCGTAGGAGTAGGGGACATGCGTCTTGGGGTTCCGCGCTGGGCCAAAGCTGGATGCAGCGAATCCAGCCCACACGGGGATGGTCGGCGTGATGGTGTGGGTCAGGTCCACGTACTTCGCTTTCGCAAACCACGTTGCGTAGACTTGCCAGAAGTCCTTTGGGCTCGAGTCCAAAGCTGGCTGCGGCCCCGGCTGCTCCGCGGCTTTCGGGCACGCCGCCGTCAAAAGCAAAAGCGCGGCGCCCACCAACAGCCGACCACGGCCTAGCGCACGCAGGCTCATTCGCGACCTCCGGTTGAAGTCATCCATGCACCGAACGCACGGTTTGGCACCCGGACGAGTGAAGCCTACCGCCCTGGCCTCAAGCCTCTACGGGAAGTTTGCGGCAGTCGGCCTCGGAACCGTGGTCGTTACGGGATCCCCACCTCCCCCAGGAAGTGCTGAATCCTCGTGGCCACAAGAGGACTCGAATCCCCATGGCGATGGCGC
Source organism: uncultured delta proteobacterium (assembly GCA_963745475.1). Classification (GTDB taxonomy): domain Bacteria; phylum Myxococcota; class Myxococcia; order Myxococcales; family Myxococcaceae; genus JADGRA01. The sequence continues at coordinate 34,548 of CAVUXN010000008.1, forward strand.
TAATCGACGGCCTATGACCCGGCGTCCGCTGGAGGGGTAGAACCGCCGGCTCCTTTGTGCATGTCGGAATGCGCGTTCGTGCACGCGAAGGTGGCCGTGAGCCGAACCCTCAGCCCGGGCGCTACCCGGCAACGTGGTGACGGGATGGGTCCCGTGGCATTGTCCTCTGCAAGTGGGACATCTTTGGAGCGCGCTCGCGGGGAGCGTTCGCGCCCGCCCGATGTCATACTGGCCCTTGGTGATCGATCAGAGCCCGACCTCGAAGCACCCTCGTCACAAGGACGTCGGCGCTACCCGATTGGTGCGTCTGACCGAGTACCAATGTCCATTCGAGAAGGGTGCGCCAGTTGCCGTCGAGCAGTTCTCGGAGGCGACGATTGCCATCGTGCGCTCGGGTGCGTTCCGCTTCCGCAGCGATCGAGACGATCAGTTGCTTGCGACGGGCTTTCTCCTGCTTGCGAACCCGGGCCAATGCTACGAAATCTCGCACGACCAATGCGGAGGTGACCATTGCGTCATCTTCCGGTTCGACGAGGCCGTGCTGGAGGAGATCTCGGGTAGCGAAACGCGCTCCCAGGTGAGGCGGTATTTCTCGCGATCGGTTCTGCCGCCGATCCCTCGCGTCGATGCGTTGCGGCAGCTCGTCGACCAACATTTCCCCACGGTGGGTCTTGAGGAGGTCGGGCTTGCACTCGCCGCGTGCGTGCTCGAGCATGTTGCCGCACGTCCGCATCGTGTAGCGCCTCCTTTGCGGCAGAGCCGTCGCTCACGCGACACGATTTTTGCGGCACTCGAGCACATCGAGCGGACTCCAGAGGAGGAACACTCGCTCTCTGAAGTGGCGCGCTTCGTCGGCCTGAGCCCCTACCACTTCTTACGGCTGTTCAAGCGGGAGACCGGGGTGACCCCCCATCGCTTCCTGATGCAGACGCGAGTGCGAAAGGCGATCGCGCTTCTCAGAGGGACGAGCCGGCCTGTAACCGAGATCGCCTTCGCAGTCGGCTTCGGGGACCTCTCCAACTTCATCAACTTCTTCAGACGCGAGATCGGCTGCTCCCCCTCTCAGTTCCGCAACGTCGAGCCGCGCAGCTGCTCGACGGCTCTGAACAGTGCGAGCTTGCACGACCCGGTGCCCGCGCGTTGTGACGCGCAAGATTTACCAAGCCGACGCGGGCCCGCTCCCCTAGGTTGAAGGCACGACCTGGAGGAACTGATGCCGCGCCATGAGCTCGGAAGCCTGGTAGCTCGATTTCATGCATTCCATCGAGGGCCCGACTTGCTCGTGCTCGCGAACGCTTGGGATGCCGGCAGTGCGCTCCTGATCGAGAGCTTGGGCGCACGCGCGATCGCGACAACCAGTGCGGGCATCGCATGGTCTCATGGCTACCCTGACGGCGGTTCGCTGCCTCCATCGTTGGCGGTGGCAACAGCAGCGGAGATCACAAGAGCGGTACGCGTGCCGGTTTCGATCGACTTCGAGGGCGGCTACTCGGATGATCCCGAAGCGGTCGCAAAGCTCGTCGGTAAGCTGATCGATGTGGGCGTGGCTGGCATCAACATCGAGGATGGAGGCGGGTCGCCGGACCGGCTTTGCAGGAAGATTGAGGCCATCCGACGGATGGCGAGCTCGCTCGGGGTCGAGCTGTTCATCAACGCGCGGACGGACGTTTACCTACGCGGGTTGGTGGCCTCAAGCGATCGCGTCGCCGAGACGCGTACGCGCGCGGTGCGCTACTGCGATGCTGGGGCGAGCGGTTTGTTCGTACCAGGCCTCGTCGAGCAGGACGAGATTGCTGCGATCGCGCGTGAAGTTACGTTACCTCTCAACGTGATGAGCGCTGCGGGGCTCGCGCCATCGGCGGAGCTCGCCAAGGTCGGCGTGCGGCGGCTGAGCTCTGGATCGGCAATCGCTGAAGCTGTCTGGGGGCGGGCTCGCGCGCTCGCCGCTGGATTCCTCCGCGATGGGAGCGGCCTCACGCCCGTCGAGGAGGCGATGAGTTACGGCGCTCTGAACGCGCTGACCGCGCTCCAACGCTGAAGGACCGTAGCAACCGCAGGCCCTGCGCAAGGGGACCGCGTTTCCGGGAAGAGGGATTTCGATGGGTTTAGGGAATTTGCACCCCGCCCAGTCCAAGCCGGCGGTCGCCGTCTACGGGGCTTCCGGACATACGGGTCGGTTTGTCGTGAAGGAGTTGGGGCGACGAGGTTTCACGCCAATCGCAATTGGTCGCGATGAAGCGAAGCTCGGCGCGGTCCCTTTGCTCGCTGACAGTCTCGTGAGGAGGGTCGCTGGAATAGAAGACCAAGAGTCGCTTGCCCGTGCTCTCGGCGGCGCGGCGGCAGTCATCAACTGCGCGGGGCCGTTTCTAGACACGGCTGAAGCCGTGATTTCGGCAGCGTTACGCGCACGCGTTCACTATCTGGATGTGACGGCCGAGCAGGCAAGCGCGCGGGGGACGTTCGAGAAGTTCGCCGTCCCCGCGCAGGACGCGGGCGTCGTTGTCATTCCTGCCATGGGATTCTACGGCGGTTTCTGCGATTTGCTGGCGACAGCCGCCATGGGCAACTGGCCGCGGGCGGACGAGATCCGCATTGGAATCGCCCTGGACAGCTGGAGGCCAACGCTGGGCACCCGGCTCACCGGCCGGCGCAACACGGTCCGTCGCGTCGTCATCGCCCGTGAAGCATTGGAGCCGCTGCCCGATCCGGCACCGACCACGTCCTGGACCTTCGCCGGACCCTTCGGCATCCAGCAGATGATCGAGACGCCCTTCTCGGAGACGATATTGATCCACCGCCATCTGCGGGTTTCCAATCTTCACACTTACGTCAACGCAACGTCGTTAGGCGACGTTCGCGACCCGGCTACTCCGCCTCCAGTTGCAGCGGATGAGTCAGGTCGTTCGGCTCAGACCTTCCGGGTCGAGACGACGGTCCGGCGCGCAGCTGACGTGCGCCGCGCCGCAGCACGCGGGCGCGACATCTATGCCTTCACAGCACCGCTCGTCGTCGAAGCCACGGAGCGCATTCTCGGTGACGGGGCTACTCGGCCTGGTGTCTTTGCGCCGGGCGAGTTCTTCGATGCGCAGCACTTCCTGGAAGCTCTCGCGACCGAACACTTGAACTTCGAATTCTAGCGTACGGACGCGGAAGCTACGAACGGTACTTCGGCGAGCTGCTCGAGCGTTTACCGTCTGCGCCGCGGACCGCGGCCTAGAGCGCTACCTCGGGTCGAGGCCGCTGGCATCAAGAGTCCACCGACAGGAGACTCTACTTCGGCATCGACCGGGGCTTCGTCCTTGCCTAATCTCCGCCCGAAGGGAGGGGATCCATGCGAAAAAGGTTTCTCGTCTTGGGTGCGGGACTGCTGGGCCTGATCATCGGATGCGCAAGCGCTCACGTTGCCTCGCGTGACTACCAAACAGGCGTCTTCACGGTCTGCGGCAACAAGCACGCGGACATGAACACGCTCAACGAAGAGGCTGCGAAGGTGTGCGTCGGGACGGCCGGTCCGCAGATACTTCGGTGCTCTGAGCAGGTCTACGGAAGCACCGCCTACGCCACGGGGAATTCGTACGGCGCAGTCGCGGTCAGCAAACCACTCGTTGGCAACTGCTGCGACTACCACTGTCCCCCCGTGGGCGGACCGACACCACCTCAGCCGCATAACTAGGAAGCCCGCGGCCTTCAACATCATCCCGTAATTACAGTGCCCAGGAGAGGACTCGAACCTCCATGCCGTTTCGGGCGCTAGACCCTGAATCTAGTGTGTCTACCAATTCCACCACCTGGGCAGGCGGGGGGGGTTGCGGAAGCGACAGCATTTACGACGACGCAGTTAGACGAAGCAAGCGGTCCTTTGCGGTCTGTACGCTCTGTACGGTCTGTACGCGGCCCGAAGTGGCACGGACCGGCAGAGGACGCTGCAAATAACAGCACGGTGGGGTAGGGCCGAACGGGCGGGTAGGGGGCTGTGAAGGCCAAGAAATCTGGCCGAAGATGGAGCTCTCGCGGTCCTGCACCTGGGGGGAGCCATGACCAACTCACGCTTCGTCCTCGTCGGTCTCGGTGCGCTTGCCGCGACCGTCTTGGCGTCGTGCTCCAGCTCCAGCGCGTGCGGCAGCATCCAAGCGTCGGACTACGACCAGTCTTGCTCGGTCGCTTCGGACTGCGTCGTCGTGGCCGAGGGCGATTCGTGCAGGGCGCTCTTTTGCGTTGACTGCGGGAATGCCGCAATCAACGTCTCCGCACAGGCTCGGTACGAAGCGAACCTGAAAAGTATTGGAGGACAAACCGGCGTCTGTCCGTGTCCGCCTGGGCCTACGCCGACTTGCGATGCCGGCGTCTGCGGGCTCAACTAACATTCAAGCGGCGGGACGGCGGAGGGGCTTCCCCTAGCCTCCGCGACGGGGGTGAGTGAATGACGAAGACCCGCGCTCCGTCCCTGCGGGAGTTTAGGCTGCTATGCGTACTCGCGGCTCTTGGAGCAATGGGCTGCACCTCGCAGCCTACGCCTGCTTGCCCCGACGGCGGGTTCTGCGCGTCGCTGAGTCCCAACGTCCCATCGACAGCGGGCTATACCTGTGTCCTCCCTTGCGAGTGCAACCCAAGTAACGATTGCAGCGATCCTCGCGTGTGCCCGTCAGTGCTGTGTCCTGACGCGGGTAGCGACAGGTTTTGCCCTTCGGGCTGGGTCTGCATGCCTGTCGAGCCCTGCGAGATCCACTGTACCTGCGGCCCTAACTTCCCAGTCACTTATGGGTGCGTGCCGCCCAATCCAGGCTGACAAAGCGGCGGGCGAGACTGCGAAAGCGAGAGCCCCTCGGCGCCCTCACGGGCTGGGGAATTCGCTACTGAAAGTCCGCCAGCAAACCGGCCTGGACCTTGCGCGACAGCCAGGCCAGTAGCGGGCCTTCCTTCGCGTCGTAACGAGACAGCTCCTGGTACGCGATGCTGTAAGCCCGCCCGGCCATGACGCCTTGGAGCCCGTCGTAGCGGTCCAGGTTCGACTGCACCACCTTGGCGGCGGCCAAGCGTACAGCCTGTGCCACCTCGGGCCGCGTCAGCATCGACGAGACATCAGCCTGCTCGACGAGAATGCGAAGCTGCTCCAAGGTTTCCGGAGAGGCTTCGTCCTGCAGTGTCGGTCGGGCTGCGTCGAGCATCTCTTGGTCTCCCTAACGCGAACGGCCCTCCCGAACAGTGCATTCCCCACACCAGGTGTAACCCCCGAACTCTTCTCTTTGTTGGGTGGGTCATTTCATCTCGGGTGGGTCAGAGGGACGGAGCGAGGCGTCCTCCGCGCGACAAAGTGACTGAAGACATCTCGCAAAAAGCCGCAGCGCGTCGAAGGGCCACGCTCACCGGCCGTCGGTGCACGTGTCTGCTCAGTGCCCCGCAAGGCAAGCACCCGGCCAGCGGTGTTAAGTCTCGGCCCGGCCTCAAGAGGGCAGGGAAGTGCATCGGCCCTGCGCGATTCATGTTGGCTCCTCCAACATTCTTCAGAAGCGCCGGACTCGCCGCAGAGTTGCGAATTACCTGCACCGGAGGCCCGCGGGCGGCACGGTTTCGGACCGCGGCGGCTGCGACGCTCAGCGCTGTCGCACTCGCGTGCGGAACGCCGCCTGCGGCGCAAGTCGTCAGCGTGCAAGAGGTAGGTACCGTTTCTCAGTCGCCGCTCATTGTCGGCCGCGATGGAGGCGAAAGCGGGCTGTTGTGGGGCCTCTCCGTCTGGCTCTTCGGGGACACGGTGTGCAGCGTGCCGGATGGCAACGGGCAGACCTGGCACAACAACTCGTTCGCCTCGTCTTCTCAGCGCAGCGCTGAAGGCGGCGTCGCCCTCACCGAACGCACGGACGGCGCGGGAGCTCCCGTCTATTTCCTCGCGCCAACTGACGACGAAGCGGCCTTCATCGCCGTCCACCAAGGAAGCCCCTGCGCGGAACAACCCTGCGGGGCGCGCTACGCCGCCTGGCCCGGAGCGCCGCTCTTCGACGCGACGAGAAATCGCGCCCTCGTGCCGTATGGCCTGGTCTGGGCCGCGCCCGGGGACTTCAACTTCTACGGCGTTGGCCAGTCCTTCGCGGTGTGGACTGACTTCACAGGCCTGCCAGAGCGGCCTGTCGTTTCGCCCGGCTCTTCCCATCCCACCCTCCTCTTTCCGCAGGACGAGCCGGGCTTCGGGGGGGCCGCCGCCATTGAGGGAGATGAGCTCTTTGCGTTTGCCTCCGTCCAGGACGGGCTCACCTTCCACTGGCTCCTCGGGAAGGTGGCGCTGGAGTCGGTGCTCGACCGGACAGCGTGGGCGTTTTGGGACGGCGCCGCGTGGACGGCGTCTCTCTCTTCGGCTCGGCCGGTGCTCGACGCCTCGTCCATCCTCACCGTCCAATTCAACGCCTATGTAGGGCAGTGGATGGCCATCTATTCGGGCGTCTTCTCCAACGACGTCCTGTTGCGCACCGCGCCGGCGCTCACGGGCCCGTGGTCGGATGAGCTGCGGCTCTTCACCGCCGACCGAAAAGGGCAGGGGGGCACGAGCTACGACGCGGCCGCTCATGCGGAGTACACCGAGAATGGCGGACAGGTGCTGTACGTCAGCTACTCCCGCCCCAACGGAAATGGCCTCTTTGGGTCCGAGTTTGCGCTGGAGCAGGTGACGCTCACCAAGCGCTGAGCGAAGGAAGTCAGCGGGACTTCTTCAGCGGCCATTTCCCTTCGGCTTCGAGGGACTTTCTCAGCGCTGGGTTCTCGTCGAGGTAGGCGCTCAGCGACTCCTCGGTTATTTCCACGTCCACGTCCTCGCTGTCGACACGCGCCTGACAGCCCAGGCGGGAGAAGGCGCGGACGTCGAAGGCTTGGTCGATGCGGTCCATCTCCGCATCCTCCTCCTCGGAGAGACTGTCCAGGCCGCGCTTCACCCAGACGTGGCAAGTCGAGCAGGCGCACACCCCGCCGCAGGAATGGCCCACGTGCGCGCCGCATTTCTCGGCCGCCTCGAGGAGGGACGTCCCCGGCTCGACGTCGACGGCGACGTCATCGAGGGGACTCTTGAAGGTCACCTTCGGCATCAGGCCTGTTCCACCGAGTGCCCGGCGAGGGCCTGCGTCATCGCCCGATTCATGACGCGCTCGATGAAGGGCTTAGCCAACTCGTCGAGCCCGTGGATGGCGTCGCGGAGCGAGTCCGCATCCTTGGCCTCGGCCTTCTGTTGGACGTCCACCATGGCCGTCTCCAGAGCAGAGCGCTCGGCGGGCTCTAGCAAGTCCCCGTTCTCGCGCAGCTGCTTCGCGGCGTCGGCGAGGATGCGCGCCGCTTCCACGCGCTGCTCCGCGAGCTGACGGGCGTGCATGTCCTCTTCGGCGTGCTCGATGGAGTCGAGCAGCATTTGCTCCACCTGCTCGTCGGTCAGTCCATGCGTCGGCTTCACGGTAACGGTTTGCACCGCCCCGGTGGCCGGCTCCCGCGCGCTGACTTGAAGCAGTCCGTCGGCGTTCACCTCGAAGCGCACCTCCACCCGTGTCATCCCCGCGGCCAGGGGCGGAAGGCCGGAGAGGCGAAAGCGCGCCAGAGAACGGCAGTCCGCCACCAGCTCGCGCTCGCCTTGCACCACGTGAATGTCGATGGCCGTCTGGCCGTCCTGGAAGGTGGTGAAGACCTGCGCCGCGGCCGTGGGAATGGTGGTGTTGCGCTGGATGAGTTTCTCGGCGACGCCGCCCATGGTTTCCAGGCCCAGGGACAGCGGGATGACGTCCAAGAGAAGCACCTCGTCCTCTCGCTGGGCGTTGGTGAGGAGGTCCGCCTGCAACGCAGCGCCGAGGGCCACCACTTGGTCCGGGTCGATGTCCCCCAAGGGGGGCCGGCTGAAAAGCTTCTCCACGTAGCGGCGCACCGCCGGCACCCGTGTGGCGCCACCGACGAGAATGACGCCGTCCAAGTCCGCAGCCGTCAACCCCGCGTCCTTGAGGGCGCGGCGGCACACGGGCCCGGTTTTCTCCACCCAGGGCGCAATCCACGCCTCGAGCTGGGCGCGGGAGATTTCGGTGCGGTGGCCGTCGACGCTGAGCGTCGTCGTCTCGGCAGTGGTGAGGGCTTCCTTCGCGGCGCGCGCGGCGGCGAGCAGCGTCGTCACTTGGCTTGGGCTGGGAGTGGAGAGCCCGCGGACGGCCAGCACTTGCTCGGCAATGGCTCGGTCGAAGTCATCCCCGCCGAGGGCCGAGTTGCCGCCGGTGGACTTCACCTGAAAAATCCCGTCCACCAGCGTGAGGATGCTGACGTCGAAGGTGCCCCCACCCAAGTCGTAGACGGCGAAGGTGCCCTGGCTTCCCTTGTCCAACCCGTAGGCGAGCGCGGCGGCGGTGGGCTCGTTCAAAAGCCGCAGGACGTCGAGGCCCGCCAGACGTCCGGCGTCCTTGGTGGCCTGGCGCTGGGCATCATCGAAGTACGCCGGCACGGTGACGACAGCCTGCTCCACCTTCCCCGAGAAGAAGGCCTCGGCGCGTCGCTTGAGGGTGCGGAGAATTTCCGCGGACACCTCCATGGGGGTGACGGGCGCGCCGCCGGCCACCTCGAAGCGGACGACGTCTCCCTCGCCGCCCGCGAAGCGGTAGGAGCCGAGCTTCCTTGTCTCGGCGTCCGAGCGCCCCTTGCCCATGAAGCGCTTGGCCGAGGCAATGGTGGAGGTGGGGGATTCCGCGGCGAGAGCGCGTGCCCGGGCACCCACCACCACGCCCCCGTCGGGGGCATAGTGCACCACCGAGGGCAGAAGCTTCCCGCCCTCCTCGTCCACCGGCAGGCACAGCGGACGCCCATTCACCACCGCCGCCACCAGGGAGTTGGTGGTGCCCAAGTCGATGCCCACCACGTGCCCGTGCGGCTTGAGCGGGTCATGAATCTGGAGCAGGCCGGCGGGGCTCATCCTTCCAGGGCCTCCTCTTCCATGGCGTTGACCTCCTCCAGGAAGCGGGCGAAGTAGCGCACCCGGGCCAGCGCGTGCCCGGCCTCGGTCCGCGCGGCGGCGTCCTCGGGGTGAGCCAACAGCCTCCGCAGTGCGGCCTCCGCGTCGGCGAGCGCCGAGGAGCGGCGGGCGGAGACCTCGCCGGCCATCTCCAGCGCGCGTTCCAGGGCACCGCGCGCCCGGTGCGTGTCGAGGGCCTCGCGCAGCTCCATCACCTCCTCGAGGAAGCTGAGCGGCATGTCCTTTTGCGTGCCCGCGTCCTCCCGTGAGAGGTCGAGCCCGTTGAGCTTCAAGAGGTAGAAAGCGCGTGCGGCGCGGTCTTTCAGCGTCCGGTAGGCGTCGTTGAGGAGGGTGCTTTGCTCCAGGGCGAAGCGTCGCTCGCGCGCTTGCGCGGTGGTGAAGCGGTCGGGGTGCACTTGAAGGGACCGCTCGCGGTAGGCGCGCTCCAGCGCTGGCGCGTCGACGTCCACCGACGGCTTTAAGCCGAAGGCGTCGAAGTACGTCGCACCCGGCGGAAGCGGCTGCACCTTGCCGCAGCGCGGGCAGGCGAGGCTGTCTGGGGCGACTTCCGTTTTGCAGTTCCAGCACGGCACGGCGGCGGCGGTCCTTTCAGGGCGGGGGTGGTGCACGCGTCAGCGCGGGGACGGGCCCGCCGACGGCCGCGGTCAGATGGAGAAGCTCTCACCGCAACCGCAGGCGGTCTTCACATTGGGGTTCTGGAGGCGAAAGCCCGAGGCCATCAAGCTCTCCTCGTACGCCAGCTCAGAACCCATGAGGTACAGGTAGCTCTTCGGGTCGACGAAGACGCGGACGCCGTCCCGCTCGAAGAGCTTGTCTCGCTCGCGCGGGGCCTCGGCCCACTCGATGGCGTAGGTGAGCCCCGAGCAGCCGCCACCGCGCACCGCGACGCGCAGCCCGGCCTCGGGCGTCTGTCGCTCGTCGCGCAGCTTCTGGATGCGCGCAGCAGCCTCGGCGGTGATGCCGAACGTCTTCCCGGGCGGCTTGGGGGGCGAAGCCGCTGGGGCTCCGACCGGCTGTGGTGAGGCGGTGTTCACGTCAAGGGGCGTGGGTCTCGGCTGTCGCGGCCGGAGCCACCGAGACGGCTCGAGCCGCGCGCTTGCGCTTGAAGTCCTCGACTGCGGCCTTAATGGCGTCTTCGGCCAGCACCGAGCAGTGGATTTTCACCGGGGGCAGCGCCAGCTCCTGAGCGATGTCTCGGTTGGTGATGCGGGTGGCGTCGTCCACCGACTTGCCCTTCACCCATTCAGTGACGAGCGAGCTGCTGGCGATGGCCGACCCACAGCCGAAGGTTTTGAACTTCGCGTCCTGGATGATGCCGTCGTCGGAGATTCTGAGCTGCAGGCGCATCACGTCGCCGCAGGCAGGTGCCCCCACCAGGCCGGTGCCGACGTTGGGGTCTTCCTTGTCCAGCGTCCCGACGTTGCGGGGGTTCTCGTAGTGGTCAATGACCTTGTCGCTGTAGGCCATAAATTCTCTCCTTCACTAATGCGCCGCCCACTGGACGGACTTCAGGTCCACGCCATCCCGCGCCATCTCGTACAGCGGGCTCATCTCTCGGAGCTTCTTCACCTTGTCAATGACCAGCCCGGCCACGAAGTCGACTTCCTCCTCGGTATTGAAGCGGCCAATGCCAAAGCGGATGGAGGAATGGGCCATGTCCTCTTCCACGCCCAGCGCCCGGAGGACGTAGGAGGGCTCGAGCGAGGCCGAGGTGCAGGCCGAGCCGGAGCTCACCGCGACGTCCTTGATGGCCATCATCAACGCCTCGCCCTCGACGCAGGAGAAGGAGACGTTGAGGTTACCAGGCAGCCGGTGCTCGAGGGTGCCATTCACCGTCACCATGTCCAGCTCGGAGGTGAGCCGGGTGCGGAGTCGCTCGCGCAGCGCGAGGAGTCGCTTGCTCTCCGACTCCATCTCTTGCCGCGCCAGCTCCGCCGCCTTGCCGAAACCGACAATGGCGGCGACGTTCAGGGTCCCAGAGCGCATTCCGCGCTCGTGCCCACCGCCGTCGATGCTGGGGGCAATGCGCACCCGCGGCTTCCTGCGGATGTAGAGCGCCCCCACGCCTTTGGGGCCGTAGATTTTGTGCGCGGTGATTGAGGCCAAGTCGACATTCATCCGGTTCACGTCGAAGGGCACCTTGCCCACGCCCTGCACCGCGTCGGTGTGAAACAAGACGCCCTTCTCGCGGCACAGCTTGCCGATGGCCTCCATCGGCTGCACCACGCCCACCTCGTTGTTGGCGAGCATGATGCTCACCAGCACCGTGCGCTCGGTGATGGCAGCGCGCAGCGCCTCCATGTCCACCAACCCGTCGGGCCGCACGTCGAGGTAGGTGACGCGGGCTCCGGTGCGCACCTGGGCCACCCAGCGGCGGAGGACAGGGTCCTCGTCGAGGTTGAATTTCACCGCCAGCGCGTCGGCGTCGACAGCCGTCACGTCGTCCGAGGCGAGCTCGGAAAGTCGGAGCAGCCGCAGCTCCTCGACGCGGTCCTGGCGCATCCGCTCCAGGCGCTTGGCGCTGTCGAGGATGGCCTTGTGCTCCGTCTTCAGCGTGATGAGGTGGTCGCCCTTGTCCCGGTAGAATTCCAGGACACCTTTGAGGGCCAGGTTGTCGGACTCGGTGGCGCCGCTGGTGAAGACAATCTCTTTCTCACTCGCCCCAATGAGCGCCGCCACTTGCGCCCGTGCCTGCTCCACCGCCGCCTCGGCCTTCCAGCCGAAGACGTGGTTCCGGGAGGCGGCGTTGCCGAAGTCCTCCCGCAGGTAGGGCATCATGGCCTCCAGCACCCGCGGGTCGAGCGGGGTGGTGGCGTGATTGTCCATGTAAATCGGTAGCTTGAGCATGGTTGGTGGAATGTGGACCTGACTGGTCGATTATAACGACGGACCCCCTCGAGGCAAGCGGCGCCTGGAAGGCGTTTTCCTGTCTGAAATAAGAGAGAAAGCGCCTTACTTCCAGGACTGTTCTCTCGTAACCCCCCTATGGACACCCTCGCCTTGACGCCACGGCGCCGCCTTCCCAGCCTTCTTCTTTGGGCGCTCGCTGCGGCGCTCGCCGTGGTGCTCGTCCCGCTTCTGCTCCCCACCGGCCCCAGCAGCCACCTCGACGCCGCTGGGTACCTTGGGAAGGGCCGCTTCTTCGCCGGTGCGGTGGTGGTGTTTTTCGGCGGGCTCCTCACGGCGCTCACGCCTTGCGTTTACCCGCTCGTCCCCATCACCGTCAGCGTCTTCGGAGCGCGCGACACTACAAGCCGGTCTCGGGCCTTCCTCCTCACGTCGGCCTACGTGGTGGGCATGGGGCTCGTCTTTTCCGCGCTCGGCGTGGCCGCGGCCCGGACGGGCGCGGCCTTCGGCGCAGTGTTGGGGAAGCCAGTGGTGGTGCTGCTTCTGGCCTCCGTCCTGCTCCTGTTGGCGGCCAGCATGTTTGGCGCCTTCGAGTTCACCCTCCCGTCCGGCCTCGTCCAGCGGCTGTCCGGCGTCGGCGGCGCCGGGGTGGCCGGAGCGCTCCTCATGGGAAGCGTCGCGGGCTTCATCGCCGCCCCGTGCACCGGCCCGGTGTTGACGGGCCTCTTGGCCTTCGTCGCCAAGTCCCAGGACACCGCTTTGGGCGCGGGGCTCCTCTTCATCTACGCGCTTGGCATTGGGGTGCCCTTTTTCCTCATCGGCGCCTTTGCCGTCCAGCTTCCCAAGAGTGGGGTGTGGATGGAGTGGGTGAAGAGCCTCCTCGGCATTCTCCTCGTCGCGCTGGCGGCGACGTACGTGAAGGACGCCTTTCCGTCCCTGCGGGAGGCGGTGCACGGGGCCGCGTCGGCCTTGGGCCGCGTCCCCGGGGTGGCCGTGGCCGCCGGCCTGGTGGCCGCCGGCGTCTTGCTGGGAGCAGTCCAGCGCAGCTTTGGTGCTGGCCCGCGCGAGGCCCTTCTCAAGGGGACGGGGGTGGCGTTGGTGTGCGTCGCCGTCCTTCTGCGGGCAGGCACGTTGGACGCGCCCGCGGCCCGAGACACCGTCCTGCGCTGGGAGCTCACCTGGGCGGGCGAGCCGTCCGGGCCGGCCTCGCCGGTGGACAGGGCGCTGGCCTCGGCGCGCGCCTCGGGAAAGCCGGTGATGATTGACTTCTTCGCTGAGTGGTGTGCCGCCTGTAAGGAGCTGGACCGGGCCACCTACGTCGCGCCCGAGGTGGTGGCGGAGTCCGAGCGCTTCGTCCGAATTAAGGTAGACGGCACCAACGGGCAGGACGCCCTGGACGCGCTCTACCAGCGCTTTGGGATTGAAGGGCTCCCCACCGTGGCCTTCGTCTCTTCCCGCGGGGAAATTCTCGAGCGCCCCCGGGTACTGGGCTTCCTCGGCCCGGAGGAGTTTCTCGGGGAAATGCGCCGCGTCCGCTAGCGTCTCGTCTCGGGCCGGGTGGTCCTCTGCGACCCATCCCGCGTCTCGTTGCCCCCAGTGTATGACGGGAGGGCGAAAGGGACGTGCATGTCGGTGGGCTCGACAGCGCCGGAAACGAGCCCGGCAGAGGCCGAGGCCGCTGAGAGCGCGCCCGATGCGCGGCCCTCTCCGCTGGACAGAGAAACGCTCAGTGACCGCCCAGTCGATGCGCGTCGGGTGCTTCTCGTCGAGCCGGATGCCGGCGCCCGAAGCCTCCTGCAGCTTGGGCTGCTGCGGGAGGGCTTCCAGGTGGCGGCGCTTCCCAGCGCCGAGGAGGCTGAACGGCACCTGGCGGAGGGACTGGTGGTACCGGGCGTGGTGGTGGCCGAGGTGGGCCTGCAGGGCGCGGACGGCATCTCGCTGTGCCAGCGGCTTCGCGCGCACCCGCGGCTGAGGGACATTCCGGTGCTGCTGCTCGCGGCCCACCCTTCTCCGGCGGACCTCGAGCGCGCCGGCCGCGCCGGCGCGGACGACTACTTGCCCAAGCCGTTGTTTCTCTCGGACTTGGCCATTCTCGTACGTCTGCGGGCGGGCCATCCCGCGCGCGACGCCACACTCGAGTCCCACACGGACGTGCTACCGCTGGCCTCGGCCCTGCGTGCCCTCCTGGCGGGCTCCTCGAGCGGGCGCCTTTTTCTCGAGTCGCGTGGGCAGCTGCTCTTCCGGCGGGGCGAGGTGGTGTCCGTACGCTTCGAGGAGGTGGACGGGGAGCGGGGACTCACCCGCATGTTGGCACTCGGCCGGGGCGCGTACCGCGTCCACTTGGGCCCGGTGCTGGCGCGCGGCGAGTTGAGTACTGGACTCCGCGAGCTGTGCGGACGGCTCGGCGCCGAGCTCGCGGTGTGGGAACGCCTGGTGGCGGTGTCCGTCCCGCTGGAGGCCGTGCTGCAGCCGGACTTCGAGGTGTTGCGCGCCGCGCTGCCCACGCTTCCTCGGGAGGCGGAGTCGCTGCTGCGTCTCTTCGACGGGACGCGCACCTTGAGGGACGTCATTCTGGCCTCGCCACTCTCGGAGGTGGCGGCGCTGCGCGCCGCCTCGCGTCTGTATGCGACGGGGGTGCTGTTGCCGGAGGTGCTTGCCCGCGAGGCCGGACGGGCGCCGTATTTGCCCGGGGCCTGGGAGGCCCTGGAACAGGCGCCAGCCGCCGAGGCGGCCTCGGTGGAGGCGCTCGAGTCCGTGACGGCCGTCGCCCGAGTACCGCAGGGCAGCCCCGTCCAGACGTCCCGTGTGGCCAGGGCCCTCAAGCCGCCCTCTGCGCCCGCCGAGCCGCCGGCGCTGCACAGCCCCGAGGAGTCGCCCCTTGAGGCAGCGGCGCTCACGCTGGCCCGCGTGTACCAGGCCAAGCCAGAAGCGGCCGCAGCGCAGTCCGAGGAGCCCTGGGCGGACGACGTCCTCGCCGCGGGACGGCTGCGCCGGCGGAGCGCCCGGCTGACGGGCTTCGCCCTCGCCGTGGCCGCCTTGGCGGTGTGCGTCGTCCTCTTCGGAAGCTGGCGGCTTCGGCGCCCCGAGGCCCCTCGGACCGCCAGCCCGCCGGCAGAGGCTCCTCCAGCCGAAGAGAGGGCCTCGCCCACGGGGCTTCCCTTCTCGACGCCACCTCCGGCGACGGAGGAGGCGCCCCCGTTGGCTGCGGCCCCCACGAAGCCGAGGCCCTCTGTGCCGCCAAGCGAATTGCCGGCGGGACACACCCTGGCCGAGGGCATTGCCCTCTACCACGCCGCACTCCCCTCGGCGGCGGTGCGCGTCCTGGACGAGGTGGTGCAGTCCGCTCCTGAGTCGGCGGTGGCGTGGCTGTACCTGGCCCTGGCGCGGTTTGACGCCGGGGACGCGCGCGGGGCAGAAGGGGCGGCGATGAAGGCCGCCGCGCTCGACCCCAAGGAGCCTCGCGCCCACCTCCTCCTGGCGGGCATCCATCTCGGCCGCGGAGAGCGTGCCAAGGCCAATGCCGAGCTCGCCAGGGTGCTGGCGCTGGAGCCGGAGGGCCCGGAAGCGGACGATGCCCGGCGGCTGTTGCGCGAGCGCTAGGGGCCCTACAAGCGCAAAGGCGCCGGGGGGCCGTTTGCAAGAGGGAGAAGACACCCATGTCTGGTCACAACCGCTGGTCGAAAATCAAGCGCCAGAAAGAGGCCATGGGGGCGAGCAAGGGGAAGCTCTTCACCAAGGTGACGAAGGAAATCAGCGTGGCGGCTCGCATTGGCGGCGGAGACGTCGATGGCAACGCGCGCCTGCGCGCCGCCGTCCTCGCCGCCCGGGAGGCCAACATGCCCTCGGAAAACATTACCCGCGCCATCAAGAAGGGCACCGGGGAGCTGGAGGGGACGCACTACGAGGAGGTGACGTACGAGGGCTACGCCCCGGGCGGCGTGGCCGTCCTGGTGGAGTGCCTCACCGACAACCGGCACCGCACCGCGGCCGACATCCGCGCCAACTTCAGCAAGGGCGGAGGAAACCTCGCCGTGGAGGGAAGCGTGGGCTGGCTCTTTCACCGCAAGGGCAGCATCCACCTCAAGTCCGGGCCTTCGGAGGACAAAGTCATGGAGGCGGCGCTCGATGCCGGCGCCGAGGACGTGGTGGCGCTCGGGCCGGACGGCTTCGAGGTGCGCACCGGGCCCGCGGAGCTCCACGCCGTGGCCGCCGCCCTAGAGAAGCAGGGACTTCCGGTGGGGGAGCAACGCGCCATTTTCCTCCCGCAAAACACCGTCCACGTCGAGGGGGATGCCGCTCGGCGGGTGCTCAAGCTGCTCGAGCTGTTGGAGGACAACGACGACGTGCAAAACGTGTGGGCCAACTACGAGATGGACGACGCGCTGTTGTCCGCGGCGCATGCCTGAGCGGCGGAAAAGTCGGTCACGTCCACCTCGCGTGCTAGAGGACTGAAGGGTGTCCACCCGGTTTCGCGTGCTCGGCGTCGACCCCGGAAGCCGCGTCACGGGCTTTGGCGTGGTGGAGGCCAACGGCAGCAAGCTGTGCCACCTCGCTCACGGCGTGCTGCGCGTCCCGGGTGAGCTCGCGCTCGAGCTCCGGCTAGCGGAGCTCTTCCACGGCCTCTGTGAGGTGCTGGCTCTGTGGACGCCCGACGCGGTGGCCGTGGAGGGCGTCTTCGCCTGTCGCAACCCGCGCAGTGCCCTGGTGCTGGGCCATGCCCGGGGCGTGGCCCTGCTGGCGGCGGCCCAGGGCGGCCGGCCCGTCTTCGAGTACGCGCCGGCCGCGGTGAAGCGCGCGGTGGGCGCGGGTGGCGGCGCCTCCAAGGAGGCGGTGGCCAAACAAATGCGCGCCTTTCTCGGCCTCACCGGCGTGCTGCGGGCGGACGCCACGGACGCCCTGGCGGTGGCGGTGTGCCACCTGCATAGGGCGCGGGTGGTGGCGCTCTTGCCCCTGCGGCCTCGAGCCCGGCGCCGGCCGGTGGCCTGGCCCCGCCTCTCCCGGGCGGTGTACGGAGCCCCGAGGTGATTGCGCGCCTTCGGGGCGTGGTGCTGGAGAAGGGACTCTCGGATGCCGTGCTCGACGTCCAAGGCGTCGGCTACCGGGTAGCGCTCTCGCTCCTCTCGCTGGCGCGGCTTTCGCCCGAGGGGCAGTCGGCCGAGCTCCGGGTGCGCACCGTGGTGCGCGAGGACGCGCTCGAGCTCTACGGCTTTCTTTCCGCCGAGGAGGAGCAGATGTTTCTCCTCCTCACCAGCGTGAGCCACGTCGGCCCGAAGCTGGCCCTGGCCGTCCTCTCCGGCCTCGAAGTCCCTGACTTGGCCGAGGCCCTCTCCAGGGCGGACATTGCCCGGCTGACGCGCATTCACGGCGTGGGGAAGAAGACGGCCGAGCGCCTCGTCCTCGAGCTCCGGGACAAGGCCAAGGCGCTGGCCAGCGGGGCACCCCTGGCGCCTCAGTCCGGGGCGAGGCGGGACCTCGTCTCGGCGCTGGAAAACCTCGGCTACCGTCCAGAGGCCGCTGAGGAGGTGGCCGACGCGGTGGCAGGCCGGCTCGGGGCCGAGGCGCCCTTTGAGAGCCTCTTCCGCGAGGCCCTGCGGACGCTGCAGACGGGCTGAGGGCGGAGCGCCTTAAAACTGCTACCCTCGGCCGCCCCGCCATGGCGCCCGTCGACCGTCCGCTTGAGCCCCGTCCCACCGCCGAGGAGCAGCGCCTCGAGGTGTCGCTGCGGCCCCGGCGCTTCAGCGAGTACGTCGGACAGTCAGCGGTGGTGGACAAGCTGAAGGTGTACGTCGAGGCGGCGCGCAAGCGGCGCGAGGCGCTTGACCACTGTCTCTTCTCCGGCCCTCCGGGCCTGGGGAAGACGTCGCTGGCGCACATTCTCGCCGCCGAGCTCGGCGTCTCCATCCACGTCACCTCCGGCCCGGCGGTGGAGAGAAAAGGCGACTTGGCCGGGCTGCTCACCAGCCTCGAGGCGCGGGACGTCCTCTTCATCGACGAAATCCATCGCCTGCCGCCCCAGGTGGAGGAGTACCTCTACCCGGCCATGGAGGACTTTCGGCTGGACATCACCATCGACTCCGGGCCCGCGGCCCGGGCCATGAAGCTCGACTTGCAGCCCTTCACCCTCATTGGGGCCACCACCCGCACCGGCCTGTTGACGTCGCCGTTGCGGGACCGTTTCCAAATTCAGGAGCGGCTCGACTACTACGCCCCTGCGGACTTGGAGAACATTCTCGCCCGCAGCGCCGGCATTCTCGGGGTGCGGCTGCTCCCCGACGGCGCGCGGGAGATTGCCACCCGCGCCCGCGGCACGCCGCGGATTGCCAACCGGCTGCTTCGCCGCATCCGCGACTTCGCTGAGGTGGACGGAGAGCAGGTGGTGACCCGCAAAGTCGCCGCCGGCGCGTTGAAGCGCTTGGAGGTGGACGCGCTGGGCCTCGACCCCATGGACCGGCGCATTCTCTTTACAATTCTCGACAAATTTGGCGGCGGCCCGGTGGGCCTGGACACGGTGGCCATGGTGGTGGGCGAGCAGAGTGAGACGGTGGAGGACGTGTACGAGCCCTTCCTCATGCAGGAGGGGTTTCTGCAACGCACGCCCCGGGGCCGGGTGGCCACCGCCAAGGCCTGGCGCCACCTCGGCCTCACCCCCCCGCCGGCAGCGCAAGGGGCCCTGTTGTGAGCGCGGCTTCGCACCGGGCCGAGGCGCCCAAGGCCAAAGCCGGGCGCTCGGCGCGCGATTTTTACGTGCGCCTCATCCGTGACGGGCAACCCCGCCCGGCGTTGCTCGCCGAGCGGGAGCGGTGGTTGCGCAGCGTCCGCGTGGAGGGGAGAGAGGAGCGGCTCTTCGAGTTCGAGCTCTTGGTGCGCGGCATCGAGCGCTACTTCCAGCTGCACAACCTGCCGCTGGACGCCGCCCCCTCCCGGCCGGTGGCCAGCCGGGACTTTGCCGAGGAGCTCCGGGACTTGCGCGACGCCATGCGCCAGGCCATCCGCCTCGGAAGGCGAATGCTGGACCCCGGACACGAGCAGAAGCTGGTGTTTCGCCGCTACCTCGGCTCGCAAGCCGTGGACGACCGCGTCCGCCGGGCGCTGCTCGAGGACGAGGTGGAGCAGCAGACGCCCGCGGAGAGCCTCTTCCTGTTGGTCCAGAGCTTCGAGTCCATGGGCGTGGTGGTGGACCACCTCCTCGGGCTGGAGACGGTGAGCCACCGCGTCTTTCACGAGGTGGGGAGGCTCGCGGTGCGCTCCATCCTCCAGAGCCGCTTCTTCCGTCCCTCCCGCCCGCTCGAGTTTTCCCTGGAGTTTGACCGCATCCGCTCGGTGGGCGTCCTGGATGCGTTGAGGCTCCTCCCGGACCCCGAGCGGGAGCTCTTCACCACCTCCTTCCTGGGCCTCTTTCGCCTCCTCCACGCCTTGGCCTACCTCACCGCGGAGCCGGGGCGGCCCCTCGACCGCCGGGCCCGCGTGCTGGTGGCGCTGGTGCAGAGTGAGGCGCTGACGCTGACGCGCTACCTCCGCAACGAGGTGGCCCCCAGGACGGCCACCCGGACTTGGCAGCACGCGGCACTGCGTGCAGCGCGCAACCTGGCGCTCAAGACGCGCACCCTCTCGCGCGGCGTGGCCAGCGCCGGGGCGCTCGACGACGAGACGCTGCGCGGCGCGGTGCGGACTTCACCGCCGTCTTCGAGGGCGCGGTGGTGGACTTGGGCCGTGCGGTGGAGGCGCGCGGCGCCGCCGAGGGCTTTGCCCGCCTCGTCTCCGCGCCCCTCGTCGGACAGCGGGTGCGCAACGACTTGTGGGTGGCCGCGCAGCTGGCGCGCGAGGCGGCGTCGGCCCTGGAGAGGAAGGCGGACCCCACGCCGGAGTTGTCCGCGCTGTGGCGCTTCCTCGACTACTTCCAAGACGGCAGCTACCAGCTTTTGCGCTACGGGGACCTCGAGGCGGTGGACCGTTTCTTGGCCATCCTCGGCGACGCTTCGGCCTCCCCCGAGGGGCCGCTCGGCCGGGCCCGCATGGCCGAGGACTGCACCCTCTTCGCCGACGCCGCCGAAGCCCTCTTCATCCGCGTCGGCAGACGGGGCGACGTCACGGGCCGGCGCTTCGACCGAGCCCACGCGGAGGCTGTTCTGGACAGGTTCCGCGGGGGGTGAAATTGTGTGGGGACGAGGTCCTAACTCAGGGATTCCCGACCTCTGTAGAAATGTGGGGTTGTGGCGCCTTCGTTTGATGGGTTATTTGACAGTTTTGTCACAGCGCGGCAATTGCCTTTTTGCCGGGATGAAACCTCCTGCGGTCCTCGGGTGTTGAATGACCCAAGAGAGACGTAGCCCACCGCGGCTGTCCTAGGGGAGGGGAGTCCTGACAGCACACATGTCCTCGTCCTTCAACCAGCGAACGCTGGCCAGCTCGGTGAGTTGTCAGGGCATTGGCCTCCACACCGGGGCGCAGGTGACGTTGACGTTACGACCGGCGCCCGCCGACCACGGCGTCGTCTTCGTGCGGACGGACCTCCCTCGGCCGGTGTCCATCCCGGCCACCGCCGAGTACGCGGTGGAAACGGCCCTGGCCACCAGTCTCGGCAAGGACGGCGTCCGGGTGGGGACGGTGGAGCACCTCTTGGGCGCGCTCGTCGGTTTGGGCCTGGACAACGTCCGGGTAGAGCTCGACGGCCCGGAAGTCCCCATCATGGACGGGAGCGCCGGGCCCTTCGCCTACCTCGTCCAGAGCGCCGGCGTCCGCGTGTTGGAAGCGCCCAAAAGCTTTGTGGTGGTGAAGAAGGCTGTCCACGTCAAGGACGGGGACAAGGAGGCCTCGCTGTCTCCCTGCGACCGCTTTCGAATGGACGTGGCCATCGACTTCGGCCATCCGCTCGTCTCGCGGCAGCGGCTGGAGATGGACTTCTCCGGCCGGGCCTTCGTCCGTGAGGTGTCGCGGGCCCGCACCTTCGGTTTTCTGCGCGACGTGGAGCGGCTCAAAGCCGCGGGCCTGGCGCGGGGCGGCTCCTTGGACAATGCCATCGTCGTCGACGACTTCAGCATCCTCAACGCTGACGGCCTGCGCTTTCCGGACGAATTCGTCCGCCACAAGGCACTCGACGCCATGGGCGACCTCGCGCTCTTCGGCCACCCCGTCATCGGCCACTTGAAGGCCGTGAAGAGCGGGCACGCCTTACACCTGCGGTTGGTGCGCGAGGTGCTGGCCGACCCGACGGCCTATGCAGTGGTGCAGGCCAAGCAGCGCGAGCTCGAACGCTTCGGCTTCCGCCTGCCCGACTTCGCATCCGACGTCGCCTGAGCGGCGGCCTCCCCGGGGGTTTCCAGTCGGCCCGGGGGCGAGGGAAGGATTTGCCCCCGGCGACTGTTGCTCACTGCTTGCACACTTCCTCGCCGCAGGGCAAAACGCCCCCCTCCCTATGAAACCACTCCCCAGTCTCTCCCTCGCGGCCGCGCTCGCGGCCTCGCTTCTCCTCGTGGCCGGCTGCTCCAAGCAGAAGACGCCGGCGGCCAATGCCAATGGCTCCGGCTCCACGCTCCCCGCCGACAAGGTGGTGGCCACCTACAACGGCGGAAAAATTACCTACGGTGAGCTCGAGATTGAGGCCAAGCCGAAGATTCTGGAAATCCAGAATCAGATGTACCAGGCCCGCAAGGAAGTCCTGGAGCGCATGGCGGTGGAGCGCATCGTCAAGGCGGAGGCGGCCAAGAAGGGACAGACGGAGGAGCAGTACATCCAAACCCGAGTCGACGCGCTTCCCGTGACGCCGCCCAGCGACGCCGAGGTGAAGGACTTCTTCGACCGTCTGAAGCAGGCGGGCCGCATCCCGCCGGACACCAAGCTCGAGCAAATCAAGGACCAGCTGGTCCAGGCCATGGTGAACCAGCAGAAGCGCACCAGCGTGCAAAAAGTTATCGACGAGCTGCGCACCCAAGCCAACCTGCAAATCGACCTTCCCGCGCCGCGGGTCGAGGTGGCCGCCAGCGGACCGGCCCGCGGTCCCGGCGACGCCAAAGTCACCATCGTCGAGTTCTCCGACTTCCAGTGCCCCTACTGCGGCCAGGCCTTCGGCACGGTGGAGCAGCTGATGCAGCAGTACGCCGGCAAGGTGAAGCTCGTCTTCCGTCAGTTCCCGCTGCCCATCCACCAGCAGGCGGAGAAGGCGGCCGAGGCCAGCCTCTGCGCTGCGGACCAGGGGAAGTTCTGGGAGCTCCACGACATGATGTTCAAGAACCAGAAGAAGCTCGACGTCTCGGACATCAAGACCTACGCCGCCAGCGCCGGCCTGGACGGAACCAAGTTTTCCCAGTGCCTGGACAGCGGGGAGAAGAAGAAGCAGGTGGACTCCGACATCGAGGCCGGTCAGGCCGCGGGCGTCAACGGGACGCCGGCCTTCTTCATCAACGGCGTCTTCCTCAACGGGGCGCTGCCCATCGAGGAGTTCAAGAAGGTCATCGACCCCGAACTCGCCTCGCGGTGAGCCGCTCGGCGCGCGACAGCATCGCCTGGGCGGCGGACCTCCCCTTAGGCGAAGCCCGCGCGCTCTACCCCGCCTTGCGTCCCCATGTGGGGGTGGTGAAGGTGGGACTCTCGCTGTTTGTCGAGCACGGCCCCGCCGCCCTCGAGGCCTTTCGCGCCGAGGGCGCGCGTCTCTTTTTGGACCTCAAGCTGCACGACATCCCCAACACCGTTGAGCTCGCAGCCCTGCGTGCCGCGGCGCTCGGCGTCAGCTACCTCACCGTCCATGCCTCGGGAGGGACGGCCATGATGCGGGCAGCGCTGAAGGGGGTGCGTGCCGGCACCCCGGCCGGTGCCGAGCCTCCAGTGGTGCTGGCGGTGACGGCGCTCACCTCGCTCGACGACGCCTCGGTGGCCGCGCTCGGCTTCGGAGCCTCCGCCGAGGCGATGGCCGCGCGGCTGGCCGGGCTCGCGGCCGCCTCTGGCGTCGGAGGCTTGGTGTGTTCGGCACGCGAAGTGGCCGCGCTCCGCGCGCTTTACCCAAAGCTTCTGTTGTGCACTCCGGGCATTCGCCCTGCGGGCAGCGACGCCCAGGACCAGGCCCGCACCGAGACGCCGGAGGCCGCCATTGCTTCCGGCGCGGACCTCCTGGTGGTGGGCCGGCCGCTCCATACCGCAGTGGACCCGGTCCAGGCGGCGGCGGCGCTGCACCAAAGCGTGGTCACGGCGCTGGACTTCGCCCGCGCACGCTAAGCCCGCGCCGCGGGCTTTCGCTCAGCCTCGGGTGCCGTTTGGGCCGCGCGCCCGCGGATGAGCTCCACCAGCGTGCGTACCGTGACGCCGGTGGCACCTTTGACGAAGTAGCCGCGCTCCTTACTGCTGATGGACGGCCCGGCAATGTCCAGGTGCACCCAGGGGACGGCGCCGACGAATTCGCGGAGAAAGAGGGCGGCGGCGATGGCGGCACCGGGACGCTCGCCGGTGTTTTTCATGTCCGCAATTTCCGAGCGCAAGGACTCCTTCTGGAGCTCCACCAGCGGCATGCGCCACAGGGTCTCGCCCGCGCGCCGGCTGGCCTGCATCACCTCATCGGCCAGCGCGTCGCTGGTGGACCAGAGGCCCACCACGTGCTGTCCCAGGGCGACGACGCAAGCGCCGGTGAGGGTGGCCACGTCCACCATGGCCGCCGGCTGGCGCTCCGCGGCATAGGCCAGCACGTCCCCGAGGACGAGCCGCCCCTCGGCGTCGGTGTTGGTCACCTCCACCGTCTTCCCGAGCCGGGAGGTGAGGATGTCGCCCGGCCGGTACGCCGTCCCGGAGGGCATGTTCTCCGCGGCGCCCAGCAGCGCCACCACCGGGAAGGGGGGCTTGAGCGCGGCCACCACCTCCATCACCCCCAACAGCGCGGCCGCGCCAGCCATGTCCGTCTTCATCTCCACCATGCCGTCTGCCGGCTTGAGCGAGAGGCCGCCACTGTCGAAGGTGATGGCCTTTCCCACCAGCACCAGAGGCGGGGCGGAGGCCGCCTTCCCCTTGGGGGTGTAGGTGACTTCAATGAGGCGTGGCGCGTTGGCACTGCCCTGGCCCACCGCGAGAAACATCCCCATCTTCATCCGGAAGAGCTCGTCCGGGCCGTCCACCCGCACTTTGAGGCCGGCCTCGCGCCCCACCCGGCGCGCCTCTTCCGCCAGGCGCTCCGGGGTGAGTTGTGCCGCGGGCTCGTTCACCAAGTCCCGGGCGTGGTTGGTGGCGCTGGCCACCTGCACGCCCAGGCGGAGCGCCTCCTCGTGCGCCTCCGTCCTCCGGACACCGGGCGGCAGCGCCACCTGCAGGCTCCCCAGCGTCCCGCGCTCTTCGGCGCCGTTGGTGCGGTAGCGGTCAAAGCGGTAGGCGCCCAAGAGGGCCCCCTCCGCGGCGGCGCGCAGCGTGGCCGCGTCATCCGCAGTGGCCGGGACTTGAAGCACCACCTGCACGCCCTTGGCCCGCAGGGCGGCCCGGACGCCGCGGCCCGCCGCCTGCCGCAGGTGTTCCGCGGTGCAGCGTTCCCGGGGCCCAAGCCCCACCAGCACCACCCGCGCCGCGGGCAGCCGCCCCTGGCTGTGGAAGACGAAGAGTTGGTCGGCCCGCCCCTTGAAGCCGTCGGCCGCAGCCGCCCGGTGCAGGTGTCCCCCCAGCGCGCGGTCCACGTCCGTCATGGTGGCGTCCTGCGCCGCCTTGCCGTCGGACTCCAGCACGGGAAGCACCAGGACGTCCGCGTCCAGGCGCAACACGCTGGCCGTGGCCAGCGTCACAGAAGGAAGGGTGGGGGGCATTCGTGCGCTGTCGTTGGGGTGGGAGAAGGCTGCCTGTGGGCCAGGCCGGGCGTTAGTGCGTGGGCTCCTCGGTGCGCCGGGCCTTCCGCACCGGCTCCTTGTGCGCCTCGTGCACCAGGAGGGGGGAGAAGAAGCAGTCCTTCTTGGTGTACTCGTCAAACGAGAAGGCGAAGCGGTAACTCGCGGCGGCGCGCTGGTTGCAGTCGGTGCGTTCGCAGAAGCGGCAGGTGATGCCTGAGGGGACGGCATCCCGCTTGAGGTCCGTGGTGGGAAGGCCGTAGGCGAGGAATTGCGCGTTCTCGGCGTGCGTCCCCAAGCCAATGCTGTAGGCCGTGCCCCGGACGATGGAGCCGGAGATGGGCTGCAGCTGCACCTTGGCGAAACAGAAGTAGGTGGTGCCGTCCGGCATCATCGAGTACTGGCGGGTGATTTGAGAGGGGTTGAGGAAGGCCAGGTGCACCGCCCACTTGCCGCAGCTCCCGCCGCCGGAGGCGAATTTCAACCCGGTGCCGCTGTAGCGCTTGGAGATGTTGCCCGCCACGTCGGCTCGCAGGAAGTGGAAGGGCACCCCGGCGCGCTTGGGGTCCGAGAGGTTGCACAGCCGGTGGGCCACCGTCTCGTAGGTGGTGCCGAAAATTTGGCTCAGGAGCTCGACGTCGTAGCGGGTGCGCTGCACCTGGCGGAAAAACTCCTCGTAGTTGAGAAGTAGGGCGCCGGCGAAGTAGTTGGCCAGGTTCACTTTGATGAGCTTCGGCGTCTCCGGATGGCGCATTTGGGCGCCGGCCAAAATCTGTTCCAGGAGGTGGTTCTGGTCGAGCGCCAAGAGGCCAATGGAGGCCGCCAGCTGAAACTTCAGCGGCTGCTCGGTGAGCGCCGGAGACAGGGTGAGTGTCTTCTCGGCGGGGTCCATCCGGCGAACGACTGAGCTGCCTGCCGCCGACGCCTCGTAGCGCACGGTGTAGCCGAAGCGCTCGCTGAGGGCGGCCGCAAGCTGCGAGGACGTCACCTGGCGCTCCAGCCGGAAGTCGCGCACCAGCGCCGCCGCCAGCTCCTCCAGCTCTGGAAACCAATTCTTTCGGGCCTGGAGAAAGTCCGACACCTCGTCGAAGGGTGAGTAGTCGAGCCGCAGCGCCGCGTCTCCCGTCAGCAGCGGCGGCGACAGTTGCGCCGACACTTTCTCCAGCTGGTGGCGGGTATTCTTGTAGAGGTTGAAGAGGGCGGCCACCGTTCCCGCCAGCTTGGGCTCGGCGGAGAGGGACTCGAGCGACTCGGAGTCAATGTCCAGGGACTTGAGGAGCGGCTCGTCCAGGAGCTTGGCCAGCGTCTCGTCCACCGGGCCCTGTCCGAGCGAGCCCATGAATTGCTCTGGGTCCTGCTCGAAATAGCGAAGCGCCTTCCACAGCAGCGGGAAGGGCATCACCCGCTTGCCCTTCTCGATGAGATTCAAATAGGCCGGCGAGACGCCGAGGCCATGCGCCGCATCCGTCTGCTTGATGCCGCGCTTCAAGCGGAGCCCGCGAAGCTTCGCGCCCACCGACGCGTTGAGGGCGTTCTCGTTCATGGCCAAGGCCCGTCCTGTACCAACCGACCCCGGCGTTTACAAGGATTCCGCTGACAACGCGGTGGGTTAGGCCGTCCAAGGGCCTAAATTTACAAGCGCCGACGGCCGGTTTGAAGGACGCTCGGGGAGCCCTGCAACGGGCCATACTGGGCCCCCAACCCATGCGTTTGCTTGCTCCCTTTCGCGCCTTGGCCCCACCGCCCTCGCTGGCCTCCGCGCTGGCCGTCCCGCCGTACGACGTCGTGAGTAGCGCCGAGGCCCGGCGGCTCGCCGCGGGCCGGCCCCAGAGTTTCTTCCGCATCAGCCGGCCCGAAGTGGACTTTTCTCCAGAGGTGGACGAGCACGCGCCGGCCGTCTACGCGCGCGGGGCGGACAACCTCCGCCTCTTCCGGAAAGAAGGCTGGCTCGTGGAAGACGCGAGCCCGTGCTTCCGCCTCTACCGGCAAACCCTGGGAGAGCACGTGCAAACCGGCGTGGTGGCTTGCGCCGCCGTGGACGGCTACCGGGGCGGCGCCATCAAGCGGCATGAGCTGACGCGTGCGGACAAGGAAGACGACAGGACGAAGCACATTGACGCCCTTTCGGCCAATGACGAGCCGGTGTTTCTCACCTACCGCGCCCGGGAGGCGCTCGACGTCCTGGTGGAAGCCCTCACCTCGGGCGCCCCGGACGTCGACTTCACCAGCGAGGACGGCGTCCGGCACACGGTGTGGCGGGTGGCGGGAGCGGGAGGCCTCCGGCTGGCCTCGGAGCTGGGGCGGCTCCAGACGCTGTACATCGCCGACGGGCACCACCGGTCGGCCGCGGCCGCGCGGGTGCGGGAGCTGCGGCGTGCGCGCGGGGAGTCGCCGGGTGAAGCCGACTGGTTTCTGGCCGTCGTCTTCCCGCACGACCAGATGCAAATACTCCCCTACCAGCGCGTGGTGCGAGACCTCGGCGGAATGGATGCCGAGACGTTTCTCGCGTCGCTGCGGGAGCGCTTCGACGTCCGGCCGGCGGAACGGCCTGAGCCCGAAGGGCGGCACGCGTTTGGAATGTACTTGGACGGCCAATGGTGGCGACTTCGGGCCCGGCCCGGCACCTGGCCCGAGACCCCCACCGGAGCGCTCGACGTCTCCATTCTTCAAGACAGTGTCCTCGGCCCGCTGCTCGGCATCTCCGACCCGCGGCGCAACGAGCGCATTGGCTTCGTCGGCGGCATCCACGGCACGGCCGCGCTCGCCGAGCGCGTTGACAAAGGCCTGGACCGCGTCGCCTTCGCCCTCTGGCCGACCAGCCTCGAGGAGTTGATGGCCATCTCCGACGCCGGAGACGTCATGCCGCCGAAGTCGACGTGGTTCGAGCCGAAACTGCGCTCGGGTCTCTTCCTGCACGCCTTCTAAGCTTCGATTGACCTCACACAAAGCGGACAATACGGTGACGCCCGGGGCGTCGGTGGCCTGAAAGCGGAGGAAGCGTGAGCGGATGGCGGTGGGGTTGGCAGACGCGTGGGGCAGCCGTTGCGGTGCTTTGCCTCTGCCGGACGGCCTGGGCCGGGGGTGCCTTCAGTTACGAGGTGGGGACGCCCGATGTCGGCTACGCGTCCGCTGGCTGGGCGGCGCGGGCGGACGGACCGGTGACGCTCTTCACCAACCCGGCCGGAATGACGCGGCTCGAAGGCATCCAAGTCCAGGTCGGCGCCGAGGCACTCTACGGGGCGATGACGTTTGCCCCGAACCCGACAACCACCGTCTCGGGCAACAACGGTGGGAACGCCATTGGCTTTCTGCCCAATGGGAGCGCCTTCGTCACCTTTGCGCCGTGGGATGACTTTCGGGTGGGCTTCGGCTTTGTGTCCAACTTCGGTCTCCCGGAGAAGTGGGACAGCGGCTGGGTGGGACGCTATTACGTCACGCAGTCGACCCTCCTCGGCTTCTCCATCCTGCCTTCCATTGCCTGGCACGTCGCTGGAGGGCTCTCGGTGGGCGTCTCCTTCAACGCCATGTACGGTTACTTAAAAACCGCGGCCGCGGTGCAAAACATCGAGCCCATGTCCGGCGACGGCGGACTGGCCGTGCAGTCAAGCACCTGGGGCTTCGGAGGCAACGTCGGCCTGCTCTATGAGTTCTCCAAGAGCACCCGCCTCGGCCTGGCCTACACCTCGCCCGTCAACCTGAGCTTCTCCGCGACGCCCACCTTCACTGGGCTCGGGCCGGGACTGAGTGCCGCCGTCAAGGCCGCGCACCTGGACACGGCCAGCATCGGCCTCGGGATGACGGTGCCCCAGACGGTGATGCTCAGCCTGTTTCAGGCCATCAACGAGAAGTGGGCGGTGATGGGAGACGTCGGCTGGCAGAACTGGGCCGCCTTTGGCACCGTGGACGTCCAAATCACAAGCGCTAACCCCCAGAGCCTCACCACCGCCATTGGCTACAACAACACCTGGCACGGGGCCCTCGGTGCACAAGTCCAGCTGTCCGAGCCATGGCAGCTCGACTTCGGCATTGCCTACGACAGCTCGATGACCAACGCCTCCGACCGCGGCTTGGCCTTGGCGGTGGGAGACGCCTGGCGCTTTGGCCTCGGGGCGCGCTGGTTTGCCAATGCCAACTGGACGCTGGGTCTCTCCTACGAGTTTCTCTGGGGGGGAAGCCCGAGCGTCGACGTGAGCCGCGGGCCACTGGCCGGGACGGTGTCTGGAAGCTACGCCAACGTCTGGTTTCAATTCCTTTCCTTCAACGTCGTTTGGAAAACCTGAGGACTGAAGCCGCCCGCGCTCTTGAGCAGGTGCGTCGCGCGGCGGCTGGGGGTGTCTGCCCATTTGTGGGCGGTGAGACGCGGGTACTCAAGGTAAGGTGCCGGCACCAGTGCGCCCCTGGGCCTCCGAGAAATTGCTGAACCCCATCTCCAGATGATTCAGAAACTCGTCGCCACAGCGCTGCGTTACTCGGTGCTGGTCTACGCGCTCGCCGCGGCGGCAGTCGTCCTCGGGCTGTACGCCTACTCGCAACTGGACATCGAGGCCTACCCCAACCCCGTCGCGCCGATGATTGAGGTCATCACCCAGCCCGTGGGGCTGAGTGCAGAAGAGGTGGAGCGCTACATCACCATCCCGCTCGAGCTGGACTTGGCGGGGATGGTCGACCTCGACCACATTCGCTCCCAATCGCTCTTCGGCCTGTCCGACGTGAAGGTGTATTTCAATTGGACGCCGGACTACTACATGGCCCAGCAGCGGGTGGTGAATCGGCTGAGCTTCGTCACGCTCCCCGACGGACTCACCCCGCAGCTGTCCCCCTGGAGCGCCATCGGCGAGCTCTACCGTTACCAGCTGGTGGGCAAAGACTATTCCTTGGCCGAGTTGAAGACGGCCCAGGACTGGATTCTCGAGAAGCAGTGGCGCCTCGTCCCGGGCGTCATCGACGTGGTGGGGTTTGGCGGAGAGACGAAGCAGTACCACGTGGAGCTGGACCCCTTTCGGCTCAAGGGCCAGGGCGTCACGCTGCCGCAAGTTGTCGCCGCCATCTCCAACGCCAACCAAAACGTTGGCGGCGGGACGCTGACGTTGGGGTCGCAGGCTTTCAACGTCCGCGCCACGGGCCTCATCCGCAGCTTGAAGGACATCCAAGCCATCGTCGTCGCGGCAAAAAACGGCAGCGCGGTGCGGATTCGGGACCTGGGGACGGTGCGGCTGGGCGCGGCCCCGCGACTGGGGATTGTGGGCCGCGACGACCAGCCGGACATCGTCCAGGGGACGGTGCTCATGCGCTACGGGGCAGAGTCCCTGAAGACGCTGGAGGGCATCCGCGACCGAGTGGAACAAATCCAGAAGTTCCACCTGCTGCCGCCGGGGATGGAGATTCGCACCTACTACGACCGCACCAGCCTGGTGCGTGTCACCACCCACACCGTCCTCGAGAATTTGGCCATCGGAATGGTGCTGGTGAGCCTCGTGCTGTGGGCCTTCCTCGGGCATGTGCGTGCGGCGCTCATCACCGCCATCAACATCCCGGTGGCGCTGCTCCTGGCCTTCGTGGGCATGGTGGCCACCGGCACCCCGGCCAACCTCATCAGCCTCGGCGCGGTGGACTTCGGCATCGTCGTCGAGTCCACCGTCATCATGGTGGAAAACATCTACCGCCGGCTGGCCATGTACCCGGCCGGGGACCGCAGCGTTCAAATTGCAGCGGCAGCGGGGGAAATCAGCTCGCCCCTCTTCTTTTCCACGCTCATCATCGGTGTGGCCTTCGTCCCCCTCTTCACTCTCAACGGCGTGGCCGGCGTCATCTTCTCCCCCATGGCGCACACCTATGCCTTCGCCATCGGCGGAGCCCTGTGCTTGGCGTTGAGTCTCACCCCGGTGTTGGCCCGGCGCTTCCTCGTCGTGCCCCCTCAGTCACCTGGTACCCCGGAGCACACCAGCTGGCTCATGGACTTTCTCGACCGCAGCTACCGGCCAGTCTTCGCCTTCGCCCTCCGGCGCAAGGGCTGGGCGGTGGCGCTGGCGGCCGTCCCGGTGGTGCTGGCTCTGTCGCTGACGCCGCTTCTGGGCCGGGAGTTCATGCCCAAGCTGGAGGAGGGGAATTTCTGGATTCGGGCTTCGCTGCCGGTGTCCATTTCCCTCGAGGAGTCCGCGCGCCACGTCGGGAGAATGCGGCGCCTGGTGCTGGGGTGCCCGGAGCAGGGTGAGTGCACGGCCGCCAATCGCACCCGCCCGGAAATCGAAACGGTGGTGTCCCAGCTCGGACGACCGGACGATGGGACGGACCCGGTGGGCTTCTACAACATCGAGCTCTTCGCCCCGCTGGCGCCGAGCTCCAAGTGGCGCAAGGGCGTGAGCAAGGAGCGTTTGACGGACGAGCTGTCGGCTGCGCTGCACGCCGCCTTCCCGGGGGTGGTCTTCAACTTCAGCCAAGTCATCGCCGACAACGTCGAGGAGGCGATGAGCGGGGTCAAGGGCGAGAACACCATCAAGGTGACTGGCCCGGACATCAAAGTCGACGAGAAGAAGGCCGAGGAGATTCTGGCCCTCATGCAGAAGGTGCGCGGGGTGCACGACCTCGGGATTTTCCGGTCCCTGGGGCAGCCCTCGGTGCGAATTGTTCCGGACCGAGAAGCCGCTGGGCGCTACGGGCTCAACGCCGGGGATGTGAATGCGGTGGTACAGGCGGCCATCGGAGGCCAGGCTGTCACCCAGGTGTACGAGGGCGAGCGGCACTTCGACCTCACCGTCCGCTGGGCGCCCGAGTACCGGGCGAACGTCGCCGCCATCCGCGAGATTCCGGTCACCACGCCGGACGGCACCACCATCCCGTTGGGGCAGGTGGCGGAAGTCTTCGAGGAGGAGGGCGCGAGCCTCGTCTACCGAGAGGACCAGCAGCGCTACGTCCCCATCAAGTTTAGCGTGCGGGGACGGGACCTCGGTTCCACCATCGAAGAGGCCCGAGACTCCATCGAACGCTCGGTGCGCCTGCCGTATGACACCCACCTCGAGTGGGCCGGGGAAATCTCCGAGCTTAAGGAGACCAACCGGCGGCTGATGTTCATCATCCCGCTCACGGTGCTGGTCATCGGCTTTCTCGTCTACACCTCAGTGAAGACGCTGCCGGACACGCTGATTGTGCTGGCCGGAATACCAGTGGCCATCAGCGGGGGAATACTCGCCCTCGTCGTCACCGGGACGAATTTCTCCATCTCCGCGGCCATGGGCTTCATCTCCATTTTTGGCATCGCCGTGCAGGACGCCCTCATTGTCGTCACCTACGCGCAGCGCCTGTGGGCAGACGGCCATGCGCTGGAAGCGGGGGCCCGGTTGGCGGCTGAGCGCGGCCTGCGGCCGGTGCTCATGACGACGTCGGTGGCCATGCTCGGCCTCACCCCGGCCGCGCTCTCCCACGGCATTGGCTCCGAGACGCAGCGGCCGCTGGCCATTGTCGTCATCGGCGGCGCCCTCATTCTCGCCCTTGTCCCCCGCCTGGCGCAGCCGGCACTCCTGGTGCTGGCCCACCGCAACAAGAAACAGGCGCCGGACAGCGCGCAGGCGTCTGCCCTTCCGCTTACGCCCGGGGGCTGAGGCCGTCCTCGGGAGCGGCTTCCAGGGCCGCGTCCACCAGCGGGTGCCCACGCCCCCCGCGCCAGGCGGCGTACACCGGAAACTCCGAGCCGGGGACGCGCAGCCGCTCCACCACCACGCCGGCCCGCCGCGGGCCGCGGACGTCGAGCCAAGGGACAATGGAGAAGCCCAAGCCAGCTGCAACAAAGCCCAACAGGGACTCGGCCGAATCCGCGGAGTAGGTTTCTCGTTCCGGGCCGCCGCGCGCCGCCAGCCCGCGCAGCTGCTGCAGCCGGCCGGCGCGGTCGGCGTTGTAGGCGATGAAGGGGACGTCCCGGAGGGCCCGCACCGAGAGCGGCCTTCGGCCGGCGAGGGGATGGCCGGAGGGCAGGACGAGGAAGCTCCACAGGCGGGCGATGGGGCGCGCCTCAATGTCCGAAGGGACTTGCGGCAGGTGGTCCACCAGGAGGTCCAGCGCACCGGTGCGCAAGAGCTCCACGTCCGGCGTCTTGAGCTCGCTCAAGGCCACGTCGATGTCCGGGCGGCGCCGCTGCAAGCGCAAGAGCCAGGCCGGAAGAAGCCCCTGCACCAGAAGCGCGGCGGCGCCGATGCGCAGCGTCCCCCCGAAATGGCCCGTCCGAAGCGCGTCGGCCACTGCCGGCAGCTGCTCCAAGAAGGGAGCAACGAAGGCATACAGGGCCCGGCCGGCCTCGGTGGGCACCACGCGGTCCTTCCCGACGCGGACGAAGAGGCGAACGCCGAGCTCCGTTTCCAGCCGCCGCACCTGCTGGTGAATGCCGGGCTCGGTGATGGGGTAGGGGAAGGAACGGACGGCGCGCGCGTAGCCCTCGGTGCGCGCCACCCAGTAGAAACCGGTGAGCCGGTCCAAGGACGTCATGCACTCTAGCTTACCAAAGACGACTGAATTAGTTAGGTGACGTCATCATGCGTTGGGCGCAGTCTTCTTCCCAAGCGCCGGTTGGTTCCCTTGGGCGCGAGATAGGGAGTCGCTCTTCCATGAAACCCATGCGCAATGCTGTCCACTTCCTCCTGCTGGCCGGTTGGGGGCTGTTGGGAGTCGTCTTCACCCTGCAGGGCCTTGGCTCGGCGGGGGGTGTCCTGGCCGCCGGGACGTACTGGCTCTGGCTTCTGGGCTTTGCCGCACTCACCAGCGCCCTCGTCGTCCGCTTTGCCACTCCCGGGGCGGCGGTCCTCGTCCACGGAGGCGTGCTCCTCGCGCTTTCCGTCTTGCACCTCTTTCCGGCGCCGGTGCTCCGTGTCTTCCGTGCCTCGTAGCCCCTTGGGGAGACAACCATGTCGAGACTTCAACCTGACCTTGCCCCTGCGCACAGCGC
This sequence comes from uncultured delta proteobacterium, assembly GCA_963745475.1. GTDB lineage: Bacteria > Myxococcota > Myxococcia > Myxococcales > Myxococcaceae > JADGRA01. The sequence goes on from CAVUXN010000008.1 coordinate 68,080, forward strand.
TGCTTGGGTCGCGCAGTCCTGGATTTCCTTCTTCGTCTCCGTCTTCGCCACCAGCCTCGGCATCTGGTGCCTCCCGGTGGACGCTTGGGTGAAGGGCTTCATGGCCATGGGCCTGCTCTTCACCATTGGGTCCTCCCTCAGCCTGGCCAAGACGGTGAGGGACATGCATGAGTCCACGCGGCTCACGGCGCGCATTGACGATGCGCGGGTCAGTCGGCTCATCGCCGAGCACGACCCGCTCAAGCCCGCGGTGTGAAGCGTCCTCGCCGCCTGGGCCCCGGCCGCCGTGCGAGCCGAGCCTCGTCTGGGCCCGCGTGCCCGGCTCCCGAGGGCCCGCCTGGACGTCGCCTGTTCCCTGCCGGACCCTGCAAACTTTTGGCCTAGACCCGGAAACCGGGCGCGACATAAACGGACGCACCGCCGTCGTTCTCGTCTGCGCGAAATTTCTGCAGGCGTGCTCCGCTGGTGGCCCGGAGGAGTGTCATGCGCCGCTCGAAGTTTCGTCGCCAAACCGTCTTGCTGCTTCTGACGAGCCCGCTGCTCTCGTGCGCTACGTCGCAGCCGGCCGCCGAAGCCCCTCCGCCCCAAAACTCATCAAGTGAGTGGGCAGCGGGGGTCTTCACTCCGCCCACGGCGCCGCTGGTGGCGCCGGCCGAGGGCGTTCCGGCCAACACGGTGGCCCAGGCGACTCCGGCGGAAGCGCCAGCGGAGGAGCCGCCTCCGCCGGAGTCGGTGACGCCTGACCCGTGGCCGAAGTCGGCTGAGCTCAACGGGACGAAGTACACCGTCTACCAGCCGCAGGTGGACAGCTGGAACGACTACGTCTACCGGGCCCACGCGGCGGTGTCCGTGCTGCCGCCGGGCAGCAAAAACCCAGTCTTCGGTGTCATCGAGCTCTCGGCCAACACCATCGTCGACAAGCTGGCGCAGGCGGTGCACTTGGAGAACCTGACTGTCCTGAAGGCCACCTTCCCCTCCGTCCCGAAGAAGGCCCCCGCCTACCAGAAGGCCATCCAGAGCCTCGTCGCCCAGGGCCCAGCCACCATGTCCCTGGCACGGCTGGAAGCCGCGGTGGGCATCGAGGGCGCCGAGCGCACCGCGCGCCGCGTCCCCGTCCTCAACGAGCCACCGCGCATTGTCTTTAGAAGCAGCGCGACGGTGCTGGTGCTCATCCATGGGGACGCGGTGTGGCGTCCGGTGTCCGGGACGTCCTTGTCCCGCGTCCTCAACACGCGCGCCTGCGTCCTGAGCGCCGCGGGCGGGGCGGTCTACGTCCACGTTCTCAATGGCTTCATGACGGCGCCCTCACTCAACGGGCCCTGGACGGTGGCCACCGTCCTTCCTCCGGGCGCCACTCAGACGGCGGAGACGCTGGCCGAAAAGAATGTCGTCGACCTCATGCAGGGGCCGGCGGACGACACCACCGGGCTGCGCCCGAGCCTGGTGAATGGCGCGCCGGGGGTGGTGGTGGCGACTCAGCCAACGGAAATCATCATCACCCAGGGGCCGATGAATTGGGCGCCGCTCGAGGGCACCCAGCTGCTCTACGTCCAGAACACCAACGGCAACGTGTTTCAGGACATGGTGGACCAGCAGTACTACGTGCTGGTGACGGGACGCTGGTTCCGTGCCCCGGCCCTCACCGGGCCTTGGGCGCACGTGCCCGGCTCCAGTCTGCCCAGGGACTTCAGCCTCATTCCCGTCACCAGCCCCAAGGAAAACGTGCTGGCTTCGGTTCCCGGGACTGCGGAGGCTCAGGAAGCGGCCATCTCGGCACAAGTCCCGCAGATGGCCACCATCTACCGCTCCAAGGTTTCCTTCGAGCCGGTCATCAGCGGCGCCCCCGTCCTGCAGCCCATTCCAGACACGCCGCTGCAGTACGTCTTCAACACGCCGGACGCCATCATCATGGTGTCGCCCAGCGAGTGGTACGCGGTGCAGACCGGCGTCTGGTTCAGGGCGCCCAGCGTGAGTGGACCCTGGGCGGTGGCCAGCGCCGTTCCGCCCGTCATCTACTCCATCCCCCCCAGCGCGCCGCTCTTCTACACGACGTTTGTCCAAATTTACGCCGCCACCCCGGAAACCGTCGTCGTCGGCTACACCCCTGGCTACACCGGCGTGGTGGTGGAGCCGAATGGCTTAGTCGTCTACGGGACGGGCTACAGCTACGTGGCCTACGTCGGGCCGGACGTCTGGTACCCGCCGCCCGTCACCTATGGCTACGCGGCCAACCTCACCTACACGCCGTGGACGGGTTTGCGGTGGGCTTCGCCATCGGCTGGGGCGTCGGACACTATTGCTACGCGCCGGCGCCCTACTGGGGTGCCATGCCGTACGCCTACCACGGTGCGGCGTATGGGGCGTATGGCGGCGCGGCCGCCTGGGGCCCGCACGGGTGGGCGGCCACCACCGGCAACATCTACCACCGGTACGGAGCGACGTCGGCCGTCACCCGGGACTCCTCGGGCTACAACGCTTGGACGGGCAACGCCTGGAGCAGCAAGGTGGGAACGTCCTACAACTCCGTCACCGGGCGGGCGTCTGCGGGCCAGAGCAGCCAAGTCCACAACGTCTACACCGGGAATTCCGCGTACAACACGCGCGGCGCAACCTACAACCCCAGCACCGGCGTCGGCGCCGCGGGCAGCCGGACCACGGTCACCAACGCCGCTGGCCAGTCGAGCACTTTCGGACACGGGACGGTGACGGGGCCGGGGGGCAAACCACCCACGTGGCCCAGGCCGGTGACAGCTACTACGGGGACCACAACGGCAACGTCTACAACTACAACGCCCAGACGGGCCAGGCGCAGAAGCAGAATGCCAACGGAAGCTGGAGCAACGTGGAGAAGCCGGCTGCGGGCTCCTCCTTCCAGGCCTCTTCTCAGGCGCGTCAAATGGGAGACAGTCGCGCGGCGAGCTCCTCCTGGGGCGGTAGCTGGGGCGGCGGAGCCAGTCAGAATGGGCGCAGCTGGGGCAGTAGCAGCGGCAGCTGGGGTGGGGGCGAAAGCCGCTCCAGCGGTGGGTGGGGTGGCGGAGGAGGCGGCGGTTGGGGCGGTGGCGGCTGGAGTCGCGGAGGCGGTGGCGGTGGCGGAGGCGGGTGGGGCGGCTTCCGCGGCGGCGGTGGGTTCCGTCGCTGAGGCACCTGCCTCATTGGACAGGAGGGGTCGCTTCACCCCGCGAGGTGCGGTAGACGTCGCCCCGCAACACGAGGCGTCTTCCAAGCGAAAAGGGGAGTCAACACATGCAGAACAGCATCAAGTGGTCCGCCATGGCGCTGGGTCTTGCCCTGGCCGGTTGCGGCGGAGTCTCTGAAGAGCAGTACAAGGCGGCCCAAGCGGATGCGGCCAAGTACAAGAAGACGGCGGATGACCAGGCGGCAGCGCTGGCCGCGGCCAACGCGAAAATTGACGCGCTCAACGCCCAGGTGGCCTCGCTGCAGCAGGCGAATGCCGCCGCCGCTGCGAATGCGCAGAGCACGAGCCAGGCCAACGCGGACCTTCAGGCGATGAATGCCGCCCTGGCCGTGGACACCGCCGCAGGCAAAATTCAAGTCACCGAGCTGGCAGGCCTGGTGACAGTGCGGCTTCCCGAGAAGCTGCTCTTCCCGTCAGGCTCCGCCAAGCTGCACAAGGACGGGTTGGCCCAGTTGAAGAGAGTGGCCGACGTGCTCAAGGGCATTCACGACAAAGTGTTCCGCGTGGGCGGCTTCACCGACGACGTCCCCATCAAGACGGCGCAGTTCCCGTCCAACTGGGAGCTTTCCACCGCCCGGGCCCTCTCGGTGGTGCACTACTTCGAGTCCACTGGCATCCCCGGCGCCCAGCTTGCGGCCACCGGCTTCGGCAAGTTCCAGCCCACCGTGCCCAACGACACCCCGGAGCACCGGGCGCAGAACCGCCGCATCGAGATTGGCCTCGGCCCCGCGCCGTCGGCCATGCCCGTCATTCAGCAGCAGAAATAGTCGGTACGCCGTCGGGGGCGCGCGGGCCCTGGCCCGCGTCCCTGGGCGTGCGCTCCCCCACCCGCGGTGGGGGAGCTTGTCGTTTGGGGCGGAGCGACTGTGCTCCCCCCAGCGGGGCCGACCCTGGTAGAAGGCCCCCCATGCGCCTCATCAATTTCAACGCAGGACCCGCGGGCCTACCGCTGCCGGCACTGGAGCGCGCGCGCGACGAATTCGTCGACTTTCAGGGCTCGGGCATGTCCATCCTCGAGCACAGCCACCGGGGCAAGGAGTACGAGGCCGTCCACGACGAGGCCATCGCCTTGCTGACGGAGATGCTCGGCGTCCCGCCGACGCACCAAATTCTGTTTCTGCAAGGCGGGGCCTCGCTGCAGTTTGCCCAAGTCCCGATGAACTTTCTTCCGAAGGACGGGACGGCGGACTACATCCTCACCGGGACGTGGAGCGAGAAGGCGCTCGACGAGGCGAAGCTCCTGGGCACGCCGCGCGTCGCCGCCACCACCCTCAATCCGGACAAGCGGTACACCCGCGTCCCCAAGCAGGCCGAGCTGAAGCTGGACAGTAAGGCGGCCTACGTCCACCTCACCACCAACAACACCATCTTCGGGACGCAGTGGCATGCCTTCCCGGAGGTTGGCGCGGTCCCGCTGGTGGCGGACATGAGCTCCGACATTCTCTGGCGGAAAATCGACGTCTCGAAATTCGGGCTCATCTATGCCGGCGCTCAAAAAAACATCGGCCCGTCAGGGGTGACGTTGGTCATCATCGAGCGGGATTTGATGTCCCGAGCCCGCACCGACATTCCAAAAATTCTCCGCTACAGCACCCAAGCCGAGAACAACTCGCTGTACAACACGCCTCCCACCTTCGCCATCTACCTCATGCGCAACGTGCTGGCCTGGATTAAGGGCGTTGGCGGCCTCGCGCAGATTGAGAAGTGGAACCGCGAGAAGGCGGAGCTGTTGTACGGAACGCTCGACCGGTTGAGCCGCTTCTACCGCGCGCCGGTGGAGAAGGACTCGCGCAGCGTGATGAATATTGTCTTCCGGCTCGGCTCCGAGTCGCTCGAGGACAAATTCGTCTCCGACGCCAAGAAGGCGGGCATGGTGGGTTTGAAGGGCCACCGCAGCGCTGGCGGCATTCGTGTCAGCACCTACAACGCGGTGACGCCGGACAACGTCCGTACGCTGGTCTCCTTCATGGAGGCCTTCGCCAAGGCCAACGGCTGACGTCCAAACTCCGCGGGCGCGCGGGCAACGGCTCGCCGGCGGCTACAGAAGCGAGAGCTGCGCCTTGGGCCGGGGTGGACGGCGAAACGTGGCCGGGCGCCCGCCGAGCCCCCAGCCGCCCTGGCCGATGCCCAGCTTGCGCGAGGTGCTCTCAAACAGCTGGTCAATCGCCCGGGCGTACTCGCCCTCGCCTCGCCCCCGCACGCCGAAGCGTGCGTCGTACAGCTTTCCGCCGCGTGTCTCGCGGATGCGGTGCATGACGCGCTCGGCGCGCAAGGGGAGTGCTTCCCGGAGCCGCTCCTCGAAGACTTGGGCCACCGAGCCCGGCAACCGGAGCAGGACGTGGCCGGCGGACGTGGCCCCCGCTTGGGCTGCGGCAGCGAGGATGCGCGGGACGTCCTCGTCCAGCCCGGGGATGATGGGCGCGATGCTTACCCCCACCGGGATGCCCGCCTTGGCCAGCGTCTCCAGCGTCTGCACCCGTCTTTTGGGTGTGGCCACCCCGGGCTCCAGCGCCCGGGCCACCGTCTCATCCCAGAAGGGGATGCTCACCCCCACCCCCACCGAGGCCACGCGGTGCAGCTCCTGCAGGACGTCGATGTCCCGCTCGATGATGGGGGACTTGGTAATAATCGCCACCGGGTTTTGAAACTCGGCGCACACCTCAAGACAAGCACGGGTGATGCGCAGCGAGGCCTCCAGGGGCTGGTAGCAGTCCGTCACGCCGCTAAAGGCCACCAAGTCCCCCTTCCAGGAGGGCTTGTAGAAGGCCTCGCGCAGCAGCGACGCCGCTTCGCGCTTCACCACCACCTGCGTCTCGAAGTCCGTCCCCGCCCCGAAGCCGAGGTACTCATGGCCCGGGCGCGCGTAGCAGTACGCGCAGCCGTGCATGCAACCGCGGTAGGGGTTGACGCTAAAGGTGAAGCCAACGTCCGGGCTGTCATTGCGCGCGAGAATGCTGCGCGAGGCGTCCTCGTGGACGCGCACCCGCGCCCGTGGAATTTCCCCCACGTACTCGAGCGCCGTGGAGAGGTAGGGGTTGGGGGGATTGGACCAGGGGCGGGGCTTGGCCATGGCCCGCGCGAGCCTGAACCTGAACGCGTGTACAGTCAAGCGCTTCGGCTGGGCGGCGGCCGCTACTGGCTCGCCGGGATGAAGCTCGCCTGGTAGCCCGCGTCTTCCACGGCCAGGGCGGCGGCGGTGGCCTTCAACGGAAGCGCCGTGTCCAGCATGACGGCCAGCTCGTCTGTCCGAGTGGCGCCGATGCTGCCCTCATACGCGCCGGGGTGCGGCCCATGCCCAACGCCCGCCGGATGGTGGCTGACGCTGCTTGGGCCGACGCCGCGGCGGCTGGTGAAGTTGCCCCGGACGTAGAAAATAAACTCGTCGCAGTCGATGGAGCTGTGGGGGTAGGGACAGGGAATGGCCTGCGGGTGAAAGTCCAGCACCCGCGGGACGAAGCTGCAGATGAGCGCGCCACGCGCTGCGAAGGTGCCATGCCAGGTGGGAGGCAGGTGGACCAGGCCCGCCCGAGGCTGGAAATTGAGGATGGGAAAGGCAAAGGGGTAGACGGTGCCGTCCCAGCCCACCAAGTCCAGAGGCGAGTGCGCGTAGCGGAAGCCGTGAAAGGCCCCATTCCGCTTCACCAACAAGTCCCGGAGGTGCTCCTCCACCGGGCCTTTGAATTCCGTGTGACGGAAGTCTCGGTGGCTGTAGGGCGCATCCATCCGGAGTTGCCCGTTCTCATTTCGCCATTGACGCGGCAGGTGCATGCCGCCGTTGAGCTCCATCCACAACCACTCCTGGTCCACGCCCTCGTCGGGGAGGAAACGGTGCGTCATCCCCCGCGGGACGAAGACGTAGTCGTCCTTCTGGAAGCGCAAGTCACCAAACGCCGTGCGCAGCGTTCCGCCGCCCTGGTGGACGAAGAAGAGCTCGTCGCCATCGGCGTTGGCGACGTACACCGGGTCCGCCGTGGAGGGAAACACCATCCCCAGCGTGACGTCTGCGTTGAAAAGCAGTGGGGTGCGCCCGTTGACGGCCGGGCCGCCCGAGTGCTTCATGTCTTGCGTCTTGTAGTGCCTCTTGGCGAGCCGACGCTCGGGAGTGGCCACGGGAAGCGTCCAGCCCGCCTTCAGCTCCGCCAGGGTTTGGGTATGGGGGGGGCGGAGGTGGTAGCCGATGGTGTACGGCCCCTCGAAGCCTTCCTGGGTGAAGCACTCCTCGTAGCGAAGCTCGCCGCCCGGGCCGCGCAGCTGAATGTGGTGCTTGGCGGGGACCGTCCCCACGACGCGGCGTTCGAGCATGGCCCTCAAACCCTCCCTTGGGACCGCTGCTCGCGTTCGATGCTCTCGAAGAGCGAGCGGAAGTTGCCCGCACCGAAGCCGGGGTCACCCTTTCGTTGGATGAGCTCGTAGAAGAAGGGACCGGCGCCCGTCTCCTTGTAGAGGCTGGCCGCGTCCTTCATGAAAATCTGCAAGAGGTAGCTGTGCTCCTCGGCGCCGTCGATGAGGATGCGCAGCCTCCGCAAGTCCTCCGGCTTCTCGTCGATGCGGCGGATGTTGAGCACCTCGATGCGCTTGGCGAGGTTGTCGTAGTAGCTGTCCGGGGTGTCCATGAAGTCCACCCGCTGGGTGGCGCGCAGGCCTTCCACCGCCGGGAGGATGTCCCTGACCGCCAGCGCCAGGTGCTGGATGCCGTCCCCCTGGTTGTCCTCGTGGAAGAGATTGATTTGGGAGGCCTTGAAGTTTGGCCGGCTCGGCTCGTTGTTGGCGAACTTCACCGTGGATTCCGGGTCCCACATGACGGTGCTACGGAGCCCCGAGCCCTGCTCGAAGCGTTCCTGCGAGTCGCCGGTGTGGAACTCAATCTTCCAGAACTGCTCGAGGCCGAGGACGTTCTCCATCCAGAGAATGGCCGGGAGCAGCGTCTGAAAGTTGGAGGTGACGTGGTCGATGTGGGTGAGCCCGTGGCGGTTCTTCCCTCCCAGGGGCTGCGGGTGAAACACCATGCCCGGGTAGAGCGCCCGGTAGCCGTCCCGTTGTACGAAACGAAACGTGCTGTCGCCGAAGGGTGTGGTGATGGAGAAGCTGGCCAGCTTTCCTCCGTGCTCGTCGGTTGCGCGCTGGATGTCGTCGATGAGGGTGGCTCCCCGCCGCTCGAGGAGCTTGAACGTCTTCTCCACGTCCTTCACCCGGAACCACAGCGTCCCCACTCCGTCGGGATGTTTCTTGAGCCACCGCCAAGCGCGGCCTCCCTCGCCTTCCGGCTGGCTGACGATGAGGGTCACATCGCCGGCGGCAAAGACGGCGCTCTTTTGTCGGCCCTTGGCGGTGAGCTCGGGGTCACTTCCCCCCAGCTCCGCAAAGTCCATGCCCTCGACGTAAAAGCGCCGGCTCCGCTCCAAGTCGCGCACGTACCAGTGGGCGGCTTCGATGCCGAGGATTCCTAGGGACTCGAGCTTGGGCATGGGTGGTTTCCTTCGTCTTTGTGTCAGGGTTCGGCGTCGGGTTGCCGGTCGGCATGCGCGGCCTGAAACGCACTCAGCGCATTGCAGGCCTCCTCGACGCGCGTCAATGTGGGGAAGGGCGTGACGTCCACCTCGTAGCGGCGGGCGTGGAAGAGCTGGGGGACGAGGAAGCAGTCGGCCAGCGTCACGCTGTCTCCCACCGAGTAGCGGCCGGCCGTCTCCTTGAGGAGGGCCTCCAGCGCTCCAAGGCCGTGGGCGATGAAGTGGCGTGCCCAGGCCTTCTCGTCCCCGTGGAGCTCGTGCTTCACCCGCTTCTGCACCGAAGTGTTTTGAAAGGGCTGTATGCCAGAATTCACAATCTCGGCCGCATGGCGCACCCGGGCCCGCGCCACGCGGTCCTTAGGCAGAAGTGGCGGCTCGGGCCAGCGTTCTTCCAAGTACTCGAGAATGGCCATCGACTGGGCGAGGCGGAAAACCCGGCCCTCATCCTCAACTTCCAAAAGCGGGACGCTTTGCATGGGGTTGAGGCTGGTGAAGGCCTCGCCCTTCTGCTGCCCGCCGTCCTTGAGGAGGTGCACTGGCATGTACGTAAAGGCCTGGCCCTTCCAGTTGAGGCCGATCCGCACCCGCCAGCTGCAGGAGCTTCGCCAATAGCCGTAGAGCTTCATCGCGCCACCACCCGCTGGGCAATTCGGCCAAAGAGGCTCTGTCCCGCCCCGTCCACCATGTCGATTTCCACGAAGTCCCCGGGCTTGAGGAAGGGCGTCTTGGGGCTTCCGCCCTCGATGGTTTCCACCATCCGTTGCTCAGCGAGACAGGAGACTCCGCGGGTGCGGTCGGCGTTGCTCACTGTCCCCGAGCCCAGAATAGTCCCGGCGGTGAAGCCCCGAGTCTTGGCAATGTGCTCCAAGAGCTGAAAGAAGCTGAAGTGCATCTCCGGACCGGCTTCGGTGTCTCCCACCAGCGTACCGTTGAGCCACGTCTTGAGACGAAGGTGCACCCGGCCGTCCCGCCAGGCTCCGCCCAGCTCGTCCGGCGTAATCGCGAAGGGGCTGAAGGCCGTGGCCGGCTTGCTCTGGAAGAAGCCAAAGCTTTTGGCCAGCTCGGCAGGGATGAGATTTCGGAGCGAGACGTCGTTGCACAGCATGAGGAGGCAGACGTGCTCGGCGGCCGAAGCCGCGCGCGTCCCCAACGGGACGTCGTCCAGCACTGCACACACCTCGGACTCGAAGTCCATGCCCCAGCTTGCATCGACGAGAACCAAGTCGTCCCTGGGGGCGAGCAGGACGCCCGAGCCGCCTTGGTAAACCAGCGGGTCCGTCTCCAGCGTTGCTGGCACCTCCGCACCGCGGGCCTTGCGCACCAGCCGGACATGGTTGAGAAACGCCGAGCCGTCCACCCACTCGTAGGCGCGGGGCAAGGGCGCTCCCAGCTGGCCCACCTCCAGTGGCTCGCCTCGCAAGGAGCCGGAGGCCAGGGCCGAAGCGAGAGCCCGCAGTTTCGGAGCGCTCGTACCCCAGCTGTCGAGGGCGGCCTGGAGGGTGCGGGCCACCTCGCGGGCGGGAGCGAAGGCGCGCCCGTCGGGACGAATGACCACCAAGGCGCCGTCGCGCGTGCCGTCCCGTAAGCTTGCGAGCTTCATCGAAGTTTTTTCTTTTCGTCGCCTCGGCCAGCGCTGTCAAGGCACACCCCGACGCGGGGCCAATGCCCGGGACACATTCCGTGGGGCGTTGTGGACCGCGCGTCCCCTTCCCACCGGGGGGGGACAAGCGTGGGCAACAAGAGAAGGGCAGACGCGCTGCGGAACGACTAGGCGCGCCTTGCGAAGGCGAGCCGTAAGCCCAGGGCCACCAGGACGGCCCCGAGTGCGCGCTCACGCCAGGCCGCCCAGCCCGGGTGACGGCGAAATGTCTGCGAGATGCTTCCTGCCGCCAGGGCCACCGTCGTGTCTCCGAGGACGGCGAGGAGGCAGAAGAGGAGCCCGAGCACGCTGAATTGCAGCATGACGTGCCCGCGTTCGGGCCGGACGAATTGTGGCAAGAAGGCGATGAAGAAGAGCGCCACCTTCGGGTTGAGGATGCCCGTCATCGCCCCTCGCGCGACAGCCCGCTGAGTGCCGAGGCGGCCCAGAGGCGTGGGAGCGACGGGCACCTCAGCCCTGGTTCGGAAGGCCTTCACCCCCAGGAAGACGAGGTAGGCCGCGCCCAAGTACTGCAGGACGGCATAGAGGCTGGCGGACCGCGCCACCAGTTGCGACAGCCCAAACGCGGCGGCCAGCGTGTGGACGAAACTGCCCAGCCCGAGGCCGAGGGCCGTGGCCACGCCCACCGAGCGGCCCCCGGACACGGACCGCGCCAGGACCAGCATCTGGTTCGGGCCCGGGGCGATGACCAGGAGCGTTGCGGCCGCGAGGTAGCTGAGCAGTGTCGGGACGTCGAACATGGCGCCGAAACCTAACCCAGGGAGAGGCCTCACTTCAGCTCGGAGGGCTCCGCGGCTTTCGCGCCGTGCTATAGGCCCGAGGGACCATGGCCCAGAGTACCGAGCCGAGCTCGCCGTCGCCGGAGGAGGCGCTCCAGCGCCTCATCGACGGCAACCGGCGCTTCCGAGAGGCCAGTGGGCGCTCGGCGGCCCGCGCCTGGAGCCCCCACCTGGCGACCGACGCGCAGCGTCCCTTCGCCATCATCCTCGGGTGCTCGGATTCGCGCACCCCGGTGGAGATTCTCTTCGACGAGGGCTTCGGTGACCTCTTCGTGGTCCGAATCGCCGGCAATATTGTCGCCCCCTCGGTGGTGGGCTCCATCGAGTTCGCCGCGGCGCAATTCGGTTCGCGGCTGGTGGTGGTCATGGGCCACACGCGCTGCGGCGCCATCGCGGCCACGGTGAAAGCCCTGGAAACCGGCCTTGGCCCAGAGTCGAACAACATCCGGGCCATCACCGACCGCATCGCGCCGCACATTGAGTCTCTGGTGCGCCCGGGCGACCGGGACGCTGTGCTGCGGGCGGCGGTGCGGGCCAACGTGCGGGCCTCTGCGGACCATCTCCGCCACGGGAGCCGCCTCCTCGAGGAGTACGTCGTCTCCGGCCGAGTGGCGGTAGTTGGCGCTGAGTATGAGCTCGAGACGGGGGAGGTGCGCTTCTTCGACGGCGCGCCTGACTCCGGCACACCCCGGAAGGGCGGCTGACGCCTCCTTCAGCGCTGAAGGACGAGGTACTCGTTCACCACCGGCCGGCCGGGGAGCTGCAGTCGGCGTAGGCCCACCAGCCTCCGCCCGTCGTAGCTGAGGATGAGGAACTGCGGCCCAAGCATTCCGGCGTCGCCCATGTCGACCGCCGCGCCGGTGGTGAGAAAGAGGGTGCCTCCGTCGCGTGTCCCGTGAATGGCGCCCGTCGGCAGGTAGACGCCGGGCCGCTCTGGGTCCTCGTTGAAGAATTCGCCGGAGATGGAGCCCCCGTCCTCCTGAATCTCAATCTTCGCTCCGAATTTGAGCGCTGCCAGGTTGGGGCCTGCGTCTCCCGCCCAGACGCCGCTGAAGCTTACCGGGGGAACGGGCGGCGTGGGGACGCCAGGCGGCCCGCTGCGTGTACAGCCGGACAGGGCAAGGACAGAGGCGAGGAGACGAACGACAGCCTTCATGGTGCTCCCTCTTCTCTTCTCGGCTCCCCCCAGAGCCTCATCCGTGCACCGGGGACTCGTCCCGAGTGGTGACGCGGAGGCTGTCCTGCTCGAGGCCGGTCAGGAGCAGGAAGTACACCACACCGTAGACGAGTTGCTGGGTGAGCACCTCCCAATGCCCGAGGAGTGCTGTCCCAAAGCTGAGCGCCACCATGAGAAGCGCGCCTGCCACGAGCGCCCAGCGCACGAAAAACCCGCTGAGTAAAAGCAAACCGAGGAGCGGCTCGAGAAACGGGATGACGAAAGCAAAGGCCAGCACCGCAAAACGCGGCAGGAAGGTGTGCGCGAATTCGTTGGCCATCCCTTCGGCGAATCCGACTGGGTGGCCGAGGCGGTTGAGCCCGTGACCCAGGAGGTTGACGCCCAACGTCCACCGCAAGAGCGCCTGAGCCAGGGCGCGGTTGGTTATCCGCATGCCTCAAGGCTACTCGTAACTCGAGAGGTGCGGGAAACGGCCAATTGCCGCGGCGGGCACGTCCCAGGCGACGAGAGCGCGTACCTCACCGGACTTGTTTTTCGAGCGGGCCTCGAGGCGAGGCGCCGTGCCCACGAGGCCTCACGCCGGTCGGCGCCCAAGTCGAGTTTGAAGCAGGTACGCAGCCGCGCTCAGACAGAGCACCGCCAAGAGGCCGAATATTTCTGCGCGCGACGCCAAGGCGACGAGCACCACCATGCTGGAAATGGCCATTCCCGCCGCGGCTCCGAGCCAACGAAAGTTGAGCGGTGGGCCGGCCAGAGCGACGCGCGCGCGCGCCAGCCAGAAGGCCGCGGCACAGGCGGCGCTGTAGAGGACGGCGATGCAGAGCGTTGAGAGTACAGCGAGTTCCGCGAAGGTTCCCGTCAATGCAAGGACGATGACCAGCGTGGCGTACGAGAGAATGGCGACATGCGGTGCGGAGGTCGTGGCGTGGATGCGTCCCAGTGGACGCGGCAGAAGCCCGTCCCGTGCGAATGCGAAGAGCACGCGCGGCGTCCCGAGCATGTCGCTGCCAATCCAGCCGAACATGGACACCGCGGCACCGGCCAGCATCAACAGGCGGAGCGCCGGACTGAGGCGCGCCATGGCATCGGCCAGTGGCGCGTCTGAATGCGCCAACGATGGCCCGAGAATGCCCTGTGCGATGACCTGAATGGCGACGTAGAGCGCAGTGACGAAGGCAATTGAAATGGCCAAGGCGCGTGGAATGGTCCGGGCCGGCTGCGCCACCTCTCCGCTCGCGCTGAGCGGTGTCTCCATGCCGGTGAAGGTAAAGAGAGCGAGAATGAGTGCCCGCCCGAGGTTTTCGCCGTCCGGCCGACCGACGGGCGTGAAATTGGCGCGTTGAATGGCCCCTGCGCCGGCGATGACAAAGACGCCCAGCGGAATCAGCTTGAGCACGGTAGCGGCGGTCACCAGCCGCGTGCCGCGCGCCACGCCACCGAGATTGACGAGGGCCATCCCACCGACGACGCCGAGAATGGCCGCTACATGAACGAAGGACCTCATCGGTGGCGGGAAGAGGCTCCCCGCCAGGTCGGCGAGGGCGGCTGCGATGCCACCGCAGGCCAGGGTGTTGCTAAACCACAGCGTCGTGCCGGCCACGTAGCCGGTGAAAGGTCCAAAGGCGGCATTCACGTAGCCATACGCTCCGCCGCTCGTTGGAAGTCGACTTCCGCCCTCCGCGAAGCAAATCGCGACCGACGTGATGACCCCCGCGCAGACGAGAAATGCCAAGGGTGCGTAGGGGCCGACGTTGGCGGCCAGCGCCGCGGGCACGGCAAAAATTCCGGCGCCCACGACGACGTTGACGATGCTTGCTGCCAGAGCCCAGGGGCCAATGGCCCGCGTCAGTCCAAGGTCGCGTTGGCTCGCCGCGGCGACGGGCGGTTCCATGGGCACGCTCGAAGGCGATAGCACGAACGGTTTGCTGGCGACCCCGAGCTGAGAGCCTCAGTGCTTGGACCAGGCCCATGCGGTGATCTGCCAACCGGCGGGTGCCTTCTGCAGCGCGACGGTGAAGGTCGAACCGCCCTCCGAGATGGGCTTCCCGTTTTGCTTGAAGTTGAAGGTCGCGGGAAGGACGACGTAGGCACGGTCGCCAGTGATGTCGACGTGCCGGGGCTTCCCGAGCTTGACGCCTGGCTCGGTAATCTTGCTGTTCTTGGCAAAGGCGTCGAAGTCGTTCGCCCAGTCAGAGCACGCGGTCGGTCCTTGCCATGAGTAGGGCGGGAATTCATCGATGATGAAGGCCGGTGATGCACAGGCCGCGAGCGCTGTCTTCACGTCGTTTTTGTTGAAACCGTCGATAAACTGATTCACCGACGTCATCACATCCGTTTTTTCGGAAGCGACGGTTGAGCCTACTGTCAGCAGGGTCACGACAACGACGAGCGCTCGGTGCACGGACTCCCCCTTCGGTTGCACGAAGCCGTGCTCAGGCACGGTTCCGGGTTAGTACTTGCAGTCCTTATAGTGGGCAATGGATGTCGAGCCGTAGACTTTCTCGAGAATCGCCGCCAACCGAGGGTCGTGTTCCTCGAGCTTCTGCCGTGTATTGACTCCGGCATTGACGTCCGTGCGCAGGGTGACACCGAACCAGGCCTGAGTTCCCTCGGCCCAGTACTCGCCTGAATCCCGCGCCATGTAGATGTCCTTGGGGTAAAGCCCTTCTTTCATCGCCTCCGCGTACGCGGCCTCGATGGCGCCAGCCAACTGGGCGGGCAGGTGACGATGGATGCTGTGTGAGAATTCGTGAACAAGAACGTCCTCCTGCCGGTACGGCTGTTTGGCAAAGCAGAGGAGGTTTTCCTCTCCCACCGAGCACTTCACCTTGTCCCCGACGCCTCGTGTTCCGGTGTCGAAGTACCGACCGTCCCGAGTCTTCTTGCCTTTGAGCGCGGCATAGTCCGGCAAATCACTGAGGACCTGGTCCCTTCCGATGACCTCCACCTTGAAGCCAATGGCGCCCATGCTGTCCCGCACTTGAGGTGCGTTGGAAAGCATCTGCTCCACGACGTAGCGAGCCCTCTCGATGGCTTCCTCCGAAACGCCGGTGCCGCCGGTGAAGACAACCCCGTCGCTCCCGAGTGCCACACCGGACGCGACGACAAACAGGCACGCGACGGTCGATGCGAAGGAAGGAAGACGCACCTCCCGACGCGAGCACAGAGCCGGAGGCCATGCAACCCGTCGTCATTGCAAATAGCCTTCGCCGCCTCGGTGATGCCCCCCACCTGCCCGCCCCATTGCAACCCTTTCCCCAACCCGGACCCTCTGAAGTCTGCAGCGGTCTCGCTGTCTCGAACGCTATAGTCCGCCGCGATGCCCGCCCAACGTCGTCTCCACATCGCCTACGTCACCGACATGTTCGACGGCGTGAAGACGGGAGGCGTCATCTCTGCGAGGCGCTTTGTGGCTGCGCTGAGGGAGCGCCACGAGGTCACGGTCATCGCCGGAGGGCCGAGCGGGGAGGGGTTGGTCGGGCTCCCGCGCTTTACCATCCCGCCCTTTGGCCGGGTGATGCGGGAAATGGGCTTCATTTTTGCGTGGCCGTCGCGTGCGAAGCTTGAGCCGATCCTGCGCCGAGTGGACGTGGTGCATGTCCAGTTTCCCTTCTGGCTCGGTATTCGCGCTACCGCGTTGGCGCGTGAGCTGGAAACGCCAGTGGTGGCGGCCTCGCACGTCCTGCCGGAAAACATCTTTCACAATGTGGGTGTGCGCTCCGAGCGGGTGATGGACTGGACTTGGCGCTTTTTCATCTCGAAGCTTTACGGACGTGCCAACCACGTGGTCGTCCCCACAAGCTTCGGGCTGAGCGAGCTGCGACGCCATGGATTGACGGTGCCCGCCGACGTCATCTCCAACGGCATTCCGCCGCAGTTCCGCCCCGGTCCGGATGAGCGCGAGGCGCACCTCCGCTTTCTGGTGTTGGCCGTCTCGCGGTTGGCGACCGAAAAGCGTTTGGACACCATCATCGAGGCAGTGCGGCTTTCACGAAACGCCTCCCGCATTCAGCTGTTGCTCTGCGGACAGGGGCCAGAGGAGGAGCGGTTGCGGCGGCTGGCCGCCACTCTGCCGGTTCCAGCAGAGTTTCGTGTCATCCCGGAGGACCAGATGCCAGGGTTGATGCGCTCAGCGGACTTGCTCGTCCACGCCGCCGAGGTCGAGTTGGAGGGAATGGCACTCTTGGAGGCGCTCGGCACCGGTCTCCCCACGCTGGTGGCCGAGGCACCGAGGAGCGCCGCCAGTACCCTGGCCATCAGCGACGAGTTCCGCTTCCCGTCCGGGGACGCCGCCCAGCTGGCGCGTAAGATTGACCAACTGGTGGAACATCCAGAGCAGTTGGTTCGGGCGCGCCAAGCGAGCCTCGCCGCCTCGCAAGGCCTCAGGCTCGAGGCCTCAGTCGCCAAGCTCGAGGCCATCTACCAGCACATCGCCCGTCCCGCGCGCTCCACTAGTGGAGTGGCCGCTCTCGGCGCACCAACCACAGCGAGCCAAGCAGCGCCGTAAAGTCGGCGACCATCGCCAGGATGAAGGCGGCGGAGGTGACCAGGCCGAACTGGCGCAGCGGTGGAAATCGGGAGAAGGCCAGCCCGAGAAAGCCGGCGGCGTTAATGAGGGTCGCAAAAAGAATCGCCCGACCGGAGACGCGCAGTGCGTGGCGCATCGCCCCGTCCAGCCCATCTGCGCCCTCTCCTTCGTGCAAATGGTAGAAGAAATGGATCTGATCATTCTCTGTCGTCCCTAGCACCGTCGTGGCGATGAGGATGGTGGCCACGTTGAGTGAGCCTCCGAGAAGACGCATTCCGAGGAAAGTACCGAGGATGGCGAAGACGGACGGGATCATCGCCATCAATCGTGCCGAGGCGCTCCGGAAGACCACGAGGAATGCGGCAAAAATAAGCACTGCGGTGAGACTGAAGCTCTCGGTCAGCGTCGGCACCAGACTGGCGCCTACCTTGGCCTGAAGGATGGACTCGCCCACCACTTGCATGCTCGCACCCTGGAATGCGGGGTCGCCCCCGACGGTGCCATTCCAGGCCCGTTCCAGGTCGCGGGTGAGCGCCTGGTAGTCGGCTTCTGTGCCCCGGGCGAGCAGTACCGTGAGCTGGGCGTTGGAAAGCGTTCCCACGTCGATGAAGCCGCGCAGCTCGGGTTGGCTGAGAAGGAGTTGCTCCACGTCGCTGGCCAGCCGGGCGAAGGAGGCAGCGTCCTGCGGCAACTCCTCGCTCTGGCCCGCCAGGGCGCGACGCATCCGTAGAAAAGTGGTTGGCCCCACCACCGAGGACACCTCGGGCAGGGCCTCCACCGCGGTGGTCAGTCGGTCGAGCCCCCGAAGCACTTCCGGCTCGACGACGGCCCCGGGAGGAGTCTTCACCCAAACACGGACGGCGTTGAGCCCAGAGACGTGGTCCCGGAAGAAGACCATGTCCTTGTAGATGTCCAGGTTAGGATCGACGTAGTCGAGCGAATCGACCCCGAGGCGCATGGGCGGGACGCGCCCTGGGATGCCAAAGAGTGCGACCAGCCCGGCGGCTGAAATTGCCAAAGCGCCGACAACGAGCGGCCAGCGCCAGCGAAAGGTGAAGCCGGGTAAGGCCTCTGCCAGCTTGTCGTAGAGCGCCGAGCGAATGGGGACGGTGCGGCCGGTTGGCGTCCGCAACGCCTTCTGGAGCGCGGGGAAAAGTGTGAAGGCCACCACCCAGGCGATGGCAATGCCGGTTGACGTCCAGAGCCCCATTTCCCGGATGGGACGGATGCGCGAGACCACCAGGGCTGCGAACCCCAGCACCGCCGCAAGGCTGGAGGCAGTCACCGGCAGAAACTTGTTGGCTAGGGCATGGAGCTGGTGCTCGTCGACGGGCACCCCTGGCGGTTGGTCCACGAAACGGGACTGGAGGTAGACGAGGGATGCGAGCGCGGTGACCATGATGGTGAGCGGCACCACCGCGGAGACGACGGTGAAAGAGAAGCCAAGGAGCTTTCCCGCCCCCATCGGCAGCGCCACTGCGGTTCCAAGGGCGAGCAGAATGGCGAGTAGCGTGCGGACCGAACGGTAGAGGAATAGCGCCAGGCCCACCACCAGCAAACCAAAGACGGGAAACCAACGGACGGACGCTTGTGCCGACTCCCGCTCAATCCATGATTCTACGTAGGGGGCGCCCACTTTGCGAACCCGGGTCACGGCAGCGAAGTGGGTGGTGGCCACCGCTCGGTCGATGGCGCCAAGCGATGCATCGCGCGCCTTCGCACCCTTGGAGGGAAAACCCACCACCAGGCCGAGGAAGCGGTCGCCAACGAGCCCCTGCTTTCGCAAGAGCTTCGTGCCGGCGGCGAAACGGCGCAACGCCTCTGCCCCCTCTGTCGTCGCAGCGAAGTCGGGGTGGACTCGACGCCAGGTGTCGAGGACGGAAACCACCGTGACCTCGGGCACCTTCGCCAGCGCCGCCGCCAACGCGTCGGCGTCGGCCAGCGCTGCTGGTTGGAAGGGATCTGCCGATTCGAGAAGCAACAGCACGAATTGCCCCTCGGGAAAAACCTTCTGGAAGTCGCGCGTCGCCAGCCAGTCTGGGTCGTTGCGCATGACCAACCCGTTGATGGCTCCCTCCGAGGGAATGCGCATCGCGAGGAGGGCCGCTGCCGGCACCAACAGCGCGTAGAGGACCAAAATCGGGACACGCAGTGCCACGATCCGGGCGAAGATGGTCTCGAGGCGGGATCGGGAAGCCACGCCCGGCAGACGGTAGCACGGGGTAAACTCTGACCATGCGCATAGCGACCCTCGCCCTGGCCGCAATCTTCGCGGTACCTCCCGTGGAGGCTGCCGCGGACCCGCCGGTGAATTTTGTCGCCTGCGCCCCGGGTTACCCGGGAACGACCGAGGAAGCTCAGTCCTCGATGGACGCTTTCGCCGCGGCAGTGACGAAAGTGGCTGGCTGGCCGCCGGGTCAGGTGGTGGCCGCCTATGTCCCGTCGGAGAAGGAAGGACTCGCCCGCATCCACCAAGCATCAGTGGCCCTGGTGCCGCTCCCATTCTACGTGCAGCACGGCGCCGCGCTCGCCCTGACGCCGCGTCTGGTGGTGGAGCAGAAGGGACTTGGACCGACCGAGCGTTGGACGCTGGTGGCTAAGAAGGGGCGCTTTACTAAGGCAGCTGACCTGGCCGGAATGACAGTCGTCTCCATCGCTGGGTATTCGCCGGGGTTTGTGCGCTCCGTACTCGGCGCAGCGTGGCGGCTGCCCGAAACCACCCAGGTGGTGGAGTCGGCTCAAGTGCTCTCGGCGCTGCGCCGCGTTGTCAAGGGAGACGATGTGGCGGTGCTTCTCGACGGGGCTCAAGGGAATGCATTGCCCACGCTACCCTTCGCCGCCGAGTTGGACGTGCTGGCTCGCTCCGAGCCGCTGCCAGCGGCCTTCGTCACCCAGGTGGGCGCGCGGCTTGCGGCAACACGGTGGACGGTGTTGGAGAAGGCACTGTTGGCCCTCCCCGCGGACCCAGCCGGAAGCGCGGCTCTGGACGGCATCCGGATGGTGCGCTTCACCTCGGTTGACGCGGCCGCGCTCGAAACGGTGCGCAAGCTAGTGAGACCTTCGAAGTGAGAGGGCGGCTCCTCGTCCTGTCGCTCTGCGCCGCTGCCTGCGCAGCGCCCCTGCCACCTCTACCGGCGACACCGACCAGTGCTACGCCGGAAGACGCCGCGGCGCTTGCGGCGGAGGCACGCGCGGCTGCTCGTCAAACACAACACGAGCCGTCCGGGGATGCGCGGCGTGCCCTCACCGAGAAAGCCGTCGCGGCCGGCCAGCGCTGCGAACAGGTCGCGCCCGAGTCGCCGCTTTGTGACTACGCACTGGCGCTGGCGCTTGGCGTCCAGGCGCGGGAGCGGCACTCCACGGCCACCCAGGGGCTTCCTCTGATGGTGGAGCTTCTCAAGCGCGCGAACGGCCACGACCCCCGGCAGGATAACGCCGGAGCAGCTCGGGTACTGGCACTCGTGCTCGTGCGGGCGCCGGGTTGGCCGCTCGGCCCGGGTGATTCGGACGCTGGTCTAAAAGCTGCGCGGCAAGCGGTGGCACTCTTCCCAGACTACGCGCCGAACCAGCTCGCTCTCTCCGAGGCGCTGCTGGCGACGGGTGACGCGGCTGGTTCGCGCGCTGCGGCAAACCGCGGGCTAGAGCTCGGACGGCTCGCCGTTTCGGCAGGAAACGAGCAAGACGCCAATGACTGGGTTCGTGACGGCGAGACGCTCCTCGCCGGGAAGCCGCCGCACTGAGGTCCGCTTGGAGCGTGACACTGGTCCGGCCTTGGGGGCGTGAGAGCCGCGATTGCGAGTGTCGATCTGGCCGACGACCGTTCGTTTAGGGGGTGACGCCGGCGCCCTGTCGGCAAGTTCGAGGAGGAACACACATGAAGCAGTACTTGCTCAGCATGTACCAACCCGAGGGAGAGCTTCCGGCTCCCGAATTCCTCAAGAAAGTCATGCAGGACATCGAAGCGCTGCGCCGGGATTTGAAGGCCACCGGTGCATGGGTGTTTGGCGGAGGCCTGCAACCCTCGAGCACGGCCACTGTGGTTCGAGTCCAGGGTCCCGAAGTGCTCGTGACCGACGGGCCTCTCGCTGAGGGCAAAGAGCATATCGGTGGGTTCACCATCATCAAGGCACTCGATCTGGACGCCGCGCTCGAGTGGGGGCGCAAATATGCTCGGGCGACTACCCTCCCAATCGAGGTGCGGCCCTTCCGAGGAGAGGCCGACTGAAACTTCCCGTGCCGACCCTCGCCGTCCCCGATATCGAGCGTCAATTCCGCCAGGCTTACGGTCGCGCCGTCGCCACTCTCGTTCGCCAATTTGGTGACATTGACGTTGCCGAGGAGGCAGTCCAGGACGCGTTCACCACGGCGATGCAACGGTGGCCGTCCGCCGGGCTGCCGCCAAGCCCGGCGGGCTGGATTGTCACCACCGCCCGAAACCGAGCCATCGACCGACTCCGCCGCGAGTCTTCCCGTGAAGACCGGTATGCCCAGGCCGCTCTTCTGCGAGAGAGCGGCCCGGGCGCGGATGAGGGCGCTGTGGCTGACGAGCGGCTGCGACTGATCTTCACCTGCTGCCACCCCGCGCTCGCCCTGAGCGCGCAGGTCGCGTTGACGCTTCGGCTTCTGGGAGGGCTCACGACTGCGGAAATTGCACACGCCTTTCTGGTGCCTGAGCCCACCCTGGCGCAGCGGCTGGTTCGAGCCAAGGCGAAGATCCGCGCCGCGGGGATCCCCTACCGAGTTCCAGATGAGGTTGATCTCCCCGGTCGGCTTCAGGCTGTGCTGGCGGTGGTCTATCTCATCTTCAACGAGGGCTATACGGCCACCTCGGGCGACCGGCTGGTCCGCGAGGACCTTTGCGCAGAAGCCATTCGCCTTGGACGGGTGCTGGTCGAGCTGATGCCCAACGAACTCGAGGTCCAAGGCCTGCTCGCACTCATGCTGCTCGTCGAGTCGCGTCGGGCAGCTCGCGCCACTCTCGGCGGCCAGCTGGTACTGCTCGCCGACCAGGACCGCGGCCTTTGGGATCGTGCCCTCATTGCCGAAGGCCAAGCCATCGTCCGCGAGTGTATAAGGCGCAACCAAGCCGGTCCCTACCAGCTCCAGGCGGCGATCAATGCCGTCCACACCGACGCGCCAGTCGCGGTCGCCACCGACTGGCGGCAGATTCTGCAGCTGTACGACAGGCTCCTCGTGCTCGCGGCGAGCCCGGTCGTGGCACTGAACCGCGCGGTGGCGGTGGCCGAGGTCGAGGGGCCGGGGGCGGCGCTCGCCATCGTCGACGGGCTTGCCCTACGGGATTACTACCTCTTCCATGCCGTTCGCGCGGACCTGCTTCGACGCGTTGGTCGAAAAGCCGAAGCCGTGCTCGCCTATCAGGAGGCGATCAGCCGCACCCGAAACAGGGCCGAGCGAGAATTCCTCGAGCGCAGCCATCAGACGCTCGTCCGCGCTTGAGGGCTCGATGTCCGAAAGACACCCGCTAGCTTCCGGCGATCCAGTGGTACCGGTTGACGGCTGACGAGGCACAGGGGGTAGTCTCCGCTCGGAGAACTGCGATGCCGCGTGACCGACCGGCCAAGTCGTCAGTGGTTGCTCGCGTGCGCATGTCTCGCGACCGGCTCCGGCTCGGAGTCCCGCTTCTCTTGGTTGTGGTCGGCACCGCGTTACCGGTGTTTGCTGCTGTCCTGGTGCTGGCTCGCAATCCGCAGAGCGTAAGCAAGGAGAAAACAGCGATGGCGCCAGGCAAAGGAATCATCAGCATCCCCAGTTCTCGCTCGGTACCGGAAACCCTGGACCGCGTCGAAGCGTTCCTCCGGAGCAAAGGGATGACCATTTTCGTTCGCGTGGACCACGCAGGCGAGGCGAAGAAAGTGGGACTTTCCTTACCACCCACCCAGGTACTGATCTTTGGAAATCCAAAGGGCGGTACCCTCGTCATGATGGCTGCTCCGACGGCAGCGATTGACTTGCCACTGAAGGCTCTGGCCTGGGAGGACGCGGACGGCAAGGTGTGGCTCAGCTACAACGACCCGGCTTTTCTCGCGGGGCGATTCGGCCTGACTGACGCTCAAGTCGCACCGCTGGCGGGAGCCGGCGCTTTGCTTGAGCAGGCCTTGAAGTGAGAACGCGCTCGGGTTTCCACGGAGGGTAGTGATGACTCGCATGCTTAGAGGATTCAGTCGCCGACACCTGCTGCAAGCGGGTGCCGTTTCTCTTCTCCCGCTGGCAATACCGTCTGCAGTGGGCGCGGCGGATGCTTCACCGCCCACCACCGCGAATGGCGGTACGGAGCCCTTTCCAATTCCCTGGCTCGATAAGAACGGCAGCCACAATCAGCCGGCCGGCCCGAACCTTGAGCCTTCGCATATTTTTCATTTCAAAGGACAGGTGGCCCGCTGCAGCACCTTCACCGGCATGGGGACCGACAACAAGGGGAATCGAATTGCCTTTGGAAGTCCAACCACCGACTACGGTGTGATGCGTGGCGAATACTGGGCGGCGCGTACAGGGCAGCAGGGTACTTTCACCCATATATGACTCACGTTGTTTCGGGGGCAGGCTGTCCCCGCGAACCAAATACACGATTTTCACCCGCCGATTTCCTTGTCTGGCCTGTACTGGGTTGTTCCTGTCCCGGAGCATGGGCTCATTGTGAGCGGTGACGGGAATACTTTCACCCTTGAGATGCGAAACGTCCCAATCGTGGATCAGCCGCGTTGGCCGGCACTGGACTCCGTCGCGACTCCAGCGCGAATGAGCTTCAAAATGGTTTGGAAGTCGACCGGAGAGCCTGTGAAATATGAGGACGCGTCCAGGCACTTCCGTTTCACCGGCGTGAGGGCCTCCTGCCAACTCGAGGCCGAAGTTGAGGTTCCTTCGCTCGGCTTTTCCTGGAAGTCCGATCCGCTCGCCACATCCAAGTGCGACTTTGCGGTCATCGGTGAGGAGGTGAATGGGCGTTACTTCGACAGCTAGACCGGTCTCCGGTCGCTTGCGCTAGACGCACGAGATTGCATCCGGAGGTTGCGCAGGTAAGCCCTGATGAGGCTCCTCCCCGATGGCCTTCAACGCACTGACGCAGTGGATTCACTCTGTCCCGCATGCAGACACCGAGGTCCGAGACTCCCAACGCATGTCCTGAGGCACCAAATGAAGTGGTTCTACATTCCCTGGTCACTTGCCGTCGGCACCTTGGCCGGCTGCAGCACGGTTCGTGATGTACCGCAGCAGGCGGCATTCCGAGTGTCGTTGACGCCGGGTGCGGAGACGCCGCCCTGTCCATCGGCCGGCGCAGGCACGCTCGGAGCCGCGCAGATAACCATTCCTGGCGATGGCGCTTCGATTCAGGCCAGTGTCACCTACGAGGGCCTTTCGGGTCCCGTGACTGCGGCCCACATCCACTGGGGCTCCGCGACCGCTCCGGGGCCGGTTCTACTTTCCTTTGGCGACTCGCTCGGCTCGCCCGGGGCGCACTATTTCGCCAAAACCTTTGTGGCGGCGGACTACGTCGCCGCCTCCGGCGCGCCTCCCGACTTCGCGGCCTTTGTCACCGCGCTCAAGGCTGGAGGGGTCGCCTACCTCAACGTTCACACCGCGGCTTGCAAGGGCGGGGAAATCCGCGGCGAGATCCAGTAGACGCACCACGACGAGTCGTGGCGGCCTGGGAAAGACCGTGAGGTACCTCTGATGGCGTGGACGAAGATTCCGCCGGAGCACCATCCGCTGTTTCTCGCCGCACTCCCCGCGGACCCGCGCGTCGAGATCCTCAAGATGTTCGGAGGTATCGCCGCACGAGTAAACGGCCACATTTTCGCCGGTCTGTTCGGTCGTTCGACGATGATCTGGCTACCGCCTGCGGAACGCTCCGAAGCCCTGGAACTCGAAGGCGCAGCATATTTCGACCCGATGGGCGATGGACGTCGCAGTGACAAGGTCATGCTGCCGGAAAGTGTGATGCAGGACGCCCACCACCTCCGCCATTGGATTGCACGTGCCTTCGAAGCTGCCTCGTCGTTGCCGCCAAAAGCCAAGTCGAAGCAGCGCCCGTCGACCGTCGCGAAAAAGGCGGGAGCGAAGCGCCCAGGCTTGAAGCGTTGAGGGCGAAGCGGTCTGTTGTCCTAGGTGCAGGGACGCCTTACTGACGCGGGTGCTCCGCTCGCATAGGGCCGGTCGCGGCTGGGGAGTTCGGTTCTGTTGCCCGGTCAGCATTGCTCCCACGCCCGGCACCGACGCATCGCGCTTTCACTTGCACAAGGCCCGCCCTTTGGTTCACCTCTTGCCGCTTCCAAGGAGGATTCTTGAAAACCCTCGCGTTCGCCTCGTCGCCTTTGCGAATTTTTGCGCTCGGTGCACTGCTCGCACTCGCGGGGCGCGCTCAGGCACAGACGGACCCACTTCCTTCGTGGAATGACGGCGCCGCGAAAAGGGCCATCCTCGACTTCGTCCAGGCCACGACGGACAAGGCGAGCCCAAGGTTCGTTCCGCCCGAGGCGCGAATCGCCACCTTCGATCAGGACGGGACCCTTTGGGTCGAGCACCCGATCTACACGCAAATCATGTACTGCTTGGAGAAGGTTCCGTCGCTGGTCGCGAAGAAGCCCGCGCTGAAAAGCGTCGAGCCCTTCAAGACGGTGCTCGCGCTGCTTTCGGGCGACCGGGCCGCGATGGAAAAGCTCACGCTCAAGGACATCGAGGTCATCGCCTTCGCGACGCTGAGTGGGATGACGGTCGAGCAATTTCAGGCCGACGTGAAGCAGTGGATTGCCACCGCCAAGGACGCGCGCTGGAAGCGTCGCTACCCCGACCTAACGTACGTCCCAATGTTGGAAGTGCTCCGCTACCTGCGCGCCAACGGCTACAAGACGTACATTGTGACGGGGGGTGGCCAGGATTTCGTGCGCGTCTACGCCGAGCAGGTGTACGGCGTTCCCCCCGAGCAAGTGGTTGGCTCTGCCGGCGCCACCAAGTATGGCTACGGTAAGGACGGAAAGCCCCAGCTCACCAAAGAACCGAAGCTGCTCCTCAACGACAACGGCCCGGGAAAGCCTGAGGGGATTCACCTTGTCATCGGGCGCCGGCCGTACGCAGCCTTCGGCAACTCTACGGGAGACCAGCAGATGCTCGAGTACACCGCAGGCGGAGATGGCGCGCGCCTGGAGATGCTCGTCCTTCACGACGACGCGACGCGCGAGTACTCGTACGGCCCTGCACAGGGGCTATCCGCCACGAAGGTGGGGACGTTTACCCAAGCGCTATACGACGAGGCCAAAAAGGGAGGCTGGACCGTCATCAGCATGAAGCACGATTGGAAGCGGATTTTTAGCTTCGAGTAGACTGACGGACGCGAAGCCTGTTGGCGCATCGCTTCTTCAGTTACTGGGTAGGGGAGGGCAGCGTCGCGACGAGCTTGTCGTTCGTCCACTCCTCCGGAATACCCGCCTTGGGTCCCTGAAACGCCGTCACCCACGCTTTGCCTCGCACTGGTTCTATGGCACCCCGGGCGTACACGGTGATGGTTTGCTGCCCGACCGCTCCGGCGATGATGACGCCGTAGAGGAAGTGACACCCAACGGCCTCGCCAGGAAGCGGTTGTTCAGTGTGGCGGGTGCGCGCCCCATCGGGGCACCACACGTCAGGGGCGAACCCAGTCGCGGCGAAGTTAGGAGTGTAGTGGTCGTACTCGGCGAAGTAGGCCCGTTCCGACGTCCAAAGAGCGAGCGTCCCAGTCCGAGCCTCGTTGAGCAACTCGCTCCACCCAGGCGCGCCGGACACACCTCCGGGCTGGGGCGCACCGCTGGCCGGGCGAGTCACGTAAGCCAACACGCTGGCGCTGAGGCCCAGTAGGAGGAACGCCACCACCGCCGCCACCCTCGTCGGCGCCAGCTTGCGCCTCGGCGGGCGGTAGGGTGAACGCAGCCAGCGCAGAGCCTCCGTAGCCGTCGAGAACCGATGGGCCCGCTTTGGGGCCGTCAGCTTGGTCAAGAATTCGCTCTGCTTAGGAGACAGACCGGAGACGGTCCCGAACGCCAGGTGCATGCCGTCGACCAGAAACTCGGAGGGCGCTTTCCCAGTGGCGGCGTGCAGCAAAGATGCACCGAGCGCATGGAGGTCGCTCGACTCGTCAATCGTCCCGCCGAGCTGCTCGGGAGGCATGTAACCGACAGTCCCCACCATCGTTGAGCCGAAGGTGACCGTCTGCTCCAGGTGCCGGGCCGAACCGAAGTCCACCAGCACTGGCTCGCCGTTGGAGCGAAACACCAGGTTCGCGGGCTTGATGTCCCGATGAATAATCTTCGGCGTCCGATTGTGTAGGACGGTCAGTATCTCGAGAACCTTCGTGGCGACGTCGTCAAAAGCCGCGCCTCGGAGCGGTTCCCGTTGCAGTCGCGTCAGAAGGGAGTCCCCTTCGATGAATTCCTGCACCAGGTAGAGGCGGGTTTCGACACCGGCGCCCACACTGAAGGCGTCGATGAACCGCGGAGTGTTCCGATCTCCAAGGCCACGGAGGAAGGCGGCCTCTCGATAAAAGGCGTCGACCTGTTCGATGGTCGGCACCAGCGAGAACAGCAGCTCCTTAATCGCAACCCGCGTCCCGTCTGCCGAGCGACCCGAGTACACCCGTGAGTGTGGGTGCTGGGCGAGTGTGCTTTCGACGAGGTAGTCCTTTACCCGACCTGCGGACCCGCAGGATGCACAACGGGAAAGAGCGGCAAGCGCGCACCCACACGCCAAGCACGTCGGCTGAATTGCCGGCTCCATTCCGCGGATGCTAGCGCAGCGACCAAAGCATTGGGCCTGTGCGATGCGGATTGCGGAGGGAGTCCGGGCTCGTCTACCCGCCGACAGTCGGCAACGACGGGGTTGCTTGTCGCATGGCTTGGATGCTCCGGTTTAATGTTGCTGGATGCCTCCACGCCCTCCCTTCATCGTTTCGTCCACCGACATTGCCGAGAAGCGGCACCGCTACCCGAACAGCGCCGAGGAGATGGCGCCCTCCCGTGCGATTGGCCGCGCCGCCGGGCTGCTCAGAATCGGAATCCATCTCGTGCGGCTGCTGCCCGGCACGCGCACGTCGTTTCCCCACGCGGAGTCGGCGGAGGAGGAGTTCGTGTACGTGATCGATGGAGAGGTCGACGCGTGGATCGACGGCGAGCTCCATCGCATGCGGGCGGGAGACGTGGCGGCATTCCCCGCGGGTACCGGAATCTGCCACACGTTCATCAACGACGGTGACCGCGACGCGCTGCTCCTCTCCGGCGGCGAGGCGGACAAGGCCGAGAACCGCATCTACTATCCGCTTCATCCCGGACGCCGGAAGGACATACCCTGGAGCCGCTGGTGGGACGACGTTCCTACGCGTCCCCGTGGCGCCCACGACGGCACCCCGCGCTCGGCTGAATCTCAAGGTAGGCAGCGCTAACACGCTGAGGGTGCATGTGGCGTCGCTTCACGACCCGAGCGGCGGCGTTCAGCGCGACGAAAGGAAGGCCCGCAGCTTCGCCTCAATGAAGGCCAGGTCCTCGGGGCTCGCCCCGGCGCCGGCGGGGTGGCCCCAGAGCGATGGGATGGGCGCGAACGTGACCTTGCGGATCCAGTGCGCCTCCTCCCGCGCATCGCCGAGCGGGAAATAGAGGTCCGTCTCCGATGGGAGATAGAGCACCGGCGCGACAATCGACCGAAGCGCCTTCTCGGTGCTCCCATTGAAGCCGGGTGTCCCTCCCACGTCATGCTGCTGCCAGGTGCGCATCTGGAGAATCAGATTGTTTGCGTCGGCGCCGGCGAAGAACTCCTTCGTCTGTGCCTCCGTGAACTGCGCGAGCGTAAGGCCCGCTGCCTTTGGGTCGGTCGTCTTCCAAAGCTCCCGCTTCCACCACTCCTGCGAGTAGAGCCAGGCGAGCCAAACGGCGCCCGTGGTCTCGATGCCGTGCACGGGCTCGTCGGTGTAGTCGCCGCCTTTGAACGCTGGGTCGGCGGTGATGGCGCGGATTTGTCCCTCGAGCCGGACGATGCCGTGCGGCCAGCAGCGAGCGGTGCCGGCGGTGGCGACGATTCGGTCGGCGAACCGTGGATGGCTCACGGCCCACTGGAATGCCTGCTCCGCGCCCATCGAGAAGCCCACCACCGCCTTGAGGTGGTGGATGCCCAGGCCGTCCTCGAGGAGCCGGCGGACCGCCTCCACGTTGTCGCGGATGGTTGTCACCGGGAAGCGCGGGCCGTGGAACGGCTCGGGAGTGTTGCTCGGGCTGGACGACCGGCCGTTCCCAAACAGCTCGGTCATGATCAGAAACTGCTTCGTGGGATCGAGCGCTCGGCCCTCTCCGACGAGCCAGTCGTAGCCGTCGCTCTGGGCCATGTAGTGCGACGGCAGCAGCACGGCGTTATTTTTCGCGGCGTTCAGCTTGCCGTAGGTGCCGTAGATGACGACCGCGCGGGGAAGCACGACGCCGCTCTCGAGCCGGAAGGCCTCGATGGTGAACGCGCCGGGCGTGGGCGCGGGCTTCTTGGACGCATCCTCCGCGAGCACGGGGGATGCCAGCAGCGCGCAGACCGCGACCGTGAGGAGACGCGGCGGCCGACGCCTCTGTGACGTGAGCGGGGGCTGGATGGTCACGGGACTCCTCGTGGGCGAGGTGCACAGCTGGTGCGAACTCGGCCGGGGTCGAAGCCTCGCACGAAAGCGCCCAGCCTTAGGGCAGCGGGATGAACTCCACCTCGTCGCCGGGCACCCGCGGAAAGCGGCCGCTGCGCCAGTCGTCCTTCGCCCGCTCAATACGCTCCTTTGAGCTGGAGACGAAGTTCCACTCAATGTAGCGCTCCCCGTCGAGCGATGCACCGCCGAGCAGCATCACTCTCGTCGGCTCGAGAGCGGTGAAGGAGGCTGCAGCTCCGGCACGGAAGACGAGCATGGTGCTCGTCCGATGGACGTGCCCGTCACAGGCGATCGAACCCTCGACGACGTAGGCCGCCCGACCGGTGAACCCGTCCGGCACACGCAGCTCGGCGCCTCGGTCAAGCTGTGCCTCAACGTAAAAGAGCGGCGAGAGCACCTTCACGGGTGAGGTGGCGCCATAGGCCGAGCCGGCGACAACGCGTAGCCGCGCGCCCGTCCATTCGACCGCCGGGATGTCGCCGGCAGCATGGTGGTGGAATGTGGGCTCCACTTCCTCCGCCGTCTTCGGCAGCGCGACCCAGAGTTGGAGGCCGTGCACACGGGCGCCGGTCTTGCGCGGCAACGCCGGCGAGCGTTCCGAATGGACGATGCCCCGGCCGGCGGTCATCCAGTTCACCGCGCCCGGGCGGATTGGCTGCTCCGAGCCGAGGCTGTCCCTGTGCAGGATTTCGCCGTCGAAGAGGTACGTCACCGTGGCGAGGTTGATGTGCGGATGCGGCCGCACGTCGAGCCCGTGCCCTGGCGCGAGCTGCACTGGCCCCATGTGGTCCAGGAAGATGAACGGGCCGACCATCCGTCGCGCCGCGGACGGCAGGAGCCGTCGCACGGCGAAGCCGCCACCGAGGTCGCGGGTGCGTCCCTCGATGTCCAGCTCCACCGAGGGCTCGGTGGTTGGCGTTGACTCCGGTTCACTCGAGGGGAGGATGCTCATCGCCCGACCTCCTCTGCCGTCCTAGCTCCGAAGGACCTGGTTCGCTAGTGCAGCCGTGGCTCTCCGACTTGAACCCTAGACTCAGGCGTCCGGAGGGAGGAACGCGTCCTCGCCTAAGGGGCGGAGACTGCCGGCGTGGCAGCCAAGGGCAGCACCAAGCGGCTCGCATGGGCGCCGTCGTGGAAGAGGCGAATGTGGGCCGTCCGTGCGTCCTTCAGCGTCTCGTAGCCCATGCGCCCCCCGCTGTTGTAATTCTTTTGGTAGCTGGGTGAGTTGAGGGGCGCCACGGTGAGACGGAGCCTTGCTCCGGCCGGAATCCGTCGAGCCGTCCAAAGAAACTCGAACGGAAGCTCGACCACCTCGTCCGGCTTGAGGAATTCCTGCTTGAACGGGCCCTGGCGAAAGCGCGCGCGCCGGATGTCCTCGCCCAAGTGTACCGCCGAGCCGTCGGGAAACACCACCAAGAGCTGCGCCCAGAGGTCGAAGTCGGGGGCGTCCGCTTGGACGAAAAGGGTGAGGCGCATGTGGCCTGCCACCTCCGTCTCCTTCTCGAAAGGTTCGGAATGGAAGTTGAGAGCACGTTTCTGGAATGCGCGGAATTGGCTCGTGAGGTCCTCACCACGGACGTAGTTGACCACGTCCAATTCCGGTAGCTCTCGCGGGTCGCTGACAAGCACCGCCGGAGGCTCGGCCGGTGGCGCCCTCGCTAGCAGCCGCCCGGAATGGAAGACGTCCTCGGGCGTGCCTTCTGGCGCCGACAAGAACAGGGTTTCCTCCTTGCCCGAGGAGGCGGCTTCGAGGCTGTCCGCATAGCGCCACTCGTCTGCGCCCATCATGAAATACGAAACGTGGTTGCGGAGTAGGGCGGGCTGCGGCCCGCGCCCCAGCACCCAGTCATAAAAGTCCGCGTGCAGCTTCGTCATGTCCAAGACGGCGGCGTCGGCGACGGCGAGTCCGTCGGTTTCCTTACTCGGCTTCTGAGTGCCGCCGTGGTTCCACGGACCGATGACGAAGAAATGCCGTCGCACCGCAGCCGGCGGTGCGTGGGCCACGTAGCCGCGGTAGTACCGAAGCGTGCCTGGCTGGTCGTCGTCGAAGAAACCCGTAACGGTGAGGATGGGAAAGTCCATCCGGGCGTAGTCCTGAGCTTTGGGCTCTGCCGCGAGGTTGAAGGCCTCGTCGCCTACGTGATTGAGCCACATCTTGAAGAACGACAGCCTCTTTCCGCGCGCGTCCTGCATCCACCAGTCGTCGGCGGCGATGCCCATGGCCTCGTCCAATTCGGAGAACGGCCGCTGGGCGGCATAGTGCTCGAGCATCTTCCCCATCCAGTACGAGGGGTTTGCACCGAAGCCGTTGTTGAGCTGGCGTCCAGAGACGAGTCCGAGAATGACGGTCGTCCACGCTTGGGGAATGCCGTTGGTGTTGGGGACGTCCCAGCCTGGGTAAATCGGCACGTAGGGGGCGATGGCGGTGAGGTGCGGGGGGTGCTGCGCGGCGATGCGCCACTGCGTCATCCCCACGTAGGAGCCGCCGAAGGTGAAGACGTGACCGTCGCTCCAGGGCTGGGACGCAATCCACTCGACGACGTCGTATCCGTCGCGTCCTACCTGGAGTCCAATGTTGTCGCTCTTGACGCCCCCCGAGCGCCCGCGCCCACGCACCAGCACCTGGATGAAAACATAGCCCCGCTTTGCGAAGGCCGCGGCTTCCCCCCGGGGGCCGCCTCGGCGCTCGTCATCAATGTCGTACTGAGTGAGGGTGAGGACGGCAGGCGCTTTCCCTTGGAGGTGGGAGGGCTTGGTAATCCACGCTTCGAGTTCGACGCCGTCCCGAAGGGGCACCATCCGGCTCATGGCAATGTCGTAGCCGGGTCCCACCTCCTCGGGCTTCGCCCACGCCATCCCCGAACCGGTTGCGACGACGAGGCAGGCCCAAGCCTCCAGGGACTTGTTTCGCATGCAAAGCCCTCCTCCGGGCGGACAGCAGTCCTGGGCCAGACCTCGCGATGGCAGGGCAAGCCAGGCGCTCGAAGGGCCCCTCGTACCGCGGTTTCAGGCAAGGTGCCGCCCCCATTTTCCTGCGACACGTGAGAACATGCCTCGCGCCCCAACGCCCATGCCGCGTCCCTTCTCGCGCCGCACCTTTCTAACCCTGTTGGGAATCGCGTCCACGGCCCCCCTGTGGCGCGGTGCAGCGCGGGCCGCGCCCGCCAAGGCGACCGGCTGGCCCGGCTACCGCGACGCGGTGGTCATCGATTCGCTCGGCGGCCCCGGCGTCTACGGCAGCGACGACTTCGCGCCGCTCAGCGCCGTCGCCCTCTCGGACGTCCGTGCTTCCGGCCTGACGGCCGTGAATCTCACCGTCAGCGGCGTGGGCAGCTATGCGCTCGACTACGACAAAACCATCCGCAGTCTGGCCTACTGGAGTGCGCAAGTCGCGGCGCACCCCGACGCCCTCGTGGAAGTTCGAACGGTGGCCAATGTCATCGCCGCCAAACGCGGCGGCCGGTTGGGGCTCATTTACGGCTTTCAGGACACCACGCCCTTAGGCGAGGACTTGGAGCGCGTGGACACCTTCTGGAACCTTGGCGTCCGTATTTTTCAGCTCACCTACAACCGCCGCAACCTCGTCGGCGACGGCTGCATGGAGCCGGGTAACGCGGGCCTCTCCGAGTTCGGGCGGAAGCTTGTCGCCCGGCTGAATTCCCGCCGGGCGTTGGTGGACCTGTCTCATGCCGGCGAGCGCACCACCCTGGAGGCCATCGAAGCTTCGAAGCAGCCGGTGGCCATCTCACACACTGGCTGTGCTGCCGTAGCGCCACACCCTCGCAACAAGACAGACGCCGAGTTGCGCAAGCTGGCAGAGCGTGGCGGCTACGTGGGCATCTACCTCATGCCCTACCTGCGCACCCAAGGTCAGCCAATGTCCGAGGACGTCCTGCGCCACCTCCAGCATGCCTTGGACGTTTGTGGGGAAGACCACGTAGGCGTCGGGACGGACGGCACGATTTCGCCCGTGGCGGTGACGCCGGAATTTCAGAGGAAGTTTGCCGAGGAGGTGAATGAGCGCAAGAAGCTGGGCATCGCGGCGCCCGGCGAGGATGCGAATGTCTACACCTTCATCCCCGACCTTAACGTGGCAAACCGGTTCGAGCGTCTGGCGGAGCTCCTGAGCGCCCGCCAATACTCCCGCGTGCAAATCGCAAAGGTGCTAGGGGGAAACTTCTTGCGCCTTCTCCGCGAGGTGTGGGGGGCCTGAGAGTGGCTGGCTGGCCGCTGGCTCTTGACGCCGTCTGGGCGGGCAGTGGTGGCGGACACTTCTTCCGCATGACTCCCAGGTGCGCCGCCGCCCGGCACTCCTGGACATGACTAAGCTGAGGCGGCGTGTTGCAGGTACTGGTGCACGAAGGCGATTGTCATACTGCCTTCGCCGACTGCAGACGCGACGCGTTTGACCTTGCTCGCCCACACATCGCCGCACGCGAAGGTGCCGGGGACGCTGGTTTCGAGTTGGTACGGGTCGCGATTGTGCGACCAACGCCCGGCCTTTACCGCATCATCTCCGGTCAGGACATATCCATGCGCGTCGCGCGCGATCTCGGTGGGCAGCCACGCGGTCTCGGCATCGGCACCGATGAAGACGAAGAGGCCACCGCAGTCATGCCGGCGCACCACTCTGCTTCGCTCGCGGATGTCGATGGCAGTTAGGTGCTTTGTCACCGTAGACCGCCTGCACCTCCGAGCGGAGTTGGACCGCGATGTTTGATTTCCCCCGCAATTGCTCAACCAGGTAGTGCGACTGTAGGCGCAGTTTTCCTCGGCGCCGCCGTTCTTAGCCTCGGAGTGGGTCTCATTCGCGCCGCACGGCGGATGGAGCGGTGACCCATCGCGCACCGTCGAGTCCAAAGCCCGATCGCGTAGTCTCGCTAACCCGTTCTTTCGTCGGTAACGACGACAACCTTCCTTCGCTGGTTCAACGACGCCGAGGGATAGGAAGACCATCTCGACTCGGCGTTGTATGGTCGAGCGCGTCGACTCAGATGGATAGTCCAGGCCGCGTGCACATCCGTGACCTAGTCGAGGAGAACGAATGGCGACCGCTGAAGACTTGAGGCTCGAAGAAACGAGACGGGGTATTCAGTGGAGGCGCTGGGGTCCCTACCTCTCCGAGCGCCAGTGGGGCACCGTCCGGGAGGACTACAGCGCTGACGGGAGCGCTTGGGACTACTTCCCCCATGACCAGGCACGCTCTCGCGCCTACCACTGGGGCGAGGACGGCCTCGCGGGAATTTCTGATGACAAGCAAATCCTTTGCTTCGCCCTCGCGCTCTGGAATGGCGTCGACCCAATTCTTAAAGAAAGACTATTTGGACTCACAAACAGCGAGGGGAATCACGGCGAGGACGTGAAGGAGTGTTACTTCTATCTCGACAACACGCCGACCCACTCGTACATGAAGTACCTCTACAAGTATCCGCATCGAGCCTATCCCTACCAACAACTTGTAGAGACTAACCGGCGACGTTCTCGTCAAGAGCTAGAGTACGAGTTGCTGGACACCGGCATTTTTGCCGACAACCGTTACTTCGACGTCTTCGTAGAGTACGCCAAGGGCAGCCCAGAGGACGTATTCATCCGCATCCGGGTGGCCAACCGGGGAGGGCAGACGGCCTCCGTCAATGTCCTACCGACTCTCTGGTTTCGCAACACCTGGAGCTGGGGGGGAGCCGCGGACAGGCCATCGTTGCGGGAAATGAGCCCTCGTGGCACGCGCGCCATCGCCGCGAAGCACGCAGAACTTGGCGACCGATGGCTCTACGCCGAAGGCGACGTGCCGCTTCTATTCACGGAGAATGAGACCAACAACGCGCAGCTCTTTGGGTCGAAGAACGCCACTCCTTTCGTCAAGGACGGCATAAATGAGTTCGTTGTCCATGGGCGACGCGACGCGGTGAACCCGGCCGGGGTTGGCACCAAAGCGGCAATGCAGCACCAGCTCACCATTGGCCCTGGACAAACCGCGACCGTGCGCTTGCGGCTGACCGACAAGCCCCCCGCAGCTTTGGGGCAACCGTTCGAGGCGTTCGACAGGACGTTTGACCTCCGGTCAAGAGAGGCCGACGCCTTCTATCGCTCCATTACGCCCGAGGGCACAACAGAGGATGCTGCGAGCGTCATGCGGCAGGCGTTCGCAGGAATGCTTTGGAGCAAGCAGTATTACAACCTCGACGTCCGCCAGTGGCTCGCAGAGCACGGCGTCGACGATTTTTCGACAGGGAAGCCAGCTCGCAACCAGGAATGGGGCCACATGGTGAATGACCATGTGGTGTCGATGCCAGACAAGTGGGAATACCCCTGGTATGCGGCCTGGGACCTTGCATTCCACTCCATCATCCTGGCCGGAGTGGACGTGGACCTTGCCAAGCAGCAACTCGACCTCTTGCTGGGCCCGAGCTACTTGAACCCGAGTGGGCAGATGCCGGCCTACGAATGGAACTTTAGCGATGTGAATCCGCCCGTCCACCCCTGGGCCGCACTGTTTATCTACCGCATGGAACAGGCCTTCCGGGGCGAGGGTGATATCGACTTTCTGAAGCGGGCCTTTGGAAAGCTCCTCTCGAACTTCGCTTGGTGGGTCAATCGCAAAGACCGTTTCGGGAAAAATGTCTACGAGGGTGGATTTCTCGGGCTTGACAACATCGGCGTTTTTGACCGCTCGGCACCACTTCCAACTGGCGGACATCTGGAACAGGCGGACGGTACCGCGTGGATGGCACTCTTCTGCCAGAACATGCTCGAGATTGGCGTAGAGGTCGCCGCTCAGGACCCGACGTTCGAAGACTTGGCGGTGCGGTTCATCGACCACTTTCTTCTCATCGCGCGTGCCATGAACCGGGGGCAAGGACAGGGCATGTGGGACGAGGAAGACGGCTTTTATTATGATGTCCTACGCAGACCCGACGGAAGCGCGGAACGGCTCAAAGTTCGGTCGATGGTTGGCTTGTTGCCGTTGTGCGCGACATCGGTGGTTGAACCGTGGCAGCGCGACCGAATTCCGAAGCTCCTCGCCCATCTCCAAGAGCGAAGGCGGCGTAACCCGGATCTCTTTCGTAGCGTTCACGCTTCGGGACCCGGGCACTTCGGCCACAACGGGCGTGGCATGATGGCCGTGGTCAATGGTGAGCGCCTGCGTCGCATCTTGACGCGGATGCTGGACGAGAACGAATTCTTGAGCGCTTTCGGGATTCGCGCACTCTCCCGTTACCATTCCGACAATCCCTATATTATTAATGTGATGGGGCATGAGTACCGCGTCGGGTACGTGCCGGGCGACTCAGACAGTGGGATGTTCGGCGGTAACTCAAACTGGCGCGGTCCGATTTGGATGCCGGTGAATGCGCTCATCATTCGTGCGCTGCTTAGCTATTACCTGTACTACGGCGACTCCTTCCGAATCGAATGCCCAACGGGGTCTGGGCGACTCATGAATCTGTTCGAGGTCGCCAAGGAGATTGCGGCCCGCCTGACCCGCATCTTCCTGCCGGATGAACAGGGTCGTCGACCTGTCCACGGGGAAGCGCAGGAGTACCGGAGCGACCCCCACTGGCGAGAGTTGGTGCTTTTTTACGAGTATTTTAATGGCGAGACCGGTGCTGGAGTTGGCGCGAGTCATCAGACGGGTTGGACCGGACTGGTCGCATCGCTCATTCAATTATTCGGCCGGCTGGATGGACCGGACGTTCTAGAGGCCGGCAAGGCTTCGCTATTCGGCCCGGGGGTAGCGCGTTCACTAGGATGAGCTCGCACAGACGGAAGAGACCAGGTGGGGCCCTGGCTGAGGCAGCCAGGCCCCCGACGCGGGCGGCCCGAGCGCACCATTGGGCTCGGCGCTACTCGTCGACTCGCTGCTGCTGACCATCTTCGCCGTGCAGCACAGCGGAATGGCTCGCCCTGGGTTCAAAGCGCGATGGACCCGTCTTGTCCCCGAAGCGCTCGAGCGCAGCACTTACATCCTCTTTACCAGCGCATGTCTGATTGCGCTCTTCGTGTTCTGGCGACCGATTCCCCGCCTCCTCTGGACTGTCGAGGCGACAGGATTCCGCTCCTTCCTGCTAGCGGTCTCACTACTCGGCTGGTTCATCGCGCTGTTCAGCACCTTCCTAATCGACCACTGTGACCTCTTCGGGCTCCGACAGGTCTACCTGACCGCGAAGAACAAGGCACCGGCGCCGCTGCGCTTCCGCACTCCGGTGCTCTACCGACTGGTGCGTCACCCGCTCTACCTCGGCTTCATCCTCGCGTTCTGGGCGCCGACCATGACCCTCGGGCACCTCGTCTTCTCACTCGCTACGCTGGGCTACATCGTCGTCGCCATCCAGTTCGAGGAGCGGGACCTCCTGCTCCAGTACGGCGACCAGTACGCCACCTACCGCCTGGAGGGCCGTGGCCTTGTCCCTATCCCTAAGCTTCGCTCGCGCGCCGCGAGCAACACCCCGAGATTGGCGAACCCCCTCGTCTGTCACAAAGCGCGTCTACCCCGTACCGATGAAGTAGGCGCTCCGACGCCACCAACCCTTCGCACAACGGAAAAACCATGCTCACCACGACCGTAGTCCCCGACACGCTGTCGGCAGCCGCGCAGAAGTTCCGGTGGAGGGGCTTGATTGGTCGGGCGCTTCTGCGATTGATCCCGGCGCTACAACGCCAGAAGCGCGAGTCACTCGAGACGATCGTCGCTCGCTCGATCGAACGGGCCTTCGCCGAGTTCGCGAAAGAGATGGGCCGCTGCTAGGTCGGCACGTACAAAGTCGGACGTGGTCCACCTTGGGCGTCGCTCCTCAAGCCTGCTGGCTGCGCGCGGAGCTGTCGCGCCATCACCAACTGCCGACGGAGGTGACACACAGGTCGGGTTGTCTCGCGCGCCCTACGACCGTACCTCCGAGGCGCCGACCCTTCATCCCAGAGAGTGCCCAAGGCCAGCACGAGGGCGAGGGACGCCCGGAGCTACGCTACGTCTCGGGCGAGTCGAGCGGCTGCCAGAGTTCGACCCTGTTCCCGTCGCAGTCCTTGATCCAGGCGAACCGACCATAGCTCTCGTTCTGACGCTTTGGATCGATCCAGACGCCAGCGGCGGCGAGATCCACGAGAAGCGCGTCCAGGTCATCGACGCGGTAGTTGATCATTACCGCCTGATTCCCCTGACCGAAGTAGGTCGTGTCCATCGGGAATGGATTCCAGGCCGTCATGCCCGTCCCCTTCGGCACTTCGTCCTTCCACATGAAGGTCGCCCCGTAGTCCCCGACCTCGACGCCCAGGTGCTTCGCATACCAGGCTCCGAGCGCCTTCGGGTCCGCGCTCCTCAGGAACACGCCCCCAACCCCTGTCACCCTTGCCATGTCGTTGCCTCCTGAAGGTGGTGCTCGAGGCTTTCGCACCTACCGTACCCGGAGTCTTTTCTAAATGCCCCAGCCGGGCGCGACACTCGCAACCACTCCGCCTCTTTGTTGGTGCGGCTCACGAGCTGGCCCCGAAGACAGCTAGATTTAGCTCTTACCGAGCGGGAAACGAAGCCGATCCACAGCTCTTCAACGTTGGAAGGAGTGGATGTCTCCTCTTGAACGGAGGCACGAGGCCTTGGTCAGAGGAAAGGCCACCTGGCCGCGCCCTTCCGAAGCGCGGCGAAAGGCCTCAGGACCTAGTTTCCCCAATGGGCCCTGTCGAGTGCGGAAAAGTCACCCGACG
Source organism: uncultured delta proteobacterium (assembly GCA_963745475.1). Classification (GTDB taxonomy): domain Bacteria; phylum Myxococcota; class Myxococcia; order Myxococcales; family Myxococcaceae; genus JADGRA01. Next base: position 107,275 of record CAVUXN010000008.1, read on the forward strand.
GCCGCGGCCCCTCGTCTGGACTCTGCGGACGCCGATCGCTGTACGGCTCGCTCGGAGCCGCCAGCGGACACCGTACTGGAGTGGTGCTGAAAGGCCTACCTGCGCCCGCAGGCGGGGAGCCCTCGCCGGCGACGGAAAAAGAAAGCCCCAAGGAGGCTGAGCAACCCAGGTGTCGGGTTGGACGCAGAGGTCGACGCGCATCCTCCGCCGCTCTTCATCTCGATTGAAACGCTAGCGGTGGAGGCATGCCCCGAGGGTTGGGAGGGGCTGGTGCCCACGAGGGTGACGGTGGTGGCGGGCACCAGCGCGGTGCCGCTGTCCGCAGTGAGCGTTAGCGTGGCGGTGCTTCCCGCCGTCACGGGTGAGGGGCTAAACGAGGCGCGTAAGCCCGGCGGAAGTCCGCTGAGGTTGAGCGCGACGGGCTCGGCGCTCCCGGCAGCAAGCGTGGTGGTGACGGTAAAGTCGGCGCTGCCGCCCACTGGGACCGCCACGGTCTGCGGGGACAGCGCAAGGGTGAAGTCGCTGTTTTGAACATTAACGTTGACCGAAGCCGAGGCCGTCGCACCATCGTCGTCGAGAACCGTCGCCTTCAGCGTGTGGCCTCCATTCGACGTCGTTCCGGTAGTGTCCCAACTCGTGCTCATCTCGGTGCCGGACGAGAGAGGCGCTTCGTTGTCCACGGAGATGGTGATGCTGACGAGGTTCGCATTCGTGCCCGGCGTGGCCTGCACGTGCACCAGGGCGACGCCAGTCACTGCGGCTCCGGCCGCGGGGCTGGTGAAAACAACAGTTGGAGCGGTGTCCACTTGGACGTTCGCGCTGGCGGTATGTCCCGCCGGCTGAGACCTGCTCGACCCGGAGATGGTGAAGGGCGTCGACACCACGGCAGCCGCACTCGATGAAGCGGTTAGTGTCAACTGTGAGGTTGAGACGCCGGGCGTCAACGTCAACGTGTTGAAGGAAGCAGTCACCCCGGGCGGCAGTCCGGTCACTGCGGAGCTCACGGAAATCGGCTCGGCGGTGCCCAGTCTTACCAGGCCGCCGACGGTGTACACCCGGCTCGTCGCAGGGAGCAGCGCAGTATTGGCGGGCGACACATAGAGGCCCCAGTCATTGGATGCCTTGGCGAGTTGAACCAGCAACGCCGCTGAATGGCTGGTCGCCCCGGTGGCGCGGACGACCACGACCGCATCCCGCAGGGGCGTGGCGTTGGCGTCGGCGGAGACCGTGAGGTGGGCGGTGCTGCCCGCGTTGAGCGAGGTGGTGTCGAGGTGGGCGTGCAGACCCGGCGGCACCTGTGAAACGGACAGGGTGAGCCGCTGAGTGTTGCCGTTGGTAAGGTTGGTGAGGACGGGAATGGAGGGTGCGGTCGCCCCAGGTGCCACGGTCAGAGTGGTGGGGCTGAGCGCGATGGAGTAGTCGTTGGCGTCGAAACGGCTCGCGACGCAGGCTGCTACACCGGGCTGGGCCGTTGTGTCGGCGGCCCAGGCGACCTGCGAAAACAGCTGCTGCACGGTGTAACAGTCTGCTGAACCGGCGATGCAGCCAGTGAGTCCCTCTTCGCTGAGGGTGTCGGTGTGCTGGTTGCACATGTCACCGATTTCGCCCTGGCTCGGCGTCTCGGTGTCGTACCAGCCAGCGGGGTAGTCGACGGAGTTACCAACCAGGCCGATGTCGCTGTCCGTCGTGGTTTCCCCAATCTCGTGGGATGCCGCCGAGCAGGTGTTCTCGAAGGTCGTCCCCACTCCACATCCGCTCGTGCAGCCGTTGCTGGCAAAATCGGGAACGACTGCGTACCGGACGTTCGTGAGTTTGCTCTGGTATCTCGCCTGGTAGGTGCTGTGGTAGGCGCAAAATTGCTGACAGGAGACGAACCCCGGGTCGCTAATCGTGACGCTGGGCGGAAAGTGCACCACGAAGATGGAATCGGCGTCCGGGACGGGGAGGTACCCGTGCAGGACTTGCCAGTCCAACTCGTTCTCGATGTCAGAGTCCTTGATGCAAAGGGCCGCGGGATTGGAGCTCGAGCAGGGGCTGTAGTTCTTGGAGAGAACGGGCAAGGTATAGGTCCCGGCGAATGTTCCGCGGCCAATGAGCTGGTGGGTCCCGGGCTGGTTGGCGTGGCTGCCCGTCTGCGCTGGGATGTTGGTGGAGTACTCGGTGAGCCAGTCCATCCATTCGCTGTTGGTGAGCGTCTGGTAAAACCCGCCGATGTCCGCGGCGATGATGGGATTGACCTCACTGTTCCACAACACCGCGTACACTTTGACGTTGGAGAGGACGCTCCCGCCGAAGTACTGCATGTCCACCGCGCACGGGATGCTGTTCCCGCCCGAGTCGGCGCAATCCGGCGCCGTTCCCGAGCTTCGCAAAAGGCTTCCCACCTCCAGTCCTGTCGAGACATGGGGCGCTGGTTGCACGGGCTGGTAGCGAGGCCGAGCAATGCGGATGACATCCGCAAACGTGGGAGTGACGACAAGAAACAGCGCGAAGGTGAGGAGGCGGATCATCATGAGGTGTGCAGGGTGCCCAGGGCGATGTCGATGCCATCCAGGTGGGATTTGCCGCGGATGGTCAGCTCCGAGTCGGTGTAGGCGCCGATGTCCCCGGGAAGGGCCTTCGCCTTCTTGAGCGTGAGCGGAATGGAACCGACGACCGTGTTCGGGATGAGCTCGATGGCGATTCGGAGCAATGGCACGCCGGCGTCCTTGGCCGTCATCCGCCGATCCTTCTGAAAGATGCCCACCGTCAGGACGTTTCCATCCATCACCCCACCGTCGAAGAGGATGGGGTCCTCGGCGGTGGCGGGCAGGGTCGGGTCGGGCGCGGAGTTCTTGAGCTCGAAAACGCCGGTGTCCTCGATGGGAAGGCCACTGGATGCAAAGGTGCTCCAGCGGACGCCGCCCGGTGCCTGGAGGTTGAAACCCACCCCTCGAGTGGTGGTGCCGCTCGGTCCAACGAGGGCCAGGACGAGGCGGGTTTTCGTTGAGGCGGAGTCCTTCACCAATCGCCAGCCGGTCGATTGCGGGTCGGTGTAGTCAAGCTGGCTTGGAGCGCTGTTACTGCAGCCGGTCAGGGTGAGTGCGGTGAGCAGAAAGGCAACGACGGAGCGGGCGCGCATGAGTTTCATTTTCTAGGGAGCCGGCGGGAGGGCATAGGCGTTGTTCATCATCTCGTGGAAGAAGGCGACGTCGTCGTCGATGACGAAAGGCTCGTAGAAGACAGAGTTCGCATCGGAGATGTTCCAGCCCAACCCCCAGGACAGTGCGATTCCGCCCATGTCCACCGCGTCCGACTGGCCATCGTCATCAGTGTCCATGTTGAGCAGGAAGACGCCGGTGACCGCGTACTGGAGCGGGTCGGCCACACTCACCGCAGTCACTCCGTGCCAGTCCATCCGCATGGGGGTATGCCAGCGGCCCAACTCGTCGACGAAGCCGCCCCCCTCGTACTGTGTTCCCATGAAAGGCGTGCCCGGCTGCCACGTGATGCCTGGGTTGGCATTGTTGGAAACCTCGGCGTGAAGGGTGACCACCGTTCCGCGCCCCACCACCGGTGCGCGCCGAAAGTATTGGTAGTTGTCGTAGATGAATCCCGATGCATGGCGGACGGGGAAGCTGACGTGTGTCCGTGGGGACTGACCGGGGGCCTCGCCGACGTTGATGGCCGCGAAGGCGCTCATCACGGCCAGGGCCTCTTGCGAGTCAATTCCGAAGAGGTCGACCGCCGCGGAGATCGCTGCGGAGCGAGCGTCCGGGTACTCGGACACCGGGCCCAGGTACTCGGTGACCATCTTGAACCAGATGCGCGCGGCGTGGTCCATGCCAATGCCGGTCATCCCGCCCGGGAGGTAGGGACTGGAGGAATCCAACCCCGCCCCCGTCGTGGCCCCGTTGACCAGAAAGTAGAACGCTCGATTCATCGGGCCGTTTCCGTAGTGCGGGTCGTTCAGTCCGAGCCCCTCGAACCAGCTGTCCTGTGAGGCACCGTCCTTGCTGGGCTTTTCAAACCAGCGCAGTGGTGTCCCCTGGTGCATTCGTGTCGCCACGCCCCAGTCGTTGCCCGTTGCCGGAATAAGGGGCGTCCCGTACTGGTCGGTGACCGGTGGCCCGTAGGCAAAGGCTTCGACCGCTTCGCCCAGCGCGTCAGAGACGCCCTCGGCGATGGCCGGCGACTCCGAGGAGTAGGGAGTTCCGTAGAGCTGGGAGGTGACGTCGATAATGCCGTGGACGAGTTCGTGGGCGACGACGTCGGTCTCTGCGTACGTCAGAGTCCCGTTCGGGTCGCCAGGGTAAGTGCCGTCACCGAGAAACATCGAGAGGCCTCCCGACCACCAGAAAGCACTGTCCAGAGGGACGAGGTTTCCGTTGCCGTCCCTGGTCATGATGTGCGCCTGGACGATGGTCGAGCCCCCAGTCCCATCGACGCCTTGAAGCCCGAAAATCTCCTGGAAAAAGTCCCAGCTGCGCGACATGGCGAAGTACGCGTCCACGCCCGTTGTCTGGCCGTTTGCGGTGGCCTCATTCGGCGTGCCGAGGTACCGCTGCCCATCGCCTAGTGTCGAGCTTGTGCTCTGAAAGGCGACGTTGTTGAAGGTGGGGTGGTCCTCATAGAGGACCATCAACCCGTTCGTCGGCCCGGTGTAACCGTTGTTGAGCGCCTGGCTGGCCAAATAGGGGTTGGGGTTGGTGCCGCGGTTCTGGTCCCAGAACCAGAGCAGCCCTGAGCTGTCCTGCGACAAATCAATCGAGATGGTGCCCGCGTACAGCCCAAGGCCAGTCCCCGTCGTAGGCACGGCGCCGGTCGGGGGCAGGATGTCGAGGCCACGCAGGTCATTGGATTTCCGGAGGATGGCGCCGGTGGTGCCATCCACCACGTAGCTGACCGCGCGCAGTCCGTCCTGGGGGTTGAACGCAGCAGCCTTCACCTCCCAGGCCCAGACGTACGGAGCCTTCGGTGCCCGCGCCAGGACGCTAAACTCACGGTCCAGCACGGGTTGGTGCTTGACGCGGTCCCAGCGCGCCACCGCTCCGCCGGTCAGCGCGCTCGGAAAGACGACGCGCTCCACCACGGGTGGGACCGCCAGAGGCCCCTTGGCAGCGAAATTCGCGAGGGCAATGGCCTTGGCCTGGGCGGCGGTGACGGTCGGCCCACCGGGGAGCGCAATTCCCGGCCAAACCGAGCGCGTCTCGGTGAGGATGTCACCATTTGGAAGGACGCGGGCGACGGCTTCGCCGCCCCACACCCGATTGCCCGCGAACGTCTGATTGACGCGCGCCACCACTTGGCCTTGGGTGTTGGTAAATGCTGTGCGGACTTGGAAACCTCCCTGCGCGTCGAGGCCCAACTCGCTGCGCCTGCCCAGAAGGTTTTCCAGAGCGCGTTGCACCTGGGCCGGCTGGGCAGCACGGCGGGCGCCGACTGGGTCGACCGGGCGCCGGGACGCCGCGCCCATTCCTCCCAGAGCGATGCTCGCTAACAGGGTCATGGCCAGCAGCGGCCGACGACGGAATAGACGCAACGCGGCTCCAGGCTTGGAGGGAGTGGAGTTCATGGGGGACGGGCTCTTCACTTGGCCTTCAGCGTGCCGACGGAGACGTCTGCCGGCGCGAGTACGGACTTGTTGAGGATGGAGACGGTGTCGGTCGTGCCACCGATGTCCGCCGGCATGAATCTCGCCTTCAGGACCTGAAGTCCGACAGTCCCCGGCTTGGCGCCCGGGGCGAGCGCCAGCGCAATTCGCAGCACGGGGACACTCGACTCCACCGCGTCGACCGTCCGGTCCTTCTGGAAGATGCCGACTGTCAGGACGTTGTCCGGCTTCACGCCGGCGGCAAGGAAGGTTGGCTCGGCGATGTCTGCAGGCAGTGTCGGGTCCGGCGTCGCCGCCTTGAGGTGGTAGACGCCGGTGTCCTCGACCGGCAAACCGCCATCCAGGGGCAGAAAACGAATGCCGGGGTCAGCCTTGAGATTGAACCCCACCCCCCGCGTCTTCACGCCGGTAGGGCCCACCAGAGCGAGCACCAACTTGCTTGGGGTGGAAGAGGAGTCCTGGACGAGCTGCCAGGCCGAGGCATTGGCCGGCGGGTTGGTGTAACTGAGTGCCGTCGGCGCACTGCTGTTGCTGCTGCCGCAGCCGGCAAGCGCCAGCGCGAGGAGGGGTAGGGAAGTGAGGCGGGTGCGCATGTCGAGGGGTTCCATTAGCGGGCCGGAAAACCGTTGCGGATGGCCTCCACAGCCACCGCAGCGTCGAAATCGCTGACGTAGCCAGCTTGGAGGACGCTGGCCGAGTTGCTCAGAGCCGTGGAGAGCCCCCAAGACAAGCGCCATGGTTCCGAGGTCGATGGCGTCTTGCTCCAGGTCGTCATCGGCATCGAGGTTCACGAGGAATACCGTTCCCAGTGCAAACTGCAGCGGGTCGGCCTTGCTGACCGCCGTAAACCAGCAGTTGTCTGAGCGGGCGCTCCAGTCGGAGGTGGACGTGGTCCAGGTACCGTCGGGGTTGATGGTCCCGCCGCAGGTGTTGAAGGACGGCCGGCCCTGGAGAAGCCACTGGACGTCGGTGTTGGCGTTGTTGAAGACGTTCGCAGTCAACGTCACCGTCGTACCGATGGGGAAAATGGGCGCGCGCTCGAAGTTGAAGTAGCTCTGGTTGAGGGCCGAGAGGTACCCGCCGGCATGGACGTCGGGGAGCGTGACGCGGGTTCGCAGGGGTTGCCCCGGTGCTTCGCCCACGTTGACGGCGGCGAAAGCGCTCATCACCGCGCTCACTTCCGTCGCTCCGTAGAGGTCCTGCGCCGCCTGGATAGCCGCGGCGCGGGCGACGGCAAAGTCCGTGGAGGGGGTGAAGTACTCGGTGAGCGCCTTGTAATAAATGTGCGCGGACCGGTCGTTTCCGATGCCCTTCATGCCCCCAGGCAGGTAGGGGCTGTACGAGTCATCTGTCGGATTCGAAGAGGCTCCCTGGGACAGGAAGAAAAACGCCCGATTCATCGGGCCGCTGGCGTAGTGCACGTCGCGGAGCGCGACACCGTCGTACCATTGGTCCTCGCTCCAGCCGTCCTTGCTCGGCTTGCTGAAGTAGCGCAGAGGCGTCCCCCGTCCTGGCCCTTCGCCGACGAGGAAGTCGCATCCCTCCGGGATGACGGTGTCGGCACCCGGGGTGCGTTTCGCGTACGCTTCCACCATCTCGCCGAAGATGTCGGAGATGGCTTCGCTCAGGCCCCCCGACTCACCGTCGTAGACCAGCGCCGCGGTGGTGGTGATGACGCCGTGGGTGAGCTCATGACCGGTGACATCCAGGGCGGCGAGCTCCTGGAAGCCGTTGGGATTCGTGGGGTAGCTGCCATCCCCGTAAAACATCCCGAACAGGTTGTCGGACCAGGAGGCTCCGTCGAAGGGGCCACCGGTCAGTCCATCCAGTTCGTGGTTGTAGCTGAAGGTGGAGGTCGCCTGGTCGTCGATGCCGTTTCGGCCAAACACGTTTTTGTAGAAGTCCCAGGTCGTGGCCATGCCGTACTGCGCGTCGACCGCGGCGGTTTGACCGTTCACCGTAGTTTCGGCGCCGGAGTAGACGAAGTTTTGCCAGTCTCCGATGAAGGACCCGACGAAGGCCTGGCCATCACCCCAGGTGTCCACGGCGTTGCCTTGGTACACAGCGAAACCGCCGTTGATGTGGTCCTCGTAGAGAGTCACGAGGCCCAGCGCCGGGCCTGCGTAGCCGTAGAAGCTGACCGCGTTCCCTGCCAGGAAGACGTTGGGAAGGTCCCCACGGGTCGTATCCACCATGGAAAACGTGCCGTCGGCGGCCCGCGTGGTACCGAGTTGGACGTCCGGGTTGTAGAAACCCTGGCCCGTCCCCGTTGCCTCGGCCAAACGCAGGTCGCTGCCCTTGTGAAGAATGGCCCCGGTTTGTGCATCCACGACGAAGCTGGTCTCACGGTGGCCATCCAGGGGGTTGAGCAGTACGGTATGAACCTCCCAGGCCCAGACGTACGCAGCGTCTGGTCGACGCGCGAAGACGCTGCGCGCGAGGTCCACGCGGGACTGCCCCTTCGCCGGTTCCGACCGCAACACCAAGCCTCCCGTGAAGCGGCTGGGAAAGATGATGGCCTCAGCGCGGGGAGTCGTGGCCAAGTTTGCACGCGGAGCGAGGTCCCGCAGTGCAATGCGCACCGCCTGGTCGGCACTGAGCCGAGCCACGCCACCGAGCACCACCTTGGGCGCAATGCCTGTTGTGACCGTCTTCACGGTTCCATCCGGGTGCACGTGAGCAATGGCCTCGGCGCCCCACACCCGAACCCCGTCGTGCTCTTGGACGAGGCGGACGATGCTGGAGCCCTGCGGGTTGACGTGGCTGGCGCGGACGCGAAAACCGTCGGCCTCCTGCAGGCCGAACGCCAAGCGCTGCTCAATGAGCGCCGAGCGTGCGCGAGTGAGGTCCGACGGCTCGACGGACGTCGCGGAGAAAGCAAAGACTGCAACCAGTACGCCCACTGGCACCACCAGGGCGGGGCGCGGCAGGAAGCGGGAGAGGGTTCGGACCATCACTGCTCCTGAAAGGTGAGAAACCGGAGGGCGGTGGCCCGGGCGGGCCGGGCTCTAGACCACAGCGCCATCGCCCCCGCTTGGGCGCGTTGGTCCGGGGCATCTTTGACCCACCCGGTGCGGCTCCCTTCCAGGTGGCAGGGGTGGGCAACGTTCGTCGCATGGGCAAAGAGGGCTTCCACCCGGTCAGGACGAGCGCGTTCAACTGCTCAGCGCCGCAGTCGCTCGCGAGCTCGAAATCCCGAGCGTCTGCGACGCGCGGTTCCTCGGCACTTCCGTTGCGGGGGCCTCACGAAAGCTGCGCTAGGCACCGCGTCACGTGCGGAGAGGCGACGCTCGCCGTCCGCGCGGACTGGTTGAGTCCCTCGGATAGCCTTACTGAGCCGTCCAATAGCGGGTCGAGGCGCTGGCAAGCAATGACTCGGCTTGCGTAACCATGTTTTTGATGACCTCGGCTGCGGGCAAGATTTCGGTGATCAGATCCACCGCCTCGCCGGCGATCACTGCGGCGGTATCAAAGTCGTTCTCCGCGCGCGCCTTGGCATAGCGCGGCGCCTCATCGTCCTGGCGCTGCAATAGCTCAGCCTCACGACCACGCCAGTGCTCGGAAAAACTGTTCCGCAACACGCGCCCACAATAAGGGGCCGGCCACACGTTGCGGCGCGCAATATCGAACAAGATGCCGCGCACAGTTTTATCGCCGGATGCCGCCACAATTCGATCCTTTGCGCCGGCTGAACCAGCAGCCTCGTGGGTGGCGTAGAAGCGCGTACCGACGAGGACGCCATCGGCACCCAGCATGAGGGCAGCTGCCAGCCCACGACCGTCCGCGATACCTCCTGCCGCGACGACGGGGATTCCACGTGCGGCATCGACGACCGCCGGCACGAGCGGGAAAGTGCTGCGAGCGATACCGTGACCGCCGGCCTCCGCACCTTGGGCGACGAGAACGTCCGCACCCTTCGCAGCAGCATCCTTCGCCTGTTCGAGTGTCTGGACCTGACAGATCAGGATCGCACCCGCCCGTTTGATCTTGTCGACATGCGGGCCTACTTCGCCGAACGAGAGCATGATCGCCGGCGGGCGACGCTCCAGCACCAGGTCTAGAAGCCGGGGCCGCTGGGCCATACTCCAAGTGATGAAGCCGACACCGACACGGGCATCGCCGGCGACATCCAGCTCGCGCACAAGCCATGCCTCGTCGCCGTAACCTCCGCCGACGATTCCGAAGGCGCCAGCTCGACTCACCGTCGCTGCCAGCCGCCCGTCCGCCACCAGGTCCATTGGGGCAAGCAGGATGGGGTGCTTGACACCGAGCAGCTTCGTCAGACGCGTCGCAATTGGCATGAGTCGGTCCTTCTGGGAGGCGTTGCGGAGCAAAATATCGATATTCCTACCCCCAGCCCAACCGTCGGGAGCTGGCTTGCGACACTCACTGATTTCTTTCGAGAACGCGGCAACCCTCAACGACTTCAAGAAGGGCAACTTTGGCCTCACTGCCCAGGTGAGCGCGGTGGCCCTCTCCGCGGGTGCCGCGGCGACCGCGAAGTACGAGAGCGGCGTTGCCGTCTTCACGGCGACCAAAACCGGATTCATGGTCGAGGCCAGCGTCGGGGGGCAATGGTTCCACGATGAGCCCTTCCCCGATTGCCCGAGTCCCAATGCTCCCGTGGCGGCTTCGATTGCTCCTGTAGGGGTAAGGGCTTGCGATGCTCGCGCCCTCCTCATTGTAGCAGAGGGAGACACAGCTCCTCTGGCCAACAACCACGCTTTGGAGCGCTCCTTCGAAGGCGGGTCGTCGCAGCCATCGAGCCGCCTGGACGTCAACGAATGCCAAAGACGTTGACAACCATAGGAGTGTCGTTGGTGACGTGCGGAGTAGTGGCTCGGCAGGTTGGGGCCGTTTCGCTCTAAACGCTCGGGCGCCCGCGTTGCCGCCGAGGACGCCTCTGGTCGTTCGAACGACGCTGACGGAGCACTTGGACGAGACCGACTCGTTGTAGTCTCGTGCCCCTTCAGGAAACGAAACGGTTGCCGATACGTGTATCGGACACCTTGAAAGCGACCTCATGACCCGACCTGGTTTCCGGTTCTTCTTCGCTGCACTGCTCCTCATGCCGCTCTTCGCCTGGGCGCAAGCCAAGCCCGTCCACCCGAACATCCTCGTCATCTTCGGCGACGACATCGGCTACTGGAACATCAGCAAATACAACCGCGGGATGATGGGCTACCGCACGCCCAACATCGACCGAATCGCCACGGAAGGCGCGATCTTCACCGACGCTTACGGGCAACAGAGCTGCACTGCTGGTCGCTCCGCGTTCATCACCGGCCAGTCGCCAATTCGCACCGGTCTGCTCAAGGTCGGCCTACCGGGCGCGCCGGAGGGCCTGTCCGATAAGGATCCAACCATCGCGACGCTGCTCAAAGCACAGGGCTATGCCACGGGACAGTTCGGAAAGAATCACCTCGGGGACCGCAATGAGTTTTTCCCGACGGTACACGGCTTCGATGAGTTCTACGGCAATCTCTACCATCTGAATGCCGAGGAGGAGCCGGAGAACGCGGATTACCCAAAGAACCCAGCGTTCAAGACGAAGTTCGGCCCGCGCGGCGTCTTCCACTGCTATGCGACGAACGCAGTGAGCACGCTTCCGGCCGACCCGCGCTTCGGCCCGTGGGGCAAGCAGAAGTGTGAGGATACGGGTCCACTTACCGCGAAACGAATGGAAACCGTTGACGAGGAGATCCTCGCCTCGGCCCTCCAGTTCATCGACAAGAATCAGGCAGCCGGAAAGCCCTGGTTCGTCTGGTTCAACACGACCCGCATGCACATCTGGACTCACCTTAAGAAGGGCTCGGAGGGAAAGACTGGCTTCGGGATCTACCCGGACGGCATGGTGGAGCACGATGACCAAATCGGCCAGCTGCTGAAAAAGCTCGACGCCCTCAGGGTCACGGACAACACGATTGTCATTTACACTTCAGACAACGGGGCTGAGACGATGAGCTGGCCGGACGGCGGAACGACGCCGTTCCGCGGGGAGAAGAATACCAACTGGGAGGGCGGCTACCGCGTGCCACTCTTGGTGCGGTGGCCGGGAGTCATCAAGCCCGGGTTAGAAGTCAACGAGATCATCTCGCATGAAGATTGGCTGCCGACGCTTCTCGCCGCCGCGGGCCAGCCGAATGTCAAGGAAGCCTTGCTCAAGGGCACCACTGTCGCGGGTGTAACCTACAAGGTGCACCTCGACGGCTACAACCTCATGGCAGCCTTGCGAGAAGGAGGGGCCACAGACTGGCCGCGCAAGGAATTCATGTATTGGACGGACGACGGGGACATCTGCGCCCTTCGCTACGACCAATGGAAGATCGTCTTCATGGAGCAGCGTGCCCACGGGTTCGACGTTTGGCAGGACCCCATGGTGGTGCTGCGCGTCCCCAAACTGTTTAGCCTCCGTTCTGACCCGTGGGAGCGGGCTGACCACGAGGCAATGGGCTATTCGAGGTGGCGGATCAATCGGATCTATGCGCTCCCACCGACCATCGCTTACGTGGCGGGGTGGCTCCAGAGCTTCAAGGAATTCCCGCCGCGACAGAAGCCAGGGACATTCAATCTCAACCAGGTCATGGAGAAGGTGACTCTCGATGCGTCGCAGTAGCTCGCGCAGAAACGCGGTCGGTATTTGGAAATTTCTTGGCGCACCACGCTCTGAACCTAGAGCGGAGCACGATCGCCTGTTAGTGCTTCTAGCTCGGACGAAACCGCCAAGACGCGCGCAATCCTTGCGGGCCTGCGACTAGGGTGCGCGCAGGATGTATCTGCCCTCTCGCTCTTGGCGGCAGCCCAATCAGTTCCCGATGCCTCGGGAACGAAAGTTGCAATTCCTGTTGGCCATGAAAGGCGGTTTGCGATGGCCAATGCCCTCATTGTGTATGCGACACGAGAAGGTCAGACCGAGAAGGTTGCTCGTCGCATCGCCAATGTCCTCCGCTCAAGTGGTTCCGCTGTCGATTTGGTCGACGCGGACCACCTGCCTGCCCTCGACCCGAGCGGGTTTGACCTCATCATCGTCGGCTCGCCGGTCCGCGCCCAGGGGTATCTCCGGTCAGTGGTCCGTTTCGTCCGGAAGCATCGCGTGACGCTCGAGCGCGTTCCCTCGGCCTTCTTCTCGGTGGGGCTCGCCGTGGTGAGCAAGACCAGCGACGGTCGCGCCCAGACCCGCGAGGTCGTCGAAAGGTTCGTCCGGAAAACCGGATGGCGGCCCCAGCGGGTGGAACTTTTTGCCGGTGCGCTTCCGTACTCGAAATACAATTCCCTGATTCGCTTCGTAATGCGTCGCATCGCCTCGAAAGAGGGAGGGGACACCGATACCTCTCGCGACTACGAGTACACGGACTGGAGGGCCGTTGATGCGTTCGCCTCTGGCTTTGCCCTTGACGCAGTTCGCGATGCAGCCCCGCGCCAGGCCCCGGCAGTCGCTTAGCCGGCCCCGACATGACGAGGACGGTTGCGTCGGGCCGGTGAAGACGAAGTCAAAGAGGAATTGGTATTCCCCAGCTTGCTTTGCGGCGTCGGGAGCTTTGGGGGTGGCGTCTACGTTTGAAGGGCGCTTGCCGATTCTTCGGGGGAAACTAGATTGTTTTCTACTCTTGACCGTCACTCGAGGGAGCCGATGAAGATCAAAATGACCAGTGTGTACGTCCAGGACCAGGACAAGGCCCTACGCTTCTATACTGAAGTGCTTGGCTTCGTGAAGAAGGCCGACTTCAGCCAAGGGGCGTTTCGCTGGCTCACCGTGGTTTCACCCGAGGACCCGGACGGGGTGGAGCTGCAACTGGCGCTCAACGACAACCCTGCCGCCAAGGCTTACCAGCAGGCGATATTTCAGCAAGGTCAGCCCGCGGCCATGTTTTATTCCGACGACGTTGAGGCCGAATACAAGCGCATGAAAGCGCGTGGCGCCGAGTTCGCCATGGCGCCGACGAGCGTGACCGGCTCCAAGATCGCCAGGCTGAACGACACCTGCGGTAACCTCATTCAGGTCACACAGCTGATGCGCGGATAGGGCCGACTTCAGGAGGATCGCTCCCTACTCTAGCCAATGCCCCGGCGAGGACAGTCCTCGAGGCCGACAAATTCGGCAAGGCGCCGAGCTGCGGGCCTAAGAGGGATGCCTACGCGTCCATTTCTAACTGCAGCGATAGTCATGAGGAGACCGACGATGGCACGCACCAAGATCCTCCCATTTCTCTGGTACGCGACGAATGCGGAAGAGGCAGCCAAGTTTTACGCCTCCATATTCCCCGACTCGCACGTCGAACACGTTGACAAGCTTCAGAGCGAATCGCCGAGCGGCCCGCCGGGATCGGTGAAGGTCGTGAGCTTCACCCTCTTTGGCCAGCCCTTTCGCGCGATGACTGCCGGACCACACCACGAGTTCAACGATGCTGTCTCGATGATGGTCCTGTGCGACGATCAAGCGGAGTTGGACCGCTACTGGAACGCACTCCTTGAAGGCGGAGGCAAGCCACAGGCATGTGGGTGGCTGATCGACAGGTTCGGCCTCCGCTGGCAGATCGTTCCTGCGGTCTTCGAGGAGATGATGAGCGACAAGGCCCCCGCTCGATCTAAGCGCGTGACCGACGCGATGATGAAGATGGTCAAGTTCGACATAGCTACGCTTGAAAGGGCATACCGAGGGTAAGTCGATGGCCTCGGGTGCACATGCGCAAACCTGAGAGGCGGTTAGGCGAAGCGCGCCGTTTCATTTTAGCGACGCGCTCACCCGTTCAGCGGTGTCCTTTAAAGAGCGGCGGACGGGATTCGAACCCGCGACCCCGAGCTTGGGACAGGCTCTTGAACGTCACCACGTGACCTTGGAAGTGCTCCGCCCTAGTCGTCCCGACCGCTCCCGTGGCCTCCCAGACGCTCCCTGCAGTACGTTCGGAATGAGTTTCGGCGATGGTGTCAGCCTGCGTTGCAGCCACGGCCGGCGGCCCGCCAAAAAGCTCGGAGAACCGTCCGACTCAGCCCTCGCCTGCGATCGTCACTCAATGCCGTCGCGGGGTGTTTCGAGCCGAACGTTGGAGAACCAGAGTTGTTTCCAGCGCCGGACTCGCTCGTCGACTGCCAACGCTTTCGGTGAAACGGCGGTCGGGCTGCCGAAGGTCGTACCACCTCCGATAGCCTGGACGTTTACGGCCGCATAGCGCAGCTCGCCTTCCTCGTAGGACACACCGATCAGAACGCCACATCGCGCACACAGCAGGCATTCTGCGGTGCCGCTGCCTTGTCGATATCGTCCAAGCTGCTCCGTCTTCCGAACACTAATGTGCAACGATCCTTTGGGATCTGACACGTAGGCGGCGGCGTGCTTGCGACAGAAGCGGCAGTCGCAGGCGCGTGGGCGGTATGAGTCGGAGGGCCCCGAGAGCTCCATCTCGACGGAGAGATTGCCGCAGTCGCAACCTCCGTGGACAGTGGACATTACGGCTCCTGCCGTCGACGAATCGGTGGATCTGTGAAGGTTGCATCAACTTCGAAGAGAGTCAAAGCACCTTTCGACCCGGCGTTCGAGATCCACGTGGGATGCTGCTGAGGCTGCGAATACGGCTCAGCAAGGGTCCCAACCAGGGGACTATGACGAGAGCGGCGGACGAACCCGCGACCCCGAGCTTGGGAAGCCCGCACCGGACTCTTGAACGTCAGCACCTGGTCTTGGCAGTAACCCCTCGTCGCCCGGCGAGACCTCAGGACGGGCTCCCAGACGCTCCTAGCGGTAGGTTCGGAATGACGTTCGACGAAGGTGTTTGGCGAGGCAATGCCTTCAATGACCTCCGACGACGTGCGGCGCATTCTTGGAACCATGAAGAATGGCTTGCTGTCTTTCGTGCTGCTTGATGAACGCGATCGCCGAATCGGTCTGCCGGATGTCGAACTCCACTCCGGCCTCTGCCGACGCGAGGCCCTCCCCACCTCCAGGTCTCCGATGCCGCCTTCGAGGTCACCTTGCCTGCTGGGGCGGCAGGTAGGCTAGGTAGAGGTAGGCGGCCGCCACCTCCTCGTCGCTCAGGTACGCGAAGATCGGCATGCGCGACACGGGCCGGGCCATCCCCACCATCGAGGTCCAGCCGTGCCGCACCTTGTGGACCACCCCGTCGAGCGACATCTGCTCGGGGAGGTTGCCTAGCGCCGGGACCAAGCCGGCCATCATCATGGCGTGTCCACCGCTCATTCCGGTGGCGTCGTGGCAGATGCGGCAGGTGCCGCGGACCACCTGCTCGCCGATCCGCATGGCCGACTGGTTGACCTTCTGGACGGCGGTCCCCTCGCCGGCGACCCCGCCCAGTTGCTTGAGGTAGTCCGCGAGCGCAACCACCTCCTGCTCGGAGAGGTAGGCGAAGGGCGGCATGGTTTCTAGGTACGGCAGATTGGGTTTGACCCCACCCTTGGCCAGCCGCTCCCGCAGCAGTTCCTCGGCGTGCAGGGCCAGCTGCTGGGCCAGCTCGGGGTTTGCTTCGGCTCCCGCCGCCTTCATGACCGCCTCGTGCTGAGCCGGCGAAAGGGCTCGCGCCGAGCCGATGATCGAGGCGATGGCGGGCGGCTTCCCGGCCCCGGACGGACCGTGGCAGGACCGGCAGTTCAGGCGGTAGATGTCCGCGCCGCTGACCGGGAACGTCACGCGCAAGCTTTGGAGCGCCGCCTGGTCCCTGGAGCCGGCCTGCGTTAGCGCTTTGCGGACGGAGTCGACGAAAGCCTGAGGCAGCGCGCTACGGGGAGGGCCATCTCCGCCGAGCCGGCCGAGCGGAGTCCCATCGTCGACGGAGAGTGCCAGGGCTCGGAGGATGCTGGGGCCGCTGAGCGGCTGGGCGGTCCCCGGGGACGCGGCGGGCGCGGGCGGGGCAGCTTGCGCTATGGCCACCGCCGGGATGGAGATGGACAGGAGCAACACCAGGGTCGCGCCGCCGTGACGGTTCGTGTGCATGCGCGGAACCATACGCCTCTGGACTAGGAGTCCCAGTGGCAACCGGGATCCCCGCGCCTCCGAGCTTGGGAAGGCTTCGCCCCGGTCCGAAACAGACCCCCACGGGGTGTTGCCTCTGGGTAAGGGTGGGCCCTGAGGCGGCTTCCGTGACCTGCCACGCCATCTCCGCGCCCCGAGCTTAGGAAGCCCGCCCCCGGGCTCTTGAACGTACCCACGCGGTCTTGCCCGTGAACGCGACATAGTCCTTGACCTGCGGAAAAGTCACGTTTCAGGCGGACTCATTTCCGGGGAACGCGATCATGTGCCTCACTGAGAGGTACACACAAGTCTAACAAGGAGAGTATCAAGTGAAACACAACGCGATGTTGACCATTGCGTCTCTGCTCTCGATCCTCTTCATGACGTTTCACCTGACGGACGACGTCGTTCGCGGAATGGAGCCGGGAGGGGTCTCAAACATGGTTGGGGTACTCGTTCTGGTCGTCTGGCTCTACGGAACGCTGGTGCTCGCCGAACGGCGGTCGGGGTACGTGATCATCCTCCTCGGGTCGCTCCTTGGGTCGGTCGTTCCCGTCGTCCACATGAGCGGAGCGGGAGTCGGCGGCGAGATCGCCAAGTCCAGCGGAGGATTCTTCTTCGTCTGGACACTCATCGCGCTCGGCGTTACCGCGATCTTCTCCGTCATCCTCTCTGCGCGCGGACTGTGGAACCTGCAACGGGGCCAGCCACTTGCGCGCGCGCCGCGCACAGGGTGAAGTTGGCTGCACAAGGGAACGGATCTCGCTGAGGATAGCCTGGAGATGGGGGTGGCTGCAGGCCGCAGGGCCACTTGAAAGTGCCTCCCGTGCGACCGACTGCGACTCCGAAAGCTCCGTGATTCCGTTGTGTCCTTGAGAGCGGCGGACGGATTCGAACCCGTGACCCCGAGCTTGGGAAGCCCGCCCGGCGCTCTTGATCGTCACCATGGGGTCTTGGGAGTACCCCTCGTCATTCGTCGAGATCTCAGGACGGGACTCCCAGAAACTCTCAGCGGTACGTTCGGAAGTACGTTCGGAAGAGGGGGTTGCGGACGCGGTTCGCCGCCGGCACATCTGACTGGTCGGAGCTGTTGAGCTCACCACGGCCTTAGCGAAACGACGGACTAGCCGCGCTCGTTGAGGGAAAGTCCTCGCTGACCTCTAGGAGCTCTGAGTAGAAGGCCGTGCGCGCTGGCACCGGCCGGGCTCAAGGAGATCAAAGAAATGCGTTTTTCTTCAGCCCGTTTTAGTCATGGGGCTCGTGGGCGGTCCGCTGTGCTTGCTGTCCTGGCGGGTAGCGCATGGATGCTGGCGTGCTCAAAACCGAAGGACACCATCTCGCAGGCAGAGAAGGCCCCAGACGCTGGACCTGGTCCCTCAATCGTCGAGACGAAGGGCATCGCTGAGGAAGGCTTCATCTACGGCCTCCCCATCGTCATGAACTACGCCGTCATGTACGAGTACGCGGTCGACCGGACTTCCGGACAATTCAAAGCGCCCTTCAACCAGCTCTTTAACGAGGCAAACGTCTTCACCTACAAGGACACAGCGGTGGTCACGCCCAACAGTGACACCCCTTACTCTTTTGTTTGGATGGATTTGCGCGCCGAGCCGATGGTCCTCACCGTCCCGGCGGTCGACAAGAAGCGGTACTACTCAGTGCAATTGTGCGACGGGAACACGTTCAACTTTGGCTACGTCGGGAGCCGAGCAACCGGAAGCGGAGCAGGTTCCTACCTCGTCGTCGGGCCGGACTGGAAGGGCGAGACCCCGCCTGGCATCCAGAAGGTCTTTCATTCCACCACCCAGTTTTCCGCGGCAATTTTCCGCACTCAGCTCTTCAACCCGGCTGACCTCCCCAACGTGAAGAGGGTTCAGGCCGGCTACCACGCACAGCCGTTGTCCGCCTTCCTCCACCAACCGGCTCCGCCCGCCGCGCCTCCGGTGACGTTCCCCAAAATCGACAAGGAGCTCGCCAAGTCCAACTTCTTTGACTACCTAGCCTTCGCGCTGCAGTTCGCCCCTCCCGGGCCCGAGGAGAAGGCCATCCGCGCGAAGCTGGCCACCATCGGCATCGGCGCGGGAAAGACGTTTGACTTCAGGGACCTGTCGCTCGCCCACAAGGCAGAAGTGCTGGTGGGCATGAAGGGCGGCGAGGACAAAGTCGACGAGGCCCTCAAGGCCGCCGGCAAGAAGCTCAATGGCTGGAACGTGGCGGCAATTTTTGGCGACCGCGCCTTCTACAACGGCAACTGGCTCCTGCGCGCCGCCGCGGCCAAGGGCGGCATTTACGGAAATGACGCCGTGGAAGCCGTCTATCCGCTCACTACCGTCGACGCAGCCGGTGCTCCGCTGGACGGGAGCAAACACAAGTACACACTCACCTTCGCGGCCGGGCACCTCCCGCCGGTCAACGCCTTTTGGTCAGTCACCATGTACGACGGCAAGACGCAGCTGTTGATTGAGAACCCCATCAACCGCTACCTCATCAACTCGCCGATGTTGGCGGGCATGAAGAAGGACAAGGACGGCTCGGTGACGCTGTATATCCAGAAAGACTCACCCGGGAATGCCAACGAGTCCAACTGGCTCCCCGCGCCGAATGGGCCCATCTACCTGGTGATGCGCCTGTACTGGCCGAAGACGACTCCACCCTCCATTCTTCCGCCCGGGGAAGGCGCCTGGAGCCCGCCCGGCGTTCAGGTGGCCAAGTAGCGCGCCGTTTCATTTTAGCGATGCGCTCATCGTTCAGCGGTGTCTTTTTAAGAGCGGCGGACGGGATTCGAACCCGCGACCCCGAGCTTGGGAAGCTCCTTCACCGAAGTTCCGCGGATATCCACCGAAGTCCCGACGCGTCCGGATTCGAGTGTGTTCGAGGAGTTGGAGCAGCCGGGTTCACCCACACATGAGGCATAGCGTCCATCGAAATCTACCGAAGTTCGAAATTATCGACACAGGACGAACACAGATCCGAGGACTCGGGCTTTGCGATGCTGCCCCGACCTCGGGCGATGGAGTGAAGCTGGTGCGCCGACCGGGCCGCTATTTCCTGGAGCCATCCATGCCCGTTCGCTCGGCCGGCGGCAGGTGCTCCGAAAACACGAATCCCGGCCGAGACATGTGAGTCGATAAAAGCTGCCAGGTCGCGTGACTCCTCCACAGTGAGGCCGCCTGCGAGGCGGTCCGGCGAGAGAGTGTTGAATCCTCCCTAGAGGATGCGTCCTCGCGAAGCTACCGCGATTGCATGGGAGTGCGGAGTGCAATTTCCCCGAGAAAAGACTTCGAGCATTCGCTCGCACCGCCGCGGAAGGCGGTTACCTTACTACTGCGCCTGAACGTACCGCTCGGCGCTCGAGTCATCTGCACTAGGTCAGACGTTCTCGATTCGTAAATGCGTAGTCAGAACGAATTGAGGTCTCACCATGTTTGCTCGCAATGTGCATTTGCAGCTGAAGCCCAACACCACCACGCAGTTCACCCAGACGCTGGAGAAGGACGTCCTTCCCCTTCTGCGCAAGCAGCCAGGGTTTCAGGAGGAAGTCGCTTTCATCGGCTCCAACGGGAACGAGGCGTATGCGATTAGTTTCTGGGAGTCGAAGGAGAAGGCCGAGCAGTACGGCCGCGCGGCGTACCCGGAAGTGCTGAAGGCCTTGGGCAATGTCGTCCAAGGGACTCCGCAGGTTCTGAGCTATGAGGTGTGCAGCTCGACCATTGCGAAAATTACGGCTCGCGCTTAAGGGCCGGACTAAGCATTCTCGAGGGGCGGCGCAGGCCGCCTCTTTTTTGCCCGCGCGGTGAGACGCGCGCTACCTGCGGTTCGCCAATTTGCGGTCCGTGGGTGAGCGTGGCGAGGCGCTCGGAGGAGGGCACTGGGCGAGCGAGACAGCTCCAAGGGCGCGGGACGCTGGGGCAGGTCACACATCATCGCTTCAGCCCAAACGGTAGCGGCTTGGCGGAGTCGTCAATGGTTCCGGGCCGAAGTGAGTTCTAGCAAGCCACAGCCAGTGAGCCTGGAGGTTTCCCTCGGAGCGGCGTAAGCACAGCAGCCAAGGTGACCAACATGGCGAGCAAGGCAGAGACCAGGGAGAGGCTGCGGGAGGCGGCGGACACCCGGCGGCGCGTGCGAGCGTTGGTGGAGACTACCCTTGCTGCGGACAAGGCCACCTGGCGGCCTACGACAGAGGAGAGCGCCTTCCTCGGCTACCTCTCCGTTTGGGCCGGCGTTCCCGTCCCCGCTGGCGGGCAGACGGCGGCGGAAGGCGCCGTGGGCTTCCTCTGGCTTGCCGAGCACGCGCTAAATCAGACCGTGAACCGGCTCACTCACGAGCTTGCGGGCACGGTGACCGTGTGCAGCGAGTGTGGCAAGTCCGTCGGAACATCAGACCAGCCGGGCTACGAGATGAGCCTCAACCTCGTCGGCGACCCCCCGACCTTTGTGAAGATGCCGCACGAGGTCGCGTACTGCATCGACGGATGCCGATTGCACTTCCTCTGCGCGTTTAGGGGGCGGCCTGAGCGGTATAGGGGCTATAGCCCGCTGGAAGATCAGCTCGACCCGTGCCCATCGTCCCACGCCTTCGGAGAGTGAGCTGCGTCTAATCCTTCACAACTCCATCGAGTGGGAGCAGGAGACGGGACACTTTGGACGCCCAAAGACTCCTCAGAACGACGATTCTGTTCACCCGGTGTTCACCGCGGTCAAGCATGTCTTCGAACAAGGGCGAAGCTCGCCGGCGGGGCCGGCGCCGCCTCCGCCTAGCGTCAGACGACCGGGCTCGAGACGACCGGGCTCGCCTCATCAACGTTCGGGAGCGTGCCTATGGTGATGGTGCAGAAGGTTCTCCGAAACGCGGACCCGCGCATCACGTCGGCGATTCCACCTCCAAGCTGGCTGCGGTCTGATGCGCACAGGCGGTTGGCAGTGAATTGCTGCAGGCTCCGGCACGCATGTCGGACACGGCTTTGCGCGGCGTCGCTACCTTCCCTCGCGGACGTTTCTTCACGGTCCGGGCCTGGTGCCAGCTCTGTGGACCGAAGTCGGCGACCTCGACTTTCTCGTACCGCGATCGTCACGTCTTGATGCCAGCGAACGTGCGATCGAGGTCCGTTCTCCAGATGAACCGATTACGTGGCTTCTCTTTCGCGACCTCGAAACTAGCGGAAGGCGATGGCGTGTTGCTCGAATTCATCGTTTCCGACGGGAATGGCCTTGGCGGCGAGGTAGTCGATTCAGACGGTGCATCCGTTCCCTGGAGCCTGAGTCACTGTTTGTCCGGTAGGCGACGATGCCGCGCAGCGGAAGGGCGACGAGTTGAAGACAACGAGCGACTCGACTGGCCACTTCGAGTTCACCGATCTCTCCACTGGCCGGCTCCGCAATCCCGCGGAGACGAGCGAGTTGTTCATGACCGGCGAGGCACCGGCTCTAGAGACGGAGCCCGGAAGGACTGACCTCCGGCTTGTCGTTGGTCACGGGGCAAAACTGAAGGGGCGTGTTGTCGACGAGTACGGCCACCCCATTCGTCGCTTCACCGTGATGGGAAGCCAGTTCTCGTCGCCCGCTGGCGAGTGGGAAACGGTCCTAGAGCGGCGCGGTCCCTTGGAGGTTGCGATTCACGCTTCGGGGAGGCCAACGGTGGCTGTCCGCGCGGAAGCCAAACCGGGAACGACTGAGGACCTTGGAACGATTGTGCTACCTCAAGGCGTCGCTCTCGTCGGAATCGTCGCGAGTCGCCCTCTGGAAGGAGCCGGGCGTCCACGCCACCAACGTTGATAGCCAATGATGTTCAGACCGTCCGTACATTAATCTCGTGGGTTGCCCGGACGGGACACAGGGTTCAGGCCCCGCAACGTCATAGCCAAGTCTCCGCATCTGGAAGACCTAGAGCGGCGACGGGATTCGAACCCGCGACCCCCTAGCTTGGGAAGCTCCTCCACCGAAATTCCGCGCACGTCCGGTGAAGGTTGCGACCGTCCGTCTGCGAGTAAGTCCGGGGAGTTAGAGCACCGTGATTTACCCAGGGACCAGGCGTAGCGTCCGTCGAAGTCTAACGAAATCCGAAATTATCGACACAAGACGAACACAGAGCCTGGCAGTGCCCTGCAGTTCTCGGCCCGTGCGCTCCGGCTCATTCGGCAATCGGTTCGAATGGCGCATTCTTGCTGCTCTCCAAGAAACCGGGCTCCGTCGAGGCGACCGAAGAGTTGAATGACAGTAGCCACGAGGCCGGTCCACCCGGTCAGGTGACTGGCACCAATGCCCGCCCCCGTGTCCCCGTGGAAGTACTCGTTAGGGAGCACCCACTCGCGCCAGTGCGGATATGTTTCGCCCATGGTGAGTGTCTTGATCTCGGGCGCGGGGATTGCCGGACCGACTCTCGCCCACTGGTTGCTCCGCCACGGCGGCTTCGATGTCACCCTGGTCGAGAGCGCTCCGCAGTTGCGCACCGGTGGCTACGTCATCGATTTCTGGGGCACTGGCTTCGACATTGCCGAACAGATGGGGCTGCTTCCCCTGCTTCGTGAGAAGGGCTACCTGGTCCAGGAGGTCCGGATGATGGACCGGCACGCCCACCGCGTGGGTGGCATCCCGGTCGAAGCCATTCGCCACGCCACCCGCGGGCGGCTGCTGAGCCTGCCACGGGCAGATCTGGCCGCTGCAATCTATGGAACGATTGAGGGCCGGGTCGAGACGCTCTTCGGAGAGAGAATCACGTCCCTCCAGCAGCGCCCGGCCACGGTCGAGGTGCGCTTCGAGCGCGCGGGGCTCCGTTCCTTCGACCTGGTCGTCGGAGCGGATGGAGTTCACTCACGGGTCCGAGACCTGAGCTTCGGGGAAATGGGCCGGTTCGAAAAGTACCTCGGGATGCAGTTCGCGGCCTTCGAGCTCCCTGGCTACAAGCTACGGGACGACAACGTTTATGTCATCTACAACCAGGTGGGGCAGCAATCCGATCGCTTCAGCCTCCGGGGAGACCGAACGCTCTTCCTCTTCATCTGGGCCCATCCGTCGCCCGTGGGACCGGCCGACATTGCCGGGCAAAAAGCGCTTCTTCGGCAACGGTTCGCGCATGCCGGATGGGAATGCCCGCAAATTCTCGCCGAGCTCGACCTGGCCGAATCCTTCTATTTCGACCGCGTCAGCCAGATTCGGATGGACCGCTGGTCAAGCGAACGGGTAGTGCTGGTCGGGGATGCGGCGTTTGCTCCGTCCTTCCTTGCTGGGCAGGGTTCGGCGCTAGCGATGCTGGGAGCGTACATCCTCGCCGGCGAGCTGAAACGGGCGCACGCCGAGCCGGGCCAGGCCTTCGCTCGTTACGAGCAACGTCTTGCGGAGCTCATGGCCAGGAAGCAGCGTTCCGCAGTGCGCCTCGTGGACAACTTTGCTCCTCGCTCGAAGCTCAGCGTCTTTCTCAAGAACCATCTCAGCTCGGCGTTGGGTTTGCCGTTCGTCGCAGAGCTCCTCTTCCGGCCAATCCTCAAGGACGAGATCGCGCTCCCCGCCTACTAGAACCAGTTCGTCGCAAAGTCCGAGTTCGATGCGGCTGGGCAAGGGCAAGGCCGGCAAGCGCGAGAGCTTGCTGTGCGGCGGCCCTACCGTGCCCGTGGCGCCTGTTGGTTCTTCCTTGGATCTAAGAATGGTTCGAGGCGTGCCTCGATTCCACTAGAGTCAGCGCAGCCGAGCACACTCAAACGGGAATAGAATGAGGACGCAAGCGACGGATCCGTGGGTCAGAAGACTCGCCCAGCGCGTGCGGGAGGCCTGGGCATGGGCGCGGAGCAGACATCTGCCGGCCCTCCTCAGCGTCGTCGCGCTGGTGCTCCTTCTCATCGCCGAGCGCAAGCTGCTGAAGGAGGTACTTCACGCCCAGGAAGGCCTCCGCGACGCGCTGGCAGAGCTCAAGCTCACGGTCAACGACGAGCTCGGCGCCGCCCGCAAAGCCCTCGAGGACACCCGAGTGTTGGAGAACGACATCCGCAGTCGGCTGGATATCGTGCACGGGAGAGAGCTGACCGACGTCCCGGTACTGGCGCGCGCCCTGAAGGAGGCGCTCGACGCTGGAGTTGGGCGGGCGCGAGACGTCGCCTCCGCGCTTGGTGTGCCCGGGGACTCCGCGACGCGGCCGGGTGCCCGGGCGTCGATGCAAGCAGAACTCGCGAGCCTGAACGCGGATCTCGTCGAGCTCGACCGACGCATCGGCGAGCTCGGACAGCGGGCGAACGAGGCGGAGCTTGCGCTGGGCGGCGGGACCGACGGAGGGGGGCGGGGCTTTCCCAACGTACAGGCCCAGGCGTCGAGGATCGCCCAGAGGCTGTCCGAGGCTGAGGCAATCATGTTCGCCCGGGACACCGCCGGGGGGGCCGATGCGGGGCTGGTCTCGCTGGCCAGTTTGAGCCAGGCGGGCAGGCCCGGCGAACCCTTCCCACCGCTGTACGCGCGGGCAAAGGAAATCTCCCTTGGGCTCGACCGGAGCTCTGCCCGGCTCTTCGGGGACGGAGGGCCCCAGGAGTTCCCTGACCTCGCCCGGAAGCTGCGGGACATCCAGGGTCGGCTGCAGTCGTTCCAGGCAAGGCTCGACCGAATGGACGAGGCGCTGCGGGTCCAGGAGGCGGTACCCCACCGGGGAGCCTTCCCCGCCGACGCGGGCACTGCGGAGGTGCCACCCTCGACCGCGCAGTGAGCCCTCTCGCCGACGGGTCACCCCATGTTCGACGCCCCAGGCGCAGGCACAAGCGGTGGGCTGAGTTCCTCATCGATGGTTCTCATCGGTGCACCGTACCTGAGTCTTGGCCGTTGCATTGGCGCGGAAAGTTCAAAGGGTCAATCAGTCGTGCGGTGTCCCAAAGTCTTGGCCGTGTCAGTGGCTTCCATTTCTCTGCTTCACGAGCTGGCAGCATCGAGATCCTCGAAAATGCGGTTCGCATCTCGAGGGCCGATCGAAATCAAGAGAGGACATCGAACTTTCCCATGAACCCCCGATGACTAGTTAGCTCGGTGGGCCGCCGCATTTCAGCGCCTGCGCTCATGGACGCTTCAGGAACCGCAAGTAGAACGCCGCGAACACCAGGACGACCCCGACGTTCACCATCAGCCGCTCCCAGAACCGGTTCCTGAAGAACAGGACGTCCACGCTGACCACGACGGCTACCAGCGCGAGCACGTAAAGCGCGACGGCTGCCTGTCTTCCCATCCTTCCGATTTACTACGTGCCGCCCACTAGGCGCCCGACCCCACGACCCCGCTGAGGCCGTTCGAGATGCCCTGGAACCGGACCTCGAATATTTGCTGGAAAGCTTTCCGAGATGAAACGAGAGCGGCGGACGGGATTCGAACCCGCGACCCCGAGATTGGGAAGCCCGCCTGGGGCTCCTGAACGTCACCACGGGGTCTTGCAACTATCCCTCGCCCGTCGAGACCTCAGGACGGGGCTCTCAGGAGCTCCCAGCGGTACGTTCGGTGGATTCGTTTTTGGAAAGCGCCGTGACTCGCCCTGACCTTGTAAGTTTGCGACTCACAGCGTTTGGCAGCGCAGGCTCCTGGGCCGCAGTGCAGCCGCCTGCGCGACCACGTCAGGCGCGCTCGGGTGGTGCCGTCATTGGCCATGGAGATGCGTCGAGTGGAGTGACCAACACGGAGCGCCACGCCTGATTAACGACCTGCGCGGCGACGCTGGCACCGATCACCCGAGCGAACCACGAGCGATGTGTCCCTACAACCACCACATCGGCATTGCGCAATCTGGCTTCTCGAAGAATCGCATCGACTGGACTCTCTTCACTCGCCACCACTGTCGCTGCGTGAGCTTGGAGACGCTTCGACACGCGTACCAATTTCTGCCGATAGAGCTCTCGTAGTTCCGGATTCGGCGTCACGGTCATCGTCCAAGCAGCACCAGGGCCGGTCATCAAATCTATGTGCGACAGGTTGTGTACGGCGACAACGGGCGCATCGAGCTGTACAGCCAGCTCAGCGGCTTTCCGGAGGACCGGATACTCCGCGTCCTCGAGGTCCGTTGCGGCGATGATTGCTCCATGCGACCTGCTCGCGCGAGCCACAAAGACGGGCAGGCGAGAGACTTCTGCGAGCGTGGTGACAGTCGTTCCAAATCCTCGCTGGCCGGGGGGCATCGCAATCAAATCCGCGCCAAGCTGGCGTGCGTGCGAGGCAGTCTGCTCTACGAAGGCCCCCGTTCGCACTTGAAGACGCTGCCCCGAGAAGCTGGCGCCAAGGGTCTCGCCCGCCCAGCGACGGGTCGCAATGACGTCCCGGGTGCTTCGGTTTGTGTCACTGGAGCCGACGCTGCCGATCGGTGGAACGACTCGCAAGAGGCAGAGGTCACCATCGAGTTGCTGTGCGAGCTCGAACGCCCTTCGCAGGCTTACACTGGGGAAGGTTGGTTTCTCAAAGGCGAAGAGAATACGTACAGCCGCGCAGCTTAGTGTCGGTAGAGGTTCGCTGGAACCGAAATCAACGCCAGGCCGGGCCGCCGGCCGGAAAGTGTCCTGTCTTTCTGTCAATGCCATGGGCTTCCCTTCGGTGTCGGAACATTCATTGTCTTCGTCCAGCGAATATCCCGCGGTCCAGTTGTCGTCCATAACGAAAGATTGACATGTATCGTCGCTTGGAATGACATGCCATGGAATGGCTCAACTATCATCACCTCTTCTATTTTTGGGTCATCACCCAAGAGGGAGGCGTCGCAGCAGCCGGGCGCAAGCTACGGCTCACCCATTCGACGCTGAGCGCTCAACTCCGCGCACTGGAGGCGCACTTGGGCTCGCCGCTCTTCGACCGCCAGGGCAAGCGCTTGGTGCTCACGCCATTTGGAGTTGACGCGGCTGCGTACGCTGCTGACATTTTTCGGCTGGGTCGTGAGCTAACCGACGTCGCACGAGGTCGACCCGGGACTGGGCGCGAGACGCTCCGAGTGGGTGTGGTGGCTGGGATTCCGAAGACGCTCGTCCACCATTTGCTCGCCCCAGCCCTGGATCAGACCAAGGGGATTGCGATCATCCGTCAGGACTCGCCACAAAGTTTGGTCTCGAGCTTAGCGGCGGGTCGGATGCACGTCGCGCTCACCAACGACGTGCCCACTATACCGCCAGGAAGCCGTATGCATTGCCACCTGCTCGGCGAGACGGACATCTTGCTGTACGGGAGAGCAGACCTTGCCCGCGTCGCGCGCCGAAGGTTTCCCAGGTCTCTCGCCAGGCTCCCGGTGATTGTTCCCCCGAGCGGTGCCCCACTGCGTCGGCGTTTGGACGAGTGGTTTGCGCGGCAAGACGTCGAGGTCGTCGTTCGGGCGGAGGTTGACGATGCTGGTCTGCTCCGGGTCTTCGGAAGCGCTGGGCGAGGAATCTTCCCTGTTCGTGCGGCGCTCAAGGCCGAGGTAGAGGACCTGCATGACGTCAGGCTCGTCGGACGATGTAACGGCATTCAGGACAGGTTCTACGCGGTGACTTCCGGCCGACGCATCGAACACCCGGCGGTCGCGACATTAGTGAGCGCGGCCCGCGGAGACCTGAATCGGCCAGCTTCACCGTCAACGGCGGCGCCGCTGGTTGATCGGAGCCGACACCCTGAATGACCGAGCTGTCAGAGCGGCCCGGGCGAACGGGGAGACGCGTCCAACGTGGCGCGGATGAGTCCAAGGCCAGTCCGCTTATGGAGAATTTTCCAGGGTTCAGGAGACGCTCGCCACACTGGCGATGACTTCTCTGACAGTTGGAGACCTCCAGGCCGCAGGGGCTCGTTGAGATGCCGCAAGGCGAGTGGAGTCCGACGGGCATCCCGCCGAGCTTGGACCTCGACCCGAATCAGTTGCTCCTAGGTCCGACGATCGCGAGCCGACGGTCCGCCGTCGGCGCGGTTCGGCTGGAGGCGTTCAAGCAAGTTACCGGCGTGACGCGATACGTCCCGCCACGTAAGCACGCCCACTACATCCTCTGCCCTGTGGAGGTTTCCGGTTTGCGTGATAACCGCAACCTCTTTGCCGTGTTCTCGCATCCGTGCAATTACGAGGAAGAGCTCGGTGTTAGAAGCGACGAGCACGTACCCCTCCTCCGCCTCCTCTTCCAGTCGTCGGTCAAGATCGCCCGAGCGCCGCATTCGCGCGATGCGTGCAGATGGCACTACCCCGCGCAGCTGATGGTCTTTCACCAAGAGAACGTGCGGGATCGAGGAGAAGCGAGACAAGCCAAGAGCATGCAGGGTGGCGTCGGCATCGATCAGGCGAATTTCGCCAGACGCGAATTCGCCTACGCTGCGGAGCATGTACATGCCAGTGTTGAAGGACGTTGGGACGAAGTGACCACGGCGGGTCAGCTTCATCGAATAGATGTTGTCGGCGAGCAGAAACGTACGGATGCCATAAGCGCATGACACGCTGACCATGACGGGGATGATGACATTGTAGTCGCGAGTCATCTCGAAGATCATCACGATCGCTGTCACGGCGGCTCCTGTTGTTGCCCCCACCATGCACGCCATCCCGATCACCGCTGTACTCGCGGCTTCGATACCCGTCGGGAGATAGCGTTCAACAAACAGCGCGTAAGCGGCCCCGAACGTTGCCCCCAGGAACAATGAAGGAGAGAAGATCCCGCCAGAACCTCCTGACCCCAGCGTCAACGCGGTAGCGAGCATCTTGAGTACGAAGAGGAAAAACAACAGGGAGGGCAACAATGGGCCATCGTCCAGCACGTCCTGGATCGTGGCGTAACCGACGCCCTCGATGTAGTAGTGCCCGAAGTACCGCATGCACAAGTACATGAGAATGCCGACGAGGAACATACCGAGTGCATGGCGGATGTAGTAGTTCCCGGGCATTCGGTCGAAAAGATCCTCGACGCTGTAGATGCTTCGGATGAACACCGCGGAGACGAGGCCCAGAATGAGTCCCAGCACCACGTACGCTGCGACCGCGCCCAGCGTGAACTGATGCGCGAGCGGAAGGGCCAGCCCAGGAATGTCGAAAGCTGGGTGATCGCCGAAATACCAACGGCCGACAGACGTGGCGCATCCGGCGGCGAGTGCGATCGGTATTAGTGTACGCGCGCTGATCTCGGGAGCGAGCAGCTCGACGGCAAACAGAACACCGCCGATCGGAGTGTTGAAGGTGGCCGCGATGCCGCCCGCTGCGCCACAGGCGACGAGCGTGATGCGCTCCCATTCGAGCATTCGGAAGATCTTTCCAAGCGTCGAACCGATGGCGGAGCCAATCTGGACGATCGGCCCCTCTCGGCCGACGGAGCCGCCGGACCCGATCGTAAGGGACGACGCGAGCGATTTGATCGCGGCGACCACCGGGCGGATGGCTCCTCGTCGGTAGTAGATCGTGTCAATGACCTCGGGCACTCCATGGCCTTTTGCTTCGGGCGCGAAGGTCTTGACGAGAAAAGCGACGCACAGCGCGCCCAACACCGGCATCACGATGACCCCGACGCCCCACGTGCTCGGTGCTGTGTGGAGGCTCGCGTCGTAAATGAAAGAGAGCCTGCCGAAGAAGAACAGGTTGTGGAATAGCCCAATGAGTGCTCGAAAGATGACAGCGCCCACTCCAGTGGCAACGCCGACGGCCAATGCCGCAAATGTCATTCGTGCCGGCAGGCGCTCAAGACCCGAGGGGACTCTCACTGTCCCCAGACGCTACTTCTCCGCCTTGGCTGCTCAAAGTGTGAGTGCCTGGAACGCCGAATGAAGCGATAATCGACTGAACTGAGGTCGACATGACTTCGCGACGCCGCCCGAGCTGGTGGCTCGCTACGTCGACTCACTGGACGCCCCTCTCGGCAAGTCGCTCGTGTGGTTCGAAGCCAGCGCCCACATGCCGCACTAAGAGGAGCCCGCCCGTTTCCGCGAGTCGCTTCTCCGCGGGCTCGATGTCGAGCCCCAGTCATAGCCGCCCCATAAGAAATATGACCGGGGAGCCGGATAGTGGGATGCCGGCCGTTCAGAGCACTCGGCGGCTGGTTTTCGAAGCCGCCGGGCGCTCAAGGCCACAACGACTTTAGAGCGGCGGACGGGATTCGAACCCGCGACCCCGAGCTTGGGAAGCCCGGCTCGGCCTCTTGAACGTACAGATGGGGTCTTGGCTCTTCCTTTCGCCACCCGGCGAGACCTCAGGACGGGGCTCCCAGACGCTCCCAGCGGTACGTTCGGGAGTACGTTCGGCAGAGGTGTGGTTCCGGTTTGCCTGGAAATCCAACGGTAAACCGCGCGGGCTGGGCTGAGAGGGAAGGCGCTGCGGCATTGCCGTGAGAAAGGGTGCGCAGGCCGCAGGGCGAGACCCTTGACCGTGTTCGGCAACCGGTGGGTTGGCACGGCGAGAATGTCTATGCTACTAGGTAGTATAGGTCCGTGAGACGAAGGTTCGTCGAATCGGCGGGGTTCAGTGCAGACCGAGCCCGACTCGAGCGAGACCGAGAGCTATCTCACGACGACATGGTGGCGCTCGAACAACGCATTCTAGCCGACCCCGAATCCGGCGATCTGGTGCCCGGGACGGGTGGCTTGCGAAAGATACGGGCCAGATAGCGAGCGGTTGGACGTGGAACCAGGGGAGGCGTGCGGGTGTACCACCTCGATCTTGCCGCTCGACAGGTCACCCATCTGGTCGCGATCTTTGGAAAGAGGGAGAAGACCGACCTATCGACGGCGGAGCGCCGAGAGGTCGCCGCATTGGTTGGGCGACTCAAGAAGGAGACGCGATGAAGCGCAGGGCACCGGGTAGCCGCGCCCTCTCAAAGATCAAGGCTGGGCTCGAGGACGCGATCGCGTACCACCGTGGGAAGGCTCTGCTTACTGTCCGCGATGTCGAGCTCAAGCCCCTGCGGCCCATGAGAGCGAAGGACGTTGTCGCAGTCCGCGCCAGGATGCGCGTGTCACAGGCCGCGTTCGCCCGAATCCTGAACGTCAGCCCTCGTACCGTCCAGGCTTGGGAGGCAGACGCCCGCCAGCCATCCGACGCCGCATTAAAGCTTCTCAGCGTTGCGCAGAAGTATCCGGAGGTCTTGTTCGAGTTTCCTTACTCCCGCTCCCGGGAGCGGCGAAGGGCAACCCAGCGGAGGAAGCTCCCGTAAATCGGTTCCTTCTACAGAGCGGCGGACGGGATTCGAACCCGCGACCCCGAGCTTGGGAAGCCCGCCCCGGGCTCTTGAACGTCACCACGGGGTCTTGGCACTACCCTTCGCCCGCCGTGGAGACGTCAGGACGGGGCTCCCAGACGCTCCCAGGTGTACGTTCGGAATGACGTTCGAGTGACCAAATTTCCAGGTTGCCCCGAACTAGGCTCGGGCGAGACCTTCCGAGTGGGAGCGGCTGTCCTCGGAATCGGTCAGTCCCGAGCGTATGCGAGCGCAACGCGCGCGCATAGAGTTGGAAAGAGACGGCCCCACCGCGCCGCTCAGGACGGGGCTCCCAGACGGTCTCAGCCGTACGTTCGGGAGGACGTTCGGCGCGTTCCGATGGCTGTCGCGCAGAAGGTGCTTTGCCTCGCAGACCCGCGCATCACTTCCGAAACTCCATCAGGTGACTCTCGAGCTCGCTCCGCAAGCCAGTCGGTTTCGATCCGGACGCAACTGGGGGCAGCATTGCCAGCGCGCGCTCTTCAGTCTTCACCGCTTCTGCGGCGGCTCCCGTGTGAAAGTACGCGAGGGCCAGGGTGTCGAGATAGATTGGGTTTGTCTGTGACTCCACGGCGCGCTTTGCGAATCGCAAAGCCTCGGAGGGGCGACGCTCAGTTTCTGGGACACAGGTCAATAGCCAGAAGGCGTACTCGTTGAGGTCGGTCGGGCCAGCGGTCGCTCGCTCGGCCTGAACCTTGAGCAGACCGAGCCCCCGGCGGGTCGACGCAGATGCTTCCTCCGTGGCTCCTGTGCGGAGGAGGGTTGGAGACCGGCGAAGCAAGAGGTAACTCAGCAGCGTTCGGATCCGCTGATTGCTCGGATCGGCCGCCAGCAGCCCGTCGAACAAATCGACGGCCTGTCGATAGGAGTCGACTGCGGCTCCATCCCGAGAGAGCGCCGTCTGGCTCGTTCCCTGCTGGACGAGCGCCGTCGCCAACTCGAGACGCACCTGACCATTGGTCGGGTTCCCTGCGGCCAGCGTCTTGAGTGCGACAATCGCCTTAGCGATTAGCGGCACCGCTTCCTCGACATGTCCCGTCAACCGCAGAGCGTTCGCGTACGCCACCGTGGCTCCAGCCGCTTCCTCTTTCAAGTGGACAGTCGGTTCCGGACCGCCGAGCAGCCTGTCGTAGAACGACACGCTTCTGAGGCAGTTGTCGACAGCTGCAGCACCGTCGCCGAGCGCCATTTGGACCGCACAGAGACGATGGCTCGCCTGCGCTATCATCTGTCGGGTCTCTACGTCCTCCGCGTCGTGGCCCAAGGCCGCGTCTCCGACGGTGATGACTTGTCGGTACAGGTCGGCCGCGTCCTTCAATCGACCGGTCGCCTGATAAGCGCCGCCCAGCCGCAACAGGCTCCGACGATACGCAAGACCTTCCGGCGACTGCGTGTCGAGGTTCTTCGCGAGCGCCTCGCGAATCGCCGTGGCTTTCCTCGTGCTTTCGAGACTCGCCCGTACGTCGCCGACGTTTGAACCGAAGGGGTTCCCCTGGATGTCGCTCATTCGGTCGTAGGCTTCGGCCAAGTCGCGCTGCAGCAATCGGTCGCCCGCTGCGTCCGCGGCCAGGCGATCAAGGTATTCGAGGCCTTTGCTTACAACCAATTGTCGGGCCGGAGTTGCGCCGGCGAGGTTGACGATGGCGTCGTGGAACTCAAACACGAAGGAAGTGGCGAGCTTCCGAACGTCTTCTAGGCGACGTTCAGCGTGGCTTCGCTGCACTTCGGCGTCGTGCCGTGCGCGAGAGATGCGCCGTGCCTGCAATGTCATCGTGGCGGCGAACCCCACCAGCAGCACCGCCAGCCCCGATGCGACCGCTACGCCCAAGCGGTGCCTCCGCACGTACTTCTTGACGCGGTAGCCCTGGCTCGGCGGGCGGGCCAGGACCGGCTCGTGGCGAAGATGCCGCCCGATGTCTGCGGCAAGTTCCGACGGCGTCCCATAGCGCCGGTCCCGCTCCTTCTCGAGCGCCTTCATCGTGATGGCGTCGAGGTCTCCCTCGAGTTGGCGGAAGAGCGAGCGTGAGTCGCTGCTGCGGTTCTTTGCTGCGGCCGCCGCAGAATCGCCCAGGGTGCTGAGCTTGGTACTCGGCCGTGCCGGTTCCACGTCCCGCAGCTTCCGGCGCAGCTCTTCGTAGCCGGAGGAGCGCAGGTCCTTCGAGCCAAAAGGGAGCTCTCCGGTGAGGAGCTGGTACAGAAGGACGCCCAGTGAGTAGACATCCGTTCGCGTGTCCACGTCCTGACCGGTGAGATCTGCCTGCTCAGGGCTCATGTATTCGGGCGTGCCGATGACGGCGCCCAGCTCGGTGAAGAGCGTCTTCTCGGTGAGCCGATAGCCT
Source organism: uncultured delta proteobacterium (assembly GCA_963745475.1). GTDB lineage: Bacteria > Myxococcota > Myxococcia > Myxococcales > Myxococcaceae > JADGRA01. The sequence continues at coordinate 141,292 of CAVUXN010000008.1, forward strand.
GTGGCCTTCGCAATCCCGAAGTCGATGATTTTGACTTGAGCCTTGCCGTCTACAAGCGAGACGAGAATGTTCGACGGCTTCAAGTCCCGGTGGATGATGGCCTTCTGGTGAGCGTGCTGCACGCCCTCGCAGACCTCGGTGAAGAGCTCGAGCCTCGCGGTGGTGGAGAGCTTGTGGGTGTCGCAGTGCTCGGTAATGGGGACGCCCGGCACGTACTCCATGACGAAGTAGGGCCGGCCCTCGGGCGTACTCCCGCCGTCGAATACCTTAGCGATGGCCGGGTGGTCCATGAGAGCCAAGGCTTGGCGCTCGGACTCGAAGCGGGCTACCACCTGCTTGGTGTCCATGCCCGCCTTGATGACCTTGATGGCCACTCTGCGCCGGGGCTCGATCTGCTCCGCGAGCCATACCTCCCCCATTCCGCCCTCACCGATGAGTTGCAGAAGACGGTAAGGGCCGATTCGTGCTCCCGAGTCCGCCTCGGGGGGAACCGCGGAGGTAGCCTTTGGCCCGAAGGCTAGAGTGTCTTCCAGACCCGCGTTCTCGGACTTCGACTCGCCGGCCATGCTTCCCCTTTGGCGACGTAGAAGAGCACCAGGCCACACTTCTTAGAAGAACCGCAAGTTACTCCCCAACCGGACTCAGGGGAGAACCACCAGGGCGGCGTAGGGGAATTGAACCCGCGGCCCGAACTTGGAAAGCCCGCCCGGGGCTCCCGAACCTACACACGGAGTCTTGACACTACCCTAGCCCGCCCGCGAGAAGCCGACCCCGAGCTTAACGACACGCTGATGACGTTCGAGACGCCGTCGGGTTGGTGCCTCAAATCCTTGCTGGGAAGCTTTCCCAGAGGAGAAAACGAGAGCGGCGGACGGGATTCGAACCCGCGACCCCGAGCTTGGGAAGCTCCTCCACCGAAGTTCCGCGCACGTCCGGCGAAGTCCACGAGGGTCCGTCTTCGAGTAACTCCGAAGGGTTGGAGCACCCGGATTCACTCAAGGACGAGGCGTAGCGTCCGTCGAGGTCTAGCGAAGTCCGAAATCATCGACACAAGACGAACACAGATTGGCCCGGTTTCAACGATCGTCTACCGGCAGCCCTTTGAGCCTCAGTGATGCGCCTCATTTTTCCTGCCCTGGTGGCTTGCCAAGCTGCCTTCGCCGGGAAGTGAATACTGCTGCGTCCACGCCCGACGGGGCCGCCCCATCCGCGAGTCGACATCACCCAGCTCATCGGAGATGGAATGATCGAGCAAGAACCGCCCCCAACGGCAGGCTACCCTATTCCCGCTTCCCTCGTGGTCCAGAGCGTGACGCGCCCGAAGCGAGTTGCGTTCCTGTACGACGAAACGAAGGTAACGCTGGCCGAGATTGACTCGGCGATCCTGGCGGCAACCGAGTGCGTGGGGCGGTGCCTACTGGCCGCCGTGAGGATGCCGTCGCCTTCGCAGTGGAAATGGGTGACGAAAAGGCCATCGCCGCCGACATGCACGAGTACCTGAGCATGTTCTTCTACAGCGCTGAGGCGCGTGACACCTTCAAGGCCCGCTCGATGTCCTTCAGCTACCACCAGAAGGTGAACAAGGCCGTGTGGAGTAACCTGCAACGCTTCGACCTCAACCCCGAGTTGCCCAAGTTCAAGTTTCCAACGTTGGTCGTCACCGGGCGCTATGACTTCAACGTGGCGCCCTCGGTGGCCTGGGCAATCCACAAGGCAATCCGCGGCTCCGAGTTCGCCGTCTTCGAGAAGAGCGGCCACCTGCCGTTCTGCGAGGAGGTCGACGGCTTCGTCGCTCGTGTACAAGCCTTCCTCGCGAAGTGACCTGGCGTTCCTTGCCGTTCGTTCGAGCGCGCTGGTAGAACGGCGCCTCCAATGCGTCCCGCGACAACCCCGGAGAAGGTTGTTACTCCGTCCGAGCTGGCCACGCCCCGGGCCAGAGAGATGGCGCTCCTCCGTGAGATTCCGCTCGACAGGCGCATCGGGGTGGGGCTGGTGAACCAGAAGTCGTCGCGCGTGGAGAGCGTCAACGAGGTCCTGGACCGGGCGAACCGGGCGCTCGACCTGCTCGGGCGAGACCGGGGGCTCTTCACCCCCGACTGCGGGTTCGCGACTTTTGTTGACAATCCCCTCGCTTCGGATTCGGTTGCCGCTGCGAAGCTCGGGGCCATCGCCGCGGCGGCACGGCGACTTCGTGAGCAAGGGGCACCGTAATGCGTCAGGGTCTGCTAGTGATGCTGTCGTCCTCACTGCTCGCCGCGGCGGCGTTGGCCGCCGATGCGCCGAAGCAAGCGGGATTCCACGTCAAGAACACCTTCACCGTGAAGATCCCCAAAGGAGCGCAGTGGGTCCGGGTCTGGTTCGCGATGCCCCAGGAGGATGACTGGTCCACGATCAGGGACCTCAGCTTGACCAGCGATGCGGGGAAGATCGCCGTTCAGCACGACTCAGCCGGGAACCGGGTCGGCTACCTCGAGCTGAGGTCGCCGGGCGCGGACACGGTGTCGATCCGGGAGGAGTTCGACCTGGTGCGGACCGAGATGCGGACCGACACCGATCCTTCCGCCACCCGGCCCCTCTCCGACTGGGAGCGAACCGCCCTCTCCCGCTACCTCCAGCCAGCCACCCACGTGGTGGTGAACGACCGGATCAAGGCGCTCGCCGCGTCGATCGTGGGCAACGAGACCAACCCGATCAAGGCGTCACGGAAGATCTACGACTGGACGCTCCAGAACGTCGACTACTGGGTGAAGGATCCCGACCACCTCAAGGCCTCGCCGGTCGGGAGCACCGAGTACTGCTTGAACACCAGGACCGGGAACTGCACCGATTTCCACTCGCTCTTCGCCTCGCTGGCGATGGCCTCCGGGATCCCCACCCGAATGATTTACGGGTCGCTGCTGAAGCCGACCCTGAACGGGATCGCCGTCGACGGCAGCTACCACTGCTGGATCCAGCTCTACGCGCCGCGGGTGGGCTGGGTGCCGCTCGATGTCTCGCTGGCCAACATCTACGGCAAGGAATTCCCCCTCACCGATAAGAACAAGAAGCTGGTCGAGCTGACCACCGCCACCGGATACAAGGGCCTCGACCGGAGCAAAGTCGACTACTACTTCGGCAACATCGACGAGCGCCGGGTGGTTTGGTCGATGGGGCGCGATCTGGTCTTCGAGCCTCCGCAAGATGCGGGGCCCGCCAACGCCCTGCCCAAGGCCTACGTGGAGATCGACGGAAAGCAGAGCTCCGACTGGACGCGGGAGTTCACCTATAAGGAAGTCCCGGTGAAGGAGCTGGCCCTCTAGACGATTTCTAGACTCGAAGAGGTCCAGGTCCAAGGAAGAACAACCGGGGTCTCGAGGCAGGGCCGGGATCGTGGGCGTGTCGCTTCGGCCCGCGAGGAGCGGAGCGTCGGTGCCCAGAGGCGCTCGGCGGAAGTGCCGGCGGAGTCCCTGGGCCCAAGCCCCGACGTCCACCTGCGAAGGCGGCGAGCGTGTTAGAGACGCGCGCGTTGTTCTCCCGCTATGATTCCGCGCCGTGGTGCCGGAAGACGACGACGAGCCGGAAGTCGTGGGTCGCATGGAGGGGCTCACTGGAGAGCTGTGTGTGCACTGTGGGGGGCGTCTCTGCGGCCATGCCGCGCTCCTTGCAATCGTCCTCGGCTACGCCAACGCGCCCCGCTGTCCGCGCTGTTTCGCCGAGGTGCTCAGCACCCCCGCGGCGGAGCTGCTCCGCGAAGCCCACGCGCACATCAAGAGGCGAGCCTGCTTCTCGCGCGCGCTGGCGCACGCCGACGCGCGCGAGGTGGGCGCCGGCGAGTCGGACTGCATCTTCGGCCGCGCGTCGCGGGCGAAGGCGGTTGCAGCGCCGGGTGCCGACGAGCCTGCCAACGGCGCACGAGCTGCCGCAGCGGTTATGCCCAGCGAGACCTGGGACGCCGGGGACATGAGCTGCGGCGACCTCGTTCTCGAGCTGCGTAGACGCGTGGGTGACCGCGCGCCGGGTGAGATTCTCCGCGTGCGCGCGACCGATCCCGCCGCGCCGCTCGACATACCGGCCTGGTGTGGGCTCACCGGTAACGCGCTCGTGGCCCGCCCCGGGCCCAATCTGTACGACGTCCGAAGAAAGGAAGGATGACACCGATGGCTACCAAGCTCTGCGTGAACCTCACCTGGGCGAAGAACGATGCCGACAAGGCGACCGTTGCCTTTGTTGTCGCCAACGCCGCCGTAGCGTCCGAGAAGGAGACGATGGTGTTCCTCAGCACCGAGGGAGTGCGCCTCTCGCAAGCCGGCTACGCCGACGACATCCACGAGGAGGGCTTTGCGCCGCTCAAGGACCTGATGCAGAAGTTCGTCGGCGCCGGCGGCAAGATCTTCGTCTGCTCGCCGTGCTTCAAGAAGCGCGGGCTCGACGAAGGGAAGCTCGTCGCAGGGGCGACCATTGTCGGCGGCGCGAAGCTCGTCGAGTTCCTCTCCGACGGCTCTCCTTGCGTCTCATTCTGATCACGGAGGAAGAATGGAATCGCGCAGCGCACAGGTGAAGCGCTCGCTCGAGCGCGGGCTCGTCCTCCGCGCCGGGGAGCCGCTTGATTGCATCTACCACACGCCGCCACTCCTGTTCCTCCAGCGCGACGACTGGACAGTCGCGCTTGATCCGGAGGGGCCGGCCTGGCTCTCGACCAACGCGATCGGCGCCGAAGCGCTGCGCCTCGCCGACGGGCGCCGGACGGTGCGGGACGTAGCGGCGGCGCTGGCGGCGCGTTTCCCGGCGTCGGGGGAAGATCTCCCCCGCACGCTCGCCTCCTTCTACGCAGAGGTGACCGCGCTCGACCTGTCGAGCCTTCGGCCCTTCGTACGGCCGCCCTATCGCGGGCGCGCCGAGGCGGTGGCGCCAGGGCGGCTCACCGAGCTGTACGTCTTCGTCACCAACGACTGCAACCTACGCTGCACGCACTGCTATGTATCGTCGGGCATCGACGTGCCGCCGCGCGAGCTTACCACTGCGGAGCTCGTGCGGCTGGTGAACGAGGCACGGGAGCTCGGTGTGCAGCGCTTCTACTTCACGGGCGGCGAGCCGTTCATGCGCATCGACATCTTCGAGCTCATCGAACATGTCTGCCGCGAGAGCGAGCTCGTCATTCTCACCAACGCGACCTACTTCAGCCGGTCGGTGCTCGAGCGCCTCGCTGGCGCGGTGGAGCGCGCGAACGGCAAGCGCGGCGCGGGGGCGCCCCGGCGGCTGCACATGCAGGTCTCGCTTGATGGCCCGGACGCGGCGCTGCACGAGGCAGTGCGGGGGGCGCGCACCTTCGATCGCACGATCGCCGGCATCCGAGAGCTGGTGGCTCTCGAGCTCACCCCGGCGGTTAGCACGTCAGTGACCATCCGAAACGTCGATCGGATGGCTGAAACGATGCGCCTCCTCGCTTCACTGGGCGTGAAGGAGCACCACCTGCTCTGGCTGCAGGAGCGCGGGCGCGCCGTCGACAATGCGGACGACCTGCTCCTCGTCCCGTCGCGCGTGACGGCGGTAATGCGCGAGCTTTCCGCGCTTGCCAGCGAGTTGGGGATGGTGATCGACAATGAGACCAGCCACCGGGTGCGCGTTCGAGGCAAGCGCGGGCGCAAGACGGATCTCTGCAACTGCGGCTACGAGAGCTTGGACGTTTTCAGCGACGGACAGGTCTACCCGTGTGTCTGGTTCAGCGGCGCGCCCAACCTTGCCTGCGGGTCGATCCTCGAGCGGTCGCTGAAGGAGATCTGGCTCACCTCACCCACGCTGGCCGCCATCCGCGAGAACTCAGTGCAGCGGCGGGAGGGGTGCAGCGAGTGCCACTTCAAATACCTGTGTGGCGGCGGGACGAATTGCTCGTCGTACTTCGACAGCCTTGCCCGGACCGGCCGCGGCAGCTTCCAGGCTGCCGAGCCGTACTGCGAGACGTTGATGGACCTCACCTACGACCGGCTCTTCGAGCTGGCGGCCCCCGAGGGCGCGCGGGGCTCACCGGGGGTGCCGGTCGTCTACGAGGCGATGGAAGGTGAAGGAGCCGAGTGCGCCCGCCCCAATACGACTGCTCTCGATCGCGGCATCGAGGTCGGAAGCTTCCATTGCTCCTGCGTGCTGCAGGCTGACGTCGCCGACGGCCAGCGGGTGCGCGCGCGCGCGCGCGAAGACGCCGAGCGCGCGGGTGATTCGCTTCCCCGGCGGCCCGCGGTGGGCGACGCCATCACGCCCCGGGAGCGGGTCCGCCTGCCGGTGGTGGAGGCAGCGCCCCTTCCCGCCGCACCGCCCGCGGAGCCACTCCGGTTCGACGAGGTGTTCGACGGGATGGGCCAGTCGTGCGTCGACCTCCTCTTGCCGCTCGCCAAGTTGGTCAAGGCCCTGCGCGGCGGCCAGGTCCTCAAGGTGGTGACCGACGACGTCGCCGCCCGCGAGGACCTCGGTGCTTGGTGCCGCATGACCGGCCATGCGCTGCTCGGCACCGAGCGCCACGCGACCTATGCAAACTACTTCGTGCGGAGATCCTAAAGAGCTGCGGCACATTCAACCGGTGAGTCGAAGGCTCGGTTGAAAGGCTGTCTGCGTGGCGAGCTTGAGGCAGCGAGGTCTGACGCTGAAAGAGCAGGCTGAGTTCTGGAGGCGCTGGCGGGACGGTGAGTCTCTGAGCGACACCTCCCGTGCGCTAGGGAAGCCCACCCGGCTCGCGGAAGGGGCGCAGCCATCGGTGCCACGGCCGGTGGCATCGGAGGTGCTGCGGATGGAGCTCAAACCAACCGGCAGGCATGGCGGGGCCCGGTTCGCCTAGTAAGCAGCGTAACCCAACGAAACATTGGGCGACCAACCAGGGCCGAACTGGTAACCCCGGAGCCACAGTCCCCGGGCCGAGATTGGCCTCGCGAGACCCGGAGCCGCAAACTCGTCCATGGTGGAGCGACGGGCTGGTATTGGGGCCTCCCTCCCCGCAACTCTCGGGAGGCGAGCGGGTTTGCAATCGCCTGACGCAACCTCGACTCAGTGAGTTCTCGCGGCGGAATACCCGACGTCCCTCCGGGGTAGAGCCTGCAACTAAGGCCCATCGGGAAATCCGCACCAGCAACGTCGGTGCCGTCCACGAGGATTCTCGGCGAGCCCCAGGAACGAAGCTGTCGAGGAGCGGTGGACGCTTCGACGTCAATCTCTTCCACCGTCAGGTCTCCAGCGCCGCAGGCCGCCGGAGCCGAGCGCAAGACGCGGCGTGCTTCGTCGACGTGGGGGCAACCGGCGAAGTAGAAAAGCTGAACCTTCACGCGGGAAGGGATAACCCGGCTAGCGGCTAGAACGCTACAGCGCGGTACGCTGATGGCGATGCAAGCGGCGGATGGCAGTGGTGCAGAAGGTTCTCCGCCACGCAGACCCGCGCATCACGTCCGAGCGCTACGCGCATCTCGAACAGGACTACCTCGGGGCGGAGATGCGCAAGCTGTCGCTTATTCCACTTCAAAAAACACGGGACAGACACGGGGACAGGCGACTGCGGAAGGGGCTGCAAACGGCGACTTGGAAACCTCAGTGATTCCGTTTCCTTCCACAGAGCGGCGGACGGGATTCGAACCCGCGACCCCGAGCTTGGGAAGCTCGTGCTCTACCAACTGAGCTACCACCGCTAACCGCCCGTTCCCACTCGGGAATGGTACTAAGTGACTCGTTCATGGTCTTCAGCTCGGCCGAGAAGAGCTCGTGCTGCCCTTACGCATCAACGCAAGGAGGAGGTTGGCAATCGGAGAATGGTCAGGCACCAATCAAGCACAACCGGCCCGGGCCGCGCTACCTTCTCGAGGCACCGAGGTGGTCACGCGGTACGCGGACCCGACCAGTGCAAAGAGCCCGGTCTCCGTGTTCGAACGCAACGGGCCTCACCGCCTGAAGTGCTCGGGTACCTGATGCGCTTTCCGACAGACCGAATCGCGGGGAATCAACCGCTGCGGATAGTGCTCGTTGCGGCAGTTCAGGGGCACCAGAGGACTGCGTGTGGACTGCTAAGCCTCGGTTCGACAAAGAGGCTTGGTTAACACGCCGCTGGCTCAGACTTTGCAAACGGTCGGCTCATGAGATCGTTGCATTTGCTTGACAGTTGGAGCCGAGCTCGGACCGCAACTGATCGATCTGGGAGCCGCAAGAGAGCGGCACCACGGGATGCGCCACACCCGACATCCAACGCACGACGTCGTATTCACGCCGTTGCGCAAATCCAAATTCCGGCGGGGGCCCTCCGTTGATTCCGCTTGTTCTCGCGCTATTGCTCTCCGCTCCGCCCGACAAGGGCGTTCGCTGCGGCGAGGGGCTCATGGAGCCTTTAGCGCGTGCGCACCTCGCCGCGAAACGGGGTGGTGCGAACGATTGGCTTACGTTGCAGAAAGAAGCCGACAAGCTGGCGGATCAGCTCACCAAAAGGAAGATGAAACCCAAAGAAGCGCTCGCGCTTCAGGACCAGTTGCTCGATTGCCTCTCAGTAATTGGGGTCCGGCTGCTCTACTGCGAAGCAGGCCTTGACTGGGAAGCGGGTTCCGAGGGCTTCGCGCATTACCTCGCCGCAATGCCAAACGGCTTACACGCTGATGAGGCTTATTGGAATACGCGCGTTGAGCCGCGAGGATGTGGCGACTTCGAACCCTTCGTCGAGGCGTACTTAGAGGGGATCCAACGTTACGAGACCTTCCTGCGGCTGTTTCCCTCGAGTCGCCTCAGGCCGCGCGCTGTCGAGGAACTTGGTCTGTACCGCGCCGGTCTGGCAGAGGAACTCGCTCGCGAACGGTCAGACGGCGGTTCCTAGGCGTTGGCTCACTCCGTAAGCGACTCCGCCCGCGCGACGGCTAACCCGAAGCCACGGGGTCGCCAACCCGACTACGAGTGACATCGCTACCAATCCTCTTACCAGAGCGGAAGCAAGCCAGAACAAGAACAACGAGATGACTACCTCGGCCGCCGCGCACAGAGTCATTACCCGCAACATCTCCAGTCGTCGCAAGCAATGCGCCGTTTGGCCGCCGACGTCCGAAAACACCTAGTAGTCGTGCAGCAAGGGGCGAACTTCGTTGCAGGGTCGGCAGATGGCGTTGGCCAGACCCGAATTGCGCCGGGTCCTTCCGGCGACACCCTCGAAAACAGGGCCGCTCAGGTCCTCGTCGCACTGCAAACACGCATTCAAGCCGCCATCGGGCAGGTTGTAGGGCTCGCCGAGTGCCGCGAGGCATTCGGAGAGGCAGACGGAGCGCGTGTTGGCAGTGTTGTAGTAGTAAATTTGAGCGCACGGTAAGTCGAAGCCGATGGCTTGCAGGCACGCGATGTTGTCGGCCTCGGTGCTGGTGTTCAGCCCGCAGGCTCGCACGGGCGCGGTCAAGTCGTTGACGCGCATGTAGACGGCGAGGTTGGCCAGCGTCGAACAGAGGCCGCAGTGGCCGAAGTTGGTCGGGCTTGCGCCAGCCGCGTAGGCAGCCGTTTCCGAGGGGTAGGTGACAAGTGCGTACGGTCGCGGCCCAGCATCCGTTGCCGCCAGGGGAAGCACACCGCAGACGCTGTCAGGCAGGTCAGTGGGCGGCGCGGGCGAGGCGTAGGGGTCCACGGTGAGAGGCGGGTAGGCTGCAAGCAGCGTCCAATTTGTCTCCAGCGCGTCGATGAAGGCGTCGCTGTAGTCGGGCGCGATGTAAATGGCGGAGCCGCAACCACACGAGGGTTGGCACTGTGCCGCGGTCAGCCCGGTCTGGTCGTTCGGGCGTCCGAAGAGCACGGTGCAAGCACCTGCATCGTTACCCGGCCCGACACTCCGCGTGCAGGCCGTGAAGCCGAGGAGGGAGACCGCAATGCCAAGGAGTTGGACGCGTTCGAGCAATTGGCGTGAACCAGCGGATTAAGCAGCGGCAATTCGCGTGCTGGAAGGTCCTTCCTAGCCCATCGCTGAGCGACCGCCGAGCGTGGATTCCGCTTGCCTGAGAGGGTTTCTCCTCGAGATGCCCGCCCTGACCAGCCTTTCGGACGAAGGCGAGATGCCCCTGGCGTTGGGGCGGACCTTCCTCGGCGGCAGTTGCGTGGTTCGCGACACGCGCGCACTCTTCTCGACAAACGCATGAGACTCCTCGTGGCGACGTTTGGTGTTGCGGTGGCTCTGGCGGCGTGTGCCGTTGACGATGGCAGCTGCCCGGGCCAAGTCACGGTCACCGAGCGATTGCTCGCGGGGGGTTCAGCTGGTCAAGCAGTTGCCGCCAGTACCTTTGTCTCTCCGCTGGGCGCGAGGGTGCTCTTTGCAGGGTCGGCCGCCGCCGGTTGCGCCCTCGAGGCCTCCCTTGGAGAACCCCGGGGGATGTGAAGGCTGCCACGATGCGTCTCACACTCGCACCTGGCCTCGGACCTGGGACCTACTCGCTGTCCACCGACGCTGGCGCTCCAGTCGCGATTCAGTATGGCTTCACGAGCCCCTACTATGGGGGCTACATCGAGGAGCCTCAGTCTGGGACCCTCACGCTCACACGGGTCGACGCTGTGCGCGGTGTCGAGGGCTCGTACCACGTTGACTTCGGAGGTGGCGGCATCAGCGGCGGCAGCGGCTCGGTCATGGGTTCGCTAGGCGAGCTGGTTGAGGACGGAACGTTTGTCGCACCGGTTTGTAGCCTGTGCGGCGTCGACGCGACATGTGGGGGTGCAGTTTGCACGTCTGATGAAGTCTGCTCTCGCAGCTGCGGTGGCTTGGCGGGCGACTGCATTCCGGCACCCAGTTGTTCTGGTGCGCCCAGCTGCGGAGACTGCGCAATCCCGTCCGGCGTCTGCTGCGACGCCTTCGATGGACTGTCGCTCATCTGTGGCTGCTTTCCTTGAAGTGGCGGTGCCCAATGCTCTCCCCGGCGGCATCTCGCGGTTTCGTCCCCGGGGGTTGAGTGTTGAGGGTTAGAGAACGAAGGAGGGGAGCACGAAACGCTCTGCCGCTCTCCGGAAAACACTCGAGACAAGACGCCGCATCCCGACGTGCCCACCCTCTAGTCCAAAGTGCAGACCACAGGGGCTCAAGAAGCGACTACAACGGCTTGTTCACTCGGCGTCCTGGTGGCCGAGTGCCACGCCGGCTTGGGCCCAAGAATGCTCTCACCCGCGTCGCTTGAGTCCGAGGAGAGCACACCATCATGAGACGACCGAGTCGGCTTCCAACTGTCCTTTTCGTCCTCCTGGCCACGACACGCCCGGCCCTGGCCTCGCCGCCGGCGCCAAGCACCGCTGGCGGCGGTGTGGCTCTCGGCCGGCCCCACGTGGCACTGGCCCCACAGGCCCAGCGCCTTGTGCTCGCGCAAGCGCCGGCAGCGGAGGCGCTGGCGCCTCCGGACCCCTGGCCAAAGTCCGCGGACGTGAGCGGGACGAAGTACACCATGTACCAGCCGCAGCTCGATGCTTGGGACAACTACAACTACCGGGCCCACAGTGCGGTCTCGGTGCTCGCGCCTGGCTCGAAGGACCCGGTCTTCGGCGTCGTCGAATTCTCGGCCACCACGGTGGTGGAGAAGCAGGCCAAGGCCGTGCACTTTGAAAACATTCAAGTGACGAAGTGCACCTTTCCGTCGGTTCCGCAGATGGCGGCGACGTACCAGCGGGCCATCCAAGGACTGCTCGTCCAAGGGCCGGCCACCATGTCGCTCGGGAGGCTCGAGGCGGCCTTGGCCATCGAGGGCGCCGGCCGCAAAGCACAGCGTGTGCCGGTGCTCAACGAGCCACCGCGGATTGTCTTCAGCACCAGCGCCACCGTCCTGATCCTCATTCACGGCGAGCCGCAGTGGCATGCGGTGGCAGGCACCTCGCTGTCGCGGGTGGTTAACACCCGCGCGCTGGTGCTGGTGGGCCCGGCCGGCCAAGTCTACGTCCACGTCCTCGACGGCTTCATGACGGCACCGACGCTGAATGGCCCCTGGACGGTCGCCACCTCCGTGCCTGCTGAGGCGAACCAGACCGCCCAGGCCCTGGCCCAGGCCAACACCGTCGACCTCATGGAGGGCCCGGTCAACGACACCACCGGGCAGCGCCCGTCTTTGGCCAGCGGCGCACCGGGGGTGGTGGTGGCTACGAAGCCGACGGAAATCATCATTACCGAGGGTCCGATGAATTGGGTGCCCTTGGAAGGGACGCAGCTCCTCTATGTCCAGAACACGAATGGGAACGTCTTTCAGGACATGGTGAACCAGCAGCTCTACGTCCTCGTCACCGGACGATGGTTTCGAGCCCCGGGCGTCACCGGGCCCTGGACGTACATTTCTGGCACGCAGCTCCCGCAGGACTTTCACTTCATTCCGGTGACGAGTCCGAAGGAGAATGTGCTGGCCTCCGTGCCGGGGACGCCGGAGGCGCAGGAGGCGGCCATCGCCGCCGGAATTCCGCAGATGGCCACCGTCTACCGGGCCAAAGTCAGCTTTCAGCCGGTGGTGAGTGGAGCGCCGGTGATGCAACCCATCCCGGGGACGCCGCTCAGCTACGTCTTCAACTCGCCACAACCCATCATCATGGTGGCCTACAACCAGTGGTACGCCGTCCAGAGCGGCGTCTGGTTCACCGCGACGAGCCTCTACGGACCGTGGGTGGTGGCGTCGTATGTCCCGCCCGTCATCTACTCCATCCCCCCCAGCGCTGCGCTCTTCTACTTAACCTTCGTCCAGATTTACGCCTCGACGCCGGACGTCGTCGTCGTCGGCTACACGCCGGGCTACATGGGCGTGGTGGTGGAACCCAATGGCGTCGTCGTGTACGGGACGGGGTACACCTACGTGGCCTACGTGGGGGCCGCGGTGTGGTACCCGCCGCCCGTCACCTACGGCTACGCGGCCAACGTCACCTACACGCCGTGGACAGGCTTTGCCGTCGGCTTCGCCATTGGCTGGGGCGTGGCCCACGCCTGTTACGCGCCCGCGCCGTACTGGGGGGCCATGCCGTACGCCTACCATGGTGCGGCGTACGGGGCGTACGGCGGAGCCGCCGCCTGGGGCCCGCACGGCTGGGCCGCCACCAGCGGCAACGTGTACCACCAGTACGGGGCGACGTCCGTCCAGAGCCATGACTCGGCCGGCTACAACGCTTGGACGGGCAACGCCTGGAACCAGAAGACGGGCACCTCCTACAACTCGGTCACCGGCCGCACCTCGGCGGGCCAAAGCACCTCGGTGCACAACGCCTACACCGGGAACTCCGCCTACAACACGCGCGGCGCCACCTACAACCCCAACACCGGCACCGCCGCCGCAGGCAGCAAGACGACAGTCACCAACAAGTATGGGCAGTCCACCACCGTCGGCCACGCCGAGTCCTCCGGGCCCAATGGGACGACGCAAGTCGCCAAGTCCGGAGACGAGTATTACGGGGACCACGACGGCAACACCTACAAGTACAACTCCTCCACTGGCCAGGCGCAGAAGCAGAATGCCAACGGCAGCTGGAGCAACACCGACAAGTCCACGAGCGACTCCTACGCCTCGCAGTCCCAAGCCCGCAGCCAGGGCGACGACAAGTCCGCGAGCGCCTCCAGTGGCGACAGCTGGGGCGGCAGCGACAAGAGCAGCAGCAGTTACGGCGGCAGTGACAGCCACAGCGGCAGCAGCGGAGGTTGGGGAGGTGGCGGCGGCCACAGCAGCGACAGCTTCGGCGGCTTCCACGGTGGCGGCGGCCGGGGAGGCTTCCGCCGCTAGCAGACGTCAGTCCGACTCCTCGACGGTGAGCTGGTAGCTGTCCTGGAAGTTGGACTCGCGGTTTTTCGAGTCCTGCACCTTGAAGAAGTACGTCCCGGGCTCAGCCGCGTAGCGAATGACTTCCGGCGCGTCCCCCTTGGCGCGGTCCGCCGTCTGCACCAGGGTGAGTGCGCCGTCCGCCTCCTGGCGGTAGAGAAAGAGCGCTACGTCCACCTTGAGAATGCCGGTGAGGGTGGCCCGCAGTGGCGTCTTCACCTGGCGGTCCGCCAAGTCCAGTCGGTAAAAGTCCAGGTCGCGCTTGGGGTACACCGTGCCGCGCACAGGCTTCCCCGGTGAGAGAGGCGTGGCCATCTCTGGGGTGTCATTGGGCTCGCGCTCCTCGGCCCCGTTGTCCGGCGTCGTCGTCACGCTGAGGCGGTAGGGCTGCTCGGCATTCTCGAAGTCTCGCACCCACTTTCCGTCCACTTTGCGCGGCGCGCCCTCCACTTTGACGAAGCACTCACTCGCGCAGGCCACGCTGTTGAGGCGCTCGGGCTCCTTCACCGCGCCGTCATTGGACTTGAGCACCACTTTCTCGGTGCCGGGCTTCGGCCCGGGCTCGACGACGGACAGGATGAGGTCCACCTTGTCCAGCCCGGAGAGCTCGAAGCGCGCCAGGGACGGCTGGGCGACGCGCAGGACGTAGTAGTCGACGTCGCTGGCCGGCGAGAGAAACCCCTCCCGGTACCCGTTGAGGGGGAGGGGCGTGGCATGCGCCATGTCGTCGTTGGGCTCGAATTCAGAGTTGGCCCCGGCGGCCTCGCGAGAGACGGTGAGGGTGTAGGGCACGTCCGGGTTACTGCCTCGGTGGGACTCCTTGCCCGCGCCCGTCCAGGCGCTGCGCACCATCAGGTAGACGACTTTGTCCAGGGCACGGACCGCGACGTTGCGCTGGTCGAAGGCTTGCCCCTCCTGGCCCCGTCCTAAAAAGAGCTGCGCCTGGGCCTCGGACAGCAGCTGGACTTCAAAGCGCACGCCGGGGACGGCGCTGAGGCCAATGCGGAGTGGGACGCGCGGCACCTCGGGTGGCGGCCCCGCCGCGCCGCCGTCCAACGACGGTGGCCCAGCGGCCGGCTCCTCCGGGGCTGGCGGCGCCATGTCCGCGCGGAAACCTGCGTCCAAGGGACTACCCCCGGCGTCGGCGGCGTCGCCCGCCGCGAGGGCGAGTCGGTAATAGTCCTCGTCTGCTGCATGGCCGAGAAAGCCCTTCACCACCCAGGGCCCCTGGCCTTCGGGCGTGGAGGTGACGTCCGTCGCGTCCGCCGCCCTGTCATTGGGCTCCACCTCGAAGCCAGCGGCGCTCTCGGAGAAGAGGAGGGACAGCGTGTACGCGCCGCCCGTGCCCTTCCGGGTCGAGCTGACTTTGAGAAGCAGCTTGTCCTTCACCGAGAGATTAGGGAAGCGGGCCGGGGTGCCTTCACCCTCGCCCGTCACCACCGTCAGGCGGTTTCGCGCGACGTCATAGACTTCCAAGAGAAGCTGGGTGCCGGGAATCCCCGTCACCTGGACGTCCACCGTCCGCGGATGGTCCGTGAAGAGGAGGTACCAGTCCTCGTCCACGCGCGCCCCGTCGGCCTGGAGGCTCCCCGAGACGAGGGTGGACTCGCCGATGGCCATGGACTGCTCCGGCCTGTCGTTGGGCTCCACCTCGGTGCGGTGGACGGGCCCCGCGTCCACCGCCGGAGGAAGTGGCGGCGGCACCGGCGCCTGCCGGGAGCAGGCCAGAGGAAGAAGAAGCAGGAGTGAGGGGGCGAGTCTCTTCACGTCGGGGCTCTGGGAGAGAACGCCTAGCACAGCCCTCAAACTCCCCAAGGGGGTATGGAGGTTAGGGGCTTGGCCGGTGCCAGGCCAGGGCTGGTGCCGGCGCCCCGGGCAATGCAATGTCTCCTCTATGCGCCTCTGCCTGAGCGTCCTTCTCCTCGTTGGAGTTGCCGCGTCCGCCTCGCCCAGCGTCGGCTGGGTACGCGCCAGTGGCCAGCTCGACTCTTCCACGCCCGGCCAGTACACGCCTCTCAACCTTCTCGACGGCCAGCCGTCCACCGTTTGGTGCAGCCGAAACGCGGACGCGCTGAGCGAAAGCGTGGCCTTTGGTTTTGCCGAGCCGGTGACGCTGACGCGGCTGGATGTCACCACCGGCAACGCCGCCAGCGACGAGACGTTCCACGCCTTCAGCCGTGTGCGAAAGCTGCTGCTGAAAGGGACGGAGGGCACGGCCACCCTGTCCGTGGAGGACAAGCTTGGCCCGCAGACGGTGCAGTTGGCCAAGCCGCTGCGCGGGAAGAATTTCACCCTCGAGGTACTGGACACCTACTCCGCCGAGGACCCGCTCGCCCCAGCTTGCCTGGCAGACGTCCTGCCCTATTCCGGCGCGACGGCGTTGGCCGGGCCGACGCTGCGGAAGTGGCTGGACTACCAGCCCGTCAAAGCCGCGGTGCTAGGCCTCTGGTATGGCGGCCCGGAAGGGGCGCCGGACCGGACGCTCACCTTCTTTCTCGACGGAAGCTGGCGGGCGGCTCCCGAGGGCAGCGCCAAGGGGAAGCCGAGCTCGGGCAAATGGTGGACCAAAAGCGGGCAGCTGTGGCTGACGCTCCCCGGCACGGGGAAGGTCCAGGCGCAGCCGCAACTGAGCGCCTCCAAGGACGCGTCCGGAAAGCCGCTCCTCACCCTCACCTTGCAAGGCGCGGTGGGCGAGCTCAAGCAGACGTACCGGGAGCGCCGCTAGAGCAGCCTCCCCTAGAGCGCCGCGCGCTTCTTCTTCGCCGAGAAGCGCTGGAAGAAGCCGACTATTTCCTCGAAGGCCACCTCCGCGTCCTTGGCATCCTTGAATTCGGACTCGAGAAAAATTCCGCCGCAGGACTCGCAGGTGTCGTAGTGGAGCCGGTGCTGGCGCTCCCCTCCGTCCACCCGCACCAAATCCACCTGGCACTCGGGGCATTGGCCGGTGAGTGCCTCGGCGTCGACGCGACCGCCGAGGCTCTCCAGCCCCGGCAGGTTGTTGTGCAGGAGAACGCGGTTCAGGTCGGCGACGTCAATCCACAGGCCGAAGCACTGTCCGCACCGTCGCAACGTCGTTTCCCCATCCAGCTCTCCCATCTCGACGCTGCAGCTGGGGCAATTCATGGCGGACTTGGTCTTCTCCTGTGACAGGGGCTGTGCCCTAAGGTGGGGCGCGACGAACCTTGGATACTAGGGCGGGGAAATTTTCGACTGCAACTCCCCCCGGGCTCACCTGACCCGGGTCGCCTGGGCTCCGAGCAGAGAGAGCTTGCGTTCCAGATGCTCATAACCACGGTCGAGGTGGTACACGCGTGACAATTCGGTGGTGCCGTGGGCCCGCAGCCCGGCGAGCAGCAGCGAGGCCGAGGCCCGCAAGTCCGTGGCCATGACGGGGGCGCCGGAGAGGTGGGGGACGCCCTTCACCACCGCGGTGCGGCCCTCCACCCGGATGTTGGCGCCCATGCGCTGGAGCTCGGCGACATGCATAAAGCGGTTTTCGAAAATGTTCTCGGAAATGACGCTCGGGCCGGAGGCGATGCTCAGCAGCGCCATGACTTGGGCCTGCATGTCCGTGGGGAAGCCTGGGTGCTCGTTGGTTTGGATGTCCACCGGCCGCGGGACGTCTGGCCCCCGGCAGCGCAGCCCTTCGTCTGTGGCGGAAATGGTGCAACCCGTCTCCCGGAGCTTACCCAAAAGGGCGTCCAGGTGTTCGGCCCGTGCCCCCCGGACGTGGACGTCCCCCGCGGTAATGGCGGCGGCCACGAGGAGCGTGCCGGCCTCGATGCGGTCCGGGAGGATGGCATGGTCGACCGGCCGCAGGCTGCTCACCCCATCGATGTGCAGCACGTCCGTCCCGGCGCCCTCGATGCGGGCGCCCATGGCCTTGAGGACGCGGGCCAGCTCCTCCACCTCCGGCTCCCGGGCGGCATTCTCCAGGACGGTATGCCCCTCCGCCAGCACGCTGGCCATGAGGACATTCTCCGTCCCGGTGACGGTGATTTTGTCGAAGCGCACCGTGGCCCCGCGAAGCCGCTTGGCTCGCGCCTCGACGTAGCCCTCCTCGAGGGTAATGTCCGCTCCCAGCGCAGCGAAGCCCTTGAGGTGCAAGTCGATGGGACGCGCACCGATGGCGCAGCCCCCTGGAAGCGACACCCGGGCGTGGCCATAGCGCGCCAAGAGGGGGCCCAGCACCAGCACCGAGGCGCGCATGGTGCGGACGAGCTCATATGGCGCCTCGGCGGCGACGCCATTCACCGCGTGCACGCGCACCGCGTGCGCGTCTTCGCCGCTGAGGCGCTGGGCGTCGACGCCCATGGTGCGCAAGAGCCGCAACAGGGTGGAGACGTCTGCCAAGTCCGGGACGTTGCGGAAGGTGCTCGGGCCCTCGGCCAAAAGGCCCGCGGCCAGGAGGGGGAGGGCGGCGTTTTTTGCGCCGGACACCTGCACCTCGCCCTCGAGTCGCCGCCCGCCCTCCACCAGAATTCGGTCCACGCTGTCCCTCCGTCCCGCCGCAACGCGCGGCCAACTAGCCGCGGGGCCGTGTCCCGAACGCCATGCGGTCCCGCCGTTCCAGGTCCGGCTCGATGTGCACTGCCGCATACCCATGGGACTGGAGCAAGTCTCGGACCGCGGCTCCTTGCTCCTCCCCAATCTCCAGCGCCAAGAGTCCGCCCGGCAGAAGGTGGGCGAAGGCCTCCTGCACCACCCGGAGGAGGACACTCAAGCCCTCCGGGCCTCCGTCCAGGGCAAGCCGCGGCTCGCGGCGCACCTCGGCCTGGAGCCCGCCCAAGTCCCCGGTGCGGACATAGGGCGGGTTACTCACCACCACGTCAAAGGCCGCCTCCGTCGCCACCGGGGTGAAGAGATCTCCTTCCCGGACGTCCACCCGGGCGGAAACCCCGGCCGCCTCGGCGTTGGCGCGCGCCAGGGCGCAGCAGCCGGCGTCGACGTCCGCAGCCACCACCGTGGCCTCGGGACGCTCGGCGGCCAGTGTCACGGCGATGCAGCCGCTGCCGGTGGCGACGTCGAGGAGCCTCGGCGTACCTCCCTTGGGGAGGGCACGAAGCACCGCCTCCACCAGGAGCTCCGTCTCCGGACGCGGAATGAGGACGCGGCTGTCCACCTGGAAAGTGCGGCCGTAGAAGTCCCTCCGGCCGGTGAGGTATTGCACCGGCTCGCCCTCCACCCGGCGCGCGATGAGGGCGCGGTAGGCGGCCAGCTCCTCTTTCTGCAGTGGGCGGTCGAGGTCGGTGTAGAGGCGCACCCGGTCCACGCCGAGGACGTGTGCCAAGAGGAGCTCCGCGGCGAGCCGCGGGGCATCCACGCTGCGCTTGTCGAAGTGGGCTGTGGTGAAGCCGAGCACCCGGCGCACCGTCCACGGGGCCTCGCTCATCCTGGGGGGCTCGGCGAAAGGCCTTCCGCTTTGAGGAGCTCGGCTTGAAAGTAGGTGCGGCAGGCGGTCACCACCTCGTCGATGTCACCGGCCATTCGGGCAGCGAGGTTGTGCCACGTCACCCCAATCCGGTGGTCGGTGAGGCGGTCCTGCGGGAAGTTGTAGGTGCGTATTTTCTCGCTTCGGTCGCCGGTGCCGACATGGCCACGCCTCAGCGCGTCGCGCTCGCTCGACAACCGCTCCTGCTCGAGCTCGAAGAGCTTGGCCCGTAGCATTTTCATGGCCATGGCCCGGTTTTTCGTCTGGCTCTTCTCCTGCTGGCACTTCACGACAATGCCCGAAGGCCTGTGGCGGAGCCGTACCGCGGAGTCGGTGGTGTTGACGCTCTGGCCCCCGGCGCCGGTGGAGCGCATGACCTGCATTTCGACGTCCGCTGGGTTGAGTTGGACGTCGACATCCTCGGCCTCGGGCATGACGGCCACGGTGACGGTGGAGGTGTGGATACGCCCCTGGGCCTCGGTGGCCGGGACGCGCTGGACGCGGTGCACGCCGGACTCGTACTTGAGCCAGCCATACACGCCGTCACCGGAGATGGCCGCGCTCGCCTCTTTGACGCCGCCCGCGTTGCCGCTGCTCACGTCCAGAAGCTCCGTCTTCCAGCCCTTGCGCTCGGCATAGCGGAGGTACATCTGCAGGAGCTCCTCACCGAAGAGCCCGGCCTCGTCGCCTCCGGCGCCGGCGCGAATCTCGAGGATGACGTCCTTCTCGTCGTTGGGGTCACTGGGCAGGAGAAGCACATGGAGCGCCTGCTCCAACGCCTCACGCCGCTCGCGGAGCGCGGGCAGCTCCTTGCGTGCCATGTCCCGGGCCTCGGGGTCCGAGCCGTTGAGCCACACCTGGAGCTCGTCCTCGTCGGCCTTCACGTCCCGGTAGGTGCGAAACGTCTCCACCAGCTTCTCCAGGTCGGCGCGCTCCTTGGCCACCTTCCGAAACTTGGCCGAGTCCGCGAGCGTCTCCGGGTTGGAGAGCTCGGCGGTGAGGCGGTCGAAGCGGCGCTCGACGTCTTGGAGTTTCTCGAGCATGGCGGAAAGGCCCTTCCCCTACCGGCCCCGGGGGGCCCCGCGCAAGGCGGGCCCCCAAGGAAATGCCTCGCTGGCAAAGACACCGGCCCTGCCCGGGTGCTAAGGAGCGCGGCCGATGGCAAAGCGCGTGAAGACGAACCGTAGCAAGAAGAAGCTCAAGAACCGGGCCCGGCTCAAGCGCGGCGTCCTCAAGCGGCGGCGCATCCGGAAGCGCAAGTCCACTGGCAAGTAGCGCTTCTGTGCGAGCGGCCGTCCTCCCGAGGGTTTTCCGCCTTCGGTGTCCGCCCCGGGCGGCGCCTTGCATCGGCCCCTCTTGCCCTCGTAAGTACTGACCGTTTCCCCCCCCCTTTTTGTGTAGGCGCCCATGGCTCGCGAGAAGGACAACATCGCGCTCTCCGACGAGCACAACTCCCGGGGCATCGAGCTCGCCGACCGGGGCTGGCTCGACGAGGCCATCCGCGAATTCAAACGGGCCATTGACTTGGACCCGGACTCGGCCCACGCCCACGACAACCTGGCGACGGTGTACGCAGAGAAGAAGCTTTACCGCGAGGCGCTGGCCGAATACCTCACCGCGCTGAGGCTCGAGCCGGACAGCGCCACGGCGCACTACAACCTGGCCTGCTTCCTCTCCACCCACGGGCCGGAATTCGCCGTCTCCGCCTACCGCCAAGCCATCGAGCTCGACCCGGAATACCCGGACGCCCACCTCAACCTCGGCCTCACCTACGCCGACCACGGGCGGGTGGAGGAGGCCGTCACCGAGCTCAAGCGAGCCATTGACTTGGACCCGGCCGACGCCTTCCCCAGGCACGAGCTCGCGGCGCTGCTCATGGACGAGGGCGACTACCGCAACGCCATTACCCACCTCAAAGAGGTGGTGCGGCTCGAGCCGGACAACTTCGAGGCGCACCTCGACCTCGGCATTTGCTACGCGCAGAAGGGCTTCTACGCCGAGGCGGAGCGGGCCTACGGCCGGGCGCGGGAGCTCAACGCCGAGGACTTGCTTTTGCACTACAACCTGGCCGCGCTCTACGCGCTGTGGGGGAAGAAGCCCGACGCGCTGGCCGCCCTCAAGACTTCGCTCGAGCTCGACCGGGCCAAGGTGACGGGGTGGCTGGCCACCGACCCCATGTTTGACGCTCTCAAAGGTGACCCGGAGTACGAGAGCCTGTTGTGAAACCCTCGGCGTGGCACATCGCCACCGCGATGGGCCTCATTTGTCTCAACGCCTTTTTCGTCCTGGCGGAGATGGCGCTGGTGAAGGCGCGCCCGGCGCGGCTTCAGGCCCTGGCCGACGCCGGCCGCAGCGACGCCGCCTCCGCCCTGCGGATTATTAGCGACCTCACCGCCTACTTGTCCGTCATCCAATTCGGGGTGACGTTGACTGCGCTGGGCCTGGGCTGGGTGGGGGAGCCAGCGGTGGCCGACACGCTGGAGCACCTCCTCCGGCCGCTGTTGCTCGGGGAGCCGGCGTTGCTGCGGGCCCTGCCGACGTTTTCCGTGGTGGTGGGCTTCGTGCTCATCACCATCCTCTGCCTGGTGCTCGGGGAGCTCGTCCCCAAAGGCATCGCCATCCAGCGGGCGGAGGGTGCGGCCATGGCCGTCGCCACCCCGCTGCGCCTGCTCTACCTCCTCTTCTTCCCCGGGGTGTGGCTCGTCAACCGGGCCTCGGGCTTCGTGCTGCGGCTCCTCGGCCTTCGGGCGAAGCCCGGCCAGGAGCAGGCCCACACCGAGGACGAGCTCAAAATTATTCTCGCCTCGGCGGCGGAGATGGGCACCATCGACAGCACCCGCGCCGGGCTTCTGGAGCGGGCGCTGGCCATGACGGAGAAGACGGCCCGACAAATTCTGGTTCCGCGCACCGAGGTCCGCTACCTGGACTTGGAGGAGCCACTGGAGCGCAACGTGGCCGAGGCCCGCGCCGCGGGACACACCTGGATGCCGGTGTGCCGGGGGAACCTCGACCAGGTGGAGGGGGTGGTGAATGTGAAGGACCTCTTCTTCCTCCTCTCCGCGGGGCAGCTCAAGAGCCTGGCCCAGGTGCAACGGCCCGTCCTCTTCGTCCCGGAAAACGTGACGCTGGAGCAGCTGTTGGCGGAGTTTCGGAAGCGCCGCCGGCAGCTGGCGGTGGTGGTGGACGAGCACGGAGGCACCTCGGGCATTGTGAGTCTGGCCGACGTCGTCGCCCACGTGGTGGGGGAGGTGGCGGAGCTTGGCCGGCGCTCGGTGGAGGTGAAGACGCTGCCCGGCGGACGCTTCGAGGTCTCCGGCAGCACCTCGCTTCAGGACTTGGCGGAACGCCTGGACGTGGCCTTCGACGTGGACACCGCGGACGTCACCACCATCGCGGGTTACCTCATGGCCAAGCTGGGCCGGGTGCCGGGGCCGGGGGATGCGACGGCCGTGGGGGAGTGGGAAGTCCGCGTGGCGGAGACGGATGGGCCCCGCGTGGTGAAAGTCCGCATCGAGCCCCGCCCGGCGGCACCGCCCCCCGCGCCCTGAGGGCCAAATACCAGAGGTTTCGGTGGAGGGATGACAACGCACCGGTTGTCATGCCACGTCACGTCACGTGTTGCTTGCTCACCCCGAAAACGGCGCATAACCTGTGGGAAAGTAGGCAGCCTTCAGCTGTTTTCCTCCCCAAGGAGAGACGCCCGCCAATGCGCATCAAGCGCCTGGACATCACCGGCTTCAAGTCCTTCATGGACAGAAGCTTCTTCGCCTTCGGCGACGGAATTACCGGCGTCGTCGGGCCCAACGGCTGCGGCAAGTCCAACGTGGTGGATGCGCTCCGCTGGGTGATGGGCGAGCAGAGTGCCAAGGCGCTGCGCGGCCGAGGCATGGAGGACGTCATCTTCAACGGCAGCGAGACGCAAAGCGCGCTCTCCATGGCCGAAGTCTCGCTGACGCTCTCCATCTCCGAGGGCGACGGCCTCGCGCCGCAATACGCCGGTTACCCAGAAATTACCGTCAGCCGCCGCCTCTTTCGCTCGGGGGAGTCCGAGTACCTCATCAACAAGACGGCCTGCCGCCTCCTGGACATTGTCGAGCTCTTTTTAGGCACCGGCGTCGGCACCCGCGCCTACTCCATTATTGAACAGGGCCGGGTGGGACTCATTGTCTCCTCCAAGCCTGAAGACAGACGCTTCCTCATTGAAGAGGCGGCCGGGGTGACGAAGTACAAGTCCCGGCGGCGGGCGGCGGAACGGAAGATGGAGGCCACCGAGGCCAACCTCCTCCGGGTGGCGGACCTCGTCGCCGAGCTGGGCAAGCGGCTGGACAGCTTGGGCCGCCAGGCCCGCAAGGCGGAGAAGTACAGGACGCTGAAGGCGCGGATGCAGGAGATTGAGCTCCACCACGCCGCCCACCGCTGGCTCGCCCTCTTTGCCGAACAGAAGCAGCTCACTCAGAGGCTGGAGGCGCTCAGCGGGACGGAGCGCGCGGCGGTGGAGGGCGTCCGAGCCCTGGAGGACGCCATTGGCGTCGAGCGCTCGGCGCTCGACGCCGAGGCCACGCGCCTGCAAGCCCTGGCCGAGACGGCGCATGCGCTCGAGTCCGACGTCCAGCGCGACACGCAAAACCTTGCCCACTGGGGCGAGGACTTGGCGCAGGCCGAGCAACTCGCGCAGACGAGTGCCCAGGAGCTGGCCGAGGTGCAAGGGCAGGCCGAGGCCCTGGGGGCGCGGGTGCTGGCGCTGGACGCGGAGCTCGCCTCACTCTCGCAAACCTCCGAGGAGGAGGGAGCGGCGCTGCGCCGGGCACAGGAGGGGCTGGAGGCGGTGCAAGTCATGCAGGCCGAGTCCAGCACCCAGCTCGAGAGCCAGCGCCTCACCCTCCTGGCCCTCGCCGCGCGGGTGGCCAACCACGAAAACAACCTCCTCAACCTCGGCCAGAAGCGCGCCGAGCTGCAGACGCGGCACGCCCGGGCGGAGGGCGAGGCCGAGGCGTTGCGCGCGCAGGTGGGGACGCTGGAGCGCGAGCGCAACGAGGTGACGCGTGCCGTGACGCGCAGCCGGCAACTCACCCTGGAGCTCGCCGAGCGCAGCGGCGCCGAGGAGGAGACGCTCTTGAAGGCGCGAGCCGCCTTCGCCGAGCACGAGGTGGCCGTCATCTCCCTGCGAGAAGAGCTGGCCGACCGCCGCAGCCGGCTGCACTCACTGCAGGAAATACAGCGCCACTACGAGGGCTTCGACCGCGGCGTGCGCGCCGTCATGCGGCATGCGGCCGACGGCCCCGGGGGCCACGGCGTCCGCGGCCTGGTGGCGGACGTGGTGCGCACCTCGGCGCGCTTCGAGAAGGCGGTGGAGGCGGCCCTGGGCGCGCGGCTCCAGCACGTGCTGGTGGAGGGCAGCGAGGAGGCC
This sequence comes from uncultured delta proteobacterium, assembly GCA_963745475.1. GTDB lineage: Bacteria > Myxococcota > Myxococcia > Myxococcales > Myxococcaceae > JADGRA01. The sequence continues at coordinate 165,848 of CAVUXN010000008.1, forward strand.
TTCGCGCTGGCCGGGCACTTGCGCAGCTTGGCCGAAGGCCGAAGCACGTTCGTCCCCCTCGCGCTGCAGCCCGCCCCACGGGCCCACGCGGCGCTGCCCTCCGGTGTGCCCGGGGTGGTGGCCCTCGCGCTCACGGAAGTGTCCACCGAGGAGGCGTTTCGCCCCGCGCTGGAAGCGCTGCTTCAGGACGTGCTGTTGGTGGAGGACTTGCCGGCCGCCCGTGCGGTGGCCGCCGCCGCGCCCGGAGCCTGGACGTGCGTCACCCTCGAGGGCGAGGTGCTGGGGCGCGACGGCTCGGTGACGGGCGGCGTCCTGGAGGGCCCGGCGGTGGGCGCCCTTCAAAAGAAGCGAGAAATTGCCGAGCTGGCCGAGGCGCTGCTGGGCCTCGAGGAGCGCTTCCAGGAGGCCGTCACCCGGGGCTACGCGCTGCAGAAGCACGTCCTGCACACCGAGGAGGTGCTGAAGGGGCTGCAGCGGCACCACCACGAGGAGGAGCTCAACCGGGGGGCCCTGGAGAAGGACCTCACCCGGGCCGCCGAGCTCCTGGCCTCCCTCAAGGAGCGGCTGTCCGCCGCGGGCCTGGAGGCGGAGTCCCTGCACCAGGCCCTGGCCCAGGTGCAGCGCGAGGAGGAGACGTCCCGCGGCGAGGTGGCCCATGCCCAGACGGAGCGCGCCGCCCGGGAGGAGGGCGTGAAGGCACTGGCCGAGCGCATCGAGTCTTTGCGCACCTCGGCCGAGGCCCACCAGGCCGAGTTACTCGAGCTCCAAGTCAGCCGCGCCGCCCACGCCGAGAGGAGCGAGGCCGCACGGCGGACGCTGGCCGAGGCGACGGCCTCTCGGGAACAGCTGCTGCTGAGGAGCGCGCGTCTCTTGGAGACAAACACCCAGTCCCGGGAGCGGGCGGGGGAGCTCACCCTCCGCAGGGCCTCCACCGCTTCGGGGCACGAGGCGCGAAGCCAGGAGCTTTTGGCCCGCCGCGCCGAGCTCGAGACGGGGCAACAGGCACACGCCGCCCGCGGCGCTCGGGTGCGCGCCGAGGAGCAGCGACTCAAAGAACAGAGGGCCAGCCTAGACAACCTCACCGAGGGCCTCTCCCAGCTGACGCTGCGCGAGCGGGAGCTGGTGCTGGAGCTCACCCACCTCCTCACCGGCGTCCGCGAGCGGCACCAACGAGAGCTCTCCTTGGAGCTCCACCGCTTCCACCTCTTGCCCGCCCTCAGCGAGGCGGCCGAGGCGGAAATGCGCGAGCTCCGGGCGCAGGTGGAGCGGATGGGCGAAATCAACCTCACCGCCATCGAGGAGCACCAGGAAGTCGCCGAGCGGCACACCTTCCTCGCCACCCAGAAGCGGGACCTCGAGTCGAGCCTGGCCCAGCTGCGGAGCGCCATCGCCAAAATTGACCGCACCAGCCGGGAGCGCTTCGCCCACACCTTCGAGGCGGTGAATGAGAAGTTTCAGGCCGTCTTCCCCCGCCTCTTCGGCGGCGGCCGGGCGTGCCTTTTGCTGTTGGAGGAGCCGGGCAGCGCCGAGGCCGGGGTGGACATTGTCGCCCAGCCCCCGGGGAAGAAACTGCAGAGCGTCACCTTGCTTTCCGGCGGCGAGAAGGCGCTCACCGCGGTGGCGCTCATTTTCGCCATTTTCCTCATCAAGCCCTCGCCCTTCTGCGTCTTGGACGAGGTGGACGCCCCGTTGGACGAGGCCAACGTCGGCCGCTACAACGAGTTGGTGCGGGAGATGAGTGCCCAGTCGCAGTTCATCCTCATCACCCACAACAAGCGCACCATGGAAGTGGCGGACACCCTGTACGGCGTCACCATGGAGGAGCCCGGCATCTCCAAGCTGGTGTCCGTCCGCCTCCGCGACGCCGCCGCGGCCAACGACGACCAAGCGGTGGCCTAAACCGCACTGCACCGCAGGCCCAAGGGGCCGCCCCTTTGAGGCGGCCCTCCTGTGGGCCCTCCAGGGCTTAGAGGTGCACCTTGGGACAAATTTTCTCGTCGCTGGCCCGGGCCGCTTGGGCCTTCGTCACCAGCGCCTGGCTCTCCGCGGCGGCCTTCTTCACTGCAGCCTCCGCCGGGGCCCAGGCGGCGTCCTTGGCCTTGAGCTGCGTGGTGAGGGCCAGTTGCTCCTCGCGCAGCTTGGCCTCCTGCACCAGCACGGCAATGTAGACGTCGTGCTCGGTAATGAGGTCCTTACAGCCGGCCACAAGGTCCTTCAGCATGCCCTTCGCCTTCTTGGGGTCGGTCTTGCTGAGCGCCTGGTACTCCTTCACCAGGGTGTTGTACTTGATGCCGGCCGCCTCGAGGCGCGCCTGCTCCAGCTGCGCGGCGGACAGGCGCGGCACGTCCATGTCGTCCAGCTGGGTGAATTTGGCCTGGTCCGGCAAGGCGGAGACGTCGGTGGAGGTGGCCAGGGCGTTGAGGAAGCGAAACTCGTAAGGGACGACGAATTGGATGTCGCTCTTGGTGGTGGGGTAGGTGAGGGCGGCCAGCTTCTCGGAGATGCAGGCCTTCACCGGGGCTGCCGGCCCGTCAGCCACGGTAATTTCCTTGGGCTTGGGGAGGGTGCCGTTCGGGGCGCGGAATTTCTCCACGTCCACGGTGAGCTGAATTTTGAGGCTGATGGGCTTGGGGTCCGGGCCGTCTTTGTAGCTGGCGAAGCAGTTGCACATGGTGGGCAGCGCGAGCCGCATGATGGCTCCCACGTCTGCGGCGGTGTTGAGGCCAAAGCGCACTTGCTCCGCGGCCGGCCAGTCCGGCGTCGTCTCGGAGAAGGTGACGGGTTTGCTTCCCGCGGGCAGCGGCTTGATGCCGGGCGACAGTCGCACCACGCCATCCTCGATGCACTTCTTCCCGGCCGCGGTGAGGCCGTCGGACTCCACGGTGTGGCTGAAGCCGTTTTCGCTGACGGTGAGGGTGACTTTGAAGCCGGGCGTCTTCCCGGGGACGTAATTGCGCGTGTCCGCCATGCACTCCCGCGTGAGCGGGCCGGCCAAAATCCACAGCCCGTTGAGGGTGACGGTGCTCACCGGCTGCTGGATGTCCGGGGGTTGGAGGAAGCACACCGCGAGGTCGAACGGGACGATGTTGCCCAGGCTGAGCTTGTCCTCCGCGGCGCCGGCGGATGCGGTGCAGAGGAGCGCAACGGCAAGGGACAGGGGCTGAAGTCGAGAATGCACGGGGGGGCGGACCTCCAAGAGGGGGGGACATTCCCCGGGGGGGGGGGAGGCCCCCTTAGCAAAGGGTTACGGGAAGTTCACGCGTCGCAAGCGTCCGTCCGGGCCGCGGACTTCGAGGGAGGTGGGGGAGGTGGCGTAGCGGCAGCGGGCCAGGGCCGCGGCGTTGGCGGGGCTGGCGTCAATGGAAAGCACCAAGTCCTCGGCCCGGAGTCGAAAGCCCAGCGGGGACTCGCGGACAAGCACGCCCGGGGGAAGCCGCGCCAGGCGGGCGGCCTCGTCCTCGGAGAGGCCGGGGTTTGCAATTTGGAGGAGGGCCAGTCGCTGCACCTCGGCGTCCAGCCCGTGGGAGAGCCGCCCCTCCGGAGCGGGCACCACCGTCCAGGTGAGCAGGACGGGGCCTTTGGGCGTGCGGGGAGGTGCCCAACTGCCGCGCAAGCGGCCGAGGGCCTCGGTGGCCGCGCGCTCCAGGACGGCAGCGGGCTGGGTGGTGGCGGCGTCCGAGGCGCCGCTGCTGAAGGCATCGGTGTGGGACTGGGCGGACGTCTCCACCAGGACTCGGCCCGTACTGGGCTGGAGAATTTCCACGGTGGCCCTGAAGTGGAGCTCCGCGGCCGCGCCCACCGCCGAGCCGGCGGCGCCCTGCACCTCCTGCTGGCTACTGGCCTCGCCACTCACCACCCGGGCTTGCACCACCACCGTCTGCTCCGGACGGACGTCCGCGGCGCGAAGCAGCGGCACGGCGGCGTTGGCCGACCAGTCCCGTCGCTCGGGGTGCAGCACCTGAATTTCCGCACCGGCCCACACCAGGGCCTCTCCGGAAACGGCGTCCAGCGTCAGTGCCAGAAGGCGCTGCCCGAGGGCACTGGTGTCGCCGACGCCGATGCCGCGCACCGGCTCCAGCACCACCGCGGCCACCTTGAGGCCCGGGTCCACCTCGGCGTGGGTGGTGACGGGGACACTTCCACACCCCAGCGCCAGCAGGGCGAGCGCCGAGAGGGCCGCGCCCGGACACCTCACGGGGCTTGAGCCTCGAGGAGGGGAGTGAATTTTCCCGCCGCGTCCAGCGCCACTAAGTCCGAGTACCCGCCGACGTGCGTGTCCCCCACGAAAATTTGCGGAACCGTCCGCTGGCCTCCCGAGCGCTCGACAAGCGCCGCCCGCGCGGCGTCGTCGTCGGTGACATCCACCTCGGTGTAGGGCACGCCGTGCGCGGAGAGCCAGGCCTTGGCACTCCGACAGTAGATGCACGACGTTGTCGTATAGAGGACGACGGGTTGCATGAATTCTCCCTTCCCACCTTTTCTCTTGTCCGCGGTTGAAATGTCCATGCCTGCGTCGCCTGGCTAACGTGCAGCGGCGACCCGGCCCGTGCTAGGTCCTTGTCCAGAAGTGCCCGCCCTTGGGGGTTCCAAGCGATGCAGAACACGCGGGTGCTGGGTCGCCAGCGCCGTCGCTACAAAGTCACCCTCGGGCCGGCCTCCGGCTTCACCGTCGACGTGTCCGCGGGCGGCTTCTGCGCCGAGTTGATGCGCGTCTTCCCCAAAGGCACGGCGGTGAAGGGCAGCGTGATGGTGGACGGGACGGAATTCGAGTTCTCCGGCCGAGTGGCCTGGGCCCGCCAGGGGGACTTCCGGATTAATTTGAGAGGGCGCATGGGGGTGTGCTTCACCGACCTCCCGCCGGAGCTGCGACAGCTCTTCAGCGTCTCGCCCACCGGCACGCCGCTGCCGGCCGCCGGGCCCTTCATCCGCTAGCGCGCCCCCCAAACGACGACGGCCCCCGGGAAAAAAGTCTCCGGAGGCCGCGCTTCATTTTTCTTCTTTTCGGGGTGCTGGGGGTGAGGGGGGACTGCGTTACATCCCCATCCCGCCCATGCCGCCCATTCCGCCCATGCCACCGCCGCCACCGCCGCCCTTGCCCTCGTCGTCCTTGGGACGGTCGGCGACCATGGCTTCGGTGGTGAGCATGAGGGAGGCCACCGAGGCTGCGTTCTGCAGCGCGGTGCGGGACACCTTGGCGGGGTCGATGACGCCGGCGGCGATGAGGTCCTCGTACACGCCGGTGGCGGCATTGAAGCCGTAGGGCCCCGTGCCCTCCTTCACCTTGTTGCAGATGACACTGCCTTCGAGACCGCCGTTGCCGACAATCTGACGCAGGGGCTCCTCGAGCGCGCGGCGGACAATCTCCACGCCGAACTTCTCGCCCTCGTTCCAGTCGCCCTTCTCCAGCACCTTGAGGGCGCGGACGTAGGCCACGCCGCCGCCCGGGACGACGCCCTCTTCCACGGCCGCGCGGGTCGCGTTGAGTGCGTCTTCCACCCGAGCCTTCTTCTCCTTCATCTCGGTCTCGGTGGCTGCGCCGACGTTGATGACCGCCACGCCGCCCACCAGCTTGGCCAGCCGCTCCTGGAGCTTCTCCTTGTCGTAGTCGCTGGTGGTGTCTTCGACCTGCTTGCGGAGCTGCGCCACCCGGCCCTGGATGTCCTTCTGGCTCCCGGCGCCGTCGATGATGGTGGTGTTGTCCTTGTCGATGACGATGCGCTTGGCCTGGCCCAGGTCATTCAGCGTCAAGCTCTCCAGCTTGAGGCCCAGGTCCTCGGCAATCATCTTTCCACCGGTGAGGGTGGCGATGTCCTCGAGCATCGCCTTGCGGCGGTCCCCGAAGCCCGGCGCCTTGACGGCGCAGGTGTTGAGCACGCCGCGGATCTTGTTCACCACCAGGGTGGCCAGGGCCTCGCCCTCGACCTCTTCGGCGATGATGAGCAGCGGCTTTCCAGCGCGAGCCACCTGCTCCAACACGGGAAGCAGGTCCTTCATCGACCGCAGATCTTCTTCTCGTGGATGAGGATGTAGCGCGTCCTGGAGAACGACTTCCATCCGCTCCGGGTCGGTGACGAAGTACGGCGAGAGGTAGCCGCGGTCGAACTGCATGCCTTCCACCACGTCCAGCGTGGTCTCCAGCCCCTTGGCCTCTTCGACGGTGATGACGCCTTCCTTGCCGACCTTCTCCATGGCATCGGCGATGATCTGGCCGATGGTGGTGTCGCCGTTGGCAGAGATGGTGCCGACCTGGGCGATGTCCTTCTTGCCCTTGGTGGGCTTGCTCTGCTTCTTCAAGCTCAGCGGTCACGAGGACCACCGCCTTGTCGATGCCGCGCTTGATGTCCATGGGGTTGTGCCCCGCGGCCACCAGCTTGGCGCCTTCGCGGTAGAGCGCCTGGGCGAGCACGGTGGCGGTGGTGGTGCCGTCGCCGGCCACGTCGGAGGTCTTGCTGGCCACCTCCTTCACCATCTGCGCGCCCATGTTCTCGAAGCGGTTCTCGAGCTCGATTTCCTTGGCCACCGTCACGCCGTCCTTGGTGATGGTGGGGGAGCCGAACGACTTCTCGATGACGACGTTGCGACCCTTGGGGCCGAGGGTCACCTTGACTGCGTCGGCGAGGGTGTTGACGCCGCGCAGAATGGCTTCCCGCGCTCGGGTGTCGAAAATGATGTCCTTGGCCATCGGTTGTCTCTCTCTCGTTTCGTTTCGTTGAAAAGGGTGGGGGGGTTACTTCTCGATGACGCCGAGCACGTCCTCTTCGCGGAGGATGAGGTGGTCTTCGCCTTCAATCTTCACTTCGGTGCCGGCGTACTTGCTGAAGAGGATGGTGTCGCCAGCCTTGATGTCCAGCGCGCGGACCTTGCCGTCCTCGAGGATTTTCCCGTTACCGACGGCGATGACTTTGCCCTCGAGCGGCTTCTCCTTGGCCTGTCGGGGATGATGATTCCGCCCTTGGTCTTGTTCTCCTCGGCAACCCGCTTGACGATGAGCCGGTCCTGCAGCGGACGAATCTTCATGGGGTGTTCCCTTCCTTCTGGTTGGTGTGCCCTCGCAGCTCCCAGAACAGGTGGGAGCGCTCAGGCGGTGCGGTTTAGGGTTTAGAAACTGGCGCGCGAGTTAGCACTCCTAGAGCAGGACTGCCAAGTCCGCCTCGCCCAAAACATAACCACGTCTCCCGGACCGTCAAGCACGCCTCGGAGGAATACAAGGCCTTGAAATGGCTTCTGGTTTTTGACTTCACGGAGCTGTCACCCAGCGCTCGGTGGCGGCGAGTGCCAAGGCCTCGCTTGGCGCCCCGGCGCTCCGACTGCCAGCCAAGTCCCTGAATTCTTTAGGTCTGAAGCTGTCCTCGCGACGCCTGTGGCTGCTAGCCTGGTGGACAGCTTCTGCCCTTCGCCTCATGTCTCAACTCGTCGCTGCCCAGTCGTTGGCCGTTTTTTTTCGGACGCTTCTCGACGAGGCGCTGGTGCAGGCCCGGGTGGACGTCGGCGAGTTGACGGAGCTGTACCTGGCCAACCTCCTCGTGGAATTTACCGCCGCGGACCGCCTCTTCGCCCGGGACGAGGGCGGAGAGGAGCCGCTGGCCGTCCTCTATTGCCGGGCCATGCAGGAGGAGGGGCTGCAGCGCATCCGCACGCTGCGCCGCATGGGGGACGTCTCCCTCTACAAGGCCGGCTTCTTCGCGAGCGCGCTGCACCGGACGGCGGTGGGGCCGGACTATTACATCCGCATGGGCGGGGCGGCGTACGGGCAGGTGGCGGACTTGGCCAAGGGCGGCTTCGGCGAGGTGTACGGAGAGTTGGGGCGAAAGTTTCGGGCGCTGGCCGCGGTGCTGGAAGCCATTGCTGCCCGGGGCCTCGTGCGGGGAGGCCCCTCGGGCATGCTGAAGGTGTACCAGGCGTGGACGGAGCGCGGTGGCGCGGCCCTGGAGGGCGTGCTCGCCGAGGCGGGGCTGTTGCCGCCCCGCGGGGGGCTTCCTAACTGAGTGGCTCCGCGCCCCTCTGGGTGGACGCCGTCCAAGACCACCTCGAAGCCATTTACGCCGTCCGGTGTGCGCACCGGGCGCGGGGCTTCCTCGTGGACACACAGCAAGCCGAGGCCCTCGGCGCGGACACCGCCGCCGCGGAAGCCCTCCTGGTGCACGAGGCGGAAGGTGCGCTGGAGCTCGGGCTGTACCTCGCCCCGGACGTCGTCCGCACGCTGGCCTCCGCCCCGGAGGGGGCGCTCGGGCCCTTCTGCCAGCTGGCGGAAGGGGTGAGCCACTTCCTCTACCTCTTGAGGAGCGCCGAGCTCGCCCGCAGCGTCTCCTTGCTGGAGCTCGAGGCGCAGGCCGAGGTGGACAAATTCGCGCTTCTCTTGCTGCGCGCCTGGAGCGGCGGCCGGGGTCGCTTCGCGGCCCGCTTGCACCGAAGCCTCTTTGACGAGACGGACTTCAGGCCGGGCCTCTCGGCGTTGGAGCGCCGGCGCTACGGCGAGGCCAACCGTCTGGCGCGGGCCTTTTGCACGCGGCTGCTTCCTTTGTGCGCCGCGCGCAGGCTGGAGCCCGTGCTTCAGGCCCTCCGCTACGCCTACCGGCTCGGGGCCACGGCCAAGCTTCAGCACTTCGCCCGGACGTAGTCCGTCCTCGGTTAGGGGGGTGCACTCCCCGCCCAAGGGTGACGCCTCACCCACCCCCCAAAGCACCGCTTCGCCTCAGTGTCCGCAGTGCGAGACGGCCCAACGGCCTCGCGTTTTCGCCTTCGGGTGGGTCCGAAGGGCCCTCGTGGCCATTGGGGTTTGCCTTGGAAAGGGCCCGGCACGGCCGTTGCTTAAGCCCCACCTGGAAACGGCGGCCCAGGGGTTGAGGGGCCTTCCCGGAGGTTTGTGGTGAGCGACGTCCTCGACATCATCGCGGTGGAGCCCGAGCCGAAGCTGGCGAAGGGGATGGGCGAGTCGTTTCTCCGCGCGGACTTCCGCTTCCGCGTCGTCCCGGACGCCCGGCGGCTGGTGGCCGCCATCCGCATGCGGCGCCCCCAGGCCGTCCTCGTCCACGCGGAGTTGGGGAGCGCGCCCCTGGTGGACGCGCTGCAGTCGCTATTGCACGACCCGTCCTTGGCTCAGCTTCCCGTCTTTGCCTTGTGCCTCAACAGCGCCGACGAGGACCTCCTGTCCCACGCGCGCTGCGGCGTGGTGGGGCTCTTGCACGAGCCCTTCAACGGCTTCGAGCATCCCGCCCAGGTGCGGAGCCTTCTCGCCCAGCTGCCGGAGCGCTCGGGCACGGTGGTGGGCTTCGAGGCGGCGCGGATGGTGGACCACATCCAGCAGACGCTTCGCTCGGGGGCGCTGAAGGTGAACCCCGGCCACCCCCACGAGAGCCAAGCCTTCTTCGCCAACGGCGTCCTGCGCTGGGCGCGGCACAATTCCTCGAGCGGCATGACGGCGCTGGCCGCCATGCTGGCTCTCCCACGGACGCCGTGGGCCTTCGTCGAGCTCACCGGACAGCTGGGGGACGGCGCGGGCTTCGTCATCGAGCTCCCCAAGCCGGGACAGGCCTCGGAGGAGGCGGAGCTGGCCATCGAGGTGGCGGTGGATGACTTCCTGCCCGAGGAGGCACCGCTGGCCGCGGGCGTCCTCGAGGAGTCGGACACCCCGGCCGTGGAGGTGCAGCTCGCCTCAGAGGAGGACGCGCTCGAGGGGGAGGAGCTCTTCGTCGAGTCCGAAGCCCAGACGCCGCTCCGGCCGCCGGTGCGAGGCCTCCTCACCAAGCCCTCAGTCAAGCCCGTGTCTCCTGTGGCCCCGGAGTCCCCAGCCCCCGAGACGAGTCTCTCGCTCGGGCCGGGCTCCCTCCTCCTCGTGGATGACGACGCGGAGCTGTGCCGGATGTTTGCGCAATTCTTCCGGCGCCTGGGCTACACCGTCACCACCGTCTCGGACGGCGTCGCCGGCTACGAGGCGGCGCTCTCTGGGGACTACGCGCTCATCATTGCCGACTTGAATATGCCCAAGCTCGACGGCTGGGGGCTGCTCACCGCGCTGCGCGCGGACCACCGCACCCACGAGGTGCCCTTTGCCCTCTTGAGCTGCCAGGACGACTACCGCGAGCAGCTGAAGGCGCTGGACGCGGGCGCCCAGGCCTACCTGCCCAAGACGCTTCGTCTGGATGACTTGGCCGAGGCGGTGAAGCAGCTGTTGACGCCCAGGGCGCAGGCCCACGCCTCCATGGGCGCAGGCAAGGTGTCCACCCTGGCGGTGGGCACGTTGGGCATCGGCTGGGTGCTGCGCGCGCTGGCCGCGCATGGAATGACGGGAAGGCTGCGCGGGCGGGACAGCTGGGCCACCTACGAGGTGCACTTCCGCAAGGGCGCCGGGGTGCACGCCCAAGCGCAAACCGGCGGGCACCAGGCGGTGGGTGAGCGGGCCCTCAACGCCTTCGTCGCCAGCCGCTGTGCCGAGGCCACCTGGACGGCCGGGGACACCGCGCCGCGGCAGACACTCATGCTGCCGGTGGCGGAGCTCATCGACAGGGCCGCCGAGCTCCTCAACGAGAATGCGCAGAAGGTGCGCGACGCGCACCTCGTCACTCCGGGCGCCATCAGCGTCAACGCCGACCTCTACCGGGTGTACGCGCAGAATGGCCCCAAGGGCTGGCTCGAAACCGCCCGGCTTCTGTGCGAGGAGAAGCTCAGCCCCCGCGAGGTGCTGAGCCGCCTCGACGAGTCCCCCATCGACGTCGAGGAGACGCTGCGCGACCTCGTCCGGCGCGGGGTGGTGTCCTTCGGCCGGACGTCGGCCGCGGCCTAAGCGCTACAGCGTCGGCGGCTTGGGCGGGTCATACTTCCCGCTCAGCGTCTCGCGGACGTCCCGGTCGAATTTCACCTTCCCGGTGGCCACCTCTCGGAGCGCAAGCACCGGGGGCTTGTTTTTCGAGATTTCCAGCACCGGGCGGGCGCCGGCCATGAGTTGACGGGCGCGGCGGGCGCCGAGCAACACCAGGGCGAAGCGGTTGTCCACCAGGGGAAGACAGTCTTCAACCGTGACGCGGGCCATGGAGCTCCTGACGGACAAGTCCCCGTGGGGACTTTGAGCGGCGCCGAATAACGGGGAGAGGCCGGAAAAGTCAAGGCAAGCCGGCTGCTTGAAGGTAGGCCCCCCTTTCGGGGTGTCCGGCCTCCTCCTTCAGTCTTTAATGCGCGTCGGGGCCGGCCAGGAGCTCCAGGACGTCCTCGGGCTTGGCCGGCAGGGCGGTGAGGCGGCTCAAGTCGACTTGCACCACCTCGCCCGAGGCGGTGCGCGTCCACACCGTCTTTTCCTTGTGCGAGGCCGTCTTCCCCAGCACCAGCGTCCCCAGGACTTGGCCGCCGGCGTCCTCCAGCACCACGGTGCGGGCGGTGGCTCCGAGTCCGGCGTCCCTGGGAGGCCCCTCCTCCAGCGGGAGCCACTTCAGGCTGGCCAACTCCGAGAGGAGGGCCAGCACCTTGGCGGCGGAGGCGGTCTGTGGCGTGCGCGAGGCCAGCACCCAGGCGGGCCCGGTGCCGGCGTCCAGGTGCTGCCGCTGGACGACAAACGTGGCGCCCCCACCTTCGGGAAGGAAGCGGATGCGCTCCACGCGGTTGGGGTCGAAGGAGAGCACCCGCCTGTCACGGAGCTCCGCGGAAGGAATGTCCAGCGCGGCCAACGCCGAGCGCGGCACCTCGGCCAGCGTCGGTCCGAAGCTGTCCTCGCGCAGCACGTAGACGGCCCCCTTGTCCGTGGGCTCGGCAGAGAGCCGCACCCGCACCGCCTCCTCGCCGCGCCGGAAATTCGCCTCGACGGTGGGCTTCTCCACGCCGGTGCGCTTTCGCTCGGCGGGCGAGTCCACGAGAAACTTCACCACCTGGCTCTGGGCAAGCCGCGCCACCCACTGGGAGACGGCAGCGCCGTCGGCCAGCTGGCCCTTGGGCGCCTGGAAGGCCCAGGGCCGGTCTGGCTCGCGGGAAACGGCCCAGTCATGCTTCTGGCTTTTGAGGGACATGGCCAAGAGCCCGAGGTCCCGGGGCCCGAGGATGTCCTTGGCCCGCAAGTCCTCGGTGCCCTTGTCCAGCGAGGTACGGACGAAGCCTTCCACGCCATAGACGCGGGCGTCCCCGCTGCGCTGCACGTACACCGAGCGGTCGAAGGTGTTTTCCACACCGCCGGACAAGGTGAGCGCCGGAGCGCCCTCCGCGGTGCCGGTGAGACTGAAGCGCGGGGGCTTGAGGCCGTAGCGCTGGAGGTCCTCTTCTTTGGGCTCCTCGTCAATGACGCGCGTCAGCCGCAGCGACTGCAGCGTGGAGATGAGGTCCTCGGCGGCGTGCGGGTCGGCGCGGGCGCGAAAGGGCCGCACCAGCACCCAGGAGGCGTCCGGAAGCCGGCCGAGCTCCGACGTCTCGCCGTGGGCGACGAGGACGAGGTGGTCATACCGGACGAGCGTCGTCCCCCCGTCCGGGGCGGTGACGGGGACCACCAGTTTTTCCGCCGACTCTTTCTCCGCGGCGGCCTTCTCCTCTTTTTTGAAGACGCCGAGGTAGGCGTACAGGCCCAAGCCCAGCGCCAGGGCCGCGGCGCCCACCACCAACAGGAGGCTCCGGACGCGGGCCGTCACTTGTTTCGCCGCGTCAGCCAAACCGCCAGGCCCACGCCGAGCAGCCCGAGCGGGAGGAAGTCCGTGGCCAAGAAGCGAATCCGCCCCAGGCGCTTGGCGTCCAAGTCGAGGCTGGAGATGTCCCGGTCCGGCGCGCGAATGGTAATTTGCTCCGGCTGCCCGCTGGCCCAGGCCACGGCATTCATGACGAGGTTGCGGTTGGGCTCGTCTCGCCAGTTGGGGTCGAGGAGTATTTCCGAGTCGCCAAACACCACCAGCCGGGCCTCGGGCGTCCGGCGCTCCTTGGACTCCGGGACGGGGCGCGTGACGGCCACCACCAGAGGAATGGCCCCGGTGCGCTCGCCCGGGGACTTCTTGGGCTCGTTCTCCGGGTGGAGCTCCTCCCAGGCGCCGGTGGACGTCAGCACCACCGCCTCGGGCTTGGCGCCGCTGAGGAGGCCCTCCTTGAGAAGCGTCATCCCGCGCGCCGTGGGGAACTGCACGTTGAGCTCGAGCCGGGCCAGCTGCTGCACCATCTCGTGCTCTCCGTAGAAATGGGTGGCGACAATAAAGGGGCTACCCACCCCGTACTCCTCGTCGGCGACAATGCCCGGGTCCACCTGGACGCCGTAGGGCGCAAGCAACGTCTCCAGGCCGGGCTCGAGGAGCGCATCCACGAAGACGAGGAGTCGGCCGCCCTCGGCGAGGTACGTCGAGAGTTGCTCGAGCTCGGGCGGGGCCAGCTTGCTGCGGCTTCCGGCCAGAATGAGAAGCGAGGCGTCCTTGGGGACGGCTTTGCTGCCGAGGAGGTTGAGGGGAAGCGGCTGGTAGCCTTCCTGGTAGAGGGACTTGCGCATCTCGGAGAGGCTCGTCCCTTCCGCCGTCGGCTCGAGTGGCCACTCGCCGTGGCCACTGACGAAGTACACGTGCCGCGTGCCCACCTGGTCGAGCTTGAGCAACCCGTTGGTGACGTCCTGCTCGGTAATGCCCTGCAGCGGGGCGACGGAGACGGTGGTGTGTTGCTCGGCGTCCCCCTGGCCGCGGCTCAGGACAATGGTGGTTTGCCCCTCGTGCAGCTGGTACTTGGCCGTCAAGTCCGGGGCCTTGCGCGGGTCCTTAAACACCACCAGGAATTTCTCCGGTGCCTGGCTGTGGTAGCGCGACAGAAGCCGGTCCACGTAGGCGTAGTCCGGGTCCGTGGGGGGCAAGAAGACGTAGGCGGTGACGGGCACCTTCAGCGAGGCGAGGACACTTTGCGTCTGCGGGGCGAGGGTGAAGACTTTCTTCGCCGTCAAGTCCCAACTCTTGTCCTTCCGGGCGGCGATGTAGTTGACGAAGCCCAGCGCGGCCAGCGCCCCCAGCGCCAGGAGCAACGAGGAGGCGACGTAGAAGGTGGAGCGCCGGCTGGCGAATTGGTTGAGCTGGCCGAGGTTGGTGGCGAAGTAGGCCCCAATGAGGAGGACGCCGAGGACGGCCTTCAAGGCGGTGAGCGGCCCGGAGGCGGTGACGAAATAGGTGTAGGGGGCCGAGAGGAGGGACACCAGGCCCAGGGCACCGAGGACTTTTCCAACCGTGGCCTTGCTCGTCACGTGAGTCACGTCCAGCGCTGCGCTTCCACCGCGCGGTCGGTGAGCAGCAGCGAGAAGAGGATGACGGAGAAGAAAAACACCAACGACTTCACGTCCAGGACGCCGCGGAGCAGCGGCGCGAGCTCGGCGTTGAAGGACAAGTGGCTACCAATACTTCGCCAGGGCTCATCCGCGCCGGACACCACCCCCTGGAGGAGCCACCACACCAGGGCCACAGCGAAGGTGAGGATGGCGGCCAGCATCTGGGACTCGGTGAGGGCGGAGATGAACATCCCGATGGCGATGCACGTCGCGCCCCACAACAGGAGCCCTGCGTAGCCGAGGAGCACCGTGCTCCACTCCAGCGTCCGCCCGGACTCGCTCGCGCCAAAGAGGGCCAAGGTGAGGGGGTAAATGATGGTGACGCCCAGCGCGGCCGAGGAGATGCCCACCCCGCCCAAGAATTTGCCGAGGACTATTTCCCGCGGCCTCACCGGGAGCGTCATCAGGAGCTCCAGCGTGCGGTTTCGGCGCTCCTCGGCGAAGAGGCGCATGGTGAGGAAGGGCGCGACGAAGAGGGTGATGACGGCCACCGAATTCCAGAGGTTCACCACCACACCGTCGGTGAGGTTTTTGAAGGCCCCGTAGTCCGGGCCGAGGCGCTCCCAGCCGTAGGCCCGGGCCAGGAGGTGGGCCTGCTTGAAGTCCGCCAGGAGCGCCACGAAGAAGAAGGAGGAGATGGCCAGCATGGCCGTGAAGACGACGTAGGCCCAGGGCGTGGTGAAGTAGATGCTCAATTCCTTCTTGGCGATGGCGAGGGCGTTGCGCATGGGGTTGGGGAGGGTTCGGGGCCCTTGTCTTTTGGGAAGTCAGGCGGCGCGGGTGAGGCGGAGAAACGTCTCCTCCAAGGACTCGGCGGAGCCGCCGGTTTGGCCGAGGGCAGCAATGGTGTCGAAGGCCACCAGCCGTCCCTGGTGGAGGATGAGCACCTTGTCGCAAGTCATGGTCACCTCCGGGAGGATGTGGGTGGAGAGAATGACGGTGTGCTTGCCGCCGAGGCCCTTGATGAGCCTTCGGACTTCGGCCCGCTGGATGGGGTCCAGCCCCTCCGTCGGCTCGTCTAAAATAAGCACCGGTGGCGAGCCGAGCAGGGCCTGCGCGATGCCCACTCTCTGGCGGAAGCCCTTGGAGAGGTTTTGGATGACGCGCCCCATGACGGAGGTGGTGCCGGTGGCGTCGGCCACGCGGTCGAGCTCCGTGGCCAGTTGCCCGCGCCCGACGCCGCGCAGCGTGGCCACGAAGCGCAGGTACCCGCGGACTGTCATCTCCGGGTAGAGGGGCGGCGTCTCCGGGAGGTAGCCAATGCGGCGCTTCACCTCCAGCGGCTCCTCGAAGACGTCATGCCCGGCCACCTTCACCAGCCCACTGGACGCGGGCAGAAAGCCGGTGAGCACCCGCATGGTGGTGGTTTTCCCCGCGCCGTTGGGCCCGAGGAAGCCGAGGAGCTCCCCCTCCTCCACGCTGAAGCTGAGGTCCTCCACCGCGACGCGGTCGCGGTAGCGCTTGGTGAGGTGGCTCACCTCAATCATCGGCATACCGTCGTCACCCCCAGGGGAGTCGCTTCAGGCGCGGACGCTTCGCGCTTGGCGCCGGGCTTCATAGCTGTGCCCTCGGGCCTGTCAACAGCCCTCAAATGGGGTGTCCGGTCGCTTCCCCGTCGGCCATGCTAAAGGCCCAAAAGCTGCAAGCTTCCGCCTTTGCGCATGCCCATCATCGTCCAGAAATACGGCGGCTCGTCGGTGGGGGACGTGGCGCGCATCCAGCGGGTGGCGGAGCGCGTCCGGGCGCGGCGGGCCGAGGGGCACCAGCTGGTGGTGGTGGTGTCGGCCATGGGCGACACCACCGACGAGCTGCTGGGCCTGGCCAAGCAGGTCTCGGTGGACCCCCCGAGGCGCGAGCTGGACATGCTGCTCACCTGCGGCGAGCGCATCAGCATGGCGCTTCTCTCCATGGCGCTCCAGGAGCTGGACGTCCCGGCCATCAGCTTCACCGGGAGCCAGAGCGGAATTATTACCGACGAGGCGCACGCCTCGGCGCGCATTGTGGAAGTGCGGCCGGTGCGCATTCTCGAGGAGCTCGAGAAGGGGCGCGTCGTCATTGTCGCCGGCTACCAGGGCGTCTCCCGGCAGCGCGAGGTGACGACGCTGGGCCGGGGAGGCAGTGACACCACCGCCGTGGCGCTGGCCGCGGCCCTGGCGGCCGAGGCCTGCGAAATTTTCTCGGACGTGGACGGAGTGTTTTCCGCCGACCCGCGGCTGGTGCCCGAGGCCAAAAAGCTGGAGGCGCTGGGCTATGACGAGATGCAGGAGCTCGCCTCGGCCGGAGCCCGGGTACTCAACGCCCAGGCGGTGGCGTGGGCCAAGGCCAACGGCATTGTGCTGCACGCCCAGCACGCCCACCTCCCCGGCACCGGGACGCGCATTGCAGGCCCCGGCGCGGGGCAGGTGCCGGTGCGGGCGGTGGCCTCGGACGCGGAGCTCCTGGTGCTGGGCGCGCCTACCGAGGGGCTACCGGCCCTGTTGGGCTTTTTGGCCGAGCGGAAGGTGCGCACCCGCTTCGTCCTCGGGCACGCCGAGCCCCCCTCGGGCGAGACGTGGGTGGCCGTGCCGCTGGCGGACGTGCACGGGAAAGAGGCGCTGTTGGCCGAGCTCGCGCGCAGCTTCGGCCAGAGTGTGCGCGCCCTCTTGGGCCTCGGGACGGTGACGGTGGTGGGCTCGGGCGTGGGGACGGAGCCGCACCTCGTCGCGCGCGCCCTCAGCATGGCAGGCGTCCTCGGCGTCCGGGTGCAGGCCGTGCACACCGGGCCCCTCCACGTCACGCTGCTCGTCCCCGCAGCGGACTTGCCCGAGCTCACCCGGGCGTTGCACGGCCTGACGGAGGGCTAACCCCCCCCAAGCGGTTTTCTCGGGCGGGCTTTGTCGAAATGGGCCCCAGCCAACCGACGTGCTTCTAGACGCTCCTCTCAACAGGGGAGACTTCGAAAGGAGAAGCCATGCGCTACCTCATGTTGGTGTGTGCGGATGCCGAAGCGGAGCCCTACCGGGCGGAGGAGGACACCATTGAGGCGTGGATTGCCCACCTCAACCAGCGTCGGGCGCGCGTCCTCGGTGACCGGCTGCGCCCGCAGTCCGAGGCCTTCAGCGTCGCCCTCCGGCGGGGCCGCACCGTGGTGAGGGACGGCCCCTACGCCGAGACGAAGGAACTCATTGGTGGCTTTGACGTCATCGACTGTGCGAGCCGCGAAGAGGCGGTGGAGCTCGCGAGCCGCCACCCCATGGCGCGCTTCGGGCGCATCGAGCTCCGGCCGACGTGGCCCTTCGACGAGGTGGACGAAGCCGCCCGGGCGAAGGGCCCTCAAATTGTACGGGCGCCTCAGCCCTCAAAAAAGCGCGGCACGCGCACGTTGAGGGACGGGCGGTAACCCACCGCGTAGAGCTCTTGGAAGTCGAGCCCGCTGTAAAGCAGCTGCTCCACGCCGGCGTGGGCCATGGCCAGCGTCAGCGCTTGGCCCGGGCAGAGGTGGCCGCCCAGGCCAAAGGTGAAGGTGCGCCGCGCCACGCGGGCGGGCTCGAAGGCGTCCGGCTCCCCGTTGGCCTCCGCGTCTCGGTTGGCGGCCGCCAGCACGACGAGGACGGTGTCCCCGGCGTCGAGGCGCTGCCCAAAGACGCGCACCTCGCGGGCGACGTAGCGCCGCGTATTTTGGACAGGCGCGTCGTGGCGGAGGACTTCCCACAGCACCTCGCCCAAGGCCGCCGGCGCGCGCCGCAGGGCCCGGGCCAACGCTGGCCTTTGGCCCAGCGCGAGGAGGGTGTTGCCAATGAGTCCAGCGGTGGCCTCATAGGCCTGGGTGAGGAGGCCGGCGGCGTTGGCGGTGAGGACGTCGTCTGGCCTCACGCCTTCTCCCGCGGCCTCCTCCTTTAAGCGCCCGAGAAGGGAGGCGGGCCGGGCCGCTGCCCGGGCCGCTCCTGCGAGCTCGAGCAACGCCTCCGCCCCTCGGGCCCCGCGCGAAAGGCACGCCGGGCTCGGCCGCGGCCCGAGGCCCGAGAGGTAGGCCTCGGTGGCCTCCTGGATGGCCCCCTGCTGCGTCTCGGGAAGGCCCAAGAGGGAGGAGAGGACGTGCACCGAGAGGCCGAAGGCGAAGGCCTCGAGGCCCCTCGGCGTCGGGGGCTGGAGGGTGCTTTTGGCCAGCGTCTCGGCCGAGGCCCGGGCCAGCGCCGCAAGAGGTGCCTCCTCGAGACGGCCTAGCGTCCGCACCAGGGCGGCTTTGAGGTGCGGGTGCGCCGGGCCGTCCGTCATTCGCAAAAGGCGGCCATAGAGGGCGGCCGAGGCGGAGCCAACAAGCGCCACCGGGACGGGCTCCGCCGCGGGGCGCACCCGCAGGGCGTCACTTGTAAGGACGGCGGTGACGGCCGCGGCCGACGAGGCCACCCAGGCCCCCAGCGCCTCGTCCCTATAGAGGGGGCGCTCCTTCACCAGGCCCGCGTAGTAGGGGTAGGGGTTGGGGTGGGTGACGGCGGCGAGGGGCGTGTCCGGCGACGCGGTGGGAGGCATGGGGCCTTGGCAAAGGAGTCTACCGGCCACCCTGCGCCCATGTTTCAGCCTAGCCTGAAACATGGAGGTAGGCGGTTGGGGCTAGGCTTTGGCTTTCATGACTGCGCTTCCAGACGTCAGTCCCATGGCCGCGCTCCTCTCGGACAGGACGCGGGCCTCCATCTTGAGCAGCCTCCTCGACGGGCAGTCGCGCTCGGCCGGGGAGCTCGCCTTGGACGCCGGCGTCTCGCCGCAGGTGGCCAGTAACCACCTGGCCCGGCTTCTGGGCGGCGGCCTCCTCCTGCGCGAGGCGCAGGGCCGGCAGCGCAGGTACCGGCTTTCAGGCGTGGAGGTGGCCACGGCCTTGGAGGCCTTGGCCGCACTCGGGCCAGCACCGCGGCACGTCCCCAACCCGGCCGTTCCGGAGGGCCTGCGCTTTGCCCGCACCTGTTATGACCATCTGGCGGGCACCCTCGGCGTGGCGGTGCGGGAGGCCCTCAGTGGGGCCCGCTGGCTTCTTCCGGACAAGGCGGGCTACCGCACCAGTCCGGCTGGGGACGCGTGGCTCTCGACGTTGGGCATTTCCGTGGCCGCGCTGAAGGAGGGCCGAAGGCCCTTGGCCAAGGCCTGCCTCGACTGGAGCGAGCGCCGGCCGCACCTCGCGGGTGCCCTCGGTGCGGCGCTCCTCGGGCGGTGGCTCGCGCTCGGCGTCCTCGTCCGGGTGCCGAAGGGGCGCGCCGTCCGTCTCACGTTGAAGGGGCGCCGGGCGCTGGAGCGCGAGCTGCGCTTGCGGTTGCCTGTGGCCTAGTGCCCCAGGGCGCGCGGCTTACTGCCCGAGCGGGGGTGGAGCTCGTGCCGCGTGCGCCGGTAGTCCGGCGTCTCCGGCGGCAGGCTCACGAATTCGCACATCTCACACAGCCGGCTGTAGATGCGCTCCCCGACTCGGTCCCGGAGGAGCTCCGTGTCCCGCGGCTGCCCGGCCTCCTCCTGGGTGGAGCGGTAGCCGGCGCGGGACTGGGGGCGTGCCTTGCGCTCCGGCTCCAAGGAGTAGTTGGTGGCGAAGAGGGTGGTGCGCCCGGCGTTGTAGCGGCGGGCGATGAGCTCATCCAGCGTCTCCATCTCGAAGGGGCTGCCCCGGCCGCGTCCCAACTCGTCGATGGCCAAAACGTCCACCTCGGAGAGGGGGCCAATAATTTCTCCGCCACTCTTGCCCTCCTGAAACCCGCGGCGGATGTCCGCGAAGAGGAGAGAAATTTCCAGGTAGCGCGCCTCCACCCCCGCTTCCAGGACGAGGCGAGAGAGGGCGGCGGTGAGGAGGTGGGTTTTCCCGCTGCCCACCGGCCCGCTGATGATGAAGCCCCGACTGGGCGCGCCGCGGCGAAAGCCGCTGGCAAAGCGCGTCGCCGCCTGCTTGGCGGCGTCGTGCGCCTCGTGAAAGGGGAGGTAATTCTCGAAGCTGGCCTTCCCGAGGACGCCGGGAATGCCCACCCGGTTGAAGGCCTCGACGCGGCCCCGCAGCACCCGGCAGAGGCACGGCGTCACCGTCTCGTAGCGCCTCGGGCCGACGCGCTGGCTGAAGGTTTGCTCCTGCACGCAGAGGACGTAGCCCTGGCCGTGGCAGTGGGGACAGTTGTGCATGCAGCCACAGACACGGGCCAGAGCCCGGTCGGCGGTGGTGAGGAGGCGGTAGCTCCGGCCTCCGCACTCAGCGCAGACGTTGAGACTCTTGGTGACGGCTTCCATGCTGACTCGTGGCACTCCTCTGTGGCTACGGCTGCCCCACTCCCAACTCAACCGCGGCCCATGCGGCGCGAAGGCGCCGGCGCAGAATGCTACGCGCGCAGGGTGACGCCTCCTCTACCATTTGACGCCGGTGCTCGCGCAATAGCGTAAGTCGCCGCGGAAAAGGCATTTGGCGAAGCAACGCAGCGACGACCGCATCTCGCGGGTTTGCGCGGGCGAGCACGCCCGCTGCCCACAGACGTTCCACAACTTTCGCGAAGCGGGGTTGTGCCCGCGCCAGCGCACGCAGATTTTCTTCGAGCTGTCCAGTCTCCTCACGCGCAGCCGCGCCGGCGCCGAGGACGCGCGCGCGCCAAGAAGAAATTTCCGCCTCCACCTCAGGGCGGCACGCGCGGAGGCTCCGCGGGCCGAGCTCCCCCGGGCGCGCGTCCCAGCGCGTCCGGGTGGCGGCGCGCTCCAGGCCTGCAATGACGACGCCCGAGGGGACGCCGGTGTCGGCCCAGGCCGAGAGGAGCTCGGCGTCCAGGGCCCCCAGCATCAGCCCCTTGCCCCGGAGCCGCAGGAAGGCCTCCTGCACCACCTCTGCAAACGTCGCCTCTGGCGGCAACAGGCTCATCGCAAGGCGCCTATGCTCCCACCTTTGGAAACGTTGACGGGCCCCGGTTCTTGTGTGGATGATTCGCTGTCCGTCTCGGCAATTTCTCCAGGCCCGTCAACGGTTTGCCCGGCCGCCCGACAGCGGGCCGCCTTGCGCTCAAGGTCCGCATGCGTCGTTCGCTCGCACTTCTCCTCTTCCTCGCCGCCAGCGCTGCCCTCGCCCAAGGCAAACAGGCGCCCTCGTTAAGCAAGAAGACGTCCACCGACGTCGACGCCTCGCTGGCCGGAGACATCACCCGGCAGAAGCAGGAGACGTCCGGCGCGCCGTTGCAATACGACGAGTTCAGGCTGGGCATCGAGCTCCAGGTGGCCGACAAGCGGCGGGAGCAGATTGAGTCACTGAAGAAAATTATCGAGCTTTCCCCTGACCAGAAGGAGCAGCCGAGCCTCCTCTTCCGGCTGGCCGACCTCTACTGGGAGGAGTCGCGGTACTACTTCTTCGAGGCCAGCCGCAAGGACGACGATTTAATCAGGGCGCTGGCGGCCAAGGACAAGGCGGCCGAGGCGCAGGCCCGGGCGCAGAAGGAGCAACTCTCCACCCAGCGCGACGTCTACGCCAAGAAGGCCATCGACACCTACACCGAGATTGTCCAGCGCTACAAAGACTACGAGCGCACCGACGAAGTCCTCTACTTCCTCGGCTACAACCTCATGGAGATGGGCGAGGAGCGCAAGGCGCTGGTGGCCTACAACCGCCTCGTCGAGAAGTTCCCCAAGTCCAAGTACCTCCCCGACGCCTACCTCGCCTTCGGCGAGTACTACTTCAACAACAGCCGCGCCAAGCGGGAGTTTCTGGCCAAGGCCCTGGAGAACTACAAGAAGGCCGCCTCCTACGTGGACAGCGCGGTGTACGCCTTCGCGCTCTACAAGGAAGGCTGGTGCTACTTCAACCTCGCTGACTACGGGAAGGCGATGGACCTCTGGAAGGCCGTCGTCCTCTACGGCGAATTCAGCGGCGCCAGCGCCCTGGAGAAGGCCGGCGGCGTCAAGGGGAAGTCGGCGCTCATTCGCGAAGCGCGCCGGGACTTCGTCCGGGCCTACGAGCGCTCCGGCGGCACGCCGGACGTGGCGCGCAACGTGTTTCCGGAGGTGGCCAAGAATCCGGATGACTTGTGGGAGATGTACAAGACGCTGGCCAACCTCTACTACGACAACGGCAACGACAAGCTCGCGGCCCTGGCCTACTACCTCCTCATCAAGGAGCGGCCGCTCAGCCCCGAGGCCCCCGGCTTCCAGGCGAAAATCGTCGACTGCGTCCTGCGCGAGGGCAACAAGAAGGCCACCGTGGCCCAAGTCCGGCGGCTGGTGAAAATTATTGGCGACGTGGAGAAGAGCGGAAACGTCAAGACCGACGCCGACAAGAAGGCCCTCAGCGACGCCAAGAAGCAGTCCGAGGCCATCCTCTCCTCGCTGGCCGTCAACTGGCACAACGAGGGGAAGAAGACGCGCGACGACGAGACCTTCGTCGCCACCGACGAGGTGTACGGGGACTACCTGGCGCTCTTCCCGGACAACCCCAAGGCCTACGACTTGCGCTTCTTCTGGGCCGAGCTCCTGCACGACAACCTCCACCGCTATGACAAGGCAGCGGTGCAGTACACCGAGGTGGTGAAGCAGGACGGCCGCCGCATCGACGGCGAGAAGGACGCGGCGGGCAACTGGACACTGAAGCCCGGGCCCCCGGGCAAGTGGCTCCCCTTGGCCGCCTATGACTCGGTGTACGCCTGGGACGAGGTGGTGCGAAGGGCCGAGGAGCACGGCGAGCTGAAGGGCGAGTCGAGCACCGACCTCACCAAGAAGCTCCCCATTCCCCCGGTGAAGAAGGAGCTCCTCGACGCGGCGGAGCGCTACCTCAAGTACCTCCCCAAGGGCGAGAAGCGGGTGGAGGTGGCCTACAAGGCGGCGCGCATTTATTACGAGTACCACCGCTACGACGAGGCGGTGTTCCGCTTCAGCGAGATTGCGCTCAGCTACCCGGACTACAAATTCGACAACGGGGACCGCGCAGGCGAAATCGCCGCCAACCTTGTCCTCGACTCCTACAACGGCCTCGGGAATTACCAGAAGGTGAACGAGTGGGCGCGGCGCTTCTACGCCAACGACAAGCTGGCCACCGGGAAATTCCGCGAGGACCTCTCGAAAATAATTGAGCAGTCCTCCTTCAAGCTGGTGGCCCAGCTCGAGCAGAAGGGCGAGTACGCCCAAGCCGCCGAGGCCTACCTCTCCTTCGTCAAGGACTTCCCGCACACCGAGATTGCGGACAAGGCGCTCTACAACGCCTCCGTCGACTTCTTCAAAGCCCACATGTTTGAGAAGGCGCTGCAGACGCGCGAGCGCCTCTTCAAGAGCTACCCCAAGAGTCCGCTCGTCCCCTTGTGCATCTGGGCCAACGCCGAAGGCTACGAGTCCATTGGAGACTTCGAGCGCGCCGCGGACGCCTACGACGCCTACGTCCAGGGCTACCAGCAGAGCCGCGCCCCGGCCGGCGCTCCCAAGAAGTCCAGCGCCCACGCCAAGAAGGGAAGGAAGGCCAAGCTGGCCGCGCCCGAGCCGGCACCGAAGAGCGGGCCGGTGTGGGAGGAGGGGAAGGCACAAATTGCCCTCTACAACGCCGCCGTTTACCGGGAGGGGCTGGGGCAGCTCAAGGCGAGCCTCAAGGACAGAGAGCTGTACCTGGAGCTCTTCCCCAACGCCAAGGACGCCGACGCCGTCAGCCTCTCCATCGCCGACCTCTTCGAGCGCACCGGCCAGTACGGGAAGGCCATCGCCTTCCTCGAGCAGCGCATCCGGGACAACGAGCACGAGGCCAACAAAGTCCTGGCCACTGAGGCCCGCATCCAAGTCATTTACGAGTCCAAGCTGAAGGACACCCGCGGCCTGGCCCGCACCAACAAGCGGGTGCTGGACTACTACGACAAGCTTCCCCAACGGGTGAAGAAGGCGCTCGACCCGCAGGCCCTGGAAGCCGTGGCCCGGGCCTCGCTGCAGAAGAATGAGGAGCAATTCCAGTACTTCACCCACCTCAAGCTGCACTGGGGCCGGGCGCCGGACCCCACCAAGGAATTCAAGGAGAGCCTCGGGGTGAAGACGCGCGCCCTGGAGGAGATTAATCGCCTGTACACGGCCACCGTGGCCTACGGGGCTGGCGGGCCGGCCATCTGCGCGCTGGAGAAAATCGGCCTGGCCTACGAGAACACGGCGGAGAGTATTGCCAACGCGCCGGCGCCGAAGTTTCTGCCGCCCGAGGCGCAGGAGGCCCTCAAGGACCAGCTGGCCCAGCAGGCGGAGCCGGTGAAGGAGAAGGCCGGGGCGACGTTTGCCGCCGCGGTGGCCAAGAGCCGCGAGCTCGGCATCTCCAACAGCTGCTCGGCGCAGGCCCTCAAAGCGCTGCGCACCACCTACCGGCCGGACCAATACCCCCCCATGCCTGAGGAGCTCGCGCCCCTCACCGTCCCCAGGACGCAAGGGCACATCCCGGCGCTCCTCTCGGCTGTGCAGCCCCCGGTGCCGGGCGTGGTGTTGAAGGGGCCCTCGGCGGGCTTCCCCACCGCCCGGCCCGTGGCCGCGCAAAAAACCGCGGCGCTGCCCGCGGGCGGCGTGCACCAGGACGACGCCACGGACTTGCGGCCCGGCCAGAAGCCGCGCGAGGCGCCGCCTCCGCCGCCGCCACCTTCCGGGACGGCGAGCTCGAAACCGGCCGAGTCCGAGCCCTCGGAGCCACCCCAGTGAAGCGGCCCCTCAAGAGGAAGGCTTGGGCTTCGGTTGTCCTTCTTGCGCTCGCGGGCTGTGCCACCACGCCCACGCCGCAGACGACGGAAGCTTCCAAGGCCGGCCCGGCGCGGGCTGGCCCCGCCGACGCCGGCCCCAACAGCCACGCCCTCACCCTCTTCGACGACGCCAACCAGAGTGCGGCCTCGCAAGCCTCGGCCAAGGCGCCGGACAATGCCGCCTTGGAGCGGAAGTACGACGCCGCTCGGCAGGCGGACCCGCTGCTGGCCGAGGCGGACTACAACCTCGCCGTCCTCGACGAGCGCCAGGGGAAGCGCGAGCAGGCCTACGTCCTCTACCGCTCGGCGCTGGACAAGAAGCCCTCCTTCAAGGCGGCGGCGGCGGCCCTGGCGCGTCTCACCGCGGAGCAGGGGGACATCCCCTCGGCCATCGCCCAGTGGGCGGACATCGCCCAGAAGTTTCCCGACGACGCAGGCTCGCGGGTGGCGCTGGCCGAGCTCTACCGGCAAAGCAGCGACCATGACCGGGCGCAGGACTTTGCGCGGCAGGCCCTCATTCGAGACCCAAAGAGCGTCGCCGCCTACAAAGTCATGCTCCACAGCGACATGGACAGAAAGCAGTACGCCCTGGCCAAGCTGGTGGGGCTGCGCGCGCTCAAAATCGACGACAAGGACCCGGAGCTCTACGTCGCCCTGGGCGACATCCAGCTCGCGGAAAGTCAGCCCGCCCAGGCAACCGTCCAATACAAGAAGGCCCTGGAAGTGAGCCCCAACGACAGAGGGGCCCTCACGGCGCTCGCGCGCTTGGACCTCGCGGACCAGGACTACACCGCGGCCGAGGCCATGCTGAAAAAGCTGGTGGAGACTGGCGGGGCGACGGCGGAAGTCCAGCTCGCCCTGGGCGTGGCCTACAAGGGCTTGGGGCAGCCGGACAAGGCGCTCCAGGCGTACGACGCCGCGGAGCACCTCAACGCCCGTCTGGCGGCGGTGTACCTGGACAGGGGCATTGTCCTGCAGCGCATGAAGGGCTCACCGGACCGCGCCCTCGAGCAATACAAGCGCTACGTCGAGCTCATTGGCGGCGAGGGCCAGCTCCCGGGCGACTCCCCGGTGCCGGCGCTGCGCCGGGAAGCGGAGCAGCAAGCGCGGGCCAAAGCCGAGGCGAAGCGGGTGGAGGAGCAAGCCCGGACGCCGCCGCCGGTGCCGGCCGCCCCGGCGCCAAAGCCAGCTGCGGCCGGTCCGACCCACCCCTGACTCCCCTGGGGAGGGGCGCCCCTGTAGGCTCATGTGGCTCGGAGCGCCCCTTTCGGGGACGCTTCGCAGCCCAGTAGGGTTTGGGCATGGTCGAACTTCTTGGGGTAGCATGGAGGCCCGCATGAGGCATTGGCTCCTGGTCCTCGCGCTCGGCTTTGGCTGGACGGCCGCGGCGCAAGAGTCGAAGACGACCGAACCGGCCTCCACCGGTACGGGGTCGTCCAAGCAAACCGTCATCAACTTCGAGGACGAAACAATTCAGGGAGACTTGACGCGTCCGGACGGCGAGTACATCGACACCGCCTCCAAGGTGAAGCACTCGAACCTCATCAAAATTCGCGAAGAGTTCCACGAGAAGGTGATGCAGTCGGTGGACGAGCTCTAAGAGAGGCCCGAGCCGTGCCCGTCCCTCTCACCCTCAAGGTTTTCAAGAGCGGCGCTCTGGTCGCGTCGCGGGACTACGACCGCGACATCATCAAGATTGGTCGCCTCGCCTCGGCGCACCTCTGCCTCGACGACGACAAAGTCTCCCGCATTCACTCCGTCATTGAGGTGGCTCCCGACGGGCGCCTGTCCATCATCGACATGGGAAGTGTCGAGGGGACGTACGTCAACGGAAAGCGCGTCAACAAGGGCGTGATTGCTTTCGGGGATGAAATCCGGCTGGGCAACACCACCATCCGCATCGAGACGCCGGTGCCGGGTGCGGCCGTCGTCGCCGCTCCCAGCCCCGTCCCGGTGGTGCAGCCCATGGCGGCCCGTCCGCCCGCTGTCGCCCCCAGCGCGGACGTGGCGCGCGCCACCGCCGCCGCCACGCTGGCGCAGTCCGCGGCTGTCCCGGCCCAGTCCTACGTCCAGCCGCCGGTGGTGGAGCCGGTGGAAGTGCGCAGGCCCGCGGCCAAGGCGCCGCCTGCCGCACCCGCTCCGGCGCCCGTCGCGCGCGCGGCACCCCCACCCCCACCCAAGGCATGGCACGCCGAGGCGCGCCTGCGGCCCTCCCCGGCCCCCGGAAAAGGGCCGCTCGGCCTGGAGCTGCGGCTTCGGTGGGGAGACCAAATTCTGGCCGAGAAGTACCTGCCCCCAGCCTTCAAGGGCGCGGCCACCGTGGGGAGCTCCCCGGCGGCCACCTTCGACGTCGGCGAGACGTCACTCCCCGTCGACCCCTTCGAGTTGGTGAAGGCCGACGGGCAAAACTTCATCCTCCGCTTCGGCGGAAAAATGGGTGGGGAGCTCGAGCGGAAGGGCCAAACCATTCCCCTCTCGCGGACGCCCGAGCAGGGAATTGCCCAGCGGGACGGCGAAGGCTACGCCATCACCCTCGACGCGGCCGACGTGGCCCGGGTGCAGGTGGGCCGCCTGGTGGTGGACGTCTGCTTCACCCCCCAGCCGGACAAGGTGGCCGTCCCCTGGTCTCAGCGCGTGGACTGGACGGCGCTCAACATTTTCCTTCTCGTCTTCTTCCTCGGCGCGGTGGGCCTGGTGGCCACACTCAACCGGGCAGCGACGGGGGACGAGTACGCCGACGAGCTCTCGGCCAACAATGCCATCCTCACCAAGCTGTTAATTAAACCGCCGGAGATGCAGAAAAACCCCTTCATCGCCCAGCTCAACAAGTCCAAGGAGTCCGCGGCCCAGGGCAGCGCGGCGTACAAGGGCGACGAGGGCAAGTCCGGCAAGCGCAACGCGCCGGAGCGCAACACCAAGTCCGCCCCCAAGGCCATCGACCCCAACAGCAAGGACCAGGCGCGACTGATTGCCCAGAAAATATTTGGCGGGAAGGGGCCCGGCGGGATGGCCACCCTCTTCGGCACCAACGGGCTCGGGGGCGCTCTGCAAGCGGCGCTGGGCGGCATCAAAGGCACCACCGTGGGTGACGCGGGCGGCGTCTTGGGCATGGGCCTCAAGGGCAGCGGCGGCGGTGGCGGCGGGACGGGCAACACCTTGGGCATTGGCTCGGTGGGCACCAAGGGCGTGGCCGGAGGGCAGGGGAGCTACGGCACCGGCGTCACCTTGGGCGGGAAGAAGACGGCGGACATCGCCATCGCCGCGAGTGACCCGGAAATTACGGGCTCCATCGACCGGGAGCTCATCCGCCGCGTCGTCCGCAGCCACATCGACCAGCTCCGCTACTGCTACGAAGTCCAGCTCACGAAGAATCCGAAGCTGTCCGGGAAGGTGGCGGTGAAGTGGGTGGTGACGGAGCAAGGTACCGTCTCCTCCTCGGTGGTGGCGCAAACCACCACCGGCAACAACGAGCTCGACACCTGCGTCGCAGGACGCGTGCTGACGTGGGTCTTCCCCAAGCCCAAGGGCGGCGGGGTGGCGGTGGTGACGTACCCGTTCGTCTTCAAGGAACCGGGCACCTGAGCAAGTCCATGAGAGGGGTCTCGATGCGTCGGACGCTGCTCCTCGGTGTGGCGTTTCTTTTGGCCAGTGTCCCTGGCCGGGCGCTGGCCCAAACCACGTCCGTCAGCGCGGCGCCTCTGTTGGAGAAAGAGGCGCCCGTGGACGAGGTGGAGCGCGGCTTCTACCTGGGCGCCGACGTCGGCGTGTCCTACCTCGGCAGTCTCCCGGCGGCCGCCGGCACCCCCTCACCCTCCTCCTGGGGGATGATGCTGCGGCTGGAGGCCGGCTACGACATTGGCCGCCACTTCACCGTCAGCCTCTTCGGCGCCTTTGCCGCCTATGGGGCGGGCAGTGAGTACATTGGCTACTCAGACGGCGCGGCCTCGGGGGCCTTCACCCAGCTCATCCCCGGCATTGCCGTGCGCTTCAACGCTTTCGGCTTCGCGGACGGCCAAGGTGTGGAGCGCACCTGGCTTTACGTGAAGGCCGGAGCGGGCTGGGCCTTCTTCCAGCCGCAGTCCCTCTTCACGGCGACGCCCGCCTCGAGCTCCTACTCCGCCTTCTATGCCTTCGGAGGCGTGGGCGTGCAGTACTACACGCACCTGCGGCACTTCTCCATTGGGCTCGAAGTGGACGCCTCGTTCCTCGGCAAGAGCAGCGACTGGGGTTTTCAAATCACCCCCAACATCCGCTACGCGTTTTAGTGCTGGGGCATCCGAGGGTTTGGGGTACCTGGACACTTTAGGCCCCTCGAGACACTCCGCTTCGGGTGCCAATTCAGGTGCCCATTACGCTGCCGTGAGCGCGCCGCTGTTTGTCGAGTGGCTGCGGCGGCCCTCAGCCACGTCTTGAAGGCTAGTGAGCGTCGCCTTTCGGCGTAGGCGGAGGGGCGTACCAGTGGATGTCGTCGTACGCATCCTCTGCATAGCCCGCAACCTGGACCGTGCCGATTGGCGTCGTGTCCTGCCGAAGACGCTCAATCAGAGGCAGCACTTCGTTCCAATCCAACACCCTGTGAATTCTCGCGAGATGCCCGAGACAGGTCATGGCAATGGCGCGCAATGCCGGTGAAGCGCTTCCCCCGAACCGCAGGCAGTGTGCTTGGACCCAGCGCCAATCGGGCTCATGAAGAGCCATGCGGACCAACGCGTCACAGACTTCATCGTCACTCGTCGGAGCTCGGCGTCCCCTCGACTGATTGGTGTTGGTTCAACGTAGAGCAGGCGCTTCTTAGCCATGGGCCGTCCCAATTTCTGTCGGCAGCAATACACCCGTCTTCGAGATTGTCGCAGGCTGGCCAGTGGGGAAACGGTGCGTCCTTCGCGGGAACGCACCGTTTTCAGTGTCTGTCACGGGCTACGGCCTGGCGCTCCTTAACTGCGATGAATGGGCGAACATTTCGCGGAGCGCCCTCAGCCAGTGGGCCGGGCCTCGGATGACAACCTCCACCGTCTGAGACCAGAGACCGCTCTGGACGGGGCGAGACAGCTGACTGGGGCTCGCGGCCGCCAAGGCAGAGGACAAGCAGCACACGAGGACGAGGGACTTCAACGCTGCACGGCGGCCATGCGAGGCCATGGGGGTTTCTCCGGTTGGACTGGGCGGGAAGTCGCACAGTCGAACGCTGGCCATTGCAGAGGGTGTGCCCGCTGCCGAACGCCAGAGAAACCAACGACATGCGGCGCTCCTCCGGCACGCGCTGTTGCTCGGCAGGCCACAGCGCCTGCAACGGCAGTCGCCTCGGAGGTGACAGTGGCCCGCTGGGGCGTCCACTCCCCCCTCAGGGCTTGCGCACCTCCCCTCTGTCCCAGCGGGAAGCCGTGCGACGGCGCGACGTTCCCCCGGGGAGGGGGCAGGGCTGGCCCTCCGCCGCCCGGGGCTGCTATGTGCAGCCCCCTTTCCGCAGGTTTGAAACGAGGGCAGCGCCAGTGAATAGCCAGTTTCCGCAGGGCTCGGGCCGTGGCCCGCGCGACAGAGACGCCGGCGGCCGAGGCCGCGAGCGCGGCCCGGGAGGTAAGGGCCGGCGCGACGAGCGCGCGCCCTCGTCCGGCGGACAGCGCGTGGTGGCCGAGCTCTCGACGCTGGAGAAGGCCCTCTCCAAGGCGGACCTCCAGGGACAGCTGCGCCCGTTGGACGAGGTGGTGCGCCAGCTGCGCAGCCTCCGGGTGAAGGCGCTGAGCGAGCTCGAGCCCAACGCCCGCGGCCGTCTCATCACCACCCTCCTCCGGGTGAGCCGTCAGCCGAAGCCCGCGCCCGAAGCAGCGCCCGCCGAGGCACCTCCAGAAGCGCCAGCCGAAACTCCCGCGGAAGCCGCGGCCGAAGCCCCGGCCACCGAGCCCCAAGCCAGCGAGGGGCAGGCCACGGACGAGGCCACCGCAGCAGAGGAGGCCGTTGCGGAAGGCGTTTCCGCCGAGGAAGCCGAGGCCGAGACGCCGCAAGCTGCGGAAGCGTCGGCAGAGGCTTCGGCCCCCGAAGCCACAAAGGCCGAGGCGCCCGCCGCGCCGGCGCCGGCGCAGCTGCACGGTGACATTCTCTACCGGGTGGGCCTGGCGTGGCTGGCCGTGCACGAGGCAGAGCGCGCGGAGGCGGCCTTCGCGACGGCCGGCCGGACGCCCTCGCAAGAGGAGCTCGCCCAGGCGGCCTCCAGCGCCTCGCCGCAGGAGGCCCGCCCGGCGTCCAGCCCAAGGAAGCCCGTGGCCGAGCGCGGCCCGAGGGGGAAGACGTCTCGGAGCTCCCCGCGCGAGCGCGCTCTGCCCATGCCGCCCATTGCCCCTGGGGACTGGAAGGCGCAGGCCGAGGCCTACGCCAGCCGCGGACGGACGCGCGACGCCGCGCGACTCCAGGAGAAGCACGGCTCGCCGGCCGAGGCCCAGAAGCTGTACGAGGCGGGTGGGGATTTGAAGGGCGCGCTGCGCGCGGCGCTGGCCGCCAAGGACATGGAGGCCGCGCGGCGTTTCGCGGTGTCCCTGCCCGCTGCCGAGGCCCGCGCCCAGCTGGAGAAGGCCGAAGCCTGGGAGCTCCTCATGGAGCTCCTGGTGAAGGGCCATGCCTTTGACGACGTGGCCAAGCTGTATGAGCGGGCCCGTCAATTCGACCAGGCGGCGCTGGCTTGGGAGAGGGCTGGAAAGCTGGGCCTCGCCCGGAAGGCCTATGAGCGCGTCCGGGACGCGGCCGGCGCCGAGCGCGTGCGCGCCCTCGAGGTGCAACGGCTGGTGGAGCGCGGCGACCGGCTGGGCGCGGCGCAGGTGCTGGTGCAGAGCAACCACCGGGCCGAGGCGGTGGAAGTTTTAAAGACGCTTCCTCCCACCAAGGCCTTCCGCTTCCTCGAGCAGCTGAAGCTGAAGGAGGAGGCCAAGACGCTGGGGGAGGCCGAGCTGGCCACGGCCAAGGCGGAGGGGAAGCCCGGGCCCCAGGCCCGGTGGCTCGAGCTCCTCGGGCGGCGGGCAGAGGCGGCACAGGCCTGGGAGGAGGGCGGGCGCAAGGACAGGGCCTACCCGCTCCTGGAGGCGCTGGGGGACTTTGCCAAGGCCGCGGCCTTCGCCGAGGCCTCCGGGCACCGGGACCAGGCCATCCGCCTCTACCGGCGCGCTGGGGATGACAGGGCTGCGGAGCGCCTGGAGGCCACGCCTCCCTCGACGCCTCCTCCGCCACCTGCCGAGGACGCCCACATTGGCGACACCGACGCACCCGAGGCAGAAGCCGAGAAGCGCGAGCCCACGCCCGCCGTTTGATTGGCCGTTTCTGCGGGCGCTAGAGTCTCGCTTCGCCGCTGCCGGGCTGTTTGTCGGTAACCCCGGGGGACGCCAGCTGTGTGGTGTCCCTACAGTGCCCGCCAGCCCCGCCCACGATGGAGCCCACGTCCCGCGCGCAGCATTCCTTTGAGGAGGAGGCGGAGGCGCTGCTGCAGCGCGCCGGCCGGACGCGCGGCCCGGCCGCGGCGGCCTTCTTCCTCGAGGCGGCGGAGGTGTACGGGGAGAAGCTGGGACGCCGCGAGCGCGCCATGCTGTGTTTCCAGCAGGCGGCCCGGGCTGACCCCTCGGACCGCTCGCTGCCGCAACAGCTGAGGACGGAGTTGTTTGCCGAAAGACGGTTTCGCGCCGTCTTCACCTCCTTGGAAAACGAGCGCGAGCGCCTGGGCGGCGCCGGCCTCGGGGAGGCCTACCTGGCGCTGGCCGAGGCCTTGGTGGACGACCCCACGGAGCACCAGCTCGCACGTCAAGCGCTGCACTGGGCCGGCATCTTTTCTGCGGACAAGGAGCGGACGCGCGCGGCGAATGCGGCCCTCGCCTCCCTGGACGCCTCCTGGCGCGAGCGGGCGACGGCCCTGTGGGCCGCCTCCCTTTCGGAGACCCAGGCCCCCGTCGCCGCGGAGCTGTCCCTCAGCGTGGCGCGACTCTTTTCCTGGTACGACTCGAGCGGCGCGGTGCGCGTGAAAGAGGCGCTCGACCGCTGCTTCGTCCTCTGGCCTTCCATGCCCGGGGCCCTGGCCTTCCTCGAGCGGATGGCCGAGCGGGCCGGGGATTGGGCGGGCTTCGCCAACGTCCTCGAGAATATGGCCGAGGACGCGCACGAGTCCGCGGCCCAGGCCGAGCTCTGGGTGCGCGCCGGGACGCTGCGGCTGAGCCGGCTCCGCGACGCCGCGGGCGCCCTGGCGGACTTTCGGCGGGCCACCCTCGCGGACCCAGCCCGCGCGGACGCGGTGACGCTGGGCGCAGAGCTCCTTTTGGAGAAGGGCAGCACCGAGGAAGCACTGGCCGCGTTTGGCTCTCTCGCGGACCGCCTGGAGGCCACCGGCCGGACGCGGGAGGCCGCGGCGCTCCGGGCGTTGAAGGACGAGGTGGGCCGGCCGCGCAAGGCAGCGCAGGACGGCGGCCCGTCCGGGGCGCGTCCCCCCTCCCTCCAGCTGCTTCCCCCGGCCGGCGCCTCCTTGGACAGCGCGCCCTCCGCCCCGCCCCGGGCCTCCCGGACAAGCCCCCCAACGCCGTTGCCCTTTGCGTTGGCACCGCCGGATACGCAAGGAGATGGGGTACCATTGGCCACGCCGTCCTCGGGCGCTCCAGAGGCGCAGCCCCAGGCGGCGCCGCCCGCAGGAACCGTGGAGGTGCGTTTGGCCAGCGGTGCCGAAGCCGTCAAGAAGTACGCAACCATTCTCCACAAGAAGCCCACCGACGCCGAGGCGATGGCTGCGCTCGAGGCGTTGCTGGAGGAACCCGAGCGCCGGGAGGAAGCCGCTCGGGCGCTGGTGGGCGCCTATGAGGCAGTCAAGGAGCACCGGAAGCTCGTCGGCGCGCTGGACGTCGTCGCCGACTTGACGAAGGACCCGACGGAGCGCGTCCTGGCCCTGCAGCAAGCGGCCCACGTCCACCTGCACCATTTGCGTCAGCCGGAGCTGGCCTTCGCCGCGCTCTCGCGCGCGCTCCGTCTCTCCCCGGGGGATGCCGGCCTGCGGTCCGCGGCCCGCCGCGCCGCCGAGGACGCGGACGCCATGGACGGCTTCGCCGGCGTCCTCAGCGAGCTGGTGGGCCAGTCGGAGGCGGGCCCTGTCCGCGCCGCGCTGTTGCGCGAGCTCGCGGACGTGCAGGAGAAGAAGCTGGACGACAGGGAGGGCGCGGTGGCGCACCTCGAGGCCCTCTTGGCCATCGAGCCCACTAGCGTCGACGCCCTGCGCGCACTGCAGCGGCTACACCGGGCGGGCGAGCAATGGGCGGCGTTGGCCAAGGTGCTCGACACCCTGGCCTCGGTGGTGAAGGAGCCCGCGGAGAGGGTGGCCCTCTGGCGGGAGGCGGCCCTCTTGCACGAGGGGAAGCTGGCGGACCGCGAGACGGCGGCGACGTTTTGGCGCCGCGTGGCCGAGGCGGACCCCTTAAACCGGGAGGCCGTCACCGCGCTGGACAGGCTCTACATCGAGCTGGGAAAGGACGAGGGCCTGGCCTTCGCCCTCGAGCTCCGCCGGGCCCAGGAAGGCCAGAGCCCGCAGGGCCGGGAGGCCACCTTTCGGCTCGCGCAGCTGCGCCGCGACAAGCTTCGGGACACGGCCGGCGCCCTGCAACTCTTCGAGGCCATTCTGGTGGAGGACCCAGGGCACCAGGCCAGCCGGGACCTCCTCGAGGCCTGGGCGCGCTCCCACAACGTGGAGAGCGCTACGGCGCTGGAAATATTGGACCCGGTGCTTGCCCGGACGGGTGACCACACCCGGCGCGTCAGCATCCGCGAAGCGCGGATGGTGGACGCGCTCACCGACGAGAAGGTACGGCTGGCGCGCGAGCTCCGCGGCATTTTGGAGCGCGACATGGGCGCGCCGGACCGCGCCTTCGAGGCCGCCGCGCAGGCCTTCCGCGCTGGCGTGGACCGGCCCGCGGCCCGGGCGGACTTGGAGCGACTGGCGCGCACCAGCGGCTCCTACGAGGAGCTGGCCGGGGTGTACGAGCAGCTGGCGCAGAAGCTGAACGAGCCTCAGGAGGCCATCGACGTCCTGCGCCGGGCCGCCGAGCTGCGCGAGCACCTGGGGCTGTCGGAGCAGGCCATCAAGGACTGGCAAGCGCTGTTGGCCGCCGCCCCGCAGGACCGGCAAGCCCTGGATGCGCTGGGGCGCCTCTTCGAGCAGAGCCGCAACGCCAAGGAGCTCGCGGAAATTACGCTCAAGAAGGCGCAGCTGGCCGGAGCGCCGGCCGAGCGGCGGGCCCTCCTCATGCGGGCCGGTGCCTCCCTCGAGGCGGCGGGCGACGAGCCGCGCGCCATCGACGCCTTCAAGGAAGCCCTGGCCCTGGACAGAGGCATCGACGGCTTCGAGGCGCTGGACCGGCTGTACGCCAAGTCCAAGGACACCGAGGCGCAGAGCGACGTGTTGGCCCAACTCGTCCAGGCGACATCGGGCGACGTCCGGCGGGGCTACCTTTTGCGACGCGCGCAGCTGCTCGAGAAGCAAGGGGACTTGGCTCCGGCGGTGGCGGGGTATGCCCAGCTGTTGGAGGGTGCGCCGAGCGACGCCAACGCCGTGGCCGGACTCGAGCGCCTTCTGGCCAGCGACGCCGTCCGGCAGGAAGCGGCCCGGGTGCTGGAGGGCGTCTACCGAAGCGTCAACGACGGCCGGCACCTCGTCGACATTCTCGAAATCCGCATTGCCTCCGCCAACACCGCCCAGCGCATTGGCCTCCTCGAGGAGGTGGCGACCTTGCGCGAGGCCCTGGGGCAAAAGGAGCTGGCCTTCGCCGCCCGGGTGCGCGTCTTCGCCGAGGCGCCGGAGCATGCCGAGTCCCGGGAGCAAGTGGAGCGGCTGGCGGCGGACTGCGGCGCCTTCGAGGAGCTCGCGGCCGCGTACGAGGACCAGCTGGAGCGCGGCGTCACCAACGCCACCTCCACCGAGCTCTTCCGCCGGCTGTCCCACCTCTACTCCGAGCGGCTGGAACGCCCGGAGCTCGCGGTGAAGGCCTTCGAGGAGCTCGCCCGGCGCGAGCCCAAAAACCTGGAGGTGCTGGCTGCGCTGGCGAGGCTGCACACCCGGCAGAACGACTGGCACGCGCTGGCCGCCGTCACCAAGCGCCAGGTGGTGGCCGAGCCCTCGCCGACGAAGCAAATTGAGTTGTTGGCCGAGCTCGGCGCGCTGGCCGAGGACTCGCTCGCGGACAAGCAGCTGGCCGCCCAGGCCTACGGGGAAATTCTCGCCCGGAAGCCGGACGACGAGGGCGCCATCCGGGCCCTGGGGAAGGTGTTGACGGAGAGTGAGCGCTGGCCGGAGTTGGCCTCTCTCATTGTCCGGGAAATCCAGCTGGCCGAAGCCAACCGCCGCCCGGAGGAAATGTTCGACCTCATGGTGCGCCTGGGCCGGCTGCGCCTGTCTCGCCTCGATGACCCGCGCGGCGCGCTGGACATGTTTGAGGACGTGCTGCGTCGCCGGCAAGGCCACGCCGGCGCGGTGGGAGCGCTGGAGGAAATGGCGCGCTCGCAGAGTCCACTCCGCGGCGAGGCCGCCGAGGCGCTGGAGCCCATTTTCACCGCCGGGGGAGACCACCTGCGGCTGGTGCAGGTGCTGGAGGCGCGCGCCGCCACGGAGCCCAAGGCCGCGGACCGCGCCGCCCTGTTGCGCAAGGTGGGGAAACTCTACGCCGGCCCCATGCAAAACCCGGAGCTGGCTTTTGTCGCCGCCGCCCGTGCGCTGCGGGAGCTCCCGGACGAGGAGCCCTCCTTGGCGCTCGCCGTCTCCTTGGCCGAGCGCGCTCCGGCCCACGAGGAGCTCGCGGCCCTGTTGGAGGAAGTCCTCCCGCGCGCCTCGAGTGACGTGGCCCGAGTCGGCCTCACCCGGGCCCTGGGCCGCACCCAGCAGACACTCTCCCGGACGGAAGAGGCCGTCCACGCCTGGGAGCGCCTGTTGGAAGCCGTCCCCGCCGACGGCGAGGCCTTGGGCGCACTCGAGCGGCTGCATGGGCAGGCGGGGCGCTCCGCCGAGGTGCTGGAGGTGCTGCGCCGGCAGCTGGCCGTCGTCGAGGAGCCGTCGGCGAAGACGGCCCTCCTGTTGCGCATGGCCAGCCTCCAGGACGGCGCGTTGCAGGACCCCGTGGGGGCCCTGGCCACGCTGCGGCGCCTTCTGGAATTGAAGCCGGACGACGCGGAGGCTCTGGAGCGCATGGACGCCCTGTGCACCAAGGCCGAGCGCTGGCCGGAGGTGGCCGACGTCCTCGCCCGCCGCATTGCGCTGGCCGACGCCCGGACGGCGCTCGCGCTCAAGGCGCGTCTGGGCGAGGTGCGCGAGCTGCGCCTCCTGGACAAATTCGGCGCGCTCGAGCTGTACCGGGAGGTGCTGACCGCCGAGCCCCGGCACGCGGTGGCGCTCCCTCGGGTGGAGGAGCTCGTCCGCAAGGACCCTCAAAACAAAGTCGCCGCGGACATTCTCCTCTCCGCCTACCGTGCCTCTGCCGCCGGCCCGAAGCTGGCCGACGCCCTGGAGACGCGCGTCGGCGCCTCGGCGGACCCCTTCGAGCGCAAGACGCTGCTTCTGGAGCTGGCCACGCTGCGCGAGTCGTCCCGGGAAATGGAGCCGGCCTTCCTCGCGCTGTGGCGGGCCTTCAAGGAAGACCCCAACGACGCCGCCCTCCGCCAGCGCCTGGACAAGCTGGCCGACGTCACCAAGTCCCACGCCGAGCTGGCCGCGGTGTACGAGGAGGAGCTGCCTCGCATTGCCGAGGCCTCGGACGCCGCGCACGTCTCCTTCCGCCTGGGGGAGCTCCTCGAGCAGCGCCTCAATGACCCGGCCAAGGCCGTGGAAAGCTACGAGCGCGCGCGCACCTTTGACCCAAGCCTCGCCGTGCCGACGCTGCAGGCGCTGGTGCGCCTCTACGGCACCGTCTCCCGTCCGGACCGCCTGGCTGGCGCCCTGGACGACTTGGAGAAGCGCACCGGGGACCCGGGCGAAAAAGTCCAGCTGCTGCTGCGGCTGGCCCAGGTGGCGCAGGTGGACTTGGAGGACGCGCCCCGGGCCATTGACGCCGGCGAGCGGGTGCTGGCCCTCGACGCGAAAAACCTCCAGGCCGCCCGCCTCCTCGAGCCCCTGTACGAGGCCTCCGGCCGGCAGGACCGCCTCTTCGCCGCCTTGCGCATCCAGCGGGCCGGGGCCACCGGCGCCGAGCGAGAACGCATTCTGGCCAGCATGGTGAAGGTGTCCGCGGAGGGGCTGGCGGACTTGGAAGCCTCCATCGAGCTCTACAGCGAGCTCCACGCGAGAAACCCGCGCTCGGACCAGGCCTTCACGGCCCTCGAGCAAGCGCTGGAGAAGGCCGAGCGCTGGGAGGAC
This sequence comes from uncultured delta proteobacterium, assembly GCA_963745475.1. Taxonomy (GTDB): domain Bacteria; phylum Myxococcota; class Myxococcia; order Myxococcales; family Myxococcaceae; genus JADGRA01. The sequence goes on from CAVUXN010000008.1 coordinate 204,096, forward strand.
TTGCGGGCACTGTTGGCCGGACGCCGGGCCCAAGTGACCGACCCGCGCGAGCAAGTCCGCCTCGACGAGCGGCTGGGAGGACTCCTTTATAGGAAGCTCGGCCGGCCCGAGGAGGCGGTGGCGCCCCTCAGGTCCGCCCTGGAGCGAGACGCCCGGAACCGCGGGGCCCTGGAGACACTGCGCGACGTCTTCGCGGACCTCGGCCGGCGGGATGACTTGGTGCTGGTGCTGCGGCGCCTCATTCCACTGCAGGACGACGCCGCCGGGGTGAAGTCCATCCGCCTGCGCATGGCGGAGGTGCTGGCCGAGCTCCAGCGGCGCGAGGAGGCCCTCGACGCCGCCCGCCGCGCGCTGGAAGTCGAGCCGCACACCATTCCCGAGCTGGACAGGGTGCGCCAAGTCTTCGTCACCTTGCGTGCCTTCGGGGACGCGGTGCGTGCCTTGGAGCTCAAGGCCGAGGTGTTTCAGCGCCTGGAGGAGCGGGACCAGGTGGTGTCCACCCTCTTTGAGATGGCGGACCTGTGGACGGGCCCGGGCAACAAGCCCGAGTCCGCCGCCCCGGTGCTGGAGCGGCTCCTGGACGTCGACCCGGCCAACCGGACGGCCTATGAGCGGCTGTTGACGCTCTACGCCGAGGTCAATGACTGGCGCGCCCACGCCCAGCTGGTGGACCGCTACCTCTCCAACCTCGTCACCGAGGAGGAGAAAATCCGCGCCCTCCGGGACTTGGGGAAGGTGCGCGAGCAGAAGCTGGGGCAGAAGGACGGCGCCTTCCTCGCCCTCTGCCGGGCCTTGCAGCTCGACCCCTCGGACGACGCCCTGCGCGAGGACGTGGAACGGCTGGCCGAGGAGACGGGCTCCTACGAGGAGCTCGCGGCCGTCTACGAGCAGGTGGCGGATGAGCTCCCCCGCGGGCCCTTGGCCACCCGCCTCTACCTCGTCCTGGCTCGAGTCCAGGACAAGAACCTCGACGACGCTGCCGCGGCCGAGGCCGCGCTGCGAAAAATTCTGGAATTTGACCCCACCAACGCCCAGGCGCTGGACGCGCTGGCGGGCACCTTCGCCCGGCGCGGAAACGACCGCCAATACGTCGTCGCCCTGGAGCAAAAGCTGGAGGCCGCGCCCTCCATCGAGTCGAGAAAACAAATTCTGCGGGAAATTTCCCGCACCTACGTCGAAAAGCTCAAAGACGTGGACGAGGGGGCGAGCGCCCTCATGCGGGCGCTGGACCTCGAGCCGGACACCGAGACGCTGGCCGAGCTGGCCAAGCTGTACCGCGAGCAGCACATGTGGGGGGACCTCGCTTCCACGCTGAGCCGTGCGCGGGACCTCGCGCCCTCCCTCGAGGAGCGCGCCCGCATCCAGGTGGAGGTGGCGCAAGTCCAGGAACGGGACCTGGGCGACGAGGAGGCCGCCGTCGAAGCGTACCGAGCTGCGCTGGAGCTCGACCCGCTAAACCGCGAGGCGGTGGACGCGCTGGAGCGGCTCTACACGCGCCTCAACCGTCCGGCGGACTTGCTGGCCGTGTACGAGCGGCAGCTCGAGCTGACGGAGGACTACCGGGAGAAGGTGCGCATCCTCTTCCGCTCCGCCGCCATCTGGGAGGACACCTACCAAAACGCGGCCAACGCCGACGCCTGCGTGGAAGGCATCCTCACCCTCGACCCAACCAACCTCCAGGCCATCAAAACGCTGGTCCGGCTCAGGGTGGCCCAAGGGCGCTTCGAGGACTTGGTGGCGGTGCTGGAGCGCCACATCCAGCTGGCCACGGAGCCGCAGGAGCAAGCGGACCTCTACGTCCAGGTGGGCGACGTCTTCCGCGACCAGCTGCGCCGGGCGGACAGGGCCGTCGACGCCTACCAGGCGGCGCTCCAGGTGGACCCAAGCCACCGTCCGGCCATGCACGCCTTGGGGCTTCTCTACGAGCGCAGTGGAAACTGGCCCTTCGCCCTGGAGGTGCTGCACCAGGAGTCTCAGGTGCTGGGCCGCAGCCCGGAGTCGGTGGAGCTCTTCCACCGCATGGGGAAAATTAACGAGGACATGCTGCAGGACGTCGGCACGGCCAAGGGCTGGTACGCCGAGGCGCTGCGCATTAACCCGGACCACGTCGCCACCCTGCGCGCCCTGCGCGGCCTCCACGAGAGCGAGCAGGACTGGGACGCCTACGAGCAGGTGCTGGCCTCCGAGGCCCGCGCCGCGGACGACCCGGTGGAGAAGGCCCAGGCCGAGCTTTTGCTGGCCCGCTTTCACAGCGAGCGCCGGGAGGACGTGGCCGCCGCCACCCACTGGTACGAGGAGGCGACGCGCCACCAGCCGGACCTCCTCGACGCAGCCCTGCCCTTGGCGGACCTCTACATTGCCAAGGAGGCCTGGGAGCGCGCCGAGGCCATGCTGGAGGTGGTGGTGCGCCAGCTGCGCACGCGCGCTGCCGCGGAGCCGGAGAGTGGCGCGGAGAAGGAGCTCTGTCGCCAGGTGTACCGGCTGGGCTACGTGGCCGAGAAGCTGGGCCGGCGCGACAACGCGCTGGAGCACTACGAGCAGGCCTACCAGCTCGACGCCACCTACCTGCCGGCCCTGGAGGGCTATGCCCACCTGCTGGTGCAAGCGCAGCGGCACGAGCAGGCCCTCAAGGTGCTGCAAACCATCCTCATCCACCACCGGGAGGACCTTACCGACCTCGAGGTGGTGGAGGTGTACTGGCAAATTGGTGAAGTCCACACCGCCCTCCACCAGCCGGACCGCGCCCAAAACCACTTCGAGAAGGCGCTGGCCATTGACCCCGGCCATGAGCCGACGCTGCGGGCCCTCATCCAGCTGGCCGACGCCAATGGACAGTGGGAGCGCTCCGCCGAGTACCGGCAGAGCCTCCTGCAGTCCCTGGACGGCGAGCCCAAGGCCGACGCCGCCCTGGAGCTCGGGAAGCTGGCCCGCGAGAAACTCAAGGACTCCCACGTCGCCATCGACGCCTACGTCCAGGCGCACCGTCTGCGGCCGGATGACGTCGACATCATGGACGCCCTGTACATGCTCTTCCGGGAGACGCGGCAGTCCCAGAAGGCGGCGGAAATTCTCGAGCGGATGCTGCAGTCGCCCACCCTGCAGTCCGAGCCCCAGCGCGCCAAGCGCGTCTGGTACGCGCTGGGAGAGGCCTACCGCGACGAGCTCAAGGACGTCCCCCGCGCCGTCGAAGCCTTCAACGCCGCCCTCGAGCTGGACCCGCGCTTTGTCGAGGCCTTCGGCGCCATCGAGCAGCTTTTGTCCTCGGAGAAGCAGTGGAAGGCCCTCGAGGAAAACTACGCGCGGATGATTCAGCGGCTTCCCAAGACGGACGACACGCACGCCGCCCGCATGGTGCTCTGGCGCACCCTGGGCGAGCTGTACCAGCAGGTGCTGAAGCAGCCCGCCGAAGCGCTCATGGCCTTTCAAGTGGCCGCCGCCGGGCTTCCCGAGGACGCCAGCGTCCAGGAAAGCTACGGGGACCTCCTGGTGCAGACGCCGGGTAACGAGGAAAAGGCCGTCGGCGCCTACCGGCGGGCTCTCGCCGGGACACAAAACCCCCGCAAGGTGGTGTCCGCCCTCGCCGAGCTCGCCGCCAAGCGCAAGGACTACGACGGGGCGTGGATGGCGGCCCAGGTGGTAAATGGCCTTATTGGTGACCCGGGGGCGGCGGAGAAGGAAATTCTCACCAAGCTTGGCCCCTACGCCAAGAAGCGCGAAACCCCGCAGCGCGGCCTCACCGACAGGCTGTGGACGGGGCAGCTCTTCCACCCCAAGCTGCGGGGGCCGGTGGCGGAGATGCTGGGACTCCTCTTCCAGCACGCGGGGCACCTCTACGCCACGCCGCTCAGCCAGGTGGGCATCAACCCCAAGCGCCACCGCATCGACGTCAGCACCGCGCCCGAGTACCAAATCCACCACTACAAGAGCGTGGCCAAGCTTTTGGGCATGGAGGCGGTGGAGCTCTTCTCGCCCTTCCTGGTGGCCACCCGGGACAAGCTGGCCAAGCGGACGTCGGAGCCGGCACCGGAGCCCCTGTTGGGCATCGAAATCTGCCACACCCACCCGGTGTGCTTGAAAGTCGGCGGCCGCTTCTTCACCGAGCTCAGCAAGGACGGGCAGCGGGACACCTATGCCCTCCTCGGCCGCACCCTGGCGGGCCTGCGCCCGGAGATTGCCCTGGCCCAGAGGCTCCTCCCGGAGCAGCTCGACGCGGTGTTCCAAGCCGCCCTGGCCCTGGCTGGCTTCAGCTGGCGGTGGACCGCCCCGCACGCCGTCATCGAGGCCGAGCGGGCGAAACTCGAGCCGGTGCTACCGGACTCCGCCCGGGTGGCGCTCGCCCGTGCCGCCCAGGACGTCATCCGCCGGGGCAACACGGACAGCCTCAAGGAGTACCTGGAAGGGGCGGATTTGACGGGTGTCCGCTGCGCCCTCTTCGTCGCCGGAGACGTGGAGCCGGTGAAGCGGCTCGTCCAAGGTGAGACGGGGTCCGCCTTCCGCGTCCCAGGTAAGGCCAAAATCCGGGAGCTCATGACGTTTGCCGTCTCCGAGGACTTGGCGACGCTGCGCGCCGCGGTGGGGACGGCCGTCGAAGTCCCGAGCCGCAAGTAAATCCCCCCGGCCCCTCCGTGCGTTACAAAGGGGGTGCGCCGGGGTAGGTCCCGTCGCCTTCCTTCCCCAGGCCGCCGGGGCCGGTGTAAGGTGATTCTGGCGGAAGAAACCCTCGACCTTTCAGAGGCTTCGCCAGTCCTTGATGCGCTTCGTCTGCGACAGCTGCCGCGCGCAGTACATGATTAGCGACGAGAAGGTCGGCCCGCGCGGGGTCAAGGTGCGCTGCAAGAAGTGCGGCCATGTCATCCATGTCCGCCGCCCCGACGCCGAGGCGGATGGCGCCGTGGCCGCGCTCCAGGAGCCCGAAGCCGCGGCGGCCGCCCCATCCAGCGAGACGCCCACCGCGGAAAACAACATCTTCAGCGGCGTCGACGAGGACGAGATTGGCGCTGCCTTCGACCAGGCGCTGAAGGGGGAGGGGACGCACGTCACCAACCCCTTCCAGCCCCAGGCGGACACGGACTCCACCCGCGTCATGGACGAGGAGTCGGTGAAGCGCTTTGCCGAGATGTCCCAAGGCGGGACGCCCACGCCCGTCCCACCGCCGCCGCCCAGCGCAAACTTCGACTGGTTTGTCGCCGTCAACGAGGTGCAGACGGGACCGCTCAGTGAGATGCGGGTGAAGGAGCTCTGGGACAGAGGGGAGATTGGGCCGGACAGCCTCACTTGGCGCCAGGGCCTGGCGGACTGGATTGCGCTCTCCGAAGTCGCCGAGCTGGCGGCGCTGCTGGCGCCGCGGCCGGCGAGGCCGCTCTTCTCACCCACCGCACCCACGCCCGTCCCGCCCTCCGTCATGACGGTGCCGGTGGAGTCGGCCTTCAGTGCGGGCGGCATGACGCGCACCATCCGCTCGGAGGTGCCGGTGGCCACCTCCTCGCCGGACGGTGGGTTTCGGCCCACGGCCACCGCGGCCCTGGCCTCCCTGGTGAAGGATGAAATAGAGGCGCTCAACAAGCCGCCGCCACCCAAGGAGCCGCCTCCCCCGGCCCCGAGAAGCATTTTGGACATGCCGGAGGAGCCGGTGAAGCGGACGAGCCCCTCCGCCACGGCCATGCCCGCCGTCCGCCCGGCGGGCAACGGCGCGCCCACGGTGCCGACGCCCTTCGCCTACCGCACACCTCCGGCGTCCAGAGCCGCCAGTCGAAAGAGCGTCACCATCTCCATGGTGGTGCTGGGCGCGGTGGTGGCGGCCCTGGTGGCCGTGGTGGGCTTCCAGACGTTCCACAAGCCGACTGTGGTGGGCGTCGTCACGCCGCCCCTTCCACCCCCGGTGACGCCGCCGGCTCCGCAACCGGCGCCTGCCGCGGCACAACCCACTGTGGCGGCCAGCACCACGCCACCTGCGCCCCCCAAGACGCCGCCGCCTCCCAGCCTGGCCAAGGCGCCCACCCCCGTGCCGGCCGTCGAGTCGCCTCCGGCCCGACGGGGCTCGCGACGCACGTCCGGCTCCAAGCAGACTGGGGCGGCGTCCGACTCCACGCTGGAAGGGCCTGCCAAGGACACCATCGAGGCCTCGCGCCCGCGCAACAAGGCCGATGACCTCTTTGACGAGGTATTCGGCACACCGGACGGGAAGAAGGCGGCCCCCTCCGGAGACAAGGGCAAGAAGACGGCCTACGTGCCCCCGGCGCCGGGCGTCACGGACGTCCCGGAGAAGGTGGGAGATGGAGACATCATGTCCGTCGTCCTGGCCAACAAGAGCTCCATGGTGCGCTGCGTGGACGAGCAGAAGTCCCGGGACCCCAACCTTCACGGCACCCTCGTCATGCACTGGGTCATCCAAACTTCCGGAAGAACCACCAACGTCGCGCCCGGCACGGAGGCGTACAAGAGTTCCTATTTCGCCACTTGCATGACGGGCCTTATTAAAACCTGGCAGTTCCCCAAGCACCGCTTCGCTCCTGGGCAAGCCGTCGACTTCCCCTTCAAGTTCTAAAACCCCTCCCCGGCCGAAACCGACGCAATGCGACTTCCGCTCGAGCCGCCGTTGCCCGACCTCCCGCTTCGTCCGGTGGGAGAGATGGGCCTTAAAGAGTTGGAGCGCGTCCGGCTCATTCTCCGCGGCGGCAGCATTGTGGACTGGCGGCGGCTGCACTTCCGCACGCGGGAGGAAGTCGACCGCTTCCTCAGGCTGTGCTGCGTGGACCTCACCCAGCGGCACGACGAGTCCTGGAGCCGCAGCGTCCTCGCCGACGCGGTGGAGTACCTGCGCCGGACGTTTGGCTACCGCGTGGCCGAGGCCGTGGCCCGTCCACACGAGCTGCACGACCTCTTCCTCTGCGCCTCCGGCGTCAAGGAGCCTCGGCTTCGCCGCATTGCCTGCATCGTCCTCAAGTGCATGCACGTGGTGCAGCACATTGAGGGCCGAGACCTCCAGTACCGCTTGGCGGTGTCCGAAGCCGCGCTGGCCGAAATGGCCATCCGCAAGGTGTCCGGGGCCATGGAGGAGGCACGGGCCAAGGGCCTCCCCATCTCCGAGTTTTACCACTCGGTAAAGACGCGCGAGTCTCTCATCACCAAGCTTTTGGCGAAGAAGGAGACGGTGGCGGCGCAGGTTTACGACAAGACGCGCTTCCGGATTGTCACCCGCGGCCGGGGCGACATTCTCCCGGTGCTTTACTTCCTCACCCAGCGGCTCTTCCCCTTCAACTTTGTCGTGCCTGGGCAGACGGAGAATTCGCTTCTGCCCTTCAAGAGTCTCCTCCGGGACTTTCCGCACTTCGCGGCGCACGCCAATGAGCTGCACCTGGACCCCAATTTCGAGGACCGGGAGGGGACGAGTGGAAACCCCTTCAGCGGCGCCGGCTACCGCGTGCTGAATTTCGTGGTGGACATGCCGCTCCGCCTGGACGCCTTTCTCCCGCCGCCCGAGGAGGACGTCCGCGAGCGCAAAGGGCGAATTACTTTCACCCTGGTGGAGTTCCAAATACTCGACGAGCGCACCGCCGCCACCAACGAGCACGGCGACAGCGCCCACGTCCGCTACAAGCACCGCCAGCGGCGGAAAGTCCTCCGCCGGCTGTCCCGTGGCCTAGTGGTGCCGAAGCACGTCGAGCCCGAGCCCGGCGAAGCGGAGTAGGGCCGCGGACGGCGCCGGAGGCCGGGGCGCCTAGCGCCGCTTGCGGTTTTTCTTGCGCGCCTGGCGCTCGCGCTTTCGCTTCTCGTTGAGGGCGTCGCGGTCCACCGGTTTGGTGGCGGGGGCGTTGGAGTAGCCCATCAGCCGGGCGCGATTCATCGCCGCCTGTCCCACCGGCGAGGTGTAACCCGGGGCAAGCGACGGGAGCTGCATCGGCATTTTCGTGCCCAGCGCCTGCTCCATCATCGGTCCGTCCTTCCCGAAGAGGGCGCCCATGTCCATGTTCTTCATCCGCGCGAGCTGGCCGAGCTGCTTGAAGCCGGGGATGCGGCCGAGGAGGCCGGGGTTCTGGCCGACTGCGCCCATCACTTGCTGCATCATCCGGTACTTCCCCAGGAGCTCGCCGACTTCCTTCTTCGTCCGGCCAGAGCCGCGGGCAATGCGAGCCGAGCGCGAGTCGTTGATGAGGCTTGGCTGCAGCCGCTCCTTCTCGGTCATCGAGTCGTAGAGCGCCTCAATTTTCCCGAGCTCCTTCTCGTCGGGGTTGAGTGACTCGGACATCTCCCCGAAGACGGGGAATTTTTCGAGGAGCTCCTTCAGCGGCCCCATCTTCCGCACCGTGCGGATTTGTTCGACGAAGTCCTTGAGGTTGAAGGTGCCGCTGAGAAGCTTCTCGGCGTCGGCTTCCGCCTTCTCCTCGTCCACCACGGACTCGAAGTCCTTCATGAGTCCGACGATGTCGCCGAAACCGAGAATGCGGCTGGCGAGTCCGGCTGGACGGAACTCCTCCAGCTTGTCCAACCCCTCGCCCAGGCCGAGGAGCTTGATGGGCTTGCCGGTGACTTCCTTGATGGAGAGCGCCGCTCCTCCGCGAGCGTCCCCGTCGAGCTTGGTGAGGATGAAGCCGTCGAGGCCGAGGAGCCGGTTGAATTCGCTCGCGTTGCGGACGGCGTCCTGTCCAATCATCGCGTCGCAGACGAGAAGGACGCTCTCCGGGTGGACGGCGGCCTTCATAGAAGAGAGCTCCGCCATGAGCGGCTCGTCGATGGCCAGACGGCCGGCGGTGTCCAACAGCACGACGTCCCGCTTTTGTTCGCGCGCGGCGGCATAGCCGGCCACCGCCAGCTCCGGCGGCGTGAGGCCGCCTTGGAAAAAAACAGGGACGCCGAGCTTTTCTCCCAAGGTTTGTAGCTGCTCGACGGCAGCGGGGCGTTGGACGTCTGCTGCCACCAGCAAGGGCTTTCGTCCTTGCTTGAGAAGGAAGCTCGCCAGCTTGGCGGTGGTGGTGGTTTTCCCGGAGCCCTGGAGCCCCACCAGCATGATGCCCGACAGCTGGCCCTTGGCCTTGAGCCCAAGGCCGGTGTCGACAGGGCCCATGAGGGCTTCCAACTCGTCGTGGCAAATTTTGATGAATTGGTCTGCCGGGGAGGCTTTCAGCGCGCGTCCGGATTTGTCCGTGGCGCGTGTCTGGACGGTTTGGCCCACCGCCTTCTCGCGGACGCGCGCGACGAAGGACTTCACGACGTCGAAGGCGACGTCCGCCTCGAGCAGCGACACCCGGACGTCCCGCAGGGACTCGTCCACCAACTCGGCGGTGAGCTCCTGCTGGCCGCTCAGTCGCTGCTTCGCAGCGCGAAATCCCTTGGTGACGGTCTCAAGCATGGAGCGGTGCTCTTACACCACGCGCGCGGGCCGAAGCGACAGGCGGAAGGTCCTGAGTTTGCTCAAGGGCGACAAGGCAGCGGTCCTCTCCGAGAGCGTGTTTTGAGAGCGCAGGAGCGTCACGTGTGTCGCTGGGAGTGTCGGACCTGAGGCGCTCTTCCAACTTCTAGGACGTGGTGCTTGGAGCTCTGGGCGTCGTGAATGGGCCATTGGCTATGGCCTGCCGGGAAACGCTTGGCGCTCGTCACGCCGTGAGGCCCTCCCGAGGTTCGCACCTGGACTTCACGGCGACGGTGGAGAGCCAGGTGCGAGCCTTCCACAGCGCAGCGCTCGCGACGGGCGGCAAAGACGACGCCAGGCCGGGACCGCGGCCTGGTTACGCGGGCTACATGGCTGAATTCGTGAAAGACGCCGATCGACACCGGCTGGAGGTCCGTCTTACACGCCGCAGCGGTGCAACGGCCTTTAGCTGCTCGCCGAAGTCGCGGCTCCGTCCGCCCCGCTTGAGTGGCGCAAAGCGCCAGGTGCCGGCGTCCGCGACCGTCGGCGACGAAAACCTGAAAAGGGCTGGCTGCTTCGCGGGCAATGAGCTTCGTTGGCTAGTCAACTCTGTCGGGTCGGGTGCCGGCGCATAAGCGTTGCGAGCCTCCGGCCCCTGTTTTCTATTCTTGTTCGGAGAGCAAGCAAGGGGGCGACCGATGAGCCTGTGGACGGTTGTGGGACGTGGCTTCTTCCTTTTGGCAGTGGTCGCAGCGTCCGTGGGCTGCTCCAGCAGCGGCGGCAGCACCTGCACAGTGAATGGAGTCACCGTCGCGGCCAATCCGAGCTCGGTGAGCACCGGCAACAGCTCGACGCTCACGGCAACGCTGTCGACGGCGGGCACCTGCTCCGGCGGTGTCCGCTGGAGCGCGACGCCCAACGGGGGAACGCTCACCCCGAGCGGAACCACCGCCACCTTCAGCTCCGCCACCGCTGGGAGCTACACCCTCACCGCCACCAGCACCGACGACAGCAGCAAGTCCGGGTCGGCCACGGTGACGGTCACCGCTGCGGCGGCGGCCTGCACACCCAATGGGATGGTGGTCACCCATACGAACAACATCAACGCCAGTGAGACCTGGGCCGGGGACGGGGTCACCCACTCGGTGCCCAACAGCATCGCCATCAATGCTCCGGCGACCGTCACCGTGGACCCGTGCGCCTTCGTGAGTCTCGGCCCGAATGCGTCCATCACCGTCGCCGGCGGAGCAACGCTTCTCACCACCGGAACGAGCGACACCAACAACGTCGTCTTCGAGCCGGCAAACGCCTCGCAGCCGTGGGGCATCCTGCGCGGGACGACGAGCACCAGCACCCCCGGCTTCATCGAGCTCCACTGGACGGTGCTACAAGGCGGCGGAGCCTTCGGAGGCGAGTACCACAACCCCGCCATCGCCATGGCGGGGCAAGGCTACTCCTCGCCGCCCACGCCGATGCTGAAGGTGGACAACGTTGTCATCGACTCCCCGCAGGGGGTGGGTGTCTACTTCGATGGGAACGCCGCCTTCACCGGCGACTCGCACGACCTCACCATCAAGAATGCCCCGGGCTACGTCTTCGAGGTGACGCTGATGTCCGTGGGGAGCATTCCGTCGGGCAGCTATACCAGCGGGAATGCGCTCCCAGCGGCCATGGTGGACGTCGGCGGCGCCTCCAGGATTTTTGCAGACATGACCATCCAGAATCGCCTGCCCATCATCATCCCCTACGGGCAGGTAACCGTGTCGCCGCCCCCGGCTGGCCCCAACACACCGGTGACGCTGACGCTCGGCCCCGGCGTTCAACTCTTCTTCAATGCCACACGCGTCATCTTCGGTGGCAACGGCGGAGTGTCCGACAACCCGGTCGGAGTCCTCATCGCTCAGGGCACTGCCGCCGAACCCATCCTCTTTACCTCGGCCAGCGCGTCCCCGGCGCCCGGCGACTGGGTCGGCCTCTGGCTCGACACCGCCACCGGGTCACAGCTCGACAACGTCATCATCGAATATGCAGGGGGAACCAGTGGCATCGTCTCGGCCAATTGCAAACCCGACGGCACGTCTGATGCGGCGGGGCTCATCGTCGGGGACTTCAGCACGCAGTACATTCCGCCCAGCGACCTGATTACCAACAGCGTCATCCAGTACAGCGCTGGCTTTGGCATCGACGCCGTCTGGCAGAACAGCACCTTCGACACGCCCGACATTACCGGGGGCAACGTCTTTCAGAACAATGCCGGCTGTGCCCAGACGTACAACGCGCTCAGCTCGGGAAGCTGTCCCAGCCTGGGGTGCACCGTGCAGTAGTCGGAAGCTTCCAGAAGCACCGGAGGCTGGTCCTGCGGCGCCGCCGTGGGCAGGGGTGCCGTCCTAAGAACGAAACCGGGTGGGGAAACGGGTAGACGCAAAGCGGACTCAGAGGCCCCGCAGTCTCCCACCGACGTCTGCAGGACCGCTGGAAGACCCGCGCTAGCTGCTGGAGACGGCCGTGTTTGGGTGCCACAAAGCTCTACAGTGAGCTCGTTCGGACCGTCGGCGGCGATGGGGTAGTCCGAAGAGCCGAGGTTGGTCATTTGGCCGTTGATGGTGAGGGTGTCGTTACCAAGCCACGTTCCCACAAAGTTGGCATCCGCAGTCACCGTCACCGTCGCGACGGCGGACGCGGACGCATCCGCCACGCTGGTCGCCACCACCTGGTAGGTGCCCGGAGCCGCCGGTGGCGTGTAGGTGCACGTTGTTTGGTCGCTCACTGAGGAACAAGCGGAGATGGCCCCGGCCGAAGGATTCCAAGTGACGGCCGTATTGGCGTTTCCCGTCACAGTCGCCGTCAATTGCAGCATCCCTCCCGGAGCAACGGCTGCGGTGGCCGGGGTGATGGTCACTGCGGTGGGTGCCTGCACTGTCACAATGCCTCAATTTGGAGGGCTTCGCCAAGACTCTTGACGGACTTGCGTAGGTGCTGGGAGAGGCCGACGCGTGTAGGGCGGGCACTGGAGATTGCCGCCCAAGTCTCCACGACGCTCCAGGAACCCTGGTTGGACGTTCCATCGACCGCTGGCGTTGCTCCTTCTGAAAAAGTGCTCGGGCCCAGGCTCGAACTGGGATGTTCCCATGAAGGAACCGCGGATTTTAAGTCCGCTGCGTCTACCGATTTCGCCACCCGAGCTGCATCGCCGCGGTGGACTATAGGGCGCCGGATGGCTTGACGCGCTCCTGGGTGCACCACCCCTCGTCGGCGCCGTCGCAACGCGGCCGCCGGTACGGCCCGTATTCTGGCGGCAATTCACCGGCTCACACGCTGCATCCGGCGGCCGAGCAGGTGGCCAGAGTCGCCCAGGACCTCTTGGAGCACGTCAAATCCCGGGAGGAGGCGGCGCGCGCAATGAATGCCAAGGCCAAGGACTAACGCGGCGCGACGACGCTGGAGCGTGCACGGCTCGTGCATGAGGGCCGTGTGACAACCGCACTTCTCGAAGGGAATTCCGGCATGCCAGCCGTTTCTCAAAGACCGGCCAGTTTTGACCCGCAGATTCTGCGTGGTGCCGACGGCCACGCGCATTTCTCGCTTCTACGGCAGAGCTTGGCCGCTTTTTCGCCAACCCTCGGTGCCACGGTTGGACGGCCGGAATTCTCCCATGGCGGATGACTTGGTGGTGGGCATGGCCGGCTCCGGTGGCGACGGAGTCGTGAGCGCGGGCGAGTCGTTGCTGGCCGCGGCTTCGTCCGAGGGCTACCACGCGATGATGACGAAGAGTTTCGGCTCGCAAATTCGCGGAGGCGAGTCTTCCTGCCGCGTGCGCCTCTCCTGCCGGAAAATTCTCAATCCCGGCGGGATGCTCGACGTCGCCGTGGTGCTCAATTGGGAAGACTTCTTCCGGTTTGGAGCGGAGCTTCCTCTCAGTAGCTCCACCCTCGTCATTCACGAGGAGAAGGTGGGGCCTCCGCCCGAGACGGCGGCGACCCGTCCACTCTCTCGCGAACTCGTCTTCTCGGTGCCCATCACCGAGATGGCGAAGAAGGCCGCTGGCACCGAGAAGGCAAAGACGAGCGTGGTGCTTGGCCTCGTCTCGGGCTGGCTCGACATTCCTCGAGCGGCATTGCTGCGAGGCTTGCGGAAAAAGTTTGGCGACAAGGGCGAGGGGCTTTTCGAGGCCAACGAGCGTGCCCTGGCGAGCGGCTTTGAGTACTCGCAGACGCACCCCTTGGCTGAGCCGCGCGTGCTTTCCAGGCCCACCGCGGCGGCGGGCAACCGGCTCCTCTGCGACGGCAACGACATGTGCGCGGCGGGGGCCATCTTCAGCGGCGTGGAATTCTTCGGCGGCTACCCCATCACTCCGTCTACCGAGGTGATGCAGACGCTTTCCCGCGAGCTGTGGCAGCACGGCGGCGTCGTCCTCCAAGCCGAGGACGAAATCAGCGGCATCGGCGCGGCGCTGGGGGCCTCCTACGCCGGGAAGAAGTCGATGACTGCCACCTCCGGCCCCGGCATGTCGCTGAAGACGGAGATTCTCGGGTTGGCCACCATCTCCGAGCTACCGCTGGTGGTGCTGAATGTGCAGCGCGGCGGCCCCTCCACCGGAATCCCCACCAAGCCCGAGCAGGCGGACCTCTTCCAGGCAGCCTTTTCCGCCCATGGAGACGTGGTGCGCCCGGTGCTGGCCCCAACCTCCGTGGCCGACACCTTCAGCACGACGGTGGAGGCGTTCAACATCGCTGAAAAATACCAGACGCCCGTCATCATCCTCTCGGACCAGGAAATTGCTCAGCGCAAGGAAACTGTCGACGCCATCGACACCTCGCAATTCACCCTGGAGCACCGCCTCTTACCGACGGGCGCAGACGTCGGCGACTACCAGCGCTTTCGTCTCACCGAGTCTGGCATCAGCCCGGTGAGCCACCCGGGGATGCCCGGCTGCACCTACCTCGGGGCAGGGATTGAGCACAACGAGCACGGGGACCCGACGGCCAGCGGCGCGATGCACCAGCGGATGAATGAGAAGCGCTTCAAAAAGCTGCAGCCGCTGAAGCAGCGACGGGACCTCTTCCAGGTGGAGGGCGCCGACAACGCACGCTACGCGCTGGTCAGCTGGGGAAGCACCGCCGGCGTCGCCCGGGAGGCCTTCCAACTCGCCCGCGCCCGAGGACTCGACGTCAAGCTGCTCGTCCCCACCCTGGTGTACCCGGTAGCCGAGCAGGTGTACCAGGACTTCTTTGCGTCCGTCCGCGCCGGCCTGGTCGTCGAGCTCTCCTACCAAGCGCAGCTCTACAGAATTCTGAGGATGTTTGTGGACGTCCCGAAGGGTGTCCTGCCGTTCGCCCGAAGTGGTGCCAACCCCTTCCAGCCCACCGAAGTGCTCGACAAGCTGTCCGAGCTCGCGATGGCGGAGAGCTGACGTGGAACTCGAAGCCAAGCCCATGCAACCTCGCTCCGCGGCCTCGCATCAACCCAAGGACTACAAGAGCGAGCTCAAACCCATCTGGTGCCCAGGCTGCGGGGACTTCGGCGTCCTGCAGGGGCTGTACCGCGCACTGAGCGCCCTTGGCCGGGAGCCACACGAGATTGCCTTCATCTCCGGAATTGGTTGCTCGAGCCGCATCCCCGGGTACACCACCGCCTACGGCTTCAACAGCGTGCATGGGCGAGCGCTCCCCATTGCCCAGGGCGTCAAGCTGGCAAGGCCCGAGCTGTTGGTGGTGGTGGCGGGCGGCGACGGTGACGGCTTCTCCATTGGAGGCGGGCACGTCGCCCATGCCATCCGTCGCAACATCGACCTCACCTACCTCGTCATGGACAACCAGGTGTACGGGCTCACCAAGGGCCAGCTTTCCCCAACCGCTCCCAAGGGCCTCCACACCGTCACCTCACCCTTCGGAAGCCTCGAGGAGCCCATCAATCCTTTGCTGTACGTGCTCGCCTACGGGGCAGGCTTCGTGGCGCAGGCAACGCCGGCAGACATGCCTGGCATGGCGGCGCTCATTGAAGAAGCGCTCCGTTACCCGGGTTTCTCCTTCGTCAACATTCAGTCGCCCTGTGTGACATTCGGAGAGGAGGAGCAGCAGCTTCGAGCCCACAAGTCGAAGATGAAACCGTTGGCCAGCCTGGGGCACGATGCGGCTGACCAGCTGGCGGCATTGGACCTCGCGCGCGCCTACGGAAGGGAGCTCTACACCGGAGTCTTCTACCGCAACCCCAAGCCGCCGCCGACGTACGACGCACTCGTCCGCCAGCGTCAGGCCGAATTGTCAGAGAAACACCGGCCACGCGAGCGCGTGCTCGATGCCTATCTGCAGAAGTGAGGGTCGATGTGAGCGCTCAAAAGGACACCGACTTTGCCCGTCTCACCCTGCGAGAGGGGCTGGACCTGGCCATTGCCATCGAGGAAGAGGCGCGCGACCGCTACCGGGACTTCGCCGAGCAGCTCACCCTCCACCACACGCCCGAGGCGGCCAACTTCTTCGAGCGGATGGCTCGGGTGGAGGAAATACACCGGGCGCGACTCGCCGAACGTCGGCACGCACTGTTTGCCGACAAGCTTCAAAGCCCAATGCCAGCAACTGTCTTCGATGTCGAGGCCCCAGAGTTTGACCAGGTGCGCGTCTTCATGAGTGTCGAGCAGGCGCTGAAGACGGCGCTCGCCGCCGAGGAGAAAGCCTATGACTTTTTCGCACGCTCCATTCCCCAGCTCCAGGACGTCGAGGTCCGCGCCCTCTTCGCAGAGCTGCGCGATGAGGAAGTGGAGCATCAAGCCCTGGTCAAGCAGGAAATGGCGCGCCACGCTGGAGAGCCGGCGCAGGGGGCGGAAGCCTACGGGGATGACCCTGTGGCGCAGTGAGAGAGTCAGACTTTGAGAAGGGTGGCTTTTTTTGGAAACGATGAACCAGGGTCTCGCGCTGGTGGGCTTTCTCTTGGTGGCGGTTGCCGTCGCCGGAAGCCTTCTCGTGGCCGCGCGCCTCTTGCGTGTGCGTGCGCGCAGTAGCTCCCGCCTCAAGCGGGAGACGTACGAGTGCGGTGAGACGCCACTTGCTCCGGCGTGGGTGCAATTCCACGCCCGCTACTACGTGGTGGCACTGTTTTTCGTTCTCTTCGACATCGAAGCCGCGTTGGTTTTTCCCTGGGGCGTCATTACCCGCGAGATGGGACGGGCCGGTCTGTGGGCCGTGGGCAGCTTCGTCGGCGTGCTGATGCTTGGCTGGGTGTGGGGCCTCCGGAAGGGAACGCTGGAATGGGTATGAAGAGCCCAGGGACGGTGGATGACACCGGCAATTTCGAGCACCCCCTGTACAAGGTGCTGATGCAGACGCCTGGCCTGACGGTGGCTGCCACCGCACTGGACTACGTCCTCACCTGGGGAATGACCAACGCGCTGTGGACTTTCCCCATGGCCACCAGCTGCTGCGGCATCGAGTTCATGGCCAGTGCTGCCAGTCGAGTCGACATCGACCGGATGGGCACCATCGTTCGCGCCTCGCCCCGGCAGGCGGACGTGATGGTGGTGGCCGGAACCATCACCGTGAAGATGGCTCCTCGAGTCAAGAAGCTGTGGGACCAGATGCCCGAGCCGAAGTGGTGCATCGCCATGGGCTCATGCGCCATCTCCGGGGACTTCTATAGAAACCTCTACTCCGTCGTTCCAGGCGTGGACACTTTCCTGCCGGTGGACGTCTACGTGCCCGGGTGCCCGCCCAACCCTGAGGCACTGATGCACGGGTTTTTGCGGCTGCAAGAAAAAGTCCGCGCCATGCGCCAGGGACTGAAGGTGGTGGCGGACCCCAACCCGGCGCTGCTCCGAATTAGCAAGCCGTCAAACCCGCGGCTCGTGGACGCCGACCGCACCGCAGAATTGGACGAGGCCCAGGTGGACTCGGCCGAGCATGCCACCGACTTGGAGACCGCCCTCCCCGTGTCCGTCCCGCTCGAGGCGGTGCCCGCGCCCGTCACACCAGGCGAGGCGAACGACTTCGACGCAGTGCTGGGCGAGCTGGGTGTGGTGCAACCTGGCAAGCAGGGGCCACCCCTGGTGCCCCTCGAAAGACACCTGGAATTGGCCAGTCGGCTGAAGAGCCTCGGCTACCGGCAGCTCGTCTCCATCGTCGCCACGCACTGGATGGCCGGCAAGGGGAGGGGAGGCGCCGACGCAGCAGAGGTCGAGCACTACGAGGTGGTGTACCTGCTGAGAAGCGTCGGTCCAGGCTCCAGGGTGGCCACCTGGTGCGTGCGACAAGTCCCAGGACATCCGGTGTCATCCCTGAGCGCCCTCTACGCCGGTGCGGACTGGCAGGAGCGGGAGCAGTTTGACTTGGTCGGCGTCGTCTTCTCGGGGCACCCCGACCTTCGCCGGTTGATGATGGCCGAGAACTACGTCGGCCACCCGTTGCGCCGCGACTTCGCCGCGGACACCGCTGCTGCGCCCTGGAGATGAGCGCCATGCGCACCGTCCAGGTCGCCCGGCGCGTCAATCCGCACCTGTCCATCGACACCTACGACCCGCAAGCGGAGTTGATGCTGCTTCACTTCGGGCCTCAGCACCCCTCGACGCATGGGGTGTTCCGCATGGACCTCACCCTGGACGGCGAGATTGTGGTGAAGGCGGTGCCCCACGTGGGCTTTCTCCACCGTGCGGTGGAAAAGCTGTGCGAGTCGCTGGCCTACGTCCAAATCACGCCCATCGTCGACAAGAATGACTACGTCGCGCCGATGACCAACGAGCAGGCCTTGAATATGGCCTTCGAGAAACTGCTCAACCTCGAGGTGCCGCGGCGGGCTCGATGGATGCGGACGCTCTTCGCCGAGCTACAACGAATTGCGTCTCACCTGCTGTGGCTCGGCACTTTCGCGCTCGACCTCGGCGGCGCCCTCGGTGGCGGCTCGACCGTCTTCATTTACTGTTTTCGCGAACGGGAACTCATCCTCGACCTCTTCGAGGAGGTCACCGGAGCCCGCTTTCACTACAACACCCACACCATTGGCGGGAACCGGCATGACCTCCCGGCAGGCTGGAGCGCCAAGGTGCACCAAGCCCTCGACGTCATCGCCAACCGGCTGTCGGAATACGAAGCAATGACGCTGGACAACAAAATCTTCGTCACGCGGACCCGAGGCGTGGGCGTCCTCGACGCCGACTTGGCGCTCGAGCTCGGCATCACGGGGCCCAACCTCCGGGCTTGCGGCGTGGACCATGACTTGCGCCGGGACGCGCCATTTCACGCCTACGACGAAGTCCCAATCCACGTGGTGACAGCGACCGGGGGGGACTGCCTGGCGCGCGCCAAGGTGCGCCTCGGGGAAATGCGGGAAAGCATTCGCCTCATCCGGGAAATGGTGGACAACGTCCCCGCGGGAGCCATCAACAGCGGCAAGCCCATCAAGGTGCCGCTGCAAACAAAAATACCACCGGGCCAGACTTACGTGGCCATCGAGACGCCCCGTGGGGAGCTGGGCACCTACGTCATTTCGGATGGCTCGCAATTCCCCTACCGACTGAAGATTCGGCCACCCAGCCTGCACGCGCTTTCGGCCCTGCCCTACATCCTTCCCGGGGCCACGGTGAGCGACGCGGTGGCCATTCTCGGCTCGCTCGACCCCATCATGGGCGAGGTCGACCGGTGACGGGCTTTCTCCACGGCGCAAGCTATGGCGTGGTGATTGTCTCCGTCCTGATGACGGCCACCGCGCTTTCCTTGTGGTTCGAGCGGAAGCTGGCCGCCCGGATGCAGTCCCGGCTTGGCCCAACGCTGGTGGGGCCGGCGGGACTCCTCCAACCACTCGCCGACGTCCTGAAGCTTTTGCAGAAGGAGGACATCGTCCCCCTCAAAGCGGATGGCGTCCTCTTCAACCTGGCTCCGCCGGTGGCCGTTGTCTGCGCCATCGGCGTCGCGGCGGCGGTGCCTTTCTCCCCCACGGTGGTGGCCGCGGACCTCGACGTGGGCGTGCTCTACGTCCTCGCCATCGGCGCCGTCACCGTGCTTCCCGTCTTCAGCGCTGGGTGGGCAAGCAACAACAAGCTTGCGCTCCTCGGAGGGATGCGCGCCGTGGCGCAGTCCGTCTCCTACGAAGTGCCCCTCGTCCTCGCCGCGCTCGTGCCCGTCATTCTCGCCGGCTCGATGCGGATTGGGACCGTTGTCCGCGTCCAGTCCCAGGGCCACTGGTTCGTGGTTTGGCCTTTCTTCCTGGGCATCCCGGCCTTCGTCATCTTCGTCTTGGCGATGCTGGCAGAGGCCAACCGCATCCCCTTCGACATTCCCGAGGCGGAAAGCGAGCTGGTGGCCGGTGTCACCACCGAGTACACGGGAATGAAGTTCGCCCTCTTCTACATGGCCGAGTACGTCCACACGCTGGTGGCGTCGGCGGTGGCAGCAGCCCTCTTCCTCGGTGGCTGGGACGGTGGGCCTTTTCGGCCGGGGCTGCACTGGATGGTGCTCAAGACGTTGCTGTTATTTGCAGCGCTGTACTGGATTCGCTGGACGCTGCTCCGCTTTCGGTCCGACCAGCTGATGGGCCTCTGCTGGAGGTGGCTGGTGCCCTCCAGCGTCGCACTGGTGGCCGGCGCTGCAGTGTGGGTCGTCTTCGTAGGCTGACGAGGAGGACGTAACGGGCATGGGCTACTTCACGGACACGCTTCGGGCCATGAGAGTCACTCTCACCAACATGTTGCGCCCTGCATCCACCGTCGAGTTCCCTGAAGTTATTCGGCCCCGGGCGGAGCGCTACCGGGCCAGCTTCGCGCTTCTCCATGACGAGCAAGGGGACGAGTTGTGCATCGGGTGCCTGCAGTGCGAGCGCATCTGCCCCTCGCGAGTCATCGCCATCAAATTCGGTGGAAAGCGCGAGTCTCCCATAACGGGCAAGAAGCGGGGTTACGCCGATGACTTTCTCTTGGACATGTCGGCCTGCATTTTTTGCGAGCTGTGCGTGCAGGTTTGCCCCACCGACGCCATCGTCATGACGCGGGAGGCCGAGGAGCCCAGCTACACGCGCGAGGACCTCGTCCTCACCATGGCCAAGCTGTATGCAAATGAGAAGTCCAAGCCGCGCGCCTGGGGTGACGCGACGCGGTTGATGGGGATGCAGGAGCTCCCCAAGGCGCCGAAGCCAGCCCCTGCGCCCGCCCCCAGTGGCGGAGGCACGCCGGGGACCGGGGAGAGGTCCGGATGATGCCCCGGCTCGGATTCGGGCTTCTCGCATTGGCAATGGTCGTGGCTGCCCTCTTCGTCGTGAGGAGCAGGAACCTCGTGCGCGCCGTCCTCTGGCTCGCCCTGGTGCTCCTGTTGACGGCCACGCTTTACGCCATCCTCGGAGCCCCATTCCTCGCCGGCGTCCAAGTGCTGACGTACGTCGGTGGCGTCGTGACGCTGATGATTTTCGGCGTCATGGTGACTGGGCGGCACAAGGACGCGGTCGTAGAAGTGGACAGCGCGGACCGCGCCCGTGGACTCCTTCTCGCGCTCGCCTTCTTCGCAGTGGTGGGTGGGGCCATCCTCAGAACGGAATTTCCTCCAACCCTCCCGCCGCCGCCGCCCACGACAGCCGAGCTGGCTCGCAGCCTCCTCACCGAATACGTGCTGGCCTTCGAGGTGGCGTCGCTCCTTTTGCTTGCGGCCGTGGTGGGTGCGGTGGTGATGGCGCGGCGCCGAGACCCCGTGCCGACCCCCGAGGGCTTGCGACCATGAGGCTTCCCGACGTCCTTCTTCTGGCGACGCTGCTCTTCAGCATCGGCCTCTATGGCGCCGTGACTCGCCGGCATGCCGTGGCCCTCTTGCTGTCCATCGAGCTCATGGCCAACGCTGCCAACGTCGCCTTCGTCGCCTTTGCGACTCTCCGAGGGGGCCCAGGTGAAGCCCTCGTCCTCTTCTCGCTCGTCGTCATCGTCTCGGAAGTCGCCGTGGGCCTCGCCCTGGTGATGCTCCTCTACCGGCGGCACGGCGACACCGTGCTGGACCTCGCCCGGGAGGCCAAACATTGAGTGCCGTGCACCTCTGTGAGGTGGCGCTTTTGGCGCCGGCCTTGGCCGCACTCGCGTTGGTGCTGGTGCCTGGGCTTCGCCACCGGGGAGTCCCGGCCGCTGGGCTGACCATCCTCAGCAGTGCCGTGGCCACCGCCGCGGCGGTGGCGCTGGTTGTCGAGAGAAGCCTGGGCGCCCTGGAGCTCCGGGTGACAGTCCCCTGGCTTGTGGCCCGCGGCCGCACGCTGGCCGAGGTGGGAATCCAGCTGGACTCTGTGTCAGCCGTCATGTTGCTGGTGGTGACGTTGGTGGCCTTGTGCGTTCAAATCTTCTCGCTCGAATACATGCGAGACGAGACGCCCCGCTCCTACGGACGGTACTTCGCCTACCACGCGCTTTTCCTCTTCAGCATGAATTTGCTGGTGCTGGCGCCCAACCTGCTCCAGCTCTTCGCAGGCTGGGAGTTGGTGGGCGTCACCAGCTACCTCCTCATTGGCTTCTACTTCGGCCGGCCCAGCGCCGCGCGGGCGGCCGTCAAAGCCTTCTGGCTGACAAAGCTGGCCGACATGGGCTTCCTCTTTGCCCTTCTCTTGCTATTCGCCTCGACGGGCAGCTTGGAGTGGACGGTGGCGGCCTCGCCGCACGTTGCCACCGCCGTCACGCTGCTTCTCTTCTTGGCTGTGGTGGGGAAGTCGGCACAGTTTCCACTCCACGTCTGGCTCCCGGACGCCATGGAGGGCCCCACGCCGGTGTCGGCGCTGCTTCACGCAGCGACGATGGTAGCCGCTGGTGTGTACCTCCTCGTCCGAGCCGACCCACTGTTCGCCCGGGCCGCCCTCACCCGCGACGTCATGCTGTGGCTGGGCGCCGGCACGTCCGCCTTTGCCGCTCTTCTGGCGCTGGTGCAGTCGGACATCAAGAAGGTACTGGCCTATTCCACCTGCTCGCAGCTTGGCCTCATGGTGGCGGCCATTGGCGCCGGCTCGGCATTCGCCGGCTTCTTTCACCTCGGCACGCACGCCTTCTTCAAGGCGCTGCTCTTTCTTGCCGCGGGCAGCGTCATCCACGCCGTCCACTCCAACGAGTTGGGCGCCATGGGCGGTTTGCGACGGAGCATGCCGGTGACTGCCGGCGTCTTTGCGGTGGGTGCGCTGTCTCTCGCCGGCGTCCCAGGCTTCGCTGGCTTCTTCTCCAAGGACTTGGTCCTCACCGCCGTGGAGGGCAAGGGAGGCTGGGTGCCCTGGGGCCTGCTGATGGGGGCAGCCTTTCTGACGGCGCTGTACATGGGGCGTGTCCTCGTCAAGGCCTTCCTCGGACCGCCCTCGGAGGCTGCGTTGCACGCGCACGAGCCCGGTCCGTCCATGACTGGGCCGTTGTTGCTACTGGCCCTGCCTGCCGTCTTCGCAGGGCTGTTCGGGGCGTGGCTGGCCCCCAAGTTTGGTGCGGACTACCACCTCCATTTGGGGCTCACGCCGCTGGTGGCGTCGGCGGTGGCCCTGCTTGGCCTCGCCGTGGCCCTCGTCGTCTTTGGCGGTGGTGGACGGGGCGTACGGTGGGCAGCGACCCTGGAGTGGTTCGACCGGGGAAGCTTCATCGACAAGGGGTGGGAAGTCCTCTACCGCCAAGGGCTCCTCAAGGTGAGCGGCTGGGCCCGGTGGGTGGACCGCTACCTGGTGGACGGCGTCATCAATGCTGTGGGGTGGGGCACGCTCGAGGCGGGGGAGGCGGTGCGGCCGCTGCAGACGGGGCGTACGCGTCACTACGTCTTCGCGGTGATGGTGGGCGCGGTGGTACTCGCCTGGTTTGGCGGTTGGCGGTGAGCGACCACCTGTTGGCCGTCATCGTCGCTGCTCCCGCCGTTGCAGCGGCGGCGTTGCTCGTCGTCCCGCGGGCAGCCCGGCAGACAACGCGGTGGATTGCGCTTCTTGGCGCCGTCGTCTCGCTCGGCGGTGCAGTCACCTTGGCCTTCCTTTGGGACAAGGGCACCGGTGGGTTTCAGTTTGTGGAGGACACGCCGCTGGTGCCGTCCTTGGGCATCCACCTCAAATTCGCGGCCGACGGCTGGAGCGTCGCGCTGCTCCTACTCACCGGCCTCATCATCGTCACCGGCGTCCTGGCCAGCTGGGGGGTGGACAAGCGGGACAAGGAATTCTTCATCCTCCTCCTGGTGCTGGTCTCAGGGGTGCTTGGCGTCTTCGTCTCGCAGGACCTCTTCGTCTTCTTCCTTCTGTACGAGATTGCAGTGCTGCCGATGTACCTCCTCATCGGCATCTGGGGCAGTAGCCACGAAGTGCCCCCGGCCGGCCCCTTCCGTTTCATCTGGAGCCGCTTCGCGGTGGGTTCCCGTGAGTACGCGGCCATGAAGCTGACACTGATGCTCCTCGTTGGCTCGGCCGCCATCCTGGTGGCCATCTTCGTCCTCTGGAGCCGGTCCGGGGCCCGTACCTTCGACCTGCAAGTCCTCCAGGGCGTGGCCTTCTCGAAGTCGACACAAATGCTGGTGTTCCCACTCATTTGGCTCGGCTTCGGCACGCTGGCGGGCGTCTTCCCCTTCCATACCTGGTCTCCGGATGGCCACGCCTCGGCGCCCACCGCGGTGTCCATGCTTCACGCCGGGGTGTTGATGAAGCTCGGCGCCTTCGGTGTCATGCGCGTGGGCATGGTGCTCGCGCCGGACGCGGCCATGGTGTGGGCCCCCGTCGTCGGGACAGTGGCGGTGGTGAACATTCTCTACGGTGCGCTGAGCGCCGCCAGCCAGACCGACCTCAAGTACGTCATCGCCTACTCGTCCGTCAGCCACATGGGCGTTGTCATGTTGGGGGCGGCCACCCTCACGGCCGTGGGCTGGAACGGGGCGGTGTACCAGATGTTTGCCCACGGCATCATGACCGGCCTCTTCTTCGCGCTCGTGGGCCTCGTCTACGAGCGAGCCCACACCCGCGTGATTGCCCGGCATGGGCGGCTTCGCCCATGCCATGCCTGCGGTGGCGGCCTTCTTCACCCTGGCCAGCCTGTCGTCGTTGGGCCTGCCCGGCACCGCCGGCTTCGTCGCCGAATTTCTCGTCTTTCTCGGCTCGGCCACCAGTGCCTTCCCCTGGTGGACAGTGCCCGGCGTACTGGGGGCCTTCGTCACCGCCGTCTACGTGCTCCGCGCGGCGAAGGCTATTTTTTGGGGACCGGCGCCCACCGGTGCCTCCGCGCACCTGGCGGACGTCCGGGGCACGGAGTGGGGTGCACCGTTGGTACTGGGCGCGGCGCTCGTCCTCTCCGGACTCTGGCCGCGCTTCCTCTTGGACTTCATCGACATTACCAGCTCCGGCTTTCTCGGTCGGCTGCCACACCTCGCCCAGGCGCTACGCTAAATGCCCTCTTGGCTCCACCTCCTCAGCCTCGACATGGCGGTAGCCGCAATTGCCGGCCTCGTACTGCTGGGGGATGCCGTGCTGCCGGGGCATGGACAGCAATGGGGCTGGCTGACGGCGGTCCTGTTGGCCGCCGTGCTGGGCGCTTCCTTCCTCGTCGACGTCTCCGGAGTGACGCCTCACGGTGCTTACGTCTCGGACGCCTGGGTGCTTTTTTTCAAGCGCGTCTTTCTCTGCGCTGCCTTGCTGGCCGTGCTGGGCGCCCTTGACTGGCTCAACCAGCAGGCACCACTGCGCCAGGCCGAGTACTACGCGCTGCTACTCTTCAGCGTGGTGGGGATGATGATTTTACCGGGCGCGCGCGACTGGGTGCTGCTCGTCGTCTCCTTCGAGCTGATGGGCGTCCCCTTGTATGTGCTGTCGGCATGGGCGAAAAACGACGGGCCGGCCGACCGGCCGAAGCTGGCCGCCGAGGCCGGCTTGAAGCTATTTTTGACGGGCTCGACGAGCTCGGCCCTCACCTTTTTTGGGCTGGCCCTCATTCTGGGCTTCACCCAGTCGACGCTGATTTCGGCTGTTCCTGCGGGTCCGCTGCCCCCGCTCGCTGGCGTGGGGCTTCTCCTGGTGGTGGCCGGTTTCGGCTTCAAGGTGGCGGCCGTTCCCTTCCACATGTGGGTGGCCGACACGTACCAGGGTGCCCCAACGCCCTTCGTGGCCTTCCTTTCGGTTGCGCCGAAGGCAGCGGGACTGGCCGCGCTGAGTGTGGTGCTACTTTCCGGCTGGGCGCAGCAGTGGGGCGTGTGGGAGCCAGCCCTCATCTTGCTGTCCGTCAGCAGCATGCTGGTGGGAAACCTCTTCGCCCTTCCGCAGACGGACCTGCGGCGGCTGCTTGGCTTCTCTGGAATTGCGCAAATTGGCTACGTGCTGGTGGCCCTCTGTGCCCGAACGGAGTTTGGGGTGGCGATGGCGCTCTTTTTCATTGCCACCTACGTCTTCACCAACCTCGGTGCTTTCCTCGTGTTGCATGCCGCGGCCGAGGAGTCCGGCGGCCATTCACTCGTCCGCCTCGCCGGGCTGTCGCGCCGCTCGCCCTTTCTGGGAGCGGCCATGCTGGTTTTTTTGCTTTCGCTGGCTGGCATCCCCTTCGTCGCCGGCTTCTGGGCGAAACTCTTCGTCTTCCTCGCGGGCTACCGCGCCGGGCTGGTGGTGCCGGTTGTCCTCGGCGTGGTGCTGGCCGTGGTGGGCCTCTTCTATTACCTCGGCGTGGCTCGCTCGACTTTCATGTCCGAGGGAAACTCGTCCGCTTCCCTCCACGCCGGCCTCCCCCTCCGGGCGGCCATTACCCTCTGCCTCCTCGCCGTGGTTGGACTTGGGCTCTGGCCGGGACCGCTGTTGGAGGGGGCGACACGAGCCGCAAAAGCCTTCGGCGCGGCCCCCGCGCTGTCCCCTACCCGGTGAAGTAGTCGATGACGATGGTGTCATCCCGCAGCGTCTCGGGGCTGAGGCACTCCTGCTCCTCGATGGCCATGTCCGCCGCCACCGCCGCGACGAAGGCCTGGACGCGCGAGAGGTAGCCCTCGAAGTCGCGATTGGGGTCGAGCGCGACAAGTGCAGCAATGCTGGCGCGCTGGTCTCGGTGCTCGGCGTCCATCTTCTCCACCCGGACCGCGCCCCAGGCGTCGATGTCGGCCAGGACGGGACGAAGCAAGCTGTCTTCGTGTGAAATGTGCTTGAGGAAGGCGTCGTAGAAGCTTGTCAGACGGTGCCGTAGCCGCTCGGCCAAGTCTATTCGCTCGGCGGCAATGGCTTCGAGCAGCGTGCCAATGTCCGCCATCTCATTCCGCAGAATGGAATGTTCGTCGAGGATGAGTTTTCGCACTTGTCTGGCAGTTAGCTCCATGGCGCAAATCTCCTCGGGCATGGCCAGCTGCGAGTCGCTGGTGCAAGAGGAATGCCCACTGCTGTAGCCCTGGGGGGCTGGGCCGGACGTCCGGGCGCTGCGCGGCGGCAGTCTCCTCGCGCAAAGTGTGCGGCCAAGGCAAGGCACTCGAGGGGGCTCGTCTCGGACTCCAGAGTTGCCGGCGCCTCGTAGTCGGAGCAGCGCAGCCCGGCCGCCCTTTGCAATGGACGCGCGCATGAGGAGAAAGCGCACCGCGTCCGGTTTGCAGAGAAGCCCCCCAAAGGCTCTCTTAGAATCCGCGGTCCTCTAGAGGGGACGTTTCAGTTCGCCCCTGACCCCCGAGCATTCAAAAAGACGCTGCTGTCGAGTCCCGTGCACGAGCGGGCAGTCCTGAGGACGGAAGAAGGCCAGAAAGAGGGGTGGCCCGGCGGATGGCCGCGCCCTCAGGCCGTGCGAGACTCAGCGCTCGCCTGGAGCTCCGGCTCGAGAATGACGCGAAAGCGAGTCTCGTAGGCCACGACGCAGCGGCGCGCGCAAAACCACCCCAGGCGCTTCACCGAGAGGGCTCCATGGGCATGCAGCTCCTCGGCCGTCGGCGCGAGGCCCCCGGGGCCCTGGATTGCGAGCTGTGCGCGGCACCAGTTGCACCGAACCGGTGCTCCTTGCGGCCCGCGTTTGGTGAGATTCCACAGCATTTGCCCCTACCTTAGGCATTCAGTTACGACCGCGACGTCTGTTCCGTCAAGGAGCAGGGGACGTGCCAGAGAGGGGCACGGACAGTCCACAACACCGCCGAGCGCCTGTGTGCCCCAAGCGTTTGGAGTCTTTACGTTTCTGGGCGGTGGGGAGCGGGGCTCTACCCCCGAGTGCGGGGGTCTCTCCCGCCCGGGGTGTGGACTTCTACCCATCATTGATGCGGTGCGGCAGAAGCCCAGAGTGGGTGCTATTTCGGCTTCCGGGTGGCCGTTGCCGCCTTGCGCGAGGCAAGTCCCGCCCCCGTGTTTTTGCCTGCCGAAGGAGTTTCCCCTGCCTTTCGACTTCAAGTCCCTTCGTGGGCGCAACCGTTTCTACCTGAAAGCTTGGGGCCATCCGACGCCCGAGGGCATCTTCGACTTTGCCTCGGCGGCCATTGTGGAGCTGTCCAAGCTGCGCGAGGGATTCGACGTCGTCTCCGACGTCTCTGGGTTGAGCAGCCTGTCCTGTGACTGCATGCCGCAAGTCGACCGGCTGACGGCCTTCCTCGCGGACAACCACGTCGGGCGGGTGGTGCGCATCTGCGGGCCGCTCCCGGACATCATCCTCAAGCTCGAACGCCAGGCGCGCGCCCGGGGCTACGCGGCCCACTTGGCGACGTCGGTGGAAGAGGCCGAGGCGCTCTTGGACGAGCGCCACTAGCCGCCGTCTCCTGCTTCAGGCTGCCGGGAGCTTGCGCTCGGGGACTTCCCCCAGGCGGCGCTGCTCGCCGACGAAGCGACGGCGCGGGAAGCTGGAGGTGTTCTTGTTGCACAGCACCTGGAAGCAGGTGGAGCCTCCGCGCTCCGGGACCACCACGGACCAGGCGAGGAAGAGGTTCCACAGGCGGAACCAGCGCTCGCCGTAGGACTTCACAATCGACTCACGGTTGGAGAGCCAGTTGCGGTACCAGCGCTCGATGGTCATCGAGTAGTGAATGCCGATGTTCTCCACGCTGTGGATTTCGAAGCCGGCCATCTCCAACTGCTTGGTGACGAAGCTCAAGGGCAAGCTCGCGTCCGCGCCCTGGAAAATATACTTCGACATGAACATGCCCCAGCTGAAGTCCTCGGGGGTCCAGTTGCGTCGAAGGCCGGCAATCTGCAGGAAGAAGAGGCCGTCGTCGGTCAGCATCCCGGACAGCTGGCGGAGGAATTTCTGGAAATTCCGGATACCGACGTGCTCGGCCATCTCCAGCACGCTGATTTTGTCGTAGCGCTGGTGCGGGATGGCCCGGTAGTCGAGGGTGAGCACGCGGGCGCGCTCCTGAAGGCCGGCGGCGGCGATGCGCTCCGTTCCGAGCTCGGCCTGACGGGCGCTGAGCGTCACGCCGGTGGCGTCCACCCCGAAGTGCTGGGCGGTGTGCCGGACGAGCGTGCCCCAGCCGCAACCGACGTCCAGGAGCTTCTCCCCGGAGCGGAGCTGGAGCTTCTGGCCGACGATGTTGAGCTTGTTGACCTGCGCCTCTTCAAGCGTCTCGTCACCTTTGACGAAGAAGCCCGACGTGTAGACCATCAACTCGCCGAGGAATGCAGCGAAGAAGTCGTTGCCACGGTCGTAATGTCCAGTGACCAGCTTCTTGTCCATGGCCCGGGTGTGCACCAGCACCGACGGGAGAAACCCGGCGAGGATGAAGCCCAACTGGCCAGCCGTCATCCGGTAGTTGATGAACTCCTCTTTCCGCCGGAGAAATGCCTCGAGGTCTTCATGAACCTCGTAGCGGCCGTCGATGTAGCCCTCGATGAAGTCATACATCGGGACTTTGCCCCGCATTTGCTCAAGGGCGCCGGCCGTGGACCGGTACGTCAGACACTGCTTCAGTTGGGTATCCAAGTGGGGCGCACCATCTCAGAGCGCACCTCCCTCTGCAACGGGTGAATGGCAGAAACCCGAGAGCCCTCTGGCCCAAGGTGCAGGGCGTGCTTTCCTTCACTTTGCGTGGGCCTCCCCCCCTCCACAAGGCGGGTGTACCCTCCTCGGCGTCCGTGTGGGACGCACAAGAGAGGAAAACCCTATGAAGCTGGAAGACCTGCCACCCCAGCTGCGCGATGCAGCAAACCAAATGCAGAAACTGGGCGGCGACGCCTATGCCACGGCCCGAAAGAAATTCCTCGACGGGCTGGCCGCCCACACCGGAGACCTCGACAAGGCGCAGCAAAGTGCGGACGAGCTGCTGGAGCAGGCCCGCACCACCTCCAGCGACGTTTTCGCGCGGGCGCGTGCGAAGTCCGAGGAGCTTCTGAAGAAGGCTCAGGCGAAGTCGGACGAGCTCGTCCAAAAAGCCAAGGACACGCTTGAAAAGAAGTAAACCCCGGCGGAGAACCTGCCCCGGGGAAACCCTCTTGCTGGCGCTCTACGTCGCGAAATCCTCCGGAGTCTTCGCTTGGCGAGCACCCTGACACGCGCCGGGGCTGTCCTGCGGAAGAAGGCGCTGGGCTACCCCGAGGCGCACGAGGACTTTCCCTGGGGGGAGAGCGCTTTCAAGGTCAAAAAGAAGGTCTTCCTCTTCATGCGCGACGACGCCTCCTCCCTCAGTCTCTCCGTCAAGCTCCCCCTCTCCCAGGGGGCGGCGCTCCTGCTTCCCTTCGCCGAGCCCACTGGCTACGGACTCGGAAAGGCCAGCTGGGTGACTGCACGCTTTGAGAAGGGGACCCGTCCCCCGCTGTGGCTTCTCGAGGCGTGGCTCGCCGAGAGTTACCGGGCTGTCGCCCCGCGCAAGCTCTCCGCGCTCTGCACAGCGGCCCAGGACAGCCTCACGCCCACGCGACCGGCGCGGAGACAGAAGCAGGGGAAGGCCTGATGGCCTCCATGGAAGGCGACCGAAGCGCAGCCGTCCGCACGCCGTTTCGCGGGCAACGGCTGCTCACCGACCCGGTGCTCAACAAAGGCACGGCCTTTACCGACAGCGAGCGGAGCGAGCTTCGCCTGCATGGGCTTCTACCGCCGGTGGTGGAGACGCTCGAGCAGCAGTGCGCGCGGGCCTACGAGGCTTACCGGCTCAAAGACAATGACCTCGAGCGGCACATTTATTTGCGCGCGCTCCAGGACACCAACGAGACGCTGTGCCTTGCGCTTCTGCGGCGCCACGTCGAAGAGATGACGCCCATCGTCTACACGCCCACCGTGGCGCAGGGCTGCATCAACTTCTCGCGCATTTACCGGCGCCCGCGCGGCCTCTTCATCTCCTACCCGCTGCGCCATCGCATCGAGGAGCTGCTCGACAGCCGCCCTTTCCGGGAGGTGGACGTCATCGTCGTCACCGACGGGGAGCGCATCCTCGGCATTGGCGACCAAGGTGCGGGTGGAATGGGTATCCCCATTGGGAAGCTTCAACTCTATTCGCTCATCGGCGGCATCGAGCCCTCCCGCACGCTGCCGGTGTTGCTGGACGTCGGCACCAACAATCCAGAGTTGCTGCGCGCCCCGGACTACATCGGCTGGAGGCATGAGCGCATCGCTGGGCAGGAGTACTGGGACTTCGTCGAGGGCTTCGTCGCCGCCGTCGAGCGCAAGCTTCCACGGGTGCTTCTCCAATGGGAGGACTTCGCCCGGCCCCACGCCCGGCCCCTCCTGGAGCGGTACCGGGACCGTCTCTGCACCTTCAATGACGACATCCAAGGCACCGCCGCCGTGGTGGTGGGAGTGCTCCATGGGGCGTTGCACGTCACCCAGGAACGCCTGGTGGACCAAACCGTCGTCATTTTCGGCGCCGGCGGCGCTGGGACGGGGCTGGCCGAGCACCTGCTCGCGGCCATGGTGCGCGCCGGGCTGCCCGAGCCCGAGGCCCGTCGGCGCTTCTTCCTCGTGGACGTCCAAGGCCTGTTGCACTCAGGGATGGCCAATCTCTCGGACATTCAGGAGCGCTTCGCCCAGCCTCGCGAGGTGGTGGCCGGCTGGGGGACCGGGGTGGACGGCCAAATCACGCTGCTCGACGTGGTGAACCGCTTGCGAGCCACCGTGCTGGTGGGCGTCTCTGCCCAGCCCGGCGAGTTTTCCGAGGCCGTGGTGCGGACGATGGCCCGGAAGGTGGCCCGACCCATTATTTTCCCGCTCTCCAACCCCACCCACTGTCAGGAGGCAATGCCCGCGGACCTCCTCCGCTGGACGGACGGGCGGGCGCTGGTGGCCACTGGCAGCCCCTGTCCGCCGGTGCGTGTGGACGGGCGTCTCATCTCCGTCGCCCAGTGCAACAACCTCTATATTTTCCCGGCCGTCGGGCTCGGGGTGGTGGCCTCCCAGGCCAGAAGGGTGACGGACGGGATGATGCTGGCCGCCGCCGAGGCCCTGGGACAGCTGTCCCCGGCGCAGAGCGACGCGGACGCGCCACTCCTGCCGGCGCTGGAGGCCCTCCCCGCGCTTGCCCAGCGCGTCGCCACGGCGGTG
The DNA here is from genome assembly GCA_963745475.1 of uncultured delta proteobacterium. GTDB lineage: Bacteria > Myxococcota > Myxococcia > Myxococcales > Myxococcaceae > JADGRA01. Next base: position 235,775 of record CAVUXN010000008.1, read on the forward strand.
GCAGCCGAGGCCGTCCGGGAAGGTGTCGCGCCTGCGTTGAGCGAGAGCGCGCTGCAGCTCCAGGTGCAAGAGCGCACCTGGGTGCCGGAGTACGCGCCTCTCCTCGCCATGGACTAAAGGAGGCGGGAGCCGTCGTCTCGGGGGGGCCGCGGCCGCGAGCGGTTAGACGCCGCCGCGGTAGAAGACGTACGTCGCCGAGTAGGAGACTTTCACCGTCGCGCCGACGGAGCTCGCGTCGCAGCCCGTCGCGGGCGCCTGGCCTCCCACCGTGTCGATGCGCTGGACGAATTCCACCCCTCCCAGCGTCCCGGAAACGTCCCCTTCCTTTTTAGGGACGAGGAGCCAGGGAATGGCAGAGGCGTCCGGAGAGGCCACCTTCTTGGCTGCTGCGCCGTTGCCAACAAAGCGGGTGCCGTCCTTGGCATCCCACGAGGGCCCGGCACCGTGAACGCCGACTTGGGCAGCTCCCTCGTCAGGACTGGCGTACAGCTTGGCGTCGGGCCCGGTGAGCTTCCACTCGGCACCTGAGCCGTCGGGCTTGGCGGTGCAGGTGTAATTCTGGGTGCCCTTGGCATACCAGCGCTGGGCCACCGTTGCTTTCTCCGGAGCTTCAATGGCGGCCGGCACCGCGGGCCGAGTCAACACCGGCGCCGAGGCACAAGCGGCGATGAGTCCGACCGCGAGCACGCTGCCGATGCAGCTCGCGACGTCGCTAACGTTGCAAGTCATCTGGAAAGCCTCCCTCCGTCGTTTGGACGGAGGAGCTTCCCAAAGCCTCCCCTCGACGCCAACCCCGGCGTCACCGGAAAAGGCGGCTTTCGGGGCCCAGTTGAAGCTGGTCGCCCCGTGGGGAGCCCCGGGGCGGGGTGAGCGAGGCGAGGCCTCAGCGCACCTTGCCGTTGTGCTTGTCGCGGTAAATGGCGGCGCTCGTCTTGTCCTGCTGGTGGTTCACCTTGGCGCGCTCTGCGGCGGTGAGGTGTCCGCCGTTGGCGGCGCGGTCGCGGGCAATCTCATGGTTGATGTGCGCCTCGTGGCCTTCCAAATGGGACGTCTCTCCGGGCGTGAGCTGGCCGCTCCGCACGCCCTGCGCAATGCGCGCTTGCTGGTTGGCGTCGCGGTTGTCGACTTCAGCCGCCAGGGCGTCCGAGGCGTAAACAATGCTCGCGAGCAGAATGCTGGCGAAAGGCGTCTTCATTGGTGCGTGTCTCCTTCTTTCTTCGTGCTGCTTGGAAGAGAAGAACACGCGTTTCATTCATTTCGTTGCGGGCCCACAGCCGCCGCCTTCGTCGCACCCTCTGGGAGGGTGACACCAACTTCCTTTGGCGAGTCTCGCACCTACACGTACCCATGAGGGTTTCGGCCGGCGAGGGTGCTCACCTATTCGTCGCCTGGCTGCACAGCTTCCGTCACATCCGTTGAGTAACTAAGAAAGGCCAACATGTTCCCCTGGGCTGCTGTCCGCTTACTTGCACCCGTTGCAGCCTTCTTCGTCGCCCGGTGGTTTCTGGGCAACGGGGATGCGCTGCTCGTCGCTGCGCTTGCCTATGGGCTTGTCGAAGCTCGTCACCGTTGTCGCGCGGCGCCAGCGGTGACGCCACAGGGCAAGGCTTGGCCGTCGGCTTCGGCCGTGCGCGCCAAAGCATAAGGCCTGGGGGACGGCCAGACGCGGGCTCGTATCACCGCTTGCGCCCCCGCCTCCGCGTCTTCGCGACGTCCTCGGCGCGCGCGCGCACCAGCGCTTTCGGCGCCACGGCATGCCAGGCGGTGTTGAGTCTCGCTCGACATTCCGAGACGGTAAGCGGCCGCAGCCTCGCCAACACCGCCTTGTACCCGCGGTAATGCTCGGTGACGTAGTAGACGTCCGGACGGGAGGCGGTGAGGAAGTCCTGCTCGTCGAGGCTCTCCAGGCGAAAGACGACGGAGAGCCCGTCCTCCTTGAGGCGCAGGAAGAAGCGCCCGCGGACGTTGAGCGCGGCCGTCCCGTACCAGAGGCCCTCGGCGACTTCCGGGAGCTCGCGGCCGAGTTCGCACAGCTTCTCCCACCTCATGCAGCACCTCGCGGAGACGGGCTCTCGGGCCGCCGCCTCGGCCTCGTGGCCCTCGCACGCAGAAGTGCCAACGCGCTTCGTTGACGAGGCAACACCGGAGCAGAGGACATGGGAAGACGAAGACTATGGTGCGCTGTGCGCAAACCCACACCTTCTCCGCTAGCGTTGTAACGCTCGTCGCAACCCGAGTGGGGCCACAGTTGCCAGTCGCGCAACAACCCTTCTCTCGGAGGGAAGCTAGGCGCTTGAAAGCACAGGCTTCGTCTCCTGGCACCAGGCTTGCGATGGACTTCCTTCGCAGTCCAACGGAGGAAGCCATGAACGACTGGAAGAAGCTGGGATGGGTGGCAGTGGCCTCGGTGGCGGTTTTCGCACTGGCCGGTTGCGAGCGGGCGGACGCGGAGTCCAAGAAGGCCAATGTCCGTCCGGCGGCAGTTGCCGTGGTGGCGTCTTCTGATGCCCAGCCGACTGCGGATGCGGACCATGACAACGGGCCCGGCTGTGCCGAGTCCACGCTGCATGCGGCACGCAAGTAGCCGGGCCACTGAAAAAAACAGGTGACGACTGCCCGGCCGGTGGAAGCCCCACCTTCCCCCGGGCATCTCGGCTTTCTGCGCGCCAGAGCCATCGGCCCTCGCTGCACTCAGTGTCCCCGAGGCCAGTGCTAACCTCAGGTGCGACGCCCGCTGGGCGGGGGCCCCGAGCCCCACAAGGAGGCACCATGGAGGCCGTTCGCTTTCCGGGTGAGTCGTCGGTTTACCGCAGCGCTCGTGAGGAATTGCTTCAGGCCGAGCGTGAGCTTCGCCGGCACGTGGAAGCGGTTGCCGCGGCTCGGAGGAAACTCCCGCTGGGCGGTGTGGTTCCGGAGGACTACGTCTTCGAGGAGGGCGGGCGAAACCTCGAGGACACGTCGCCTCCTCACTCGGTGCGGCTCTCCGAGCTGTTTGCTCCCGGCAAGGACACCCTCGTCCTCTACAACTTCATGTTTAGCGCGGGCATGGAGCAGGCCTGCCGGATGTGCAGCGCCCTCATCGACGGCATCAATGGAAACGCCCGACACATTGAGCAACGGGCCAACCTCGCCATCGTCGCCAAGTCTCCCATCGAGCGCATCCGGGCCTTCGCCCGCTCCCGGCCCTGGTCCAACCTCCGCTTCCTCTCCTCGCAGAAAAACACCTTCAACCGCGACTACTTTGGAGAGGCCGAGGACGGCTCCCAAAACTCAGTCATCCACACCTTCGTCAAGCGCGGCGGGCAGGTGCACCACTTTTACAGCTCGGAGCTGGCCTTCCTGCCGAGCGATGCGGGCCAAAACCAGCGCCACGTCGACCTCTTGTGGCCGCTGTGGAATGTCCTGGACTTGACGCCTGAAGGTCGAGGCGATTGGTTTCCGCAACTCACCTACGCGCCCACCGGCGGCCGTTGAGCCAGGAAAGGCCGCGCCCGACGCCAAGGAAACGAGGAGGAACGTCCGCCCCTGGGGCCGAAAGGGCCGAGCTGTGGCGTTGTCCCCGCTGTGGGACGAGCCTCGTCTCCCGGGGGCTCTCGCATGCGTGCGGCCCTTACTCGGTGAAAGCGTTTCTCCAGGGGGCGAGCTCGCATTCTCGAGCGCTGTTTTCACGCTTCGTTGAGCTCATCGCAGCCTGTGGGCCGTACCAAGTCGCCCCGGCGAAGACGCGCGTGGCCTTCCTGGCGGCCGTCCGCTTCGCCAGCGTCAACCGCGTGCGCCCCACGCACCTGGACGTGCACTTTGTCCTGCCGAGGCCTCTTTTGAGTCCGCGGTTTCGGCGCGTGGAGCGGCTGGGAAAGCTTTACGTCCACCACCTTCGCTTTGGCCAGGCGAGCGAGCTAAACGCCGAGGTGCAGAGGTGGCTCCGGCAGTCGTACCGCGAGTACGGCCAGCGCCGCTGGCTGAAGAAACCTGCCAAGGGGCCCCGAGGGTGAGTCACGAGGCCTCCCGTCGAGCGTCCGCTTACGCGGCCCCTCCCGTGAAATGGCCTCCCGGGCTGGACGTAGGGCTTTGGGAGGGGCTCCGGGGCCCTCTACCGCTCATGATTGCTGACAATTTTCGCCTTGCGGTGCGCACGTTTTGGGGGCACCGCCTCCGAAGCGTCTTGACGCTGCTCGGCATCGTCATCGGCGTCGCCACCGTGGTGTCGATGATGGCGCTGCTTCAAGGCCTCCGGCACAAGATTGACACCGACCTCTCGGGGCTCGGCGCCAATGGCTTTCAGCTTCAGAAGTGGCCCGCGGGATTTGGCCAATTCGACTGGGACAAGATTGACCGCCGGCCGAACATCAACCTTGGCGACTTCGAAGCCATCCAGAAGCAGCTTCCAGAGGTGGCCACCGTCACCGCCGAGGCCTATGGCGTCGGGCCGAAGAAAGTCTCGACGGCTGCTCGCGAAACCCGCCCCAACGTCCAAATCGGCGGCGGCACCTTCCACTTCTTCGACACCAACGCCCTGACGGTGCTGCGAGGCCGCAGCTTCAGCGAGTCCGAAGTCCTCGAAGGGGCCCAGGTGGCCGTTGTCGGGCTCGACGTGGCGGAAGTCCTCTTTCCCGACGTGGAGGCGGTGGGGCAGGAAATCCGCATCAGCAACCGGAGCTTTCAGATTATTGGAGTCCTCAAGCGCCAGGGCGGCATCTTCGGCTCGGGCTACGACAACTCCGCCATCATCCCCATTCCCGTCTTCTTCGGGCTGTACGGGAAAAACCGCTCGCTCAACATCAGCATGCAGGCTTGGAGCACGGAGACGTTGCAGCGCGCCCAGGACAGCGTCGAGCTGCTCATGCGCCACCGGCACAACCTCCGGCCGGACCAGGAGAGTGACTTCACCATCTACTCCAATGAGTCGGCGACGCAGACGTTTAACCAGATTTCCTCTGTCGTCACGGCAGCCAGCTTCGGCGTGTGTCTGCTCTCCTTAATTGTGGGAGGAATCGGCATCCTCAACATCATGTTGGTGTCGGTGACCGAGCGCACCCAGGAGATTGGGATTCGGAAAGCGCTCGGTGCGCGCCGGCACCGAATTCTGGGCCAGTTCGCCACCGAGGCGCTGGTGCTCTCGTTGCTCGGCGGTCTCGTCGGCGTCGTCCTTGGCTACGGAGTGGCCTTCCTCGGCCGCTGGGCGCTGGGCTACCCCACCGAGGTGCCGGTGTGGTCCGTGGCGCTGGCGCTGGCCATGTCCTCACTGGTGGGCCTGGGCTTCGGCATTTACCCGGCGGCGCGTGCCGCCCGGCTTGACCCCGTCGAAGCGATGCGCAGCGAGTAGGCCCCCCGGGGCCTGCCGCCGCTAGTTCGAGCAGACAAAGGGCTCGAGCGGCGCCGCATTCTTGGGGACGGGTGTCCGCGCCACGTTGAGCACCATGGCAATGAGGGTGTAGTAGCCGCAGACGCCAATCAAGTCGATGGTGCCCTGTTCGCCGAAGCGAGCGACGAAGGCTTGGTAGGTGGCGTCACTGACGCCTTGGTGCGCCAGGAGCTCGGTGACGAAGTCGTAGAGGAGCTGCTCCCCCTCGTCCAACCCGGTGGGCCGGCGGCCTTGGGCCACCATGGCCGCGACCTCGGTGCGCAGGCCGGCTTTGAGTGCCAGCGGCTGGTGAATGGCCCACTCGTAGCGCTGCGACCAGTGGCGGGCCGACAGCAGGATGGCGAACTCGTTGAGCTTCGGCGGAAGAGAGCTCTTGAAGCGAAGGTAGTCCCCCATGGCCTTGGCCCGGAGCATGACTTCCGGACTGCGGAGGAGCGGGACGAAGGGGCCGAAGACGGGTGTCCCGCGCCCCGCCATAAACTCCGCGGAGGCCAGCCTCTGCGCTTCGGTTTGACGCTCGGGCGCAATGTCCGGCATCCGGTCCGCGCAGGCCGGGGCAGTTGCCGCCCCGGCGTCCTTCGCCGCGGGTGACGTCTCAACCCGTGCTGCCGCCAAGACCACGCCAGTGCCAAGGAGTGCTCGTCTGGACAACCTCATGGAAGGTCCCCTCGGTTGGGTGGAAGAGAGGCAGAAACCTACCCTAGGCGTCCCCGGGCGAGGCAGCCCCCTCGCGAGTGCTCGCCAGAGAGCAAATGCCCGGGGTGGAGGGAGCGCCCCAGCCCGGCCGTTGGGTGTAGCGTCACAGGCTTCGCGTTGGCGGAAGGGGAGGGACAGTGATGAAAGGCATGAGGACGTTGTCGGCCGTGCTGTCGGTTCTCGTCATGGGGTGCTCGAGCGGGACGTGGGTCGACCTGGCCGCCTACGGAGCGCCCCGGAATTGCAAGGACCTCGACGGAAAGAGCAAAGGGCTGGAGCTGTCCGGGGCCCAAATTGTCCTCCGCGGCAACGTCAAGGACGAGCTCAACTTCTTTGCCCGCGCCACCTGTTCCAACGTCGGGAAGGCGTGGACTTCCGACGTTCGCTGTGGGGACACGGGCGTCCAAGTGAAGTGCAAGTAGAGGACGGCCAACACCCCAAGGAGCCACTAACAGGCCCGGGCGCGGTCCAACAACAGCTGACGCTCGCGTGCGTTTCGTGTGAGTGAAGCCGCCCGCTCGAATTCGACGCGAGCCTCCTCGAGCCGGCCCAGCTTGGCCAGGAGGTCTCCGCGGACGCTCGGGAGCAGGTGGTAGCCCTGAAGCGAAGGGACACTCCGCAGCCTGTCCACCAAGGCGAGGCCCGCGGCCGGACCCGAGTCCATGGAAACGGCGACCGCCCGGTTGAGCTCGACGACGGGCGACGGGGCGACGCGGGCCAGTGTCTCGTACAGCGACGCAATGCGGTGCCAGTCCGTCTCGCTCGCCGTCCCAGCTCGTGCGTGACAGGCGGCGATGGCCGCCTGGAGGACATAGGGCCCCGGGGCGTTGCCCAGCGCTTCGGCCCGCGCCAGGGCGGAAAAACCGCGGTGAATGAGGAGCTGGTCCCACAGCGCGCGGTTCTGCTCCAGGAGCAGGATGGGCTCGCCCTTTGGCCCGCTTCTGGCGGCCAGGCGGGACGCCTGAATCTCCATGAGCGCGACGAGCCCGTGGGCCTCCGCCTCCTGCGGGACGAGCTCGGCGAGAATGCGGCCGAGCCTCAGGGCGTCCTCGCAAAGCGCAGGGCGGACCCACTCGGTGCCAGCGGTGGCCGAATAGCCCTCGTTGAAGATGAGGTAGACGACCGCCAGCACCGACGACAAGCGCTCGGCAAGCTCAGGCCCGCGCGGGACTTCAAACGGTACGCGCTCCTCGGCCAGCACCCGCTTGGCGCGGACGATGCGCTGCGCGAGGGTGGCCTCCGAGACGAGGAAGCCGCGGGCAATCTCCTCGGTGGTGAGTCCCCCGAGGAGCCGCAAGGTGAGCGCCACCCGCTGCTCTTGCGAGAGCACCGGGTGACAGGCGACGAAGAGCAAGCGCAGAAGGTCATCGCCGACGTCGTCATCCAGCGCCGCGTCGAGCTCGTCCGGACCTCCGCCTTGGCCCTGCATTTCACTTCCCAGCGCCGCCTGCTTTTGCTCGAAGCTCTGGCGCCTCCGCAGAAAGTCGATGGCGCGGTGCTTCCCCGTTGCCATGAGCCAGGCGCCCGGCTTGTCCGGGACACCGGATTTCGGCCACTGCTCGAGCGCAGCGACGAGGGCGTCCTGCGCCAGCTCCTCGGCGACGCCCACGTCACGGACAATGCGTGCCAGGCCGGCGATGACTTTGGCCGACTCGATGCGCCAGATGGCTTCGATGGCTTGCGGAATCTCTGAGGCGGCCATGTCAGCCGCAAGCACACCATGTCCTCACCCAACGCAACAGCCGAAGAATGACGCTGCGCCCTTCAGGAGGAGCCTTCGGCCCGCGCTCGGTTATTCTGCGAGCGGCCGCAGTTCGCAGGCACCCTCTCCGGCGATGCCGAGAAAGCGGGTGCCCCACGCGACGGCCTCCTGCTTGGACTTCACCTCAAAGAGGGCGAAGCCGGCGATGAGCTCTGTGGACTCGGTATAGGGACCGTCCGTCACCGTCACCTTCCCGTTCTTGTGGCGAGCAACCAAGAACGCGAAGCCGCCAACCGAGAAGAGGATGGCGGACATGAAGGCGCTGATTGACGAGATGACGAAGGCGGGTGTGCTCCTCAAGACGGGAGTGTGGGACCCCACTTCGCCCTGTACCCTGCTCAAGGTCAGGCTCATGCAAACCATCGGGTTGTCCTTTCTCTGGGCAAGAGGGCGCTTCAGGGGCGACGCGACTCAACGGCCCTGCGCAGCTCATGCTCCTGCTTTCGCAGCTCCCCCGAGGGGTCACTCGCGGCGAAGTCCTCCGTCTCGAACACCGGCCGAATCTCCACCTCGGTGTCCTGGAAGGGGGCGCGCTTGAGCCACTCAACGGCTTCATTTAGCGACTTCACCTGCCAGAGCCAAAAGCCGGCGACGAGCTCCTTGGTCTCGCTAAAGGGCCCGTCGAGGACCGTCTGCTTGCCGGAGGAATACCTCACCCGCTTGCCGGTCGAGCTCGGCCGGAGGCCCTCGCCCGCGAGCATCACCCCGGCCTTCACCAGCTCCAGGTTGAAGTTCCCCATTTCCCGAAGGGTCTTCTCGTCCGGTATGCCGCCGGACTCGGACTCCTTGGAAGCTTTGACAATCACCATGACTCGCATTGGCCTTCTCCTTGGGTTGGTTGCGGGGCGTTGCCGGTCTCTATTCCTTCGTCGAAGACCCATCCGGCGATTCGACACGTCACTCGACAGAGGCCGTCCCTTTCTCTAAGTGCCCGGAATGACGAAGCGCCGGGCGGCTTGAGGGCTGCGGCCTGCGCAGCGCTTCCTGACGGTCCCGACCGCGTCTTCTCAGCAGAGGGGAATAGAAGGGGCCCTCATCGAATCTCCTTGGACAACGGGCCGCTCCAGGTCTGCCAAGGAGACAACAGATGCGCTTCCAAGACGTCATCCGCTTCTTCACCCATCCGCCCATCTCGGGGCCGAAGTCGACCATCGTCATTCGGCTGATGGCCGGCGGCGTCTTTCTCTCCGAGGGACTGCTGAAATTCGTCTATGTGAACCAGGGCGTCGGTCGCTTCACCAAGTTGGGAATGCCGATGCCGGGGGTGTTGGCACCGGCCATCGCGCTTCTGGAAATTGGGGGCGGCCTCCTGCTGATGACTGGCCTGGGCACTCGCCTCATCAGCGCGCCCTTTATTGCTGAGATGGTGGTGGCCATCCTCTCAACAAAAATCGCGCTCTATTTTGGGACGTCGCCATTGCCCAAGCCGCCGGCACCGCCCGTCGTGGGCTGGTGGGCAGTGCTCCACGAGAGCCGTTCGGACTATGCGCAGCTGTTGTCCTGCGCCTTTCTCCTGGCCGCCGGTCCGGGCCCCTGGTCCCTGGATGCGGTGCTTCAGAGGCGGCGAAACGCGAAGCGGGTTGGCGGACAACGCACGGCGGATTCTGCCCGCGCGGTTGCGCCCGCGTAGTCTCCGTTGGACGCGCCGCCCCGCACAGGGAGTCCGCCGCCTCGAGGTTGAAGCCGCCGTCTCCTGGGCGGCTTCACCTCCAAGGTGTGCTAACGGTTTGGGGAGGGTTTCCAGCCCCGTCGCGTCCAGGAAGGGTGCCGCTTGGTCCACTCATCGGCCGAGGAATTCGAGCGCCTTGCGCTCCCCCACGCTGGGGCCGCGCTGACGCTGGCCCGGACACTCGTGCGGAATGATGCGGACGCCGAAGACGTGGTGCAGGAGGCCTTCATGCGTGGCTTGAAGTATTTCCGTGGGTTTTCGGGCGAGCACCCCCGGGCCTGGCTCCTGAGCATTGTCCGCAATGTGGCGTACGCGCTGCTTCGAAAGAATGGACGGGCCGAACCGGTGGAAGCCTTCGACGAAGAGCGCGAACCTGCTCCTTCTCCTTGGAGCGCGGAAGCGCGACCTGACACGCCGGAGGCCCTTCTCTTGAGGGCCGTTGACAGGGACGTTGTCCAGCGGGCCCTCGCCACGCTCCCCGCGGAATTCCGAGAAGTGGTGGTGCTGCGGGAAGTCGAGCAGTGCTCCTACAAGGAGATTGCGGACATCGCGGAAGTCCCCATCGGCACCGTCATGTCCCGTCTCTCCCGGGCGCGGAAGCTCCTGCAGGCTCGGCTGTCCGAGGGTGAGGCGGGGAGGGCGGTCTCATGAACGAGAGCCATCTCGGAGACGCACTGCACGCGTATGTGGACAATGAGCTCAGCGTCGAGCGGGCGCTCGAAGTCCGCGCGCACTTGGCGTCCTGTACGCGTTGCCAGCAGGACTTCGAGCGACTCCGGGCGCTGCGCGACGTACTCCACCGCACGCTGAAGCCGGCCGAGCCGTCGGCCGCCTTCTTGAGGAAGCTGCGCCAGTCCGTCCGCCGTACAGAGGTCGTGCCCTGGAGCCGGCGCGCTGCGCGGTTGGGCTGGGTGGCCGGGCCGCTCGCTGCCGCGGCACTCGTCGTCCTGGTGGTGGCTACACCGAGGCGCGCGCCGGCGGACTTCACCGGAGAGGTGGTGGCGGCCCACCTGCGTTCACTTCAAGCCACCCATCTCACCGACGTCGCCTCGACCGACCGCCATACGGTGAAGCCCTGGTTCGAGGGGAAGCTACCTTTCAGCTTCCCCGTCCGAGACTTTCGCGAGCAAGGTTTCGCCCTCGAAGGCGGGCGCCTCGACTACCTAGGCGGCCAGGCGGTGGGAGCCCTCGTGTACCGGGCGGGGAGACACGCCATCAACGTCTTCGTCTGGCCCGCCCAGGGCGTTCCCGACAGTCCACCGCTGGCCGAGAAACGCAACGGCCTCCAGTCGCTGCACTTTGTGAGCGAGGGGATGAATTGGTGGTTGGTGTCGGACACCGGAAGTGCAGAACTTCAACAGCTGGCTTCCCTGCTGCAAGCGTCGTCTTAGTGGCCCATGCCGCCCTGCGGAGGAGGGGAGGGCGGCGGTGCGGACGGCGGAGGTACCTTGTTTGCGGACGGGTCGGAGGCCGTGTCCGTGGTGGCGCAGCCGGAGAGCGCGCCCACGAAAAGCATTCCGGTGACAAGGAGCTGCATGAGCCTGGGTATACGCATGGGTTTCCTCAGCGGGAGTAGGACTGCTCGTGTCCCGAAAGCGAAGCAGTGCGAGCTCACACATGCCAATTCCGTTGCAGCCAAGGGCTCGCGCCTCGCAGCCAGCAGTTTCCAAGGTGGAAACCCCTTGGAGGCGTGAGTGCCTGCCCGGGGACGAGTCAAGGCTGGCGACTTCTCAGGTGCGCCCCGGACAGGGCCACGTCTCGCGCCCGCGCTCTTGTGCGCTCGAGGCACGTCTTCCCGCGACGCGTGGGAGTGGCCTTTCTGGCTCCCGGAGGTACAGTCGAGCGTGACTCGAGCTGACGGCGGGAGTGGACTTGTAGTCCCGCCGCGGGCGCACGGAAGCGCGGCCTCAGGATGCTCCTCCTCGCCTTAACCGCCGCCGCCGCCGTGGTGCTGGAGGCCGCCGACGCCGGTGTGTCGAGCGACGCCCCTTCGGACGTCCCTGCAGCGAGCTCCATTAAGGGCTCGGTTTATGTCCTCGACCCGTGGACCGACGGAATCGTCCTCGGGGCCACGACGACGAGTTGGATTGTGCTCTCGGTGGTAGGGCCCTCCTGGGTGACGCAGCACTGCCCGTGTGACGCAGCGCAGGTGCCGAGCTTTGACAGGGTCGCGCTCCACTGGCACAGCCAGGCGGCGGAGGTGGCCAGCAACGTCACCGAGGTGCTCGCGCTTCTTGCTCCGCTTGGCGTGGACTTGGTCGACGTCGGCCTCGGCCAGGCCCTCTTTGAAGACATGGTTGTCTACGCCGAGGTCCTCTCCATCAGCGGGACGGCCACCGAGGCGGCCAAGTATGGCGTGCAGCGGCCCCGGCCCTACGTCTATGGGTCGACGTCGACGGCCGTCCTGCAGTCGTCGGCGAGCTACACCTCGTTTTTCTCGGGGCATGCCACGGTAACGTTTGGGGCACTCACCACGCTGGCGATGACCGAGACGCTTCGGCATGGGCTACAGGTTTGGCCGTGGCTCCTGATGGGTCTCGTTGGCACGAGCGTGGCCGTCGAGCGCGTGCTCGCCGGCCAACACTTCCCGAGCGACGTGGTGGTGGGCGCAGCGGTTGGCATCGGGACGGGGGTGCTCGTCCCCTTGCTTCACCGCCGAGAAACTGCGGCGGAGCCGCAAGTGAAGCTCGTGTTCCGTCCTGGCGGAGCTGGACTCGAGGTCTCGGGCCCTTGGTGAGAAGAAGGCGGACCCAGGTCCAGTTGTGTTCTTCCCAGGGCCGAAGCAGGCCCGTGTGGTGTCTACTGTAGGCGCCGCTCTCCTTGAGGTGGCAGCCCATGGCTCGCTCCAACGTCCGCCTCGCTGCGCGCCTCGTCCCCCTGCTCCTTCTGGGGATGTTTCCCGCGCGCGCGTATGCCCAGGACAACTTCGAGATTCAGGTTTACGACAGCGAAACTGCCGGGCCGTGGCGCGTCGGACTGGAAACCCACCTCATCTACATTGTCACCGGTTCAACCGTGACTTCGCCGGAGGGGGAAGCACCCACCAACCACCAGTTCCACATGACGTTCGAGCCACACCTCGGCATTGGCACCTGGGTTGAGCTGGGCATGTACTTGCAGACTGCAATTCGCCCGGACGAGGGCTTCGAGTACGCGGGCGTGAAGCTGCGGTGCAAGCTTCGCCTCGACGAGAAGCTGGCCGGGGCCATCGGGCTCGCCATCAACTTCGAGATTTCCAACGTCCCCAGACAGTTCGAGCCGAATGTTTGGGGGAGTGAAATCCGGCCCATCATCGACGGCCGCTGGGGCCTCTTCTACGCTTCCTTCAACCCCATTTTCGACATCGACCTCAACGGGCCACAGGCCGGACTTCCCCAATTTGAGCCGGCCGCCAAAGTGGCTTTCGACGTCGTCCATTCTCTGGCGCTCGGGCTCGAGTACTACGGGGCTTACGGGCCCATCACCCATACGCTTCCGCTCTCGGAGTCCACCAACCGACTCTTCGCGGCCCTGGACTTCACCAGCGACTACTTCGACCTCAATTTCGGCGTGGGCTATGGCTTCACCGGCCCCGAGCAGTGGCTCGTCAAAGCCATTCTGGGCTTTCATGGCAAGAGCAGCCCGTGAAGCGGAGGCGTCTCGGGCCTCCCTGGAGCAGGGCCGGGGAGCCCCGGGGCTCGCGTACCACCGAAGCAAGACGAGAGGCGAAACAGCCGGACCCTCCATGGGGACAAGTGCCGAGGGATGAGCCCGCCGAAACTGGACGCTGACCGAGTCATTGGCTCCGTGCTCGGCGCCGCTGTGGGCGACGCGCTCGGGCACCCCACGGAGTTCCTCAATTCGATGGAGGCCATCCGCCAGAAGTTCGGACCCAGGGGCGTCGTCGGGTACGCGCTCTACTGGGAGGAGGGAGGGCGGCGCTTCGCCCCCTACACGGATGACACCCAAATGGCCGAAGTCGTGCTGCGCAGCCTCCTGGAGTCGCGAGACGCGGGCGAGGACCTCGAGCCCACCATGTGTCGCATGGGACGGGGCTTTGCCGCCTGGCAGCGCGCTCCTCAGGGCGGCCACCGGGCCCCGGGGATGGCGTGCCTGCGAGGCGCTCGGGAATTGGCGCGCGGTCGAGCCTGGGACGCCGCGGACGTCGACGCCGGCGGCTGCGGCTCGGTCATGCGGGCGTACCCCTTCGGGCTGGTGTTTGCCGAGGACGAAGCCAAGGCCGAGGCCTGGGCCGTCGCGCACTCGCGCCTGACGCACGGGCACGCCATGGCGCTCGCGGCCTGTGCCGGGATGGCCGTGGGAGTCTCGCGCGCCGTCAATGGCTTCGCGCCCAAAGACATTCTGGACGGGATGGTGAAGGCCGCTGGACGGCACGACCTGACGACGGCCGCTCTGTGCCAGGACGCCCTGTCCAAGGCCCAACACGGCTCCCTACCGGACGATGTCCTCGAGGTACTGCTGGGATGGAATGCACGGGAGGCTCTGGCGGCCGCGGCTTACGTCTTCGCCCGCCATCCCGACGAGCCACAGGTTGCGCTCCTCGAGGCCGCGAATACGCCCGGCGACAGCGACAGCATCGCCACCCTCGTCGGTGCGCTGGTGGGGGCCCGAAAGGGACTCGGCGGGCTCCCGGAGGGCTGGGTACGTGACCTGGAGCGGACAGAGGCGCTGCAGGCGCTCGCCCAGCGAATTAGCTCTCCAACAGGCTCTGCCTAGGGCTTTTTCCTAAAGGAGGCGATGAGGTGAAGACGCTCAGTCATTCTTCCAGGTCTCTCGGTTTCCGCGACACCGCCCTTCTGGCCACAGCCTTCGGAGACGTCGCCGTGGGGGCCTTTGCCATCGGTGCGCTGGCCGTCCGACGGCTCACCATCGGCAGCGCTGCGGTGGGGCGGGCTGAAGCCAGAGCGCTTCAGGTGGACGAGCTCACCGTGACGCGGCTCCAGGTGGGAGACGTCACCGTCAGCGGCTCGCTGACGCTCCCGGGCCCTAGCCTCCAACCCACGGCATGACCAGCCAGGCTTTCCGAAAGCTGGCGCTTTCTCTTCCGGAAGCGCACGAAGCGCCTCACTTCGAGCGTGCGTCCTTTCGTGTCGGCACAAAAATATTCGCGACTCTGTCCGCCAATGGACGCGAGGGGATGGTCCGAGTGACTCCGCCGGAACGACTCTTCTCCCTGCTGTCCGGCCGTCCAGACGTCTTTTTCGACTTCGGCGGATGGACCGTCCGCCATGGCTCACTTGGGGTGAGGCTCGGAAAAGTCGACACAGCGCTCATGCGCGAGTTGCTGGTGGACTCTTGGTCGAGGGTGGCGCCACGGCGCGCCCGGACCGCGCTCTCGTCCCGCAAGTGAGACACAGCGGGTGGCGGCCGTCCCTTGGGAACTTCGGCGAAGTCCTGACGACGTGTCAGCGGCGTTTGGAAAATGGGCGACATGGCCGGGCTCGATGAGACGCGACGCAGTTCCTTCGACCGGCAAGCGGAGCGTTACGAGGCCAGGCGACCGTCCTACCCCGACGCCGCCATCGACCATCTTCTCAAGCGCAGCGGGATTCGTCCGGGGGGCCGCATCCTCGAAGTCGGTGCCGGGACGGGTAAAGCCACATTGCTGTTTGTGCGGCGTGGCTTCTCGGTGCTGGCCATTGAGCCCGGGCGGCGGATGGCCGCGGTGCTCCGGCACAAGGTGGCGGCCCACCCAAACGTCTCCATTGTGGAAACCACCTTCGAGGACTGTGACGTCCCGGAGGCCTCCTTTGACGTCGTCGTCGCGGCCCAGGCCTTCCACTGGGTGAGGCCCGAGGTCCGCTATGAAAAGGCGGCGGCTCTGCTGCGCTCCGGAGGAACGTTCGGCTGGATGACGAACGAGAAGCAGGAGCTGGAGCCTGACTTCCGCCTCGAATTGGACGAGGCCTATTCGAAATGGTTCCCGACCGCTGAGCATCGAGAGCCCTACCAAGCCGGAGTCACGCTTCAAAAGCCACTCGAGGCGCTCGAAGCCAGCGGGCATTTCGAGCCAGCGGACGTTCACACATTTCCGTGGAAGACGACGTACAGCAGCGAGTCCTATGTCGAACTTCTGGAGACGTACTCGGACCATGCGGTGCAGCCAGACAGCGTCCGCACCGGGTTGTATGCCGCAATCCGGTCGCTCATTGACCGCCGAGGCGGAGAAATCGAGATTCCGTACATCACCGCGGTGCTGTGCGCTTCGCGGCGGTGAGTGAGCTGAGGTTTGACTCTTCAGCTGTTGAGCCAAGTCAGCCCGTTAAAATTGAAGAGGTGCCTTCCGAAGGAGCGCGCATGTCGAAACTTCGCGTTCATTGTTTTTCAGTCTCCATTGATGGGTACGGAGCTGGACCCAGCCAGGACCTTGCCAATCCACTCGGCGTTGGTGGACTTGCGCTCCATGAATGGTTTTTTGCGACCCGCACTTTCCGACGGATGCATGGCAAGGAGGGCGGAACGACCGGCATGGACGAGGACTTCGCAGCGCGCGGCTTCGAGAACATCGGTGCGTGGCTTCTCGGCCGCAACATGTTTGGACCGGTCCGAGGTCCTTGGCCGGACGAGCAGTGGAAAGGATGGTGGGGAGACAGCCCGCCCTACCACACGCCAGTCTTCGTGCTCACCAACCACCCGCGAGCGTCCATCACCATGGAAGGGGGAACCACGTTTCACTTCGTCACGGACGGCATCCATGCCGCCTTGGAGCGAGCCCAGGAGGCCGCGGGCCACCAGGACATCCGGCTCGGTGGCGGAGTCGCGACCCTGAGGCAATACCTTCGCGCCAAGCTCATAGACGAGATGCACTTGGCTCTCGCCCCAGTGCTGCTTGGCTCCGGGGAGCCTCTTCTGTCCGGCCTGGACTTGCCGAAGCTCGGCTACCAATGCACCCAGTACCTTCCGACGCCGCCGTCTGTGACGCACGTGCTGCTCAAGAAGCTGCTGTAGGGCGTCGGCCACTGCGCCGCGCTGAGTGCTCACGGCTTCGAGGGCGTGCCCTTCGACTCGCGACTGGCGTGAAGCGCGCCGCAACCGTGGGCGGCCACCATTACATGCCCATTCCCATGCCCCCGGCCTCACCGTTGCAGTCATCCGTCGCCGAGGGACAGCAGGCAAAGATGCTCTTGCTCGCGTTCATCGTCACGGTGGCCGAAAGATTCATATCCTGGCCACCATTGGCGCCATCGGTGCCCGTCCAGTACCCCCAGGCGAAGCCAGGGAGCGCGGCAGCTTCCAGGCTGACCACGACTCCAGCGTCGAAGCTCTCAGAAGCGCTGTAGGGAACGCCATTTTCGGTAATCGAGCACCAGTTCATGTAGTCCTCGATTGACAGCACACAGCACGAGCTCGGAACTGTTGCAGCTGCCACGCCCGTAGGGCTTCCGGACGACCCACAGCAGAGCAAAACCAAGGCCATCGCCAGAAAAAGAAGACCCTTCATGACGGCGCCCTCCGGGACCGCTAATAGGACACCGGCTGGTCGAGCCGTTGCGCAGACGGCCCCCAAGCTGCGCCAACGAATGGTTTCGGCCAATGACGAGGAGTGAAGTCCTGCCAAAACCCCTCAGCGTTGGGCTCGGCTTCCTGCTTATCGCCAAGTCTTTCGCCGAAGGCGGTAGTCAGGATGCTGGAGGAGCTACCTCAGCAGCCGTCGTAACGCGGACGCCTTGTTCGCCGGAGGCCCGAGGGCTATTTAACGTCGGGAGGTAAAGATGAACCAGCCTACTGCTGAAGTAACTACCGAAATCCGCGCCACCCCCGCTCAGATCTGGAAGGCGCTGACGACGCCCTCGCTCTTGAAGAAGTTCTTTATGGGTTCCGACATCGAGAGCGATTTCAAGGTTGGCAGCCCGATCAGCTTCCGCGGTGTCTTTAAGGGCAGGGAGTACGAGGACAAGGGCGAGATCCAAGCGGCCGACCAGGACCGACGGCTGGCGTTCTCGCACTACAGCCCGCTATCGGGGCAGCCGGACACGCCGGACAACTACCATCTGATTTGCATCGAGTTGGCTCCAGCCGGGAGCGGCACCACTGTCACTCTGACCCAGACAAACCTCATGGGAGGCCCCACGCCCTCTGATGGCAAGATGAGGGCCGAATACGAGAAGAATTGGGCGGGCGTGCTCGCGGGGTTGAAGAAGGTTGTAGAACCCGGAAGCCAGGTTAGAGCCGCAGAAGCTCCCCGTCGCTCCCGGTGAAGCCGACGGGATTTCACAAACACCGGCTGACTCCGGCACTCGGCCCATCCTCCGGTCCTGGAGCCCATACTCCCCTCTGCCGTGGGCCAGTAGAGGCAAGTCGCTGAGCGTGGGCCACCGGCGAAGGCCATCGCGAGCGACTGATTAGATTGAAACGAGCTTCGCGCGAATCTTGAGGCCGGGGACGTGCCCTCTGAGGGCAGCGTTGCATTGACTGTCTTCAAACGTCCGCATGTAAATTGGCCCAAACGCTTGGCCGTTTGGATGTTCCCGAGTTCTCCTGCCTGCTGGGTTAAGCGGCTCAGCCAGCGCAGCCGATTCGGTTGCGCCTCTGCTCTGTACTATTGGAGAAATGTCAGCGGCAGCGAGTCGGTGATCAGCAGCTCGTACGGTGCCAGCGCCGCAGCGACATCGGCGGTGCCATCGCAAGCGTCGTGGAACTTGAAGAGGACCCAGCCGCCGCCTTGAGTGCCGGCGCGCTGGACGGCAGCTAGGCCGCCGCTTGGGTTCTTGCGACAACCAGCCTTGAAGGCTGCATTGCCGACAGCGACTTGCGTGACGTCCGCTTCGGGCGTTGGTCCGCCGGCTGCAAACAGGCTCTGATCGCCACCCGACATCGCGATCGAATCGTCGGACGGGTCGTCCGTGCCTGCCGTGTCAACATCCACTACCCACGCGACCTGCTTCACCGCGGCGCCAGTGTTATTGGCGCTTTCCACGGCGATGTCCTCTTCGCCGTAAGCGATGACAAGGTGCGTAGTGTCCGACGGTGCGACCGTCATCGACGCGAGGCCGACGACAAGCATCTGGTGGCCGCCATACGACAGACCCGTGAAGTCCATCACGAACGTCGCGAGCTGGGGTGTCCAAATGCCAGTGACGACCGCCGTGCCACTTTCGTCGCCGCCGAACATCGGCGGACAGCTTGGACCGAGGCTAATGGCGACGCGAACGTCACCCCCCGAGTCGGCCGGTGTGACGACGTTCACACAGGGGGAGGGTCGACCATCTAGCGCCGCCATCGAGACAGCCGCGAAGTACGCCGCGGGCACCGCGGCGCCGAGCGTGGTCTCAAGCGGCTGGACGATCTCCGTCGAATCTGGCTTGACGCAGCCGACCACCCCAGCCAGAAGTGCGACCATCCACGTCGAACGCACCTCAGCATCGTCCCACAAGACCAGCCCGCAAAACTAAAGCCCGAACGCCGAGAGCTGATTCGGCGTCCCAGCCAATAGCCTTCTCGTCTGGTGCGCCTGCGAGGATAGCTAGGTTAGTAGGCGACCCGCCCGAGAAAGACGTCGATCGCGGCTAGGCACTCCGGCTCGTCGAGCAAGGGCACGTGGCCGCGCGCCGCTACCGTGAGTGAAACGAGGTCCGGCTTCTCGCGCTCCATCCGCGCAAACGTCGACGCGCTCAGGATGTCGGACAACGCACCGCGGATGGCGAGCACTGGCAAAGTCTCGAGGCTAGCCCAGAGCGGCCACAGGTCGCCCGGGGGTGCGGGGGCCGCACGCAGCGCCTCGCCGACCTTGGGGTCGCACTCGAGTATCGGCGTCCCGGTCGACTCTTCGCGGTAACTGCGGCGTGCGAGCCGCGCCCAAGTGTCGTCCGAGAGTCCCGGCCAGGCTGCGCCAAACACGATTCGCAGCTGTGCCACTGCCTCATCCCAACTACGCACCGGTAGCAGCTTGCCGGCGTAGGCTTTGATGCGCGCCGCACCGACCGGGTCGATTTCGGGCCCGATGTCGTTCAGTACCAGCCCAGAGACGATGCCCGGCAGGAACGCCGGCAGCAACATCGCGAGCAGCCCGCCGAGCGAGGTGCCGATAACAGCAAGGCGCTGCACTCCGAGCCCAGCGATCAGGTCGGCAAGATCGGCGAGATACGTCCCTGGATGGTAGTTCTGCCAAACAGGATCGGGCGCCGACAGGCCGCGGCCGCGAAGGTCGGGGCAGATCACGCGGTAGCGCGGGCTCAGGTGCAGCGCCAGGTCTTCGAAGTCCTTGCCGTTACGCGTGAGCCCGGGCAAACACAGGACCGATCCTGCGAGAGAACCAGTCCCCTCATAGACACGGCTGTAGAGGCTGAGGCCGTCCTTTGACAGCCACCTGTGCGCGCGAAATTCGGGCTGGCCGGTCATCGTACCCCTCCGTCAGTTAGTTCCCCCCGCAACTCGCGCTTCAAGACCTTGCCGTTGGTTCGCGGGCGGGAATGACGGAACTCGGAGCGCTTCATATTACGCCCCAGCCTGGCGTTCCTACCGATGGCGCCTCGGCCTCTTCCCGTCATCGGCGCGAGTGTGCGGGTTTTTTGCGCGCAGTATGAGGCCAGCGGCCGGTACATCAACGTCCCACACACACGGCCCGCTGTTGAAAGGGACGTGCGCACCGGAGACTGCGCCAGCGCGCCTCCACCCAGCGAATGGACAACAACGTGGACCGCTCCGACGCAGTCAGGCGCTCCTCAGTATTTCTTGCGACTGCCGCGTTCGTGCGCTACACGTCCTCAACCCGAGGGCCATTCATGAAACATTTTGGCATGTTGGCATCGATTGCAGCTGCGTCACTTCTGCTCAACGTCGCGGCACTCGCCGACACAGACAAAAAGACCGACCGTCTGTGGAAGGCCAAGTGCTCCTCCTGTCACGGCGCTTCTGGCCAGGCGGACACCACGCAGGGCAAGGCGATGAAGATTGTCGACATGAGCACCGCCGCGTTCCAGGCGAAGAAGGACGACGAGCTCAAGAACGCCATTCTGAATGGCGTCAAAAAGGAGACGGGCGGCGTGAAGCAGGAGATGACGCCCTTCAAGGATGAGCTTACGCCCGAGCAGGTCGACTCACTCATTGCGCTCATCCGCTCTTTCAAGAAGTAGCCCAGTGTGGCCTCGGAGTGGGCGCTCGACAGAGCCCTCCTGAGTTTTCTTGCGAGTCAGTCGTCGATGAGTGACGCGTCCTTCATCCAGAGGTGGTGCCCCGGGCACCAGCAGTGCGTCCGTCCTCCGCCGGCTCAGCCCGCCTCGACTTACGGAAAGAGCACGTCCATCGCCTCGGGTTTCTCTTCGTCAGTGGCGATGATGTCATGGCACGCGCCGGAGCATCTCGTCTGCACCACCTCGCCCTTCGCGTTCTCGTGGTTCTGGTTGTGGCAGCGCCAGCAGCCGGGCTCGTGCTGGAGGTAGTCGACGTAGGTGCCCCAGGTAACTTTCATGTCGGGGAAGTTGTTGTACGTCCATTCCACGGCAAGCAGCTTCCCGGCTGCCTCGACCTTCGCTTTCCCTTGCGCATCGAGGTCGGGAGCCAGCTTCGCGTAGGAAGCCAGCAGGGCGGTCGGAATTGCCTTCTTCGCGTCGTCTTGCGAGGGGTAGCTCGTCTTGAGTACCGCGACGGCCTCGCGCCCGATGTAGGGGAGCTCCTTGTCAATGGCCCCACTGGCGAGCGCGTTGTTGACGATGGACTCGGGAGTGGAGAAGCGATGCGCTGGTCGGCTGTGGCAGTCGGTGCAGCCCATCTCGTACCACTGCGCGCCGGCGGGAGCCTTCACGTCCTTGGCGGTGAATTTGTCGGTACTGCCGTCGGGGCGGGTGACCTCGATGTCGGTGATGGTTGCGCGCTTCGGGTCAGAGAGGTACCGGATGTGCATCCCGTTGTGTTGGTGGATGCCCTGCCACTTCCCGTTGCGTAAGCCGCCCACCAGCATCCGGAAGATGGTGTCCTTCTCGACAACCTTTTCCGCGTTGCCGTAGGTGCGCCTCACGTGCAGCCGACCTTCACTGAAGCGCTCCGGGGCGTGGCACTGCGTGCAAATGGCGCTGGAAACCGCGGTCGGCTGGGGCACCGGGCGAGGGTAGTCGCCGAACATGAACTCCACCATCTGCGCCGACCCTCGCAGCTTGGCCTTGACGAAGTGGCTCGCGCCCTCGCCGATGTGGCAGTCGACGCAGTTGACGTTTCCATGAGTGGTGGTCAGGTGGGCGACCGCCTCCGGCTGCATCACGTTGTGGCAGGTGGTGCCACAGAAAGCGTCGCTGTGCATCACCTCGAGGCCCTTAAAGGTCGCCGTCGACACGATCATTAGGTTTGCGACCGTCAGCACGAGGACGAGTAGGCCAATGGAGCGAAGCCGGGGGTCGTTGAAGTTGAGCACCGGGAACGCGGTGGGCTGGCCTGGCTTGTCTTTCTTGCGCTGCAGGCGGAGCCCAATCGGGATCAGCACCAGGCCGACCACGAAGATGGTCGGCAGGATGAGATAGCTGATGATGCCCATGTAGTTTCCGCGGGCCTCGCCGCTTATCTCAAGTGCGAGGATGGCCAGAAACGAGATGGCGGCGACGGTAGCGAGAATGACTCCGAGCAGGGAGACCCAGTTACGGGCTGCCAGCCACAGGAAATCTCGAAACGTCGCAAAGGCTTTCTGAAGGAATTTCAGCAAGGAGTCACCACCGAGGTGCGCAGCGCACCTCCGTTCGGGTTAGTGCGGACCGCTTGAGGACAGGGCCTCACCGCCAGGAGGAGCCAGGCGCGGAACCAAAATCAGTCCGGCTCCGTAGATGATGAAGGAGACTAGCAACAGGAGCGGCTGCCCACTCGGTAAGCCCTGGACGACCAACTCGACTCCCCCGAGAACCAGCGCGAGGTGCGCAATCCACTTGAGCTCGGGGCATGCCACACGTCGGCGGATGAGTGCAAGCCACAAGCCGACCGCGACCGCCATTAGCGTTCGGGAGGTTGCAAGATGCGCAGCATCAGCGGTGCAGGGGCCGCACGCCCGCAACGGTGACGCGGCCAGCCCAGCGCTGCCGAGGGCAAGGAGCGCGGCCGCAGGCAAGCGAGGCGATGCCCAACTCGCCGGACGCACGAGAGCGGGCCGCAGCGGCGGGACGGTCGCGAGGTAGGTGAGCAGGACGAGCCCCAGCACACCGGCGCTTCCAGGGCTCATCGCCGGCCAGGGGCCCGGTTCGCGGCTAGCGAGGGCCTGCCAAATTCCGTGCATCAACCCCGTGGTGAAGGCGGCCGCTAACGCGAGGAGTGCCGCGAAGGAGAAGAGCGTGCCGGCGTGCTTTCGGCGTCCAAGAAGCGCGGTAAGGAGCGCGAAGGTGGACCAAAGCACGCCGCGTAAATCGCCCGCAGTCAACAGCGCCACGCCCAAGGAGAGCAGCCCAAGGGACACACTCGCATAGAAAAGAAAGTCCAGGTCTCGGTTGCCTCGACGAGGAACGACCCAGGCCGCGAAGAACAGCGCGAGAAGGGAAGCGGCGAACACCCCGCCTCCCACCGCGCCTGAGCCGTGCCCTGCCTCAGCCGACACTCGGAGCGCTCCGGCCAGTCCAACGGCGAGCCCTGCCAGCGTCTGGAGGACCTCGAATGGGCCCACGGGCCGTGCGAGGACTGCAGTCCGGAAAAACAGAAAGCCCAAAGACAGACAGGCGAGCGCAAGAGAGTAGACGAGGACATGCGGCATGGAGGTGAGGACGGCGCGAAGCACGACCAAGTCCAGAATGAGGGCGGGAAGCCACCGAAGGCCGCCCCATCCCGGACGCTCGCCAAGCCAGAAGGCAGCAGCCGCCAAGACGAAGAGGACCCCGATGAAGTCTGCTTTTCCCGGAGTCGCCCTGAGCAGAATGAGAGTGGTGACCAGGCAAGACACGACGCCAATCCAAGCGAGCCAACGGAGTCGGTCCCGCCAAGACGCCGTCAGGAGCAGGGCGGTGAACCCCAGAAGCGTCAGCGCCGCAACCCCGCTGGACATCGCGACCAGCCGCGTCGTCGTCTCCAGCACCAAAGGGTAAGCGATGAGCGCGGCAGTAACCCCATGGAACCCAGCGCTCAGCGTCGCGCCGCTCGCTCCGGCCCGGTGAGAAAAGAAGACCCACACGGCTGCGAAAGCAATTCCCAACGCCACGCCTACGCCGTTGGGTAGCGTCCCACCCTCGGTAAGAGCGCGGAAGAGGAAGGCGCCTCCTAGCACCAGACAACTGCGGCCAAGAAGCGTCGCCCAACGCGTCAGCTCCGCGCTCGAAGCCGGGACCTTGGGGAGCTGGGGTTCGCCCTCCGGCCACGGGGGGGAGAAGGCGGGGAAGGGCGTTGCCGCAAGCTTCTTCTCGAGTTGGTCGACCCGCTCACTTAAGCGGGTCACCTTCTCTTCGACTGCTTGCAGGCGGGTCTCCATGGTGCCCCTTCTGCCCAGCACATGTGGCGCTACGTCACGGGGGACGCCGCCCCTCGTTGGCCTTGGGCCGCCGCCGGCTCAGCTCGCGGATTTTGAATCCCATTGCCACGGCCAACAACGCCATGAAGCCGATGGAAACCAGGAGTCCATTGCGCCGGTACCGCTGCTCGTCCCGTGCCGCTTGCAGTAGCTTCTCCGTCTTGGCAACCGCCTCGCGGCCAGCCTTGGCCCCCTGGTCGAACCCCCCCTGGTCGAAAGTGTGCACCCGCGCCCGGGTTTGGACGATGTCCTCGTGCAGCTCGTCGAGAGAAGCGAGGATGGGCTGGGTGTCCAGGCCGCGCTCCGCCAGATGCTCCACCTCCGGCCGGTCCCGCTGCGCGTCCGCGACGAGCTCGGTGAGGCTGCTCCGGAAGTAACGCGCTGTCGCGTTGCACTCCGGGTTGTCTTTGGCGTATGCCGCGTGGCAGGCGCCACAGAGGCCGTCGTGGGCGTCGGAAATCAGCGCGTCGGTCGGCTTGAGAATCTCATGCTTCCCATGGCACTTCTCGCACTCCGGCCACCGGTGCTGCTCGAAAGCGTGCTTGTGCTTGCTTCCGTCAAAGAATGTCCCGTTCAGGGCATGGCAGGTCCGGCAGACCTGCGAGACTGAACCCACCGCGGGCGGCATGGCCGCGTGGTTGCCATGGCAGCTGTTGCAGGCAGGAGCGCCGAGGTCTCCTTTGTCGAGGAGCGCCACTCCGTGCACGGACTTTTTGAAGCCCTCCAGCTGGTTGGTGGGCAGGGGCGAGCCGTCCTCTTTCTTGTAGCCCGCCATGTACTTCGGGTCCGCATGGCAATGCCCGCACGTCTCAGGAATGGCCTGCGGGTGCACCGTGGACTGACGGCTCTTGGGACCCCGGATGCCATGCACACCATGACAGCTGACGCATTGCGCCGCTTTGGAGTCATGTTGCTGCAGCAGCAGGATGCCATGCTGGCTGTCGCGGTACTTGGCGAGTTGGTCGGTGGGGAGGGAAGGGTTGAAGCCGCGCATGAAGTTCGGGTCTGCGTGGCACCGGGCGCAGAATTCCGGAATCCAGGTGCGGTCCACCTGGCGCACCTCCGCCTTGGGCCAACGCGCCATGATGTCCGGGGTCATCACATCGTTGTCTGGCGAGCCCCCGTGGCAGCCGGCGCAGGAGAGCCCCCGGCGAAAGTGCACGTCGCTCATGAAGCTCTTGAGGTTCAGGTGCTTCGCCGAGTGGGTGGCCTCTGGGTCCGGGGAGAAGAGGCGTTTGGGGTTTTGAGCATCCGGGTCGCTGTGGCAGAGCACGCAGTTGTCCGAGAAGACGATGGCTGCCGTCTGCGAGGACAAGTCTAGGGACAAGAGAGCCTTGAGGTGCGTGGCCCCGCTCACCGTCACCGCATCCACGTCTTTCCCAATGAGCTCGCGCGTATGGGGAGGCAGCTTCTTCAGGTACAGCCGTTCCGTCTCGCCGAGAATAAGCTTTCCGTCTTTGCCCTTCTCGTCGAATAGCTTCTCTATGGACGGGGAGAGCTTGCCGTCGTCCGGTGCGGGTGCCGGGCCGGTTTGGCCGAGGAAAAGCAACAGCGTGCACAGAGACCTCACCTGGACGCCTCGAGCGCATCGCCGCGGCCCTTCCACTTACTAACCGCCAGCCCGGCGATGAGCAGGAGCAGAGCGATGACTCCGGCGACCAGGTAGTCCACCCCCAAGACGCCGTTGAGCACCACCTGCAGAAGCGCCGCCCCGGAGAAGAGCATCCAGCGCTGCTTGTAAGCGAGTATCCGAAGCAGGGCGATGGCCGACGCAATTGCCAGCGTAATGAGCGCACACGTCCAAGCGGTGGCCCGGGGGTCCGGAAGGGCGGTCGAGCCAGGCTTTCGGCCGCCCACGTCCCATGCCTTCAGCGTCAGGTAGGCCATGAAGATGATGGCCGCGATGGCCAAATCCGTAAACCTCGGCGAGGGCAGGCCTCGGCTGGCCCGCCGGTCCAGAAAGGGCACCAGCGCCCAAATCCCCATCAACACCGTCACCACCAGCAGCGCCGCCTGTGGGCCCTCTAAAAAGCCCACGTGTGCGGGGAACTCCTTAAGCAGCTGGTAAATCCAGAGGAAGTACCACTCCGGCTTGATGCCCGGATACGCGGGGGTAAGCGGGTTGGCCTTCTTCCCCAGCTCCCATTCCACCCCAGGGATGCCGGGGCCGTAGGGGAGCAGGTACACCAGGACGGCCAACAGGATTAAGCAAACCAGCCACAAAAGGAGGTCCCGAAGAAGGAAGTCCGGGAAGAACTTGAGGCCGGGCCGGTCCGCTCGCTGGTGAGCCATTCCCGGCGCCATGCCCTGCACCTGGATGAAGAGAAGGTGGATAGCCACCACACCGACAATGACCAGCGGCAGGATGACGACGTGCAGGGCAAAGAAGCGGTAGAGCGTGTTGATGGTGACGTCCGGGCCGCCGCGCATCACCTCCAAGAGCCACTGGCCAATCAGCGGCACACCTTTCACGGAGTCGGTGCCGACGGCGGTCGCGAAGAAGGCCAGCTCATTCCACGGAAGCAAGTAGCCGGAGAAGCCGAAGACCAGAGCGATTCCGAAGAGCCCGAAACCCGTGAGCCAGGTCAGCTCCCGAGGCTTTCGGTAGGCCTTCAAAATCATGGTGCTGAACATGTGCATCACCAGCGAGAGAATCATCAGGTGCGCGCTCCAGCAGTGGATGGAGCGAACGAGCCAGCCGAAGGGCACCCGCGTGGTGATGTAGCGAATGGACTCGTAGGAAGTCCCCTCGCCAGCCTGGTAGTACATGAGGAGCAGCACGCCGGAGACAACCTGGACGGTGAAAAAGAAGAGCGTGGTGCCGCCCAGGTAGTACCAGACCATGGAATGGCCGCCGACCGGCACCTCCTTGTGGCGGACGAACTCCACGAGCTTCGCGAGCTTGAAACGCGCGTCCAGCCAACGGTAGAGGCGCTCCCCGGTGGACGGCGACGCGTCCGGGTGCTGCGCCTCAATCATGCCGTCTCCATCGTCAGCGTCACCCCGTCCCCCTCTCGGGTGGCGACCCACTTCCCAAGAGGCCGGGGCGGCGGACCGGACAGCACCCGCCCGTCCAGGTCGAACTTGCCGTTGTGGCAGGCGCACCAGATGAGGGAGTCGCCCGGGACGAATTGCACGGTGCAGCCCTCGTGGGTGCATTTGGCATCCAGGGCGTGCAGCTCCCCACCGGCTTCGAAGACAATCACCTTTCGAGTGCCCGCCCGCGCGATGACGAAGTGCGACTTGTTTAGGGTGGAGAGCTCGTCCGCCGTGAGCTTCAACGGACCGCCCGCGCCCACGTCTCCCAAGGGGCGGAGGTAGCGCAGCACTGGGTACAGAATGCTGGCGGCCCAGCCGAGCAAGCCGAAGCCAATGCACCAGTTCAGGAAGCTCCGCCGTTCCGGCTTCAAGCTGCTCTGAGCGACAGGGGCTGCCATGTGCACCGTCCCGTTCTGGAATGTCGCGCAACCAGGTTCGTTGGAAAGGAGCGGGCTGTCACGCAAATTCATTGCAGTCGTGTCGCTTTTTCAAGGCGTCGTTCGGGACCAGGGCCCGGTGGCGGTGGTGTTTCGACAGGTCGTGTCCGGGTGAGTCGCGGCACTACCTTGGCCACTCACCGCTCCGGCGCGTTCTCTCTAGAGTCTCCGCCCTGGCTTCGTCGGGCTTTCAGGCTTCGTAGACTCCTCGACCATTGAACGTCCGCAGTACACGTCCACTTCGTTGGCACACCTTTGAGTCGAACCTCCGTTCCCTGTCCTTATGGCAGAGGGTTTGTGAAAACCTTCAAGCGCGACTACCTGTATGTGAACGAGCTCCCGAGCGCCGCGCATGTCCTGGCCCAGCTTCCCGCCTGGGTCGCGGACTACAACCGCGTCGCTCCTCACAAGGGCCTGAAGATGCTGTCACCAGCTGAATTTCGTGCTGCTATGTCCAACCCCTGACTTGTCCGGTTTCACGGGGGCAACTCCACATCGGCACGGGCCACGTCGCAGCAGGAAGAGGAGGTTCCGCCGGGGCGGGTGCGCCGTCATTGCTAGCGAGGTTTCGCGCGGAGTTTCTTCAGGCACGACTCGCTGAAATCATGCAAAGCCTATCGGCTCGGAATGGTCGCTCGCAGCCTCTCAGCGAACATCTGGAACTTCGCCAGGTGTTTTTCTCTCCGGCACCAGCCTTCGATTGCCTTCAAGTCTATCTCCGCGGGCCGAGAGCGATACACGGCGATCGCTTGTTCAAGACCACTGAAGTCATTCCAAAACAGGAAGGACGCCAATCGGTCTCGGCAAGAATCCGTCGGTGAGAGTACGTGCAGGACCTCTCCATCTCTGTGCACCGTGAGCCACGAAACGTTGAGATCCTCGCCGATTCCAGAGGACCGAGCGGGAAGTCGAGCGAAAAAGGCGACGTCTCATGAACGTAGAAGTCACCCTTCCGCTCGTACCCGAGGGATCGCAGGGCAGCTTCACCAGCCGTGCCTTTTAGGGTGATGACAAAGTCCAGGTCCTTCGACTGGTACGCTTCCGGCGCGTAGAAAGCAGCGGCGCTCCCTCCGGTCAGGACGACAGTGAAGCCAGCGTGATGTAGGGCTGTGCACACCGCGAAGGCGAGTCGCGCAACGAGGTATTCGGACCGATCATTCCAAGCCCGGTTTGCCGACTCGCCGCGGACGACGCCGTCGGGCCGAAAGTGATTGCTGGAGAGTCACATCCCGCTTTCCAAGTTTCGAAAGCAGGACTCCCAACTCCTTATGAGCGAAATAGCGGGGGTTCAGGGAGACTCGCCGCGTTCGTCCAAAGAGTCGGCTGACGACGATCCCCTCCCGTTCGAAGTCGGCCAGTATCGACTGTACCGTGTATAGGCGTACGCCGAGGACCTGCGCGAGCTCACTCGGGTAGGTCTCGCCTAGAAGCGAGACGGCTAGAAGGAGCGAAGTCCGATTTCGGTTTCCGAAGACCTCTTGCTCACGATCGATTGCTGTCATGTGATCACCAACGGAATTGGTGATATAACCAATATCGTTGGTGGATTCAACTCGCCCAAAGTGTAACCCGGGGGGGGCAGGAGCGCTCCGGAATCCAAGATGCGCGAGGCGGCTCGGAAGCAGGGGCTTGAACGTGCCGAAGTAGAGGACTGGAGGAGAAGTTCCTCTTTGGCGCCGAGGAATGCGCTCAGCAGTGCCTCAGGTGCTGGCGTCGGCGGGAGGTCGCGGGACCCCCGAGGGACCCAGACCGGTGGACGCTCAAGAACGCTGTGCCTCCAAGGACAAAACTCGAGTCAGGAAGAACAGCTGCGGGAGCGCGCGATACTGGACTCGAACCAGTGGCCTTCGGCTCCGGAGTCGGTGGGGCGACTCGTCCGGAGCCTACCGCCGCTTACAACCCTTTGACATGCCTTCGGTTGAGTGGGAGAAATAGTTTAACCCCACCGGGTCGACAGTCATAAACGGCCCTCTGCAGGAGTGAGTGAGATCTTTCGCTTCAGTCAGAACGCCCCAGCTTGGCGCTCCACTTCGAAGACTGCGAGCCGTGGCCAGGCTCATACTTCTCCCACGTTTCGTATAGTGCAACAAGCGCCCTAAGGGCCTTATCGTGTTCTTCCTTGTCTGCGGAGAGCAGCCGTTCGGCTCTTAGGAGTTCGACCTCGGCCTGCGAGTAACGCTGCAAGCCCATCAGTGCGGCGCCGAGAGCAGCCCGAGTTTCGCCCATCTCTTCGCCGCCCGTGAGTTTGATGCGCTCGTAGCCGGCCACCGCTTCCTCGGCGAGCTTCTCGGCCTCGGCGTAACGTCCCTCAGCGTTGTAGACCTCGGCCAAGTTAGTCATGGACCCTAGGGTATAAGGGTGGTCTGGCCCAAGAGTCCTTCGGCCAATTTCTAAGCCTTCGTAATGTAGTTTCTCGGCCTCGGCGTACCGCCCCTCGACCTCGTAGGTGCTGGCCAAGTTGCTCATGGAGAAAAGGGTTTGTGGGTTGTCAGGGCCCAGGACCCTGCGGCTGATCTCCAGTGTTTCGAGGTTGAGCTTCTCGGCATCAGCGTACCGCCCTTCAAAATAATATAAAGTGCCCAGGTTGATCATGGACTGGATGGTATCCAAGTGCTCAGGGCCGAGCACCCTGCGCCTTATCTCCAAAGCTTCGCGGTAGAGCTTCTCGGCTTCAAAGATGTGCTGCTCCTCACGGTAGACGATCGCAAGGTTGTTCATAGAGGCGAGCGTGTCCGGGTGCTCTGGCCCCAATACCCTGCGCCGCACGTCCAAAATTTGTCGGTTAAGCTTCTCGGCGTCGGCGAAACGTCCCTGGACGTCGTACGCGGAGGCAAGGTTTGCCATGGACCTCAGCGTTGACGGATTTTCGAGCCCGAGTGCTCGTGTTCGTAGCTCCACCGAACGCTGGGCGTGTTCCTCCCACTGCTTGGAGAGCCCGAGGTTGCTGTAGGCCTCTGCAAGGGTGCCCTCCAGGCTTCCAGCAATTCTCGGTTCATTTCCCATCTCCTTCTCGATGGTGCTCCCAGCGCTCCGAAGAATCTGCTCGTCAAGGAGGTGTACCGCCGTTTCGGTTGGGTTCACCACCGAGAGCGTCTCGTCGAGTGACGCAAGCGCCGAATTGACTTTCTCTTGCGGCGCGCCCTGAGCTCGCCGCCCAGCGGCCACCCGCTGGTGTAGATCCTTCCAAAGGGCGTTTCCGAGCGCCTCGGGTTTCAGGTTGATAAGCATGTTCGCAAGAAATGCCGAAACCTTGTCCGAAGCCACACGCTCTCTGTTAGCGCGGTCGCGCTCCACTGCAAT
This sequence comes from uncultured delta proteobacterium, assembly GCA_963745475.1. GTDB lineage: Bacteria > Myxococcota > Myxococcia > Myxococcales > Myxococcaceae > JADGRA01. The sequence continues at coordinate 266,444 of CAVUXN010000008.1, forward strand.
ACGCTTCGCCTCGACGCCCATGACGACCGCGAAAGCAACCAAGAGGGCGATCAGCCCGCTGGCCACGCCCACTCCCAAACGGTGTCGCTTGAGATACTTGCCAACCCGGTATGCCGTACTCGGCGGTCGTGCCACGACCGGCTCGTCGCGAAGGTACCTTCCTACGTCAGTCGCTAACTCCGAGGGTGTGCCATACCGTCGGGCCCGGTCCTTCTCCAACGCCTTCATGGTAATGGCGTCGAGGTCTCCTTCTAGCTCGTGTCGAAGTTCGAGCGGGTCCGTACGTCGGTTTTCCGCGGATTTGGCCGCGCCTTTTCCCAAACTGCTGAGCTTGTTGCTGGGCCGAGGCGGCTCCACGTCCTTCAACTTTCGACGCAGTTCCTGGTAGCTCGAGGACCGTAGTTCGTTCGAAGTGAAAGGGAGTTCTCCGGTAAGGAGCTGGTAGAGCAGAACGCCCAGCGAGTAGACGTCGGTCCTCGTGTCCACATCCTGGCCGGTGAGGTCCGCCTGCTCGGGGCTCATGTATTCAGGCGTCCCGACGATGGCGCCCAACTCGGTGAACAGAGTCTTCTCTGTAAGCCGATAGCCGGTGGCCTTGGCAATCCCGAAATCGATGATTTTTACTTGAGGCATGCCCTCCACTAGCGAGACTAGGATGTTCGAAGGCTTCAAGTCCCGATGGATGATGGCCTTCTGGTGAGCGTGTTGGACGCCCTGACAGACATCCGTAAAGAGCTCGAGCCGCGCAGAGGTGGCTAGCTTGTGCGTGTCGCAGTGCTCCGTAATCGGGACGCCGGGCACGTACTCCATGACGAAGTAAGGGCGACCCTCGGGCGTGCTTCCGCCGTCGAAGACCTTGGCGATGGCTGGGTGGTCCATAAGGGCCAGCGCCTGCCGCTCAGACTCGAAACGGGCCACCACCTGCTTGGTGTCCATTCCCACCTTGATGAGCTTGAGAGCCACCTTGCGCCGAGGCTCGAGTTGCTCGGCAAGCCACACTTCTCCCATGCCGCCTTCGCCGATCAGTTGCAGGAGACGATAGCGGCCGATTCGCCTTCCCGTTTCCGGGGCAGGTGCAATCTCCTCGGTCGCATTTGGCCTCGAGCCTAAGGTGTCCCCAAGACCTGAATTCTGGGAGTTCGACTCGCTGGACATGTCCCCGCCTTCGTCAGCTCGACGTTTTCGTGCCGAACCCTCCGCGACACGTAAGGATCTCAAGGATAGAGCCCTCGTCCGGGCAGTGTCATCTCGATCAGCGCCCTCGGCTGCTCGAACGGACCGGCCGAGTGCACAGCAGCCGGCGGCGCCGCTGCATCGTTGGCCCGGGGCCATGCCGGGGAACGGTGGGATCGCGGGACTGGAATTCAGGCCAGGGCCTCACGCCCGCAGGACCCTCTGGCTGTTTCCCTTGCCCCAGCGGAGAGACGCCGGCCGATGCCGGACTCCCGGCAACTGGTTGCCACTCAGGGGATGTAGCTCAGAAGCTGCGCCGCTTGGTCCAACCTTGACCAACGAACCGTGCAGGCCGACGTTGGCGCCGTCGCTGTGTCCCACGATGTCGATTGGGCCGACCCCGAGCAGCTCAATGAGCGCCGCGGTGTCCTGGGCCATCTGCCGGTATGAAAAGGGCTCCGCATTGTCCGGGCTGTGACCGTGCCCTCTCTGGTCGAAGCCGATAACTCGGCGAAACGACGAAAAGTAATCGCGTTGTGGTCCAAAACTGTTGTCGAAAAATGCCAGACCGCCGTGCAGAAACAGGATTGGTGTACCACTGCCATAGGTCTCTACGTAGACTTTGACGCCACGCATTTCGTAGAAGCGACCTGCCACGCTCGCGGTTTCGTTCGAAATCGCGGCGTCCGCTGACAGAAGCCAGCTCGCAATTAGAAGCCCGAGCACCGGTGTTCGCATAACGGCCCCCTCGAGAGCGACTTCGGCCCCAGACAGAATAATATCTTCGCCTCCACGGCGACGCCCGAGGCCAGGATTGGTAGCCCGGCCTAGTACCCCGGCGGCGTCGCAGCCATAGTCCGAGCACGCCAGCGTTCCCTGGATGGTCCAGCGCTGCTCATCCGAGGCTAATGTGAAAAACCGCCATCACGATCACCGAGCTGGCTTCGGATCGAGCACTACGGATCGGCCAGGCCTCCCTGCGCTCGAGCAAGTCGACCGAGCGGGCCAGGCCCTTCGCAGCGACCAACTTCTCCAGCAAGCCGCGCGGCCCTCAGAGTTGCGACAAACCCCCGTCCACCGGCAGTTCGGCGCCGGTCGTGTAGGTCGCGTCGAATGCCAGGAAGAGGACGGCCTTAGCGATCTCGTCCGACGTCCCGAAGCGCTTCATCGGGTTCATACCGATCATCTGCTCCCTAAGCTGGCCAGCCGCGCCTTTATCGGGAAACGCTTTGCCGATGATCGGCGTGTCGATGGGACCGGGCGACACCGCGTTGACGCGAATCCCCCGAGGAAGAAGCTCAGCGGCGAACACCCGCGCGAAGGATCGAAGCGCGGCCTTGGCCGCTCCGTATGCGGCGATGGCGGGCATTCCCTTGACGTTCGCGATGGAGGTCGTGAGGACGACAGCGCCTCCCTGGTTCATCAGCGGCGCGAGCTTCTGGACCGCGAAAAATGGTCCCTTGGCGTTCAGGTTGAACATCTCGTCGTAGATCGTCTCGGTCGTGTTCTCTAGAGGAGCAAAGAGGCCGAGCCCGGCGTTGACGAAGAGCAGGTCGAAGGTGCCGAACTCGGCCTTCACCCGAGAGACGAGGGCGTCGATTTCCGTCAACGAACGCGCGTCGCTCGAAACCACGATGGCGTCCTTTCCAAGCTCTTTCTGCGCCGATTCCAGGCCGGCCTTCGAGCGACCCGTCACCAAAACGCGCGCGCGCCCATCGAGGAGCATCTTCGCCGTCGCGAGCCCCATGCCGCTCGTGCCGCCGATAATCACCACCTTTTTACCTTGGTACCGTTCCATATGTATTCTCCTCGTGAGCTTAGGGTGGCTTTGCTTATTTCGAACTGGTTAGTACGATAATGAGACGCGGAGACTCTGGTCAAGTAATTTTTGAACTAGTTATTTCAAAATACCGTAGGACCCCGTGGACGACCCACGTAGCTCCGCAAGCGCCTGCTGATTCTGGTCACCGGGATCAGTTCAGCCGCGATCGGGCTCTCCTTCAGGACACCGCTCTCAAGTTGCTGCGGAAGAGAAATCGACGCCAGAGACCTTGACGACGGCCTGCCACGCGGCTTCCTGGCTGGCGCGATCGTGGAGGTGTGGGTGGCGCTGCGCCTCAATTGGGCCTGTGAACTTCCCTTGAGCCGAGGCGAAGAATTGCCCTGAGACGTCGGTTCCGAACTCCGACGCCTGGAGGTACCGACGGGCCGCGGTCTCCGGCGTCTGATTCATGCCGGGAATGAGGTTCACGATTGGGATAAACAGATACTTCAACGCCGGGCCAGCGTTTCGCACCACCTTGGTGTCGGTCGCCGCACCGGGCGAGACAGCGTACACGGCCATGCCGGAGGGTAGCCGGCGCGCCAGCGCCGCGACCCACCAAGCGATGATGAGCTTCGCGTCGGCATACGCCTTGTTGGGCACGTACTTCACGTTCGGCCCGTTGCGCAGCAGGGCTTCCACAGCGGCGGTTCGGTCACCCTGGTGGTATTTGGCCGCGAAGGCTGGCACGTCGGTGTAGCTGAACAGGGGTACGCCCCCTCGGGCAGGTTCCGCGCCGGCGATAACAATCCGCGCGTTGGGGCTCAGCAGGTTGGCGCGGAGCAACCCGACAGTCAGTTGATGATGGCCGATTAGCGGGGCCTGAGAAGCCTCGACGCCCGCCGCAGTGAGCACGCGCTTCTTACCTGGGACCATCCCTGCATTGAGCAGCAGGAAATCGATCGGCCGACCTCGCTTGACGAGCTCGGCGAGCGCGGACTGAACGCTGGACGGCGTGTCCAGATCCAGCTCCAGCGGCGTGAAGACCTGTGTCTTGGTCTCAGCCGCGAGTTGAGCGGCCGTTTCCTGGACCCGGGCCAGGCTGCGCCCGGTGACGATGACCTGGCGGTAGCCCTCGGTGGCGAGCATGCGGGCTGCCGCATAACCGAGCCCGGAGGTGGTGCCGGTGACGAGCGCGATCGAATGTTCCATGGGCGTCTCCGTGGTGAAGGGTGAAGGTCGAGTCGTGAGGCCCCGCGAGGCCAGGGCCGGCTTGCTAATTTCGAACTGTTCGGTTATATATTGGTGCGATGGCCATTGTCAATGAGTTTTGAACCAAATGATTCAAAATACCGCTAGGCCGCGGGGACGACCGCGCAGCTTCGACGAGACGGGGGCGCTGGAAAAGGCGACTCAGGTGTTCTGGTCGAAAGGCTACGACGGAGTGACGATTGACGATCTCGTCGCCGGGATGGGTGTGGGACGGCCGAGCCTGTATGCCGTCTTTGGGGACAAGCGGGCGATATTCTTGCGCGTCCTTAGGGCGTACGCAGAACGGAAGGGCGCATCAGCCGCGAAGGCACTCCTCTCGCCACAGAGTCTTCGCGACTCGATCGCGGGCTTTCTGAGGTACGCCGTCGAAAGTGCGACCGAGAAAGGGTCCGCCCGGGGCTGCCTTCTGGTGTGCGTCGCGCCGCTTGTGAACGACGCTGAGGTTCGGCGGTTCCTGCAGAGCACGGTCGCGGGCGGCGCGGCGCTGGTGGAGCGCCGTTTCCGGGACGGGATCAGTGCGGGAGACATCCCGCCTGACTTTCCGGTAGCCGTGCGCGCGATCCAAGTCACGGATTTTGCTCGTGGCCTGACCATGCGTGCGCGGATAGGCACGCCGCGCAAGACGCTCCTCAAAGATGCTGAGGAAGCGGCCGACTTGGTGCTCCTGCCGCGGCGTGGAAATGCGGCGCCAGAACGTTGATGTTGGATGGCGTGAAGGTCGGAGCGAGCAACTTCTTCTAACGCCGCCACTCTGTCCGCTCGGAATAGCAAACGGCGATCCACGCACGTTCATATTAGCTTATGGACTTCAGAATAAGGCGAAGGGGACGCGCTTAGTCCCAGTGCTTGATGATGAGATGGCGCACCCCACACGATTTCGAACGTGTGGCCTCCTCCGGAGAACGGGCAAGAGTCGTCCTCGACATTTCCCCGAAAGAGGCGTGTCCCGGCCACGTCCAGGGACAGACCGAGGGCAAAGTGAGGGGCCTTAGTCCTCGCAGTCGCACGCACACTTGCTGGGTTCTGCACCTGCGCCGCAGAGCCCGTCGTTCACGTTGGCTCGGCAACCCGCTAGCGCCTCGTCATAGCTCCCGGCTTGGAGGGCCGGCTGCTCGCAAGGGCTGTAGCAATAGAAGTCTCCATCGCACGGCGTACCGCATCCCCCACTTCCCGACGCAGCAGTCACGAGCGAAAGCAGGATGACAGCGCGTTTCGTGAGCCGAGGAGACATCTTCCGCCCTCGATGAGATGCCCAGTACTCCCGCAAGCGGCGGCGCGTTAGATGCTACGCCAGAACGCCACCGAACCGAAGCTGCACCGGACGGACCCGTAGTTGCGCTGCGTCTCCTTTGCACCATCATCCAGAGGACGGGCACCAACCAGAACGGCTGTGCGCTTGTCGCTCCGGCGCTGCAGCCACAGCCGCCCCCTGGATTTGCCACAGGTGGCCCGCCCGCGTCGGCGCCACCATCAACACCCCCATCCGCGACGGGAAGGCCTGCGTCGGAGAATCCAGCGTCCGATGGTCCAGCGTCACTCACTCCGGCGTCTCCAGGCGGTGGATGTAGCCCGGTCGCGAATTCATCCCAGCCGATGTCCACCTGCACCGTGCCACTTCCGCCGTTGAGGATGCGCGCGTCCCCGTCCGCGTCGGTGGTGAGGACCGCCGGCACCGCCGCATTGTTACCGTGGTCGATGGCCGGAGAAGCCGGAGCGAGGTGGTAGTCGCCCGCGTCGACAAACCCTGGTGAGCCTCCGATGAGGTTGGAGCCGCCGTCGCCAAATGTCCCGGACCGGTCTGTCCCGTTCCCCGAAAGAATGGAGTTCCACACCGCGGAGCCGGGGGCGGACAGTCCGGTCCCGATGTTGTCGGCGAGTGTCGAGTTCACCACCACCAACTCCTCGGCATGGTCCGCGTCGAGCCCATCCCCCCGGTTCTGCACCACCAGATTGCCAGCGAACTGCACAGCGCCATCGGTTGAGACACCCGCGCCGTTGGAGGCGATTCGGTTGAGGCGAACGTCGGCGGGGTCCGAGCCCGGGATGACTTGGACGCTCAGGCCGAGAGCGTCGTTGTCGTGGACGTTGTTCCAGGTAAAGGTGACCCCATTCGCCTCCCAAAGAAATGCTGCGCCCACACCATCGGCGGCGGTGTTCGACGCGATTTCGGTGTGATCGACGGTCACCAGCCCGCAGCAGTCCATTCCGATGCCGCTGGCTCCCTGCGCCCCCAAGTTGTCCCGGTGGTTGTCATGCACTCGGGAAGCAATAACCTCCGCGGCGTAGACGTCGTCTTGAACCCAAATCCCGCCGTTGCCCCGGTTGGCCGTCACTTCCACCCCCTGCACCCGGCTAGGCCCCGCCCCGCTGTGTCCACCCAAAAAGAGAATGCCTCCACCCGCGCTCACGGGCGACCCTGAGAATGAGGGCACACCGCCTCCGCTTACCGTCAAGTCCGACACGGTGAGGTCGGTCGTCAACCGAAGTACCCACTCGCTCGGGTCAGCCCCGAATCCGTCGATGAAAGTCACGCCCATTCCAGCTCCCGCCATGCTGACTTTCGCCGGGACCTTCACGCCGCCCGTGTAGTGCCCCGGGGCGAGCACCAGCCGGTCGCCCGCGCAGGCAGCAGCGAGGGCGACGTTCAAGTCGCTACCGGCATTCACCGCGATGTCGCCAGTGGCTCCGCTGACTGGAATCTGCAGTGACACTTCGTCCGATTGACCGGCGTGGTCATAGGCGGTGAGCGTCACACTCATCGACGGCGGGCAGGCGCGTGCGGTAACCACCGCTCCGGAATAAAAGACACCGTCAATCAGCCAGTCCCGGCGAACGACGCCATCGTCGTCGGTGGAGGTGTCGGTGAGCGTCACCGACTCGTGTATCGAGGGTGTCGGTGGCGCAAAGGTGAAGGACGCTTGCGGCGGAGCATCCGCACTCACCGAAATGGAATGACTGACGCTGCCCTGTCCGCCCTCATCGTCGGTGACGGTCAACCTGACGCTGAAGGTACCGACGTCGGAATAGCTGTGCGTGGGGCTCGGCAGCGTTGAACTCTGACCGTCGCCAAAGGTCCAGAGCCAGGACACCACGCGCCCGTCCACGTCGGTGCTCTGGTCTATGAAGAGCACCGGGATCAATGTCAGAGCGTTCGAGGGCGCGTTGAACGCAGCGGTGGGAGGTTTGTTGGCGGGGCCGGTACAAGTGGCATTGGCGGTGTTGGGAGCGAGGACCTCAGTCGTCGTGTTGTGGATGACTAGGTGGCTCGCCGAGGTGACGGACTGCGTGGTGGTATCGCTCGCAGGGAAGGTGCCGGACCCGCCGAGGCGACTGGAGATGAGGGTGGCGTAAACGTCCGCTTCCCGCAAAGCCGTCGGTACGTCGGCGTAAATGCCGATGGCGTCCCCGCAGGGGCTGAAACCGGGGGTAAAGGCGGCGCTGAGCTGCCGGTCCACCACGTGGGTGTTGGTCGTCAGATTCACCGTGGTCCACTGCGAGGCGGTTGCCCCGGTCAGATACCAGTACGTCAGTGTCCGGTCGCCGGTGTCCGGCCCGAAACCCAGAGCGACTGCGCCTAGCTCGTCATCCTCGGAGCCAACGGGACCTGCGAAGTTGAAACTGTCGGAGTAGACGGATGTTCCGGTGCGCGCATCGAAAACCTGCAGGGCCACCGAGCTCGGCGTGGGCTCGAGCTCGACGTCGACGAGGTAGATGGAATTCGGACTGAAAGAAACCGCGCTCCCAGCGGGCGAAGGCGTCAAGTTGACGCGCACCGTCGCTGGAACAGTCGTCAAGTCAAACACCTGAATGGACGCTGAAGAGCCATTCACAGCCGCCTCAGCGATGACGAAGCGAAGTTCGTCCGGGCTGAAGCCCCAGTCCGCTGCTTCCTGGTCGTTGATGAGGATGGCATTGTCTTCGACACGCGTCACCGTTACCGCGGCCGCCTGGAGCAGCCCCGCCGTTGCTGTGACGCGGAAGTTGCCTTTCGGTGAGACCCCGGTCACGCCATTGGCTGGCAAAGCCGCAACCGCCGGTGCCGGCGGGACGTAGTCCCCAACCGCGGCGCAGGCGCAATCCACGCCGAATTGTGGCGCAGCGCGTGATTGCCCAGAACTTGCGAGGGCTACCACTGCAACCGCCTTCGCCATCCACCGCAACCGATGGTCTACACGCACGTCCACCTCCCCCGCCTGGTTCTGGAAGGATGCCGGGGGCCGGGGCGGGGCCGACAGGTGCAGTTGTGAGAAACCGGCTGGGCCACTCCGCTAAGCTCGTTGCCGTCGTGAGCGACTGGACACCATCTGTCTTCCTCGACAAGCGCAGCGACGAGCCGGTGTATTTGCAGATTGCTCACGCGCTGATGCGCGAAATCCACCGCGGACGCTTCCATCCGGGCGATGTGCTTCCTGGCTACCGCACCCTGGCCGAGCAGCTGGGGGTAAGCCGCAACACTGTCCTTTCGGCGTACCGCGAGCTGCAGGCGGAGGGGTGGCTTACCTCGATTCCCGGTGAAGGCAGCGCCGTTGCCCAACCGGTACCCACCCACCTACCAGAGCGAGCCGGGCGGCTGGCGACTGCTCAGGGCGCCGGCGCGGTGGACATCGGCTTTGAGCTGGGAGGCGCACCGCTGTCCGCGGCCCCTGGGGCGCGGCGCGGTCTGCTCGAGGTGGCCAGTGGCATTCCAGATCCTCGACTGCTGCCCGGGCGGCGCTCGCGCGCGCCTACCGGCGCGCCTTGCTCGCTGGGCGACGCGCCCCATCCAGTGGCGATCCCCAGGGACATCCGCACCTGCGAGAGGCACTGGCGCGCATGCTCTCTACCACCCGTGCCATCGCTGCGACGCCCGAGCGGGTACTGGTCACGCGGGGGAGTCAGATGGCGCTCTTTCTTCTCGCCGAGGCGCTCTTCACGGCCGGGGATGCCGTGGCCGTCGAGGCCCTCGGTCCACGGATGGCCTGGGAGGCCTTCGCGCGTGCCGGAGCCCGGTGCCTGGCGGTGCCCGTGGATGCTCACGGCCTCCGGGTCGATCTGCTCGAGACACTCGCCGAGTCAACGCCGCTGCGCGCCGTCTTCGTCACACCCCAACGTCAGTACCCGACGCTGGCAGTCCTTTCTCACGACCGGAGGGTTCAGCTCCTCCGGCTTGCCGCAGCCCGACGCATCGCACTCATCGAGATGGATCCGGACTCGGAGTTCCACTTCGAAGGACGTCCCGTCGCGCCCCTCGCTGCGGAGGACTCCGCGGGAGTGGTGGTTCACGTGGGGACGCTCTCTAAAATCTTCAGCCCGGACTTGCGGCTCGGGTTCGTCCATGGCCCGCTGCCGCTGGTCCGGAGAATGAATGCCCTGCGCGGTGCGTATGACAGGCACGGCGATTCGGTGCTGGAGCGGGCAATGGCCGACCTCATGGAGGACGGCGAGATTCAGCGTCACCTGAACCGCATGAACCAGGCCTACCGGCGCCGTCGTGACGCGCTCTGCACAGCGCTCGGTGAGCACCTGCCCGACGTCGTGAAAGTGGACCCCCCACCCGGCGGCCTCGCCGTCTGGGCACGTGTGCGCGCCGGCGTCGACGTCGACGCGTGGGCGGCGCGCGCGCTCGAGGCGGGAATCGCCTTTCGTGCCGGCCGCCGTTTCGCGTTCGACGGTGGACCGGTTTCAGGCCTCCGGCTCGGCTTTGCCAACTACCCAGAGCCGGAGCTGGTGGAAGTCGCACGCCGGATGCGCACCGCCCTGGAGAAGGCAGCGTGAGCCAGGAACTCACTCCCCTCGACGGCCGCGTCGAGCTGAAGGGCCTGCTAGGCAGCGGCGGGATGGGGGAGGTGCACCGGGCTTGGGACCGGCGCCTCGAGCGGGCAGTTGCAGTGAAATTCGTGCGGGGCCAGGACGCGAGCGACGCCGAGCGGCTCCTTCTCGAGGCCAGGCTCCAGGCGCGGGTAGACCATCCCAACGTGGTGAAGGTGCACGAGGTGGGCTCGCTCGGGGGTCGCCCCTGCATTCTCTTCCAGCTGGTGGAGGGCCGCACACTCGCGGAGCTCGCGCCGTCACTCTCGCTCGAAACCCGCGTCGAGCTCGTCCGCCAGGCAGGGCTCGGACTCCATGCCGCGCACGTCCAGGGCCTGGTGCACCGGGACGTGAAACCGGGCAACGTGCTCATCGAAGAAGGGCCCAACCCACCGGCAGCGCTGCTCACAGACTTCGGGCTGGCACGGGCCGAGGACGCTGCCCTATCGCGGAGCGGACTTCCTCCGGGCACGCTCGACTACATGAGCCCGGAGCAGCTGGTAGCCCCGGGACCGGTCGACTTCCGCTCCGACATCTACTCGCTCGGTGCGACGCTCTACGCCGTACTCGCCGGGCGACCTCCCTTCCGACCGTCCTCGGACGACACCACGCCCACGGGCGTGAGCGACATCCAGCTCGTACGCCGCATCCTCGAGGAGGAGCCTCAACGGCTCGAGCTGGTTGCACCGGGCGTCCCGCGTGAGCTGGGCGTCGTTGCGGCGCACGCGATGGAGAAGCAGCCGGTGGCGCGATACCCCAGCGCAGAGGCCATGTCCTCGGACCTGGGCCGTTTCCAGCGCGTGGAGCCCATCCAGGCGCAGCCAACCGCGCTGCTGGTGCGAGCCCTCAAGTGGGGACGCCGCAACCGTGGGGTGGTCCGCGCGCTCAGCGTGGCCTTGCTGGCATTGGTTGTCGCCAGCGGCTGGACGCTTTGGAATGCCAGGCGGAGCGGGCTCGCGGCCCTCGAGGCGGCGCGGCTGGGAGGGTTGACCGAGCGGATGGACAACCAGCTCAGGATGGAGTCCTTGTCCCCGCCGCACGACCTCCGGCCGGCGCTGGCCCGAATTCGCGCCCAGGTCGACCAGCTCCGTCCACTGGCGGCGCGTGGGTCCGGGCCTGCCCACCTTGCCCTCGGAAAGGGGCTACAGCTCGTGGGCGACCTCGATGGAGCTCGGGCCGCGTATGAGGCCGCGTGGCGAGCAGGGTTTCACACCGCACCAGTGTCCGAGGGGTTGGGGGCGGTGCTCGGGGCGCTCTACCTCCGCGAAGCGGACCGCGCCCGAAAAACGCTCGCCGGGGAGGCACGCGACGCGCGGCTGGCAGTCCTCGACACGGATCTGCGCGAGCCGGCGAAGAAATACCTCACATCGAGCGATGCGAGTGGCTGGCGCGCGCCCTACTTGCAGGCGTCGGTCGCAATGCTTGGAGGGGATTACAGCCAGGCGCGCGCACACGCTGCAGAGGCTCTCGCCCAGGACCCTACCCGCTACGAAGCCGTGGCACTCGCGGCACACGCCTGGCTCATGGAGGCGACCGACGAGTCCGTCGCCCAGCACCTGGACGACAGCGACGCTTCGCTCGACCAGGCGTCGGCGCGCATCGAGGAAGCCGCGGTCACCGGCCGAAGCGATACCAACCTTGCTCGAGACCGCGCGCAGGTGCACGCCCAGCGCGCAAACAACCTCACCAAGCGGGGCCAGGTCCCGGAGGCGGAACTTCAGGCGCTGCTCAGCTCGCTCGACCGAGCGGCGGTGCTCGATGCAGACGCTCCGTACATCGAGCGAATGCGCGGCGGAGTTTTGGTTCAGAAGGCGATGTTCCACTTCTTGGGAGGAACCGAGGATGTGCTGCCCGTGCTCGAGAAGGCGGAGGCTGCCTACCGTCGCGCCCTGGCGCTAGGCGATGACGATCCGAGGACGCTGTGCAACCTGGGCCGCGCCCTCTACTTCCGGGCCAGCAAGTTAAACATGCAGGGGAAGCCCTCGCTGGCCACAATCCGGGATGGCCTGGCGGCAGCAGACCAAGCGGAAGCAAAGGCACCCCAGGACGCGGAGGTCCCCTACATTCGGTGCCTGCTCCACCGGGCCGAGGCGGATTCACTTCGTCAGCTGGGGCAACGCTCAGAGCCGGCGCTTCGCCAGGCGGTCGAGTCCGGCGAATTGGCGCTCGCGATGCGTCCGGGGCGTGGCACAGAGCTCCGACCCATTGTCGGCGAGGCCCTGGTCCTGCTCGCGCGAGAGACGTGGCTGGATGGCAAGGATCCCCGTCCAACGCTAGAACAGGCCCAGGTTGCTCTGCTCGAGGGACTCAAGTCGCTGCCTGGGCAGCCGGCACCAGTGGGCCAGTTGGCCTATGGCGCCAACATCGGCGGCACCGTCCTCTGGGCGATGGGGGAAGACACTCGCCCGAGGGTGGAGTTCGCAGAAGCGAAGCTCGACGAGGTGCTCAGCCGGACTCCGTCGCTGAACAGCATGTACGCCATCAAGGGAGAGCTGCTCGCGGACGAAGCCCTGCGTCGAGCGGAGGCCGGCGAGGACCCGACCGAGCTTGTGACAGTGGCCAGCACAGCACTGGAGCGTGGGGCGCCCGGGAAGTCCGGCGACGTCGACATCCTCTCCAATCGCGGCACGCTTCTTCTTGCCCGTGCGCACTGGCGCGTGACGCATGGTCAGAATCCCACCGCGCTGCTCACACAAGCCGAGGCCGCCGTGGACAATGTGCCGCCAGGAACCGAGGTGGCCGGCGTGCAGGAACTCCTGGCCCGGTGCTCCCTCGAACGTGCGCGGTGGCTCACGCGCCAGGGCCGTCGTCCGGAGGAACCGGCGAGGCTGGGGCTGGGCAGGATTGAGACAGCCTTGAAGGCCGAGCCCCGGGACCCGAGCCTGTGGGTGCTCAAGGCCGTGCTTCAGGCCTTCGCGGGGGACGTCGCGGGTGGCAAAGCGAGCCTGGCCCATGCCATGGCGATCGATCGCCTGGTGGCGGGTGGGTGGGAGGCCAAGGACGCCGAGGCAAATTGCTCCGGCACTGAGACGCCCACGGGAGATGGCGCCTCCGGACAGGTGGCCCAACCGTTTTCGCCGAAGCGCACCCTGCCAGTGCATGGCCCTTCTGCAACGCTTCGCGGCAGGAGGCAACGCCATGTACCTTCGCCGACCAGCAACCATTGCTCTCGCTCTTACTCTGGCCACCCTCGCGCTCTTCGGTCGCGGGCGGCTCCAGGAGGCGGGGGTGGAAACACCGCATGCCAGGTCACTGGAGTCGCGGTGACCGCCAGCTCGGACGTCAGTCAACCCGGCCCAGTCAACCAGTCTCACCGCCAGCGTGACGTCCACGGGGAACGTGTGGCGGAGGGGTCTCGTGGAGTGCTTCGCCGTCGGGCGGGGACTCAGCACGAGTGGGCTGACGGCAACCTTTTCGGGCCACCGAAGCCCAAGGCTATGCCGACTGCGACGAGCAAGGACGACGCGACGAAGTCCGGTTCAGTCGTCGTGAACGTGACGTCTTCGTGCGGGACGGCAAATGGGACCATCGTCACCCACAACAGCGACGTCACCGCGGACGAGGCCTGGACCGGCGACGGTAAACGCACTCGGTAACCTCTAGCTTTGCAATCCAAGGCTCCGGCCACGCTGACCATCCAGCCGTGCGCCATCGTCGCACTCGCGCCGGGTGTAGAAATCACCGTGGAGGGAGACACCGTCGGCAACCAGCCAGCGAAGCTGCTCGCTGGCCGGTACAGACGCCACCACCGCCTTTGTTGCATTCATCCCAGCGACGGCGGGTCAGCCCTGGGGTTTCCTGCATGGCGTCAATGCGCAGTCACTCATTGAGCTTGACTTCACGATCCTCGCGCAAGCAGGCGCTGGTGGGAACTTCTCCTTCTATGCGGCGATCTACACGGTCGGGACTGGCCATTTCGAGCGGCCGGCTCCGGTCCTCAAAGTGAACCATTTGGTTATCGACCACCCGTTGGGAGCGGGCGTGTTTTTGGACAGCGGCTCGTCGTTCACCAGCGACTCGGACCTCCTCCTGGTGATGAACGCCCCGGACCATCCGGTGGCCCTCGAAATGATGGCAGTGGGGAGCATCCCGCCCTTCCTCGGACAGCAGAATACCTACGACGACGCGCTGGTCACTGGGCCGAGCGAAAACATCTTCGGAGACCTGACCATCAACGCCAACATGCCCCTCCACATCACCAGCGACGTCAATGTGCAGGACACCTCGGCTGCCAAGCTCCCGATTACTCTCACCATCCTTCCCGGCGCCCGAGCTGCGATTCGACCCGGTTGTGAATCCCGGAGACGAAGGACTTCGGATGGTCTTCGGCGGTACGGGCAACCCAGGATTCAATCCCATCGGTCAACTGATTGCGGTGGGCACCCCCGATTCGCCCATTCGCTTTACCTCCGCGGCAAGGGCTCCGGCTCCTGGTGACTGGGCGGGGCTTCAAATGCTTGAGCCGGGCAACTCGGAGTTGGCGTACGTCACCATCGAATACGCAGGAGCGCCGGGCGGCTATGTGTCGGCGAACTGTCGACCGACCGGCACGACTGACCAAGCCGCGCTGCTCATCGGGAACGCGGATTTCATCCCGTCCACCAGCCTTCTCGCTAATAGCACCATTCAGTTCAGCGCGGGCTACGGAATCGACGCCGTGTGGGCCACGACGGCGCCCAATGACCCCGACCTCAGTGGAAACGGGAACCTGTTCAGCAACAACGCGCGATGCGCACAGACCTACAACGGACTCACCACGGGGAGTTGCCCGACGGGCGGTGGCTGCACGGCACAGTGAGGGCAGGTCGAGCAATTCTCTTCGCTTGCACCGCGTCGAGACGCCTGGAGGCGTCGCGCAACCCGAATGACTCTGAGGACTTGCACGAGCGCGCGATACTGGACTCGAACCAGTGGCCTTCGGCTCCGGAGGCCGACGCTCTATCCATCTGAGCTAATCGCGCGAGGCGTTCGGATGTAGCGACAAACGGCGCGCGGTGCAAGCGTCCGCGCGAATCACCCGCCGGGAGCTCGGTGGACGTCATCTACCCAATGGACGGACTCAGGCTTCTCGATGGGGGTGATGTCCAAGTTCACCACCACTGGGTCCTGGCCGCTGCGCATGAGCACGCACTCCAGCAGCTCATCCGCCGCGTTGATTTCTTGATGAGGGACATACGGCGGGACGTAGATGAAGTCCCCGGGGCCAGCTTCTGCCAGAAACTCCAGACGTTCGCCCCAGCGCATGCGGGCCTTTCCCTTGACGACGTAAATGACAGACTCCAGCCCACCGTGGTGGTGCGCGCCGGTTTTCGCACCGGGTTGGATGGTGACGGTCCCAGCCCAGAGCTTTTCGGCTCCCATGCGGGCCCGGGTAATGGCCGCAGCGCGCGTCATCCCAGGCGTCTGGGCGGTGTTGGGGTCGAGGTTTCCCGCCCTGACGACCCGGACGCCATGCGTTCGCCAGTCATGCGTCTGGCTGTCAGACATGAATTGCCTCAATGAAGACCGAGCTCGGTTGAGTGTACGCCATGGCCCTTACGCGGGGTGAATTGATGGCGCACGGCATTCAAGTGTGGAACCTCGGTTGAGGACTCGCGGGACTGCCTAGCGCTCGAACGAGAATTCGAGCGTCTCGGTCTCGCCTGGCGCGACGGTGACGAGACGGCGCTCCTCCTGGTCACCCAGGACGAAGCGCACCGGGTGCTTCCCCTCGTAGAGCTCAACCGGCTTCTCGAAGGGGGCCTCGCCCAGCTTCTTCCCGTCGACGTACACCGAGATTCCGGGCTGAAGCTGAAAGTCGATGGCCCCCTTTTCGAACGTCACGTTGTGCAAACCGTTGTCGCCGGCGATGAGGTCGAGGTGCTCGACGCGCGTTAGGCCGAGTCCCGTGTCAAAGAGCTCGACGTCCACCGGGCCCGGCGTCGGCATCCGGACGACGAGAGGTGTGGTACCGAGAATGTGGTCGCCGATGCGGACATGGAGCGGGGGCGTACTCTCGAAACGTGCCCAGGCCTCGCTCGTTTGTGCGGCCGTCCCGTCCTTGGGCGCCTGAGCCTCGGCCGCCTCGAAGGCCCCAAGCAGCTTGCTCGACGCCGACTTGTCGGGCTTCGCCGCGGGAGCCGGAGCTGCCAGCGGCGGCGAGCGCTTCGGCGCTTGCACTTCTTTGGGGGGCTCGGGAAGAGGAGCCGGAGGCGTCGTCGCAGCGGGAGGGGGCGGGGCGGGTGTCGCGGCCGCCGGAGGCGAGGGCAGGGGTGGCGTTTGCGGCGGAGCGGGTGGGGGGACGACTGGAAGGGGCGCGACGGCTGGCACGGGTTCCGGAGAGAGGACGCGCGTCCAGACCAGCCAGCCTCCGGCGACCAAGCCGAGCAGGAAAAGGACCAAGACGAGGGGCCATGCCGAGCCCTTGCGAGAAGCGGCGCGGCGCGGGTCCGTCTGTACCGACGAGCCGTGCAAGTCGGTGCTGGAGAAGTCCGTGCCCAGGGAAGGACCGGTCCCGACGGGTGAGCGCTCGCGTTCGAGGGCTCCGGGAAAGACGAAGCCCTCGGGTGAGTTGCGTCTCCGAGCTCGAGCCACCGTCTTCGCCTCGCCGTCCACGCCGGGCGCATCCAGCGGAAAGACCGCCGGGGACGCTTCGGCCATGCTGAGCGCGGTCGGCGTAAAAACTGGCATTTCCGGCTCAGTCAACTGTGCCGCCACCGGAGTCGCCGGGACTAACCGGGCCACGAGCTGGGCCAGCGCGTAGCCACTGGCCGTCTCTCCGGTGGCGTGGATGTAGCGCTCCAAGTCGGCCTGGAGCGTCCGGCAGTCGCTGTACCTGTCGTCGCGGTTCTTGGCCAAGAGCTGCGTCAGGACTTGCTGCAGCGCAAGCGGCAGCTCCGGCCTCCGCTCGGCGGCAGGCACGTACGGGTCATAGAGCACTTTGCGGACGAGGCTCGCGTCGCTGTTGGCCTCGTAAGGCATGTTGAGCGTCAACAGCTCATAGAGGACGACGCCCAGCCCGTAGAGGTCCACGCGCTGGTCGAGCACGTCTCCCTTGAGCTGCTCCGGCGCCATGTAGGCCACCTTGCCTTTAATGGTGCCTGTTTGCGTGAGGTGACTCACGCCTCGGGCCTTGGCGATGCCGAAGTCCACCACCTTCACCGAACCACTTCGGGAGATGAGGATGTTGTCCGGACTCACGTCGCGGTGGATGAGTTGCATTGGCTCGTCGGTGACGCTGTCCGTAAACTCGTGGGCATAGGCCAGCCCTTCGGCGGCCGCAGACGCCACCCGCGCCCCCAGCACGAAGGGGATGGCCAGGGCCTGCTCACGGGCCCGTTGCAGAAGCATCCGGACGGTGGGGCCGTCGATGTACTCCATGGCGATGAAGTAGCTGCCGTCGGATTGGCCGAAATCGAAAATTTGGACGAGGTTGGGGTGGTTGAGCTGCGCGGCGAGCTTGGCCTCACCGAGAAACATTTGGACAAATTGCGGGTCCTCCGCCAGGTGGGGAAGAATTCGCTTGATGACGAGCTGCTTCTCGAAGCCCATGGGCCCGGCCGTCTTGGCGAGAAACACCTCGGCCATCCCGCCGGTGGCGAGCTTACGGAGGAGCTGGTACTTCCCGAGGCGCGGGCCGCTCACCACCTAGCGGTCCCCCGTGGACGCACTCGACGCAAGAGGCCTGCAAAGGAGGCCGCTGCGACGCGTCTCGCCGCAAGCGGGTGTGCCTTGTCTTGGTCGTTGAAGCCTTGTCTCTTTCATTTCGGGTGGACGGACTCGCGATGAAAGGGAGGTGACTCGCAAAGCGACGCGCTGCGCTGGACGTGAAAAGGGTAAGGCCGTGCTTACGCTACCGCACGGCGGCGACGCAGCGAAGCGGAGGCTTTCTTAGGGACTCGGGGCCAATGCTGGCTGGGGCTGGCCGTCTAGCCGTTTGATGCCTAATGGCTCGGTGGCGAGGAGAGTGGGGAAGGTGGTTGGTACCCAACAGGCCCCCCCTCGCGTTTTCTGGTGGGCCGCCTGTTTGTCGGGCAGGCTCTTTTTCCTAGAAGTCGCGGGAGTGACGAGGGACAGCTTTAGCAGCGTCAGTCCGTCTTTCCGGGGAGCCCCGAGACGCCATGGCCACGGTGCACACCGATGTCGAGGTTGCCGGGCGCGTCGTCCGAGTCTCCAACCCGGACAAGCTGTTTTTTGCGGCCCGGGGCGAGACCAAGCTCGACCTCATCCGCTACTACATGGCGGTGGGGGAGGGGGCGTTGCGTGGCGTTCGCGAGCGCCCCACCGTCCTCAAGCGCTACCCGAATGGCGCCGGTGGGGACTTTTTTTACCAAAAGCGCGTTCCCGCCCCGCGCCCGGAGTGGCTGGAAACCGTCACCGTGCACTTCCCGAGCGGCCGCAGCGCCGAGGAGCTGTGTCCCACGGACGTGGCCCACCTCGTCTGGGCCGTCAACCTCGGGTGCCTGGACTTAAACCCCTGGGCCGTCCGACGCGCGGACCTCGACCACCCGGATGAGCTCCGTGTGGACTTGGACCCGCAGCCGGACGTCCCCTTCGCCACGGTGCGAAAGGTGGCGGTGGAAGTGGGGAGACTCTTGACGGAGCTCGGCCTCACCGGCTGGCCGAAGACGTCCGGCTCCCGCGGGCTTCACATTTACGTGCGCATCCGCCCGGAGTGGGACTTTCTCGCCGTCCGTCGCGCGGCGCTGGCGCTGGCGCGCGCCGTGGAGCGCCGGCTTCCGGACATGGCCACCAGCAAGTGGTGGAAGGAGGAGCGCGGGACGCGCGTCTTCATCGACTACAACCAGAATGCCCGAGACCGCACCATTGCCTCGGCCTACTCCGTCCGCGCCAACCCCGAGGGCCGCGTCAGCTGCCCTCTCACCTGGGCCGAGGTGGAGACGGTGGAGCCCGGCGCGTTGACGCTGGCCACCGTGCCTGCCCGGGTGGCGGCGCTGGGGGACGTGGGCGCCGGCATTGACGCGGCCGTCGACGGCCTCGAGTCCCTCCTGGCGTTGGCCGCCAAGGACGAGGCGGAAGGCCTCGGGGACGCCCCCTGGCCTCCGCATTTCCCGAAGCAGGCCGGCGAGCCCATGCGCGTCCAACCCAGCCGGGCGCGCTCCAAGGGCCCCGCCTAGCGCAGGAGCGCCACGGCCGTGGAGAGAAGGACGGCCACCAGGGCCAGCGCCACGGCACCCCCGGCGCCGCCCTCGGCCCCGTCTTCCTCCAGCGCCCGGGCCGTCCCCATGGCGTGGGACACTGTCCCCAGCGCCAGGCCCCTGGCCAGTGGCCGCTGGACGCCCAGCCGCCTCAAGAGGCCAGGGCCCACGGCCATGCCGAAGAGGCCGGTGGCCACCACACCGCAACTCACCAGTCCTGGGTCGACGCCCAAGCCCGGGGCAAGCGCGATGGCCACGGGCGCCGTCACGGACTTGATGGTGAGGCCGCGCACAAGGACAGTCGGCACGCCCAAGAGGGCGCCGAGGCCGAGGACTGTCCCGACGGAGGCTGCCGTCCCCGCGGCGACGCTGAGGAGCACCTTGGCCGGGTTACTGGCCAGCACGCCCCGGCTTTGAAACGAGGGGACGGCCAGCGCCGCCGTGGCCGGGCCGAGGGCCCATTGCAAAAGCCAGGTTCCGTCGAGGTACTTGCCAAGGACTTCCGGGAAGGGCCCGAGGACGGCTGCCCCGAGGAGCACCGTCACCAGCAGCGGGTGGAAGACGACGAGCTTCACGCGCCGGTACAGCCGCTCGGCGGCAAGGTAGACGGCCACCGTCCCCACCGTAGACAGCACCGTCCAGGTGACGCTCATGAGGCGAAGCCCTCCGGCGCCTGACTCTGTGTTGGCTTCTTGCACAGCGCCTGGGCGAGAAGCCCCGCCGTTGCCTGGCCGATGAGTGCGCCCGCCACAATGAGGGCTCCGTAGGAAATGCCGTGGGCCTTCAGCACCGGCAGCTGCCGGACGGCGCCAATGGACACCGGGACGAAGAGCAAACCAATGTACCGGAGCAGGAAGCCTGCCCCTTGCTGGACGGTGGACAGCGGAAGCACCCGGAGCAACAGCAACCCGAGCAGGCTCAGCATGGCCAGAAGGCCGGGCGGATAGGGGAGTCTCCAAACCCTTCCCAGGCCGAGCCAGGCGGCATAGGCGAGGGACAGAAGCCCGACTTGAAGACACACGACGAAGAAGCGCCGCCAGCGCGGGAGGGGCGCGAGGGGAATGCCGGGTATGTCCTGGCCAGAGTCGTCCATGGGCGACACGGACTCAGCCGAAGAGCCGCGAGAGCTCCTCAGGGACGACGGCGTCGAGCTGCGCGTAGGTGCAGCTTTGGGGCTCCCTGTCCTCGCGCCAGCGGAGGAAGTGCGTGGCGTGGCGGAAGCGGTTTCCTTGGAGGTGGTCATAGCTCACCTCCGCGACGCGCTCCGTCCGGAGCGGCTCCCAGCCCAAGTCCCGTTTGGCATTCCAGCGGCTCAGCGCGCCGGGCATGCGTGTCTCGGTTTCTCCGGCCAGCGTCTCCCACGCCTGCCAGGGATGGTTGTCACGCGCATTTGTCCGCAAGGGAGCCAGCTCTCCCACCAGCGCCCGCCGACGGGCCGCGGTGAAACCCGAAGCAATGCCCACGTGGTGCAGCGTCCCGGCCTCGTCGTAGAGGCCGAGAAGCAGCGAGCCCACGTCCTCGGTGCCCTTGTAAAGGCGGAAACCCGCCACCACGCAGTCCGCGGTGCGGGCGTGCTTCACCTTCAGCATTTCCCGCTTCCCTTCCAGGTAGGGGAGGCTCAACGGCTTCACCATGACGCCGTCCAGCCCGGCGCCCTCGAAGCGCTCAAACCACTCCGCGGCCAATGCGCGGTCCCGTGTGGCCGGCGTAACGTGCACCGGCGGTTTGGCTTGGGCCAGCGCCATTTCCAGAAACCGCCGCCGCTCGAAAAAGGGCAAGGGACGTAAGTCCTCCTCGGCCAGGGCCAGCATGTCAAACGCCACGAAGGAGGCCGGCGTCTCCTTGGCCAGCTTCTGGACGCGCGAGTCCGCGGGGTGGATGCGGTTGAGGAGGGCGTCAAAGTCCAACCCTCGAGGGCCAGCAATGACAATTTCGCCGTCCAGGACGCAGCGGTGTGGCAGGGAGGCCTTGAGTGGCCCGAGAAGCTCCGGGAAGTAGCGCGTCATGGGCTTCTCGTTGCGGCTGCCGAGCTCCACCTCCTCGCCGTCGCGAAACACAATGGTGCGAAAGCCGTCCCATTTGGGCTCGAAGAGGACGTCTCCTGCGGCCGGCAACTCCGTCACCAGCTTGGACAGCATGGGCGAGATGGGAGGCTGGACGGGGAGATTCATGGACTCGGGCCTCCGGGCGTCGCCCGCGCTTTTTTAAAAGCGGGGCCGGGCGACGCTAGCGGACAGCCCGGGGGCATGGGAACTGCAAGGCTAGTGGAGGACTTCCACCTCGGTGGCGACGGGCACCTGGGCTTCGACGACGTAGGTGGCCTTCACCCGCGTCCCGCTGGGGAGGGCCGCCCGGCCGAGGGCGCCACCGTGCAGGAGGTAGCGGGTGCGTTCATCCACGCGGAGCACGTCCGGGCCCTTCGTCTCCGTCCGCAGCGCGAGGCGGACGCCGGAGAATGTTGCCACCCGGCCCGTCACCACGCCGCCCTCGCCGAGCTCGCGGACGCCGTTGGCCACGTTTTGGGCCGTGTCGGTGATGGCGCGGTCCGCTTTGGCCGTGGCCACCTCCGCCGTCTGCTTCGCGTCCTCGGCTGTGGCCTTCACCGAGGCTGCGGCTTCCTGCGCCGTTTGCTTGGCGTCCGCCGCGGCCCCCTTCGCCTGAGCGACGACTTCCTTCGCTGGCCGACTGTCTCGCTCGCTGCAAGCGACAAGGAGAAGAGCGGCACCAAGAATGAAGAGGTAGGCACGCATGGAAGTCCTCCGACTTAGAGGACTAGTCATCCTCGGCGGGGCCCGGCACCCCCCCGGCGGCTTTGCGTGAGGAGTCGGGGACTTAGCTCGCCAGGTGGCGATACTCTTTAAGGTGGCGGAGCGCGAGGACGCGCTCCCCGCGGCTCTCGTGCAGGCGAGCGAGGTTGTAGTGGGCGTCGGCCAGCCGTGGGTCCGCGGCCAGCGCCTGGTGGTAGGCGGAGAGGGCGTCGGCGTTGCGGCCCATGTCGTCCAAGGCCACCGCCAGGTTGAAGGCGGCGACGCCGTCCGAGGGTTCGAGCTCAAGGGCGGCGCGGTAATGCGCTTCGGCAGCCGGGAGTCGCCCGGCGGCGTGCTGGAGCCTGCCTAGGTTGACGTGTGCGTCGGCGTGGCGCGGGCATTGCCGGAGAATGTCGGCGTACAGCGTGGCCGCGCTGGCGGGGTCCACGTCTTCCAGTGCCAGCGCCTGTTGAAAGCGGACGTCCACGTCCGGCCCGGGCCGCGTCCGCAAGGCATGCACCGTCGCACCACGGGCGTCTCCGGCCTCGAGCTCGAGCACGCCCTGGCCGGACTCGGGCTCCCAAGCCTGGGAGCCATCGCGTGCCACCACCCGCTGGCCCTCGGTGTCCAGCGCGACGCTGGAGGCGGAGGCTCCCACTGGGAGCTGCGCACCGAGGCGCCGGAGGGTGGCGCGGATGCGGTGTGGCGCCACCTTGGCGTCCGCGAGGCCCTTGGCGGAGCGGAGAAGCACCAAGTCCCGGAAGGTGAAGGCCCGTCCGTCGGGCTCGCCGTGCGCGGGGAGGAGTCCCCCGGCGACGAAGGAGCGCACCCGTGCTTCGCTGACGCCCAGCAATGCCGCGGCGTCCGCAACCGTGTAGGTGCGCTCTCGGGACGTGTCTCTCACCAGGTAAAAAGTACCAGCGGAGGCTGACAGCCGGCCCTGCGTGGGCCAGCAGGCCCCCTTCCCCCCGGAGGGTGGTGGAGACGCTGCGGGGCGCGCGGGAGGAAGGGCAAGCCGTGGTAAGTGCGTCCCTTGTGCTTCGACGGGTGACGGCCACGCGCTATGTGACGCCTTTGCGCGAAGGGGGCTCGCTCCCGGCCATTGTCGAGGCGGACGACGCAGGCCTGTACGTCCTCAAGTTTCGCGGCGCGGGGCAGGGGCCGAAGGCCCTCGTTGCGGAAGTCCTCGCCGGGGAGCTCGCGCGGGCGCTGGGGTTTCACGTCCCGGAGCTCGTCCTGGCGGAGCTCGAGCCCGAGCTTGGCCGCGCTGAGCCGGACAGCGAAATACGTGCGCTTCTCAAGGCCAGCGCAGGCCTCAACCTCGGCGTGGATTACCTCCCGGGCTCCATCACCTTTGACCCTGTGGCCGGGCCTGCGCCCACGGAGGAGGAGGCCTCGGAGCTCGTCTGCTTCGACGGTTACGTCCTGAATGTGGACCGCACGGCGAAAAACCCAAACCTTCTCTGCTGGCACCACGCCCTCTGGCCCATAGACTTCGGGGCGGCGCTGTACTTTCACCACGCGTGGAAGGACGCCGAGAAGAGCATCACCAGCGCCTTTCCCCCCATTGGAAAGCACGTGCTTCTGCCCTGGGCCACGGGCCTTAGTGCAGCCGAAGCGAAGTTGCACCACAGGCTGACGAAGGAAGTCCTGGAGGGCACCGTCCGCCTCCTTCCAGACGAGTGGCTGATTCCGGAGCCGGGCTTCGAGCGCCCCGAGGCGCAGCGTGCGGCGTACCTCGCCTGGCTCAAGGCGCGTCTCAAAACGTCGGCGACATTCGTCCAGGAGGCGGAACGTGCCCGTGCCCAGCTCCTTTGACTACGCCGTCGTCCGCATTGTCCCGCGCGTGGACAGAGAGGAATTCATCAACGCGGGCGTCCTCCTCTACTGCCTCTCCCGGGGCTTCCTCGGCGCCCAAGTCGCGCTCGACGAGGAGCGCCTCTTGGCCCTGGCCCCGGAAGTGGACTTGGGGCTGGTGCGCACGCATTTGGAGGCCCTGCCGCGCATTTGCGCCGGCGGCAGCGAGGCCGGGCCCATTGGCCAGCTTCCCCAGAAGGAGCGCTGGCACTGGCTTGTGTCCCCGCGCAGCACCATGCTTCAGACGTCGCCCGTCCACTCGGGGAGGTGTGAAGACCCAGAGGCCGCGCTGGAGGGTCTCATGGACAGCATGGTGCGGCCGCCCAAACCCTGACGGCCTCTTGGGCGGCGGAAGGGCTTTCTACTTCACAGCTTTTGCGCGCTTCTTTGCCGCCGCTGGCTTCTCCTCGGCGTGCTTGGGCGGCTTTCGGCCAGCCACCACGTCCGGCGTCTCCTTGGAAGGCGGCACGCCGCCCTTCTTCGCCAGGCTGGCCTTGAGGGCTTCCATGAGGTCAATGACTTGGGGCGAGGGCGCTTCCGGCGTGGAAATGGTGACGGGCTCGCCCTTAATTTTCTGCTCAATAATTTCCCGCAGGCGGTTGCGGTAGCGGTCCTGGTACTTGCTGGCGTCAAACGTCTCGGACGACAGCTGGGAAACCAGCTGGCGCGCGAGCTGAAGCTCGGCGCCCTTCACGTCGCCCGTGCCCAGCGGCACGTCGGCCATGCTTCGGAGCTCGTCCGAGTACCGCAGCTGCTCCATGACGAGGCCGCCGTCCTTGGGACGGATGAGCACCAAGTCCTCGCGACCGCGGTTGGCGTAGCGCGCCACGGCGGCGTGCTGGCTCTCTTCCAGGGCCTTGGCCAGAAGCCGGTACGGCCGCTCGGCGCCCTTGTCTGGCCCTAAGTAGTAGCCGTTCTCGAAGTAGAGCGGGTCCACGGCGGAGAGTGGGACGAATTCCGAAATCTCCATCTGCTTCGTGGACTCCTCTTCGATGGCTTTGAGCTCTTCGGGCGAGAACAGGACGTACTGGTCCTTGGCGAACTCGTAGCCCTTCACAATGTGCTCGCGCGGCACCACCTCGTCATCGACGGGGCAATACATTTGCTGCCGCAAGCGCGACTTGCACTTGTCGTGGAGCTGATTGAAGGAGATGCGGACGGCGGATTCCGTCGCCGCGTACACCTTCACCGGGATGTTCACGAGCCCGAAGGAGATGGTCCCCGAGCCAATCGCACGCGCCGCCATGGTGGGCGTAAGGTAGCGCCACCCCCGCATGGCCGCCAGGTCCCGTCAGAAGCGCAACAGGGCTGTGGCAACCAAACCCCCGCCCCAGCGCTTCACCCGGCCGGAGAAGGTGCTCTTCCCGGACGACGGCTTCACCAAGGGGGACCTCGTCCGCTACGCGCTGGCCATTTCTCCCTGGGCGCTGCCCTACCTCCGTGACCGTCCCCTGGCCGTCGAGCGCTGGCCGGATGGCCTCACGGGCCATGCGTTTTTCCAGAAGCACGCGCCGGCCCACACGCCGTCCTGGGTGCGCACGGAAGTGCTGGAGGGGGACGAGGGGCAGGAGCGCTGCTTCGTCTGCGACGACGCGGACACCCTGGCCTATTTGGCCAACCTGGCTGCCATTCCCTTGCACGTGTGGAGCGCTCGCGTCGCCACGCTGGACAGGCCGGACTGGTGCATTCTGGACCTCGACCCGAAGCAGGCTCCGTTTACCCACGTCGTCACGCTGGCCCTCGCCGCGCGGAAGCTCTGCACCGAGCTCGGGCTCAAGGCCTACGTCAAGTCGACGGGAAGCAGCGGGCTCCACGTGCTGCTTCCCTTGGGAAGGCAGCTCGAGCACCCGGCCAGCGTCGCCCTGGCGCAGCTGTTGAGTGAGGTGCTGGTGCGGCGCTACCCCGCCTTGGCCACCGTCGCCCGAAACCCGCGTGCCCGGGGAGACCGCGTCTACCTCGACGCTTTCCAGAATGGCCGCGGAAAGCTTCTGGTGGCCCCCTTCTCAGTGCGGCCGCTCCCAGGCGTCCCCGTCTCCATGCCGCTCCGCTGGAGTGAGGTGACAGCGCGCCTCGGCCCGCGAGACTTCACCGCCTACACGGCTGTCGAGCGGATGGAAAAACTTAAGACGGACCCGCTGTTGGCCGTCCTCACGGACGTGCCGGACTTGGACCGAGCCTTTGCAAGGCTCGAGCGGCTGCTCGGGGCCAAGGGCCCGCGCGCCGGTTGAGTGGGTGCGTCTCCCGCTGCGCGGCCGACGGGAGTTGACTAGACGGGAATGGCGCGGCTCTTCGGGTGACGGACGTCCGTCCCGCGCACCATGTAGATGACCATCTCCGCGACATTCATCGCGTGGTCGCCGATGCGCTCCAAGTACTTGCAGATGGAGACGAGCGCCGTGGCCCGGCGGATGGTGCGCGAGTCCTCCATCATGAAGCCGAGGAGCTCGTTGAATATTTTCACGAAGAGGTCATCCAGCTGGTCATCGTTCTGGAGGACCTCTTCTGCGGTGACGGGGTCGGCGCGGACGAAGGCGTCCAGCGCCTTTTTCACCTGCTCCTGGGCGAGCTCGGCGAGGCGGGGCAAGTCGACGTAGGGCGCGAGCGGCGGGGCCTGGTTGAGCTCGATGGCGCGCTCGGCAATGTTGACTGCCTCGTCCCCAATGCGCTCCAAGTCGGTCACAATTTTGAGGCCCGTCGTAATGAGCCGCAAGTCACTGGCCGCGGGCTGGCGCAGGGCGAGAATGCGCCGGCAGAGGTCGTCGATGTCGACTTCCAGCCGGTTGACTTCGAGGTCCCCCTCCATCACCTGCTCCCCGAGCTCCGAGTCGCGCTCGGTGAGGGCCCGCATGCTCTTCGCAATCTGGTCCTCGACTTTGCCCCCCATCACCAGGAGCTTCTCGCGCACCTCCCGGAGGTCCGCTTCGAAAGCCTTGTCGGTGTGAGCGATGGGCGACTTAGCCGAACTTTCCGGTGACATAGTCTTCCGTGCGGCGTTCCTTCGGGTTGGTAAATATTTGCTCCGTCGGCCCCATCTCCACCAGCTCCCCCATGTAGAAGAAGGCGGTGTGGTCCGAGACGCGGGCCGCCTGCTGCATGCTGTGGGTGACGATGATGATGGTGTAGTGCTCCTTCAACTCGTGGATGAGCTCCTCAATTTTGGCCGTGGCGATGGGGTCGAGCGCACTGGCCGGCTCGTCCATGAGCAGCACCTCGGGCTCGATGGCCAGGGCCCGGGCGATGCAGAGCCGCTGCTGCTGGCCGCCGGAGAGGGAGGTGGCCGCGTGCCCGAGCCTCTCCTTCACCTCGTCCCAGAGGGCCGCCTTGCGCAAGGACTTCTCCACCACCTCGCGGTGGTGGCCACGAATGCCATTGAGGACGAGGCCGGAGGCGACGTTGCCCTCGATGGACATGGTGGGGAAGGGGTTGGGCCGTTGAAACACCATGCCCACCCGGCGGCGAAGCAGCACCGGGTCCACCTCGCGGGTGTAGAGGTCCTGTCCGTCCACCAAGACTTTGCCGGTGACGCGCGCCGCGGGCACCAAGTCATGCATGCGGTTGAGCGCGCGTAAAAAAGTGGACTTGCCGCAGCCCGAGGGGCCAATGACGGCCAGCACGGTGTGCGAGAGGACGGCCAACGAGGTGTCCTTCACCGCGTGGTTTTTCCCAAACCAGACGTTGAGGTTCTGCACCTCCACCTTGGCTGGCGCGTGGGTCTCGGCGGGCGAGGGGGGCGCGTTGGCCGGAGTCGGGGAGGCGAGGGCATTCATATGGCACCCTTCAAGCGGTTTCGCGTCAGCACCCGCGAAGCCAGGTTGAGGAGACCCACCAGCATGAGGAGGACGAGCGCCGCCGTCCAGGCCTTGGCGTGCCAGTCCTCGTAAGGGCTAATGGCGTAGTTATAAATGGCCACCGTGAGGGAGGCCGTGGGCTGACTTGGACTCAGGTTCCAGTACTGGTTGTTGAGCGCGGTGAATAGCAACGGGGCAGTCTCGCCCGCCACCCGCGCCACGGCGAGCAAACACGCCGTGACAACCCCCCCCATGGCCGTCCGCAAAATGACGAGGAGACTCGTCCTCCAATTTGTCACGCCCAACGCCAAGGACGCTTCGCGGAGCGAGCCCGGTACCACCCGGATGAGCTCCTCCGTGGAAATGGCCAGGTAGGGCACCATCATGATGGCCAGCGCCACGGAGCCGGCCAGCGCCGAGAAGTGGCGCATGGGCACCACCACCATGGCGTAGGCCACAATGCCGATGACAATGCTCGGCACGCCGGAGAGGACTTCGGCAATGAAGCGCACCGTCCGGCCCACCGTGCCGTCTCCGCGCTCGGCGAGAAACACGCCCGCCCCGACGCCCACCGGAAGCCCGAAGATGCACGCCAGGCCAACCATGTACAGCGTCCCGACGAGGGCGTTGCCAATGCCACCGCCGGGCTCCCCCACGGGCTTCGGCAACGCGGTGAAGAAGTCCCAGGAGAGGCCCGCCCCGCCCTTACTAATGACGAGGTAGAGGACACTGGTGAGTGGGATGAAGGCCGCCACCAGCGCCACGCCGCAGAGGACCGTCATCGCCACATTCATGAAGCGGCGAAAGGCGAAGCGTCTCACGTCGACACCCGGGATGGCCCCTTCTGCACCGCCGTCACCAGCCAGCGGGCCGCGGCGTTGAGGAGGAAGGTGATGACGAAGAGAATGAGTCCGCAGGCCGCCAGCGCGCCGATGTGGACGTCGTCCGTGGCCTCGGCAAACTCGTTGGCGATGACCGCCGGGAGGCTGTAGCCCGGCGCAAACAGCGACCAACTAATGTTGCGCGAATTCCCAATGAGCATGGTGACGGCCATGGTTTCCCCGAGCGCCCGCCCCAGGCCGAGGAGGCACGCCCCGAGAATGCCCGCCCGGCTGTGCGGGAGGACGGACCACGTCACGGACTCCCACGTGGTGGCGCCGAGCGCCAGCGCCGCCTCGCGCTGGGCTTCGGGCGTCGTCTTCATCACCTCCGCGGAGACGGAGACAATGGTGGGCAAAATCATCACGGCCAGGACGAGTCCCGCGGCCAGGTAGCCAAAGCCAATGGGTGGCCCCTGGAAGAAGGGCAGAAACCCGAGCACCTTCCCCAGGAAGGGCTCCACCGAGGTGCGAAGCCACGGGACGAGGACGGCGAGCCCCCAGAGTCCGTAGACGACGGAGGGAATGGCCGCCAGGAGCTCCACCGGAATGGAGAGGAAGAGGGGCCAGACGCTTGTGGGCAAACTGGGTAATGAAGAGCGCCAGGCCCACGGCCACGGGCACCGCCACGACAATGGAGACGAGGCTGGTGACAATGGTGCCGTAGATGAAGGGCAGTGCGCCAAATTTCTGCGTCACCGGGTCCCAGTCATCTCCGCGGACGAAGTCCCAAATGGACTCCACCTTGAAGAGCGGCCGGGAGACCAGGCTCAGGTTGAGGACGATGAGCCCGGCCACCACCAAGACGAAGAAGCCCAGCACCCAGAGGACGCCGTAGTACAGCCGGTCCCCCGCCGCCTCGCGGCTGGTGGAGGCGGACTGCGGCCGTTTAACCCTCGGTGCTGCAGCGTCGATTGTCGTGGCCCTACTTTCTGGCACTGGGCATCGCCCCCTGTACCGTCAGGGTGGCGATTTTCGCCAGCACCTTCGTCTGTACTGCGGACGGCAAGGGAGCGTAGTAGAGGGCCGCGGCCATCTTCTCGCCGTCCGTCACCGCCCATTTGAGAAAGTCGATGACTGCGGTGCCCTTCTCCTTGTTGCTTTGGTCCTTGTAGACGAGGAGGTAGGTGAAGCTGGAGATGGGGTAGGCGTTCTTGCCCGGCGCGTTGGTGATGGAGACGCGGAAGTCGTCGGGCAGGCCACGCCGGCCGCCGCGGCCGAGGTGGCCTCGATGCTGGGCTTCACGAAGACGCCGTCCGCATTTTGGATGGCAGCGACGGCGAGCTGGTTTTGGACGGCGTAGGCGAGCTCGACGTAGCCAATGCCGCCCGGGGTGGCCTTCACCAGGCCGGTGACACCCTCATTGCCCTTTCCACCCAGGCCCACGGGCCACTTGACGCTTTTCCCGACGCCCACCTTGGCCTTGAAGGCCGGCGACACTTTGGCCAGGTAGTCGGTGAAGACGTAGGTGGTGCCCGAGCCGTCGGACCGCGCGGCCACGGCAATGGCCGCGTCCGGAAGCTTCGCCCCGGGGTTGTCCTTGGCGATGGCCGCGTCATTCCACTTGGTAATGCTTCCGAGGAAAATGCCGGCCAGCGAGCTCCCGGAGAGGTTGAGCGCCGTGACGCCGGGGAGGTTGTAGGCCACCACCACCGAGCCGAGGACGGTGGGGAGGTTGAGCAGCCCCGGCGCCTTGGCCAGCTCCTCGTCGGAGAGGGGCGCGTCGCTCGCGCCGAAGTCCACCGTCTTCTCCGTAATTTGCTTGATGCCGCCGCCGCTGCCAATGGACTGGTAGTTGAACTTTAAGGTTGGGGAAGAGCTTGTTGTACTCGTTGAACCACTTTGAATAGAGCGGGTAGGGGAAGGTGGCGCCTGCGCCATTAATGAGCAGGCTCCCTTGCGCGAGGGCAACCCCCGCGACGGCCAACACCAGGGCAAGGCAGAGCTTCTTCATGGTCACTCCGGGGGAGGGGTGTCTTAAGAGCGAGAGACGGCGTAAAAAAGGAGGAACGGGAGAAGACGAAGCGACTCCGGCGCGGGCTACGTACCCAGCGGTGTGTGACGGCGTTGTGACGGCCAGGTGAACCCTTTGAGTGTCCGCGGAGTTGTGCGCCGCCGTTGCACGGCTGCCGCCCGGAGGTAGCGCCGGCGACGCCCTAGGGGCCGACGCCCGGGGACATCTCCACGGACGCTTGCGCCGCGGCCTCGGACGGTGTGGGCGCTGCCTCGCCGGTGGGCAGGCTGTCCACGCTGGCCAGTCCCGGAAACAGCTTCAGCCACAGCGCCACCACCAACAGCGTCCCCACGCCGCCCAAGACGGCCGCCTTCACCGCCCCAAACCACTGGGCGGTGAGGCCGGACTCGAATTCCCCGAGCTCGTTGCTCGCGCCAATAAACAGCATGTTGACGGCATTCACACGGCCCCGCATTTCCGGTGGCGGGGAGATTTGGACGAGCGTCAGCCGGACAAAGACGCTCACCATGTCCGCCGCCCCCATGACGACAAGAAAGGCCAAGGAGAGGACAAACACGCGCGACAGGCCGAAACCCACCGTGGCCAAGCCGAAGAGCGCCACGCCGGCCAGCATGGTGGGCCCGGCCCGTCGCTTGAGCGGCCGGCGGGCAAGCCACACGCCCATGAGGCCCGCGCCGACGGAAGGGGCGCTCCGCAAGAGGCCCAGCCCAAAGGGGCCCGTCCGAAGGACGTCCTGGGCAAAAATGGGCATGAGCGCCTCCGCGCCGCCGAGCAGCACGGCGAAGAGGTCCAAGGAGATGCAGCCCAAAATGACTTTGTTGGCCCAGACGTAGCGCACGCCGGCCAGCACCGTGGCCCAGGAGGCGGCCCGCTTCTCTTTGCCCTGGGCCCCGGGCCGCAAGAGAAACAGCACGCCCACGTCCACTACCGCCAAGGCGGCCGCGAGGAAGTAAACCGGTTCGGCATTGCCCACCAGCGCGTAGAGGAGCCCGCCCAACGAGGGGCCGGCAATGGTGCCCACTTTAAGGACGGAGGAGTTGATGGCCACCGCGCTCGCGAAGTGCTCCCGCGCCACCAAGGACGGCATGAGGGCTTGTCCCGCCGGGGCGTTGAAGGCGCGCGCCGAGCCGAGCAGCACGAGGACGGCGTAAATGGCCCCCACCGAGGGCGAGCCCGAAAGCCCAGCCAGTCCCAGGGCCAGGGCCACCGCCCCGAAGAGGGCATGACACAGAAGCACAATGCGCTTTCTGTCCACCCTGTCGGCCACGTCGCCCGCGGGCAAGGTGAGGCCCAGCGCCGGGAGAAACTGCGCCAGGCCGACGAGGCCCAAGGAGAGTGGCGCGTGGGTGAGGGCGTACACCTGCCACCCCACGGCCACGGACGTCATCTCCAGGACGAGAATGGACAAGAGGCGCGAGAAGAGGAAACGCCGGAATTGCCGGGCCTCCGGCCCGCGGAAGGAGAAGGGTGCGGACACTCGCGTTGCGCCCACGCTTTAGCGCATGCCCGCGGGCGGGTCCGCGACAAGGGCCTCTTCTGGCTCTGCCGCCGCCGGGTGCTCTCCCGAGTCACTGGACTCAGGCGGCTCCGGGTGGCTGTCCTCGAGGCCCGACGCCGTCTCGGGAGGGGCTGCGGGCAGAAGGCGCACCGGCCCCGGCGGGGGAAGGCCCGAGTGCCGCCGCGCCGCTTCCTGCAGGGCTCCGTGGTGCCGGTAGCGCGCCTCCAACAGCTTGTGGACGAGGAGTGGCCCGCCCGGGACTCGGCGGGCCAACAACGCCTGGGTGGTTTGCCGGACGGCGTAGCGGACGCGGCGTATTTGGACGCGCCAGCCTCGGGGCGTCCAGGTGAAGACGCCGTAGGCCGCCCGGGCGTCGCCGTCCCGGGGGATGCCGGCCGAGGCGACGTCGGCCAGCAGCATGCGCCCCAGCCTTCGGCGGTAGGGGAAGTGCAGGTGTCCAAAGGCACACGCCGCCGCGTCGAGGTGGGCCATGAAGCGCCGCAGCGTCGCCTCGTCCAGGGTGGGCTCGAGCGAGTCCTCGAGGTTTCGCGGGTTGGCGTGGCAAATGTAGAGGTCCTGCCCCCGGCGCGGCGTGTAGCGGACGCTGAAGGGAAGCTCTCCCAGTTTTTGGATGAGCTCCGGCCCCAGTTGCTCGCGCGTCCAGGCCAGGAGCTCCGTCTTCCAGTGCTCGCGCTCGCGGTACGCGCCCCCCAAGTAGACGCCGGCGATGTAGGCGTCGGTGTTGCCAATGAGGAGCGCGTGGCAGCGGGAGAGGAGGAGCTCCACCGTCTCGCGCGGGTGCGCGCCCCGAAGCGCCAAGTCCCCGGCGGCCACCACCACGTCCGCGCCGTGGTGGGCCACGTCCTGTAGTACCGCCTCGCAGGCGGGTAGGTTCCCGTGGATGTCGGCGAGGATGGCGACCCGCATGGACGTAGACCTCGGAGCCGCTTGAAGTGTAGTCCAAAGCCGGACTGGCCCGCGCGCGGAGGCTTGGGAAAACCCCTCGAAAGTCCAGCCCTTAACCTTCCGTCAGCGTGACGGTGAAGGTGCTGCCCATGCCGAGCTGGCTCTGGACGCGGACGTCCCCGCCCATGGCCGACACGAGGTGGCGGACAATGCTGAGGCCGAGGCCCGTCCCCCCCATCTCCCGACTCCGCCCGCGGTCCACGCGGTAGAAGCGCTCGAAGAGGCGCGGCAGGTGCTTGGCCTCGATGCCGAGGCCGGTGTCGCGCACCGAGAGCTCCACGCGCGACGCCTCGTGTCTGGCGGTGAGCTCCACCGAGCCGCCCTCGGGGGTGTACTTCACCGCGTTGTCGAGGAGGTTGACGAGCACCTGCTCGAGCGCCTTGGCCTCGCCCCGGGCGGCCAGCCCGGCGTCCACGTGGTGGGTAATTTTAATGTGCTTCGCGCTCGCCCGTGGCTCGACGGCCTCGGCGGCGCGCGCCACGACGTCCCCCACCGCCACGGAGCCCACGGTGAGCGGCCGCTCGCCTGCGTCCAGGCGCGACAGCTCGAGCAAGTCGGTTACCAGCTCGCTCAGTCGTTCGGACTGGCGGTGGATAATGTCCACCATCTGCGGGCCGTGGACGGTGTCCGAGAGCGCGCCGGACTGCAGCGTCTCGGCGTAGCCGAGAATGGCGGCGATGGGGGTGCGCAACTCATGGGAGACGTTGGCCACGAAGTCCTGGCGCACGCGCTCCAGGCGCTTGAGCTCGGTGACGTCGCGGAAGACGGCGGCGCTCCCTGGCAGCCCGCCGCCCAAGGACGCCACCTGCACCTCGAGGACGCGGGGGCGCGAGCCCTCCATGACGACTTCCAGCACGGAGGAGGCCCCGCCGGCGCAGGCCCGCAGCACCGCCTCGTGGAGCTCGCCTTTGCGGACGAGGAAGAGAGGACGCTTGCCCACCACCTCCTGGCCGGCGTCGAGGAGCCGGCGCAGTGCGGCGTTGTGGCGCACCACGGCGCCGGTGGCGTCCGTAATCCACACCCCGTCGGCGATGCCCTCCAGGGCCGCGGCCAGCACACGCTCCTCGTAGGCCGCCGAGTCCCGCTCCAGCTGCGTGGCGCGCTCGCGCCCGGCGGCCGCGCTGGCTTCCAATTGCAGCGAGCGGACTCGGTTGATGTCCAGGAGAAGCGCCACCCCCGCGCCGACGGCCGCCGTGGCCAGGCCGACCAAAAGTCCAGTGGTGGGCCCTGCGGCCAGGCCGGAGACGAGGGCGGCGGTCAGCCCCGGACACGCGGACGCCAGCGCCACAACGGCGCCTCGCCGTGCTGCGCCACCCACCGTCACGCTTCGCGGTCGGGGCTGGACAACTTGTAGCCGACTCCTCGCACCGTCTCGATGACCTCACCAGCCGCCCCCAGCTTCTCACGGAGCCGCTTGATGTGGGTGTCGACGGTGCGCGTGGTAATTTCCGCCTCGATGCCCCAGACGTCGGAGAGCAACACTTCGCGCGTCTGGACTCGCCCTGGGCGCTCGAGCAGAGTTTTGAGGAGGCGGAATTCAAGCGCGGTGAGGGCCACCTCGGTGTCGGCCACGCGCACCTCGTGCCGCGCTGGGTCAAGCTGGATGGTGCCGGCGGCGAGCGCGCTCGAGCCCTCGGAGTCCGAGGCCATTCTCCTGAGGACGGCCTTCACCCGGAGGATGAGCTCCCGCACACTGAAGGGCTTCACCACATAGTCATCGGCCCCCATCTCCAGGCCCTGGACGCGGTCCTGCTCCTGGCCTTTGGCCGTCACCATCACCACCGCGGTGCGCCGGAGCGCGGGGTCTTCCTTCACCAGCCGCAGCACTTCGCTGCCCGGGAGGTCCGGCAGCATGAGGTCCAACAGCACCAGCTCCGGCTTGAAGCTCTTGGCTTTGGCCAGCGCGGCGGCCCCGGTGTGAGTGACTTCCGTCTCGTAGCCGGCGGCCGTCAGGTTGTAGGTGAGCAGATGGGCCAGGTCCTGCTCGTCCTCGACGATGAGAATCCGTGACACGTGACAGGCTCGCTTCCCGAAAAACTCTGGACGAGGGGGAGGTGCTCGACTCCTCGGCGAAGGCGCTCTCGTAGCAGACGCCACCCACGGAGCCGGTGACGCTTTGGTGTCGCAACCGCGGCGGCCTGGCGACGGCCCCACCGTTGACAGGCGCTACCCCCCACCCTAAGGTGCGCCGCCCTTTTCCGCCAGGGACGGTTTTCTCCCTGCGGCGCGGTTTCCCCCATGGTTGTCCAAGTCGAGCAGATTCGGGAAGGTGGACTCAAACTCACCGAGCCCCTGGCCCAGCCCTTTCTGGCGGACGTCCTCGCTGACGCGGCGCGGGGCGACTTCCGCGCCCGGGCACCGGCGACGCTCCAGGCGTCCTTGTTGCGCACCGCCGGAGGCGTCCTCCTCGAGGGGAGTGTCGACGTGCCCGTCTCGGCACCGTGTAAGCGCTGCGCGACGGACGTCGCCCTCACGGTGCCGGTGCGCTTCACCCTCAACCTCGTCCAGGCGGAGGCAAAGCGCGAGCGGCCCAGCGAGGAAGAGAAGGCGGACGAGCCGGACTCGGACTCGAGCGGCAGCTTCGAGCTCGACCAGGCGGACCTCGACACCTACCAGGGGAAGACGATTGACCTGGACCCCATCCTCCGCGAGCAGGTATTGCTGGCGCTGCCCATGCAGGCGGTTTGCCGCGAGGACTGCCGGGGCCTGTGCGGCATGTGCGGCCAGAATCTCAACGAAGCGGCGTGTGGTTGCGAGAACAGGCGGGTCGACCCGCGGCTCGCCGCCCTTAAAGACATCAAGCTGAATTAGGAGCATCGACGGACATGGGCGTTCCCAAAAAGCGGACTTCGAGCATGCGGCGCAACCGGCGCCGGGCCGCGAACAGCAACCTCAAGGTGGCGGTGCAAGTCATCGCCTGCCCGAAGTGCAAGGAGCCGGTGCTCCCGCACCGCGCCTGCGCGGCCTGCGGCTTCTACAAGGGCCGCGAAGTCGTCAAAGTCGAGTAGCCCCCCCAAGCCCTCGTCGGGCCTTCTTCTGTCAGGAGGCCCGAGGCCTCGAAGAAGGCCTGGCCCCGTGCGGCCCCGGACAGTGGAGACGGATTCGGCGGAGCGCCGCGTCGCCTGCAGCGCTCACGTCGCCAAGCGCACGGCGTTTCGACGCGAGCCGTCAAAGCGTCCGAAAGGGAAGACACCGACGCCCATTTGAGGGTACGAGAGACAGCACGTTGGGGCCGTAAGGGGGAGGAAAGGGAAAGACGGTGGTTCGGACGCACATTCTCGGCACCGGGGCCTACGCACCCGAGAAGGTGCTGAATAACCACGACCTCGAGAAGTTGGTCGCGACCTCGGACACCTGGATTCTCGAGCGCACCGGAATTCGGGAGCGCCGCATCGCCGCCGAGGGGGAGCTCACCTCGGACATGGCCGTCAAGGCGTGCGTGCGCGCCCTGGAAATGGCGCGCACCCGGGCCGATGAAGTGGACATGATTGTGGTGGGCACCATCTCCCCGGACATGCCCATGCCCTCCTGTGCGGCCTTCGTCCAGCACAAGCTCGGCGCCAAACACGCCTTCGCCTTCGACGTCTCCGCGGCGTGCGCCGGGAGCCTCTACGCCTTGGCCATTGCCGACCAATTCATCCAGACGGGGAAAGTCCGCCGGGCGCTGGTGGTGGGCGTCGAGTTGTTGAGCCGCCTCATTGACTGGACGGACCGCAACACCTGCGTCCTGTTTGGCGACGCCGCGGGGGCGATGGTGGTCGGCCCCTCCGACGACCCAGACCGCGGCTTACTCAGTACCCACCTGCACACGGACGGCTCCGTCGCCGAGTCGCTGTGTATTCCCGGCGGCGGCAGCAAGTACCCGCAGTCGGCGGAGGTCCTCGCCAAGAAGCAAAACAAAGTCTCCATGCAAGGGCGGGAAGTCTACAAGTACGCCGTCCGGGCGCTCCCCGAGGCGGTGTTGGAGGCGCTGGCGGCCAACGGCATGTCCACGGACTCGGTGGACCACATCATCGCCCACCAGGCCAACCTCAGAATTATTGAGTCGGTGCTGGAACGCCTCGGCATTCCGCATGGAGAAAATTTTTCTCAACATCGCCCGCTACGGAAACACCTCCTCCGCCTCGCTGCCCATTACGCTCGACGAGGCCAACCGCGCGGGCCGGCTCCACAAGGGGGACATTATTGCGATGATGTCCATCGGCGCCGGGATGGCCTGGGGCAGTGCGCTGGTGCGCTGGTAGCCTTCCATGGGCACCGCGTTTCTCTTCCCGGGCCAGGGCAGTCAGGCGGTGGGGATGGGCCAGGCGCTGTCCGACGCCTTCCCCGAAGCGCGCGCCGTGTTTTCGGCCGTCGACGACGCCCTCTCTGAAAAGCTCTCCGCTGAAGTGCTTCACCGGCCCGGCGGAGGAGCTCACCCTCACCGCCAACGCCCAGCCGGCCATTCTGGCCGTCTCCCTGGCTGCCCACGCCGTGTGGAGCGCCCGCGCCGAGGGCCCAAGCCACGTGGCCGGGCACTCCCTGGGGGAGTACTCGGCCCTGGTTGCCGCCGGAGCCTTCGGCCTGGCCGACGCGGCGCGCGCCGTCCGCGCCCGCGGCCTCTTCATGCAGGAGGCCGTCCCCGAGGGGGAGGGGGCCATGGCCGCGGTGCTGGGGCTCGACGCCCGCGAGCGTCGCCCGGGTGTGCGCCGAGACGGCCGAGGGCGACGTCCTCTCGCCCGCCAACTACAACACCCCCGAGCAAACGGTGGTGGCCGGGCACGCCCGTGCCGTGGAGCGCGCGCTGCCGCGCTTCAAGGAGGCCGGCGCGAAGCGCGTGGTGCCCCTGCAACGTCTCGGCCCCCTTCCATTGCGCCCTCATGGCAGCCGGTGGTGCCGAAGCTGCGCACCGTGCTGCAGGCGGTGCAGGTGCAGGAGATGAAAGTCCCGGTGGTGAGCAACGTCGAGGCGACGCCCAACGCGGACAGGACGCGCGTCGTGCCATTGCTTCTGCAGCAGGTGACGGCGCCGGTGCGCTGGGTGGAGTGCCTGTCCGCCATGGCCTCGGCCGGGGTGACGCGGCTGGTAGAGCTCGGCCCGGGACGCGTCCTCAGTGGGCTTGCGCGCAGCACCCTCAAGGGCATGGAAGTCCTCAACGTCGAGGACGTGGCCTCCCTCCAAAAGGCGCTCGCCGCCGTGCAAGGGAAGGGCTAGGCCCGTGGGGGACTTCTCCTCCAAGGTGGTGCTGGTGACGGGCGGCTCCCGCGGCATTGGGCGCGCGTGCGTGGTGGCCTTCGCCAGGGCCGGTGCCACGGTGGTGCTCACCTACGCCGGCAACGACGCCGCCGCCGAGGAGACGGTGCGGCTCGCCGGCGGCCAAACCTCGGCGGTGAAGTTTGACGTGGCGGACACCGCGGCCTGTGCCCGGGCCGTGGAGGACGTCGTCAAGAAGCACGGCCGGCTGGACGTCCTCGTCAACAACGCCGGCGTGGCCATCGACGGGCTCTCCATGCGCCTCAAGGACGAGGACTGGGACAAGCAGCTCAACACCAACCTTAAGGGCGCCTTCGCGCTGATGCGCGCCGCGGCGCGGCCGATGATGAAGCAGCGCTCCGGCGCCATCATCAACCTCGTCTCGGTGGTGGGGGAGATGGGGAACGCCGGCCAGGCGGCCTACGCCGCGAGCAAGGCGGGGCTGGTGGGCCTCACCAAAGCACTGGCGCGGGAGCTGGCCAGCCGTAACATTCGCGTCAATGCCGTGTCTCCGGGCTTCATCGACACGGACATGACGGCGAAAATGGACGCGGCCCTGCGGACCACGGCTTTTGGAGTCGATTCCGCTGGGGCGGCTCGGTACAGCAGACGAGGTGGCCGCCAGCGTGCTCTTCTTGGCCAGTGATGCGGCCTCTTACACCACGGGCGAAGTACTGAAGGTGAACGGCGGCATGTACATGTAGCAGGGCTGCCTGTTATACGCGCCGGCCGAGAACGGGTCCTCGCCGACGCTGCTTTTTTCGGAGGACCGCGGTACCGGAGGCAACGACATGTCGACGAGCGCATATCGAGGCGAAGGTCAAGTCCATCATCGCCGACCAGCTGGGGGTGGGCGAGGATGAGATTAAGCCGGAGTCGTCGTTCATCGAAGACCTCGGGGCGGACAGCCTCGACATCGTTGAGCTGGTCATGGCGATGGAAGAGGAATTCGAGGTGGAGATTCCCGACGAGGAAGCGGAGAACATCAAGACCGTCGGGGACGCCATCAACTACATCAACACGCACAAGAAGTAGGCTCGTCGGACGCGCGTCGTGGCTTCCCGCCGCATCGTCATAACCGGTACCGGCCTCATCACCGCCCTCGGCACGGGGACGGAGAAGACATGGTCTGGGCTGCTCACCGGGAAGTCGGCCGTCGGCCCCATTACCAAATTCGACGCCAGCGAGCTCTCGGCGCGAATTGCCGGCGAGGTGCATGACTTCACCGCCGAGGCCTGGGGGATGGACCGCCGCGAGTCTCGACGGATGGACCTCTTCGCCCAGTACGCGGTGGCCGCCTCGGAGATGGCCATGCGCGAGAGCGGGCTACCCGATTGGGGTGGACAAGCCGAATGGCTACGAGGCCGAGAAGGTGGCCGTCATTCTCGGCTCGGGATTGGCGGCATCGGCTCGCTCGAGGAGCAGCACAAGCGGGCGCTGGAGAAGGGCTTTGACCGCATCTCGCCCTTCTTCATCCTGCAGATGATTATTAACATGGCCCCCGGCCTGGTGAGCATCCGCTTCGGCGCCAAGGGCCCCAACTGGTCTCCGGTGTCGGCCTGCTCCACCAGCGCCCACGCCATTGGTGAGGCGGTGAAGTCCATCCGCATTGGCGAGACCGACGCCGCCATCGCCGGCGGCGCCGAGGCCTCCATCACCCCGCTCTCCATCGGCGGCTTCGCGGTGATGAAGGCCTCTCAGCACCCGCAACGACGACCCGAGCGGCGCGAGCCGCCCCTTCGACAAGGACCGGGACGGCTTCGTCATGGGCGAGGGCGCCGGCGTGGTGGTGCTCGAGGAGCTGGAGCACGCCAAACGGCGCGGGGCCAACATTCTCTCCGAGGTGGTGGGCTATGGCGCCAACTCGGATGCCTTCCATGAGACGCAGCCTGCGCCGGAAGGGCGAGGGCGCCGCGCGCTGCATGCGGCTGGCGCTGAAGGAGCGCCGGGCTGGCTCCGGAGGACATCGGCTACATCAACGCCCACGGCACCTCGACGCCCTTCAACGACGCCAACGAGACGAAGGCCATCAAGACGGTGTTCGGCGCGCACGCCAAGAAACTCATGGTGAGCTCCACCAAGTCCATGACCGGCCACATGCTGGGCGCGGCCGGCGGCGCCGAGGCGGTGGTGAGTACCCTGGCGCTGGCCCGGGGCGTCATCCCCCCGACGGCCAACTACACCACGCCCGACCCGGAATGTGACTTGGACTACGTGCCCAACACGCCGCGGGAAGTCCGGGTGAATGCCGTCCTCAGCAACTCCTTCGGCTTCGGGGGCACCAACGCCGTCCTCATTTTCAAGCGCTTCAAGTAGCCCCTCCTTCTGCTTGAAGAGCGCCGTCGCGCCTCCGGGGTAGAGTCGCCCCCCTTTCTATGGACACCGCCTCCAGCCTGGCCCACGTCGACTCGGAAATTTTTGAACTCATCCGCCGCGAGACGGAGCGCCAGGCCGACGGCCTGGAGCTCATCGCCTCGGAGAATTTCGTCAGCACCGCGGTGCTGGAGGCCGCGGGCTCCACCCTCACCAACAAGTACGCCGAGGGCTACCCCGGCCGGCGGTACTACGGCGGCTGCGAGGTGGTGGACGTCGTCGAGTCCCTGGCCATTTCTCGGGCCAAGCAGCTCTTCGGCGCCGAGGCCGTCAACGTCCAGCCGCATTCCGGAAGCCAGGCCAACATGGCGGCCTACATGGCCCTCATGGCACCCGGAGACACCCTCCTCTCCTTGGACCTCAACTCCGGGGGCCACCTCACCCACGGCATGTCCCTCAACTTCTCGGGGAAGCTGTACCGCGTGGTGCACTACGGGCTCGACCCGAAGACGGAGCGCATTGACATGGCGCAGGTGCGCCGGCTGGCCCTGGAAGCCCGCCCCAAGGTGGTGGTGGTGGGCGCCTCGGCCTACTCCCGCACCCTGGACTTCCCCGCCTTCCGCGAGGTGGCGGACGCTGTCGGTGCCGCGATGGTGGTGGACATGGCGCACATCGCGGGCCTGGTGGCCGCGGGAGAGCACCCCTCGCCGGTGCCTCTGGCCGAAGTGGTGACGTCCACCACCCACAAGACGCTGCGCGGGCCGCGCGGGGGCCTCATTCTCTGCAAGGAGGCCTACGCCAAGGGAATTAACTCCCAAGTCTTCCCCGGCATTCAAGGCGGCCCGCTCATGCACATTGTGGCCGCCAAGGCGGTGGCCTTCCACGAGGCGCTCCAGCCCGGCTTCAAGGCCTACCAGAAGCAAATTGTGAAGAATGCGCAGGCGCTGGCGGAGGCGCTGCAGCGCGCCGGGTGCCGGCTGGTGTCCGGCGGCACGGACAACCACCTCATGCTGGTGGACTTGCGGCCGAAAAAACTCACCGGGAAGGTGGCCGAGGCCGCGCTGGACAAGGCCGGCATTACCGTCAACAAAAACATGATTCCGTTTGACCCGGAGAAGCCCATGGTGACGTCCGGCATCCGCGTCGGGACGCCGGCGCTCACCACCCGGGGCATGCAAGAGAAGGAAATGGCCTACGTCGGCGAGCTCCTGGGAGAAGCGCTCGACCATGCCTCGGACGACGCCGCCCTGGCCAAAGTCCGCGGCAAAGTCCGAGAGCTGGCCCACGACTTTCCTCTGTACGCGGGGAGGCGGTAGGGCTCGCCCCGGGGACGCCGAAGGGGCCCAGGTTTTTCCATGCGCTGTCCCTACTGTCACGGCGCGGAAAACAAGGTGCTCGACTCCCGCGAGTCCCACGAGGGCACGGTGACGCGCCGGCGCCGGGAGTGCCTGGGGTGCAAGCGCCGCTTCACCACCTATGAGCGCGTGGAGGAGCTCATGCCCCTGGTGGTGAAGAAGGACGGACGGCGCGAGCCGTTTGACAGGGAGAAGTTGCTCCTCGGCTTGAAGAAGGCCGTCGAGAAGCGGCCCGTCTCCACGGACCAACTGGAGGAGTTGGTGGGGACGGTGGAGGCGCGGCTCCAGGCGCTGGGGGAGAAGGAGATTCCCAGCAGCGCCGTGGGCGAGGACGTCATGCGGCGGTTGCGAGAACTGGACGAGGTGGCGTACGTCCGCTTTGCCTCGGTGTACCGGAGTTTCCGGGACATTGCCGAATTCATGACGGAGTTGAAGGACCTCCTGGATGAGTCCACACGGCCCACCCCAAGGAAGCGAGACCGCGCTGGGAAGCCCTGAGCGCCCACTCCCTCTGGACGCCGAGCGCTTCATGGCCGAGGCGCTGGCCGAAGCCCGGAAGGGGCTTGGCCGGACGCACCCCAACCCTTGCGTCGGCGCGGTGGTGGTGAAGGACGGACGGGTGGTGGGCCGCGGGCACCACGCCCAGGCCGGCGCGCCCCATGCCGAGGTGGTGGCCCTCGCTGAGGCCGGCGCCCTGGCCCGCGCGGCGGACCTCTACACGACGCTCGAGCCGTGCGACCACTACGGGCGTACCCCGCCCTGCAGCCTGGCCATTCTCGACGCCGGCGTGGCGCGCGTGGTGGCCGCCTCCGCGGACCCAAACCCCCTGGTGAATGGGAAGGGCCTGGCCCGGCTGCGCGAGGCCGGCGTGGCGGTGGTGACGGGCGTCCTGCAAGAGGAGGCCGACGCCCTCAACCGCCCCTTCTTCAAAACCATGCGCACCGGTCTTCCGTTTGTGACGTTGAAGGTGGCCGCGACGCTGGACGGCAAGCTGGCCGCGGCGTCCGGGGACAGCCGCTGGGTGACGGGCGAGGCGGCGCGCGCCGACGTCCACCGGCTGAGAAGTGAGGTGGACGCCCTCCTCGTCGGCGCGGGGACGGTGCGCACGGACAACCCACAACTCACCGCGCGTCTGCCGGACGGCGCCGGCCGGAACCCCTTGCGCGTACTCCTCGACACCGAGGGCCGGCTCCCCTTGGAGGCGAAGGTTTTTCACCAGGTGGACAGAGAGCGCACGGTGGTGGCCGTGGCGGAGGACAGAGCGCAAGAGGCCGCGCTCCAGCTTTCCTCTACCGGGGCCCGCGTGTGGGGCGTCCCGCGCAGCGCGCCCGGCCTTGAGGTGACGGCCGTGCTGCGGCGGCTGGCGGAGGACGGCGCGCTGCACGTCCTGGCGGAGGGTGGGGCGCAGCTTTTCGCCTCCCTCCTCTCCGCCCGGGCGGCCGACGCCCTCGTCCTCTACCTCGCACCGAAGCTTTTGGGAGGAGACGGGCTCGCCTGGCTTGGGCCCTTGGGCCTCAAGCGCATGGCGGACGCCCTGGAGGTGGCGGTGGAGGACGTGACGCCACTCGGGGAGGACTTCAGGCTGCGGGCGCGCTTTGTCTGGCGTTGAGGGACAGCCCTCTAAGGGAGAAGCGTCGACGGGAAGCCAGCCTGGACGCTACGCTGCCCTTCGCCCGTGAGCGCCACCCCCACCCCTCCCACGCCGGACGGGCCCGACGCGCCTCGTCCCTCGTCCGCCCGCGTGTGGGGACTCGCGCTTGTGGGCGTCCTCGTCCTTGCGGGCATTGGCCTGTGGGCCGCCCAACGGCGCGCGGCCGGCGGGCCTGACGCTTCCATTGAGGCCCGGCCCTTGGCGGCGAAGCCTCCCACGCCGGCGGCCCGTGCGGCCTACCAGGAGGGCATGGCCCTCATGCAGGAGTACCGCTGGCTGGAAGCGGTGCCCCTTTTCAAGAAGGCGGCCCAGCTGGACCCCACCTTCGCGCTTCCGCCGCTGCGGCTGACGGTGGCCCTCTACTTTCTCGGAGACAGCAAGGACGTCATTGCGGCCATGACGGAGGCGGTGCGGCTGGCCAACGGGGCGCCGGACGCCATTCGCCTCCGCGTCGAGCCGCACTACTTCTGGTACCAGGGCCAGTGGGAGAAGTGCGCGGCCTCCGCCCGGGCCCTGCGCGACAGCGAGCCCGACAACTTCGAAGCCCTCCTTCCCTCCCTCCTCCTCACCGGCTGCGTCCCCAACCCCGAGTCCCTGGCCGTCATGGCCCGGCTTCGGGCCAGTGGCTCCGTCGCCACCCGGGACGCGCGCTTTGACTTGGCTGAGGCCCGCCTCGCCTTCGCGGAGCACGAAGACAGGCGCGCGGCCGAGGCGCTGGACCGCGCCGAGGCCAAAGCGACGGGGCCGGACAACCGCTTCCTCGAGGCGGCGGCGCTGCGGCAAAGGAGCCGCCTGGACGCACGCGCCGGCCGCTACGACTTGGCGCTGCAGCGGCTGGCCAAGGCCGAGCAAACCTACGTCGCCGGCGGGTACGCCTTTGAGGCGGCGCGGGTGGCTGGGGAGCGCGCCGAGGTGCTGGAGGCCAAAGGAGAGTTTCTCGAGGCGGCCGCGGAGTATGAGCGGCAGCTGAAGCTGCTCGAGAATTTCGGCGCCACCTACGCTGCGGTACTGGCCACCAAGGGAGGCGCGGCGGACTACCTCGCAGCCGGAGAGCCCCTCAAGGCCGCGGCGCTTTTGGAGCGCGTCAAGGCCTACCCCCAACGCATTCTCCAAAATGTGGAAGAGGTGTACGGCAGCGTCGGCCGCGTGGCGCTGGAAAAGGGGGACTTGGCGGGTGCGGCCGCCGCCGTGGAGCCAGCCCTCAA
Source organism: uncultured delta proteobacterium (assembly GCA_963745475.1). Classification (GTDB taxonomy): domain Bacteria; phylum Myxococcota; class Myxococcia; order Myxococcales; family Myxococcaceae; genus JADGRA01. The sequence continues at coordinate 311,040 of CAVUXN010000008.1, forward strand.
AAACCTGGCCAAGGACGCGAGCGCCGCCGAGCCGGTGCTACTGGCCGCCGCCGTCGAGCGAGAAGAGGACAAGCTGAAGGCCGCCCGGGAGCGCCTGGAGGGCGCCACCGCGGTGGTGGCCGAGGACCCCGTGCAGGCCCGCATTGCAGAGCTGTTTCTCGACGAGAGGGACAGGGCCCGCGCACAGAAAGTCATCGACGGGCTCTCCAGCGAGGCCATGCCCAAGGCCCAAGCGGCGCGGCTGCGCGCCCGCAGCCTCCTTCAGGCGGGAAAGGCCAGCGAGGCCAAGGTGGCCGCCACAGAAGCCGTGGAAGCGGCCCGCGCGACGCGGCAAGTCCCGGTACTCCAGTCCGCTCAGCTCGAGCTGGCGCGGGCCGAATTCGCAACGGGCGACGTGGCGCTGGCCACAAGTCTCCTCAATGAGCTCGAGATGCAGGCCAAGGGCCGCGGTGCGGGACGCCTCCTTCTTGAAGTCCGCCTGGCCAAGCTACAGGCCTTCCCCAAGGCGTCCGCCGCCCGAGCCACCGCGGCCAAGGCGCTCGCCGCCGACGCCCAAGCCGCAGGCTTTCTGCGCATTGCCCGGCTCGCCCACGAGGCCGAGACGCACTAGGCCGGCTTTGCCCCCGTCACCCCGGGGCTCTGACGTGGCGCATTTTTTTGCGCCGGGCCTGGGCGGCACGTCCCCTTTTCTCCAGCGCGGTGCGAAGTGAGGGCGCGAGTTGTGGCCAGACGGTGGCCACGCGCGCCAGAGCGCCGCGAAAAAAGGGCAGGGCGACTTCCAAAGGCCTGTGGGGGAGGACGGTTTCCACGAGGAGCCGCGCAATGTCCTCCACGCAGAGCGGCTCGCCGCCGGAGAAGGTGAGCGCGGCCTCCGGGTAGTCCACCTGGAGCTCCAGCATGGGCGTCTGCACCGCGTCCGGCATGACGAGCGTCACCGCCACGCCGTGCGGGGCCAGCTCCTCGGCCGAGGCCAAGGAGAAGCCGCGGACGGCAAACTTGGTGGCCGTGTACAGCGTCAGCCCCGGGACAGGCGCCAGCGAGGCGAGGGAGCCGAAGTGGATGAGATGGCCAGCGCCTTTCTCGACAAAGTGTCGGCCGACGGTGCGCGTCCCGTGCACCACCCCCTTGAGGTTGGTGTCCACGTGCCGGTCCACCTCCTCCGGGCCCGCCGCCCAGCCCGCGCCCGGCTTGAGGTAGCCCGCCACGTTGAGGAGGACGTCCAGCCGGCCGAAGCGCTGAAGCACCGCCTCGAGGGCCGCCTCCCACTGCGCTGGCGAGCGCACGTCGAGGACGCGGCCCAACACCGCCTCGCGAGGCCAGCCGTCCTCCACCTGGGCCTTCAGGAGGCCCGCCTCGTTGACGTCCGTTGCCAGCACCTTGTGCCCGCGCCCGGAAAGGGCCGAGGCAAGGTGACGGCCGATGCCGCTCGCCGCGCCGGTGAGGAGGAACACCTGTGTCGCGACGTCGGCCATGGCGCTTGCCTCTTGAGAGACGCGGGCTTTCAACTCGCCACACGTCAGTTTTGGTTGAGCCAGGCCTCGAAGGCAGAAAAGCCATAGGGGCGTCCGAGGAAAGTCTCCACGAGGTCCGCCGCGTCGCGGCTCCCACCGGGGACGAGGACGGCTTCGCGGTAGCGCCGCGCGGTGGCCTCGTCGAGAAGCCCTCTGCGCTGGAACTCCGAGAGGAGGTCCTTCGCGATGACGAGCGACCAGAGGTAGGTGTAGTACATGGCCGAGTAGCCGTGGAGGTGGCCGAAGCTGGCGAAGAAGTGCGTGCCCGCGACGTGGGGGAAGGGGCTGAAGCGGCGCTGGAGCTCGGTAAGGGTGGCCGTCAAGTCGAGGGCCGAGGGCTCGGCCAGGTGGTAGGCCAGCGAGAGCTGCGCGTAAAACACCTGGTGGCGCGTCTGGAGGCCCTTGCCAAACTCGTTGGCGGCCCGCATACGGCGGATGAGCTCCTCGGGAAGGGCCTCCTTTGTCTCGACGTGCCGGGCAAAGAGGGCCAGTGTCTTCGGGTCCCAGGCCCACTCCTCCAGCATCTGGCTCGGCGCCTCGACGAAGTCCCACTCCGTGGCCACGCCGGAAAACCCAATCCAGCGCTGCGCCCCACCCAACAGGTGGTGCATGAGGTGGCCAAACTCGTGGAAGAGCGTCACCACGTCGTCGTGGTCGAGGAGTGCCGGGGAGGCCGTCCGGGGGTCCGGGAAGTTACACACGAGGACGCCCTCCGGGCGCTGGCGGCCACGAAGCCCTGGCACCAGCGGGAATTGCGCCGCGTGCTTGTACTTGTCCGGCCGCGGGTGAAGGTCCAGGTAAATGCGGCCCAGGGCCTCTTGCCCGCGGGTGACGTCGTAGACGTCGACGCTTTCGTGCCACACGTCGACGCCGTCGACTTTCTGGAAGCTGACGTCGAAGAGGCGACTGCAAATGGCGAGCAGGCCGTCGCGGGTGCGGCCGAATTCGAAGTAGGGCCGGACGGACTGGCTGTCGAAGGCGAAGGCCTCCTGTTTCACCCGCTCCTCGTAGTAGGCCTTTTCCCAGTCTTCGACGCGCTCGGCCGAAGGGACGTCCTTGCGCTTTCGAGCCAGCAGCTGGGCGAGGTCCACCCGCGCCCGCTGCTCGGACGCCTGGGCGACGTTGTCCAGGAAGCGGCGCACCGTCTCGGCGGAGCGCGCCATCTTGTCCTCGGTGACGTAGTCGGCCCAGGAGGTGTAGCCGAGGAGCTTGGCCTGCTCGAAACGCACCTTCAGCAGCGAGCGCAGGGTGTCCTCGTTGGCCGGCCAGGCCCGCGCGCCGTTTTCAATGTAGAGCGCCCGGCGTGCCTCGCCGTCGTGGGCGTACTGTCGAAAGGGGAGGAGGTCCGGGTAGTCCGTGGTGACGGTGACGAGGCCGTCCGGGCCCGGCGGGTGCGCGGCCCGGTAGTCCTCCGGAAGCCCCGCCAGCTGTTCCGGCCGCAGCTTGACGGAGCGCACGTCCTCGCGAATGGCGCGGTCAAAGGTTTGGCCGAGCAGCACTGCCTCCTCGGCCAGCGCTTTGAGACGCTTCCGCGTCGCCTCGTCCTTGTCCACGCCTGCGCGACGGAAGTCCCGGAGGGCGTGGGCCAGGTAGCGCTGGCCGTCCTGGGCGAGGACGGAGGCGTCGACTTCAGAGAGCGCCCGGAAGAGGCGTGGGTCCAGGGACAAGTCCGTGGCGAAGGCACTCAACAGCTGGGTGGCCTTCTCCGCTGCCTCGCGCACCGGGCGCTCAGGGTGCACCTCGCTATAGAGGCCCGCCCGGTGCGCCGGTTGGGCCAGCACCTGTTGAATCTCATGGAAGGGCAGAAGGGTGTTGTCCACCGTCCCCGCACCCGACTGCCCGCGCACTTGTGCCAACAGCGTGCGCGCAGTTTCCAGTGCCGCAGCCGTCTCTTGCTCGAGGGCCTGGGGTGTGACGGACGTCATGGCTCCTTTCGTTTGGGGCACCGCCCGAAGCTAACAGCCCGGCCCGAGCCTTCCGAGTAGGAGAACGGGGACGGGGGTCGCGTTCTTGCGGGCTGAGGAGGGCGGGGCGCTGCCCCTCGCGCTCGCGTCCCTGCGTTATAGAGTTGGGACATGTTTACCGGGCTCGTCCAGGACGTCGGTACTGTGGAGCGCGTTCTCCCAGGCGACACCACGGACTTGTGGGTGCGCACCGCGCTCGGCGCGGGCGACTTCGCGCTCGGGGAGTCCATTTCCATTAACGGGGCGTGCCTCACGGTGGTGGAGCGCACGCCGGACAGTTTCCGGGTGCAGGCCGGCCCGGAGACGCTGCGGAGGACGACGCTGGGCGCCCTGCGGCCCGGGGCGCGCGTGCACCTGGAGCGGGCGCTCCGCCTCTCGGACCGCCTCGGCGGCCATCTTGTCCTGGGGCATGTGGACGCCGTGTGCACGGTGACGGCTGCGTACAAGGACGCGGCCGCAGTGGTGCTGGACGTGTCCTTGCCCGCAGCGCTGGCTCCCTTCTTCATCGAGAAGGGCTCGGTGGCGGTGGACGGCGTGAGCCTCACCGTCAACCGCCTCGGCGCCCAGGACTTCAGCGTGGCCCTCATTCCGGAGACACAGGCCCGTACCACCCTGGGCCAGAAGTCCCCCGGCACCCAGGTGAATGTGGAGGCCGACGTCATTGGAAAATACGTGGCGCGCCTGCACCGCTTGGGCAGCGCCGGCGGCGGGGTGAGTTTGGACGTGTTAAGGGCTGCGGGGTTTGGCGTCTGACGTTTTTGAGGTAACCACCTAAGGCAATGGCGCGGCGGCTGGAAGAGGTAGGCAGCATCGCTCTCGTGGAGCGGGCCCTGGGCGACATCCGCAAGGGCAAAATGGTTGTCCTCACGGACGACGAGGACCGCGAGAACGAAGGGGACTTGGTGATGGCTGCGGCCAAGGTGACGCCGGCCGCCATCAACTTCATGGCCACCCACGGCCGTGGTCTCATTTGCCTCTCTCTCACCGACGACAGGCTGCGGCAGCTCAACCTCCCCCTCATGGTGCATGACAACACCTCGCCCTTCGGGACGGCCTTCACCATCTCCATCGAAGCTGCGAGCGGCGTCACCACCGGCATCTCCGCCCAGGACAGGGCGCGCACCATTCAGGCCGCCGTCGCCCCGGGCGCAAAGCCGGGGGACTTGGTGCGCCCGGGCCACGTCTTCCCCCTGAGGGCCCGAGAGGGCGGCGTCCTGGTGCGCACCGGGCAGACGGAGGGCTCGGTGGACTTGGCGCGGCTGGCCGGCCTCTTCCCCGCGGGCGTCATCTGCGAGGTGATGAATCCCGACGGCACCATGGCGCGCCGGCCGGAGCTGGTGCGCTTTGCGCGCCGGCACTCGCTGGCGCTGCTCTCGGTAGCGGACCTCATCCGCTACCGGCTGCAGCACGACCGCCTCGTCCGCCGCATGGGCTCGACTGTCATTCAACGCCACGGCCAGGGGAGTTGGGCAGCGCATGCCTATGCCAGCGACGTCGACACCTCCGTCCACATTGCGCTGGTGAAGGGCGACGTCACCGGGCCCAAGCCGGTACTGACGCGCGTCCACCGGGCCTGTCCGGTGGGAGACCTCTTCGGCAGCGTGGCTTGCGACTGCGGCGCGCAGCTGGAGGCCGCCTTCTCCGCCATCTCCGAGGCCGGCCGCGGCGTCCTCCTCTATTTGCGGCGCGACGAGGCGGCGGAGCTGGCCCTCACCTGCACCCACCAGGCCGAGGCGCGCTCGGCGCCGGCGGATGACCGCGGGCGGCTCCGCGAATTCGGCGTGGGCGCGCAGATTCTTAAGGACTTGGGGCTGCGGCGCTTGACGTTACTCACCAACAACCCGAAGAAAATTGTCGGCCTGGAGAGCTACTCGCTGGAAATTGCCGAGCAGGTGCCGCTTGGCCGCCGCAAGGGTACCCGGCGGCCCGGGCGGCGGGTGCGCGTGCGGACAGTCGTCTAAGAGGGAGAGAAACCAGGGATGTCCCCCGTCTACGAAGGCCACTTCATCGCCCCCAAGGGGCGCTTTGCCCTGTGCGTCTCCCGCTTCAACGGCCTCATTACGGAGCAACTGCGCGCCGGCGCCGAGGACGTCCTCATCCGTCACGGCGTGGCCCCCGAGGACGTGGACGTCCTCAAGGTGCCGGGCACCTTCGAGCTCCCGGGGCTGGTCCGCCGCGTCGCCGAAAGCGGGAAGTACGTTGGAGTGGTGGCCCTGGGCTGCGTCATCCGTGGTGAGACGCCGCACTTCGAGTACGTCGCGGCCGAGGTGACGAAGGGCATCGGCCAGGTGGCCATGGGCGCGGAGTGCGCGGTGACGTTTGGCGTCCTCACCTGTGACACGGTGGAGCAGGCCATTGACCGGGCGGGGATGAAGGCCGGAAACAAGGGCGCGGACGCGGCGCTGGCGTGCCTGGAGATGGTCAACCTGTACGCGCGGCTGCAACCGGCGAAGAAGCGGTAGATGGGCGCCCGGCGCACTGGACGGGAGCGCGCGCTCCAGGCGCTCTACCAGCTGGAAATGGGCTCGCTCGAGCCGGAGGCGGCGTTGGAAATGGCGTGGGCCTCGGGCCCGGAAGAGGGCAATGCCAAGGCGCAGGCCGACGCCCGGGCCTTCGCCCTGGAGCTGGTGCAGGGGGTGGAAGGCCACCAGGCCGAAATCGACACCCTCATTGAGGAGCACAGCCACAACTGGCGGTTGGACCGCATGGCGCGCGTCGACCGCAGCGTGCTGCGGGTGGCCGTCTACGAGTTGCGCTTCCGCGACGACATTCCCAAGAAGGTGACGCTCAACGAGGCGGTGGAGCTCGGCAAGCGCTTCGGCACCGAGGAGTCCTCGGCTTTCATTAACGGCGTCCTCGACAGAATTGCCCTGGCGGTGGGCAAACCATGACGTCCATGCGTGTGCACGAGCTCAGCCTCGAGACGTTGGACACCCTGGAGGGCGTGGACACCTTGTGCCTCTTCGTCGCCGAGGACGAGCGGCCGCTCGCGGGCGCCGCGGGGTTGAGCGACTGGCGGCTGTGCGGCCAGCTGTCGCGGCTTCTGGTGGACGGCTTCTTCACCGGCGCCGCGGATGACTCGGTGCTGTTGCCCTCCAACGGGCGCATGGGGCCGGGCCGCATTGTGGTGTTTGGCCTCGGACGGCGAGAGCGGCTGTCCGACGGGCCGGCGCTGGGGGCGCGGCTGGCCGCTGCGGCCGCCGTCCTCGACAAGGCCGGGGCCTCCTCGGTGGCGCTCGAGGTGCCGGGGGCGGGACGACTCGCAGACGCTGAGCGGGCGCGCGCTCTCACGGCCGGCTTTCTCCCGGGCTTCCACGGCCGGCACCTGGCGGTGCTGGGCGACAAGGCCCTGGCCCACCTGTTGGGCGCTTAAAGCGGGGCCCCGAGGGTTTGAAAAATGGCGTCGGACCTCGACCGCTACGCGCTACCCATGAGTCTCACGCCTCGCGGCGGCTCCTCCTGGCCGTCGGCCTGGCGCTGCTGTTGGCCTGGGGGCTTCCGGGCTGGCTCGGCGCAGCCGGCCGCACCATTCTTGCGTGGGACGCAGCGGCGCTGCTTCTTTTGGGGTTGAGCTGGGCGCACATTCTCAAGTCCACGCCCGAGGAGACGCGGCGACGCGCGGCCCTCAATGACCCGGGACGGACGTCTCTCCGGGCCCTCGTCATCTTCTGTTCCGCCTTCAGCATGGTGGTGGCCAACGTCTTCGCCAAAAACGCCAAAGCCCTGGCGCCCCAGGCCCCGGCTGTCCTCGTCTGGGGAAGCCTCAGCGCGGTGGCGCTGAGCTGGCTTCTGACGCACACCTCCTATGCCCTGCGCTACGCGCACCTTTATTACCGGGACACGGACGCGGACGCCGAGGAGGGGCCGCCGGGCGGGCTCGAGTTCCCGCACCGGGTGGCTCCCTGCGAGCACGATTTCGCCTACTTCTCCTTCACTGTGGGGATGACGTTCCAGGTGTCGGACGTCATTGTCACCAGCACGCCCATGCGCCACACCGTGCTGGCGCAGGCCGTTCTGGCCTTCGTGTACAACACGGCTGTTCTTGCGTTTTGCCTCCAGCTCATCTTCGGCGCGCTGTAACCGCCCTCAACCCATGGGCCGGGTGGGGGGTCTTCACGGCCCGGGCCGGGTGTCTGCTACCGTTTACCCGGAGGGGAATGGGCTACAAGGTTCTCATCGTCGAGGACTCAGAGGCGTCGCGAGACTACCTGGCGGCGACGGTGACGTCCTTCGACGGGGTGGAAGTCGTCGCCACAGACCGGGGCTTCGAGGCGCTCAAGCTTTTGCCGCTGCACCGCTTTGACCTCATCATCACCGACATCCAAATGCCGGACATCAACGGGCTCGAGCTCATCAACTTCGTCAAGAAGAACCCCAACTACCGCAACACCCCCCTCTTCATCGTGACGGCGGAGGGGCGGGAGCAGGACAGGGCGCGCGGTCTCGCCCTGGGGGCCAGTGAGTACCTGGTGAAACCCGTCAAGGAGGAGGACTTGGTGGCGCTGCTCCGCCGGTACCTCCAGCTCGAGTGAGTCCCACGGACCGTCCCTTGGCGCAATTCGTGGCCGAGGCCGTGGAGACGGCTGAGGCTCTGGGCCGGGAGCTGGTGCGCCTGGACACGGGCGACGGCGAGCCACCCCCAGCCGTCCTCAACGCCGTCTTCCGGCACGCCCACAGCCTCAAGGGCCTGGCGGCGCTGTACGGCCAGAGCGCCATGGCCGAAGTCGCCCACGCCGCGGAGGACTGTCTGGACCGGCTTCGCCTCGGGCGCCTTCACTTTCGCGAGCCCGTCATGGACGCCCTCTGTGAGGCGGTGGAGCTCCTCCAGCGGCTGGCCGGAGCGGCTGAGTCCGGCCCGGACGCCGCCCTTCTGTCGCGCGCGGCGGCGCTCCGCAAAACCCTCGAGCAGCTGAGCGAAGCGCCGGAGCGCATCTCGGCGGATGTCCTCAGTAAGCTCGAGCTCCCGCAGGACGTCCGCAACGTCCTCACCGAGTACGAGGAGCACCGGCTGAGGGAGACGCTGCGGCACCGGGGCCTCGTCTGGCGCTTCAGTGTCCGCTGGGCGCTGGAGGACTTCGACCGGCACCTCCCGGCGCTGGTGGAGCGGCTCTCGCCGTTGGCGGAAGTCATCGCCACGCTGCCCGGGCATGTCGCGGACGACCCGATGGCCATTGGCTTCGAGCTCCTCATTGGCTCGGCCGCGGGTGAGGAGCGCCTGGCGGCCGCGCTGAAGCCCGACGTGGGACAACTCTCGGTGGTGCCGGTGCGCAAGCGGCGCGCCCGGGTGGACCTCGCCCAGTTGGCCGGGCGACCGGAGCCGCCGGAGTCGGAGGCGGGCCTGGTGCCGCTGGAGGCTGAGGGACCGCTGCGCTCCAGTAGCCGGACGGTGCGGGTGGACATCGAGCGGCTGGACGCGATGATGAATGCCGTCGGAGAGCTTCGCCTCATTGCCGCCAACCTCCAGCGCCTGGCGGACGGGGCGACGGCCCCCGGGCTTCTCCAGCTGCCGCGCGCCTTCGGCGCGGACCTCCTCAAGGACCAGCGGCAGATGGCGCGGCGCCTGGACGCGCTCCAGTCCGGGCTCCTCGACGCGCGCATGGTGCCCTTGGCCCAAGTCTTCGAGCGGCTCCAGCGGCTGGTGCGGCGGGTGGCGCGCGAGGCGGGCAAGGAGCTCGACCTCGTGGCGCGCGGCGGCGAGGTGGAGCTCGACAAACTCATTGTCGAGGAGCTCTCCGACCCGTTGATGCACCTGCTCCGCAACGCCATTGACCACGGCCTCGAGCCCCCGGACGAAAGGGAGCGGCTGGCCAAGCCCCGGCGCGGCCGCCTCACCCTCACCGCTCGGCCCAGCGGGGCGCACGTCGTCATCGAGGTGCGTGATGATGGACGCGGCGTCAACGCCGCCCGGGTGCGTGAGGTGGCCGTGGAGCGCGGCCTCTTGGCGCCGGAGCAAGCCGCGGACCTCACCGGCAGGGCGCTTCACCGCCTGTTGTTTACCCCCGGCTTCTCCACCGCCCGCAGCATTAGCTCCCTCAGTGGCCGCGGGGTGGGGCTGGACGTCGTCCACACCAACCTGGCGCGACTCTCCGGCGTCATTGACGTCGAGTCCGTCTCCGGGATGGGCACTTGCTTCCGCCTGACGTTGCCGCTGACGCTGGCCATGGTGCGCGGCCTCATCGTCCGCGTCAGCGGCCGCACCTACGCCATTCCCCTCAACGGCGTCGTGGAAATTCTCGCTCTCTCCCAGGAGGCGGTGCGTGCGCGCGGGGCTCGGGAAACCATTACCGTGCGCGGGACGACGCTGCCCCTCATCCACCTCTCGCGTCTCTTCCGTCTCCCGGAGGTGGACCTCCCCCGCCGCAATGTGGTGGTGGTGGGGCTGGCCCAGGAGCGCCTCGGGCTGGCCGTGGATGAGCTGTTGGGCCAGGCGGACATGGTGACGAAGCCGCTCGGGGAGCGCCTGGCCCGGGTGCAGGGAATTGCCGGAGTGGCGGACTTGGGCAACCGGCGCACGGTGCTGGTGCTGGACGTCGCGGCCCTCATTGGCGAGGGGCTGGGCACCGCGCCGCCGGAGCGTGCCCTTCCGGGATGAGTGCCGCGGCTCCACCACGCCAGGTGGGGGCGCTCGCCGAGCGCCTGCGCGCCTTTCGCTACCGGCCGGACGAGGACATCTCCGGCCTGTTGGCGCTGCCGCCACCCACGGACCGCCAGACGGCGCGCACCCCGGCCGAGGAGGAGCGCCGGGAGTATTTGAGTTTCGAGCTGGAGGGGGCGACGTACGCCGTGCCGCTGCAGGCCGTTTTGGAAATTCTTCGCGCCCGGCCCCTGGTGGAAATTCCACGGGCCCAGGCCCCGCTTTTGGGCGTGCTCGACCTCCGGGGCACGGTGACGCCGGTGTATGACTTGGGGCTAGCCCTCGGGCTCCGGCCGCGCATCCGCAAGGTGGCCGGGCCAGAGGCGGAGTGCGAGGCCGTCCCCCGGGAGGCGCGCATTCTCGTGGCCCGTACCCACACCGGGCCCGCCGGCATGTGGGTCGACTGCGTGCGGGACGTGGTGCGAGTCCCGGCGGGCCAAGTGGAGGCCCTGGCCTCCGAGTCGAAGGCGGTGGTGGGGCGTGTCCAACTGGGGACGCAGACACTCGTCCTGTTGGAGTTGGAGCGGGTGCTGGCATGAGTCCCGGCCCGCTGGAGGGGGAGGAGACGCTGGCCCTCTTCACCTTCTCCGTCGGCGTCCACAGCTACGCCGTGGACTTGAGGCGCGTGGACGAGGTGCTTCCCCCCATGGAGGTGACGGAGGCGCCGGGCGCCCGGGCCCCGGTGGTGGGCGCCGTCTCCTTGCGCGGCGAGCGCGTCCCCGTCGTCGAGTTACGCCAGTGCCTCCCGGTGGTGGACGCGCCCCTCGGCGCCCGGCCGGGGCTTCTCGTCTGCTGGCTCGGCCGGCGCAAGGTGGGCTTCCTCGTGGACGCCGTGGGGGCGGTGGCCGAGGTGTCCGCGGCCAGCCTCCTGGCGCCGTCCGCGGGAGCCGGCGTCTCCCCGGCGGTGGCGGCGGTGTGGGCCCAGCCACCGGGCGTCCACTTTCTCCTCGACGTCAAGGAGCTGCTGCGGGGCCAGTCGCCGTCGCCGCCTCCAACAGGCTAGAGTCGAGCCTCGGTTTTGCGGACGGCCTTTCGCGCACTGGTGGTGGACGACTCGCTGGCCATGCGCCGGCGACTGGTGGCCGTTCTCCAGCACCTGGGCGCCTCGCTGTGCGACGAGGCCGAGGACGGCGCCGAAGGGCTGAAGCGCTTCAGCGAGGCCGAGTACGACTTGGTGCTGACGGACCTCAACATGCCCCTGGTGGACGGGCTGAAACTCATCCACCACATTCGCGCCGGGGACTGGCGCTCGGACGTCCCCATCCTCGTCGTCACCACCGAGGCCGGGGAAGGCGACCGCTCGCGGGCCCTGGCCCTCGGGGCGAGCGCCTACCTCTTGAAGCCCATTCAACCGGCGCACGTCTCCTCGGCGGTGAAAGAGCTCCTCGGCTTGCCATGACGGCACAGCTCGAGGTGCAGGGGCTGGCCCGAAGCTACGGCGACTTTCGCGCGGTGGAGGGCTTGGACTTTCGCGTGGCGCCGGGCGAGGTGCTGGGGCTGGTGGGGCCCAACGGCGCCGGGAAAACCACCACCTTGCGTTGCTTGGCCGGCATTCTCCCGCCCACCGCCGGGACGGTGCGCATTTGCGGGAAGGACGTCCAGCGCGAGCCGGTGGAGGCCAAGCAAGCCCTGGCCTACCTCCCGGACGAGCCGCGTCTCTTCGAGTACCTCACCGTCTGGGAGCACCTCAACTTCACCGCCCGCCTCTACCAGGTGACGGACTGGGAGGCGGAAGGCCGCAGCCTTCTCGAGATGCTGGAGCTCTCCGGCAAGGAGTCGGCGCTGCCCGGAGAGTTGTCTCGGGGGATGAAGCAGAAGCTGTCCATTGCCTGCGGCTTCTTGCATCGCCCGGCGCTGGTGCTCCTGGACGAGCCCCTCACCGGGCTCGACCCCTTGGGCATTCGACGGATGAAGGAGGCGCTCCGCCGCCGCGCCGTTTCCGGGGCGGCGCTGGTGCTTTCCTCCCACCTCTTGCCGCTGGTGGAGGAGCTTTGCCACCGCGTCCTCATCCTCGCCAAGGGGCACCAGGTGGCCTACGGGACGGTGGGGGAAATTCGGGCCCAGGCCGGCGCGCCGGGGGGCTCTCTGGAAGACCTCTTTCTGGCCATCACCGGCGACGGCGGAGACGCCTAAGGCCATGGGCCTTTCTCGGGCCGGTGCCTTTCTCGTCCGGACGTCGGCCGTCAACCGCGTGCGAGTGGCCGCGCGGAAGCTGCGCGAGCCGCGCTACTTGGTAGGCGCCGCGGCGCTGGGCCTCTATGTGGCCAGCCTCCTGGGCCGCTCCGCGTTTCGCGGCAGGCCCGACGCGGACTTGGTGAAGATGCAGGAGGGGGCTTCCCTGTTGCGGCTTGGCCTGGAGCTCGTCCTCACCGTCGGTGGCGGCGTGGCGGTGTGGAGCGCCTGGACGCTGGGGACGGACAGGCTGTCCTTCTCCTTCACCGAGGCCGAGGCCACCTGGCTTCTCAGCGGCCCGGTGAGTCGCCGCGGCGTCGTCCGTTACAAGGTGTGCGTGGGGTTACTGCGGACGCTGGTGAGTGCGCTTCTGGCGACGCTCATTTTCCGCCGCGGCATGGCCTCTGCCCCCGTCCCCCTCCTCCTCGGAAGCTGGCTCGGCTTTTCTCTTCTCTGGCTGCACGGGGCCACGGCCTCGTTGGTGCGCGTCGGCTGGAAGCAGGCAGGGGTTTCTGGCTCGCGGAGGCTGCTTGTCGGCACGGTGCTTCTTCTGGGTTTCGCCTTGCTGGCCGGTGTGGCCTTTCTCAAGGCCGGCCCGCTGGACACCGGCCCTCAGCCCTGGCTGCAGGCGCGTCCTCCGGACGCGCTCGCCCAGGGCGCGTCGGCGTGGCTGAGGACATTGGTTTCCGAGCCGGCCATTGCTTGGGCCCTGGTGCCGGCGCAGGCCTTCGCTGGGGCGGTGTTTGCCACGGGCCTCGCGCAGGCCGTCCAGCCCCTCTTGGTGCTCCTTCTCCTCGACGCCGCCTTCCTGGCGGTGCTGTTTTCTCTGGACGTTCCGCTGGAGGAGGCGGCGCTCGCCTCCGCGGAGCGCCGTGCGCGCCTCGAGGCCCGCCGCCGGCGGCGCGGGTTGCCCATGCCGCGCGTCTCGGGGACGGTGCGGCTGCTCGCCAGGGGGCGGCCGGAGTTTGCCCTGGCGTGGAAAAACTGGCTCGCGCTCCGGCGCGTCTACGGTGCACGCCTCGGGCTCATCCTCCTTCTCATGGGAGTCGGGTTTGGCTCGACGGTGTGGGGGGTGCTTCAGCGCGGCAGCCGGGGCACCACCTTTCAGCTGTTGGGCGCCGCCTTCGTCACCGTGCTGGCGCTGACGACGGTGCTTGTCGGTCCGTTGCTATTCCGCACCGACTTGCGCTCGGACTTGCGGCGCCTGGACGTCCTGCGGACGCTGCCGCTCTCCGGGCTTCAGGTGGTGCGTGGAGAGCTGATGGCGCCGGCCATTTTACTCAGCCTCAGCGAGGTGGCGCTGCTCCTCCTCGCCGTGGGCCTCTCGGCCGGAACGCCCATCCGCGGCTTCCCCTTGGCCGCCCGCCTGGCGTGGGCCGCGGGTGCGGCACTCCTTCTGCCCGCGGCGACGGCGGCGGTGCTTGTCGTCCAGAATGCCGCGGCGCTCGTTTTCCCAAGCCTCCTCGTGGACGACGAGGAGAGCGCGCCCCGGGGGGTGGAGGCGGCCGGCACGCGGCTCCTCAACCTCGGGGCCACCCTGCTGCTGTTGTTGCTTGGCTTTCTCCCAGGGGGCCTGTTGGGAGTCACCGTCGGGGCGGTGGCGCGCCTCTTGGGCTTGGGGCTTCTCTCCTACACGCTGGCCTGCGCCGCGGCGGCCGCGGTGCTGGCCGTGGAGGTGGCGCTCGGGCTGCGCTTCATGGGCCGCGGACTCGAGCGCCTGGACCCGACAACCGCCTGAAGCCGGCCGGAGGGCCGCCGGGGGGCCGTTTTTGAAGTGCCTTTACCCCCGGGCCCGTGCAAGAAGCGCCACTTCGAGGGTGGTGTCACCCTCGGTGGAGGTGGGGGAGGCCCATGCGTTTTCTTCTGCGGCTCATCATCACCGCGGTGGCGCTGTGGGTGGCCACCCGGGTGGTGTCTGGCATCCACTACGACGGGAGCCCGGCGGCCCTCCTCGTCGTGGCGCTGCTCTTCGGCGTGGTGAATGCCTTCATCGGTGGGCTGCTCAGGCTCTTTGCGCTGCCCATCACCATCCTCACCCTGGGCCTCTTCGCCCTTGTTATTAATGCCCTGTTGCTGTGGTTGACGGGCGCGCTCTCGTCCTCCCTCGGCTTGGGCTTCCACGTTGCGGGCTTCATCCCTAGCTTCTGGGGGGCGCTGGTCATCTCCGTGACGCGAGCAGTCCTCAACCTCTTCCTCTCCGAATCCAAGCCCCGCGAGTAGACGGCGGGCCTTCTTCCTCCCACAGGAGCAACACACCATGGCCAACAAGGTGGACAAGCCGTTCCTCACCGACATTCAAACGCTGCGCAAGCGGGCCCGACAACACATCGACGAAGGCGCCGTCACCGAGACGTATGCCGGAGACCCCGTTCTCTCCTGCAAACTTCTCAACGACGCACTGGCCACTGAAATTGTGTGCATCCTTCGCTACAAGCGGCACTACTTCATGGCCAAGGGCATTCACGCCGGGCCGGTGAAGGATGAGTTTTTGGAGCATGCTGGCGACGAGCAGCGGCATGCGGACTTAATCTCGGAACGGATTGTCCAGCTGGGCGGGGCCCCCAACCTCGCTCCCGAGGGCCTCCACTCGCGCAGCCACACCGAGTACGTGGAGGGCGAGACGCTGGTGGAGATGATTAAGGAAGACTTGGTGGCCGAGCGCGTCGCCATCGACAGCTACCGGGAGATGGCCTCCTATTTCGCCAAGTTCGACACCACCACGCGGAAGATGATTGAGGCCATTCAGGCCGACGAGGAGGACCACGCCGATGACTTGGCAGACCTCCTCGACCACCTCCCGAAAAACATGGGTTGAGCCTCAACCCCGGGAGGAGTCCGTCCTGCGACTGCGGTCGCTGGCTGAACGCGTTGGAACAAGAGACGCTCGCTCGAAAGAGGACGCGGGGCTGGCCCGCACCCTCTAAGGGCAACAGGCGTCACTGCTGAGGGCCCGTTCCATTGGCCTTGGCGGCCTTGACGTCCGGGGTGCCCAACGTCTTGTCGACGTCCTTGGGGTTGATTCCCAGCCTCATCAACGTCTCATGGTCCGCGAATCCAGTGGCGGCGAGCCCTTGGCTCCGCTGGAACTTTTTCACGGCTTCGAGAAACTCCGTAGACGAAGGGTCGTTGCCGGAGAGAAAGCCTTTGGCCGCGAGCGCCTGAGAGATTTTCCCGACGGCGTCCGGGCGCATGAGCTCGTCCGGCGAAGCGGCCAGGGGAGGATGTCCGGCCTCTGTCTTCGGCGTGACCGCTCGCGCGGCGGTCGCGGGAGCGGCCACCGGCTGCGGCTTCTCGCTGACTCCGTCACGTGCCTGCCCGCTGTCCGTGCTCTCCGTGTGAGCACAGCCGAGGTACAAAATCCCCAAGAGGGCCACCGGTGTCGCGAAACGGCGCATGTCAATTCCCCCGCTTCGGTTGGGCCTTCGGCAAACCCGCGTCCTTGTCCACCGCGCTCGCTGCTTGTTCCAGAATTCCTTGCGGCCGTTTCGCTTGAGGGGGCGGAACGTGGGCAAAGCTCTCGGCGATGCCCTCGACAAATGCGTTCCGAATGACGCCGAAAATCGTCGGCCAGAGTTGAAGCTTGGGGTCCGTCAGAGTGCCCTCGATGGGCACGACCGTGGTGACAGCATTCCGGCCCGGCACTCGGTCCGAGAGCACTTTGACTCCGAGATTGGCCGCCCAGGCCTTCAACTTATTCAAGAGGTTGTCGTCCGTGGCCTTCAATTCTGCATTCTTAAGAACCGGTTGGACGCCTCCTTTCAGCCGCCCCTTGTCGCAGCCAAACCTCGCGAGGAGGTCCAGGGTGCCTTTGGTGAAGGCGACGTCCGCCTTCGAATCCACGAGGTTGAAGGCATCCACCAGATTCATGTTTTGGAGGCTGAATTGACCCGCGAAGGTGAGGACTTTGGCGAACGGGTCGGCGGTGGCGAAAAGTGAAATGGTGCCGCTGTTGTTGAGGAGCGCGGCCGCGGCAAACGTGGTTGCGCCCTCTGCCAGCTCCGGACGCGTTGCCAGGTTCTCTACCGTTGCTTCCAGCTCGTGAATCCACAGTTTAGGGACAGTGCTCCGGCCTTCGCTCGCTTGCTTCTCCTGGCCCTCCACACTCTTGTTGTTGTGAAAGACGTAAGTCACTTCGGAATCGCGGAGCTGCAGTCGGTGAAGCTGACCCGGCAAGATTTTCGTCATGACAGCAGCCAGGTCGGGAAGGTTCTCAGTCGCTGCCTTTCCGCTCGTCTCATGAAGTACGACGTTGGCCTTGTAGACGGACGCCGCCAACCGAAGCCGCCCGTGAAGAATCCATTTCCAGTCGACGCTGGCGACAATCTTGTCTGAATAAAGGAGGGGACGGCTCTTGTCGGTGGGCTCGAGCTTGAGGTGAGTCACCCGGTATTGCAGTGGCAGGAGCGAAACGTGGACGTCCTCGAACGAGCCGAAGTACCCAGGGACAGAGTCGAGTGCACGTTGCGTGGCGTAGCGCGCCAGCGGCTGGAGCCCGAGGTAGAGACCGAGGACCAGGACTGCGACGCCGAGTGGAGTCCAAAACCACCATCGGAAGTACCATTTTGGTTTCAGGGACGACTTGGACTTCGACCGCAGAACCATTTTCACAGGGATGCGCACTCGGAAGGGGTGAAACAACTCCCAGGCCCAGGCCGTTCGAGAACTCCTTCCTCGCCCAACCGCAGAGTCCAAACTTCCCTATCTCGGCCGCCTGAGCCGGGTGAGGGCGCGACGTATGGCCATGAGGAGCGAAGCGTCCAGGCCAGCTCCGTGGCAACCAAACCTAGTCACGGGTGCCGCATCTGCCAGTCAAGGGGACTCCGGCGGGGCCTTTCGCCTCAGCTCGGGACAAACTGACTCATGGGATTTGCTCGCGCCGTGCTTCATCCTCGGGATGAAAACGGCGCGCCCTTTGCAGCATTGTTTGCCCACCATTGCTGTCGGGAGGCTACACATGAAGGCAACGCAACTCTTGAAGAGCCAGCACCGAGAGGCCGCCAAAATTTTTAGTGAGCTGGAAAAGGGCCGAGCTGCCAATGCCGCGGAGCGCGTCCAGAGCCTGGTGACCAAGCTCGGTGCTCACATGGTCATCGAGCAGGAGCTCTTCTACCCGGCCGTTAAGAGCATCAAGCCGGCTCTGGTGCTCGAGTCCTTCGAGGAACACGCGGGTGCTCAAGCGATGATGGAACGTCTGCTTTTGACCGAGCCGGAGGACGAGAGCTTCAAGGCGAGGCTGACCACGCTCAAAGAGATGATTCAACATCACGTGGAGGAGGAGGAAAGCGCCCTGTTCCCCTCCGTCGAAAAGAAAGTGAAACCGGAGGAGCTTTCTGCCCTCGGAGAGCGAATGAAGGCCCGCTTCGAGGAGTTGGTGGGCGCGGACGACCTGCGCCAGACGTTGGACCGGGCCGAGCAAGAGCAACCCATGCCGGTACATTTTGAGGGAGTGCCGATGCAGTAGCGGCAGAGGCGTGGAACGCGGCCCCGCCGCGGGCGCTTCGCAGCCTGCGGCGGCCACGTTCATGCTTTCCGCCCCCGGCGTTCCTGGCCGCTTTCCAAGCGACGCAGCTTCAGCGTTGGGCCCCGCGGGGCCATGCCCGCGCACTGGGGTTAGAGGCTTGGCGCCAACGTCTACTTGGTTGCCGGAGCTGGAAGACAAGCTGCAGACACCTCGCTCGCATGCGCCACTCTGAGGAGTGCGAGGCGCTTGCAGCGGGAAGTGCGTTTGAAGAGCTGACTCACCGACAAACCAACCAAGAGAAAAAGGGTGTAGAGAAACAGCGCAGTGAGCGTCACTCCGATGGACGCTAAGCCCGCGAGGTAGGCGCTGCCGTCCCCGAGGAGCGAGAGAGAATAAATGTAGAGGGAGCCAATGAGGGTTTGTAGGAGCGCAGCAATGGCGGCTCCCGTGGACAACGGCAATTGTCGTCGCTCTCGCGCCGAGAGGCCCAGTTGAAAGAGCCCGCGGGCAAAGACGAAAGACCAGAGCAAACCGAGGACCCACCCGCCCCACTTCCAGTTATGCATTCGATGGAGCGCCGAGGAGAGCGGCCTGAACAAAAGACCTCCTCCCACGAGGGCGGCCACTCCAATGGCAAGTAAGACGCAAGCCAGGAGGGCGGCTGCTCGAGTCTTCACCCAGGAACGAGACCGCCCCAAGTCCGCCTGGAGCGCATCGAAGAGTGAATGAAGCCCGCTGGAAGCGAGCCATAGGAACATCACCACCGCAACCGGGCCAACGGTTCCACTGTTCCAAGCCGCGACACGATTGAGTTCAGTCGTAATGAGCTCTCTCGTCGCGCGTGGCGAGTCAGCCAGAAACGGTAGCCAGACGTCCACGGCTTGCTGCGCAAGCCGCGCGGCAATTAACCCGGCAACCGCGAGCAATGGAATGAGGGCAAAGAAGAGCCAGAAGGCGGATTCGGCGGCTAAGCCGGGCATCCGACGTCTCGTCCATTGCCGTCCGAACCAACTCAAGAGTCGCGAGAGGTTCTTCACTTAGCTCTAAGCCTAGGGTTGCTGAGGGCCGCGCGGCTGCTGGGCCAATTGCACCCAGAACGGCCGCAGACGCACGTCAGAAAACCCGGGGTTCGTCTGCGTCGTCGTCTTGGACGTCGTCGGAGTCCAGGGGCACTGGCTCCATCGCCTCGCATTCGCAGCCAGCGGCTTCGCACGAGCCCTCGCCTTCGTCATGTTGCGAGGCCCGGTGTCCACATTCGCACAGCTCGGTCTGGTCATTGGGTTCGGCATTTTCAGTTTTCATTGCGCCGAATTTAGGGATGCCAGCGCGGACCGCAACTCCAGTCGAGTCACGCAAGCCAAGGCCAACGAAGCAGCTGGACGAGGCCCTCGCCAGGGACGCCGTTCATGCTTACTTAGCGTCGATTGATGAGGCGACTCTTCCCAGGGATTCTTTTGTTTCTGGCCTGCTTCAACGGGCCAGCCCCAGATTGTCGCGACCCGGCTTTGGCTTCGGAGTGCGGGGGCGCGGTGGGTGGCGGTGGCAGCGCGACATCGGGCCCTGGCGGTAACCCGGGCCATGGCACCGACAGCGGTCCCTCCAACGGGGCCGATTCTGGCATTGGCGTCGTGGATGGAGGCGTCTTTGATGCGGGTTTCGGTGTCCCTTTTGACGGCGGACCGCCTCCGTAAAAGAGACGGCGCTCGACACCATGTAGCTCAAGAGGACAGAGCAGGCCGGAAGGCTGCCACTGAACTCGTCGACGCCAGCGGCGAAGTGCCTTGTGTGCAAAAGTAAAAGGCCCTTGCGGCCACGACCGGCCCCCCCCGGTTTTTCGGAGGCTTGAGTCGGCCGTCGCCCGCTTGTACGTCGACGTTTGAGGTGTCCAGGCCCTGTTAGCGCCCCAGGAGTTTGGCGATGATGTAGATGACGACGGCTCCACCCACGCCGCCGCCGAGCAGTAGGTAAATGAGCGAATAGCCGACGGCGGCGAGGAGTACGGGCGCTGCGGTCATTGCCAGAAGCATTTGTTCCTCCGAAAAAGGAAAGTAGGAACGAGTACGGTGACCGGCCAGGGCTCCAGAAGCCTTGAGCGACTTGTCCAACCGCGACGTCCAGCCCCGCGCGGACACCGTCGGGGCCGAGGAAGGGCATCGCTGGCATTTGGCGGTACCGGAATGAGCCTTCACCTTGTCACATGGCTGAGGCGCCCCTTGCCGAAGAAGGGTGTCATGAGCATCTCTGGGCGTGCATGGTGGGAAGAATCGAAAACGTTGGGGGACTGGCGACTGGCCAGGGGCTTCGCCACCAGCCGCCACGGACGACATGTTCCCCGCTGAATCGAGCCTGGCTTCCGATGGAGGGGGCCGGCAGCTTGTGGGTACGTCTTCGGGTCCCGTTTGCAAGGCGCCGCTTTGCAGAGGACTTCAAGGCCTTTCAAGCCTTCGTGCTCTCATTCTCGACAGAAGCGCGTCGGCCATTGAAGGCCGGGGAAAGTCAGGCCATGGCCGACGACGCCGTCCTTCTTCGTCTCCTGGACGTGGACACTGTCTTCTCCAGTAGTGGAAGTCGGCCTGCACTCTTTCGCACCCTTCCCGGCTACCGGCGGAGCCACGCCCCGGTGTGCTTTCGCGAATGGCTCGTCCTTCACGAACGCCAGCTGAGCTCGACGGCGCAACCCACGCGAGCTCGAGTCCCAAGGCCGACAGCCGCCTGACGGCAACCGCCTGGCCCTGGCGCTCAGCTGACTTTTTTCGTTCGCTTCAGCATCCGGAGGGCCTCCTTGGGCCCCGACCACCCGTCGATGCGAACGGACTTCTTGGCCAGCGCTGCAGTGGCTTGAAAGAAGCGCTCGAGCTCCTTTTGAAGGGGGCGCGGGACGTCCCGGGCGTCGCTGAAGTTGGCAGCCGCATCCGGGACACAAATGACGCGGTCGTTCCGGATGCGAGACTTGCCGGCCTGTTTTTCCATCAGCCGCACAACGCCGATGAGGCGACAGGCCAAGACGACGCCTGGGTAGGTTGCGCTCTCGTGCAGGACGAGGGCGTCCAAGGGGTCGCCATCCTGCGCCTGCGTCCGTGGAAAGAAGCCCCAGTCGTATGGGTAGGCCAGTCCCAACATCAGCGGGTGCCCGTAGGCAAAAACTTTGTGCTTGGTGTCGTACTCCAGCTTGACGGGCGAGCCTCGCGGTGTTTCCACGACGACGTTGAAAACGGAACGGGAACGGCGAAGCGGCAGTCTGAGGAAGTCGGTCAAGACGAGTATGTGGGGTCTCTCCGCTCTCCCAGCAAGGTGGGAAGGCCCTCTTAGGCCGGCCGAGTCTGCCGGCAACCCCGGCGTCGCCAGACGGCCTTGGGGCACGCTGCGACCCACTGTCGCAGTTTGCCTCGCCGTCCACGCGGACTGGGGGAGGACACCCCTCGTTTCCCGAGGGACGCGCGCCGGAAGGCGGCGTTGGCCCTGGTTGTGCAGTGGCTCCGCAATACACATGCGAGGGCCTGCCAACATGGTGATGACTGCCGAATCTCAGGAGGACTGTCTTTGGGAAGAAGTCCTTCTCTCAGATGACTTACCCGACTCCGGCGACTTCGACGAGGCGCTGGCGGACTTTGACGTCGCTGTTCAAGCGCCGGAGGACTTCGACCATGCCTGAGAGAGCCACAGCACGCAGAGCGGCCGCGGCCAAGCGGCGCGGAGACAAGGCTTCCACGCAAGCTGGGGCGTATGTCGGCGAAGAGATGCGCCACAAGCGCTCGCAAAAACATGGGCCGATGTCCAAGAAGCAGGCCATCGCCATCGGCCTTTCGAAGGCGCGCAAGGCTGGAATTCGCATCCCGAAAAAAGGTCGTTCCGCGAGGAAGTAAGCGATGGGGGCTCTGGGTCGACGCTTGCCCAGAGTGAGGCAGGCACGACGACGCGTTGGACGGTTCTAGCAATTGCACTGAAGCACCCCAGGAGGACGCTGGCATGCGCAAGCGAATGCCCAACTCGAAGTCCAAGCTTCCGGCGCGAAAAGTTGCCTTCATCCTCGCGTCGAGTTTCGAAGACGCAGAATTCAAGGTGCCCTACGAGCGCTTACGCGCCGCCGGTTACGCGGTGGAAGTCATTGGCGCGAAAGCCGGCGAGGAGCTCAAGGGCGTCAAAGGAAAAGAGAAGGTGAAGGCGGACAGGGCCATAGACGAGTCGCTTGTCTCGGACTATGCGGCCCTCGTCATTCCCGGCGGCTTCTCCCCGGACAAACTGCGCGCCGACAGCCGCTTCGTGCAATTCGTCAAGGACTTCGACGCCCAAGGTCGACCGCTGGCCGCCATCTGCCACGGTCCCCAGCTGCTGGAGGCCGCACACCTGGTGCAGGGGCGAAAGCTGACAGCCTGGCAGACGGTGCAAGACGACTTGCGCCAAATGGGAGCCGAAGTCCACGACGAGGCGGTGGTGACGGACGGGAATTGGATTACCAGCCGCAAGCCCGAGGACGGAGAGAAGTTTTCGGCCGCCATCCTTCAAGCCCTCGAGCAAAACGAAATTGCGAGGGTGGAAACATAACTGTCAACCGGCCAACGGCCGTGACTTGCGGCCGCGGTGGGGCGTGAACACGTTTCTCTTTTTCTTATTGGAGGACTTCACATGAGACCCACTGTTCTGGTGTTGACGCTGACTGCAGCGCTCATGACCGCGAGTGCCTTCGCACAAACCCCTCCCTCCAACCCGGCGACGAAGCCGACGACGCCCACGACGGACACCCAGGGCACCGACAGCAAGGAAGCTCCCAAAGCCCCCGCCAAGTCCAAAGCGTCCTTTCAAGGGACCGACAGCAAGGAGCCGGCGAAGGCGCAGACTACGCCCAAGGCGTCCTTCAACGGGACGGACAGCAAAGAGACTCCGAAGAAGAGCACCAAGTCCACGCCGGGGACGGACACCACGAAGTAGGGCTCCCCGACGTCCTCGTCCTTTTCTTCAGGGCGTAATCCGCTCCATCATCCGGGCGAAGGGGATGGTTTCCCGGACGTGGTGAAGCCCGCACACCCAACCCACGGTGCGCTCCACACCGAGGCCGAAGCCAGCGTGGGGCACGCTTCCGTAGCGGCGTAAGTCGAGGTACCAGGAGAAAGCCTCCTTGGGGAGCTTGTGCTCCTCAATCCGGCCCTCCAGCGTGGCCAAGTCATCCTCGCGCTGGCCGCCGCCGACAATTTCTCCGTACCCCTCGGGCGCCAGGACGTCCATGCCCAGCGCCACCTTGGGGTCCGCCTGGTCGCGCTTGAAGTAGAAGGCCTTCAAGTCCGCGGGGTAGCGGTGGACGATGACTGGACGGTCGAACTGGCTGGCCAGCACCGTCTCCTCGTCGCCGCCAAAGTCATCCCCCCACTTGGCGGGGTGACCGGCTTTCTGCAGCTTCTCAATGGCCTCGGTGTACGTCATCCGCGGGAAGGGCGTCTTCACCGCCTCGAGCTTGCTCGTGTCGCGCTCCAACACGCTTTTCAACTCGCCGGCGTGCTTGTCGAGTACGCGTTCCACAATGCGCGTCACCAGCCGCTCGGCGAGCACCATGTCCTCGTCCAGCGTCATGTAGGCCACCTCCGGCTCCACCATCCAAAACTCGGTGAGGTGCCGGCGCGTCTTACTCTTCTCGGCGCGGAAGGTGGGGCCGAAGCAGTAGGCCTTCCCGAGGGCCATGGCTGCTGCTTCCATGTACAGCTGCCCGGACTGGGTGAGGTAGGCGTTGCCCAAGTCGAAGTAGGGGACTTCAAACAGAGTGGAGGTGCCCTCGCAGGCGGCGGGAGTAAAAATAGGCGCGTCGACGAGGGTGAAGCCGTCCTCGTCGAAAAAGTCGCGGATGGCCTTCACCACCGTGGCCCGCACCCGGAGAATGACGTTTTGCCGGGAGCTCCGGAGCCACAGGTGGCGGTTCTCCATGAGGTAGGCCACCCCGTGCTCCTTGGGCGTAATGGGGTAGCCGTCGGTGGCGTGCACCACCCGCATGTCCTTCACCCCGAGCTCGAAGCCCAGCGCGCTGCGGGCGTCCTTGCGCACCGTCCCGGACAGCACCAGCGACGTCTCCTGGCCCAGGTGGTCCGCCTCGGTGAAGAGCTCCGCCGGGACATCGCCCTTGAAGACGACGGCCTGGAGGGTGCCGCTGCCGTCCCGTACTTGGAGGAAGTGCAGTTTTCCGGAGGAGCGCCGGCTGTAGAGCCAGCCCCGGAGCTGGACGTCCTGTCCTTCATACTGGGCAATGTCCGCGATGCGGACGACGGGGAGTGCCATGGAGGCTGGTGCTCGTAACAGAAGCCGGGCGGTTTAGGCCACCTTCTCCAAGGGGGCCCGGAGCGCCCCCGGGGAGGGCTTCCTCGGTTGGAGAAGCCACCGGCACGGGAGATTGCGCGACTACCCCTCAGGCCGTATGAGGAACGGCCCAACCATGAACGAGCGCTACGAGCCAAAAGCCATCGAGCCCAAGTGGCAAGCGCGCTGGGCCCAGGAGGGCGTCTTTTCAGCAGACGCCCGGCCCGACGCCCCGAAGAAGTACGTGCTGGAGATGCTGCCCTACCCGAGCGGCTCCATGCACATGGGGCACGTGCGCAACTACCTCCTGGGGGACGTTTACGCGCGCTACTACCGAATGCGGGGCTTCGACGTCCTGCACCCCATGGGGTGGGACGCCTTCGGGCTTCCCGCGGAAAACGCCGCCATCAAGGACGGCGTCCACCCGGCCATCCGCACCCGAGAAAATATTGAAGGCTTTCGCCAGGAATTCGACAGCCTCGGCTACAGCTACGACTGGACGCGGGAAATCACCACCAGCGACCCGGCCTACTACCGCTGGAACCAGTGGTTCTTCCTGCGGCTGTGGGAGCAGGACATGGTGTACCGGCGCTTCTCCAAGGTGAATTGGTGCCCGAGCTGCCTCACCGTCATCGCCAACGAGCAGGTGAAGGACGGCCGCTGCGAGCGGTGCGAGTCGGTGGTGGTGGAGCGCGAGATGCCGGAGTGGGCCTTCCGCATTACGCGCAACTCCCAGGACTTGCTCGACGGCCTGGACAAGCTGCCCGGCTGGCCGGAGCGCATTCTGGCCATGCAGCGCCACTGGATTGGGCGCAGCGAGGGTACGGAGTGCGACTTCGCCGTGGAGGGGGATGGCCGCCCGGTGCGCGTCTTCACCACCCGCATTGACACTGTTTACGGTTGCACCTGCCTGGTGCTTGCTCCCGAGCACCCGCTGGTGAAAGACGTCACCAGCGACGTGGCTCGGGCCGCGGTGACGGCCTTCGTGGAGAAGGTGGCCAACACGGCGCGAACCGAACGCACCGCCGAGGAGGGTAAGAAGGAGGGCGTCTTCACCGGCGCCTATGCCCGGCACCCCTTCACCGGGGAGCGCGTCCCCATCTGGATTGCCAACTTCGTCCTGGGCGACTACGGCACCGGCGCGTTGATGGCGGTGCCCGCGCACGACAGCCGGGACTTCGCCTTCGCCCGCGCCTATGGGCTGCCGTTGCGCCAAGTCATCCGCCCCACGGACGGCCCCGAGCTTGGGCCTTTGGACAGCTGGACGAAGTCCTTCAACGAGGACGGCGTCCTCATCGACAGCGGCCCCTACACCGGGCTCACCTCGGAGGAGGCACGCCGGCGCATGACGGCCGAGCTCGAGAAGCGTGGCCTCGGCCAGCCGCGCATCACCTACCGGCAAAAGGACTGGGGCTTCTCCCGGCAGCGCTACTGGGGGACGCCCATTCCCATTGTGTACTGCGAGCGCTGCGACCCCGAGCACCGTGGCATTCCCGTCCCCGACGCGCAGCTACCGGTGCGGCTTCCGGACATTGACGTCGAGCAGGTGCTTACCGGAAAGGGCGAGCCACCGCTGGCCAAGGTGCCGTCCTTCGTCCACACCACCTGTCCCCGCTGCGGCGGTCCGGCGCGGCGCGAAGTGGAAACCATGGACACCTTCGTCGACTCGAGCTGGTACTACGCCCGCTACCTCTCGCCGACGCTGGACAGCGCGCCCTTTGACGCCGCGACTGCGCACAAGTGGCTGCCGGTGGATATTTACGTCGGCGGTCCCGAGCACGCGGTGATGCACCTCTTGTATTTCCGCTTCTGGAGCCGGTGGATGAAGGTGCTGGGACTGAGCCCCGTGGACGAGCCCGTCACCCGCCTCATTACCCAAGGCATTGTGAATGGCCCGGACGGGCGGAAAATGTCCAAGCGCTGGGGCAACGTGGTGGCCCCGAATGCCATTGTCGGCCGCTACGGCGCGGACACCGTCCGCACCTACGTCCTCTTCGCCGGGCCGCCGGAGCGCGACTTTGACTGGAGCGACGACCAGGTGGAGGGCGCACACCGCTTCCTCAAGCGGCTGTGGGCCCTGGCGCACGCCCACCACCCCCTCGCCTCCAAGGCCCGCTATGACGGCCCTTGGGAGGGCCGGGCGCTGGAGATTCGCCGGACGGCCCACAAGTGTGTGCGCCGGGTGGGCGAGGCCATCGAGCGCCTCTCCTTCAACACCGCCATTGCCGGCGTCATGGAGTGTCTCAACGCCTTGAGTGCGGTGGAGGGCCTGGCCACCGAGGCCGAGCGCGCCGCCATGGGCGAGGCGATGCGACTGTTGGCGCTGGTGATGACGCCCTTTGCCCCCCACCTCGCGGACGAGTTGGCGGAAGCCTACGGGGCGCGCACCTGCACCGTGACGCAGCCCTGGCCGGTGTACGAGCCCGCCCTGGTACTGGACGACGTCCTTCCCTACGCGGTGCAAGTCAATGGGAAGCTGCGCGCCGAGCTCCAGGTGCCGGCGGCGGCCACCGAGGCCGAGGTGCGGGCGCTGGCCGAGGCGGAGACGCGCGTCCAGGCCCACCTGCAGGGTCGCGCCCTTCGCAAGGTGGTTTTTGTCCCGCGCCGGCTGATTAATTTTGTGGTGGGGTAAGGGGCATGCGGAAGGTGCTGGGCCTGGCAGTGCTGTTGGCCGCCTGCGGCTACTCCTTCAGTGCCGGGGGCCCGTCCATCCCCGGCGGCTCCCGGCCCATTTTCGTCCCGACGCTGGTGAATAAAACCTCCGAGGCTGGACTGGAGGTGGTGTTTACCGAGGCCCTCCGCGACCAGCTGGGCAAAGTCGGAGCGCTGGGCGGGGAAAACAGCCCGGCGCACATGGACGGGGAAATTCTCGCGGTGAGCGCCGCGCCCACCGTCATCTCCTCCTCCAGCGCGCCGCGGCCAAGCCAGGCCTTGAGTTACCGCGTCTCGGTGGTGCTGCGGGTGAAGCTGTACCGTGGCTCTGAGCTCCTCAGCCAGACGGACGTCAGCGGCGCCGAGGACTACCTCCAGGGACAACGCCCGGACATTCTCAGCGTCGAGTCCAACCGGGTGGCGGCGTTGAAGCGGCTGGCCGCGGTGCTCGCGCAGGACGCCTACGTGCGGCTGGCGGCGGGCGGCTGAGGCCGGGCCAGAGCCCGGGCCAGCCGGGAAATGCGGCGCGCGGCATTGCGCGGGTGGAGGACGCCCTTGCTGGCGGCGCCGCTCAGCATTTTCATCGCATCGCGCAAGGCCTGCTGCGATGCGGCACTGTCCTTCTGGGCGAACGTCTCACGCGCGTGCTTCACCGCGGACTTCACCTGTGTCCGCACGGACTGGTTGCGCGCGCGGCGAATTCCATTCTGTCGTGCGCGCTTTTCGGCTGACTTCGTGTTGGCCACGTCCACTCCGCTTGAGGGTAACTGCCCCTTGGGTGACTGCTAGAAGGGTGCCCTCCCTACCGGAGGTGGGCGGGTGCGTCAAGACAACAAGGTTTCCCTGGCCCTCCACGGCGGCGCTTGTGGAGAAACCCCGTGTCTCTTGAAGCTAACCCTGCGGGAAAAGAGGCGGAGGCGTCGTGCTGCATGAAGCGGCACGCCCGCATGGCGTGCCCACCTTCGCCTCACCGCTGTCACGTCCCACAAGCTTCCCCCCAGGTTTCAGACAGCTCCTGTGGGAAGCGCACCTTCCTCAACAAAGGTAGTACTCCTCACTACCACCGCGTGGCCCGGGTCAGAGAAGACGCACTGTCCCGGCTCCAGCGTCTGGAGAATTCCTCCCGCCGCCTGCACCGCCTTCGCCAGCTCCGCGACGTCCCCCGCGAAGCGGAGCGAGAGCTCGGCGGGCGTCGCCACCGCGCCAGGGACGAAGAGAAGCGCGACTCCCGGCCCGAGGCAGCGCAGTCGCGGGCCCTCGAGGTGGACGGCCCAGCCAAAGAGGGGCCCCAGCCGCTGCCAGAAGCCGACTGGCGTCGTGCCCAAAGGAAGCTGCACCGCGTCGAGCTCGGCCTTGGGCGTATGCAAGGGGCGGGGCAGGGCGGCCTCTTTGGCCTTGGCCTCCTCCCAGAGAGCGTCCATTTGCGCCAGCGTCGCCGTGCCGAAGGGGACTCCCTTGGCCTTGAGGCCTCGCTCCACGGCGTGGAAGCGCTCGGTAAAGCGGTGGTTGGCGGCCCGGAGCGCGTCCTCGGCCGGGGTGGAGAGGAAGCGTGCCAGGTTGGCGAGGCTGAAGAGGACGTCGCCGAGCTCGTGCTCCACGGCGTGCCTGTCCCCTTGGGCCACCGCCACGTCGAGCTCCCGGAGCTCCTCGTCCAGCTTCTTTCGCACCCCTTGGACGTCCGGCCAGTCAAAGCCAATCCGCGAGGCCTTCTCGGTGAGGCGCTCGGCCCGAAGCAGTGCCGGCGCCGCCTTGGGGACGCCGTCCAGGACCGAGCCCTCGCGGCCCGTCTTCTCCAGGCGCTCCTTGGCCTTGAGACGTGCCCAATTTTGCAGCACCTGCTCCGCGCCGCTGACGCGCGTGTCCCCGAAGACGTGGGGGTGGCGGCGTGTAATTTTGTCCGAAATGGCCTGCGCCACGTCGGCCAGCTCGAATTCCCCAATCTCACTCGCCAGCTGGGCGTGGAAGACAATTTGAAAGAGGAGGTCTCCCAACTCCTCGCAGAGGGCGCGCCAGGAGCCGCCCTCGGCCAGATGGT
Source organism: uncultured delta proteobacterium (assembly GCA_963745475.1). Lineage (GTDB taxonomy): Bacteria > Myxococcota > Myxococcia > Myxococcales > Myxococcaceae > JADGRA01. Next base: position 339,745 of record CAVUXN010000008.1, read on the forward strand.
CCATCTCGTCGAGCACCTCGTACGTCTCCTCGACGAGGTAGGGGCGCAAGCTCCTTATGTCCTGCGCCCGGTCCCAGGGACAGCCGCCCTCGGCGCGCAAGCGGGCCATGATGGCTTGAAGCCGCTCCATCTCGCTGCCGCTTCGTCCCATGGGAGGCGCTTAGCTGCTACCACGCTGGAACGACGTCCTCTCCTCGTCGAGCCGCTGGATGGTTTCGGCCACCGTGAGCCGCTGGGTGCTGTCCACAAGGACGTCCCCCAGCTCCTGACGGAGGAGCGCCGCGCGCGCGGGCGGATGGACGTCCGCGAGCCACAGGGCAACGCCCCGCGTCGCCAGCCCCTCTTTCAGCCGCTTCAACATGTCCGCGCCGGAGACGTCCAGCTCCAGGCTGAAGGACAAGTCCACCACCACCCGGGCCAGCCCGGCCGGCGCGGCCTCCACGTGCCGGTGGAGGAGCTCCTCCACCGCGTCCGTGTTGAAGAAGAGAAGCGGCCCATTCACCCGCAGCACCAGCGTGCCGGCCTCGCACTGGGCCCCCGGGTGACGGGCACGGTCCGCGTAGTGGTCTCCCACCGCCCCCAGCTCCGAGACGCTGGTGGACGCCTCGGCCCGAAGGATGAGCGCCAAGCTGAGAAGCGCCGCCAAGAGGACGCCCTGCAAAATTCCCAAGTAGACGACGCCGACGAGGCACACCAGCGCCACCACCAACGCGCTCGGGCTCACCCGGGCGAGGCGCACGAGCTCACGCACGTCCAAGAGTGAGGTGACGGACGCCACCACCAGCGCGGCCAACGTCGCCCGCGGCAGGTGCCCGAAGGCGCCCACCAGGAAGAGAAGGATGAGGGCCATCCACCCGGACGTCACCACCAGGGACAGAGGCGTCTGGGCGCCAGCCCGTGCATTCACCGCCGACTGCCCGAAGCCGCCGCCGCCCGGGTAGCCCTGGCCCACGCCCAGCACCACGTTGGTGACGCCCAAGGCCAAGAGCTCCTGGTTGGCGTCCACCCGCTCCCCGGTGCCGGTGGCCAGCGTCCGGGCCGTGGCCATGCCCTCGAGGTACGCCAAGAGGAAGCACACCAACGCCAGGGGCAGCAGCTCCCGGACGTCTCTTAAGTTGACGAGGGGAATGGAGAAGTGCGGGAGCCCGCGCGGCACACTCCCCACCACCGGAAGGCCTTGGGCTTCGAGCCCGCCGTAGACGGCGGCCGCCATGGCCAGAAGGACGACGAAGAGGCTCGAGGAAAAGCGGGGGAGCAGCCTCTGGCCGAGCTCGAGCAAGAGAAGGCTGCTCAGCCCCACCACGGCCACCAGGGGCTTTGTCTCCCGGAGGTGCTCGGCGAAGTGCAGCCCACGCGAGAAGGTGTCATGCCCTCCGTGGGAGACACCGAGGAGCTCCGGCAGCTGGGTGACGGTAATGACGAGGGCCGCGCCAGACTTGTAGCCGGTGAGGACGGGCTGGGAGATGAAGTGCGCGATGCCCCCCCAGCGCATGGCCCAGGCGGTGAGCGCCAGCGCGCCCACGAGAAGCGCCGCCAGCCCGGCCAGGGCCGCGTAGCGCTGCGTGTCCCCGAGGGCCAGCGGCGCGAGGGTGGTGGCCACCACCAGGGAAATGGCCGACGTCGGGCCAAACGCGAGCCGACGGGAGGTCCCCAGCGCCGCGTACAGCAGGCCGCCGAAGAGAAAGCCGGCCAGGCCGGCCACCGGAGGCAGGCCGGCCAGGAGCGCGTAGGCCACCGCGTTGGGGACGGCGTAGGCGGCCAGCGTCGAGCCGGCGAGGACGTCCTTGCGCAGCCACGCGCGCTGGTAGCCCTTGAGCCAGGGGAAGACGGGAAGGGCGTCGACAAGCCGTCGCATGGGCGGGAAAGGCCGGGGCCCAGCTTACCCACCGCGCGGACGTGCTTGTTGGTGGAAGCTGCTACAGCATTGCGGTGCCGCGGCGCTCGCCTAGGATGGGGCTCCTCCCGATGTCTCTCACCGGCCTCCGCGGCACCCGCGCGCTTGCCGCGCTCCTGGCTTTGCTGGCCGCGCGTCCCGCGCTGGCGCAGGTAGAACCTCCCCGTCCGGTGGAGGAGCTCGAGCAAGAGGCCCCGAAGCGCCCGGCGCCGCCGCCGCGCAAGCCGCTGCCGCCGCCACCCACGCCGGCGCCGCGGGCGACGGTGCCCGCGGCCGCTTCCCCCGAGACGCCCGAGGCCAAAGCCGCGACGGCCCAGTCGGCCTCGGCCCGGCCGCTGCCGCCTCTCATGGTCCCCACCGCCGGAGACTCGGAGCTCCTCGCCACGTTTCGGCGTTGGCAGCAGGCGGAGCGCGACGGCGCGACGCGCGTCGCGGACGCCGCCCGCAACGACTTGCTGGGGCTGCGCGAGGACTTGGGCATTTCGGACCTCGAGCCCATGAGCATGGCCATGCTGCGCGCGGCCGCCGAACGCCGAAGGCGGCAGGACATGCACGGAAGCGTGGACTTGGCCACCACCGCCGCCGCCCTCTCGCCGGGCGTGCCGTACGTCTACCTCGGCCTGGCACGGGCCGAGCTCGCCGACGAGCCCTTCGCCTGGGGCCGGGTGGCCGCCGCACTCCGAGCCGCGGCCACCGCCTCCTGGAACGACCCGCGGTACGCGCGCTCGGCGCTGGGTGACTTCGGGAGCGCCCTTCTCTTCGCCTGGGTGGCCACCGCGGTGGCGGCGATGGCGGTGCTTTTCCTCCGCCACGCCTCCGTCCTCTTCCACGACGTCCACCACCTCTTCCCGAGGGCGGTGGCGCGCTGGCAAACCTCGGCCCTGGCGGTGCTGGTGCTGCTGTTACCCCTCGTCTTCCACTGGGGCCTGGCCGCGGAGTTGCTCCTGTTACTGGCCGCACTCACCCTCTACCTCTCTCCCACCGAGCGCGTGGTGGCGCTGGTGCTGTTGGGAGGACTCGGCGCCGTGCCGTTTGCCGCCGGGAAGCTGGCCTCGGCCACCGCCTTCGCCGGGACGCCGGCCGAGGACGTCTACTTCCTGGAGCGCGGCGGCTTGGAGGCCGCCGGGGGTGCGGCGCGCGTGCGCTCGCGCGCCACCGCCCAGCGCGCCAGCTTCGGCGAGCTGTACGCCTTGGGCCGCTACGAGGCCCGGCGCGGGCACTTGGCCGAGGCCTCGGTGGCCTTCAACAGCGCGGCCACGCTGCGCCCCGCGGACCCGCGGCTTCTCACCCAGGAGGGCAACATCGCCTTCGTCGAGGGAAAGCTGGCCGACGCGGCGCAGCTGTACACCCGCGCCACGGAAACCGACTCCTCGCTGGCCGAGGCCTACTGGAATGCGGCCAAGCTGCACCGGCGTCGCGCGCGCCTCATGACGGACGACGGGGTGGGGGCAGAGCTGGACCGGGCGCAGACGTCCTTCGCCTCGGCGGTGCGCCTCGACGAGCGGCTGGCGCAGCGCCAGGACCCGCCGGACGACAAGCCCCTCATGAACCGGTTGTTGCTCAGCCCCGGCCTTCCGCGAAGCGAGCTCGCCGTGTTGGCGGACGTGCCCGGCCGTGCCGCGCGCGTCCAGTCCCAAGCCGCTGCGGTGCTCCTCGGAGGCCTCGGAGCCGCCTTCGGGACGCTCCTGCCCCTGGCGGTGGCGGCGGCGCTGGTGGCCTTCGGGTTTCTCCGGCGTGGCCGCGGGGTGAGTCACGCCTGCGACAAATGCGGGCGGAGTGTGTGCAAGCGGTGCGACCCACAGCTCAGCGTGGGCAGTCTATTCTGTCCCCAGTGCGTCAACGTCTTCGCCCGCCGCGGCGTCGTCCCGCCGCTCCTCAGAATCAATAAAGAAATGGAGGTGCGGCGCCACCGCACGCGCTCCAGCCGAATTGCCTATGCGCTGGGCGCGGTCTGCGGCGGCCTGGGCCACGTCTTCAGCGGGGCCGCGTTCCGCGGCGTGGGTTACGCCTTCCTCTTTCTCTTCGCCGCGGCCTGCTTCCTCACCCGGGAGGGTGTGCTGCGGGCGCCCTACGGGCCGGCGCCGGAGCTCCTGCGCCTCGTGCCGCTGGTGCTGTTGGTGGCTGCCGTCTCCTTCTTCTCTCTGCGTGGGCTGTCCAGGAAGGCTTAACCCGGCGCCATGGCACTCAACGGCACGCTGCGGGACTTCGGCATCGCCGACATCCTCCAGCTCATCGCCCAGCAGCAGAAGACGGGCACGCTGCACCTGGACTCCAAGGACCAGGAGGTGCACATCGGCTTTCAGGACGGCGTCATCGTCCAGGCGGAGAGCTCCACCCGCCGCAAGAAGGACCTCTTCGGCACCATGCTGGTGCGCGCGGAAATTATTTCCGAGCAACAGCTGGAAGAGGCGCTGGAGACGCAAAAGCGCACGCTGCAGCGCTTGGGCGACGTCCTGGTGAGTACGGGCGTCATCACCAAAGACCGCTACCGGCAGATGGCGCAGCTGCAATTCAATGAAACGCTGTACCGCCTCTTCTCCTGGAAGAGCGGCACCTACGCCTTCGAGCAAGGCACCGTCCATTACGACCCCGCCGATGTCACGCCGGTGCGTGCCGAGTCCGTCCTCATGGAAGGGTTTCGGATGGTGGACGAGTGGCCCGTCATCCGAAAGCGCATCCCCCGCTATGACTTGGTGTTTGAGCGCCTCAAGGAGTTGCCCAACTCCAACACCAGCGAGATGGCGCCCACCGTCGAGGAGCGACGGGCGCGCGGGGACTTCGCTTCCTTCGGCGAGCCCGAGCGCCGCGTCTACGCGCTGGCGACGCCGGTGCGCGACGTGCGGAAACTCATCGACCTCTCCTGCTTGGGGGAATTCGAAACCTGCAAGGCCCTCTGTAACCTCGTCAACCTCGGCTACCTCAAGGCGTTGCCCGCCTTGGGAGACCCGGACCCTCTGCAGGACGAAGTCAGCGTCCTGGACCGCGTCCGCGGCACCCTGGGGCGCATCGCGGTGACAACCCTCGTCCTGGCGGGACTGGTGCTGGTGGCGGTGAGCTCCAACCTCAACCCCTGGAGCCTCTCCGGCTCGGCCCGCACCGGCTTCGAGGAGTCCGCTGTCCAGCAGGCGGTGGCGCGGGCCCAGGTGAGCCGGCTGGAGGCGGCGCTGGACGTTTACCGCCTGGAGAAGGGCGAGTACCCGCCCTCCCTGCAGGCGCTCGTCGAGACGCGGCTGGTGAGCCCCAGTGACTTGCGCTACCCCTGGAGCGACCCCTACTACTACCGCCGCGTGGGCGCCCAGGAGTTCATCCTCCTGCCCCCCCTCAGGTAGAGTGGGGTGGAGCAGGAGCCGCTCCGAGTGCCCCTGGGACGGGTAGTCGCCTTTCCGGGGAGCCCCCAGGGCGGCCGTACGTTAGAAGGAGTGCATTGGCCGCCCCCCGTTCTGCCCCGATGAATGCTGCGACGTCTCGAGTCGAGCTCCGCGACAGTGACGTCGCGCTCGCGCTGGGCGGTCACCAGGGCGAAAACCTCAAGGTGCTGGAGCGCAGACTGGGGGTGCGCGTCGGCCAGCGGGGGACGGAGTTGCACCTCTCCGGGCCACCCGAGGCGGTGGCCTTTGCCACCCGCTTACTCGAGCAGCTGGAGCGCGCGGTGCTGGCCGGCCGTCCGGTGTACCGGGAGGACGTGGAGCAGGCCATCAAGGTGCTGGGGCGCCACGGAGACGTGGAGGACTTGGCGGACCTCTACTCCGGCGCCGTGCTTGGGCGCTCCGGACGCCAGGTGGTGCCCAAGAGCATGGCCCAGAAGCGCTACCTTGAGGCCATCCGCAGCCATGACATGGTGTTTGCCATTGGCCCGGCGGGCACCGGGAAGACGTACCTGGCCATGGCCATGGCGGTGGCCGCGCTCCAGGAGCGCAAGGTGAAGAGAATTATTCTCGCCCGGCCGGCGGTGGAGGCCGGCGAGAAGCTGGGCTTTCTCCCCGGGGACTTGGCGGAAAAAGTAAACCCCTACCTCCGGCCTCTCTACGACGCGCTCCACGAGATGATGGACGCTGGGCGCGCGGCACAGCTGGTGGAGCAAGGGACGGTGGAAGTCGCCCCGCTGGCCTTCATGCGGGGCCGCACCCTCAACGACGCCTTCGTCATTCTCGACGAGGCGCAAAACACCACCGTCGAGCAGATGAAGATGTTTCTCACCCGGCTCGGCTTCCACAGCAAGGCCGTCATCACCGGGGACGTGACGCAGGTGGACCTCCCGCTAGGGCGCACCTCCGGCCTCAGCCACGCGCAGGGGCTCTTGAGCAGCGTCCCGGGCATCGCCTTCACCACCTTCACCGAGGTGGACGTGGTGCGGCACCCCCTGGTGCAGGAAGTCATCCGCGCCTACGCCAGGGACGAAGCCGAGGCGCAAGCCCGCCGCGCCGAGGAGACGCCCGAGGCGCAAGCGGAAGCGGACACACCTCCACAGGCCACCCCCGCCAGCGCTCCGTCGGGGGACGGGTTGAAGGGCCCGGCGCCCAAGACGTAGCGTCTCGGACGCGTTTCTCTCGTTTTCAAGGCAACCCCCCAGGCGCCCCCCAAGCCCTTTCCTCCATGTCGCCCTCCGCACCGAACTCTCCCGAGGAGGCGTCCACGCCGGCGCCCGCCGGCGCGGAGCGCACCACGGCCGGGCTCTCGCTCGTCCTTTTGGTGGTGGTGTCCGCGGCGGCCTCGCTGGTGCTCACCCGAGGCCTCACCGCCCAGGCCGTCCCGGAGCTCCAGCCCTCCGACGTCGGCAAGCCCTTCCAAAGCACCAGCCCCGCGGGACTGAAGGCCGCCCGCGACTATGACGTCCTGGACCAGGGGCGCACCGAGGCCCGCCGGGCCGAAGCCCGGGCCAGCGTCCTGCCGGTGTACGACTACAACCGGGGCGTGCTGGCCGAGCAGCGCCAAGCGCTGCACGCGGCCTTCCAGGAGCTGCGCGCCTCCTTGGGGCGGCTCGAGCCGGACGTGCGCGCGGCGAGGGGGAAGCGGCCGGGAGCGCCGGAGACGTCGCTCGGGCTGCTCAGCGCCCGCGAGGCGTTTGAGAAGCGCCTCTTCATGCTGGAGGACGAGGACTTCCAAGCCCTCGTCCAGGCACGTGCCTCGCGCGAGTCCGAGGAGGCCGCCGAGGCGCTTCTCGAGCGCGCCTACCTGACGCCGGTGGTGGCGTCACGCGAGGAGTTGGGAAGCGTCAGCGCCTTGGCGCTGCGGCAGCTGGGCGAGGGCGTCGAGCGCATCACCTCGCCTTCGGCCCCGGTGGTGTTGGACGTCCGCGAGGCGCGCGCGGAAATGGAGCGCTTCGCCTCACTGCCTGGAAACCTGCTGCCCGACAGTCCGGCGGCCGTCCGGCGGGCGGTGCTTCGCCTGGCCAAGCGGCTCGTCCGTCCAGACCTCACCGTCAACACCGCGGAAACCGAGGCGCGCCGCTCGGCGGCGGCCGCGGCCATCAAGGACGCCGTCATCCAAGTGAAGCGGGGGCAAAAAGTCATCGGCGACGGGGACCTCGTCACCGAGGACCATCTGCGGCTGTTGCAGGCCATGCGGGCCCAGAGCGACCAGCTGGACCGCGTGCAAGTCCAGGCCGGAGCCATGGCGGTGGTGGGCCTCCTCTTGTGGGCGGCGTGGAGTTTTCAGCGGCGCGCCTTCGGACAGCGCCGTCGCCCCTCGCGGCGAGACGCCCTCCTCTTGGCCGTCGTCCTTTTGGGGACGCTCGCCGGCTGCCGTCTGTGGATGTTGGTGGCGGAAGCGCTGCACGACCGCTCGGGGCGCATTCCACTCGAGGCCTTGTATGCCGTCATGCCGGTGGCCGCTGGCGCCATGCTGGTGCGCTTCGTCCTCGACGCGCGCGCGGCGCTCTTCTTCTCCCTGGTGGCGTCCTGCCTGTTGGGCGTCATGCTGGGAAACAGCGTGCCCTGGGCCGTCTATGGGCTGGTGGGCTCGCTGGTGGCGGCGGACCGCATCGGCCGCGCCAAGGACAGGGCGGGCATTTTCCGCGCCGGGGTGGCGGTGGGCGTGGCCTCGGCGGCGGTGCTGGCCGCCTTCGCGCTCTGCGACGGGAAGGGGACGCTGAGAGACACCCTGGTTACCGTCGGCTTCGCGCTTCTGGGGACCAGCGTCACCGTGCCCATGACGGTGCTGGCCCTCACGCCGCTGGTGGAAGTGGTGTTCGGCTACGCCAGCGACTTGAAGCTTCTGGAGCTCGCCAACCTCAACCACCCGGCGCTGAAGGAGCTCATCGTCCGAAGCCCGGGCACCTACCACCACAGCATTCTGGTGGGGAGCCTGGTGGAGTCCGCGGCGGAGGAAATTGGCTGTAACCCGCTCTTGGCACGGACGTGCGCCTACTACCACGACATCGGCAAGGGGAAGAATCCGCTGTACTTCGGAGAAAACCAGAAGGGGGAAAACCCGGCACGACTGCCTGGCCCCGGGCATGAGCGCAGTCATCATCAAGAGGCACGTCACCGACGGGCTGGAGCTGGCGCGCCAGTACAAGCTGCCGCGGGCGGTGGTGGACGTCATCGCCCAGCACCACGGGACGCGGCTGGTGGGCTACTTCCACCACAAGGCCCTGCGCGAGGTGGAGCAGCGCGAGGGGACGCCGCCGCCGGACGAAGCCCTCTACCGCTACCAGGGGCCCAAGCCGCAGTTTCGGGAGGCGGCGCTGGTGATGGTGGCCGACGCCGTCGAGGCCGCGAGCCGCTCCATGCCCGAGCCCACCCGAGAGGAGTTGCAGGCGCTCGTCCAGCGCATCATCAACGTCGTCTTCAGCGAGGGCCAGCTCGACGAGTGCGACTTGACGCTGCGGGACCTCAACGTGCTCGCCCGCTCCTTCCTGCACACGCTGGAGGGCATTTACCACGCCCGGCCCGAGTACCCGCCGGGCGCCGTCGGCCCGCGCCCGCAGCAGCTGGGGCTGGCCTCCGTCGTGGCCGAGGCGCGCCGCGCCTCGGGGACACCGCCCTCGCGCCACTAGGTCCCGAGGCGGCTTCTGCAGGAGGGCCCGGCTGCCCTACGCTTCATTTTTTTTCCGGGGGAAGACGCAAAAACGCCCACGGGCTGTACAGGGGGTGGAAGGGGAGGCCGGCCAGTGCTCAAGGCAGAGAATTGGATTCACGGCACGGCCTTCGTGCCGGAGGAGTCCGTCGTCTACTCGGCGCGGCGGGGCTGGGGCGGCTTCTTTCGCGGGAACCCCAGCACCTTCGAGGCGACGTCTCAACGGTGGGCTGGACCGCACAGCGTCACCCACTGGTTTCACGCCGCCGTCCCCACTCCCGTCATTCTCGACGGCGTGCGCCCCCGCTTCACACGCTTCTTCCTCCTCTACCACGCGGACCAAGCCTGGCTTCGGCAGGTGCACCTCTGGGACGGAGCGCGGCGGCTGCACGGCTTTGACTTGTCCGGCGTCAACGCCACCGGCTCGCACCAGCATGAGATTGACGACCTCAACACCTTCCGGCTGGACGAGAGCAAGACGGTGCGCTTTGGCCTCGGCATCTCGGTGCAGGTGGAGTTTCAACGCGGGCAGCTCTCCAACCTGCAGCTCGGAGGCGGGGAGATTCTCTTCAGCGCCGCCGGAGCGGACTTCGAGTTCTAGTGGCCGGGGCGAAAAACCAAATTGAAGTCTTCGTCGAGCACCCGGCGCCGGGCGTCTGGCCGAAGCGGCTCATGGCCCGGGCCCGGGCCCTTTCGCGCGAGCTCGAGCTGCGCGGGGTGGCGCTGGCGGTGACGCTGACCACCGACCGGCGCATCCGGACGCTCAACCGACGCTTCCGGCAGAAGGACCACGCCACGGACGTCCTCAGCTTCCCCGGCGGAACCCCGCCGCCGGGCTGGCCGGGGCCCTTGGTGCTGGGCGACGTCGTCATCTCGCTGGACACCGCCCGCCGGCAGGCGAAGCACGAGGGCCGGACACTGGGCGGTGAGCTGGACCGCTACCTCACCCACGGGCTGTTACACCTCCTCGGCCATGACCACCACCGGCCTCTGGAGGCGAAGAGAATGGCCGCGCTCGAGGACAGGTTGCTCGGCGAGGCGGGCCTGGTGCACACCGTCCTCCGCCCCGGCCATCGCCGCTGAAGCGAGGGCTCGGGGGCATTGCCGCGCCGGCGCACGGGGAGCCCCCCGGGCCCTTCCAGGCGCCTGCTTCCTCTGCCGACGGCGAGCCTCCCGGCTGGTGTCCGCTTGAGGCGGAAAGGTAACGCTTCGCTTCCTCCCGGCTTCGAGGCCTGCGCCGGACGAGGGAAGTTTCTGCTAGAGACACTTTCCCGCTCGCTTCCCAAAAGGCATGGCCCTCAACACCGTCTTCACCCCTTCTGACGTGAGAGCTGCGGACCCGATGACGGGACCGGCGCGACTCCTCACCTTTGGGCGTCTTGGACTGTTGCTGTTGTCCGGCCTCCTCGGGGCCGCCTCTTTCCCGCTGGCCTTTCCCATCGGGCCGCGGCGCGAGCTCTTCCCGAGCGGCGTCCTCGAGCCGCTGGCCTTCGTCTGCCTCGTGCCCCTGTTGTGGGCGTTGCGCGGGCTGCGCACCCGGAAGGCCTTCGCCGCCGGCCTCATCGCCGGCTTCGCCTTCTTCAACGGCACCTTCTGGTGGGTCAACGTCGCCATGACGACGTTTGGCGGAATGCCCAACTGGCTCAGCATTCCGGCGCTGGAGCTGCTCATTTTCTACTGCGCCTTCCACTGGGCCCTGGGTGCCTGGGCGGTGCGCCTCATGGAGGTGCAGCTGGGCTGGCCCATGGGCTGGACGGTGGGCCCGGTGTGGATGTCCATCGAGCTGCTTCGCAACTACTCGCTCTCCGGCTACCCGTGGACAAACCTCGGCTACTCCCAGGCCCGGAATTTGTGGTTTAGCCAAATTGCGTCCGTGGCCGGCGTCTACGGCATTGTCCTCGCCCTGGCCGTGGTGAATGGCGCGGTGTACGAGGCCCTCCGCTGGCGCTTCACCTGGGAGCGCAAGAAGTTTCCCCGCGCGGTGTGTGTGCTGGCGGCCTTGGTGCTTCTGGTTGGCCACCTCTATGGGGCGTGGCGCGTCCACAAGTGGGACGCCCTCATTGCCAAGGCCCCCAAAGTGCGGGTGGCGGTGGTGCAGGCCAACATCGACCAGAAACTCAAAATGGTGCAGGGGAGCAGGGCCAGCGTCATCCTCGGCCGTTACCTGCCGGCCACCGCGGCGGCGGAGGCCGCCGGGGCGGAGCTGGTGGTGTGGCCGGAAGGCAGCTACCCCTTGGCCTTCCCCACCGGGGTGACGTCGGTGAAGGGGCGGGGCCTGGACGGCGTCCTCACCAGCACTCGGCTCCTCATTGGGGTGGACGTCTATGACCCACGCGACTTGCGGCGCGGCAACGAGAACGCCGCCTTCCTCGTCGGCCCGGAACTCTCCATCGAGCACCACTATGTGAAGCACCACCTCGTGCCCTATGGCGAGTACATCCCGCTTCACCTGGACGAGTGGCTCCCCATCCAAAACCTGGTGCCGGGGACGTTTCTGCCCGGAGAGGACTTGAGCCCGGCCCTCCTGCAGCGCGCGCACGGACCGCCGGTGAAGGTGGGAATTGAAATTTGCTACGACGCCATTTTCCCGGAAATCTCGCGCGAATTCGTCCTCCGCGGCGCGGACATTCTGGTGAATATGACGAACGACGCCTGGTACGGCTTTTCGTCGGCCAACTTCCAATTTCTGCGCAAGGTGGCCATCCGCGCGGTGGAGACGGGACGGCCCTTTGCCCGGGCGGCCAACACCGGGGTGAGCGCCTTCATCGACCCCCTGGGCCGCGTGAGCCAGGCCATTCCCATCGGCCTCACCGAGAGCGAGCAGCCGCGGGTGACGGCGGCGGAGCTGGTGGGACCGGAGTGGCGGGTGGCGGACTTGCCCCTCCTCAAAGAACGCACCCCCTACGTTGTGCTCGGCGACATTCCCGCCTACCTTGCGGCGCTCTTTTCGCTTGGCGGCACCCTGGTGGCTCTTGTACGCGCCCGGCGGGCCCGCCGCTTCAGCCCAATTCCAAGGTGAGGGGAAGTCATGGCTGTGGACGTCAACGAGCAACTCGCAGCTCTCGAGGCGCGTACCGAAGCGCTCCGGGGGAGTCTTTGACGTCGAGCGAAAGCGGTCGCGCATCGCGCAAATCGAGCGAGATGCCTCCCACCCGGATTTTTGGAATGACAACGCCAAGGCCCAGGGCGTCCTGAAGGAGAAGGCGCAGCTGGAAGCCACGGTGGCGCGGGTGGAGCAGATTCGCTCTGGCCTCCAGGACGCGCGAACGCTCTTCGAGCTCGCCGCCGAGGCGGAGGACGCCGCCGCCCACGCCGAGGTGGAGGGCCAGCTTCTGGCGCTCCAGGCGGCGGTGGAAAAGCTCGAGCTCAACCGAATGCTGTCCGGCGAGAGTGACGCCGCCAACTGCTACATGGACATCAACGCCGGTGCAGGCGGAACCGAGTCCATGGACTGGGCGGCGATGCTGCTGCGCATGTACACCCGCTACGCGGAGAGCAAGGGCTGGACGGTGGAGGTCAACGACTACGTGGCCGGCGAAGAGGCGGGCGTGAAGAATGTCTCTCTGCGCGTCATCGGCGAGAACGCCTATGGCTACCTGAAGGCCGAGAATGGCGTGCACCGGCTGGTGCGCATCAGCCCCTTTGACGCCAACGCGCGCCGGCAGACGTCCTTCGCCTCGGTGTCCGTGTACCCGGAGCTCGACGACGCCATCGTCATCGACATTCCGGACAAGGACGTCCGGGTGGACGTCTACCGGGCCAGCGGCGCAGGTGGGCAGAAGGTGAACAAGACGTCCTCCGCGGTGCGCCTCACCCACCTGCCCACGGGGATTACGGTGGCCATGCAGAACGAGCGCAGCCAGCACGCCAACCGAGACATGGCCTGGAAAATCCTCCGCGCCCGCCTTTTTGACCTGGAGCGGCAGAAGCGAGACAAGGCCCGCGAGGAGGTCGAATCGCAGAAGAAGGACATCGCCTTCGGGTCACAAATCCGCTCTTACGTCCTGGCCCCCTACCGGCTGGTGAAGGACCTCCGCACCGGTGTGGAAACGGGCAACGTGGACGCGGTGCTCGACGGTGACTTGGAGGACTTCATCACCGCGCAGCTGTTGGGCGTGAAAAACCCGGCGCGGGCCCTTCCCGAATAGCGAGCGCTGAAAGACACCCATGTCCGACGACACCTCCGAGAAGGAAGCCCAGCTCATTGCCCAGCGCCAGGAGAAGGCCAAAGGCTGGCGTGCGCTCGGGGTCGACCCCTACGGAAATGGCTTTCGGCCCACGCACCTGGCCGCGGACATCTCCACGGCCAACGGCGGAAGAAGCGTGGAGGAGCTGGAGCAGGCCGCGTTGAGCTACACCGTCGCTGGCCGCGTCATCGCCATCCGCTCGTTCGGGAAGGCCGCCTTCCTGAAGCTGCGAGACCGCTCCGGAGACATTCAAGTCCACGTCAAGCAGGACGCGCTCGGGCCGGAATACGAGCGCTTCCGGCTCACCGACGTCGGGGACTTCGTCGGTGTGACGGGCACCCTCTTTCGTTCCAAGACGGGCGAGCTCACCTTGGCCGCCACCCGCTACTTGCCGCTCACCAAGGCCGTCCGGCCGCTGCCCGAGAAGTGGCACGGGCTCCAGGACCACGAGCTCCGCTACCGCCAGAGGTACCTGGACCTCCTGAGCAACCCCGAGGTGAAGGCGAGCTTCCTCAAGCGCATCGAGCTGGTGCGCTTCCTCCGGGCCTTCCTGGACGCCCGGGGCTACGTGGAGGTGGAGACGCCGATGATGCACAGCCTCGTCTCCGGCGCGGCGGCGCGGCCCTTCGTCACCCACCACAACGCGCTCGACGTGGACCTCTTTTTACGAATTGCACCCGAGCTCTACTTGAAGCGGCTGGTGGTGGGGGGGCTGGAGCGCGTCTACGAGCTCAATCGCAACTTCCGCAACGAGGGGCTCTCCACCAAGCACAACCCCGAATTCACCATGCTGGAGTTCTACCAGGCGTACGCCACCTACGAGGACTTGATGGACCTCACCGAGGAGATGGTGGGGGAGGCCGCGGCGCACGTCACGGGCTCCAGGGAGGTGAGCTACCAGGGCACGGCGCTGTCGTTCGCCAAGGGCTGGAAGCGCATCTCCATGGCCGAGGCGGTACGGGAGGCGGTGCCCGGGTTGACGGAGAAGGACGTCCGGGACGCCGGCGCGCTCCTGGCCGAGTACACCAAGCACGTCAAGCCCAGCGAGGCCGAGGCCGCGCGGAGCCTCAAAGCGGGGGAGCTCCTGGGGTTACTCTTCGGGCTCTTGGTGGAGCCGAAGCTGGTCCAGCCCACCTTCGTCACCCACTTCCCGGTGGCCCTCAGCCCCTTGTCGCGCCGCAGCGACAGCGACCCGGAAATGACCGACCGGTTTGAGCTGTTCGTGGCTGGTAGGGAAATCGCCAATGGGTTTTCGGAGCTGAACGACCCCGCCGACCAGCGGGAGCGCTTCCTCGAGCAGGTGGCGGCCAAGGAGAGGGGTCAGGCGGAGACGATGGACTTCGACGAGGACTACGTCCGGGCCCTGGAGCACGGGCTGCCCCCCACCGCCGGGGAGGGCATCGGCATTGACCGCCTCGTCATGTTGCTCACCGACGCCCCCTCCATCCGCGACGTCATTCTCTTCCCGCTCCTGCGTCCCCAGGGCCAATGAACGGCCCCATGGACGCTGCCACCCCCTTGCTCCTCGCCGGCGTGGAACGGCCTCGCTGGGCCCTGCGCTCCTTTGGAGCACTCCTCGTCCTCGGCGGCGCAGCAGCCCTGTGGGTGGCGGTGCAGAAGACGGGGGCGGCGGAGTCGCTCGTCTCGGCGCTGGCCGCGCTCGCCCCGGGCTGGGGGAGCCTGGCGCAGGCCGCCGCGGGCCTCTTCCGCGCCACCCACCCCGGGCCCAGCGTCGCGCTCCTCTTACCGTGGAAGTGGCTGCTCGCCGGAGGCGCCGCCTGGGCCTTGGGCTTCCTGGTGCTGGCCTTCAGCATCCAGCGCGTCCGGGTGGTGGACGAGGCGCCGAGCGCCGCGGCTCGGGCCCCCCTCTACCCGCCACTGGTGGCCTGGCGTGACTTCTCCCCGGGCACCTTCGCCGCCTACGCCGCGGCCATCCTCGGCTCGGAGTTGGTGCTGGTGCTGCTGCAGACGTGGCTGGCCAGCGGCTCGCGGGGCCTGGGCATGGCGCCGTCCGCGGCCTTCGTCCTCTCGCTGTTGGCCGGGGTGCTGGTGGCCTTCACCGGCGGCGCGCTGGGGGCGTCGCGGGCGCGGCGCCTGGCGGCTCCCGAAGCCACCATCGCCATCCTCTACCTCGGGACGCCGCTCCCGCTGCTGCTCACGCTGCTTCCCGCCTTTCCGCGGCTCGGGCTGTGGGTGGGCGTCCGCATGCGCGAGGTGGTGTACCTGGCGGAGCTCATCGGCCGGCCGGAAATTGCCTACTGGCTCACCTTCACCTTGCTCGTCCTGGCGCTGGCCCTGGGCATTCTCAGCGGTTTCGTCGCCGGGGGAAGCGGGACGCTCGACTTGCGGGCGGGCTTCGAGCTCTTCGTCTCCACCCGGCACGTGCAAGTCTTCCGCCCGCGGCTCCTCTTGGGCGCCTTTCTCGTCCTCTTGTTGGGCGTCGTCCCGCCGCTCCTCGTCCTGGCGGTGCTGCGGGCGGCGGACGCGGCGGTGGAGCGCACCCGCATTCGTGCCCTGGGCTTGAAGGACCCCATGCTGGCCGCCGCCGCGCAGCGGGCCTGGGCGGAGAAGGCGCAGTCCGCGACGTCGATGATGACCGCCTTGAGCGTGGGCGGGGTGGGGGTGGGCGTCATGGCGCTCATCATCGTCCTCTCCGTCATGAGCGGCTTCGAGGCGGACCTGCAGACGAAAATTCTGGGCACCAACGCCCACGTGGTGGTGCTCAAGTACACGGACAACGGCTCCATGCCGGAGTACCCGGAGGTGGTGAAGAAGGTGGAGGGCATCCGGGGGGTGGTGGGCGTGACGCCCTTCATTTTCGGCCAGGTGATGATTGCCTCCGAGGGCAACGTCGACGGGACCATCATTAAGGGCATTGACCCGGCGAGCGTCGGCCAGGTGACGGACCTCCCGCGCAACGTCCTGCCCGGTGGCTCCATTGACTGGCTCACCCACCCGGCCGCCATTCCAGTCCGGCAGCCGTCTCGCAAAGAGGCCGAGGACGACGCCGTCATCCGGAGGAAGAAGGACGCGGAGGAGGTGGTGCTTCCGGGCATTCTCCTCGGGCGCGAGCTGGCGGCTTCGCTGCGGGTGCTGGTGGGAGACCAGCTGACGGCCGTCTCGCCTTTGGGGGGCGGCATGGGCCCGACGGGACCGGTCCCCAAGTCCCGCGCCTTCCGGGTGGCCGGCATTTTTTACACCGGCATGTACGAGTACGACTCGAAGTTTGCCTACGTCTCGTTGACTGAGGCGCAGAGCTTCCTGGACGTGAAGGGGGCCACCGGGGTGGAGATGAAGGTGGCGGACGTGGACGACGCGCGGCGCATTGCCGGGAGCGTCCTTCAGGCGCTCGACGGCTACCCCTACCGCACCAAGGACTGGGGGGAGATGAACCGCAACCTCTTCTCCGCGCTGCGGCTGGAGAAGCTGGTGATGGGCATCATCCTCACCATCATCATCATCGTCGCCGCGGGCCTGATTGTGGCCACCGTCACCATGCTGGTGCTGGAGAAGCGAAAAGAAATTTCAGTCCTCAAGGCCTTGGGCGTCCCGGACAGCGGGGTGGTGAAAATATTTCTCTCGGAGGGGCTGCAAATTGGCGTGGCCGGCGGGTTGCTCGGGCTGCTCTCTGGCTTGGCCTGGTGCCTCTTCATCGAGAAGGTGGGGCTGAGGCTCGACCCCCAGGTGTATTACATCCATTCCTTGCCGGTGAAGGTGGAGCCGCTGCAGACGGCGCTGGCCTTCGTCATCGCCGTCCTCGTCTCCTTCCTGGCTTCCGTCTTTCCCGCGCTCCGGGCCTCGCAGGTGGAGCCAGTGGAAGGCCTGAAGGCGGAATAGCCCATGGCCCTGGTCGAGATTCGAGACGTCTTCAAAAGCTACTGGTTGCACGGCAAGCGAATTGACGTGCTGAGCGGCGTCTCGCTGGACATTGAGCAGGGCGAGTTGGTGAGTCTGGTGGGCGCCTCGGGGGCCGGGAAGAGCACCTTCCTGCACGTGCTGGGCACGCTGGATGCGCCGGTGGCCGGCTCGCTGCATTTCGACGGACGCAGCGTCTTCGACATGAGCGACGCGGAGGTGGCCAGCTTCCGGAACCGCACCATTGGCTTCGTCTTCCAGAGCCACTTTCTCCTTCCGGAATTCACCGCTCTGGAGAACGTGGCCATGCCGGCGCTGGTGCAAAGGATGGAGCGCACCGTGGCGTTGGAGAAGGCCCGGACGCTGTTGGAGCGGGTGGGGCTGGGCGGCCGGCTGGAGCACCGTCCCGGCGAGCTCTCGGGCGGCGAGGCGCAGCGGGTGGCGCTTGCTCGGGCGCTCGTCCTGCGGCCGGCACTTTTGCTCGCCGACGAGCCGACGGGAAATCTCGACCCAGCGACGGGAGAAGGCATCCACCAGCTGCTTCGGGAGGTGAACCGAGACCTCGGCATCACCATGGTGGTGGTGACGCACAACGAGGTGCTCGCCCGCTCCATGCCCCGCCGCCTGCGCCTACAAGCGGAGAAGGTACTCCCGGCGTGAGTGGCAGAGCGCTGGTTTTCCCATTGTCGGGGCTGTCGCCCGTCCCCTACAGTGCGCGCCCCCGCCCCGCCGCCCCCCGCTCATTGAGGTTGACCGTTTCCGCCCGCACGACGACGACTGCCGCCCTCTGCCTGGCCGCCGCCCTGCTGGCAGTGACACCGCCGGCGCACGGCCAGAGCCCAAAGCCGGACACGCCCGCCGCCGTCGGCTCGGACACCATCGTCGACATCCGCGTGGAGGGGAACCGCCGGGTGGAGCCGCAAGCGGTGGTGCGCGCGCTGAAGAATAAAATTGGAAGCCCCTACGACCCGGGCCTCACCGGCGCCGACCTGCAAGGGCTGTGGGCGCTGGGCTACTTCGCTGACATCCAGCTGCTGACGCAGGTGCTTCCCACCGGCGGGCTGGCCTACGTCATCCGCGTCATCGAGCGGCCCTCCGTCCGGGAAGTGAAGCTGGAGGGCAATGAGGAGCTGAGCAAGGACGACTTCAAGGACGACATCGACATCAAGCGCTACTCCATCCTGGACATGGATGCCATCCGCCGCAATGCCAAAAAAATTCAGCAGAAATACCTAGAGAAGGGCTTCTTCCTGGCGGACGTCACCTTCCGCATCGACCCGGTACTGGCCGCGGACAACAAGGCCAAGGACAAGAAGCCGCTCACGCCGGCCGCACCCAACAACCCCAACCTCGCCCCCCTCTCCTCGACGACTGGCGAGGCGGTGGACGTGGTGTTCGTCATCAACGAGCACGCCAAGGTGATGGTGAAGTCCATCAGTCTCATCGGCGCCATCCAGGTGCCCGCCGATGAGCTCAAGTCCGCGATGCTCACCAAGGAGGGGAACTACCTCTCCTTCATTACCCAGGACGGGACCTACCGCGAGGAGATGTTCCAGCGGGATTTGGCAGTCATCGAGGCCGCCTACTACGACCGAGGCTACCTCAACGTCAAAGTGGGTAAGCCGTCGGTCTCGCTCTCGCCGGACAAGAAGCTCATCTTCATCGACATCCGCATCGAAGAGGGGGACCCGTTCCGGATTTCGAAGGTGGACTTCGCCGGAGACCTGCTCTTCCCCAAGGAACAGCTCTTCCTCCAAATCTACAGCCGCGCCGGCGAGTACTTCAGTCGGGCAGTCATCATCCACGACGACACGGCGCTGGCCGAGATGTACCAGGACATGGGCTACGCCTACGCCAACTGGAGCCCGGAGACGGCCATCGACCCGGTGGCCAAGACGGTGGCCCTGACGTTCACCGTGCAGAAGGGCAAGCCACAAAACGTCGAAACCATCAGCATCGTGGGCAATACCAAAACGCGTGACCGCGTCATCCGCCGGCAGATGCGCATTTACGAGGGCGAGCTCTTCCGCGGGTCGGGGGTGCGGGTGAGCAAGGAGCGCATCACCGCGCTCGGCTTCTTCGAGACGGTGGAGATTAATTACAAGCCGGGCTCAGACGACACCCACGTGGCGGTCACCGTCGAGGTGAAGGAGAAGTCCACCGGCAGCTTCCAGGTGGGCGCGGGCTTCTCCTCGGTGGAGAGCTTCATTTTCACGGCGCAGGTGAGCCAGAGCAACTTCCTCGGCTGGGGAAACACGGCGTCGATTTCGGCGCAAATCTCCGGGCTCCGGCAGCTCTTCACCGCTTCCTTCTTCGAGCCCTACTTCTGGGACACGGACTTCATCTTCACCTTGGACCTCTTCCGCACCCAGGTCGACTCCTATGACTTCACCCGCGAGTCCGCGGGCGGCGCCGTCGGTTGGGGCTACCACCTCTTGGATGACCTCATCGCGGCGCTCACCTACACCCTGGAATACGTCTCGGCCATTCCCGGGGGCTCGGGCATCAACGGTGGCCTCATCCCCACCAGCGGAGCCATTCCCTCGCCGGCCAACCGCTTTCGCTCCGGGCGCACCAGCTCGGCGCGCCTCAGCTTTACCTATGACAAGCGCGACAACCGCCTCTACCCCACCAAGGGGATGATTCTTTTCGGCTCGGTGGAGTACGCGCCGAGCTGGCTGGGAGGCAATTTCAACTTCGTGCGCTTCCAGGCCTACTCGCGCTTCTACGTCCCGTTGCCCTTGGGGATGGTGTTCAAGACGCAATTCACCATCGGCTACATCGCCGAGCTCGACCCCAGTAACCCGCTCCCCATTTCAGAGCAGTACCTGCTGGGAGGCATCAACAGCCTCCGGGGGTACGCGTTGAATAGCATTTCCCCGACGGTGCTCATCGGCACGTTGGCGCGCGGCGACTTCATCGCCAGCCGATTCACCACCGGCGGCAACAAGGAATTCATCGCCAACATCGAGCTCGAATTCCCCATTGTCCCCAAGGCCGGCGTGCGGGGCGTCATTTTTCTCGACGCCGGGAACGTCTTCGCCACGGACGCCAACTTCTTCCAGGACCGCCAGTACCGGCTTCCCGCCGGCCTGTTTTGGGCCACCGGCTTCGGCATCCGCTGGTTCTCGCCGGTGGGCCCCTTGCGCTTCGAGTGGGGCATCCCACTGACGCCGCGCCCGCAGGACCAGGGGATTCTCTTCGAATTCACCATTGGCAACTCCTTCTAAAGGCGCCCCTTTTGCTTGAAAGCGCGCCTTCCCCTCTTTTGGGCGGCGTCGCCTTGACGGCGTCCAGCGGCGACCTTTAGTGTGCGCGGACTTTTTTCGGAGGCTGTCCGCCGGGAGTCTCCGTTCGGCCGTCGCACCTTCCCTGGTTTGGGAGGCGGACGACAAAAAGTGTGTCCGGCATTCCTCACCCCTGGAGCGCACATCCCCATGTCGTCCCGTCAAATGTTCGTGGCCCTGTTCGCCACCGTCTCGTTGCTTGCGCCTCGCGTGGCGCGTGCCGCTGAGTTGAAGATTGCCTACGTCGACTTGCAGCGCGCCTTCGCCGAGGTGGACGAGGGAAAGGCGGCCAAGGCTCGGCTGGAGCAGCTGCGCGACGCCAAGCAGAAGGAAATCGACAAGGACCAGGAGGCGCTGAAGAAGGAGAAGGAGACCTTCGACCGGCAGGCGGCCACCATGACCGACGCCACCCGCCAGCAGCAGGGGAGCGACCTGCAGCGGAAGATGCTCGAGCTTCAGCAGCGCTTCGAGAAGGGCCGCGCTGAGCTGTCGCAGAACGAGCGCGAAACCCTGAGCAGCATCCTGGCCAAGATGCAGCCCATCATCACCGGAATCGCCCAGCATGACGGCTTCACCATGATTTTCGAGAAGACGGACTCCGGGCTGCTCTATGCTCCCACCAGCCTGGACGTCACCAACGAGCTCATTCGGCAGTACAACGACAAGCACAAAGTGACGTCCACGCCGGCCGCCACCTCTTCAAAGAAGCCGAGCAACACACCGACGGCCCCGGTGACGCCAAAGTAACCAGCCTTCGAGGGACGCATGGGGTCGGACCCCGCAGGACGGCCACTGGCCGAGCTTGTCGCGCATGTGGGTGGGACGCTGCGCGGTGACGGCTCCTTACGCATTCACGGCGTGGAGGGCCTCGCCGAGGCCGGCCCTTCGGACCTCTCCTTTTACGGGAGCCACCGCTACCGGGAGGCGCTGGTGGCCACGCGCGCTGCGGCGGTCCTGGTCCCCATCGGCGAGCAAACCGAGCGCCTGGACTTGGCCCTGGTGCAGGTGCCCAACCCGCATTTGGCCTACGCCCGCATCTCCGCCCTGTTTCACCCCGTCGCCCGGCCCGCGCCGGGGGTGAGCCCCCAAGCGAACGTCCACCCCACCGCCCAGGTGCACCCCGAGGCCTGCATCATGGCCTTCGTCACCGTGGAAGCCGGCGCCGAGGTGGGCGCGCGGGCGGTGCTGCACCCCGGGGTGTACGTGGGCGCCCACGCCCGAATTGGAGCGGACTCAATCCTCTACCCCAGCGTCACCGTTCGCGAGCATTGCCTTTTGGGACAGCGGGTTGTCATTCACGCCTCGGCGGTGGTGGGGGCGGACGGCTTTGGCTTTGCCTTCGACGCCCAGGCCGAGGCGCACGTGAAGGTGCCCCAGGCGGGAATTGTGCGCATCGAGGATGACGTCGAGGTGGGAGCGGCCAGCTGCATCGACAGAGCCACCACCGGGGAAACCGTCATTGGCCGAGGCACCAAAATCGACAACCTGGTGCAGGTGGCCCACAACGTCCGCGTGGGCCCGCTCTGTCTCCTCTGCGCCCAGGCGGGCATCTCCGGCTCGGCCGAGCTGGGGACGGGGGTGGTGCTGGCCGGCCAGGTGGGCGTGGTGGGCCACATCCAAATTGGGGACGGCGCGCGCATCGTCGCCCAGTCCGGCGTCGTCCATGACGTCCCCGCCGGCGCCACGCTGGCCGGCTCGCCGGCGGTGGACATGCGTGCTTGGCTTCGTCAGTCGGCGGCCCTGCCACGGGTGGCGGAGCTCATCCGGGAGGTGCGGGGGTTGCGGTCCCGCCTCGAGGCGCTGGAGAAGGAGAAAAAACCTTGATGGACGTGCTCGAAATCCAGCGGCTGTTACCGCACCGCTTCCCCTTCCTCCTCGTCGACCGCGTCGTCGAGCTCCGGCCCGGCGAGCGGCTGGTGGCCTACAAGAACGTCAGCATCGGCGAGCCGTTTTTTGCCGGGCACTTCCCCGGGCACCCCGTCATGCCCGGGGTGCTGGTGCTGGAGGCCTTGGCCCAGGCCAGCGCCATCCTCTGCTACAGCAGTACCGGCTTCGACCCGGAGAAGAAGGTGACGTACCTCATGGCCATCGACGGGGCGCGCTTTCGCCGCCCGGTGGTGCCCGGAGACCGACTGTTGCTGGAAGTCACCGTCCTGCGGCTCAAGTCCTCGGTGGTGAAGTCCCGGGGCGTGGCCACGGTGGACGGCCAGGTGGCGGCGGAAGGCGAATTCATGGCCACGGTGGTGGACAAGGACCTCCTGAAAAAATGAGCGGCGGCCTCGTCCACGCCACAGCCCTCATCGCCCCGGGCGCACAGCTTCACCCCTCGGTGGCGGTAGGCCCCTTTGCCGTCATTGGCCCGGAAGTCCGCATTGGCGCGGGCTCGACTGTCGGGCCGCATGCGGTTGTCGAGGGACGCACTACGCTTGGGGAAAACAACCGGGTGTTTCAATTTGCCAGCGTGGGTGCCATCCCCCAGGACCTCAAGTATGCAGGCGAGCCCACCACCCTGGTCATCGGCGACGGAAACCAAATTCGGGAATTCTCCACGCTGCACATTGGGACGAAAGGCGGCGGCGGCGTCACCCGCATTGGCAACCAAAACCTCTTCATGGCCTACAGCCACGTGGCCCACGACAGCCAGGTGGGAAACCGCTGCGTCTTCGCCAACGGGGCGACGCTGGCCGGCCACGTGGAAATTGGCGACTGCGTCACCTTGGGTGGACTCTCCGCGGTGCACCAATTCACCCGCATTGGCCCCCACGCCTTCATCGCCGGGGGCGCCATGGTGGTGATGGACGTGCCTCCCTTCTGCGTGGCCCAGGGCGACCGCGCGGAGCTCGCTGGCCTCAACGTCGTGGGGCTGCAGCGGCACGGCTTCACCGAGGAACAGGTGGCGGCCATTAAAGAGGCCTACCGCATCCTCTTCCGCTCCAAGCTTCCCCTGGAGGAAGCGGTGAGTCGGCTCCGGGTGGAGTGCGCCGGCCAGGTCGAAGTCGAGCGTCTTCTCGACTTCGTCACCACCAGCAAGCGCGGCCTCACCCGTTAGGCCCGGGGGCGCCATTGCCAGCCATCGGCCTCATTGCCGGAAACGGGAGCCTTCCCCGTCTCTTCGCCCGGGCGGCTCGGGCCCGGGGCTTGCGCGTGGTGGCGGCCGCGCACCTCGGGGAGACGGACCCGGCCCTGGCCTCGGAGGTGGACGCCCTCTCCTGGGTGCGGGTGGGCCAGGTGGGCCGCATCCAGCGCGTGCTGCAGCGGGCGGGCGTCGAGGAGGCGGTACTGGCCGGCGGCTTCGTCCGCATGCGGGCCCTCTCTCGGCTGCGGCCGGACTTTGGACTCTTCCGGGTGGCGGCGCGGCTGCGCAGCGTGCGCGACGACGCGCTGTTGCGCGCGGTGGCCGAGGACTTCGAGGCGCACGGCATCCGCATTGTCTCGCTGGTGGGCTACTTGACGGAGCTCTTGGCCCCCGCCGGCCACCTGGCGGGCCCGGAGCTCGACGAGGCCGGCCGCCGGGACGTGGCCCTGGGAAGCGAGGTGGCGGCGGCGCTGGGCCGAGCAGACGTCGGGCAGACGGTGGTGGTGAAGGCGGGGCACGTCTTGGCGCTGGAGGCGGTGGAGGGCACGGACGCCTGCATCCGCCGGGGCGCGGCGCTGGGCGGCCGCGGCGTGGTGGTGGTGAAGCGCCTCAAGCCCGGGCAGGACGAGCGGTTTGACTTGCCGGCGGTGGGGCCCCTCACACTGCAAGTCATGGCGGAGGTGGGGGCCCGGGCGCTGGCCGTCGAAGCGGGGAAGACGTTGCTCTTGGAGGCCGAGCGGCTGGTGGCCGAGGCGGACAAGGCGGGCATCAGCCTCCTGGGCCTCGAGGCGGTGGCCTTCACAGCCCCGGAAGGTTGAAGAGCTCGCGCACGCCCTCGGCGATGAATTGCACGGCGATGGCGGCGAGAATGAGTCCCATCACCCGCTGCAGAATGGCGACGCCCGACTGGCCGAGCACCCGCAGGACGAGGGAGGCCGCGCGGAGGATGAAGTAGCTCGCCACGCAGGTGACGGCGATGGCCACCAGCACCGGGACGGCGGCAATCATTCCGTTCCCGCGGGACATGAGCACCATCACCGTGGCGATGGCCCCCGGGCCCGCCAACAAAGGCACCGCCAAGGGGACGATGGCCACGTCCTCCTTCTGGCTTGCCTCCGCCTCCTCCTCGGGGCTGGTGCGCGTCTCGGACTGGCGCGCGCGCAGCATGTCCAGGCCGGTAATGAGGAGGAGGATGCCGCCGGCGACGCGGAAGGCGCCAAGCGAAATACCCACCACCTTGAAGATGAGGGTGCCGAAGAGCGCGAAGAAGACCAGCAAGCCGAAGGCCACCAACGAAGCGCGCAGCGCGGTGCGCTGGATTTTCTCCGGCGAGTCCCCGGCGGTGACCGCCAGGAAAATGGGCACCACGCCAAAGGGGTCCACGACGAAGAAGACCGCCGAGACCGCCACCAGGCTGAAGGAGACCAGCGAGCTCACGTGCGGCCCACGGTGAAGCGCAGCTTCCACACCATGCTCAGCGCCTCCACCACAATCCGCCGCGACATCTTCGACTGCCCCACCCGCCGGTCCTCGAAAACAATGGGCATCTCTTCCACCCGGAAGCCCTTGCGAAGTGTCCGGTAGGTGAGCTCAATCTGGAAGGCATAGCCGGTGCTGTGCACTGCGGCCAAGTCAATGGACTCCAGCACCTGCCGGCGGAAGCACTTGAAGCCTCCGGTGAGGTCCCGGACGCGGAGACCCAGCACCGTGCGGGCGTACACCGAGCCCCCCTGGCTGATGAAGCGGCGCAGAAACCCCCAGTTGACGGTGCCTCCGCCGGGGACGTAGCGCGAGCCGAGGACCAGGTCCGCCCCGGCCTCGGCCCGGTTGAGCAGCTCCGGGAGGTAGCGCGGCGGGTGACTCCAGTCCGCGTCCATCTCCACCACGTAGGCGTACGGGCGGGCCAGCGCCCAGGCGAAGGCCGCGAGGTAGGCGCGCCCGAGCCCTTCCTTCTTCGCCCGGTGCAGGACGTGCACCCTCGGCTCGCGGGCACAGAGGGCGTCCGCCAAGTCCCCGGTGCGGTCCGGGCTGTTGTCGTCCACCACCAACACCTCGGTGCGCGCGTCCGCAGCGAGGACCGCCTGGACAATCCCCTCGAGGTTTTCCCGCTCGTTGTAGGTGGGAATGCAAACCAGTGCCGTCGTCATCGCGAGGCTGCGCCTCTTACCACGCGTGCCCCGGCCTGCAACGCCGCCGCGCCGTCCAGCACCTCGAGGACTTGCGTCGCTGCCTGCTCGCTCGCGTCTTTTTGCCCCAGCAGCGCCTTCACCTCGCGCAGTCCCCCGAGCATGGTTTGGCGCTCCGGGCCCTCGTCCCACACCCGGCGCACCTCCCGCAGGACGTTGGCGGGCGTGAGGGCCCCCTGCAACAACTCGGGGATGACGAGGCGTCCGGCGAGGAGGTTGATGAGACTCACGTAGCTGACACGCACCAAGAGGCGCGCCAGGAGCGCGCTCAATGCCGAGACGCGGTACACCACCACCAGCGGCCGCAGCATGAGTCCCGCCTCGAGGGCCGCTGTCCCGGACGTCACCAGCGCAACGTCCGAGGCGCCCACCACCTCCGCGGCCTGTCCCTCCACCAGCACCGGCTCCAGGCCTCGGGCGCGGAAGGCGGCCGACACCAGTCCGCCGTCCACGCCCGGCGCAAGCGGGACGACGACTTGAAGGCCCGGGTGGTCCTTCGCCACCAGCGCCGCGCTCTCCGCCAACGGGACGAGACAGCGCCGGAGCTCGCCGGTGCGACTCCCGGGAAGCACGGCCAGCGTCGGCCGGGCCGCGTCCAGGCCCAGCGCGCGGCGGAAGGGGCCGGGCTCGGACGGCGGTGGGAGCCGCGCCGCCACTGGGTTACCGACGTACACCGCCTTCACGCCGTAGGGCCGGTAGAAGGCCTCCTCGAAGGGAAGGATGCACAACATGCGCTCGACGTCGCGGGCAATGTGTTTCACCCTCGAGCGGCGCCAGGCCCACACCGTGGGGCTCACGTAATACACCACCGGAATGCCCAGTCGGTGCAGCTTGCGCGCCAGCCGCAGGTTGAAGTCCGGCGCGTCCACCAGCACCGCCAGCGCCGGACGCCGCTCGGCCGCGGCGCGCTGCAGCGCCCGGAAAATGTGCCAGATGCGCGGGAGGCGGGGGAGGACTTCGGTGAAGCCCACCACCGCAATTTCCGAAGCGTCGAAGAGGCGCTCCAGGCCCGCGGCCGCAAGGCGCGGGCCCCCCATCCCAAAGGCGCGCAAGTCCGGACGGCGTGCGCGCAGCGCGTGGAGGAGGTCTCCCCCCAGCACGTCACCCGAGGCCTCGCCGGCCACCACCAGGATGTCGAAGGACGCCATGGAGGCCAGGGATGGTACACACCGTCGACGGTGAGCGGTGACGGCATCGCCTAAACAAACGCCCGCAGCGGGGCAACCGCCGCAACCGGTGTACCCGGAGGCTTCCTGGCGTGCGTTGCTCCGCTTGGGGGTCTACGCGCACGGCCAAACGTCCCGCCTCGCGCTGGCCTTCTCGGCCATGGCCGTCCTCGGCCTCGCCACCGGGGCCTATGCCTGGCTGGTGGGCCCGGCGCTGCGCTTTCTCCTCACCGGCGGAGCCTCCGGCCTGTCCTGGCTGCCAGGGCTGCGCCAGGTGGACAGGGCCAGGGCCCTCTTCCTCCTCCCCGCGGCGCTGGTGCTGGTGGCGCTGGTGAAGGGCCTCGCCTACCTGGCGCAATTTTATTGGATGGGGCAATTCGGACAGCGCACCACTGCCGCGCTGCGCCGGAGCCTCTTCGACGCACTCTTGGCCCAGTCGCCAGTGCAGCTGGGCAACCGCCTCCGGGGGGACCTCCTCTCGCGCTTTTCCGCGGACGTGCGCGCGGTAGAGACGGCGGCCATTTACACCGTCGGCAGCTACGTCCGAGACGGCCTCCAAGTGCTGGTGTTGGTGGGGGTGGCCTTGGCCGCGGACTGGCGGCTCGCCCTGGCGGCGCTGGTGTGCGTGCCCGTGGCGGTGCTGCCCGTGTCCGCCCTCACCCGCGCGGTGCTGCGGCGGACGCGGGAGGGGCAGACGCGCCTCGGGACGCTGGCCGGCCAAGCGCAGGAGCTCCTGGGTGGCATTCGCACGGTGCAGGCCTACGGCGCCGAGGCAGCCGAGACGCGGCGCTTCTCCGAGCGCGCGGGCCTCTTGGCCCGGGCCCTCTCGCGGGCTGCGTGGGCCCGTAGCGCCGTCCCGGCCCTCACCGAGGTGCTCGCCGCGGGCGCGGTGGCCGGGGCGTTGGCCTGGGCGGGCACCGCCGCCGGCGTGCCGCCCGAGCGCCTCGTCTCCCTCCTCGCCGCGCTTCTCCTCCTGTACCAGCCAGCCAAGGACTTGGGACGTACGACTCAATTCGCCACTCAGGCCGCCGCCGCGAGCGAGCGTCTCTTCGAGGTGCTGGACACCGTGCACCCGGTGGCGGACGCACCCGGTGCGCGGCCGGCGCCGCCGCTGCAGAAGTCAATTGCCCTGGCTGGGGTGGAGGTGGACTACGGGAACCGCCCCGCGCTGCGCGGGCTGGACTTGACGCTGCCCTTGGGCCAGGTGACGGCGCTGGTGGGGCCGAGCGGCGGTGGAAAAAGCACGGTGGTGGCTCTGCTGCTGCGCTTCGTCCGTCCCAGTCGTGGCGTCCTCCTCTGGGATGGTGAGGACATGGACGGCTTCACCGTGGCCAGCCTTCGGGCGCAGACGGCCCTCGTCACCCAGGACCCGCTCCTCTTTTCGGGCTCCGTCCGCGAAAACCTTCTCTTGGCCCGTCCGTCGGCCTCGGATGCCGAGGTGCAACGGGCCGGCGAGCTGGCGCACGCCGGAGACTTCGTGCGGCGGTTGCCGCAAGGTTGGGACACGCCCTTGGGAGAGCAGGGGGTGGGGTTGAGTGGTGGAGAGCGTCAGCGCCTGGCACTGGCCCGTGCCGTCCTTCGCGACGCGGCGCTCCTCGTCCTGGACGAGGCCACCAGCAACCTGGACCCGGAGAGTGAGCGCGACGTCCAGCAAGCGCTGCGGGAGGTGTTGCGCGGGCGGACCGCCCTGGTGGTGGCCCACCGCCTGGCGACGGTGGTGGACGCGGACTGCATTCACGTCCTGGACGGCGGCCGAATTGTGGAGCGCGGCCGCCATGGCGAGCTCTTGGCCCTGGGGGGCGCCTATGCGCGGCTGTGGGAGCTCCAGCACCAGCCGCAGGCCGAGGGCGCGCGGCGGAGCCTGGGGTGAGACTCCTCTACGTCCTCTTGAGTTGGGTGGCCTTCCTCCTGCTGGCCCCGGTGCTTTTGCTTCACCGCAAAACCCGAGCCGGTTTCCTGCAGCGCTTTGGCTTCTACTCGGCGAGCGCCGTGCCGCAGGGCGGCTGGCCGCGCATCTGGCTCCATGGGGCGAGTGCCGGAGACCTCCAGGCCTTGGCGCCGATGATGAGGCGCTTCCGAGAACGGTTCCCCGAGGCCCGAGTTCTCGTCTCCACCATCACCAACACCGGCTTCCTCATGGCGCGCGACAGGCTCTCAGCCCAGGTGGACGCGGTGGTGTATGCGCCCTGGGACTTGTGGGGCGCGACGCGCCGTGCCTTGCGGAGCTTGCGGCCGGACTTGCTGGTGCTCGAGTACACCGAGCTCTGGCCCAACCTCATCCACGCCGCGCACGCGGCCGGCGCCCGCGTCGTCCTCACCAACGGCCGCTTCGCGCCGCAGCGCCTGTCAGCCTACCGCGTCCTGCTGGCGCTGGCCGGGAGCCCGCTGCGGGAGCTGGACTTGCTTCTCATGCGGGCCGACGAGGAGGCCGAGCGAGCGCTCTCCCTCGGCGCGCCGTTGGAGCGGGTGTGGGTCACCGGAAACACGAAATTCGACGGACTCGACGTCGCGCCGAGCGGCGCGGATGATGTCCTTCGCGAGGCGCTCGGACTTCCGCTGGGAACACGCGCCCTCATCGCCGGGAGCACGCATGAGGGCGAGGAGGAGTTGCTGCTCGGTGTCTACCGGAAACTGCTGAGGGCCCATCCCGACCTCAAGCTGGTGCTGGCGCCTCGCTACATCGACCGCGCCGGCCGGGTGGCGGCGCTGGCCGAGGCGGCTGGCTTCCGCGTGGCAAAGCGCAGCGCCGGCGCTGCGGCCACGCGCGGCGCTCCGGTGGTGGTGCTGGACACCATTGGCGAGCTGTCGCGCGCCTACCGGCTGGCCACGCTGGTGTTTGTGGGCGGAAGCTTCACCAGCCGCGGCGGGCAAAACATCCTCGAGCCGGCGGCTCAGGGGAAACCGGTACTCTTCGGGCCCAACATGGACAACTTCAGTGACAGCGTGCAGGTGCTTTTGGGGCGGGGAGGCATTCAGGTGGCGGACGCCGAGCACTTCGAGGCGCTGGTGAGTGACCTCTTGGCGCGGCCCGAGACGTGCGCTCAGTTGGGAGAGCTCGCGGCCCAGGCGGTGCGCCAGGTTTCTGGCGCGAGCCAGCGCAACGTCGACTTGGTGGCCCGGCTGCTCGGCGCTGCACGGCCCGCTCCGAGCAGGCTTGCGCCTTGACGGTGGTGCACTTGCATCTCCACCGGCGCCGGACGGGCGTCACCCGTCACGTGGAGGACGTGGTGCGCGCGCTGGCCAACCACGGGGCGCGCGCCATGGGCTGGGCCCTCGGCGCTGACGTCCCGGGGGTGGACTTGGCCCAGCTGTGGCGCGCCGCACGCAAAGGTGGCCTCGTCGTCCACGCGCACCGTAACCTCGAGCTGGTCGCGGCCCTCCTCCTGCGTCGCGCAGGAAAGGGAGTGCGTGTGGTGTGGACGCGCCATGGCACGGGCCGGCCAAGTCGCTGGACGGCATGGCTGGCGCGCCGGGCAGACGTCCGCGTCTGCCTCACCGAGGAGGGGACGGTGGAGCTCGGGCTTCCGGCCGTCGTCGTCCCCCATGGCGTGGACGTCGCGAGGTTTCAGCCGCCTGTGGACCGCGCTGCGGCCTGGGCCGCGCTGGGTGTGGGCGGCGAGCACGGCGTGGCAGTGGTGGGCCGCATCCGCCCCTCCAAGGGGCAGGGTGAGGCGGTGGCCGCGCTGGCCCAAGTCCTCCCGGGCGCGACTGCATGGCGGGGCGTCCTCGTCGGTGAGGCGCGAGAGGGAGACGTCGCCTGGCGTGACGGGCTTCTGGCGCTGGCCGGAGGCCGCGTCACGGCGGTGGGCGAGCAACGCGACGTCCGCCCCTGGTACCAGGGAGCCAGCGTCGTCGTGCAGCCCTCGCACGCCGAGTCCTTCTCGCTGGTGTTGGCCGAGGCCATGGCCTCCGGGTGCTGCGTCGTCGCCGCCCGCCTTCCCCATTACCAGGCCTTCCTCGAGGAGGGACGCACCGGCTTCACCTACCCGGTGGGAGACGCGGCGGCGCTGGCCGCGGTGCTGGGCCCTCTCTTGGCGCAGCCCGAGGTGGCCGCGCGCGTCGGCCGTGCCGCTGCGGACGCCGCCCAAACCCGTTTCCCCCTGTCGCGGGAAGTCACCGCGCTGGAGCGGCTGTACCGCGGGGCAGACGGGTAATGCGCATCCTCCACCTCCTCTCGAGCCCCGTCTTCAGCGGGCCAGCCGAGGCCGTGGCCCTCCTGGCCTCGGCGCAGCGACGCGCGGGCGCAAGCGTCAGCGTCGCGGTGGACACCACACGTCCGGGGACGGGCAGCGAGGAGGCGGCGCTGCCCCGCTTCGCGGCGCTGGGGCTACTCGACAGCCGTGGCCTGTCGCTGTCCACCCACGCCAGCCCCTTGGCCTTTCTGGCCGACGTCACACGCCTGAGGCGCTTCGGGGTGGACGTCGTCCACTGTCACGCGAGCCATGACCATTTCATCGCCTGGCTGGGTCGGCCCCCGGGGGCCCGCCTCGTGCGTTCTCTGCACGCCCCGAGAAGCCTCCGCTGGAGCCTCCCGCCGGTGGACGCAGTCACCGTCCCCGAGGCTTCGCTGCTTTCTCAGCTGTGGCCCGGGCCGTCGGCCGTCCTTCCGGCCCTGGTGGACACCACGCGCTTTCAGCCTCCGGCGAGCCGGCGCGCCCTGCAGCAGGCGCTCGGGCTACCCACGGGCCCGGTGGTGGGAATGGCGTCGACTTTCCAACCCTCGCGTCGGCACGCGGTGGCCCTCTCGGCGTTTGCCCGTCTGCGGAGCCGGGTACCGGAGGCCACGCTGGTGTTGCTGGGAGACGGGCGCCTGGAGGGCGAGTTGCGCGCCCAGACGCGCACCCTCGGCCTCGAGGCCTCGGTGCGCTTTCCGGGCTACCAAGGAGGCGCGGACTTCGTCCGCTGGCTTCAGTCCCTGGACGAGTTGTGGGTGCTGGGGCTCGGCAATGACTGGGGAGGGCGGACAGCACTGCAAGCGCGCGCCTGCCAGGTGCGGGTGGTGGCGGCGTCCCTGGGTGCGCTTCCCCGCTGGGCGGACGTCGTCCTCGAGGAAGTCACCCCCGAGGCCCTCAGCGCCAGTGCACTCGGGGAGACGAGGCGAAGCGTCCAGCTTCCGGACGTGGACGCGGTGGCCGAGGCGGTGTTGGCCCTGTACCGCAAGGCCGAGGCGAGGGCTTCATGAGTTGGCTCGAGTCGCTCTGGTACCCGCCGGTAGCACCCTCGTTGGGCACGCAGCTGCTGCAGGCGCCCCTCGCCCCCGCGGCGGTGCTCTTCCGCGCCGCTGTCGCGGCGCGAAATGGCCTCTTTGCGGCAGGCGTCCTACGCGCCCAGGCGGTGGAGGGCCTGCGCGTCCTCTCGGTGGGAAACCTCACCGCTGGCGGCGCTGGAAAAACGCCGGTGGTGGCCTTTCTCGCCGAGCGACTGGCGGGCGTTGGGGTGCAGGTGGCCGTGCTGAGTCGCGGACACGGCCGGCGGGCCCAGGGCCTGGTGCGCGTCCAGGGGCCGCCCTGGCCCTCCTTCCAGGAGGTGGGCGACGAGCCCCTCCTGTTGGCCCGGCGCCTTCCCCAGGCCCACGTTTGGGTGGGGGCAAACCGCGTGGCGCTCGCCCAGCGCGCGCGTGCGGCCGGGGCCACGGTGGCGCTTCTCGACGACGGCTTCCAGCACCGGTGGCTGCGCCGGGAGGGGGACGTCGTCGTCCTGGACGAGGCCGTCGCCCTGGGCAATGGGCACCTGCTGCCCTGGGGCCCCTTGCGTGAGCCGGCCTCGTCCCTCCAGCGTGCCTCGCTTGTCTGGGTACGGGCCGCCCCAAAACCGCGTCCACTTCCAGCGCTGCCCGAGGGCCTTCAGGTGGTGCGGGCGAGCCATGCGGCCGTGGACGTCGTCACTGCGGACGGCGTGGTGGCGCCACTTTCGCGCCTGGCTGGACTTCGCGTCCTGGGCTTCTGCGGCATTGCCCGTCCCTCGGCCTTCGGGCAAACGCTGCGGGAGTTGGGCGCCGAAATGGTGACAGTGCATGGGTTTCCGGACCACCATGCCTTCACCCCCAAGGAGCTGGCGAGGCTTCGGGCCGAGGCAGCCGCGCTAAAGGCAGAGCTCGTGACGACGGAAAAAGACGCCATGCGGTTGCCTCAGGACTTCCCAGCGTCCGTGCTGCGACTGGGAGTCTCGCTTGTGTCCGGAGAGGACGCCCTGGCCCGCTTCCTGGAGAG
This sequence comes from uncultured delta proteobacterium, assembly GCA_963745475.1. Lineage (GTDB taxonomy): Bacteria > Myxococcota > Myxococcia > Myxococcales > Myxococcaceae > JADGRA01. The sequence continues at coordinate 372,622 of CAVUXN010000008.1, forward strand.
GGCGCGCTAATGGCCCGCCGAGTGAAACGGGCGGAGCGCCTCAGCCCGGGCGCCGTTGCGTTGGACCCCTCCACCGTGTCGCCCCTCGCGGCATTGGGTTGGCTTTTGGACTTGTTTCCGGCGCGCCACGTCTTGGTGCTGGGGGACTTGGTGGCCGATGAGTACCTCTACGGCCAGACGGACAGGGTGAGTCGCGAAGCGCCGGTGCTGGTGGTGCGGCACGAGTCCTCGGAAGTGAAACTGGGCGGCGCGGCCAATGCCGCCGCCAATGCCCGAGCGCTGGGCGCAGAAGTGACGGTGGTGGGTGCGCTGGGCGAGGACGCCATGGGCGCCGAGCTCCGCCGGCTTTTTGAGGAGGCGGGCATTGCGGTACGCGTCGCCAGCGTGGAGGCCACCGAGACCAAGACGCGCATTCTCGCCGGCGGCATCAACACCACCCGTCAACAAATGCTTCGCGTGGACAGAGGGAATGTGCCGCCGCTGCCGGCAGTCGTCGCCGAGGCGCTGGTGGAGCGGCTGCGTGCGGCCGCCGCCGAGGCGGACATCATCCTCGTCAGTGACTATGGCGCCGGTGTCCTGTGCGAGCCGGTGCGGGCCGAGCTTCACCGCTTGGCAGCCGAGAAGCGGGTGTGCATCGACTCGCGCCACGGGCTCCACACCTTGGCCGGTTTCCATTCTGCCAAGCCCAACGAGCCGGAGCTTCAACTGTTGACCGGAGTGCCGGTGGGCACGGACGAGGGCCTGTTGCGCGCGGGGCGCGAAGCGTTGGACCTCCTCGAGTGTGCGGCTCTCCTCGTCACCCGCGGACGCAAGGGCATGGTGCTCTTCGAAAAGTCCGGCCACACCGCAGTCCCCGTCCACGGGGCGCGCGACGCGGTGGACGTCACCGGCGCCGGGGACACCGTCATGGCTGCCTTCACCCTCGCGTTGGCCGCGGGAGCCACGCCGCTCGATGCGGCGCGGTTGGCCAACGTGGCTGGAGCCTTGGTGGTGCAGAAGCAGGGGACGGCCACCGTGCCGCTTCCGGAGCTTCGTGCGGAGCTGGAACGGGACTGACGTGGCGGGGACGCAAGGGAAAGTGCAGTCGCTGGACGCCGTCGCAGAAGCCGTGGAGGCGGCCCGAAGCCGCGGAAAGACGGTGGCTCTGGCCAACGGCGCTTTTGACCTCTTGCACGCCGGCCACGTCCGCTACCTCGAGGGTGCCAAGGCACTGGCCGACGTCCTGGTGGTGGCGGTGAATACCGACCGCTCGGTGCGGCTGGCCAAGGGGGAGGGGCGTCCAGTTGTCCCGGAGGCGGAACGGGCCGAGCTCGTGGCCGCGCTGGCGTGCACGGACTTCGTCCTCCTCTTCGACGAGCCCGACGTGCGGACGGTGCTGCGCCGGCTCCGGCCTTCGGTGCATGTGAAGGGGACGGACTACACCGTGGACACGGTGCCCGAGCGCGAGGAGGTGGCCGCCTGGGGAGGGCGGGTGGCCATTGCCGGGGACGCCAAGGACCACAGCACCACCGCGCGCGCCGCAGCCGTGCAGGGCCAGCCCGACGCGCGACTCCGCGCCTTGCTTGTCTGTCCGCGGTGCCATGGCCCGCTGGACTGGAAGCCGGACGGAGCCCGCTGCGCGGCTTGCAGGCGGTACTACCCCCTGCATGGGGGAATTCCGGAGATGGACCCGGGCGAGCCCTACTAGCGCTTCGCGCGGAGGACGTCGCCCCGCAGCGACTGGGCGAAGGCCGTGCAGGCCTCGGCCACCAGCGACTCGAGCGACGCGCCGTGCTCCGCGGCTTCCGTCAAGTCGAGCATCCGGTGGGGCGCAGCGCCATACCCCCAGCGCGCGGGGTCCATCTTGAGAAAGAGGCCCAGCGTCGGAGCTCCCACCGCCACCGAGAGGTGCAAGGGCCCGCTGTTGTTGCACACCGTGCAACCGGCGGCTTCCAAGAGGGCGGCCAGCGCGTCGAGGTCCGTCGTCGGGGCGAGGACGGAGCCCGGCGCCCTGTCCACCACGGCGCGTGCCAGGGGCTCTTCCCCGGGGCCCCAGGCGACAACAGGCCTTCGGCCAGAGGCGAGGAGGGCACGGGCGGCCGCAGCAAACACCTCTGGAGGAATGCGGCGCCACCCGAGCCGGCCCCCGGGAAGCACCACGGCGTGCGGCGAGGCGCGGACTTCGCTGAGGAGGGGGCCGAGGGCCGCTGAGACTCTCGGCGTGCGGAAGGACAGCCTCGGGGTGGGCACCTCGCCCAACAGCGGCGAAAGCAAATGAAGCCGCTGAGCCACCTCGGAGGTGGTGCTTGGAAGCTTCGGGACGCTGACGTCGCCGAGGAGTCGGGTGGGCCAGACGTCCGGGCCGACGAGGACGCTGTGCGCTGCCACCATTCGGGCCAC
>CAVUXN010000008.1:380000-1449623 GCA_963745475.1 uncultured delta proteobacterium
CCGTAGTAGTGGCGAGCGAACCGGGAAAAATAAGCCTAAACCGAGGTCACGCAAGTGCCCTCGGGGTTGCGGGTCCGCGGTAGGACCTCTCAAGCTAGCGGAAGCGCCTGGAAAGGCGGGCCAAAGAGCGTGATAGCCGCGTACGCGAAAGCAGCGAGAGGCCGAGCGGGGTACCCAAGTAAGGCGGGACACGTGCAATCCTGTCTGAATCTGCCAGGACCATCTGGTAAGGCTAAATACTACTGAGCGACCGATAGTGAACAAGTACCGCGAGGGAAAGGTGAAAAGAACCCCTGTGAGGGGAGTCAAAAGATCCTGAAACCACATGTCTACAAGCAGTTCGAGGACAACGCCGCAAGGCAAGTCCGAGAGCGTACCTTTTGCATCATGATTCGGCGACTTAATGTACGTGGCGAGGCTAAGCCGATAGGTGGAGCCGGAGCGAAAGCGAGTCCGAAATGGGCGAATTAGTCGCGTGTATTATAACCCGAAGCGGGGTGATCTACACATGGCCAGGATGAAGCGTGGGTAAAACCACGTGGAGGTCCGAACTCATGAGAGTTGAAAATCTCTGGGATGAGCTGTGTGTAGGGGTGAAAGGCCAATCAAACTCCGTGATAGCTGGTTCTCCCCGAAAGATATTTAGGTATCGCCTCACGTAATTCAGTACCGGAGGTAGAGCACTGGAACGGCTAGGGGTCTCACCAGATTACCAAACCGTACCAAACTCCGAATGCCGGTAACTGTTACCGTGGGAGGCAGTCAGTGGGTGATAACGTCCATTGGCAAGAGGGGAATAACCCAGACCGACAGCTAAGGTCCCCAAATCTAGTCTAAGTGAACACTAGAAAGGATGTGGCAGGTCACTGACAACCAGGAGGTTGGCTTAGAAGCAGCCATCCTTTAAAGAAAGCGTAATAGCTCACTGGTCAAGACAGGCCGCGCCGAAAATGTAACGGGGCTCAAGACTAGTACCGAAGCTTCGGATCGTACGCGTATTTAGACGCGTGCGGTGGTAGGGGAGCGTCCCAACTGCAGCGAAGCATGACCGTAAGGGCTGTGGAGCGGTTGCGAAGTGCTGATGCCGAAATGAGTAGCGATAAAGGGGGTGAGAAACCCCCTCGCCGTAAACCCAAGGTTTCCTGGGCTAGGTTAATCCTCCCAGGGTTAGCCGGATCCTAAGTCGAGGCCGAAAGGCGTAGATGATGGGAAGCAGGTTAATATTCCTGCGCCATCTTATAGGCGTTGAACTGAGGGACGACGGAGAAGGTTAGACGGGCCGGGTGGTGGATGTCCCGGTCAAGCGTTGTAGGGGTGTCGCGTACGATAAAAAGGCGTGACAGTTATCCCCGAGGACGCATGCGAGCGCGCTAGCGCGAAGCTGTTGATACCACGCTTCCAAGAAAAATCCCGCAGGGAGTCCATAGGGTGTCCGTACCGCAAACCGACACAGGTGGGTGAGGAGAAAATCCTAAGGCGCCTGAGAGAACTCTCCTCCAAGGAACTAGGCAAATTGACACCGTAACTTCGGAAGAAGGTGTGCCCTCGGTAGGTGAAGGCGTACAGCTGAAGCCGATGAGGGTCGCAGAGAAACGGCGGTAGCGACTGTTTACCAAAAACACAGGACTCTGCGAAGGCGATAAGCCGACGTATAGGGTCTGACTCCTGCCCGGTGCTGGAAGGTTAAGGGGATCCGTCAGCCGCAAGGCGAAGCGGTGATCCGAAGCCCCAGTAAACGGCGGCCGTAACTATAACGGTCCTAAGGTAGCGAAATTCCTTGTCGGGTAAGTTCCGACCTGCACGAATGGAGTAACGACTTCCGCACTGTCTCGGAGAGGGACTCAGCGAAATTGAAATAGCTGTGCCGATGCAGTTTACCCGCAGCAAGACGGAAAGACCCCGTGAACCTTTACTACAACTTGACAGTGACACTAGGGATTGACTGTGTAGAATAGGTGGGAGCCTTTGAAGCCGGGCCGCTAGGTTCGGTGGAGGCAAAAGTGAAATACCACCCTGTTGATTTCTGGTGTCTAACCGTGTCCCCTCATCGGGGATCGGGACACTGTCTGGTGGGTAGTTTGACTGGGGCGGTCGCCTCCCAAAGAGTAACGGAGGCGCGCGATGGTTCCCTCAGCCCGATTGGAAACCGGGCGGCGAGTGCAATGGCATAAGGGAGCTTGACTGCGAGACCGACGGGTCGAGCAGGTGCGAAAGCAGGTCATAGTGATCCGGTGGTTCTGAATGGAAGGGCCATCGCTCAACGGATAAAAGGTACTCCGGGGATAACAGGCTTATCTCCTCCAAGAGTTCACATCGACGAGGAGGTTTGGCACCTCGATGTCGGCTCATCGCATCCTGGGGCTGGAGCAGGTCCCAAGGGTTTGGCTGTTCGCCAATTAAAGCGGTACGCGAGCTGGGTTCAAAACGTCGTGAGACAGTTTGGTCCCTATCTGCTGTGGGCGTAGGATACTTGAGAGGATCTGACCTTAGTACGAGAGGACCGGGTTGGAGGCACCTCTGGTGTACCAGTTGTCACGCCAGTGGCATCGCTGGGTAGCCATGTGCCGATTGGATAACCGCTGAAAGCATCTAAGCGGGAAACCGACCTCAAGAATAGGTATCCCGGGCGCAAGCCCCTAAAGACCCGTCGAAGACTACGACGTTGATAGGCCGGGTGTGTAAGCGCGGCAACGCGTTCAGCTAACCGGTACTAATTGGTCGTGAGGCTTACTTTACCTCTGTTTCTTGCATGCTCCCCCATGGGGAGTACGGGACTCGAGGTCAAGGTCGAGGCTCCGCTTTAAGACAAACAAATCTAAAGCGAGACGCCGATCGAGCACTTCTCAGCAAAAATTCGAATTCTCTACCCTTCGTATGCAGTAAAGCTTTTCCGGTGGCTACATCGGAGGGGTCCCACCCGTTCCCATCCCGAACACGGAAGTTAAGCCCTCCAGAGCCGATGGTACTCCGCGGGAAACCGCGCGGGAGAGTAGGTCGCTGCCGGATCTTTTTGTTGTTTCGACGTCCGCTGTTTCCTTTACGGGGAACAGCGGACGTTTTCTTTTGGGCTCAAGTCCTTGCGCCGTTGTCGGGGCGCCCCCTTAACCGCATGTAGTGACACCCTGAGTTCAAACCACGAGTGAGACTTCTTTTCGATACTCTCTAGGGCTCCCGTAGCCGAGCGCGGTATCCGATCGATCAGAGACGCCCCTGGGTGACGATCCCCGTCGACTCGGAGGATGGTGGGGCTTGTGGCGACCGGTTTCTTAGGCAGCTGGCGGATAACCTGGACCGAGGCTTGGGAGAGCGACGCGCTCGATTTGGTCGGTCCGGCCTTCATCCAATTTGAAGACGACGGGCTCGGCGAGCTGGGACTGATGGCAATCAGCGCGAGTCTCGACTGTCGATATGGGCAGCGCGACGGGCGTCCTGCAGTGGAGTTCTCGTGGGAGGGAGACGATGAGGACGACATCGCGAGCGGTCGAGGCTGGGCGGTGCTGGAGTCCGATGGTTCGCTCCGCGGTTGGTTTTTTGTGCATCGCGGAGATGATTCGGAGTTCCGAGCAGCCCCTTTGGCGACGGTGACGTCCTTAAAGAGGGCTCGGCCTCGTCGGGGACCGCCGGCGCGGTAGCAGCTCGTCGATTTGACTGCCCGGCGTGGATTGAACTTGGAGAAGCACATCTCCGAGGTACGCCTCGGAGTTGACGTCGTTGGCCTGACAGCTGGCGAAGAGGGAGTACAAGCCGGCGATGTCGGCCCCGGCCTCGCCGTGTCCGACAAAGACGTAATTCTTTCGGCCGAGCGCGACGGTACGGAGCGCTCCTTCGGAGGCGTTGTTGTCGAGCGGCAGCGAGGCGTCCTCGAGGAAGCGATCGAGTCCCTGCCGGCCTTTAGCCCCGTCAGAGTTTCCGGCATCTCGGTACTGCCGCCAATAGAGGAGCCAGCCCATACTTCCGAGCCACCTGGGACACGCTGCTGCCCGGTGCCTCCGCCTCTGAAAAAAAGCCCGCAGCTTTCTTCAGCAGAGTAGCGGCGCCGTCGACCTCAGCGCCCCGCGCCTAGGGCGACCGGGCCAGAATCTGGCCGGCCTGTCCCCGGGACCGCGGTCACCTTGACGCGCGGTGTTCTCGAACCACATCATGAGATGGCCGGTCAGGCGCTTCGACCTCGCAGCGACTAACAGAATTGCGCGCGACGCGAGAATCTCTGTTGCGACGGCCATCACCCGAGTCTCCAATGCCAATGCCAGACAAGAAACAAATCGAAGATGACTTAGCGAGCTTCGAGAGCCGCGTGCCGGACCTCAAGCCCGGGAAGTTCAGGGATGGGACGCCGCTGCCCGAATTGCAGTTCCTAGAATGCAAAATAATCCTGAAGCCCGATCTCCTCACCTCCGCAAAGAGTTTTCGCGAATACGCAAAGATGGTGAAGCAGGCCGCAAGGGAGACCGGAGTCGAATACACGGATGAAGGGGCGACGCCGCGGCCGGAGATCCGCGAGGTGCTCTTCATGGACACCGCCGACTTCAGCCTTTACAAGAACGCTTTCATTCTGCGCCAGCGTATTCAGTACGACGACGGGTTTCCCGTCGACGATCCGGAGATCGTCTTGAAGTTTCGGCACCCGGACGTGCAGAAGGCGGCGGAGATGGACGTGCGTCCGCAAATTAGCGGCAAGTACCGCGTGAAGTTCAAGGTCGAAGTACTACCACTCAAGGATCGGTTGGGTTCGTATCGACTGCTATTCTCACACAACGTCCAGTTCTCGCTGAGCCAGGCTCCGGAAGGGGACCGCGACGCCATGAGAATGGTGACGCGGGCGCTGCCGGTTCTCGCCTCAGTGCTTAAAACCGAGAAGGACCGCGTGGAGTTGGTGAACCAGACGATCGTCGAAGAGGTGCTGCAGGATTTGGGCACCCTCGACTTCGGCAAGGGGATGGCGGCGAAGTTCAATGTTTCGCTCTGGCGCGAGCGCGGAAGGCACCACCCCTTGGTGGGCGAGTTCGCCTTTCAGGTGAAGTTCCAGAAGAAGGACGAGTTGCACGAGAAGGCGCTGGACCGTGCAAGGCGCTTCTTCATCGCGCTGCAACAGAGCGGGCGCAAATACGTTCTGCTCGGCGCGACCAAGACGGGAATAGTCTACAAGCTCAAGGGCAACCCGCCCCAAGCGCATGAGTGACGGCCGAGCCCCGGACCGATCTGAGGCGTCCGCTGTGAGAGTGCTCGACCGCTTGCGCGGGGATGGGTTCCTGGGCGTTCGCTTTGCCCTGAATGTTTTCCTCGCGACCATTGTTATCTGGGGACTGCTGGGCCTTGTTTTTCCCCGAGCGAATCCGATTTGGGCTGTCGCCTCGATGATCGCGGCGAGCGATCCGGTGGTGAAGCAAGCGCTCAAGATGTTCCGCAGCCGCTTCATCAATACCATGCTTGGCTGTGGGGTCGGGCTGCTCTTCTTGGTGGTGGGTGAACCGAGCCCTTGGAAGCTCCCCTTCGCGCTGGCGATGACGGTGCTGCTGTCCACCTACGTCGTGCGCATCCCCGTGATGTGGCGGCAGGCGCCCATCACCGCTGCCATCATCATCGCCGGAAGCCTACATCCACCGCCGGGCCTCACTGCGCGCGAACTCGGGCTGCTGCGGGTAGCTGAGGTCCTCCTGGGCAGTGCCGTCGGTATTGTTGTGAGCTGGCTGATGACGATGGTCTGGCCGATTGCCCATGGAAGCACGGCGCCAAAGACGGCCAACCGCTAGGTGGCCAAATCATTGAAACGATTGCCGATGGGTGATCGCACCCCGAGGTCGGTCATCCGGGGCGCGGGTGTCACCATCAGCTGGCGCTCGACGTTGCTCAGCGCGTTTGAGGGCTAAGAGCCGGCGCCGCAGGCCGGTCCCCGCGCATCGCCTTATCGACCGCCTTGGGCCGCAAAACCACACGACCCGTCGGGTAAATCGCGGTCATTGACCCGTCGAATCCCATCTCAAGGGCCGCGAGGTGGCCACCGAGGTCGGCCAGCATCCCCACGTCGACCACCATCACCCGCCCCCCAAACCGGGAATGGATTTTGCCGTCGCCGGTGGGAGTGTGGCCGATTACGACCGCCTTCACCCCCATCGACTGAAGCACTTTCTCGACGGAGGGGAGAAGGGCCACTTCGTCTCCCTGGGCGAGACCGCGGTAGTCCAGCGGGCCGTCCTCTTGAGTCGAGAGTGCCTCCCGCGGGTTCGCCTTCGTCTTGGCGAGGTCCGTGCTGAGTTCGCTCCGGACCTGCCGGTTGACCCGCTCGCAGCCGAGCGCGGCCACTTCAGGGGTCAGCCCACCGTGCAGGAAGGCTACGCCGTTGACCGTCGCGATGACATCATGCCCGCGGATCCACAACCCGTACGTACCCTGCGGCGAGAGTGCCTGCTCGCGTTCAACGCGGCCCGGGGGAGTCTCTTCGAGAACCTTCTGTCGATAGCGCTGCTCGTCAAAGGGCTGTCCAGCGGCCTTTGCCTCCTCGTGAGCGCGTTCAGTGACGATGTCCACGTACTGCATGCGTGGCGTCTTGCTCCCCGGCGTCGGGGAACCCGCGGTATCAGGCGGCTTCCACTCTGCATACTCCGAGGCCTGAACGGCGCTCATGTCCCCGAGCATGTTCATCACCTCGTGATTTCCTAGGAGGACAATGACCCGGCCGCCCGCCTGGCGCGCCTCCTTCTCGAGACGCATCAGGAGGTCGAGCGCTGGACGTGTCCGGACGCCGCGATCGAGGACGTCGCCGACCTGAACGAGGACGGCCTTGCCGCCGCCCCAATGACCGGAACGGTCCAACAGCCCGGCCATGGTCAGAACCTTCACGAGATTGTCGTAAGAACCGTGGACGTCGCCGACCGTGACCACACGGCCAACGCCAGTCAGTCCACAGGTTCCCTCGGCGGCGGACGTGGCGGGGATGAGGGCCAGCGAGGCGACCGCCAAGAGCTCCGGGAAGAGGCGATGAAGGAAGAGCTTCATGGGTTATCGCAAGCCGCCAAGCGAGTGGGACAAATACCACTCCCCGACGTGGGAGATCCCGTCTACGACAATTGGCTCCGGGCGGCGCTCCTTCCTTTGTGCCGTAATGCAAACGGAGGTTGTTTAGCAGCAGGTTCTAGCGCACGGTGACGCCCGGAGGTGCGCCCGATTGACACGCCGCCGGTACCTTACCGCTGGAGGGGACGGCGGCTGGAATACCGGCCGCGGCGCAGCGAGCCAGGGTGAGGTGCCTCGGGTAGCATCGAACCGGTGGCTCGCCGCAAGGGGTGGTTAATGCCGACGGGGAAGCTCGCAGTGGGTCGGGTGCTGGACCCCGTTGAACGTGCCTCCGAGGCCATCTTCGGAGTGCTCATGGCAGTGAGCATCATGGGAGCGTTGAGCGTTACCTCTGCGGGAGCTCAAGACGCCAGGGCCGCTGTTCACATGGCTTTGGGATGCAATATCGCCTGGGGCTTTACGGACGCCGTGATGTACGTCGTCACTGCGGCGACTGTGAATGGCCGGAACATTCGTTTGCTGCGGCGCTTCCAGCAGACCTCTGATCCTCGCGACGCAAGACGCATGGTGACCGAGACGCTTCCGGAGGGCCTCGCCGTCAGCTTCCGAGAGGAGACAATCGAGGCGCTCTGCAAGGACCTCGTCAACCTGCCCATTCCGCATTCCACGCTGGGTGCCCGCGACTTCCTCGGCGCAATGGGCATCTTCGTGATTGTCGTCCTGGCAACTCTTCCGGTCGCACTGCCCTTCGTTTTCATCAGGGAAATGCAGGTCGCGATGCGCGTCTCGCACGTCCTTGCTGTGACAACCTTGTATGGGTACGGCCACCTGCTCGGCAGCTACTCGATGGGAAAGGGTTGGCTGTATGGGCTTTCCATGGCCGCCCTTGGCGCCGGCCTCGTCGCCGTCATCATGGCACTCGGCGGATGACGACCACGATCCCTCTCGGAGCCGTGGGAGTGGCACAGCAATGGTAGTCGCACTGACTGAACGCGTCCCTGCTTGGTCGGGCAACATTGACCATGACTTCAGTCATCTAAGGCACAGACAGCTGTGCCAGGGGCACCAAGGCAAACATTCGGCGGGAGCGCAGAGCGGATGAGGTTGAAAGGCCGGTGTGGACTGACCGTTCTCGTCGCGCTAATCGGGCTGCCCGCAACGGGCGAGGACGAGGTGGAGGTTCCCCAGACAAAAGAGCCGTCCTGGAACGTACTGGTCGATGTCAGCGTCTACCTCTTTGCACACCAATCCGACTATGTGCAGCCGACTGTTGCCGTTGACCATGGCGTCCTGCACTTCGAAGCCAGGTACAACTATGAGGCACAGCGCACCGGGTCTCTCTGGGTAGGGTGGAACTTCGAGTGGGGAAAGGAGTTGCGGTTTGCGCTCACTCCGATACTTGGGGCCATACTCGGTGACGTGAAGGGCATCGCACCGGGTTTCGAGTGGGATCTTTCGTGGGGACCGTTCGAATTGAACTCGGAGAATGAGTTCGTTTTCGATTTCTCGAACTCGTCCGAGAGCTATTTCTACGCATGGTCGGAGCTCACTGGGGCGCCTTTCGATTGGCTTCAGGCCGGGCTTGCATTGCAGCGGACCCGTGCCTTCGCCGCGTCGCGACTTCTGAATTGGGGGCCCCTCGTTGGCTTCAAAGTGTGGAAGCTCAGCGCGACCGCATACTGGTTCAACCCCGGCCAGGCCAACGAGCAGTACTGGGTCTTGTCGTTAGGGGGCAGCTTCTAGCGGAGGACGTCAAACTACGACCACAGCGAGGCGAGCGCTATTCCTTGCCGAACCATTTTTCGTAGAGGCGTTGGTAAGTCCCGTCCTCGCGAAGGGCCACGAGCGCCCCGTTCACTCGTCTGCGTAGGGCGCTGTTCAGAGGCACCACAAACATCAGGTCTTCCTTTCTGAATTCCGGGCCAACCATCCTTACCTTTCCGGCTCCGTCATGGGCCGCGAAGTATTGGAGCGGCGGCGCAGCCGCGACCACAGCTTCCACCTTCCCGGACAGGAGAGCGGAAAACAGCTCGTCGGCGCGTGTGTACTCCTGCACCCGAGCGCCGACGCCGCGAAGGTAGGTGACCGACGGCGAGCCGGCGGCAGCCGCCACGGACTTCCCGGGCAAGTCACCGGGGCCATTGATGACCCCATGGATTTGGTCCAACGTCAGAGTGGCCGTCATTTGGGCAGTGAAGAATGCGACGAACACTACACCCGCGAAAAGCCAGAGGTTGCCGACCAGATGGGCGAGGCGCCGTCTTGGCATCGCCTGCGCCTGGCCTAGCATCGCCTCGGCGGCCCACGTCATCGCGTAGAAGACGCCCGGAAAGTACCTCTCACTCGGGCTGACTCCGTCAGTGCTCCGCCGGTCGAGGAGCCAAATGACGTTAGCGGGGACGAGTAACAGTACCAGTGCAGCGATAAGCCAGTACAGCATCGACTGAGAAAACAGCAGCTTCAGGAACGCGACAAGGGGGCTAGCCTGCGCCCCGCGGCCTGTGCTGGGCACCATCACTTGGAGTCCCGCGCTCAGGGTCGAGTACGTAAAGTCAAAGTCGCGGTCGCGTTCGGTCGTGTAGTACATGCCCATGATGGCAATGTCGGACTCGCCCCTGCGCAGAGCATCCAAAAGGGCCACTGTATTCGGGACTACCCGCAAGCTGGTGCGCGCTCCCAACTTCGTTGCCACCTCGTTCCAGAGTTCGAGACTGAAACCGGTGAGATGCCCCTGGTGGTCCTCCATCACGAGCGGTGGAATAACGGCTGCGACGGCCCGAATCTCGGTTCCGTCCCCCTCGGCCATCGACGGCGAGACAACGGCGACAAAGAGGAGCATCCATCCGTGTCTGAATAAGACGGACGCTTCGTGCGATCGCATGATTGGCCTTGAGCGAAGGTGGTGCCGACGCATGAGTCTAGTGGTTTGGACCGAGGCGGGTGGGCTTGATCCGATCTCGTGGACAGTTTGACTACGCCACCTGCCCCCAACCTGCCCTCGCGAACTCAGCCGTGAGGCGTACCCGATGGTCGAGTGCACCCGCCGCTGATTGTTGAAGACCTCGATGTAATCAAAGAGTTGGTGCTCTGCGTCGGCTGGGCTTTCGAAGCGTTTGCCCAACTCGCTAGTGGGGGTGCTGAAGCAGCTCTCCATCGGCTCGTTGTCGTAGCAGTCGCCTCGCCGGCTCATGCGGCAGGTCATGTGGTGAGCCTTCAGGACGTCTTGGTAGTCGTCGCTCGCATACCTGCCGCCCTGGTCGGAGTGGTGGAGCAGCTCCGCCCCTTGTCCGCGGCCAATTCCAGCGCGTCTATTAAAGGGCGGCTTCAACTCAGGGGGGCCGGATACGGATTCCTTCCGCAACGGCTGGACGCAGCGAAGTGTCGCCCTAACGCTCCGGCTACGTCTTATGCCCTTCTCAGTGTCCTTTCGAGCGCCCTTTGGCTAGACGGAAACCCTGAGGAGGCGTCGAAGTCCACACAGACCAATGTTAAGTCGAGCCACCGGCTGTCGCGGAAAGTGGGTTGTGCTCGGACTCCTTTTCGCGCTCGGGCTGGCTGGTGCGGCCGGGGCCTTTGCGCGGTGGCCGATGTGGTGCTTCTCCACACTGACGCGCGCCCGCCTGGCCTGGTCCGGCATTCAAGGTCACACGCTGGCCTTGGAGGGGATGGACATCCACTACCTTGAGGGAGGGGCCGGACCTCCGGTGGTGTTTGTTCACGGCCTGGCCGGTCAGGCCCAGGACTGGGCCACGCTCTTGCCGGACGTGGTGCGGGCCGGCTTTCACGTTTACGCCATGGACCTCCCGGGTTTTGGAGACTCGGCCAAGCCTCCTGAGCGCAGCTATTCGATCCCCGAGCAGGCGCGCTTCGTGGAGGCATTTCTCGACGCCTTGCACCTCGGGCAGCTGACGCTGGTGGGCGTCTCCATGGGGGGATGGATTGCGGCGACGGTGGCCCTCAATGCGCCCCAACGCGTCGAGCGGTTGGTGCTGGTGGACAGCGCCGGCTTCGTTTTCAAGCCGGGCTTCAAGACCGCCCTCTTCACACCCACCACGCCGGAGGAGGTGGATGCGCTTCTGGCGCTCTTGATGCCAAGGCCCGAGCCTATCCCGGGCTTCGTGAAGGAGGACGTCGTTCGGCAGGGCAAGGGACGGGCCTGGGTCGTCCACCGCGCTTTGGCGTCGATGACAGGCGGCGCGGACGTCCTGGACACGCGCTTCTCGCAGTTGAAAATGCCGCTGTTACTCGTCTGGGGGAAACAAGACGTGGTGACGCCTCTGGGGCTGGGCGAGGCCATGCACCACGCAACACCGCAGTCCATCCTCGAGGTCTACGACGGATGCGGGCACTTGGCGTTCGCCACCTGTGCCGAGCGCATTTCCCCACAGCTGGTGCGCTTCCTCAAAGGAAGTGGACCACCAGCCGGAGAAACGCTTCAGGTAACGGGGCAGTGAAGTCTGCCGAGCGGCGGGCGAAGGGAATGGCCGCGAGAAGGCGGTGCTGTTTGGGAGCCGTCGCCCTCCTCGCCCTCGTCCCCCTAGGCGGGGCCCGGGGTCAGTCGCAGACCGAGCAAATTGAGCAACTCAGGGCCACCACCGAGCAGATGCAGAAGGCGCTCGACGAGCAGGCTCGGAAAATTCAAGCACTCGAGCAGCAGAATGCCGCGGCTCCGGCGGGAGTCGTCATTCCGCCGACGCTCGTCGTGGAGGAGGAACGTCCGGAGACCTTCATTGTCGACAAACAGACACCCTCGCCCAAGCAAAAGCTCGCTCCCCGCCCTGACAATGCGACGCCAGCGCCGCCGGCTTCTTCGACGCTCCCATCGGCGAAGGCGGGCTTCTGGACCATCCCCGGAACCACCATTCAAGTCCGGTTTGGCGGGGACGTGCTCGGCGTCTTTATTTTGACCTCGAAGCTCATGGGAGCCACGGAGTGGTTTGTCACTTCCAGCATTCCGGTGAGTGGCCAGGACTTTTACAACAGCGGGGTCCAGTTTACGGGGACGGCCAACCAGTCGGATTTGAATTTTGAAATTCGAATGCCGACGCCGGTGGGGTCCCTCCGGGTGGTGTACCGGAATGACTTTGCCCAGCCGAACTCGCCCGCCTTTACCTACGACTTGAGAGACTTTTACGTCCAGGCAGCCAACCTCCTGGTGGGTTACACAGAGTCGGCGTTTGCGGACGTGGACGCTCAACCCGCAACCTTGGACTACGAAGGACCAAATTCGGAGATTTCCTATAGGCATTTCCAAGTGCGGTATGTGTTGAAAGTCATCCATTCGTTGACGAGCGACCTTCTCCTGAACGTGGCGCTGGAAAACCCAGCCACGGAGATTCCGTTGAGCGCCGGAACCCCTCGAAGCGTGGCTCCAGCCGGGGTGGTGTCGCTTCGAATGGAAGCCAAACCAGGCCACCTCCAACTGGCGACGCTCCTCCGCGCCCTGGGAAGCCAGACCACGAGTGGGCAGTCGCAAAATGTCTTCGGCTGGGGGCTCAGCGTCAGTGGCAACCTCAATCTCTGGGGGGCTGATTTCCTGTCTCTGCAAGTGGCCGGGGGGCAGGGCGTCGCGGCTTACTTCAACGACACCGGTGGCCTCGGACTGGACGCGGCCGACAATGCGGCTGGACAGCTCACCGCCCTGTCCATTTTTGGCACCTTCGTTGGATTCACGCACAACTGGGCGGCGCGGTGGAACTCGACGGCCAGCTATGGCTACCTGGTGATGGACACCGTGCCCTATGCCACCTCCCTCGGAACGGGGGCCTTCCGGCGTTCCCAATACGCTTCGCTGAATCTCGTCTACCAGCCCTGGACGCACCTCTTGGTGGGAGTCGAGGGCTTGTGGGGCTACAACCAGACAGTCAGCGGCGCCTCGGGCCAGGCTTGGCGCGGGCAGATGAACCTGCAATTCACCTTTTGACGGCACGCTTCTTCGGGGCAGGGCCTTCGGCGCCCTGGGTCCCGTACTTCAAAAAATGCACACGCCGGCCCGAGAGGCTTCCTGGATGTCGCTGGGTACGGTGCTAGCTTCCTTCCCCGGGAATGGGACCAGAGAGGACCGCACTCCGCGCGGCGACCCGAGCTGCTCGTTGGGGAATGCGGGTCGCGCCGCTCCTGGCCGTCCTACTCTCCGGTCGCGCCGCAGCGGAGAAGACGGATGTGGTGGTGCTCCTCAATGGAGACCATCTCACCGGTGAAATTAAAGGCATGTCCCGCGGTCAGCTGGACTTCAAAACAGACGATGCCGGTCGGCCTTCCATCGAATGGGTGAAGGTGGCTCGACTCACCAGTACGCACACTTTCGAGGTAGGGCTCTCCTCGGGAACGAAGCACTACGGCACGCTCAGCTCCCCGTCGGACCAGAAAATACAGGTTGGAACGGAAGAAGCAGACGTCTTCACCGTCGAGGACATCATCACCCTCACGCCGATGGACGACCTATTCTGGGCGCGGGTGAAGGCGAATCTCGATTTGGGCTTCACCCTGGCCAAGTCCAACAAAGCGCTCACCCTGTCCGGCGATGGAGATTTCGCCTACCGAGGGGAGCACTTCGGCGGGGCCATCGACTTCAGCACCTATATCCAAAATGACGCAAACTCTACGGCCGTCGCCCAAGTCACCAGCACGTTGACCGGAACCTATTACTTTACGAAATGGCTCATCCAGCTCCAGTTTGGCGCTACCCACAACGACGAATTGGACCTCCAACTCCGACTCGACATTTCGTTGGGAACGGCCTACCCAGTTGTACGCAACAACACCATGGAGCTGTGGCTGTCAGCAGCTTTAGCCGGCGTCCGCGAGACCTATACCGGCGGCACTCCCAGCCTCAACCTGGCTTCGGCGCTGGGTGGTGAGTGGGATGTCTACGTGTACGACCACCCCAAGCTGAACGCCAGCGTCTCCGCAGCGCTCATCCCCGTGCTCACCGAGCTTTGGCGCACGCGCGGCAACGCCGCCATCAAGGTGAAGTACGAGTTGTTTTACAATTTCTACGTCGGTCTCAACTTCACCTTCACCTTTGACACGCAACCGCCCGACCCGACGGCTTCCCACACCGACTATCTCCTCAGCATCACCATTGGCTGGTCCTACCGGACCTGAGTCTGCAGGTGCCCGGGGCGGGTTTCAAGGTGGCCTTCAGTGCGCGGTGCTGGGCAACGCTTCCTTGCGCTCGTGGATGGGCCAGATGCGCGACATGGCCAGGCTCACCATGAGGCCCACCACGCAGCCGAAGATGACCTCGCCCACCTTGTGAACCCCATGTTCCATGCCGATGAGCTTTGAGTCATGCGTCAAGCTGCCGGCGATGACAATGGCCGCCGTAATCGGCGCCTGTCGCCACATCACTTGGACTTTGACGACGTAGGACGAGAGGAGGACGCTCACGGCAAGGGCAATCGGAAGCTTCAATGGCGTCCAGTCGCCGATGGCCAGAAAGAAGAGTCCTACCGCACAACCCACCAGAGCGTTGATGATGCGGCCACGGAAGGTGCGGACGGCTTGCTTCACCTGCGGGTCGCTGGCCGCAATCATGGAAGCGATGGCCCAAACGGGGTTGCTGTCGGAGATGAGCTTGAGCGTCAACCAGCAGATGGTTGTCCCGACGAAGACATTGAGCGCGAAGCGGACGCCAACCAAGTCGTCCTCGAAGAAACGCTCAAAGGCCTTCATGTGTTTCCTACCGCTGGGTTGCAGGGCTTACTCGTGCGCGTTCGGGGGATTGCCCTTCAGGCGGTAGACAACGCCGGTCTTGGTGGTCCCCAGCGATACCCAGTCGCGAGCCGTCCGCTGGAAGGCGCAGAAGAATTCTTTGCAACGGGCGATGGTTTTCTCGTGGAGGTCATCCCGCCGCTTGAACTTGAGCTGGAAGGCGAACTCACCCACCAGGGGGCGGTGGTCGCCGCGGGCGCGCCACAGCGCGACGTTGGTTTTCCCGGTGACGCCTTTTCCAAAGTCGAGAAACCCAACATCCTGGAGCACTTCCTCGACAATCACGTCGCTCACCAGCTCGACGTGCTCGTCCTTGTGCTTCTTCAGCGGGGCGAGGGCGGGCAGGACTTTGACGATGGTGTCCATGGACAGCTTGTCGTCCGTGTCCTGAACGCTGCTCAGTCCAAATTCGACATTGTGCGAGAAGAGGAGACGAAAGCCGCCGATGGCGTCGCGCAGTGGCAAGGCCTCGGCCTTGAATTTGATTTTGGTGGCGCCGATGATGTTCGGGCGAACGTCCATTTCCGCCGCCGTCTGCAAGTCTGGGTGCCGGTACTTGAAGACAATCTCCGGGTCACCCGCGGGAAAGCCGTCCTCGTAAGGAATTCTCCGGCGGAGGATGAAGGCGTTGTTGTACAGACGAAAGTCCTTCGTATCCATGAAGAGGACTTCGCGGATTTGCGGTTTGGTGTCCTCCATCCCCTCCGTGGAGAACATCACGTCGTATTCCTTGGCGGTCGGTTTGAGCAGCTTGGTGAACTCCCAAAAGCTCTTGGCGCTGGTAAACCGCTCGGGCTTGAGGATGACTTTGCACTCGAGGTATTGGACTTCGTCGAGCGGATGGCCATCGCTGTACTTGCCCGGCTTCATTTCCGGGACTTTCTCGGGACGCATGGGTTCTTTCGGCATAAGACTCCCCTGCGGCGACTCGGGAGAGAAAGGCCTGCCCCAAACCGCCGCACCAACGTCTACTCAGCTCCGGGCTGGGGGTTTGGTCAAGGGGTTTCCTTGTCCTTGCCAGGAACCGGTTCAGCCGGTTTGGGAGCCTCCGGGTTCCGGATGGGGTGCTCCTTGCCGCGTGCCCGGGCGGCCTTTCGCTCCAGCCGAAGCTTGCGAAGCTGCGCCTGCTCGTTCTGAAAGTCCTGGGCCAGGGTGAAGAGAATGCCGGTGGACCAGGCGAAGGTGAGAAGGCCGGCCATGGCAATCATCCCCTCGAGGAGGCGCCAGCGAATGGGCAGGCTGTAGGCGCTCCCGACCGTCGTGTATTCATTGAGAGAGAAGTAGTAGGCGAGACTCCTCGTGGGAAAGGCGCCCCTCCAGAAGAAAAAGGAGGCCCACACCATGACCTCGAGCAGGTGGACCAGCAGAATCGCCCAGCTCGCGAGGATGAGGCCGCCAATGCCTCTGGCATACGATGGCCGCCGTTGGGAGTACGAGCGCCAAGCCTCGTGGACTCTCAAAACGACTGGCATCCCGAAGGCATGAATGGCCATGGTGATGGCCACCAGGACGCCTCCCCAAAACACCTCCTCCAATGACGTGACGTACAGGTCGACCGGGAGTTCAGGCATCGTTCCTCGGGAGAGACCCTCTGAAGGCCAAGAGCAACGAGCAACCGTGGGAGGAGGACCTTAGTGCACACGGTAAGGCCGCTTCTCTAGAAAGCGCGGGGAGGCGAACTTGGGACCACCTGACGTCCATCCGGGGGCGCGAACGCTCGGACGGCGGCGCCTTCGACGCCTCGGACGAGGACCCGGCATTCGCGCCTCGGTGAAACGGACGCGGGGCGGACGCGTGACACGCTGGACTCGGGCGACGGGCGCGCACATGTCTTCGCTGCTGGGGTATGACTTTGCGGCGCTGCTGGCCAGCGGCCGGCGGGTAACTCAGAGCCGGTCGGGGCGTTCTCCCAAGAGCGGCGAACGAGAGGTGACACCATGAAAGCGACGCAGCTTCTCCACAACCTCGGTCAAAGCCTCTGGCTCGACAACATCACGCGCGCGCTTCTGACATCCGGGACGCTCCGGAAATACATCGAAGCGCTCTCCGTCACCGGCCTCACCTCCAACCCCACCATCTTCAACCACGCCATCAGCAAGAGCACCGACTACGACTCGGCCATCCATAAGAAAATGACCGAGGGCAAATCCGGGGAGGGCCTCTTTTTCGAGCTGGCCATCGAGGACTTGCGCCAGGCGGCAGACCTCTTTCGCCCCATCCACGAGCGGACCAACGGCGTCGACGGATGGGTTTCACTCGAGGTCTCACCGGAGCTGGCCTACGACACGGCGAGTACGCTGGCTGCGGCCAAGGACCTGCACGCCCGGGCAGCACGGCCGAATCTGCTGATTAAAATTCCGGGGACGAAAGAGGGCCTGCCGGCCATTGAAGAGGCGATTTTCGCCGGCATCCCCATCAACGTGACGTTGCTGTTCTCGCGAGAGCACTACGTCGCGGCGGCGGAGGCGTTCCTCCGAGGCATCGAGCGCCGAATTGTGGCCGGCTTGGACCCCAACGTCGGCTCGGTGGCCTCGGTATTCATCAGCCGCTGGGACGCTGCGGTTACCGGCCAGGTGCCCGACGCACTGAAAAACCAGCTGGGCATCGCCATCGCCCAGAGGACGTACCGGGCGTACCGCCGGCTCCTGGCCTCTCCGCAATGGCAGAGGGTCTACAACGCCGGAGCCCGGCCGCAGCGCCTGCTCTGGGCGAGCACCGGCACCAAGGACCCGCTCGCCTCGGACGTCCTCTACGTCAAAGCCCTGGCGGCTCCCTTCACAGTGAACACCATGCCCGAGGGCACCCTGAAAGCGTTGGCCGACCACGGGGAGCTGGGCTCCATCCTCTCGCCGGATGGCGGGGACAGCGAGGAGGTGCTGGCCAACTTCGCCAAGGCCGGCGTAGACGTCGAGAAGCTCGCGGCGACGCTCCAGGAAGAGGGGGCGAAGTCCTTTGTTGCGTCCTGGAAAGAGCTCATGGCGGTCATCGAATCCAAGAGCGCAGCCATCAAGAAGAAGGCAAGCTGACTTGACCGCGGCCCCCCTGGGGGCCAACCGGCGTTTGGGGAGGACGAGGCATGGCTGGCGAGACGTCGACCAAAACCCTTCCGTTGCGAAAGCGGCCTGCCTGGGCCGCGCTCGAGGCGCACCACCGGAAGCTCTCGGGCGTCCATCTGCGGACGCTCTTCGAGGAGGACCCTAAGCGTGGCGAGCGCCTCACCCTCGATGCGGCGGGAATCTACCTGGACTACTCGAAAAACCGCATCACCGACGAGACGCTGAAGCTCCTGCTGCAGCTGGCGGAGGAGTCGGGCCTCCGCGCACGCATCGACGCCATGTTCCGGGGGGACAAAATCAACATCACCGAGAAGCGCGCCGTGCTGCACGTCGCGCTGCGCGCGCCCAAGGGGACTTCCATCCAGGTGGACGGGGAAGACGTCGTTCCCGCGGTGCACGCGGTGCTCGACCGGATGGCGGCATTCTCCAACCGTGTGCGGAGCGGCGCCTGGACGGGCCATACCGGCAAGCGCATCCGCAACGTCGTCAATGTCGGCATCGGTGGCTCGGACCTCGGGCCGGTGATGGCCTACGAGGCACTGAAGTCGTTCAGCGACCGGGGGATGACGTTTCGCTTCGTCTCCAACGTGGACGGCACGGACTTCGTCGAGGCAACCCGAGACCTGGACGCTGCGGAGACGCTGTTCATCATTTCCTCCAAGACGTTCACCACGCTGGAGACGATGACCAACGCGCACGATGCGCGGGCCTGGGCTTTGGCGGGCCTGGGCGGGGACCCGAAAGCAGTCGCCAAACACTTCGTGGCCGTCTCCACCAACGAGAAGGCCGTCACCGAGTTCGGCATTGACGCGGCCAACATGTTCGGCTTCTGGGACTGGGTGGGTGGGCGCTACTCAATGGACTCGGCCATCGGACTGTCCACCATGCTGGCCGTGGGCCCGGAGGGCTTTCATTCCATGCTCGCCGGCTTCCGCGAGGTGGACGAGCATTTCCGCACCGCGCCCTTCAGCCGAAACCTGCCCGTTCTCATGGGCCTGTTGTCCGTTTGGTACAACGACTTCTTCGGTGCCCAGACGGTGGCGGTCCTGCCCTACGAGCAGTACCTGAAGCGCTTTCCGGCCTACCTCCAGCAGCTCACCATGGAGAGCAACGGCAAGCACGTCACGCTGGAAGGGGCGAGCGTGGATTACGACACGGGCCCCGTCTACTGGGGTGAGCCCGGGACCAACGGACAGCACTCCTTCTACCAGCTCATCCACCAAGGGACGCGCCTCATCCCGGCGGACTTCATCGCCTTCATCCACACCCTGAACCCGCTGGGGCGCCACCACGACATGCTGTTGGCCAACGTGCTGGCCCAGACCGAGGCACTCGCCTTCGGCAAGACGGCGGAGGAGGTGAAGGCGGAAGGCACGCCGGACTGGCTCGTGCCTCACCGCGTCTTCGAGGGGAACCGGCCGTCCAACACCCTGCTTCTGGACAAGCTCACGCCCAATGCCCTGGGCAAGTTGGTGGCGCTCTACGAGCACAGCGTCTTCACCCAAGGGACGGTTTGGAACATCGACTCCTTTGACCAGTGGGGCGTCGAGCTGGGCAAAGTCCTCGCCCAGCGCATCATTCCGGAGCTGGAGGGCAAGGAGGAGCCGAAGCTTGCGCATGACAGCTCCACCAACGCGCTCATCCGGCGCTACCGGAAACACAAGGGAGCCTCGACATGATTCGCGGCTATGACGCGCCCCTGTACATTCTGCCCTTCGACCACCGGGGGAGCTTTCAGACGAAAATGTTCGGTTGGAAAGGCGTCCTCGACGCCGCGCAGACGGCGGAGATTGCGGCCACCAAACAAGTCATCTACGACGGTTTCCAGAGCGCGCTCGCCGCTGGCGTCCCCAAAACCAAGGCCGGCATCCTCGTGGATGAGCAATTCGGTGCGGCCATTCTCCGGGATGCGGCAGCCAAGGGCTTCACCTTCGCCGCCCCGGCGGAGAAGAGCGGCCAGGAGGACTTCGACTTCGAGTACGGGGAGGACTTCGCTCGACACATCGAGGCCTTCCATCCCACCTTCTGCAAGGTGCTGGTGCGCTACAACCCGGAGGGCGAGGAGAGCCTCAACCGTCTTCAAAGAGAGCGCCTAGCGCGGCTGAGCGCCTACCTCAGCAAAGCCGAGAAGAGCCGCTTCATGTTCGAGCTCCTCGTCCCGCCGGAGAAGGCTCAGCTCGAGAGCGTGAAGGGCGACCACAAAGCCTACGACCGCGACGTCCGTCCGGGCCTCATGGTGCGGGCCATGGAGGAGCTCCAGGACGGGAAGGTGGAGCCGGACGTGTGGAAGATTGAAGGGCTCGACCGGCGAGAGGACTGCGCGAGGATGGTGGCCACCGCGCGCCGGGGCGGCCGAGACCGGGTGGGCTGCATCCTCCTGGGGCGGGGTGAGGACGACCAAAAGGTGCGGGAGTGGCTCAGCACCGCCGCCGGCGTCCCGGGTTTTATTGGCTTCGCGGTGGGCAGGACCACCTTCTGGGACCCGTTAGTCCAGTACCGGGCGAAGAAGAGCTCGCGCCAAGCGGCGGTGGCCGAGATTGCTCGACGCTACCGAGAATTCGTGAGCATTTTCGAGCGCGTCCACGCCGGACACTGAGACGGGGGAAGCGTCTCGGCGCAGCTTTTTTCCAAGAGGGCACAGGTCATGCAAATTGGGATGATTGGGCTGGGGCGGATGGGCGCCAACATGGTGCGGCGACTCATCCAAGGCGGGCATGAGTGCGTGGTGTTCGACATGTCCCCCAAGGCGGTGGCCGACTTGGCCAAGGAGAAGGCCACCGGCGCCTCGTCGCTTCAGGACATGGCGAAGAAGCTCAAGAAGCCCCGGGCCATCTGGATGATGGTGCCAGCCGCGGTGGTGGACAAAACCGTCTCTGACGTACTGCCCTTTCTGGAGAAGGACGACATCCTCATCGACGGCGGCAACTCCTACTACGTCGACGACATCCGCCGGGCGAAGGAGCTCGCCGCCAAGGGCATCCACTACGTCGACGTCGGCACGAGCGGCGGGGTGTGGGGGCTGGAGCGCGGCTATTGCCAGATGATTGGCGGCGAGCCCTCGGTGGTGAAGCACCTGGACCCGGTGTTCGCCACCTTGGCGCCGGACATGGCTTCAGTTCAGCGCACGCCGGGGCGGGAGAAAGTCCAAGGCGGCACCGCCGAGCACGGCTACCTCCATTGCGGACCGAGCGGCGCCGGGCATTTTGTGAAGATGGTCCACAACGGCATCGAGTACGGCATCATGGCCGCCTACGCCGAAGGCTTAAACATTCTCCGCGGCGCGAACGCCGGGAAGAAAACGCACGACGTCGACGCCGAGACCACACCTCTCCGGGACCCGGACCACTACCAGTTTGACCTCAACCTCCCGGACGTCGCGGAAGTGTGGCGCCGGGGAAGCGTCATCGGCTCGTGGCTGCTCGACCTCACCGCGCAAGTCATGCTCAAGGACCCGGAGCTCAAAGCCTTTGCCGGCCGTGTCTCGGACTCCGGTGAGGGGCGGTGGACCATCCACGCCGCCATCGACGAGGGTGTCCCGGTGCCGGTGCTCACCTCGGCGCTCTACGAGCGCTTCTCCTCGCGCGGGTTGGCGGACTTCGCGGACAAGATTCTTTCCGCGCAGCGCTGGGCCTTCGGTGGGCACGAGGAAAAGAAGCCATGATGGCCGTCCCCGCCGACGCACTGGTGTTTTTTGGAGCGACCGGGGACCTCGCCAACAAGAAAATATTTCCGGCGCTGCAGAACATGGTGCGGCGTGGCGTCCTCGATGTGCCCGTCATCGGCGTCGCCAAGCAGGGGTGGAAGCTGGCGGACCTCCAGGGGCGGGCCAAGGAGAGCTGCAGCAAGAATGGGGGAGGGGTGGACAAGGACGCCTTCGCCAAGCTCCTCAAGCTGCTCCGCTACGTCGACGGGGACTACGCGGACCCGGCGGTCTTCGATGCCGTCCGAAAGGAGCTGGGCGATGCCCAGCACCCGATGCACTACCTGGCCATCCCGCAGGGGCTCTTTGGTCTGGTGGCCCGGCAGCTCCAACGTTCTGGCTGCGCGAAAGGAGCGCGGCTGGTGGTGGAGAAGCCTTTCGGAAGCGACTTGGCTTCGGCGCAAAAGCTCAACGAAACCCTGCACGAAGTGTTTGCCGAGAAGGACATTTTTCGCATCGACCACTACTTGGGGAAGGGCGCTGTCCAGAACCTCGTCTTCTTCCGCTTTGCCAACGGGTTTCTCGAGCCCATCTGGAACCGGAATTACGTCGAGAGCGTTCAAATTACGATGGCCGAGGACTTCGGCGTCGAGGGGCGCGGCAGCTTCTATGACAAAGCGGGCGCCATCCGCGACGTGGTGCAGAACCACCTCTTGCAAGTGGTTTCCAACATCGCCATGGAGCCTCCGCCCCAGAGCACGGACCCGGAGACGTTTCGGGCGGAGAAAGTCATGGTGCTCAAGGGCATTCCGGCCCTCTTCCCCAAGGACGTCGTCCGCGGGCAATTCATCGGCTACAAGAAGGAGGCCGGCGTGGCTCCGGACTCCACCACGGAAACCTTCGTCGCGCTCCGGGTACACATCAACTCCTGGCGCTGGCAGAAGGTGCCCTTCTTTATTCGCGCCGGGAAGTGTCTCCCCGTCACCCGCACCGAAGTGGTGGCGCGTCTGCGCACGCCCCCCTCCCTGGTGGAGGGGCTTCCGGTGCCGCCGAACCACCTCCGCTTTCGGCTGAGCCCGGACTTCATCATCGCCCTGGGCGCCCTCATCAAAGCCCCGGGCGAGCGGCTGATGAGCCAGGAGGTGGAGCTCGAGCTCGCGCACACGCGGGTCGGAGACCTCGAGCCCTATGAGGAGCTCCTCGGCGACGCATTGAAGGGGGATGCCAGCCGCTTTGCCCGTGAGGACTACGTGGAAGAGGCGTGGCGGATTGTGGACCCAGCCATCAAATCCAACACGCCCGTTTTCCCGTACCAGCCCGGCAGCTGGGGTCCCAAGGAGGCGGACGCGCTGGTGCCTGGCGGGTGGTACGTCGCCAAGAGTTGAGAAAGGCAAGGGGCGCATGGCCGAGCTGTGGCTCATCCGGCACGGGGAGACGGCGTGGAGCTTGAGCGGCCAGCACACCGGCCGCACGGACATCCCTTTGACGGCCCGCGGCCGTCAACAGGCCGAGCTCCTCGGACGCCGTCTCATGAAGAAGCGCTTCGCCTTGGTGCTCACCAGCCCCCTGCGCCGCGCCCGTGAGACGTGCGAGCTCTCCGGGCAGGGGGACACGGCCATTTCCGACGACGACTTGCTGGAGTGGAATTACGGGGCGTACGAGGGAAAAACCAGCGCGGAAATTCGAAAGGAAGTTCCCGGCTGGACCATCTGGACGGGTGGCGTGCAGGGCGGGGAATCCGCGGACGAGGTGGGGGAGCGCGTCGACCGCGTCATCGCCCGCGCGCTCGCCGCCCAGGGCGACGTCGCCCTCTACGCCCATGGCCATGTCCTTCGCATTCTCGCGGCGCGCTGGCTCGGGCTGGCGGCGACGGGGGGGCGCTACTTGGGGTTGGACACGGCCTCGTTAAGCAAGCTCGGGTACGAGCGCGAGACGCAAGTCATCCGCTGCTGGAATGAGAGCTACGACTTGTTGGAGGTCCCATGAAGGTGCAGGTTTTTCCCGACGCCGACACCGTCGCGCGCCAGGCCGCCCAATTCATCTCTGCCGCGGCGCGCGACGCGGTGGCCGCCCGCGGACGCTTCACCCTGGCGGTGAGTGGCGGGCACACGCCCTGGAAAATGCTCCGGCTTCTGGCCAAAGAGGACGTGCCCTGGCAGAGCGTCCACCTCTTCCAGGTGGATGAGCGCGTGGCTCCAGCCGGCGACAAGGACAGAAACCTCACCCACTTGAAGGAGAGCCTCCTGGGGACGGTGAAGCTTGAGCCAGCCCAGGTGCACGCCATGCCGGTGGAGGACAAGGACCTCTCGGCCGCGGCCCGGCGCTACGCCCAGGAGCTCGAGTCCATTGCTGGCTCACCTCCCATCCTGGACCTCGTCCATTTGGGCCTCGGGCCGGACGGCCACACCGCGTCCCTCGTCCCAGGCGACAAGTGCCTGGAGGTGACGGCGGCCGACGTCACCGTGTCCGGCCCCTACCAGGGACATCTGCGCATGACGCTCACCTACCCGGTGCTCAACCGCGCGCGCACCGTCCTCTGGTTGGTGACCGGTGCGGACAAGGTGCCCATGTTTGCCCGACTCCAAGCCGGCGACCGCAGCATTCCCGCGGGCTGCGTGCGCAGCGACCGGGCGGTTGTCCTGGCCGACGCCGCGGCGGCCGGCGCGCCTCACGCGACGTAAGAAGGGACGCTCCGGCGTGGATGCGACAGGCCTCCTTCTGGACAGCACCGCCCGCACCCTCGCCGCCGGCGAGCTGACGGCCGTCTTTCTTCCGGCCAAAGGCATGCTCGGCGCGTCCTTGCGCCACCGCGGCGAGGAGCTCCTCGGACGGGTGGAGGACTTGGAGGCCTCTGCGGAGAAGGGAAGCACCGCCGGCATTCCCCTCTTGTACCCCTGGGCCAACCGCCTCGACGGCCTTCGCTACTGCGTCCTCGGCCGGGAGGTGGTGCTCAACCCGGAGTCCCCGCTACTGCACCTGGACGAGCACGGGCTTCCCATTCACGGCGTGCCTTGGGCTCAGCTCTCCTGGGAGGTGACGGCGGCGACGGTGGACAGGGTGCGCGCCCGGCTCTCTTGGACGGAAGCCCGGCTCCTCGCCGTGTTCCCCTTCCGCCACCACGTCGAGCTCGACGTCAGGCTGTTTCCGGTGGGGCTCTCGGTGGAGACGACGGTGTTGGCCAGTGAAGGCGAGGCGGTGCCGGTGAGCTTCGGCTTTCACCCCTACCTCACGCTTCCGGGCGAGCCCCGGGCCGAGTGGCGCCTCACGCTGCCGAGGTTGCAGCGTTACACCCTCGACGGGCGCGGCATTCCCACCGGAGAGGAGTCGCGGTTTGCCGGCTTCGACAGGCCGTTGCATGAGAGTCTCGACGACTTGTTTGCCGTGGTGCAGGAGCCGACAACCCTGTCCCTCACCGGCCGAAGGCGGCGGCTCAGCGTGGAGCTCGCGTCGGGCTACTCTTGGGCGCAAGTCTTCGCGCCCAAAGACAAGCCCTTCGTCGCGCTCGAGCCGATGACGGCAGCCACCGCGGCCCTCAGCCAAGACCGCGGGGTGCGCACCGTCGAGGCCGGCGGCCAATTCCGCACGACGTTTTCCATTCGCGTGGAGTGGGTGGGCTCGGCCTGAGGACAAGAAGGCCGCGGCCTGCTGTTTGGGCCGCAGCGCGTCGTAGCCCCCCCGCGTCCTCATGAGGCAACGCGCGCGGTGCGGCCCTCCCAGGGGTGTGCAGCCAAAGGCGAGTAGGATAGAAGCCGCGCCTCGCCCCGGGGTTGGACACGGGCCGAGTTGCTCCACCGGAGATGCCCCTCGAATGGACCCCAAGCCTCTAGCCAAACCCCTCGCCCCGGCGGCCACGCCGGGCGTGGGTCCAGTGCAAGAGCTTCGAGGGGCCCGCGAGGTGGCCACCGCTGCCTCCCAGCCTTTCCGCTACCCGTTGGAGCGGCCCTTCGAGGAGCCGGACTGGAAGCGGATTCCCGGGTTTCGGGAGGCCTCGCGCAGCGACTGGGAAAGCGCCCTGTGGCAGCGCAAGCACACGCTCAAGAATTTAAAGGAGCTGAAGGCCGCGCTCGGGCCCCTGCTCCCCGAGGACCTGGCGGCGAGCATCGAGCGCGACCAGCGCGAGCGCGCCACCATGTCCATCCTGGTGACACCGCAGATGGTGAACACCATGGACTTGGAGGACCTCTGGTCCGACCCGGTGCGACGCTACATGCTTCCGGCCTTCGCCGACCGCCGCACCGACTGGCCCAACCACCCGCGGGCGAGCCGCGACAGCCTTCACGAGGCCGAGATGTGGGTGGTGGAGGGCCTCACCCACCGCTACCCCACCAAGGTGCTGGCCGAGGTGCTCTCCACCTGCCCGCAGTACTGCGGGCACTGCACGCGCATGGACTTGGTGGGCAACGACGTCCCCCAAGTCGACAAGAAGCGTTTCGTCGTCCCACAGCAGACGCGCTACCAGCAAATACTCGACTACTTGAAGCGAACGCCCGGCGTGCGCGACGTGGTGGTCTCCGGCGGCGACGTCGCCAACCTGCCCATTGGGACAGCTGGAGGCCTTCGTCTCGGGGTTGATGGACATCCCCAACATCCGCGACATCCGCCTGGCCACCAAGGGCTTCATGGGCATTCCCCAGCATTTCCTCCAGGACTCGGTGCTCGCCGGGTTGGACCGGCTGGCGAAGAAGGCCCGGCTACACGGCGTGCAGCTGGCCCTTCACACCCACGTCAACAACGCCCGCCAGCTCACGCCGCTGGTGACGCGGGCCGCGGATGCGCTCTTGGCCATGGGCTTCCGGGACATCCGCAACCAGGGGGTGCTCCTGCGCGGGGTGAATGCCACGGCCAAGGACTTGCTCGAGCTGTGCTTCACGCTCCAGGACCACGCGCACATCCTCCCGTACTACTTCTACATGTGCGACATGATTCCCAACTCCGAGCACTGGCGCGTGTCGGTGGCCGAGGCCCAGAAGCTGCAGCACGACATCATGGGCTACCTGCCGGGCTTCGCCACGCCGCGGATTGTGTGCGACGTCCCCTTCGTCGGGAAGCGCTGGGTGCACCAAGTGGCGGAGTACGACCGCGAGCGGGGCATCAGCCACTGGACGAAGAATTACCGCACCGGCATCGAGCTCGAGGACCCGGCGGCGCTCACCCGTCGCTACGAGTACTACGACCCCATCTACGCGCTTCCCGAATCCGGGCAGGCCTGGTGGCGCGAGCAGGTGGCGACCTCCTGAGGGACTTTCGGGACATGGCTTCTGTCTTGGCGCCCTCTGAGCCCTGGCGCGTCCTGTACCCCGACGCAACGGCGGACCAGTGGAACGACTGGCGCTGGCAGATGCGTCATTCGGTGCGCAGCCTCGCTGAGTTGGAGAAACACCTCACCCTCACCGAGGCCGAGCGTGCCGGGTGCCGGGAGACGGCCTCCCTTTTCCGCCTCGGCATCTCGCCGTACTACCTCTCGCTCATCGACTCCGGGCACCCCTTCTGCCCGGTGCGGATGCAAGCCATTCCCGTCGCCTCCGAGGCGCGCATCCGGCCGGGCGAGCTAAAGGACCCGCTCGGGGAAGACAAGACGCGCCCCGTCCCGGCCATCGTCCACCGCTACCCGGACCGAGTGCTGCTGCTGGCGCTCGACAGCTGCTCCACCTACTGCCGCCACTGCACGCGGCGAAGAATTACCAAGGGCGGCGAGGCCGAGCTCAGCCGGGCGGAGCTGGCCCGCGGCATCCACTACATCCGCGAGCACCGGGAAGTCCGAGACGTGCTCATTTCCGGGGGCGACCCGTTTCTGTTGTCCGAGGCACGACTCGAGGAGCTGCTCTCACCGCTTCGGGCCATTCCCCACGTCGAGATGGTGCGCATCGGCACCCGCGTCCCGGTGTGCTTGCCGATGCGTGTCACTGAGCCTTTGTGCCGGCTGCTCCGCAGCTACGCGCCGCTCTTCGTCGTCACCCACTTCAACCACCCCAAGGAAGTCACGCCCGAGGCGCGCGCCGCCTGCGAGCGCCTGGTGGACCATGGCGTCCCCGTGGAAAACCAGGCGGTGCTGCTGCGCCGGGTGAATTCCGAAGCCCACCTCATCAAAGAGTTGAGCCATGCGTTGCTGCGCGCGCGCGTGCGTCCCTACTACCTCCACCAGATGGACGTGGTGGAGGGGTGCGAGCACCTGCGGACGCCGCTGGCCAAGGGCGTGGAGATTCTCGAGGCGCTGCGGGGCCACACCTCGGGCTTGGCCGTTCCCCACCTCGCCGTGGACTTGCCGGGCGGGGGCGGCAAAGTGACGCTTCAGCCGGAGTACGTGGTGGAAAAGAGGGGCACGGAAACCGTCTTCCGCAACTTCCGCAATGAGACGTACCGCTACCCGGAGCCCGAGGAAACCGACTGCAGCTGCCCTTACGACGAGGTGTGGCGGAGGCCTCCCGGATGAGCGTCTTCGCGGAGGGCCTCTTGGCAGGCAAGCACGCCTTCGTGGCCGGGGGGACGAGTGGCATTAACCTCGGCATTGCCCGCCGCCTGGTGGAGGCCGGGGCGCGGGCCTCGCTGCTGGGCCGGAATGCGGAGCGAGGGCAGAAGGCGGTGCAGGCCTTGAGGGAGGCCGGCGGCGAGGCGGCCTACACGCAAGGTGACGTCCGGGAGTACGCGGCCATGGAGCGCGCCCTCCGCGAGGCCGTGGAACGCTTCGGGCCGTTGGACATTCTGGTGAATGGCGCAGCCGGCAACTTTCCGGCGCCGGTGCTGGGCATGTCCTCCAACGGCTTTCGGGCGGTGGTGGACATTGACTTGGTGGGCACCTTCAACGGGTGTCGCGCCGCCTTCCAGTTTTTGCGGAAGCCGGGCGGCGCGGTGGTGAATGTCTCCGCGCCGCAGGCCTTCGCCCCGGCGCCCCTGCAAGCCCATGTGTGCGCAGCGAAGGCCGGGGTGGACATGCTCACCCGCGTCCTGGCCATGGAGTGGGGCGGGGCCGGGGTGCGGGTGAATGCCATTACGCCCGGGCCCATTGCGGGCACCGAGGGCATGGAACGACTGGCCACCAGCCCGGAGGAGAAGGCGCGCGTCGAGAAGTCGGTGCCCCTGGGGCGGCTGGGGACGGTGGAGGACGTGGGCGAGGCGGTGCTTTTTTTGTGCAGTCCCGCGGCGGCCTTCATCACCGGTGCGGTGCTGGTGTGTGACGGGGGCTGGTCCTTGGGCGGGCTCGGTCACCTGGTGTCGGGCGGTTGAGGAGCAACCGACCGGGCAGTCACGCGGCTTCTGTTTCCTCGCCCTCCGCGGCGCGGAGAGGCAGAGTCCCGCGCCGCTTCATGCGCCCTGGCCTCCTCGTGCTGTTTCTCCTGCCGGGCCTGACAGAGGCCGCGGAGACGGTGCGCATTGCGATGGGGGAGCGCCCGGGGCCGGTGACGTTGAAGGGCCGGAACCTCGCCGCTGGGCCGGACGCCGAGGACGGCCCCTTCACCGTGCTCGGGGCGGGAGAGGCCCGCATTCGCGTGGTGAAGGGACGGCTGGAGGTGAATGGCATTGTGGCGGAGGCCCAGAGCGTGCGCTTTCGCGCCGGGGAGACGGACCACGGGACGGGAGACGAGACCATCCGCGCCGGGACAACCGGCGTCCGGGGAGACGTGGTGGCGCTGTTGCACCACGGCCGGCTTCTCCTCGTCAACGTGCTACCGCTGGAGGACTACGTGGCGGCGGTGCTGGGCGGGGAAATGCCGCCCTCGTTCCCGCTGGAAGCCCTGCGGGCCCAGGCTGTGGCGGCACGCACCTACGCCCTCAACAAGAAGCTAGAGACGCTGGACGAGCCCTTCCACCTCGGAAGCAGCGTGCTGGCCCAGGTGTACGGCGGGCTCGAGCGGGAGAACGCCAAGACGCGGGAGGCCACCGAAAGCACCAAGGGGCAGGTGCTCACCTTCGACCTCGCGCCCATTGAGGCCTACTTCCACTCCTCCTGCGGCGGGCAGACGGAAACCGGGCTCGCCGCGCTCCAGCGCGACTTACCGTATTTGCAGTCCGTCTCTTGCCCCTGCGGGAAGCACCCGGCGACGCAGTGGACGGCGGCCCTCAGCGCCCAGGAGCTGGAGGAGGTGCTGGGGCATGAGGCGCGCGGCGAGGTGAAGGTGTTGAGCCGGACGTCCACTGGCCGCGTGCGGCGGCTACAAGTCGGGACACGCACGCTGGACGGCGTCGAGTTTCGGCAGCGCTTTGGCTACGAGCGCGTGCGTTCCCTGCTGTTTGAAGTGTCCGGGGACGGCAAGGGCGGTGTGCACCTCGTCGGCCGAGGGTTTGGGCACGGCGCGGGGCTGTGCCAGTGGGGCGCCAAGCTGATGGCCGACGCCGGGACAGGCTACCGGGACATTCTCTTGCACTATTACCCGGGCACCGAGCTGCAGACGCTGTACTGACGCTGCCCTGGGGGCCCCTCGGGCCCCGACGCTGCGCCACTGGCCAGGGTGGACGCCCTGCGCGGCGGCAGGGCAGAGTCCTTTTCCAGCTTTCCCCGTTTGACGGCTTGTGCCCTCCAGCCCTTTTGGAGCCTCCCAATGCATGCGTTGACGAATGTCGTCGCCCGCGTCCTCTACGCCTTGCCCTTCGGCATTTTTGGCGTTGTCCATTTCTTGAATGCCGACAAGATGGCCGGCGCCGTGCCCGTCCCGGGCGGCGTGCTTTGGATTTACCTCACCGGGCTGGCCATGCTTCTCGGCTGCATCGGGATGGTGACGAAAATCCAGGGGTATTGGGCCTCGCTCGGCCTGGCCGCGTTGCTTTTGGTTTACACCCTCTTCGTCCACCTGCCCTTGGCCTTCAGTCCGGCCACCATGCAGGTCCACTTTCCGCAAGTGCTGAAGAATATTTCCCTCATTGGTGGCGCCCTCGCCTTCGCCGGCATTTTTCTGCGCGGCGAGGCCAAGTAACGCCAGTCGCCGAGGCGCGTCGGCCCCCGCGGGGGGCCGGAACGTTTTCCAGGCGGGGAGTGGAGTAGAAGCAGCCCCGCTCGCCGTGGCGCTTTCCGACTACGACTATTTCCTCCCGCCCGAGGCCATTGCCCAGGCCCCGCTTCTCGAGCGGGACGCCTCGCGCCTCTTGGTGCTCAACCGTCGGACGGGAGACTTCGCCCACCGGCTGTACGTCGAGTTGCCGGAGCTCCTCCGCGAGGGGGACTTGCTCGTCCTCAATGACACGAAGGTGGTGCCGGCCCGTCTCGTCGGAAAAAAGCGCGGCACGCAAGGCCGAGTGGAGCTCCTCCTGGTGCACCCGGTGGAGAGAGGCGCGGTGGAGGCGGCGCTTTTGGCACCGGCCGCCGGACAGGCGTGGGTGTGCCTCGGCCAGGCCAGCAAGGGCCTCAAGCCAGGCGCGGTGCTCGACTTTGCGGGGGGCCTCATGGCGCAGGTGGAGGCGCTGGACGGAGGGGGCCAGTGTCGCGTCCGTTTCTTGGGAGAAGGGACACTCGGCGAGGCCCTCCTGCGCGCGGGGCAACTCCCGCTGCCGCCCTACATTGCGCACGCGCCGACGGCGGAGGATGAGGCGCGCTACCAAACCGTCTATGCCCGGGCGCCGGGCAGCGTCGCCGCGCCCACCGCTGGGCTGCACCTCACGCCGCGGCTCCTGGCTCGGCTTTCCGAGCGCGGCATTTCCACCGTCTCGGTGACGCTGGACATCGGCCCGGGCACGTTTCTCCCGGTGCGCACCGAGGACGAGTCGCAGCACCACATGCACCCGGAGCGCTTCCGTATTCCAGAGGAGACGGCCCGGGCCGTCTCCTCGGCGAAGGCCGAGGGACGCCGGGTGGTGGCGGTGGGGACGACGGTGGTGCGCACCCTCGAGTCCGCTTGGGCGCAGGACACGGGCCTCAAGGTGGGGGAGGGCGAGACGAAGCTCTTCCTGCGTCCCGGGGCCCGCTTCCGCGTCGTCGAGGCGCTCCTCACCAATTTCCACCTTCCACGCTCCACGCTGCTGATGTTGGTGGCGGCGTTTGCGGGCCGGGACAGCGTGCTGGCCGCCTACCGGGCGGCGCTGGCGCACGGCTACCGCTTCTTCTCCTACGGGGACGCGATGCTGGTAGAGGACAGCCGGTGAGCGCGTCCTTCGGGTTTACGCTGTTGCACCAGGACACGGGCTCGCGCGCGCGCCGCGGTCGCCTTCTGACGCCTCATGGCAGCGTGGAGACGCCGGTTTTCATGCCGGTGGGGACACTGGGGACGGTGAAGGCCCTCGGGCAGGATGACCTCCAGGCCCTGGGCGCGGAGGTTATTCTCGGTAACACCTACCACCTCATGCTCCGGCCCGGAGAGGACGTCATCCGCGGCTTGGGTGGACTGCACCGCTTCATGGCCTGGCCGCGGGCGCTGCTCACCGACAGCGGCGGCTTTCAAGTCTTCAGCCTGGCCCAGAAACGGAAGGTGTCCGACGAGGGCGTGGTGTTTCAGTCCCACCTCGACGGCAGTCCGCACCTGTTGACCCCGGAGCGCTCCGTGGCCATCCAGGAGGCGCTGGCGCCCGACATCCTCATGGCCTTCGACGAGTGTCCGCCCTCCACTGCCGAGCGCGCGGTGGTGGAACAGGCCCTGGTACGCACCACGGCCTGGCTGCACCGCTGCGCCAAGGCCTGGAGCCGGGGCCCGAGCGCGCTGTTTGGCATTGTGCAAGGAGGGCTGGACTTCGAGCTCCGCCGCCGGCACGTCGAGGAGGTGTGTGCGGTGGAGCTCCCGGGGTACGCCCTGGGCGGCTACTCGGTGGGTGAGGCGCCGGAGCGCATGCATGCGTCGGTGGCGCAGGTGGCGCCGCTGCTTCCTTTGGAGCGGCCGCGCTACCTCATGGGGGTGGGGACGCCGTTGGACTTGGTGCGCGCCGTAGAGGCTGGCGTGGACATGTTTGACTGTGTGCTACCCACCCGGTGTGCGCGCAACGGGCTTCTGTTTACCTCCCAAGGGCGTCTCGTCATCCGCAATGCCGAGTACGCGCGCGACGAGCGGCCGGTAGACGCGGACTGCCGCTGCTACACCTGCCGGACGCACTCCCGCGCCTATTTGCGCCACCTCTTCTCCACCCGGGAGGTGCTGGCCCTGAGGCTCAACACCTTACACAACGTCCACCATTACCTGGAGCTCATGCGGCAGGCCCGCGAGGCCATCGTCGCCAACCGCTTCACAAGCTTCGCCTCGGAGGTGGCGGCGCGGCAGGGCCAGGCTTCGGAGCGCGACTTCGAGGCGTCGGTGGACGTCTGAAAGACGGTGCTGGCCCGGGGCAGGGTAAAAGGACTCGACCACTCGCTTTGGGAAGCCCCTGCAAACGGGGGAACTCCACGCAAGGAGGTGGGACGTGCCCGCCTACGTCATCCTCACCCGGTTTCGCACCCGTAACCCGTCCGAGTTCGACGTCTACGCAAGCCAGCGCGCGGCCTTTTTCTCGGGGCATGCCGTGACGTGGCGCGCCTACTCCGGTGGGCGTTTTGAAGCCCTGGAGGGCCCGGCGGTGGAGGGCGTGTCCATCCTCGAGTTCCCGACGTTCGCCGAGGCCCAGGCTTGGTACACGAGCCCCGTTTACCAGGAGGCCGCCCGGCACCGGCTGTTGAGCGGCGACTACAGCGTGGTCATTGTCGAGGGTGGCGCGCCTCCGCCGCCGAAGTAGTTGCCGCGCCCGAAGGGCAGCGTTAGCCGCTGGACTTTTTGTCGAGGACGCTGAGCGCGACGTCGGCCGCGTCCCGCAGTTGGGAGGCTTTGGCGCCCGTCCGCGCGAGTAACGCCAGGCCGTGGGCCTCGGCGGCGAAGAAGCGAGCCAGGGAGCGCAGGTCAGCTCGCGTGGCCAGCGTCGAGTCGCGTTTGAGTGCGGCATACAGCAGCTCCTCGTTTCGGAGTACGCCCCTGGCGGCCTGGGCGAGGAGGGCCGCGGGCGCCGTGGTGCACGTCATGGCCGTGTTGAGGAGGAGGCAGCCGCCGGGCGCACCGGGCTCGGTGACTTGAGCGACGAGGGCATGCAGGTACCCGGCGACGGCTTCTTTGCCCGCGTGCGGTGGCTGAAGGTGCGCTCCGACAGTCGCCGCGACGGCCTCGGTGTATTTCGTGAGGGCGGCTTCGAAGAGCTGCCCCTTGTCGCCGAAGGTGGCGTAGAGGCTCGCCCGGTTGACGCCCAAGGCGTCCACCAGGTCCTGGATGCTCGTCGCCTCGTAGCCGCGCTTCCAGAAGACGCGCATGGCCGTCTGCAGGGCGTCCTGGGTGTCGAAGGCTTTGGGTCTCGCCATGTGAGGAGTGTCCCTGAAGGAAAGCCTAACCCCCTGGAATTCCGGGGCTCATTAAACCGTCGGCGATTTATTGGAACAATCGTTCCATAACTCATTACAGCCACGGGCGCCTCCGCGCAAACGCGGGGGCGAGAAACCCCAAAGGAGGACGTCATGAAGCGTTTCGAGGGCAAGGTGGTGTTGGTGACGGGTGGTGGCACGGGTATTGGCCGCGCGGCAGCGGAGGCCTTCGCCCGGGAGGGAGCCAAGGTGGTGGTCGCCGCGCGGCGGGAAGCGCAGGGCGTGGCGGTGGTGAAGGCCATTCAGGCCTCAGGCGGCACGGCGAGCTTCGTTCGCGCCGACGTGGCGCAAGAGAAGGACGCGGTGGCGGCGCTGGACTTCGCAGTGAAGACGTATGGACAGCTGGATGTCCTCTTCAACAACGCCGGCATCGAGGGGAAGAACGGGCCCATCGCCGAGCTGACGGCGGACGACTTCGACAACACCTTCGCCACCAACGTCAAGGCGGTGTGGCTCCTCATGAAGCACGCGCTTCCTCACCTGACGAAGACGAAGGGCGCCATCGTCAACAACGGCTCCATCGTCGCTGACGTGGGCATTGCCGGGCTGACGCTGTACGGCACCACCAAAGGAGCAGTGCACACGCTGACGCGGACGGCGGCCATCGAGTTCATCCCCTTGGGCGTCCGCGTCAACGCGGTGGCCCCCGGCCCCGTCGCCACCGAGGCGGCCCTTCGCATGTTTGGGTCCGAGGCCAAATTCGAAGAATTCTTTAAAGGGAAGGTGCCGGCCGGAAGGACGGGCAAGCCCGAGGACATTGCCGAGGCGGTGCTGTACTTGGCCTCCCCCCAGGCCTCATTCGTCGTCGGACAAATCTTGACCGTCGACGGTGGCCTCACCGCCCAATGAGGGGGACGCTCCCCAACGGCCGTCCCGGGGGGAGCTTTGGAGGCCCTGGCTGATCCAGCGCGTGGTGTCATGCGCAGACGGCCGGGCCTCGGCCGTCCGTACAACCACCTCGACATGGGAGTCGGAGCGGCCGGTTGGGCCCTCGGCTGAACGCCTGTTCGGTGGTGCGGTTTTGATCCGCTGTTGATCCACCGCCCGCCCGAGGGCCCCCCCGCGCCTTGTGCTGCGCACCCGCTGAGGGTAAACGCTCCCCCCGCCTTTTCCCTCTGGGGAAACGGCCCTCGGAGGAGACACCCACCGTGCACCATGCCTTCGCGCCGCTCGCCCAATTGGGCGGGTCGAGCAATCTCACGACCTTCGTCTTCTTCGGCGGGATGATTGCCATCATGTATTTCCTGATGATTCGCCCGCAGCAGAAACAGCTCAAGGAGCACCGGGCCTTGCTGGCCAGTCTCAAGAAGGGCGACTCCGTCGTCACCCAGGGCGG
This sequence comes from uncultured delta proteobacterium, assembly GCA_963745475.1. Classification (GTDB taxonomy): domain Bacteria; phylum Myxococcota; class Myxococcia; order Myxococcales; family Myxococcaceae; genus JADGRA01. Next base: position 415,049 of record CAVUXN010000008.1, read on the forward strand.
GATGATTGGAAAAATCTCCGAAATTTCCGAACGCGAGGTGAAGCTGGAGGTCGCTCAGAATGTGAAAATCCGCATCCTGAAGTCCTCCGTGCAGACGGTGACGCCGAATGCCGAGGCGCCCAAGGCCGAGGACAAGAAAGAGGAGAAGTGATGGACCGCAGCTGGTGGCGGAACGTCATCATCATCCTCGTGGTGACGCTGGGTTCGGTCTGGTACCTCATTCCGACCTACTACTCGTTCTTCGTGCTGCCCCGGGCGCAGCGCAACGACTTGAAGCTGTTGGCAGAGAAGCTCCCCAGCTGGGCCCGCTTTCCAAACCACCGGTTGAACCTCGGGCTCGACCTCCAGGGCGGCATCCACATGGTGCTCCAGGTGGACACCAAGACGGCGCTCCAGAAGCGCGTCGAACGCCGGGGGGTGCAAATTGCCAACTACTTGAAGGACAAGGGCCTGGGGCCGGTTAGCGTCGACGCCAACCGCGAGAAGCTCCAAGTCACGCTGGTGGCCAAGGACGTGGCCACCATGGACAGCATTGAAAAGGAGCTCAAGGGCTTCGACGACTTCAGCGAAGCGTCCCGCGACGGCGCCAAGGTGGTGCTCTCGCTCAAGGACTCCCAGGTGGCGCGCTTCAAGGAGGAGTCGGTGGACCAGGCGATGCTCGTCATCCGCCGGCGCATCGACAAGTGGGGCGTGGCCGAGGTGGACGTCCGGAAGCTGGGGACGGACTCCATTCAGATTTCGCTTCCTGGCCGCCAGGACCCGGAGCAGGCCAAGGAGCTCATCGGCACCACCGCGCAGCTCGAATTCCGGATGGTGGACGACGCGAGCCCCTACTTCAAGCAGCTGTTGAGCCAGAGCCCGCCGCCGGGGGACTCGGGCATCGTGCTCACCCAGTCCGAGGGCTTCGACCAGCTGCAGGGCCCGGAGCGCGAGGCGCTGCTCCAGTACGGGCGCTCCAAGACGCCCGCCGGCCGGGAGGTGCTCTTGGAATGCGTCCCCAGTAAGACGAAGAAGGGCGCCTGCGAGAGCTACCGCACCTACCTCGTCGACAAGGCGGTGCCGCTCACCGGCGAAAGTCTGAACAACGCCGACGCCTCCGTGGGCCAGCTCGGAGAATTCGAGGTCAACCTCTCCTTCGACACCCAAGGGGGGCTGGAATTCGGAAAGCTCACCGAGGAAAACGTCGGCAAGCGGATGGCCATCGTCCTCGACGAGAACGTCAACTCGGCGCCGCGCATCAACGAGAAGATTCCGAATGGCCGGGCGCGCATTACGCTCGGCCGCGGCGGCGGCAAGTCCTACGCCGAGCTGCGCCAGGACGCGGAGAACCTGGCCCTGGTGCTGAAGGCCGGAGCGCTCCCGGCGCCGGTGACGGTGGGGGAAATTCGCCAGGTGGGCGCGAGCCTCGGCGACGAGCTCATCCGCAAGGGAAGTCTGGCGGCGGTGGTGGGGCTGGCCCTGGTGGTGCTCTTCATGGCCGTCTACTACAGCATCGCTGGGCTCATCGCGGATGCGGCGCTGCTCCTCAACGGCCTGCTCATTCTCGCCGGGCTGGCGCTCTTCAACGCCACCCTGACGCTGCCGGGAATTGCCGGCTTCGTGCTCACCTTGGGAATTGCCGTGGATGCGAACGTGCTCATTAACGAGCGCATCCGAGAGGAGCTGCGCAACGGGCGGAGCCCGCGGGCGGCGGTGGACCAGGGCTATGACCGGGCGTTTTGGACTATTTTCGACGCCCACGTGACGACGCTCATCGCCGGCATCATCCTGCTCTTGACGGGGACGGGGCCGGTGCGCGGCTTCGCCACCTCCCTCATCATCGGCATCCTCGCGTCCCTCTTCACCTCCATCGTGGTGACGCGGACCATCACCACCTACCTCGTGCACGGGCGCAACGCCCAGACGGTCTCGGTGTAACCCAGCATGCAGATTCTCAAGCACAAGACGCACATCGACTTCATCGGGAAGCGCCGCCCGGCGGTCTTCATCTCCACCGTCCTCAACCTGGCCATTGTGGTGGGCCTTTTGACGGTGGGCTTCAACTTCGGCGTCGACTTCGCCGGCGGCACGGTGGTGGAGCTGAAATTCAACCACCCCATCCGTGCCGACGAGGTGCGGGCCCGCGCACAGAAGGCCGGGCTGAAGGACGTCAGCGTCCAGGGCATTGGCGCGGCCTCGGAAAACAGCTTCCTGCTCCGGCTGGGCGGCACGACGCAGCTCACCCAGGAGAACGCCCAAGCGGTGCTCAAGGCGCTGTCCGCCATGGGGAAGACGAGCAACTTCGTCACCGACGTGGAGAACGGGCTGATTAATTTTCGGAGCGAGGAGAAGCTGGCCCCGGACGCGGTGCGCACCGCCGTGGGCGCTGCCGGCTTGGGCGTGAAAGAGGTGCGGGACTTGGGGCCGGCCCAGGGCGGCGGTCAGGACTACCAGATTGTGGCCTCGGGCATGGCCGACCGGATTACGCAGGGCCTGAGCCAGGGCCTGACGGCGCCGGACTTCGTCACCCAGCGCATCGACTACGTCGGGCCGCAGGTGGGCAAGGAGCTCCGCAACAAGGGCATCGCCGCGCTGCTCTACTCGATGGTGGCCATCCTCCTGTACGTGGCCTTCCGCTTCGACTTGAAATTCGCCCCGGGCGCGGTGCTGGCGATGATTCACGACGTCATCATGGTGGCCGGCTACTACTTGGTGACGCGCCGGGAATTCAATCTCACCTCCATCGCGGCGCTGCTCACCATCACCGGGTATTCCATCAACGACACGATTGTTATTTACGACCGGATTCGGGAGGAGATGGCCAAGTTCCGCGGCAAGCCGCTCCCGGACATCATCAACATCGCCGTCAACGAGACGCTGTCCCGCACCATCCTCACCTCGGGCGTCACCGCGCTCAGCTTGGTGGGGTTGCTCATTTTCGGGGTGGGCGAAATCTGGGACTTCGCCATGGCCATGCTGGTGGGCATCATCGTCGGCACCTACTCCAGCGTGTACATCGCGAGCCCGCTCACCATTTGGATTGACCAGCGCGCCGCGGCCCGCGACCGCGCTGCGCGCCCGGCGGGCATCAGCCGCGTCGTCTAGCGCCCGAAAAGCGCGCCGTCGCCTCGCCCAGACCCCGACGTTTTCCCGTTGGGGAGCGCCTTGTCAGACTCGTTGGCTAACTCTTCTCCTCGTCGAAGGAGAGGACGCACCCCGACTGCGCTGGATTCTGCCGAGCCCCGACGCTGCCCAAGCGGACCGCCTCGCCGAAGCGCTGTCGGTCGACCCTCTGGCGGCGCGGGTGCTGGTGGCGCGGGGATTGGGGGACCCAGAGACGGCGGCGCACTTTCTACAGGACGCGCTCGCGGACTTGCCCGACCCCTTTCTCATGCGCGGCATGCGCCCCGCGGTGGAGCGCCTGCTCCGCGCGGTGTGCACGAAGGAGCTGGTGACGCTGTACGGCGACTATGACGTCGACGGCGTGTGCAGCACGGCCCTCATGTCCCTCTTTCTCGAGGCGTGCGGGGCCTGTGTCGCCACCTCCATTCCCCACCGCATTCGCGACGGCTACGGGCTCAACCGGGCGGCGGCGGAGCGCATTGCCCAGGACGGCTCGCGCGTCTTGGTGACGCTCGACTGCGGCATTACCGCCGCGGCCGAAGTGGGCCGGGCCCGGGACTTGGGGCTGGACGTGGTGGTGGTGGACCACCACACCGTCCCGGCCACGCTGCCGCCGGCCCTGGCCGTCCTCAACCCGCACCAGGAGGGCTGCGGCTACCCCACCCGGCACCTGTGCGCGGCGGGCGTGGCCTTCATGCTGTGCATGGGCCTGCGGCGGGCGCTGCGGGAGGCGGGGCATTTCCAAACCAGGCCGGAACCCAACCTCAAGGCGCTTCTGGACTTGGTGGCCCTGGCCACGGTGGCGGACGTGGTGCCCCTCACCGGCGCCAACCGGGTGCTGGTGAAGCACGGCCTGGTGGCGCTCTCGCGCGCCGAGCGCCCCGGGGTGCGTGCGTTGAAGGAGGCGGCGGGACTCCAGCCGGAGGAGCTGGTGACGGCGGGCCTGGTGGGTTACCGGCTCGGGCCCCGCATTAATGCCGCGGGCCGCCTGGACGACGCGGCGCTGGGGCTCCGGCTGTTGCGTGCGGCGAGCCTCGAGGAGGCGCGGCCCTTGGCCCACGCCCTGGACGTGGCCAACCAGGAGCGGCAACTCATCGAGCACCGCATTCTCGGCGCGGCGCTGCTGCAGGCCGAGTCGCAAGCCGACGCCCGCGGCCTCGTGCTGTGGGGCGAGGACTGGCACGCAGGTGTGGTGGGCATTGTCGCCGCCCGGGTGGTGGAGCGGGTGCACCGCCCGACGGTGGTGGTGGCGGTGGAGGCCGGCGTGGGGAAGGGAAGCGCGCGCAGCATCGAGCGCTTTCACCTGGTGGAGGCGCTGGACAGCTGCGCCGCGCACCTGCTTCGCTACGGCGGCCACCGCGCCGCGGCGGGGATGACGGTGGAGGCCAAAAACCTAGAGGCCTTCCGGGAGGCCTTTGGCCAGGTGGCCCACAGCCGCCTCAGCCTGGAGGACTTGGAGCCACGCTTTCGGGTGGACGTGCTGGTGGAGCCGGGCGAGCTCACCGAGCGCGCGGTGAGGGGGCTCTCCGTCCTCGGGCCCTTCGGCCAGGGAAACCCCGAGCCCGTCCTTGCCGCGCGCGGCCTCTCGGCGCGCACCCGGGTGCTGGCCAGCAAGCGCGGCGGCGCGGGCCACCTCAAACTGTCTCTGCCGGAGGCACCCCGGCTGGACGCCATTGGCTTCGGCATGGCGGAGCGCGCCTCGGAAGCCGCGGGCAGAGTGGACTTGGCCTTCCAGGCCACGGTGGACGAGTACCGTGGCCAGCGGCGCGTGGCGTTGAGGCTGAAGGACTTGAGAGCGGCTTCCTAGAGCGTTTCAACCTCGTCTAAGGTGCGCCGCCCATGTCCGTCCCCTTCATCAGCCAGGTGAAGCGCACCCACAGCTGCGGCCAACTCACCGCCGCCGACGTGGGCCAGCAAGTCGTCCTCTTCGGCTGGGTGCAAAACCGCCGGGACCACGGCGGCGCCGTCTTCATCGACTTGCGGGACCGCGAGGGCCTCACCCAGGTGGTGTTCGAGCCGGACATTAATGCCGAGGCGCACGCGCTGGCCGGCGGGCTGCGCTTGGAATTCTGCATCGGCGTGCAAGGCACGGTGGCCTCCCGCGGCGCGAATGTGAACCCGAAAATGAAGACGGGAGAGATTGAGGTGCGGGCCACCGCCCTCAGCATTTTCAACCGCAGTGAGCCGGTGCCTTTTGCCATCGAGGACACGGTGGACACCACCGAGGAGAAGCGGCTGGCCTACCGCTACCTCGACTTGCGGCGCCGCCCGGTGCAGGCGGGGTTAATTCAGCGCAGCCGCATCAACGCCCTCACCCGCGGCTACCTCGTGGAGCAGGGGTTTCTCGAGCTGGAGACGCCGTTTTTGGGCAAGTACACGCCTGGCGGGGCCCGCAACTTCCTCGTCCCCAGCCGCACCAGCCCGGGGAAATTCTACGCGCTGGCCGAGAGTCCCCAGCTGTACAAGCAGCTCTTCATGGTGGGCGGCTTCGACCGCTACTTCCAGGTGGTGAAGTGCTTCCGGGACGAGGGGGTGCGGGTGGACCGCCAGCCGGAATTCACCCAAATCGACTTGGAGATGAGTTTCGTCTCCCAGGACGACGTCTTCGCCGTCATTGAGGGACTTCTGCAGCGGCTGTGGAAGCAGGTGTTGGGGGTGGACATTGCCATCCCCTTCCGCCGGCTTCCCTACGACGAGTCCATGCGGCGCTACGGCAATGACAAGCCAGACGTGCGCTTTGGGCTGGAGCACGTGGAGCTCACCGAGGTGGTGCGCAGCCACGGGGCCGCGGGCGGCGCCCCGCTGTTGTGGGAGACGGTGGAGCAGGGCGGCCTGGTGAAGGCCATGGTGCTTCCTTCGGCGCAGGCCCCGAGCCGGGCGGAGTCGGACAAACTCGAGGAATTCGCCAAAGGCAGCGGGGCCAGGGGGCTGGCCCGGGCGAAGGTAGGCGAGAGCGGCGAGTGGACGCAGTCACCTCTGGCCAAAACCATTTCTCCGGAGCTGCGGCTGGCCATCAACCGCGCCTGCGGGGCGAAGGCCGGGGACTTGCTCCTCTTCCAGTTTGGCCGCGGGGCGCTGGTGAATACCGTCATGGCCAACCTCCGGGTGCACCTGGCGAAGAAGCTGGGCCTCATCCCCGAGGTGGGCAGCGGCGGCGTCTGGGAGTTTTTGTGGGTGGTGGACCCGCCCCTCTTCGAATGGGACGAAGAGCGCCACCACTTTGTGGCCGCGCACCACGCCTTCACCCGGCCGCACGACGAGGACTTGCCCTTTCTTTTGACGGACCCGGGCCGGGTGAAGTGCCATCGCTATGACGTCGTCCTCAACGGCTTCGAGCTGGGCGGGGGCAGCATTCGGCTCCACGACCCCAAGGTGCAGGCCCAAGTCTTCGCCGCGCTGGGCATTCCCGAGGAGGAGGCGCGGGAGAAATTTGGCTTCCTCTTGGAGGCCCTCAAGTTTGGCGCCCCGCCCCACGGGGGCATTGCCCTGGGCATGGACCGCCTCGTCATGCTGGCCACCGGGGCGGACTCGCTGCGCGACGTCATTCCCTTCCCCAAGACGAAGACGGGGGCGGACCTCATGACGGGCGCGCCCGGGGACGTCGACGAGCGCCAGCTCCAGGAGTTGCACGTCCGCACGGTGCATCCGCCCAAGGGGTAGCTCTGGCTTTGCCTCCCTAGAGTTGGGCGAAGACGGCGCTCGCGCTGGCCGAGGGGTCCAAGAGGAGGGCGCGGACGAGGGCGCGCAGCCGGCTCAACTCGAAGGGCTTCTCCAGCATGGCCGCGCGCAGCGCCCGGGCGCGCTCCTCGTCGTCCACCTCGCTGAAGGCGCCCATGAGGACGACGGCGACCGCCTCCTCATGGGTGCGAATCTCCTCGCAGGCGGCGAGGCCGCCCCGGTTGGGCATGGCCAAGTCACTCACCACCACCGTGCGGCCAGCACGGCCTGCCGGCAGGGCGGCATGGGCCAGCACCAACTCGTCCCCGTCGGCGGTGGCGATGACGCGGTGGCCGTCCTTGCGCAACAAGGAGGAGAGGAGGGTACGCAGCGCGCCGTCATCCTCCGCGAGGAGAACCCAACCCGTTTCCGTTTCGGCGGCCATTCCTTCTGGTGAAGAAGCCTAGCCCCTCCCTCGGACGGCTGCCCGCATGAGGGGGTTAGACGCACCGCCCCAGGCGTTCTGTGGTGACACCTCTCGCGGGGCCGTGGAGACTGCCTCGGCTTCTCCTCCCATGCGCACCTTTCTGGTGGTGAATCCCAAGAGTGGCAACGGCGAGACGGGGCGCCGCTGGCCGGACATTTCCGCCGCGCTTTTAAAAAGCCTGGGGGAGTGCGGCTCTGCCTTCACCGACGCGCCCCTGCACGCCGCCGCCCTCACCGCCCGGGCGCTGGACGAGGGCTACCGCTGTATTGTTTCTGTGGGTGGGGACGGCACCCTCAACGAGGTGGTGAATGGCTTCTTTCGGGCCAAGGGCGGGCCGCCCGTGGGAGCCACGCTGGCCGTCGTCCCCCGCGGGACGGGTGGGGACTTCCGCCGCACTTTCGGCTGGACGACGGACTTGCGCGCGGCCTGCGCCCGCATTCACGGCGAGGCGACGCGCCCTCTGGACGTCGGCCGTCTGTCCTTTTTGGACAACGAGGGGCGCCCGGCGCAGCGCTACTTCGTCAACGTGGCCTCCTTCGGCGTCAGCGGGCGCGTGGACAGAGAAGTCAACCGCGCCAGCAAGGGCCTGGGCGGCAAAGTCACCTTCTTCCTCGCCTCGGCCAAGGCCATGTGGCGCTTCAAGGACCAGCGCGTGCGCCTCCGGGCGGACAGTGGGCCCTGGACGGAGGCGCTGGTGACGACGGTGGCGGTGGCCAACGGACAGTACTTCGGCGGCGGCATGCGGGTGGCACCCACCGCGGACGCCTCCGACGGCCGCTTCGAGGTGACGGTGTGGAGCGGCTACACGCTGCTCGACTTCGCCCTCAAGTCCCGGCGCATTTATGACGGCACCCACACTCAGCTGCCCGGGACGCGGACGTTTTCCGCGCGCCTCCTCGAGGCCGAAAGCGACGAGGAGGTGCTTCTGGACGTGGACGGGGAACAGCCGGGACGCCTGCCTCTGCGCGCAGAGATTCTCCCGGGGGCCCTCAACCTCAAGGGTTAGGCCGGTTTGGCCGACGCAAAGCGTCACACAGGTGCCGCGCAAGTGTTACAACCCCCCAGAATTACAAGAAATAGTGCCATAACTGTACTGGCAGTGCATCCGTCGCCACTGTACACAAGGGGTGCCCCCCGTGGAGGGGAGCCGGCGCTGACGGAAAGCAGTGCCGGCCTTGGAGGACTGCCCCACCCCGGGACGGCGCCCCCCCACGGCCAGGGACACTGCCATGCAGAGCATTCTCGACGAGACACAGGATGTAGAGCTTCTTCTGGCCACGGCCCTGACGGCCGCAGGCTATGTGATTGGCGCTGCCGCGTTTCTGGCCGCCTTTTTGTAAAACCCCCGGCGAAAGCCCGGAAAGCCCCCCCGGGACGGCTCCTCTTCCCCAAGCGCTTGTTTGGGAGAGGGGCCTCTTGGGGGCCCGGGGTTAGGCCACCCAGAAGTAGGCCGTCCCCAGCGCCGTCCGGCTGTCCTGGACGCGGGCGCGCGCAGAAAGCTCGGCCAAGGCCCTGTCCTTCTCCGCGTAGCGCGCCTCCTCCTCCTTGTGGAGTGCGCCCAGCGCCCGGCGGTAGGCGCGCTCGGCGCGCTCGGCCTCCCCCCGGGCACGGGCGCGCTCCGTGGACTCCTCCAGGGGGAGAAGCTGCGTCCGCGCTTGGGCCCAGGCGCCGCGGGCCTTCTCCACCGCCTGGCGCGCCTCGAGGAGGCAGTCCTCGGCGTAGCCGTCCGCCTGCTCCCGGGCTGCGTCCAGCGCCCGGGCACTCTCGCGCTCGGCCTCGCGGAGAAGCTCCGCCCGCGCTCTGTCCAGCGCCCGCTCCTGGGCCGCGGTGACGGAGACGGCGGCCGGCGCGCCCCGCTGGCCCTCTTGCGCGGGCAGCCGCGAAAGCAGCGCCGCGTCCTCCAAGGGGAGTGTCTCGAAGTCCTCGCCCTGGCGGACAAGCATGAGGTGCAAGAGCCGCTCCGTCGGGACGAGGCCGCCGGTGCTGAAGCGGTACGCAAACCACCAGCCCTCGGCGCCGGACAGCCGGGCGAGGCGCCCCGGCAGCGAGGCCGCGTCCAGCTGCAGGTAACTCACCGGCGGAAGCGGCCGGGCGCGGGCCAGCGCCGCAGCCTCGGCCACCGCCCTGGGCCGGGCGGCTTCCGTCCCGAGGACGGCCTGGGTGAGTTGTCGCGCCGTGCCTCGGCGCCGCTCCAGCGCCGCTCGCACCTCCTCCCCGGACAGCTTGAGTCGCCGGCGCACGTCGGCGTCGAAGCGCTCCAATAGCAGGGCCCGCGTCTCCGTCATGCGCAGGCTAATTCGTTGCTCGAGCTCCGCGCGCAGCGCGTCGAAGGCGGCGGCAATTTCCTCGGTGGTGCGGCAGGACTGGTAGATGTGAAGGACGCGCCGCTCGAAGTCCAGCCCGCTCTCCAAGGCACCCAGAATCTCATCCGAGGCGCCGAAGACGCCGTCGAAGAGCTGGAGTTTCGCCTCCAGAAGCTCGTACAGCCGGGCGTCGGCGGCATTTTTTCGGTTGAGGAAGTTGAGGACGAGGACGTCGCGCTCCTGGCCGTAGCGGTGGCAGCGGCCGATGCGCTGCTCGATGCGCTGGGGATTCCAGGGCAAGTCATAATTCACCACCAGGTTGCAGAATTGGAGGTTGAGGCCCTCCGCCCCGGCCTCGGTGGAGATGAGGATTTTCGTCCGCGTCCGGAACTCCTCCACCAGCGCCGTGCGCTGCTCGGGCGTGCCCGCCTCCCCGGAGAGAAGCGAGATGTGGCCAGAGAAGCCGTGCGCGCCGAGAAGCTCCGCGAGGTAGGCTTGCGTCCTTCGGGACTCGGTGAAGACGACGGCCTTTTCCGGCCACTGTTGCGCTCGGGCCACGGTGAAGAGGCGGGACAGGGCGCGCTTCAACGCCTCGCCCTTGGCGTTGCTGTGGATGCGCTCGGCGTCCTGGGCGTAGCCCAAGAGCTCCGTGGCCTCGGCGTCCAGCGCGGCCCGGGTTTGGGGCTTGGACGCACCGTCCCCCCAGGCCTCGTCTTCCTCCTGGAAGGCGCGCAAGTCCTCCGCCTCGAAGAGTCCCTCCGGGGTGGCCGCGCTCCGCGTCCGCAGCGCCTCGGCCAGCTTCCGCAGCGTGGGGGCGATGGCGAAGGTGGAGCTCGCCAAAAGCTTCCGGTAGACGAGGGTGAGGAGGGGGCGCTGCCCCTTCTCAATGGCCGCTGCGTCCGGGCGCCGCAAGTACGCGCTCACCTTCTCATAGAGGGCCTGCTCCTCGGCCGTGGGGGCGAAGTCCTCCACCACGCTTCTCCGGTGGGTGAAGCGGACGTATTCGCGCACCTGCCGCCGAAGCGTCCGGTGCACCGAGGCCGAAAGCCTCTGCTTGAGCTCCTCCGAGGCCGGGCCGCTGAGGCTTCCGTCCGCGCCCGGGGCGTAGCGGCTGCGGAAGGCGTGCTCCGGCCCGAGGAGGCCGACGTCCAGAAAGGAGAGGAGCCCGAAGAGCTCCAGCAAGTCGTTTTGCAGCGGGGTGGCGGTGAGGAGCAGCTTGGGCCGTCCGGCCAGCGCCCGAAGCAGGGCGCGCCCCGTTTTGTGCCCCGGCCGGTGCGCATTCCGAAGCCGGTGCGCCTCGTCGATGATGACGACGTCCCAGGGCACCTCCTGCAGGGCCTCCGGCCGTGCCGCGGCGAAGGGGAGGCTACAGATGACGGGAAAGGGCCTCTGGAAGAGGTGGGGTGTGCCGCGCGAGCGCCCGTCCACCACCACACTGTCCACGTCGAATTTTTCGCGGAGCTCGGCTTGCCACTGCGCCCGCAGCGTGGCCGGGGTGAGGATGAGGATGCGCTCCTTGCCCTCCGCCAACAGCTGCGAGAGCACAATTCCCGCCTCGATGGTTTTCCCGAGGCCCACCTCGTCCGCGAGGAGGCAGCCGCCGCGGCCGAGGCTGTCCAGGGCGAAGGCCGCGGCCTCCACCTGGTGGGGATGCAAGTCCACCCGCGCCCCCACGAGGGTGGGCAGCACGCGCTCCGCGCCCCGGCCGCTGCGCAGCGTGAGCTCCTCGGCCAAGAGCCGGGTGTGAAAGCGCGTCAGGGCCACGGCACGCCCCGGGGACGGCCCAAGGGGCGTGCCGAGTCTCGCATACCGCCGGGCGGGCCGAGGGACAGCCCCCCTGGGGCGCCCCACGGCCCTTTAGCGTGTGCTGGTATTTGCAGGCGTGAGTCGGCGAAGCTTCGCGGCCAAGCACGTGCGCCCCGTCCTCTCCGTCGCGCTCATTGTCGCTGCTGGCGGCTGCGGCCCTGGCCGTTGCGGCCAAAGCGACGCCCGCGCTGTGGCCCGCATTGCCGGCTGGGAGCAGCACCGGAGCCTCGGGGCCGGGACGTTGGGGGCCTGGGCCAATGACCCGACGAAGTCCCCGGCCGTCCGCGCCCGGGCGCTTTTGGCGCTCGCCCGGCTGCAGGACGCGGACACCGCCCCGGTGGTGGCGGCCGCGTGCGCGGACCCAGACGCCGCGGCGCGGGCCATGGCCGCCTTCGCCGCCGGGGAGTTGGGCTTGGCCTGGGACGGACTTCCGGACGCAGTGCGCACCACGCTGGCCGACGCGGTGCTGTCCGCCGAGGCCCACGAGCCGGACGCCGCGGCTCGCACCGAGCAGCTGACGGCCCTGGGGCGGCTGCGCACGCCCAGCGCCATGGACAGACTCGTCCAACGGCTGTCCGCCGCGCCGGAATTGGCCGAGCCCGCGGTCCTGGCCCTCGGTGTCGCCGCGCGCGCCAAGGCGCCCTGGCCCGAGGCGGCGACGCCGCTGTTGACGAGCCGGCTTCAGGCCCACGAGCCGGAGGGCCTCAGGTGGGCCGCGGCGTATGCCTTGGGCTTCGCCCCGGGCTCCGAGAGCCGCGCCGCCCTCCTCTCGGCCTTGAAGGACGACTCCAGCGAGGTGCGCGCCGTCGCCGCCAAGGGCCTGGCGGAGCGCGGGACGCCCAGCGACGCCCAGGCGCTCGAGCCCCTCCTGCTGGACGGCTCCTCCAACACCGCCGCCGAGGCCGTCCGCACCCTGGCCAAGCTCGCCACCCGCTGCCAAGGCACCGCGCTGTGCCCGCCCTTGCAGGTGCTGGCCGAGCTCAGCGCCGCCGTGGACACCGCCGCCCACGGGGACATCCGCCACGGCGCGCCGCTCCTCGTCGCCCTCGCCCAGACTGGGCTCCCCGAGGCTGGGCAGCCCCTGTTGCGAGCGCTCCGCGCGCGGCTGAAGACGGACTTCCCCTCGGCGCAGAAGGGCGCCCAGGCGGACCTCGCGTGGCTCGACTGCCGGCTGGCGGCGGCCGTGGACAGAAGCACGGGCCTCCTTCTGGAGACGCTCTCCTGTGGAAACGGCCTGGTGCCCGAGCCCCGCCGAGTGCGCCTCGGCCTCTCCGAGGTGGCGCAGGCCAAGGCGTTGGGCGCAGCCTTCGACAGGCAGGCCACCCAGCGCTTTCTCAGTAGCCCGGACGCCACCGTCCAGGTGGCGGCCGTCAACCTCGTCGGCGCAAGCCACCACCCGGAGGCGGCGGCGGACGTGCGTGGCTACGTCTCCCAGAAGGACGCGGTGCTGTCCGCCGCCGCGGCCTCCGCCCTGGCGGAGCTCGGCGACACGGCCTCGGGGCCGGAGGTGCTGAAGCGGGCCGAGGCCGCCACCGCAGAGCCGGAGGAGGCGGACGCCTGGGCCGACGCCCTCGTGGCCCTCAAACCCTCAGGCGCCGAGGTGCTTCTGCGCCGCTGGCTCTCCTCCCGGCACCCGCACATGCGCCATGCCGCCGAGCACGCCCTCACCACCCTCGAGGGGAAGCCTGTGCGGACGACGGCCCCGTTGCCCGAGGAGAAGCAAACCTGGCCGCGGGCGGAGCCCGTGCCGGAGGACGTCACCTGGCGACTCCCCACCGCGCGCGGCCTCGTCGTCATTAAGCCCGCCTTCGCCGCGGCGCCGGAGACGGTGGCGCAGCTGACGCGCCTGGCGCGCGCGGGCTACTTCCAAGGCCTCACCTTCCACCGCGTGGTGCCGGACTTCGTCGTCCAAGGCGGAGACCCCCGCGGAGACGGGGAAGGGGGCCCGGGCTTCACCCTGCCGTGCGAAGTGAGCCCGCTGCGCTACCGGCGGGGGACGGTGGGCATGGCCTTGAGTGGCAAGGACACGGGCGGGAGCCAAATTTTCGTGGCCCTGAGTCCCCAACCGCACCTGGAGGGCCGCTACACCATTGTGGGCGAGGTGCTCTCCGGCATGGAGGCGCTGGACGCCGTCCTCGAGGGAGACAGCCTCGGGACGGTTGACGCGGTGCAAGGCGACACAGGCCCGTCGCACCGTTGAGGCTTTTCTCCCACACGCACGGCTTTCTCCCTTGCTGGGGGGCAGGCACCCGTCTAGTGTTTTCCAAGGAGTTTTTCGTCCGGGGACAGCCTCGAACCCCTTGAAAACAGGAGATTCCTCGCGATGGGCAGAGTCCCCTCCGGGCGGGTGCCTGTGGTGGTGATGGGACTCGGCCACATTGGACGGGAGATTTGCCGGGCGGCCCTCGCCTCCGAGGAGGTGGAGCTCCTCGGGGCGGTGGACAACGCGCCGGGCATGTCCGCCACCTCGCTTGGCGAGCTGTTGGGCACCTCCACAGCACTCCGCGTGGTTGGGCGCCTTCAAGAGACGGGTGCGCCCAAGGGCGCGGTGCTGCTGCACGCCACGGGCTCCAGCTTGAAGGCGGTGCTGGAGGAGTTGCTGCAGGCGGTGCGGCAGGGGCACCCGGTGGTGTCCACGTGCGAGGAGCTCGCCTTCCCCTTTCTCCGCCACCCGGAACTCGCGGAGCGCCTGGAAAAGGCGGCCCAGCGCGCCGGCGTCTCGGTGGTGGGGACGGGCGTCAACCCGGGCTTCGTCTTTGACAGGCTGGTGGCCACGCTGGGGCAGACGGTGGGGGCGGTACGCCACCTCACGGCCACGCGCAGCGTGGACGCCTCCACGCGGCGGGAGTCCTTCCAGCGCAAGGTGGGCGCGGGCCTCAGCGAGGAGGCCTTCGAGGCGCTGGCCGAGAAGGACGCCGTCGGACACAAGGGCCTCGTCGAGTCCGCGGCGCTGGCCGCCCTCGGCCTCGGGCTCGACTGTGACGACTTTGAGGAGGAGCTCCTCCCCCTCATTGCCGAGGAAGACTTTGAAGGCCGGCCCGTCCGTGTCCGCAAGGGCCAGGTGGCGGGCGTGCACCAGACGGCGGTGGGCCTCGAGGACGGCCAGGAGCGCGTCCGCCTCGAGTTGACGCTGGCCGTGGGAGCGCTGCCGCTGGACCGCCTGGTGCTGGAGGCCGACAGCCGTCTCACCGTGGAAGTCCCCGGCGGAATTCCCGGGGACTCGGCCACCGCCCACCTCGTCGTCCACGCCGCTCCACGCCTCACCGCCGCCAGTCCGGGGCTCCTCACGGTGCTCGACTTGCCCGCCGGCAGGTAGTGCCTCTTGTTTTAAGGAGACAGACGGCCATCGCCATGCTCGACAAAAACGCGGTTGGACGCACCTCCCCACCGACGCTGAATGAGGTGGAGAAGGGGGCCATTCGCCGCTTCGCCGAGGCCATCGGCGACTTCAACCCCGTCTACTACGACGAGGAGTATGCGCGCGCCGCGGGCTACCCGACGGTGGTGGCGCCGCCCACCTTCCCGGCGTGCTTCCACTCCTCGGCGGACTTGCGCGAGCTGTTGGGCGTGGGGATTAAGAGTCTTCTGCACGCCGAGCAAAGCTTCGAGTACGAGCGTCCCATTCTCGCCGGCGACCGAATTTTCGTCGCCACCCGAGTGGCCGACGTCCAGGAGCGCAACGGCCCTGCGGGGCGGATGGACGTCGCCGTCCTCGAGGACGAGGGGCGGGACGAGGAAGGCGCGCTCGTCTTCCGCGCGCGCCGCACCCTGGTGGTGCGGGCTTCGAAGGAGGTTTGAGAGGACGCCATGGCCGCGCGAAAGCTCTACTTCGAGGCGGTGCGCCTGGGTGACGAGTTGCCGCCGCTCACCAAGGGGCCGGTGGACAGGGTGCAGCTGGCCCGCTACGCCGGCGCCTCGGGCGACTTCAACCCGGTGCACGTGGACGAGGCGTACGCGCGCTCCCTGGGCATGCCCTCGGTGTATGCGCCGGGCATGCTGGTGATGGGGGTGTTGGGGCAGCTCATTTCCGACTGGTCCCGCGGGGCGCAGCTGCGCCGCTACGCCGTGCGCTTCTCGAAAATTGTCTGGCCCGGGGACTCGGTGGTGGCCAAGGGCCGCGTCATGGAGCGCTGGGGCGACAACGGGCGCTACTTCGCCGAGGTGGACCTCTGGGCCGAAAACCAGAAGGGGGAGCTCGTGCTGCGCGGCTCGGCCCTGGTGCAGCTCTTCTATTCCATGGACGATGAGAACCGTCAGCGCTCCGGGCAGCCTCCCCTCGTCGTCCCGGTGGCGAAGGAAAGCCTCCACGCCCCGCCGCCGAAGCCTCCTGAAGCAAGGCCGTCGACGCCGAGTGCCCTCGGCAAGAAGGCCGCGCCGCCTTCGCGCAAGAGCGCCCCGAAGAAGTCCGCCCGGAAGTAGCGCCGCCCCATTCGGGCGGCCTGTTGAAGGCTTTTAGCCCAGGCGTAACGCGCGGCGTTATTCTTCGTTGACTCGCGAGTCAACAGCCGACACACTCTCCCCCAGGACAAGCACCAGGGCCCCCGGGGCCCTTTTGTAAGGAGTGTCTCCTTGGCTGCAGGACTCAACTGGTACCGGAGTGACGTCCGCGAGCTGTCCTTTCTCCTCTTCGAGCACTTCAAGCTCGAGGAGCTCCTCGGCCAGCCCCCCTATGAGGGGTGGAGCGCGGACGAGGCGAAGAGCGTCCTCCAGGAGACGTACCGCTTCGCCCGGGAGGTGCTGGGGCCCCTCAATGCCAGCGCGGACCGCACCGGCTGCCGGCTTTTGGACGGGCACGTGCTGACGCCGGAGGGCTTCCGGGACGCGTGGAAGCGGCTTTACGAGAATGGCTTCAAGTCCCTGAGCGTCTCCCAAGCGCACGGAGGGCAGGGCGCCCCCACCATGCTCGCCGTCCTGGTGGAGGAGATGCTGTCCGGGGCCAACCCCGCCTTCGCCATGTATTCCGGGCTGGCCTTCGGCGCCGCCGGGCTCCTCCTGGAGTGTGCGACGCCGGAGCAGGTGAAGCGGTACGTGGACAACCTCTTCAACGGCACCTGGGGCGGCACCATGTGCCTCACCGAGCCGCACGCCGGGACGGACGTGGGCGCGGCCAAAAGCACCGCGCGGAAGCAGCCGGACGGCACTTACAAAGTAAAGGGCACCAAAGTCTTCATCTCCGGCGGGGACCACGACCTCGCGGAAAATATTATTCACCTCGTCCTGGCCCGGGTGGAGGGCGCACCGGCCGGCACCAAGGGCCTCTCCTTGTTTATTGTCCCGCGCGAGCGCGTGCGTCCCGACGGGACGCTGGGCGAGAACAACGACGTCTCTGTGGCCTCCATCGAGCACAAGATGGGCATCAACGGCTCGGCCACCTGCGTCCTCAATTTCGGCGACGCCGACGGCTGCGTGGGGGAGCTCGTGGGCAGCACCGAGAACGCCGGCATGGCGCAGATGTTTCGGATGATGAATGGCGCGCGCATTGCCGTCGGCATCCAGGGCCTGGCCGCCGCCAGCAGCGCCTACCTCAACGCCCTGGAGTACGCCAAGGAGCGCAAGCAAGGGCCGCACTACACCCAGTGGAAGGACCCGAGCGTGCCCCGGGTGCCCCTCCTCGAGCACCCGGACGTCCGCCGGATGCTCTTGGACATGAAGGCCCACACCGAGGGGACGCGGGCCTTGGTGATGAAGCTCGCCCGCCACGTGGACATGAGCCGCGCGCTGAGGGGCAAGGACGACGAGCAGGCCAGCTACCACCACGGCCAAGTCGAGCTCCTCACCCCCCTGGTGAAGGCCTTCGCCTCCGACGAGGGCTTCCGCGTCTGCGCCACGGCGCTCCAAGTCTACGGAGGCGCGGGCTACCTCAAGGACCACCCGGTGGAGCAAGCCGTGCGGGACGTGAAAATTACCAGCATCTACGAGGGCACCAACCACATCCAGGCCATGGACTTGGTGGGACGAAAGCTTGGCCAGGCCGGCGGCGTCTACCTCCAGGCCTTCCTCGCAGACGTGGGCGCCTTCGTCGAGGCCCACCGCGCGCACCCCCAACTGGGGCCCGCGGTGGCCACCCTGGCCAGTGGCCAGGAGCACCTCATGTCCGCGGCGATGGGGCTTTTGAGTTGGGCCCAGTCCGGGCAGCTGGGCCTCATCGGCCTCAACGCCAACCGCTTCCTGGGGATGATGGCGCGTCTTTCGGTGGGCTGGCTCCTCCTCGAAGGGGCCAGTGTCGCGCTCCTGGCCCAAGGAAAGCTTTCCGCCTCGGAGCCGGACCACGCCTTTTATGAGGGCAAGAAACAGGCGGCGCTGTGGTTTGCCCGGAATGAGCTGCCCAAGGTGGAGGCCGAGGCGAAGCTCATGATGCAGCAGGACGCCTCGGCCCTGGACATTCCCGACGCGGGCTTCAGCGCCGGGTAGAGAGGGCCGGCCGCGAGGAGCCGCTACTTCGGCGGGGCCTCGCGCACGCCGATGGCCAGCTGGGCGAGGCCTGCCCCCTTGGCCATCTCCATGACTTCCACCACCTTGCCGTGGGGCACGCCCTCGTCGGCCTGAATAACAACCAGCGTGGAGGGGTTTTTCGCCTGCGCGTCGGCGAGCGCTTTTTTGAGCTCGTCCACCGTCACCACGTCCCCGGCCAGCACCAGCCGGCCGTCGGCGAGGACGGCCACCGAGAGGTCGGTGGTGGCCGGCGTGACGTCCGCGGCGCTGCCCTTGGGCAAGTTGACTTTGAGGCCGGCCTTGGCCGCGCCCTGGCCCTGATTCACAATCACCGAGCTGGTCACCATGAAAATAATCAACAGCACGAGGAAAATGTCCGTCAACGGAGTGATGTTGATGTCGGCGAAGACAGCGTCCGCCTCGTCCCCATCCGTCCCTGGCACCTTTCCCATCGCCATAGGGCTTAGCTCGCCTCGGCGGACACGGCCGCTGGCGGCGGCTCGGACTGGAGCGCCACGGAAATGGTGGGCCGCTCGCGCAGTGTCTCGACGAATTCCTCAGCCAGAAGCCGAATCTCGATGCTGATGCGGCTGATGCGCGACTGGAAATAGTTGTAGAGCACCACCGCCAGCACCGCCACCAGGATGCCGGCCGCGGTGGAGATGAGGGCCTCGCTGATGCCCGTCATGACGGCGGCGCTGCCGCCGCTGCCGCCCGCCGAGACGTCCAGGCCCAAGTCCCGGAAGCTGCGCATGATGCCGGCCACCGTGCCGAAGAGGCCGACGAAGGGCGTGGTGGCGCCCACCGTGCCCAATATCCACAAGTTTTTCTTCAGCCGCAGCCCGAGCTGCGCCCGCTCGCGCTCCACCGCCGCTTCCAGGGCGGGCGTCACCGCGCGGGTGTGCTCCAACCGCTCGAAGGCCACCCGGAAGAGGTCCGCAATGAGGGCCGGAGAGCGCTCGGCAGCGCCGCGGGCCGAAGGGAGGTCCCCGCGCAGCAAGTGCCGGCCGATGACGTCGCTCAGCGCGCGGCTCTCGGCGCTCACATTCCACAGCGCCATCCAGCGCTCCACGGCCACGCCCAGGGCGAGCACCGAGGCCAGAAGAATGAGGACGAGGGTGAGCCCCCCCAGGCGCAGGTAATGGAGCAACTCACTCGGACTCATGAAGTCATCTCTAACCCTTGTGGAGGCCTGAGGGTACGTGCTTTTTGCGCTGCCATGAACACCCCTGCTCGCCGGTTGTTCCTGGCACTCGCTCTCGGGGCGCTGGGGTGTGCGCACGTCGACTTCAGCAAGCTCGAGACCCCGAGTGGTTCGGCCTTGTTAAGGGACGTGGACGAGTTGGAAGCCCACGTCACCGCGGTGAAGGGCTCGGCGCGCGTCCAGGTGAAGTCCCCCCGCGGCGGCGGGGAAACCGGGGCCTTCATCGCCGCCCGTGGCCCGGCCGACGTCCACCTCGAGCTGCTCGACTTCTTCGGCACCCCGACGCAAGTCCTCGTCTCCGACGGGCACACCTTCGGCCTCTACCAGCGCGACCAGGGGACGTACACCCGCGGGCCGGCCACGGCCGCCGCCATTTCGCGCCTCCTCCCGGTGGACGTCTCGGCCCTGGACATGGTGGCCATTCTCCTCGGACGCACGCCGCGGCTCGCCGTTGCCCCGAGCTCCGTGGTGCCGGACGAGGACGCCCAGGCCTACCGCGTCACCTTGGTGCAGGGGGAGCGCAAGCAGACACTCTTCATCCACCCCAGAAGCAAGCGCGTCCTGCGCAGCATTCTCGAGGGCCCGGGCGGCTACAGCCTCCTCTTCGAGCAGCCCCTCGACGCCGACGGCGTCCCCTTTGCGCGCAAGGTGACATTCCAGGACGCCACCTCCACGGTGGTGCTGCGCTGGAATCCCCAGGACGTGGAGCTCAACACCACGCTGGACGCGGCCCTCTTCCACATGGAGCCGCCCGAGGGCGCCCGCACCGTGGAGGCGGACGCGCTGCCGCCGGGGAAAAGTTGACGGCCCAAGCGGTAGCCCCCGCCCGGCGCGGGCCCTTCCCCGGGGGCGGGAAGCACCCTGAAAGTGGAAGCAGCCGGGGCCCCCTGCGAGACTCGAGAAGGCTGTCTTTCCCTCTAGAACTTTCTGCACCCTCCGTGCGTTAAACGGCGTGGAGCCCTCGGACGAAGAGTTGATGGGGCGGTTTCGGGCAGGGGAGGGCGACGCCTTCCCCGTCCTGGTGCAGAGGCACCGGGCCCGCGTCTTCGCCTTCGTGCTCCGACTCACGCAGGAAAAGTCTCGGGCGGAGGATGTGTTGCAGGAGACTTGGCTTCGGGTGGTGCGCGGCGCGGCGGCCTACCAGCCGACGGCGAAATTCACCACGTGGGTGTACACCATCGCCCGCAATGCTTGCCTGGACGGCGCGCGGCGCGAGCGCCACCGGACGGCCGAGCCTCTGGAGGAGGAGCCGTCGGACGCCGGCACCCCGTGGAATGACCCGGAGCGCGGGGCCGCGTCCCGAGAGCTCCGCCCCCTGTTGGAGGCCGCGGTGGCCGCGCTTCCAGAGGAGCAGCGCGAAGTGTTTCTCCTCCGGGAGCTGGCCGGCATTCCCTTCGCCGAAATTTCGCGCATGACGGGCGCCCCCGAGCCCACGGTGAAGAGCCGCATGCGCTACGCGCTGGAGGCCTTGAAGAAGTCCCTGGCCCAGGCCGGCGTCGACGCGGGCACGGACGCGAGGACGGCGCCATGAGCGCGGAGGCCAAGCACCCCACGGATGCGCTCCTCTCCCTCGTGTACGGCGAGCTCGAGGAGTCCGAGGCCGCCCGGGTGGAGGCGCACGTGAAGGGCTGTGCGGAGTGTGCTCAACGCCTCGAGGAGTACCGCGCCGTGCGGAAGGCCGCGGCCGCTCTGCCGCGGGAAATGGCCAGCGACAAGGGCCTCGCGTCCCTGTTGCACTACGGCGCCCAGGCCGCCGCGCGCGCCCGGAAGAGGCGCAGCACCCGCCTCACCGCCTCCCTCCTCGCGGGCTTGGTGGCGGCCGCCCTCGTGTTTGTGCTGTGGCCCCAGAGGCCAAAGGAGGCGACATGGGCCTCGGCGCCCGCGGGCCCCGCGGACGTCGGCCCTCTCGCCCAAAACGACGTGCCGGCCGTGGCCCGGCCCGAGCCGCAGGGGCTACCCGAGGCCTCCGCCACCTTGCGGAAGGCGCCCTCCGTCTCCCCTCCGCGTCCCTCGGCCGCGAAGGCCGCGGCCCGGCCCACGGAGACGGACAAGGCGAAGCGCAAGGAGGAGGCCACGGCCTCCGAGGCCAGCGACGCCCTGGCCTCTCGGGACGCGGCACCGGGCGCCGTGGCCAGGCTTCAGGCTCCGCCTGCGGCCAACCAACGCGCGGCCTTCGCGGGAGCCCGCGCCACCTCCGGTGGCGGCGTCTCGGGTGCCAGCGTCTCCGCCGGGCACAACGCCCCGGCCTCCTCGCCGAGCGCACCCTCCGCCGCCGCGGCGCCGTCCTCGCTGGCCCTGAAGACGGCCCTCCTCGACGCGGGCCCAGAGGCGCAGGCGGACGCGGAGCGACGGCGCACCCTCCTGCAACAGCTGAAAGGGGCCTCGGGCGCGCGTGCGCTTCCGGTGTTGGCCGAGCTCTGTGCCCTGGACGCGAAGCTGTTGTACCGGGACGAGGCCCAAAGGACGTGCGCCTCTGTGGTGGAGGGCTACCCGGGGACAGAGGAGGCCGCCGCGGCCCAGCGCGTCCTCGACGCACTCAAGGCCCGCTAGGGGCGAGGGCCGAAACGCTTTCCCCCGGGGGGACGCCCGCTTTCGGGCAGCCTCCCCTGGCCAGGCGTCGGGGGGCCTGGCTACAACCTGGGGCCCAGGTGAAAAAGGGCCGTCCAGCCAACGCCTCTGCGCTGCGCGCAGAGGAGCAGGGAGACCTCTTCGCCCAACCGGCGCGGCCAGAGGTGCGCCCTTTGCCCGAGGCCCGGACTCTGGTGGCACCGCCGCCGGCGCCTCCCGTCCAGGTGGCGCCCGTGCCTGCGCCGCCGCCCGCTGTAGCCGCGGTGGCGAGGGAGGTGGAGACGCCGGAGCGCCCGGCGGTCCGGGCCCGGCTTCCCAGCCCGACGCTTGGGCCGGCCGAAGGCCTCAGCCGGGTGGACCTCGAGCCCTCGCGCGTGCGGCCGCTGGAGCCCGTCATCTTCACCGTCAGCGAGTTGACGGAGCTCGTGAAGGGCACCCTCGAGGAAAGCTTCCGGCGGGTGCTGGTGCGCGGAGAGGTGTCCGGCTTCCGCGGCCCCAACGCCACCGGCCACCTCTACTTCTCCCTCAAGGACAAGAGCGCGACGCTGGACGTGAAAATTTGGGCCTCCTCGGCGCGCGCCGTCCGCTTCCGGCTGGAGGAGGGGCTGGAAGTCATTGCCGAGGGCTACCTGGACGTCTACGCGCGCGCCGGGCGCTACAGCCTCATTGTCCAGCGCCTGGAGCCCGCCGGTGCCGGTGCCCTGGCGCTGGCCTTCTCCCAACTCAAGGAGCGTTTGACGGCCGAGGGCCTCATGGGGGAGCGCCGCAAGCGGCCCCCGCGGCCGTTGCCCCTTTTGCCTTCGCGAATTGGCATTGTGACGAGCCGCACTGGCGCGGTGCTGCAGGACTTCTTGCGCATTGTGCTGCGCCGTCACCCGCGGGCCTCCATTCTCCTGGCCCACGCCCGGGTGCAGGGGCCGGGTGCGGCGGAGGAGGTGGTGCGGGCGCTGTCCCGGCTTTCGCGCACCGACGTCCAGGTGGTGGTGGTGGCGCGCGGCGGCGGCTCGGCGGAGGACTTGTGGACGTTTAACGAGGAGGCGGTGGCGCGGGCCATTGCCGCCTTTCCGGTGCCGGTGGTGTCCGCGGTGGGGCACGAGACGGACGTCACCATTGCGGACTTCGTCGCGGACGTGCGCGCCCCCACGCCCTCCGCCGCGGCGGAGTTGGTGGTGCCGGTGCTGGCGGAGTTGGAGGGGGACGTGGCCCAAGCCCGCCTGCGGCTGGTGCGGGCCGCCCGCACCGCCCTCGGCGAGCGCCGCCACGCGCTGGCCGAGCTCCGCCGCCGGCTGGAGAGTCCCCGGCACGCGGTGGCGGACTTGCGCCAGGAGCTGGTGACGCTGGAGGACAGACTCGAGGCGGCCACCCGCCGGGCGCTGCGGACGCAAGGGGAGGGCGTCAAAAGGCTGCGCGAGCGGCTGGACCGCTTCCGCCCCGAGGCCCTCCTCGCCGAGCGTCGCGCCGCCGTCCACACGCTTCGCCAACGGCTGGGCCAGGCCATGCACCGAAGGCTGGTGCGCGAGCGGGAGTCGCTGGTGCGCGCGCGCCGGGGGCTCGAGCGCCAGGCGCCGGCGGGGGCCATTGCGCTGCAGCACCAGCGGCTACTCCTCTCGCGCGGGCGTCTGGAGGCCGCCGGCCGGGCGGCGGTGGGCGCCGAGCGCCAGCGCCTCCACGGCTGGGCGGCGACGCTGGACGCCTTGAGTCCCTTAAAAGTCATGAGTCGCGGCTACGCGGTGGCCTACCGCGCGGACAGTGGCGCGCTGGTGGCCGGGGCCGAGGGGCTGCGCGTCGGCACCCAGCTTCTGTTGCGCTGGGCGACGCCCCAAAGCCGCTCCCTTTCGGACTGCGCCGAGGCGGAGGCCACCGTCACCGCGGTGCGGCTGCCCAAGCCCTGAGTGTCGGGCGTCCGGCAGGCCCCGGTTTCAAGGCCGGACTTGTGTTTGCGCCCGGGCGGCACCGTCCGGTAGGACAGGCCCCCAAAGGGTGAGAGGGTGCCTCGACAAAGAGAAGCCCTCCCTCGTGAGGGAAGTGAGGTGGCGACGGTGGCAGCCAGCGGCGAGAAGGCGCAGCCCTACAGCGAGGTGGTGGACCGCCTCGAGGACGTGGTGAAGAAGCTGGAGACGGGGCAACTCAGCCTCGAGGACACGCTGGCCGAGTTTGAGAAGGGCATCCGCCTCGTCCAGCGCGGCGAGGAGCTCCTGGCCCAGGCCGACAAGCGCGTCCAGGAGTTGCTGGAGCACCAGGGACAGGACAGGGCCGTCCCCCTGGAAATGAAGGAAAGCAAAGGAAGGGTACTGCCTCCCTCTGGCGACGAGGAGGACATACCCTTCTAGCGTCCTCTCAAAGGGGCTGGGGGGAGGCGAAGGCCCTCGTCCAGCGCGCATTTGGGGGCCCTGCCATGGAAGCGCCCTTCTCGCTCGAGGCCTACCTCCTAGAGCGCACTCCCAAAGTGGAGGCGCTCTTGCGCCGCAGCCTTGCGCGCCTGGAGGGCGCGCCGGGGCTCCTCAAGGACGCCATGGCGTACTCGCTGTTGGCCGGCGGCAAGCGCCTTCGGCCCCTGTTGTGCCTGGCCTTCTCCGAGGCGACGGCCCGAGGGCCGGCGCCCGGCCTGGCCGAGGACGCGGCCTGCGCGCTGGAGTACGTGCACACCTACTCCCTCGTGCACGACGACTTGCCGGCCATGGACGATGACGACATGCGACGGGGCAAGCCCACCAACCACGTGGTGTACGGCGTGGGGCTGGCCATTCTCGCCGGCGACGCCCTCCTCACCGAGGCCTTCGCCCTCCTCAGCAGTGGACAGGAGGCGCAGAGGGCCGCCCTCGTCCGCTGCCTGGCCCGGGCCGCCGGCGCGAGCGGCATGGTGGGAGGCCAGGTGCTGGACATTGCCGAGGACAGGCCGGCACAGGAGGCCTACCTCACGCAGCTGCATGGCATGAAGACGGGGGCGCTCCTCGAGGCGGCCTGCGCCTTGGGCGTGCTGGCGGCCCATGGCTCGCCTTCGCAGCTGAAGGCCGCCCACCGCTACGGGCAGGCGGTGGGGCTCGCCTTCCAAATTGCGGATGACGTTTTGGACGTCACCGCCTCGGCCGAGGCCCTGGGCAAGCCCAGCGGGGCGGATGCCGAGGCCGGCCGGCACACCTACCCTGCGGTGCTGGGCCTCGAGGCCTCGCGGAAAAAGGCCGCGGGCCTGGTGGAGGAGGCGGTGGAGGCCGTCCGGCGAGAGCTCGAGCCCGTCCCCGGGCCGCTGTGCGCCCTGGCGCGCTACAGCGTGGAGCGCACCGCTTGACGCTGCTTCAGCGCGTGGACTCGCCCGAGGCGCTGCGCGCGCTGGACGTGGCCGAGCTCCCGGCGCTCTGCCAGGCGCTGCGCGAGGAAATTATTTCCGTGTGTGGCCGCGTCGGGGGACACCTCGGCGCCTCCTTGGGCGCGGTGGAGTTGGTGGTGGCGCTGCACCGCATTTTCCATTCGCCGAAGGACGCCCTCGTCTTCGACGTCGGCCACCAGGCCTACGCCCACAAGCTGCTCACCGGCCGAGGCGCGCGCATGCACACCCTCCGGCAGGAGGGCGGCGTGGCGCCCTTTTGGACCCCAAGGAAAGCCCCCACGACGCCTTCGGCGCCGGGCATGCCTGCACCGCGGTGTCCGTCGCCTTGGGCATGGCCGAGGCCCTGGCCGAGAAAGACAGTCTCTCGCGCGCGGTGGCGGTGGTGGGGGACGGCGGCCTCACCGGCGGCCTCACCTTCGAGGGCCTCAACAACGCCGGTGCCTCGCCCTGGCCGCTGGTGGTGGTGCTCAATGACAATGGGATGAGCATCTCCAGCAACGTCGGCGCCGTGGCCGGGCTTTTGAAGTCCGCTTCCGCCCGCAGCTTCTTCGAAGCCCTGGGCTTCACTTACTTGGGGCCCCTCGACGGGCACGCCTTCGAGGAGTTACTGCCCGCGCTGGCCGAGGCCCGACGCGCGCGCCGTCCGGTGCTTCTGCACGTCCGCACCCTCAAGGGCCGCGGTTTTTTGCCGGCCGAGGCCGACGCGGCGACGCGCGGGCACGCCATGGGGCCGTATGAGTGGCGCGATGGGAAGCTTGTCCGAAGCCGCGGGACGCAGCGCACCTACAGCGAGGCGTTGGCCCTGGCGCTGGAGCACGCCATGGAGGCCGACGCGCGGGTGGTGGTGGTGACGCCGGCGATGCTGGAGGGCTCGGCGTTGGGCGGGCTTCGCGCCCGCTTCGGCGCGCGCGTGCATGACGTCGGCATTGCCGAGCAACACGCGGTGGCCTTCTCCGCCGGGCTGGCCGCCCGCGGGCGCCGTCCGGTGTGCGTCCTGTACAGCACCTTCCTCCAACGGGCCATGGACCAGCTGGTGCATGACGTCGTCCTCCCCGGGCTGCCCGTCACCCTCGCCGTGGACAGGGCGGGCCTCGTTGGTGCGGACGGCGCCACGCACCAGGGCGCGTTTGACATGGCCTGGCTGCGCGCGCTGCCCGGCCTCACCCTCTACGCGCCGGTGGTGGGCGAGGACGTCGAGCCCATGCTGAGGACGGCCCTCGGGCTTTCCGGCCCGGCCGCGCTGCGCTTCCCGAGGGGGACGCTGCCGGACGTCCCGGAGGGCCTTGTGCCCTCGGTGGCGCCGGTGGCGGGTGCCCGGTGGCTATTGCAGCCGCCCTCTCGCCGCGCGGCGGTGGTGGCGGCGGGGCCTGTGGCGCTGGCGGCGCTCCAGGCCGGCCGGGCCCTGGGCGGCGTGGCGGTGCTGGACGTGCGGCTGCTGTCTCCCTTGGACGAGGCGGCCGTGGACGCGGCCCTGGCCACCGGGCGGGTGGTGACGGTGGAGGAGGGCACCACCCGGGGAGGCCTCGGCAGCGCGGTGCTGGAGGCGGCGGCGCGACTTCAGCGCCCGGCCCGGGTGCGGCTTTTGGGCCTCCCGGACAGCTTCGTCCGGCACGGGGACGCGCGCGCGCAGCGGCAAACGCTTGGCCTGGACGCAGAAGGCATTGGCCGGGCGGTGCGCGCCCTTCTCGAGGCATGAGTCCCAACAAGAAGGAGCGCCTGGACGTCCTCCTCGTCCAGGCGGGGCTGGCCCCCACCCGCGCGCGGGCCCAGGCCCTCGTCCTCTCCGGCCAGGTGGTGGTGGGCGAGGCGCGGGTGGACAAGCCCGGGACGCGGGTGGCGGTGGACGCGCCGTTGCGCCTCAAGGGCGAGGTGCTTCCGTACGTCTCGCGCGGGGGCCTCAAGCTGCGCCATGCGCTGAGGCACTTCGGCCTCAGCGTCGCGGGCTGCGTGGCCGCGGACATTGGCAGTAGCACCGGCGGCTTCACGGACTGCCTGTTGCAAGCCGGGGCGGTGCGCGTCCATGCCGTGGACGTGGGCTATGGGCAGCTGCACGAGACGCTGCGCAGGGACGCCCGGGTGCTGTCCCACGAGCGCACCAACGCGCGCTTCCTTTTGCCGGACGCCCTGGGAGAGGCGGTGGACGTCCTGGTGGTGGACGTCAGCTTTATTTCTCTCACCCTGGTGCTGCCCGCGGTGCTGCCGCTGCTGCGCCCCGGGGGCCACCTGGTGGCCCTGGTGAAGCCGCAATTCGAGGTGGGCAAGGGGAGGGTGGGCAAGGGCGGCGTCGTCCGGGACGAGGCGGCGCGGGCCGAGGCCATGCAGCGGGTGGCACGGGCCGTCGAGGCGCTGGGCCTTTTGCTGTTGGGCGTCACGGACTCCCCCCTTCTCGGGCCGGCGGGAAACCGCGAGGCCCTCCTCGCTGCGCGCAAGGGCGGTTAGCGTTCCAGCACCACAATTTCCACGCGCCGGTTGAGCTCCCGGCCGTGGGCGGTGAGGTTGGGGGCAATGGGCCGGGCGTCCCCGTAGCCCTTGGCCTCGAGACGGCTTCGGGGAATGCCCTTCTGCGCCAGGTACTCCGTCACCGCCTCGGCGCGGGCCTGGGAGAGGCGCAGGTTGGCAGCGCGCGTGCCCGAGGAGTCCGTGTAGCCCTCCACCCGCACGCGTTTAATGCCGAAGCGCACCACCGCGTCCACCACCTCGTCCAACAGCGGGTAGCTGTCGGCGAGAATGGCGGACCGCCCCGGGGCGAAGTGCACCTGCACCAACAGCTCGAGCCTGTCGTCGCGGAAGAGGACGCGCTTCTTCTTCGGCTCGGGCTGCAACTCGAAGGCAAGCTGCAACTCGGCGTTGGCGCTTACCTCCACCTCTCGCAGCTGGGCCAAATACCCGGGCGCCGTCACCTCCACCACGTAGGCCCCGGGCACGGCCACCACCACCGTCGGCCCGGTGGCCTCGGCCTGGGTGTCCACCACCTTGGTTTCGGCGCCGGAGAATTTCACCGTGGCCGCGACGGGCTTCCGCTTGGCGGTGGTGGTGAGGAGGAAGTGGGACGTCTTGGCCAACGGGGTGAGGGCGGCCTGGGCCACGCTGGTTTGGCCAGCCTGCACCCGCGTCTGGAGGAGGAGCTCCTGGTAGCCGTCCTTCTGCAGGCGCAGCTGGGTGGGCCCGGGCTTGAGGGGCAGGGTTTGGAATTGGCCCGTGGCCTGCGCGCTGGCCACGGGCAGCATGTCGCTACCCTCCACCGTCACCACCACCAAGCCCAACGGCTGCGCCGTGGTGGCGTCCCTCACCACGCCCCGTACCGTCCCGGTGGCCGCCGCCTCGGGCGGCTGCGGCGGGACGGCCACCACCCGCGTGGCCGGCGTGGGGACGACGTCCACCGCGTAGGTGGCGGCGAAGACGAAATTCCACGGGGGAATGGCCGGAACGCCGAGGGCCACGTTGGACTGGAGTGAGAATTGGCCGGCGAAGAGGAGGGTGAGGTTTTCAATGAGGGAGAATTTGAGTCCGACGTTTATTTGGTGCGGCAGCGCGGCGTGAATGGGGAGGGCGTTGCCGTTGGCGCCAATTAACGTGTCGTTGTGGACGTTGAGGGGAAGCCCCGTCGTGTACTCGAAAAACGGCGTCACCACCGGAATGGGGAATTCGAGGGAGAGGCCGGCCAACAGCTGGTTGTACGTCGTCCGCTCGAGCGCAATGTCGTCCTCGGCGCTGCCCGGTGCCGACAAGAGGACGGTGTTCCACTGGAATTGCGCGCCGAATTGAAGGCCCAGCCTCAGGGGAATGGGAGGCGTCCAGGCGAAGAGGAGGTAGGGGGACAGCGTGTAGCCCGCCTGGGCAATGTCCTGGGTGCCCACCCCGGGCAAGCGGCTGGCGCGGACGTCCACCGCCAGGGCGAAGAGGGCGCTTGGCCGCCAGGAGGCCTTCGCCCCCAGCCCCACGTCCCCCACCGCGGAAATAAAACGGGGGTTGGAGCCGGTGTTGCTGGTGCTGGAGGCCGCGTAGCTGGCGTACACCTCGAGCCAGTCCAAGGGCACCAAGTCCACGGCGAAGCGGCCTGCGGTGCGCGTCGCCTCGTCACTCGCGCGCGGCCAGCCGCTGTTGGTGTAGTACTCGCCAAAGGCCGCGAAGCGCAGCACGCCCGCGCGGCCAATGTCCGCGCTGCTGACGCTGAAGGCCAGCGCCAGCCCACCGAAGCGTCCCTGGGAGAGGCGCGTGTTGCGCTCGTCCACGAAGGCGTCCCCCAGCGTGGAGGGCCCAGGGGGAGGACTTCCGGGAATGACGCGCAACAGCGTCTCCTGGCCCACTGGGGGACTCTCTGTTGGCGATAGGACGGTTGGGCCCACCGCCGGCGGCACCTGTCGCGGTGTGGCGACAGGGCCCTCGGCCGGAGGTACAGAGGGCTGGAGTGGCGGGGGGTTGGGCGCCGTGGGCGGCGGAAAGGGGTTGAAGTCGTCGTTGGGGGGCGGCGTCTGGGCGGCCGCGGACGCGCCGAGCAACAGCCCCACGCTGGCGAGGACGAGGTGAGGGTGCATGCTTGAGAAACGCCAGGTCTCTCGGGAGTATACGCGTGGCGCAGCGGGTCACAACGAACCCGCCGGCCTGGGCACAGCGCCTCGGCGTGGCTGGTGCCGCGCCAGGAAGTGCGGAAAGATGAAGCGCGGATGAAAGGGGAAACCTCGACGACCAGCCCTGGTCTGGATGGGCCGGTCCATGGCCGTAAGGGTGCCCGGGAACGGCTGGCCGAGCGCATGGCCATGCTGCTCGAGATTACCCAGGCCGCCACCAGCTCCCTCGAGCTCAGCCAAATTCTAAAAATTGCGGTTGAAAAAGTGGGCCGCGTGCTGCCCATGGACCGCTGCTCCATTGTCCTCGTGGACGGAGCCGGCGAGGCGGCCACCTCCGCGACGGTGATGGCCAGCTTCGAGCGGCCGGACCTCCAGCCGCTGGCCATTGACTTGGCCCGCTACCCGGAGCTGCGCCAGTCGCTGAGGACGCGCGAGGCCACCTACATCGCCGACGCGCTGGAAGACCCGCTCATGGCCGAGGTGCGGCCGCTCATTACCCCGCTCGGGGTGAAGAGTATTTTGGTCCAGCCCCTCATCAGCCAGGATGACTTGGTGGGGGCGCTCTTCTTGCGCCTGTCCCGCCGCAGCGGCGCCTTCGGCCGCGAGGAGCAGGAGTTTGCCCGCGCGGTGGCGGCGGCGCTGGCCAACTCCGTCCGCAACGCGCGCCTCCACGCCGCGCTGCAAAAGAAGCGCGAGGACTTGGAGCTCAAGTACGTCGACCGCTACCAGGAGCTCACCGAGGCCAACCGCCGGCTGCGGGAGCTGGCCCGCTTCAAGGACGAGCTCATTGCCATCGCCAGCCATGACCTTCGCTCGCCGTTGCAAGTCGTCATCGGCCACGGGCGGCTCCTCGAGGACGCCGAGCTCACCGTCGAGCAGCACGAGTCCGCGGGCGCGGTGGTGCGCCAGGCGCGCAAAATTCTCAAGCTCGTCGAGTCGCTTCTGGAGAAGGGGAAGGGCGAGCACTCCCGCGTCGCCCTCGACGTCCAACTGGTAGACGTGCGCCAGGTGGCGAGCGACTGCGTGGCGGAAATGGACATCCTCGCCCGCGGGCGCTCCTTGGAGTTGCAGGTGCTGGCCGACGAGCGGCTCCCCGTCATCGGCGACGAGCTCAAGCTGCGGGAAGTTTTGCAAAACCTCATCTCCAACGCGCTCGAGCATGCCCGGCGCGTCGTCCGGGTGGAGGGGCGGGTGTTGGCCCGTCCCGACGGGCCGGTGGCCAAAATGGTGGTGCAGGACGACGGGAAGGGCCTCTCCGAGGACCAGCTGCACCTCGTCTTCGACCGCTACCGTCACGGCCCGGGCGGCACCGGCCTCGGCCTCGCCATTTGCAAGGACTTCGTCGAGCTCCACGGCGGCGAAATTTGGGCCGAGCGGCCTCCGGAGGGCGGCTGCGCCTTCGTCTTCACCCTGCCCCTGGCCTCCTCCCAAGACGTCCCACGGCAGCGCTCCAGTGTGCGGCCCACGCCACACGAGCAGCCGCGGGTGCTGGTGGTGGAGGACGAGCCGGACATCGCCGCAGTGCTGGAGGGTATTTTGAGGAAGCGCTACCGCGTCGAGCTCGCGCGGGACGGCGCCGAGGGAGTGGCCAAAGCCCGCGCGCTCCACCCGGACTTGGTGGTGATGGACGTCTTCTTGCCCCACATGGACGGCCTGGACGCCGTCCTCTCCTTGAAGGCCTCCTCGGACACGGCCGACATCCCTGTCATCCTCGTCTCCGCGCAGGTGGGCGTCGCGGACCGCGTCCGCGCCCTCAACCTCGGCGCGGTGGACTACCTGGCCAAGCCCTTTCGCTCCTCGGAGCTCCTGGAGCGCACCGAGCGGGCGCTCTCCCACAAGTCCACCGGCGCCTCGCTGCCGGTGCCGTCTGCGGCCGCCGGGCCCACCGACGCCGCCACCGGGCTGCTGGACAGGCGCGGGCTCGTCATCCGCCTCACCCAGGAGGCCGCCCGGGGGCGCCGCTACGGCCGGCCGCTGGCCCTGGCCGTGGCCCGCACCAGCGCCCACGGCGCCGAGGGGCTGCGCAGCTGCGCCGCCCGCATGCGCGAGCGGCTGCGAAGTCCGGACGTGCTGGCCCATTTGGGCGGTGGCACCTTTGCCGCCGTGCTTCCCGAGTGCACTGCAGCCCAGGCCGAAAGCGTCTTCGGCCGCGTCCAAACGGACCTCCGCGGCCAAGGCATGGAGCGCTGCGAGGTGCAGGTGGGCGAAGTCCCGCCGCGGGAAATGCCGGAAGCCGTCCTCGAGCGGCTGCTCGGGACGTCGCTCGCCTGACAAGGCGGGCTCCCCCCAACCGTCCCACTCCGCAAGCCGCTCACCCCGGCCGAGCGCCGGGCTGCACGCAGCCGTCTTCGAAAAACCCTGCCGCGTGCCTCGCCGCCCCCGGGGCGAGTTGGGGGGCGGGGCACACGGGGCGCGGCCTTCCCTGGTAGACTCGGGGGCCAGGCTAAACGGCGCTTGTTGTGCGCCTTGTCCGACACACGTGGTTTCTCCGCTCCTTGCCCTCGCGTTGTTGTCCGCTGCGCCGGGAGTGCGTCTTGCCGACAGTCACCGTCCCGCGGTGGACGTCTCGGCCATGCGCGAGGCCATGGAGGCCGAGCCCGGCAGCTTCGCCTCGGCGGCGGCCTACGCGCACTTTCTCTTGGCCCGCATGGCCCACCACGCCGGTGACGAGCGGCGGGTGGTAGACGAGCTCCGGCTGGCACTGTCCACCGACGAGCGGGACGTGTATTTGCGCGTCTCCTTGGGCGAGGCCTACGCCCGGCTCCAGGACTGGATGCATGCCGAGGCCGAGGCGCGCGCCGTTTTGGAGCGTCACCCGGACGAGTACCCGGCCGAGCTCCTCCTGGCCCGCGTCCTCTATGAGACGCGTCAGTTTCCGCGCGCGCGCTCCGTGCTGAAGCGGGCGCAGGCGCAGCGGCCGAAGGACGCGGACACCTACCTCCTCCTCGCGGAAATGGCGCTCGAGACGGCTCAGGTGGACGAGGCGGTGCGGGTGGTGAATGCGCTCGCGGACGCGGCCCAGGAGCCCTTGGGGCTGAAGCGTCTCGGACAGGCGCTGGCGGAGAAGGGAGACCCGGCGCGGGCCCAAGGACTCCTCCTCCGGGCGACGCAGCTCGACCCGGGAGACGTCGAGGCCTGGGTGGCCCTGGCCTCGGTGCAGGAGACACTCGGCACGCCGGCGGTGGCCGAGGAGAGCCTCGCCCGCGCCCTGGAGGTGGAGCCGGACAACCGCGACGCGCTGGTGGACGCCGGGCGGCTCGCGCTGCGCGCGGGCTCCGCCGGCCGGGCCCGGGCCTACCTCGACCGGGCCCTGGGCCTCTCCGAGGAGCCGGACCTCGCCCTGCGGGTGGCCTTCACTTGGCTTTCCGCCCAGCACTCGGCCGAGGCGAGCAGCGTCCTGGACGGCGCGCGCCGCGCCGGGACGGCGGACGCGCGGGTGTCCTTCTACGCGGGACTCCTCCACGAGCGCGCGGCCCGGTTTGAGGAGGCGGTGCGCGCCTACGCTGAAGTCGACGCCGCCTCGGAGCTGTACCGCGACGCGCGGATGCGCCGGGCGGCGGCCTTGGCGCGCGCCGGGCGGCCAGCCGAGGGCGTGGCGCTGTTGCGCGCGGGCCTCTTGGCCACGCCGGATGACCTCTCCTTGTACCCGGCCTACGCCGAGGCCCTGGAGCGCAGCGGCAAGCCGGCCGAGGCCGAGCGTTTCCTGCGCGAGGCGGCGACGGCCCGCGGCGCCCAGGAGCTCACCGAGGCGCTGGCCGTCCTCCTCGAGCGGCAGGGAAGGCCCCAGGAGGCCATCTCGCTGCTGACGCGCGCTGTCGAGGGGCGCCCGCGCCAGGAGTCCCTGTTGTTTAGCCTGGCCGCGGCCTATGAGCGGGCGGGGCAGCATGCGCAAAGCATCTCCCGCATGCGCGAGGTGCTGGCCATCAACCCGGACAACGCCTCGGCGCTCAACTTCATCGGCTACACCCTCACCGAGCAGAATGTCGACTTGGATGAGGCGGAGCGGCTTCTGCACCGGGCGCTGGAGCTCCGCCCGGAAACCGGCGCCTTCCTGGACAGCCTGGGGTGGCTCTTTTTCAGAAGGCAGGACTACGGCCGCGCGGTGTCCACGCTGGAGCACGCTGCCGCGCTCGAGCCGGACGAGCCCGTCATCGCCGAGCACCTGGGGGATGCCTACCTCGGCGTCCAGCGTCGGCGAGAAGCGGCCAGTGCCTACCGTCGCGCACTCGAGGCGGCGCGCACCTCCAATGACCCCGACGTGGCCGCGCTTCGGCCGCGGGTGGAAGGAAAGCTGAAGGGGCTGTCCTCGGACGTCGCGGACCGCTAAGGTTTAAAGTCACCGCCATGGTCCATCACGAGGAAGGCTTCCTCGACGTCGATGGTGCGCGTCTGTGGACTGAGGACGACGTGCCCTCCGGGGCGCGCGCCCACGTCCTGGTGCTGCACGGCTATGCCGACCACCTGGGACGCTACCGGGCCCTGCGGGACTCGCTCTTGGCCGAGGGCTTCGCGGTGCACGCCTATGACCAGCGCGGCCATGGCAGGAGCCCTGGCCCGCGCGGGCATGTGCAGAAATTCAAGGACTACCTCGACGACTTCGACAAGTGCCTGGCCCGCATGCGGGCCCAGGGCGGAAACTCACGCGCCTTTGTCATCGGCCACAGCCATGGAGGCCTGGAGGCGCTGGCGGCCTTGCAACGCCGGGGGACGCCCCTCGTCGACGGCCTCATCCTCTCCTCGCCCTACTTGGCGCTGGCCTTCGCCCCGCCGGCCTGGAAGGCCGGGATGGCTGGGCTTCTGGAAGGCGTCCTTCCGTCGCTGCGCATCCCCTTGGACTTGGACTTGTCCGCGTTGAGCCGAGACGAGTCCTGGGTGAGCAGCACCAACAATGACCCGCTGTACAACCGGGTGGGAACGCCGCGCTGGTTCAAGGAGTCCACCCGCGCCCAAGCGGACGTCCTCGCCCACGGGGCCAACATCCACTGCCCGGTGCTTCTCCTCCTCGGGACGGAGGACAGCATCGCCTCGGCGGCAACCTCGCGCCAATTCTTCAACACCCTGGGGACGGCGGACCGAACCTTGCGTGAATACCCGGGGATGCGGCACGAGCTGTTGAATGAGTTGGGCAAGGAAGAGGTTTTTCGCGACATCTGTCGCTGGATATCCGAGCATCTGTAGCGTACGTTTTCGTCGAGAGGGCACGGGATGGCACAGGCCGACCAGGTCGGAATCATCGGCAAGGGCATTATTATTAAAGGCAGCCTGAGCGGCGGCGGGAACCTCGTCATCGAAGGCCGGGTGGAGGGGCAAATTGCGCTCAAGAACCATCTCACCATCGAGACCACCGGCAAGGTGGAAGCCGACATCCGCGCCGAGGAGCTGACCATCAACGGGGAGGCGAGCGGCAACATCGACGCCTCGTCCCGGGTGGCCATCAACACCTCGGCCAAGGTGGCCGGAGACATCAAAGCGCCACGGGTGGTGATTGAGGACGGAGCGGTCTTCAACGGTTCCATCGAGATGGATGTGAAGTTGCCGGACGACATCTAGGCCCCAAGAAGCACTTCGCAAGACTTCCCTTTTGGAGGGGACGCCCACGTGGCAAATACAGTCATCGGTTCGAGCCTCATCATCGACGGCGAAATTTCCGGCGACGAGGACTTGGTCATTCAGGGCACGGTGAAGGGGAAAATCTCTCTCAAGGAGAGCCTCTTCGTGGAGAGCTCCGGTGTGGTGGAGGCCGACATCGAAACGCAAAACGTCGAGATTGCCGGCCGGGTCACCGGCAACATTGCCGCCACGGACAAGGTGGAGCTGAAGAGCGACTGCCGCGTGGTTGGCGACGTCAGGGCTCCGCGCATCCTCATCGCCGACGGTGCCTCCTTCAAAGGCAACGTCGACATGGACGTGAAGGGCTAACCGCCTATGGCCAGCCCCAAGGAATTGTCCGGCCCGGGCGGCAACACCGTCATCGGTCCATCCATCCTCATCAGCGGGAAGCTCTCCGGCGATGAGGACCTCACCGTCCGGGGGCGCGTCGAGGGCGAGCTCGCGCTCACCCGCACGCTCATTGTGGAGCCCTCGGGCGTGGTGAAGGCCAATGTCTCGGTGAAGAATGCCGTGGTGAGTGGCGTGGTGGTGGGCAACATCTCCGCCACCGAGAGCGTCGAGCTCACCCGCGACGGGCGCATGGTGGGCGACATCCGCTCCCCGCGCGTCATTATTGTCGACGGAGCGAGCTTCCGTGGGCGGGTGGACATGGGTGAGCTCGCCCCGGGCCGCCCGCTGCCGGACAGGCCACGGGCGCAAATCCGGCCCGCGGTGCGTGCCGCCCTGGCCCCGGCCCGTCCCCCGGCGCTTCCGCCGCGGCCCCCCGTCCGGGCGCCCGTCCCCGCCTTCACCGCCTCCCGTCCCCCCGAGGCCAGCAAGGCGGCTCCGGCCCCCCCGCCGGTGCCACCCACGGTGGCGGCTGGCGCGAAGAAGAAAATCCTGGTGAAGAAGAAGCGGTAAGGCCCAACGGAGAGGCCACGGGCCCCGGCGTCGCCACGCCGGTGTGGTATGGCGGAGGCGATGGAGACGCCCGAGCAAGAGAGCCCGGCACCGGAAGGTGCCGAGGAGTCGAGTGGGCCGACGGCCGAGGACGCAGGCCACAAGCGTCCCGCCGAGCTCCTGCCCGAAATACCCGTGGACGAGGCCGACGCCGCTGTGGCGCCGCCGCCCCCTCCGGCGTTTGCCAGTGAGCCCGTCCTGGCGCGTCCCATCCACGTCGAGCAAGGCCTTTTGTCGCTGGACCAGCTGGACACGGACGAGACGTTTCGCCTTCGTCCCGAAGGCGACGTGAGCCGGCTCGCGCAGGACGTGGCCCGCCTGGGCCAAGTCTTTCCAGTGGACGTGCGGGTGCGGGGGGAGCGCTTCCAGCTGGTGTGCGGTTTCCGCCGGGTGGCGGCGCTACGCTTTCTGCAGCGGGACAAAGTCCTGGCCCGCATCCACAGCGAGCTCTCGGACGAGGACGCCCTCCTGGTGGCCTTGGCCGACGCCCTCCACGGCGCGCCGGCTTCGCCGGAGGAGCTCCTGTCCCTGCGGGAGCGCCTGGCTCTGGAGGGCCGTCTCGTCCCAGCCGTCAGGGACATGCTGGAGCAAGCCCTGGGGGAGGGCGGGCTTTCGCCCGAAGGGCCGGAGCAGGAGGTGGACGCCGACGAGTTGGCGGCCTCGCTGACGCAGCTTTTGGGCGACGCCAACCAGGACCTCGCGCTCCTGGTGCCGGTATTTGGCGCGCTCGACGAGGACCGCAAGGCCGAGCTGTTGACACAGCTTCGCTATGC
Organism: uncultured delta proteobacterium; assembly: GCA_963745475.1. Classification (GTDB taxonomy): domain Bacteria; phylum Myxococcota; class Myxococcia; order Myxococcales; family Myxococcaceae; genus JADGRA01. Next base: position 451,823 of record CAVUXN010000008.1, read on the forward strand.
CGCGGAGCTCGTGGCCTACCTGGAGGAAAGCTAAGGCATGGAAGGCGCGCTGGCGCGGGACCGTTCTCGGCTCCTGGAGCTTTTGACACGTCTCTCCTTCGAGAAGCGGCGGGTGACGCTGTCCAGTGGCGTGGAGAGCGACTTCTACATTGACTGCAAGCGCACCGCGCTCACCGCCGAGGGCCACTTCCTCATTGGGCGGCTCCTCCTGCGGGACATCCAGCGGCTCGCGCCGGCGGCGGCGGCGGTGGGAGGGCTGACGTTGGGGGCGGACCCCCTCGCCTCCGCGGTTAGCCTCATGAGTTACCTCACCGGGACCTCCTTGCCCGCCTTCATCGTCCGCAAGGAGCCCAAGGGCCACGGGACCGGGCAGTGGATGGAGGGCCGCACCCTCATTGCCGACGGGGCCGAGGTGGCCATCCTCGAGGACGTCGTCACCACCGGAGCCTCCACCTTGCGCGCCATCGAGCGCGCCGAGGCCGAGGGGCTGACAGTCCGCTGCGCCTTCGGCTTGGTGGACCGCATGGAGGGGGGCCGGGCCGCCATCACCGAGAAGGGTTACGGGCTGTCCACCCTCTTCACCCGGAAGGATTTCCTCCCGTGAGCCCGAGGCGGCTGGGACGCGCCGCCGCGTTCCTCCTCGGCCTGGGCGCTTCCTGCAGCAGCCTCCCTCCGCCCATGGTGGGGGCGCCCGGGCCGTCGCTGCCAGACGGGCAAGCCAACGCCCAGTACGAGGCCCTCCTCGAGCACTACACCACCAAGCGCCAAGTCTTCATCGGCTTTGACACTATTTTCTTCGCCGGTGTCACCTACGAGTCTCCCTCCTTTCGCGAAGCGCGCGTTCGCCGGCGCGACACGTTTCAAGCGCAGAGCCCGGAGCAGCTCGCGCTGGACTTGCAAAAGGCGGAAACGGAGGGCGCGGACTTCTACGAGTTTACGCTGGGCGTCTACATGCAAAACCCCCGCTTCGATGACCTCGACTTGGCGGACAGCATCTGGCACCTGGCGCTGCAGACGCCCGTGGGGGAAGCCCCCGCCGTCCTCGTGAGGCGGCTGGGCAGGGCCAACATCAACACCCGCGCCTACTACCCCTACATGGGGGACTTCTGGACGGTGTACCGGGTGCGTTTCCCCAAGGCCCTCGGAAGTCGCAACCTCGTCCCGGAGGGCCTGGGGACATTCACCGTCGTCCTCGCCTCCTCGCTGGGAAGGGCCGAGTTTCCCTTGCCCACTCAGTAGACGCGCAAGAGGAGGACGGCGACGCCGTCGCCTGTCCGGTAGAAGGCCCAGTCGCTTTTGGTGCCGTCCGGGTGGAGGCCTGCGCCGTACCCCGGGGGCTTGGGCACGGCCGCCAGGGCCAAGGCCGCCGAGCGCTTCGCCCAGGCGTCAAAGCGCGCATCCCCCGAGGAGGCGACGAGCTCGACACTCGTCAGGTGCCCTTCGGCGTCCTGCACCAGCCGCAGCACCGCCGCCGGAGGCGTCGACTGGCCGAGCGCGCGCTGCACGAGGGCCACCGGCGCAACGAGACTGTCAAAGGTGGGCGCCATGGGGCCGAGCAGCTGGTGCACCATGTCCGACTCGCGGCCGCCCAAGTCGTATTGGGTTTGCGTCGGGCCGCGCTCCGTGGGGGGCGCTTCCTTCTCGGGCTTATCGGCCTGGGCGAGGTTTTGGAGCCAGCTTTGCAGCATGCGCTGCCCAGTGGAGGGCGAGTCATGTCCAAAGGCCGGCGGCGGTGGCTCGCCCAGCTTGTCCCGCAGCGCGTGGGCCAGCGTCGAGAAATAGGTGTCCACCCCCATGGAGACGCGGTGCTCCGCCAGCCCGTCCAGCCGCCAGGTTTGGACGCGTGCCGTGAGGATTTCTGCTGGACTCCCGGCGTCCGGGGCTTCTGGCTCGGGCGGCGTCGCCGCCTCGAGCGCGCCCTTTGGGAAGAGGTCCAGCGGGACGCGCGGCGCGTCCGGAAGCCCGGGGCCGGCCGTCCGCACCCCGGGGCCCGCAGGCTTGAGGCCCGGGGCCTCGTGCCCAGCGCGGGCCGGGCCCTGCAGGGGAGGCTTGAGTTGCGGAGGGTGGGGCACTCTGCGCACCGGGCGCTGCAGCACCTCCACCACTAGCGGACGCGGCGTCGCCGGGAGGGGCGCCTGCCCGAGTCGCGACAGCAGCACAAACACCACGGCATGGAGCGCGAGCGAAAGCCCGACTGCGAGAAGCAGGCGTCGGCGCATGGGACAAGCCGTGGAATAGCCCGGCTTTGCCACGCCCGGCAAAAGTCCGTCCGCCCACAGGCGAGGCCCACCTGTAGCCCCCGCGGGGAGGCTCTCTTGGCGCTTCGCCGCGGGTGCCCTGGGGCTTCAGTGTTTACAAGCGCGGAGCTCCGAGCGCGTCGAGAAGCCCGTCCGCGTCGGGCGAGGAGAGGAGTCGGCCTCTGTCCCGGGGCGCGAGGAGGCCTGCCTGTAGGGCCTCGTCGAGAAAGGCGAGGAGGTGGTGGAAGTAGCCGTCCACGTCGAGAAGGCCCACCGGACGGCCGTGCAGTCCGAGTTGCTGCCAGGTGAGGGCTTCGAAGAGCTCGTCCAGCGTGCCGTAGCCTCCGGGCAGGGCGACAAAGGCCTGGGCGCGCGCGGACATCTCCGCCTTGCGCGCGTGGAGTCCCTCGGTGAGAAGGAGCTCCGCCAGGCCGGGGTGTGCCACCTCCGCGCTACTGAGGGCCCGGGGAAGGACGCCCGTCACCCGGGCGCCAGCGGCCAGGGCCGCGTCGGCGAGGACGCCCATCAACCCCACCTGCGCGCCGCCGTACACCAGGCCGAGCCCGCGCTCGCCAAGCCGCTGGCCGAAATGTCGCACCGCCTCCCGGTAGCGCGGGTGCGTGCCCTCCCGAGCGCCGGAAAACACGCAGACGGTGAAGGCCTCCCTCACGAGAGTGCGAGGCCGCCAGCCCGGGCCAGCGCCCAAATGGCCGCCGCCAGGCCGAGGGCCAAGAGGGGCCACAGGGCGTTGAAGCGCTGCGGGCCGAGTCGCAACAGCCCGCCGCAGGCCAACCCCGCGAGGAAGCCGCCGAGGTGCCCCTGCCAACTCACGCCCGGAATGAGGCTAATGACGGCCACTTGAATGAGAAGCCACGCCAGGCTTTGCCGCCCCTGACGGTTCACCACCGGCAGCAGCACGCCCGCCCAGCCGAGAATCATCCCCGAGGCACCGGCGGCGCCATGCTGAAAGGCGAAGGCCAGCACCAGCGCTGCACTGCCCAGAGCAGACACCAACGAGACGGCCAGCATGCGTGGCGTGCCGAGGAGGCGCTCCACCGCGAAGCCCAAATTCACCACCACCATCATGTTGAAGAAGAGGTGCCAAATGGCGACGTGCACCAGCACCGCCGTCAGCACCCGCCACCACTGGCCGGCGGCCACCGCCGGCCCGTACAGCGCCAACTCTTCGAGGCTGAAGAGTTGGGGCCCGACGCCCAACCCCGGAAGGAGGAAGACGGCGACGCACACCGCAATGAGGGCCGTGCAAAAGGGGGGCAGGGCAGCGCGTGGCTTGGCCGCGGGCGGTGGTGCCTCGGGGAGGGGGCCCGGAGTCGGGCCGAAGGCGTCGTCGCGGCGGAGAACCATTGGCCTAGAGGGCCCTGTCAGGCGTCGCGGAAGACGACGGTGTCCTTGGCCCAGTTGTGGTCGTCGCGGTTGGGGTAGTCGAGGTTGTAGTGCAGCCCGCGGCTCTCTTTACGCCGCGTGGCGCATTCCACAATGAGGTGCGCCACGTCGGCAATGTTGCGCAGCTCGATGATGTCCCTCGTCATCTTGAACCGCCAGTAGTAGTCGCGAATCTCCTCGCGCAACAGGTCCAGCCTTCGCCGGGCCCGCATCAGCCGCTTGTCGCTGCGGACAATGCCCACATAGTTCCACATCAGCCGGCGCACCTCTTCCCAGTTGTGCGTGACGATGACGCTCTCGTTGGGGTCCACCGCCGCCCCGGGGTCCCAGGCCGGCACCTCTCCTTCGGGAATGCCCTTGCCGCGGATGTCCTGCGCCGCGGCGCGGGCGGCGCGGTGGCCAAACACCAGCCCCTCGAGCAGCGAATTCGACGCCAGCCGGTTGGCGCCGTGCAGTCCGGTGTGGGCCACCTCGCCCACCGCGTACAGCCCCGGGACGTTGGTGCGGCCGAAGAGGTCCGTCACCGCGCCGCCGCATTGGTAGTGTGCCGCCGGGACGACGGGAATGGGCTGCACCGCCATGTCCACGCCGAATTGCTTGCAGACGGCGTAAATGTTGGGGAAGCGCTCGATGAGGAAGGCCCGCCCGAGGTGCGTCATGTCCAGGAGGACGAAGTCGTCGCCGGTGCGCTTCAACTCGCTGTCGATGGCCTTGGCCACCACGTCTCTCGGGGCGAGCTCTTTGAGCGGACTGTAGCGGTCCATGAATTGGGCGCCGCTGCGCAGCCGAAGCTTTCCGCCCTCTCCCCGCAAGGCCTCGCTGATGAGGAAATTCTTCGCCTCGGGGCTGAAGAGGCAGGTGGGGTGGAATTGGTAAAACTCCATGTTGGCGATGTGCGCGCCGGCCCGGTAGGCCATGGCCACGCCGTCGCCCGTCGCCACGTCCGGGTTGGTGGTGTACAGGTAGACTTTGCCGGCTCCGCCGGTGGCGAGCACCACCGCCCGGCCGAGAAATGTCTCAATTTCTCCGGTGGGAAGCAGCACGTACACGCCCAGGGCCCGCGCCGGCGCTCCGTGGCCTGCGCGCCGCTGCAGCACCAAGTCGATGGCCGCGCTGTCCGAGAGGAAGTGGATGTTGGGGCGGTCGTCGCAGGCCGCGAGCAAGACGCGCTCCACTTCCCGGCCCGTAATGTCCCCGCTGTGGACAATGCGCCGCCGCGAATGGCCACCCTCCCGCGTCAAGTCCCACTCCCCGTCCGGGCGACGGTTGAAGACGGCCCCCAACGCCGCCAGCTCCCGGACACGGTCCGGGCCCTCGTGCACCGTCACCTCCACCGCGTCCCGGTGGTTGAGGCCGCTCCCGGCCGCAAACGTGTCCTCCTCGTGCTGGGCGAAGGAGTCCCTGGAAGAGAGGACGGAGGCGATGCCGCCTTGGGCATAGACGGTGTTGGACTCACTCCGGCTGCGCTTGGTGAGCACGCACACCGAGCCCTCCTGGGAGGCCTCCAGGGCGAAGGAAAGCCCGGCCACTCCGCCACCGACGACGAGAAAATCGAAGCGCTGGGGCATGCAATCAGGCGCTTAATCTTCACAAGTCCTGGAAACAAGGACGTTTCTTGAGGGCCCCGGGCGAGAGCGGTAAGTTGGATGCCCCTTTTCTGCCTGTGCGTCCCTTCGTCCTTCTCATGCTGCTTTGCGCCGCGAGCCCGGCTGGCGCCAGCGCCATCTACACGTACACGTTGAAGGACGGGACCATTGTCTACACCAACGTCCCGCCGGCGGGCATCAAGGCCCGAAAGCTTGGCCGGCCTTCCCATGCTGCGTCGAAGAGCACCGAGGCGCCACCCCCCATCGTCATCGCCGACTCTCTCATCGAGGAGTGGATGGCGCGCGCCTCCACCAAGTACAAAATCCCGCTGCCGCTGGTGCGGGCCGTCGTCCATGCGGAGAGCAACTTCGACCGCTTCGCCGTCTCCTCCAAGGGGGCGAGTGGCCTCATGCAGCTCATGCCCGGGACGGCGCGCGAAATGTACGTGCGCGACATTTTCGACGTGAAGGACAACATTGACGGAGGCGTGCGGTACCTGCGCGTCTTGGCCAACGAGTTTGGCGGGCAGATGGAAAAAATTATTGCCGCCTACAACGCTGGCCCGGAGGCAGTACACCGCTACGAGGACAACGTCCCCCCGTACGAGGAGACGCAAGCCTACGTCCGCAAGGTGTTGGCGCTCTATTTCAAGTACAAGGAGCAGGAGCAGGCCTCGGCCGGCTCGAGCTCGGCCGGGCACTCCTCATGGCAGTGATTCCGGGGACGGGGGGCGATGATGCCTTTCTCACGCTGCTCTACCGCGGCGGCGAGCTCCTCCAGGCCGGGCAGCTGGAGGACGCGCGGACGCAGCTCGAGGCCGCCTACCAGCTTCAACCGGACAACGAGAAGGGGCAAAACCTCCTCGGGCTGGCCTACTTCAAGCTCGGGCACTTCGACCGCGCCGCTGAAATTTACGAGGGACTCGTCCGCGACAACGCCTCGGACCCCACCCTGCGCGTCAACTTGGGCCTGGTGTACCTCAAGTCCGGGCAGCTCCCCCGGGCCATCCGCGAATTCGAGCGTGCCGTGGAACTCGCACCGGAGCACGCCAAGGCCCACAACTACTTAGGCCTCGCCCTCGCCCAGGCCGGAGAGTACGGACGGGCGCGCGAAGCCTTCCTTCGCGCCGGCTCGGACGTCATGGCCGAGAAAATGGCGCGAGCGCTGGCCGCAGACCGCGCCCCGAGCCCAGCCGCCGGGCTGGCACCGGCGGCGTTGACGCTGGCCGCCTCCACCACCTTCGTCGGCATGGTGGCCGCTGCCGCCCCCGCACCGGCCGACGCCGCCCCGCCCGTGCCCCGCCCCTATGACGCCATGCTGGCGCAGGGCTGGAGCGGCAATGGCGCGCCGGCGCCGGAACAGGACGTCCCGCTGGCGCCTCCACCCATCCCGCTCGTGGACGAGCAGTCCACTTCCTCGGACGGCGACGAGCCCCTCGGGGCGCCGCCCGTCCAAGTCCGGCTCGACGACGCCGGCCCCATGCACGCGGAATTCCCCGAGCGACGCAGCCCAACCGAAGTCAGCAGGGGCGAGCTCTCCCAGCTGGCGGCGAGCCTCCGCCTGGTGGGAGAGGGCGAGGCCTCCCCTTTCGCCGTCAACGAGGACTCGGTGCTGGTGACGGTGCGGGGCGAGCTCCTCGTCCGCACGGCGGGGATGATTGGCTTTACCGGCACCTTGGACTTCCGCCCCGAATTCAAGCGCTTCCGCGGGAGGGTGACAGACCGCCCCTTCGGCGAGGGCTCGGAGCGCGTCCAACGCGTCCTCGGGACGGGCGCAGCCTGGCTGGCCCGAGAGGGCAGGCGCTTCTTGGCCGTCAGCTTGGGAGACGAGGGGGCCTACCTGCGCGAGCCCATGGTGTTTGGCTTCGAGGAGCAGGTGAATTTCGAGAATGGCCGCGTCCCCTCCGACGTCGCGCCGGACTTGGACCTCGTCCACCTGGCGGGGGTTGGACAGGTGCTGCTCAGCCTCCCCGGGCCCCTGCGCTCACTGGAAGTCCAGGCCGACTCGCCGGTGACGGTGCCGCTCGAGCACTGGGTGGGGTGGCAGGGACAAATCGCACCCCGCGTCCTGGCCATGCCCTGGGACCATCCCCGGGGCGGGGCGGCACTGGCCGTCGAGCTCACCGGCGAAGGTTTCGCGTTGCTCTGCGTGAGAATGGGCTAAACCGTCGGTCGTGGACCGGCGGACGCGGAGACAGCGCCGGCGCGAGGCGCGCCGGGTGCGCAAGGCGGCGCGGAACCCGAGCGTGCTGTTGAAGGAGCTCTGGACCCTCCCAAACATGCTGACGCTCGGGAGGATTGTCATCATCCCGTTCTTCATCTGGCTCACCTACAAAGCGGACCCGCTGGACAGCTTCCTCGCTGCGTTTCTCTTCACCCTGGCGGCCGTCACGGACGTCATCGACGGCGTCCTCGCACGGCGGATGAACCTCGTCACCGTGCTGGGAAAGTTTCTCGACCCGCTCGCCGACAAGCTCATTGTCATGGCGGCGCTGGTGATGCTGGTGCGGCTGGGGCGTGTCCCCGCGTGGGTCGTCATTGTCCTCCTCGCGCGCGAATTCCTGGTGACCGGGCTGCGCAGCATCGCCGCTTCAGAGGGCATGGTGATTGCCGCGGGACAGGAGGGGAAGTGGAAGACGAGCCTCCAGCTCACAGGCATCATCGCCCTCTGTGTGCATTACACCCATCCACTCAACCTCATCTGGTGGACGTTTCCGGTGAATTACAACGCCGTCGGGCAGGTGCTGCTCTACATCTCTGTCTTCTTCAGCGTGTGGAGCGGCGTCGGGTACTTCCGCGCCTTTGGCCAAATGCTCTCCCGCCGAGGAGGAGCGCATGGCGCAGAGGGCGCTTGACGTTTGCGCCACCCGGCCGATACAAGGCTCGTCGCTTCAAACGTGCGGGAATAGCTCAGTGGTAGAGCATCGCCTTGCCAAGGCGAGGGTCGAGGGTTCAAATCCCTTTTCCCGCTCTTCGAAAACTCCGTAGTTGTTACGCTTTTTTCGTCGCCCGTTTCGCTGCACGCCGCCGTCCACATTTCCGTCCACATTTGCGGGGAAATTGTCGATGCGCACGGGCATGCGGTTGACTGCCGAGCGGAGCTGGTCGAGGTCCACGTGCGTGTAGACCTCCTGCGTAATGCGTGGGTCGCTGTGCCGGAGGATTCGCTGGGCATCCACCAGGTGCCCGCCCGCGGCCTTTAAAAGCGAAGCCGTTGTGTGACGCAAATCATGCCAGCGGATGGGGCGAACCTGAGCCTTCGGCCACAGCTTCCGTCCGTCTTTCGGGCAGCGACGCAGCTCGCCGTCGGAGGCGGACTGCAGGAAACCACAGCCGCGCCGGCGACAGACGTGCTCGAAACCCGCGGAGCGAGAATATGTGGGATAGCGAGAGCTGTCGCTCAAGAAGGCCCAAGGCCCGTCTGGGCGAGACCCCTCGCGAATCGCCCGCGCTCCGATTTTCGCTGCCATCTGAATTCGCTGACTTCATCCACCCTTTGGCAGAGATTGCTTTTATAACCATCGTTTAGCAGGACTCAGCGCGCCATTTACAATCCAATCGAGAGTCGAGTGTTAGTCCCCTCGGCCCTCAGAGGCCGGTATGACTGACCCCCTCTTCTGGCACCGTCTTCAATTCGGCTTCACCATTACGTACCACTACCTTTTTCCACAACTCACGATGGGTCTCGCGCTCTTCATAGTTGTCTTCAAATGGTTTGCGCTACGGACCAACGACGCCCATTGGAACGCGGCGGCGGCCTTCTGGGCGAAGATTTTCGCTCTCAACTTTGCAGTTGGCGTCGTTACGGGCATCCCCATGGAGTTCCAGTTCGGTACCAACTGGGCACGCTTCTCTCAATACGCTGGGGGAGTCGTCGGCACCACCCTCGCAATGGAGGGGATGTTAGCTTTCTTTCTCGAGTCCACATTTCTCGGTATTTTTCTTTACGGAGAGAATCGGCTCTCGCCGAAGGCCCACCTAGGCAGTGCTGTGGCGCTGCTCTTTGGTTCCTGGTTGAGTGGGTACTTCATCATCGCGACCAATGCCTTCATGCAGTACCCTGTGGGTTATGTGAAGGCGGCCGACGGAAGGCTGATGCTGTCGGACTTCTGGGCCTTCCTTCTCAACCCCTGGGCGCGGTGGCAGTACGCGCACAACATGACTGCTTCGGTGGTGACAGCCTCGTTCGTGGTGTGCGGCATCTCCGCCTTCTGGCTGCTGATGGGACAACATCGCGAAACGGCTGAGCGATGCCTTCGGGTCGGCGTCGTCACAGCCTCAATCGCATGCGTCCTGCAGCTATTTCCAACGGGTGACCGTCAGGGAAGGCTGGTGGCGAATCACCAGCCGGTGGCGCTGGCGGCCATGGAAGGCCTTTTTGAAAGCGGTCCGGGCGCAGAGCTAGCGCTCATCGGGCAGCCGGACGTGAGGCGCGGGCGGCTCGAAAACCCAATTGCCATCCCTGGACTGCTCAGCTTCCTCGCTTACGGCTCCTTCGGAAGTACCGTGACTGGCCTCAACGACGTCCCCCACGAACTGTGGCCGGACAATATGGAAGTCACCTACTATGCCTACCATGTGATGGTTGGCCTCGGAACGATGTTCATCGCGCTCTCGCTCCTGTCGGCTCTGCAGCTCTATCGCGGCAAGCTTCTTCACTCGCACTGGCTGCTCTGGATGTGGATGCTGGCTATTCCCTTCCCCTACATCGCGAACACCGCTGGATGGACGACTGCGGAAATGGGTCGGCAGCCGTGGATTGTTTACGGACTCTTACGCACCGCTGAAGGAACGAGCCTTCAGGTGGGCGCTGGGAACGCCATCTTCACCTTCATTGGCTTCTGCGGGCTCTACCTCGTTGTTGGTCTGCTTTTCCTGTACCTGGTTGGGCGGGAGATTGTGCATGGTCCTACCAACGGACCGCTTCAGCCGGATGCTGGGAGCGGCCGAGCGCTAGGGGAGAAGGGCTAATGGAAGCGCTCTGGTATGGCGTCGTTTCGGTAATGTTGACGGTCTACGTTGTTCTCGATGGCTTCGACCTGGGTGCAGGCGCGGTCCACCTCTTCGTCGCGCATGATGACGGCGAGAGACGTACGGTTCTTGCTGCCATCGGCCCGGTTTGGGATGGCAACGAAGTATGGCTCATAGCGGGGGGCGGTGCCCTGTTTCTGGCCTTTCCGGTAGCGTATGCAGTGGGCTTCTCTGGATTCTACCTTCCACTCGTGCTCGCCCTTTGGCTAATGGTGTTGCGCGGGGTGTCCATCGAAGTTCGGAGCCATGTCGAAAACCCGCTCTGGCACAGTTTCTGGGATTTCGTCTTCGCCCTCGGAAGCACGCTCCTGGCGATAATCCTTGGAGCAGCGCTGGGGAATGTCATCCGGGGGGTGCCGCTAGACGAAAGAGGCAGCTTTTCTTTAGGTCTCTTCGATTCCTTTCTACCCGGACTGCACTCTGGTGTATTGGACGCGTATACGGTTCTAGTCGGCGGCTTCGCTTTGGTGGCGCTTAGCGCACACGGCGCCCTTTTTCTCGCTCTCAAGACTGAAGGTGCGGTGGAACAGCGGAGTCTTCGTGCCGCTCGTGGTCTCTTCCTTTTGCTCGCCCTGCTGTTGTGCGTCGTGACGTGGGCGACGCTGCGAATCCGGCCCGAGCTTGTTGGCGCTGCCGCGGATCGCCCTCTAGTCTGGCTTACTGTCGCAATCGCCGTGCTGGCCATCGCTGGCCTTCTTTGGGGACTCATCTTAAGGCGTGTCGGAGTGGCATTTTTGAGCTCAGCGCTGCTGCTGGTGGGTCTACTGGCGAGTGCCGCGGCGGCAAGCTGGCCGGTGTTGCTGCACTCCAGTGTGAGCCCGGAGTTTGACCTAACGGCGCACGCCGCGGGCGCCGGTGGCTATGCCCTGCACGCCGCGACCGTGTGGGCGGCGGTTGGACTCCCTCTAGCGTGCGCGTACTTCGTCTACCTGGCGCGGACCTTCCGAGGCCCGACCCGCATCGCCGCGCCAACGCCGCGCCACTAGCCCCGCGAGTGTTCCGCGTCAGCCCAACGCCGGACCGCCTTCTCCCGAGCGACGGCGAGCCGTTCGGGAGATGCCGCTCACGAATTTGCGCTGTTCCCGACCGTTGCGGAAAAGATTTATCGCCAGGCCTTCGCGTCCGGATCGAAGGAAATGGGCCGAAGGTAGTTCCCTGGGTCGGAGAAGAACCACATTGCCGGCCGGAAGCTATCAGGCTCCGCAGCAAGGGACGTGCGCCTGAAGTTGTGCGCCGGTCCAACCCTGCTCGGCGGCCCGCTGCAGAAGACTCTCGGTCCTCTCGGTCGCAAACTCCCTCGCCTCTGCCTGCTAGCGGGCGAGCTCCCGGTCTGTTGCTTCGATGCCGTCTTCGACCCTGCCGCGTCGTTCGTTACGCTTTCTTTGAACGGAAGCCTGTGCTCTGAGCTCAGTAAGGCGGTTGGCGAACAGAAATTCAAAATAGGGTCTCGCTCCGAGTACAGTCGTGATTGGGAGAGGAACCCGCTTCCGCTCGCCACTCTCCCCATTTGCGAGCACCCCTGGAGAAACAGCTCGCTGAAGAACCGCTGGCGCGTCGGCAAGTTCGAGATATTGACGGACGCGGGTGCGTGGGAGTCCGAGGGCTTCCGCAGTATCTGCGACGCTGCCGTAACCGCCCGCCTCTCGAGCGCGCGCCACCATCAGTGCCTGCTCGAGTGGAGTGCCATCGTCGCGTTGCAGGTTCTCTATCGCGCTGAGCGCCGCGGCTCGGGCGTCGTCGACGCTATGCGCCACGACGCAGCGGAGGGTCCTGTAGTGCTCGCGCTCTTCGAAGTTGCGACTCGGTCGCGGAGGTAGCGGAGCGCTGCCCTCCGCGCATGTCCCGAGATGAGCTGGTAGTGGTTACTAACTTGTCGAACGGTCGCGGGCTGTAGCAGTCCCTGCTTTAGAATTGTCTCGGCCAGGTCCTTCACCCTCAGGTCGTCGTACTGCTTCACCTGGAAGGGGCTGTCCTCAAGTTCGTCGAGGGCGATGTCGATGACGACGTGGTCGTCCGCGCTCTTCCGGGAGAGGGCTAGTTCTTGGCCGCTGTCTTCACCCATGCCGTCGTCGGAGGCGCCGCTGTCTCTCTCTCTCGGAACGGGCATTGGTTCGTCCCTGCTTGAGTTAGGTACCGAGTACAATCGATTTCAGTCTCAAATAGGCAGTCAAGAGCGACCGCGCGCAGTGGGTGTCAGGACCCGTCGCTTGGAGACTCACCGCCGTACCGCCCCACGCGCGCGAATTTCGAGCACTCAGCGAGAGGGTGCGAAGCCGCGCCCATGCGGCAGGATGTGCTGAAGTTTCGGGGATCGCGCCGGATTCAGGCTCTTCGCAGTTTGGGCCCCACGAGCGTCGCGGGCGTTACCTGCCGCGTGGACTGCCCGACCCCCGGTTGTCCGGGCATCACCCTGCGGTGCGGCGCACCCCTTCGATGCCTCTCGTACACCGGCTCGCTACGTTCGTTCGGTCGCAACCGAGAAATCGTGGCGCGCGGTTCAGTTGACTTCGATAGTTCCAGAAAGTTAGAAACGATATCGGAGCGTGACACGCGTCGAAACGAAGCGTGGGCCTGAAATGGATATTTAGAACCGAGGAAGGAGACACCCTTGGAACTCGTCTCAGCAAATTCGTCAGACTGGCACGACGTCGAAGCGCTTCTAGTCTCGAGGGGGCTACCAGTCGCTGGTGCGCGCGACCACCTGGCCGAATTCGTCGTTGGTCGTGATGATGGCGCGGCTCTCGCCGGCGTAGCCGGTCTCGAAGTTCATGCCGGTGTTGGGCTCTTACGCTCAGTTGCGGTTCGGGCGAACGCTAGCAACAAGGGCCTCGGCAGCCAGCTCACGCTCGCTATCGTCAATCGCGCGAAGGCGCTCGGTCTGCCCGCCATTTATCTTCTCACCACGACAGCCGCAGAGTTTTTCGAGCGCCACGGATTCGAGCGGATTCCTCGGAGCGCGCTCCCAGCAGCCCTTGGTGCCTCGCGTGAGCTCCAGGACGCGTGTCCGGCCAGTGCGACCGCAATGCGGCGGAGGGTAGAGCCCGGAGCTTCGCTTCGATGAGCACGCTTTCTGTCCTCCTTCTGACGTTGCTAGGCCTTGCTGGCGGCGCGTGCCTCGTCGTGCAGGCCAGCCTCAACGCAGGGCTGAGGACGCAAGTTGATTCAGTCTCCTGGGCTGGTTTCATCAGCTACGTCGGTGGGACGTTGGCGATGGCCATGGCGCTTCTCATCGTTCGGGTCCCATTGCATCTCGAGCGTGCCAGGGCAGTGCCAGCCATTTGGTGGCTTGGCGGGTTTTTCGGCGCCGCTTACCTCGGGGCTTCCATCATCCTGGTTCCACGCGTCGGCGCTGCGACTGCCATAGCCTTAGTTGTCGCCGGACAGCTCATTTGCTCGCTCGTACTCGACAATTACGGCTTTCTTGGCGTCCCGCAGCACTCCTTAACGGCAACACGTGCGCTCGGGGCGCTGCTGCTCCTGGGAGGTGTTGTCCTCATTAGGCGGTGAGACATTCGGGTGGCCCAGAGCGCGCCTCACAGCCCGTACCGGCGTGTAGTGCGCGAAACGCACTGCGGCCGAAGCGAGAGTCGTCACACCCGCCCGGACTCGATTCAGCTAGATTTCCCGTAGTATCGGCAGGTGAGGACGAGCTGGGTTTTCCACCGTCACACGGTTGTCACGGGGTGCCTCCCCAGCCGGCCGTTGACCAAGCCAGTTGCCGCAACTTGACTTATGTTCGAGAATACTAGAAGGATGGAATGAATGAAGACGAAGCAAGCCATCGACGCCCTTGGAGCCTTGGCTCAGGACACACGACTAGGCATTTACCGCCTCCTTGTGCAGAAGGGGCCTGAGGGCCTCTCGGCGGGTGCCATCGCGCAGAAGCTTGAGGTACCGGGGTCGTCTTTGTCTTTCCACTTGCACCAGCTGATGCATGCGGGGCTCATCAATCAGTCGCGCGAGAGTCGGCAGCTCTTCTATGCCGCGAATTTTGACCAGATGAATGCCCTGGTTGGTTACCTCACCGAGAACTGCTGCGGCCTCGGGGCCGCTGCTTGCGCGCCCGCCTGCAAGGTGCAGTCAGAAGGAGCAACACGTGAAGCGTCTCCACGTGCACGTCGCCGTTGAAGAGTTAGCGCCGTCGGTGCGTTTCTATTCGAGCATGTTCGGGAGCGCTCCGACTGTCCTGAAGAGCGACTATGCCAAGTGGATGCTGGATGACCCCCGTGTCAACTTCGCCATCTCGGCGCGCGGCAGGATGGCCGGCCTCGACCACCTCGGTATCCAGGTCGAAGACGCAGATGAGCTTCTCGAGGTCTATGGGCGGCTGAAAGCCGCCGAGAGGCCGGTGCTCGAGCAGGGAGCGACTACCTGCTGCTACGCCAAGAGCGAGAAGGCGTGGGTGCAGGACCCCTCCGGCCTTGCCTGGGAGACGTTTCTCACGCGGGGCGAGAACACCACTTACGGTGAAGAAGCGCCAAAGAGCGAAGAGACGTGCTGCACGCCTGGCCTCAACCGACCTGTGCCAACGACTCGGGTTGAACGGTAGCGGCGCCGGTTTTGAGAATTCGGTGATGCACGCGGCTACCAAGGAAAGTCTGGTCAAACGACTGTCAGTCGTTGACCGATTCCTTCCCGTCTGGATTCTCGCGGCGATTGGGCTGGGACTTGGGCTCGGAAGAACTCTGCCGGGGCTTCCTCGCGCGCTGGACGCTGTAAAGGTTGCTGGCGTCTCGGTCCCCATCGCAATCGGACTCTTCTGGATGATGTATCCCGTGCTCGCGCGAGTTCGGTACGACGAGCTGTCCCAGGTACGAAAGCGCGGCAGCCTTCTTGCGACCTCTCTCGTCCTCAACTGGTTTGTTGGGCCTGTCCTGATGTTCGCTCTGGCATGGTTCTTACTCCCCGACTTGCCGCACTACCGCACCGGCCTCATCCTCATAGGTCTCGCGCGATGCATCGCGATGGTTCTCATTTGGAACATGCTGGCCCGGGGGAGCGGGGAGCTGGCGGCGGTTCTCGTTGCGCTCAACTCGCTATTTCAAATTGCATTCTACTCGCTCTTGGGCTGGCTCTTTATCACCGTCCTCCCAACCTGGCTCGGTGCTAGTGGCGACGCATTTCATGTGAGCGTCTGGTCCATTGCGAAGAGCGTGGTCTTGTTTCTCGGTCTCCCGCTCATGGCAGGCGCTCTCACTCGAATAGTCGGCGAACGCGCGCGCGGTCGACAGTGGTACGAGCAGACGTTCCTGCCTCGGCTCGTTCCGACTGCACTCCTTGCGTTGCTCTACACCATCGTCCTCATGTTCGCGTTGCAGGGCAATCGCATCACCCGCCTCCCAATCGATGTTGTTCGGATTGCGCTTCCTCTCGTCCTCTACTTCGCACTGATGTTCACGGGTGCGTTCCTGCTCGCCTGGCGCATGGGGTTCTCGTACGAGGAGACCGCCTCCCTTTCGTTTACCGCGGCCGGGAACAACTTTGAGCTAGCCATCGCGGTTGCAATCGGCACATTTGGCATTTCCTCCGGAGAGGCTCTGGCTGGCGTCGTTGGTCCGCTCATCGAGGTTCCAGCACTAATTGTGCTCGTATACGTCTCGCTTTGGCTGAAGGCGAGGCTGTTTCCAGAGCGTGGCGTCGAAGCGATACCTTATGCCGCGGTCCCGCTGAATCCTCCCCAGCATTCGAGTCTGAGGTGACCTAGTGAAGACCGAGAAGGCATATAAAATCTTGTTCCTCTGCACGGGGAACTCCGTTCGAAGCATCATGGCCGAGCACATTCTCAAGCGGCTTGGTGGCAAGCGCTTCGAGCCGTACAGCGCAGGAGCCAACCCGCGGGGCCTCGTTGACCCCCTAACACTCAAGACCCTGCATGAAAGGTTCCGAATCGACGCGACCGGCGCGCGAAGCAAGTCCTGGGACGAGTTCCGGAATGTCGAGTTCGACTTCGTCATCACTGTCTGCGACAGCGCGCGCGAGTCCTGTCCGGTGTGGCCTGGACAACCCATTATTGCGCATTGGGGACTCGAGGACCCTGCGCCATTCATTGGGTCAGCGGCAGGAAAAGAACGCCTCTTTCTCAAGGTCGCCATGCACGCCTACCGGCGGATTCAGATTTTTACGTCCCTGCCGCTAGCCAAGCTCGACCGGCTTCGTCTCGAGCGCCTCGTGAAGCGCATCGGGACGGAGCCCGAGTCAGTTGCGGCCGAGCAAGAAGCCGTGGTCAGGCCAGCGGGTTGAACGAAGGGCAGGGCCTGCCGTTCCTCCAACCCACTCATTCTCAAGGGACACCAACCTCTATGGCTGTGCGCGTCGGAATAAATGGCTTTGGACGCATGGGACGCTTGGCGCTCAGAGCCGCCTGGGCCTGGCCCGAATTCGCATTTGTCCACATCAACGAAGTGAAGGGCGGCCCTGAGGCTGCTGCCCATCTCCTCGTCTTCGACTCTGTTCAAGGTCGATGGAACCGAGATGTCAGGGCGGAAGCAACGGGGATTTCTGTCGATGGCAGACAGATTGGATTCTCTGCTTTTTCTTCTCCATCAGAGGCGCCTTGGCGCGACGCAAAGGTGGATGTCGTCCTGGAGACGAGCGGCAAACTTAAGACCCCAGCTGCACTGGCGCCCTACTTCGAGCAGGGCGTGCGCAAGGTCATCGTCGCCGCGCCCGTCAAGGAAGGCGCCCTGAACGTGGTTATGGGGGTGAACGACCATCTCTACCGTCCGTCCGAGCACCACCTTCTCACCGCGGCCTCATGCACGACCAATTGCCTGGCACCCATCGTCAAAGTGCTGCACGAAGGCCTGGGCATCCGCCATGGAATCATCACGACCGTGCACGACGCGACCAACACGCAGTCAGTGGTGGACGCTCCACAGAAGGACTTGCGCAGAGCTCGCGCCGCCGGCCTGTCGCTCATTCCAACGACGACGGGGAGCGCAACTGCCATTGGCCTCATTTACCCTGAGCTGAACGGCAAGCTGAACGGGCTCGCCATTCGCGTCCCTCTCCTCAATGCTTCTTTGACTGACTGCGTATTCGAGATGTCTCGTCCAACGACGGTGGTTGAGGTGAATCGCCTTCTCAAGGCTGCCGCAGATGGACCGCTTTCCGGCATTCTCGGGTATGAGGAGCGCCCGCTGGTGTCAATTGACTACAAGGGTGACCCTCGCAGTGCAGTCGTCGATGCGCTCTCGACCATGGTCGTCGACGGAACAAGCGTGAAGGTGCTCGCTTGGTACGACAACGAGTGGGGGTACGCGAATCGAATGGTGGAGCTCGTCCGAAAAATAGCCGCCACACTGTCGTGACTAGCGAATCCGCAGGAACCGCTGTCCGAAGCTACGCCATTGTCACAGCCGCGTACTGGGCGTTTACGCTCACCGACGGCGCGCTCCGGATGCTCGTGCTCCTGCATTTCCACGAGCTAGGGTACTCCCCGGTTCAACTCGCTTTTCTCTTTCTCTTCTACGAGTTCTTCGGCGTCGTGACGAATCTCGTGGGCGGTTATCTTGCCGCGAGGCTCGGGCTGAAGCTGACCTTGACGTCAGGTCTTGTCCTCCAGGTCGTGGCCTTGGTAGCGCTCGCGCTGCTTCGACGCGATTGGGGCGTCGCGGTTTCCGTCGCCTACGTGATGGCAGCGCAGGCGCTCTCCGGCATCGCAAAGGACCTCACAAAGATGAGCGCCAAGTCGTTCATCAAAGTGCTCGTCCCGAGCGAGGCGCACGGAACGCTCTTCAAGTGGGTGGCGTTACTCACCGGGAGCAAGAATGCGCTCAAAGGCGTCGGGTTCTTTCTCGGCGGCCTGCTCTTGAGTCTTCTCGGATTCCGAGGTGCTCTTTTCGGGATGGCAGCAGCCCTCATCGTCGTGTTCTTCGCGACGGAGGCGTCACTGCCCGGGAATCTTGGGCGCGCGCGGGTAAAGCCAAAGTTTCGGGGCCTGCTCTCTAAGAACCATGCCGTGAATCTGCTGGCGGCAGCACGCTTTTTTCTCTTCGGAGCGCGGGACGTCTGGTTCGTGGTCGGAGTTCCCGTCTTCCTCTACGACGTCGTCGGGTGGAGCTTCACAGAGGTGGGCGCCTTCTTGGCGGTATGGGTCATCGCGTACGGGGTCGTCCAGTCCCTCGCCCCCCTTCTCATCCGTCGCTGGACGGATGGCCAGGCGCCTGGAGGCAAGAGCGCGCTGGTTCTTGCGCTACTGCTCGCGGCGCTCACGTCTGCAACCGCGGTCGCGCTCGCGGAAGGCGCCCAACCTCTCGCCGTTCTCGTCGCGGGACTGGGCGCGTTCGGCGTCGTCTTTGCGCTGAATTCGTCAGTGCATAGCTACCTCATTCTCGCCTACTCGGAGGGGGACAAAGTCGCGATGAATGTCGGGTTTTACTACATGGCAAACGCGGGCGGCCGTCTCGTCGGGACGCTGCTGTCAGGCCTGCTGTTCCAAACGAGCGGACTCGGCGGCTGTCTGTGGGGGAGTGCGGCCTTCGCGGGCTGCGCCGCGCTGATTTCCGTGAAACTGCCTCGACAGGCAGGCAGGGTTTTCGGGCTTGGAGACCTCGCCGCAGACGGAGCGGACTAAGCCCCTGACTGGCCCTGCAACAGGAGCGTGTCGTCCCGCAGGAAGCGATTGACGTCTGCCAACGAGTTTTCTAAAAACATCGAAGACATCTAGTTTTCCGGAAATGTCGAAGAGAGACCTTTACGGAGAGAGGCAAGCGCTCGTTCTCCAGTCACGCGTCCGGCTCGGAGACTGGTTCTCCCCGCAAGACACTCGAGGTACTCGATGTCCGACGAAGCGAAGAAGAGCTCACATTCCAGCAGAGTCATCTGGATTCTGATTGTGCTGGGCTTTCTCTTGACCGGGGCCTTTTTTCTCTGGACAACTCGAACATGACACAGCGCTTGGGAGTCAGGCAGCGAGGGTAACGCCGGGTGCGGAACCGACCTTCGAAGGACATCAGGCGTCTCTTCACTGGCCGGAAGCTACTCAACATTCTGCTTTGGGGTCTCATCGCGCTTCTCGCGATTCTCATCGGGGTGTGGACCCTCTGGGCTGGCCACCAGCCCGACGTTCCGTCCATCTGGGCACCGGACTAGTCGGTTGCCATAGCGGGCCGCCCGAATACGTCGCCCGGACTTTGCAACGAACACGTGTCATTGCGCGAAGGCGTTGACGAGCCCGTACGAGCCTTTTAAAAGCATCGAAACAATCCAGTATTCCAGAAGCATCGAAATCACGTCGACGCGCACTGCTCAGGTGTTTTCTCCGCGAAGGAGTCTTGACCGTGAAAAACCTGCGTGGGGCTCTTCTCGCTTCCATGGTCATGGCGTCAGCCTACGGCGCCACCCCGGTTTTGCTCACCGGCGCTGGCTCGACGTTCGTCACCCCCATTTTCTCGAAATGGTTTTCCGAATTTAACCGTCTCCACCCCGACATAACCTTCAGCTACCAGTCCATCGGTTCCGGGGGCGGAGTTCACAAGGCGCTCGAACGAATGGTCGATTTTGGCGCCAGCGATGCGCCGCTCACGGATGAAGAGCAGAGACAAGCTCCGGACTTGCTCAATTTGCCGGTCGTTCTGGGGTCAGTCGCAATCGCCTACAACGTTTCAGGCATTACGGACCTGAGACTCACTCCGGGGACGCTCGCGGGCATTTTTCTGGGCAGCATCACCAAGTGGAACGACCCGGCGGTTGTGAAGGACAACCCCGGCACTGCGCTTCCGGACACGACCATTCAAGTCGTTCACCGTTCGGATGGCTCGGGGACGACCGCCATCTTCGTCGACTACCTCTCGAAGGTGTCCCCTGAATGGAAGAAGCGGGTCGGGGTGGGCAAGAGCGTCAACTGGCCGACTGGACTTGGCGGAAAAGGCAACGAAGGAGTCGCCAGTATTGCCAAGGAGACCCCGGGCTCGGTTGCCTACGTGGAGCTCGCTTACGCGATTCGTCTGAAGCTCTCCACAGCCTTGCTCCGCAACCGGGAGGGGGTCTTCGTCCGGCCATCTATCGAGACGACCACGGCAGCGGCCGCCGGCGTCGTGCTTCCTGAGGACATGCGCGTCTCCATGACCCGACGCGCCGGGCGAGGCGTCCTGGCCCATCTCGGGCTTCACATACGTGCTTATTCCAAGAGACCTACCCGACAGGCCAAAAGGGGTGGCGCTGGTGCAGTTTCTGCTCTGGGCGCTCGTTGAGGGACAGGCCATGACCGCACCGCTCGAGTTCGCACCGCTTCCGAGGACGGTGGTGGAACGGGTGCGTCAGCGAATCGCGACCATAACTGTCCACGGAGAGGCCATTGGCGCGAAATAGGCCGAATAGTTCTTCCGTCACAGCACTCCGGTCAGTACCGGAGGAGCCGAGCTGCCCTGAAGCGCACCCAGTCAACTCGCCCTGGCTGCTCCTCGGACTCGGCCAAATGGCGACCGCTGTGGCTTCGGCGGTTTGCCTCTATGCGACGGGCTTTAGTCGCATTGCACTGAGTTTCGTCGGTATCTCCAGCGCGCTCACAGTTTGCAGTCTTGTCCTTCGGCGGTCGCCACCCTGAGTCCAGTGCGCCAGACGGTGGAATACATCACCGGCCGCTCTGGCTGACTTGCCTGCAATGACCGACTCGGAACAGACCGTGACGGAACATACGAACAAGGCTCTCGAGGGGGATCTCCGAGAGGTGCGTGAGGCGCTCTTAATCATGGGCGGCAGGGTCGCGAACCAAATCGCCAAGAGCATGCGAGCGCTCACAGAGCGAAACTCACAACTAGCTCAACAGGTGCAAGAAGGGGACTCGGAGGTCGACCGTCTCGAGGTCGACATTGACAACCTGTGCAGTCGCACGCTCGCGCTCCGACAACCTGCCGCGAGCGACCTTCGGCTCATCACGACAGCGATGAAGCTCGTCACGGACCTAGAGCGTATCGGCGATGAGGCGGTGAATATTGCGGAACGGGCCATAGAGCTCAACGAAGCACCCCCGCTTGCGCCGTACGTCGCCTTGCGACGGATGTCTGAGTTGGCGCAGCAGCAGGTGAAGAAGGCCCTCGATTCCTTCGTCCGAGCGGACGTCCGTGCCGCAGAGGAAGTGCTGCAAAATGACGCCAAGCTTGATGACCTCTTCGTAAAAATCTTCGACCCGTTGCTTGGCTTCATGATGGAGGACTCGCGCGCCATTCGTCGAGCTACGGCCCTCGTCTCCGTTTGCAAGCACCTCGAACGCGTCGGCGACCATGCGATGAATGTCGCTGAAATGGTCATCTACATGGCGCGCGGGACGGACGTGCGCCACCCTAAGAGCCGTTCGGTTGAGCCCCCCTAGCCGCTAGCCCCGTCCATGGAGCGACCGACGAGGCTAAGAAGCGCATTCGCTGTGGCCTCTAACGCCTGGTTATTGCGTCGGTATAGCGTCCATCGCCCTCGCTTCTCCGCGCTAATGAGACCTGCTCGCCTCAAAATGCCCAAGTGGTGAGAGACGACAGCCTGGGACAGCCCAACCTCGGATTCCACGTCGCTTGCGCAGAGCCCAGCCTTCCCGATGTCCACGGGACCAGCCCGGCCCAGGCCCTTTCGCGCGAGTAACCTCAGCATCGACAGCCGAACGGGGTCTGCCAATGCCTTGAGCACATTTACCATCTCGTCTGAAGACACATCGACTCATGTAGATGAGTGAGCGACGTCTAGTCAATGAGGCAACGAATCCCAAAATGGATGTGACAAACAGGGCCGACGCCCAAGCTCCGAAGCGGGCCGACTGTGCCGCTTGCCCCTTGAGAGCGTCGGATGTTCGGGAGCGCCGCGGCGAGGCGCTTTATTTAGGCAAGGACCTGCCCGCGCAAAGCACCTCGAACTCAGTCTGTCGCACGCGGATGGCGTTACTGATACGCAAGTGAGGTAGAGTTCCTCGAGACACTAGGCTGTAAACCGTTGCCAGGGAGACTGAGAGCCGCTCGGCGACCTGTCTTACGGTCAGAAATCGCTCCGAAACCTCATTTAGCTCGGAAGTCGGCTCTTCCTCGACTCCGTCCACATGGCCGTCCACATTGAGGATGGAAAGCCTGCCAAAGGCTGAGAGACCTGGGAGTCGTTGGAGGCAGCCGGTCGGCTCAAACCCTCGGAATGACGAAGGGTAGGGGAGTCCTGGCAAGCGTCCGCGCCCCCTGGAGGTGGCCCCAAGCGGCTTGCCAAGGCGAGGGTCGAGGGTTCAAATCCCTTTTCCCGCTCTTCGAAAACTCCGTAGTTGCTCCGCTTTTTTCGTCGCTCGTTTTTCTCCCGCCGCCGTCCACATTTGCGGGGAAATGGCGATGCGCAGGGGCATCCGGCTAACCCAATGTCTCATGCCGTGCATTCTGCAATGGCGACAGCGCCGGTTGTTGCAGGCCGAAACGGTTCCCACGGTTCCGGGCCTGTGTCTGCGCGGCTTTGCGAGGGCACGCTCGATGCTTCGTCCTCGAGCATGATCTCGATTCTCGAGCTGTTCCGCCGAGGCCCGGCGCGCGATGCTCTAGCGCCGCGATATCTCAAGGCGTTTAAGTCCCTAAGCGTTGAGTCGCTCGCCGAGGCCCGGCGTCGCGCCGAACAGGTTCTTGCAAAGGCCAAGCGGTGCCCGCGCTGTAGGACCCTGCTAAACCATGTCTTCGATTGCCTTGGCTCGACGCTTTTCATTGACGATGACCCTCACGTACTGATTGGCGCCTTCAAGCCGACCGAACGTGATCAGTTCAGCGAACAGGTCTTGGCCGCCCTCATTGTACTCAGAGGTCGCACCAGGACTTTTCCGCATCACGCATAGACGAATCGATCGAAATCGAAAGGGCGGCCACGAGCGAGTCGGCGGTGCTGAGATGAAACGCCTCAAGCTTCGAGCACCTGTGCAGGAGCGGGTGACTGGTAACGCTGAACTACACAGTCGCAGGATGGGCGACGTGCACCCGGCGCTAGTCGAAATAGAGCAGGACGACGGGGGCTACTACCTCTTCCTTCTCGATGGTGGGGGTCAATACTTAGCTCACACCTGGCACGAGACTCTCGACGACGCGAAGAAACACGCTCAGGTCGAGCTCGAGGTCCAGGACACTGAATGGGCGCCGGTCAGCAGATAGAGCGTTAGAGCTCCCACGCGAAAGCCAATGTGACGCCGGGCGACGTAATTCGTAATGCATTCGGCAATTCGAAGGAGTTACCACAAGTCGTTTGGCGCCGCGACGCGCTGTCACTAGGTTGCAAGGGCGGCGATGCGTGCACTAAGACGCGGTCGTTGAGACCGCGCCTGACACTGCAACCCTGCCACCGGAGTGAACCGACGCGCTGGAGCAACCTGACGCCTCGAGGTCTGTCTGTCCTCCTCGTCGGCTTGCAGTTGCTCGGGTTGGTCCACCTCACTCTCGAGCGCCATGGCGTTTGCTGGGAGCACGGGACTCTCACCGAGCTCGAAGGCGGCGGGGTACCTGCCCTTCCGGGAGCGGCGCTTGGTGCTCCCGAAGAAGACTCGACGAGCAGGCTGTCTGGACTGCATCGCGGCGGCGCGACGCGTTTAGAGGACGCGGATGGAGACCGCCACTGTCCAGTCCAGGCGTCGCGTCGTAACTGGGCGTCGTCACCGGCTCCGACGGAACTGGTCGTTGATGTCGCGCCAAACTTGAAGCTTCGCGACTTTGCCGACTCAACGGCCCGTGTCGACGACGCGCTGCTGTTGCGCGCTCCGAAACAGTCTCCGCCTTCAAACGCCTGAGCGTCCCGCTCGCCTGACACCGACGAGTTCCTGAGCTAGCTCGGGAACTCCACGCGGGTGTGTTGTGGCGTGCAGGCTCACGCTTTGGGCAAACGCGTTGGTGAGCCAGCGCGTTCCCCGTCCCGCGCGAGCTCCCTCCAGTGACCAGCCGAAGAGCGGCGAAACCGCCGCACTTCGGGCCCAGTTCTCCCCGTCGTCGACCAAGGCTTCTCATGCACATTGTCTCGCATCTCAAACAGGCCCTCACAGGGCTGCACGCATCTTGGGTGATGTGGCTGCTGTTGCTTCTCTCCGCAGCGAGCATCGTTCTCATCGTTGAGCGGTTGCTCTTCTTTCGTTCAATTCGGGACGACATTCCAGGCCTTGCCAAAGAGCTCGACGAGCTGCTTCGTGCGACACGCTACCGGGATGCCATCCGTCGGATGCAGAGGTCCAAGTCCGCTGAGGCAAGTGTTGTACTCGCGGGGCTCCTTCACGCAGACATGGGGCCCATCGCCGCTCAGCAGGCGATGGAGGGCGCAGTCGCCCTCGAGCGGATGCGGCTCGAACGGCGACTCGCCTTCCTAGGCACCCTCGGGAACAACGCTCCATTCATCGGTCTGCTGGGCACCGTCATCGGTGTCATCGAAGCCTTTGAAGTGCTCGGGACGTCTGATGCGCTGAGAGCAACGGCGGGTTCCTCCTCTGCAATCATGTCCGGGATTTCGGAAGCCCTGGTGGCGACGGCGGTGGGCCTCTTTGTCGCCATTCCCGCCGTCGCTGCGTTCAATTATTTCCAGCGACGAATTCAGTCCGTCATCGCCAACACTGAGGCGCTCTCGAAGGTGCTCCTCGCGCACCTCAACGCTGAGGAAGCGCCCAATCCGCCGCGTGTCGAAGGGTCGGTGGACAGCATCTCGGGAGCTTCGTAATGGCGGCCGGCGACAACGGTACGAGCCAGATGATTTCGGGCATCAACGTCACGCCGCTCGTGGACATCATGTTGGTGCTGCTCATCATCTTCATGGTGACGGCCAAGTTGGTCATTGCTCCAGCGACTGCACTTCCGCTGGAACTGCCCAAGGCGGCAAACGGAGAAGCGACGCAAGTCATCTTCTCCATCGGACTTCTCCCCACGGGAGGCACGACGGTCAACGGGGAGACGGTGCCGAGCGATGACGCGATTCTTCCACTCGCGCGCGCCGAGCTCGCAGCGCACCCAGACGTCAACGCCGTCATTCAGGCGGATGGCCACGTTTACCACGAGCGCGTCATCCACGTGATGGACCTCTTGTCCCAGGCAGACATCACCCACATCGCCTTCGGCGTCGTCGTCCCAAGCGGGAATGCGCCTTCGACGAGATGAGGATGCCAGGTGGCCGTCGACCCCTGCGTTACCCCATCCCGCCCGGCTCTCTCGGGCTGCGGGCGGCCCCTTTTTACGCGACGTGGCTTGGAGGTGATGAGGGGCTTCGCCGGCGCTTGGTGGTTGCCATTGCGCTCGCCGTGGCCCTGCACGCAGCCGCTCTCGGTTTGAGTTTCCTTACTCCACCTTCTCTGCCAGTGGCGCCGCCGCTGCTGACGCAAAGGGTCACCTTGCAAAAGCTTCCAGCTCCACCACCGCCCCCGGAGCCACCTCCTCCCATTCATCGAACGCCAACGAAAACTCCCGCAGCTGCCGCTGCGGGAAATGTGGTGACGGCTGCTCCCACGCCGGACCGTCCTTTGGACATGACCAGCTTCGACATGGCCATCGGCAAAGGAAACGTCTACGCGGGCGGTGTCACGGCGTCGAGCGGAACGAGTTTGACGGCGGTGACGGATACGCATGCGAACGCGCGGGGAACTGGACCGAGCCGAGCCCGGATAGCTGCTCCTGCGCGGACTGACTGGGCATGCGCCTGGCCTCAGGAGGAAGAGGAAAACACTGACCTCCACAGCGTCCGGGTGCTCATTGCCGTTCATGTTGACCGCGATGGAGAAGCCCAAAGCGTCGACATTCTGGGCCCGGCGGCTGCTCCTTTCGAGCGGGCGGCCCGGCAGTGCGCGCTCAACGAGCTCTACCTCTTTGCGCGGGATGAGTCCGGCCACGCCATGGCGTCCACGACCCCGCCTTTCTCGGTTCACTTCTTTCGATGATGAGGCTCTGGTTGGCGCGCGCCTGGTTACTTGCATTGCCAGTCGGACAAGCCGCTCTGGCACAAAGCATCTCCCCTCCGGAGGTGCTCGAGAATCCGGCGGCGGTCTACCCGAGCTCTCAGAGCCAGGCGGCGACCGTGACGTTGCTGGTCACCGTTCAGCCAGACGGCTCGGTGGACGAACCAGTCGTCGTCATCAGCGGAGGCGCCGACTTTGACGCCGCGGCCATCGCCGCGGTGAAGCAATGGAAATTCCGGCCGGCGCTGCGGGACGCAGTCCCCTACCCGGCGCGAATTCGCATCCCCTTCGTCTTTCAGCCACCAGCAGCGGCTCCCACGTCAAGTGCACCCAAAGTGGGAAATGCGCCTGGTCCGGCGCAACCGGTTGTGCCGCCTGGGCCGCTGGTTGTCGCGCCCTCAGCACAAGCTTCGCCGTCGGCTGCGCCAGCGGTGGTGGTTCCAATTCAGCCAGCTAGCCCATCGAACCCCGCTGACAGCCAAGGTGCAGTCAACGAGGTGAACGTTCGCGGGGCACCTCGTCCTGGGAGCGTGGGCGCGAGTGATTTTCAGATTGAGGTCGGCCAGATGGCGACGCTGCTCGGGAATACCCCAGAGCAGCTCCTGGAGTTGGCCCCGGGCATTTTCATTGCGAACGAGGGCGGCGCCGGTCACGCGGACGAAGTCATCCTCCGCGGGTTCGATTCGCCGCAGGGCCAAGCCATTCAATTCTCTGTGAATGGCGTGCCCATCAACCAAGTCGACAACCCAGATGGGCATGGCTACGCGGATACGCACTTCATCATCCCGGAGTTAGTTCAAAGCCTCCACGTCATCGAGGGTCCCTTCGACCCCCGCCAGGGCGACTTTGCTGTGGCGGGGAGCGCCGATTACCAGCTCGGCGTCACCAACCGCATGCTCTTGGGCGAGGTGCAGTACGGCTCGTTCAACACGCTGAGGACATTGCTTCTGTGGGCGCCTCCCGGGGAGCGCGATGGCACGTTTGCCGGCGTGCAATTCACGACCACCGACGGCTTTGGCACCAACCGCGCGGCCAACAGCGTAAGCGCGATGGCTCAGTATGAGGGCGAGCTCGGCACCCACGGTCTTTGGCGTTTGCTCGGGACGGCCTACGCGACGCACTACAAGAGCGCCGGAGTCGTCCGTGCCGATGATGTCGCTAATGGGACCGTCAATTTCTACGGAACCGAGGACCCCAGCCAGGGCGGGGACGCGCAGCACTACTCATTGTCGTTTCAGATTATTGAACCGACCAGCAGCGGGGTGCTCACCCAGAATGCCTTCGTCATCTACAACGGAGATCGCATTCAGGAGAATTTCACCGGCTTCCTGCTCGACCCGGTTCTTCAAGGTCAGACGGCCCACCCCCAGCGAGGAGATGGCATCCTTCAGCAGTTCAGCGATGTCACAGCTGGATTAAGCGGCGCGTACCGCTTGGAGCGAAGCCTCTTTGGTTTCAACCAGTCTCTCGAAGTCGGCTACTACGCTCGCTACGACCACACCACGCCAGAGATTCAACGGGTCAAGTTCGGCACGCAAACTCCGTACCAGTACGACCAAAACTACATAACGGACATTTTCAACGTCGCGGGCTACGCGGCGTTGGCACTTCAGCCCATTCGCCAGCTGAAGGTGCTGGCCGGCATTCGCTTCGAGTACTTTGACTACAACGTCCTCAACCTGTGTCAGTTGCCGCTGCAGTACGTACCGCACAGCACGCAAGTCAACGTGATTTGCGGAACCACCGACCCGGAAGGCGGGTCGCGACTGGCGGACCAGCGGACAACCGCCACGGCGCTCATCACCGAGCCGAAGTTCACTGTCTTCTACGAGCTCCCGGCGGACCTCACCCTCACGGCGAGCTACGGCGTGGGAGCCTCCTCGCTCCCGCAGACCAACCTGACGCAGGATGAGCAAGCTCCCTTCTCGTCGATTCGCGCCGCGGAAGGCGGGCTCATCTACCACAAAATCTGGCCTAGTTTTCAGGCGAGTGCGCGGGCGCTCTACTTCTACACCCGCGTCGGCCAAGACCAGGTCTTCAACCCGGATTTAGGTGTCCTGAGCCTTGGCACCGGCACCATCCGGCAAGGAGTCGTTGCCGCAACGCGACTGACAGGCCGATGGATAGACGAGTCCGCGTCCTTCACTTACGCGTACGCGACGTTTGTCGGAACGCAGACGCTCGTCCCGTACGTTCCGGACATTGTCGCCCGCTCGGATACCGTCGTTTTCGGAAGGCTTCCCTGGCGGCTCGCGGACCACGCTTTCACCGGCTCGGTCGGCCTGGGACTCAACCTCATCGGTGTCCGTGCGCTGCCGCTCGGGCAAAGCGCGAGTCCGACATTTGTCGTCAACGCGTCCGCGACCTTGCGGTGGAGCTTCGTTCAACTCAGCGTCAACCTCCAGAACCTTTTGAATTCGCAGTACCCGTCGAGTGAATTCTTCTATGCATCGGATTTTCACCACACGGCCTACCCCTCACTAATTCCTGTCGAGCATTTCACCGCAGCGCCGCCGTTCTCGGTGTTGTTTGGGCTGGCGCTCATCCTCGACAAGGAGTCGGACCGATGATGAGGCACGCGGCGTGGATGTTGCCGGGCGCTCTCCTGGCGTTGAGCTGCTCTAACCAGACCGCCGGCAACCCCTTTCAGGTGCCGTTCTCCATCAGCGGGCTGGAGCGCCCCGATGCTGGACCGCTCTTCTTCACCACCCCCCTGAATTGGGCCGTCCAGTTGGACGCGGCCCAAGTCTATTTAGGGCCATTTTATTTCAACATCGACCCCCCGGAGCAGGGCGTCTACCGCTCCGGAGTTGTGACTGCGCAGTCGTTGCTGCAAGTCACTGTCGACACCCTGAACCCGAGCCTCGTGCCCGTACCCGGCGGCGTCAACGGAGAAACCGGGACAAGCATCGGCCCAGCGGTAGCGGTCGAGCTTGACCTGTTCCCACCGGACGCGACCATTACCAACACCGACGCAGACGCGGGCGGGCCGACGGGCTTGGGCTCTGCCTACCTTGCCGGCGTTGCCTCACGGGGCGGCGTCCAGGTTCCGTTTGCTGGGTGGATTGTCATCGATGCGAACTTGGCGACGATTCAAAATCCATTGTCGTGGATACAACGCGTGAACGGGGCTCTGTGCGACCTTAATTTCACGACGACCGACTCGCTTCTGACGCTGCAAGTTGACCCGACGACCTGGTTCGACGGAGCGGATTTCTCGACGCTCCTTCCCAGTGGGGGCTCCGACGGGGGAACGCCAGACGGCGGCCCATACGGCTGGACGGATGTCTCTGCGTTCGAGACTGCCGTCCTGAACGGCATTCAGCAAACCACGGGCGTCTACACCTTCCAGTTAACGAGCCAGTGAAACGACGAGGAAGACCAGAAGACTCAGAAGCATTTCGCAACTCCTGAACCAGAGGCCGCAAATGACAACAGACACACAGACCAAGTCCCGACACCTTACCAGGACCCCAACTCGGGCCCTCGAAGGGAGGGCCATCGCCAGCTTACTCATGAACCGATGCTGGAAAGCCCTCGCGACGAGCGCGCTCCTCTTGTTCGTCGGAGCCTGCAGTTCTTCGTCGTCGTCGAACAATAATGCTCCTACGAATCCGTGCGACGCCGGTCTTTGCACGAATTTCAATCCGGGCTTCAACGCCCAAACCAGCATCCCCAACAGCATTGGAGTGACGTTTTCTGGCGAGACGCTCGGAATCTCCGGGCTTCCGTTTTGCCCGGCGAACTCAGGCGACCCGAATTTCGTCGACGGCTGGGGCATGACTTTCAGCGAGTACCTCTTTGTCGTCGCCAACGTCCGATTGAACAACAACCCTCTCGAGAATCAGACCTGGCAAGACATGGGGTCACAGGTCGCAATTAAGCCGGGGCCGTACGTCATCGACGCGCATCGCGCTTCGGGCTTTGTGGGCAAGGACGGCGTCGAGCCGGCCAGTGGCCTCTTCATCTGGACCCAGCTCGATAACGGGCAACCCTTCAACACCGCAGTCCGGTACGCGTTTTCGTACGACATCGTGAGTGCAAGTTACCCAGCGACGTCCGTCAATCTGACGCAAGGGGAGTACGCGGACTATGCGCTAATGGTTCAGTATGGGTGGAGCAAGTTCATCCGAGGGACGGCGACGTATGTCGGCACCGGGACCTATCCGGACTCCACCACGCAGGCGCTCTTCGCTGCGCTGCCGGTCACCGTGAATTTCGCCTTCGGCTGGAATGATGCCACACAGATGCTCAACTGCGTCAACTACGACTTCAGCAGCTCGGAGGACAATCTTGCCGACCGGGGCGTCCAAACCAACCCTGACGGCACGTACATCGCTCAAATTACGATGCACACGGACCACACGTTCTGGGACAAAATTCGCCAAGAAGGTGCCAACCTGCGCTTCGACGCCCTCGCCGCGTATGCGCCGGCGGACGGCGGCACTTTCTGGATAAACAACACCCCGCAGAAAATACAGACCACGTTTAGTGACGGGGTCACGCCGCTACCAGACCGGGCGCCCTATCAGGCACAGACTGGGTGCGCGAACGCTCCGCCTCCGTTTACGTGCACCAGCGACCCAGACGACGTCGGTTGTTCGCAGGTGGTGCTCAACCTTAACGGGACCACCGGGCTCACGAATTCGGTGCCTGTCTTCATGGCCTTCAGTGCGCAGTCGCAGTCGCACTTAAACGCGCAGGGTCTTTGCTACGTCGTCGGTCAACATGCGAACGACCCCTATTTCTCGCCCACGATTCAAACTGTTCCTGCCAACTAGCCTAGGGCCTCGAAGCTCCTGCACGGGTCGCGCCGGCTGAGCTTCGGCACTAGCCGGCAGAAAAAGTAAAAAGAGGTGGCCTATGAAATATAGCCATTCGAGTCGTCAACGAACTTCACGTGAAACGGCGGTGCCTCCATGACTTCCAGGCACGGTAGCCGAACGCAGGCGGACCCACTTGTGGCGCACGCGCTGGGCGAATTGTTTCCCGACGGCACAGAGGAGCGGCTGTTAAAGGTGTCCACGAGCCTGCGGTTTTCTGCTCCACTTCTCCGACGCGTTGACGAAATTGCCGAAGCCAAGTCCATCACTCGCACCGAAGCGATTGAGCGAATCTTGTCCTGGGCGTTGGATGCTCTAGAGCCAGACAGGGAGGCCCTCGCCAAAGTCATTCAAGACCGCCGCCGTCGTCCTAGCGGACCATCCCGACGGGGGAAAGGGGTCGCGAGCACCAACAAGAAACCTCGGCAAGGTACGGATGGAACTTGAGAGGTTACTCCGAGGGGATGAACTCGCCGGCACCGTGGGCCTTCGTTGACTCCCTACGGGGCGTGCAATTTCACAGTGCCGGTCGTATGGCGCGGCCAGCTGTCGTTGCAACTTGGGTCAAGTAGGACTCGAGCGATGCATACCTCACGCGGGTGGTGTTGCTGATACGCAGGTGGGGCAGGGCACCGCTTGAGACCAGCGCGTAGATGGTCGCACGCGAAACCGAGAGTCGTTCCGCGACTTGGCGCGCCGTAAGAAGGCGCTCGTTACGAAGGCGATGCGCATCCTTCGGGGAAGTCGGTTTTTCCTGGTCCGCATCCACATGGTTGTCCACATTTGGTGCTAAAAAACGTGCCACCGGCTGGGAAACCGGCTGCGCCGCCAAGGCGGACCTCATGTTTGATCGCGGAAGAAGGACCTGAGCGTAGTGCTATCCCACGCCCGTCCGAGTTGACCCCACGATTTCGTCGCCCGTTTGGTCCCACGCCGCCGTCCCAAATGAAAGCCGAAAAGTATGTGTACTCTCCGGCCTTCGACGCCTTGGAAAGCCGCTGCGTAACGTCGTAGTACGACGCTGAGCGATTAGTCGTCGTCGCCGCCGAAAATCAAATTCATTACTTTGGACGTCTTGTCACAGGCGTGATTCAGGCAGGGAAGGCCGAACCCCGCCTCAAGCGTACGAAGGAGCGAGTAATGGTCGTATGGGGTGTCGTCCACGCGGCCGTTCGAAGCGTAGTTGGTTTCGACCAGCAGAACCACGCGATTCGTTGCATTCGAGTAGTCGTTCTCGTCCCACGTCAGCACAATGACGTTGCGTCCTTCCTTCCAAGCACGGGAAGACTTGATTCCCTTGATTAGTTTCTCGACCTCGGCATCACCTTGGAGAATCGTCAGGTTAGTTTCGGCTTGCGTGTTGGTGCTGCAGATTGGGGTGCCACCCGAGACGAAACCATGCATGTCATGGCACTGATTCGGAACGATGAAGGCCAAAGCCGGAATCTCACGCTGTAAATCGGCCCAGAGGCCGCGATCTCCATCGAAGTCCTGAACGCGCTCAAGGCTCAGCTCCGGGTTCTCACCGACTTCAATGTTCCGAAAGTAAACGAAGGGATTGTGCTTGACAGCGTAGAGTTTCTGAATCGGCCCTGGGCCAAAGACCGATGTGGGGCTCATGCTCGAATAACTGCCGTCTGAATAATTGATTCCGAACACGCCAGGCTGAACCGTCGGCAGGCTCTCCTGGTACGTCTTCCAGCGGCGGCCGGTTTCTACGAGCTGGTCTGCGATTGACTTGGGCGTGTAGTACGTCGATGGGTAGTCGTACAGAGCGCAGTTGTTCGGCGCAGGAGTACCGGTGATGGTCAGTTGGCCGTTGCATTGGCTGTCGTTGGTTGCAGTGGCGACGACGGCATTGTCGAGACCTCCGACAGCGATGGGAGTGACGGGATTCACGCAGCCCGTACTGTTCGGCGCGTTGTCGATACAGCCAAGGTTGACCCAATTCGGCCAGTAGTCATCAGGGACACCGAAATTGGATCCGCCAATCACTTCCAAATAGTTCGGTGCACTCGGGTGGCCAACGGCGTAGTAGTTTGAAGCGCGATTTGCTGTCTTCGCATAGGCGTTGATGAAGGGGGCATACGGATTTCCGAGAATGTCCGTGTCTGTCTGGTTCTCCATCATGATGAAGAATACGTGGTCGAGTCGTCCAAACCTACCCTCCCGGTCGCCATGCTTGTCCCAAGCTCGCGCCGTGGTGCTAGCAAGCACTATCGCTACGAGAACGACTAGCTTTCGATTCATTGTTTTCCCCTCCGTGCGGAACTTCGACCTGGCACAGGGAGATGGCGCGTAGGTGATCGCTCCGAAACAAATGGGCACACCGTGCGCAAAACGCCTGACTGTCTACAGTCAAGGTGGGGCCGGCAACGCGACAGCCCATGGTTGGGCCTTCGCCTAAGCACGGTGCGATGTCACGGCGGTCCCCAGGCCGTACGTTGTGTTACCGAATTTCGCGACTGGCGCCAAGGAATGGCGCGAACATGGGGCTGCAGACCGACGCGGGGCGTCACACTCAATGGGCTGCAAGTGGGTGCTGCTCCGTCAGCGGACGCGTCTTAACGCTAGTCGTCGAACTTTGAATTCGGGTGGAGCGGTGTAGCCGGCGACTACTACGACCGTTGATGGTCACGCTTTTGTCACCGTGGACTGGCAGGGTGTGGGTTGCGTGTCTCGGCCGCCCTCCGCAGCAGAAGCTCTTTCTCAAGTGGAGCAGCTTTTGGGCGAGGTGGAGCGCGCCACGCCCTCTGGAGCGTGGCTAGAGGCGCTTGCGCCGGTGCACCGCCAAGGGGCCATCAATCTTCGCCACTACCTCGTCTTGCGACTCCACGATGTCCGAAACCTCCAAGTGACCTTGACCGAGCTTGGGCTATCCTCACTCGGCCGAGCCGAAGGTCACGTTCACGCGACGCTTCTCATGGTGCGTCGAGCGCTTGCCCTTCTCAGCGGCGCACCGGAGAGCTGCCGCCTTCCGCTTGGGCCGGACTTCCAAGGCTCACACGAGTCGCTTGCTGCACAAGCAGATGCTTTGCTCGGCCCAGCCCCTGAGGGGCGTGCCGTTCGCATTATGGTTACGGCCGACGCAAGTCTAGCGGACGCGCCCCTCACCGTGTCCGCTCTCCTCGAGCGCGGAATGAGCTGCTTGCGAGTGAATTGCGCACATGACGGAATCGAAGTGTGGAGCCGAATAGCGAAGAATCTTAGAGCTGCGGAAAAGCAGCTGGGATTGTCGTGCCGGCTCCTCATGGACCTCGGCGGTCCCAAAATTCGCACCGGTCCGCTCGAGCCAGGCCCTGCGGTGGTCACATGGAAGGTACAACGCGACGCACTCGGTCGAGTGCTAACTCCTACCACGGTATGGCTGGTCCCCCCGGGCGAGAGGTCGGTTCGTCCAGCGCCAGTGCTCACTTTTCCGAACGCATGGCTTGCATCCCTCCGGGAGGGCGAATTGGTTCACTTCCGGGATGCGCGCGGACTTCGGCGCGAGCTACGAATCCTGAGACACGATCGCGACGCCGTGCAAGCCGAAGCGGAGCGCCGCGCTTTTGTCGGGGAGGAGAGCCGATTCCATCGCGTAGGTTTCGATGAAGGCGTGTTGCCTCTCGCTCTTCCGCATGCCGAGGCCCCCATCCACCTCGCTGTCGGTGACGCGCTCTTGCTCACTCGCTCCTTGGCTCCCGGGCGTCCTGCGCAAACGGACCGCGAGGGGCGAACGCTTGTGCCCGCGCACATTGGCTGCACCGAGCCCAACGTCTTCTCCTCAGTGAAGCCTGGGCACCGTGTCCTCCTCGATGATGGGAAGTTCGAGGCAGAGACGCTCAAAGCAGAGCCGGAGCAGCTACACTTGCGCATCACACGCGCACCCCGGCCGTTCGGCAAGCTCGGGGCTGAGAAGGGGATAAACGTTCCGGACACACGGCTACAACTGCCGTCGCTTGGGGACGATGACCGTGCGGACCTCGCAACAGTGGCGAAGCTCGCAGACCTAGTCGGCTTATCCTTCGTCCAGAGTCCGGATGACATCGTCGAACTCCGCACGGAGCTAAGGAAACTTGGCGCCTCCGATTTGGGCATCATTCTGAAGATTGAGACGGCCCACGCATTTGCCTCGCTCCCGTCTCTTCTCTGGGCGGCCATGGAGCATGAGCGGGTGGGCGTCATGATTGCCCGCGGCGATCTCGCCGTGGAGTGCGGTTATCAGCGCCTCGCGGAGGTACAAGAAGAGCTTCTGTGGGTTTGCGAGGCGGCGCACCTACCGACTGTCTGGGCTACTCAGGTCTTAGAAGGGCTCGCTAAGACCGGTACCCCAAGCCGCGCCGAAGTCACGGATGCGGCGATGGGGGAGCGTGCTGAGTGCGTGATGCTCAACAAGGGCGCGCACATCCTCGAGGCTGTGAGCGTTCTGGACGACATTCTCCGCCGTATGGAGGAGCACCAGTCGAAGAAAACAGCACAACTCAGAGCGCTCAAGTCCTGGCGCCTCGAAGAGCGCTCGACAGCCCTGGTTAGGGCGCCTCGCGTCGAGGTCGAGACGACCCACGAGGAAGCTTAGAAAACACCCGCGGCTCCGAGCATGAGCAGTGGGGCATCTCAGACCCAAAACAGGTTCTTGCGGATTGGTGCGTCGACCGTTTCATGGCCTCGCCGACCGCCACCAGTGGCCTATTAGAAGGTGCGAAGGCCCCCCGTCAAAGGAGGGCGCCGGTGCCAGCCGTCCGTGTCAGCTCCTACTGGGGCTCCCGCGGATAGGCGAGGTGGGCGGAGTAGAGCGTTGTAATGTTGTGCACGACGTCGACGGCGTACGCCGCACCGCTGCCGTGGCACACGTTGCAGGCCTCTATGGGCTGACCGCTCGTTGGTGTGTAAGTGTTGAGCGCGGCGTGGGCAAAGTCGTCAGCCTCGTCGTGGCACGTGATGCAGGCCCGAGCGGTTGGGGCGAGCCAGGCATTGTTGCTACAGGTGCCGTTGGTGCACGCCTGTCCGAAGGCGCACGGTGCCGACGCGGAGCAAGTCGTGTTGCTGTCCCCGTGGCAGTTGGTGCAGGAGCGGACATCCACCGGCGAGAGCACCTCTTGAAAATTGGTGAGGCCGCCGTGCGAGCTAAAGATGTTGTACGTGCCCGCCGGAATGGGTGGGTTAGCCCAGGGCTGGCCGAGGTTGTTCTGTTCGCCATAACCCGCCCGCAGTCGCGCGAAGTGAATGTTGTGAATCATCTTCTGGAAGTCGATTTCAACTCCCGGAGTCGGGTCGATAAAGGCGACGCAGGCACCCGCGGTACATTGTTGCCAGCTCAACGCTGGGTTCACGGGGTCATAGCCAGCACACTGGGTATTGGTAGTGCAAGAGCCCGTCGACGTGCCGGCCAAATCGTCTTGGGCGAACTGGGCGTGGCACACGTTGCACGTCTCAGCGTTCTTTCGCTGGTCACCGTGCAGCGCGAGGCGCGGGAAACCGTCCGCGGATTGGCCGTGGCACGAGGCGCACGCGGCCTGCGTCACCACTTGCCGCCCCGCCACCGGTCCACTCACTCCGAACGGCACCGCG
Organism: uncultured delta proteobacterium; assembly: GCA_963745475.1. Lineage (GTDB taxonomy): Bacteria > Myxococcota > Myxococcia > Myxococcales > Myxococcaceae > JADGRA01. The sequence goes on from CAVUXN010000008.1 coordinate 488,310, forward strand.
AACTGGGCGTCCACGGCGTCTCGGATGCCGTTGGTGGTGCGCGCCCAGTAGAACCACACCGTGTAGGCCCCGGTCGCGGCGGGCTGCGGCGTGAGGCCACTGTTAACGGGGGCTAGCGCATTGGCTGGCCAGGTGGTGCTCGGCGTATAGGTGTAAGTCTGCGTCGCCCCTGTGTACGTCAGGGTTCCCTGAGAGGCGGTCTTCATCGACAGGCCGCCGCCGGCAGTCCCAAACACTCGCTGCGGATTGGACGTCGGCCCGGCGACGAAGAAGGTGCCCGACCACGCACTGTTGGTAATCAAGTCCGACACGGGCTGTGCTGGGGACTCATTGTCGAAGAGCTGGAAGCTCAAGACCGGGGTGTCGCCGATGTTGAAGCTTCCACCTGAACCCGAGCCCCCCGTCACCGTCACATTCTTGAAGGTGTAGCCGTCCAAGCTAACGGGCGGCGCCCACTGCGAAATGTTGTGCACCGCATCCACCGGGGCGAAGGTGCCGGTGCCAGCGGCGTGGCAAAGAGAGCAGATGGTCACGCCATTGGACTGGAAATCCGCGGTGATTTTGGGGTGAGTCGTCAGCAGGCAGTTTCCGACGGTCGGCGAGGCCGCGTTCGTGTCACACGTTGCAATGGAGATGACAGCACCAGCTGGCAAGCAGCCGGGGCAGGTATTGCATTGTGAGTCACTCGTGCATGAACCAGTTGCGGGCTTTCCGAGGTTGGTCGGCGGATTCATGACGCCCGTCGTCGCGGTTGGGTCGACGCCGCCGTCCGCAAGGAGCGCTCCAGCGAAGTAGACGTTGTCGTGGCAAGTCCCGCAGGCTGCTCGCGACATATTCGTTTCCCAGACGTTATTAACGTGGCAGGCAGTGCAGTTCTTCTCCATCGCCACATCCGGCGTGAGTGCAACGCCGGGCGTTCCGCCGAGCGGCATGACCGGAAAGCCCACGTTTGTGTACGCGGCCAGTGAGGTGTCTGGGTTCGGCTCACCGTAGTCGGGATGGGCAGAGCCGGGCGCGAGTTGATGCTCGCCACGGTGGGCGCCGTGCACCTTCCGGAGGAGAGTATTGGGGCTGTAGCCCTTGTTGTTGTGACAGGACTTGCAGCTCCCGATGGGGAGCGAATCCAGCGAGTAGTCGCCAACGTTCGAGCGAGGCGGCTCGGGCGCGATGTGAGCGATGTAGGTCTTTCCACCGGGCGCAGAGTTCTGGTGGCAGGAGAAGCAGGTGGAGTCAGCCGGGAAGGCTGTCACCTGGCCGCCGTCCGCTGGCCCCGCAGCCAACGTCTCGACCGTCGCCGTGCCAATTTGAAAGTCGACCAATGCGAACGCTTGGTCGATTGCATTCGGAGCATTGGTCGACGGGCCGGGGCTGGTCGCCCAAACGCTCGCTGTGTAGGTCCCCGCAAGTTGTCCCGGAGGGATGGGACCCACCGACACTATATTGATGGCGCTCAGCGTATAGGTGACGCTCCCGTCCGGGTTGATGACCAGGTTTGGCGGGCCCCCATCCGCTTGCCCTTTCAATGGCGCATAGGCGCCAAACGGGGCGTACGGGACGTTGAGCAGGTCCATGTTGGTCACCGTCTGGAGTGGCGAACGTGGCCCGTAGACGAAGAGATTGGCCTGCGCCAAGTCGGACGGCGCGAGCGATGTGCCGCAGCTGTTGGCGAAGCTAACTGTGAGGACGGGTCGCTCTCCAGTCGCGAAGAACGAGCCGTTGGCCGGGCTCGAGACCGCGACGGTTGCCGTTAACCCCGGAGTTTCGCCCGGCGCAAGTCCAGGGCATCCCGCTGCGCCTGGAGGTCCTCCATCTCCTTGAGGGCCGGATGGGCCCGTTGGGCCCGTTGGGCCAGTCGGGCCGGTCGACCCGCTGCACGCAGCTGCCAAGATGGCCATGACCGTTATTGCTTTTCGAAACATATAAATCTCTCTTCCCGAATGGCCCGGCAACTACGGTTCACTTCTTGCGCGATGCGAATGACTTCCAACGGCGGAGAGTCCAGGCCGTGGTCGGCATAACGCCTGGCGATGGCCGTCAAGGTAAGGACTTTCGGCGGCCGTTCCCGTCTCATCAGCGCTACGGCACGAGTCAGCCCGCCTCAAGCGAACCCGACCCGTGAGCCGAGGTGAGCCGAAAACGACCAACGGCAGCAGCTCCATCCCTCGAGACATCGAACCCCCATCACGCCGAGCGTCGAGAGTAAGAGCGCAAAAGCCCCTTCAATGGAAGCGCAAAATTCGCGACTTGGCGCAGAAATTGCGCATGCTTGGGTAACGCCACCCAGGAGTTCCCGAGTTCAGCAGAGGGCGCGATTTCTGCATCGCGAAGATGCATGGACTCGTCCAATCCACGCGCCTCTCTCGAAGCGGAGTGCGCCGCTGAATTCCGGTCGGATGCGACGGCGAAGGACCGCATCGACTCCTCCCGGACGGTTCGCATGGAAGCCACGTCGCGTTTCGAGAGAGCAGACTCGCCAACTCCCGACCCGCGCATCCTGGTGGTGGATGACGAGCCGAAGGCTCGTTCGGTGCTGCGGACCGTCCTTGCCCGCAAGGGCTTTCGCGTCATCGAGGCGACCGGTGGTGCCGAGGCGCTGGCGTGCTTGCGCCGGCAAGGGGCCGATGTGGTGCTGGCCAACGCTCACATGGCTGGCATGGATGGGGTGACGCTTGTACGGACTGCTCGCAAGGAAGGCTCGCCCGCCCACTTCGTCATGACGACCGGCTTGGACGGGATTGAAGCAGCGGTGGATGCGATGCGTGCTGGCGCGGAGAACATGTTGGTGAAGCCGTTGAAGCCGAGCGTTGTGCTGGTGGTGCTCGAAAAGGTGTTGGAGACGTGGCGGCTCGCGCACGAGAGTACACAACTCCGTGAGCGAGTCCGGCAGCGCTATTGCTTTGAGGCGGTCATCGGCCAGAGCCCCGCTTTGCAAGCGGTGTTCGACGTGCTCAAGCGCGCCGCGCCCACCAATGCGAACATCCTCCTCATCGGCGAAGCTGGGACGGGCAAGGAGCTGCTGGCACAGGCCATTCACCAGCAGTCCACTCGCCACGACAAGCCGTTCGTCAGTGCCCGATGCGCAGCTCTGTCGGAGTCCATGCTCGAGTCGGAGCTGTTTGGCGCCGAGGGCGGTGGCTCCCGCGCCCCCGCGCCGCATGAGGGTAGCTTCGAGTTGGCACAGAAAGGGACGCTGTTTCTGGATGAGGTGGGCGACCTCCCGCAGTCGGTTCAGGTCAAACTGGCCCGTGCGCTGGACCGGAGGGAGTTCGAGCGAATCGGCGGGACACAGACGCAGAGGGTGGACGTTCGCATTATCGCTGCCACCACTCGAGACTTGGCCGCCGAGGTCGCCGCTCGCCGTTTCCGCGAGGACCTCTTCTACCGACTGAATGTTGTTGTAGTGAAGTTGCCCCCGCTGCGCGCTCGCAAGGGCGACATCCCAGGCCTCGTCTCGCATTTCCTCAAAAGGTTCAATCAAAAGCACGGGAAGTCAATCCAAGGGCTGCTCCCGGGCACGCTCAACGCTCTGCTTGGGTATGACTGGCCGGGCAACGTCCGCGAGTTAGAAACGGTCATCGAGCGTGCAGTATTTCTCGCGAAAGGCGAGGACCTGGCCATCGCCGACCTGCCACCTGTGCTCCGGGGACGCGACGGAGTGAATCCAGACTCTGGCGAAGTCACGCTCGGCGCGACGCTCCGAGAGATCGAGCGCGCGGCCATCCTCCGGACGCTGGAGTTGGTCAAGAGAAGCACCTCTCGGGCGTCGGTCATGTTGGGCATCAGTGTCCGAACCATTCAATACCGACTGAAGGAATACGCCACCGAGAACGAGAGTTCTCGCAAGGCAGTCGAGTAGCGGAGGCAGAGACGCGGAGTCGTGTAAAACAACCTGTTCCCTAACTCGAAAACCGTTCTGCGAGGCACTCGTCATCGGACACGGCGCTCGCTTGACGGTAGTCTTTCTTGTCGGATGAAGTCGCGGAGAACCGTCACGGACCAAGAGATCAAGCTAAGGAGGAACGAATGGGCGAGCGCATCGCACTGGTGACCGGAGGTACAGGCGGGCTCGGAGCGACCATCAGCACCAAGCTTCACGACCGCGGCTACATTGTGGTGATTACCTACTCACCGAGTAACAGCACAATTAAGGAGACCTTGGCCGAATTCAAATCGAAGGGTTACAACTTTCACGCATACGGCGTCGATGTCGCCGACTTCGATTCGTGCCAGGCATGTGTCGAAAAGATTAAGAAAGAAGTGGGCCCCGTCGACATCCTCATCAACAACGCCGGCATCACCCGCGACATGACCTTTCGAAGGATGAGCAAAGTGGACTGGGACGCCGTCATGGACACCAATCTCGACAGTGTCTTTAACATGGCGAAGCCGGTGTGCGACGGGATGGTGGAACGAGGCTGGGGGCGCATCATCAACGTCAGCTCAGTCAACGGCTCGAAGGGGGCGTTCGGCCAGACGAACTACTCAGCGGCGAAGTCCGGGATGCACGGATTCACGAAGGCGCTCGCGCTTGAAGTTGCGCGGAAGGGCGTCACAGTCAACACCATTAGCCCGGGCTACATCGGTACCAAAATGGTCTCGGCCATCCCAAAGGAAGTGCTGGACACCAAGATCCTGCCGCAAATCCCGGTCGGACGGCTCGGGAAGCCCGAGGAAGTAGCTGGCCTCATCATCTACCTGTGCTCGGATGAGGCGGCCTTCGTCACTGGGGCCAACATCGCCATCAATGGTGGGCAGCACATGCAGTGACGAAAGCGCGGAGAGCTCCGACCTGCATGGCTGCACGGTGTCGCCCCCTGGAAGAACGCGATACATCCGCGCGTCTTCCAGACTTAGGCGCTGCGCCGTCTGGGAGCTTAGCCAATGAGTGACACTAGTCAGAACGAAGCAGCTCTGTGGCGTTTCTCGCGCGCGTGGCATCTCTGAGTCCGCGCATCGCGGCTACCGACGGGAAACCGTTCCATCCTCGCGGCGAGCTTTTCGGTTGTGTGCACCAATACGCCCGCACAAGACTTGCGACTACGGACTTGAGGTCGCCTTGGCCTCTAAGGGACAGGCTTTCATGACAGTGAACCACGAAGCGAGCGGTGCCGGACTTGGCTTGGACTGGCGCCAGCGCTTTGCAGACCGTATTGCTACCGTCGAAGAGGCTATTCGGCTCCTGCGGCCAGGACGCAGGATTTTCATCGGTTCGGGTGCAGCGCAGCCGGTGCGCCTAGTGGACGCGATGGTACGTTGCGGCACCCAGCTCGCCGACAACGAAATCGTACACATCCTCACCCTTGGGCCTGCGCCATACGCCATAGCCGAGTGTGCAGACCGCTTTCGCCACAACGCCTTCTTCATCGGTGCAAATACCCGCGCCGCGGTACGGGAGGGGCGGGCAGACTTCACGCCTGTGTTCCTCTCCGAAATTCCCGACTTGCTCCGCAGCGGACGGGCTCCGGTGGACGCGGCGCTCGTCCAGGTGAGCCTGCCGGATGCGGAGGGCTACAGCAGCCTTGGTGTGAGCGTGGACGTGGTGCGGGCCGCGGTGGACTCCGCCCGAATTGTCATCGCCGAAGTAAACCCTCGCATGCCCCGAACCCGGGGCGACACCCGCATTGACCTCCACCGCTGCGCCGCGCTGGTGCCCGTCGACGCTCCACTGCTCGAGCGCCTACCGCCCGAGCCAGACGACGTCTCCCGCGCGATTGGAGAGACGGTGGCGGACCTCGTGCCGGACGGCGCCACACTTCAAGTTGGCATCGGCCGCGCCCCGTCCGCCATTCTCAAGGCTTTGCGCGGCCACCGGGACCTCGGCATCCACACCGAGATGCTGTCCGACGGAATTCTAGACTTGGTGCGCGCGGGGGCCGTCACCGGGCGGCGCAAGTCGCTGCTCCCTGGAAAACTGGTGGCCTCGTTCCTCATGGGCAGTGACGCGCTCTACGCCTGGGCGGACGAGAACGAGCAGCTGCATATGGGCCCAAGTGACTGGGTGAATGATCCGCAAGTCATCGCGCGGAATGACCGCATGGTCAGCATTAACACCGCGCTATCGGTGGACCTGACCGGCCAAGTGGCCGCGGATACGCTGGAGAGTGGCTTCTATTCCGGCATCGGCGGACAGGTGGACTTTGTCCGGGGGGCGGCCCGCAGCAAGGGCGGCCGCTCGTTCATCGTCTTCCCGTCGCTCGCGCGCGACGGGACAGTGAGCCGCATCCAGGCCGTGTTCCCGGAAGGAGCGGCCGTGGTCACGAGCCGGGGTGACGTGCGCTACATCGTCACCGAGTACGGTGTCGCCGACCTGTGGGGAAAATCCGTACGGGAGCGCGCTTTGGCGTTGGTCGCCATCGCGCACCCAGACCATCGTGAGGAGCTCCTTAACGCCGCCAAGGGGCGGCATTGGGTGCTTCCAGACCAGCCCGTGCCAAAGGTCCCTTTCGAGACGCGCCACTGGGATGAGGTGCTTGCTGACGGCGCCCACGTCCGGGTGCGTGCCGCCCGGCAGACGGACGAAAGCAAAGTGCATGCTCTGCTCTATGCCCTCTCACCAGAGAGCGTCTACCAGCGCTATTTCACAGCGCGCCAAGTGCATCCTCGGTCCGAGGTGTTGGCGGTGCTGGATACCGACCCACGTAGCAGCTGCGCGCTGGTGGCTGAGCGCCTCGAGGACTCCAGCCTACTCGGCGTCGCACGCTACGACCTAGACCAGACGAGCCGGATGGGAGAACTCGGAATTGTCGTCGCCGAGGGGTGGCAGAAGCGCGGGGTGGGTACTGCGCTGGTGCGTCGCCTGGTGGACGTTGGAAAACGCAACGGGGTGAAGGGGCTCCGGGCCGATGTTTTGGCGAGCAACCACGGGATGATTGGCGTACTTCGCCGCGTCGGCGTTTCCGAAGTGCCCTTGCCGGAGGCCGGCATCTGCGCTTTACAACTCACCTTCCCAGCGGACTCTCCCGCCTAAAGACAGGCGGTGCGCCGCGACAGAAAAGCCGCCAGAACTTGGCGGCGCGCTCTGGCGTCTGAAGCAGTCCGCGAGACCGTCCCGAGCAGCCACGGCCGCATTCAAGTCCAAGGAGCGGGCGATCAGCAGGAGCGACAAGCCCGACTGATGTGGGCTCGGCGAAAAGCGCGTGAAACCGGTGCACAGTAAACAAATCGAAACGCCGCCGGAACGGTCGCTCATCCCTCTCCGACGACGCCCGTCCTTCGCGAAAACGCCATTCTACTTCTCGGTCCATCCAGACCACGGCCGCGACGGAAAGCGTTCAAGGCGACGCCTTTCGCGCCACGAGTCGGCCCTCTGCACCTTGCGCTTCCGCTGTTGACAACGACATTTTTCGCGCGAGTCGCCAGTTTGGCCTACGGACCCCCATCATCCTCCAGAGCTGGCTCCCGTGTCCTGACCACCGTCACGCTGCATGTAGCTTCGGCGACAACTTGAGAGGAGACGCTCCCGAGATAGCGCCGGAGCGCCGAACTACCCCGTGCCCCAATAACAATGTGATCAACGCGGTTGGCTTTTGCAAACTCGACGATGGTCCGCGCCGGATCGGGACCCTCCAGGACGTGGTGGGTAATCTTGCCTTCTGACATCCCCAGTGGCCGGGCCCAGTGCTTCAGCTCGACCAGTCGCATGACCCGAAGGTTGCGCCCCTCGTCGTCAATGTTGAGTTCCAAAGCGATGCGTGAGGTCCTCAGCACCGTGATGCAAGCCAGTCGGGCGCCAGATTGTGCCTCGAGCACGCTTCGTACCGTCGAGAGGAGCGCCGCAGCCAAAGCCTCCGACGCTTGGGCCAGATCCACAGCGACGACAACGATGGGCGCATTTGAAAGCTGCTTGGACGCCGACTGCCGTGAGTCAGGCTCGGCTCCCAACGTCCGGAACCAGCGTCGTGCGACAGTGAACGCTCCGTCCCGAGCTAGCTTCTGGGCTCGATCTGTTAGCCGGATTTGTTCCGGGTTTTGTAGAACGAAAGCGAGCTGGGCGGCGGTCTCGTAGCGTTGCCGCGGATCCACTTCCAGGCAGCGCAAAATGATTTCCTGCAACCAGGGCGGACAACTCGGACAACCTGCGCGAGGAGGGACCGGATCGCGATAAAGGCGTCGTCGCAATCCTCGGATAGTAGTCGGGGCTCCGAACGGACGAGTCGCGGTTGCGAAATGGTAAAGGACCACCCCAAGCGCGAAGAGGTCAGAGCGTGGATCGTTGCGAACGCCCCGCACCTGTTCAGGGGAGATGTAGGGCCCGGTGCCCATTGGAATCCGGAATTGCTCCGCCAGCAGGTCGGGCAGGCTGTCATGCCTCGCGAGACCGAAATCGACGAGTACAGCCGCCCCGCTCTCGCGGAACATGACATTGCTCGGCTTTAAGTCGAAGTGGATGACCTGCTGACCGTGGAGGTCATGCAGCGCCAGGGCCACTTGTGTCCCGATCGCTGCCACCTCGTCAGCTCGCAGCGGAGCGCTTCCCAGACGGTCTCTGAGTGAGTGACCAGGAATGAGCTCCATAACGATATACGGCTGCTTCGAAAAATCGCCGCTGGCGATAAAACGCGGGACGTGTGGGCCCGAGAGGATCGGCAAAATCATCTGCTCGACTTCGAAGCCAACGATGGCTGCGGGGTCGTCTTCTGCGCTAACGAGGGGCATTTTCATTACCAAAGGCTGGCCACTCTCGGGCCGCGAAACGCGCCAAATGGTCGCCATGCTTCCCCGATGAATCCGCTCGTCCAGCCGGAAGCCATCGATGAGCATTCCCGGCTGGAGGTTGGATGCAACCATCCGCTCAAGTCCCCGCCTCAAGACGAAGTCCAAGCCCCTCGGGAAGCCCCGCCTGGCGGATCTTTCGCGCGGCGCCTTCCGTATCAAACGGAACACGAAAGAAGGTCAGAACCGCAGTTTGACTCTCGAACACGGCATAAGAGGCCGCAGGAATCCCGTCGCGCGGTTGCCCAACGGAACCGGGAAGGGCGAGCCAGCGCCGACGGCGTGCAAGCGGGATTCCCATACCTGCCACCGGTCGGAAATCCGTTACGTGCCCAGCGTCCGTCATCTGGTACAGCATTGGCTCGTGCACGTGCCCGCAGAATGTAATTTGGCAGTCCGTTGCTCTGAGACTCCGGCCAGCATCGTTTCGGCCATGGATGTACTCCCACCGGCCCGGGTCCCAAGCATTGGCATGCACGTACAAGTGGCTGTTCTCCTCTACGACTAACGGTAAGCCCCCAAGAAACGCGAGCTGGACGGCGTCGAGTTGTGCACGGGTCCACTCGATCACTCTTCTCGCGTCCGCAGTCATGGACGGACGCAATTGTTGCGTTACGGCTTGGTCGTGATTGCCGAGCACCGCGGTCGCGCCGTGAGCCACCGACGCCCTAACGACATCTACGACAGGGCCTGGGTCAGCCCCGTAGCCCACAAGATCCCCGAGGAAGGCATACCGCTCTGCCCCGAGGCGGCGTGCGTGGTCGATGCAGGCCGAAAGAGCCTCGAGGTTTCCGTGAATGTCTGTCAGCAGCGCTGTCAGCATGGCCCACGAGCGTCGATTCGACTCAGCGCAGAATACCATTGCAAGCGCGGCTTCGCGTCGGCTGAGAAACTACGGCGTGGCTTGACGGCCAAAAATGCTGTTTGCTCCGTTGTGAATGGCGCCCTCTCCAACGGACTTGTCGCCCCCAGATCCGGACCTCGTTGCCGAGCTGCAGAGGGTTGTGCCGGAGAGTCGCGTGTTGACGCGTCCTATCGACCGCATCGCTTTTGCGTCGGACGCAAGCTTCTACCGCCTTGTCCCCAAGGCCGTGGTCCTCGCCCAGGGCGTCGAGGAGGTGCAGAAGCTGTTCCGGTTGAGTCGTGCTCGGCAAGTTCCGCTCACTTTTCGCGCCTCTGGTACCAGCCTCTCTGGCCAGTCACTCTCAGATGGACTTTTGGTTGAAGTGGCGCGCCATTGGCGCCAGGCGACAGTCGAGGACCGCGGAAAGCGTGTTCGCACTCAGCCGGGAATGATTGGCGACCACGTCAACGCGCTACTGCGGCCATTCGGCATGAAGCTCGGGCCGGACCCAGCCAGCATCCGTACCTGCGCCATCGGAGGCATCCTTGCGAACAACAGTAGCGGGATGTGCTGCGGTGTTGAGCAAAACAGCTACCACACGGTGCGTTCGCTCACCTTCGTGCTTCCCTCGGGTACCTGCATAGACACGGGCCAGCCCGACGCGGACGACCGATTGCGAAACGAGGAACCGGCGCTGCATCAAGGATTGCGCGACCTGCGGTCTCGCATTTTGGCGCAACCTGAGTTGCTGGGCCGTATCCGTTCAAAATACCGGATGAAAAACACCACTGGTTATTCGCTCAACGCGTTTGTGGACTACGAGCGTCCGGTCGACATCTTTGCGCACGTCCTCATCGGTTCTGAAGGCACTCTCGCTTTCATTGCGGAGGCGCTTTTCGACACCGTTCCAGTGCTGCCCTTCAGAGTTACGGGATTACTCTTCTTCCCAAACATTCATGCTGCCTGCGCAGCCATCGCACCGTTCCGGGATGCGGGAGCACGCGCGCTAGAGCTCATGGATTCGGCCAGCCTCCGAGCGGCAGCTGGCAAGCCAGGCATGCCGGAGAACGTGGCCCAGCTTCCCGCTGGAGCAGCCGCATTGCTCTGCGAATTCCAAACGGCCCGTGACAGCGAGCTTCCCCCAATGGTGACTGCAGCCGAGACTGTGGCCGCCAAGCTGCCGCTACTCGTACCCGCCCACTTCAGCCAAGACGCGCGCCTTCAAGAGCAATATTGGCATATCCGCGAAGGACTGTTCCCCACGGTGGGAGGCGTCCGAAAAAGTGGCACCACGGTCATTATTGAGGACGTCTGCTTTCCAATCGAGCGATTGGCTGACGCTTCAGTCGACCTCCAGCAGCTTTTCCAAAAGCACCGGTATGACAACGCCATCATCTTCGGACATGCCAAGGACGGTAACCTCCATTTCGTCATTACCCAGTCCTTCAACGACCAAGCAGCCATAGACCAGTATGCGGCGTTCATCGACGACCTCGTCAGCCTGGTAGTGACGAAGCATGGCGGTGCGTTGAAGGCCGAGCACGGCACGGGCCGAAACATGGCCCCCTTTGTAGAAACAGAATGGGGACCCGAGGGGCTAGCCATCATGCGCCACCTCAAAGCTCTTGTTGACCCGGACGGGCTGCTCAATCCTGGCGTTATTCTTAGCAACGACCGAAGGGGCCATCTTCGTGACCTAAAATCGCTCCCGTCCATCGAACCCGAAGCTGACATGTGTATCGAGTGCGGCTATTGCGAACCCGTCTGCCCAAGTCGCGAGCTCACATTGACAGCGCGCCAGCGCATCGTTGTTCGGCGCGAATTGATACGGCAGGAAGGCGCCGCGAAGCAATCGGAGGAGTTCGCAGCACTGAAGCGCGACTACATCTACGCGGGGTTGGAGACTTGTGCCGGAGACGGCATGTGTCAGACGCGGTGCCCCGTCTCAATCGACACTGGTGCCTTGGTGAAGCGGTTCCGCGCCGAAAGCCATTCGCGAGCGGCTTCGTGGGTCGCCCGTTCAGTTTCACGGAACGCAGGTGCGGTGGAGCGACTGGCCCGGGCCGCAGTCGCCACCGGGCACGGTCTGGCCAGCGTCATAGGCACGTCGGGCATGCGCGCTCTTACCGATGCCGTCCGGGCGATTGTTGGCGAGGAGTGGGTTCCAGGATGGAGCGCGGATGTGCCCCATCTCGCACGCCCGCTTCCTCGCACTTCTGCAGTTGGCGCGCAGGTCATCTATTTCCCGGCCTGTATGGTGCGCATCTTTGGCCGCATCGACGGAGAGCCCGAGCGACCAAGCGCCCCCGAAGCTCTCGTCGCCTTGGCCGAGCGGGCTGGCGTCAGCGTCCATATTCCCGACGACATCAACGGCACATGCTGCAGCACGCCATGGCACTCCAAGGGTTTCCGCGTCGGTGACGCAGAAATGAGCAATCGTACAGTGGAGCGCCTCTGGCGGTGGACAGACGGCGGTCGGTTGCCGGTCGTGGTCGAAGGTAGCTCTTGTACCCAGGGGATTCGTACCAGCCGGGCTCTGCTCAAGCCTGAGAACAAGACGCGGTTCGACGCGATGCGTGTCTTTGACAGCGTGAACTTTGTTCACGATGAGCTTCTGCCAAAGCTCAAACTTAGGCGTCGACTAAAGTCGGTCTGCGTCCACCCTGTTTGCTCGGTGATGGAAATGGGACTGGCCTCGAAGCTTCAAGCCATTTGTCGAGCAATGGCCGAGGAAGCCGTAGTTCCAACTCACGCCGGCTGCTGCGCTTTCGCCGGTGACCGAGGGATGTTGCACCCCGAGTTGACTGCCTCCGCGACACGTCAGGAGGCAGGCGAGGTGAACTCCCGTGAATTCGAGGCCTACCTCATTAGCAATCATCCATGCGCTATTGGACTCCACCGAGCAACCGGTAAACCCTGGCGCGTATTCACTACGGTCCTCGAGGAGCTGACTCGGACTTGAGGCGTACGGCTCGGAGCTGTCTGAAGGGTCTACTCGAATGCCTCTACATGCGAGGCGGGAATCCAACCCTTCTTATCGCGGCTGCGCACCAACAACCAATCGGGGCGCTCCAGCTCCACCGTTACGATTTCCCCGGAGATGACACTGAGTTCGACGGCAGAGTAACTCTCGAGCATGACTCCCTTTGAGCCCTCGGCCGAAATGATTTCCACCGGAACCCAGCCTTCACGACCGTCCGAAGCTCTGCACCATTTCCAACCTCGGAAGGTTTCATCCTCCACTCCCACGGTCACCTGTTGCCCGCGCTCGAGCTGAATCGGGTCCGCGTATTGGGGAACGTAGTCGCGCACTACTCTCGCCTGCTTTGAGACCCAAGTACCTACCCGGCTCATACGGTCTTATTTAGAGCACGCGAGCGCCTTTTTCAACTGCTGGAGATGGAGGCCGTTGCCTTGAGCTTGGGTTCCACTTCGAAGAACTTTCTGGCGATAGACCTCGAGGTCGGCACGCTGCACGCGGATGACATTGCTGATGCGCGACGCTCGTGGATACCTGGACCTGGAAGAGTTGAAGTCGGGTGTGTCTGGACCTCGTCCACATTTGTGTTTGGAAAGCGAGTCATTGGATGCGAAAACTGGGAGCCGTTGGAGTCGGCCGTTCGACTCAATATCTCGGTGCTTAAGATGTAGGGGAGTCTTGCAAAGCATCGGTAGCCCCTGAACTCGGTTCCAAACGGCTTGCCAAGGCGAGGGTCGAGGGTTCAAATCCCTTTTTCCTGCTCCTAAGACTCTGGATTCGTTTGTATTTAGAAGTCCGCGTCCGACCTGACTGCTGCCGCGGAGCGCTAGTGTAGCCGCAAAGCGTAACGTGGCACTCGCGCTCCGTCGTGAGAGCCCCCATCCGCTCGGACCGACGCTCGCGCGTCGTCGCGGATGCGCGAATGGCCTAAGCGCTAAAGTACCGGGCTAAACGTAGTTGTATCGCGGGTCGACCTTTTTATCGCTCGGCAAATGAACTGCAGTTTTTAAACCAATCGAGCGCGCTCTCAGTATACTGGCCGACCTCGATGAGGTAGCCGTCAGGATCACGCATGTAGCAGCGCCACTCCCAGCCGTGATTGTCTAATGGCTCGGTGAGGAATACTGCCCCTTTGCCGCCCCATTCTCTGTAGCAGGCCCAGATGTCGGCGACGCGTAAATTAAGGAAGCTGCTTACTCTGTTCAGATCCGACGGTGTTTCGAGAAGGACCTCTGGTTTGTCGGGAGTCGGGCCACCTCCGGAATTGAGAATGATCCACGTATTAGCCAGCTTGATGTAGCAGGGATTGTCTGGTGTGATTACTGTCCCGCCAAGAATTCGGACGTAGAAGTCCTTCGATTTCTCCTGGTCGCTCACCGTGAAGAAGTAAGTTGCAAAGAAGCCTTCGTGTGCGATCGGAGCGTCAGATAAATTCAAGGGGTGCCTGCTGTTGTCGATGAGTAGGATGCGACTCGAAACGTTCAGCTTCAAGGAAAGCGTTAAATGTGCGGGCTCTTCTATAACGGGAAGCTAGTTCAGGAGCGATTCCCAGTTGGCTGGTACCTTTCCTGCGGGTCCAGGTACGGGCTGACTATCGGGATGCGCGAGGGGCGGAGGCAATTCCACACCTTTGATCATCGCAAGCTTCTCGTAATCGAAGAACCAGTCCTCACCCGGCTCAAAGCTGGCTATGATCGGATGCCCCGTTGTTGCCGCGTGCTTCGATGCGTGCTGACTCGGGGAACTGTCGCAGCATCCGATGTGCCCACACTCTGCACACCGACGGAGATGAAACCACCAACCTTTCGGTGACGCCAGGCACTCCACACACCCGTCGCCGCTTGGTTTCGAAGCGAGATTAAATCCGCGGAGAGCTCTCTTCATCATTTCGACTCTTGGTAAGAGAAAAAAAATGTGCGATCTGTGAACGAGGGAAAGAGTGGAGCGCGAGTCAGCCGGCGCGCTCGTTGTCAAGTAGCTTGACTTCGCGCAATCTGCCGGTTTCCACGTCGAAAATGAAGCCGCGGACCGGGACGCCCTTGGCGATCCAGGGATGCGACCTGACTTTCTTGATCTGCTCCCGGGTGTTTACCTCGGGGTCCTTATAGGAGAAGAAGCGCATCGGAGCGGGGGAAGCATCTCCGGTCAGAGCGCTCAGCTTCGCGTTCAGCTCGTCATCAGTGAATGTGGTGAACCCGCAGCCGGTGTGGTCGAGAAGCAGTATCTCCGTGCTTCCGAGTACACGATTAGAGACGACAAGCTCACCGAGAACATTTTCCGTTACCACCGATCCCCCGGTGCGGATGACGTCGATATCGGCTTGTGGCAGACCCAAGATTCCAGGAAGGTCTGAGAGGCGAGGATCCATGCAGGTTATAACTACGATTTTGGGGCCGGGGGCTTCCCCAGCGCTGGATTGTAGTGTTTTGCGTAGTTGCAATTTGCTTCTAGCGCCTTATCTATAAGACTCATCGCTCCTCCTTACGGGGCGAACCGGGCGGCCGAGCCCGTTTTCTACAGTGTCACTCGGCCGGCCGAAAGAGGGAGCTGTGAAGGGCACCTTTGCGCATTCGGCGAGTGTCGCGAACACGACAAAACTGAGAATGCCTCGTCTTCGAGCATGCACGGGCGCCTCATAGAAGCGCGTAAATGGTGTAGATGGGGCCTCCGCCTCGCCGATCGCCGCTCGAAACGGCAAGAAGGCGGTTCAAGAATGCGTACTTCGGGTGACCGGTCTCAAAGCGGGACATGGGTTTGGAAATAGTATGCCGAGGGGTCGACGCTCGCACCGCGTCCGAAAAATGCGTCGACTGAGTCCAAGGTGCCGGACGAAACCTTTGTCCAGTGGTAGCGGGCTCAAGGATTGGGACAAGCTTGGCGCTTTGCCTCAGACATCTACTGATACGGCTGTCTGCTAGTTGACAGCCGAGTGCCATTTTTCGTTCTTCTACAACCAGCCGTTGGTGAGGAGGGCTCCATGACAAGGGGGAGAATCGCATCCACGGTAACATCACGCGACGAACCCGCAGCAGCGGGCGCTTCTCATAGGATGCGTCAATTTCTTGCGGCTCTGGCAGCAGCCGCGAGTGCCTTCGGCCTGATGGCAGTCGCTGTACACGGCACGGCAGCTGCTGCCCCGGACGCCGCCGGCGCTAACACGAGCTTGTTTCCCACGAAGCTGGCGATGGCGGTTCAACGGAACGGAGCGCGCTCACTTCACAAGGAGGCTACGATGGCTCAAACAATGAGCACGATGACCCAACCCGAAAGTGGCACCGCCGCAATCCGCCCGTTCCACTTTCATGCATCCGACGAAGCTCTTGCGGACCTGCGTCGGCGGATCGCCGCGACGAAGTGGCCGTCGGGGGAAACGGTAACGGATGATTCGCAAGGAGTGCAGTTCGCGACGATGCGCGAACTCGCGCGCTATTGGCACGACCATTACGATTGGCGGAAGTTCGAAGCGAGGCTAAATACCCTTCCGCAGTTCACAACGAGCATCGACGGACTGGAGATTCATTTCATCCATGTTCGTTCCAAACATCCGAATGCGTTGCCGATCATCCTAACGCACGGGTGGCCGGGCTCGATCATTGAGGAGTTGAAAATCATTGATCCGCTGGCGAATCCAACCGCACATGGCGGAACTGCATCGGATGCCTTCGATGTTGTGATTCCGTCATTGCCCGGTCATGGGTTTTCAGGAAAGCCCACCGCTGGTGGTTGGAACCCGGTTCAGATCGCGCGCGCCTGGATCGTCCTGATGAAGCGCCTCGGTTACACGCGGTTTGTGGCGCAGGGAGGCGATTGGGGGAACGCGGTCACCGAGCAGATGGCCCTGCTTGCGCCTCCGGAACTGCTCGGCATTCACACCAACATGCCTGCCGCCGTCCCGACCGACATTGCAAAGGCGCTCTTGTCGAGCAGCCCGGCGCCAGCCGGCCTCTCAGCCGACGAGCGTCATGCCTATGAGCAGCTCGACTCTTTCTATAGGACCGGCCTGGCGTACGCCCAGGAGATGAGCCAACGCCCGCAGACGCTTTACGCAATCGACGATTCGCCGATCGGTCTCGCCGCTTGGATGCTCGACCACGACGCTAGAAGTTATGAGCTCATCGCGCGCGTCTTTAAGGGCCAGAAGGAAGGCCTGACGCGAGACGACATCCTCGACAACGTCACGCTCTACTGGTTGACAAACAGCGGGGTCTCGGCGGCTCGCCTCTATTGGGAAACACTCCACGAGGTCCCCCTGAGGCAGGTCGCCTTTTTTGCGCCCCAAGGCGTCGTCATCCCGGTCGCTATCACTGCTTTTCCAGATGAGCTCTATCAAGCGCCGCGGAGTTGGATAGTGCGGGCGTACCCGAAGCTCATCTACTACAACAAAGTCGATAAAGGTGGCCACTTCGCGGCGTGGGAACAGCCTGAAGTCTTTTCCGTCGAGATGAGAGCGTCGTTCAAATCACTGCGCGCGCAATCACAGAAATAGGCTCGCTGCTGATGGCAGGCCAACCCAACTCATCGGGTGAGGTGTTTCCCGCCAGGTGCTCGCGCGTCCCCACGGACGTGGCGAGGGTCATTTTGGCGGCAGCGAAGGGCAAGTAGCAGCCCGATGAGCCCTTGAGGGTTCCACGCGGACCCTGTGCAGCGCAGCCCGAAACTCGAAGCCCGTCGGCAGCAGCAGGCGACGCGTAGGGCGCGGCTGTCCACGGTGAATGACATCGTTGACGCGATTATGTATTGACTATTTTTCCCGCCAGATTAGTCAGCAGCAATATAAACGAGGGAAGAACCAGAATCGGCAGCTGAGTAATTTATTGGAATCGGAGCTGTCAATGAGCAGCGTACAAATCGACCAAAAGATCTACGAGATGCCTCCGCGAGACGGGTTCACCGTCACACTGTTCATCACCGTCGCCGACATCGACCGATCGGCTGATTTTTATGAAAAGGTCTTCGGCGGCCGCATTCTGAGCAGGGGCGACACCAGGGGAGCGTCTGGGCACATTCAGATCGCGAATACTTGGCTGATTGTCAACGTCGGGGGCGGGCCGACTCCGGACAAGCCGTCGGTAACGCTCAGCGTCCCCGCCGACCCGGATAAGATCAACAGCTTTATGAATATCCGCGTTGCGGATATCCAAGCGTGCTATGAATTGTGGAAAAGTCGGGGAGCCGAGTTCATCACGGAGCCAATACCCAAGTACGGCGAGATTCGCTGCTACATCCGCGATCCTGACGGTTATATTATCGAGGTCGGACAGAGCACCGAGTTGAAGTACGGTTAGCGCTCGGCCGGATGGGATTCGGATTAGGATCGGGTAACCCATGTCTGATCACGTTGCTTATCGGTACGTCAAGGTCGACGAGCTCTCGATCTTCTATCGGGAAGCTGGCCCGCGCGAAGCGCCAACGATTCTCTTTCTTCACGGCTTTCCCTCTTCCTCACGCATGTTCGAGCCGCTTTTTGGCCGGCTTTCGGACCGCTATCACCTTGTCGCGCCTGACTATCCAGGCTTCGGGCAGAGCGATTGGCCGGACCCCAGGACATTTGATTACACGTTCGACCATTGCGCCGAAATCGTAAGCGACTTCACTGAAGTGCTCGGGCTCTCGCGGTACACGCTCTACATGCAGGACTATGGCGGTCCCGTGGGTTTTCGGATGGCACTGGCGAAGCCGGGAAATATCGAAGCACTCATTGTCCAGAACGCGGTCTCCCATAGCGAAGGCCTGGGAGCGATTTGGGAGCCGAGGCGGGCGTTCTGGGCGCGTCGAGCAGCGAACGAAGCTGCGTTTCGAGCGAGTTTCCTATCGATGTCAACCACTCGGGCGCGGCATGTCGGAAATGATCCAAGGGTCGAGTGTTATGACCCGGATCTCTGGACCGACGAATTTGCGTTTTTGAGTCAGCCCGGGCAATCGGACATTCAAAGCGACCTTTTTTACGACTATCGGACCAACGTCGAATCCTACACGCGATGGCAAGCCTGGATGCGTGAGGCTCAGCCGCGACTGCTTGTCATCTGGGGGCGGTATGACCCTTCGTTCGACATCTCGGAGCCGGAGGCCTATCGCCGGGATGTTCCGAATGCAGATGTACGTGTCCTTGATGCTGGGCACTTCGCGCTCGATACCGCTGCCGGCCAGATTGCGCAGCTCGTCCGGGAATTCGCGGGGTAGCGGCGCCCCATGTCGTCGCCGGCCTTAACTCGTTTGTGACGGGTGACGGTTCTAGGCAGGTTCTGTGCCCTGAGTCGCCCGACCTGACCAAAGAGTTGACCACCTAACGCGGTCGTCCATGCAACGTCTTTTCGCGTTCGCTCTAGGGATATCGTCTCAGGTCCCCGGTTGTTTACAATCGCTGGCGCGAAGAGTCTTGAACACGGACTCGAAAGGAAGCGTGGGGGCCTGAACGGGCAGTGCCTAAGGGGAGGTATCTCATGGACATGAAGCTCGAAATCGTGGTAGTTCCGGTCTCCGACGTCGACCGAGCGAAGCGCTTCTACAGATTGCTCGGGTGGCGTCTCGATGCCGACTTCGCGACGGGACCCGAATTCCGGGTCGTGCAATTCACGCCCCCGGGTTCCGCGGCCTCGATCATTTTCGGGAAGGGCATCACCACCTCCGCGCCGGGAACGCTCCAGGGTCTGCATCTCGCGGTGTTCGACATCGAGACGGCGCGCGCCGAGCTCACGGGCCGTGGTGTTGCGGTCTCTGACGTCTTCCACGACGCGGGCGGAGTGTTCCATCACGCGGGCACCGCCGCGAGGCTTCCCGGGCCCAATCCGGAACGAAAATCGTACGCCTCTTTCGCCGCCTTCAGCGACCCCGACGGGAACGGCTGGTTGTTGCAGGAGATCAGGCAGCGACTTCCCGGACGTGGCTCGCCTCCTCCTGGGCCGTGACCGGAGGGAACAAACCATGGAACTGAACACGACCGAGATCCTCCTAGATCTTCTGAAACGCACGGCGGCGGCCCACGGACTCCACGAGAAGGAGGTGGGCAAGCCCGACCCAGACTGGCCGCAGTGGTACGCTCAGTACATGAGTCGCGCGTTGGCTGAAGCCGGCTACCGCATTAGCCGGGCTTCCTCGTGATGGTCCAGCGCATTCATTCAGGGACCTGTGCGCTCGAGAGAGGCCCGATGAGTCCCAACCGCGAAGGACGATCCGCGAAACCAAATTCGTAGGAGGAGTCTGAACAGCTTCTACTCACATTGAGGCCTCGAGATGAACGATCAACAAAAATCGGAACAGGCTTCTGAAGTCCGAGATCAAGAGATCCGTGCGGCACTGGACCAGCATTGGGCGGCGTCCGATGCCAATGATTTTGAGACGGAGCACCGTATCTATCTCCAGGACGCGGTGCTGGATTATCCGCAGTCAGGGGAGCGAACTCGCGGTCGACGCAACATACAGAACCAACGCGCTAGTCAGCCGAGCAAAAAGCGGTTTACGGTCCGACGAATCATTGGCAGCGGTGATCTTTGGGTCACCGAATTCATACTGACATATGACGGCAAGCCGTCCTACACCGTGAGCATCATGGAATTCAGGGGTGACAAGGTTGCGCGCGAAACCCAGTACTTTGCGGATCCATTCGTGGCGCCCGCATCGCGCGCTCAATGGGTCGAACGGATGGACACATAATCTGGAGGCGCGAGAATTGGCTGACGTCGAAAACAGAGATGACGCCAGAAACCAGCCAAGTCCTCATTGACGCGGTTACTGAAGACGTCGCCGTGTAGGACGTGAGCTTTCGTCACAGCACATTCTTCGATGGAGGGACAAGAGGTGGATTGGAAACTGTTGGTCCAATTTGCGTTGTCGGGTAGCAGTGACTTGGAACAATACGCCATCCTGCTGGTACGCGTTTCGATTGGACTGTTCTTCGCAATATCGGGGGCAAACAAGTTGTTTGTCGGCGGCGGCACGAAACCTGTTTACGAAACGCTCGTTAAGGCCAAAGTCCCGTTTCCCCACCAGATGGCTTATTTCGTGTCGGCTGTCGAGTTCGTTGGCGGAACCTTGGTGGCCGTGGGGTTTCTCTCGAGCCTGGCCTGCGTGGCTCTACTGGTCGATATGATTGTTGCGACCCTAACCGCAGCGGTCTCCACCTTACCTAAGGGACTCTCACCTCTCAACTGGCTCGACGATTTCCTCTACCTGCCGGAAGTCCTGTACGTGCTCTTCTTCCTCTGGCTGCTCTGCTCTGGTCCGGGAAAGTTCAGTGTGGATTACTGGCTCGCCGGCAAGTTACTAATGCAGTAGCCCGAAATTGTCTTGCGGTAGTGTGAACCACAGTTCGGCATGACGTCGACCGCGACGAACACATGATTTGACTCACTGAAGCGAATCAATGCAGGCACTGCTGGACGTGGGCTATGGAGACGCTGGCCCGATACACGACAGTTAAAGTAATTCTAGCCGAACGCTGGGCTTCGACGAGGTAGGCATGCCCCGATTACTTTCAGTGAATGTCGGTCTGCCGCGTGACGTGACATGGAACGGCCAAAATGTCCGCACAGCGATTTGGAAATCCCCGGTGACGGACCGGCGTATGGTGCGCAAGCTCGATATCGATGGCGATGCGCAAGCCGACCTCGCGGGACACGGGGGAGAGCAACGCGCCGTGTTTGTTTATCAGATGGACTCCTATCACTACTGGGAGCGTTTGCTCGGCCGCTCAGACTTTGGTTTCGGCCAGTTCGGAGAAAACTTCACCGTTGAGGGGCTTGCTGATAACGAGGTCTGCATCGGCGATCGATACCGCATTGGTGATGCGATATTTGAAGTGTCACAGCCCCGCGTAACGTGCTTCCGCGTGGGCATCCGCATGAATGAACCGCGCATGGCGGCGCTTCTCGTAGAACGTCGAAGACCAGGCTTTTATTTTCGCGTGTTGCAGGAGGGAAAGGTTGGTGCGGGCGACGACATTGTAAAACTCTCTGACGGTCCAGAGCGAACCAGTGTTGCTGAGGTCGACGGTCTCCTGTATTTGCCAGGACATTCCAGCGAGGAGCTGCAACGCGCTCTGCGGGTCCCTGCACTTAGCAAGGGTTGGAAGACTTCGTTTCAAGCAATGCTCCAACAAGACCTGAACCTTACAACTACGGTGGGGAATCCAGGACTAGCAGATGAGGCACAAGCACCAGCATGGGACGGCTTTCGACAGATGCGGGTGGCGAAGATTAAAAAGGAAAGCGATAGCGTAACATCCTTCATTCTATCGCCAGTCGATGGGCAGCCTCTTCCTCTTTTCCAAGCTGGTCAATTCGTAGTTTTGCGCTTGCATCTCGACGCGGGCAAACAGCCGGTTCTTCGCAGCTATTCGTTGTCTGATCTGCCCCTTTCAGATCATTTACGCATCAGCGTCAAAAGCGAAGTGAATGGGGTTGGTAGTTTATTTCTATGCAGCCGTACGCGAGCGGGCGATGTATTGGACGTTAGTGCGCCGCGCGGAAGCTTCACTCTGCGTCCCAGCCAAGCTCCTGTGGTCCTGCTGAGCGCTGGAGTAGGCGCGACGCCCGTGATGTCGATGCTGCACGCACTCGCTGCCCAAAGATCGCAACGAGAGGTCTGGTGGATCTTTGGAGCGCGCAATCGCGTCGAGCATCCATTTGCAGAAGAATCGCGTTCATTACTGAAACAGCTCTCTCGCGGACGAGGATACATCGTATACAGCAGGCCGGCTGCAAGCGACCAAGTCGGGGCAGACTTCGATGCTCCGGGGCACATTGACACGCCTCTGTTAGAAAAACTCGGCGTGGCAAAGGACAGTGACTTCTATTTATGTGGCCCCGCGTCATTCTTGCAAAATATGCGCGATGGGCTGAGAAACTGGGGTGTGCTCGCCGGGAACGTGCACACGGAAATTTTCGGCTCTCTCGAGCCTATTACGCCTGGCATGGCGCAGGTTCGTCACACTCCTCATCTGCCTTTCGGACCGCCCGGATCTGGCCCGGCAGTCTCATTCGCGCGTAGCGGCATTACAGCCGCTTGGAATTCGAAATTCGCGAGCGTGCTCGAACTGGCCGAAGCGTGCGACGTTCCGGTCAGATGGTCGTGCCGGACTGGAGTCTGTCATACCTGTATGACTGGCCTGATTGCTGGATCGATGAGTTATAACCCTGAGCCGCTGGAAAGGCCCGCTGCTGGGAACACGCTCGTATGCTGTTCCCAGCCGAGCGCGGATGTCACTCTGGATCTTTGAGAGAAACGGGGGAGTCCAAGCATGCGTTCTGATATTTTACCCGGGGCCAATTTCCCCGACTACGAACTGCCCGATCACAAGGGCGAACTGCGCAAGCTCAGCGAGCTGCAGGGCGACGATCCGCTCATCCTTACGCTTGCGCGCGGCCACTATTGCCCAAAGGAACACCAGCAGCATTTGGAACTCGCCGCGTTCTACCCGAAAATCGCAGTGGCTTACACTCAGATCGCTACTATCGCCACCGACGATCACCATACTCTTCAGGAGTTCCGTGCGTCAGTCGGAGCGGAGTGGACCTTCCTCTCGGACCCCGATCGAACAATTCAGAAGGATCTCGACATCCAGGAGTACACCGATCCCGAGCACAATCCGATGATCCCGCATACGCTCGTTCTCAAGCCGCGCCTTGTAATCTACAGCATCTATAACGGCTACTGGTTCTGGGGCCGTCCGTCGGTCATCGATCTTTGGCACGATCTGCGTGCCGTAACGAGCGAAATTCGCCCCGACTGGGATCTCAGTATCCCTGGACTCCGTGAGGCGTGGAATGCAGGCGACCTCTCGCGTTTCCACGGGTGGAACAAGGATGCCGGTGAGGAAACGCGCTCGATTGCACCGAAAAAGTAATGCACCCACCAGGTTCGATCTAATGCGGTCTCGAACGGCCCGGGGGCGAGATAATGCGTCTGGTTTGGCGGGCTGCTGCTACGCTCGTGTGCCGCGCTCTTACTTTGCGAGCACCGAGCGCCGACGCGAGTCCTGTCTAGGTGCCCCAAATCGGCCTCGAGCGACGCGAGGCTTAGTCGGACGGCGTTGCTGATGCGCAAGTGAGACAGCATGCGGGAGGCAATGGAATGACGGAACCGATCGCACAAAGGTCACCGCGTGTACTGGCCAGGATGACTGGGCTGTTCTTCCTGCTCACCATCATTACAGGGATACTCGCGCAGGGCTTTGTCAGCGAGAGGCTGATCATCTCTGGCGACGCTGCGGCCACTGCCGTCAACATCCTTACGCACCGCAGCCTGTACACGCTTGGCTTCACCGTCTACATGATCGAGATGGCATGCCAGATCGTGATGACCGTCTTGCTCTATCGCCTGCTCACGCCGGTGAACAAGACTGTCGCTTTGCTGTCGATGGCCTTGGGCCTGACCGGTTGCGGCATCAAGACCTTTGGCCGCGTCTTCTATCTCGCGCCTCTGTTCCTGCTTGGTAACACGGCAAGCGCGCACTACCTGGGTGTCTTCAGCATGGCACAGGTGCAAGCGCTGTCCCTGCTGTTGCTCAACGTGAATGACCGTGCTGCTGGGATGGGTCTGGCATTCTTCGGGTTCAGCGACGCCATTCAAGGCTACTTGATCTTCAAGTCCACCTTCCTGCCTCGATGGCTGGGCTCGGTATCATTCCTTGCGGCCCTAGGCTGGATGACGTTCGTGTATCCGCCGCTCGGATACAATCTGTTCCTCTACCTCGCAAGCTTCGGCCTCCTGGTGTCAGCACTGATGATCTTCTGGCTGCTGGTGAAGGGTGTGGACGAACGACGATGGAACGAACAGGACGTGGTTTGTCGTTCGTAATCCTCCCAGCGACACCCGGTACGAGCTGTGGCTCTTTCGCCATCACGCAGGCGAGCGGCGCGGTCGTGTTGAGTGACTCAGTCGTGACGGTCGTTGCAGACGGTATCGGCACTGGATGCCGAATGACCAACCAGGTCTCAACCGCGTTCAAATCTAGCAATCAATAGCGCGCGAACGATTCGTAGGAGGAGTCGGAACAACTTTTGCCAAAATTGAGGGCTCAAGATGAACGATCAACAAGAGACGGAGTATTCTGGAGTGCGAGATCAAGAGATCCGAGCGCCACTGGATCAGCATTGGGCCGCTTCAAGTTATTGACGCAGCTCGAAATCTCATGAACTTACTCGCCGTGGCAGAGAAGGCCGCTTAGTTTGCTATAGCAATCGACGCCGGTAACTCCTCGGTGTCTGCTATGCCAGCGACGATTTGGCCTTGGGAAAGCGCACTGCAGGCTAGAGGGAGCCCGAATCAGCGTCCAGAAGCGAACCGGTGATCGTGCTCTCGTGACCATTCTCGAACGAACCGGTGACCGTGCTCCTGTTCTGCGGAATTCCGGTGTTCTGAGCCCGGCGCTTGAGACTGGGCAGAGCGACATCTGAAGGTGGCACGTGTGAACCGGTGTCACTCGATGCGGTCTCGGCGCTCGGCGGCAGCGAGGACTGTGACGCCGTTTGAGCTAAGAGGACAGGGGCTGCCAGCAAGGAGCCTGCGGCGACAATTAGTGCGATGCGCTTCATGGTTTGATCTCCAGAAACTGCGAGTTGGGGTGTGCCCGATGTGGCACCCATGCCGAGTAGATTCGACTCGAGTTGCATCTATTCCCGGCGCCGAGGTTAAAAGAGCAGTGGCAGTTGGCTGGCACGACAGACGCCACCGACCGACGCGCAAGCACCGTGCCGATGCTTCGCTGTTGCATCTCGCCTGGGATACGGCGATCACACTCCAGGCGGCGGGGGCGCAGAATTGCCTCTGGAGAACGGTTGCGGGGAACCGAGTGCCGACAAGCCCGCGTCACAGGTGTCCCCGGCGGAACAGTGTTTGAGCAGGTCCGAAGCGACTCTTGCTTGCGCTGGGTGCGAATGAACGAATAGGAAGAGAGGGTTGCGGGACTGGCCGCTGTGCGACGGAAAGGCAGAGCAACGGATAATCCGCCCTGGTAGAGCTGAGTCGGCGGGGCGGGGGAGGACAGGTGAGAACGCGGCGTATAACGGCGGCGTTTGCTCTGCTTTTCAGCTGTGCAGCCCCGCGCCCATACCCGGTCGCGCAGCCGATGTGGGTCGATGACGACAGGCGGCCCTTCCTGCCAGAGCCCCCAACCGCGTTCTCGCCGTTTGGTTGGGATGCTGCCGACAACCTTGCCTTCCGCCCTGTTACTACGACGTTTGCGGTTGAGTTGCGGGTTCAGGCCGTCAACGTCAACGCCGTCGATGAGGTTCCCGACTCGAGTTGGTTCACCAATCGCATTGGCCGTGTGCCGATGTCGCCGGAGGCGGTCGGCCAGGGCCCCTGCGTTAAGCCGTCACCGGAGCTTGCGTTTCCCTGGAAGGTAACCGGCGCCAAGCAAGACGGCGCAAATCCAGGTTTCCAGATTACCGACGCCAACGGGACTCGCTATTTGCTGAAGTTCGACGATGCGAACCAGCCCGAGCGCGCCACGGCAGCGGACGTCGTTGGCAGCAAGTTCTACCATGCAGCGGGCTTCCACGTGCCCTGCAACCGCGTCGTCTTCTTCACAGCAGAGCAGTTGGTGGTCCCTGAGCAAGCGTCGGCAGTGGCCGGGAAGTCGATTACACGGGAGCGCGTCGACCAGCTCCTTAAGCTCGCTCCGCACCTCCCGGATGGCAGCTTCCGGGCGATGGCATCGGAATGGCTACCGGGCAAGCCAATTGGCCCTTGGAACTACGAGGGCGTTCGTCCTGACGATGCGAACGACGTCGTGAAGCACCAGGACCGGCGCGAATTGCGTGGCTCGCGCGTATTGGGCGCCTGGCTCAACCATTTCGATGCCCGTGCGCAAAATACTCTTGCCATGTTCGTCGTCGGCAAGGACGGCAAAGGCTACGTCGAGCATTACATCCTGGACTGGGGCGACACCATCGGCAGCGTGTGGGACTGGGACCCTATTTCCCGACGGCTCGGGTACACGTACTACCTTGACCTTGGCGCAGGCATGAATGACTTCATCACCTTTGGCTTGGTGGAGCGGCCCTGGGAGCGGGCGCACTACGGTCCCACCGGTCCTACGCTCGCATACTTCAGTGATGCCGACTTCGACGCGGCGACGTGGAAGCCGGGTTACCCAAACCCCGCCTTCGAAGCGATGACCGTGCGGGACGGCGCGTGGATGGCCCGCATCATGGTTCATTTCGATGACGCCACTATCGACGCCGTGGTGGCACAAGCTCGCTTCTCCAACCCTGTGACCACCTCAGAGCTGGCGAGGATACTCAAGGCAAGGCGCGATCAGGCACTCTCTCGGTACTTGAGTGTGCTTTCCTCGCTGACTGCTCCCGTGCTCAAAGAGGCTGGAGCGCAGACGACTCTTTGTCTCACTGACCTCGCCCCCCATCACGGAGCAAAGTCGGAGGCAACGGCCGTTGCCCTCCTGAATGGTGGTGCGAAGCCGGAATGGCTACCGACTGACGCCTCTGGCGACCAGGCGTGTGCCGTGCTTCCAGCGACTTCAGAACGTTACCTGGTGGTGGACGTCCGCCGCCCGGTAAGAGCCTCGCCGGCCCGTGTTCACCTCGCACGGGACTCCGGCCAGTGGATGGTTGTTGGCCTCGAGCGCCCAGACCGTTTTGAGACGCCGCCGTCTTCTCCTTGAGACCAGTGATGCCAGAACGCCGAGAACAGGCCCCCGAGCAACTGCAGCTCCTCGACCGTCTCCTGCGGCCTTTCACGGACGTCCGAGGTTGCGAAGCAGCGAGTGCGCTCGTGCTCGCGGCGACCATCTTCACTGTGATGACTTCCTATTACCTGCTGAAGATTATCCGCGAACCGCTCATTCTTGTCGGAGGCGGTGCGGAGGTGAAGTCTTACGCTGCCGCGGGCCAAGCGCTGCTACTCATCCCGGTCCTTCGGGTGCACGGCGCCGTCGCCCACCGGGTTGGCCGGATGCAACTCATCGCCGCGGTGTTTCTCTTCTGCGCTTCGAACCTCGTCGTGTTCTCATTTTTGGCCCGGAGAGGTACACCGATCGGCATCGCCTTTTACCTCTGGGTAGGGACGTTCAATCTTATTCTCGTTGCGACGTTCTGGAGCTTCGCCAACGACATTTACGACCCCGACCAAGGGAAGCGACTCTTCCCCATCGTGGGTGTCGGAAGCTCAGTGGGCGCACTTGCAGGAGCGCTGCTCGCCTCGGTTCTCCTTCGACGCCTGAACCCGCCCGACCTGATGCTCATTGCGGCGGCGCTTCTCGCGGGGAGTTTGGGCCTCTTCGCCTGGAACAACACCCACGCTCGATGTTGGCCCAAGGAGCAGGGGAAGCTGCTCGATCCCTCCACTCCCATCGGCGGCCCTGGAGGGCTGCAGCTGCTCCTCAACGACCGCTATCTCCTGTTCATCGGGCTCATCGCAGTGGTGGCGAACTGGGTGACCAATTCTGGCGAGTACGTTCTTGACCGGACGCTGATTGATGTGGTGAGCGCGAACGGGCTTTCGGGGGCAGCTGTCACCCGATTCATCGGAAAATTCAAAGCGGATTATTTCGGATGGGTGAACCTGCTCGCGGTCCTTTCCCAATTGTTCGTCGTCTCCCGAGTTCTCAAATACCTCGGGATTGGCACGGCCTTGCTCGCCTTGCCCATTGTCTCAATGTTGGGCGCCGCCTCGATGGCTCTCTTTCCAATTCTGGGATTAATCCGGACGATGAAGATTGCCGAAAAGGCGACCGACTACTCGATTCAGAATACCGCGCAGAATGCGCTGTTTCTCATTGTCCCTAGGGCTGCCAAGTACAAGGCCAAAGCAGTTGTTGACTCGTTTTTCTACCGGTCGGGGGACGTCTGCGCTGCAGCGGCCATCTTCGTGGGCACACACCTGGGCGTCAAAGCCCGTGGATTCGCGGCAATCAATGTGGGCTTGTGCTGCATCTGGCTCATGGTGGTGTGGCAGGTGCGAGCCATGAACCGAGCGCGCACTGTGGTTTTTGACGCGCCTGCAGCCGTCTCCGAACTGGCGCCGGTTCCGTCGGCATGACTGAAGCGGCCCTAGGTGCGCCGCGTCCCGTTTCGCGAGCGTGGTCGTTCACGCTGCTGCTGTTCCTGTTGGTGGGCGCGCACACTCTTCTCGAGACGGCCCGAGACAGTCTTTTTCTGAGGACGCAGCCGGTCTCGCGGCTCCCGTGGGTGTACCTCGCAGTGGCTGTGGCCGTGCTCGTCGTGACTCCCGCACAGGTCTGGGTACTCCGACGGAAGACCGGCCGAATCGTCCTCACGGTTACACTTCTAGCGGCGACCGCGCTCACCCTTGCTTTTTGGTCGGCCACCATGAGCTCGCTGGTGGTCAACGGCTTCTATATCTGGACTGCGCTCTTTGCCTCGCTTGTCTTTACGCAGTTTTGGCTCGGTCCGGCAGAGGCGTTCGATACCGGAGAGGCAAAGAGGGTTTTCGCCTTTATCGGGGCGGGCGGCCTCGTTGGTGCCGTCGCGGGTGCAGCAACAGCCAAGCTCGTTCTCATGGTGTCCAGGCCGAGAGCCCTGTTGCTCGTGTCAGCTGTACTGACCCTTGGTTCAGCGGTAATTGCCGGCATTTCGAGGTCTCCCTCCCGACAGAGCACTGCTTCGCCAGAAGTCGTTGTCCTCCGCGCCGTGCCGCAGGAGGCCATCCACGACCCTTATCTCCGCCTTCTCACCTTGCTCGCTTTGGTACCGGCGGTCGCCGCGACGCTGGTCGACTATGTGTTCAAGTCTGCTGTTGCTTCACAGGTCGTACCGCGAAACATCCCGGAGGTCGTGGCCAACGCCTATCTGGCCCAAACTCTGCTGGGACTGATGGTGGAGGTGGTCGCGGTCCGCTTCCTCCTTGGTTACGAAGGAGTGACTCGAAGTCTTCTCTTGCTTCCAGTGGCTTTGCTCGCCGCCGCTACCGGCTTCGCCGTTGCAAGTACGGTCGCAGTGGCAGTTTGCCTGAAAGTCCTCGACGGGGGGTTACGGCCGTCCCTTCACCGGGTCAGCACCGAGTTACTTTACGTGCCGGTGCCACCGGCGCAGCGGCGCCTCCTCAAACCGTCGATCGATACGGTGGGGCAGCGCACGGGGCAAAGCGCTGCCTCGGTGCTGCTGCTAGTCGTTCAAAACCTGGCCAGCGCCCCGACCTTAGCGGCCCTCAGTATTGTCGGCGCCGCTGCTGGCTGGATACAGGTCATTCGTTCGCTACGGTCGCGCTATGTTCAGCTGTTTCGGGCGCAGCTTGCCAGCGGGCGACCTGAGACGGCTCGAGTGCCCACGCTCGATCTTGAAGTGGCGCAGACGCTGGTCGCTGCGCTTGGCTCCCATGAAACCCGTGAGGTCCTGACGGCGATGGACCTTCTTGCGCGTTACGGCAGGCTGCGTTTGGTCCCGGCTCTGATTCTCTACCATCCCGAGCCGGTAATCGTTCGGACTGCGCTCGAGCATTTTGAGGGCTCCGACCGTGGCGATGTGGACGCACTGCTCCCTTTCCTCTTGAAACACGGAGACGAACATGTGCGGACCGCCGGAATCCGCCGCTGGGCCACTGCCAAGCGCGCGAACAGCGAGCTTCAAGCGATGGCTGCGGATCCAAGCCCTGTCGTCCGCGCCACCGCGCTGGTCGCGCTGTCTGGGACTCCGGCCGGAGCCGAGTTCATGTTGCAGCTGCAAGCCGTCGCCCGGAGCGAAAATGTCGAGGAACGGCGAGCGCTGGCCCATGCCATCGCCGATTCGCCACGACCGGATCTGAGCCCACTCCTCGAGGTGCTCTTCGGATGGCCCGATCTCGAGACGCGCGGTGAGATCATCCGGAGCACCCGACGCTTGGTGCCCGCTGGAGCGGCGAGGTTTGTCCCCAACCTGGGGGCGATGTTGGCTGAACCCAAGCTTCGGTCAGTGGCGCGGGACGCTTTGGTGGCCATCGGGGAGCCAGCGCTCCAGTGGCTGACTGCGCAGCTGCGCGACCCTTCTGCACCCTTCCAAGTGGCGCGCGAAATTCCGGCTACGGTGGCGCGCTTCCCTCACGTACAGGCGGCGCCGGTCCTGGTGGAGAGAATTGGCTCGGCTCAGGGCGGCCTCATTCGTTTTCGGTCGCTGCGGGCGCTGAATCAGATCCATCGAGAGCATCCGGATGTCTCCCTGCAACGCTCGGCTCTCGAGGCTGCGCTGAGGCTTGAGCTCTCCAAGGTGTTCAAGAACCGGGTGCTCCGACTCGCGGCAGCCCGGTCTGGGAAGGCCAAGGGCGACTGTCCCGCGGGGGCGCTCCTTCTAGAAATACTCGAGGGTAAAGAGACACTCGCCATTGAGCGGGCCTTCCGGGTGCTCCAGCTCCTTTTCCCGAAGGAGCGGTTGGAGCGTGTCTACTTCGGCTGGAGATCGCACCGTCCGGAGTTGCGATCCGCCGCCGAAGAGCTCCTCTTCGAGTTGCTAGACGCTCCTTGGCGGGAGGCTGTGTTGCCACTCCTTGACTCGGAAGCACTTGGCCCCAGCGAACTTCGACCTCCCTGGTCGGTGCCGGACCTGGAACAGCCCGAGCTCTTCATGTCGGCCCTCCTCGGGCATTCGAGCGAGTTGATTCGCATTCTGGCTGCCTCCTTGGCGGCCGAGTTCGGCTGGGTCGAGACGGTGCCCGGACTGCGAACCGCCTCCGAAAGCATGCAACCGGGGGGCCGTGAACTCGTCTCCAACGCCATCGCGAAGCTCGAGAGCCGGAGCCAGCTTCATGGCTGAACTGGAACCGGGCTCGATGACGGAGCGAGTCCTCCGGCTAGGTCGCGTTCCTCCTCTAAACCGCCTCACGACCGCCGAGCTCGAACTGCTCGCGTCAGCCGGTCGCGAGGTCATCTATACGAAGCGCACGTTGCTCGTTCCCGCGGATGAGCGCGCAATGGCCTTCTACGTTGCGCTTACGGGGCGACTCACGGCCGTGCGAGGTGGGCAACCCGTGCCGGGAGATCCGATTCGCGAATTCTATGGCGCGAGTTCGATGGTTGGCGATGCCGTCCTCGCCGCCGACATTGTCGCGGAGCCCGGGACCGTTCTTTTCGTCCTCGACCGCGACGCGTTCTTTGCGGTGTTGGAGGAGCACGGAGCTCTCCAGCGGTCGCTCCTTCGCACCATGAGCATTCGGCTGCTGGAGTTGCGCAATGGGCGAATCGTGACTTCGGGCGTGGCCATTGGCGACCAACGCCCTGATTTTCCGGCCTCAGACCTGCTCTTTCGGATGCGCCTGTTTCGGGACGCGCTCGGGCTCGAATCGCGCAGCTTGCCCGTCCTGGCTCAACTTGTACGGTCGGTACATCTCCGCCAGACGTCGCCAGGAGGAGTCCTTTGGGATGCCAGCAAGGGCCCAGCGAACGTGGTTGTTGCGCTCCGCGGCGCGATCGACGCTGGTCGTGAAGGCGCTGGTACAACACGCTTGCGTCCAACGGAATGCGTTGGGCTCACCGAGGCCGTCGCCGGCGTGCCCATGGCGTACGAAGGGCTGGCAGTCGGGGAGACGACGACCGTTGAGTTGACCAGCGCCGAGCTTCAGGAGGCCATCGAGGACCACGACGACTTTTGCCAGGACCTCATTCGCGTGATGGCTCTCGAAATGCACCGCCTCACACTCGCGTCATCGGTGGCGGGGCATGCGTGATTTGCGCTGGCGTCGCCGTCTGTGCCTGACAGCGAGAACCATGGTGTGCCTGGTTCTTCTCGGCGCTGGAACCACTGTGGCTCAGTCTGATGATCCGCAGGCACCGCCATCCTGCGGCAGCGATGTGCCCAAGCGACCCGTCCCGGACTACGACGGGCGCGGGCCTCCGCCGGCGGACCTCGGGGACGCGCTGGTTTGGATCCCACGCATTCTCTTGGTCCCGGCTTATCTCCTGACTGAGTACGCCATTCGGCTACCAATTGGCGCCGCGGATACGTACGCCGAGCAGAACCATTGGCCAAGCTCAATCTACAACTTCTTCACATTTGGACCGGACCAAAAGTTCGGCCTTTTCCCGACGTTCTTCATTGACTTCAACGTGCGGCCAAGCATCGGCATCCATTTCTTTTGGAATGACGCACTCGCTACCGGCAACCAGTTGACGTCCGACGTCGGCTATGGCGGACCGCAATGGGTCAGAGTTGCCGTGGCAGATCGGTACACATTCTCAAAAACCGAGTCGGTGTCGGTGCAGGCACAGTGGAACCGTCGGCCCGATACCCTCTATTACGGCACGGGCTCCGATGTGACGAATGCTCTCATCTCCCGCGTTGGAAGCGACGTCATCACTGGGACAGTGACTTACGAGAAGGTGGTCGACAAGTTCATCGCGCTGGAAGGTACCGGAGCAATCAAACGTATGGTCTTCCGGGACTACAGTTGCTGTGGAGACCCTTCACTGCAGGAACGGGTCGAGGCGGGCCAGCTACCACCACCTGCGGGCTACCAGGTGAACTACACCGCGCTCGAGCTCGGCTTCAAGGGAGTGGTTGATACGCGGTTGAGCCACCCGGAGGCGCGGAGCGGAGTTCGCGCGGCCGTGGGGTTGGGGTTGGCCGGCGATGTTGTGCCGGGGTTCGATACTTCGTGGGTGCGCTACGGCGCAACCGTCGAGGGAAATTTCGACGTTACTGGCAAATCCCGCATTTTGAGCATCGGTTTGACTGCGCTGTTTGTCGACCCGTTGGGCAGTCAGCCCGTGGCTTTCACCGAGCTTGTCACCCTCGGTGGGCACGAGCCGTTTGCCGGCTTCTATCCCAGCGCGCTGCGCAACCGGAGCGCACTGGTTGCTCAGGTGGGATGGCATTGGCCAGTATTTTCATTCATTGATGGTGTGGCCGCGGTTTCCTTCGGAAATGTTTTCGATGCGCATCTAGAGAACTTCCGCTTCAACCTACTGAGGATGTCCGCGGAGCTCGGCGTACGGACGTCTGGCATCATTCCAGGTTCCTTCGAATTCATTGTAGGAATCGGAACCAATACCATCAGCGAGGGCTTCGGCATTTTCTCCGTCCGCTTCGCCTTTGGCGTGGTCTATGACCTGTAGACACCGGACTGGCGCATGACGCCCGTCGCGTCCCTAATCGCGGTCATCCTCCTCTCCGCGCAAACGACGACCGAGCTGACGGAAGGAACGGGCGCGATTGACGGCGGGGTGGACGTACCGATGCGCTCTTCCGTTCCGCAGGCCCTCGATGCGGGAGTCACCCCGCCCGTCCCTAAGGCTGACGCCCTTCGTCCTGATGTCGCTTCCGTTAGTGGAGCCATCAACCTCTGGCCTCGAGAAGTTCCGCAAGTTGGAGCGTGGGACATCGCCGCCACGACTGCCCTGGGTGTCGGAAGTCTGGTCTTGCAGGTCACCTACACGGCACCGGTGTCCCCGAATTGGACAGGCGGCGTGCTCTTCGACGACTGGGTTCGAAGGGTTTTGCGGCTGTCCTCTCCGAGTGCGCGTGCCGCAGCCTCCACGACGAGCGATGTTCTTCTTTTCACGCTCATTGCCGTACCGTTCATTGATGCCTGGCTCGGTGCCGGCGTCGGACACGGGAGACCCGACATCGCTTGGAAGCTCACCGTCCTTGACGCCGAGGCGCTTCTGGCCACCACATTCATTACAGTCGGCTCCCAACATCTCGTGGCGCGAGCTCGTCCTTTTGTCACCCTCTGCGTTCATCAACCCACTGCGAGCGAGTGCACCGATGGTTCGTCTCAGTACACGTCTTTTCCGAGCGGGCATACCTCCATTGCTTTCACAGTCGCCTTGCTCGAGTGTGTCAACCATGCGCATCTAGATACGGACCGAAGCGGGTGGAATGGAGCCGCTTGTCCGGTGACACTCATCGCCGCAGGTGTCACGGGGCTGCTCCGGATTGCGAGCGACCGCCACTACGCGAGCGACGTCATTATCGGTGGACTCCTCGGCGCTGGGATTGGGTACCTCGTTCCAACTCTGCACTTTGCCGTCGTCTCAAAGGAGAGCACGACCGCAATCATCCCCGTAACTGGACCGGGCTATGCCGGACTGGCCCTCTCTGGAGGGTTCTGAGTCGTGACAGCACGGCGGCCGCCACTACGGCTCGACGTCCTCTCGTTGCTCAAGGCCAACTGGTTACGGGTCCTGTTTCTTTTCGTCGGCGTGCTCGTACCTCTGGCCATCTTTGCAGCCCTCGCGGATGACGTGGTCGAGCGAGGTAACTTCTGGTGGGACGAGTCAGTTTTGAGGTGGCTCCACCGCCACGCGTCGCCCGGCATCGACTCGGCCATGGTCTTTGTGTCACAGCTCGGGATGTGGTGGGGGCTGGTCCCCTTTGACCTCGGCGTGATTGCGTTTCTACTCGGTCGGCGTCAGTGGACTCGAGGTCTGTTTTTCATTCTGGCTGTTGGCGGCGCGGGACTGCTCAATGTACTTACCAAGGAGTTTTTTGGCCGCGAGCGCCCGGCACTATGGCTCAGCATTGCTCCTGCACAGAGCTTCAGTTTCCCGAGCGGTCACGCAATGGGTTCAAGCGCGGCGGTCGCGGCTTCGGCCGTTCTGGTTTGGCGTACGCGAGCGCGCTGGCCCGTCATAGTCCTCGGGACAGGATGGGTGCTCGTGGTAAGTGCCTCGAGGGCTTACCTTGGCGTGCACTACCCGTCGGACCTCGTCGCGGCGTGGCTGGCGTCCTTAGCGTGGGTCTGCGGGTTGGCATGGCTATTTCACGTTTTTTCCTGGAGCCGAAGTGGCGGACAGCGCTGATGGCTGTGCGGCGCTGGCGCGCTGAAAGGCCGTCTGGAACTCGGTGCCAGCGGCGCACGAGCGGAGGTGGCTTCACCGGCTACGAAGGCGAGCTGTTGTCGGCTAATGCATGGAGGCAAGCTCAATTCGCGAACAGGTCCTGGACCTTCGGCTTGAACGCAAAGCTCGGGCGTTCATTTATCGGCTTGCGCGCTGTTGCGGGATAAACATCTCTCGCGTCGGTCAGCACCTTGAAGGTTGGAAGCCGCTTTGGGCCTGGTTGACTCCGGCACCAACCCACCGAGCGTGGCGATTCAAATCTGCGCCGACGTGAGCCAACGTTCGTTTTGCACGGTCCCGTCGAACTGGTTCGTCGTCTTGAATTTTTCCCAGATGCCGTCTTGCGCGGCAGCCGCAGTCCGAGCGAGCAGCTTCTCGCGTTCCGCATCCGGCATGGGATGGAAGTCCAACGCGATTGCCAAAGCCTGCTCCAGGACACCTTGGCTGTCGCAGCCGGTTATCGTCACGCCGATGCCGGGCACGCTCATCGCGTACCGAAGACATTCCTCGGCGTTCGCGGCGCCCGACATGAGAATGAGGCCTGCACCCATCGGCTTCATGCCCAGGACAGCGGTGCCGTCCCGCAGCGCGACCGTGATGACCTCGCGCTCGAAGCTGCGGTAGTGGGCATCGAGGACATTGATGGGCATCTGCACGGTGTCGAAGCGGAAACCGTTCTGGCGTGCGACGTCCAGCATGTGGCGATGGATGTCCGGGTCCTTGTGGCCGGTGAAGCCGATGAAGCGAAGCTTGCCTGCCTTCCGGGCAGCGAGTAGGGCCTCGATGGTTCCCTTCGGCGCGAAGCAACGCTCCGGGTCATCCCGTCGGATGACCTCGTGAATTTGGACCAGGTCGATGACGTCGACCTGCAGCCGCTGCATCGATTGCTCCAGCTGTTGGCGGGTGGCCTCCGCGGTCCGACCATCCAGCTTGGTCATCAAGAAGGCCTTTTTACGGTAGCCATCGCGAAGGGCCTTGCCCATGCGGAGTTCGCTGATGCCGCCGTTGTAATCCCAGCAGTTGTCGAGGAAGTTCATCCCGTGGTCGAGCGCCATGCGGACCAAGCGAATGCTGTCCTGCTCGGTGGGAAACCCCAGGTGGTAGCCGCCGAGGCCAAGAATGGAGACGCGCTCGCCAGTCCGGCCAAGCTCGCGACGCGGCAATTGGGCCCCGGCCGGAATCTTGTACTTGCCCTGGGGGACCTTGCCGGTTGGAGCACCGCCTGCTTGCCCGCCAGCGCGCGGGGCCACAGTGACCAGCGCAGTTCCGGCGGTAGCCTGTAGAAAGCGCCTCCTGGTCAGCATGGGCCCTTCTCTTGCAAGTACTCTGCGCGGGAAAAATATAATAGTTCCTCCCCGGGCCTTAGACCACTGTCCGAGACTTGCCCTGGGAGCCATCGGCGTCGCGTCCTTAACGCTTGCATGCGCTGGAACCGCCAACGCTCTCGCTGCCGGGTTGAACAGAGGACCGCAGCGAGGCGAATTCCCCAGCGCGTGCGCAGCCGTCGATTCGCCCCACCTGAGCCAATGAAGCCTAGGCGGCTGGGCTCTGAATGCGGGATGCGTCCGCGTGCGGATTGAATCGAGCCAGTACCGCATCGGTGAATGCGAGCGCCGCGACCACGCTCAGCGTCCAGACGTTGTGTCCAAAACCGGTGGCGACGAAGACAGGCGAGTTCGGACGACGCCAACGGATGAGCGGCAAACCGCTCGTGGGGTTCATCACGTCGGTAGCGCCGACCGAGAGCACTTCGATGGTCGCCCTTCCCAAGCGTCGGCAGACGTTTTGAACCAGTCGGTTGTATCCCGTGCCCCGGTCATCTTCAGAGCTGAAGAAGGCTGCGCCTCTTCCGCATTGAGCCGAGGCATGGAGTTGCTGAAAGCCTGAGTCTGCATTCCAAAAGACCGAAGGGGTAAGGTCCTCGTGCCGAACTGCAACGGCCTTCCTCTGCCGAGAAGCCAGGCCAGCTAAGAATGGAAATTTCAAGAACGGCTGCTGAGCGGCGAGGAAGACGCTTGTCGCCCTAACCTCTGTCTCGTCAAGCATTCGGACGATGCATGGCTCACCTTCACTCAAGCTTTGAATGCGGGACTCTGAGAGAAGAACGCATCCAGCTGCGAGAGCTAGCCGTCGAAGTCCCTCGAGAAACAACACGGGGCTGAATTCAGCCTGGCCCGGGAAGAGAACGCCGCCTGCGGTACGGGAGGGTAGGGGGACTTCTCGGGTAACCTGGCTCTTCAGCCCGACGGCTCGCGCCGCGTCGCATTCCTCGCGCAAAGCGCGAAGTGCGTCCTCGCGCTCATCGAAAAGGAAGCCGCTGATGCGCTGATAGTTGCAGCCGCCCATCTCACGGCCGAGTTCGCGAACGGTGGCGATGGCGCGCGACGTCGACGTTGCGAGCGCCTGAGCCACGCCGAGGCCATGTGTTCGGACAAGAGAGGCGAAGCCACCGCCCACACGGTGGGACAGTAGCCCGAGGGTCTCGTGAGCTTCTAATTCCCTCTCACGATGGTCCAAGACGGTCACATGTTTTCCAGCACGAGTTAACAGAAGAGCGGCAGTCAGGCCCGAGATGCCGCCCCCGATGACGCAGACGTCGGTCTTGAGACGCTCTCGCCGTGCGGGCCTAGGACGCGAGGAGCTTCCTGGCACGTGGCGTGGGGGTCGCCTCCGCGTTTTGGTTTCTTCCATGGGTCCCTTCTCCGGATAGCTCGCAGAGTAGGAACCGAGCGACGTCTCCGCAGGTGGGTGCTCTCCTGCGTCAGTCGGCGACCACACGGGGCAAAATGCCACGGTCGGAGGCTCCACTCCCCCCAACCGGACGCATTGGTGCGCCGGCACGCTTCTGGCAGCGGCTCTGAGCATGGCCAACCACGCGCCGTCGTTGGGTCGGAGTGCGAAACTTCAAAATGGACGACGAGGAAAGCCCGTAGTCCGGAAGCGTCATGCCGTAGCAGAGCTTGGAAAGGCTCCAGTGGATGTTGTCGAGAGACTCATTCGCAGCGAGTCCCAATCGCTGGGCCGACTACGGCGCATCGCGTCCCGACCGGACCTCGGCGAAATGCGGGCCACCGTATGGCAGTGCCTGCGCCTTCATGAGCGTTCAATGCTTCGACTCGAGGGATTGCGTCATCTTTTGCCAGCAACACCTACCGATTCCTCATTCGAGCAGGTTGTGTCCGAGGTCATTGTTGTCACGGACGAGGACATCCTTGGAGAAATTGGTCCCCCGTAAGTGGGAGGTTTGGAGCGGGCATCACGTCACCAAGCGTCATGTGCGAAAACAGGCTGCGAGCAAGCAGTCACGCGTCTACGGCCTGGCGTTGGCCGCCCCAGCCCTCAGGCATCCCGACATGCAGGGTGAGGGGTGTCGATTCGAACGCTGCCCGTAACAAGCCCTGAGTCGTCCCTTACGACGTTCGACGGGTCGTCGAGCTAGTGCTCGAGTTAGAGGGGGCACTGAGCGCGGCAAGGAGCTTCGCACCATTGGGACTTCCCCAACCCGTGCAAGCGTCCCATCCGGAGCCCGCAGAATACGCGCCGTTCGTTCCCTGAGTGACGTCGCGGAAGGAGTCGTGGACGCTCGTGGTCGTATAGAGAGTCGGGTTGAAGTGGCCGATTCGAGTGCCCAACTTTTGGTTGAGCAGCGCGACCAGCGCCGCAACCAGAGGTGCAACTGCGCTCGTGCCGCCAATGACTGCCGATTGGCCATCGACACGGATTTGGTAGCCGGTGGACGGGTCGGCGTCCCCTGCAATGTCAGGCAGTCCCCTTCCGACCTTGTGGCCAGGGTTGACCGACGGTGGCACCTGAGCGTCCTGCTGCCAAGCCGGTAGCGGGAAGTAGTCACTCACCCCTCCACCCGTGGCCCCGCCGTTTGTCCCATCGTTCCACACGATTTCGGAAGTGACCCCTCCATTGCCAAATTTCAAGCGAGTGCCGCCGCACGCCAGAGCGAAAGGGCTCGAGGCCGGGAAGTCCACGTGTGACAGTCCGTCCTCAATGCCATCGTTCGACCCGCCGTCTCCTGCGGCAACGCAGACAGTGATTCCAAGCATTCCTGCGTCCTGGAGAGCCTGGTTTAGCCCGTCAAGGGCTTGCTGCGTCCAGGTAGATTCGGGGCCGCCCCAGCTGATGGAGACAACCGAGGGGCGGTACGTCTTGTCGTGCATGGCGGAGAGCAGCCCATCGAGGAAGCCGCGGTCAGTATTGGGCGCAAAATAGACGGCGATGGTG
The DNA here is from genome assembly GCA_963745475.1 of uncultured delta proteobacterium. GTDB lineage: Bacteria > Myxococcota > Myxococcia > Myxococcales > Myxococcaceae > JADGRA01. The sequence goes on from CAVUXN010000008.1 coordinate 527,805, forward strand.
GCTCGAGGCGCCACGGCACCTGCCACTTCGATGTCCAACATCACTTCGCCGTCTGAGCCATTGGGATTGCCAGGCGTATTCGTCACCGCATCTACGTCCACAGCCACCACGCTGGGAGTCGGCGCTATTCCGAGACTCGAGAAATAGAGCTCAAGGTCTGCCTTGCGGAATCCACCTCCCAGTTCCAGAAGTGCGATGCATTGCCCTGTGCCGTCGGAGTCCTGTGGGAATTGGTACGCCGCTGCCACCTGCGTCGGCGTGTAGGATGTGCCACCAGAGTGCGGGACTGCGCTCAACCGGCGAAACTTCGGAGTTGCGGCCGGGCGGTTGTCGAGCCCGAACACGCCATCGACAATGGGACCGAGCGCCTCGGGGACATAAACTGGCCCGGATCGCGTGCGGAAAATGCCCGTCGGCGTCTGCTGCATGGTGAGCTGAGTCGAGAACGCCTGACTGAGTTGGGCAATCGTGCCGCCCAGGATGACTGTCCGCTGCCCAGGATTCACGCGCACCACCGTTAGTCCATGGCCCTTGGCGAAGTCCTCCACTGCCTTGATGTCGTCCGCGGCCGCGCCGTGCTGCGATTCGAGCTCCTCGATGGAGAGCGCGCGCGCTTCCTTCACGTCGAGCGTCTCGGGGACGACTGCTCCTGGTCGCCGCCTGAGGAGTACGGTGACCTCGGCGTGCTCGTCCGGATCGGCTCGGCCTGCTGCCTTCGCATTCGGCAGCGGGTTCTTGTGACTTCCACGTACTTGAACGAGCTTTGGTGTCACGAGCGAATCCCTCCTGTACATTCAACCCAGGCAGCGGCCCGACTATTTCCTGAGCCGTTTGGTCAGCTCAACGTCGATTTCCAGTTTTCCAGTGGATGGCGCTCGAGGAGTTGTAGAGGTCCGTCAGGTCGGCGCTGGTGTGGCCGTCAACACACTGCGACCGCTTGTTCCTCGGGACGGATGCTAGCGGATGGGGCGCAAAAACGTGGGTCGGCGCTTTAATACCGCCGAGACTCCTACATCGACTTTAGTTGTGTAGCCGGATGCTCATTGCTTTCCCATTCAGGGCGCTAAAGTAGGAGGACGCCGTATTTTGAACATACGGGACCCCAGTCCGTGTTGCCGAACGTGGTGCTGTCCGCGCCTCCTATACAATTGAGGTAGTGAGGGCTTCGCGCTGACGCGCAGCATTGTGGTTCAGGTTACGCGGCGTGCCGAGGCGCAACTGCCCCGGGCGCACTCTCGCGGCCCACACGTCACTGGCCAACGGCCGCGAGCCGTCCTCCGGGATAGGCAGCGTAGCGAACGGACACCACCCTCCACTGCGAGTCCAGCACCGGGCAGTTGCCGGGACAGACGGCAACGCGCTTTCCGGCGCAAGTCGGCTCGGTTTGCGCGAGGCTGAGCACACTCTCGGGAAAGAGGTAGGTGCGGTTGGCCAGTGCTACCTGTGGCCGCTCGGTCGAGCACGCTGCCCGCAGCAGTGCGCGCTGTGCGGCAATTGGCACCGAGTAATGGATGCCCGCCGTGCCTCCACGCTCGCGCACCCATCGCATCCATTCCTGGTTAAAAGTTGCTTCGGCGAGGGCCAGCACCCAGACGAATACGAGCAGTGCCCTGGCCAGCCGCGGATACCGCGGCAGTAGCGCCATGATTAGCGCCCCGACGCCGGCTGGGACGAGCCACCAGGCAGCAAGCTGGTAGTGCGGCTGGATGGCTAGCCCGAGGAATGACAGCAGCACCGCCAGACCCAGCCACGCCAACAGCCCGACGCGTGCCACGCGTCGGATGCCTCGGCCCCCGCGGTGCGCAGCCCAGACAAGACCCGCGGCGCCGGCAAGGGCCAGGGTGACGGCCACCATCGGGCCAGCTACCAGGAGGGCGCCGGGCGCCCCCAACCAGGCGCGGAAGTCTGGCCACGCTGCGTCAAAAAAATAATCCACCCCAGTAGTCGTAAGGACTCGGGCGGGCTCAAGCAGCTGTCCCATGACGCGTCCGGGTACACTCAGAAGTCGCGCGACGAAGCTCTGTCCGCCTGGCAACGTCGGTTGCCGAGTCTCGTGGGCGAGCGCCACCATGTAGGGGACGTTCACAAGCACGAGTGCCGCCGCCACTGCCAGCACACCTCGGGCCCCGGCGGGGCGGAGGACTGCTTCCCAACTGAGCACGAGGAGTACCGCCAGCGTAAGAGGCACTGTCATGGGATGGCTGGCCAGCCCCAATCCCAAGAGCGCTCCGATAAGGAGACCACGCAACACGGAAACGGGTCGGTCCGTTGCCGCGAGTGCTACCGCGGCGGCAGTGTAGCCAGCGAGAGCATCCCAAGCCGGCCGGGACCAAAAGAACAGGAACGGAGAGCCGGCGAGAAGCGCGGTGAGAGTGGCAAAGAGGACAGCCCCGCCACGCAGCGCCACGGCGAGAGCTGCGGCGAGGGCGACCTGTGTGAGCGAGAGGAAGATTGTCGTCGCCAAAGCGCTGCGTTCCGGGCGTGGACCGACCAGGTGGTGGACGGCCGTGAAGAAATACACCGGGCCTGGGCCGTAGCGGGCACCGAGACTGGCGACCACTGGGCTGATAGCCGGCCAGGTCCCGCTCTCGACGCTTCGTTGTGCAGCGTCCTGAAACTTCGGCTCGTCGAGAATGTAGGGCACCAAGTCACGGTCGGCGAAACGCTGGCCGAGGAGGCCGAGGGCGACAGCGACAAGGAGAACGCGAGCCCACAGCGGTGCACTCCAGAGGCCGTCCCGCTCCGTCCACCATTGGAGGTTAGTCGTCTTCAAGTGTGGCAAAGCATCGTTCTCCGGTGCTTAAGAGCACAAGGTGAAGCTCACACCCTCTCCGACGAAAGTCCCTGTTGTTGCCGTCGGGCTCAACTGAAAGGCGACCGCAAGGCCTTGAGCCCTATTGAGCGGTTAGGATGAGAAAGCTGGAAGCACGCTCTGTGACTACCCAGCGGTGCGCGCCGAGCAGACCCAGCCAAATGCTCCGGCCGTCGAGGACTGCAACCCGGGGATGAGGCACCGCACGTGACTCCTTCAGTGTTGCGATGCTCCGGTCGGTGATGCCATAGGGCCAGTCACGGCGTCCGGGCGTGCCCAAGAGCCAAGTTGCATAAAAGACGGTAGGCCAAACCTTCCAGTAGTCGCCGGTAACGTGCGTCGCTCGCGCAGCGATGACCTCTCGAGCTGTTGTTCCCCAGCGTGACTCGAAAGCTCGAACCACTGCTTTACGGCTTGGGGGGCCGACGGCGATCAAGACAGCCAAGCTTACGGCACCAGCGCTTGCCCAATTCGCCACTCTCCGCCGCACAAGAGGGAGTGCAAGAAGGGGAAGCGTGGCAAGCAGGCAACATGCCGCTTCGAAAAGGAGCAGCGGGGGAATTAAATAGCGCAGGGCGTAGCCATTTCCTGCCACCCAACTCGACGTCGACACTGCAGCGAAGGGAAGGGTGGCTGTCAGACCGAGTCCGGCTGCCGCCAGCAGCGACGGCCGAGCTTCCGATCGCACGGAGGCCGAGAACAGTGACATTAACCCCAAGGTGGCGAGGCCGAATGCCACGCTCACCCAGAGCCTGATGGCGGCGTTCGTCCAGGCACCGCGTAAGAGTTCGGTCGCCGCTTCTCGCCACGCTGTCGCCGGAAGCGTCTCGAAAACGGTATGCGGAACGAACGCTGCCTGCGAGAGGCGCGCGGAACAGAAACTGGCAAGCGCCAAGAGCGCGCCGTTGGCGAAGAGGAAGCGCCACCGAGCCAGCCCGGAGCGTCCCGCGTCGATGAAGCAGGTCCGCCAGGCCACCAGCGGCGCCACGACGACCCCCACACCGATGTTGACCCACGCGGCCGCGAAAAAGAATAGGGCGGCTCCCAGCACGCGTAACACGCCCGAACGGCGAAGAAGCTCGACCGCCGAAAGCCCGAGGCTCAAGGACAGCGTATAGGGTTGGACCCAGAGGATGTTGAAGCGCTGGTCGCTCGGTGCGAGGAGAAGCAAGAGGACGAGGAGAAGCGCTGCCGGGGGAACCCAAGGGTACTCTCGTGGCAGCAGCGTGCGGACCAGGAGGATGAGGCCCCATATTGAAAGACTGATGACAAGAAGCCCTTGCAGCAAGAGGTGCGCTTCCGGGTCACGCACAGGGAGCGCCAGCAGCGGGATCAGCATCCCAAACCGGTCCTGCCCCCAAAAAAAGGGCGTCCACTGAGTCAATCCGGTGAGCACAGGCACCAGACTGTCCGCGTGATGCCCCTCCTGCAGTCGGCTGAAATCCAGCCACGCCGCGAGGGCCACCACTGAGCCGACTACCGCCAGCGGACTTCGCGCTTGTCTTGTTTGCCCGAAACGAAGCCACACGTGCGACCTCATTTTCTCGAACTGGCTCGACTCCGCGGCGGATTGCATGGTGACGCCATATCCTGCACCCTGTGAAGTCGAAAGAAGCGGCCTCTTTCATCAATTGGGCTACCAAAGTCCGCAGCAAACCAGGCAGCACGAAATTACATCACTGGCTTGATTTCAAAATATGACTAGCCCTTTCAATAGGTATGCTTTTGGCCGAAGCAAATGGCGACCCATGAGCGCACCTCTTAGAAGAGTCGCCCGACGAATTCCGCGGCCCGTCTCGAGTTCAGCTCGTCACGAAACGATGCGAGACCTTAATCAGCGGTGAAATCTAGCTGTCCAGGAGCCTGGTCAAATCCCGCCTCGAGCGCTCTAGTGGCAGAGCATGCGTACTCGGGTCCCCAGGTCAGCCCATTGCTTGTCCTTGTAGCGGATCTACTCGATTCCGATGAGTTCAAGCTCGCGTCGATTTCCGCCGGTCAACAGTTCGCAGTTGTCACCCACCCGCTTCCCGATGAGCGCCTCGCCTAGAGGTGACCTCGGCGTCACAACTTGGACAAATCCGTTCGCGAGCCGGGACCCACCACCATACAACGCTATGAACAAACGAACATTGCGCGTGCCCTCCTCAGCGGTGACCAGCGCGCCCACCCCCACGGGCCGGTCCGGCGTGAAGCTATCGATGCCCATCCTGCCGAGCGCTGCGAGGCCCTCGCGGAGCTCCTCCGCTCGTTTGGCCTGTCCGCGCGCGAGGTAGGACTGCTCGAGGGCACGCGTATCCTTGTCGTTCTCGGGCTTTGCTTGTTCGTGGGTCGCTCCCTCAACGGTTGCCCGATGGGCGCGCTGGAGGCTCGCGAGGTCCGCCGCCACCGCTCGCATGAGCTCTTCCTTCAATGCCGCCTTGTTTGCCGGATGGGAAGTCATGCGTCGCCAACCCCGAGCGACGTTAGAGCAGTTCCCAAGGACGGGGAAAGGTTGAGAGTGTCACCAGGACTCTGCGCGCTCGTCCAAAGGTAACCGTGCGGGTCCAGCGCCGGGCATCGGAACAACAGACCGGTGGACGGAGAGCGTGCTTGAGGGCATCCAATCCGGACTCGAGGAGGAGCCGATGACGCCGCTGGACCACCGAACTGCAGTCGCCCGGACCCACGAGATCGCCGAGGCGGCGATTTCTTCCGCAGCGCACGATCACGACAGGGCTGGGAGCTTTCCCAGCAACGCCATTGCTGAACTCGGAAAGGCTGGGCTACTGGCGCTGAATGTCCCCGCAAGCTTCGGTGGCTCGGGTCTCGGTCCACGCGCTTTTGCGGAGGTCAACGCCATCCTCGCCGAGGCGGACCCGTCGGTTGCGATGGTCTACATGATGCATGTCTGTGCCAGCGAGGTGATCATCGCGGGCACCAGGACGACCCCGAGCCAGGTCCTCGAGGCGACGCTGACGGACATCTCTCGAGGCAAGCACCTCACCACCCTGGCCTTCAGCGAGGCCGGGTCGCGTAGCCACTTCTGGGCACCGCTATCCAGGGCTACCCGCACCGGGGACGGCATTCTGCTCAACGCCAAGAAATCCTGGGTCACGAGTGCCGGGATCGCAGACGGCTACGTCGTCACCACACTCTCTTCCGAGGCGAAAGGCCCCACCGACTCGACCCTATACCTCGTGCCCAGGTCCGCGACCGGCATGAGAGTCGCGGCGCCGTGGGACGGTCTGGGGCTGCGGGCGACCGCGTCGTCCCCCATGACGCTCGAGGCGGTGAATGTCAGCGACGATCGCCGGCTTACTGCCGAGGGCGGTGGCTTCGCCGCCAAGCTGAACGTCGTCCTGCCCTGGTTCAACCTGGCCAGCGCCACCGTCTCCCTCGGCATCTGCCGGGCCGTCGTGGCGGCGACAGTCGCGCATCTAAAGACCAGCAAGTTCGAGCACCTGGGCAACACCTCGCTCGGTGAGGCGCTTCCCACGCTGCGCCAAACGCTAGCCCAAATGCAGATCGACACCGATGGACTCGCGCACCGGATCGAAGCGTGCGTGGGCGCGCTCGAGAACCCTGGCCCGCCCACCATGCTCCGCGTCCTCGAGGTGAAGGCGGCTGCCGGGGAGACCGCAATCCGAGTGACCTCCAGCGGGATGCACGCCTGCGGTGGCGCCGCCTTCTCCAAGCACACCTCCATCGAACGCTACTTCCGTGATGCCCACGCTGGTTCGGTGATGGCGCCCACCGTGGACGTCCTCCGCGAGTTCATCGGCAAGTCGCTCCTCGGGATCCCACTCTTCTGAGGACGCTCCCATGCTCGAGACCATCACCGTGGGCGCCGTAGCGTACGATCCGAAGGTCGTCGGGATCTGGGAGGGCATGCGGACATACTTCCGAGCCGAGGCCAAGGTCCCGCTCGAGGTCGTCCTATACTTGAGCTACGAGGCACAGGTGGCCGCGCTTTTGGCCGGGCGAATCGACATCGCCTGGAACACCAACCTTGCCTACCTGCAGTGTGAGCATCTCAGCCAAGGAAAGTGCAGGCCGTTGGCGATGCGAGACACCGACCTCGAGTGGTGGACGGAGATAGTCGTCCGCAAGGGGGGTGGGGTCCGGCAGCTTTCGGACCTCCGCGGGAAGCGCGTAGCGCTCGGGAGCCGTGACAGTGGCCATGCGGCCATTCTCCCGGTGCACTTCCTCGCTCAGGCAGGGCTGGCCGAGGGCCGGGACTACCAGTCGCTCCGCTTCGACACCGACCTGGGAAAGCATGGAGACACCGGGACCAGCGAGGTCGACGTCCTCAGGGCCGTCCTCAATGGCGAGGTCGATGCCGGGCACGGTGGGGAGCCCCTTCTGGGCGGGCGTTCTCGCGGGCCAACTCGTACCGGCGGGAGCCGTGGAGTCCATCTGGTCGTCTCCCCACTACCACCACTGCATGTTCACCGCGCGGGTCGGCCTTCCCACCGAGGATTCCACCCGCTTCACCGACGCGCTCTTCAGGATGAATGGCGAGCCGCGCCTCAGGCCCATCCTTGACGCTGAGGGGCTCAAGGAATGGGTGCTCCCACGCACCGAGGGGTACGGCTCGCTCCGCGAGGCGGCGCTCGGTCAGGGATTCTTCGCACGGGCGTCCTGATGGGGTCCCTGCGCCAGAGCGTCGAGGTGCGAGCGGGCGCGAAGGACTTCTCGACGGGGCTGCTGAATGACCTCCTCGCCGCGCTCCGCAGCCTCGCCGACGGCGACCTCCTCTCGTTGCACGGTCCTGCTCGTCTCGGCGTCGACCTCGAACGCTGGGCTCGCTTCACCGGGAACGCCATCGTCGAGGTGACCTCCGACGGGGAGAGCAGCCGGTTCCTCGTCCGCAAGGGCGCGCCGCGTTCGTACGACGAAGCGCCGGTCGTCGGGTCGCGGCTCTGGCTCTACACCAACTTCGACTGCAACCTCGCGTGCGACTATTGCTGTGTGCGCTCCTCGCCGCGGGCGAATCCCCAGGTGCTCCCGCTCGAGGACGTCCAGCGCGCCGCCTCCGAGGCGCCCGGGGCCCGCGTCCGGGAGCTCTTCGTCACCGGCGGCGAGCCCTTCCTCCGGTCGGACATCGCCGAGGTGCTCTTGGCCTGTGCACAGGCTCTTCCCACGGTGGTGCTCACGAACGGGCTCCTCTTCGCCGGTAAGCGCAGGCTTGCCCTCCGTGAGCTCCCGCGTGACCGTGTCGTCTTCCAGATAAGTCTCGACAGTCCAACCCCCACAATCCACGACCGGCACCGCGGGGAGGGGACCTGGGAGAAAGCCCGAGCCGGCATTGCCATCGCCCGTGAGGAAGGGTTCCGCGTCCGGCTGGCATCGACCGTGACTGACGCGGAGGCCGAACAGGAGTTCCAGGCGTTTGTCGAGCGAGAGGGTATCCCGGAGCAGGACTGCGTCGTACGCCGCGTCGCGCTGCGGGGTTTCGCCGAGGAGGGCGTGGCCCTGTCGCGGTCGGACCTAGTGCCGGAGGTGACGCTCACCCGGGCGGGCATCTACTGGCACCCGGTAGGGGCGACGGACCCAGATTTCTTCGTCACTGCTCGGTCCTTCCCGCTCGTCGAGGCCATCGAAGCGGTGAAGCTCGCCTTCTCCGAGGAACGTCGCTTCGCCACTTCTCTCGCAAGCGTGTTCCGGTGCGCCTAGCTCACGCGTCACCTCGATCTCTTCGTTTCGGGCATCACCAAGCCAGACGCTCCAGTCTGCCGCTCGAAGAGGTGACGACTTGCGCCGTCGTCCGGAGACATGAAATCCTAACTGTTCGCGATGTCTTGCGACGAGCCGCCGGCTCGAGAAGGAGAGGGAGGGATCCTTTGGACGACCGCGCAATGACGATGAACGGCGCTTCTCGCGAGCAGCAGGCGCTGGCAGTTTTGCGTATGGCTCTCGGCGCGATGTTCGTCTGGGTTTTCTTCGAGAACCTGGGCAAAGGCTTGTACACACCCGCGGGATACAAGGGAGTGATCGACTATTACGTGAAGAACGGACACGCACCCGCCATCTGGAAAGGGGTTATTTCCGTGATGGCAGCGAATGCGAGCATTGTCGCTCCGCTACAGGCCGCGACCGAGCTCGGGCTCGGGCTGCTCCTGCTGGCGGGCGCGGCAACGCGCCTGGCCGCCGTCGTCGCCGGAGCCTTCCTCTTCAGCCTGTGGGTGACGGAACTCGGCACCTCGTGGATCTGGGAGCTGGCCATTCCCGTCATCGTTGCATTCAGCCTGGCCTGGGCGCGTCCCGGACGGACCTGGGGCTTGGACGCAGTGCTCGCGCGCCGCCGTCCAGGTTGGCGCCTCGGATAGGTCGATTGGGATGCGCGTCAGCGTCGTCATCCCCACGTACAATGAGGCGAACTCAATCGCGCGCGTTCTCGACGAAATTCCCGCGTCCCTCGTCACCGAAGTGCTCGTCGTTGATTCGGACTCGACTGATGGGACACGCGAGATCGCCGCCGAACGTGGCGCGCGCGTCATCGTCGAGCCACGCCGCGGATACGGTCGTGCCTGCCTAACCGGCCTCGCAGCCGTTAACGATCCGGACGCCGTCGTGTTCCTCGACGGGGACTACAGTGACCGACCTCGCGAGCTTGGCCGCCTAATCGAGCCGATTCGTGCAGGTGGCGCCGACATTGTCCTCGGATCCCGGCTTGCCGGTGGTCTTGTGCCCGGAGCGATGCCGTGGCACGCTGTGTTCGGCAACCGCCTCGCGGCGACCCTGATCCGGTGGCTGTACGGCATCGCGCTGACCGATCTCGGGCCGTTTCGGGCGGCGCGCTATGAGGTGCTGCGCGCGCTCGAGCTGCGCGAGATGACCTACGGGTGGGCGGTCGAATTGGTAACGCGCGGAGCAAGGTGCGGTTATCGCGTGACGGAGGTATCCGTCAGCTACCATCCGCGCATCGGCGTCTCGAAGATCAGCGGAACGTGGAGAGGCTCGATTGGCGCCGCCTGGTGCATTCTCACTGGGATCGCGAAGAACCGGCTTCGTGCCGTGACGAGTCCGGCCGAACCAGCAACATGAGCTGCAGCGGGATCGATTGCCGAACGGACGCCGTTCGTGGCGCCGTCGTGGTCATGGCGAAGGCTCCCCGAGAAGGCTTCGTAAAGACAAGGCTGACCGGTGCGTACCCAGCGCGCGACGTCGTCCAGCTGGCAGAGTGCATGCTTCGCGATACGCTGACGCTCGTCGAGAAGCTCTCTCGCGTCCACGTGGCCGTGATGTGCCCCGTTGAAGACGTGGCCGACATCCAGGCTCGCTTGCCAGCGGGGGTACACGTCGTCGGGCAATTCGGCACAGGGCTCGCCGCGGCGCTTCATTCGGCCTTCGAACATTTCATCCCGGACTTCCGTCGTGTCGTCGCGGTCGACAGCGACAGTCCGCACCTGCCGCTCGCGAGCCTCCAATCGGCCTTCGAGCTTCTGGAGACGAACGAGTTGGTGGTGGGACCGACTGAGGATGGCGGCTACTATCTCGTCGGCGCGTCGGCGATGCATCCGCGACTCTTTGAGCTGGCGCCACTCGGCCAGGGCAACGCTCGGGATGCGCTGCTCGGAAACGCGCGAGCGCTCGGATTGTCGATGGCTTTCACCGAAACGTCGTACGACGTCGACGTGCCAGCGGACCTGCGCCAACTCGCCGCAGACTTGCGGATCGAACCCGCACGCGCGCCTCGCACGGCTGCGCTGCTCGCTTCGTGGCGACTGGGCTCGGGCGCCGACGACGACGAGCGCGGCGGTTGACGCCACGAAACCGACGCCCGCCAGCCGTGGACTGTGGGCCAGCGGCGCCATCATCGGCACCGCGCTCCTTGCTTTCGGCTTGGTTCGACCGGAGGACGGTTCGACCGCGTTCTTCGTCCTGCTCGCTCTCGCCGCGGTTGGCTACCTCGCGACGCTGCGCCAGGTCGCCAACGGCCTGTGGCCTTCCGGGCGGACGCTGATCGCCTGCGCCGCGCTGGCCCTGGCCTGGCGCGTCCCCATGGTGCTCGCGCCTCCCGAACCAGCCGCCGACCTGCGCCGCTATGTCTGGGACGCCCACGCCATCCGCGCAGGGCTCAGCCCCTATGCGGTGGTTCCGGCCGACCCCGCCTTCGCGCATCTGCGGACCGCCGAGAACTGGCCGTTGAACAACCCCGACCTGCCAAGCCCCTACCCTCCAGGCGCGCAGCTTTTCTTTCTCGCCGCGACGGCGCTGAGCGAATCGGCCCGTGCCATCAAGGTGGCCGCTCTCGTGTGCGACGTACTGCTGGCGCTCGTCGTCTGGCGGTCGCTCCTTGCTGCGGCCGCGAATCCGGGCTGGGTGCTCGCGTACCTCTGGAGCCCGCTCGTCTCGCTCGAGGTCGCGGGTCATGGGCACCTCGATGTGGCCGGTGCGCTCTTCCTCGCGTTCGCTGCTTTCACGCTCGCCCGCGGCCGGGGGCTGGTCGGGAGCATCGCCTTTGCGCTGTCGGTCGCTGTGAAGCCCCTCCCGATCGTTCTTTTGCCGCTCCTGTGGCGCCGCGTTTCGCGACGCGACATCGTCGTTGGAATCACCGTACTGGTGGCGCTCTACTTGCCGTTTTGGGACCGCCGCCGCTTGCCCATCGGGTCTATACCGGAAGTCATCGATCGCTTCCGTTTCAACGGGCCGATTTTCTCTGAAGTCGCATCAGTCGCAGGCCCTGCGGTGGCGACGGCGTTCGCGATTGCCACAGGTCTGGCGGTCGCCGTCTGGGCGCGGCGGCGGCTCTCGCTGGCCTCCGCGCAAGCGTGGGCGTGGCCGATGGCGACAGCGCTCCTGTGTGCGCCGCTGGTGTATCCCTGGTACCTCGTCTGGCTCGCGCCATTTCTCGTCGCCGCGCAGACGATGCCGCTGACGATTTGGACGGTCTCGATCCTCAGCACTTACGTCGTTTGGCGGCTCGTCGGCGCGCCCTGGGTCGTGCCCGTCTGGGCGCTTGTCATTGAGTACGGAGCGCTTGTCGCGGCGGCCTGGTGGCTGTGGCGAAGAAGGCGGCTGCGATTGGGATTTGAGTTCGATTCGTCGCCGACTCCGCCGTCGACGAGCGCCCCGTGAAATTCGTTGTCAAGGCACTCGTCGTCCGGTGGGCGGCGCACCGGCAGCCATAGCCGACCGCTCACCGCGCCCACGAGCAGCTTATCGCGCGTCCATCCAGGTGCTCGACCCCACCAGTTTGACAGCCACATTCGAGAAGAAAAGGCGCAGCGGCTTGCCGTCGGCGGTTCCGCGGTGATCCAGCGAGAACAGCAGCGGCCCAGCCTTCTTGTAATCAGCCCACGTCGCGATGACGAGACTCGGCTTCGTGCTTCCCCCATGTCGGAAGACCAATTCCCGGATGCGATTGTCGGTGCCGACGTAAAGCTCCCAGGTATCGCCCGGCGTATAGCCGCCGTCGGAAGGATATTTCGCGACGACCCTCTTGGCGGAACCCTTGCCCAGCGGCAGTTTGTGCATACCGGCATCTTGCACCGTTGCGCCCGAATCCCAGACGAGGTGGAACGCGAAAAGGAGCCAGTACTGGTCATTGTTGAACCCGGGATCGACGTTTTCCTTCACGAACGGGCTCTGACTTGCAAGCTGAGAGCGCAAGTACGTGATTGTGACGGGTTTACCGTCCTTGTCCTTTCCCTCGTACGAAATGCGGTCCGTCTTTGGCTCCCAGACCCACGAACGGGAGAGTTTCAACGGGCCTGCATCGATGTTGAACGTGTACCGGATCGCCTCGACTTGGCTAAACGAGTCGAGACCATAGGTCTTGGCAATCTGGTCGGCGATGGCCGGGCGCTGCTGCGCCAAGACAGGTGCTGCGGGACAGAGCATTCCGAGGAATAGGGCACCGACCACGGGAACGCGGCTCGATCTCATCATGGGGATCCTCCGGGGCGCCCGGAAATTGAGTTTCCGAGATGGGGACTCGGGTTTTGAATTCGAGGTCCCCACACTTTGAAATGGTACGCCTCGCCGATAGGTCCAAGGAAGAGATAGTCGTCCAGCCATCGTCCGAGCGACGGGAAAGGGATGGCACGACGGATACCGAGAGCAGGGTCTGCACGGAGGCTGGTCGCCGGAGAAAGCGCATTCGTAACAGCGCCTCAACAGTCACGGGCTAGCTGTCGACTGTCGTATGCAATTCGCTGGGTTCCTACTCGTTGACGAGGACAGTGAGCAGTCCGGCGAGAGCGACAGCCTGGAGTCCGGCTCTCAGCCAGATGACCGATTGCCATCGGCGTTGGAGGGCGCGCGTATCCGACGGAACTGTCTGGCTGGTAGCAGCAGCGCGCAGCCGCCGATTAACAGGAGCGCTGATGCGGAGGTAAATCGCAAGCCAGGCTGCGAGCGCGAGCAGAGCGACGGCTGCGGCCAAACGTGTTGAAGAGGACTTGGCCAAACCGAGCACCGCCGCCGTCGCTACAAGCGCAGCAACGCCTGGTACCGGCATCCGTCGGTCGCCATATTCGTGTATTCGTCCCATGAGATCGGCAACCGAAGAATCTGTCGCCTCTGCAGCCGCGGGGCATAATACGAGGGCGCCAAAAACGTCCGTACCATAGATTACGCCGGTCCCAGCTATTCCGACTAGAGCAGCGATGGTGACGCTAGCATTCATTTTCAGGTTCTCCTTGGCGAGGTGCGGAACTCGGGCTCGCGACGAATGCCAAATTCTCGATGCCCTGAACAAAGGCTCGCCATAACCCCTGGCGACTTTGCAAAGAGCCACTCGCACGGTGGGGATTGCCGGGAAAGGAGTTAGGGTACGGGGCCGCCGTTGACAAGCGGTCTCCTCTGGCGGCGCGGTGGAAGCTGGTTTTCACGGAATTACTAACGATTCTTGCCGCACTCTTGGTGTACCTCGGGAGGCGCGTCCAGTGGTCCGGTTCTGTCCGTCGAGCATCGTGATGCTGCGCGGCGAAACGCCGTACTGATCTACCCCGCGGCGGGCTTGCCAACTCTGGACCGGGTGAGGGGCCGCCAGGAACGCGCTCACATGTCGCGCGACTTGATGGAACGCGCCGATACCTGCACGACCGGCGCGAAGAGCGAGTTTGGCATATTACCGCACGCAATGACCGCTCGCCCCGGCCTCGGGTCTGCCACCGCTAAGAAGTTGAGTAGGCGCGGTTCAACAGACAGCTCGCCAACGCGAACGAACGGCTTCAGGTTGGCTTCGCTGAAAGCCATGCAGCCGCGGTCAAACACGCTGTAATTACAATTGAAAAGGCAATAGGGAGGATAAAGAGGTATCTCCAGCTGACAACCGTGATGGCGGCAAAGCAGAAAGCGAGAGCCCAGACAGTTAGCCGCATGACGGCCAAAGTCCCTGGCGGAAGACTACCGAGCTGCCACGCTAATGCCGCCGCGAATAGATAAAATACACCGACCGAGAATCCAGCCGCGACAAAGAGGTCCCAATATGTTCGGCTGAATCCTTGCACATCAAAGTGAATTGACCGCATTAAGCTAAGAAGCGGATCAACTCCCCAAGCGGGATCGGACTGACGAAAGCCAAGTGTGTGTGCGACACCAAAAAGCAGCAGAAGAACAGCTGCAATGCGATAAAACAGAGCAGCCCTCATGTCTGGCCTCCAAAGCTCACGGCGGCAGTGTATCAGGGTGCCCGCACCGCACGCGCAACGTAGCGTCCGCAGGTGTTGAGAGCCGCGGACACGCTTTGCCGCAGACGGACTTTCGTCGAGACGGAAGTGAGTGTTTCGTCCGGGCGAGCTGCTGCTTAAAGGATCTCGTAGATTGTGTAGATGGGACCTTCGGCGCGCCGATCGCCGTTTGCTACTGCGAGAAGCCGGTTCAAGAACGAGTACTTCCGGTGCGCGGTCTCGAAGCGGAGCGTGGTACGGAAATAGTAGGTCGAGGGCTCGACTTTTTGACCGCGTGCCAGCGCCGCGATCACCTTCGCCGGCCCATGCCGAAGCCCGAACGACACCATGTAAATAAGCGCTCCGTCGTTGGTCTCCAGAGTGAGCCGTAAGTCGAGTTCGAGGACTCGGTCTCGTCTGAGGAGCGTCCAGTCGCTACCGCCGGGCAAGACTCTTCCTCGGAGCCGCGGCCCCTCGAAGGAGCCGCTCGCTATTGGGGCTGTAACCCTTGTTCCGAGCGGCACCTCGCCTAATTTTTGTGGGCCCACAACGGTGACCCCCAACGTCATCAACAAGCGTGAGTTCACTTTCGGTCCCTTTCTTGCGCTCTTGGTCGGGTCGATCACAAACCGGCCACCGCCCGGTGCACAGTTGTCGACAGACTACAGGGTCCCGTCGAGTAGTGGAGGGGAGAGCAAACGGCGCCGAAGACACGAAACTCAGACGACCGCATTCGAGGAAGTCGCGCAATGCGTGACTTTCGAGGCGGCACTTGTTGAAGCTTTTGTCCCGAAAGGATTCTCAGCAGGACGACAAAGTCCGACCGCCTTGAGGCGCTTGTCGACTGTGTCAACGCGGTGGCGGTCGTTCTTGCCATTCCATTTGCCGTCCGCGCTCACGCGGACTGCATTTGCTTTCCTGCTTGGGGCGCCCGCCGACCAAACAAGTCCGACGCTGAAGCCTCGGGGCCAAGCGCGTCAAACGCGACGCGTCTTGAACTCGAGAGGCTTGAGGGGCAGGGGGCGTCGCTTCGACTCGCGGCGTCGTCCTTCTACGACTGCGCTGCCGTCGTTAAGAGCGTAAATTAGAATTATTGTAAAAGGGAGGACAAAATGAAACGCCATCGCCAGACGCTTCTGCTCGTTCTAGCGCTCGGATTTTCACTCTCAGCCCAGGCCAAGTCTCGTCCTGACGAGGCGATGATTGCAGCGCGCTCGAAGGTCTTCGGTCCCGAGAACGTTAACCAGAAGAACGGGGCGGTCGATTCGAAGCGCGTCATTGTCTCTTGGCTGTCAAACGCAAGTTTCGCGCTTGCCGCAAATGGCCACGTGATGTTGCTGGACTCGTATGTCACCCGTTTGGAGATCATGCCGGGCCGCACGCCGTTCGTGATCCAGGACCTGCTGGATCTGATGCCGGAGGCGATCCTTCTCGGCCACGGCCATTTCGATCATGCTGACAACGCTGCCTACATCACCCAGGAGACAGGCGCGACCATCTACGCTTCGCCCGAGACCTGTGACAACATGGCCATCGACGCAAACAAAAACTTTGTCGCGGGGTACACCCTGGTCGCGACGGTCGCATGTGTGCCGCTCACGGATCGCGGCTCGCTGCCGGGCGCAGAGATGGTCAAGATCGACCAGTTCGAGCCAGAGATCCGCATCGAGGTCTTCAAGCACCTGTACTCGACCAACACCGGCGTGAACGATCCAGATGCAATCCCAATCGCAGCGACATCCGCCGGTGCCTGCGTTCCTACGGCGACTCAGGGCAACACCTTTCCTTGCAACCTTCAGGACCCGCGTGACCCGCTCCTCTTTCCCCCGGGCACGCTGCTCGAACCGACCTTCTTGAACATCGCTACCTCACGGCAGGGGCCGGGCGGGCCGATCGCCCTGTTTTACGTGTTTACGGTTCGCGGTCCACACAACTTCAGGTTGGTTTGGCACAACAGCACCGGCGACATCGTCGATAGCTGCGCGCTTCCGAACAACAACGCGGCGGATGGCGGCGCGCCCTGGGAGCCGCCGCAGGACGTCCACGGATGTTTCCCCGGCGTGACCGTCAAGGGCAAGACTGTGGGCGCCAATCTCGCCTCGATCATGGACAGTTTAAGCCCGGTCGACCTCGAAATCGGTTCCGTGGTGAGTCTCGGCTACAACCAGAACGGCGAGCGCGACATCATCAGCTACATTTCGCATATCAAGCCGAAAGTCTTCATTCCGAATCATGTTACGGCGGTGGCTGTGGAAGGCTCGTCGCTAGAGTGGAAGGTCGGGTTCTTCGACGCCCTGCGGGCGCCCTCGGGATTCGCTACGAATAGTCCGAACGGCGCGACATATTCCGCCATCCCAGAGGCGAACTGGCCAGAGGTGGACTGGCTGGTCGATCCCAACGACTACCTGCGCCCACTGGTCTTCACGCCGTCTGACAAGCGCTGGGAAAAGTAAGCAGCCAAGGAATCGTAGCCGGGCGCGCCGCCCGGAGCATGGGCGCGCCCGGATCGCAGGCCGCGAAGTGGCCCCTTAGTAGCGGCAGCTTGAGCTGAACGAGCACCCGCCACCTGCTGGAAGCTAATCTACGACGCGCAGTGATTGAGCAGGCGCTCAGCGCGCCAGTGCCAGACAACTGTGGCAGAGCGAGGAAGTCCGGCTGCGGATGTTCCGGCCAAGGTGTCATGTCTCTGGGTCACGCCCTACGACCGCCGCTTGAGTCCAAACGAGCAGCTGAGTCGAGCCGACCAGCAATCCGAGCTTAGGGCAGGCTCTCGATGGGCTCAAGATCCACTGCTCTGTCTGCCTCGCGCCTGGAGATAGACTTCTGAGCTCACGCTGACTCGCCTCAAGGGGAATGTGTGTATGCCAACAACGCGGCAGAACCGGCGCCGAGGTGGTTTCGCGCCTAGGCCGGACAGCGGCGTGGTGGCCCTGTTTTTCGGTCTGGCGATCGCCTGCGGCGCCCACTCCAACCCATCGCAGAACCGCCCAACTGGGGGGGTGTCATCCGGTGAGGCCACTTCACCATCATCGACATGGTGTGCCGCCGAACCTCTTCGCTCGGCGGAAGCAGCGCATGGAGTCGTGGGGCCATTGGCTGCCCTCAACACCCAGTTTCTGCAGGCGCACGCGCGGGCACGGGCTCGCCAATGCGCCGACCTCGAAGCGAACCGCCTCGTGCTCCGGTATTCATTCGGGTTGTTCGAAGCCCGTTTCCGCGGGCATGAGCTCACGCACAGTGACATTCTTCCTGCGGAGTACCACCCCATCAAGGATGTTTCGCATGCTGTCTATTTGTCCGCGCTACTGTTTTCAGAGCCTCCCGGCGCCGAGAGGGACCGAGATGTGGTCCAAGCCATCTCCACTCTTCAGTCTGCTCTCAACCAAGTTCGAGACCCAACTTCACGGACAGCGACCCTACTGCCCCCGAGGTTCCATGACCGGGAATTGAGGCTTCTTGAGCGAAGCCTCAGCGCTGTCGAAAGCTTCTCAGTCGGCCGACTCGAGCTCAGTGGACAGAAGGCGTACTTCGAATCCGTTCGCGGTGACCTGAAGGACAATCTTCGCGATATCGCGATCGCGAGCTTGCAGAGGCTTCATGGCGCGGTTGAGCTTACGCGGGCAAAGGTGGCGGAACTTGACCCTACGGCTTGGGACTCGGCTTTGGTTGTCGTTGGAGTCATGCACCAGGCGAGAGCACGGGAGATTGGCATTCAGTATTTCGAGCGGCTCCTCGACGAGCACGTTGGGGAAGGCGCTCGGAATGAGCGGCGTCTCGTCGTAGCCGAACACATGACCGCTTCTTCAGATCAGCTTGGGCTTCTTTCAGCGCACCTCGTGGACGAGGGGGGCGCGGCCGCCGTCTTTGGCGATCCGCTACGGCTACAGTGGGACGCTCTTGGTGACGTAGACCCGGCGACGCTCGACGAGCTGTTCCATCGGTGAGCGCTTTGCAGAGGGCAGTGGGACAGCCGGAGACCAACGAGTCTTCAAGCCCGCGATGGGAAAAAAGGCGCCGCTGACGCTAGAGTCCTCGCGCCCGGACGTCTGAGTTAGGTACGCAACACACGACGAGACACAATCGGTAGATGGGGCACGGGAACACCGCAAACTCTACGTGAACACCGTTTCTGCTTTTGCGTGTCTGTTGGTAATGACCAGGACGACGTCGAACCACAAGAAAGGAAGCCCACCATGAGCACGATCAAGACCAAGGACGGCACGACGATTTATTACAACGATTGGGGCAATGGTCAGCCGGTGGTTTTTAGTCACGGCTGGCCGCTTTCTGCAGATGCCTTCGAAGACCAGATGTTCTTTCTGGCTTCGCGCGGATACAGGTGCATCGCTCATGATCGACGCGGCCATGGCCGGTCGAGTCAGCCCTGGAATGGAAACGATCTCGACACCTACGCCGACGACCTCGCCGAGCTCGTCACGACACTCGACTTGAAGAATGCCATCCATGTTGGTCACTCGACTGGCGGCGGCGAAGTCGCGCGCTACATCGGGCGTCATGGTACCAAGCGCGTTGCCAAGGCCGTGCTAATTGGCGCGATTCCCCCGCTCATGCTGAAAACACCGGCCAACCCCATCGGGACGCCAATCGAAGCGTTTAACGCGTTGCGCGCCAGTGTCCAAGGCGACCGCTCGCAGTTCTGGAAGGATCTCAGCCTGCCGTTCTACAGCTACAACAGGCCTGGAGCCAAAATCTCAGAGGGTGTGCGCGACTCATTCTGGCTTCAGGGCATGATGGCTGGCTTCCCAGCATCGTACTTCTGCATCAAGGCGTTTTCGGAGACGGATCTCACCGAGGATCTCAAGAAGTTCGATATCCCTACGCTCATACTTCACGGAGATGACGATCAGATTGTACCAATCGCCGCCTCAGCGCTTCTGTCGTCAAAGCTTGTCAAGGGCGCAAAGCTCGTCGTCTGGAAAGGCGCCCCCCACGGCATGTGCACGACGATGAAGAACCAGGTCAATGAGGAGCTGCTCGGCTTTTTCAAAAGCTGAGCGCAGCTCGATGGAGTCCCGAGTAGGCTGACCGGCCGGCGCCTGCGACTTGGCACGCTTGAGCTTGTTACAACCCCGATGACTGTCATGTGACAGCAGTGCGCGGAGCGTTTATTGGCGACTAGGACGCCGCGCGGCTTACACATTGGGTGACCAGCTCGTTCGAGCAGGCAATTTCCGTTTCCTTCGGAGTCGCTTCAGGCGCTCGCGCGACCTGGGTTTCTAAGGGCATTTCCAGGCGCGACGCGAGCTGAGGGTTCCGCGACGTGATAGGTCTTCAGGCGGCCTCTGTGGAGTGAATCAACAATGCGCGTCATCGACACCCGCCGTCACCAGATGTTCCCCGTACTGGACGCGGTGCAAATGGAGATGGCTAAGCGCTTTGCCAGCGGCCCCGCTCGAGTATTCGCTCCCGGTGAAGTCGTCTTCGACGTTGGAGCGCGCTACGTACCCACTTGGCTAGTCCTGGAAGGGTCCATCGAGGTCGTCGGCCGTGATGGTCTCGGCCATGAGGTCCCCATCACGCTGGAGGGGGCGGGCCAGTTCAGCGGTGAGGTCAGCCAACTTTCGGGTCGCGGTTCAATCGCTGCTGGCCGGGCAGGACCACAAGGCTGCACCGCTTTGCCGATTGATGCTCCCCATTTGCGTGCCCTCCTGATTGGCTCCGCTGAGCTCGGCGAAATCATAATGCGGGCCTTGATTCTTCGACGGGTCGGCCTCCTCGAGGCACGGGGCTCCGGTTCCGTGCTCGTCGGGCGACCGGGTGAGCCTGACATGGTGAGGCTCCAAGGATTCCTCGCGCGCAACGGCTACCCGAACACAGTATTCGACGCTTCCGACGGTGGCGAAGGGCACGCCCTTGTGGAGCGACTCGGCGTGCCGATGGACGAGCTTCCGTTGATGGTCTGCCCGAACGGAGCAGTCTTGAGGCGGCCGACTGACGCGGAGGCTGGCGTTTGTCTCGGCATCACGCCGGAGCTCGACCCCAACAAGGTTTACGACGTGGCCGTCATCGGCGCCGGGCCCGCCGGTCTGGCGACGGCAGTTTACGCCGCCTCCGAAGGTCTTTCGGTGCTGGTACTCGACAAGCGCGCGATCGGTGGTCAGGCGGGCGCATCCGCGCGCATCGAGAACTACCTTGGCTTCCCGACGGGCATTTCTGGTCAAGCCCTCGCTGGGCGGGCCTCGAGTCAAGCTCAAAAGTTCGGTGCCGAGCTGGCAATTCCGCTCGAGGTCGCGCGCCTCGAGTGTGGCGAGGTTAACCGACAACCAGGCGACCCTTGGTTGCTGGAGCTGACCAACGGATCCGCTGTCCGTGCGCGGACTGTGGTTATCGCGTCGGGCGCAAGCTATCGGCGCCCGGACGTTGCGAACCTCGCGACCTTCGAAAGCGCCGGTGTCTCGTATTGGGCATCTCCGGTAGAGGCCAAATTGTGCGAGGGGGAGGAAGTCGCGCTCGTGGGAGGCGGCAACTCTGCGGGCCAGGCGGTCGTCTTTCTCGCGCCAAAAGTCAAACGTCTTCACCTCGTCGTCCGGGCCGAGGGACTTCAAGCTTCGATGTCGCGCTACTTGGTCGAGCGCATCGCTGAGCTTCCGAATGTGGAGCTTCACACGGGCAAAGAGGTCGCGGCGTTAGAAGGCGACAGGACGCAAGGCCTGACAGCCGCCGTCTTTCGCAACCGCTCAACGGGTGGCATTCGAAGCTACCCGCTTAGGCACCTGTTCCTGTTCATCGGCGCCGACCCAAATGCCGGATGGTTGAAGGGCTGCGTCGAATTGGACAAGAACGGCTTCGTCTTGACTGGTGCATCTCTCACTGCTCAGCCGGATTCGACACGCGCAGCTCTCCCACTGGAGACGTCTAGACTGGGTGTCTTTGCAATTGGGGACGTTCGGGCAACCTCGACAAAGCGCGTCGCCGCCGCGGTCGGCGAGGGTGCGGCCGTCGTGGCCCAGATTCACAGCTTTCTTGCTGAGACCTCGCACACCTCATCGTCGGGTGTATTGGCCTCGGCTTCTAACGTCGGTGGCCACGCGACACTTACCTAAGCCGTAGCCCCCTCAGTGAATCGGCTGCAGCAGCCATTTAGGGGTTGCAGCCTTCGTCCACCCACTGCTTGAAGAGGGCAATTTGGTCTTGGGACCATGGCCCTGCGCCACCGTGCGAAGGTGGTGGTGGCATCACGGCGCCGGTCGATCCCAGAAGCCGACCGAGGATGCTTTGAGCATTGGCTTTGACCTCCTCATACCGCGATAGATCGAAAGCCTTCTTCATGTGAGCGATGTCGATCGCGGTGAAGAGCGGGAGGATGCTGGCGTTAAAGCTGATTGGTACCATCGATTACTCTTTTCTGCGGAAGGTCGATCCGCCGGCTTAGACGCAGGAACGCAGGCGCGCAGGCTCAACTTGCCATCTGCGCCTAAACAGTGGAAGCGCTGGCATGACCGGCGTGCTACTTCGCACGAGAACGACGTTCTGGTACGAGAGGTGCACTGCGTCCAGCTGCAGCCAATGAGGAGAAGAGATGGCCAAGCCGAGCGCTAACTCTGGCCGGAGCCCAGTTCGCCCTCGTGTCGTCATTGTGGGCGCTGGATTCGGGGGCCTGAGCTGCGCCCGAAAACTAAATGGCACGTCCGTGGACGTAGAGATTCTCGACGGCAGCGGCTTTCACCTCTTCACACCGCTGCTGTATCAGGTCGCCACGGCGCTCTTGAATCCGAGCGATATCGCTTACCCGCTGCGCACGGTGTTTCGTCGTTCGAGCAACGTTCGGGCTCACCAGGCCATGGTGGAGAGTATTGATTTCAGACGGCGCAACGTTCGTCTCTCCACCGGTCAGGAGGTGGATTACGACTACCTTGTTTTGGCGACGGGCAGTACTGACAACTATTTCGGCAACGCCGCGGTGGCAGGTGCTTCGCTCGGGCTGAAGACCTTGGAACAAGCGGCACGGCTCCGCAATCACGTCCTCGCGTGTCTTGAGCGCGCAGACGAGGAACGCAACGAAGCCGAGCGGCGGGCGCTGCTGACGTTCGTGGTGGCCGGTGGAGGCCCGACGGGGGTTGAGTACTCGGGCGCCTTGGGTGAATTGATCCACCTTGTCGCGGGCCGTGACTACCCCGGGGTGCTTCGCTCAGACGTCCGCATCATTTTGGTCGAAGCCGGCGCCCGTCTGTTGGGTACCTTCCCCGAGCGACTTGGCCGCTACGCGGAACGAGTACTGTTGCGGAGGGGGATTGAGGTCCGAACTGGAACCCGTGTCGAGACCGCCGATGAGCACTCCGTGACGCTGTCGGGCGGAGCGGTTGTTGCGACACGCACCGTCGTTTGGACTGGGGGTGTGCGACCGCTGCTCCCAATCACCAGCCCGGCGCTCAAGCTTGCAAAAAACCAGCGAGCCCGAGTCGATGCCAACCTGCGCGTCAGCGGAGAGGAGCGGATTTACGTCATCGGCGACGCAGCGGGCACCGGGGACGGCAGCGAGCTACCCATGTTGTCGGCGCCCGCGCTTCAGCAGGGACGTTTCGTTGCTCGGTCGATCCTGCGAGACATCGCGGGGAGACGTCCAGAGCCGCCTTTTCGCTATGTAGATAAGGGAACGATGGCGACAATCGGTCGTAACGCTGCCGTTGCGCATTTTCGCGGAGGTCTGGACCTAACGGGATTCCTTGGATGGCTAGCTTGGACTTTCGTACACATCTGGTACCTCATCGGGTTTCGCAACCGGCTCGCGGCGTTGCTTGGCTGGGGCTGGAACTACATCCGTTTCGATCGACCCATTCGAATCATTCTGCAAGCTACGCCCGATCCACTGGTCTCAGCTCTCGATGCTGCTGAAGGCATCCGAGCTAGATTGGTCGTCAAAGCGGAGGCTCCAGATCCTTCCAGAAGGTCTCCCCTTTGACGAACCAAGAAAAGCCGAAGGCCCAAAGAGCAAACGTTTCCAGCCAAAACACGGGCTTTAGAATCGCCGATTCAGAGAAGTTGAAGCCAAGACCGTAGCAAAGCCCAATCAGCACGATGCAGACCAACATGATAGTCCCGCAGATTCGATAAACAGAATTTCGAACTTGTTTTCGTTGTGTGGGCGACCCACCGGTTTTTGTGAACAAGAACAGCGAGAAGTACGCGAGCGCGAGGAAGAGTAGGGTGGCCGAGATGAAATGGATGATGGGGTTGAAGCCGGGCCCGTCATCCGGGAACAGAGCTACGCCTAGCGCGAACACGCAAGCCAGATTGCCGGTGACGTCGTCCTGGCGATCGTATCCACGGTACGTGTAGAGAAACCAGCCAATCGCAAACAGGGTGCCGACAAAGACGTCGCGAGTTCTCAGGGAATAGTAGTCGCTGATCGACGGAAGAACCCGAAGGGACGACAGAAGGAAAAAGCCCCAAACCATGACGATGAGGGGCATGCAGACGCCCAAGACGCCGACGACACGTCGCAGGGTTAGGTACGAAACAAGTTCGCCCTCACTTGCGCCGCTCATGTCTCGGGCCATCGCTTCCCTCTGCAAGTGTCAGTGGGGCCGGGCGTTCGGAAAGCAACAGCCCTCACGTGTCTCTTTTCTTTCTACGGCCGTCTCGAGCACAACCCCCGCCTCTTCGGGACTAGAGGCGACGTTCTCGCCGCGCAGACAACGCCGTATTCGCGCTTTCCGGCCAGAGCCTCAGCGTCCGTGCAGCCTTCCAGGACTTAGACGCCGCGTGAAGAGCGCAATGGATTCGCCTAGGCGCCTTCCATTTGGCGCTCATGCGGTTGGATTGAACGCTTCCGCAAGCCCGACCGAACCATCATCCCGTCTGAGGCGGTTGCCCTGCCCCAAGGCGTGCCGGGTGCAGCGCGGCGCGGCACAAATCCGAAGATGCTGTCAGCGACTCTCTAGGAGTACGATGCAGCCATGCACCTCGCAATGTTAGTGACTGTCGCGCTGGCCGCGACCTTCGAGCCTGAAAATCTCAAGGGCGTCACGAGCATGAGAGTCGTCGTCGAGAACGTTCCCGGCGCAGACAAAGTTGGACTAGACCCGGACGTTGTCCAAAATGAACTCGAGACGAATCTACGCAAGGCGGGCATCAAGGTCACTCAGATTGCGGGGATTCTCCCGTACGTCCACCTACAAATGAATGTGTTGCCGTTACCGGATGGTTGTGTCGTCTATAGCGTGCGGCTCTCTCTGAAAACCGGTGCTGACGTCGTTGGAACGAAGAGATTGATTATGGGCGACCTTTGGACCGAGGGAATTCTCCGCGCTCGATGCACGACCGACAAGAAGGACAAGACGGACGTCGCTAAGCTTATCCGTCAGAGCGTCATCGACGAGACGAGCAAGATGGTGAATGACATCTTGGTCGCGAACAAACAGGACTAGGTCGCACGTCCAGGTCTGCCGCAACCTCGAGACAGCTCAGGACGGCCCGGCCCCGACTTTCTCGGAGTAAGAATCCAGTGGCGCCACGGCGGCTGCAGGACCGAGAGTAGCTGCAAGGTCGGTGACCTCAGCCGCGCCGGACTCTGGCGAAACCCCGAGGCGTCAGCCTGGGTCACCGGTCGGGACGACAGTGGCCGCCTCCACCATCAGCACCACCGTCCGCGTCGGAGCGCGCGTCCGGTGTAAGACGCCTCGCGGGACGAGGAGGCCCTGACGCGGGCCGAGTTCCACGGTTCGTCCCTCGAAATCCAGGAGTAGCAGTCCCTCAATAACATAGAAAAATTCGTCCTCTTGATGGTGCTTGTGCCAATGGAACTCACCCTCGAAGACGCCAAGGCGTGCGACGCAGTCGTTTATTTGGCAGAGGGTCTGGTTCCACCACTTTTCGGGACACTGGTCAGCGAGCTGCCCCACATTCACCAGCTCCAGTGGCTCGTATTTCACGTCAGTGTGAATTTGGTAATCCATCCATGTCCTCCAGGCTAGAGGCCCTAGTCGATTGGCTGCGTAGGGGCAACTGGCTCGCTCCGGCAGCCCGTGGCTGCTTGCCAACTGTGCTGCCGCGCTGCGACGAGTTGAGCACTTGTCCGCACAGTTTTGCCGTCCAAGCGGCGCGCCGGAACATTTGCCTGTCGATGAGCTCTTCATTCTCATCGGAGGAGCGCCGCTCACCAGCACTGTCCAGGGCTGGCTGCGACGCGACGAGCGCGGCTACTTGATGACCGGCGCGGACCTGTTGCTCGACGGCGCCCGCGACCGCTGGTGGCCCCTTGCCCGTGAGCCGCTTCCCCTCGAATCCAGCTGTCCGGGCGTCTTCGTGGCTGGGGATGTCTGGCACGGCTCGGTGAAGCGTGTCGCCTCTGCAGTCGGTGAGGGGGCAATGGCGGTACAGCTCGTTCACCGCTTTTTGGCGTCCGGAGAGGGGTGACGGAGAAGCTCACACGCGGCGGCGAGATTTCTCCAATGCCAATGCTACAGAGTGCCAAGGCGGATTGGTCGCGGGAGGTTTCAAGGGAGTTTCTACGTGGAATCAGCCTCGACAATGTTGAATTGTCGTAGGTCGACCTGAATTCGACCGTCGGGTAGCTCCATCACCATGTCTGCAAAATGATGGTCAAAGAGCACTTCGTCATCCAGGTAGGAACAGCGGGCGTGGACGTACTGGCCAGTCGTGTCGTCGACGCCCGTCAGAGTGACGACGATCTCAGCGTCCGAGCTCCGTAGTGAGTCTGGCGTAGCACCATACAACGGACTGCTTTCGTTGATGACGTGCATCGCTGTCAGCCCGCGCGAAAAGGCAGGGCTTCGCGACCGCAGCGGGACGAGGTCGCGCATCCGATAGAGCGTTCGTCCTTCTCGGGTCCGCTCGGTGCGAATCAAAGTGAATTGGACCTCGACCGATCCGATGTAGTTGCCGCGCTCGTTGTTGATGCGAATCATCAAAGTCGGAACTCCATCGAGTGGAGTAACAACTGCGCACCGAGCGAAGACAACTCGTGGTCTCACTGCGGAGAATTTGGCGAAGACCAACCCAGTGGCCAGCGCAGTCAGTACAAGCCCTGACACCGCTTCACAAGTGACCAACAGATTCGCGGCCATGGAAACCGGATACATCTCTCCATACCCGATGGTTCCCATGGTTTGAACGCTGAAAAAGAAAGCGTCGGCAAAGGAACCTGGTCGCGCATTCGCCACTCCCCCAAGCACTCGATAGGCGCAAGCAAAGACCAGGTTCGCGCTGAGAAAGGTGGCGGTGATCAGCGATACGTCAACCCACCACGACGCCCGCAAAAGGAAATGGTAGGCGTCCCGGAGTCCCCAACGTCGGCGGCCAATGACGACGGTGGTACGCTGTTCGGGATCGAAAATGTGAGGTCTGTCGGGGGGCATGTGTTTCCAATGCAAGAGCGTTGCGGTGCTAGTAACCACGACGTTACCGATTTATGGTCCCAACACACTCGCTCGGAGGTTTCGTGTTGATGACCTTTCTCCTTCCGATGGCCCTCGTCGATTATGAGCAAGGAGTGATGCCTGGCCCCGGGGGCATGCTCGTCTGGCTGGCGGTATTGGTCCTCACCCTCGCTGGCCTGTGGAGGGTCTTCGTCAAGGCGGGGAAGCCGGGCTGGGCAGCCATTGTCCCAATCTACAACGTGATTGTGCTGCTCGAGATCAGCGGAAAGCCAATTTGGTGGGTCGTGCTCTTTTTCATCCCGCTGGTGAACCTGGTGGCGTTAGTCATCGTCTGGGTCGAGGTGGCGCACCGCTTTGGTCGAAGCACGGCCTTTGGGGTCGGTGCATCGCTCCTCGCCTTCATCTTTGTTCCCATCCTCGGTTTCGGGGAGGCCAAGTATCTGCCGGCATCGACGTAGGCTGCGCCGCCATATCTCCGATTGAAGCGCCTTCACCCGACTCCCAGGACGAGTCGTTGGCAATTGTTTCGTACTTCACTCAAGGAGAAAGTGGCATATCCTTGCAATCGTAAGGGTCACAATAGTTGCACCTGTGCAGGAGCCAGTCTGAAGAGGCGGGTTGCAGCTGAAAGAGCATCGTAAAGATTCCCCAGCTGCGTCCGCTAAACCAATACCAAATCCACACACGACAATGAGTAGCTCCACATGGGCCGGCTTCATCGCGGTCAGGTTTTCCCACGAAAGGGTAAGCTGTATTCGAAGGCTCCCCCGAAAGGTGGCTGCACAAATCGGAGAAGTCCTTGAGGCTCAGCCGGTGAACGTTGGCAACTGCGCCCGCGAGCCCGAAACAGTCATTAGCCCGTCCCGGTGCCGGGGGATCGCAATACGTCGCGGTCAGTTCGGCATCTCTCGTTTCGTTCAAGAACCAGTCTCGAACGCCGTCGCACGGTGCGGCAGTAGTGCAGTCGCGGCGTTGCCTTGCCACGGATGGCGGCGTCACGGGCTTGGCAGTGGTGGTGCTACAGCCGAAGAGGATGAGGACAGCCGCTACGAGCTGACGAGTAATGGCAACCTCAGGCGTCAGGCGAAATCTCAGGTTGGTGAGCCGTGAAGCTTGACATGCCATGGGCCCGGAATTGAAGAGGGCCGACGTGCGCAGGGCGGTCTCTCAACGCCCATGGAAGGCGGCGCGTCGCGTGCCGAGCAGTCGCTCTTGTCCTTTCGTTTTCGGCTTAGGCAGTGCCTGCCCTGCGTCGTGGCTGCCGCGTCGCCACGCGCGCGCCAAATTGTGCGCAGGGACGCTCATCGCCGTAGTGCACTGTGCGGGTGCTTGCCGCAGAGGTTGGGCCTCCAGCGGTAGTTGGGTTCGGTGTAGTTTGAAGCTCGAGACTTCTCCGGAGAGCATCGGTTGTTCCTCTAGCGTTGGGCGATGAGGATGAGTCGACGGTCTCCAGGTTGGAACGGCCGACCGTCGAGTGACCCGAAGGTACTTAGGACCTTCCAGCCGGCGTATTCGAGCGAGTCGTGCAGCTCGGTAACGGTGTAGATGGTATATGAAACTTGGCCGGTCTGGCGCTGGCGCCCGCGGATGAGGCTGCACGCCTGGAGCAAGCGGCACTCGGCGGCGTTGTATTGACTCCGTACCGTGTAGGTCACGCCGCCCGCTTCCAGCGTTCGTTCCTCGACAAGGTGAGGAAGCAAGGATTCGGCGATCGCCCCCGTGTCAATCGCCCATCGCGCGCCCGGAGTCGTTGCGTGCAATACGTTCCGGACGAAACGCTTCATGTCTTCGCGGGAGAGGTAACCGAAGCTATTCCCGAAGCAGAAAGCAGCGTCGTAAGGACCGTTGGGCGGTGGCGTACGCATGTCACCACGCAGGAAAGTCGCGTTGACGCCACGTGCGGCCGCCGCTTCCTTCGCGACGCGGGTGGCGTGCGGCGAAATATCAACGCCTGTGACTCGGTAGCCTCGGCTCGCGAGCTCGAGAGAGTGCCTCCCGAGTCCCGATGGAAGGTCGAGGATACGTGCCGAAGGCGAGAGGCCGAGCTCTCGAACAAGAAAGTTCACCTCCTCCGCGGTGGAAGCGGGAGGCACAGCCGCCTGCCAGAAATCGAGCGCGAGCGGAGTAAAAAAGGATTCGTACCATTCTGAAGCCATGTGTTTCCTCGGGCGGAGATGGACTGTTGCGCTGCAGGCTGGAGCGCGACTGGCCCGGGCGAACGAAGGCGTAACCCGTCGTTCCTGGGCGCGGAGCGGCCAGCGGATGAGTGCGAGGCCCTGGCTCGACGTCGGCCAGCGGACTGCAGCTACGCTGAGGCAGGCAGAGGCAACCCAGGGACAGAGGGGCTGAAAACAGTTCAGCCAACGGCGGAATAACCCGGCGCCGGCGGCCCGTCAACGACGCGGGGGGCGCCGGGACTCAGAAATGGCTCAAGTTGGCCCTCTTCAACAGGAGAAGGACTAGGCCAAATCGAAGCTCAATTCCCCGAGCTTTTCGACACTGCAGGCGACCTTGTCGCCGGCTTTGAGCCAGACCTGCTGGTTCTCAGGCTTGCCGATGATGACGCCTTCGGGTGTGCCGGTCGAGATGAGATCGCCAGGGCTGAGTGTAAAAATCTGCGAGGCGTAGCTGATGATTTGCGCACACGAAAAAATCATGTCGCTCGTGTTCGACGACTGACGCTTTTCACCATTCACCCGGCATTCGACGGCGAGCTTTTGTGGATCGCCGACAAGTTCGGCGCCGACCAGCCAAGGGCCGACTGGCATGAAGCCGTCGGGGGTCTTGCCAATCATGAACTGCGATGCCTTCCCATCGCGGAATTGCAAATCGCGGGCCGAAAAATCATTGCCCGTCGCGTAGCCAAAGACGCAGTTCAGCGCGTCGGCTTCACTCACGTCCCGCGCGGTTTTCCCGATGATGACCTGCAACTCGACTTCATAGTCGAACTTCGTCGCAACTTTGGTCGGTAGCTTGATGGTTCCACCATGGCCCGAGAGTGCGTTGTTGTACTTATTGAATAGGACGGGCGCTTTGGGGATGGGAGTCCCAGTTTCGAGCGCATGCCGGCGGTAGTTGAAGCCAAGCATGATGATTTTCTCGGGTTTCGTCAGGCAGGGCTCAAAGCGTGCGCTTTTCTCGGCGACGAACACGTCCTTCAAGGAGACCGCCGAAGACAACGCCTTGTACAACCCGTTGAGATTACGACCCGCGATGACTTCATCGGTGGACTCGGGCACTTTGACGCTTAGACGCTTCCCCGCAAGGCCCACGTCGAGGATGCGGTCTCCCTGCTTGACTCCGAGACTGCGTCCGTCCTGCGTTCGCAACATGCAGTACGTGAGAGCGCGCGGCGAAACATTCGCTGACTTCTGGGGTTCCCCGCGCGCGCCCTTGCCCCAAAGCACGGTCCCAGCGGCCGCGACGCCAGCGGTCTTGAGCAGTGTTCTGCGCGATGTGGCCATTTAGAGCTCCGGTGTCTCGAGGGTTTGGTTGGGACGTAGCGCTCGTGCGTACGTCGCGAGCGCTCTGCGTGGCGCCGTAGCGTTCTCGACGTACCAGGACACCGTCAAGCGGAACCCGACGCACACCAGGGCTGCGCGCGATTGCCAAACGGCCTTGCCCGACACCCCGCACGAGGGCGCCTTCCATCCTCAGAAACACGTCGGGCAGCGTGACGCGTCGCGAAACAGGACCGGGAGTAGTGAGGCGGATGAACAGGCACACGCTGCCGTTTAGCTGGCCCACGCGGAGCCTCGGCTTTAGAGCCATTTGCGGAGGATTAGCGTGTACGACCACATCGGTTTGAAGGTGAAGTCTCTCGACGCCAGTGTTCGCTTCTACCGCGCCGCACTCGGAGTTCTTGGGCACGTCCTACACTCACAGGACGGCGCGAGCGCGAGTTTCGGTCCTCCTGGCCAACCGGGGTTTTGGCTGTACCTCGCGAGGGACGTGGCAGTCTCAGGGCTTCACATTGCCTTCCGTGCTCCGGAACGGGCCGCGGTGGACCGGTTTCACCGAGTCGGCGTTGAGTCGGGAGGCCGAGACCACGGTGCGCCCGGCATTCGAGGTGACTACGGCCCGCACTACTACGCGGCCTTCCTGCTCGACCCCGATGGCAACAATGTCGAAGCGGTCTGCTTGCGGTAGTCGCCTTGCCCCGGGACAGGCGGCCGGCTTCGGAGTAGTTTTACCTTCGCCCTCTCCCCGCGGAGGCATGCACACAAATGCAGCCAGCTCTCGCTCTTCGACGACTGCGGGCGCTCGTGCGTCGTTGGCCTGGCGTCGTGGAAACCGAGAGTTGGGGACACCCGAATTGGAAGCGGGGAGTTCGCCAGTTCGCTTCCTTCGACACCTATGGCGGGAAGGCGGCCGTGTGCTTCAAGGCGAGTCCAGATCTCCAGGCCAGCCTGGTGCTTCATCCGCACTTCCTCCTTGCCCCTTATGCAGCGAGCCGGGGGTGGGTTTGTCGGACGCTTGATGAGCCGCTCGACTGGAAGGAATTGACCGAGCTCCTCCGGGATGGTTATGCGCTCGTTGCGAGCCCGACGCAGTCCAGAGTTCGGCGAAAGCCGAAGCGCCCGACGTTGACTCGCCGGCGGCGGGCTCCCAGCGGGTGAGGAGAAGCGCGTGGAGTCACCCGGAGGGGTGTATGTCGCGTTGCTTCGCGGCATCAACGTCGGCGGAAAGAACCGGCTGCCGATGAGCGGTCTGAGAGAGATTTTCTCAGCTGTCGGCTGTCGGGGCGTGGAGACGTTCATCCAGAGCGGGAATGTCGTCTTTGAGGCGGCGGAACATGTGGCCCGCGCGGTCCCGGGGGCTGTTTCAGAGAGCATTTCCAAGCGGTATGGACTCCAAATTCCATTGGTAATGCGGAGCGCCAAGGAGCTCAAACACGCGGCAAAAGTAAACCCGTTTCTACGGGCCGGCGTGGACATCGGGAATCTGCATGTTGCGTTTCTCGCCGAGCGTCCGACTGCTGCCCGGCTCGCTTTGCTCGACCCGATGCGCTCCCCGCCGGATGAGGCGATTGTCATCGGCCACGAGGTGTACTTGCGGCTCCCAAACGGAGGCGGTCGGACCAAGTTCACCAATGCGTATTTGGACAGCAAGCTGGCGACAACCAGCACCGTGCGAAACTGGAGAACGGTTCTAACGCTTGTCGAGATGGCCACGAGTCCGCGACCCTGAATCCGATGCCAGCTATGGCGAGCAATCAGCCTCCGTCCGCGCCAACGCGGATGCGCTGGTTTGTGCGCGGGGACGTAGATGGCTTCTTTGGACTTGCGCTGGACAATCTCGTCCAGCTTCTGGTGCTCACGGCCTTGTGCCGGAGCGTCCTCGGCTTTCCCGACGAGCTGGTCTTTGGCCGCGTGTTGCCTGGAGCTGCCGTCTCGCTGCTCATCGGTAACGTCTTTTATGCGTGGCAAGCAATGGCCCTTGGGCGTGCCACAGGGCGAGCGGACGTTTGTGCGCTTCCCTATGGCATCAATACCGTTTCGCTCTTTGCCTACGTCTTCTTAGTCATGTTGCCCGCGAAGCTTGCCGCGCAAGCGGCGGGCGACCCCGACCCCTCTCGCGTCGCGTGGCACGCGGGCCTCGTCGCCTGTTTCGGTTCTGGCGTCATCGAGCTCTTGGGAAGCACGGTGGCCGAGCGAATCCGAAAATCGACCCCGCGTGCTGCGCTCCTCTCCACCCTGGCGGGCATTGCACTGACCTTCATTGCCCTCGGCTTTCTATTTCGGACCTATACCCGGCCGGTCATTGGTCTCGGGACGCTGGCGGTCATTTTCGTCGTCTATTTCGGCCGGGTGCGCTTCAAGGGAGGACTTCCAGGAGGCCTGGTGGCGGTCCTTCTGGGCGTCGCATTCGCCTGGATGACCGGCTTGGCGCCGAACGGCTCCGTTCCAGCCTCACCCGCAGTCCACTGGCCGACGCTCGTTCTCCCCGAGCTCTTCACCGCCCTCCGTGGCAACTACCTGCTCGGGTACTTCTCAGTCATCCTTCCCATGGGGCTATTTGCCACCATCGGGTCGCTGCAAAACATTGAGTCTGCGCGAGCCGCCGGCGACGTCTACCCTGCCCGAAGCTCCCTAGCGGTGAATGGGCTGGGGACGCTGGCGGCGTGTGCCTTCGGCTCGTGCTTCCCGACGACACTCTACATCGGGCATCCGGGATGGAAGGCGATGGGAGCACGTGCTGGGTACTCGCTTCTCAATGGAGCGTTCATGAGCATCGTGTGCTTCACCGGCACGCTGGCATGGATTGCCTGGGCCATCCCCATCGATGCGGGGATGGCTATCGTGCTGTGGATTGGCATTGTCATTGCGGCCCAGGCCTTCCAGGCGACGCCGCAGCGACATGCGCCGGCGGTCGTCGTTGGCTTGTTGCCGAGCATCGCTGGGTGGGGCGCGTACATGGCCAAGGTCGGGCTCCATGCCGGCGGCGTCGGGGTGTCGGGCGGCCCTCCCTTCTCGGCAGCGTTGCTTCCGAGCTTCGAGCAGGCGGACGTGTGGTTTGATGGGGCGCTGCGGTTGGAGCAGGGCTTCATCTTGAGCAGCATGATTCTCGCGGCGACGACGGTGGCCATCATCGAGCGGCGGTTTCGCCAAGCAGGTGTCTGGTGCTTGGGGGCGGCTGCGCTCTCGGCCGTGGGGTTGATGCACTCCTACCGGTGGTCAACCAGTGACACCGTCCTGCTGCTTGCTCCAGCGTGGCCTTGGGTCACGGGCTATGGAGTGATGGCCATCATTTTTTTCTTGGCGGAATGGGTGACGTTGCCGAGGCCCGACCTTCCCGAGGAGCCGCGAAGTTAAGGCTTCAACGCGTAGTGCTCGCACTCTTTCCCCAGCGCGCCCTTCCGACGACTTACGTGATTAGGCGAAGTGGTGCGGTGGTGCAGAAGTTCGTGGGCTCCATCACGACCGAGGCACGTCTGGCCGAGCTGCTCAGCGCCATCGAGGCCGGTTTGCAGTAGCTGCGGTGCCTGCGCCGCATTCGGGTCCGGCGCCCGGCCGGTGAGCGGGCATTTCTAGCCCGTTCTCTCCCGTTTCCAGCGTTGCCACCACTCGCGAATCCCCACCCACGTGGTGGCAATGACGATGCATCCGCCGAGGAGCACCGCGAGCAAGGCCAGTCGCCCCGACTCGCCGAGGTCGGTCCACAGTTGCGTGAGACGCTCGAAGAAAGCGTTCATCATCACCGTGCCTAGAGGGAAAGCCTCTCCGGAGGCCGCTCGAGCGTTGGTCTAGAGACTGAGCAAGCGTTCGTTACTTTTGCTGCGCTCTTCCGAGCTCTCGCCAGCTCTCCTCCTTGACCTCGACGCCAAACCTTTTGGCCGCCGCCTTGATGCGATGCCACGCCTCATCGCGTTCAGAGTCGGTGACGCCCTGCACCTGGTCGAAGCGCGCAATTGCGTTCTTGACGTGGCTGGCATCCTCCAGCGGCTCCTTGCGCTGTTTCGTAAAGGCAAAGGTCCCATCCGAAATCTCGCTGCGCTTTTCGGTGTTCAGCTTGCTCATGGCGTAACTCCTTTCGTTTCGTGACTGAGGGGCTGCGCCTCTCCCGTTTTGGAGGAGAACGCGACTCAACCGCTCCGAGCCTGCTTGCCGCGCATGCGAGCGCGGTTCGCTCTCACTGAAAGAAGGTAGTGCGGCTTTTCAGCAATGCCAGCCGCCGTGGTGTTTGCAACCGTCGAAAAGTGAGCACCCCGGAAGGGTAGCTTTCGTCTACATGTCCCAGTTGTAGTCCACTGGACCTGCACGACGCGTCATCAACACGCACTCCGCTGCGGCACCGCACGTCAGCTTGTGGTGGGCCTTTGCCGGGATGACGATGAAGTCCCCCGGCGAGAGCTCGGCTGGCTTCCCGTCGACCGTAAAGGTCGCCTTGCCACTCAACAACACCGTGTACTCGGTGAAGGAATGCCAGTGGGCTGGAAGGGAGGCTCCGGCTGGGAACTTTCCGTATCCAATTGAGCCCCCGGTTTGTGGGTCGACTGCGATGGGCGCGCTCATCGCCCCTGGCGGAAACTCCTTCGCCTTCGCTGGCGCCCACTGGACGTCCTTCAGGTGCACCACCTGGGCATCTTCCGTCGACGGAGGCTTGGCCGGTGCATCAGAACGTGCGACGGGAGCGAGGAGCAACGCGGCGAGGGTGACGTAGCGGCTCAGCTTGGACATGGCAAAACTCCCTTCAATGAGGACTGGGCGGTGAGTGGCGCGCATCTACCCGCACTGCCTTCTCCCTGTCTCCCTTTTCCTGAAGGCCCGCGTTACCAGTGTCTAACGCTGACGGGGATTTGGCACTCACCACACCCGGACCCGAGCCGTCGGCCCCAGGTAAAGCGTCTGACCGGGCTGCACGTCAAAGGCCGGGTACCAGGCGTCGAGGTTTCGTACCGTGTCGGCCCGGTACTCGGCGGGCGCGTGGCCGTCGGTGATCACTTGCTGTCGCAGCGCAGCTTCCCTGGACTTGCTTCGCCACACTTGCCCGAAGCTCAGAAAAAACTGCTGCTCACCCGTGAAGCCCTCGGAGGCGGGAGGGGCTTTTCCACCGAGCGAGAGAAGCCAGGCGTCATGCGTCGCCGAGAGGCCGGCCAGGTCGGCGATGTTTTCGCCCAGCGTTTGTTTGCCGTGCACGGCTAAGTCTGGAAAGGGATGGTAGCCGTCGAACTGCGCCGCCAACTGTGCGCCGGAGGCCCGAAAGTGCGCGAGGTCCTCTTTCGTCCACCAATCGGCGAGTCGGCCCTGGGCGTCGAACTGGCTGCCCTGGTCGTCGAAGCTGTGGCTGATTTCGTGGCCGATGGTGGAGCCGATGCCGCCGTAGTTGACCGCGGCCGGGGCCGCCGGGTCGAAGAAGGGCGGCTGAAGGATGGCGGCTGGAAAGTTGAGCGCATTTTGCAGTGGTAGGTTCACGGCGTTGACGGTCTGAGGCGTCATCCACCACTCGGCGGCGTCGATCGGCTGGCCGAGCTCCGCCAAGCGTCGGCGGTACTCGAAGAGCTCGGAACGGTCGAGATTGGCCAACGCCTCCGTTCGCGTCACCGTCAATGCCGAATAGTCGGTCCAGTGTTCCGGGTAGCCAACGCCGACGTAGAGGGTAGTCAGCTTCTCCTTGGCTTTGGCCTTCGTCTGAGGCGCCATCCAGTCGAGCTTGTCAATGCGCTGGGCAAAGGCCGCGATGATGTTTTTCACCAGCGTTTGCACCTGGGCCTTGGCCTCCGGCGGAAAGTACCGCTTCACGTACAGCTGGCCGACCGCGTCCCCCAGCGCGATGTTGGTCGCGGCCACGGCACGCTTCCAACGGTCGCTGAGTTCCGGCGTGCCGGTGAGCACCTTTCCGTAGAAGGCAAAGTGCTCATTGACGAAGACCTTGGGTAGGACGCCTGCGTGCCGGTCGATGGCGTGGAAGGTGAGGTACTCGCGCCAGGTGGCGAGCGGCTCGCTCGCCGCCAGAGCGGACAAACCGATGACCGCAGTCGGCTGCCAGACCATCACCAGCGGCTGCTTGTCCAACCCTGCAGCTGCAAAAAACGACACCCAGTTCAGCCCTGGCGCGCGGCTGGTGAATTCACCCAGCTTCCAAGGATTGTTGGCCTTGAGGACGTCGGACGACTCCTCACGGCTGACGTGGACCTTCGCCATTTTTGCTTCCAAAGCGATGATGCGTGCCGCCTTGGCATCCGCGTCTTGAATCCCAGCCAAAGTCAGCATGGCCGCGACGTGGGCTTGGTACTTGGCGCGGATGTCGGCCATTCGCGGAGCGGCCTCGATGTAATAAGCGCGGTCCGGAAGGCCCAGGCCGCCCTGCAGGAGGTAGGCGGCGTGGCGTGTGGGCGCATTGAAGTCTGGGGACACCCACAGTCCGAAGAGACGGCTGGTGTGGAAATGCGTTGCGTTGAGCGGGTCGACGTCGGCCCGGAGCTGCTCCCCGAGCAGGCGGGACAGCTCCTGACGACTCTTGACGTTGGAAATGCGAGCCAGCTCTGGCTTGAGAGGGGCCGTGCCCAGTGCGTCGATGGCGGTCTCATCGAGATAGGCCCCGTAAAAGTCGGCCACCTTGCGGACCTCTGTTCCTCCTGGGGCATTGGCCTGGTTAGCCTCGTCGAGAAGCGCCCGCGTCTGTCGCAGTGTTTCCTCGGCCAGGACGGAGAAAACGCCCCACCGGCTCCTATCCGCAGGAATCTCCGTGGCCTTCATCCAACCGCCGTTGGCGTAGGCGTAGAAGCTGTGCCCAGGCTTCACCGCCGGGTCCATTCCCGCGACGTCGATGCCATGCGTCGCCCGCGCGGCAGGCTGTGTTTGGGCCTGGGCAAAGCTGGGAAGGCCCAGGGACAGCGCTGCGATGGCGGCCAGAGCGTGGGACGGAAGAGGGCGGACCCTTGCACGAAGGTGAGGTGTCATGGAGCGCAAGATGCCAGGTTGAGCGGGCGCTGGAACAAAAACCGCCCAGCCGGCTACTTCCCCGTTTGGAGCTCGGTGCGCTTACCGCCCGGTTGAGCGTTCGTCGACGGCCTTCCGGCATAGAGGCGCCTCAGGCTTTCCTGCAGCCCAAGCAAGAAGCCGTTCTCGACGACCTTTTCCATGCTGAGAAGCAGCTGTCGATTGGGCTCCAAGAGCTCGTCCTGCACGAGAATGGCACCCGTCGCCGTCGTTCCGTCCGGCTGGGGCGCGATGGCCATGGAGATGCGACCGAAGAGAGCGGTGAAGGCGCTTCCCAAATTCGAGTCCTCGGCCACCACACCGGAGCCCGTGAGGTGCGGCTCGACGCGACCTTCGAGGCGGCCTTTCTTAGAATCAAAGCTCATCTGCAGGGAGAAGGTTCCGGGCGACAATTTCACGCCCTTCTGGCTGTCGATGAGGGCATTCATCTGCGACACCTCAAACCCGTCGAGGGCGGCATCACCGCGAAAGGTGAAGGGTTCGGCAAACGGTTCCGCTTGGACAACCACCGACATTCGTCCGCTGCGTTGCACGATGCCGCTCGCGGCGAGCGTCATCCACCCCGAGGTCAGCTCCGGACGCGAGCCGAGATTTTCAAGCGTCGCTTCAATGTCATGAAACCACATGCTGGGGCGGCCCTTTTGGTGGACCCACACGTAAAGGACCTCGCCCTGCTTCGCCTGGAGACGTTCCAGGAGAATGGGCACCGGAATGAGCGCTGCGAGGTCCGGCAGTCGGGCGGGCGTTCCAGGCGTTGGCTGCTCCAGCACGACTTTGACGCCAAGCCCCTGGATGCGGGCCTTGAGGTGCCCAGTGAGCAACGGGCCCCACAACAGGCGGAGCGAGAGCTCGTCGGCGTAGAGGAGCGGCTCTTTCGTCTGGCGCTGGGGCTGGCTCAACTTGAGGTGGGTGACGCTGTACACCAGCGGGAAGAAGCTCAGACGCGCATCAAGAAAGTCACCCGCGGTACCGCGGAGACGGTCGAGGCAGGCCCGTGTCTGCCAGCGGGCGAAGGGATTCGCCGCCAGGCGGACTGCGGCTCCGAGAAGACAGAGAACTCCGAGCCCGAGGAACAAGACACGACGCAGCCGTTTCGAGCGGAAAAGCCTGAGCGCTGTTTCGCGTCGCTTCACGTGCCTTGTAAGAATAGGGTCGCAAGGGCCCTCTCGGCACCCCGAGGGCTTGAATGCCGTCGCCCGCGTCCACGACGCCTTCCCGAAATCGCTTCCGGCCGCCAACCCGGGGTAAAGGCACGGTAGAAATGCTTACTCGCGCGACGCAGCGGCGCCGTTGGTACCGAGCGGTTGGACTCCTCGCGAGCGCCTTTGTCCTTGGGCTGGCCGGCGCGCCGGCTGTGGCGCGCGCCTGAGGCGTGGCACCGCCCGTGGGTCTCACGGGTACCTGCGGTGAGAGTCTCGCGGAGAACCGGCCGTTTCAGCTGTCCCTGAGCGGAGGCGGTCTCACCACCGACCTCAGCTTCAACGGAGTCAACCAGCGGCTGGACGAGGTGAGCACCGCGCTCGCCTTCACCTACCGGCCTTCTCGGTGGTCTGTCCAGGGCTCGCTGGGGGTGGTCCTCGGGGGAAGCTTGGACGGCCCACTGGGCAATTACCGGCTCCAGCCCGGGGTTTTGGGCAGCGTTTCGGTCGGCTACACCATCCTTGATGGTACCGGTGCGCTTCCGTACCTAGGCGCCAGTCTGACATTCGGCGCGGCCACCGCCGGCACGTACAACGAGGCCAATGCCAACGACCGACCGCAATTCACTGCCCTCGACTTCCGGCTCTCGCTCGTCATCGGCAAACGACTGTTTGAATTTTGGCTGCCTTACGCCGGCGTCGCCGTCTTCGGCGGGCCGGTCTTCTTCGCCCCTGTGGGCCAGTCGCTCACCGGTACAGACGTGCATCACTTTCGCCTCAGCGTTGGGTCGAGTTTCACCTTGCCCGCGCACCTCGAGTTCTTCGTCGAAGTGGGCTTTCTCGGCGAACAAAACGTCCTGCTCGGGCTGGGGTACGCGTTTTGAGGGAGAACCCGCGAGGCCAAGGCTCTGGCGTACAGCGCTTAGACATTAAGACTTTAGTTGCTGCGCCGGTGCCTTGGTGCGACGCTCGAATGGCCGAGCGGAGGAATACGATGGCGAACGTCGTCAACGACGTCAGCCTCCAGGTGGCAACGGTGAATGGTTCCGGTTCGCAGAGCGCGAACACGGTGCTTCTTCGTGCCATTTTCCAAATGGGCGTTCCGGTTTCAGGGAAGAATCTCTTTCCTTCCAACATTGCTGGGCTTCCCACCTGGTACACCATCCGCGCCAACAAAGACGGCTGGGTCGGTCGGAAGAAGGAAATCGACGTCCTGGTGGCGATGAACCAGGAATCCGCCAAGGAGGACGTGGCCAGCCTCCGCCCGGGCTCGGCGGTCATCTACGACGAGCCGCTGGGGCTCGCATCCCAGCGGTCGGACCTGGCCTTCTACCCGGTTCCCTTCGACAAGGTGGTGCACTCCATCACCAGCGACGCCAAGACCAAGAAGCTTCTACGCAACATGGCGTACGTGGGGGTGGTGGCCCAACTCTTCGAGCTGGAGATGCCGGAGGTAGAACGTGCCATCGGCAAGCACTTCGCCAAGAAGGCCAAGGCGCTGGAGCTCAACCTCGCCGCTGCGCGGGCTGGCTTCGAATTCGCCCGAGTGCAGCTCCAGAAAAAGGACCCGTTTGTGGTCCGACGCATGGACGCCAACCAGGGAAAAATCATCATCGATGGGAATTCTGCCTCGGCACTCGGTGCCATGTTTGGCGGGGTCTCCGTCGTCACCTGGTACCCCATCACGCCCTCCTCGTCGTTGGTCGAGTCCCTTATCGCCTACATGAAGAAGTACCGGCTGGGCCCAGACGGGAAAGCCACGTTCGCCATTGTCCAGGCCGAGGACGAGCTGGCCGCGGTGGGCATGGTGGTGGGTGCCGGGTGGGCCGGAGCGCGCGCCATGACTGCGACCGCCGGTCCGGGGCTCTCGCTGATGAGCGAATTCGTTGGGCTGGGCTACTTCGCGGAAATTCCGGCAGTCATTTGGGACGTACAACGGGTCGGTCCCTCCACGGGGCTTCCCACGCGCACCTCGCAAGGGGACTTGCTGGCGGCGGCCTTTCTCTCTCACGGTGACACCAAGCACCTGGTGCTCCTGCCGGCGACGGTGGAGGAGTGCTTCCAGTTTGGCTGGCAAGCGTTTGACGTCGCCGAGCACTTCCAGACGCCCGTTTTTGTTCTCTCCGACCTCGACCTTGGGATGAACAACTGGATGTCCACCCCCTTCAGCTACCCTGAACAGCCCATCCGCCGGGGAAAGGTGCTCTCCAAGGAGGACCTCGACCGGCTGGGAGGCTTCGAGCGCTACCGGGACGTCGACGGGGATGGCATTGGATACCGCACGCTGCCGGGGACGGACCATCCGGCGGCGGCGTATTTCGCGCGCGGGACCGG
The DNA here is from genome assembly GCA_963745475.1 of uncultured delta proteobacterium. Lineage (GTDB taxonomy): Bacteria > Myxococcota > Myxococcia > Myxococcales > Myxococcaceae > JADGRA01. The sequence continues at coordinate 568,488 of CAVUXN010000008.1, forward strand.
CCACAACGAGAAGGCGCAGTATTCCGAGCGCTCCGAGGACTGGGAGCGAAACCTGGCACGGCTGGCCCGCAAGCTGGACAACGCGCGGTCCGCTCTACCCGCGCCGGTGTTGGAGGGGCAGGGTGCTCCGGTGGGCATCATCGCTTATGGCTCGAGCCACCACGGGGTGCTGGAGTCGCGGGACCAGCTTCGCCGTGAGAAAGGAATCGAGACCGATTACCTGCGCGTCCGCGCCTACCCCTTCAGCCGAGAAGTCGAGGCCTTCGTCAAGAGCCACGAGCGAAGCTACGTGGTGGAGCAGAACCGGGATGGACAGCTCGCGGCGCTCTTGCGCCTGGACGTCGCGGCCGAGCTCGTTCCCAGGCTCCGTTCCATCGCCCACATTTCCGGGCTCCCGCTCGATGCGCGCAGCGTGACCGAAGAAATCTCCGCCCGGGAGGGGCACTAGCCATGGCGGACCCGAAGACCAATCGACTGGGACTTGCGCAGTCGGACTACCAAGGGAGCAAGTCCACCTTGTGCGCCGGGTGCGGGCACAACGCCATTAGCGAGCGTCTGCTCAGCGCCATGTTCGAGCTGGGCATCCAGCCCGAGCGCGTGGCGAAGCTTAGCGGGATTGGGTGCTCGTCGAAGAGCCCGGCCTACTTCATGAGCCGGGCCCACAGCTTCAACACGCTGCATGGAAGGATGCCCGCGGTGGCCACCGGCACGCTGCTCGCCAACCGGACGCTCATCGCGCTCGGTATTTCCGGGGACGGGGACACCGCCTCCATCGGCATCGGGCAATTCGTCCATTTGGTTCGGCGCAACCTGCCCCTGGTGTACGTCATCGAGGACAACGGTGTGTACGGGCTCACCAAGGGCCAATTCAGCGCAACCGCCGACCTCGGCTCGAAGCTCAAGACAGGTGTGGTGAACGAGCTGCCACCCATCGACACCTGCCTCTTGGCCCTTCAGCTCGGCGCCACCTTCGTCGGCCGTAGCTTCTCGGGCGACAAGAAGCAGCTTTCGGCGATGCTCAAGGCGGCCATCGCCCACCGCGGGACGGCAGTTCTCGACGTCATCTCCCCGTGCGTGGCTTTCAATGACCACGAAGGCTCCACCAAGTCGTACGCTTACACCAAGGACCATGACGAGCCGCTGCACGAGCTGTCCTTCGTGCCGGTCTTCGAGGACATCGGGGTGGAGTACGACGCTGGGACGACAGTCGACGTCCGTCTTCACGACGGTTCACGGCTGCAGCTGCACAAGCTCGAGGAAACATACGACCCGCGCGACAAGGCGCGCGCCGTTCAGCGTGTTCTCGAGGCGCACGCCAAGGAAGAGGTGCTCACCGGCGTTCTCTATTTGAATACCGAGGCGCCAACGTTTCTCGACCAGCTCAACATGACGGAGCTACCGCTGGCCACGCTTCCCGAGGACAAGGTGCGTCCGCCGCGTGCGGTGCTGGACGAGGTCATGCGCTCCTTGAGCTAGCCCCAAGCGCTCGGACGCTGGCCCGCGTTGGGGCGAGCGGGTGTCGGGAGGCCGCCCCCCCGTCAGCGAAGACGAAGCTGCTGCACGACGTCTTGGAGGTTGAGAGAGCCGGCGAGGCTTTGAATTTGGCCCTGCACCTTCGGCAGAAGCCCCTTGGCCTCGCCTTGAAAGCGGACAAACAGTTCCCGGAGGTCCTCCGCGCTGAGACGCCGTCCCTGGGCGTAATACTGTTTGGCCACGTGACCCAGGGCGTAGGTGGAGGCAAAGGAAACGGCCGCGCCGGCGGCCAATCCGGTGGCCCCCCCCAGGAGTCCGCCGAGGACGCCCGAGGTGAGGCCGCCGAGCACCTTGCGCACCACACCCTCCACCAATTGTGCCGCGGCGCCGATGCCCAGCGTCCCGGCGAGGTCCTTGACTTGGTTGGCATCGAGCTGCTGCCCGTACTGCTGGCCAACGAGATAGACGAGCCTCAGCTGCACCGGAAGGATGGCCAGGCTGGCCAAGTTGTCTGGGAGTATTTCCAGGGCGCCGGTGAGCATGGCTTGCTTGAGAATGACGTCATCGAGTGTCGCGTCCGCGGGCAGGCGTTCCGAGGTAGCCACCGTTGGCGGGGCACTCGTCGCGGCAGTCGCCAAGGCGCGGGTGCCATGCTCGAGCGGTTGGAGGGCAGACGGCGCAAGGCCCAGCGCCACCTGAAGCGCGGAAAGGAATTTCTCCTCGGCCGGGTTGGCGGGACCATCCGCGTTGCACACCACCAGGGCCGCCTCATAGGCGCGATGGCGCGCGGCGTCACTGGTGAGGCGAGCCGCCACATCCGCGAGGTTAAGACCTCCCGAGACCTGTTTCCGGACGGCGTCGAGGTCGACCTTCACCCCGCGCGCGGCGACGGACTGGAGCTGGGCCTGTTCCTGAGCAGACTGGCTACCGTCTGCGGCCGCGGCCATCAACGCGATGCTAACAATCGCTGCCTGCTCAGTGTCTTCCATGGCCTGACTCCTACCTTTTCTCGTCACCACTGGCGTCGACGTGAATTTGCCCAGCTACGTACCGTCGTTAGAAGACTGCATTTTGAAATTGGCGGCGTCCGGAACTGTCGAAACGCTTCACCTTCGGCTAAACCGCAGACTGTTGGCCGGGCAAGGTGTTGTCGAGTCGTGGCGACACCAGGAGGGTTGGACACCATGAAGACCGCTGCGCGCGCTGTCCTCTTCGCCGGCGCGCTGCTGTTTGCCGGACCGGCTCTGGCACAGTACTACCCCACACAGCCTGGGCCACCACCACCGCCGCCCCCTCCGCCGCAGTATTACCCCCCGCCTCCGCCTCCGCCGCCGCAGTATTACCCGCCGCAGTACTACCCGCCGCCCCCGCCCGTGTACTACCGGCCGCAGCCGGTGGACGACGGCAAAATCCACTACACCTTTCGACTGTCAGGCGGCGTTGCCTTCGCCAGCAACGGCTACTACTGCGGCTACTACTACACGTACTACACGACGACGTATGCCTGCGGGGTCGGCTACACCGCCGTTTGGCCGGACGTCAACGCCGACATCGACATCTGGATTCGGCCCACGCTGGGCTTGAGTCTCGGTGCCAACGTCATGTGGGGCGAGTACACCCCGAACGTGAGCGGCGTTCCGAATAACACCATCTACAGCACCACCTGGGAGCCCCACGTCGACCTCTTGACCGCCCTGCCGAGTAGCCCGCAGGTGAAAGGACGGGTCCGCATGGGCTTTGGGCTCTACATTTCCGAGGCGAATGGAAACAATTCGCTTGGCAACAACGTCACTTACAACAGCGTCGGCGGCGCCTTCCGTCTTGGCTTCGGCGCTTCACTCTTGGCCAACTCGCTCGTGGGCATCGGCATTGATGCCATCTTCGAAGCCGGCTGGATTGGCAGCAGCTACGTCTCCACCGTCCAGCTCCTCATCGGCCCGGAGCTCCACTTCTAGGCCTGACAAGGCGCTCCGACGGGCCCGTCCGTTGCCAACGGCCGGGCCCTAGGGCCCCGGGGCGCAAGAAAGTCGGCGCAGGAGTAGGGTGGGCAGGCCCCGCGGCACCTCCGCCACGGCAGGAGGAGTTAGTGATGAACGCCACCCCGGATGGTTGGAAAGTGGCCCGGTGCTCGGGCTGTCGGGAGCCTGTCAACCAATGGGTGCGGCCCGGGGGCCCACTGGTCGCCTATTGCGCCAGGTGCGAGCCCATGTCCCCGGAGCGCGCACAGCGAATGGCCCGTATTCGCTCCGCCGCCTTGGCCGCGCGCTCCCGGCGCAGGGCGGAGCGCGACTAGGGCTTTTGGGGTGCGGACGGCGTGGCAGCTGGGGCGCTGGCGGCCGGTACAACAATTCGGTCGAGGTTGAGGACGTAGGCCGCTGCGGCGAGAAGCAGCACCGCCACGACCGCCCACGTCCGCCAGTCCCGGTGAAGGCCGCGAGGAAGAGTCGAGGGGTGGGACATGGCGTTCCCTTTTGGGAATGCGGGAGCACTTCCTGTCGTCCGAAGGCCCGCCTGCCGGGACGCCTTAGCCGGGGCGCGCAAGGCCTTGCAACCCCTACGGACACCCCGAGGGAGCCGCCCGGTGTAGGTAAGCCTCTCGCCGAAGCGCCCGCTGGCTAAAAGCGTCCCACCAGCCCCACGCCCGCGCCCGTCGTTCCCAGTGCGAGGGGTACCACTTGGAGACGGACGGCGCTTGTCCCTTGGAGCTCGTCGGCGAGGCGCATCGAGGCATTGGGGCTCGTGTAGATGTTGGCCTCCCACACCAAACTTCCAAAGACGAGGTTGAGGAGGGCGCGGCCGCCGATGTGCAGGTCCCAGTACATGTAGGCACAGACGGCCGCATTCACGGCTAGCCCAAGGACGTGGTTCCAAACCGAGTGGTAGAAGCGCTCTTTCTTCACCTCACGCTCGAAGAGGGCGCGAATGGCCGCCGCTTTTGCAGCGCGCTCCTCGGCGGTGGCTTCCGGCATCCGTCCGACGGGCTCCCAGTCGAAGGTGACCGGCGCTTGGACCAGCAACGTCGAGAAGAGGCCGAAGACGCTGGTGATGATGTTCACCTGGGCAGCGACTTGCTGGGCGCCGCTCGAGGTGGCGTTGACGACAATCTCGCCGACGATGACGGCGGAATAGAAGCCCGTCCACCCCCAGTACCAGAGCTGAGCGTTGCCCGCCTGAGCGTCGAGCACACCGGCCATTCGCGCCACGTCGGGCGCGAGGCCCGGCGGACCCTCTTCCGTCGCCGCGGCACGCGGCGCGTCCTCCTCGCCGCGCGCCGCGACCGGAAGAAGGAGTGCGAGTAGCACAGCCAGGGTGCAGGGAAAGAGTCGGATGCTGAAGGAGAATAGGGATGGCACCGGGCTGCGGCAATCCAAACGGCCCCCGGGAGCTCGTTTAGCGCGCCTTCTCCGGCGGTGGCGGCGTCCCCAGTCGCTTGTCGAGCTGCGAAAGGTGTGCATGGAACGGCCCCAACAGAGGGTCGGCGTTCTGTGTGGCCATCGACACCGCGCGTCGGTAGCTCTCTCGGGCCGCGGGCAGCTGCCCATCCCGCTCCAACGCCTCCCCGAGGCTGTCCTGGGCGTTGGCGGACTCGGGGTGAGACGTCACGTTGAAGCGAAACAACGCAATGGCCTCCTCCGTGGCGCCGCGCTTGAGCGCGAGGTAGCCCGCGGTGTCGACCAGCCCTTCCGGGGGCGCAACCGAGTAGCCCCAGCGCTGGGACAGGGCCTGGTAATAGGCCCGGACGGTGGCCAGCGTCGGGGGCGAGGTGCCCGCCGGAGTCTCCAGGGGCATCCGCCAGCCGGCGAAAATGTGCCGGAGCCCGGCGTAGTACCCCGGCAGCACCACCGAGCCGTGGTCCTCGCCGGGGAGGACTTGCCACGCCCAGTCGAAGTCCGGCCAGGGCACGGCCTGCATGGTCCGCGCGAGGTCTCGAAAGTCCTCGAGGACGTCAGGTGAGGCCTCGCGTCCGCCGAGTGTGACGTAGAGCGCCCGCGGGGCGTGTGTCCCGGACGGCTTCAGGGCCTCGGCCTCGCGCAAGACGAGGCCCTCATCCCACCCGACAGAGGGGCTCGCGGCCACCACGGCAGCGAAGAGGTGTGGCCTGGTGAAGAGGGCGTGCAGTCCCAAGAGGCCGCCAAAGGAATGCCCGGCGTACACGCGCAAGGGGAGGGTGCGGTAGCGGGCGTCGATGAGGGGCATGAGTTCGCGCTCGATGAAGTCCAGGAAATGCTCCCCCCCACCGGCCGTCGGCTGCTGAGACTGCTCCTCGGTGGAGCCGCGGGTGGGTGTGAGGTCGCGGGTGCGGGAGGTGTTGAGGATGCCGACCAGCACCATCTCCGGCAGTAACCCGTTGCGGGAAAGAAACTCCACCGTTGCCCGGGCGTGTCCCAGCTGCACCTCGGCGTCCGTAAGGTACAGGACGGGGTAGCGCTGCTGGCCGTGCCCGTAGGAGGCCGGGGTGACGACGGCCATCACCCGTTGCTCCCCCAGAAGCTGGGAGGACAGCGTCAGCCGCTCGGCCCCATCCAGCCCACTCGAGGCGCCCGCCACAGGCGGAAGAAGCGCCAGGCCGAGGAGAGCTCGGCGGAGAGGGCGTCTGGGGAAACCCATGGGAGGCCAGAAGTCTAGCCACAGGGTCCACCGGAAGAGGTGCGCTGCGGCGCGAGGATGCGGCCAGCGGCGCCGGCCCTGCAGCCAAAGGGTGCACGGGGGTGACAGCGCCGGCAGAAGGAGGCCTTGCCCAGCACCGCCCGCCCCCGCGGAAGCCCCGTCAGGCAGTTTCTCGCTGCTCTCGCGTCGCGCGTCGGTTAGAGGACAGCCCTCGATGGCGCGGACGCTCTATGACTTGGCCGGGGCGGAAGACAGCCGCCGCTTTAGCCCGTACTGCTGGCGGGTGAAGATGGCGCTGGTGCACAAGGGGCTGGCCTTCGACACCGTCCCCTGGCGCTTCACCGAGAAGGAGGCCATCGCCTTCTCTCAACAGAGTCTCGTGCCGGTGCTGGTGGATGGCGACCGCGTCGTGACCGACAGCTGGGCCATTCTTCAGTACCTCGACGCGGCCTACCCAGAGACGGCGCCGCTGGCCGAGGGCGCCCAGGCTTGGGGCTACGCCCGCTTCATCAAGCACTGGACGGAACGCAGTCTCCAAGGGGCCCTGATGCCCATCATCGTCCCGGACATCCTGGCGCATGTTCACCCCAAGGACCGCGACTACTTTCGCAGCTCACGCGAGGCACGCTTCGGCACCACCATCGAAGCCTTCGCCGCAGACCGCCCCGCGCGCTTGGCCCAGCTCAAGAAAGTGCTGGACCCGCTCCGCGTGACATTGTCGGAGCAGCCCTTCCTGGGCGGCGCCCCGGGCTTGGGCGACTACCTCGTCTTCGGTGCGTTCCAGTGGGCGCGCTGCACCTCGCCGGTACCGCTCTTGAAGGCGGATGACCCCATTTATGCCTGGCGCGAGCGCATGCTCGGCCTGTTCGGTGGGTTCGCCGGGCAGACGCTTGGCTATTCCACTGCCGTGTAAGGAGCTTTGCGGATGATTGACCTCTCCTATTGGCCCACGCCCAACGGGCACAAAGTGACGATTTTTCTCGAGGAGGCCGAAGTCCCCTACCGGCTCCTCCCGGTCAACATCACCCAAGGCGAGCAGTTTCAGCCGGACTTCCTCCGCATTTCTCCCAACAACAAGATGCCGGCCATCGTCGACACTGCGCCGTCCGACGGTGGCAAGCCACTCGCGCTTTTCGAGTCCGGGGCGATTCTCGAATACTTGGGAATGAAGACGGGGCGGTTTCTCCCAACCGAGCTCCGCGCGCGGGCCAACGTCATGCAATGGCTCTTCTGGCAGATGGGCGGCCTCGGGCCGATGCTCGGCCAAAACCACCATTTCGCGAATTACGCGCCGGAGAAAATCCCCTACGCCATCGACCGCTACGTGAAGGAGACGGCCCGTCTGTACCGCGTCCTGGACACACAGCTCGCTGGAAGGGACTTTGTGGCCGACACCTACTCCATTGCGGACATGGCCTGTCACCCGTGGATTGCCTCCTACGCCCGCCAGAGCCAAAAGCTGGAGGACTTCCCCAATGTGAAGCGTTGGTTTGACGCCATCGCCGCGCGGCCGGCTGTCCAACGCGCCTATGCACTGGGCAGCGTCGTGAGCGCCTCGCCCCGGGTACTCACCGAGGAGATGCGAAAAGCGCTCTTCGGCCTCGTGCCACCCCGTGCGGCGGGCCGCTAAGCGACGCGCCTTCAGTCGAGTCGGGCAAAGGCCTTGTCGGGCATGGCCGTGAGGCCGGGGGAAAACCAACGTGCCAGCTCGGACGCCTCGGTGAGGGCTCCTGGCTACCCGCGTCCACCGGCCCGTGAATGGACGTCGAGCTCGAGCGCCTGGGGCCTCTCCACCGGCAGGGTGGACGCCTTCAGGCGGACTGCTCAGGGACTGGAGTGAGGGCCGGGTGTCCGGCCAAGAGAAAGCGGAAGGTGCGTCCCGCGGGGGCCTCGGCCCGGTGGTACTTGGCGGCCAGGTGCAGGACGGCGTCGGTGAGCTCTTGCGCGAAGGCGCGCTGCTCCTCGGCGGACGTGAAGCGCACCTCCGTCTCCACCGTCAGGGTGGGGAGCCGCTCTCCGGCCCGGGCCGCGCCGGCCTGGAGGATGGCCAAGTCGCGCACCGTCCGCGCGGCGGCCGTCACTTGGTACGTGCTGGAGAAGCGGTCCTGAATTTCGGCCCGCGTCGCACCCAGCCCTCCCAGCGCCTCCGGCGAGACGACGTACGAGCGCGCGGTGGCTTGCAGCAGTCGCTCGACGGTGCCGCGCGTCCGTCGCTCGCCAACCGGTTCGAGCAGGCCCTCCTTCTCGAGGGCACGCACGTGGTAGCCGACGCGCTGGCGCGGCAGGCCCAAGGCCCGGGCCACCCCCGCGGCGGACCCCGGCTCGCGAAGCCCGGTAAGAATTTGGAGCCGGGTTGCGTCGAGGACTACCGCCGCGCTGCGCAGGGACTGAAGAATGCGCACGGCCATCTGCATGGACAGAATGTTTTGTCCAGACAGTTTAAAGTGTCAATATTCCAACCCCACGTCGGGAGGGCTGCGCGGCCGTCTCTCGGCGTCGGCGCCGCTGCGACAGGCCCAGGCCTGTCGCCTGCAGGGGCGAGAAGGCCCTTCCCCCCGACGCGTCCTTCTTGCGCCCGCAGGGCCGCGCCCTTTATGTGCGAGCAAAGGCCTTCACCTTTCCCAGGAGCTCCCCATGCGCGGACTCGGTTTCGTCCTGGTTGTCTCGGTGTGTTTTCTGTCAGCGCGAAGCTGGGGCGCCGCCGGGGACGCGGCCACGGGCAAGCCCCTCTACGCCGCGCAGTGCGTGATGTGTCACGGGAAGACGGGGGCGGGAGACGGTCCTGTGGGGAAGGCGTTGACGCCCAAGCCGAAGGCTTTCGCGGCCGGCAGCCTTCCTGCGGATGAGCAGCTCTTCAAAATCATCCGACTGGGGGGCAAGGCCAATGGCCTCTCCAAGGACATGGACGCCTACCCCGCGCTGACCGACCAGCAAATTTGGGACGTCATCGCCTACATCAAAACGCTCGCGAAGTAGGGGCTCCCCGCCGCCTAGCGACGCGCGCGGGGCCAGGGTACGAGGCCGGAGGTATGCCGCCGGTATTCTGCCCAGCCCGGGTGTCGGGACAGCATCCGCCGGTCCATCCACGGGACGCTTACCAACACAAAGAGCAACGTGATGGAGAGGGGCCCGACGGCCGTCCAGTCCCAACCCGGGCCTGAGGCCAGCCCGAAGAGAAACACGCCCCACCAAAACAGCACCTCGCCGAAGTAGTTGGGGTGCCGGCTCCAGGCCCACAGTCCGCTGTCCAGCACCGCTTCTCTGTCCGTGCGCGTGCGGAGAAAACGACGGAGCTGCAAGTCAGCGATGGCCTCCAGGGCAATGGCCAGCGCGGTGACGGCCGTGGCCAGGGCGTCGAGCGGCCCGAAGCCAGGAGCGGGCTTGGCCAGTGCTGGGTACAGCGGCAGGAGGCCCAAAAACACCCACGCCGTGGGCATGAGGTGGATGGAGAAGAAGCTGGCCGGCCAATACCAGCGGCCCGTCCGTTCCCGAATCTCCCGGTAGCGAAAATCCTCGTCGCCCGCGCCCCGCCAGCGGGCCACCCAATTGGCCGTCAACCGCAGGCCCCACACCGTCAGCAGCGCCAAGGCCAGCAGCTGACGGACTTCGGGTACGTCTGGATTGAGGCTCGCCCAGTATAAGGCGATGGGGAGGGGAGCCAGGCTCCAGTACGGGTCATAGAAGCTCGAATTGTCGTTTTTCCAGCTGAAGGCGAAGACGACGGCAGTCGCTGCGACGTCCGCCAGCGCGGCGATGACGATGGGGTGCTGTCCCCGAAGCGAATGCCCCACCGCGAGGCCCACGGCGAGCGCGAAGGCGTAGGCGAGCGCAACTTGAAGCTGGCCTCGACGGCGGAGCTCCGGCGGAGCGGCGCCTAAAGACGTCATCCGTAGAGCTGCCGGGTGGCGCGCCCCATGACGAGGACGGCGAGCCGCCGAGGAAGCACTCGCACCAAAAAGAAGGCCGCCAGCCGGTTGAGCCCCCCGGGGATGAGGCTCGGCCGGTGGCCGAGGGCACGCAGCGTCTCTTCCACCACCGGCTCCGGGTCCATGAGTCGGATGGACTTCTTCGGCTGAGAGGCCGCGTACCCCGGAGTGCGCGTGGCTCCGGCCCGACAGGCGATGACGTCCACGCCCCGTCCCCGGAGCTCGGCCCACAACCCCTCGGCCAGGACGAGGTTGAAGGCCTTGGAGGCGGCATAGGAGGCGAGCAGCGGCCCCCCTTGTGAGGCGGCCAGAGACGTCATCAAGACGAGGCCGCCGCGGCCTCGCCGGACCATGGGGCTCCCAAAGAGGTGCGCGAGCGCGAGCGGGCCGCGGCAGTTGACGTCAAGGACGCGGAGCTGCTGCTCCAGGGGATGCTCGAGGAAGGGGCCGATGACGGAATGGGCGGCGTTGTAGACGAGAAGCCCAACCTCCACGCCCTCCGCGAGCCGCAGCGCGCGCTCGCCGAGGTCCGGCCGGGCGACGTCCAACGCCTCGACGCGGACGTCCACGCCGTGGCGCGTCCTCAAGTCCACAGCCAGCGCGTCCAGCGCCTCTTGCCGCCGCGCGAGCAACAGCAAATGAAGCCCACGCGCCGCCAGGGCGCGCGCGAAGGCCTCGCCCAGGCCGGCCGAGGCGCCCACCACCAGCGCATAGGGGCCATAGCGTTCCCGGAAGGCGCTCACCGGCGCGTCTCTTGGGGCGCCCGCTCGAGCCGCTTCCGCGGTCCCTGAGTGTTTTGGGGTGCGCGCCCCTGAGTCATCGAGACCCATCCTCAGAGGCCGGCCAGGGCCAGCAGCAACACCACACCCATGACGGCGTCCACGACGGCCAGCCGCGTCGCGGCCGGGGTGCGTTTCCAGCCTCCGAAAAACACCAGGGCCGCCAGGGCCAGCTTCTCGACGGCGGCCATGAGCATGGCGGGCAACCGGACTTCTGGGTGGCCCACGGCGTAGAGGAGCAGCCCGCCCAAGAGCGCCGCCAGCAGCGCCCAGTGGCGGGCCAGCAGCAGCGTGAAGGGCTCCGCCGTCTGCGTCCCGAATGTCACCCTCAAGAGGAAAAGCTTCGGAAGGAAGAATTGGGGCAGGGCGAGCAGCGTGTACACCCCAACCACCGAGAGGATGACGCTCAGGTGGGCACTCACTGTTTTTCCTTGGACGAAGACACGTCCGCACCAATACGCTGACCGATGCGAATGCCCACCAGTTGGGCCACCACCACGGCCATGTAAAACTGGCCGAAGACCGCCTCCAGCCAGCTGAGCGACGCGGCGCCGGGAGAGATGGGGGTGATGTCGCCGTACCCCATGGTGGTCAGCGTGACGAGGCTGAAGTAGCCAAAGAGGAAGCGTCGGGAGTGCCAATTGTCGAGCTCGACAAGCATGCCGGAGTTGATGCTGAAGGAGCCCGGCTGGAGCAGCTCGAGGGCGGTGTAGAGGTTTGCAAACGCCACTCCGGCGAGGAGGTAGCCGCACACCGCCCCGAGCACCGCGTCGGCAGTGACGTCTCGTCGGCGAAGGATGGTCGCGAGAATGGTGACTGCCGCGGAGAGACAAAAAGCGAAGGTGAAGGCGTGGTAGAGCAGCTCTGAGCCCACGTACCACCGCTGTGGCTCGACGTAGTGGACCCAGTTGGTGACCAGGGCCAGAATGCCCAGGCAAAGCCCGAGGGTTCGCTGCCGCCTCCCCTCCAACACCACCAGGAAGACGGACACCACGAGAAGCGCGAGCAAACCATCGAAGAGCAACCCTCGCGCCACGCCCTTGGCCAGGGGCTGTAGCACCTCGGCCAGCACCGTCACCACCAAGAGGAGGGTGTACTTTCTGGCGACGAGGACGGCGCGCATGGGTGCCTCGTACGTACCCTACGCCAGGGCCTGCGCCGCAGGAGTGAAATTTCCGGCTTCGCGCTACCTCACTTGCCGCCCTGCTCGATGCTCCGGGCGAATTGTTGGATGGCCGGCACGTTGGGCGCGGCGGCGGCAAGCTTTCGCGCCCAGAGGCGAGCTCCGTCCCCATCTCCGGCGTCGCGGTGGAGCTGCACGAGAAGCATGAGCACCTCGAGGTCCCCGGGGAAATTCGCCTGGGTCTTCTCAAGGACGTGCATCGCCCCGCGATGGTCCCCGCTGTCCTGGAGCGCCACGGCGTACACGTAGGCAAACCTGGGGTTGGCCGCCCCGAGACGCGCCGCCTTTTCCAGGAAGGGAAGGGCGTCCTTCTTTTTGCCCTGCCGCACCAGGGACAAGCCGAGCGCGTGGTACACGGGCGCATCCCCCGCATCCCACCGGAGCGCGTCTCGGAGGGTGGCTTCGGCCTCCGCTTCGCGACCGGTGCCACGGAGCACCTCGGCCAAATTCAAGTACGCCGGGCCAAACGTCGGGTCGCGCTGGATGGAGAGCCGGAAGGCCGCCTCGGCCGCGGTGACGTTGCCGAGTGCCAATTCCAAAACGCCGAGGTTGTACTGCGCATCGCTCCGGTCGGCATCCGCGGCCAGTGACTCGCGGCGCTCGCGCACCGCGAGCTCCAGCGCGGTGCGCGTGGAGGCGTCCAGAAGTCGCGCCGGGACCGTCACCAGAGTGGCCGTGGCCTCGAAGCGGACGTCCCTCACGGGGTCCGCCAGGAGGGGTGCGCCAATGCGGAGCCGCACTGGCGGCTCCAACGCCAAAAGGCCGTGGGCGGCCGCGCGGCGCACCAGCGGGTCCGGGTTCCGCGCCGTGCGCTCGAGGAGGGGCCCGACTTGAGGGTCCGGGTAGCCTTCCAGAAGGCTGAGTGCCGTGGCGCGGACAATGCCCGGGAACGAGGTATTTTCTGCCGCGCCCAACAGCTTGTCCCCGGCCCCCGGCAGGACGTGGCGCCCGGCAAAAATGGCCTCTCCCCATTGAGGCCGTGCCGTGAGCGAGGGCCCCCAGAGTGAGAGGGCCTTCTCCGCGCTCCACTTTGCATTCCTGTCCCGGTGACACCCGGTGCACGCGTCGGGGGTGCCCAGCTTCACCGCCAAGTCAGGCCGGGGGATGCGGAAGGAATGGTCTCGGCGTCCGTCGAGCACCATGTAGGTGCGCATCGTCATGTGGCACGAGACGCACTGCGCGCCAGGGCCGGCCGCCGGGTGGTGGGTGTGCGCCGGCGTGTCGAAGCTCGTGGCCAGGTGGCAGCGGGTGCAGACGCTGTTTCCTTCGGCCCGCAGTTTTTTTGCCGAATGGGGCTCGTGGCAGTCGCTGCAGGTGACGCCCTGCTGAAACATTTTCGACTGAAGGAAGGACCCGTACTCGAAGACTTCATCGTGGATTTGGCCATCCACCTCGTACAGCCCCTCTTCCAGAAGGGCGACGCGGTAGCCCTGGCCGATGAGCGCCCCGGGTTTCGGGGCCGGCCAGATTTCACCGCGGCGGGAGTGGCAAGTGCCGCAGGTTTCCACCTCCACCCGGGAAATGGGCCCCTCCCGGGTGAGTGTCCCCGTCGTCCCCGGGCGCGCCCAGCTGCCCAGCGAGGCCCCGTGCAGGGCAAACGTCAACCCCTTGAGGGCGTCCTCGGAGGGCTTGCCGCCCTTGGCCCACGCCAGGTGCCCCGAGGCTGGGCCGTGGCAGGCCTCGCAGGCGACATTGCCCTCGGCGTAGGCCGTCTCGAAGCGGTCTCCCTCGGCGCGGTAGTTTTTCCGAAAGTCCGTGGTGTGGCAGGCGCCACACATGTGGTTCCAGTTTTGTTGCGGCGCCGTCCAGTGCAGCATGTTGCGGAAGTCCATCCGCAACTCGCTGGGGTAGAGGTGGAACCAGCGCTGGCCGCCCTCGGCTTGGGGACGGGTGTCCCAGGCGATGCCCAGGCACTGGTAGCGCCCCCGGGGAAACTCCACCAGGTATTGCTGCAAGGGCTCGATGCCAAAGGTGTAGCGGACGGGAAACTCGGCCAGCTTCCCGTCGGGCCCGTCGGTGCGGACGGCGAAGCCGCCGTCCCGACGGGAAAACGTTGTACTCACCCCTTCAAAGGTGAAGTGGGCGTCCTTGAAATTTCCAAGCACCGTGGCCGCGGTGGCGGGCTGCATGGCCAGACGGTGGTGGGAGGTGGACCAGGCTTTCGTTTCCTGAGGGTGACAGTCGGCGCAGGCCGCCGCGCCCACGTACGTGGCTGCGCTGGCCGAAGCCGCAGTGGCCGCGTCGGGCGGCGTGGTGGTAGACGGTGCGCGCGAACAGCTGGCCAAAAGCAGTGCCGCCAGGAGTCCCGAAGCAGCCACGCGCTCCGGGAGGGGTGTCGCTGTGGAGCCGAGCAACCTCAAAAGAGAAAGGCTACCTGGACTCGGAGCTGCGACGTCGGCCCGACGCTGGGATGCCAGATGTTGTAGTAGAACTCCGCGCCCAGGTTGAGGGGCAGCTTGCCGAGGAATTGCACCTTGCCGAAGCCGCCCCCCACTGGAAACGTCCACTTGTTGCTGTAGGGCGCGGCCAGCCAGTTGGCGGTGATGATGGGCGAGGAGGTGAGGTACCAGCCTCCCTTGAAGTTGTAGTTGACGAAGTACTGGACGAGCAGCGAGTTGACGTTCTGACTTCCGCCTCCCGCCCAGGACCAGACGTTGTTGGCCAAGACGCCGATGGTCCACGGGTCTGGAGTAGTCAGCAGCACAAAGGATGGCCCGAACGTCCACTTCGCCGTCCCCACCGCCGGGCTGGTGTTGGTGGGAAAGCCGAAGACGGGGCCCACGCCCCAGATGATGGCCCCGGGCTTGGCTGGGCTGAAGAAGAAGGTGGCGTTGATGTTTCCGAGCCCGAAGGTGGTCCCCGTTTCTCCCTGGCCAAGGTTCGGCTGCCACACCAGCGGGATGATGGTGCGGGTGATGATGTTGAAGTCGCCGGCGTGGATGGGGATGACGGGCTGGATGTTGAGAATTTCTTGGACCGCATTGGACGGCCCGACACCGAAGTTGGTGTTGGACTGGAAGGGGACGGTGATGAGGTCCGCCACCGGGTTCTGCGTCTTCTTCGCGAGCGCCTCGCTGTCGTCGTCCTTGGCTTTGGGGGAGTCTTTTCCGTCGCCGTCCTTCGCTCCAGCCTCTTCCGGCGTCTGTGCGAGTGCCGGCAGTCCGAGGAAGACGAGAAGCAGGAACCAGCGACTGGCCATGGCGAGAAACCCCCAACTGCCGAGCGTCAACCGAGCGACACTATTGGATTTGGCCCAGGGGTCCAATGCGAAACTGGGCCAGACGAAAACCCACTTCTCCTTTTGCACTCGCCGAGGTGAGGGGGCATTCTCACCCGCCGGCGGCCGGACGGTCTCTTGCACGAGACCGGGGCGGATGCCCGCAGTCCTTCCACGTTGAGCTGGAGGAGTGACCCATATGTTGAATGCCATTCGCAACACCAGCGCCGCCCTGGGGCTCGCCGCGCTGGCTGCCGGTTGTGGCGGAGTGTCCCAGGAGAAGTACAACGCCGCCGTCAGCGAAGCTGACAAGTACAAACAGGACGCAGCGACGCAGAGTCAGCGTGTGACGGACTGCGAGGCCAAAATCTCGAGCATGAACCGGCAAGTCACCGGCCTCGAGCAAACCAATGCTGCGCTCGAGCAGAAGAACGACGACTACAAGCAGATGAACGCCGCGCTGGCGGCGGACAGCGCCGCGGGCATGGTGGAGATTGCAAACCTCTCGGGGCTGGTGACCCTCCGCCTGCCGGAGAAGCTGCTCTTCACGCCGGGCTCAGCAGTCATCGTCAAGGGCGGCAAGGCCGAGTTGAAGAAGGTGGCCGCGGCCATGAAGGGCGTGTCCGGCCGCGTCTTCTACGTGGCGGGCAACACCGACAACCGGCCCATCAAGACGAAGCAGTTCCCCTCCAACTGGGAGCTGTCCACGAGCCGCGCCGTGTCCGTGGTGAAATTCTTCATCTCCGAGGGCATCGACCCGAGGCTTCTGGGTGTGGCTGGCTATGCGCAGTACCACCCCATCGCCTCCAACGACACCGCTGAGGGCCGCGCCAAGAATCGCCGCATCGACATCGCCATGGCTCCGCCGCCGAGCGACTTGCCGACGGCGAAGTAAGTAGAGAGGACGTCCCTGGAGAGAGGGGCGAGCGGGTCGCCCCCTCTTCAGAAGGCGCGCAGGTACTGTTTGGGAATGCGCCGCCGCTCGGGTTGCTCCAGCACCTTGGCGGCGTGGAGCGGCCAGTACGGGTCGCGCAACATCTCCCGGGCGAGGAGGACGAGGTCTGCCTCCTCGCCGCGAACAATGGCGTCTGCCTGCTTGGGCTCCGTCACCATCCCCACCGCGGCGGTGGCCAGGCCGGCCTCGGCGCGGATTTGCCGCGCGAAGGGCACCTGGTAGCCGGGCCCAATGGGGATGCGCTGGCTCGGGACAAGCCCCCCGGAGCTGCAGTCCACCAAGTCCACGCCCTCCGGGCGCAAGAGACGCGCGAGCCCGACGCTGTCCTCGGCCGTCCACCCGCCCTCGGCCCAGTCGGTGCACGAGAGGCGAACCGCCAGGGGGAGCTCCTCCGGCCAGACGGCGCGCACCGCCCGGACGGTTTCCACACCGAAGCGCACCCGGTTCTCGAAGGAGCCTCCGTAGGCGTCCGTCCGGGTGTTGGAGAGCGGCGAGAGGAAGGTGTGTGCCAAATACCCATGGGCGAAGTGCAGCTCGAGCCAGCGAAAGCCCGCGGCCAGCGCACGCCGGGCGGCGGCGGCAAAGGCGGCCTGCACCGTCCGGATGTCCCCCTCACTCATGGCTCTGGGGAGAAGCGTGTCAGCGGAGAAGGCGAGGGCGCTGGGCGCGATGGGCTCCCAGCCTCCTTCCGGGGGCGCTAAGCCGCGGCCGCCTTCCCAAGGGACGGCGCAACTGGCCTTTCGCCCGGCGTGTGCCAGCTGCATCCCTGGCACCGCGCCGCGCGACTCGAGGAAATGCGCAATTTGCGCGAGCTTCTCGAGGTGGCTGTCCTTCCAGATGCCGAGGTCGGCGGGAGTAATCCGTCCGCGCGCCTCGACGGAGGCGGCCTCGGTCATCACCAGCCCCGCGCCCCCGACGGCGCGCGAGCCCAAGTGCACCAAGTGCCAGTCGTTGGCGAAGCCGTCCTCCGAGCTGTACTCGCACATGGGCGAGACGCCAATGCGGTTGGAGAGGGTGACGCCGCGGAGGGAAAAGGAGTCAAAGAGCTGGGGCACGCGCCCTCTCCTAGCGGCAGCTGCGCAAAAAAGCCCTAAATCCGAAAGAGGTGCTCCACCCCAGTGCCGTCCTCCTCGTCTCGCACGTGCCGGAACTCGTTGGTGGTGCTGGAGTAGCGGTACTCCTCCCCCCAGGCTGGGGCATGCTGGACGCAGCTGCGCACCGCCTCGGCCAAACGGCGCACCTCCTCCTCGGTGGTGGTGGGATGGAGCGAGACGCGGACCCAGCCCGGCTTCTCCGAGAGGTCGCCGCGGTCGATTTTTTCGGTGATGCGGTGCGAGCGGTTGGGGTCCACGTGCAAGAGGTAGTGCCCGTACGTCCCGGCGCAGGAGCAGCCTCCGCGCGCCTGCACGCCGAAGCGGTCGTTGAGCAGCCGCACCAAGAGGTTGTAGTGCAAGTCCTCGACGTAAAAGGAGACGATGGCCAGTCGGTCCTCGAGGTGGTCCGCCAAGAGGTGGAGCCGGGGGATGGTCCGCAGCTCTTTGAGGAGGAGCTGGAGCAGGGCGTGCTCCTGCTCGAGGATGCGGCTCGTCCCCATGGCCTCCTTCAGCTGCACCGCCAGCGCCGCTTTGATGGTTTGAAGGAAGCCCGGCGTCCCGCCGTCCTCACGCGCTTCGATGTTGTCCACGAAGCTGTGCTGGTGCCAGGGGTTGGTCCAGTTGACGGTGCCCCCCCCGGGCTGGTCCGGCACGCGGTTGTGGTACAGCCGCGAGTCGAAGACGAGGACGCCCGAGCTGCCTGGACCGCCGAGGAATTTGTGGGGGGAGAAGTACACCGCGTCCAGCTTCTCCAGCGGGTCCTCCGGATGCATGTCGATGTCGACGTACGGAGCGGACGCGGCAAAATCCACGAAGCAGTACCCGCCGTTTTCGTGCATCACCCGCGCCAGACGGTGGATGGGCGTTCGCACGCCGGTGACGTTGGAGCACCCGGTGAAGGCCCCAAGCTTCAGCGGCCGGTCGCGGTACAGCAAGAGCCGCTGAGACAGCTGCTCCACCGCCACCCGGCCCAGCTCGTCCGGGGGAATGACTTCCACGTCGGCCACGGTTTCAAGCCAGGACGTCTGGTTGGAGTGGTGCTCCATGTGGCTCAGAAACACCACCGGCCGCAACTCCGCCGGGAGCTGGCAAAACGGGGCCAGCTGCTCGGGAAGCCTGAGCCCCAGCATGCGCTGAAGCTTGTTCACCACCGCCGTCATTCCCGAGCCCTGGGTGATGATGACGTCGTCCGGCCCGGCGTGGACGTGCTTCTTGAGGATGGACTGCGCGTGCTGGTAGGCGCGCGTCATGGCGATGCCGGTGGTGCTGGACTCGGAGTGGGTGTTGCCCACCAGCGGCCCGAATTCCTCCAGGAGGCAGCGCTCGATGGGGGCGTACAGCCGTCCGCTGGCCGTCCAGTCCGCGTACAAAATACGCTGCTGGCCGCAGGGCCCAGAAAAGCAGTGGTGAAGGCCCACAATGCCGTTGCGAAACTGGGCGAAGAAGCCCTCGAGCGGCGTTGCTTCTGGAAGGGGACGGCGCACGACGGGGGATTGTGAACCCTTCCAGCGCGCGTGGAAAGCGCCTCTCGACGCGAGAGGGCTGCTCGCCGCTTGAGGAGTGAATTCCCCGTCCAAAGGGGACGGGGGAGGGGCTTCCAAGCGGTCCCTTGCAAGCAGGTGCCCACGGGGGTGGCGCCTTGGAGTTGTCACCTCGCGTCCCGTGAAATAGGCAGAGGATGGAAAACGCCCGACTACCATCTCCCCCAAGGCAACTCGAAAACCCATGGCCCGCGCCGAACGAAAGCCCACCAAACCCACGCCTCTGCCCCCAGCGGAGCCGGCGCACTACCTCAACCGGGAGATGTCCTGGCTGGCCTTCAACGAGCGGGTGCTCGAGGAGGCCGCCGACCCGGCGTGGCCGCTGCTCGAGCGGCTCAAGTTTTTCTCGATTTTTCACGCCAATCTCGACGAATTCTTCATGATTCGGGTGAGTGGGCTGCATGGCCAGCTCGTGCAGCCGGACGTGGAGAGAAGCCCGGACGGGCTGAGCCCGCGCGAGCAGCTCACCCGCATTGCGGAAACAGTCCGCCGTCAGCTGCGGACCGGCTCGGAGCTCCTGGCCAAGCAGCTCGTCCCAGAGCTGGCAGCGGTGGGGGTCCGCCTCCGCCCCTGGGACTCACTCGACGCCGAGATGCAGGAGCGGGCGCGGGCCTATTTCCGCGCCGCGGTGTTTCCCGTCCTCACCCCGCTGGCCGTCGACCCCGGTCACCCCTTTCCCTTCATCTCCAACCTCTCGCTGTCCCTGGCGGTGGAGGCCGAGGACCCGGAGGCCGAGCTCCGCCGCTTCGCCCGGGTGAAGGTGCCCGAAATTCTCCCTCGCTTCGTCCCGCTGGACTCCTTCCGTGAGCCGCACGCACCGGACCCGGCCGCGCCAAGTGAATTCCTCCCGCTGGAGGACCTCATTGCCGCCAACCTCGACGCGCTCTTCCCAGGGATGCGCATCCTCGGCGTCTACCCGTTCCGCATCACCCGGGACATGGACATCGAGATTATGGAGGACGAGGCGGACGACCTCCTGGTCACCATTGACCGCGAAATTCGCCGCCGGAAATTCGGCGCCGTCGTCCGGCTGGAAGTCGACCCGGCCACGCCGGACCGCATCCGCGCCTTCCTCCTCTCCAAACTGGAAATCGACCAGGAGGACCTCTACGAGACGCCCGCCCCGCTGGGGGCCTCGGCCCTCTTCGCCCTGGCCAGCCTCCCCCGGCCGGAGTTGCATGACCCGCCCTTCATCCCCGCCGTGCCGCGGGAGTTTCTGGAGGCGGAGAACCCCTTCGCCGCCATCCGGGCTGGGGACGTCATGCTGCACCACCCCTACGACGCCTTCACCCCCGTCCTCACCTTCGTCCGCAAGGCTGCCGAGGACCCCGCGGTGCTGGCCATCAAGATGACGCTGTACCGGACTGGGTCCAACTCGGAGATTGTGAAGAGCCTCATCGCCGCCGCCGAGAATGGAAAGCAGGTGGCGGTGGCCATCGAGCTCAAAGCGCGCTTCGACGAGCAGAACAACATTGAATGGGCCCGGGCCCTGGAGCGCGCCGGCGTCCACGTCTTCTACGGTAGCGCCGGGCTGAAAATACACGCCAAGGTGACGCTGGTGGTCCGCCGCGAGGAGGGGGGCATCCGCCGCTACGTCCACCTGGCCACCGGCAACTACAACGCCGGGACGTCGCGCATTTACACCGACGTCGGCCTCTTCAGCTGCGACCCGGACTTGGGGGAGGACGTCACCGAGGTTTTCAACTCGCTTTCCGGCTTCGCCAAGGTGAGCAACTACCGCAAGCTGGCGGTGGCGCCGACGACGCTGGCCGAACGGGTGCTGGAAAAAATCGAAGCCCAGACGGCCCGGGCCCGCGCGGGAAAGCAGGGAAGAATTTTCGCGAAGATGAATGCCCTGGTCGATGCGCCCGTCATCCAGGCGCTCTACCGGGCCTCCCAGGCTGGCGTGGAGATTGACCTCGACATCCGCGGCATCTGTTGCCTGCGGCCGGGGGTGCCCGGGCTCTCGGACAACATCCGCGTCTTCTCGGTGGTGGGCCGCTTCCTCGAGCACAGCCGCGTCTTCGTCTTCGGTCCGCCGGGCGAGGAGGAATTCTGGCTGTCCTCCGCGGACTGGATGCCTCGAAACCTCTACCGAAGGGTGGAGCTGCTCTTCCCACTCACCCGCGAAGCGCACCGCGAGCGCATCCGCACCGAGCTGGTGGAGCCCGCCCTCAAGGACAATTGCCGGGCTCGGGACCTGGACGCGACCGGCGTCTACCACCGCCGTCACCCCGCACCTGGAGAGGCCGCGCGCGACGCACAACTCTCCGTTTTGACGGTGGTGATGCGGCACGGACTGCGCGCCCTCGCGCCCTCCTAAAAAGGGGGGGGGAAGGAGCACACCCCCCCACGCCGGGAAGGCCGCGGGGGAGCCTCGAGGGGAGGGCAAAAAAATGCCCTCGCTCAGACACCGAAGGTACGCTCCTCAGAGGAGGCCCCCAAAGGGGGCCCACCCGGCCCCGTTTTTTGGCCTTCCTCCTGTGAGACGATGAAACGCTCCGCAACCGGCGGCCTTCTGTTGACGCTGCTCCTCGCTGCGCTTCCGGCCCATGCCCAAGACGAGTACGACTCGGGCATCGGCGAGCTGAGCCTGAATGCCGGCTTCGCGCTGCCCCTGGGCTACGCCACCGGCGGCGACAACGGCATCAAGCTCTCGGATGACATCAACTTCGCCGTCCCCTTCGGCATCCAGATTGGCTACCGCATCGCTGGCGTCGTCTTCGTGGGCGGCACCTTCACCTACGGGCCCTTTGGCTCCCCTAGCTCCTCGCTCTACCCCCCCTGCGCCCAGTCCGGCGTGAGCTGCAATTCCTACTTTCTGCGCGGTGGCTTCTCGGTGCAGTGGCACCCCTTGGGGAGCCGCGGGCTCGACCCCTACGTCGGCATCGGGATGTCCTACGAGTGGCTGAGCATCACCGTCAACAACAACGGCCTGGCCGGCACCGGACAATTCTCCGGCTTCAACTGGGCGGAGATTCCGGTGGGCGTCGACTTCCGGCTCAGCAAAGCGGTGCGCCTCGGGCCCTTCATTGACTTCACCTTGGGAGAATACCGGACGGCGACGGTGAGCCAGCCGAGCACCATCTCCAACAACATTTCCCCCAAGGCGCTGCACTTCTGGCTCAGCTTCGGGGTGCGCCTCGTCTTCCTCAGCCTCTGAGGACGGGGCCGGCCCCCCATGCGGCTCCACCTCGTCGACGGGACGTACGAGCTCTTCCGGGCCCACTTCAGCCCGCGTCCAGGCCACACCGACCCGGCCGGCCGCGACCGAAAGGCCACCACCGGGCTCGTCTCCTCACTCTTGGCCTTGCTGGGGGACACCAAAGAGAAGGTGACGCACCTGGCGGTGGCCTTCGACAACCCCATCCGTTCCTTCCGCAATGCGCTTTTCGCCGGCTACAAAACGGAGGAAGGCGTCGACGAGGCGCTGCTCGAGCAATTCGACCCCGCCGAGGAGGCCACCCGGGCGTGCGGCATTGCCGTCTGGTCCATGCGCGACTTCGAGGCGGACGACGCGCTGGCCACCGGGGCCGCGCGATTTTCTGCCGCCGTCCAGCAGGTGCGCATTCTCACTCCGGACAAGGACCTCGGGCAGTGCGTGCGCGGGACAGAGGTGGTGCAAGTCGACCGCATGCGGGGCAAGGAGTTGGACGAGGGGGCGGTGACGGCGCTGCGCGGCATCCCCCCGGCCCTCATTCCGGACTGGCTGGCCTTGGTGGGAGACACCGCGGATGGAATTCCCGGCCTTCCCGGCTTCGGCGAGAAGGGGGCGGCGGCGGTGCTGCGCGCCTTCGGGCCGCTGCAGTCCATTCCCGACGACGTCCAGCGCTGGCCGCGGGAGCTGCGCGGGCGGGACCGCCTGGCCGCGACTTGGGCCAAGCAAAAGCCGGAGGCCTTCCTGTACCGCACCCTGGCCACCTTGCGGCTGGACGCGCCGGTGAGCGCCACCCTCGCTGAGTTGGAACACCACGGCGTCCCCCGCGAGCGTTTTTTGGCCTGGTGCGACGCCGTCGGGGCGCGGACGTTGAAGGAGCGAGCGCCGCGCTGGGCGCGTTAGCGGCCGAACACCTCCGAGAATGGCCAAGCCCAAACCCAGAAGTCCCCGACTCCGCCCGGCGGAAGCCCGCCGCCGGGCACGGCGAATTCGCCTCGTGCTGGCAGACTGCGACGGCGTCCTCACGGACACCGGCGTCTTCTACGGCGCCTCCGGCGAGGAGCTGAAGCGCTTCAGCATCCGGGACGGCATGGGCGTGGAGCGGCTCCGCCAGGCGGGCATCGAGAGTGGCATTGTCTCCGGGGAATTGAGTCCCTCCATCCTGCGGCGGGCCGAGAAGCTGGGCCTGCCCCACGTCCTCTTGGGGGTGAAGGACAAGCGTGCCGCCGTGGAGGGGCTGTGCCGCAGCGTGGGCCTTCGTCTCGAGGAGGTGGCCTACATCGGCGATGACGTCAACGACGTCCCGCTTTTGGAGGCCTTGGCCAGCCGCGGCCTGACCGCTGCGCCCTCCGACGCACTCCCGGAGGTGGCGCGGAAAGTCCACCATGTGTGCCGCGTGCCCGGGGGAAGCGGCGCACTCCGGGACTTTGCGGAGTGGCTCCTCGCACAAAAGAGCCTGAGGGGCCGAGCTAGTGACGGAGGAAGGCGAGGACGACTTCCACAACAATGAGGACGACAATCATCAGCTCCAGGGTGAGGGAGCGGGCGGTGTCCACCTCACCCTTGAGCCACTGGTAGACGTCGCCCAGCGTCTGCTGCTTGCGCTGCACACTGGCCTTCCAGTCGTCCACCCGAAGCTGTTCCAGCGCCGCCTCGTACACTTTGGCCAAGTAGAAGTCGCCGATGATTTTGAGCGAATTCTCCACGCGCTCCAGCGCCTCGGACATCTCGATGAGGGTGAGCTGCACCCGGCGGGCCAGCGGCGCGTCGGTGCTGCCAAAGAGCGGAAAGCCACGCCGGCGGGTGCGCCGCAGGGTTTCGGCGACGCCCGTCAATTGCTGGTCGAGCTCGTTGTCGTAAAAGCGAAACTCCAGCAGCTGTCCGTTGCAGATTTCGAGAATGTCCGGAATGTCCGGCGAGCCGGTGGGCTCGTAGACGAAGGCGGCATTCCAGTCCACCACCACCAAGTCCTGCTCGCCGTAGCTGAAGTGCTGCGCGGTGACGTCGCTCTGCTCCCGTGCGCTCAGCCTCGGCTCGCGCGTCTCGCCGAGGAGGAGTGGCGCCAGCTCCGGCCAGGCGAGCACCTCGGCGGCACTGGGGCTTCCTTGGATGCGCTCCACGAAGTGGACGGCATAGCTTTCGCTCTGCTCCCACACCTGACCGCCGCCGCGGAGCGCCGCGGCGATGCTCGGCAAGAGCGACTGCAGCACCTCCATCGCGAGCCCATCCACCGCCGGGTTCTCGTACAACTCGCGGGCCAAGGGGATGAGCGCCGCGACGTGAGTGCCGGGCTCGATGGGAACGCGAAAGCGGATGCTGACGCTGCCGTGGTCAAAGAGACGGCTCACCACCTCCACCAACAGCGGCCCCCCGTCGACAAGAAGCGTCCTTCGCCCCAAGTCCACGGCCAAGGGTGGGTTGGGCAGAAGCAAGTACTTCGCGCCGGCGCGCGTCAGCCGGACGCGCCCCGTGTCTCGCGCGAGGAGACTCTGCGCGGCGTCCAAGTCAATCTCGTCCGCGACGTCAAAGAGGCGGTAGCAGAAGACGTGCGCCTTCTCGAGGACGTGCGCCTCTGCGGCGCCGGGAGGGGGGCCCATGCCCCAGGAGGCTACTTCGAGATGATGGCGTCGGCGGCAGAAGAGACGTCGTGCTCACCGGCCAGCGTGGGGGGAGCCAGACGGGCCAGGGCCAGGGCGCCGACGACGGGGACAGCGGCCAGGAGAATGGCCTGCACCGGAAGCCTTTCCTGGGCGAGGTTGAGGACGGCGATGGTGAGGGAGCCCCCCAGCATGCGGCACGCGTAGAGGGCGCTGGTGACGGCTCCGCGCTGGTGCCAGGGGACGCGTTGCTGCGGGGCGAAAATGCTGGTGCTGGCCGCAGGGCCAAGCCCAAAGCCGAGAATGGCCAGCGAGGCAAACGTCGCCACGTCCCCCCAGCCGCGGACGAGGGCGCAGGCGAGGAGGACGGCGCCAACGGCGGCCACGGCGAAGCCGCCCGCGGCGCTGGCCCGGAGGCCCCCCCGCAGAAGAAGCTTCACCCCGAGCGCGCTCCCCACGGCCCAGCCCACCAGGAGTGGCACCAGCGCCGCGCCGGCGGTGAGGGCCGTCCTCTGCCCATGCGCCACCAGCCACAAGGGGACGTAGGCGCTCGTCCCGTACAGGACGCCGCCGGCCACCAGCCCTCCCACCACCCCGGACAGCACCGTCGGGTCCCGAAGGAGGTAGAGGGGCAACACCGGCTGTCCGGAGCCCCGCTGCTGGCGGACGAGGAGCACCGCCACCGCGGCGGCACCCAGCGCCGCGAGTAGCTGAAGGGCGCCGGCCAGGTGGTGCGGCTCGAGGGCAAAGAGAATGAGGGCCAGCGTGCTTCCGGCAAGCAGCGGCCCGGCCCACTCCAGGCGGTGCGTCTTCGAGCGGGGAGGGTCCCGGTAGGAGGCCTGCAGGAGAAGGGCGGCGGCCAGGCCCACCGGGACATTCACCCAAAACACCCAGCGCCAACTCGCGTGCTGGGTGAGAAAGGCGCCCAGAACGGGGCCGATGACGGAGGCCACGCCCCAGCTTCCGGTGAAGACGCTCTGGATGGCCGCGCGCTCCTTGAGGTTGTAGATGTCCGAGGCGATGGTGAGCGTCGTGGGTTGGAGCGCCCCGGCACCCAGGCCCTGCACCATCCGGAAGGCGATGAGCTCGGGCACGGACGTCGAGAAGCCGCAGAGGGTGGTGCCCAGAAGGAAGACGCCCAGTCCCCCGAGAAACGTCGCCCTGCGGCCGATGCCGTCGGCCAGACCGCCGGAAATGAGGACGCCCAGGGTTGAGGCGAGGAAGAAGGCAGTAAAAACCCAGGCATAGAGTTGGCGCCCGCCGAGCTCCGCGGTGAGGGTGGGCATGGCGGTGGTGACGACGGTGGTCTCAAATGCCGCCATCACCAGCCCGAGAAGCACCGCCGCTGTCGCCATGCGTCGGGCGGGACCGGGTACCGTCACCGCCTGGGGCTTGGCCGTCGTCATGGAGTGTGCAGCGCGCACCGAACTCCAATAGTACGAGTCGAAGGCCGATGCGAAAAACGCATTTACCGCATAACCTCCTTGCCCACACGGCATGACAAGCGAACAACTGGATGCCTTCCTCACCCTGGCGCAGGAGGGCCGCTTCGTCTCGGCGGCCCGGCGCTTGGGTGTTTCGCAGTCCGGATTGAGCCGCCAGCTGCAGTCGCTGGAGCGCGAGCTCGGCACGCGGCTTTTGGTGCGGACGCCGAGGGGCGTCGTCCTCACCGACGCCGGCCAGCACTACCTCGTGCATGCGCAGCGCGCGCTGGACTCGCTGCGGCGGGGCGCCTCCGAGGTGCAGGAGATGGCGCACACCGCCCGCGGCTCCGTCTCCCTGGGCAGTCTCCCGACGGTAGGGGCCTACCTGCTGCCGGACCTCATCGTGCGCTTCCACAAGAAGCACCCCGAGGTGCGGGTGCGGCTGGTGGAGGGCAAGGCCGAGGAGCTCGAAAGCCGGGTGGCGAAGGGGGAGTTGGACCTCGCCGTCCTCAACCTGCCGGTGCGGCGGGTGGACTTGGTGGCGCAGAAGCTGTGGACGGAGGACTTCGTCCTCGCCGTGCCGCGGGGCCACAAGCTGGCCCAGTCCAAGGGCCCGGTGCCGCTGTCAGCCGTCCTCGGCGAGCCGCTGGTGGTGGTGCCCGGGGTGGCTGCGACGCGAGCGCTGGAGGCCGCGGCCGAGGCCGCCGGGGAACCGCTGCACATTGTTCTGGAGACGGACAACCCGGAGGGGATGCGGCGCATGGTGGAGCGCGGCTTGGGCCTCTCCCTCATGCCCTCCCTCATGGCGCGCGAGCGGACGGGGCGGGGCTTTGAAGTCGTCCAGGTGGGTGAGGGCGGCGTGAAACGCCAGGTGGCGCTCCTGCACCGAGGCGAGAGTTACTTGAGCGCTGCCGCCCGCGCGCTGAAGACGTACCTCTCCGAGGCGCTCCCCAGCTTCTTCGCCTCCAAGTAGGACGTCTCCAGACGGGCGCCGAGGCGCACCGGCGCTACATTGTGGACGCCATGCCCGAGTACCCGGACCTCTCCGTCTATTTGCGTGCGCTCACCTCTCGTGTGGTGGGCCAGCCCCTGCAGGGCATCCGGGTGCGTGGCCCCGCCCTGCGACGTACCGCCGAGCCGCCCCTGCAAGAGGCCGTGGGCAAGCGCGTCCTCGGGCTGCGACGGCTGGGGAAGCGCCTCGTCTTTCTCCTCGAGGGAGACCTCTTCCTCGTCCTGCATTTGATGGTGGCCGGGCGGCTGCACTGGCGCCCCTCCGGGGCGCCGGTACCGGGCCGGGTGGGGCTGGCCGCCTTCGACTTTCCCAGCGGCAGCTTGGTGTTGACGGAGGCGAGTCCCAAGAAGCGCGCCCAGCTGCACCTCTTTCGGGGTGAGGCGGCGCTGGCCACCCTGGACCGCGGCGGCGTCGAGCCGCTCGAGGCCACGCCCGAGGAATTCTCGGCCGTCGTCCGCCGGGAAAACCACACCCTCAAGCGGACGCTGACCGACCCGCGCCTCTTCGCCGCCATTGGCAATGCCTACTCGGATGAGATTCTGCACCGAGCGCGCCTGTCTCCCGTCGCCCTCAGCCAGAAGCTGGACGAGAAGGACGTGGAAGCCCTCCGGCGCGCAACCCACGAAGTCCTCAACGAGTGGACGGAACGGCTGGCCGCCGAGACGGGCGACGGGTTTCCGGAGAAAGTGACGGCCTTCCGCGAGGGCATGGCGGTGCACGGCCGCTACAAGAAGCCCTGCCCGGTGTGCGGCGCCCCCGTCCAACGCATCGCCCACGCGGACAACGAGACCAACTACTGCGCCGTCTGCCAGACGGGCGGAAAGTTGCTCGCCGACCGCTCGCTGTCGCGGCTTTTGAAAAAAGACTGGCCTCGCACCCTGGAGGAGCTCGAGGAGACCCGGGCCGCCGCCCGGGCCAAAATGGCGCCTCCACCGCGCGGCTGAGGGCCCCCGGGGGGGGCGGCTGCCGCTGGCAGCATGGCTGCAATGGGCGAAAGGCCCCGGGCGTAGGGTGGGGGAGCAGCCGTGGGAGGCCTCCCAGCCGGGGGCCTTCAGCGTTTGTCGGCGGGCAGTCTTCGAGGGACGCGGGAAAGCGTCCCCTTCTTGGGAAAGAGACGTCATGGGCCTCCGCGTGGACCTCCTGGAAGGCGGAAAAATCGCCCTCTACAGCCTGCGTGCGCACCGGCTCCGGACGCTGCTGACGACGCTGGGCATCGGCATCGGGGTGTGCACGCTGTTGGCCATCATCGGCATCATCCAGGGCCTGAATGTGTCCTTCGCCCGGCAGCTGGCGCAGTTGGGCTCCAACTCCATGTACATCTCCAAGTTTCCCTGGGTGATGCGGGGAGACTGGTGGGAGTACAGAAACCGGCGCGAGCTCTCCGTCCACCTCGTGGACAGCCTGCGCGAGCAGGTGCCGGAGCTGAGCGCCGTGGCCCCCATGACGCAGCAAAACGTGGACGTCTTCGCCAACGGCGAGCAGCTGTCCTCGGTGGCGCTGGTGGGCACCACCTCCGAGTACCCCCAAGTGAGCGGCTATGACGTCGCCGAAGGGCGCTTCCTCAGCGAGGGGGACAACGACAACTCCACCAATGTGGTGGTGCTGGGAGCGGACGTGGCCAAGGGCCTCTACCCCACCGGCACCGCGGTGGGGAATGGCGTGCGGCTCAACGGCCGCCCCTTCCGCGTGGTGGGCGTCCTGCACCGCCGCGGCAAAATACTCGGAGAAAACCAAGACCTGACGGCGATGGTGCCCCTGCGCACCTACCTCACCACCTTCGGAAAGAAGCGCGGCATCACCATCGGCGCATCCGTGGCCGACGGCCAGGACGTCCTGCGCGCCGTGGACGCGGTCCAGGTGGCCTTGCGTCGCGCCCGCGGTGTGCCACCCGAAAAGGGCGACGACTTCAGCATCAACCGGCCGGAGATGCTGGCCAACACCTATGCCCAACTCACCGGCGCGCTCTACGGCGTGGCCACCGGTATTGGCCTCATCACCCTGTTGGTGGGCGGCATCGGCATCATGAATGTCATGCTCGTCTCGGTGCGCGAGCGGACGCGGGAAATTGGCGTCCGCCGGGCGCTGGGGGCGCGTCGGCGCACCATCGTCGCGCAATTCCTCCTCGAGGCCGCCGCCGTCTCCGCCCTCGGCGGGGCGCTGGGGACGCTGGTGGGGCTCGGCTTGGCCAAGCTGGTCTCCCTGGTGACGCCTTTGGCGGCCGCCGTCGAGCCCCTCACCATCCTCGGCGGCGTCGGTTTTGCCGCCGCGGTGGGCCTCCTCTTTGGCATTTGGCCCGCCGCGCGCGCCGCGCAGCTCGACCCCGTGGAAGCGCTGCGCGCGGACTAACCCCAAGGCCCCGCCGCGAAGGAGAAGTCGAAAGCGACACGCCCCGGGGCCCGGGGTGTCCGTCGCTTTTCCGTGTGGACCCGAAGCGGTGACATCGACCACGCTTCGCCCCACTTTGACGCCTGACTACGAAGGGTTGCTCGCCGAGGGCGACGACCGCCGTCTGGTTTCCCTCGTCCACCCCCCGGACTGGACAAACCCCGCACCGCCGAGGCGGTATGACTTGGTCGTCATCGGCGGAGGCACGGCCGGGCTCGTCTGTGCCCTGGGCGCCGCCGCCCTGGGCGCCAAAGTGGCCCTGTGCGAGAAGGCCCTCCTCGGCGGGGACTGCCTTGTCTCGGGCTGCGTGCCCAGCAAGGCCCTCCTCCACAGCGCGCACCTGGCGCATGACGTCCAGGAGGCCGCGGCCTTCGGCGTCGAGACGGGCGACGTGGAGGTGGATTTCGCCGCGGTGCTGGAGCGGGTGCGACGGCTGCGCGCGGACATTGCCCCGCACGACGCGGCCCAGCGCGCCCAAGAGGCGGGCGTCGACGTCCACCTCGCGGAGGCGCGCTTCGTCGCCCAGGACGCCGTGGAGTGCGGGGGCCAGACGCTGCGCTTTCGCCGAGCCGTCATCGCCTCCGGCCGCCGTCCAAAAATTCCGACGGTGCCCGGCCTCGAAGCAGCCGGCTACCTGACGCACACCACCCTGTTTGGACTCACCCGTGCGCCGCCGAGGCTGGCCGTCCTCGGAGGCGGCCCGGTGGGGTGTGAGCTCGCCCAGGGCCTGGCTCGGCTCGGGATTGAGGTGACGCTGGTGCAGGACGGCCCCCGCCTCTTGCCGCGCGATGACCCCGAGGCCAGTGACGTCCTCGCCCGCGTCCTCCAGGAGGAGTTGCAGCTTTGGCTTGGCGCCCAAGTGACGCGGGTGGAGTCCAGCCGCCGCGGAAAGGTGGTGCACGCCCTACGCCACGGCGAGGCGCTGAGTGTGGAGGTGGATGAAATACTGGTGGCCACTGGGCACGCGCCCATGTGGGACGGCCTGGGCCTCGAGGCGGCAGGCATTCGCCTCGAAGCAGGGTACCCGGCCTCGGACGAGCACCTGCGCACCAGCAACTCGCGCGTCTACGTGGCCGGGGATGCGGCCGGACGCTGGGCCTTCACCCACGCCGCCGACGCCATGGCGCGCCTCGTCCTGCAGAATGCCCTCTTCCTCGGAAAGAAGCGTGTCTCGGCGCTGAGTGTCCCCTGGTGCACCTACACCGACCCGGAGGTGGCCCACGTCGGACTGGGCGCGGAAGAGGCCTATGCCCGGGGCCAGGAGGTGGTGACGCTCACCACCGAGATGGCCACCAATGACCGGGCTGTCCTCGACGAGCAAACCCAAGGCTTTGCGCGCATTCACGCCGAGGCCCGCACCGGGCGGGTGCTCGGCGCGACGTTCGTCTCTCGGCACGCCGGAGAAAGCATTGGCGAAGCGGTGCTGGCCGTGCGCCTGGGCCTCAAACTGGGAGCGCTGGCGGACACCATCCATCCCTACCCGACGCAAGCCGAAGCCTGGAAGCGCCTGGGGGACATGTGGAATGCCCGTCGTCTCACCCCAGGCGCGCGGGCCTTGCTGAAGACTGTCCTCACCGTCCTGCGCTAAATGGGCAGCGGGCTTCCCCTCTACGTCTTCGCCAAGGCACCGGTGGCGGGCCGGGTGAAGACGCGCCTCGTTCCGGCCGTCGGCGCCGACGGGGCGGCCCGTCTCGCCTCGGCACTCCTGGAGGACACCCTGGAGGCACTCCTGGCCGTCAGCCGCGCCGCACCCGTCCTCGCCGTGGACGAGGTGGAGGCCTTCCGCGGCCGCGGGCTTCCTCTGGAGGAGCAAGGGGCGGGGGACTTGGGGCGACGGTTGGAGCGCGTGTTGAGTCGCGGCCTCAGGCGAGCCCCGGCGGTGGTGGCGGTGGGGAGCGACACGCCGGGCTTTCCCGCGCCTCTCCTCGAGGCCTGCTTCACCGCCCTGCAGCACGCCGACGCGGTGCTGGTGCCGGCGGAGGACGGCGGCTTCACCTTGCTGGGCCTGCGGCGCTGCCCCATTGGGCTGTTGCGTGGGCTTCCCTGGAGCGGCCCGGAGACGCTGTCCGCCACCGAGAGCCGGCTGCGGGCGCGGGGCCTCAAGGTGGTGCGCGTCGGGCGCTTTTATGACGTCGACGGCCCGGCGGACTTGGCGCGACTCCGGGTGGAGCTCCAGGAGGGGACGCTGCAGGCCCGACACACCCAGGAGGTGTTGCGGACGCTGTCCGTGGCCCCCTGGCTTTCCGTGGTGGTGCCGGTGCTGGACGAGGCGCAGCGCCTGGAGGCAGGCCTGCGTCGGCTGGTGGGGCTTCCGGCGGTGGACGAGGTGCTGGTGGTGGACGGCGGGAGTCGCGACGCCACCCGCGCCGTCGCCCGGGCTGTCCCCGGGGTACGCCTGTTGGAGGCGCCGCGCGGACGGGCCCGGCAGATGAATGCGGGCGCAGCCGCGGCGCGCGGGGAGGTGCTGTGTTTTCTGCACGCGGACGTCACCTTGCCGCGCGACGCCGTGGCCCATGTGGCCCGGGCGTTTGCCCAAGAGACGGTGGTGGCGTCCGCCTTCCGGACGCGGACAGTGGACGACGGGGGGCGCAGGAGCTGGGCCAGCGTCCTCCTCCCGGTGGCGGACTTGCGTTCGCGGTGGACACACCTTCCCTACGGAGACCAGGCCGTCAGTGTCCGGCGAAGCGCCTTCCAGCGGGTGGGCGGCTTTCCGGACCAGCCCCTCCTGGAGGACGTGGAGCTCGCGCGCCGGCTGTCCGCCCTGGGCAGTCTGGTGCGGCTTCGCCCCAAAGTGACGGTGTCCGGAAGGCGCTTTCTCCAGCGGCCCCTGCGGACGCTGTTGTTTTGGAACAGCTTTCCCGCCCTCTACCGGCTCGGCGTCCGGGCCTCCTTCCTCGAGACGCTTTACGGAAAGGTGCGTTAGGCCTCACCTCGGTTGCAATGAGGTGAGGAAGGCCGTGTCCAACCGGTGCTTCCAGCGGCGGAAGAGGCGGGCCCGCCCGGCGAGTGGCCCAAAGGAGAGAAGCGCCGTCCCGTCGCCACAGTTGAGGAGCGCCAGCGCGGTGCGCTGCGGACGGTAGACGCGCCGGGGCCGTCCGTGGAGAGCCGCGAGGAGGTTGTCCAGCAGCACCGGCCCCTCCCGCACCGAGTACACCCCGGACTTGGGCGCGGGCGTGGGCAAGTCCGCGCAGTCCCCGGCGGCAAACACCTTGGGGTGCGAGGTGCTTTCCAGCGTCCCCTGGACGCTGCACGCCCCGGTGGGCCCGAGCGCGAGGCCCGCCTGCGCGAGGAGGGGGTGGGGTGCTGGGCCCGTGGCCCACAACACGCCCTCCGCCGGGACGCTGCCACCGCCTTGGAGGTGGACGGCGCGTGCGGTGACGGCCACCGCGCGGCCGTACGCCAGGTGGACTCCGCGCTGGGCGAGGGCGCGGCGGACGGCACCCACCAACGCCCGCGGCGCGTCGGGCGGGAAGGGCGCGCGCTCCGCCAGGAGGGTGACGTCCTCGGCCGCGGTGCGTAGGCAGAGCGCGAGCTCCACCCCGCCGAGGCCCGCCCCCACCACGGCCCAGCGCCGGCCCTGGGCGGAGAAGCCCTCCGGCTGACGCAGCAGTTGCTTCACGTCCAAGGCGTGGGCGGAAACGCCCGGGAGCTCCGCGCCCTTAAGTGCCGCGCCGAGGCCGAGCGAGAGGACGTCCGCCTCGAGGCGGCCACCGCCGGCGAGTGCCACCGCTCGCTGGCCCGCGTCGAGGCCGACGGCTCCACCTGGGTGAAGCACCACCTCGGCAGCGCGCGAAAGAGGAAGGAGCTCCACGGTGCAGGCCTCGGGCCGGTACTCCCCCGCCACAAAGCCGGACAGCATGCCGCTGTAGGGGGCTTGGGTGCCGCGCGTCACCCAGTGGACGTCGACGCCTTCCAGCGGGGCCGCGGCGAGGCGGGCCACCACCTGTAGGTGGGCATGCGCCGCGCCAACCAAAACCAGCCGCGGCAGTCAGGACTCCAGGTACCGGCCGAGGAGGGGCCGGAGCCGGCTGCGGACGTCTTCCGGAATGCGCGCCGGGTCCGTCCAAATGGCCTGGGCGAGCGCGCTCCGGCAGTGGCAGGACGTCTCGTCGAGGCTACGCACCACGGGCACTGCGCGGCGGATGAGCGCCAGGGCCGCGGCCGTGGCCGCCTGGAGGTTGCCGACAATTTCCCGTAGCAAGGCGTGCTTGTCCAAGTCGTCCGGTGTGGGCCTCCAGCAGTCATAGTCCGTGGGGAGGCACACCGCGGCGTAACAGAGCTCCGCTTCGCGGGCGAGCTTGGCCTCGGGCATCAACGTCATCCCAATGAGGTCCGCGCCCCAGGAGCGGTGCAGCTCGCTCTCGGCACGCGTAGAAAACTGAGGGCCCTCCATGCAGACGTACGTCCCGCGGGAGTGGACTTTCACCTCGCTCGGTAGCCCGAGGAGGGCCGTCCGGAGGCTGGGGCAGAAGGGGACGGCAAACTCGACGTGGACGGCGAGGTCCTCAAAAAAAGTGCCCGGCCGGCGGTACGTCTTGTCGATGACTTGGTCGGGGATGACGAGCTCCCGCGGCCGCACGTCCTCGTGGAGCGAGCCCACCGCGGCGCTGGCCAAAACGTGCGTGACGCCCAGCGTCTTGAAGGCAAAGAGGTTGGCGCGGGAGGGCACGTGGGAGGGGTTATGGACGTGGCCCTCGCCGTGGCGGGCCAGAAGCGCCACCTGCACCCCGTCCAGCGTGGTGAGCAGAATGGGGCCCGAGGGAGGCCCAAAGGGCGTGTCCACGCGGGTGGGCGTCCCGCCCAACGCACCCAAGGCCGGGCCGAGTCCGCTCCCGCCGATGATGCCGAGCATCGGGATTGGCATGTCGCTACGCTACCAGGGCGGACGGCGGTGCGGTGGCGACAGCCGAAAGGAGAAGGGGAAAACCGTGAGCACCGAAGGAGAGAAGGCGCGCCTCGCCTTCGAGGACTTGAAGGAGGGGGAGCGACGGACGTTTGGGCCGCGCGTCCTGACGCGCGAAGAGATTGTCGCTTTCGCCCGGGAATGGGACCCTCAACCCTTCCACGTGGATGAGGCCGCGGCGGCGCGCTCTCCGTTTGGTGGGCTGATTGCAAGTGGCTG
The DNA here is from genome assembly GCA_963745475.1 of uncultured delta proteobacterium. Lineage (GTDB taxonomy): Bacteria > Myxococcota > Myxococcia > Myxococcales > Myxococcaceae > JADGRA01. The sequence goes on from CAVUXN010000008.1 coordinate 602,961, forward strand.
GCAAACCGCGGCGCTCACCATGCGACTGGTGGTGGACGGCATGCTGGCCGACTCCACCAGCATGGGAAGTCCGGGCCTGGACGAGCTGAAGTGGCTCAAGCCGGTGCGGCCCGGGGATGCGCTCTCGGTGGAGGTGACGCTGGGCGAGGTGACGCCCTCCCGCAGCAAGCCAGACCGCGGAAGTGTCGTTGTCAATTACCGCTGCACCAACCAACACGGCGAGACGGTGATGACTATGGTGGCGAAAATTCTCTTTCTCCGTCGAGAGCCACGGCCGCGCTGAGGCCCCTCACGGCCCGCTAGGGAGACGGCCCGCCGTCGGGCGTGGAGGGCCGGAACCGCGCGTCGTCGATGGGCACGTTGAAGTCGATGTGCTCGATGAGTATCCGCTGCACGGGCCGGCTCCCGGAGGCTTCCGTCTCGATGGAGGTTGGAACGAGCACTCCATCCACGCGCTGGGTGGCGCGAAATTCCGAAAAGCGCTCCACCTCCTTCCCGTCGATGAGCTCCCGCTCGGACCAACCGACGGGTTCATGCGTCACCGCGTCGAGGAGGTAGTGCTCGACGGTGCCGTCCTTGAAAGTCACCTCCAGCGCGTCGGTGGCCCGTCCCTGCACGACGCGCCCTTCGGCGACTGCGAGGCGAATCCCCTTGGCCTCCGAGTCCACCAGCGGCCCGTCCATGTCCGCCTCGCGGCGCGCTTTCTCCAGCTCCAGCGGCGACATGGGCCGGAAACCGGCCGGTGTGCCCGAGGTGTCCGACGTCCAGCCGGTGACGCCGTCAAACAGGCGCACCACCGCGCGGTGGGGAATTAATATTTCCATCCGCATGCGGTGGGGGCGCTTGAATTCCACCCGCAAAACGCCCGCCTGGGCGCCGAAGGAAATTTTCCCGGTGAGCACCTCGGTTTGGACGCCCCGGAGACGCTCCACGCCCCCCCGCGCCTCGACGGCCTGCCCCACCAGCGTGCTGGGACTCGGCCGACACCCCATGAGGCACAGAAGAAGCACCAGCGTGCAGGGCCCGGCCAGCTTTAGTCTCAAACCCACTCCTCTCCGCTTGCGCGCATTACACATTGGCCGGGTTGAGCCGCTCGACGATGGAGCGCGCCAGCCGCTCGGCCGAGACGGGGGCGCTCCCCTCGGCCTTGTTGTTGATGGTGACGTAAGCGCCTCGGCCGGTGCGAAAGGCCGCCGCCACCTCCTCGGCGATGGCCGTCCTCGTCGGCACGTCCTCGTTAACCAAGTGCCGAAAGGGCGCATACCGCTGGCGGGCCTCCTCGTACTCCATCCCCTGGTGCAGCATCCAGCGCACCACCAGGGCGCTCGCTCGGTGGGCGTGCGTCAACTCCGCCTGCACGGTGACGGGCGGCATGTCGCCCCAGGCGGCCAGCACCGGCACCGCGCCCACCGCGGCCAGCGCCTCGGCATACGCTGGCACCAACAGCTCGCGGTTTCGCACCTCGACGCCGTACAGCGGTCCCTTGGGCAGAGCGGCCAGAAAGGCATGCACGCGCCCGGCGAAGCCCGAGGGACCGCCGAGCCGCCCGACGTCCTGCGGAGGAAATTGAAAGACGAGGGGCCCGGCCTTCGTCCCCAGTCCCTCGACGAAGGGCGCCACCACCGCGTCCGCGGCGTAGCGGGCGTCGAGAAAGCGGGGGTTTCGGGCGCCGCGTCTCGTGCCGTAGCGGGCGTGCTGGGGAAACTGCGCCAGCGTCAACTCCTCGTGCGCTTTGGCCAGGAAACGAAAAGTGGGCGGCACGGCCTCCGCCCAAGCGCGAAACACCTCCTCGGGCACGGGGCCGTAAAACGTCCGGTCGATGCCCACCGTCCGCAACAGCGGGTGTTGTGCGTAAGCGGGCAGTCCCGCGCGGGCGAGCTGCACCTGGCTCTCGTCCTCGGCGTAGATGAGGCCCGTCCAACCCGGGAAGGACCAGGAGGAGGTGCCGAGACGTACCTCGCCGGGGAGGCGGGCGCCCAGCGCGCGCAGCTCCTCGGAAGGCGTCGTGGGCTGGGGCGCGCTCTCCGACTTCGGCGCCCAGGGCTCCGCGAAAAGCTCGAGTTGGGGCGGACGGCCCATGGAAGCCAAGGCTAGGGAGTACCAGCGTCGGCGGCCGGAGTTTGGGCGGCGACGGCGTGCACGGCGGCCGCGGCCGCCTCGACTTTGGTGTCGGCGTCCTGAATGACGGCGCAAGCGCCGGCTTCCTCCTTGGTATTCATTTCCTTGTGGCGGCAGAGCTCGGCGTAGGCCTTGAAGACGTCGGGACAGTCACTCGCGCCGCTCACCGCCAGGTCCTCCAGGCAGCGGTCGCGAAGCAGCTCCGCCACTCGGGTGTTGGCCGCGGCCAACGTCACCGGCGGCTTGAGCCCGGCGATGTCCGGTTGCTTGACCAGCGTGTCCCGAATTGGCTTTCGCACGCTCTTGAAGTCCTCCGGCCGCTTGGTGCAAGCCTCGGCGGCCTGGCCCACCAAGCGACGGATGTAGACTTTGAAAATCTCGCTCGATTCCTCGACGTCGCCGAATTGGGCATGTCGCTTGGCCACCCGGTCGATGCTTTTCGCCGCGCGGGCCAGCGCATGGCAATCGCTGGAGTCGGCGAGCGCGGTGACGATGGCCACAATGGCGTTGCGGTGCGGCTCGTCAATGCCCTTGTCGGTGTTGCTGTGGAGCTCCTCCACCAGGGACTCCTCCAGCATCAGGGTGGCTTTGGCGTTGTAGGACTCGTCCCGGACGAATTCCTGAAGCAACGCATACCCCACCATGCGCTTGTCGGCGTTGGTTTGGTCCGTGGCCAGCATCGAGGACTCGAAAAACGTGTGGTACTTGTCCGCCTCGCGGGCCCGCTGAAACTCCTTGTCCCACCGGTCCTGGTCCACCTTCGCCTGACGCTCCTGATTCTGCTTGTTGGCGAAGCTTTGGTAGGCATTCACACCGAAGCCGGCAATGGCCACCCAGCCCACCAGCACCTGGCTGGCGACGGTGAAGCGGTTGTGGGTTTGCTTTCGCTTTTGGTCTGCCTCGATGAGGTCGAGCGAGCTCTTGAGCTTGGTCAGCTCCTCGGCAGAGCCAGCGGCCGCCAGCGCGAAGGGGTCTTGGCTGTGGAGGGCGTGGCGGACGTCGTTGGGAGCGGGCGGGGGGGGCTCGGTGGGGCTCATGGACGGCCACTTCTACACGAGAGCCAAGCGGCTTTGGACCGCGGCGAGGCGGAAGTCCGCCACGCCTCCGGGGGGGCTACTCCCCCAAAAACACGCCACCACGTTGTCGGGGCGTTGAGACGGGCGAATGACGCCCCGGGCTTTCATGCGAAGGTGCAAAGCCACCCCACATGCCCACACCCCAAACCGTCGGAGTCCTGGCACTGGTGGCCGTGGTTGCGGGAACCGTGGACGCCATTGGCGGGGGTGGGGGACTGCTCACCGTCCCCGCGCTTCTGGCCGCGGGCTTGCCGCCGCAGCTGGCGCTGGGGACGAATAAGGGGCAGTCGGTGTTTGGCTCCCTCGCGGCGCTGGCCAACTTTGCCCGAGCCGGCCTCGTCTCCTGGAAGCGCGTGCGCTGGACGGTGCCCCTGGGGTTCGCCGGCGCGCTGGCCGGGGCGACGGTGGTGCTGCGCCTTCGGCCGGAGCTGCTGCGTCCCCTGGTGCTCGGCCTGCTGGTGGCGGCGGCAGGGTTTCTCGCCTTCGCGCGTCCGGTGGAGGGCACCTCGACGGCGACGCGCGCGACACAGGGCCTGGCCGCGCTGTTGGCCTTGGGCGTCGGCTTCTACGACGGCTTCTTCGGGCCCGGGACGGGGACACTCCTGGTGGTAGGGTTTGCCGCGCTGCTGTCCCTTCCCCTTCGCCGTGCGTCCGCCGAGGCCAAAGCCGTCAACGCGGCGAGTAACCTGGCCGCCATGCTTCTCTTCGCCGCCCGGGGCGCGGTGCTGTGGCCTGTGGCACTGCCCATGGCCGTGGGCCAGCTTCTCGGGGGCTGGCTCGGGGCGCACCTCACCATCCGTGGGGGAGACCGCGTGGTGCGTTACGTCGTCCTGGCGGTGGTGGTGGCCCTGGTGGCCAAACTTGCAAGCGACACCCTCCGGGCCAGTTGAAGGGGCCCCGAGGGGGGGCCGGAGCTCCCGCCCCTCGGCGGCGGCAAAACGCACCCGGAGGCACTAGCGTTTGCCCGGCAAGGCGTGACAACGGGAGGCCAACGGCATGTCAGTCGAGAAGCGGCCCTGGGGCTGGACTGGCTTTCGTGTCCCCAAGCTGGGGCAGGGGACGTGGAAGATGGAAGGGGACGCCAAGGCCGACGTCGTGGCGGCACTCCGAGCCGGCCTCGACGCGGGACTCACCCACGTCGACACCGCCGAGCTCTACGGCCACGGGCGGGTGGAGGAGATGGTGGGCGAAGCGCTCGCCGGACGTCGGGACGAGGTTTTCCTGGTGAGCAAGGTGCAGCCCTCCAACGCCACCCGGGAGGGGACGCTTCGGGCGTGTGAGCGCAGCCTGCGGAGGCTCGGCACGGACCGCCTGGACTGTTACTTGCTCCATTGGCCGGGCTCTCACCCCCTGGAGGACACCGTGGCCTCCTTCGAAGCGCTGGTGAAGGCCGGCAAAATTCGCAGCTGGGGCCTCAGCAATTTCGACGTCGAGGACCTCGAGGAGGCCCTGCGCGTCGCCGGCCCCCGGCGCATCGCCTGCAACCAAGTCCTCTACCACTTGAAGGCGCGTGACGTGGAAGCCGAGGTGCTGCCCTGGTGCGTCCGCCAGGAGGTGGCCCTGGTGGGCTACAGCCCGTTTGGCTCGGGACGTTTCCCCTCGCTCTCGACGGCTGGCGGAAAAGTCCTCGGGGCGTTGGCGCGCGCCCACCAAGCGACGCCCTTCCAGGTGGCGCTGGCCTTTCTCAGCCGGGACCCCCACGTGTTTGCCATTCCCAAGGCGGCGGACGTGGCCCACGTGCACTCCAACGCCTCCGCCGCCGAGCTCGTCCTCACTGCCGAGGAGGTGGAGCGGCTGAGCGAGGCCTTTCCCGTCCGGACCAACCGCGGCCTCCCGACGCTGTAGCCTTCCTACCGCCGGCGGCCCGTCCCGTCGCGCCGCTGGCGGACGTCGGCGTCGCCCACCTTCTCGAGGAATTCCTCGTACGTGCCCTGGAAGTCCACCAGCCCACTCGGGGTAAAGGCGAAGAGCCGGGTGGCGAAGGAGCCGATGAGGTCCCGGTCGTGGGAGACGACGACGGCGGTGCCCGCGAAGCGCTGCAGCGCATCGCCGAGGGCGATGATGGACTCGAGGTCCAGGTGGTTGGTGGGCTCGTCGAGCACCAGCACGTTGTCCCGGGTGAGCATCAGCTTGGCGAGGATGAGACGCACGGCCTCGCCGCCGGAGAGGGCGTTGGTGGACTTGAGCCCCTCCTCGCCCTTGAAGAGCATTCGCCCAGAAGCCCGCGGATGTCCTCGTTGCCGGCCCGCGGGTCGAATGTCGTGCAGCCAGTCGGCGACCGTCGTCCCGCGGGCAATCCCCTCTCGGTGGTCCTGGGCCAGGTAGCCGACTTGCGCCTCGTGGCCCCAGGTGACGGTCCCCGCGTCCGGCGGAAGCTCCCCGACGAGCAGCTTGCAGAGGGTCGTCTTGCCCACGCCGTTGCGGCCGATGACGGCGATTTTCTCGCCGCGCATGACCAGCGCGTTGAAGTCGTCGCACACCGTGACTGCCGGCCAGCGTTTGCTGAGGCCCTCCACCATCAGCGTCTGCTTTCCCGAAGGCCGCTTCGGCTCGAAGCGGATGAAGGGCCGCTCGATGTTGCTGCGCTTGAGCTCGGTGAGCTGCAGCTTGTCGATCGCCTTCTTCCGGCTCTGCACCTGGCTCGCGCGAGTGCCCGCCGAGAAGCGAGCGACGAAGTCCTGCAGCTGGGCGATTTTCTTCTCCTTCTCCGCGTTCTCCTGCTCGATTTGGCTCCGGACTTCGCTCTTGGCGAGCACCATGTCGTCGTAGCCGCCGGTGTAGGTGATGATGGTTTGGTAGTCGATGTCCGCAATGTGGGTGCAGATGGCGTTGAGGAAGTGGCGGTCGTGGCTGATGGTGACCAGCACGCCGTCGTAGCTTTGGAGAAACCGTTCCAGCCACCGGATGGAGTCCAGGTCGAGGTTGTTGGTGGGCTCGTCGAGCAGGAGGGCCTGGGGCTTGCCGAACAGCGCCTGGGCCAAAAGCACGCGCAGCTTGTAGCCGCCGGCAATTTCGCGCATCCGCTGGGTGTGGTCCTCCTCCGGGACGCCGAGCCCCGTCAGAAGCTCCGCGGCGTCGCTCTCGGCGGTGTAGCCGTCCTCCTCGGCGATGAGGGCTTCGAGGTCGGCCAGCCGGTGGCCTTCGGCGTCGGTGAGGTCCGGCTTGTGCAGCAGCGCCTCCTTCTCCTGCAGCGCTGCCCATAACGTCCGGTTGCCCTGGACCACGACGTCCAAGACGCGCTCCTCCTCGTAAGCAAATTGGTCCTGCTTCAGGACGGACGTCTTTTTCGGGCGGGAGACGGTTCCGGTGTCCGGTTCCAGCTCGCCGGACAGAATCTGCATGAAGGTGGACTTGCCGGCCCCGTTTGGCCCGGTGAGCCCGTAGCGGTGCTCCTCCGAGAAGACGACGTCCACCGACTCAAAGAGGCGCTTCTGGCCGTAGGCCTTGGTGACGGAGGTGACTTGAACGGTGGCCATGGCCTTGGGACTCTGGGGGAAGGAGAAGAGAGCGCGTGTCCGACCAGGGGTTAGGGCTGCTGCGCCCGGAGGTCACGAAGGAAACGGTGGATGCGGGCGGCATTGGCGCCCAGGTCATCCTTGCCGAGTCGGGAGCGGCTGCGCATGTCCACCCGGGAGCCCCCGGCCGCCGGACGCACCAGCACCGTCACGTCGTCCCGGAAGCGCACCAGCGGGGTGACGGCGACGGCCGTCAAGAGTCGCTGCGCCTTCTCGACTCGGCGCACCTCCCAGCCGCGCTGAGCGCGGGCGAGCGTCTCGGCGCGGCGGAAGGCCTCCTCGGGCCCCAGCGGGAGGAGGAGGCCCCCGAGCAACCCTGGGTAGCCCCGTCGGACTTTATCCCGGCGCAACGCCGTCATCTTCGGGCCGCCGGCAGCCGTCCCGTCCGCCGCGTCGAGCGGCGGCGGGTCGTCGACGTCGGTGGAGACGTCGTTGATGGGGAAGGCCCGGAGGTGGTTGAAGAGAGACACGGGTGGTTTCGCGGAGCGAGCGTCTCTAAACGCCAACGCGGCGCAATTCAAGCAGGGGCTCGTCTGGGAGCGGGCCCTCGGGCAGCGTGGCGCTGCAGTCGAGCATCCAGTCCGCGTGCCCCTCCGGGTCCAGAATGCGCTGTCGCGCCTCCCAGGCCCGGGGCCCGACGGGCTTCACCAGCGACTGGTCCGGACGCCGCGCCTCCGGCGTCAGCACCACCGCGCGGTGCTCGGCGAAGTAGGGCGCCATTTCGGCCTCCAGGCTGGAGGCCGTCCAGGAGTGTCCGGGCGCCAGGGCGGCCAGCGCCTCGTCCCAGGCGCGCGTCCCCAGCGCTCGGAGAAGCCGGTGCAACTCGGCCCGAAGCCGCGCCACCACCGCGCGCTGGGAGGGAGCGGCGGGCGCCACCGGCCGGGCGTCGGGCGTCACCCCCGGAGGTAGCTGCATCCGCTCCCACTCGTCGAGGAGGCTACTGTCGACGTCCTTCAAGGCCTGGCGCAGCGCCGCGATGAGCTCGTCGACCTCCTCCGTCCGGTAGGACTCGGGGACGGTTTGCACCACCGTCTTGTAGGCGTCGGTGAGGTAGCGCAACAGCACCCCTTCCGAGCGCTGCAACTCGTACTCTCGGACGTAGTCCGCGAAGCTGCAGAAGCGCTCCAGCATGTCCCGGGCGATGGACTTGGGATGGATGTTGTCCTGCCCCACCCACGGGTGCACGGCGGAGAAGCTGTCGAAGGTGCCGTAGAGGAAGTCCGCCAGAGGTTTGGGGTGCTCGACCTTCTCCAGCTCGGCCAGTCGCTCGGCGTACTCCACCCCGGACGCCTTGAGCTCGGCCATTTTGGCCGTGCGCAGGACGTCGCGCTGGTGGCGGAGCACCACCTCCGGGTTTTCCAGAATGGACTCCACCAGCGTCAGGACGTCCAGCGCGTAGCTGGGGGAGCTGCGGTCGAGCGCGTCCAGGGCCGCCAAGAGGTAGAGGGAGAGCGTCTGGTGGAGTGAGAACTCGCGCTGCAGTCCGGGGGCGATTTCCACCTCGGCCGCCGCGGCGTGCGGGTGTTTAAAGGTGGAAACCAGGCCCGCCTTGCGAAGCGTGCGGAAGAGCATCGCCGCCTTCCGAAACAACTGACGCTGTTGGTACTCCGAACCGTGGCTTGCCTCGACGAGCCGCACCAGACGTCCGTAGCCTCCGCCGGGCGTGTCGGGCTCGCCCTGCAGGACGTTGAGCAGCATTCCGAAGGTGACGTCGAAGCGCGAGACGAGTGGCTCCGGCGGTCGCTCCACCAGCTTGTCAAAGGTGGACTTGTCCCAGGGCACAAACCCCCTCGCTGGGGGCTGCTTGCGCACCACCTTTTTTCCACTGGCCGCCTTCTGCGCCAGGCGCAAATTCTCGATGACGTGCTCCGGAGCCTGGGCGACGACGTAGCCCCGCTCGTCGAAGCCCTTTCGTCCGGCCCGGCCGGCAATTTGATGGAAGTCCCGGGCCGAGAGGAGGGCCGTCTTCTCGCCGTCGAATTTGCACAGTTGGGTGAAGAGGACGGTACGGATGGGGATGTTGACGCCCACGCCCAGGGTGTCGGTGCCGCTCACCACCTTGAGAAGCCCGGTCTGCGCCAGCTTTTCGCACGCCAGCCGGTACTTGGGCAGAAGCCCCGCGTGGTGCAGGCCAATGCCCACCTGAAGGTAGCGGCGCATGTCCTTGCCGAAGGGCGAGTCGAAGCGCGTGCCCTCCAACTCGGCCCGGATGCGCTCCTTCTCCTCGCGGGTGGTGAGATTCACCGAGGTGAGCGCTTGCGCTTGCTCGCCGGCGGCGCGCTGGGTGAAGTTGACGAGGTACACCGGGGCCTTCCCGGCATGCACCAGCTCCTCCAGCGTCTCGTGCAGCGGCGTCTCGCGGTAGGAAAACTCGAGCGGTACAGGGCGCGCGCCGCTCGAGACACGGGCCACCGGGCGCCCGGTGGCTTGGGCGAGGCTTTCTTCAATGTGACGGGTGTCACCCAGGGTGGCCGACATCAACAAGAAAGTGGCCCGGTGCAGTGCCAAGAGGGGCACTTGCCAGGCCCAGCCCCGCTCCGGGTCGCCGTAGTAGTGAAACTCGTCCATGACCACGCTGTCGACGCGCGGGTTGCTCTCCCGAAGGACCATGTTGGCCAGCACCTCCGCGGTGCAGCAGAGGATGGGCGCGGTGCGGTTGATGGATGCGTCCCCAGTCAGCATCCCCACCCGGGAGGGGCCGAAAAGCTGGCAGAGGGTGAAGAATTTCTCGTTGGCCAGTGCCTTGATGGGCGTCGTGTAGACGGAGGTCTTCCCTTGGGCCAGCGACTTGAAATGGAGCGCGGTCGCCACCAAGGACTTGCCGGAGCCGGTGGGGGTGTTGAGGACGAGGCTTTTCCCGCCCATCACCTCCAGCAACGCCTCCTCCTGCGCCGGGTACAGGACGAGTCCCGACTCGGACACGTAACGAAGAAAGCGCGAAAGCAATTCTTCCTCGTCGGCAGTTGACGAGGAGGGAAGGAGCGCAGCGAGCGGGGCGTCGGATGCGGACAGAAGGCGGACCCTACACGACTGGCGCGGGTTGCGGCCGGAGACTCCCTCCGAGCAGGGAGCCGACGACGAGGGCCACCAGGCTTCCAGCCACGACGTCCACCGCCCGGTTGGCCGCCCAGTGCCAGTTGCCGGGCTCGAGGAGGGAGATGCCGAGGACGAGGGCCGGGGTGAAGAAGGCCAGGCTCCAACCGTAGGCCGCCGCCTGCAGCCGGAAGAAGCCCACCATCAAGACGAAGATGAGTCCGTCGGCCACCCAGGGCCAGCGCACCAAAAACACCAGCGCCGCCGCAAGAATGCAGCCCAAGAGCGTTCCCCAGAGTCGCTCCAGCCCGCGGCGGCGGGTGACGGCGTGGTCCGGCCGAAGCACCACCAGCACCGAAACCACCACCCACGTCCCCCGGGGCACGTCCAGTGCGCGCACCGCCCACAGACACGCCGACACCGTGCAGGCCAGGACGAGGCCGAAACGGACTTCCGCGCCCGGGTGAAGAAGCGCCCGCCAAAGAAAGTGCATGCCGGCCGAGAGTCGCCTCGCCGCCAGCCCCAGCCAGTCCCTCGGGAAGGAGGCCAGGACACACGCTGCCGCCACGGCTCCGCCGACGCCGACGGCCAGGGCACGCAAGAGGGCCACGTCCAAGTGACCGGGAAGGAGCTGCGCCAAGGCGAAAAGGATGGCGGCAGAAACGCCCAGCCGTCCCGCCGCGTCGCTGCGGGTGCGAGCGACACCCGCCACCCAGCTCAACGCAAACATCCCCAGCGTCGAGGCGACCAGCGAGTGCCCGAGCAGTGTTCCCGCCAGGGCCGCCAAGGCGTCCGCCACCATGGCAATGCCCATGTTGGCGGCGCGCGACGCGCGGCCTCCGCCAGGGTCCGCGAAGACGACGCGCCGGGCGCCGATGGCCATCACCAGCCCAGCCGCTGTCCAGCCACACAGCTGCCCGGCCACGAGGCAGCCCACCACAGCAGTCGCGGCCCGGAGTGGGAGAAAGAGTGCCTTCAGCCACTCCGGGAGAAGCGGCAGCTGAGCGGAGTTGGCCATGCGCGCAAAAGGGCCCCAGCCGAGCCTCAGGCTGGCGGGACGTTGCGCGTCGCGGCCATCTCCGGAGGCCCGGGCGCGTGGCGGAGCAGGGCATCCGCGGGCTTGGGCTCGTCATGGCGCCGCACCAGCTCCAGCGCCGCCATTTGGCTGCGAAACCCCTGAGCGCCGGCATGGACTGCCACTGGGGCGTAGCTGCCATCGGCGGCGAGCTCCATGGCCTTGGCCGTGTCACGCAGGCCGAGGCCCAGCACCTCGTCCAGCAGGCGCTGGCGAAGGGCCTGGTCCTCCACGGGGACCATCACCTCGATGCGGCGGAAGAAGTTGCGCGGCATCCAGTCCGCCGAGGTGAGGAAGACCTCGGCGCGCTCCCGCGCGCCGAAGGCGAAGAGACGGGCGTGCTCCAGGAAGCGGTCCACCACCGAGGTGACGCGGATGTTTTCCGAGACGCCGGGCAGTCCCGGTCGCAGGCAGCAGATGCCCCGCACCATGAGGTCAATGCGCACGCCCGCCTGGCTCGCGGCGTACAGCGCCCGGATGACGGAGGAGTCGACGAGGTTGTTCATCTTGGCGACGATGCGGGCCGGCTCTCCCTTTCGGGCCCGGTCCGCCTCGCGCTCGATGAGGTGCAACAGCCGTTCAACGAGGTTGAAGGGCGCCACCACGAGGCGTTTGAACTTCGGTGGCACCGAGTAGCCGGTGAGCATGTTGAAGAGAGCGGTGACATCATCGGCGATTTCCTCGCGCGCCGTGAAAAGCGAGACGTCGGTGTACTGGCGGGCCGTGTGGCTGTTGTAGTCCCCAGTCCCGAGGTGGACGTAGCGGCGGATACCTCCCGCCTCGCGCCGCACCACCAGGGCCACCTTGCAGTGCGTCTTCAGCCCGAGCAGGCCATAGACCACGTGGACGCCGGCCTCCTCCATCCGCCGCGCCCAGGCGATGTTGTTGGCCTCATCGAGCCGGGCCTTGAGCTCCACCAGCACCGCGACTTGCTTGCCATTCTCCGCCGCGCGGCAGAGCGCCTGAGCGATGGGGCTCTCGGCGCTGAGCCGGTAGAGGGTCTGTTTGATGGCCAGTACCGCCGAGTCATCGGCGGCCTCGTCAATGAAGCGCACCACCGGGTCGAAGGACTCAAATGGATGGTGCAGCAGCACGTCTCTCTGCGCAAAGACGGGGAATTGGCTCTCCACGTCCCGAAGCGGCGGAGGCAGGGCGGGCGTGAAGGGCTCCACTCGGAGCTCGGGGCGGGGGTCGCGCTCCGCGAGGGCCACCATGTCCGAGAGCTGCAGAGGGGCGTCGGACCGGTAGACGTCCTCCGCGCCGAGGTGCAGCGCCCGCTTCAGCGCCTCCTCCAGGGCGTCCGAGGCCCGCGCGTCGAGCTCCAGCCGCACGGTGGCGCCGCGTTCGCGCCGCTTGAGGTCGTCTTGAATGGAAGCCAAGAGGTCCTCGGATTCCTCCTCGTCCACGGCGAGGTCCCAGTTGCGCGTTACTCGGAAGGGGGCGGCATGCTCCACGGTGAAGCCGGGGAACAAGTCGGCCAGAAACCGGGTGATGAGGTCCTCCAGAAGGACGTAGGAGTGACCCAAAAGGCTGGGCAAAGGCACCAGACGGGGCATGACGCTCGGCACCGGCACCACCGCCAGCTCCGTCTCCTGCACCACCCCCTTGGTGCGCCGCTTCGTTTCGCGCCTGAGGACGGCAGCAATGTTGAGCGACTTGTTGCGGAGGTGCGGGAAGGGATGGCCCGGGTCCACCGCCAGGGGCGTCAGTGCTGGGAAGACGCCCGAGGTGAAGTGCTCCTTGGCGGCTGCCTTCCAGGTGGCGTCCAACCCGGCGGCGGACAGCAGCGAGACACCATTGGCCGTGAGGCCGGGGAGGAGCGCCTCCGCCCAGAGGCGCCCGAGCTCGGTGACCAACCCGTGCACCCGCTCGGAAATGGCGGCCAGCTGCTCTGCGGGAAGCATGCCGTCCGCCTCCGGCGCCGCCACCCCGCCGGCCAGCTGCTGCTTCAGCCCCGCCACTCGCACCATGAAAAACTCGTCCAGGTTGGCAGCGAAGAGAGCGGCGAATTTGACGCGCTCGTAGAGGGGGAGGCTGGCGTTGTGGGCCTCACGCAGGACGCGCTCGTTGAAGGCCAGCCAGGAGAGCTCGCGGTTGATGAAGAGGGCGGTGTCGGTGGTTTCCACGGAGGTTGGAAGTCTTGGTTTGCGGACGTCTCCGTCACGAATAGGTGACAGCCTGGGGCCGGGGCAAGCCCGGGGCTCGCGGACGGTCGGACACACCTGATAATGCCCGAAAGCACAGCCGAGATGCGCCGCACCCCCCTCACAGAGCCGGTTCTCGCTGCCATTGACGTGGGGACCAACGCCGTGCGGCTGGAGCTCGCCCGTCGCCTCTCCAACGGCTCCCTGGAGTCCCTGCACAGCGAGCGCGACCCGGTGAGGCCTGGGGAGGGGGTGTTCCGGACTGGCTCCATCCCCAAGGAGGTGGCCGACCGCCTTCTCTCCACCCTGCGCCGCTACGGCGCCCTCTGTCGCCGCTACCACGCCGAGGTGCGCGCGGTGGCCACCAGCGCGCTGCGCGAGGCGAAGAATCGAGACGACATCGTCCGGCGCGCCCGCGACGAGGCCGGTCTTCGCCTCGAAGTCATCTCCGGAATGGAAGAGGCCCGGCTCACCACGCTGGGCGTCCTGCGTGGTAAGCCCCCCTCGGCACGTTCCTTGTGCGTGGACATCGGCGGCGGCTCCACCGAGGTCGCCGCCGCCACCGGTGAGAACCCCACCGCCATGTGGAGTGTGGCCCTGGGCGCCGTGCGGCTGACGGAGCTCTTCGGGACGGCCCGCGGCATCACCGGGAAGCAGCTGAAGCTCATCCGAGGGTTTGCGGCGGAGGCCCTCACCGAGTCTCTCCCGGCGCGCATCGCTCGCGCGCCGCGAAGCGCCCTCGGAAGCAGTGGGACCATCAATGCCGTGGTGGCATTCGCCGCGGCCGAAGGCACGGCCCACGCCACGGCTCGGCAAATTACCCAGGCGGTGGAAGAGTTGGCCGAGATGTCGCCGGCTCAGCTTCGCAAGCGGTTTGACCCGCAACGGGCGGAAATTATTTGCGCCGGCGCCATCATTCTCGAGTCCGTGGTCGAGCACCTAGGCCTGGAGTCCGTCACCGCCGTCCAGCGAGGTCTCCGCGACGGAATTCTCGTTGACCTCGTTCGGCGCATCGACTCACCCGCGGACGACCACAGCCTGGCCGACGCGGCCTTACTCATCGGCCGGAGATTTCATTTCGACGAGGCGCACTCCACCCAAGTCACTCGCCTCGCGCTTCAACTCTTCGACGACTTGGCGCCGCTGCACAAGCTCCCGGCCTCGACCCGCCCCCTGCTCGAAGTGGCCGCGGTGCTGCACGACATTGGCAACTCGGTCAGCTACAACCGCCACCACCGGCACACCTATTACCTCATCCAAAACTCGGAAATTCCGGGTCTCCGAGACCGCGAACGTGAGCTCGTGGCACGCATCGCCCGCTACCACCGCCGCAGCGCGCCGGACACCAGCCACTCCGGGATGGACGGGCTGCAGCCAGCCGAGGTGCGCGTGGTGAGAAAGCTCGCCACCTTGCTGCGGTTGTCGGATTCACTCGACCGCAGCCACCGACAGACGGTGGTCCGCGCCCAGGCTCGTCTGTTGCCCAGCGCGGTGGTGGTGAAGCTCCGGGCCCGCCACCCCGTGGACCTCGAGCTTTGGGACGCCGCTCATGAGGCGGCATTGTTTCGAAGAGTCTTCGGACGAAAGCTGATTGTGCAGGTCGTCCGTGCGGCACAGCGCCCCTTGCGCCACGGCGTCCGCGTCAACTCCAGGCTCGCGGCCCGCGTCGCGGTGGACAGACGATGGAGGTGAACCCGCCCCTGCCTCCGGTTGAGCGGCGGCGCGAGGCCCGTGTTCCCACCCGAATTGAGGTGCGCTTCACCGACGCGGTTCACGCCGCCCGCGTCCTGCATGCCTATTCGCTCGACTTTTCCCTCGGCGGCTTGTGCCTGCGGACGCGACGGGTCTACCCGGTGGGGCGCGGGCTCAAGCTCAACCTGGTGGTGGCCGGAGAGCGCTTGCCCGTCGACGCGGTGGTGGCCTGGGTGCGGCCGGTGCAGAAAGCGGTGGGCATCCGCTTCGTGGACGTGTCCGACGAAGTCCGGGCGCGACTCTTGGAGCTGATGAGAGCCGTGGCACCCGAGACGTCCTGAGTCGGCGGGGAGGTTAAGGCGTGCGGACGACGACTCCACGTTCGGCATCCTGGAATTGGAGCGCGGCACAGAAGGCCACCGTGGCCTCCTCTGGGAGGCTTGGCAGCTGAAGCTCGACGCGCTTCACACTCAACACTCTGGCCCGCTCCAGCGCCCGCTGTACGAGCGCCCGGGCCACGCCCTTGCGGCGCCAGGCCGCCATCACCACCAATTCGTCGATGGTGGCCACGCGTCCTGAGAGCCGGAGCTGCGGACGGTGGGACAGGGCGAGCAGCCCAATGGGGCGGTCCTGGGCGTCCGCGGCCACGTAGACTTCTATTTCCGGATGGCTCAGCACCCAGTGCACCGTCCCGGTGTCCCCGGCTCCAGGGTGCCCGAATTCCGCCAACAGGGCGCCTAAGTGCTCGCCATCCCCCCGGCGAGCGAGCCGGATGCGGAAGGGCGACGGTGCAGGGGGCCGAGGTCCTGGGGAGAGCGGTACCACGCTGGGCGCAGAGTCTACCGCAGCCCCTGTCTCCCAAGCTGCACCTTGGAGGACGTCAAGGGACGGGCACCAACAGCCCTCCCGGCCGTCCCGTGTGGGCGCGGTAGCGCGAGGCCACCCGCTCCCCAACCGCTCGAGCCGCCCCTTGCGTGGCGAGAAAGAGAACGGCCCCACCGCAACCAGCGCCCGTCATGCGGGCCGAGAGGACGTCCGGCTCGGCCTGGGCCAGGGACACCAGGACGTCCACCTCGGGGAGGGACACCTGGTAGTCATCGCGCAGCGAGCGGTGGGAAGCAGCGAGGAGGGGCCCGAGAGGGCCCTTGTCCCCAGCGCGCAACGCGGAGGCAAAAGCCAGGACACGGGCATTCTCGGTGACGACGTGCCGGGCGCGCCTGTCCAGAGGCGACGGGAGACGAAGGATGCGCTCGAGGTCGGCCTCGCCGACGTCCCGGAGTGTCACGACGCCGAGCCCGTGGGCTGCCTGTGCGGCTTCTTCGCGGCGTCGGGCGTAGGTGCCGCCGGCATTGCGGTGAGAGATGCCGGAATGCACCACGCCCACCTCGACCCCCGGAGGCAGGCGGAGGGGCTCGCAGTGCAGCGAGCGGGTGTCGATGAGGAGCGCCACGCCGGGAGTGCCGAGACTGGCAGCCAGAGGGTCCATCAACCCCACGGGCGCTCCGACGAAGTCCGTCTCTGCCGCTCGAGCCAGCTGAGCGAGCTGCACGTCTTGCAGAGGAAGGCGAAATGCCTCGCGCAGCGCGCGAAGCAGGCTGACGCACAGCGCTGCACTGGAGGCCAGGCCGCCGCCAGCAGGAATGTCGGAGGCAATGTCCAGCTCCACACCGTCCACCCGGTGTCCGGCGCGGGCGAGGGCGACGGTGACGCCTTGGACGTAGTCGAGCCAGCCGCCTCCGGGGCGCTCCTCGTCGAGACGGTAGGCCCCCTCAGCGTCCACCTCCAGGCTGCTGCGGGCCACCACCGTGCGGCCGGGTCGCCGGCGGAGCGCGACTGTCGTCCGGAGGGGAAGGGGAAGCGGAAGCACATAGCCTTCGCAATAGTCGGTGTGCTCGCCGATGAGGTTGACGCGCGCCGGCGCCTGGGAGACGGCGTCAGGCGCCCCGCGCGGAAAGCCCTTCGGGGTGGATGGCTCATCCATGCGGCTTCCGGAAACGCCTCTTGTAGCCCAGGCCCACGTCCACGCGCCACGCAATGGACACTCCACCGAAACGTCTGGTCGTGGCATTCTCCATGAGGACGTGTCGATGACTGAGGCGGACGCCGGCGACAGACAGCTCTTGCTGGAGCTCTGCCAGAGATTTCGCGCGGGCGAGCTCGCGGCGACCCCGAGCCCAGAGCCATTTGAGCCTCTGTTGCCGGACGACATCCTCCCGCTCCCCACGCCAGCAACGCCCGCGCATGGACGTGCCTCGGCGTTGGGCGAGGCCGCGCTTCGCTCGGGCCAAGTGGCGGCGCTGGTGGTGGCCGGAGGGGCGGGGACACGCTTCGGCGGCGCGGTGAAAGCGCTGGTTCCGGTGCTGGACGGGAAGACGTTTCTCGACTTGAAGCTGTTGGACGTCGCGCGGGCGAGCCAGCGCGCCGGCCGGCCGGTGTCCGTGGCGCTGATGACGTCCCACCTCACGGACGCGGCGATTCGCTCGGCTCTCGCCGCCAACGCGCCCACCATTCCCGTGCACCTCTTCCAGCAGCGGAGCTTGCCGCGCCTGCGGCCCGACGGCGCCCTCTTTCACCAACCCGATGGTGCCCTCTCGTTGGCCCCGGCGGGGCATGGGGACTTCTTCCGTGCGCTGGTGGCCTCGGGCGTGGCCGCGCGCTTGCACGCGGCTGGCGTGCGCCACCTCTACTTCTCCAACGTGGACAACCTCGCCGCGACGCTGGATGCGGTGGTGCTGGGCAGCCACCTCTTGGGCGGGGCAGCGATGACCGTGGAAGTCACACCGCGCCGGGCCCCAAGTGGCCAGCTCGACAGCGGCGCCGCCCCGGTGCGCATCCGCGGGCAGCTGCAACTCGTGGAAAAGGTGGACCCCACCCAGCACGCCACCATTTCGACGAATAACATCACCTTCGCCCTGGAGCCGCTGCTCTCGGGAGACATCCCGCTGCCCTGGCGGGCGGTCACGAAGGAACTGGACGGGGAGGCCGTCATCCAGTTCGAGCAGGTGACGGCGGAAGCGACGGGGCTGCGCCGAGGCGATGGGCGCCCCCTGTTACCGGCTCGCTTCCTCCTCGTGCCGCGCGGAGACCCCGCCACCAGCCGTTTCGAGCCGGTGAAGTCTCCGGCGGACCTCGCCGGAGTCACTTCACGACTCCGCCAGGTGCTGACGTCGGGCTGAGGCGCCCCCTTCCTCAAGCGCGACGGGGTCTGACGTCCGTTACATTTCACGCAGGGTGAGAGGTGAGCGCTGTATGACAGAAGACGCTGCGGTGGAGGAGAGGGAGGTGCTCCGTGTCGCGCAGAGCGGGCTGTTTCTCGTTTGCGCGCTACTCAGCATCGGACTCCTCGCCGGAAGCCTGCTTGGCCCATTCGGCGCGGCGGAGTTGGTTCTCCGCGTCCTGCTCACTGCCCTGTTGTTTGCTGCTCCTGTTCTCAGTCGGGCCGCTCCACCCGGGCGACGAAACGCAGTGGTGGCGACCATCCTGGTGGTGGCCACGCTTCTCATTTGCGCCATTTCCACCCTGTCGGGGGGGACGCGAAGCCCTGAGTTCAGCTGCCTCATCGCGGTTCCCTTCACCGCGGGCCTTATCCTTCCGCAGGTGCGCGCCGTGGTGTGGGGCCTGGGCCTGCTGGTGCTGTGCTTCGGGTGCGCGATGTTCCTCGCAGCCGGCGCGCCGCTCTCCTCGGTGTGCATGTTTGCAGCCTTGCTTGCCGCGGGAACAGCGGCCGCCGTCATGGGCACCGGCGTGGTTCGCCTCCTCGAGGCCCGCCTCGTCGCGGAGCGCGCCCGCCGCGAGGCGACGGACCTCCAGGTGAAGGCGGAGCGCCAACAGTCAGAGTCCGACCGCCTGGCGCTCCTGGGTCGGCTGGCGGCGGTGGTGGCCCACGACATGAGCAACCCGCTCACCTACCTCTCCACCAACCTGCAGCTTCTGGAACGGGAAGCGGATGCGCTGCAGAAGGTTACACACCGCGACGTGCACGCCGCCGTGGCTGAGAGCGCGCGGGCGGTGGAGAGCATCACCGACATCCTCCGAGACCTCCGCCGCTTCGCCCGCTCGGACGCGGTCGGCCATCCCATGCCCACCGAGGTGCGCGCGGTGGTGGAGGAAGCGCTTCTTGTGTCCTCGGCGCGTCTGCGCGGCATCCAGCTCGAACGGGAGCTGGGGCAGGACCTTCCACGGGTGCTGGTTCGCCGGCGGCGGCTGGTGCAGGTGCTGGTCAACCTGCTGCTCAATGCCGCGGATGCGGTGGGCGGGCCCGAGGCCAAGGAGCGCAGAATTCGCATCACCGCGGCCCGCGTGGAGGGTGGGGTGCGGATTGCCCTGGAAGACTCTGGCCCGGGGCTGACGGCTGAAGCGCGCACCCGTCTCTTTCAGCCCTTCTTCACCACGAAGTCGCCCGGGAAGGGCATGGGCCTAGGCCTTGCCCTGAGTCGAGAGCACGTCCAAGCCGACGGCGGGACGCTGGCCTTCGAGGAGCCTGGCCCCGGCGGCGCGCGGGTGGTGGTGACGCTGCCAGTGGCCTGAGCCCGTTCTCAGTACCGGCGCCGGTAGCGTAGGGTGCTTCCCATGGCGCGCACCTCCGACGTGGAAGGCACGCTTGTCGGCGCAAACCCCCGGGCGTCCCTGTCCGGAAAGCCGCCCGCGGCTCACGGCCCCATCGTTCCGTTCCGCTGGCTAGACACCCTCTGGGTCCAAGTCACCGGGACCCTCTGCAACATCGCGTGCCGACATTGC
Source organism: uncultured delta proteobacterium (assembly GCA_963745475.1). Classification (GTDB taxonomy): domain Bacteria; phylum Myxococcota; class Myxococcia; order Myxococcales; family Myxococcaceae; genus JADGRA01. The sequence continues at coordinate 622,351 of CAVUXN010000008.1, forward strand.
TTCATCAGCTGCGGGCCAAAGGCGACGCAAATCCCGATGATGTCCGTGGAGGAGGTGCAGCGGGCGCTGCACCAAGGACGGGACGCGGGAATGCGCCAGGCCTACTTCACCGGGGGTGAGCCGTTTCTGCATCCCGCCATCCGCACACTGGTGGACATGGCGTTGGAGGTTGCTGCGCTGACGGTGGTCACCAATGGCATTCTCTTGGACCGGGAGCTGGTGCGGTGGCTCGCCTCGACTTTCGAGCGCAGCCGCAACTCGCTGGATGTCCGAGTCTCCCTCGATGGAATGACTGCCAAGCAGAACGACGCGGTCCGCGGTCGGGGGACATTCGGTAAAATTGTCGCCGCCTTGGGGCGACTGGGAGAAGCTGGACTGTCCCCGGTGGTGACGGTCGTGGAGCACGAGGCGGGCCTCGAGGGTGCGGAAGCCCGGGCGCAGTTTCTCGACTTTGTCCGAGGGCTGGGCATTCGCCAGCCGCGGGTGAAGTTCCTCCCGCTTCTCCGCCTCGGCCGGGAGGAGCGGCGCACCCATTCCTACGCCACCGGGTTGGGGGAGGAGCGCCTTCTTCCGGCGGTGGAGTCCTCGCTGCTGTGCGCCACCGGCCGCTGCGCCACCGCCACCGGCGTGTACACCTGCCCCATCCTCGTCGAGAACCCAGGCGCCAGGCTGGGGGAGAGTGTCGCCGACGCGCTGCGGCCGCTTCAACTCGGTTGGGCCGCCTGCCAAACCTGTGTCCTGGACGGACTGCGCTGCAACACCTGAGGCGTCAGCATGCGCGCGGCTTTCTTCGGAGGCATCTACAACAACTGGCTGGGGCTCAAGGCCGCCCTCCTCGACGCACGGGCGCGGGGGGCCGAGCAGCTGTTTTGCCTGGGCGACGTGGGAGGGTTTGGCCCGCACCCCGACCGCTCGATTGAGCTCCTGCGAGAGGAGAGCGTCCAGATGGTGCAGGGCAACTACGACGACGCGGTGGGCAACGCGCGCGAGGACTGTGGTTGTGGGTACACCGACCCTCGGGACAACCACTTCGCTCGGCTCTCCTACGCCTACACGCTGGAACGGACGTCCACCGCGTACCGGCCCTGGCTTGCGTCGCTCCCCAGCCGCCTGGATGTCGAGCTCGAGAAATGCAAGCTGGCCCTGGTGCACGGTTCGCCCCGGCAGCAGAACGAGTTTCTCTGGGAGACGACGGCGCCGGATGCGTTTCTCGAGCGTCTCTGCGAGCAGTCCAAGGCGGACGTCCTGCTGTGTACCCACACAGGCATCCATTGGCAGCGCCAGTTGCCGAGTGGCAGACGCGTCGTGAACGTGGGGGCGCTCGGACGGCCGGCCAACGACGGCCGCACTTGCGTCTGGTACGCCTTCCTCGACACCGAGGCGGTCCGAGCGCCGTTTGAATTTATTCCCCTCGAATACCCACACCAGCGCCTCGCGCAGGAGATGCGCGAGGAGCGTTTGCCTGAGGAATTCGTCGAAACCATCCTCACCGGCTGGTGGACGACTTGCCTTGAAATTCTGCCGTCGAAGGAGCGGAGTCGAGGCCGCTACTAAGTGGTGCGCCTCAGTCGGCTGCGCCGGGCTTGCTCCAGGGCGGGACGACGCCGTTCACCCGGGCGTAGGCGATGGACTGGCCGAGGTGCTCCCAGCAGTGTCCCTGAATAACCAAAAACACCAGGCGCTCGGACACGTCGTTTCCAAAAAATTTAACTTGTTTCTCCAAGTCGGCGTCGCTCGTCTCGAGGACGGACTTCCGCAAGTAAGCAAACGCGGTGGTGAGGATGGTTTTGATTTCGTCCTTCTTCGTCGTTTGCTTCTCCCACGTCTTGGCCTTCATCATCGCCTGCACGTCGGCCGGCATTTCGCGGCCGAGCTGGCTCACCAGGAAATAAATCCCGCCTGCAACGTGCAGGTAGACCTCGGCGACCGAGCGGACGTCTTTCCCGGGACGCCAGGCGAATTTCGCCTGCGGCATGGCCTGTTCAAGGGAAACGGTCTGCTGCTCGAGCCGCCCGAGAGCGCCAAGGAAGTCGCCGCGAAACCCGCCTGGTCCCGGCGGGCTTCCGGCGTCTGCGGCGATGGCCGGCGTGGAGATGGCAAGGGCAAGCGAGAAAAGGGTAGCCGAGCGCAACCTGAACATGGACGCACCTCCGCGAGGGTGAACGACGCCCGCGACGTCTAGCACGAGGGTCGTTCAGGGCCCACCCTGGAGTATGAAGGGGACATGCCGCCAAAGGACGAGGACCCCAAGCTGGCCAGCTTCTCGCGCCGCCGCTTGCTGCAACTCGGAGTGGCGACCGGCGTCGTCGCAGCCGGCGCCAAGGCCCTGGCCGGGCCGGCCCCAGCCTCTTCCGGAGCCGCTGACGCCGGGCAGCCCTTTGCGCTCGAGGAGCTGACGCTGGAGGAGCTCCAACGCCGGATGCAGTCCGGCCAGGAGACGGCCGGCAGCTTGACGGAGAAGTACCTGGAGCGAATTCGTATCCTCGACCCCGCGCTGCACGCCGTCCTTGAAACCAATCCCGACGCTCGGGCCTCCGCCGACACGCTCGACGCGGAGCGTCGCGCGGGCCGCACCCGGGGCCCGCTCCATGGAATTCCCCTCCTGTTGAAGGACAACATTGCAACCACCGGGAAGATGCACACCACCGCCGGCTCGCTGGCGCTCCTCGAGTCCACGGTGCCGCGCGACGCCTTCCTGGTGGGCCGACTCCAGGCGGCAGGCGCCGTCATTCTCGGAAAAACAAACCTCAGCGAGTGGGCCAACTTTCGCTCGAGCCATTCCTCCAGCGGGTGGAGCGGGCGCGGAGGGCAATGCCGAAACCCGTACGTCCTCGACCGCAGCCCGTCAGGCTCGAGTTCCGGCTCGGGTGCCGCCGTCGCCGCCAACCTCTGTGCGGTGGCCGTGGGGACGGAAACGGACGGCTCGATTGTCTCGCCCTCGGCGGCCTGCGGGCTGGTCGGCCTCAAGCCCACGGTTGGACTGGTGAGCCGCTCCGGCATCATCCCCATCTCCCACACCCAGGATACCGCCGGGCCCATGGCCCGTACTGTCCGTGACGCGGCCCTGCTACTTTCGGCGCTGGCGGCGCAAGACGAGGCGGACCCCGCCACCTTGCACTCTCGGAAGCTTCAGGGCGTGGACTTCACCCGCGGACTTGAGCCGGGCGGCCTCCGGGGTGCTCGGATTGGCGTCCCTCGCCCCGTGTATTTTGGCTACAGCCCTTCCGCGGACGCGCTCGCCGAGACGGCGCTGACCGTCCTGCGGGACTTGGGTGCCACCCTCGTGGACCCTGCTCCCATCGGCACCGCCACCAGCCTGGATGGGCCCGAGGACTTGGTACTGCTTTACGAATTCAAGGCGGACCTCGACGCCTACCTGCGGGGGCTGTCGGGCTCGGGGCCGCGCTCTTTGGCCGAGCTCATCGCCTTCAACGAGAAGAATGTCGCCACCGAAATGCCCTTCTTCGGCCAAGACCGATTCTTCAAAGCGCAGGCCAAGGGGCCCCTCACCGACGCCGCGTACCGCAAGGCCCTCGCCCTCTGCCGGCGGCTTGCCGGAAGGGAAGGCATCGACGGGACAATGGACCGCTACCACTTGGATGCGTTGGTGGCGCCCACCCAAGGACCCGCCTGGTTAATTGACCTCGTCAACGGAGACAGCTTCGGTGGCAGCAGCAGCAGCCCCGCGGCGGTGGCCGGCTACCCAAGCATCACCGTGCCCATGGGGCAGGTGCATGCGCTTCCGGTTGGGCTCTCCTTCTTCGGACGGGCTTGGAGTGAGCCCACGCTGTTGAGGCTGGCGTATGCCTTCGAGCAAGCCACCCACCACCGACAGGCGCCGCGGCTTTTGTCCAGCGCCCCCCTCACGGCCGCTTGAAAGGCACGCGCTCCCCGCCGCTGGGAAAGCCCGGGGTTTGACTACTTGGCTGTCGGGGCAACCGGAAGCGGCGTTTCGCCGCCTGGAAAGGCGCCACCGGGTGTCCACAAAAGGTTGGCCTGGTACGCAATCCGCATGAGCGTCGTGTCTTGCAGGCCTCGGACGGCGACGCGGACGTAGAAGACGACCTCGCCACTCGGCAGCTGTTCGATGTTGGTGCTCTTCACGCTAAAGCCGATTCGGGCATTGGCGTCCGGAAAGGCCGGAGCGTCGAAGGCGGCCGGCATGGCGATGCCATTCGCGGCGTTCAACGTTCCCCGAAGCGGAGATTTTGGTGTCAACGAGAAGCGCACCACCACCTCCGCCCAGTTGGGCGGCCCGACGACGAAGCCCACGGACTGGGCGACGAGGTCGAGCTTGACTGTCCCGGTCACGATGCGGAGGGCGGGCTTTCCAGGCGCCCCAGGCAAGTCGACGATGCTTTCCCCCTCCACATTGTCCGGGGCCAGTTGAAGGACGTCGCCGGTGCGCGGCAGCGACCGCGTCACTCCGTCGGAGCTCTGAGCCAGACTGGTGGAGGTGGCGGCGTGGCAGCCGAGCCAGCCCACACTCGCGAGGAGCAAAAGCAGCGAGTGGAAGGGGGTTGCGAGGCGTTGACCCAAGGGGGTTCTCCTAACCGGGAGGGACGTCCTGACGGGCGAGGAGACTACCGGGGCTCACCCTCTCGAGCCCAGCGCGAATGTCGCTCAACTCCGCATTCGCCTGCCGAAGGTGCCAAGCACGGCCGGACCCGCGTTGTTCTCGCCGAACGGCGTAGATGAGGAATGTCCGTTCGGGGTGACGTGCGACCAAGTCGACCCGTTGCCGAGAGTGGCTGGGTCATGACCCTGTCGCTCGAAAATCTGGATGCGGTGGCCGCTCGCTTGTCCGTGTGTCAGAGTCGCAACGTCAAGTCGGTAATGCGACCGTCAAGGGCACACAGCCTGGCCGAGTCGCCTCATGCCAAATTTTCGTTGACGTCCCGAGCGCCTAGGAGCAATCCAAGCTCGAAGAGGGAATGCGGGAGACTCGACAAACCAGGCTTCCGGCAGCGCTTTCTGCCGGAGCCGGCCGACCGACGGTGCCCTCCGTCGAGTGGTCGTCCATGAAGTTGGACCGCTACTCCACCCTGCCAGGGGAGCTCGTGGAGTACCACCCCACAGAGAACATGGTCGTCTTGGCGACTGGGGCCAAAGGAGACATGCAAGTCGCCTTGGCCAATGCCCCTCTGCGCCACGTGGAGGTGTCGCCGGGCCAGGTTCACATTCTTCCGGCGAATGTTCCCGTGGCCATTCGCCTCTTTGAGTCCTCGGAAAGCATCGTCGTCACGCTCCACAAGCGCCTCTTGGCGGAGGGGAATTCGAGCCAGGTGGGCATGGAAGTGCAGCTCCGCTCCGGCTTCGGTCTGGATGACGCCCTCATTCGGCAGCTGGTCTTTGCCTTAGAAGCGGAAGCGGACGCACCGAATGCGGACAGCCGCTACGTCCAGTCGCTGGGGGCAGCCCTCGCGGCTCATTTGGTACGCAAATACGCAAGCGATGCGAAGGAGTACTCGTCCCAGCGTCGACTGGTGATGAAGCCCGGACTGGCAGACGTCCTCGACTACATCGACCAGAACATCGACGGACGACTGACGCTGCCAAAGCTGGCAGAGGTCGCGCGTTTGAGCATCTTCGCCCTCGTCCGGAGCTTCAAAACGAGCACCGGCCTCCCGCCGCACCGCTACATTCTCCGCAAACGCGTGGAACACGCCAAGGTGCTGCTCTCGGACGCAGCGCTCAGCATCGGAGACGTCGCGCTCCGCTGCGGTTTCAGCGACCAAAGCGCGTTCACGACAACCTTTCGCCGAATCACCAACCAAACGCCAAGCGCTTACCGGGACTCCTTGCGCTGAGAAGAGCGCTTTGTCTCGTCTCGCACGGGCACAAGTGCGAATGTGCGCGCAACAAACAACCCCCGGGGGAACCATGGGACGGTCGAGGTACGGAATGTTTCGCGCAGGCCGCTATTGGCTAGTCCCTGTCACCGCAGCTGCTTGCGCAACGTCCCCGACGCCAACGTCACCGCAAGACGCTTACAACCAAGCGGTCCAACGCTGCGAGCAAGCGCGCGCCTCAAGCGCGGGGCAGCCTCCCGGCGAGGTCGAAGCTGCCTTCAACGCCTGTATGGCGCAGGCCTCTACTGTCGGACCGAAATAGACGCTTGGGGTTGCATCACTGTTCCGCCATGAGAGCAGGCCCGCTTGGGGTACCTCGGGCTGGGTGGAAATGCTTAAGCCACCGCACGCAAAAGGCCCAACACCGGTACCGGTCCCATCACGGCGGCGGGTGGAACGCCAAACCAGTCCCGCAGAATCGCGCTGTAGACGCTTCGGAAGTCGATGGTCGAAGGCACGTCGCCATCTACCAACGCGTCGAGCCGGGCGGCCTGTCCGTGCAGGCCTCCGGCCACACGCTCGCCCACCAGGAAGGTGACGCTCCCCGCTCCGTGGTCCGTGCCGCCGCTCGCGTTCTCCTGGGCGCGGCGTGGCGCTTCCCCGGCGGCTACGTGTGCTTCTCATTGGAACTTCGGGAACTTCCCCCCACGGTAGAGCAGCGGAATCGAACCACCCGAGCGACGCTCGCGCGCCACCCCACTGGTTTTGAAGACCAGGCCGGTCACCAGACGCGGACGCTCTACCAAATGACCTCTTCCGAGAACAACCGTACCTTTCCGAAGCGTAACCACTGTGCCCGAACGATACTTTTAACGGCGACGCTAACGGCGAGAGTTCCGCAGCGAAACGACTGTTAACCCGAGGTGTCGACTATAGGTACGGAGGAGAGCACAGAAATGGGCCCCGTAGAGCAGAAGGGGAAGAGCCGCCGGTCCGCACCGACGTAGCGGCGCAGGTGGACTGGTGGCCGTCACGCACCGCGGCGCGCCTCGGCCAGGCGAGCTCACGCCGGACGCAGTGGCTCGATTCGGCAGATGCCCGAGCGGAAGGCGGGAAAGCCGGAAATGGGGTCCAGACGCTTCGGGTGGTGCAGGACATTCACGTTGGCGGTCTCCCAGCCTGCCGGCGCGACCACTGTGTCGGGATGCACGTCGGCGGTGACGCGAAGCCGCATTTCAATCCGCCCGTGCGGAGAGACAATTGCCACCCACTGGCCGCTCACCACACCAGCGGCCCGTGCACGTTCAGGGTGCAGGAGTACCTCCGGCTCCGGCATCTTCCGGAGCACGCTCGGCACCTCATGGAACTGGGAGTTGATGAAAGCCCGTGTCCGCGGGCCGGTCACCAGCACCAAGGGGTAGGCGCCATCCGGCTGCTCGGCAGGTGGCGTCCAGGTGGGAACGGCATCGAATCCGTGGCGGCGGAGAAGGCTCGAGGCCAACTCCAGCTTCCCGGAGACGGTGCCAAAGCGTGGGGAGGGAGCACCGGGCGGGGGGGGCTCCGGTCGGGGCTGGTGCTCTTCGTCGATTCGGTAGGGTCGGCGGGGGGCCTGTATCGCCTCCCGAAAGGAACTCCAGGGGAAGTAACGGCCAAGTCCCAGAGAGCGTGCTAGCTCGAAGACGATTTTCCAATCAGGCCACGCCTGGTGCTGCGGAGCCACCATGCCGCCGTGAGCCACCTCGTCGTCGCTTGCCTCAACAGTGGGGGCTTCGGCGAAGGTACAGGCCGGAAGAACGAAGTCGGACAGCCGCGCGGTGAGGGTGAGGAACGGGTCGACGGTGACCATGAGAGAAAGCCGAGCGGCGGCTGCCTGCAGGCGCTCCGAGCCCGGGGCTGTCACCATACTGTTTGCAGCCACAACCAACAGCGCACGCACAGGGTATGGGTCATCCTCGAGCACGGCGTCGACCAAGAGGTTCCCCTGCGCCTCGCGGTTGAAAATCTCGAAGAGCGGGTAGCTCGCATAGCCGAGAGGCCGCGCCCGAACAGGGGGTGGCACCGGCTCCGCGGTGGTCGGCCGGAGCAGCGCCGGAAGGGGCTCCTGGTAGAAGTCGGCTCCCGGGGGTGTCAGTAAGTCGTTCACTTCCTGTTGCCCGGAACGTCGGCAGAGCCCTTCGAGGACGGCCACGGCTCGCACTGTCTGCACTCCGTTCTCGTGGTGCTCGATGCCCAACCCCTCCCAGACAGACGTCGGTCCCTCTTGAGCCATGAGCCGCGCTACGCGGACAATCTGTTCGCGGGGAACCGTCGTCAGCACTGCGACCGCTTCCGGTGGGTAGCGAGCAATCAGCTCTCGGAGCTCCTCGAAGCCCACCGTCTCGTTCTCGACGAATGCTGGGTCGTAGAGGCGCTCGCCAATAATCACGTGCATCATCGCCAGCGCCAACGCGCCGTCGGTTCCGGGTCGCACGGAAAGGTGTTCCGTGGCGACGGAGGCGAGCTCGGTGCGCAGCGGGTCCACGACCACCAGCTTCCCAGTGGAGGCCTTGTCGGCAACAAGGTGGGCGGCGATGGGAAGCGTGTCCGTCGGGTTCGCTCCCCAAAGCACCAGCGTGCGCACCCGGTGGAAGTTGGGGGAGTACTTGCTGCCTAGGGTCAGCGCCTTGCCCATCCGGCCAGCCGTCTCGCAAAAGCTTCCGACGGTTGCGAGGTTGGGCGTCCCAAACGCTTGGCAGAACCGGTGAAGTAACCCGACGAGTGGGTGCCGCACCAGTGGCCATCCCGTCTGGAGAACCAAAGCCTCGGGCCCATATTCGGCCTTGACCCGCTCGAGGCGCTCGGCGACACGCGCCAGCGCTTCGTCCCAGCCGACTTCGCGGAAAGTGTCTCCCTCACGCGCGAGCGGCATGCGGACCCGGCGCTCCGAATGCACGACCTCCGGCATCGCATGCCCGTGCGCGCAGAGAAACCCCTTGGTTTTGGACGCCACGTCCCCTTCAACCCGCACCAAGCGTTGGCCGTCGGTCGTCGCCGTCACGCCGCAATGGATGAGGCAGAAGCGACAGACGCCCTGAATGCGCTTTCGTTCGCGGCGCTCGCGGCCCACCAGCCCCATGCCGAGCACCGCGCCCCCGGCCGCCGCGAGCGGCGCGAGCTTCAAGAGATGCCGACGACTCATCCCCAGGCGCTGGAGAAAGTGAACCGGAGCGCGGTGCTGACTCATCCGCGAGCCTGAGCCCTCTCCCGAGGACGGATGCGAATCGCCTGGGCTTCCTCGGGGCACGCCTCCTCGCACAGTCCGCAGCCGACGCACGCCTCGGGCTGGAAAAGTGGCGCCTGGCGCGGGCCGACCAGCTGCACTGCCGTACCGGCGTAGGGGCACACGTAGTAGCAGAGCCGGCACACTCCGAGACCGTTCCACGAGAGGCAGTCGCGACGTTCGAGCACGGGCGTTCCCATGCGGACCGTTCGAGCCACCACGTCTCGGTCCACAGCAATTCGGGTCAACGCCTCGGTGGGGCACGTTTCCGTGCACTTCATGCAGAGGATGCAGGCGCTCTCTCGCGGATTGATGAAGGGATGGACTGCCTCAAGTACGAGCAGCGTGGAGAAGCGAATGGCCTTCGGGGGACAGACCTCCGCGCAGCGAAAGCAGCCGATGCACGCCCGTTCGAAATCCCCAGCCGGCAGCGCCCCGGGCGGCCGGAGGCCGGAGGTGGAGGCCCTGGCGCGCCTCGTCGGGAACGTTGCGACGAGCGCTGCCACCAGTGTCCAGAGAACACCTCGCCGATTCATTTCATAGTCTCGGAAGTGGAAGAAACGGTGGGGCCGCCGAGGCCCATCGTCAGGGCACCCGTGGGGCAAGCGGAAACGCACTTGCCGCAACGCTCGCATCCTGCGTCAAGGCGGTCAGTCATCGGTCGCTGGCCGAGGTTGCACACCACGTCGCAAACCGTGCATTCGGTGCACAGGGGCGCGGCGCGCTTCACCCGAATGGGGGAAGCCGCACCGAGCAACGCGAAGAGCGCCCCACCGGGGCACAGAGAACGACAGAAGCCGGCGCGCGACACAAACGTGTCAAAGGCGAACGCCACTCCAATGACAGCGGCACCTGCTCCAAAGCCTCCGAAGAAGATGGCTCGAAATGCCTCTCGACCGATGAGCGCTGGTGGATAGAGGAGCGGAGCGACCTGAGCGCCGAGAGCTCCACTGGCTCCGACCACGGTGAGCAGCACCGCGACGTTGGTGTGGCGGGGAAGCCGGAGGTTCGGGAGCCGCAGGCCGAGTCGGCCGAGCAGCCAGCGCAGCGAATTGCTCGCGGCCAGCAGCGGAATGTAGGGGCACAGCCAACCACAAAAGAAACGTCCGAGGACCGCGACGAGTACTAGAGCCGGGAGCGCGACGAGCACGAGCGAGCTGCGGAGCCCATGCGCGACGGCCACCCCGAGCGCGAGAAGGGGGTCGAGCAGCTCCAGGCCCAAGAAGTCCATCGCCGATGGCGCACCTACCAGGCGTGGTGCGGCCGTGGGAAAGGCGAGTGCGGCGGCCAAGCGCGGCCACGCACCGCCGCTACCCGCCACACTCTGCGCGCTGAGAGCGCGCAAGTGCCAGCCCGGGACTCCCACGACTAGCAGCAGGCTGAAGCAGAGTGATGCGCGCCGTAGCCATTGGTACCCACGCGCGCCCCGCAGCGCTACGTCCACCGGATGCAGACGGGCGCGGGCGCATTCAGCCTCGCTGGAGAGTGGGTTGCGTCGTGGTGTGGGGACTGACATCCGCGCAGGTTCTCGCACCTCGAGCGGCGAGTTTCCTTTCGGAGAGTCATGCCAGGCGCATACCACCCGCTGTCGAGGCAGCACTTCCCTTCGCACCGCGCCGTCTGCGCAGAGCGTGCGTGCCTACAAGGGTTTCTCCCTGTGCGCGGCGCAAAGATTGCGACGGGGTCAAGAAATGCCCAGCCCACTCGCGCTCATGCTGCCGCCGGCCATAAGGCAGTGGAAACCTGCCCAAGCTCCCGCCGCCCGCGGGGCCGTTTCCACGCTTCCTCTTTACTCAACTCGCCCCTCAACGCGTGGTCACGTCTTCTGAGTCGCCGAGTCGCCAGGGGACGTCAGCGCCCGGGATATCCAGCCGCTGCCAGCGCGCATCGTCGGAATGGACATGTCGTATGCGCCGCAGCCCGAGCACGAAGGCCGACGGTTAACGGCGGAGACGCGCTAACGGCGCCGCTAACGCCGCCGCTAACGCCGCCGCAGGCGAACGTGGTGGCCCTTCCGAGGCGTTTCCCCGAGTGGGACGGGGGTACCCCCAAGACCCCTTACTGGTGCTGCCTGCCTTTGAAGACCAGGCCGGTCACCAGACGCGGACGCTCTACCAGACGACTGTCACCGTGAAGAAACCTACCTCGGCTAAGACGTAAACGGCGCCAGTTCCGCGTCGACCTCGGCGCTGCGGGGCCCGTAGTAAACCGTCCGGCCGTCCATAGGTTGCTAGTTTGCCAGAGTCGCGTCACTTCCTTCTGCCCCATGGACTGGAACACGTCGTCCGCGGCCAGCACCCAGACGGACAGGCCGTTGTCAGTGGCTGCTGTGACAGGCGACTTGGAAGTAGCCACCCCAGAGGACCATTGAGCAAGTTACCGCGCATGACGTCCGCGCTACGGCCTGCGGTCGCGATACCCGGACGTGCGGCTCGAACCCGTCACATCCTCTCCAGCGACTGTAGACTCCCATCGACGCGAGCCGCCGAATTGGCTGGACGCCGGGCGGAGGAACTGCCTCCTCGACCAGTCACCGCCTGGAGCGCATTTGGGTGAGTTCGCCTGATGTTGGCGGTCGCTTCGGCGCTCCGAAGCTGCTGGCCCTGACCGCTCAATGCCGTCTCTGAACATCCGGGCCCATTGTCGGCCTCCGCGTCCGACACCGGGTAGACCTCTGACTCGGCGACCCTGGCCTGCGCCCGTCGCGGCTGGTCAAAACTCTGGGAACGGGCGCTTGCTTGGCCACAGCCATTCAGCGCTAAGACCGCCAGTGCAGCGGCCAACATCCCACCAAACATTTTTGGTTTGCTCATCGGTTTCTCCAGAAAACTTTTCGGCTCGTTGTGAAATGCGGCCAGCCAAATCTGCTGGCTGCTGCGATGGGTACAGTCACCAAGCCCGATGTGACGGGGGACTCCCGTCGGCCCTTTCCCCAGTCGGTGAAGCCGCGCGGTCCGGTGGTACGCTCGGTCCATGAGCGACGAGGAGTTGGTTCTGTCCCTTCTCGAGGCCGGAAACGACCGGGAGGCAGCAACTGCGCTCTTGCGAACCTATGGGCCTGCCGTGGTCCGCTACTTACGCTCACTCCTGCGAGAAGAAGGGGCGGTCGATGACGCGTTCTCCCTCTTCGCCGAGTGGGCTTGGACGGGAATCAGTCGTTTCCGCGGCGATTCTTCGCTCCGGACCTGGGCGTTCGGTGTCGCCTGGAACGCTGCTCGGCGGGTCAGTGACGAGGCTTGGCAGAAGCGCAAGGAACGTCTGAAGACCAGCGACGCCTCGAAGCTGGCGCAGGAAATCCGCGCCTCGTCCGCGCTCGAGCTGGATCGGCAAGCGGACAAGCTCGCCGAGATTCGGCGAGAGCTTTCAGCTGAAGAGCAGAACCTGCTGGTACTCCGCGTCGATCAGCAACTCTCTTGGGACGAAATCGCCAGTATCGTCGGCAGCGGGGGCGAGGCGGCATCGGCACCGGTGCTCCGCAAGCGCTTTGAGCGCCTCAAACAGCGCATCGCGCGGCTGGCTCGGCAGCGAGGACTTGTTCAACGCTGACCGCATAGAGCGACTGCCGTCTCGTCGAGTCCGCGCTCAGGAGCAGCGCACCGAATTAGAGAGACCTATTGCGGTTTCGTCGAGTCCAGCGTGACCATGGCTTCGATGAAAGGCGCAGCAACTAGGTTGCACACCACAACCACCTGGCCGAAAAACGTAAACAGGGCCAAGGCGATGATTGCCGTAGGTTTGATGAGGGAGAGCATGTTTTCACCTTGGAGTGCGGCAGCAGTTTCGGCCGCGTTCAACCCTGGGTACGGCGTGGACGTCCGATGTGACGTCGCCACCGCTCCACTCCAGGTACAGAAGTGAATGCGCGCCTGGGGGCCGTACTTCCCGTGCCAGCTCTGGAGCTGCCTTCACCCGGGCGAGCAGGGCTCAAGCAGCTGGGTTGCTTGATGCTTATCTTGGTGCCTCTCTAGGATGGCGCTCGTCAGGCGAGAATTTCGGTGACGGAGAACGCAAGTCGCGAGGGAGTCGAACCCGCCACCGCAGGCCAGTCCGCTCACATTTCAACCCTGCTGGCCGAGCTGGTGCGTGTTCCGGACGCGGAGCTCGGCGAAGCCTGGGAGCAGTGGCTCTTTGTTGGCGCGACCATCGGCCGCTTCCAATTGGTGCGAGAACTTGGGCGTGGGGGCTTTGGCATCGTCTGGGAAGCCAGGGACCGGGAGCTGCGGCGGGCGGTCGCCTTCAAGGCTGTGAGAGCGGGCGACCGCGCCGCCCTGCGAGAGGAGGCGTTGGCACGCGAGGCCGAGGCGGTGGCCCAGCTAGCGCACCCGAACCTCGTGACGCTGTACGACGTGGGCCGGTGCGAACACGGCCCCTACCTGGTGCTGGAGCTGCTTCGTGGGCAGCCACTTTCCGAACGGCTCGAGCAGTCCCTTCCCTTGCGAGAAATTGTACGCATCGCGGTTGAAATCGCCAAAGGTCTAGCGCACGCACACGCCGCAGGAGTGGTGCACCGAGATTTGAAACCGGCCAACGTGATTGTTTGCGAGGACGGCCAGGTGAAGGTTCTCGATTTCGGCCTCGCTCACGCCTTCGGCCGCAAACGCATCAGCGGTGGCACTCCCGGCTTTATGGCTCCAGAGCAGTGGGAGGACGCACCGGAGGACGAACGGACGGATGTCTTTGCTCTCGGTGTTCTTCTCTATCGGGCGCTATCGGGCGAGCTTCCCTTTGTCGGGAAGAGTTCGGAGTCCAAGGCGGCGCGGCTCGAGGTTCCCAGACTCCCCGAGCTGGGTGAACTCGTTGGGCAAATGCTTGCACGTGAGCCGGTCCGTCGGCCTAGGGACGGCGCGGCCGTGCTGGAGGCTCTCCAGCGAACTGCAGCACTGCTTCCGCGATTTCTGGACAGCCCCACGCCGGCGCCGCTTCCGCCGACAGTTGCGCGCGTCCGGAGGCGAAGAGGCTGGATGCTGGGCGTCCTACCAATTGCCGCTGCCGCGCTTTTCACATCGACTTACCTGTTCACCCGTCCGGTGCCGTCGCGCGCTCCTCGGGAGCCTTCGATCGCGGTGCTCCCCTTCGAGAACCTCTCGCCGGATAAGAGCGATGGCCTCTTCGCGGACGGAATCCACAGCGAAATCATCACTCAGCTCGGGAAAATCCCTGGTCTCAAGGTGATTGCGCGCAGCTCGGTGCTCGAATATCGACAACCGACGAAAGACCTCAAATCGATCGCTCGCACGCTGGGCGTGGCGACGCTACTCGAAGGGACAGTGAGGCGGGCGGGTTCTCGGTTGCGTATCTCGGCCGAACTCCTCGACGCAGCGAGCGGACGGCAGCTCTGGGCGGAGGACTACGATCGAAGCGGCGCCGATTCGCTCGCGGCCCAAACTGAAGTGGCTCTCGAAATCGCACGAGCGCTCGGGGGTCAGCTGAGCGAAGAGGAAATGCGACTTTTGGAGCGGCCACCGACTCGGGACATCGAGGCCTACGACGCCTACCGACGCGCGGTCACCATCCTGAGAAAAGGCTCGCTCGCCGGCGACGAACAATGGAAGCGCGCCGATGAGTTGCTTGAGCAGGCTATCGCCCGCGATCCTTCGTTCGCATTGGCCCAAGCCTGGCTTGCTCTCTCGGTTGTGTCGGGCGCGCACTTGGGTCCCGCGTATTGCGACAGAGCGCGAGCTTTGGCCGAGCGTGCTTTGACACTGGAGAAGGATCTCCCCGAAGCCCAAGCTGCAGTCGGTGTTGTTCGCGGAGCCTGTACAGGGGAGTTCCCCGAGGCGGTTCGCGAGCTCCGCCGCGCCGAGTCCGGACTTCGGAACGATGGCTATTTCATGACCGAAATGGCCCAAGTGTTTTGGCGCGCCGGCGATGAGAACGTCGCGGTGGAAATGTACAAACGGGCCTTCGAACTCGACCCACTCTCGTTTCGGTCGGCATTCTTACTCGCCAGCTATGCCAGCGCGATCGGCTCCTTCGCCGACGTTGCCCGCGCGCTGGAACGTGCGAGCGAGCTGTCGCCTGGCGATCTCGGAGTGGCGGCACGACAAGCAGAGCTGGCCGCCCTCCGAGATGGCGATCTCGCCCCCGCCCGGAAGGCGCTCGACGCCGCTTTGGTCGAGCAGGGCTCTGCCCGCTTTGTACCTTATGACTTCGAGGGCATCTCACGGTGGCTACCGGAACGAGGACTGAAACTCGCCACCCAGGTGTTGGCGCACGAAGCTCACGAGTCGGTGCCGGACCCGCTGGTACTACAACACTGGTACCTCCTCTCGGGGCGGTTGCAATTCATCCTCGGCCATCACGAAGAATCGCGCGCCGCCTACCGCCACGCCCTCGAGGAACTCTCAAGCCAAGGTCCTTACGCAGCCAGTCGTGGCCTAGCAGCGCAATGGAACTCGAACATGGCTGTTGCGAAGGCTGGCCTCGGCCGCGCCGACGAGGCGCTCGATCACTTGAGGGCCGCCGCGGCACTACTCCATACGCCGCGCGGGCGGGACGAGTACCTCGAGCGGTCGGCTGAGGTGGCGATGCTCACGGCGCAACCGGATGCCGCATTTTCCGCTCTCGACGAACTGATCGCCAGGCGCCGACGCTTCACACCGGCGATATTGCGCGTGGATCCGCTCTACGCCCCGCTGCGGCCCGACCCGCGTTTCGAAGCCTTGCGAGAGAAGCCAGAAGCGTTCCAGTCCGGGGTCCCCTGACGAAGGACCCGTCCGCCGGGTGACGAACCGCGGTGCCAACGCCGTCAGGCGTGGACAATGGGACAAAAATTCTTCCCGAGGATGGACGCCTCGCCCCAGGCGGGAGTAGGAAACCTTCGGCCGACATAGGAGGTCCCATGAGCGCCCATTCCTTCCAGAAGGCTCCTGTCCCCATCCTTCTCCTCCTCGTCCTCGCAGGTGCCGCTAGGGGGCAACAGCCTGCAGCGCCACCGCCGCCCACGCCTGCCCCCGCCACCAAGACAATGTCGCAATCGCTCGGGGTCATGGTCTTCCCCGCGAAGGGACAGACCGCCGAGCAGCAAAGCAAGGACGAATCGGACTGCTATACCTGGGCGAAGCAGCAGACCGGCTACGACCCGATCGCTCCGCCACCTCCGCCGGCGGCGGCCGCGGCCCCTGCCCAAAAAGGAGGCGCGGTGAAGGGTGCGGCCAAGGGCGCAGCCGGTGGTGCTGCTGTGGGCGCCATCGCCGGCGACACCGGTGAGGGTGCCGCGATAGGCGCCACGGCAGGCGCGGTGAAGGGACGTAGTGAGCAGAAGAAGGCGAACGCCGCGGCCCAGAAACAGGCGCAGCAGACGTCACAAGCTGCCGGGCAGGCGCAGCTCGATCAGTACAAGAAGGCCTTCTCGGCATGCATGGAGGGGAAGGGCTACACCGCGAAGTGATTGCCTCTCGCACGGCCGGAGGACGGCCATCCCGTTAAAGCACCCGAGGCCCAGAGCGGCTATCGAGGGGCCGTTGGACCAGCCGCGTGCCAGCGGGCTACTTGGGGGGGAAGCTCGACATGATTCCGTTCACCGCATCCTTGAGGTCGCTTGACGTAGCGCTGGTGTCGATGTTGCCGGCCGCCGCTCCACGCCAGACCGCCTTGCCGTCGTCCCTGCGGACGGCGCGCAACTCGAGCTGGGTGAGCACCCAACGGCTCTCGTACGTGTAGTAGTACGGGTAGTTACCATTGATCGAGAACACCAGTTCCGCCTGCTCCGCCTTCGTCCACCCTTTCGCCGCGAGGTCCTTGTCAGCGTAGAAGTGGACGTTCGCTTCCAGCAAGCTGTCCTGCGACGAGCTGTATGACGGCTGCGGCGCCCACTGGTAGGTCTTCGGTCCCGAGAAGTTCACTCCCGGGTCGTAGGTGTACTTCATCGACGAACTGCATGCGGTCAGCATTGGTCCACCGGCCAGCGCGGCAAGGAAGACAAGCCGAACTGCCACAGCGGTCTTTCGTCGAGCCATGAGTCCACCCCCGATTCGAATGCTGACAGTGTGCTGCGAGGAGTATCCGCGCTGCAAGGAGTCCGCCACAAGAAGGAAAAAGAGGATACGCATTTCCGGAGCCGCGCCGCGGCTGTCCGTTTCGTGCCAGGTCTCTCCATCCTCTTTGGGGTCGGCCCTCCAGGTCGTGGGGACGTCACGACGGCCTCCTCTTCGCGGTCCACGCCGAGAGCGCGTTAAGGCGACGCATCAATAGTGCGCAGACTCTGGGCTGTCATTTCCGCGCGAAAATCCTTCTTCCGACTGTGGAGCTTCCAACTGAAACCGAGCTAGTTTCCAGATGCACGTGCAACCAAGTGGGGAGGGAGACCATGGCGAAGACGGGTGCTAAGGACAACCGCCGGGAGGGCGCAGTGCGGAAGCGCTCCCAGGTGAAGAACAAGCGGACTGGTCTGTGGATTAAGAGAAGCGCCAAGACCGGTCGCTTCCTCGACGTGAAGACGACCGGCGGGAAATTCAAGGGCGTCCGGCGCGAGAAAAAGAAATAAGGGCTCCGCCCGCGCCCTCTTCGCCAAGCCGACCCCCGTGCAGCCGAAGGACCGCTCCGCGCTGACCGCGATCGCGAGGCGGCCGACACCGCCTGCGCAGCCGAGCATTCACCTTCGCCGCGCTCGAGTCAGGTGTGCGACCGGTGACATTCCAGCTCAGGTGAACATCGTGCTGTTGGGTTCGCCCCCGGAGCCGCTCCGGTCACGATTGACCGAGGCGTCCTGATGGCGGGAGAGTCCGCTTGGGGAGGGCACTTCATGTGGCACCCCAGGGTGGTTCTCGCTGGATGCGGAGTGGCCTTCCTGCTGCTCTGCCTTTTCTGCATCGGCGGCCATGCAGCGACGATGACCACCGCACACCCCGGCCAGCTCCCGCCGACGGTGGAGCCGCCTGCTCCAGCGCGGGCGCTGCAGCGCGCTGTGGACGCCGAGCTCAGCCAGGGCACCATCGAGTTTTCCACCGGCAAGGCGGTGCTCGACCCGGGTGGGCAGCGAGTCCTGGACCGCCTGGCCATCCTCTTGAACGAAAGCCCGGAGACGAGCTTGGAGATCGTCGGTCACGCCGATGCCGTGGGAACCGGCGCCAGCAACCAGTCGCTGAGCGAGGCACGGGCCGAGTCGGTGAAGCGGTACCTGATTGACCATGGCGTGAAGGCAGAGCGCCTCACCGCCCGGGGCGAGGGCGAGGAACGACCGGTGGGCGACAACACCACCGAAGCAGGGCGGCAGCTGAACCGGAGAATCGACTTCCGGGTGCGCTGAGCACCAGCCACCCTTCACTGACGGAGTTGGGGCATGTGGCAGATCGCGTCGCAGATGTTTCTGTGCCTGCTGCTCGCCGGTCTCATCGGGGTGGTGGCCGGGTGGGCGGTGGCTTCGCTGATGGGTCGGGACCGCACCGCCCGCCTTGAGGAAGCAACCGCGCGGGTGACGACCGTGGAGCGAGAGCTGGCCCTCACCGCGCGCCGTGCCACCGTCGCTGAGGCGGACCGGGAGCGCATCGCCGGCGATCTCGACGGCGCGCGCGCCCGGATGCAGGACGTCGAGCTGCGGCTCCGGAGCGCCGAGGACCGGACCCTGGCTGCAGAGGCCGGGGTGCGCACGGCGACGGTGCGCGTGGAGGCCGCCGAGGAGGCGTTGCGCGTGGCGCTGTCGCGGCTGGCCGCGGCAGAATCGGCGGCCCGGGAATCCGGCGGGGCCCGCGAACAGGCCGAGTTCAGATTACGCGAGGAGACGGTGCGGACGGCCCATGCCGAGGAGGCCTTCCGCGCACTGGAGGGACGCACCGCCGAGGAACTGGACCGGCTGCGCACGGATCGCGAGCGCCTCCAAGGCACCGTCCGCGAGGCGCTGGAGCGACTCGAGGGGCTCCAGGCCGAGCTCACCAGGTCCGAACAGAGGGAGGCGTCGCTGGACACCGAAACCGCCGAGAGGGCGATGCTGGAACAGCGGCTGCGCCAGACTCTGGATCGGGTGGTGCAGCTGGAGGTCACTCAACGCGCTCTGGAGGCCGCTCGCGATGGCGCGGCGGCCGGGGTCAGGACCCTGGAGGACGCGCTGCGCGTCGCAGATGCCGAGCGCGACGAGATGGAATCCCGCCTGGAGGGGCTCGAGGCGCAGCTCCGCGCCGAAGAGGAAGCGCACCGGCGCGCCCAGATGCGGCTGATAGAGCTGACCCGGCAACCCAAGGTGGAAAAGGTCCGGCGGGAACGCGACGACCTGAAGGAGATCGTCGGCGTGGGACCGGTGCTGGAGCGTCTACTCCACCGCCACGGGGTCCACACTTTCCGCCAGGTTGCGCTCTGGACGCGCCAGGACATCCGGCGCGTCGATGCCTCTCTCAAGGAGTTCCACGGGCGCATCCGGCGTGATCACTGGGTGCGGCAAGCCCGGACCTTGCACCGACGGCGCCACGGTGAATCGCTAACGCGGCGCACCGTCCACCCGGGGAACGGCGACTCGATGCAGCCCAGTCCGTGAGGACGGATGTCGCGTCCCTGGAGGGAGCCAAGCCCGGCTGACTCGTCGAGCGGCCGCCCTGACGCGCGGTCTACCTCGGGCAGGGAGTAACGGGGTGCACCGTAATCCGCCGGTTCTTCCTGCGGGCGTCCTCCAATGCCGGGGCTCCCATCGCCTTGGCCTGGGGGCTGCCAGGCGCGGGCTCCGGTACGACGTTCTCCCGGGAACCGACCCCGCTGATGTTGCGGAACTTCTTCGCTTCGATGCCTTCCTTGGTCTCCAGGTACTTCACGATCGCCTTGGCCCGCTGCACGCTTAGGGCGACGTTCCTGGCGTCCGAGCCCTCGTTCGAGGTGTGGCCCACGACGTCCACCACCAGCTCGGGGCAGCTCTTCATGTAGGCCACCAGCTTTACCAGAGTCGCAATGCTCGCCGGGTCGTTGAACAGGAACTGTGCGGTCCCGGCTTTGAAGTCGAGATCGGTGAAGTCCGTGTCCACAGGCTTCATCGCGTCGAGATGTTTGCGGTACTGGTCGACGAGATTGCTCACCGTCGCCGCCGAGCTGGTGAGGCTGGTCGAGAGCTGGTCGAACCGCGACGTCGTGTCGTCGAGTACCTTCTGGGCGTTCGCAACCTTCCCCGTCTTCACCGCTTCGTCGAAGGAGCTCGACGCCGTGGAGACGAAGGAACCGAGCGTACCCATGCTCTGCTCGTGGGCCGCGAGTGCCTGGTCGATCTTGGCCTTCAGCGCCTTCCCGACGGCGTCCGAGTCGGCAGCCGGCAGGAGGGCCTTCACGGCCGCCTGCAGGCCCGCGTCTTGGCTCTTGAAAGCGCTGATCTTCGCGTTCACCGTCTGCAAAAGGCGGTTCCAGGCTGCCGTCACTGGTCCGAGGTCCTCGCCGCACGCCAGCAACGTGACGAGGCACAGGCCCGCTACCCACGACATGTTCCGTTTCATGGTCCAGCTCCCCTCTGGCGCGTCAGCGCTTAGGGGCGCTCTGGCCTACGGCACTCGGTCCGTCAAGCGCAATCTGCGTGCTCGGTAAGAATTGAAATTCCGGTCGAACAATCGGCCGGCGCCACCGAGCATGGAGGCCGCAGCCTTTCGTCCCAATCGGGTGCTTCGCCGGCAGAAGCAGAGCCGGTCTCCCGGGGGCTCGGACCGCGTAAGTCCTTGATCCCCTTGGTCCCCATGCTGAGCGGGCCGCCTCATCCTCTGCGGAGGGCCCCTCCGGGTACCCGTCCGGAGCTCCCGCGCCATGCGCCGTGAGGAGTAGGTCATCCCCTTCAGGTCGTCGGTGTACCGGCGGTAAATGTCGCCGACGATGGCGTCCTTGCCGCGCGCTGGAGCTGCCAGAGTCAGCGACTCGGTCTTGGGTGGTCGGGCCCGCGGAGACCTTGCACGGCAACAAAGGCGAGGACGAAACGGTCACCAGCCGTGGACGCTCTACCAGACGACGCAACTTGAAAGGATGAGAACATGAAAGAGTCGGGTGCGAGCCAAGGCCAGTCGGCATCGGAGCTCATCTCGAAAAGAATCGTCGAGCTGGCGGACTGGCGCGGGCTGACCCTCGGCAGAATGCGCAAGCTCATCAAGGAAGCAGACTCGGACGTCGTCGAGGAGTGGAAGTGGATGGGCACTCCGGTTTGGTCACACGACGGCATCCTCTGCACGGGCGAATCCTACAAGGAGGTCGTGAAGCTGACCTTCGCCAAGGGCGCGTCCCTGAAGGATCCGGCCCGTCTCTTCAACTCGAGCCTCGAGGGAAGGGTACGCCGCGCGATCGACATTCACGAAGGCGAAGAAGTCGACGCGTCCGCCTTCAAAGCGCTCGTTCGCCAGGCAGTCGCCCTCAACAGCTCTGGCAAGTCGAAACCTTCGAAGAAAGCGAAGTCCTGAGGGATTCCGTCCGACATCCGGGCCGCTGAGGGTGCCGTTTCCGCCCAACGCGTGCCCGTGTTGAAGGTGGTCTCGACCGTCGCAGGGAGTGTGGTGGGGAATGCTGGCCCCAGCGTGCGGTTGCGCGGCGCAACTTGCTCGGCCCAATTGACTCGCTGGCCTGCAGCTCGCAGCCCTGAAAGCGTGGCGAGACCTGGCAATGTATATGACTTGACAGGAATATAACTGGTCGGGTATATGCCAATCGTGGAATCATCGTTTGCCATCGTCGCGGAGCCCAACAGACGGGCCATCTTGAGCCTGCTGCTCTCGTCTGAGCGGTCCGTTGGCGAGATCGAGCGCAAGCTTCGACTGTCGCAACCGTCCGTCTCCAAGCACCTGCGGGTGCTGCAAGGAGGCTGGGTTCGTGGAATCACGAATTCGAAGCGCAGCGACGCCTCTACCGACTGAGACCGGAGCCTCTCATGGAGCTGGACGCATGGCTCGTTCCCTTCCGGCGCTTCTGGTCAAAGCACGTCGATGCCCTGGAGCAACACTTGGACAAGATGGAGAAGGTGCCCTCTGTAAAAGGAAGGAGAAGACATGAGCAGCCCTGAGGAATACGTGCCGGGTGCGGCTTCTGGCGCTGAGGTCCGAAGAGATGGAGAGCAGTGGACGCTGGTTCTCGTCCGCGACCTCTCCCACGCTCCGGCCAAGGTTTGGAAGGCGCTCACCGACCCCGAGCATCTGCGCGAATGGGCTCCGTTCGATTCTGACCGGAACCTCGGCACCGTTGGCACGGCAACGCTCTCGACCGTGGGGACGCCGACGCCACTGGTCTCCGAGACCCAGGTGAAGCGGGCCGACGCGCCCAAGGTGCTCGAATTCAACTGGGGGGGACAGGACATCCGCTGGGAACTCGAGCCGCTGGGAGGCGGCGGCACTCGGCTCACGCTTTGGCACAGCATCGACCGTGGATTCATCTCGATGGGCGCGGCGGGCTGGCACATCTGCTTCGATGTGCTGGAACGGCTTCTCGCCGGTCGACCCATTGGACGCATCGTCGGCCCCGAGGCCATGAAGTTGCGGCTGGAAGCGATTGAACGCCGAGTACGCAAAGCAGTTCGGCGTTGAGACCCCCGGTTGGCCCTCTGGTCCCAGCTGAGCCATGGCCCACTCCAAAGGAATGGTCATCGGCTTCTGGATCGTCACCGCGCTCTTCTGCCTGCAGATGGGCTTCACCGCCTTCGCGGAACTGCGCCTGCCGCAGGTGGCGGAGGCGTTCACCCACCTCGGCTTCCCCGCCTACTTCCGGGTGGAGCTCTCGTGGGCCAAGGTCCTCGGCGTGGTGCTGCTGCTTGCGCCGGTGCCGGCGCGGCTCAAGGAGTGGGCCTATGCCGGCTTCGCCATCAATCTCGTCTCGGCGCTCATCGCCCACGTCGCGGTGGGCGATGGCCCGCAAGGCGTGGGGCTGGGCCGCGGGCACCGGCGTGCTCTGGGGACTCTCGTACTTCTTCTGGCGCCGCCTGCAGGCCCCGCCGGAGAGCGCCTGACCGCGGTGAGCAACCGTCGTCCCGGGGGAGGCTGGCCCGACGGAAGCTCTCCCCTCCGTCGAGGCTTCGGGGTTGGCCCGCTTGGGAGCCAACGAGCAGCGGGTGCCCCAACCTCTGCCTGCCAGTCCCTGTGCAGGCCGTCGAGAAGGCCGCCTGGCGGACCCCCAGCCCTCGCCTCCCTCAAAAGGAAACGGGAGCGGCTTGGTGCGCCGCTCCCGTCTCAACTGCCTAAAACTTCCGTCACCCGGTCCGTTAGGGGGCTGGGACGCAACCCGGCAGCAGATTCGGCGGTGAGAGTGTGGTGAGCGTCGTCTCGTCGGGGAAGCTGTAGGCCCCGTTGAAGGAACTCGCCGGCGACTCGAAGGCGAACCACTGGAAGAGTGGGACGTTCTGCGGATGGTAGGTGCGGGCGTGCTTCTGGATGGAGAACGTCACATTCGAGTTCAGGCCCTCGATGGCGTCGCCCGTCTCCAGGTTGTTTTGGCAGAGGCCTGAGGGCGAGAGGTACCAGGGGGTTGCGTTGTCGACGAACGGGTCATTGAAGAGCTCGGAGAGCTCGTGACTGAGGGCGGTGATGTCCTCGAAGCCACCGGTGAAGAGGCCGGGGCCAATGTAGCTCGCGTAGTTGAAGACGTAGAGGCGGGGGAGGTTGCCGTTGCTCGGAATGCCGGGCTCGAAGTCATAGGTGTGGAAGCCAAGCACGCAGCAATTGCCGGGGTTCCCCTCGTAGAGGTAGACGTTGTTGAAGAGCAGCGTCGTGACGTCTTTGGTGGTCATGTCTCCGGCGAGTTCCGCGGCGCCGATGACGGTCGTGTTGTCGATGGGGAAGGTGGGCGGGAAGAGGGCGTTCGCGAATGCGCCCTCGTCAACGAGGGCAAAGGCGAGCGAGCCGTCAGCGTTGAGCCCATAGAACCAGAAGCCGAACGGAATCTGCATCCGCTGCACGTGCTTCACCTCCGGGTCAAGCAGGTTATGCCACCCGGAGCCGTGGTCGCAGTCCTCGTTGTCTCCCTGGTCGTCACCATGGACGCGGCTGAGGAACTCCTCACGAAAAATGGCGTCCGTCCACTGCGTGCGTCCGACGATGTACGGCCAGCGTTCGAAGATGGGCGACTGGAGGACCAGCTTGACTTGAGGCCTCGGGTCGAAGGTCAGCGGGATTCCACTTTGGGAAATCGCCACCTTGCCATTCGCATCCAGTAGGTCGACGATGACCGGGATGATGGGCGCGTGCAGCGTGAGCGATCCGCCCTGCTGCGGCGCACGACCCACCATCGCGTACGGCCAAACGCTCTGAGGGTTGCCATTGCCGTCGAATCCGGGCTCGGTGAAGGCCCCGGTCCAATTCTTCAGTGAGTCGATTCCGGGAACGGGAGTTCCAGCGCTCCCGCCCTGTCCGTGACGACCTCCGTACCCTTTGATGCCGCCTGCCGCGGCTTCGGTGCGGGTGCCGGAATGCGGGACGGCCATTTTGAGGATTTCAGCTGGGACCTGTTTCGGGTCTGGAGTCGCAGTCATAAGCAGTGCGACGAGTGCGGCAGTCATAAATGTATTCCCCCTCGGAAGGTGATGTGGGAGCGAAACCCTCACACAAGGCGAAGTGCTGAATCAAGGGTGAATGCTGTGAGTCTTTTTCGACAACAGGCCGCCGAATTTACTGACGCATGACGACAAGCCACTCGTGTCGCGCGCCCGTCGAAAATCGGTTTGCCACGCCCAGAAAACCGACTGACACACGAATCCGAAAGCGTTGCGTGCGGAACAACGTTGCTTCCCGCAAGGAGTCACGAGGGCAGCGCGCCATGGCCCGGTTTCACTCTGACAAACCCTCGGAGCCGCGCGACGGACGAAGCATTTGCTCTCGGAAGCTCGGCGTGTCTTGAGGACGCCACCCAATTCGGGAGCAGCGGCTCGTCCAGCACAGCTGATTGTGCGAATCTCGACAGAAACCGTCGTGAAGCCTTGCTCGGTCGGATTCGACGCACCAAGTCGGCTGTGGAGAGCGCATGGAAACCAGCCACGCTGCCGGAGAGCGAAGAAGTTCACCAAACGGCCACACCGCCGGGCTGTGGGCTGGGGCCGCGGCGTGAGCCTTCTCTTGTTGTGCCTTCTCGCCTCGGGCTGCTCGTCGGTGACACTCACCGCCGTCGACGGCGGCCCCGACGGTGGCAACGTGGCGGTCATCCTCACCATCAGCAACTACCTCAACTGGTGCAACGTCACCGTCGACGGAGATGGTGGCTACATGCCCATGGCTGCCTTTGTCGTGGGTGCGGTTGTGGACTTGGATGCATCTCCCAAGACGGGCTACGTCTGGGGCTACTGGACGGGCACAGACCGGGACACCGGGAGCGGCGACCCGAACATGGCCACCACGGTGACGATGAACGCCACCAAAGAAGTCGTCGCCTGTTGTCCGCAGTCGCCGCCCGCGGCACAAATCTGCCCAACCCCCATGCCGTAGTCGCTTGAGGCTTGCGACGTGGGGACGCTCAGCGCGGCGCTCGGGTTTCACCTCCACACTGGCTGGGCGGCTGCGGTGGCGCTCACCGGCTGGGCCAGCGTGCCTCGGGTGGTGGACCGCCGGCGCTTCACGCTCGTCGAAAGCGCAGCGCACGACGCAAAGTTTGCCTACCACGCGGCGGCCGAGCTTGAGCCCGGAGCGGCGGCTCGCCATGTGGCTACTGTCCAAGAGGTCGCCCGACGACGGGCGCACCTCGAGTTGAAGCAGCTCCTCACGGACCTCGAAGCAGCAGGCTACTCGCTTCGCGCTGT
Source organism: uncultured delta proteobacterium (assembly GCA_963745475.1). GTDB lineage: Bacteria > Myxococcota > Myxococcia > Myxococcales > Myxococcaceae > JADGRA01. The sequence goes on from CAVUXN010000008.1 coordinate 648,053, forward strand.
TGGGCTCCCGCAGGCGAAGGGCGCCACCCTTCGGGCGTTGAGCGACGTTCTCCGCTCGCACACGCTGATTCATACGGCCGAAGGCGAGCTTTTCCGTGCTGCGCTTGCTGAGGCTTGCGAGACGCAAGGGCTGCTTGTCATTGGCGTCCCTTCCAAGGAGCGTTGCGCGGAGGCGGCGCGCGCGACGGGGCTACGCCCCGACAAGCTGAAATCTCTCGTTGCCGAGCTTGGGCGGCCCCTGGGGCCTCCCTGGACGCACGAGCAAAAGGAAGCGGCCTTGGCGGCGCTCATCGCAGGAGGGGCCGCCGTGACACGCTGACTGGGCCTCCCCGGCGTCCGCGCGCGTGCCCGTCGCCTATTTCTTCACGGGGACGTTGCCATTGACGCCGAGTGCAGGACGCGCTTCGCGCGCCCGCCGACGGTCTGAAATTCAGGGTTGACATCTCCCGGGGGACCTTTAACTTGGCGATCAAGCGGGTCGAGTGCCAACCCTGGCCGACCGTAAAAATCTGAAGTCAATTCAGGAGGTTTCACCAATGGCAGCCAAGGAAATCTTTTTCCATGAGAACGCTCGGGACGCCATCCTGCGCGGCGTTCGCGTTCTCTCCGACGCCGTGGCGGTGACGCTGGGCCCGAGGGGCCGAAACGTCGTCATCGAAAAGTCTTTCGGCTCTCCCACCATCACCAAAGACGGCGTGACAGTCGCCAAGGAGATTGAGCTCGAAAACCGCTTCGAGAACATGGGCGCCCAGATGGTGAAGGAAGTGGCCAGCAAGACGTCCGACAAAGCGGGAGACGGCACCACCACGGCGACCGTGCTGGCGCGTGCCATTTATGAGGAGGGGCTCAAGCTGGTGGCTGCCGGGCACAGCCCCATGGACTTGAAGCGCGGCATTGACGCTGCCGTGGAGGCGGTGGTGGCCGAGCTGAAGAAGCAGTCCAAGCAAACCAAAGACCACAAGGAGATTGCTCAGGTGGGCACCATCTCTGCCAACGGCGATGAGGAGATTGGAAAAATCCTCGCCACCGCCATGGAGAAGGTGGGCAAGGAGGGCGTCATCACCGTGGAGGAGGCCAAGGGCCTCGAGACCACCCTCGACGTCGTGGAAGGAATGCAGTTCGACCGCGGGTACTTGAGCCCCTACTTCGTCACCAACCGCGAGCGCATGGAAGTCGAGTTGGACGACCCGTACATCCTCATCAGTGAGAAGAAAATCTCGGCGATGGCCGACCTCATCCCGGTGCTGGAGGCGGTGGCCCGGAGCAGCAAGCCCATTCTCATCATTGCCGAGGATGTGGAGGGCGAGGCGCTGGCCACCCTGGTGGTCAACAAGCTGCGCGGCGTGCTCAACGTCGCCGCGGTGAAGGCCCCGGGCTTCGGGGACCGCCGCAAAGAGATGCTCAAGGACATCGCCGTCCTGACCGGCGGCCAGGTCATCTCCGAGGAGCTGGGCAACAAATTCGAGAACGTCACGCTCAACGACTTGGGCCGGGCGAAGCGCGTCAAAATCGACAAGGACAACACCACCCTCGTCGACGGCGCGGGCAAGAAGGCGGACATCGAAGGACGCCTCAAGCTCATCCGGAACCAGATTGAGGAAACCACCAGCGACTACGACAAGGAGAAGCTCCAGGAGCGCGTTGCCAAGCTGGCCGGCGGCGTGGCGGTGGTCAAGGTGGGTGCCGCGACCGAGACGGAGATGAAGGAGAAGAAGGCGCGCGTCGAGGATGCGCTGCACGCCACCCGAGCCGCGGTGGAGGAAGGCATCGTCCCCGGAGGCGGCGTCGCCTACGTTCGCTGCCTCCCGGCGCTGGACAAGCTCAAGCTCCCCGGCGAGCAGGAGCAGGGCGTGGAGATTGTCCGTCGCGCCATCATCGAGCCCTTGAAGAGGATTGCCTCCAACGCCGGGCACGAGGGCGCGGTGGTGTTCAACAAGGTGAAGGAAGGAAAGGGTGCCTTCGGCTTCAACGCTCGTACCGAGACCTTCGAGGACCTGGACAAGGCCGGAGTCATCGACCCAACGAAAGTCGAGCGGACCGCCCTCCAAAACGCCGCGTCGGTGGCCGCACTGCTGCTCACCACCGAGGCCATGGTGGCCGAGCGGCCGAAGAAAAAGGGCAAGGGCGGCGGAGGGGGCGGCGGAGGCGGTGCCCCCGACTACACCGACGACATGGACTACTAGTCAGGCGGCGCCGCTTCGCGCCGTCGGCACCGCGTCATCCCCGGGGCTCGCGACGTACACCACGTTTCGCGAGCTCTTCTTGCCCCGGTACATGGCGCGGTCCGCCTGGTCGAGGAGTGTCCGGCGGTCCGTGGCGTGCTCGGGGTAACTGGCCACACCCACGCAGGTGGTCAGGCTCAAGCCATAGCCCTCGCGCGCAAGAAAGTGGTGTGACTCGAAGGCGCGGCGGATGCGTTCGGCAACCTTGAGCGCCCCTCCGGAATCCGTCTCACGCAAGAGGACGACGTACTCGTCCCCTCCCCAGCGGGCCGCGACGTCCTGGTCCCGGGTGCAGGACTTCACCACCCGAGCGGCCTCGATGAGCAGCTTGCTCCCCACCAGGTGGCCGTGGGTGTCGTTCACGTTCTTGAAGAAGTCGAGGTCCAGAAAGAGGATGCTGAACGGCTTCTGGCTGTCAGCTCGCAGGAATTCCCGCTCCAGCGCCTCATCGAAGTAGCGGGTGTTGTAGAGGCGCGTGAGGTCATCGAGGTAGACCAGGTCCTCCGCCTGCTCGATGCGTTCGGCGTGGTGGAGCGCGAGCGCGAGGTGCTGCGCAAGGTAGCTCGCCGAATCTCGCAGGCCTGTTGGCTCGGGTCCGTCCAAGAGAAGGACGGCCCAGCCGCGGAGCCCGGTGGCCGGGTCAACCGCGGGAACGCCAACCGCCTCGGCGAAGTGGGGGATGCCGGTGCTGACGAAGGTACGCGGAGCCTCATGGCGCAAGAGCCCGGCGCATGCGGTGAGGACGGCGGACAGCCAGTCGGCGGGAACGCCCTCGGCGGCCTCGTGCCGGAGCTCGCCGTTTGGTCCGCGGGTCCACACCAGCGCCGCCTTGGACTGACAGAGCTGGACGAAGGCACCGGCGGCGGCCGCCCCGAGGCGGCCTCGGTCCAGGACTGTCAACAGCCGCTGGCCCGCCTCCACCAGCGCCACGTGCCGCCGGAGCGCCGCATTCTCCAGGAGGAGGCTTCGCGTCGTCAGCGCTCGCGAGACAGCGTGTCGCAGGGCCTCGGGACGGACGGGCTTGACGAGGTACTCGGCCGCGCCGCTCTTGATGGCGCGCACCGCCGGGGCCACCTTGTCCAGGGCGGTAATGAGCACCACCTCGACGTCCGGGTAGCGCTCTTTGGTGTGGCGAAGGACTTCCATCCCGTCCCCCTGAGGGAGGATGAGGTCTGTCACCACAATGTCGAAAGAGCTTTGGGCGAGCGCCGCCTGGGCCTCGTTGACGCCGCCTACGGTGTGCACCTCATGACCAGCGTCGGCGAGGTAGTCGCCGTACACGGTCCGGGCCACCTTCTCATCATCGACCAGGAGAATGCGTGCCATGGTGGAAGAGTCGGGAAAAAATGCTATCCGTTCGTCCCTCGGCTGGGATAGCCGCACACCAGCGCACGTTGTCACGTCCCAAACTTGACAGCCCTTGTGTCGCGCCCTTCCAATGGCCGGGATTTGCTGAAGGATTCCTGAGGCTTTCCTTCGAGGCCCTGCCCCATGCCGAAGCAGCTCCTGGTCGCTGACGACTCCCTCACCATCCGGAAGGTCATCGGGATGGTCTTCGCCGTGGAGGACGTGTCCATCACCTTCGTGGACAACGGCATCGACGCTGTCGCCCGCGCACGAGAACTCAAGCCAGACTGCGTGCTGGCGGACGTCCTCATGCCCGGCAAGAGCGGCTACGAGGTCTGCGAGGCACTGAAAGCGGACCCGGCCACGGCCGCCATTCGCGTCCTGCTCCTCGCCGGCAACTTCGAGCCCTTCGACGAGGCGAGGGCTCGGGCCGTTCGCGCCGACGACTTCATCGTCAAGCCCTTCGAGAGCCAGGCCCTCATCGACAAGGTGCGGGCGCTGGTCGGCTTGCCGGCCGGCATCCCTCCCCCGGCGCGCTCCTACGCCGTGGCATCGACAGAACCGGCGCCCTTCGCGCCGCGCCCGCGCGCACCGATGGCGGGGATGCCGGCGCGTCCGCCGCTTGCCGGCAGCGGCTTCACACCGGCGGCCGGCCTCCAGCGGCCCCCGGCTGCGCCGGCGGGCGTCCCCCTGCCCATGCCGGGACCGGCCGGCGTCCCGCGCCCTGCTCCTTCCCCCTCGGCCAGCAACCCCGCCGTCCAGCGTCCCTCGGCCTTCCCGGGTCCCGGGCCGGCAGCCGGGCTACGGCCAGCGCCCTCCGCGGCCCAAACCATTCCCGGACTGACCCGCCCGCCGCAGCCCTACGTCCCGGCTCCCCCACGGCCAGGCGGCATTCCGGGCGGTACGAGCCCAGGACTTCCCCGGCCTCCGGGGGCCTCGCTTCCCACCCAGAGCAACCCCGCCCTCGCCCGTCCCCCTCTGGCGCAGCCCTCCATGCCCCAGGCAGCGCCTCGGCCCCCGGCGCCCCTTCCGTCGCTCCAGCCGAGGGCGCGCGAGTCCTTCACTCTGGGGACGAACCCCGGTATTCCCGGCCCGGCCTCCCGGGCGCCCGCTCCCAGCGTTGAGGAGATGACGCTCGACGTCGGCCTGGTGGACGCACCGACGCCGGTGGTGGGGGCGGGGCCTGCCGACGGAGGTGAAGCGGCGCTCCGGGCTGCGCTGAAGAATGCCTCTCAAGAGGTTATAGAGCGCATCGCTTGGGAGGTTGTCCCGCAGCTGGCGGAGACCATTCTCAGGGAGTACGTGGAAAAGACCATGCGTGAGCGGGAGGCCAAGGCCTGAGCGGAGACAACTCGAAGGAACTCCCCAAGGCCTACGAGCCGACTGAGGTCGAACGCCGCTGGTCCGACGCCTGGAGAGCGGCAGACTGTTTCCGGGCCGAGCCGACGTCTAGCCGGCCGCCGTACTGCATCATCCTCCCGCCCCCCAACGTCACGGGGGCGCTGCACATTGGCCACGCCCTGGGGAATACCCTCCAGGACGTGCTGGTCCGCTGGCGCCGCATGCACGGCGACAACACGCTGTGGCAGCCGGGGACGGACCATGCCGGCATCGCCACCCAACTGGTGGTGGAGCGGGAGCTCAAACGCACCGAGGGCAAGACGCGACAGGAGCTGGGGCGTGCCGCCTTCGTCGCGCGCGTCTGGGAGTGGAAGGAGAAGTACGGCCACCGCATCGACCAGCAACAGGCGGACCTCGGCAGTAGCCTCGACTGGAGCCGCGAACGCTTCACCCTCGATGCCGGAGCGTCTCGGGCGGTGGTGGAGGCCTTCGTGCGTCTGCACGAGGAGGGGCTCCTGTACCGAGCCCAGCGTCTCATCAACTGGTGCCCCGACTGCCGCACAGCCATCAGCGACTTGGAGGTCGACCACGAGGAGACGAAGGGCTCCCTCTGGGAAATCCGCTACCCGGTGAAGGGAAGCGAGGAGTCCCTGGTGGTGGCCACCACCCGGCCGGAAACCATGCTCGGGGACACCGCGGTCGCGGTGCATCCGGATGACCCGCGCTACCGCGACCTCATCGGCAAGACGGCGGTGCTCCCGTTGGTGGGTCGCGAAATCCCCATCATCGCCGACGCGACGCTGGTGAGCATGGAGTTCGGGACCGGTGCAGTGAAAGTGACGCCAGCCCACGACTTCAACGACTACGAGACGGGCTTGCGTCACCACCTGCCGATGATTTCCATCTTCGACGAGGCGGCGCGCACCAACCACGAAGCGGGGGCCTACGCCGGACTTGACCGCGCCGAGGCGAGAACGCGCGTCCTGGCGGACCTCGCCGAGCAGGGGTTTCTCGTGTCCGAGAAGCCGCACGTTCTCAGCGTCGGCACCTGCCAGCGCAGCGGCACCGTCGTCGAGCCCCGGCTTTCACCCCAGTGGTTCGTCCGCACCAAGCCGCTGGCCGAGCCGGCCATCGCCGCGGTGGAGCAGGGCCGGGTGCGCATCCTCCCGGAGAGCTGGACGGCCACTTACTTCCACTGGATGCGCAACATCCACGACTGGTGCGTGAGCCGCCAGCTGTGGTGGGGCCATCAGATTCCGGCCTACTACTGTCAGGACTGCCCGAAGGACACACCGCCGGTGGTAGCGCGCGCCCGCCCCGAGCGCTGTCCGGTGTGCAACGGCACCCGCCTCGTCCAGGACGAGGACGTCCTGGACACCTGGTTTTCGAGCGGCCTTTGGCCGTTCAGCACGCTCGGCTGGCCGGAGCGCACTCCAGAGTTGGCCACCTTCTATCCAACCAACGTGCTCGAGACAGGCCACGACATCCTCTTCTTCTGGGTCGCCCGGATGATGATGCTTGGGCTGCACTTCATGAAGGACGTGCCCTTCCGCACCGTTTTTCTGCACGCCATGGTGCGCGATGAGAAGGGCGAGAAGATGTCGAAGGTGAAGGGCAACGTCATTGACCCCTTGGACGTCATCCATGGGGCAAAGGCGGAGGCCCTCCCCCCGGCCGTTCGGAATAAATTCCCCGGCGGGATGCCAGCCTTCGGCGCCGACGCGCTGCGTTATACGCTGGCCTCGCTCACTCAACAGGGCCGGGACATCAAACTCTCGCTCGAACGCGTCAATGGCTACCGCGCCTTTGCCAACAAGCTGTGGAATGCGGCCCGCTTCGTCCTGCTCAACCTCGGGGACTTCGACCCGAAAAAGGCGGTCCTCGAGAAGGGGAGGTTGACGCTTGCCGACCGGTGGATTCTCGCCCGCCTCGAGCACGTGACGGAGGACGTGGAAAGCGCCCTCACCACCTTCCAATTCGCCGAGGCTGCCTCGGGGCTCTACCAATTCGCCTGGCATGCCTTCTGCGACTGGTACATCGAACTCGCCAAGGCCCCGCTCCAGGGAAGCGACGCCCGGGGGCGCGCCAGGACGCAAGCCGTGCTGCTGTACGTGCTTGACCAGCTGTTCCGTCTGTTGCACCCCTTCATGCCCTTTTTGACGGAGGAGCTGTGGCACCGCTTGCCGGGGGTGCCCGAGAAGGCCTTCCTCGCCCGTGCCGCCTTTCCCGAGGCCACCGGGAAATGGCGCGATGCGGCAGCGGAGCGGGAAATGGCCCCGGTGGTGGCTGTGGTGGAGGCCGTCCGCACCATCCGGGGGGAGAGCAACCTGTCCCCGGCGGCCCGGTTTCGCGCCGTCGTCCAGTCCGACCGTCCAGAGGTCCTGGCGTCGCTCCGGCGCGCGTCGGGCTACATCCTCCCCTTGGCCGGCCTGACCTCCCTGGAGGTCGAGGCCCCGGGGGCCCAACCACCCCAGTCGGCCACCTGGGTGGGGGAGGGGCTTCAAGTCTTCGTTCCACTCGCGGGACTGCTGGATCTGGGCGAAGAACGTGCGAGGCTGCAGAAAGAATTGGCCCGCCTTCAGACGGATGTGGCGGGACTGAGGAGAAAGCTGGACAATCCGAGCTTCGTCGCGAGGGCGCCTGCCGAGGTCGTAGAGAAGGACCGCGCACGCGTCGCGGAGCTTGAGCAACAAAGGTCGAAACTGCAGCAAAACCTGAATCGGATCGAGCCGGAGGGAACGATGTCCGAAAAAACGCCGGAGGAGATGTTCCAGTCCACACCGCCCACGCCATCGAGCGGCATGTTCGGGATCCCGAATGAGCCCTCGCACGAAATGAGCCCGCCGGTAGCGGCTGCTCCCGCGCCACGCAAAGCCGCCCCGGCGAAGAAGAAGGCGCCGGCCCGCAAGAAGGCGAAGGCGAAGGCCAAGCCCAAGGCTCGCCGGAAGGCAAAGCGGGGGGCGAGGAAGGCTAAGCGCACGGCCCCGCGTAAGGGCAAGCGCGGCGCCAAGCGGAAGGCGGCGCGGCGGTCGGCTGGCCGAAAGGCAAAGCGCAGCGGCAGGCGGAAGGTCATTCGCCGCACCGCGAAGCGCCGGGGCCGGCGCTAGCATCGCTTCGCGACCCGGGCTGCACCCACACTGCATGGACGCCCTGGACCGGCTGATTGACCTCGCGCTGGACGAGGACCTCGGTGCGGCTGGGGACGTCACCACTGTGGCCCTGGTCCCGCCCTCGGCGCGCGGTCGCGCCGAGCTTTTGGCGAAGGAGCCGATGGTTTTCGCGGGCGCCGAAGCCTTCGCCCGCGTTTTCCAGCGTCTGGAGCCGGCGGCAACGGTTGAGTTCCGCGTCGCCGACGGTGCGCACCTCGAGGCGGGGGCGGTGGTGGCCAGCGTTTCAGCCTCCATCCGTACCCTGTTGTCTGCCGAGCGCACGGCGCTGAACATTGTCCAGCGCCTATGCGGCATCGCCACCCTTTCGGCGCAGGCCCAGGAGGCCGTGCGCGGGACGCGGTGCCGCGTGCTGGACACCCGGAAGACGGCTCCCGGAATGCGCGCGCTCTCCAAGCTCGCGGTGCGTGCCGGCGGCGCCTCCAACCACCGCTTCGGACTCTCGGACGGCGTCCTCATCAAAGACAACCACCTGGCAGCCACGGGAGGCGACCTCCAGGCAGCGCTGCGGCGCGCACGCGAAGTGGCGCCGCGCTTGGTGAAGGTGGAGGTTGAAGTGACGTCGGTCAACCAGTTGGAGGACGCCGTCGCCGGAGGGGCGGACGTGGTGCTGCTGGACAACATGGACGACGCTCAGGTGGCCGAGGCGGTGCGTCGGGCGCGAGGACGGGTGCAACTGGAGGTTTCCGGCGGCGTCACCCTGGAGCGACTGCCCAAGCTCGCCGCGCTCGGCGTGGACTTCGTTTCCATGGGGGCCCTCACCCACTCCGCGCGCGCGATGGACCTCTCGCTCGAGCTCCTCCCCGCACCCGGCCGGCGGCGGTCCAGGCGAGGAGTAGCGCTCGGTCTCGACTAGTCCCGCCCCTTCTCGCGGCTTCCGACTCAGCGGACGAGGGAAATGGCTTCGCTCCGAGGGACTCCTTCGGCTCCGGCGAGCCCGCCCATCTCCAAGAGCGTGGCGATGGTGGGTGCAACGTCGACGGCACGGATGCGCTGGGTGTACGTCCCTGGGCGAACGCCTCGGCCGTACAGGACGACGGGCACCTGGGCGTCGTAGGCGTACGGCAGTCCGTGGTTTGTGCCGTCGTCGGCCTCATCCAACACGGCAAGGGGCCGCAAGAGGAAGAGGACGTCGCCGCTGCGTCCGGCGAAATAGCTGCGCTGCAAGGCTTCCCGGTAGCCCTGGAGGTCATCGCAGCCGCCCAAGTCGTCCCGGGCAACCGCCAACGCCACGCCGGGCTGGCGCGCAAGCCAGGCCGCGGCGGCACGCCGGACGACGGCGCCCTCGAGGTGCCGCGTCTCGAGCGCTTTCTCGTCGAGCACCACCTCGTACTCGGCGAAGGCCAGTAGCAGCGGTGCACCGAAGGCGCGCGTGAGCTCGGCCTGGAGCCCGGCCTTGAGGGTGGCGGGCTTGACGCGAAGCCCGGGAAGTCCCGCGGAAATGAGCTCCTCGGGAATGGCCGCCCCGCCGTGGTCCGAGCTCAGGACGACGAGGAGGTTGGCCCGTCCGCCCGCCGCGCGCTCAGCAGCGGCCAAAAGGTCGCCCAGAGAGCGGTCGAGGCGCACCAGCGCATCCTGCACCTCCCAGGAGTAGGGGCCGTAGCGGTGGTAGATGCGGTCCAGGGCGCTGAAACTGACGGCCAGCATGTCCGGGACGTCGTCTTTGCCGAGCTGCTCGGCACTGAGCGCGCTCTTGGCGGCCTCCACGAGGAAGTCATCGAAATAGGGCGAGCTGGCGAAGGCCTCGTAGGAAAGGGGCCCTGGGCCTGGGAGACCGGCCGAGAGCGGGTGCGGAAATTTGCGCTTCATTCCCAGGGCGTCGGCCTCGAAGGGCCGGTCGTCCAGTCCGCTGTAGGCCTTCTCCGGGAGGCTCAGCGTCCAGGTGAGGCCAAAGGCCTGGTCCGCCACCTTCCGGTCGTTGAGGGCCTTCACCCAGGCCGGGAGTTCCTTCGCATAAAACGTCCCGGTGACGAGGCGGCCCACGGCGTCGTTGAACCAGAAGGGCTCGCCCAGTCGTCCGGCCAGGGGGATGGCCGCGCGGGCCTTGCCGGACAGCACCACCACCTTGCCCCGTCCGGAGGTGAAGAGTCGGAGATGGTCCGAAAGCGTCTCCGCTAACAGCGACTCCGGTGAGCTGTCCTCGGGGCCCGCCGGCGCCCCCAGCACCGGATGGCCCGCGTCCCAGAAGATGGGCTCCTCCTTCCCCGTCGCCCGGTTGAGCACGCGGTTACTGACAATGCCCGTCCGCCAGGGGTAGGCGCCCGTCGAGAGCACGCTGTGCCCGGGCGCTGTCATGACCTCCGCCTGCTCGTATCGCGCGTCGGGAAAGAAGGCTCCCTTGTCCAGCAGCGTTGCCAAGCCCGCATGAAAGTGGCTGCGGTTGCGCAGCAAGAGGTCGGTCCCCAGCGAGTCGATGGTGATGAACAGCGTGAGGCGCGGGGGACGGGCCAACGCGGCCGCCGACAGGACGAGCAGTGCGAGCGTGAGGCAGCGGGCGAGGGTCGAGGGTCGAGGCATAAGGGGAATGGCGGCAAGGATGGGGCCCGGTGCCTTCCTGCGCAACGCTCTTTCCTCGCCACACTTGCAGCCAATGGTGGAGTACCGTCGTTAGCCCCCAAATGTTCCAGGCGCGACAGCGGGTCATCTACGGGGACACGGACCAGATGGGCGTGGTGTACTACGCCAATTACCTTCGGTACTTCGAGCATGCCAGGAACGAGTTTTTTCGTGCCCGCGGTGGGACGTACCGTGCCTTCGAGGCGCAAGGGCTGATGTTGCCGGTGGTGGAGGCGGCGGTGAGCTACCGGGCGCCAGCTCGCTACGATGACTTGTTGCTCATCGAGACTGAAATCACCACCGTCTCGCGGGTGCGGCTCACCTTCGTCTACCAGGTCCGCCGGGAGGACGAGGAGGCGGTGCTTTGCTCGGGCCACACCGTCCATGCCTGTGTCACCACCGCCGGTAAACCCGCTCGGCTTCCAGAATTTGTCGCCCAGCTCGTCACGCGCTCGGGCAAGGGGGAAATATGATGGACCGCAACCTGGCGCTGGAAGTGGTGCGCGTCACCGAGATGGCAGCCATCGCGGCCGCCCGGCTCATGGGGCGAGGCGAGAAGCACCTCTCCGACCAAGCCGCGGTGGACGCCATGCGGAAGGCCTTCGATGCGCTCCACATCCGCGGCACCGTCGTCATCGGCGAAGGCGAGCGAGACGAGGCGCCGATGTTGTACATCGGCGAGGAGGTGGGGCGACGCGCCGCCGAGGACCCTGCGGTGGACATCGCCCTTGACCCACTGGAGGGCACCAACCTCTGCGCCTACGGCCGACCCGGCGCCATCGCGGTGGTGGCGCTGGCCGAGCGCGGGCACCTCCTCAATGCCCCGGACACGTACATGGAGAAGCTGGCGGTGGGACCGCGCGCCAAGGGCTCCATCGACCTGCGCAAAAGTCCCACCGACAACCTTCGGTCGGTTGCCGCCAAGCTGCAGCGGCGGGTGGAGGACTTGACGGTCGTTGTCCTGGAACGCCCGAGGCACGAGGGACTCATTGCTGAGCTCCGGGCCGCGGGAGCGCGGATTCGCCTCATCGAGGACGGGGATGTCGCTGCCGCCATCGCCACCTGTTTCGAGGACACCGGCGTCGACGTGTTGATTGGAACCGGAGGAGCGCCAGAAGGCGTGATTGCCGCCGCGGCGCTCAAAAGCGTGGGCGGAGACTTCCAGGGGCGGCTCAAGCCGCGCAGCCCCGAGGAGGCCGAACGCGCCCGGGCGATGGGCGTGAAGGACCTGGACCGCGTGTACACCGCGGAGGAGCTCGCCCGGGGCGAAGTCATGTTTGCCGCGACCGGAGTCACCGGCGGAGACTTCCTCAAGGGCGTCCGCTTCTTTGGAGGCGGGGCGGAAACCACCTCGGTGGTCATGCGCAGTAAGACCGGCACCGTCCGCTACGTCCAAGCCACTCACAAGTTCGACAAGAAGCCGGGCTACGCGCCGTAGCTCTAAGTAAGAAAAGGGAGGACCCTGCATGGCCAGCGCCACCCGCTCCATCGTCATCAATGCTCCGCCCGAGCGCGTCTTTGACGTCATCTCCGACTATGAGCGCTACCCGGAGTTTCTTTCCGAGGTGAAGTCGATTCGCACGTCGGGCCGCCAGGGAAACCAAGTGAGCATTCACTACGAGGTGGATGTGATGAAGCGCATCCGCTACACGCTGCGGATGACCGAGGACCGTCCCCGGGGCCTGAAATGGACGTTTGTCGAAGGTGAAGTGATGAAGGACAACACCGGTGGCTGGGTGCTCGAGGCCTTACCGGACGGAAAGACCAAGGCCACCTATACGGTGGATGTCGCGCTGGGGCTTCTCGTGCCCCGGCCGCTGGTTACCGCCATGGTGGAGTCCAGCCTTCCCAAAATGTTGGAGTCGTTCAAGAAGAGGATTGAATCCCCTCCGGCGGCGAGTTGACCCCAAGCGGAGCAGTACGCGGCCTTGGGAAATGCCGAAGTTCAATCCAGAAGTGACATTCGGGTTGAACAGGCCTTGAGCGCGAGAGAGGCTAGAAGGCTCACCTCGAGCGACCACCGACGACCGGGCCGACATCCGGAACCGTTGGTGCCGAGTCGGCGAGCCGAAAACGGCTCAGGAGCGGGACCGGCAACGAGGCGCTGGCCCAAGGGTAAAGGCCTCGGTCCTCGGTGCTGGCATGCTCGCGGAGCCGGCCAAGGAAGGCCTCCACGGCGGTGCGTCTCATGAGGTGAAGCTCGAGGTCCACTCCGAACTCGGACAGCGTCGTGCGAAAGAAGCCGTGGTCATCCGCGAGGGTCTCCGCTTCAGCCCGATGCAGCTTGGCGTACCGCGGAAGTAGCTCGGTCTCCTCGGCAGCCATGTGGGCCAGCAGGGCAGCTTCGAAAGCGTTCCACATGTCGTGAAGCTTGGACCGGTCGTCCTTCTTGACCTCGGCCATGAGCTCATCGAATAGGCTGAAGAGTCTGGCGTGATGGCCGCGCAGCGGATGGCGTCGCAGACGCTGCACTGGTTTGGTCGACATGCTCGGCCTCCTCGTTTCTTGGTGCCACAACGGGAATTCAGTCGAAGCAGCTCCTTAGGGCACCACCAGCAGCGGCTTCGTGCAGATGTGAAGCAGTCTCGTGGTGACACTGCCCAGGAGAACGCGCTGCAGCGCATGTTTCCCGGTGGTTCCGGCTGCCACCAAATCCACACCCTCTCTCGAGGCGAGCTCTGTCACCTTGTCGGCTGGGTCGCCCAACACCACCTCCGTCTCAACCTTTATCCGGCGCTTGCGGATGCTCTTCAGGGCTTCCTGGAGCAGAACCCTGGCCGCGCGCTCTTCCGTCAGAAGCAGTTCGCCCCAAGCCGGAATGGCCTCGGGGGTCGACATCGGAATTTGGACCACGTGCACCAGCGTTATGGAGGAATGGAAGGCTTCGGCCAGCTGGGCGGCGAAATTTAGGGCGCGGGCTGCGGGTGGCGAGCCGTCATACGCAACGACAATCTGCCGGATAGCCATGGTGGTGTGTTGTGCTTCAAGAACCAGGCCATTTGGATGCGAGGGCGGTGGAAGCAGGCCCTTGAACAAACGTCATTGCCCAAGCGTTCTCGTCTGCAGCAGAACGCCCAGGTGCAGCCATTGCGCCAGCCATGCGAATGGCCGCAAAGCCTTCGCCACTGAACAGGCAGCCCTGGCGCTTGAGTAAGACGGCGACGTTGGTCCAGCTAGATGGTGAAGGGGTACGTACTGGAGACATGCGGGCGACGGATGGAGCCCGGCAAGGGGTGGATTGCGGAGGTCTCGTCGAACCAAATGTATTCGTCGAATTGCCTGGGCAGAGAGGCAAGGAAGTAGTGGCTCGAAAGCTCGGTCGCGGGTCGATAGACAACCCCGATGGCGCGCTCAAGCCGTCGGGCGGACAATTCGTCCGTGACCGCCGTACGCGCCGGATTGCGTAAGGAGAGAAGAAGCGCCGGAACGCGGGCTTGGTGGAAAAGGCGCTCATAGCTCAGCGGGTGCGCCGGTCTCACTTCCATCGACTCCATCGGCGCGTCCCAGTCATGCGCGGCAGCGACCATTCCGTGGTCTGTTCCAAAGCCGACGTGGTACGCGCTCCCTTCGAAGTGCTGGCGACATAAGGAGCCGATGTTGAGCTCGCCGCGGTCGCCCAGCTCGGTCGCCCCGGCATCTCCACAATGGGAATTGTGCGCCCATACCACTGCCTTTGAAGTTGGACCGCGCTCTTCCAGAATGCTGAGCAGCGTGTCGAACATGTGTTGGTCGCGGAGGTTCCAGGATTCGGTGGCCCCTCGGTACATTGCTCGGTAGTACCGCTCCGCGTCTGCCACCAGCTTCGCGTTTTGAGCGGCATCGAAGAAGCGGTATCCGTCGCGCCGTGCATAGTCGAGCCGTCGCTCAAGGAGCTTCTTCAGCGTGGCCATCACCGGCGCCTCATGGGCTTGCGTCTCACCGGTCAGCACGGCATGGCCGTAAGCAGCCGGGTCCAGTTGCCATGGGGAAAGCAGCCCATATCTGGCGCGAGCCGCTGAGGCTGCGGAAGGGTCCACCGTCTGCAGGTAAGCGATGACCGCGGCCGCCGAGGTGAAAAGGCTGTAGAGGTCCAGTCCGAAGAAGCACACCCGCGTCGTCGCCACGCGCTGAGTGGCATTGAAGGCACGAAGCCACTCGATGAGTGCGTGAGCCTCATGGTTGCGCCACATCCACGTCGGGAAGCGAGAGAACGGCGTGAAGCGGTACTCGGAGGGTTTGAGAGCTCGCACGTAACGGTCCACGCGCGACGCATCGGGCCAGTCCGCTTCCACGGCGACGACGTCAAAGCCACGGCGAAGTACGAGCTCACGTGTGATGCGCGAGCGCATCCGGTAGAACTCCGAAGTCCCGTGCGTCGCCTCTCCCAGCAAGACGACGCGGGCATCACCAATACGGTCCAGGAGCGGGCCCAACGGCATTTCCTCGATGTCCGCAATGGGCTCGCCGACCTCACGAATCAGTGCCACAGCCGATTCGGAGCTGGCTCGGGCCGGCGCGACACGTCCCGGGCTCTCAGACCACCCGGCGGCTCCAATCAGCGGCACGAAGCGGACGTCTTCGAGTTCCTCCCGCTCAAAGCGCTCACCCGAGCGCCGCACGCGCACCAGCATCTGCTCCGTCGTGCCCCCCACCGGGATGACGAGTCGGCCCCCATCGACGAGTTGGTCGAGAAGCGCCGGGGGGACCGTCGGGCCACCGGCTGCCACCACGATGGCGTCATAGGGTGCATCGCGCTTCCACCCGAGGGTCCCGTCCGAATGGTGAACGTGGACGTTGGCGAAGCCCAGTTCGGCCAGCTTGGTCGCTGCAGAATGCGCGAGTGCCTCAATCCGCTCGACGGTGTGCACCTCACCGGCCAGCCGGGACAGCACCGCTGCCGCATAGCCGGAACCTGTCCCCACTTCGAGCACCCGCTCCCGCCCGGACAGTCCGAGCGCCTGCAGCATGAGGGCGACAATGTAGGGCTGGGAAATGGTCTGGCCGTTCCCGATGGGCAACGGAACATCGTCGTAGGCGTGCTCGGCCAGGCCCTCGGGGACGAAGGCATGCCTCGGAACATTCCCCAAGGCCGACAGCACCCGCGGGTCAAACACCGCGCCTCTGCTCGCCAGTCCTCGAACCAGACGCTGGCGCTGTGCAGCAAACTCGGTACTTTCCATGGCTTGCTCCGTGGCGGCCGAGCTTCAGCCCCGCGTCCGGTTTACCGACGAAGGCTTGGAGGTGAAGCGGCGCCCGGCCCGGGTCGTCGAGACGCGCTGCGTGCGCGCGGCCCCTCGCCCAACCCAGGAACAAACGTCACTCGTGGTGACAATTCCGACGAGCTCTCCGGCATCCACAATGGGCAGACAGCCGATGCTGCGCCCGCGCAATAGGTTGGCGGCCTCTCGGAGGCTGGTGCGCGAGCCCGTGGCCAAAGGACTACGAACCATGAGGTCGGCCACGGTTTTACCCCGACGGACCGCGGCTCCGTTGGGGCCCCCCAGGTCCTCGTAGGAGAGGACGCCGTCTACCTCGCCCTCGCGCATCACCACCAGATGGTGAATCCCGTCGCTCTTCATCCGAAAGAATGCGGCCTCCGCGTCTTCGGAACCTGCAGCTGTCTTCACCTTCTTGCTCATCACCTCGTAGAGCCTCATGACGCTGCCTCCAGAACGTCACCGAGTTCATGTTGTGTGCCAGCGGCAACTGGTGGAGACCTGGGTCAAGCCTCGTTGGAGTCGCGCAATTGTTGCGCGCCTCGAGGCGGCTCTGCGCCCTTGCTCGCCACAAGTCGGGTCGTGACTTCGTGGCCCCCGGTTTGCAGCGTTGGATTCAAAGAGAGCTCAAAACGACGGAACAGGAGGTCGGCGCACACCATTTTCTAGCCAATCGCCTTTCCCTCCGCGACGGCCGGACGCATTGGCTCCGCTGGAGGAGACTCCTATGTCGGGAGCGCGTCGCGCGGGGAGGGGGCTGGGGGAATGGCCTGACGGCTGACGGCTGACGAGAATGTCCGTTCCACCAGGGGTTGCTTGAATCCGGGGCGCTTCTTGTCCCTCGGAGGTGGCCATGACGTCGAGCAACGAGTTGACGCAGGGACTTTGGCACCACCTCCGAGAGTCGCACCGTCATCTGGACGCCGTCCTGGCTGACGTGCAGCAACTCGCTGCTGGGCAGTCGTTCGTGACCGCGTCGAAGCGCTTCGGAGAATTTCGACTTCAGGAAGAGCGGCACCTTCTCGTAGAGGACGAGCTGTTGGTGATTCTTGAGGAGAACTTGAAATGCCCACCGTTTGCTCGGATTCGCGGCCAGCATCGGAAGATTGTTCAGCTCATGGATGAGCTCACAGCTCTACTGGCAAGCTGGGATTTGGAGGCCTTCCAGGACACGCTGAAGGAGTTCGCGGCTGTGCTGTCTCTCCACGAAGCCGACGAGGTGAAGAGTGTTTTGCCGCAGGCCGAGGCAGCGTTGAAGGACATTCCCGCGTACCGGACATTGCTGTGGCGCGTGAGCCATCCCTGAGACTGGCCGAAGGTCGTCGGAAGGATGCGCTCCCGGGGGTCCCCCCAGAGGCCTCCTCACGCAGTGGTGACGGTGCGCTCGATGGCGTCGACCTGCATTTCCGTGCCGAGGACGAGGACATGGTCCTCCGCCATGAGCAGGAGGTCCGAGGCGGGCGAAGGCAAGACTTGGTCCGCTCGGAACACGGCGAGGACGGTGGTCGTCCCACTCGAGGCGAGCAGCCATTGCAGGGTACGCCCGCCAACGCTCGGAGGTAAGGCCACATCCGCCACCCGAAGTGCATGATGGCCGCGCTGGAGCGCCGTCTCGAAGAAATCCACGACGCGCGGACTGTGAATCAGATGCGCCAGTCGACGCCCGCCGATGGCGTAAGGGCTGACGGCTCGATTCGCTCCGGCGCGGAGCAGCTTCGGTGCTGAACCCTCGTCGACCGCTCGGGAGACAATGAAGAGCCCTGCATTGAGCAGCCGCGCGGAAAGGATGACGTAGAGGTTCGTGGCGTCGCGGTCCGTCGTGACCACCAGGCCCTTTGCGCGAGAAACGCCCGCGGCGCGCAACACAGCATCGTCCGTCGCGTCGCCGGTCAGCACCAGGAAGCCGGCGTCGGCTGCGGCCGCAGCGGTCTCAGCCGAGGGGTCGATGACCACGACTGGCGTTCCAGCCTGCCGCAGCTCGTGAGCCGCCTCCCGGCCCACGCGGCCGTACCCAGCCAGGACGCAATGTCCGCTCAGCGAGTCTATGCGCTGTTGCATTCGGCGTGTCCTCCTTGCCGACCGCACGGCGTCGCTGGTGAGGTGGTCCAGCCCTACGGAGAATGTGTAGAAGAGCGTCCCGATGCCAGCCACGGCAATGGCCATCGTGAAGAGTCGCCCCGCTGTGTCAAGGGGCTTCACCTCTCCGTAGCCAATGGTGGCGATGGTCGTGAACGTCATGAAGAGGGCGTCCATCCAAGTTCCACCGACGTCGCGCCAGAGCCAGTAATAGCCAGCCACGCCCACCACGTGCGTCACGAGTAGCACGGCGAGGGGCAGCGCCAGGCGGGACCCAAGCGTTCGGGATTGCGAGCCGGTGGGCATACTGAGGTGGAGGAACTCTAGAGAGTCTAGCGGTGACTCGTCCGGTTAGATGAGAGCGCGGGCGCGTCCGGCCCAGGGATGAGCGAGCCCCCCTCTCTCTGGTGCAACAGGGGGAGAGTGGAGCCGGGAGTTGCCACCCTCCGACTTCCCGGAAACGCGACGTCTAGACTTCTTGGGCGACGGCTGGGCCGGCTCTTCTTACGGCTTCAGCCCTGCGACGTAGGTCGCGATGGCTTTGATTTGCTTGGCCGAGAGATGGAAGGTGTTCATGGAAAGAGGATGGTCCTTGATGTTCGCGGTCACGACTTGCTCCGAGCGGCCGGCAATGGGGATGTCCTTACCGTTTTTCCCCTCCTTGCCATGGCAGGACGAGCACACCTTGTCATAGAGGGCCGCGCCATCTGCCGCCTGCGCCGACGGCGCAACGGCAAACACCAGCGCGAGGCAGAGTGGCTGTAGTGTCCATCTCATCAGGACGGCCTCCCGGTGGGCGAGTTCACGCGCCTCAGTAGGCGCGTCAGCGGCTGCACTGTTTTACGCCTTCGCAGAGCCTCCCATTGCGGCACGCCTCGGGTTTCGGTCGGACTCCCCAGGAGGCATGTCCTCTTTACGGCCCCCGCGACGCCGAAATGAAGGGGCCTCGACGGCGCAAGCAATGCGCGGTGAGGCCCCACAGGGGCACGGCCTCTGCGACGCTGAACCTGCGGCAGCGGTGCGGCGGCCCCCCAGACGGGGACCCGGGCCTAGTGGCCGGAGGAATTTCCGGGCGACGCTGGCTCCCCACAGAGGCACCATGGAGGTCGCGTTGTGGCTGCGTCTGCGCCCTGGGAGCCCTGGAAAGCCAGGACGTTAGCATCGGGAGGGTACAAAGCGACGAGCTCCTCCTTCGCCCTTGGGTGTGGGTTGTCCCGCCACCCGCAGGCCAGAGCCTTGCGGGCCCGCCCCAGCCCATTACAATGTGGCTGGTTGCGGGGACCCTGGAATCGCCGGGGCACCTCGTGCGTCTAAAGGAAGAGGAAGCGAGGCACAGTGGAGACGCTGGAGACATTCATCATCGACGAGGTCCGCAAGCGCGAGCGTCGTCGTGAGGAGCGTCCGGCCGTCGAGCTGCCGCTTCCCGAGCCAGAGCTGGACCGCCCGGTGCGCAAGAGCGACATCAACGAAGAGCCGGCGAAGCGCGGCGTCGTCATCATTGACTTGCTCGGCTGAGCGCTCGGGTCGGGTCCTTGCCCCACCTGGCACCTGGCCATAGAACCCCGAAGTACCATGCCTGACATTGCCAGCGTGCGGGCGCGCGAGATTCTGGACTCGCGCGGCAACCCGACGGTCGAGGTTGAAGTCGAGCTCGAAAACGGCGCGATGGGACGCGCAGCGGTGCCTTCCGGGGCCTCGACCGGAGTGCACGAGGCGGTGGAGCTTCGAGACCAGGAGCCCAAACGCTACGGGGGCAAGGGCGTCCGAAAGGCGGTGGCCAACGTCGAGGAGGTCCTCGCACCGGCTGTCCTGGGGATGGATGCGCTGGACCAAGCCGCCGTCGACCAGCGGCTGATTGGCACCGACGGCACGCCCAACAAGGGAAAGCTTGGGGCCAATGCCATCCTCGGCGTCTCGCTGGCGACTGCCCATGCCGCGTCGAGCTCGGTCGGTCTACCGCTGTACCGCTACCTCGGGGGCGTCAACGCGCGCACCTTGCCGCTGCCGTTGATGAACGTGCTGAATGGCGGTGCTCATGCCGACACGCGGGTGGACATTCAGGAGTTCATGATTGTGCCCCTCGGAGCGCCGAGCTTCGCCGAGGCCCTGCGTTGGGGGGCGGAAGTCTTTCACGCGCTGAAGAGGGGCCTCAAGGCGCGCAAGCTGAGCACGGCCGTGGGGGACGAGGGTGGCTACGCGCCGGACCTCCCGGCGAACGAGGAGGCCCTGAAGGTCATCGTCGAAGCCATCGGTGCGGCCGGCTACCGTCCAGGAGAGCAGGTGGCCTTGGCGCTCGACCCCGCGGCGAGCGAATTCTTCGACGCCAAGACCCGCCGGTACCGGCTGAAGGGAGAGGGCAAGGAGTACGAGCCGGCGGCGATGGTGGGGTACTACCAAGAGCTCTGTGCCCGTTACCCGATT
Source organism: uncultured delta proteobacterium (assembly GCA_963745475.1). GTDB lineage: Bacteria > Myxococcota > Myxococcia > Myxococcales > Myxococcaceae > JADGRA01. The sequence continues at coordinate 668,378 of CAVUXN010000008.1, forward strand.
CTCTCCATCGAAGATGGGATGGCGGAGGATGATTGGGAGGGCTGGGCCCTGCTCACCCGCGCGCTGGGAGCCAAAGTCCAGCTGGTGGGGGACGACATTTTCGTCACCAACCCCGTGCGGCTGGCCAAGGGGATTGCCGCAGGCGTGGCCAACTCCCTCCTGGTGAAGGTGAACCAGATTGGGACGCTCACCGAAACGTTTGAGGCGGTGCGGATGGCGCACCGCGCCGGCTACACGACGGTGATGTCGCACCGCTCGGGCGAGACGGAGGACGTCACCATTGCCGACCTCGCGGTGGCCATGGACTGTGGGCAAATTAAGACCGGCTCGGCTTCGCGGACGGACCGCGTGGCCAAGTACAACCAGTTGCTGCGAATTGAAGAGCAGCTCGGCGGCACGGCGCGATTCGCGGGCCCGAGCGCTTTTCGTGTGCGCGGGAAGGGCTAGCCATCCGCATCCTGGTGTCCAATGACGACGGGGTGCTCTCCGCAGGCCTGGAGGCGCTCGCCGCGGCCATGGCACCGCTGGGCGAGGTGTGGGTGGTGGCGCCCGAGGTGGAGCAGAGCGCCGCCTCGCATGCCATTTCCCTTCACCGGCCACTTCGCATTCGTAAGGTGAAGGAGCGCTGGTACAGCGTGGATGGCACGCCCACCGACTGCGCCTACTTGGCCATCCACCATTTGATGAAGGATGAGTTGCCGCACATGGCCGTGGCCGGCATCAACCACGGACCGAACCTGGCCGATGACGTCATCTACTCCGGCACGGTGGCGGCCGCGATGGAGGCCAGTCTCCTCGGCGTCCCCGCCATCGCGTTCAGTCTGGTGTCTCGGAAGCCCACCGACTTCGCGCCGGCTGCGCGCTTCGCTCGCGCGCTCGTGGCGGCAGCCCTGGCCGAGGCGCTTCCAAACCGGCTGCTCCTCAACGTCAACATTCCCGAGGGACAGCCCGAGGGGTACGCCATCACCCGGCTCGGGCGACACAGCTACGGAAACGCGGTGGTCGAGAAAGTCGACCCCCGAGGCCGGCGCTACTACTGGATTGGCGGAAACGCCTACCAGCACGAGGACATCCCCGGCAGCGACTGCAACGCCATTTTCGACGACCGGGTGATTTCCGTCACACCCATGGTGCTCGACCTCACCGATGGCGCCCTGGTCGAGCGAGTGGCGCGCTGGAAGCTGACAGGCTTTCAGCCGCGCCTGGCGGAGGCTGGATGAGGCGCGGGAGCCGCCCCGCGCGCGCCCTTGCGCTCGGTTGGCTCCTGCTCGCCGCCTGCGCAGGCGGACGCGCTGGACAACCCGGCGACGGCACGCTCCCGGCCTGGGCCCGTGCCCCGTCCACCGCCACGACGCATCCCGAGCCCGAGGTGGTGCGCGGCGTCCACCGCGTGGAGAAGGGGGAGACGTTGTTTCGCATTGCCAAAGGTTACGGGCTCACCGCCGAAGAGCTCGCCGCGGCCAACGGCCTCGACGTCTCTGCCACGCTGGTGGTGGGCTCGGACTTACTCATTCCCGGGGCCGTCGAGCCCGCGGCTGGAACCCCCTCCCAAACGGCGCCCGCGCAGAAGGAAGCGGTGCAGCCCCCGGTGGCCAAAGTGTGGGAGACGGCGGTGGAACCGCGCGCCGGCCAACCGCTTCCTCCGGACCTCCTCAAGGCCTTCGACACCACCGCCAAGGCGCCGGCGGACGTCCCGCTTCCCGCGGACTTGGCCCGGGCTTTCGACCACCCGACGGCTCCCGTGGCGCGTCCGACGTCCGCGCCTGTCGCTGCCCCTCCTTTGGCCGAGAAGTCCGCGGCCATCTCAGCGAGCATTGGTCCGATGCCCGGGGCTGAGGCGCCCAAGGCCTCTCTCACCGCGGGCCGGGCCTCGGTTGCGCCTCGAGGGTCCATTGCCTCCGCGCCGGCCGGCGTCCTCCAGTGGCCGCTCCGCGGTGTCCTCTATGCGCGCTTCGGGAAGAAGGGCCGGGAGCCTCACGACGGGATTGACTTGGCCGCGCCCGCGGGCACGCCGGTGCGGACTGCTGGGGAGGGGATGGTGCTCTTCGCCGGCCCCCAGTCGGGCTATGGCCTCATCGTCGTCGTCGGCCATGAGAAGGGCTTGGTTACCGTGTACGCCCACAGCCGAGACTTGCGTGTGCGGACTGGCCAAACCGTCCGACTGGGCCAAGTCATCGCCACCGTCGGAGAATCAGGGAAGACGAGCGGCCCCCACTTGCACTTCGAGGTGAGGGTGGAGGGAGAGCCGGTGGACCCGCTGCGTTTCCTCGGGCCAGTCCCGGCTCCGCCGTGAGGGCGTGAAGGGCCGTGGCCCTTTTTCAGTGCACCTTGCGGTAGACGCCCACCACCTGGCCCAAAATCATGGTGGAGCGAAACTGGGACTTGTTGACGTAGATGGGGGACATGGTGCGGTTGGCGGGCTGGAAACGGATGCGGTCGCCCTCGGGGAAATAGCGCTTGCAGGTGGCCTCGTCCTCGATGAGGGCCACGACGATGTCCCCGGCTGCGGCGGTGGGCGTCTTCTTCACGAAGAGGTAGTCCCCGTCGTGAATCCCGTCGTCAATCATCGACTCTCCCTTCACCCGGAGAGCGAAGACTTCCTTGCCCGTCCCACCCAGAAGGAAACTGTCGATTTTGACTGAGTCCTCGACATTCTCCACCGCCAGCAGGGGAACGCCGGCGGCGACCCGGCCCAGCACCGGGACTTCCACGAGGTTGGCGTCGCGGCGGCCGGCACCGATGCCCAGCACCAAGCGGGCCCGTTTGGTGGGCACCAGGGCCCGGGACTGCTGCTCGCCGCGGAGCACGTACCCCTTGCGCTCCAGGGCTTTGAGATGGTCGTTCACGCCATTGGTGGAACGGATGTCCATTTCCTCACCGATTTCCCGAATGGTGGGGGGGTAGCCGCGCTCCTCCGTCTCCTTGACGATGAATTGGAGAATCTCGCGCTGCCGTCCGGTGAGCTCTTCCATCGTGTGCCCTCCCGAGGGGACCGCCCTAAAAGGGGGCCGCCGCCGTCTTTTTCGAAAACATACGGTGCCTGAACGGACGTGCAGAGTCAACCGAATGTCGGTATAGTCCGTCCATCGGCACGTATAGGCTGTGCCGCCACGTGGACGTGCTCTCTCCGAGGCGCCCGGGCGCCATGGTTGTCTTCGCCGTGGGGCTGCTGCTCGGCGGTTGCCGCAGTGTCTCTTTGCACGAAGGCGTGGTGACCACCCCCGACACCCGCTACCGCGTCGGCCCCATCCCGACCGATTGGCATCAAGTGAACCTCAAGGACAGCGACTTTTCCTGGGTGACGAGCCCCCCGGCCTACGCCTTCTGGGTGAACTCGACGTGCCAGGACTATGAGGACATCCCGTTGGTGGCCCTCAACCGGCAGCTCCTCATCGGTTTCACCGACGTCCACAAGCTGGAGCAAAAGACGCAGACGCTCGACGGCCGCGACGCGCTCTTCTCCCACTACACCGCAAAGATGGACGGCGTGGAGCGCGAGCTCGAGTTGGTGGTGCTGAAGAAAGACGGCTGCATCTACGACTTCGCCTACGTCGCACCGGTGGGCGGCTACGAGGCGCGTCACGGGCAGTTTCAGGCCCTGGTGGACGGCTTCGCCACGGAGAACAAGAAGTGAGTCCTGAGTCCCAGGCGCCGGAAGCCGGCAAGCCCGAGTCCCTGGCGGAACTGGTGGGGGAGGAGCTGCAGCAGATTCTGCCCCTCCGGGCACGGGCGCAGGAGGCACTGAGGCAGCTGGGCGGATGCTTCGTGCTCGCCGGCCGGGCGCTGGTGCGCGCCTGGCGTCGTCCGTTGGACTTGGAGGCTCTGGTCTACCAGGTGGAGTCGCTCGGCGTTCGCTCCCTCTCCATCGGCACCTTCACGGCCATTTTTGCCGGCTTGGTGATTTGCCTTCAATTTGGATTCTTTCTCGGACGGTTTGGCGTCGCTCACACCGTCGGCAAAGTGGCGGTGCTGACCATTTTCCGGGAACTCGCCCCGGTGCTCACCGCGCTCACCGTTGGGAGCCGCATTGGCTCGGGCATCGCCGCCGAGCTCGGGTCAATGAAAGTCACCGAGCAGCTCGACGCCATCCGGGCGCTGGGCGCCGACCCGGTGAAGAAACTGGTCTCGCCGCGACTGTGGGCCTGCATCATCGTCCTGCCGCTGCTCACAGTCCTGGCCGACGTGATGGGCATGGCGGCCGGCGCGGCGGTGGTGAATTTCGAGTACCACATCCCGCTGGTGCAGTTTTACGAGTCGGCGCTGGATACGGTGGAGCTCAAGGACTTTTTCAGTGGGGTCGGCAAGTCGGTCGTCTTCGGCGCCATCGTCGGAGCCGTGGGGTGCTACCAGGGTTTCCAGGTGTCGGGAGGGACGGAGGGCGTCGGCCGCGCCACCACCGAGACGGTGGCGGTCGCCTCGGTGTCGGTGCTGGTGGCGGATTTCTTTCTCACCAAGCTCCTCCTCCTGGTGCTCAAGTGAGTGGACCCGGGGCTGACTTCATCCGCTTCGAGGACTTGCACAAGTCCTTCGGGGCGAAGGTGGTCTTCGACGGCCTGAACCTCAGCATCCGGCCGCAGGAGACGCTGACCGTCATCGGCGGCTCGGGAACTGGGAAAAGCGTGCTCCTCAAGTCGCTCATCGGACTGCTGCATCCGGACTCGGGACGCATCGACTTCAAGGGCCAGGAAATTACCTACCTCTCGGAGCAGCAGTTTCTCGAAGTCCGGAGGCAGGTGGCTTATGTCTTCCAGGGCTCAGCGCTGTTTGATTCGCTCTCGGTGGGAGAGAACATCGCCTACCCCCTGCGGGAGCATTTCCCAAACATGGGTCGTGAGGAGCTCAAGGACCGGGTGGCGAAAACTTTAAAGCTGGTGAACCTGCCTGGCATCGAGGCGATGACCCCGGCGGACCTCTCCGGAGGTATGAAGAAGCGGGTGGGGCTGGCGCGCGCCATCGCCACCGAGCCAGAAGTCATCCTCTGGGACGAGCCGACGACCGGGCTCGACCCCATCAGCACCCGCATCATCGAGGACCTCATCCTCCGGATGAAAACCGAGCTTGGGTGCACCTCCATCGTGGTGACACACGACATGCCCTCCGCCTTCTACGTGTCGGACCGCATGGCGCTCTTGGCCAACCGAAAAATCGTCCAGGTCGGCACGGTGGCCGAGATGAAGGCCAGTCGAAACAGCGAAGTGCGCGCCTTTCTTGATGCGCGTTTGCCGCGGGCCGGAAACGAGGGAGTGGTGGCATGACGCAACAGACGGCGGAACAGAGGGAGCGCCGCACCATTGTCCGTGCCGGCGTTTTCGTCGCCCTGACCTTGGCCCTCTTGGCGCTGGTGGTGCTGCTCATCGGCAAGGCCAACCGCGTCTTCGACCGGCAGGTCAGCTACCACATGTATTTCGAGAACGTGGAGGGCCTGAAGACGGACTCCCCGGTGTGGGTGGGCGGCTTGGAAGTGGGGCGGGTGAGCGGGATTGATTTTCTCTCCGACGTGGAGGACCCGCGCATCGACGTCAAAATCGAGCTGGCCCGTCGCTTCTCCAATCGCGTCCGCGCCGACTCCGTGGCGCGAATTACCGGCCGGGGCGTCCTGGGCGACAAAGCCATCGACATCTCCATGGGGTCCTCCAAAACACCGGTCATTCCCCCCGGTGGCGAAATCCAGATTGGCTCGTCTGGCGAGCTCACCACGCTGCTCAAGAATGGCGGCGAGGTGCTGGAGAACGCCGTCGCCATCACCAAGGACTTGCGGCGGACGGTGGCGGCCTACTCGGACCCGACGCTGAAGGACGACGTCGCCGCCACGCTGGCTTCCTTCCGCAGTATTTTTGGACGCGTGGAGAAGGGCCCGGGCGCGGCCCATGCCCTCATCTACGACAAGGAAACCGCCGAAGACACCCAGGCGCTGGTGGCGCGCCTGGGCAGCGTGGCCACCAGGGTCGACCATGCCGTCAACCAAGTCGACGCACTCCTGGAAGCGGCCCGCACCGGCCAGGGGGCGCTGCACGCCCTCTTCTATGACCCCCAGGGCGGTAAGGCGGTGGACGAGCTGGGGCAGGCCGCCTCGGAATTGGGGACGCTCATCCACGACGCCCGGACGAGCAAGGACGGCGCCATTCACCAACTCGTCTACGGCGATTCGAGCCACCTCTTCGCCAACCTGGGCGGTGTGGCGGAGGATTTGAAAGCCATCACCGGCACCATTCGGAGCGGGGAGGGGACGCTCGGCGCCCTGGTGAACGACCCTTCCGTCTACGACGACTTGCGCACCATTCTCGGTAACTTGAAGCGGAACCACATTCTGCGCGAGCTGGTGCGGATGACAGTCACCAACGACGGCTCGCTCAACAAGGCCGGAAAGCCCGAGGGGGGCTCCACGGTGCCCCCGCCGCCGCCGGCCCCGCCGGTACAGCCCCAGTGACGCCGTTGAGTTTCCGTCGCGCCCTCGGCCTGGGCGTCTCCACCGGCCTGGCCCGTGCCGCCCCGGGCCTGGTGCTCGGTCTTGCGGCGCTGGCCACCGCCCTGTGCACCACGTCGTTGTGGCGCAGCGGACTGGGCGCAGCGGCTGGCCGGAGCGAGGCCGCGCGCTTCCTCTGCTTCCTCGGAGCGACGGCGGTGGCGTGGCTGTTGGAGGCCAATGTCCTTGGGGGCGCGGTGCGACAGGGTGCCCACTTGTTGCGCGGCGGAGACGTGCCAACGCTGAGAGAGGCCATGGCCGTCACCGTCCAGCGCTCCCTCCGTTGGGCGGTGCTGGCCGGGGCGGCCGTCTTCGCCTGGACGGGATGGCAACTCTTGGTTGGCGCCTCAGGCCTCGTCCTCTTCCTGCGGGGCCTGCTACACGGAGGCGGAGGGCTGAGTGGGGCCCTGGGCCTTTCCCTGGCCCTCACCTTGGGCCCACTGGGCGCCGTCTTCCTTCAACTCGTCGTGGAGATGGCGCTGGTGCGTTGTGTCCTCCGCGACGAGCCAGCCTCGGTGGCGCTGTGGGAGGCGGCGCGGGCGTTGCTCGCGCGGCCCTGGGTGCCGTTGGGGCTTCTGGTGGTGACGGCGGTGCTGGCTGCCGCCGTGGGCGGCCTGGCCGCGGCGGTGGTGGGGATGGCGGCACCCACCGCCCTGCCCCTCGCCCGCGGAGCGACGCTCGTCGAGCTGTCCATCGCCAGCCTGGCCTCCGCGGTGGCCCTCTTGGTGCGGCTGGACGCCTTTTTGGCCCTCGAGCTCGACAGGACGGGCGAGCTTCCGCCGGCCGTCGGCCCTGCGGAGCCGTCCGTGCCGCGCGCCGAGCTCCTCCTGGACGCAGAGCCCGTGCTCGAGGCGCGCGCCGTGGGGCCCTCGCAACCAGGGGGCGCATGAAGCTCGAGGGACTCCACCACGTGGCGCTCCAAGTCCGGGCGCTCGGGCCCATGGTGGCCTTCTACCGTGAGGTGCTGGGGCTCTCTCTCCTCGAGGAGCACCTGGGGGAGGACGGGAAGCCACGCAGTGTGTGGCTGGGGCTCCCCGGGGCCTTTCTGGCGCTGGAGACGGTGACTGGGGCTCCGGCAGTACCGGCCAGCTTCCGCAATGCGGTGCCGGGCTGGTTTCTGGTTGCGCTCCGGATTTCTGCCACCGAGCGGGAGCGGGTCCGGAGGGAGCTGGCCCGCGCCCGGGTGCCCGTCGAGCACGAGACGGAGTGGACGCTGTACGTGCGAGACCCGGAGGGAAACCGCGTGGCGCTCAGCCACCACCCCCACCCGCGAGAAGTCCCGGCCTAGTTGCCGCTCGGCTTGAGCGCGACGTCGTACTTGAGGGTGTCGTTGGGGCGGATGGTGAAGGACTCCTGCCAAACGGCATCTCCCAGCGTCACTTTGAGGTGGTGCGTGCCCTCGTAGACAAGAATTTCGTTCCCAGGCCGCGTCCCCAGGACGCGGCCGTCGAGCGCCAGCGAGGCGCCGTCCGGCATTTTCACGGTGAGCGTGCCATGGCCAATGGTGAAGGCCTGCCGCGTCACCCCCTCCTTGCCCACCATGACGGCGCGCTTCACGTCGATGCCGCGGGACTTGTCCACGAGTTCCACCACCCGCTTGCCAGGCGCCGCGGCCACGGTAACCGGGGAGCGCCCCACCTTGACGCCGTCCAGGGTGACGTCCACCACTGGCTCCACGGTGAGCTCAAGCAGGGTGGTGGGGCTGCGGCCGAGGGCGGGGGCGGGGGACAGCCGCCCATCCGTGGAGGGGGTGGGCAGCGTGGGCGCCTTGGCCCCGGATGCGGGGGAAGCGTCGGTTCGTGTCTCGGTGTGGCCCGGGTCCCGGGAGGCCACGGGCTGCGGGGGCGGAGCGGCGACGGGCGGCTCGGTGCTGATGGCGGCCGCGGTCGGGGCAGCGGGCGGTGCGACAATCATCGGCTTGGTTTTGGCGTTCCGGCTGGCGATGAAGATGGTTCCCACCAACACCACGGCCACCACCGCCCCGAAGAGTTGGGGAAGGCGGCCCCGCCAGTCGAAGCCGGGGTCGGGCTCGCCGACGGTTTCCGGGACGGGCCGAGGAGGAGGCGGCAGTTTCGCGGCGCGCGCGCGCGCCTCCTCTTGTCGACGGGACTGTGCGGCCCGCGCTTCGGCCAGCACTTGCGAGCGGGCGGCCCGCGGTGAGTTCTCCTTGGGGAAATGCCGCTCCATGAAGGCGGCCACGTCCGAGTGCGGGGCGAGCGAGAGCGCCTGGTCCACCGCGTCCCGGAAGGCGAGCGCGGTGGGGTAGCGGTCCGAGGCGCGTTTGCGCGTGGCCCGTTCCAGCACCGGCACGAGCTCGGCGGGGATGTGGTCCTCGGGCTCGAGCGGCAAGGGGCGGGAAACCGCGGCGTGGTCCAGGTCCGGCTCGCCGTCCCAAGGCTTTTGTCCGCTCACCATCTCGTACAAGAGAAGGCCCAGGAGGAAGACGTCCGTCTGCGGGGTGCTGGCGGTGCGGCCCCCAATAATCTGCTCCGGTGCAGCGTAGCGGCGACGGTTGACCACCCGCAGTCCCGAGGCCTCCCGTGGCGCGACAGCCAGGGCGCCATAGCCGGAAGCCTTGGCTTTGCCGGCGTAGGTGACCATGACGGTTTCCGGGCGGAGGTCCCCGTGCACCATGGGCGAGCCGTCGTCATTGCCGGCGAGGTGCGCGTAGTGGGCGCCGAGGGCGACATCGGCGACGACGCGCGCGGCGATGCGCGGGGGCAGAGGCGCGACCAAGTCCAGCACCTGGCGCAGCGACTCGCCGTCGACGAATTCGACGACGCGGGCCAGGCCCTCGGACAACGTGGCCAACCCGTAGACGGTGACAATGTGCGGGTGCTCGAGCTCGGAGGCGCGGCGCGTCTCCCGCTGCAGCTGGTTGGCCCGCTCCTCGTCCTTTCTCAGCTCAGCCGGCGCCCACACCAGCACCACCGCCCGACCCGGCCCATTGAGTGCCTCTTCAATGCCGAGCACGGCCGTCGAACGGGTACCGGCCAAGAGCGGCCCGACCGGCCTGTACGTGGGGTTGGCCATCTGTGGTGTGTCGTCCGAAGCGGATGCTACTGCGGTCTGCTCGCCCGTCTCAAAAACGAAACCCAAAGTAGTAGGTAAAGGCACCCCGCCGCACCAGGAGCAGCACCCGGCCCTGGCTCGACATGAGGGCGTCGCGGAAGCCGTCCAGGGTGGCCACCGGCTCGTTGTTGAGCCGCGTGACGAAGTCCCCAGGCTGCAGGCCAAACTGCGCCGCCTGGCTACGACTGCGCACACCCACAACCACCACCGCCCCCTTGGCCGTGGAAACTTTCAATCCAAGTCGCTCCCAGCTGAGCGAATCCACCATGGCGCCCGGGAATTTCTCGGGTGTCACCGTGAGATTGAGCTCCCGGCCGGCACGGAAGACGCCCAAGGCGAAGGACGTCCGGGCCGGGTACCCCCGGAGGCGTGCGTCCAAGTCCCCGACGTCCTCCACCGGCGAGCCGGCGACGTCCGTCACCACGTCCCCGGCGCGGACGCCGGCCAGCGCGGCAGGACTACCGGCCTGTATGTGTCCTACCATCACGCCGTGGGTGCGTTCCCACCCCAGCTTCCGGGCCACCGCGGGCGTGAGGGGCACCACCTCCAGGCCCACCCACGCGGGCCGAAGCTTCCCGAAGCTTTTCAGCTCGGCGACGATTCGGCGCACCTTGTCGACGGGAATGGCGAAGCCAATGCCTTGGGCGCTGGCCAAAATCGCCGAGTTGATGCCGATGACGTCTCCGTCGAGGTTGAGGAGGGGGCCGCCACTGTTGCCGGGGTTGATGGCGGCGTCGGTTTGAAGGAAGTCGTCGAAGACTTGGTCGTTGTCGGCCTTAAAGCTCCTCCCCACCGCGGACAGGACACCCACCGTCACCGTCTTCTGGAGCCCCAGCGGCGAGCCGATGGCCACCACCGTCTCCCCAATCATCAAGTCCGCAGACGTCCCAAGCCTGGCCGCCGGGAACGGCCCTTTGCCTTGCACGCGCAGCAGCGCCAAGTCGTTGCTCGCGTCGCTTCCCACCACGTCCGCGTCCAGCTGGCGCCCGTCGGCCAGCACCACGTGGATGGCCGCCGCGCCACGGATGACGTGGTCGTTGGTGACGACGAGGCCGGAGCTGTCAATCAACACGCCGCTCCCCAGCGAGTGCACCGTCCCCTGGGAGGGCGCCCGGCCGGTGAAGTACTCCTCCGGCGTCGAGCCGCGAAGCCGCCGGTCCACGGCCTGCTCCGTGCCGATGAAGACGACGGCCGGGCTGACTTTCTGCACCACCTCCACCACCGCGGAGTGGCGCTTGCTCACGTCGGCGTGGCCCACGGGCGCAAGGGCACACAGCGCGACGGCACACGGCCGCCACAGCGTCCGGACTCGGCCTCTGGGGCGCACTCTCTTCAGGCGCCACTCTCCCAGCTCAGGACCTGCTTTCCGACGGAGGCATTGGCGGCCATGTGGGCCAGCGCCATCCGGACGTCGCGCGCCGGTAGGACGCGTTCCACCACTGGACGCAAGGCGCCGGTGGTGAAATCCGGAAGCACCTCGGCCTCGAAGCGTCGAGCGAGGGTGATTTTCTCCTCGAGTGGCCGGCTCCGCAGAAGCGTCCCCACCACCCGGGCTCTCCTTCCCATGAGCTGCCGGAGGTCGAGCTGCGCCTTGGTGCCGTCCAGCGTCCCCACCTCGACCACGCGGCCAAAGGACGCAAGGCAAGCCACAGACTCCCCCAGGTAGCGGCCACCCACGCAGTCGATGACGACGTCCACGCCTTGGCCCTGGGTGAGGGCCAGCACCCGGTCCGCGAAGCGCGGCTCGCCGCCGTCGACAAGCAGTGGATGAAAGGGTGCCAACTCTCGGCAGCGCTCCAGCTTGTCCGCGCTGCGCGCCGTCCCCAGGGCCTCGCCGCGGAAGGTCCGGACGAGCTGCAGCGCCGCCGTCCCCACACCACTGGCCACAGCGTGGATGAGCGCCCGAGCATGCGGCTGCAGGCCGCCCTGTAAGACGAGAGCGTCGAAGGCGGTGAGAAAGGCCTCCGGCACGGCGGCCGCCTGCTCGAAGCCGAGCCCTTCGGGGATGAGGAGCGCCTCGCGCTCTTGCGTCACCAGGCGCTCGGCGAAGGCGCCCCCGCCCACCAAGCCCATGACGCGGTCCCCCACCCTGAAGCGCAAAGCCTTGGGCCCCATGGCCACCACGGTGCCGGCGTACTCGAGACCGGGGATGTCCTGGGGGACGTCGGGCGGAGGTGGGTAGCGGCCCAGCACTTGAAGGAGGTCGGCGCGGTTGAGGGCCGTGGCGTGCACTTGGACGAGGATGTCCGCCGGGCCCAATACGGGCTCCGGGGCGTCGGCCAACTCAATCCCGTTTTCACTCCCGGGATGGATGATGCGCAGGGCCTTCATGGGTGGGCGTTTTCACGTTTACCACCAAGCGCCCCGAGGGTAGCTCTGGCGCGGTGTCGCCGTCTTTGGTTATGGAGGGACCGCCCCATGGCCGCCGTCTGTCCCAGCTGTCGCAAGCCCACACCGCCGCGCTCCGGTAACCCGAGCGCGCCCTTCTGCTCGCCCCGGTGCCGGCAGGTGGACTTGGGGCGCTGGCTCGGCGAGGAGTACCGGGTCCCGGACCGCTCCCTCGACGGGGAGCCGGAGCTCCCGGCGTCTCGTCCCGAAGAAGAGGATGAGGGCGGCCGCTGAGCTCCATGGCTGGCTACGTCGACTTGCACTGCCACCTTCTGCCGGGGGTGGATGACGGCGCGCGGACGCAAGAAGACGCTCTGGAAATGGCCCGCGCCCTGGTGGACTTGGGGTTTGTCGCCGTGGCGCCGAGCCCGCATGCCCGACCCGAATTTGCATCGGCCGCAGCGTGCACCGAAGCCCGGGCCGCCCTGGAGAGCGCTTTGGCCAAGGCCGCCATTCCGCTGCGGCTCTACTCCAACGCCGAGCACGCCCTGGTGCTGGACGGCTTCCTCGAGGGCCTGGGGACGCCGGCCTCGCGGCCAGTCAACGGCGGACGCTACGTCCTCGTAGAAGCGCCTTACCAGGCGCCGGTGCCGGCGCTTCCGGACCTCGTCTTCCGGATGGTGCGCCGAGGCGTCATCCCGTTGTTTGCCCACCCCGAGCGCTGTCAGGAATTCCAACGGCCGGGTCGGGCCGCGGAAGTGGTGCGCCTCGGAGCGAGGCTGCAGTTGGACGTCGGCGCGCTCGTCAACCGCTACGGGCCCGCGGCTCGACGGCTGGCCAGGGACTTCCTGGACGTGGGGCTCTACGGCGTGGCGGCCACGGACTTGCACGGTCCGGTGGATGCGCGGCTGTGGGTGGGGAAGGCGCTCCAGGAGCTCGAGGCGCGGGCCGGGGCCGAAGCCCTGAAGGCGCTTCTCTCCGAGCACCCGGAGCGCATTCTCCGGGGAGAGGCGCTCTCGTGAGGCGGGGCCTGAAGCTTCTGGCGAGCCTCGCAGTCACCGTGGCCTTCACGGCGTGGACCTTCCGGGACACCCATTGGTCCGAGCAGTGGGCGAGCCTCCGCGCGGCGCACTACGTGTGGCTCTTGCCATACCTCCTCGTCCTCTTCCTCATTCACCTCTTCCGGACGCTGCGCTGGGGCTGCCTTTTGTCCAGCTTGGCCAAAGTCCCCTTCCGTCCACTCAACGACGCAAGCGCCATCGGCTTCATGATGTTGCTCGTGCTTCCCTTCCGGCTGGGGGAGTTTGCCCGGCCCTTCCTGATTGCCCAGCGGACGACCATTCGCCGCAGCGCGGCCATGACGAGCGTGGTTCTGGAGCGGATTACCGACGGTCTCTTCGTCGCCCTTCTTTTGCGGGGGCTCCTCTTCTTCGTCCCCCCCGGAGCGCCGGACGTGCGCCTGGTGCGAATTGGCGCCAATGTCATGTTCGCCATTTTCTTCGGAGGGCTCCTCTTTCTGCTCTTCGCCGCCTGGCACCACGACCGCGCGGTGGCCATGGTGCGCTGGGTGGTGGGCTGGGCGAGCCCGGCCCTCGCGGACAAGGTGGCGGGAATTGTCGACACCTTCGTCGGCGCCTTGAAGCAGCTGCCGGGACCGCGGCAACTCGTCGCCTTTTTCGCCTGGACGATGGCCTACTGGGCCATCAACGGACTCGGCATGTGGCTGCTCGCCACTCGGGCCTTCGACCTTCCGTTGAGCCTCTTCCAAGCCTACGTGCTGCTTTGCGTCTTGGTGGTGGGAGTGATGATTCCGGCCGCACCGGGGATGATGGGCACCTTCCAGGCAGCCATCCGCGTGGGCCTGGCCCTCTTTCTGCCCGCGGAGCTCGTGCGCGGAGCAGGCCTGGCCTACGCCAACGTCCTCTGGCTGTGCCAAACCGGCCAGCAGATTGCCTTCGGGCTCCTCTTCCTCTCGCTCGACCACCTCTCCTTCGGCGACGTGGCAGGCCGTCTGGAAGAGGACGCGGACGGCAGCGAGCCGCAGCGGGGCTAGGCCGAAGGGGCGCGAAGTGGTCTTCGAGGGCAGGGCCTTGCCCCGGGGGGCCGTGCGCGCTCGAGCCTCTGCCGAGGAGGAAATTCTTCCGAGGCGCGCTCACGACAGCGTGGGGAGATGGGAGGGCTTAGAGCTGCTCGTCGAGCCAGGCGAGCACGGCCTCGCGGATACTCTGCGGTGGCTGTGCCTCGGCCACAGGCCGGACATTCGCCCGGACGGGGCGACCGTCAAAGTCGAAGACGAGCAGCGGACGTTCGGACAGCAGCGCGGCGGTCGATTGCCGCCGGACACGCGCGGGCATCGACACCGGTTACTCCTCCTTGGGGGCAGCGTCGTATTTGCGCAGCAAGTCGTCCACCGCCTCGCGCAGGTATTCGCTCTGCGCAATGCGGGTGCGACGAGAGAGCGCGCGGAGTCGGCGCACGTCCTCCTCCGTTACCAGGACGTGGGTGCTGACGGTGTCGTCGTTCTCGACGACTTCCGGCGGAGTGGCCTGTGCGGCAGCCGACGAATCGGGCATGGCAGACTTCCCTTCCCTTGGGGCGCTCGTGACCCGTCGCTACAACGGCTCACGGGCCTGTGCCCCGGTGAGGAGGAATGGTCGAGCCGGGGATGGACCCTGTCAAAAAACCGGCCGCTGCCGGGGCGGCCTGGGCGCGTTTCCGGGAGCGGCTGACAGGGCTCGGCCACCTCCCAAGGCTGAGCCGTTGGGCAGGGTTATTTCAGCCGCGCGGCTTGGGCTCGAGCTCGTCCAGCCAGTATTCGAGCGCGCTCCGTGTGCCTGCGCTGCGGCGCTCCTTCTCTGCCGTCCGGAGCTGGACGCGTCGAATTTTGCCGGACACCGTCTTCGGCAACTCGGTGAATTCAATGAGGCGGATGCGCTTGTAGGGAGCCAGCCGTTCCTTACAGAAGAGGAGGATGGCGCGGGCGGTTTCGGCCGTCGCCGGCACGCCCGCCTTGAGCGAGACGAAGGCTTTGGGGAGGCTGGTGCGCACCGGGTCCGGACTGGGCACCACCGCGGCCTCGGCCACCGACGGGTGCTCGATGAGTGCGCTTTCGAGCTCGAAGGGGCTGATGCGGTAGTCGGAGGATTTGAAGACATCATCCCCGCGCCCGACATAGTGGAGGTACCCCTCGGCGTCTCGAGACGCCTCGTCGCCGGTGCGGTAGTAGCCGTTGGCCATGACGGCCGCGGTGCGCTCTGCGTCATCGAGGTAGCCCACCATGAGGCCAGCGGGCCGCGGCGACAGTCGCAAGGCGACTTCGCCTTCGGTCGACTCGTTTCCGCTTCCATCCAGGAGCGCCACCTGGAAGCCCGGAAGCGGCCGCCCCATGGAGCCGAGGCGCACCTCCTGCCCTGGGGAGTTGCCGATTTGTGCGGTGGTTTCGGTTTGCCCGTACCCGTCGCGTACCGTCAAGCCCCAGGCTCGGCGCACGCGCTCGATGACTTCGGGGTTTAAGGGCTCTCCTGCGCTCACCAGCTCGCGCAGTGCCTGTGGCCGCGCTCCCAACTCATCGAGAATCATCAGCCGCCACACCGTCGGCGGCGCGCAAAACGTGTGGACGCCGACTTTCTTCAGCCAGTCCACCGTGCGCTGCGCCGAAAAGCGCGCCTGCTCGAGGACAAAAATGGTGGCTCCGGCATTCCAGGGCGCGAAGAAGCTACTCCAGGCGTGCTTGGCCCAACCCGGCGAGCTCACATTTTGGTGGATGTCGCCCTCGCGCAGACCAATCCAATACATGGTGGAGAGGTGGCCCACCGGGTAGCTCTGGTGGGTGTGCAGCACGAGCTTCGGCTTGGCCGTCGTCCCCGAGGTGAAATAGAGGAGCAGCGGGTCCGTAGCGCGCGTCTCGCCGTCCGGCCTGAAGCTCGCGTCTCCTCCCAAGGCATCCTCATACGGCGTCCAACCTGGCGCCGGCCCGCCGACGACGACACGCGTCTGGAGCCCATCCACTGAGGCAAAGCGTTCGACGACGGAGACGTCCACCACGGCGTGCTTAATCTCGCCGCGCACCACCCGTTCCTGAATGTCTTTCTGGGTGAGCTGCATGGAAGAGGGGCTGACGACGGCGCCGAGCTTCATCGCCGCCAGGCCCACCACCCACATCGGCTGGACGTTGGAGAGCATTACCAACATCCGGTCGCCGCGTTGCACGCCTCTCTGGCGCAACGCATTGGCCAGCCGGTTGGACTGCTCGGAGAGCTCGGCGAAGGTGGACTTCACTTCGCGTCCCTCGTCGTCCGCAATCCACAAGGCAGGGCGGGTGTTTCCCTTGGCTTGGACATCAAACCAGTCCAGTGCCCAGTTGAAGTGGACGAGCTCGGGCCAGACAAAACGCCGCACGGCGGCGTCGTAGTTTTCCCGCTCCTCGAAAAGGAGGTTGCGCGCCTTGAGAAAGGTTTCGGTGGCATTCATCGAGACTCTCCGCAGGCGGCAGTATGTCGCCTCTGGGCGTCCTGCCGGCAAGGACTTCCTCGGCGCGGGGCGCAACCCCGCCGGGGAGGCGCGCGACTCACTCCCAGAGTACCCATCTCGCCGACGCCGCAGTCGCCGGCACAGCGTGTTAAATGGCGAGCCATGAAGACGGGTGGGTGTGCATGCGGGGCCGTGCGGTACGAGGTCAGCCTCGAGCTGACGCCCGTCACGTTCTGCCACTGCTCGAAGTGCCGTCGCTGGCATGGCCACGTCGGGGCCTACACGGCCGTCGACCGACCCGGGTTTCACTTCACCGAGCGCCGCGGGCTCAGGTGGTACGCGGCCTCTCCCACAGTCCGGCGGGGGTTCTGTGGCGAATGCGGTTCGAGCTTGCTCTGGGACGAAGACGGAGAGCCGAAGATTGGGGTTTGTGCTGGCACTCTTGATGCCCCGACCGGGCTTACGCCCAAGGCGCACATCTACTTGGCCAGCAAAGGGGACTACTACGAGGTGCCCGACGACCATCTCTTGCGTAGGGAAGAGTTCACCCGCTGAGGCCTCAGCGGGACACGGCGTCGCTTCGAGCGCTATTCGCCCCTAGGGGCTACCGCTGGTTACTCCCCGCCCGCCGTTTTCGCTGGACGCTGAGGCAACTGGCGCACGTCACCGCGGTCCCGGCGGTGCCCGTCCAGAACGCCAGGGCTGGCGGGACGACGGAGCCCACCTCCTGGCACCACGGCCCTTCCCAGCCGACGGTTGTCTTCCTGCCGTGGATGACCTTCTTCGCTGAGGGTTTTTTGGCCATGTTCGCCTCCCTGTCGCCAGATACTCTGCCAGGTGTGAGTAGAGCCCGCGACGTAGAATGACAGCTTGTGATGAACCCCCCGCAGCCCCTGGTCTGATGGCTCGTCCGCTTGCTAATTCGCTTTCGGGCCGCTCGAAGGAGGTCCGGGCCTCGGGGCATCGCGTCCAGGTAGGCTTGGCGAAATTTTGCCCTCCGACAGGGCGCAGGGGTCCACGGCCTTCCGTCGGCCGCTCTTTACTTGTTCACGAAAAACCTGAGTGAGTTCTTATGGCTAGGGTCGGACTCGAACCGACTACCTGCGGATTATGAGACCGCCGCTCTAACCAGTTGAGCTACCTAGCCGGGTTTGGCGTCCGTTCCTCTATACCAGGACCGCATCCTCCACCAATGGAGAACCCGGAAAGCAGGCTGGGGCGAGCGCATTCCCGGCGTCCACCCTAGGGCGCGGCGCTGCGAGGGGTGATGGACGGCCGGACTGACCTACGTCCGACTTTCGTCACGTTGTTCGACTGTGCCGGGACAGCAGGCCAAGCCGTACGTGCTCCTCACGCTCTCGCTCGTCGAGCGTCCGTCTGACAGCCAGAAGCTGCCGCTGGAGTTCCGGGGTCAGGTGGTGCTCTAGGCTGTTCACCTGCCGTGAGGTCTGTGCCAGCGCCTCCCCGAGCCTGCGCAGCAGCATTTCTCGGGGTGCAGCGCCGACGAGCAAATCTGCCAGCCGCTCGAAGGCGACAGCCGCCTCTACCGCCGCCGGCGAGGAGCCTGGGGCTATGCCGCGAGCGGCGAGCGTGCGCGCAAAACGCGGTGCCTCGACGACGTCCGAGATGCTAACGCCCCACAGCTGTCCCGTCCGAACCCGCACCCGAACATCTCGTGCCGGCCACCCCAAGACCCGGAGCCCGGCTCCCCCCTCCGCAGACAGGGCGCGAAGGAGTACGGGCCAGGCCTTGCGTGCTTGAACGTCTATTTCCGCCCGGGAGTCCGTCGCCCGCCTGGCAATACGAAAGAGCTCCCCCACCAGCGCCTCGCGCTTCCGCCGCAGGAGCGAAGTCCCGCGCTCCAGACGCTCCAGCCGCTGCTGGCCTCGCAGCAGCCCCACTCGTGTGGCGGACAGGCTTGACCGAGCGCTCATGACGCGGCTGTCACCTGTCGGTGCCGTGCCCAGGTCTCATCGCGAATGCGCGTGAGGTCGTCGCGCGGCAGCGCGTCGAGCAGCACCCACCCGGAGGTAACGGTCTCCGCCAGCGTCCTGCGCGTCCTCCCCTGGCCGATGAAGTCGCGCTCGAAGTGTTCCACGAAGCCCAACGCTCGCCGGTCCGCGGCAACCAGTCCGGCTTCGCCGACGATGGCCGCCATCAGCCGCGCCTCTCGCCCTCGCGCGTAGAGCGCGTAGAGCTGGTCTGCCCACTCGCGGTGCTCAGCAACGGTGCGGCCCCGGCCGATGCCGGCGTTCATCAGGCGCGACAACGAAGGAAGCACGTCCACGGGGGGGAAGATGCCCCGACGGTGCAGCTCGCGGCTGAGCACCACCTGCCCTTCGGTGATGTAGCCAGTGAGGTCCGGGATGGGATGCGTCAGGTCATCGTCCGGCATGGTGAGTACTGGGATTTGGGTCAATGAACCCTTGCGCCCGCGCACGATGCCGGCTCGCTCGAAAAGCGAGGCCAGGTCGGTATACATGGTCCCTGGATAGCCGCGTCGACCCGGAATCTCCTGGCGCGCGGTGGCAATCTCCCGAAGCGCCTCGCAGTAGTGGGTGACGTCGGCGATGACCACCAGCACATGAAGCCCACATTCGAAGGCAAGAAACTCCGCCTCGCTTAGAGCCAGGCGCGGGGCAATCAGTCGCTCGACAGTCGGGTCCTTCATCTCGTTGAGAAATAGGACGCTCCGCTCAAGGGCGCCGCTGCGCTCGAAACGCTCTAGGAACTCACGCCGCTCGCGGGCGGTGATGCCGATGCCGACAAAAACCACCGCGAAGGGCTCGCCCTTGGGAGTGCGTGCCCACTCCACAATCTGTGCCGCCACTTCCAGAGCCGGCAGCCCTGGCCCCGAGAAAATGGGGAGCTTCTGGCCGCGCACCAAGGTGTTCATTCCGTCGATGGCGGAGATGCCGGTCTCGATGAAGTCCTCCGGGGGAAGCCGGGCGGCAGGGTTGAGCGGTGCCCCGGCCAGCGAGCGCAGAGCCTCACCCACTGGCGCCGGCAGCCCGTCGATGGGAGCTCCCAGACCGTTGAAGGCGCGCCCGAGCAGCTCCCGGCCCACCGTGGCCCGGGCCACGTCGCCGGTGAAGGTCACCCGGACCCGCGCGGGTGGCAGTCCCAGCGTGTCCTCGAGGAGTTGTACGACGGTGATCCGCTCACCGGCGTCGATGACCTGTCCCTGCCAGCTCTTCTCACCGGGAATCTCCAGCCGTACCCATTCGCCAAGCGCCACCGCTCGCGTCCTCTCGATGAAGACGAGCGGCCCGGCCGCGCCGGTCGCTTCGCGATAGGTTTGTGCAACGCCACTGCTCATCGCGTTCCCTCGGCAGCGTGTAACCCGGACAGGACGGCCTCGGCCTCCGTCACTTTGGTGGACAGCTCAGACGCCGGGGCGTCCCGCAAGGCAATGAGTGCGCGCCGAAAAGGCTCGAGGTCCAGCTCGGCCAGAGGGGTTCCAGCGCGAATCCTTTCGGCGGCGAGGGAGCGCGCGCGCTGGGAGAGCTCTGCGAGACGAAACGTCTTCACCGGGGCGGACGAGGCGTCGTGCGGGTGGTACGCGCTCTGCGCGAGAACCACCTCCTGAACCAGCCGGGCCACCAGCAACACCAGCCGGTCCTCGTCTTGGAGCGCTTCTGGCCCCACCAGACCCGCAATCTCCCGGAGCTCCGCGTCTCGCTGAAGGAGCTCGAATGTCTGTGCCCGCACCGCGGACCAGGCCGGGTCCACCTCGCGCTCGAACCAACCCTTCGTGCGCTCGACATACAGGCTGTAGCTCGTCTCCCAATCCACGGCAGGGAACCGCCGCTGGTGGGCCAAGTTCGCATCGAGCGCCCACAGACTCCCTGCGACTCGCAAGGTAGCCTGGCTCACGGGCTCGGAGAGGTCACCGCCCGGCGGTGAGACAGCGCTGATGAGGGTAACTGCGCCTTCGCGCTCCGGCCGGCCGATGAGGCGCGCGCGCCCGGCACGCTCGTAGAAGGCGCCCAGGCGGCTGGCCAGGTAAGTGGGATAGCCCTCTTCCCCCGGCATTTCTTGAAGGCGCGCGCCAATCTCCCGGAGCGCCTCCGCCCAGCGCGACAGGCTGTCCGCCATGAGAGCCACCCGGTAACCCATGTCGCGGTAGTACTCGGCTACGGTCATGCCCAGGTATACCGAGGCCTCGCGCGCTACGACCGGCATGTTGGAGGTGTTCACCACCATCACCGTGCGGTCCATAATCGACCTTCCGGTCCGCGGGTCGGTGAGCCGCGGGAATTCGCCAAGCACCTCGGACATCTCGTTCCCGCGCTCGCCGCAGCCGATGTAGACGACGACGTCTGCGTCGGCATGCTTAGCCAGCGACTGCTCGACGACGGTCTTGCCTGTGCCGAATCCGCCGACGACGGCGACCGCCCCGCCTTCGGCCACTGGGAAGAGCAAGTCGAAGATGCGCTGCCCGGTGATCAGCGGGCGGTCATCCGGGAGCCGGGGTCCGGTGGGGCGGGGGATACGTACGCTCCAGGCATGCGAGAGCTGCAGCGGCGTTCCATCCTCCAGGCGGCCCACGGGCGCTTCGACGGTGAAGTCCCCCTCGTGGACCTCGGCCACCGTCCCCGCAACGGTCGGCGGGACGAGGATGCGGTGAAGAAATCCCGGCCGCTCCTCCACTGTGCCCAGGACGTCGCCACCCGAAACCGCCACTCCGGTCGTAACGCTGGGCTTGAAATGCCAGCGCCGCGCCGCATCCAGGGTGGGCACGATTTGCCCGGGCCTGATGAAGTCGCCGGTGCGCTCAGCCAGTACGTTGAGCGGGCGGCCCAGGCCGTCGAGGATGGAGCCAAGCAGCCCCGGGCCGAGTTGCACCGCGAGCGTTCGCCCGGTGAAGGACAGAGGCTCGCCTACCGCGAGGCCTCCGGTGTCCTCGTACACCTGCAGCGTGGCAGTCGTACCGGACAGCCGGATGACCTCGGACAGGAGCCGCCCATGACCCACCGCCGCGAGCTCGTAGAGCGAGACGGCCGGGGCAGGTTCTGCTTCCACCAGAGAACCGTTGACCCGAGTGATGCGAAGGGGTGCGGTACTCATCGCAGGCGCACCTGGTACCCGATGGCCCGCCGCAGGAGCTCGACGACGTACGCGTCCGGAGCCGTGGCGTGCTCCGTCCAGGCCGGCCCTGGGAAGGGAATCACCAGCGGCAGGACGCGTGAGGAGATGAGGTGCCGAGCCTCGTCATCGAAAGCATCGTAAAGACCACTCTCCACGAGGAGGATGGCCAGCCCTGCGTCGGCGAGCAGCCCGGCGAGGCGTCGCGTCGCCTCGCTGCCATTCTGCACCGCCACCGGCTGGAGTCCAGCCAGCGCAAAGCCAGCAGCGGACGGCGGACGGCACAGGACCACCACGCGTCCCTCGGTCACTGGAGGTTCACCTCCCCCAGTCGTACCTGCCGGGGGGCATCCAGCGCGAGCGCCCAGGCGAGCCTTTGGAACTGCTCCACCTCTTCGCGCAGGCGGAGCGCATAGTCGAGCACCGGCGCGGAGCCGAGCGGCCGGGTGCGGGCCGCGCGATAAAGGTGCGCGCGGTGCACGGCCGCGAGGCGCTCGGCGAGCCGAGAAGGCTCAATCTCGGTGATGGCCTCCGCGAACACGGTGTGGCGGAAAAGCGCCTGGGCCTCCTGCAGCGCCGAGAGTCGCGGCCGCGCTCGAGCGACACGCTTCAGCGCACTGAGGCCCACGGTCCCGCCCTCGACAAACAGCGCTGCGAACTCAAACTCGGTCGGCGCTTCTGCAAACGCCAGTGCAGCGAGCAAGTTCTCCCGGTTTACGAGCGAGATGACGTGCCATCGGAGGTCCGCATCCCACCAACGCGCGGCCGCCAGGGCTCGGCGGGCAAACGCTCGGGTCAGTGCTGCGTCGAGCAGGAGCAATTCCGGTGGTCCCCGCTTGGGTACTCCCTCCAGCGCGGAGGCGGCCGGGTGCCGCCATGCCACCAGCAGCGCGGCCACCGCGGCGATGCTGGGTTGGGCGGCCAGTGTCTCCAACGCGCGCAGTGGCAGCGCCGGCGTGGGCAGCGTCCCCGCGAGCCGGTCCTCGGGTGGAGCCGCGGTCGCAGCTCCGCGCACCAGCGCCCGCACGTTTCGTCGGTCCTCATCCCCGAAAATAATCTCGAGCAGCCCCGCGCGCTCGCCGCACCATCGCCCGAGCAACGCCAGCCGCTCCCCGGCCCGCTGCCGAACGGCCCTTTCCACCAGGGCAGCGTCAGGTGGCCCGCGTAGCTGCAGCGGCTCGCGTGCATGTTCCAGCTGCCCGACGAGCGCGGAAAGGTCGGGTGATTCCACGAGTACCAGCCACTCGCGTGCTGAGAGCAGGTGGGTGCCAAGTCCGCGGGCACGGGCAGAGACATCGTCGTAGACAGTCACTGGCCGGCCTCTAATTGCTGCACCACCCGGATGGCCAAGGTGGCGCGGGCGGCGGCAAGGCGCGCGGAGAGGCTGCGATCCATCTCCAGCCGCCCATCAGCCGAGCGCAGCCTGACGCCGGTCGTCATCGCGGGCGATGCTTCAACCTCCGCGCCGGCCCCCGCCGCGGCAACGATGGACGGGAGGTCAGCGGGAGGGCAAAGAAGCGTTACCTTCTCGCCCGAGGCGATTGCGAGCAGGGTGCGCACGTCGCATTCGAGTGCCGTGCGGTACGACGTCCAACCGCGGACCTCGCCCTCAAGCGCGAGCGCGCCTCCGAAGACGCGGTCGAGCAGCTCCCGCCGCGCTTCCAGCACGCGGGCCTCGGCCTTTCGTCGCGCCTCGACTAGCCGCTCCTCCGCTTGGGTACGGAGTGCGCGGGCGTGCTCGGCCACGCGCCGCTGCGCGTGTGCCGTCTTCTCGCCCGTGGTCACTAGGCGCAGTCTTTCGGCCTCGGCTCGAGCGCGTTGCACTTCATCGGCGGCGCTGGCCGCCGCCTCGCGCTCGAGCGCCGTCAAAAGCTCGGACAGCGGCACGTCAGCCTCCGGCGCGGAACATGATGAACATTGCAACCACGAAGCCGAGGATGGACATCGTCTCCGGAATGGCGAGCATCACGATGACGGTGGTGCTCAGCTCCGGTTTCTCGGCCAGACTCGCTGCCGCCGCGGGTCCGATGCGGGATTGGGCCCACGCCGTGGCGAGCGTGGGGATGCCAATGGCGAGGGCGGCGCTCAGGGTGACCCAAAAGAGCTGCATCAGGTAGTCCTCCAATGACGGAACGGGCGGTACTGGATGCCACCCGGGCTGTAAAAGTGGCTAAAAAACTCCACGTAATGCAGACGGAGCGCCTGGATGGTCGGGCTGAACACGGCGAGTGCGAAGTTGACGAGATGAAAGAGCAGTCCGAAAACGATCCCCACCGCTAGGCTCCCGGTGGCGCCAACCATGCGGTTGGCGACGACTGCTAGCATCACGGAGGCGGTCCCGAGCGCCATGATGCGTGCGTAGGACAGGATGTTCCCTGCGGTGGAAAGCAATTCTACCGGAGCGAGCAGTCCCTCTGCGATGATGAGGAGAGGGAAGGCGACGAGTAGCGCCACCACGAACGGGGTAAGCAGCGCATGCGGAAGGACTCGGAACGCGGCGAGTAGAGCTCCTGCGATGAGCAGCACCATCAGCGCCGATAGCCCTCGCCCAACGGCCTGGCGGCGACGCCCGTGAAAAGCACTGGCCACGCCCAGGGCGAGGCCGAGCACGACGTGCACCAGACCGAGGGCAACGCACAGCCCAAGGAAAGAGACCATGTCGCGGGGCGCCTCCCGATCGAGGACGAGCGGCCGCAAGCCGACCCACCGCCGACCCAAATCCCCGAAGCACTCGCCGAAAAGAACGCCGAAGATCAACGTGAAAAGCGCGCAGCCCAACGCAATCTCAGAGACAGCCCGGAGCGTCGTCCCTGGCCGGGAGCGCCGCCGGAGCAGGAGCCCGAGGAGTCCAAGGACGGCACCGTAGCCGATATCGCCTACCATCAGGCCGAAGAACATCGGGAAGAAGATGGCGACGAAGGGCGTCGGATCGATGCTCCCATACCGAGGAAGCGGCAGCATGCCTACCAGAAGCTGGAAGGGGCGAAAGAGTCGCGGGTTGTGCAGGACAACGGGCGCCTCAGCGGACCAGTGCTCGGCGGCGAGTTCCTCGACGGACACCAACGGGCCCACCACGTTGGTGAGGCGTGCGGTGAGCTTGGGCCACTCGGTGGCTGGGATCCAGCCTTCGAGAACGAAGGCGTGCTTCGAGAAGGCCGACAGGCGAAGCCCCTCGAGTTGGGCGAGGCGGTCGTGAATGGCAACAGCACCGCTGGCCAGTTCGGGGAGGCGGTCCCAAAGCCGGGCCCGAGCCTTGGCTACGTCCTCCAACTCGCCCGGGATAGCGTGCAGACGCTGGACCATGTGAGGGACCGCGTCGGCGAGCGTCTGACCCTCGTAGCCACGTGGAAGAGGGACCTGCTCCACGCCACTCTCGGAGAGCATGGACTCCACTTGTGGCGCCTTACCCAGCGGCACGAGTAGCAGCAGCGCCACTTCGCCACTCGCGAGCAGGTGTGTGCGCAACTCGTAGTCCTTGCCCAGCGACACGTCGAGCAGGGTGCGCAGCCGTTGAACGCTTCCAGCCTGCCCAGCGCGAAGGATGACGAGGTAGGCCCGAACGCGAGCGGTCGCCCCGCGCTGGAAGAGCTTGCCAAACACCGCCATCACGTCCTGGTACTTGGCGAGCAGCGCATGCTCCTCCTTGAGTGCTCGGTTCCGCACCTGCAACTGCTCCGCCTCACGCCGAACGCGGCGTGCGAGCCGTGCCGAGCGCGCCCAGGAACTCGTCGCAGGTGATGCTCCAGGGCTCGCCTTGGGCGAGGCGACCAGCGACGTGGCGGCCTCAACGTCGGCGAGGATTCGCCGGAGTTGTCGCTCGAGGCGCAGCTCCCGCGGTGCAAGCTCGACCGGGGCGAGAAGGCGTTCGCTGGTGGAGGCGGAAAGGTGGACAAAGCCCAAGTCCTGGATCTCTTCGAGCGTCTTCGACAGCGCCTCGCGGGGGCCGAGCACACGCACTCGGCTCATGCGGAGGATCACGGCCGCTCCGCCGCCACGTCCTCGAGGAGACTTCGAAGGACGAAGAGCGAGAGCTCTCGGAGCCGGTCGTCGGTGACGCTGGTGTACATCCGCACTCGCTCCTCGGCTCGCGCTTCAATGCGCTTTAGTCCGGCCTCGAGTTCGGCCTGAGTCTCCACCGAGGCTCGCTCGCGCCCGGCTCGCTCGTCTTCTTCCGCGTGACGAGCAATTGCCAGGGCCTCAGCCTGGGCGTCCTCGAGAATTCGGGCCGCAGCGAGCCTCGCCTCGTCGAGGCTTGCGGCAAGGCGCCGTTCCGTCTCGAGCAGCTGATCCAGGTCGTCGCTCAAAGGGGTTTTTTCTGTACTCCTCTGAAGAAAGTAAGTCAGTCAAATAGAACAAGAGGCAGCGGGCTTCATAAGGCGCGATGCCCGTCAAATCCGGGCCCTCGGCCTGGTTAGCCACAAGTCGCTCTTCGGGTCAGCCGCCTCCCATTCCTTAGTGACGGGCAGTCGGGTGAGCACTGGCTCGTGCGGATGTTCCGCTTGCCGCTGCTGGCTTCCTGTGGCGCGAGGGACTGCCCTGAGCGGCGAGCCAGTCGAGCCAAGGTCCCATCCCCTCGCCAGTCTTGGCAGAAATCGGGAGCATCACCGCTGAGGGCGTGACCCGGGACAATGCATCGGCGATGCGCTCAAGCTTCACGTCCGGGAGGTACGGGAGCAGGTCGACCTTGGTCACCAGAACCAGGTCTGCCTTTCGAAACATCACGGGGTACTTGAGCGGCTTGTCTTCCCCTTCGGTAACGCTCAGGGCAACCACGTTCGCCGCTTGACCAAGGTCATAGATGGCTGGACAGACCAGGTTCCCAACATTTTCGATGACCAGCAGGTCGAGGTCCTGCCAGGGAAAGTGGTGAAGCGCTCGATGCACCAGCTCTGCGTCGAGATGGCAAGCAGACCCGGTGGTGATTTCGAGCGCAGGAATACCGGCTGCGCGGAGCCGGGCGGCGTCACGGTCCGTTGCCAGGTCCCCACTGAGGGCGCCGAGGCGAATGCGGCCCTTGGACAGCCGCGCTGTTGTCTCGAGCAACGCCGTCTTGCCGGAACCCGGCGAGCCCATCAGGTTCACCGCTAGGACCCCGAGCTTCTCAAAGTGCTCCCGGGTGTGCCCCGCCATTTTGTCATTCGCGGTGAGGATGCGGTCATGCACCTCCACTGGGACCATCGACTCGTCGCCACATCCGCATGATTCGCACATCGTTCATCC
This sequence comes from uncultured delta proteobacterium, assembly GCA_963745475.1. Lineage (GTDB taxonomy): Bacteria > Myxococcota > Myxococcia > Myxococcales > Myxococcaceae > JADGRA01. Next base: position 695,019 of record CAVUXN010000008.1, read on the forward strand.
TCCCTTAGGGCCCTTGCGTGCTCACCGAGACGAGGTACGCCACCAAGTCCCAGCTCTCCGCCTCCGAAAGTGCGCTCCACGATGCCATCGGCGTCCCGGACACACCCTCCCGGATGGCGCGATGCGCCCGTGCAGGCGCGTCAGTGCCGCTCCATTGCGGAGTGGTGAAGTCCGCCGGCTTGCGGTCGAGTCCGAGGCTGCGCACGCCGCGTCCGTCGGCGCGCTCGCCGTGACAGAGCACGCAATAGCGGACGTACAGCTGTCGTCCCCTCTGGCGGGCCTCGGCAGAGCGAATTTGGCTCCAGGGCACGTCACCACTGGCCCGAGAAGACTCACCGCACCTCGAACTGCAGCCCAAAGAGGCGATGAGCATCATCGCCAACCAGGCCCGGTGTCTTGGATGTTTCATGGGACTGCCTCGGTGCAAATGGGTACCCCAAGGCTGCGCACTCCGCGACGATCCGCTCTACGAGCACAGGAATTGCCGCCTCCACCGATGGTGTCCGCTCCACACCCAGCTCCATGGACGCTGGAACGAGTCCCAGCAACAACAGGCGAGTGGGGAGCGAGCCCTGCCAGCGGGCTGCACCGATGAGGTCACTCACTCCCACCTGGTGAACGGACAGTCGGTGCTCCGCAGCATGGGCAACCGCATCGCCTTCGAGCCGCACGAACGAGCCGGGGGGCCCATCGGAGCGAATGGCGTCAACGATGAGCACAGTGTCGGCCGATTCCAGCACTGGAAGCAGCGACAACCCCAGGGTCCCCCCGTCGAGAACACGGACGCCTTCTGACGGCTCATACTGACGGAGGAGACAAGCGACGGCTGCGACTCCGACGCCGTCATCTTGGCAAAGGAGGTTACCTAGGCCGAGGACAAGCAGAGGGTCACGCTCGAACATGGCTTTGGGGTCTCTCTCGCGGGCCGTAATCTTCTTTGCCGGCCTCGAGCTCCTCGCGGAACAGGAACTTGTTGCCGGAGAAAATGGAGTCGAGCTCGCCATTGCGCTCCTGTTTTGAGGTGAGAAGAGCGCTGTAGATGTGGTGAATGACGAAGCCGAGGATGAGCCACATCACCACATGGTGAACCAGCCGCGCCGTTTGAAGGCCGCCGATCAGGGGCGACAAGCCCTGGAAAACGTGCATCGGCGATGTCACGCTCGCGCTCGCGCCGTAGAGCGCAAGTCCGGTGACGATCATCACCACGTAAAGCAAGAACACGGCGGTGTAGGCAAGACCAGCCACCGTGTTGTGGGCGATGGCACCCGGGGTCGTAACCGAAAAGAAAGTATAGAAGCGCAAGGTTCTTGCGAAGTTGTGCCAGCGCGCGCGAGTGGTCGGGATGAATTGACGCCAGGATGCCTGTTTCGGGCCGATAAAAAACCAGACCAGCCGGGCACAAAACGCAAGAATAAAGGCGATGGCCGAATAGAAATGGATGGTCTTCATCCACCCCATGAGGAAGTGGGGCGTTGCCGGTCCGTCGGAGCCCTCGAAAGGGTTGCCCATGTAGATCCCGGTAACGGCGAGTACGACGATGCTCCCAGCAATGAGCCAGTGCGTACTACGGATGACGGCGTCCCACACGTACACCCGAATGCGAGGTTCTTCCTCAGTGTGGTGCACCCACGTTCTGTAGGCGCTGGAGGTGCTCACGGTCGCCTCACATGCGCTAGCTCGCGCTTGTGGACATCTACGACGTGAACCCCGCAGGCCATGCACGGATCGAAGGAGTGAACTGTTCGCAGAATCTCCAGGGGTTGGGCAGGAATCGCCACCGGCGTGCCCAGCAGCGACGCCTCGTAGGGGCCGCGCTTTCCTGCTTCATCCCGGGGCCCTGCGTTCCAGGTGCTCGGAACGACGCACTGGTAGTTGACGATGACGCCATCTTTGATGTGCACCCAATGACCGAGCGCCCCCCGGGGGGCCTCATGGTAGCCGGCGCCAAATGCTTCCTTGGGCCAACTCGACGGGTCCCATTTGGCGTTGTCCTGAATGCGTAGGTCGCCGGACCCCATGTTGTCCGCCAGTGCGCCAATCCACCCATCCATCTTTTCGGCCAAAAGAACTGTTTCGATGCAGCGCGCAGCGATGCGCCCGAGGGTCGAGAACAGTGCTTCCGGCCCCACCTTTAGCTGCCCAAGGACGCTTCCCACCAACTCACGGACGCGCGGGTGCCCCGCCCCATAAGCCACCAACATGCGCGCCAGAGGCCCCACCTCCATCGGCTCGCTCGCATAGCGCGGGGACTTCAGCCAACTATACTTCTGAGCGAGGTCGAGCCGTTCATACGGGGGCTGCGGTCCGGTGTAGTGGGGTAACGTCTCGCCCTGCGAGGGGTGCAGCGCCTTGTCGTCGCCGCCCGAATAGTCATACCAAGCGTGTTTGATCGATTCTGTAATTCGGCCCGGCTCCAGCGACAAAACCTTGGAGATGTTCTGCTTCATGATGATGCCCGAAGGGAGGAACATCGTCGGGTTCGGCGCGTCGTCCTCCGGGTACGCTCCGTAGGACATGTAGTTGCCCACGCCGCTGCCGTAGCTCGCCCACTCTTTATAGAATGAGGCGATGGCCAGCACGTCCGGCAGATAGACGCGCTTGACGAAGTCCTGGCCTTTGGCGGCGAGCGCACGGAGTCTGTCGATGCTCCCGATGTTGAGCGACGCCTGACTGTTCGGGTCCACTGGCGTGGCCATTCCTCCCACCAGGAAGGACTGGAGATGAGGGTTCTTGCCGCCGAGGATGGCGTGGATTTTGATGAATTCGCGTTGCCAATCCAAAGCTTCGAGATAGTGCGCCACCGCCATGAGGTTCGCCTCTGGAGGGAGACGGTAGGCTGGGTGCCCCCAGTAAGCGTTGGCAAACGGCCCGAGCTGTCCGCGGTCGACGAAGTCCTTCAGACGGGTCTTCACCCCAGAGAAGTACTGGGTACTCGACAATGGCCAATCCGAGATGGATTGAGCCAACGTCGATGTCTTGGCTGGGTCCGCTGAGAGCGCGGAGACCACGTCCACCCAGTCCAAAGCGTGTAGATGGTAAAAATGAATGACATGGTCCTGAATGCACTGGGCCGCGTTGATGAGAGTTCTCAGGATTCGCGCGTTGGGCGGCGGGACGGCCCCGATTGCGTTTTCCACAGCTCGGATGGAAGCGATGGCATGAACGGTTGTGCAAACGCCGCAAATCCGTTGCGTAAAGGCCCAAGCGTCCCGTGGGTCACGCCCCTTGAGGATGATCTCGATGCCACGAAACATGGTTGACGAGGACCAGGCGTCCTTCACCAGCCCGCCATCCACCTCTGCCTCGATGCGGAGATGCCCTTCAATGCGGGTGACTGGATCCACTACGACGTGCGTCATGGTGTCCCCCCTGTCCTAGGCGCCTGTGGAGGTGTCGGTTGGGGCGGCTCCGGTGGCTCAGTGTCGGGCCCCTCATGAGTCGCGAGGCGGTGCTGCACCATCTTGCCAATGGTGTGGGCGCCGAATGCAGCGGCGGTGCCAGCCGCCAGCCAGAGGCCGACGGTGTCTATGTCGGCCGAGACGCCGAACCCGGCCACATTTGGCAAGTGCTTGTAGAAAGGAGTCATCTTGTCCCAGAAGTCCGGCTCTGCGCAGCCGATGCACGGGTGCCCGCAGCCGATCGGCCAGTTGGTACCGTCGTTCCAACGGACGTTGGGACAGTTCTGATGGGTGACGGGACCTTTGCACCCCATCTTAAAGAGGCAGTACCCGTCGCGGTGCCCTTGGTCGCCCCAACTTTCCACATATTGTCCGGCGTCAAAGTGGGCGCGACGCTCGCAGGCGTCGTGGATACTTGTGCCGTAGGCGAATAAGGGCCGACCCAGCCCGTCCACCGGGGGCCAGCGTTTGAACGTGAGGTAGTAGCTGATGAGGGCCACCATATTGGCGGCATTGGCTGGGCACGCGGAGAGGTTGATGAGGTTCTTGACGCCGGGAACCGCGTCTGCGACCCCGAGCGCACCAGTCGGATTGGGCGCCGCCGCCGGCAGGCCGCCATAGGTGGCACAGGTGCCCATGGCAATCGTCGCCGCTGCCCCCCCACAAACCTCGCGGGCGATGGACAGCGCCGACTTTCCGCCAATGGTGCAGTACGCACCGCCAGCCCCAGTGGGGATGGACCCCTCCACGACTGCGAGGTATTCGCCCTTGTTGGTTTTGACAACGTTGTCGAGAGCGGCCTCCGCCTGTTGACCAGCCGCCGCCATGATCGTCTCGTGGTAGTCGAGAGACAGCAGATCGAGAATCACTTCGCCGACAGTGGGTGCGCTCGAGCGGAGAAATGACTCCGTGTTGCCGCAGCAATCCTGGAATTCCAGCCAGACCAGTACGGGCTTCTTGGTCTTGCTCAGAGCGGCTGCGATTTTCGTCGTAGCCGAGCCAGGCAAAGCGAAGGTGCTCGCGATGCCAGCACAGAAGAGGACAAATTCCCGTCGGCTTACCCCCCGCCGCTTCAACTCTCCGACCAGCCAGCCATCTTCGATGCCCATCGCTGCCTCCGGGGATTCGAGTCCCCACCAGAGCCGTCTGCGCCAGGGTCTCCCAAAAAAAGATGTTGCAAGACCGGGACCGCTTCTACGGGCCGGAACGGCCTTGTGGAGGCGCTCCTCAGCTGCCGAAACGTGCGCCGGCAGCTATGTCTGCGCGCAAAGCGTGCGGCTCTGGCACTTCGAGCTCGATGCGCTCGAGCACAAGTTCATCGCCTGTCTCGAGGTGCCCCGGTCCATCACATTCCACGCACCGCAAGACAGCGCCCCGGGCTATCGGCCGCGTACATTTCGAGCAGACCCAACGCGCCTCCACCCGATGGATGACGAGCTGTGCCTCTGGAAACGGACTCGCAGCACGAAACGTCTCGAAGGCAGTGGCGAAGAGGTCCGGATCCACGCCGGCCAGCTCTCCCACACCGACCGTAACCTTGCGTACGGCTGCGGCCCCGCGAGCACGCGCCTGAGCAGCAACCTGGTCGAAGAGATCCTGCACAAGCGAGTATTCGTGCATCGTCAAAGCTCCGGGAAGCGCGGGCTCCGCTTCGCGAAGAAGGCATCCAGGCCCTCTTTGAACTCGGGTCCATCTGCGCTCCGAACAAGGTTTTCGAGCTCCTGGTCGAGGTGGTAGTCGAGGCGGTCCACCCCCGCGGCCTCGTTGAAGAGCGCCTTGGCCATCGCGTAGGCACGCGTGGGCCCTGCCGCGATGCGCTTGGCGAGAGAAAGGACCTCTGCGTCGAACCCCTCGGTGGGGAACACACCACTCACCAAGCGTGCTTGCTGTGCTGCGCGAGCGTCGAGGCGCGGGTTGAGAAGAAGCATGTCCAGTGCGAAGCGCAGGCCCACCAGCTTCGGCAGCAAGAAAGTCGAACTCTCCGCACCGCTGAGGCCGGTCTTGGCATAGGCCCATTCGAAGGTGGCACGCTCAGAGGCGAAGACCAGGTCACAAGCCATCGCCAGTCCAAATCCGCCGGCGGCGCAGGCGCCATCCACCGCGGCGATGAATGGCTTTGGAGCACGGCGGATTTCGGAGATGGTGCTGTGTAGGTATTCCAGGATTTGCTTAAAGACTTCGCCGTAGCCCCCGGGCACGGTTCGGGAAGCAGGGGTCAGGTATTGCAGCCCCGCGGCCTCGCCCCCGGCACGAATGTATTTTAAGTCTGCGCCGCTGCAGAACATGCCGGGAACACCGCGTAGAACCACCGCCCGGACCTTGGGGTCGCGGGCTAGCTGAAGCCCCGCCTTGCGCAGATCTTGGGCGGTCTCCACATCGAGCGAGTTGAAGCGTTCGCGCCGCTCGATGGTGAGGATTCCCACCTTTGCGTCCACCTCGATGCGGATGTGCTTCACGGAACGCCTCCTCAGCAAATGCGTGGGAGTGGGTCACCTTCGGGCTCAATGAGGAGTCGCCGGCCAAGTCCAGTATCCAAAATCACCCGACCGAGATGCTCACCGATGCAAGTCCCGACGATGGCCGCGTTCTTGCCGAGAGGATGAGAGCGCAGCGCGGCCAGCACGCGTTCGGCCGACTGCGGCCGGACGCCGAGAACCGCCTTCCCTTCGTTGGCCACGTGAAGTGGGTCGATGCCAAGGAGTTCGGCCGCGGCGCGGACGGGTTCTGTCAATGGGACCAGACGCTCCTCTAAAATAATCCCCACGCCACTCTTCTCGGCCATCTCGTGGAGGGCGCTCGCCAGTCCGCCACGGGTCGGGTCCTTCATGGCCACCACATCCGAGCCGCCGGCGACGAGGGCCGACCGAATCAGCTCGTTGATCGGGGCTACGTCCGAGAGAAGGTCCCCCTGCAACGCCAGCTTGTGCCTCGCTGCGAGCACCGCAAATCCATGGTCCCCCATCGTGCCTGAAACGAGCACGCGATCTCCGGGCCGAAGTCCATTGTCTGGAACGACTCTATTGGTAAAAGCCACGCCGGCGGTGTTGAGGACCAGGCCGTCAATTTCGCCCCGACCCATCACCTTGGTGTCTCCGGTGACGATAGGGGCGTGAGCTTCGCGAGAAGTCGAGCGGATAGATTCTTGTATTCGCAACAAGTCCGCTGAGGCGAAGCCGTCCTCGATGATGACGGCACAGGTTAAGGCGAGAGGCTCAGTAGCCCCCATCATGGCCAGGTCATTCACCGTGCCGGCGACGGAGAGACGCCCGATGTCGCCACCCGGGAAAAAGAGTGGGTGGATCACGTGAGAATCGGTGGTGAGTATGAGCCAGCGGTCCCCTACCGGAATCGCCGCGCCGTCGTCCATGGCAGTCAGCCCCACGCCCCCCACGGAAGGTTCTGTCCCTGCGACGAAGACCTGTTCGATGAGGGTCCGCATGGCGCGTCCGCCTGCACCGTGTTTCAGAGTAATGCGTTCCCCCAGGGGCAGTTGGACTTTCACAGGGCGGCCTCGGTGGTTTCTCTGAGGTCAGGGTGACCGCCGTATTGATGCCAGATTTTACAGGTGCCCTCACTGCTCACCATGCATGCGCCGACCGGGCTGTCGGGACGGCACTCCTTGCCAAACAACGGGCAATCGCTAGGGGATTTCAACCCCGCCATGATTTCGCCGCAGACGCAGCGCTGCACCAGGGTGGGGGGCGCGAAATTCCATAATTTGGCCAAGTCGATGTGGAACCGCCGTCGGGCGTCGAGGTGCGCCCATTCGTCGCGAAAGCGCAGGTTGCCGTTTGGCACATGAGCGATGCCGCGCCAGCGGCCCCCGAGCGGCCGAAAGACTTTCCAAAGCTGTGCCTGGGCGACTTCATTTCCCTCCCGGGTTACGCAGCGTGGGTACATGTTGTCCACTTTCGGTGTGCCCGCGCGGATCAGTTCGACGAGCCGCACCAGGCCGGCAAGGACGTCGAGTGGTTCGAAGCCGGCCACCACAACTGGCAGATGGTGTCGCTCGACAAAGGGTTCGAAGACGCCCCAGCCGGTGATGGTCGCCGCGTGACCCGCCGCGAGGAAGCCCTCCACCCGTGTGTCTGGCATCTCGGCGACGATCTCCATCACGGGGGGGATGTATTTGTGTGCCGAGAGGACGGAGAAGTTGGCAGGTGGCCCTCGCAAAACTTCGGCCGCAGTTGCCACGGCCGTGGTCTCAAATCCGGTGGCGAAGAAGACAACCTCTTCGTTGGTCTGTCGGGCCAACTCCACCGCCTGAGAGACGCTGTAGACAACGTCAACATGCGCGCCCGAACCGCGCGCGTCGGCGAGCGATCCAGCTGACCCTGGAACCTTAAGCATGTCCCCGTAGGTCGCGACGCGAATTCCCTGCTGCGCCAGGGCTACGCCTTCGTCGACCTCGGGGATGTCCGTGATGCAGACTGGACAACCGGGCCCCATAATGACGTCCAACGCACGGGGGAAGACGTGGCGCAGCCCAAAGCGCGCGATGGCCTGCTCATGGCTTCCGCAGACGTGCATGACGGCCACCGGGCGCCCCAGCTCCTCGGTCAGCCGCCCCAGCTTTTCAGCAAGCGTCTTGCCTCGTTCCGGATCCCGGAACTTCAGCTGCAACGCATCCTGTTCAGAAGCAAGGCTCACAACTTAGCCACCGTTCGGTGCCCTGCTGCCTGAAGTTCGGAACGGACGTCGGCAGCCATGAGATCTTCCTCTGCTTGGGTGCGGAGCAGGTCTTCGTAGAGCTTAAGCGTCGCTACGCCCTCTTCGGCTGGGATGCGCCGGATGGCGAAACCCACGTGGTTGAGGATGTAGTCCCCCGGCGTCACGGGCTCATCGACGACGTCGAGACGCACTTCCTTTCGGATTCCCCAAAAGTCGACGGTCGCCAGTAATCCTGTCACCTCGACAACCTTGCCCGGAACACCAAGACACATGGTCTTACCCTCCCCGATCGTCATCAGCACGAGACACGGCGTCGGCGACGAGTGCTTGCCCGAGGGCGATGCCACCGTCTCCAGGTGGAACTTGTCGGTGCAGCCGAACGTCGACGCGCGATCCAAGCTCAGAGACAATTCCCTCGGCGAGGCGAGGGTTTTGGAAGCAACCACCGGTGAGCACCACGGGCAGTGGCCCCCGCGTTTCGAGTACCGCCCTCACCATGTCCGCTGTTCCCCGGACGAGTGTGTTGTGGAACTTTGCGGAGATGGTTGAGGCATCCCGTCCAGCGAGGATGTCGGCAACCGCTTCCCGAACCATGGCTCTCAGGTCCAGGCACCAAGGGTCCGTGGTGCGGTCAAAATGGTAAGAATAGGCTCGTTTCTCTGCGGGGTCGGCGACAATGTTCCACGCCAGGGCGACCTCACCCTCATACCTGGCCTCATGCCGAACCAGCCCGAGAGCTCCGAGCGCGTCGAAGTAGCGGCCGGCACCATGAGAGCGAGGCGCGTTGAGGTCTTTCGTAACCATTTGCTGCACCAGCTCCAAGCGCTGCTCAGAGATGGCTCTAAACAGAGGAATCTCCATCAGCGGAGGCTTACCGTCGAAGGCGTCGTCGACGAGCGCCAACGCTGTTCGCCAGACCTCTCGGATTGCCCGATCGCCGCCCGGGAGTCGGATTGGCCGTAGCGTTGCTCGGCGCTCGAAGCTGGCCAGTGTCGCTACCAGCACCTCTCCACCCCACGAGCTTCCATCCGGGCCATAGCCGGTCCCATCGAACGCGACGCCCACCACGGGTCCCTCGAGCCCATGTTCCGCCATGGCGCTGGCAACGTGCGCGTGATGATGCTGCACCCCCACGTGCACCGGCTCGGGTCTCGCGCGCGCGAATGCCGTCGAGACGTATTCTGGGTGAAGGTCATGCGCGATGATCTGCGGTCGGACTCCAAAAAATCGCACCATCCGATCGATGGCTTCGCCATAGGCCACGAGGACCCCCGGGTCATCGAGGTCTCCAACGTGCGGCCCAAGTACGGCCGAGTCGCCGAAGGCCAGACAAAATGTATTCTTCAACTGTGCGCCGCAGGCCAGTACCGGGCGCGCCAACTTGTGGCTCAGACGAATCGAACGGGGGACATGCCCGCGCGATCGACGCAAGAGCACGGGAGTCCCGGCCACCATGCGCGCGACTGAGTCATCGCACCGAGTGACGATCTCCCGGTCGTGGACGAGCAAGAGGTCTGCGATGTCCTGAATCCGTGCGAGGTCACTGTCGCGGTAGGCGATCGGCTCGTCGGAGAGATTGGCAGAGGTCATCACCAAGGGGCGTCCCGCGTCGGCGAGGAGCAGGTGGTGCAGAGGCGTATAGGCAAGCATCAAGCCCACGAGTGGGTTCTGCGGCGCAACTTCGTCGGCGAGGCCCGAACCCTCCAGACGTGTGACGAGAACGATGGGCCGTTCTGAGGATTGGAGCAGCTCACGCTCGGCGTGGCTGAGGGCCGCCAGGTGCTCTGCCTCGGCAAGCGTGCCCACCATGACGGCAAATGGCTTGGCATCGCGCCGCTTGCGTAGCCGCAATTCACCGACGGCTTTCGGGGACGTTGCATCGCAGGCGAGGTGGAATCCGCCGATGCCTTTCACCGCGACGATGGAGCCCGTCGTTAAAGCATCGGCCGCGTAGCGGAGGGCGTCATTCGTCACCACTTCTTCGCCCGACCGGGCCACCAGCCGAAGCCGCGGACCACAACGCGAGCACGCATTGGGCTGAGCGTGGAAGCGTCGATTATTTGGGTCGCCGTATTCCCGTTGGCAGGCGTCGCACATTGGGAATTTCGCCATCGAGGTCGAAGGACGGTCGTACGGAACATCGAGCGCGATGGTGAATCTGGGGCCGCAGTTTGTGCAGTTGGTAAATGGATAGCGGTAGCGGCGGTCTCGCTCATCAAAAATCTCGGCTACACAGTCCGGACAGGTCGCGAGGTCAGGTGGAATCGATGGCTCGCGCAGCGCATTCGCTTGACTGGCCCCAATGGTGAAGGCCGACTCGTCGCGGACCGGAATCGCTGTCCAGCTCAGTTGCCGAATAGCCGCCGCGGGTGGGGGATTGGCCTCGATGGCTTTAAGAAAAGAATCCAGCGATTCTTGGTTCCCGAACGCGTCGATGGTGACGCCCCGCCCGTCGTTGTGAACCTGGCCTTTGATGCCGAGTGTTCTCGCGATCCGGTAAATCCAGGGTCGAAACCCGACGCCTTGCACCGTTCCTCGTACTTCGATTCGGCGCCCCTGGAGGTCCATGCGCTGCACCCTGAAGCAAAACCGAGGCCAAAGCGTGCTGCCCTAGCCAGTCGGAGAGTGCGAGAGCATTCTGAATTAAAGCGCCGGCGCGTGGAGTCGCACGGGGTTGAGAACGCGGAAGTAGGGGTCGAGGGCTGCAGCTACCGAGCGGAGGAGCAACTGCCCGTCGAGGCTTACGCGTAAGCGGTTCTCGTCCCGCTGGACCAGTCCATCGCGCTCCAAACGCTCCAGCGCTGACCACTCCTGCTGGAATCCGTCGTCGAACACGCCGGGGTAACGGCGCGCGACGGCGTCGAAGTCTACCTCGAGCTGACAGAAGAGCTGCGCAATGATGTCGCGTCGCACGCGCTCCTCGACGCTCAACCAGTGGCCTCTTGAAACGGCCAGTCCCCCATCCTCTAGCCGCTTCGCCCAGCGATGTACCTCGCGCTCATTTTGGAGGTATGCGCCGCCAATGTCTGAGATGGCGGAGGGGCCAAAGGCAAGTACGTCCGTCTCGGCGCACGTCGTGTAGCCCATGAAGTTGCGCCGAAGCGTTCCATTGGCGCGGGCTTGGCATAATTCGTCGGTTGGGAGCGCGAAGTGGTCGAGACCGATGTATTGATAGCCGGCGTCCTGGAGGCGAGTGAGGGACTTCTCAAAGAGCGCGAGGCGGAGTTCTGAGTTCGGAAGTTCTTCAGGCGTGAATTGGCCCTGACGCCTCTTGAGCGAGGGGACGTGGGCATAGCCGAAGAGCGCGACTCGGTCCGGTCGAAGCTCTTCGATCCGGTCTAGAGTTCGCATGAAGCCGTCGATAGTCTGTCGCGGCAGGCCATACATCAGGTCCACGTTGATGCTGACGAACCCAAGAGCGCGGGATGCCTGGACTAGGTCCCGGGTCTGCTCCCATGGCTGGATCCGGTTGACTCGGCTCTGAACGACGGGGTCGAAATCCTGAACACCCATGCTCACACGGTTGAACCCAAGACCGGCCAACACTCGCATTTGCTCGACTGTTGTGACCGCCGGGTGAACCTCGATGGAAGCCTCGACCCCCAGCTTCCAATCAAAGTGTTTGCGGAGCATGAGCACCAAACGGGTGAGCTGCTCTGGCTCAAGGTACGTCGGCGTTCCACCTCCAAGGTGAAGCTGCACGACTTGCGGAAAGCGAGCCAGGCCGGCAAGGCGCTCGATTTCCGTCTCAAGCGCCCGGAGGTACCGCTCAACGAGCGCCGCATTGCGGGTCACCAGCATGTTGCAGCCGCAGTAGAAGCAGAGCTTTCGGCAAAATGGGACGTGAACGTAGAGGGAGAGTGGACGATCCGACCCGCGTATTGCTTCGCGAGCGTCGGCGTCGCTCACTGATTCGTCCCAGCGGTTCGCGGGGGGGTAGCTCGTATAACGAGGAACCAACTCAGAACCGTAAGAGGCAAGCAGTGAGCGACGTCGAGATTCGCTTCGGAGCGGAACCAAGTGCAGTGCGTCCTCCGTTTAACCCAAGCTGCAATCGACGGACCGAGACCACCCAATCGACCTCGGCGAGTAGTCCGGAGAGCTTGGACGCTCGGCGCCGCCGGCATTGGGGGGCAGAGGCCAGACGCGCACAGCCCGCAAGACTTGCGTCGCCCGGATCCCAAGACGCAGCGAATGCGCACTAGGGAAGCCGCTAAGGAACGCCGAAGAATGGCTGTCCCGCTATGTGGAGGCCCTGGTGAGAAGCGCGGCTGCTTCGCGAGCCATCGCCAAGTCCTCGCGGGCTTCGATTCGAAGGACCATTGTTCTCGACTCGCTCGAGGAAATGACGTTGTCCCCAGATGGGTTTTGGTTCAGGTGCTCATCGACATAAACGCCGCACCAGCCAAAGGAAGCTAGGAGCTCAGCACGGATTCGCGGCTGGTTCTCTCCAATCCCACCGGTAAAAACGATCGCGTCAGCGCCCTGCAGCATTGCGAGCATTGCGCCGAAGCTTCGCCTCAGTCCGGTCAACCAGACTTCGTAGCTGAGCGCCGCTCTTTCATCTCCCAGGTCGGACCTTCGAAGTATTTCCCGCAAGTCTCCGATGCCGGAGAGCCCGAATAGGCCGCTCTGCCGCTCAAGGGAAGCGTCCAACTCTTGATGTGTCAGGCCATGTTCCCGCATCACGTACATCAAAAGCCCGGGGTCGACAGACCCGGCACGGGTCGCCATCGGGACGCCTTCGAGCGGCGTGAAGCCCATCGTGGTGTCAATCGAGCGTCCTTCACAAATCGCTGTAATCGAGCTACCGCTGCCTAAGTGGCATACGAGCAGTCGTCTGGGTAATGCCCCAAGAAGTTCGGAGACCCGTCGGACCGCAAAGGCGACGCTCAATCCGTGGAAACCGTAGCGCCTGATGCCCCACTGATCGGTCCACAGGCGCGGGATCGCGTAAGTAAATGCGGCAACCGGAAGACTGGCGTGAAAATGTGTGTCGAAGCAGGCGACTTGTGGGCAGGTTGGGAATGCTACGCGGGCGGCAGCAATCCGGGTTAACGTTTGCGGCATGTGCGTCGGGTCAATGGCCGTGAGATTTCCGAGCGCTTCAACGACGCTGTCGTCGACAAGTATTGGCGCCGAGAAACGGCCTCCGCCGTGAACGACTCGATGAACTACGGCGTCAATGTCGCCCGCCTTTGCAGCAACTGCCGAGAACCCGACGGATCGCGCCGCCAAATCCAGAGGTTCATTGCCTCCGCCCAGCAGTACTTCACTGGGCATCTCGAGTACCGACCACTTGAGGGAACTCGAGCCGACATTCAAAGTCAGAAGACGCACTGACGTTAGGTGAGGGACCAACGCCAATTTGAGATTTCCGGAAGGTCATCCCCGTGGGCGTGGATGTAGGCTCGGTGTTCGATGCGCTTATTCTTGAGCATCTCTAAGAAGTAGGCTGCATGGGCCTGCAAACGAGGTATTTGCCGGACCGCCAGAGCTGCCAATGAGAAGCGGTCGAGTTCGTTCATCACGACCATGTCGAAGGGTGTGGTCGTCGTGCCTTCCTCCTTGTAGCCTCGAACGTGGAAGTTGTCGTGGTTCCGGCGGCGGTAGGTGAGTCGATGAATCAGCCAGGGATAGCCGTGGTAAGCGAAGACGACCGGTTTGTCCGTTGTGAAAAGAGAATCAAAGTCACTGTCGGTCAGACCATGTGGATGCTCGGTGGATGGTTGAAGCTTCATGAGATCGACCACGTTAATCATCCGAATCTTCAATGTTGAAAAATTGCGACGGACCAGGTCGATTGCAGCCAACGCCTCCAGCGTCGGCACATCTCCGGCAGCCGCGAAGACCACATCGGGCTCTGCATCTTTGTCATTGCTGGCGAAGTCCCAAATGCCCACGCCCTTAATGCAATGGGCGGTGGCCTCCTCCATGTTGAGGTACTGGAGTGCTGGTTGCTTCCCCGCGACCACAACATTTACGTAACTTCGGCTGCGAAGGCAGTGGTCCATCACCGAGAGGAGACAGTTCGCGTCCGGCGGAAGGTAAACGCGAATCACGTCGGCCTTCTTGTTCATGACGTGGTCAATGAAGCCTGGGTCCTGGTGCGAGAAGCCATTGTGATCCTGACGCCAGACATGCGAAGTCAGGAGGTAATTCAGTGATGCGATGGGCCGGCGCCAGGGAATATTTCGGGTGGTCTTCAACCACTTGGCATGCTGGTTGAACATTGAGTCGATGATGTGGATGAAGGCCTCGTAACAGGAGAATAGGCCGTGGCGACCGGTGAGGAGATATCCCTCCAGCCAACCCTGGCAGGTGTGCTCGCTCAGGACCTCCATGACTCGTCCCGTCGATGAGAGGTAGGCGTCATCGTCCGGCCGGGCCTCGGCCAGCCAACTTCGCCCCGTCGCTTCGAAGAGCGCTTCGAGCCGATTGGATGCTGTCTCATCGGGTCCAAAGACGCGGAAGTTTCGGGTTGCCGCGTTGAGCTTCATGACGTCGCGGAGCAGGACACCCAGCACGCGTGTTGCTTCAGCGACGGCCGTCCCCGGAGTCTGAACAGGAACGGCATACGCAGAGAAGTCCGGCATCCGGAGATCGCTCAACAGCTCTCCACCGTTCGCATGAGGGTTCGCGCTCATTCGCCGCCTTCCGCGGGGCGAGAGCGCACGCAGCTCGGGTCTAAGCCTGCCCGCATCATCGAACAGCTCCGCCGGTCGGTAGCTCTTCATCCAGTGCTCGAGAAGCTTCACATGCTCCGGATTTTTCGCCATTCCGGAGAGAGGGACTTGATGCGAACGCCAGGAACCCTCGGCTCGCTTTCCGTCGACCTCCTTCGGCCCAGTCCAGCCCTTGGGAGAGCGGAGGACAATCATCGGCCAAGAGCACCGTGCTTCGCTCTTGCGCTCACGTGCTGCACGCTGCACCTCTCGGATTTCCGCTAGGACAATCTCGAGCGTGGAAGCCATGAGTTCATGCATCGAGCTCGGGTCCGAACCCTCGACGAAGTGTGGCTTCCAACCGCAGCCCACCAGGAGACTCTCGAGCTCCGCATGTCCAATGCGCGCAAGAACGGTTGGGTTGGCAATCTTGAACCCGTTGAGGTGCAGGATGGGTAACACCGCACCGTCAGTTTCGGGGTTTAAGAACTTGTTACCATGCCAGCTGGTTGCCAAGGGGCCCGTCTCTGCCTCGCCGTCGCCCACAACACAGGCGACCAGAAGATCGGGATTGTCAAAGGCGGCACCGAAGGCGTGAAGTAGCGAGTAGCCGAGTTCGCCGCCTTCGTGGATGGAACCCGGAGTCTCTGGTGCGGCGTGGCTTGGAATGCCGCCTGGAAACGAGAATTGACGGAATAGCTTTTGTAGGCCGAGCTCGTCCTCGGAAACCTCTGAGTAGAATTCGGTATAGACCCCTTCCAGGTATGCATTCGCGACGATTCCTGGACCTCCATGCCCCGGTCCGCAGATGAAGATTGTGTTGAGGTCGTGTGCACGAATTAGACGATTGAGATGCGCATAAATGAAATTGAGCCCAGGAGTCGTACCCCAATGTCCAAGGAGCCGAGGTTTGATGTGCTCCAGAGTGAGAGGCTTTTTGAGAAGCGGGTTGGCAAGCAGGTAGATTTGGCCAACGGAGAGGTAATTGGCCGCGCGCCAGTAAGCGTCGAGGAGGTTGCGTTCTTCCGACGTGAGCGTCGGTTCAGACATGACGGAACTCCATTCCTGGCCTGCGGAGCGGCGACGTCGTCAGCAATGACAGTCCGGGGGTCCTTCTGAGAAGCGACACCCCCTTGAACGACGCGCGTGTTCTCGGCAACGCGGAACTCCGTCCCTGGTGCTCAGCCCGTGGGGAGCTGGATACGAAAGGACGCCCCACCGAGGTCACTCGTCTCCAGATGAAGACGCCCGCCGTGTTGACTGACAATGCCTTCCACGATGGCCAAGCCGAGGCCCGACCCTCGTGGTTTGGTCGTGAAGAAAGGCTGAAACACTTTGTCGCGAATTTTGGGCGAGACACCGGCGCCAGCATCCTCCACCCGTAACTCAATTTGACCTGGGCCCGCCGCTGATGCGCTTACTCTAATTTCCCCACCTTGAGGGCTCGCGTCGAGGGCGTTAAGCAAGAGGTTCATCACGACTTCCCGAAGTCGAGATTCTTCGCCACGAGTCTTGATGTCAGGGTCAAGTCGGAGCGTAAGTGAGATGCCACGCCTCTCGGCATCTGTCGCCAGCAGCTCCGTGACGCGCTCGATCAAAGGGGCGACAAGTACTGGCTCGTCGCCGATTTCGTGGGGCCGGGCAAATCGGAGGAATTCCTCCAAGAGCTGGTCTAATCGACGGATTTCTTCTTGAACAAGAAGCAAGGGCGGGAGCGCATCCGCTTGGGCTTCGCCGGGCATCCGACGGATACGCCTTTCCAGGACGGCAAGTTGGAGCGTCGCAGCATTCAGCGGGTTTCGAATTTCGTGAGAGAGACCGGCGGTCAGGGTGCGCACACCCGCCAGTCGCTGCACTTCTTGGTCCTCCCGATAAATGAACAGCATGATGCCGAGCTCGACGTCGAGAATTCGGTCCACAGCGGCACGCATTGCGCTGGCGCGCTCCGGGCGATTGACCAATTCCGTCGTGACGACCGTCTCAAACTCGCGACGCAGGACGTTCATGGCCCCAAACATGTAATGCTGCGGTAGCCCGATGCGGACGTGGGCGCGACCGATGCGGGTGCGACGCTCGAAATAGGCCAGGTCCCAGGGGCCGAGCAGGGTGGTCCCCATCCACTCGATCAGCAGCTTTTTCAGTCTGCCAATCTCAGCCTCTCCGCCCTCCAACGCCCGACGGGCGTTCGGGTATTCCAAGATCCGCTTGTAGAAGACTTCAGCGATTCGTGGAAAGTGAGGTTGAGCAATTGGATGCAGCTCACGCAGGGCCTCCGCATCGGTTTGACCGAAGCCGACGTAACCGAGAAGCTCTTCGAAGACCCGGTGGGGCATACCCATTAGGGGAGATATCGCCCCCCGCCGCGCGAGGCCAGTTGAAGCTGAGGATGCCTCACTAGGGAACAACCAGCACCGGTTTTGGACAGATGTGCAGGAGGCGGGTTGTTACACTTCCGAGAAAAATGCGTGCCAGCGCTCCTTTCCCGGTAGCACCCGCGACCACCAAGTCGACGTCGGCGCCGGTTGCGGCCTCAGCGACTTGATCGGCCGGAGGCCCCACCACGACGCGCTTGCCGAGCTTCACGCCCCGCTTGCGCATCGTTTGCACCGCTTCTTCGACTAACGCTTCGCCCGCCCGTTCTTCGGTAGCGAGCATTTCCTGCCACCCTGCCAAAGCGGCCTCGGGCGGCGCGATGGGGACGTGTATGGCGTACACGAGGGTGAGGGCCGAGTGGAACGGACCGGCCAGCTCGGAGGCGAAATCCAGAGCGCGGCGAGCCGGTGCCGAGCCGTCATAGGCCACGAGGATGTGCCGAATGGACATAACCAGAGCCGGCCTTCAAGACTTGGGCCAAGCTTTCGTCTTCCCAGAATCGGTGGCGCTCCTCCGCCGACCAACGCAAGGCTTGCGGTCAGGCCCCGCACCGCGGCACTCCAACTGCAAGGCTTGCAGGAGACATGTCCACAAATACGACGGCGCTGGCACTCGGCATTGAGACTCTCGACTCGCAACGATGGTTCGCGGACCGGCTGACCACGGCTGAAGTAGCCGTGCATGCCGTGCGGCCCGGACGGCGAATCTCTATTGGGTCGGGCACCGCCGAGCCCACACTTCTCGTCGAGGCGAGGACGACGACGTCGTGCACATCCTCACCCTTGGCCAAGCACCCTACGCAGCGTGCGAGTGCTGACTGGCTTCGCCAGAGTGCCTTCGTCGTCGGGCCAAGTACCCGCGCTGATTGTGACGGAGTCTGGGGTGACCGACTTATGGGGAAAGGCGGTACGGGAGCGAGCGCTTGCACTGGCTGTCGCGCATCCGGACCATTGCCGGGAGCTTCTCGACTCGGCCATGCGTTTTCCGCGCGTCGCTCAACAGACGGAAGCGTCGTCTCAGGAAATTGGTAGCGCGGTACTCGCCAGACTCGTGCGCGATTCTTGCGTTGGACACCGACCCTCGCGGCAGTTGTGGTCTGGTCGCACAAGGCCTCGAGGACGGTAGCCTGCTCGGCAGGCCTGCTACGTGGATCCGACACGTGCATGGGCGAACTCGGCATTGGCGTGGGCGAAACATGGCAAAGCGCGGGTTTGGTGGCCGCTCTCGTGCAAAGGCTCGTGGATGTCGGCAAGCGCAATGGGGTGACGAGACGTCGAGCTGATGTCTAAGTAGGGAATTCGGGGAGGTAGGCGTCCTCCGGCGAGTGGGACCTGTGCTGTCCGATTCTGTTTCCGAATTCGCCTTGAGCGCAGGAGATGCGGTCTCAGAACCAAAGGCCGCAAACTCTGCGCACTTGGCGCCGGTTCTACCGGGCTCTCCGGAGCGGCGCGAGAGATGCACCTACCGCCGTCGTGCTAGGCACTCCAACGGGACAAGCGAAAAAAGCCGCTTGGCGCGATGCGGTTTCCCTTCAATCCGAGAGCGGCGAAGCTCTGGTAACCTCAGTTCCCATGCCCAAGGCTCATGTGCTGGTAGTGGATGACGAGCCGAATGCACGCGGTGCCCTTCGCACGCTTTTGACGGAGGAGGGCTTCGAGGTCTCCGAGGCCGCCGATGGAGTCGAGGCGCTCACCATCCTTCGCGAGCAAAAAGTAGATGTCACCCTGGCCGACGTGCGCATGCCACGGCTGGATGGGCTTGCTCTCGTCCGCACTGCGCGCGAAGAGCAGCTTTCCGGCGCCTTCGTGATGATGACAGCCTTCGCGAGCGTCGAGACGGCCGTGGAAGCCATGCGCGCTGGCGCGGAGAATTTTCTAACCAAGCCGCTCGCGCCGTCGACTGTTTTGGTGGTCCTCGAAAAGGTGTTGGAGAAGCGAGAACTCGTCCGTGATGCGGACCAGCTTCGCGCTCGCGTCCGTGAGCGTTTTCGCATCGAATCCATCATCGGAGAAAGTGCTGCGCTGCAATCCATTTTTGAGGTGGTGAAGCGCGCAGCGCCGACGAAGGCCACCATCCTTTTGCTGGGCGAATCCGGGACCGGCAAGGAACTGGTGGCCCAAGCTGTTCACCAGGAGTCGCCGCGGCGCGACAAGCCCTTCATCAAGGTCAACTGTGCGGCGCTGTCCGAGACCCTGCTCGAATCTGAGCTCTTTGGCCATGAACGGGGCTCATTCACCGGCGCCGCGGGAAGGCGCGAAGGTCGGTTTGAGCTGGCTGACGGGGGAACTCTCTTTCTTGATGAAATCGGCGACATTGCACCTTCAGTCCAGGTGAAGCTGCTCCGTGCTCTGCAGCAGCGCGAATTCGAGCGCGTTGGGGGCACGCAGACGCTGAAGGTGGACGTTCGGGTCGTCGCCGCGACCAACCGTGACCTTGCCGCGGCGGTGACAACCGGAAAGTTTCGGGAAGATCTCTACTACCGCCTCAACGTTGTCGCCGTCACGCTCCCTCCACTTCGTCAGCGCAAAGGTGACATTCCAGCACTCGTCTCGTACTTCATCCGGCGTTACGCGCAGTCTTATGGCAAGCAGGTGCGAGGGCTTCTGCCAGGGACGTTGAACGCACTGCTGCGCTACAACTGGCCGGGAAACGTCCGCGAGCTCGAAAACGTCATCGAACGCGCAGTGGTATTGGCCACAACGCCAGACCTGACCACGGACGACTTACCACCGGTGCTGAGTGGGCCAATGCCGGTGAGCGCCCGCCCAGGGTCGCTTATTCCGGGCGGCACGATGCATGAGATTGAGCGCGAGGCCATTCTCCGCACGCTGGAAGTGGTCGACGGAAGCACTTCCCGCGCGGCGGAAATGCTCGGCATCAGCCCTCGCACCATTCAATATCGGCTGAAGGAATATGGGCAGGAGAGCGGCTCGTCCGCCGAGACGACGGAGCCGCGAGACGAAAAATCGTGAGCATCCTCGCAGCGATTCGGTTCATCGAGGCGGCTGCTGTCGGAGAGGCTGCGGCTGGGCTCGCCCGTAGGTTGGGCGAGCCCTTGCATCTCGTGCACGTGCTTCCAGCGGAGTCCGCTCAAGTCCCGGGCGATGGTGCCAGGTCTTTTATTCATGGCGCCCTTGCTGGACTGGCCAGACGACTTGGCACGAATGGGCTTCGTGTGACGTTTCACGTCGCCGTCGGCGAGACTCACGTCGAACTGCTCAGGGCCGTGGCCGACAGCCATGCCCGACTCCTGGTCGCCGGCTTGCCCCCGCCGGAGGCTGGACGTGGTCGCGGCGGGACCGTCGACCGGTTGTCCGAGACCTGCCCTGTGCCAATGCTCGCTGTCTCTGGTGCGGAGCCCTTCGCCTCTTGGGGCCCGGAACGGCCTTTGCGGGTCGCCGTTGGCGTGGACACCTCGCGGCCAGCCTATGCCGCGGCGGCGTTGGTAAAGATGCTGGCGGAGAAGGGGCCGGTAGAGCTAACGGCGGTGCGCATCGTCTATCCGCTCCTCGAGGCCCGCCGCTTCGGACTCCCGCTTCCGGTGGACTTCCAAAACCTCGGCGCCGAGCTGACCGCAGCGCTGCAGCGCGAGGTCGAGGACGCTCTGCAAGGGGCTCGTTCTGTCGCCCGGAGCACCCACGTTGTTCTCCATCCGAGCATCGGAAATCCAGCCGGGGCGTTGGTCGCAGTGGCCGAGGAGTCCGAGGCGGAGGTTCTCGTTCTTGGCACCCATCATCGCCGCGCGCTCGGCCGCCTCTGGAGCGTCTCTCAGCACACGTTACGGTTAAGGCGAATGGCTGTCCTCACGGTCCCAGGCGCAGCAGCGACATCGTCAGAGCCCCGCTCTTTTCACACGGTGCTCGCGGCGACAGATTTTTCGCTGCTTGGTGACGAGGCGGTCGCGCTCGGGCACGCGGCACTGCACAAAGGCGGGACGCTCCACCTCCTTCACGTCGCGAAGAGCCAGCCGACGACGGAGGAGCGGAGTGTGCTTCTCCGACGCCTCCGCGGCATTGTCTCAGATGCAGATGAAGGGCTCGGTGTAGAGGCGGAGGTTCGAATTCGTAATCAGCCGCCGGGCTCCGACGAAGCGTCCTGCATCTTGCAATCCGCGGAGAGGATTGGCGCGGACTTGATTGCTCTTGGCGCCAGTCGGCACTCGACGCTGAGCATGAGCGTCCTTGGCTCGGTGGCAATGAAAGTCATGGCGGGCGCCCATGCCCCGCTCCTCATCGCCCGTCCTCCCGAATAGGAAGCTTCGCGCCCGTCAGAGACGGGGGAGTGCGCAACGGCTGCGCGGGTACTCCTTTGAGGCCTGGACCTGCCCCCCCCGAAAACGGACCATCTGAAGTTCGAGTCCTCCAAGGCCAAACGAAGCTGGAAGCGAAACCATCCACCTAGCGGTAGTCCAACTGTTGGGGGCAGCCCAACCGAGTCTCACCCAGCGAGGGCTCCCACCGCAGGGGGCTCAGGGATGAGGGGGCATTCGGGCCAGCACCTCCCGTGCCTACCGTTGGAAGAGGGCGCAGGTTGCCTGCACCGCGTCGGCCGTGGTAGCCCTTTGGTCGTGGTTCACGTCTCGCACCATTCGCATGCGCACCATCGGCACGGCCCCGTCGGGTCGGTGCGGGCGCATGGCGTGACCTCTCAGCACTCCTAGCCCCCACACCAAGGCTTTCCCGATTGGGCCCGCTCGCCACCGCGACCGGGCCCTTTGTCGTTTCTGGACTTCCCCTCACCACCACAGCAGGCCCCCCAATGCTTCGAATTGCCCTTCCCAACAAAGGCCGCCTCGCCGAGGAGACGCGGGGCCTGTTCTCCGACGCGGGGCTGGAAATCCGCGCCCGCGGAGACCGCGCCCTCACTGCCTCCCTCGGCGGCGAGTTTGAGGCCATTTTCGTCCGCAGCCAGGACATCACCGAGCTGGTGGCGGAGGGCGTCGCCGATGCGGGCGTCACAGGCTGGGATTTGGTCCAGGAGTCCGGGCGGCCCGTGGAAGCTCGGCTCGATCTCGAATTTGGCCGTTGCCGCCTCGTGCTGGCGGCGCGAGAGGAGGAGGCCATCGAACGGGTAGACCAGCTTCCGGAGCGCCCCCGGGTGGCGACATCCTTCCCCCGCTGCACCCAGCGCTGGTTCGTCGCGCGCTCGTTGCCGGTGGAAGTGGTGCCGGTGTCCGGCGCGGCAGAGGCGGCACCCCACCTCGGCATTGCCGACGTGGTGGTCGACCTCACCAGCACCGGCAGCACGCTGCGGATGAATGGGTTGCGCGAGGTGGCGACGTTGTTTGAGTCCAGCGCGCGGCTGGTGGCCCGTCCTGGCGTCTCCGGACTAAAGGCCACCGCCCTGGCCGCTTTGCAGGAGGCGCTGCTCAGCGTCGTCCGTGCCCGCGGCAAGCGCTACTTGATGGCCAATGTGCCCCGCTCGGCGCTCGACCAGGTGCGGGAAGTGCTGCCCGGGTTGAATGGCCCGACGGTGCTGGAGCTGCACGGTGGGGGTGGGCTGGTGGCCGTGCACGCGGTGGTGGCGGAGGCCGCCTTGTACCGGACGGTGGGGGCGCTCAAGGCCCTGGGCGGTGAGGGCATCCTGGTGACGCGCATCGAGAGGCTGCTGCCGTGAGCGGGCTTCTTCGCTGGGCAGGGCGGCTGGATGCACTGGATGCAGGTCAGCGGCGGGCACTGCGAAGCCGCGGGACGGAAGCCGGGGAGGGCCGGCTGCGTCGGGAGACGGCCGCCCTCCTCGAGGCGGTCCGTACCCGGGGCGACGCGGCGTTGCGCGAGCTCGCCCAGCAGCTGGACGGTGTGACACTGGACTCACTGGAAGTCCCCCGCGCCGCATGTCAGGCCGCCCTTTCGGGTCTTGCCCCGTCGCTACGCCAGGCGCTGGAGCGCGCGGTACGAAACCTGACGCGCGTCCACCAGGCGGCGATGCCTTCCCCGTGCTGCCTGGAGGTGGAGCCCGGCGTCTACGTCGAGCGACGGCCGGACCCGCTGAAGCGCGTTGGCGTTTACGCGCCCGGCGGGCGCGCGGCCTACCCGAGCAGCGTCCTCATGGGCGTTGTCCCAGCCCGCGTCGTCGGTGTCGGCGAAGTCATTCTCTGCTCGCCCCCAGGGCCCGGCGGGCTCCCCGCGCCGGTGGTGCTGGCGGCCGCGGCGCTCGCCGGGGTGGACCGCGTCTTCGCTCTGGGTGGCGCCGGCGCCATCGCTGCGCTGGCCTATGGGACGCCCAGCGTGCCGCGGGTATGCCGGATTGTCGGCCCGGGCAACGCCTGGGTGGCCGAGGCGAAGGCGCAGGTACAGCTGCAGGGCGTTGTGTCCATTGACTCGCCAGCCGGTCCGTCCGAGCTCCTGGCTCTGGTGGATGGCCGGGCGGACGTGGCGGCCGTCGCGCGCGAGCTGCTGGCGCAGGCCGAGCACGACCCGGAGGCGGCGGTGGTGGCCCTCGTTCTGGACGCATCGACGGCACCCCGTCTCGTCGACGCGGTGGCGCGCCGGCTTGAGGGGGCGGAGCGCCGCGACGTCATCTCCGCGGCGCTCCGCGCCAAAGGGGCCGTCCTCGTCGTCGACTCTCTGCCCACGGCGCTGTCCTTTATCGCGGAGTGGGCGCCGGAGCACCTGCTACTCGCGGTCGACGACGCCGAGGGGGTAGCGGCTCGCGCGCGCAATTGCGGCACCATCCTCCTCGGGGAGACGACGTCCGGAGCCTTCGCCGACTACTGCACCGGCGCGAACCACGTGCTGCCGACCGGCGGCCTGGCGCGCTCCTATTCCGGGCTCTCCACCCTGGACTACGTCCGCTGGACGACGGTGCAGCGCGTAACGCGGGCCGGGGCGGCCGCCCTGGCGGAGGACGTTGGCAGGCTCGCCAGGAGCGAGGGGCTTCTGGCCCACGCTGCGGCGGCCGAGGCCTGGAGGTCCGCGTGATGGCGCTCCCTGCGGCCCGCGCCAGTCTGGCTGGCCTCGACCGGTACGGTCCGGACGCCGGGGGCTGCCGCGTCGACGTCAGTGACAACACCAGCCTTTGGGGCCCATCGCCCGCCGCGGCACGGGAGGTGCGCGGCGCGGCGGCGGAGACACTCAGTCGCTACCCGTCGGCGAACCCCCGCGCGCTGTCCGAGGCGCTGGCCGACTACGTCGGCGTACGCCCGGAGCAGGTGGTGACGGGCTGCGGCTCTGATGACGTGATTGACTCCGCGCTGCGTGCCTTCGCTGAGCCTGGGGACGCGGTGGCCTTCTGCGCCCCTGCCTTCTCCATGCTGCCGACGTTCGCCCGCATCAACGGCCTCGAGCCCCGAGCGTTTCCCTTCCTCCCCGACGGCGAGCTGGATGTGGAGGCGCTGCGTGCCGCGCGAGCCCGCGTCACCTACGTCGCTTCGCCCAACAACCCCACCGGTCGAGAGGTCTCCGCCCGCGCCTTGGAGTCTCTCCTCGCCTCGGCCGAGGGGCTGGTGCTGGTGGACGAGGCGTACGGCGAATTCGGCGAGCGCTCCAGTGTGCCGTGGCTTCAACGCTTCCCGCGGCTACTCGTTACCCGCACCCTCTCCAAGGCCTTCGGGCTGGCCGGCCTGCGCGTCGGCTACGGCCTGGGCGCGCCGCGCCTGGTGGAAGCGCTGGCGCTGGTGCGTGGGCCTTACAAGCTGAACGCGCTCGCCGAGCGGGCTGCGCTGGCCGCGCTTCGGGAGGACCGCGCTTGGGTGAAGGCCCGCGTGGCGGAGGCCCGTGACGTCCGCGAGCGCCTGGCCGGGGAGCTGCGTCAACTCGGCTTGCGCCCGTTGCCGTCAGCGGCAAACTTCCTCTGCCTGCCCGTGGTCGACGCCGCCTGGTGGGGTGACCAGCTTCTTGGCCGGGGGGTGCGGGTCCGCGTTCTTTTGGGGCTCCCTGGCCTGGGGGATGCGCTGCGCATCGGCGTCGGGCCCTGGGAGGCGATGGAGGAAGTGCTGGCGGCGATGCGGGCCGTGGCCGAGGAGCGCCGCCGATGCGGTTGACGCTACTGGACACCGGGGCCGGAAACCTCCACTCGCTGGGCCGGGCCCTCGAGGAGTGCGGGGCCCGTGTCTCGGTGGAGACGGACGCGCGCCGCTGTCTTGCAGCGCCCGCCGTCGTCCTGCCCGGTGTGGGGGCCTTCCCTCCGGCGGCCGAGCGGTTGGCGTCGGTGCGCGCGGAACTGGCCCAGGCGCTGCGGGACGGCCTCCCGTGCCTGGCCATCTGCCTTGGGCTGCAGCTGCTGCTGCCCAGCAGCGAGGAGGGCCCTGGGCTGGGCCTGGCCGTGCTGACTGGCCGGGTGGAGCGTCTGCGCACACGCCGGGTCCCGCACATGGGCTGGAACGTGGTGGAGGGCGAGGACGCGCTGCTGGGCGTCTCCGGCCTCACCACCGCCTACTACGCCCACAGCTACCGTTGCGCGTTGACGGACCCTACGGTGGTGCGGGCGGAAAGCGAGCACGAGAGCGTGCGGATTCCGGCCCTGGTGCGGACAGCGCGCACGGTGGGCGTCCAATTTCACCCGGAGAAGAGTGGCCCGGCCGGGCGACGCTTTCTGGCCGCGCTGCTGGAGGAGTGGCAACCATGAGAGTGTTTCCTTCGCTCGACGTGCGCCAGGGAAGTTGTGTCCAGCTGGTCGGCGGTTCCCTAGAAGCCGAACGCTTGCGACTGCCGCACCCAGTTGAGGTGGCGCGTCGCTGGATGGCGCTGGGGTTTCGCTCCCTGCACGTGGTGGACCTCGACGCAGCCACGGGTCAGGGCAGTAACGCCGCCATTGTGGAGGAAGTGCTGAGGCAGCTGCCGGGGGCGGACGTGCAGGTCGGCGGCGGCCTTCGCGACGAGGCAGACGTGCGCCACTGGCTGGAGGCGGGGGCGGAGCGCGTGGTGCTGGGCACCCGGGCGGTGGAGGACCGGGGGTGGCTCGAGCAGATGGCCCTGTTGTTTCCCCGTCGTCTGGTCGTGGCGGCCGATGCCCGCGGCAGGCAGGTGGTGACGCACGGCTGGAGCCGCACGCTCGAGCAGGACGTGGGTGCCCTGGTGGCTTCGCTGGATGCGTTGCCGCTGGCTGGTGTGCTGGTGACGGCAGTCCACCGGGAAGGCCACATGCAGGGGACCGACTTAGCGCTGCTGGTGGAGCTGGTTGGTACCACGCGCCACCCGCTCCAGGCGTCCGGAGGGATTGCTTCCGCCGAGGAGTTGCGACGGCTGGCAGAGGCCGGGGTGTCCGCCGCCATTCTCGGCATGGCCCTCTACACCGGGGCGCTGGACGGCGCGGCCCTGGCCAAGGAATTCGCGTGATGCGTCTGGAGCGAACGTCCAAGGAGACCCGAGTGTCGGTGGAAGTCGAGCGCGGCGAGGGGCCATCGCGGGTCGAGACGCGGCTCGTGTTCCTCAACCACATGTTGGCCACCCTGGCCGGTTACGGCGGCTTCTCCTTAGTGCTGCAGGCGACGGGCGACTTGACCCACCACCTCATGGAGGACGTGGCGATTACCCTGGGGCAGGCCATCCGGAGGTTGGTTCCGGAGTCCGCCTGTCGCTTCGGCGAGCGCTGTGTCCCGATGGACGACGCGCTGGTGCAGGCGGTGGTGGACGCGGGAGGGCGGCCCTACTACCGGGGGAAGCTGCCCAACGCGCTCTACCAGCACTGGCTGCGCAGCTTCGCGGAAAACGCTGGGTTGACGCTGCACGTCCGGGTGCTGCGCGGGCACAACCGCCACCACGTGCTGGAAGCGACTTTCAAAGCGGTGGGGCTGGCCCTGCGAGACGCGCTGGACACGGACGGGGCGGTGGTGAGCCTCAAGGGTACGGTCCGTTGGCAGGAGGGCGCATGCTGACAAAGCGCCTCATCGCCTGCCTGGACGTGGACGCGGGCCGCGTGGTGAAGGGCACGCGCTTCGTGCATTTGCGCGACGCCGGCGACCCGGCAGAGCTCGCACGCCGCTACGACGAGGAGGGGGCGGACGAGGTGGTGCTGCTGGACATCTCCGCCACCCACCAGGGGCGGGCGCCGCTGCTGGAGGGCGTGCGACGAGCGGCCGAGCAGCTGACGGTGCCGTTGACGGTGGGAGGCGGGATGCGCTCCGTCGGGGATGTCGCCCAGGCGCTGCGGGCGGGGGCGGACAAAGTTGCGCTCAACAGCGCGGCCGTGGCCGAGCCCGCCCTTGTCTCGGCCTGCGCGGCGCGGTTTGGCAGCCAGTGCATCGTGGTCAGCATTGACGCCCGGGCGAACGCCGACGGCTGGGAGGTGGTGGTGCGCGGGGGCCGCCAGGGCACCGGTCGGGAGGTTGTCGGCTGGGCCGAGGAGGTGGTGCGGCGAGGGGCGGGCGAGTTGCTGCTGACTTGCGTCGACCGGGACGGGTGCCGCAGCGGGTACGAATTGGCCCTCACCCGGGCCGTCGCATCCTCCGTCGACGTCCCGGTGGTGGCGTCCGGCGGTGCGGGCAATGCCGAGCACGTGCGCGCGGTGTTGCAGGACGCCAATGCCGATGCGGCGCTGCTCGCCGGCATCCTCCATGACGGGACGGCCACGGTGGCAGGGCTCAAGCAGGCGCTTCTGGGCGTCGGCATTCCGGTGCGCCGATGAAGGACGTCGACCAGGGAGTCCAGGTACCGGAGCTCGACTTTGCACGGGGGGAAGGGCGCGTGACGGTGGTGACGCGCGATGCGCGCAGCGGCGCTGTCCTGATGGTGGCCCAGGTGGACGCCGAGGCGGTGGCCGAGACGGGGCGGACGGGGTGGATGCACTACCGCTCGCGCACCCGTGGGCTTTGGCGGAAAGGGGCCACGAGCGGAAACCTGCAGCGCGTTGTCCGGCTGACGGCCGATTGTGACCAGGACGCGCTGCTGGCCGACGTCGAGCCAGCCGGGCCAGCCTGCCACACCGGTGCGCCGTCCTGCTTCGGAGAGGTAGGGCGCGTCCGGACCGGTTTCTCCGTTTTGGATGCCGTGATTCGGGAGCGGGCCGGCACTGCCTCGGGGGCAGCCAGTTACACCCAGAAGCTTCTGGCCGACCGGAACCTGCGGCTGAAGAAGCTGGGGGAGGAGATGGCCGAATTCCTGACAGCGTGCGCCGACGGGGATTCGACGCGCGCCGTCGAGGAAGCCGCGGACGTCATGTACCACCTCACCGTCGCGCTTCGAGCCCTGGGTGTTGGACTCGAGGAGGTGCAGTCGGTGCTGCGGGCCCGGGCTGCCGGTGGCACGGCCGATGGGGAAACCTGAGTCTCCGGTAGCGGGCGCCTTCCCCCGCCTGCCTTGCGTCACCGCGGCCGTTCGTGCACAGGCATCACCCCCCGTCGGGTGCTGAGACCCGACAGGGCCTAAGTGAGCGACGTTTCAACCGCATGTGGGGAACGCCCGGCCGACCCTGACCGGGCGCAACACTGACTTAAGGGTAGCCCGGCGAGCTCACGCAGCGCTCGCTGGCATTGTCGCAGCAGGCGAGCACCTGCTTGCTGGCAGTCATTGTGACAGTGGTTGATGCGTTCGGGTCGTGCCCCCCGTTCGAAGTATTCGCACCGTCGGTGCCGGTCCAGAAGTTGAAGGTGAAGGTCGGGTTTCCGACGGCCGTCAGGGGAACGACGGTGCCTGCGTCGAACGTGTAGCTGCCGCTTTGGGCAGTTTGGGTCTCGCCATTCACCGTCAGCGTGCACCAGATGTCGAAGTTGTTCACCGACAGAACGATGCTACCCGGCCCGGAATCCTGCTGAGGGGGCGGAGTATAGGTAGAAGAACTGCCGCATTGGCTGAGCGTCACCGATGCAACGGCTCCAACGGCGAGAATTAGGAGCCTTTTCATGGGTTTGGACCTTTTCAGCGGTGAGCCTCCCTAAGCATGACACCGCCCGGGAGAAGAGTTGCAATGGCCTCATCGCGAACGAAAAACTTAGAGCAAGTTGTAAGCCTCGCCAGTCGGTAGACGACACTCAGAGCGTTTCTGGACATACGGCGACGGTGGCGATGCGCCCGCGGCGCCCCGGTTCGAGCTAATTCGGAGCGCGCGAAAATGACAGGGCGGCTCCGAGGCCGCCCCGTCCGTGTTTCGAATATTTATTGCGCGAAACAATTTCTCGGGCCTTGAAGAGGTACGCCACCTCCGGACCTTGGCAAGCAATCCGCCGGAGTCTGAGCCGCCTTCTGGAGTAAACCCCGTCGGCTAGTCCAACCCGTCGGAGAAACGAATGGACCCACTGCGAACGGAAGTCGTGTTTCTCGTGGGAGAGCTCGTCTCACTGCGGCCCCTGGAGCGGGAGGACGCGCCAGCACTCGTGCGGTGGCTGAACGATCCTGACGTCCGAGAGAATCTGCAAGGCTTTCGCCCGCTCAACCTGGCAGAGGAGTACGCCTTTCTCGAGAGCCTGGGCTCGACGCAGGAGAAACAAGTGGTCGTCGGCATCGTCGAGCGAAGCTCGGGCGCGCTCGTCGGAGCTTGTGGCCTTCATGACATTTCCTGGAGAGATCGAAGAGCGCAGTTCGGCATCTTCATCGGCGAGAAGAGGCGCTGGGGACAGGGTTTGGGCCGCGAAGCCTCGCGGCTCCTCATTGGCTATGCCTTCGGGACTCTCGGCCTTCATCGCGTGGAGTTACATGTCTATGCCTTTAACACCCGGGCGTTCCGCAGCTACCAGGCGCTGGGCTTCGTGCATGAAGGCACGCTCCGCGAGCACCATTTCCACGACGGCCGCTTCGTCGACACCCAAACCATGGCGGTCCTGAACAACGAGTGGGCCCACGGACGGGGCGCTGAGCCCGTGCCCGGGCGCGAGATGACCTGAAGCGTAAGCCTCGGACGGCGCTGCTCGTCAGCGGTCGGCCGCACCCCCGGCTTTCTAGCCTTTCACTTCGCCCGCCTCGGCGGAAATGAAGTGCGTCACCTTTGGAACGCCGCGCGCGTCGAATTTGGCAATCTCGTCCTGCACCACGCGGTCCGCCTTGGTGACCCGTTGGTGCTGGCGCAGGTGTTCGAGCCAGGAGTCCAAGAGGAAGGTTTCGAGAAAGCGCCCTTGCTGTGCGGCATCCTCAAAGACGCCCCAGTCATAAGAGCCGTCGCGTCGGCGCTCGGCTTCAAGCTTCCGCAACAGCGCAAGGAAGAGGTCCCGGCAGTCGGGCTTCACCAGGTACTCCACCGTTACCAGCACCGGACCCCGCTCCTGTTCCGCGCCGGCGAAAAGGACCGGCTCTGGCCAGTGCATGGAGGGTGAGAGGTCGACGTTGGTCCCGAGCCCCAGCTTCGAGCGCCACAGCAAGGGGATGACGGCGAGGCAGCCGCCCGCGGCGATGTAGTGCGCAGTGGAGAGGCCGAGACTTGACGCGACTTGTCCCCAAACGGCGCTGCCCAGAGTCATGGCGCCAAAGAGTACCGTCGCGAAGACGGACAGTCCTCGGCCCCTCACCCAGGCTGGGAGGGAGGCCTGCGCGGCGACGTTGAGAGTGGCCAGCACCAAAATCCACGACGCGCCGGCAAGGAGGCTCGCGGCGAGCGCGACGCCGGGCGCCCGGGCGAGGCCGTAGAGGACGAGGGCGCAACCGGTGCCCGCACTCCCCAGCGCCACCATCCTGTCCGGTCCGAGCGCGGCCCTGAGGGCGGGCAGTCCGGCGGCGCCGAGAATGGCGCCCAGGCCGATGGCGCCGAGGAGAATTCCGTAGAGCGGGGCCCCTCCGCCGAGCTGGGCGCGCGCCACCAAAGGAAGCAGCGCCCAGTAGGCGCTGGCGAAGAGAAAAAACCCGGCTGCCCGAACAAGGGTGGCGCGCAAGTGGGGGCTGTGCCGCGCGTAGCGCAGCCCCACCCGGAGGGCGCGGCCCAAACGCTCTGGCGGCAACTTGGTGCCGGTGCGCGCTGGAGCTCGCCACCACAACAGGGCGGCGATGACGCCCAGGTTGCTCAGCGCGTTGAGCCAGAAGGGCGCCGCAATCCCTAGTCCCACGATGATGAGGCCCGCGAGCGCTGGGCCAATGGCACGGCTGATGTTGATGCCCACCCCATTGAGGGCCAGGGCCGGCGCCAACTCCTGCCGCGGCACGAGCTGAGGGACGATGGCCTGCCAGGCGGGCGTGGCCAGCGCTTCGGCAATGCCGGAAAGCAGAATAAACCCCAGCAGCGTCACCGGGGCCACCAGGTGCAGGGTCACCAGGAGCGCGAAGCAAGCAGTGAGCAGCGTCCCGGCGCCTTCCATGAGCAGGAGGAGCCGCCGCCGGTCAAGCACATCGGCCAGGGCGCCCGCCGGCAGGACGAAGAGAAACATCGGCAGGTAGCTCGCCACCTGCACCAGAGCGACGATGCGTGGGTTGGGGCTGAGCTCGGTCATGAGCCAGCCCGCGGCCGCGCTCTGCAGCCAGGAGCCGATGTTGGAGATGACGGTTGCGCTCCAGACAACAGCGAAGACGCGGTTGCGGAGCGGACTCAAGAGTCCCCCCGTTGCCGCCGAGGCGCTGGGCGAGCCAGCCGTCACCTGTTTTGTTCTCCAGCCGTGGCGCACCCCCTGAAGGAGGAATCTCCAGGTGAGGCTCGTGGGTATGCCACGAGGAGGGCTAGCATGCCTCACCACGCCGCCGCACGGGGTCCTGAGGAAGCGGTGGTTGGGCGTCGCTTTAGACGACAGTTTTCGACACCGCCGAAGGAGCTCTGGAGATGCCAGCCAACGACACGTCTTGGCCCAGCCTCGATTACCCCAGCAGCAAAGACGCGCTGGACGCACTGCACATGCGCACGCAGGTGGTTGGGAAAGTGAAGCTCGCGCTCACGCGCATCGCTCCGGAGTGGCAGAACGTGCCGCTCTTCGTGAATGCCCGCGGGCTCACCACCGGGCTCCTCCAGGCCGGTAGGACGGGGCTGGAGTTGGCGTTCGACCTCGTGGCCCACCGACTCAACCTCTTCACGACGGACGGTCGCGAGGAGACGGTGGCCTTGGTGCCCTGTTCCTTACGCGTCTTCACAGCCTCCGTCATGGCAGCGCTGCAGCGGCTCGGCGTCACGGTCACCATCAATCCCATGACGGTGGAAGTCCCAAATCCCGTCCGTTGCGACGAATACGAAGGGTTCGAAACGTACCAGGATGACGTCGAAAACCGGCTGTTTCGCATCCTGGCTCGGACAGCCACAGTCTTTGAAGACTTCCGCGCCGGGTTTTGGGGCAAGCAGAGCGCGGTGAGTTTCTTCTGGGGCACGTTCGACTTGGCCGTGACGCGCTTCAACCTCATCCCCGTACCGCCGGCGCCGGGAATGGACCGCATTTACCGCGTGGGCGCGGACTCCCAGCTGGCGGAAGTCGGCTTCTGGTCCGGAAGCGAGAAATACCCACGCCCGGCCTTCTACGCCTTCACCTACCCGAAGCCGGCGGGGATTGAGAAGGCGAGTGTCCGGCCCAACAAGGCCGGCTGGAACGAGGCCCTGGGCGAGTTCCTCCTGGACTACGACGACGTCCGCGCCGCGCAGGACCCACGGGCCAGCATTCTCGACTTCCTCAACAGCACCTATGAGGTGGGGGCACGGCTCTCCGGCTGGGACACGCAGCTTCTCGGTCGGGCGCCCCCGAAGTAGGGACACAGCCTTCAGCCAGGACGGACGTGAAAGCCCTTCAAATAAAGGCCTTCGGAGACGTCAGCGGCTTGGCGGTCGTCGAGCTCCCGGACCCGCGTCCCGCGCCGGACTCGGCGGTGGTGCGCGTCGAAGCCGCCTCCATCAACCCGAGCGACGTGAAGAACGTCCAAGGACACATGCGACAAACCACCCTGCCGCGCGTACCGGGGCGCGACTACGCGGGGGTGGTGGAGGCCGGGCCGAAGGAGTGGCTCGGAGTCAACGTCTGGGGGACCGGCGGGGACGTGGGCTTCACCCGAGACGGCACGCACGCCCAGAAGCTCCTCGTGCCGGTGGCGAGTCTTCGCCGCCTCCCCAAGCGCTTGAGCTTCGACGACGGAGCCTCCATCGGCGTGACGTACATGGCGGCCTACCTCGGCGTGGTAGAGGCCGCGAATCTCCAGCCGGGCGAAACCTTGGCCATCATCGGGGCCGGAGGTGGCGTGGGAGGGGCCGCCGGTCAAATGGCCAAGCGCATCGGCGCTCGCGTCGTCGGCATCGACCGGGGGGAGCCCCACGCCAAGGCACCCATCCGCGGCATTGCCCAGCCGCTCCTCATCGGCGTGCCCGACGCTGGGGCCGCCATTCGCACGGCCACCGCGGGACGGGGCGCGGAGGTGGTGTTCGACACCGTCGGCGGCGTCCTTTTCCGCCAAGCGCTGGCCGCGCTCGCGCTCCGCGGACGTCTGGTGGAGATTAGCTCCACCGGCACGCGCGAGGTGTCGTTCGACCTCGTCGACTTCTACCACAACGAGAGCCGCCTCTTCGGCGTGGACACCTTGAAGCGCGACCTGGTCGCCTCGGCGCGCATTCTCGAGGCACTGACGGAGGGTTTCGAAGCCGGGGACTACCGAGCGGCCCCGTTGGCCGGAAGCTATCCGCTTGCAGAGGCCGGCGCCGCCTACCGTCGGGTGGCGGAAGGCACACCGGGCCGCATCGTCCTTCACCCTCAGCAATGAGTGGGGCTTGCCAGGGTGGGGGAGGGTGGTGTCTCGTCCTCGGCCCGCGGGTGGGCTGAGCCTTTCTTCGAGGCGCGGCCAGGGAGGAAAGCGGTGGACAAGCCATTCATCTCGCGGGGCTTCGTCGGAAAGCGGCGCGACCAAGGCCTCGCCAACCGCGTCCCCCCGGGCCAGTACCTCACCACGGACTTCCCGGTGCTCTCGGCCGGGCC
Organism: uncultured delta proteobacterium; assembly: GCA_963745475.1. Classification (GTDB taxonomy): domain Bacteria; phylum Myxococcota; class Myxococcia; order Myxococcales; family Myxococcaceae; genus JADGRA01. The sequence continues at coordinate 728,852 of CAVUXN010000008.1, forward strand.
CACGCCGAAGACGGCGCTCGAGCGCTGGAGCTTTTCCATTGAAGGCCTGGTGGAAAAGCCTGCGCGGTGGAGCTGGGAGGAGTTTCAGAAGTTGCCGACGGAAGCTTTCGTCGTCGACATCCACTGCGTCACCAAGTGGAGCAAGCTGGACACCCGCTGGGGCGGCGTCAGCCTGGACACGCTTTTCGAGCACGTCGCGCTCGACGCCAAGGCCCTCTTTCTCACCGCGTTTTCCGACGGCGGGTACACCACCAACATGCCGCTGGCCGAGGTGGTGGACGGCCAGGCCTTTGTTGCGCACACCTACGACGGGAAGCCTTTGGCCGCCGAACACGGCGGCCCGGCGCGACTGGTGGTGCCCCACCTCTACTTCTGGAAGAGCGCCAAGTGGGTGCGGGGCCTGCGTCTCACGGCTACCGATGAGCCCGGCTTCTGGGAATCCTTGGGCTACCACAACCATGGGGACCCCTGGCGCGAAGAGCGCTACGGCTGAGGCGCCTCCTTTCTCGTCCCCGCACATGCCCGCCCTGGAATGGCAAATCGCGCGCGTCAGCGCTCTTCTGGCCGAGACGCCGACGGTGAAGACGTTGACGCTCGCCCTGCCGCGCTGGACTCCCCACCGTGCTGGGCAGCACTATGACGTCCGCCTCGTTGCCCCGGATGGGTACCAGGCCCAACGGAGCTACTCCATCGCCTCGGCACCGGAGCGGGCTGGCGTGGTGGAGCTCACCGTGGAGCGCCTCGAGGAAGGCGAAGTCTCGACGTACCTCACGGATGTGCTTGTCGTCGGCGATGAAGTCGAAGTCCGCGGGCCCATCGGCGGCTACTTTGTCTGGGACGTCACCCTGGGAGGTCCGCTGCTGCTCGTCGCAGGCGGCTCCGGCGTGGTGCCCCTCATGGCCATGCTGCGCCACCGGGACGCAGCTGGAGACAGGACGCCAGCGCGGCTCTTGTACAGCGTGTCCGGCCCGGCCAATGTCATTTACCGCCAGGAGTTGGACGCGCTGCAGGCGGCTGGCACTGACGTCGAGGTGGCTTACGCGTTTACCCGCGTCCGGCCGCCAGGCTGGACGGGGTATGCGCGACGGATTGACCGCGCCATGCTGGCCGAGGTGAGTCGGCCCTTGGGCTCGACATTTCTGGCCTACGTCTGCGGACCGACGCTGATGGTCGAGGCTGCGGCCAACGCCCTGGTGGAGCTCGGCGTGGCGCCTCAGAAAATTCGCACCGAACGCTTCGGACCGACTGGGAAGGAGAAAACGCCATGAGTGATGTGGGCCGTGCGTTGGTGCTGGACGGAAACGCGGTGGCTGGCCTCTTGGAGGAAGTGTTTGGCTGCGAGATGACGGCGTCTCCCTGCCAGTGCGCACATTGCGGGGCCGTCGGGGCGATGGGGGCGCTGTTGGCCTTTACCCATGCCCCTGGCGTCGTGCTGCGCTGTCCCGCGTGCGAGGCGATTGTCATGCGGCTGGTGCAGACGGGCGAAGCCCTGTACCTGGACGCGCGCGGCGCCACCTACGTCAAGCTGCGTCGAGTCACCGCCTGAAAGAGGCCAAGCGCTGTGCTGAACTCGCCTCGGGAGCGCTCGCCGAAGGAGCCAGCCAGCCGGCTCCGGCGACGGATGGACTCGCGCTGAGGGAACGGGGCCGTTGCCATCTGGACCGGGCCTTGAGTCCTTCCGGCCGTTGTCTCATAGGTGCTTTTCAGCCCAGGGCCAGCCTCTGGAGAAGGCCTCTCATGGAAGACACTCCCTTTGTACGCGAGCTCGAGGCGTTTAAGGCCGAGCGGCTGGGTCCCCTCATCCAGGCTGGTCTCACCTCGCTCGCCGACGGCGCCTCGGGAGAGTCCACGAAGATGCTGCAAGTTGCGCTGGCCAACGAAGTCGGTGTCAGCGAGCTGGCGGCGGCATGGATGCCAAGCAGCCCAGAGATGGACGTCAAGCTGGCCTTCGCCCGCCAGGCGGGCGACGAGGCCGGCCACTTTCAGCTCGTCGCCGAGCGCCTCACGGCGCTGGGGTTTGACGTGGACGCCTTCCGGATGCCGGCGCAGAGCGCGCTCTTCGAGTACCTCCGAGGCCTCTCCACCACCGTGGAGCGCATCGCCGCCGGCCTCTTCACCCTCGAATCCATCGCCTACGCGGTGAACGAGAACTTCATGACGTTTTGCCAAGGGCGCGGGGATGTGGAGACGGTGCGCATTTACCGCGAATACATCCAGCCTGACGAGCGCGCCCACCAGCTCCTGGGACGCAAGCTCCTGGCAAAGTACGCGCGGACGCCCGAGCTCCAGACCGCCGCTCGCGAGACGGTGGGCAAGGTGCTGGACATTGCCGCCGCTGCCCGGACGCAAGCCGCCCTGCGTCTGGGGAGTGCCTGCTTTCCTGGGTGCTGAGGGCCCGAGCCCGCCACAGACGGCACCCGGGCGAAGGCGTAGGCCCAGGCCCCGAAGCAGCAAGGTTTCGCTCGGAAGCTGCGCGCCCCGACTCCGGGCTATAGGAGCCCAAACACAAACGTCCGCTGCACTTTCAGCCCGTGCCCCTAAGGAGGCGGTTACCCTGTGTCGGACCCACCAGCGTTGCAGCGGGGAAATGAGCTCGGGGCGCCGGCTGGCCCACGGGGCTCCTCCCACCGCGCTGTTTCTCTCCTCAGCGCCATGGCCCTGGTGCTGGCCGTGCGTGGCTTGTACCTCGCGCGCTTCGGCTGGGACGCGGGGTGGATGAATTGGGGGTACCTCGCCTACGCAAAAGTCCTGGCGCTGCGCGGCGCGGTGGCGATGGAGGAGCCTCCGCTGACGCCCATGCTGCTCTTCCTCTTCCGGCGAATGGGCCTCAACGCGCTTCAGGCCGTCGGAGCGCTCTACCTCTTGGCGCACCTCTGTCTGGCCCTGGGGACGCTTCTTCTGGGTGACTTCGTCTGGCCTGGGGCCAGTCACCGGCGGCGGCTCATCCTCCTTTTGCTGGTGACGTTTACGCCGCTGCTCAGCACCGTGGCTGGCTACCGAAACCTTGGCGTGTTGGTGGGAGCGGCGGCGCTGGCGCTGGCGCTTGGCCTCGCCCTGTCCGCCGCGGCGCGCCCGCGGCCTTCGCCTTGGCTTCTTCTGGGCGCCTTGGGTTTTGCGCTGGTGGCCGGCGTGGCGAGATTTGAGGCGCTGGCCGGCGTCCTCTGCGGCGGCTTCGTCCTCGCTGTTGCTGGACGCCGCCTGGCGGACGTCCGGTGGCCGCGGCTTGCCGCAGCGGCACTCCTTCTCGGTGGCCTCCTGGGGACGCTCGGGGCAGCCGAGCTTCGGCACCACGCGGGTCCCCCCAAGGCGTCGCGCGACTACGCGCTGTACACCTTTTACGACGGGCTCCCGTACCTGCTGTGGCCGAGACTCAGCGGGGATGATGATGAGTTCGCGCGCTACCGGACGTCGATGAAGTACTTTGGTAGCTACGCCGAGAATGGAGGCAGTCTGTCGCGTGCGCTCCTCACGCACCCCGGCGCCGCCCTCTTGCGCTTCGCCGTGAAGCCACTCGACTTTGTCGGCGCGCTGGGCTGGGTGGGCAGTCTCACGCCCCTCGGGCTCCTCTTTCTGTGGCTCGGCCTTCGCAACGTGCGCTGGAGGGAAGGTGCCGGGAGACAGTGGCCACGCGCTTGGGCACTCCTGGCCTATGCCGGCCCCTGGGCCGTGCTGTTGGTGCCTTCCTCGGCGCCGGCCTACTTCGTCATGGTTGCCCCGCCGCTCCTCTTGGCCATCGCCCGTGGTGTGGACGTCTGGACGGCGCGACTTCGCCCCGCAAGGGCACGGGTGCTGGGGGCGGCCTGTGTGGTGGCCGGGCTCGTGGCGGTCTTGTTTTTCGGGAAGCGAGACGTCGCCAACAGCCCCGTCTTCAACCAGGCGGCGGCGTTTTTAGAGTCCCGATGCGCCAGGGGCTGCGTCGTCAACTTCCTTCCACAGCCGCTGCGCGACCAAGCGTGGGTCAACCTCGAAGCGGCGAGCCCCTTTCCAAGAATAGAGGACCGAGAGTCCATGGTGCTCGACACCGAGCGTCCCGAGTTGGAAAGGGGTTATGACTTCCGCACCCGCGTCCAGCGCGCGCGACAGGCAGGGTTTGTGGGCCCGGTGCTGTACGTGCAGTCGCAAGTCAACTCCTTCAGCGCCTTTCACCCCGTCTTCGACGTGGCGTTGAAGTGGGAAGGCAGCGTGGACTTACGCGAGGCGCGCGAGGAAGGGCGCTTCCGCCAGGGCGAGGATGAAGTCGTCGTCTTCCAGCTCCCGGAGCCTTAACCCCCTCCTTTGGAAGGGGCTCCTTGCGAGCCTGGAAGCCGAGCAAGGCCCTCCGGTGACGCGAACGTCGTGGGGGTAACAATTGAGTTGCGACGCAGCGCGTCCGGGCGTACGTCATGTGGGCACCGGGACGCCCCCGGACCACGGAAGGACACCCAAAGTGGGACGTCGGATGCTGGTGACTGGAGCCGCAGGCTTCATTGGGAGTCACACCGTCGAAGCGTTTCTCGAGCGCGGGGACAGCGTCCTCGGCCTCGACAACTTCGACGCCTACTACGACCCGAAGCGGAAGCACGGAAACGTGGCCCAGCTGAGAGCCCGTCCTGAATCCGCCCGCTTGGACTTCGTGGAAGGGGACGTCCGGGACCAGGACCTCCTCCGGCGGCTCTTCTCCGAGTGGAAGCCTGAAGTGGTGGTGCACCTCGCGGCGGTGGCCGGCGTCCGCGCCTCCATCGAGCAACCGCAGCTGTATTTTGACGTCAACGTCAACGGCACGCTGGCCATTCTCGAAGCGGCGCGTGAATTCCACCTCCGCCACGTGGTGCTGGCTTCCACCTCCAGCGTTTACGGCAACAGCGTCCGGTTGCCCTTCGTCGAGGACGACCCAGCGGACCGGCCGCTCGCTCCGTACGCGGCGAGCAAGCGCGCCGCGGAGATGTTGGGCCACAGCTACCACCACCTCTACGGCATCAACTTCACGGCCCTGCGCTTCTTCACCGTCTACGGGCCGCGGAACCGTCCGGACATGATGGCTTACAAGGTGCTGGACAGCATCTTCACTGGCCAGCAACTCCCGCTGTACGAGGGCGGGCAGATGTACCGGGACTGGACGTACGTCTCGGACACGGTGGCGGGCATCGTCGCCGCGGCGGACCACCGGGTGGGTTTCGAAGTCATCAACCTCGGTCGTGGGGAGCCGGTGCTGCTGCTGGATTTCGTCCGGCGCATTGAAGAGCTCGCTGGTCGCCGTGCGCGCTTTGTGACCCAGCCCAAACTCGACTCAGACGCTTCGGCCACCCATGCCGACATCGGCAAGGCCCGCCAGCTGTTGGGCTACGCGCCCAAGGTGGCCTTCAGCGACGGGGTTTCCCGCTTCTGGGCTTGGTACGAGCAGCAAAGGACTGGCGTGGCGGCGAAGGCGAAGAAGTCCGCCTAAGGCGCCTGTCGCTCCGCGGCGCTCCCGCGGGCGTCCAGACGGAGCTGCCACAGCCCGGGGACGTCCGTCGGGGCGTAGGCCGCTCGGTGCTGGGCAAATTCGAACGGCGCCCAGGAGGGCTCATCCTCGGGCAGGTAAACGTACTGCGGTGGGTGCTCTCGCCAGTTTCGTCTGTCCTCCTCCACACGGCGCGGCTCGACGCCGTGGAGCGCGCACCATTCGAGGTAGGCGGGCACGAAGTATTCAGCGTTAAACCAGAAGTAAAACGCGTTGGGACGAAACACTGGGTTGTACGGCGGCGGCACCGCGAGGGCCGTCCCGGGCGGAGTCTCCGCCAAAAGCCGCCGCTGCACCGCTTCCGCGCTCGGGTTCTCCGTATAGAAGAGCGCGAGCCCGCCCACCTTGGCCACCATGGCCAAGAGGAGTAGGGCGACGGCGGTGCGCCAGCGGGGCGCCTCGACTTTGTCCAGCACCACCGCCGTCAACAGTGCCAACGGAGGCTGCATCAACAGGGTGTTGTGGCCGTAGGGCCACCTCGTCTTGAACAGGGCGAAGACGAAGCCGACGGTGACGACGGCGCTGATGGCCAAGGCGGGCTCCGCCCGACGTTGCCACACCGCGCGCACGGCCACCCCGACGCCGACCAAGCCGCCGAGCCACAACAGCGGGCTTTCCCCGAAGGAGACAAGCAGCGTCTCGGAGGCCGAGGGGCCGGGGAGGTGCGTCCTCCAATAATAGAAAGGCGTGAAGACGTAGTTCCAAAAGAAGAAGTCGTCGAAGACGCCGAAGTGCCAAAGGGCCAGCGCCAGGGCACCCACTGGGAGCAGGGCCGCCCCCCCGAGCATGAGCGCACCGCGCGCAGCCCGGGCCCAGGCCGGCCGATTCCCTAGGGCCAGCGCCGTCCCCAAGCCCACCAGCCCGAGGAAGTAGAGGGCCTTGGGGAGGACCGCGTACGCGGCGCCGAAGCACAACCCGGAGCGCACGGCGTGGATGAGGCGGCCGTCCAAGCGCAGGTAGAGGAGCCATTGCCATAGGCCCACCAAGCACAGGACGGCCATCCACGGGTCCGGCCGCACCTCCATGGAGTTGCGGACGAAAAAGAAGCAACCGAGGAGAAGCAACGGGGGCCAAGCCGCCGCTGGGTCTCGCAGGAGCGGCCGGACGACGCGCGCAAACACCGCGAGCAACGCTGCCAGGAGCGTGAGGTTCAACAGCCGTACCGCGAAGAGAAAGGCACGTGGCGAGTCCTGGAAGAAGGACGTCAGCGGCGCGAGGAGGTAGACCACCGTCGGGTGGTGGTGCTCCATGAAGTCGCGGTACGGCTGCTCGCCCTGCGAGACGAGCCACGCCCCATGGAGGTACTCAATTTCATCGTGGTCCGGCCCAGAACGCGCCGCCTGGAGGAGCAGCAACGCAAACCCGAGACCCAGCGCCCACCGGACGACGCCGGGCCGAAGCAGGGGCGCCTGGGGAAGGGACTGGCTTGTATGAGGTCCACTCATCGGGTCACCCGCGCGCAGTCCGACGCCCAAGGCGCTCGCGGTGTCAGGGTTTTCCGGCAGAGCCTCGGGAGGCGTCACCACCGGATGACGAAGTCGGCATAGTCGGATTCAACCACGGAGTTGGATTGGTCGCCGTCCGTCATGACGGCAATGCCCACGAAGTCCGGGACGTCCTCGAGTTTCGTCTCGAAGTGCTTGGCGAAGGCCGCGCGTGGGTCGACGCTCTCCGACTGCCAGGCGTCCAGGGGTCCGCCCACGTGCAAGAGGATGGTGTCGCGGTCCAGGAACCATCCGCGCTTGGATTGGCAAAAGCTTCCCACGGTGCCGGTGGTCGACCAGACGTACTTCAGGATTTTGTACTTCATGCCCGACTTGAAGGTGAGAAAGACGGAAGCCCCGGAGTCCGCGAAGCCCGGGCCACAGTCATTGGAGTCCTTGGGAAGGCTGTGCACGCGCCAGCGCCAGCTCACCCGCGACACCCGTTGGCGGACTTCCTCCGGGACGACGGCGGCCATCACCACCGTGGCCAGCGGTGGCTTGTACAAGGCGTGAAGGACGGACTGCCCACCCTCGGACAGGACGGTGTAGTAGTTCACCGGCCCCGAGTCCTGCTCCAGGACTTTGAAGCTGCTCACTGGAATGGTGAGTTGGTGGCTTCCAGCGGCTGAAGGCGCGCCGGCGTCGATGTCCGGGGCGGCGAGAAGCGCAAAGAAGACGGCAAAGAGAGGGAGCACGAGGTGGGTGGCCTCCGAAATGGGGTCCTTCTGCGCGGAACGTAGTAGAAGCCGCGCCCTTCATGGACGTACCACGCCGTAGGAGGTTTGGAGACCTGCCCGCCCTCGCCCTGCGCGGGCCCACCGAGCCTTGGGGCCGGGGGTGGGGCCTGCTCCTCGGAGTGGTGTTTCTCTGTGGCCTCTGGGCACGGCTCTACGCGCTTTCGGCCGAGGGCTTCGCCGACGACGAAATCCACAAGTGGCTCGCGGCCCAGCGCTACCTACATGGCGAGTTTCTCGGCGACGACATCGAGCATCCGATGTTGATGAAGTTCCTCATCACCGGGACGCTGTTGGTTGGCCGTCCGCTGGGCTGGGCGCCGGAGACCATCACCCGGCTGCCGTTGGCCATCGCCGGTGCGCTCTCTGTCTTGGCCGCGGCCTGGCTCGGCCGAAGGCTCTTCGGCCGTCTCGCCGGGCTGGTGGCGGCCGGGCTCCTGGCCGCCTCGCCCACCTTCATCGGCTACAACCGGGTGGCCAAGGAGGACACACTCCTCGGCCTCTTTCTCCTCTTGGCCCTGCTCTGCGTGGCGGAGGCCAAAGTGGCCGCCGACGCAGGTCGCCTCGAGGCCAGTCGACGCTGGGAGGTGTGGACGGCAGTCGCCGTCGGGCTGTTGTGTGCTTCGAAGTATTTCTTCTTCCTGGCCCTGGTGCCGGCCCTTGGCTACGCCTGGCTGCGCACCTCCGGCACGGCCTGGCGCATTTCTCGGGGACGGTGGGGGACGCTGACGCTGGTGGCGCTCGCCACATTCGCCGCGGTGAACTGGAAGTTTTTCCTCCCCTCCACCTGGGCCTTTCTCTACAAGTACACCCAAGCCCAGGTGGTGGTGCACGGCGGCCTGTACTTCGCCGGACACCTCTACAAGAACGCGCAGGCCCTGGGCTGGGACGGGCTTCCGCCCTGGTTTTACCTGACGTTCGCCTGGGTGAAGCTTGCTCCGCCCACGGTGCTTTGCGTCGCGGTGGGCTTCGGCCTCGCGCTCTGGCTCCGGGCGCCCTCGCACCGTCTCCTGCTGGTGTGGGTGGGCACCTGGGCCTTCTTTCTCGTCCCCCTCGCCAGTAAATGGGGCCGCTTCTTCCTCACCCTGCAGCCAGCCCTGGCGTTGTTTGCGGGCTACGCGGTGGCCTCCGCCGTGGCCTACCTCGCCGAGCCGGGCACGGCCCGGGCCAGACGCCTGTCCGTCGCCGCAGCTTGGGCGCTTGGGCTTCTCTTGGTGGGGACGGAAGCGGCAGCCGCACTGGCACACGCACCGCACTACCGCCTCTACGTGAGTCCTCTGGGGGGAGGTGAGGCCCGCGTCACCTGGTACTTCCCCCACTGCGACTACTTTGACGCCGGCTTCCGAGAGGCCATCCAAGCCATCGCAGCCAAGGCGGAACCGGGGGCCGAGGTGACGACGGAAATCGACTGGCCGGCCCGCTACTACGCGGACCGCTTCGGGCGTCCGGACTTGCAGGTGTCGCTGTTCCGTCCGGGGCAAGCCTGCCGCTCGGGACACCCCTGCTACGTGGTGGCCCAGGCCGGCCGTTGGTACAAACACAACCTCGCGCCGCTGGAGCGGCTCAGCGCGCAGCCTCCTTGGCACGTGGAGCCCATCGAGGGCGTGGACGTCGTCAAAGTCTACCGGCTCGAGCCCGGGACGGACCCCTTTCAGGCGCCGCCCTAAACGCCTCTGGAGCCTCGCCCCGCGGGCGCTTCGGCCCAGCGCCTCTGCCACAAGAGAAACATGGCCAGCGTCCACAGGGGCTTTCGGAGGTCGGCCGCGCCGCTGAGGTGGCGGTCCAGGAGCGCCCGGGCCGCGGGTGCGTCGAAGACCGAGGCTCGCCGGAGTGAGGCCTCCGAGAAGAGGTCCAGGAAGAGCGGGCGCAGCGGCCCACGAATCCACTGCGCCACCGGAATGCCAAAGCCCTTCTTCGGCCGCTCGAGAATGGCGTTGGGGACGAGCCCCAAGAGCGCCTCTTTCAACACCAGCTTTGTCCGCCACAGCGAAAGCTTTTGGCTCCACGGCAGCCGGGCGGCGAATTCCACGACAGCGGTGTCCAAAAAAGGCGCTCGGACTTCCAAGGAGGCGGCCATCGACGCTCGGTCCGCCTTCACCAGGATGTCGTCCAAGAGGTAGCGCTGGGCATAGAAACGCAGTGCTTCGTCGACGGAGCCCGGAGCCAGCCCCGCGCGGTAGCCCTCCTGCGCGCCCTCCAACACGGCCCGGTAAGCAACCGCCTCGGTGGCGAGCGGCCTCAAGTCCGGGTGCAGCAACGACTCGAGCTCCTTGGGGACGAAGGCCCCAATCCACGTCGCATGCCGCAGCGCCGCCGGCGCCGTGAGCCCGCGGAAGAGTTGCTTGAGGCGGAAGTCGAGGCTCATGTTGGTGGAGGCGGCCGGGAGGCGGCCCACGGCGCCAGCCAGAAAGCCCAGCAGCGGCCGCGGGAGACGCCCGAGAAAGGCCGCCGGGCGGTGGGCCAGAAAAGGGTCATACCCGGCGAAGAGCTCGTCCCCGCCGTCCCCGGCGAGCGCCACCTTCACCGTCTGCCGGACGAAGCGGGAGAGGAGGTGGGTGGGCAGGTGCTCGGGTCCGCGAAGGGCTCGTCGAGTCGGTCAACGACCCGCGGCAGGAGCTCCACGCAGGCCTGTCCCGAGAGGCGCTCCAGGTGGTGTTCCGTCCCAAGCGCGTCGGCAGCGAGTCGGGCGTAGGCCGACTCGTCGAAGCTGGCCTCCTCGAAGCCGATGGAGAAGCTGTGGATGCGGGGCGAATGCCGCACCGCCAGCGCGGTGAGGCCGGTCGAGTCCACGCCTCCCGAGAGGAAAATGCCCACCGGGACATCCGCCACCAGCCGCTTGGCCACCGCGGCGTCGAGCAGCGCCCGAAGCTCGGCTGCCGCCTCGGGACGTGGCCCCCCTTGGGCGGGGGCTGGTAGCTCCCAGTAGCGGCGGACGCGGAGCCCGGCGCGGTCGAGGACGGCGAAGTGGGCCGCGGGCAGCTTGCTGCACCTCGCGAAAATGGTGTGGGGCGCAGGGACGTACTCGACGGCGAGGTACTCCACGAGCGCGGTGTGGCTCAGTGTCCTGGGGACACCGGCGTGCGCCACGAAGGCCTTGAGCTCGGAGCCGAAGACGAGTCGGTCCACGGGGGCCGGGGCGCCGCCCTCGAGGGGAAGCTCCGTCAGCCAGTGCCCGCGGTGCGCCAGGGCGAGGTGGAGGGGCTTCTTGCCGAGGCGGTCCCGGCCGAGGAGGAGCCTCTGGCGAGGGGCGTCCCAGAGGGCAAGGGCAAACATCCCCTGCAGGCGTGCAAAGCAGTCCTCCCCCCACTCCAGGTAGGCGCGGAGGACGACTTCCGTGTCACTCCGAGTGGTGAAGGGGTGGCCCCGTGCGGTGAGCTCGCTGCGCAGCGCGACGAAGTCGTAGGCCTGGCCGTTGAAGGCGAGGGTGACGCCCTCGCGCTCCATGGGCTGCACTCCGCCGTCGATGTCCAGAATGGAGAGCCGCCGGTGTCCAAAGGCCGCATGGGCATCCGCGAAGAAGCCGTCCGCGTCCGGTCCGCGGTGCGAAAGTGCGTCCGCCATGCGGTGCACGGCGTCCGCGCTGGGCCGAGCGTCGAAGCACACTTCGCCTGCGATGCCACACATGGTTGGCCAGACTCTCGGGAAGGGGAAGGCTTGAAGGGGCCTCCCCCCGGAGGCGCTCTCTAGAGGGTCCCGGCGCGCCGGTCCACGGCCGTCGGCGAGGCCCGAGGGGCGTTGAGCTCACTCGAGACGTGGTAGGGGCGCTTGCTCCTGGGACTCGTAGTAGGTGCGCACCACGAGCTCGGCGAGCAGTCCCATGAGTAGGCCCAAAAGCCCGGCCAGGGTGAAGGCCACCGCCAGAAGGGGAAGGGGCGTCTGCACCAAGTCCTTCAGGCCGAGCAGCTTGTAGACGAGGGCCGCCGCGGCAGACGGCGAAGGCCAGTCCCAGCGAGATGAGACCGAAGCCACCAAAGAGGTAGATGGGCTTGGTGGTGTAGCTGGCCAGAAACTTCACCACCAGGAGGTCCAACAGCACCTTGCCGGTTCGGCCGAGCCCGTACTTGCTCTTGCCGGCGCGCCGGGCGCGGTGGTTGACGACGAGCTCCGCGACGCGTGCGCCCTGCCAGCTCGCGTACATCGGGATGAAGCGGTGCATCTCGCCGTACAGCTTCACGTCCTGAATGACGTCGCGCCGGTAGGCCTTGAGCGAGCAGCCAAAGTCGTGGAGGCGGACTCCGGAGACGGAGCTGATGAGGCGGTTGGCGATGCGAGAAGGGAGCTTTCGCCCGAATTCACGGTCCTGGCGGTTGCGGCGCCAGCCACTCACCACGTCCACCGGATCCGTGGGCTGTCCCACCATTCGACCCTCAAGCCGCTGCAACAGGCGGCCGATGTCCGCTGGGTCGTTCTGGAGGTCCCCGTCCATGGGGATGATGACCGCGCCCCGAGCCGCTTCAATGCCCGCGGACATCGCGGCCGTCTGGCCGAAATTTCGGCGGAAGCGCAGCACCCGCAGCTCCGGGTGGGTAGCGGCTGCCCGCTCCAGGGCCGCCCAGGTGCCGTCTCGGCTTCCGTCGTCGACGCAAATAACTTCGTAGGACTTTTCCAGGGCATCCAAGGCGCCGAAGAGCTCCTGAAAAAGCGGCTCGACATTCCCCTCTTCGTTGAAGAGCGGGATGACTACCGACAACTCGGGAAGCCCCTCAGGCGGGCGGTCGACGGGGACGAGAGGCCGCGGGGGCCTAAGGGAGTCGCTGGGCATAAATTAGTGCCGGCCGGTGGTAACACGGGCCCCGGGTAGGCTCAACGAAGTGCGCATTGGGTTCCGCTGTGGCTTCACCGGCGTGAGGAATTCGTCCCCCGCGCAGTTTTTGCAGTCCGGCCGCCGACTCGGAGGAGAAAGGCCGGAACCATCACCAGCGCCGTGCACAGACAGGCCACCTCCCCCAGGAGGGCGTACCAGCCAAACGAGCGCAGCGCCCGGTTGGACGCAATCACCAGGGAACCGTAGCCGATGATGGTGGTCCAGGAACACAGAATGACGGCCGGCCCCACCTCGACCAAGGCCGTCAGCACTCGGCCGCCGCGTTCCCGGGCGCGCAGCACGACGTTGGCCCCGTAGTCGACGGCGATGCCGAAGGTGATGGGGTAGACGACGAAATTGAGGAAGTTGACGCGCAACCCCATGAGCGTGGCGATGCCTGCCATCAGCACCACTCCGCTCACCAGCGAGGCGATGACTTCGGCGGTGGCTCGTGCGTCGCGGAGAAACAGCGCCACCAGAATGCAGACACCCAGCAAGGACAGCAGCGTCGTCAGCGGTCCCTCGCGCTCAATGTTTTGCAAGAGGTCCGAGAAGATGACGTTTTCTCCGGTGGCGTCCACGCTTCGGCCAGCGACAGGGATGTTGCGCACGCCCTCCACAAAGGCTTCCAAGCGCGGCGCCTCCTCCAGCTGGGCATCGGGGTGCGCGGTGATGACGGCCAGTCGGCCGACCGTCCCATCGCGCTCCCGGAAGCGGTCGAGCAGCGTCGCCGGCGCCTCGGCGAGCGTCACCGGGGCCTGGCTCCTGAGGTCCGCCCGGACGGCGCGGGCGCGCACGCGCTGTCCCTCCTCAGGCAAGCTGTCGATGACGGCGTCACTCAAGCGGCGGGCGATGTCATGGATGACCGCCAGCTTTTGCTCCTGCTCTCCGGGAAGGACTGCACGGACGGTGTCGCAGCCTTGGATGACTGGGTGGTAGCGGGGATTCTCCATGCGCGTCCTCGCCACCACGCAGAAGGCTTCTGCCTCTTCCGGGGAGTCGAGGAGCGCGATGGCCCCGGAGATGCTCTTCCCGAGCGCCGCCGAGGCCCGGTCGTGGTCCTTGAGCAGCGTGTCTTGCCCCTTGAGCTGGTTGGTGAGGTTTTTGAGGTTGCGCTCGATGGTGACGGGGAGCGCGCGGACGAAGAGCGCCCCGGCCAGTACCGTGAGCAGCCCGAAGCCGAGAAGGATGGCATTGGCGTGCGCAAACAGCCGCTCCAGCCAGGCGGGGACGGCAGGCGAGGCTACAGCCTGGGCCTTTGCTCGGACGGGCCGCACCCGCTCGAAGACGGCCAACAGCGCCGGGACGAGGAGGAAGGTGAAGGCCCAGCAGCTCAGCATTCCGATGCCCCCCATGATGCCGAAGTGCCGGAAGCCGCGGTTGGCGGCGAGGACGAGGATGCCAAAGCTGACGCTGGTGGCAGCCGAGGCCAGCAGCGTGGCCCGCCAGGCGGCCTGGGCGCCGCGCACACAGGCCGGCTCCAGAGCCACCCCGGCGCGTCGGAGCTGCCCCACGCGGGCCAAGTAAATAATCCCGTAGTTGATGCCGTTGCCGAGGACGATGGCGCCCAAGAAGGCCGTCACGCTGTTGAGGTGGCCGATGAGCACGTCGGCCAGGGCAAAGGTGACCGCTACGCCGGTGAGCACCGCGACGCCGAGCGACAGCGTGGAACGCAGGTCGCGGAAGAAGAGGAAGAGCGACAGCAGCACCAGTCCCAAGGTGAGCAAAAGCGTGTTGCGGACGTCGCCGATGATGGAGGAGTACTCGGCGACGAAGAGCGGGAAGCTTCCGCCGAAGCCGACGCGCAGGTGGTCGCGGTCGAGCTCCGCGCGGCGCCTCTCAGCGACGGCACGCATCCGGTTCACCAGGGCGTTGGCCTCGGTGACGCTGAGCGAGGTGCCCGTCGGACGGACGTTGAGCGTCACCGACGTCCCGTCGGGATGCACCAGCATCCCGTCGCGGTAGCGCGCGAAATTCTTCTGTACCTGCGCGCGCGGAAGGAGCTCCTTCTCGTCCAGCCAGGGCTCGAGCTCCTTCGAGACCTGGAGCGGCTCCCGGGGGGCGTCGTCGTCCTCCAAGCCGAGGGAGAGGGGGTTGGCCTTGCGCTTTTGCTCGGCGACGGACTTGGCCAGCGCGTCTCTGGCTTCCGTCAGCTTGGACAGCGAGAGAAACAACGGCCAATGGTTCTCGTACCAGGCCTCGGTGTCGCTGACATTCCACTCGATGCTCCGGATGACGTCCGGTCCGAGCGCGAGGTAGTCCCCCACCAGCTCGCGGGCCAAGGCCTGCGCCTTGGGCAGCCCCTGGGGCCCTTCCAAGGACTGCACCAGCACCAGGACGGAGCCGTCGCCGCCCACCCGGCGTGAGAGCTCGTCAATTTGGCGGACGGACGGCATGTCCGCGGGCAAGAGCTCCTGGAAGCTCGTGCGGATGTCGCCGAAGAGCCGGACGGTGAGGACCGCCGAGCCGCAGAAGAGGAGGGCGGCGCCCAGGAGAAAGAGGGCAGGGTGGTGGAGCGAGGCCCGGGTGATGCGGGCGATGAGGCTGTGGCCGACTCCTTGGACGGGCTCCAGCTCTGGCGTCCGTTGGGGGAGTGTCGTCAAGGGAGCAGGCACGGCGCTGGTCCGGGCGCATCGCCACGACCCAGCACCTCGTTGAGCCGACCCTGCGCGACGAGGACGTCATACGTGGCCACTGCGTCGTCATATTGCGACTGCGCGTACCCTTTGTACGCATCGATGACGTCCTTGGCCTCGCCGACACCCACGGCAAAGTTGAGCCCGGCGCTCCTAAACCAGCTCCTCCCCGCAGCCAGGCCGGAGTGCACCGCCTTTCGCTTGGCGATGGCCGCCACCAAGTCCGAGTGTGCGTCCTCCACCTGCAAGTCAACCCCGTGCGCCGCGCCCTGGCGCTGTTGCACCAAGGTGTTGAGTTCAGCCTCCGCCTTGTGCTCGCGGGCTTTCAACGTGAAAAAGGAAAGGTTCTGACGAAAGCCAAGCGCGGCGTTGATGGTGAAGGCATTGAAGTAGTCCCCGACATAGGGGTTTGTAATTTCATTCCGTCCCGGCGCTTTCGAGTAAGCGAACTGCCCGGCGACGAAGAATTGGGGCAACTGCTCAGCCCAGGTGGCATGCACTTCTTCGCGCTTCGCCTCAATGGCTTTGTCGAGCGCGCGAATGTCTGGACGGTCTTGCTCCGCTTCTGCACGGACGCTGAGGATGTCGGGGACCTGGATGTTGTTCGGATCTGGGAACGGGTCTTCCTTGAGGTGGAGGTCCTGAACCGGAATGACCAGCAGGGTCGCCAACGCCGCCCGCGCCTGTCGCTCGCGCCGTTCCACTTCCGCCTTTTGCTGCAGCAACGTGGCACGGAAGAGTTCGACTCGGTACTTGTCGTCTGTGGACACGTCGCCGTCGTTGGCCTTCAACGACTTGTCCATGGTTGCCTCGACTTCCTTCAGCGCGCCCTCAATCTCGCCGACAATGGAGAGCAGCTTCCGGGTCAAGGTCGCGGCCATCACCAGTTGCAACGTCTGCTGACGCGCCTGGTTGACCTTGTCCTGCACGAGGAATTCGCGGGCGCTCACTCCGTCGCGAGCGGCATCTCTGGCACTGGAAATGCGGCCAAACGTGTAAAGCGGCTGGAGTACGTTGATTTCCACCCGGGCGAAGGGCCCGAGGTCGGACAGGCCTCGGTTGGTGCCCTGGGCAATCGGTTGAATCTCGGACGAGGGCGTCCCCTCCGCGAGCTTGGCGCCGGGCACCACGCCGGTGAGGAACAGGAGCGCGAACTCCGGCAGGATGCCAATGGACTTGGCCACCCCGAGGTCGGCCTCCGCGGTGAGCACCTCGGCCTTCCGGATGGCCACTTCATCGCTGCGCGCAATGACCAGCGCCTGGGCCGTAGCCAGGTCGAGAGGGCCGCATCGAGCGCCATCCACGGCGAGCACCGAGGCGAGCAAAAGGACGAGCACGTTCGAGCAGGGTCTAGCGGCGCAGCGGGCAGGGATCAAGGCCCTCTAAGGTGGTATACGCCGACGCCCGCGATGCGCTCTTTCCTACGCCAGCTGGTGGGCGAGGGTCCGACCGCGGGGTGGCTCTTGCTCGCCATTTGCCTGGCCCGCGCCTCGAGCTTCGTCTTCGGCGTCATCAACATCGACGAAACTGACTTCGGGCTCATCGCCCGGGTGCTCAACCAGGGCGGGCTCATGTACCGCGACGTGGTGGAGATGAAGCCTCCGCTCGTCTACCTCGCCTTCTGGCCGTCGGCTTGGACACATTTCTCGCTGTGGCCCGCGCGGGTGGTGGGAATCCTCGTCCTCTTTGCGACCTGCCTCGTCCTGCGCCGCGTGGCGCTGGCGTGGGGCTGTGGCGAGCGAGCCGGTTGGCTGTGCGCCTGGGGCGGCTTTCTGGCGACGCTGTGCGAGGTGCCGTCCGTCAACGCCGAGCTCCTCATGAATCTGCCCTCGGCGCTCGCGCTTCTGGCGCTGGTGCGTGCCCGTCGCAGGGAAGGCTTGCGCTGGGTCGTCCTGGCCGGCGCCTGGGCTGGTGTGGCGAGCCTCGTCAAACAGCAGGCGGGCATTCTCGTGGTGGCACTGGCGGTGGGCGTCCTCTGGCCCACGACGTCTCCGACGGCCGCGCCTTCTCGTCCGCGGGTGCGGCTCGGCTCGCTGGTGCTCCTCATCGGTGGCTTTCTCGCGCCCTGGCTCTTGGCACTCGCCGTCTTCGCGGCCCTCGGGACGCAGGCCGACTTCCTGGAGTGGAATTTCTTTCGAAACGTGCAGTACGTCGCCGGGAGCGCCGACGCGCCCTGGGGCCGCCTCGCGCTGTCCGTCGGGTTGTGCATTCTCGGAGCGACGCCGCTGTTGTGGATGCTCGCACTGCGGGAGGCCCTCCGGCCCTGGGACGCCGTCCGCGCGCTTCTCGCCTCGGCGCTTCTTCTCACCTGGGTGCCGGTGAGTCTCGGAGGCCGCTTCTATGAGCACTATTTTCTGCAGTTCGCGCCGCCCTTGGCCGTGCTGGCCGGCGTCTCTGCGGACCGGTTTCTGTCGCGCTGGGTGTCGCTCCCCCGCCTCGGCCGCGTCGTGACGGTGGCCCTCCTCTTGCTGCCCGTCGTCGGTTCCATGGGCTGGGGTTTTTGGCGAGGCCTACGCGGCGAATACCCGGCCCAGGAGTCGCGGACGCGCGAGGTGGCGGCCTGGCTCCGCGCCCATGCCGCTCCAGGCGACCGTCTCTTCGTCTGGGGCCATTACACGCCCCTGTACTGGCTGTCTCAGCTCGACCCTGGCACGCGCTACCTCAACACCTCGGTGCACATGGGCAACTTCGACCCCTCCCAGCTCCCGGAGGGCTTCGACGTGGCGCCCTTTGCAAGTGACGTCGACGTCTACCGGACGCTGGAGGACTTGGAGTCGCGCCGTCCGGCGTGGGTGGTGGACACGGCGCCGGCCGACATTCACCACTGGTCGCGGGTGCCGCTCGCAAAATTCCCAGCGCTGCTGGCATACCTCCAAACCCACTACCAGCCCGTGGCGGCTCCTGCCGGCGCGGTGGTGTACCGGCGCCTGACGGCACCCTAGGGCGAGCCGCGGCCCTTCCCCGGTGGGGCCTCGGACTCGAAGTAAATGCTGGCCCCCTCGCCTTGTCCGTAGACGACCAGCACCGGCCCGGAAGCCTTCAGGACGTGTGCCTTGCGTTTGAGGGTGGCGAGCAATTCTGCAGCCTGAGCGGCTTTGGCCTTGATGGTGCGAAGGGACATGTCGGGAAAGACTCCTGGACGCGGGGGGATGGCGCCTTCGGGCGCCCGCGCACTGCGTCGTCGGGTTGGTCCGACCACGGCGAGGGGGTGTCTACTCCCCGAGGTCGCCGTTGACAACGCGCGTCGTTGCCTGCGAGGAGGGGCTGTCGCCCATGTGCCCGAACATCCTGGGGAATCCAGCAGGTGGGCCGGTGCCCTCCGGAGGGACGGGAATGCAGCTGGGGGAATCCACGTGGCCCTGACGGTCGAGGCGTACGGCTCCAGCGACGTCGGTAGAAAGCGACAGCACAACGAGGACGCGTTGCTCGTGGACAGCGAGCTCGGACTCTTCCTCGTCGCCGACGGCATGGGCGGGCATGCGGCAGGCGAGGTGGCCTCGGCCCGCGCCGTGGAGGTGGTGAAGGGGCAGCTCGCCGGGGGCCGCCAGGCGCTCGAGGACTTGTCGCGCGCGGCGACGCCGGAGGCGCGCGCTGCGGCCGCGGCGCTGGTGGAGACGGCCATCCAGCGGGCCTGCGCGGAGGTTTACAAGCTCGCTGCCGCAGACACGGGCAAGCGCGGGATGGGTACGACGCTGGTGTGCCTGGTGGTGGCCGGGAACAAGGCGGTGGTGGGCCACGTGGGGGACAGCCGCGTCTACCTGCTCCGCAGTGGCCAATGCCACCGGTTGACGGAGGACCACACCCTGGTGGCCGCGCAGGTGAAGGCCGGGACGCTCACCCGCGAACAAGCCCAGGCCTCGCAGTTTCGAAACGTCATCACCCGTGCGGTGGGCATCCAGGAGTCGGTGCAAGTCGACACGCTGATGGTGGACTTGTTGCCTCGCGACACCTTTCTTCTGTGCACCGACGGGCTTCACGGCTACCTGCCGGACGACGAGCTCGCGCCGCTTTTGGCCAACGGCGCGGCCAAGGACATGCCGGCCAAACTCATTGCCCTGGCCAACGAGCGCGGCGGGCGCGACAACATCACCGCGGTGGTGGTGCGCTTCTCGGACGCCGGAGGCGCCAACGACGAGCTCCAGGAAACCGAATCCCGCATGGACGCGCTGCGGAAGATTCCGCTCTTCCGCCACCTCACCTACAAGGAACAGACGGCCATTCTCAGCGTGGCGAGCTCGCGCAGCTACGAGGAGGACGAGGAGATTGTGGTTGAAGGGCGTCCTGGGGACGAGCTCTTCGTGGTCGTCAAGGGCCGGGTCTCGGTGGAGAAGGACGGCATGGAAATCGCCGAGCTCGTCACCGGAGGTCACTTCGGGGAGATGGGCCTCATCGACAACGCCCCGCGGAGCGCCACCGTGCGCGCCTTGGAGCCCACCCGGGTGGTGGTCATCGGCCGGGCGGACCTCATGGTGCTGATGAAGCGCGAGTCCGTCCTGGCGGTGAAGCTGTTGTGGAGTTTCGTCCAAGTCCTGTCCGACCGGCTGCGCGTCACCAACAGCGAGCTGTCCGAGGTGCGCCAGGAGCTGGCCATGGCGCAGGCCATTCAGCCCTTCGCCGAGGACTAAGCAAGAAGAAGCCCAATGGCTCCACGCCGAGTGCCGAAGCGAGCGGTGTGGCGTCGGCACCGCGTCTGGCCCTGGGCGCTGGCCACCGGCGTGCTTCTTCTGCTTGTCGGGCTACAGCTCGCCCGGAGCTCGGCCCCCGGAGGGACGCCTCCGTCGGTTGCCGCTAAAGCCTCCCCGGACACTCTCCAAGGGCGGCCCGCGGCGAGCAGCCGTCCCGGCCCGAGCCTTCCGAGGGTGGCCGTCCTCGACTTCCACGGGGCGCCGGTGCCGGGGTGTGTGGTGGAGCTCCGCATCCCCGGAGACAGGGAAGCGGTGGCGGGCGCGTCGGCAGAGGTGTGCGACGCCGTCGAGCTCTCGGACGTGCCGGCCGGGGACTACCTGCTTCGCGCCGAGGCACCGGGCTACCAACGTGCCGAGCGTCCCGTCCATTTAGCCCCCGGACGGAGTCCGCTTTCGCTGCGGCTTCTGGACGGCCTCGCGCTCTCTGGGCGGGTGGTGGACGGCTCGGGCCGTCCCCTGGCAGGCGTCTCGGTGGTGGTATTCCCCACCGAAGCCACCGCGCGCACCAACGCCCTCGGCGCCTTTCGCGTCGGGGTGCCGAGTGCCGGCGTCTATTCGCTGGAGGCGCACCACTCCGACTGGGGCGGCGCCGTCCAGGCCGTCACCGCGCCGGCCGCGCCCGTCCTGCTACGACTTGAGCCGCACTCGGTACTCGAGGTGCAAGTCCACTCCGGTGGCCAGCCTGTGGAGGGCGCACAGGCGTTGCTGCAAGGCCAGGACGCTGCAGCCGCCCGGCAGTATGCGGCCGACCGCACCACGGACGCAGACGGCGGGGTGCGGCTTTTGGGCATTCCGGCGGGCCACTACACGCTGGACGTGGGCCGCCCGGGCGCGCTCTCCGCGTACCGCCAAGAGGTGGTGCTCCGCGAAGGTGTCACCACCGCCGTACGTGTCGCGCTCCCACCCCTCCCCGCGGTGGCGGTGGCCACGCCGCCCAAGGTGTACCGAGGGCGCGTCGTCGACGAGACGCAAACGCCCGTACCTTTTTTTCGCATTGGAGACGTCACCGTGGAAGCCGAGGACGGGCGCTTCGCGCTTCCTCTGCCAGCACGGGGAGGAACAGTGGCCTTCACCGTGGAGGCGCCGCCTTTGGCCATGGCCGCAGTGGTGTGGCCGGCGGACGTCGAGAAACTCGGGGACGTCGTCCTGCACCGGGCGCCGCAGGTGCAGGGCCTCGTCCAGGAGGCGGACGGCGGGCCGGCGGGCGGTGCCTTCGTCCTCTGTGAGGGCTGCCGAAGCGAGGCCAGCGGCGAGCGTCACCTCGCGGCCTTCGCCGACGGCGACGGGCGCTTCCAGCTGGCCATCACCGGCCCCTCGGGGGTGCTCGTCCGGCTGTTGGCCATGAAGGACGAGCGGCTTGGCGTTGCCGAGGCCGGGCGGACGGGCGAAGCGGCCCGCTTGACGCTGGCCCCGCCCTCCGCGGTGCGTGGCCAGGTACGTCACCCCGACGGCACTCCCGCACCGGGCGTGGCGGTGGTGTTTTCCGAATCCCTCCTCGAGCCCATTCTCCTCGTCACCGGCCCGGATGGGCGTTTCGCTGGCGAGGTGCCGCCCGGCCTCTACCAGGTGACGCTGCAGCCCGAAGCCTCGCGCCCGCGCCGCACCTGGACGGTGCAAGTCCCCGTCGAGCGTGCGCTGGAGCTCGTCACCGGCGCGGCTGGCCCGTGACCGAGGTAGGGAGGGGTGCTCCCACGGCGCCCCGGCGACGCGCGAAGTTGCGGAGGGGCCAGCGCGGCGGTACAGCCCACTGGACATGGACCGGAGCGTGCTCGCCGGCCGCCGCGTCGCGGTCGGTGTCGGCGGAGGAATTGCGGCCTACAAAGCTTGCGAGCTCGTGCGTGCGCTGCGGCGTGCGTCGGCCGAGGTGCGGGTGGCGATGACGCCGGCCGCGCAGGCCTTCGTCACGCCCCTCACGCTGCAGTCTCTGTCCGGGCACCCGGTGCTGACGGAGCCCTTCGACGCCGCAAGCGAAGCCGGGTTTGGCCACCTCGCGCTGTCGCGCTGGGCCGAGCTCTTCGTGGTGGCGCCGGCCACCGCGGACTTGCTCGCCCGTATTCGCGCCGGAATGGCCAACGACGCGGTGACGACGCCCCTCTTAGCCTTCCAAGGCCCGGTGCTTCTGGCTCCGGCGATGAATGTGGCCATGTGGAACAACGCCCTCACCCAAGCCAACGTGGCGGCGTTGGCGACGGACGCCCGCTACCGCCTGGTGGGCCCGTCCACCGGGCCGCTCGCCGACGGGGACACGGGCCCTGGGCGCCTGGTGGAGGTGGACGCGCTGGTCGACGCCTGCCTCGAGGCGCTCGCCGCTGGGCCTCTGCGCGGGCGCCGGGTGCTGGTGACGGCTGGGCCGACGCGCGAATTCCTGGACCCGGTGCGTTTTCTGTCCAACCCCTCGACGGGAAAAATGGGGCTCGCGGTGGCCCAGGCGGCCCGTCGACGGGGCGGCCAGGTGACGGTGGTGCTTGGCCCCTCGGCCGCGGCGGACACGAGCGGGCTCGAAGTCCTCAACGTCGTCACCGCCGAGGAAATGCGCGACGCGGTGCTGGCCCGGGTGGCGTCCGTGGACTTCTTCATCGCCGCCGCCGCCGTCAGCGACTGGAAGCCCTCGGAGCGCGCCCCGCAAAAGCGGAAGAAGGGGAGTGCGTCCGAAGCCGAGTCGCTGAAGCTGGAGCGCACTCCGGACGTCCTGGCGGAGGCAGCGGAGGCGGTGCGAGGCGCTGCCCGACGGCCACTCCTGGTGGGTTTTGCCGCGGAGACGGAGCGCTTGCTGGAGCATGCCAGCGCCAAGCTGTTGCGGAAGGGCCTGGACGCCATTGTGGCTAACGACGTGAGCCGCCCGGGAACAGGGTTCGGCAGCGAGAGCAATGCAGTCATCGTCCTCACTCGAGGCGGCGAGCGCCTGGAGCTCGCGGGGACGAAGGGCGAAGTCGCCGACGGGCTGTGGGACTTCTGGCTCGCCTCGTTGGACCAGCCTCTGCGCGCCCGACGCTGAGCCCGGGGGGAGCCCCGGGGCGGGACGTCGGAGGCCCGTGCCACAGTCCCCGGCTGTAGCTGCGACGCGCTTTCCAGTGGAGGGAGGGGCAGAGCCCCACGAGCGGCCCTCCACAAAAAAGCCCCGAAACACGTTGGGGGGTACCCCTCTTGGCTGAAACGACTGCCGTCGAGGCGCCGAGCGCGGTGGCTGGGCTGTTGCGGGACTTGCGCGCGCACCTCTCGTGGCAGCGTGACGCGAGCGGTGTGGAGCTGATGGGGATGCAGCCGCGCCCGCCTCTACCCGGCGCCCTTCCGGGGCCACGGCCTGGCACCGTCCCGGAGGCCGTCCCGCTTCCGGAGGTTGCGAAGGCAGCGGGGCGTCGGACGCTGGAGGAGGTTCGCCTGGAGCTCGGCGACTGCCGCCGGTGCAAACTCTGCGCGGGACGAAAGCAGATTGTCTTCGGCTCGGGAAACCCCAGGGCGCGCTTGGTGTTTGTGGGCGAGGGGCCCGGCGCGGAAGAGGACGCCCAAGGGCTCCCCTTCGTCGGGGCGGCGGGCCAGCTCCTGACCAAGATGATTGTGGCCATGGGACTCAAGCGGGACGACGTCTACATCTGCAACGTCGTCAAATGTCGACCGCCCGGCAACCGCAACCCGGAGCCGGAGGAGATTGCAGCCTGCGAGCCCTTCCTCCGCGCCCAGTTGCAGTGCATCGGCCCGGAGGTGGTGGTGGCGTTGGGGAAGTTCGCCGCTCAGACGTTGCTGCGAGAAGGCACCCCCATCACCCGGTTGCGTGGCCAATGGCGGACCTACCAGGGCATGAAGCTCATGCCCACTTTCCACCCGGCCTACCTGCTGCGGAACCCGGCTGAGAAGAAGCCCTGCTGGGAGGACTTGAAGGCCGTGATGGCCGTCCTCGCCAAGGCCGCTCCCTCGCCGTGAAGGGCCAAGTCGTGGTGCACCGGGTGCCGTGCCCGGCGCTTCAGGGAAATGCCCGGGGCGACGCCGTCGAGCGGCCGTGCGTGGTTTACCTGCCTCCGGGCTATGACGCCTCCAGCGAGCGGTACCCGGTGGTGCTTTTCCTCCACGCCTTCCTCGGCTCGGCGCTGGGGTGGCTCAACGTCTCGCCTTTCTCCCCGACAGTCCCGGAGCGGCTTGACCAGCTCATCTCGGAGGCTGGGCTTCCGGCGTGTATTGCTGTTTTTCCGGACGGCTGGACGGCGCTCGGCGGAAGCCAATGGGCCAACAGCGTGGCCAACGGGCGGTACCGAGACGCGGTGGTGCAGGACGTGCTGGGCTGGGTGGATGCGACATTTCGCACCGTCCCGAGGCGGGAGGCGCGGGCGGTGTTGGGAAGAAGCTCCGGCGGCTACGGCAGCTGGCAGCTCGTCCGCCACCATCCGGACGTGTTTGGGCACCTGGCCGCCCACTCCGGGGACGCCTACTTCGAGTACTGCTTCCTGGCCGACTTCCCCAAGGCTGCCGGCGCGCTGCTGCGCGCGGGTGGCGTGGACGCCTGGTGGCGCGCCTTCGTGACGCGGGCGCGGGAGACGAAGATGGGTGGAGACGACCATGCCGTGGTGAATGCCCTCGCCATGGCCGCGGCCTTCTCGCCCAAGGCCGGAGAGCCGTTGGGGCTAGAGCTGCCCTTCGAGCCCGAAACCGCCGCCGTCCGTGCGGACGTCTGGGAGCGGTGGCTGGCGGAGGACCCGGTGCGCTTCGTCCCCAGGGACGTCCGTCCCTTCCAGGGCCTCATGACGCTCTTCATCGACTGCGGGACGCGGGACGAGTTTGGCCTCCGCTGGGGCGCCCGCATGCTGGCGCGGAGCCTCACCGCGGCCGGCGTCCGGGTGACGCACGAGGAATACGAGGACGGCCACATGGGAACCTCCTACCGCTTCGACCGCTCCTTGCGGCTCCTGCTGCCTCGTCTCGCGCGAAGCTAGCGCCCGCTTCCCAAACCGCTTGGCCTTCCCGGCGTCCCCGGGAAGGAGCTTGCGCTTTAGGTAACCAGTAGGTTATATAACCAAATGGTTACCTAGTGATGACTGCCGAAGCCCTCAGCAAGACCTTCTCTGCCCTGGCCGACCCGACGCGTCGGGCCATCATCGCCCGGCTGGCCTTGGGCCCGGCCACGGTGAGCGAGCTCTCGGCGCCTTTCGCCATGAGCGGTCCCGCAGTCTCGAAGCACCTTCGGGTGCTGGAACGCGCTGGACTCATTGCCCGGGGCCGTGAGGCCCAGTGGCGGCCCTGTCAGCTGCGCGCCCGGCCGCTGAAGGACGTCGCCCAGTGGGCCGAGGGGTACCGGCGCTTCTGGGACGCGAGCTTCAACCGGCTCGACGGGTACCTGGAGGAGTTGAAGACACGGAGGAAGCAACATGGCCGCGAAAAATAAGGTGGGCTTCACCAGCTTCACATTGCCGTCGGACCGGGAAATTGTTGCCACCCGTCTCGTCGACGCGCCCCGGACGCTGGTGTGGGAGGCGTGGACGCGCCCAGAGCACGTGCCGCAGTGGCTGTTGGGCCCGGACGGGTGGACGATGCCCGTGTGCGAGATGGACTTGCGCCCGGGCGGGACTTGGCACTTCGTCTGGCATGGCCCGGAAGGGGCTCGACTCGACATGTGTGGCGTCTGGCGAGAAGTCGTGCCGCCCGAGCGCTTCGTGCGCACCGAGTCCTGGGGCGGAGACTGGCCCGAGACGCTCAACACCCTCGTCCTCACCGAGGAAGATGGGAAAACCCTCATGACGGCCACCGTCCTCTACCCCTCGAAGGAAGCGCGGGACAGGGCGCTCGGGACGGGAATGAAGGAGGGGTGGTCGGCGAGTTACGACAGGCTCGACGCCTACTTCAGGACGAGAGGCTGAGACGCGGAGAGGGGGAGGCCCCAACCTCTCACTCGAGCGCAGGAACGCTGTCCTCTCGGGCGCGGCGCCCCCCCCGGTGCCTGCTCCCGGCCGCTCACCGGCGTTTCCGCGGACGCCAAAGAGTGCTAGCGCACCGGGGCGATGGCGCTCAGCGACCCCTACGGCCTTAGCCGTGTCCTGAATGAGGCCGGCGTCCTGCCGCAGCGGGCGCAAGTTCTGGATGCGTCTCTACCCTTGCGGCCGAGCGAGCTGCTCATCGACGTCGAGTCGCTCAACATTGACGCGGCGTCCTTCCGGCAGCTCAAGGAGGCTACCCACGGGGACGCGGAGAAAATTGCGGCTTCCATTCGGAACATTGTCCGGGCGCGCGGGAAGATGCAGAACCCAGTCACTGGCTCCGGCGGCATGCTCATCGGCCGCGTCCGCGAAGTCGGCCCGGAGCACCCAGCCCAAGGCCGCGTCTCACCCGGCGACCGAATTGCGACGCTGGTGAGCCTCTCCCTCACCCCTTTGCACCTGGAGGACATTGTGGCTGTCCACCTCGGCATCGACCGGGTGGACGTCCGCGGCCATGCCATTCTCTTCGCAAGCGGCCTCTTCGTGCGGCTCCCAGACGACTTGCCGGACACCTTGGCGCTGGCCGCCCTGGACGTCTGCGGAGCCCCGGCGCTCGTGGAGCGCTATGTGCGCCCGGGCATGCGCGTGGCGCTGCTCGGCGCGGGGAAGAGTGGCGCGTTGTGCCTGGCACAGGCGCGTCGCTCCATGGCGGGGCAGGGGCAGTTGTTGGCCTTGGACATCTCCCAGCCGGCCCTGGACACCCTGCGAAGCCTGAAGCTGTGCGACGCCACCTTGCGCGTGGACGCGACGCAGGCCATTGCGGTGATGGCCGCGGTGCAGCAGGCCACCGGAGGGGCGCTGTGCGACTTGGTGGTGAATTGCGCCTCCGTCGCCAACACGGAAATGGCCACCATCCTCTCCGTCCGGGATGGGGGGACGGCGCTCTTCTTCTCCATGGCCACCTCCTTCACCGCCGCCGCCCTCGGTGCGGAGGGCGTGGGGAAGGACGTGACGCTCGTCATGGGCAACGGTTACGTCCCCGGCCATGCCCAGCTGACGCTGGAGCTGCTCCGCAAAAACCCCGCCCTGCGCGAGCTCTTCTCAGCGCGCTACGCCTAGCCGTCTTCTCGGCCACCGGGAGCTGACGCGCCGCGTCCGCCGTGCCGGGCAGGGGCTGGCGTGGTGCTTGCGGCCCGTGGTAGCGCCCAAGCCCAGCCATGCCTGGTCCCTTTGTGAAGGATGAAGAAATCGCCCGGTCGCGGGAGGTTGCCCAAGAGGTCATCGAGCCAGTCTTTGACCTCATCCGGCGCAACACCACGGTTTCCGTGGAGCGCACCGTCCTTCGCTTGTTTGGAATGTCCGACGCCGGCCCGAGCGGCATCCCCTTGCCGAACCTCATGACCGACCGCCTCAAGGCGGCCGGCGTGCTCAACCGAGGCGCGGCCTACTGGTACGGGCGGGCGCTGCAATTGGGCGCCCGGAGCCCGCTGGACGCGGTGGAGCGCATCGCCTCGCTGCCCGCGGAGCGCCTGGAGCCGCTGTCCGCGGAGGTGGAGGGCAACCTCCGTCAGGCGGTGCGCCGCGAGGCGAAGTCGGCCACCGAGGAGCTCAAGCGCCGCGTGGCCCAGCGCGACGCGCTGCGCGCGCAATTCCCCATGGCGGCCGCGCCCCACAAGTACGTCATCGTCGCGACGGGCAACATTTATGACGACGTGGACCAGGCGCGTGCCGCGGCACAGGCTGGGGCGGACGTCATCGCCGTCATCCGGAGCACCGCCCAGTCCCTGCTGGACTATGTCCCGCACGGGGCCACCACCGAGGGCTATGGCGGGACGTACGCCACCCAGGAGAATTTCCGCATCATGCGCGAGGCACTGGACGAGGAGAGCCGGCGGCTGAAGCGCTACGTCCAGCTCACCAACTACTCCTCCGGGCTGTGCATGGCGGAGATTGCCTTCTGCGCGGCCTACGAGCGGCTGGACATGCTGCTGAACGATGCCATGTACGGCATCCTCTTCCGCGACATCAACATGCGGCGCACCTTCATCGACCAGTACTTCAGCCGCCGCATCTGCGCGCTTTCGGGCATCATCATCAACACCGGCGAAGACAACTACATCACCACCGCTGATGCGTACGACGCCGCGCACACCGTCATCGCCAGCCAGTTCATCAACGAGGCCTTCGCGCGGCGGGCCGGGCTCAAGGACTGGCAGCTGGGCCTCGGGCACAGCTACGAGATTGACCCCGCCCGGCCGGAGACGCTGCTCCTCGAGCTGAGCCAGGCGATGCTCGTCCGGCGCTGCTTTCCCGACGCCCCCCTCAAGTACATGCCGCCCACCAAGCACAAGGAGACGGACATTTTTTTCAGCCATGCCTACGACGTCATGGCGGACTTGGTGGCCGTCTGGACGCGGCAGGGCATCCAGCTGTTGGGGATGATGACCGAGGCCATGCACACCCCGCTCCTGGCGGACCGCTACGTGGCGCTCAAGTCCGCGGCCTACGTCCACCGGGCGGCCCGGGGCATCGACGAGGAATTTACGGTGCGAGAAGACGGGAAAATCGCCACCCGCGCCCGTGCCGTCTTCGCCCGTGCCATGGAGCTCCTCGAGGAGTGCCGGCGCGACGGGCTGGTGACCGCCATCGGGCGTGGACACTTCGGGGACGTGAAGCGCAGCGAGACCGGCGGCAAGGGCCTGGACGGCGTGGTGGAGAAGGCCCCGGACTACTTCAACCCCTTCCTCGAGCTCTTGGAGGGAGCGAAGGCATGAGCGCCGCCAAGCAACCCATCCGCGCCTACGGGGACCGCCGGGACGACGGGGTAATGCAGCTCTCCTTCACCTTGCCGGTTCCGCTTTCGGAGAAGGCCAAGGAGGCCGCCCAGCAGTACTGCGCCGCGCTCGGGCTCCAGGAGGTGAAGGTGGCCTCGGCGGAGTCCGCCGCGCACCAGTACACCTTCTTCGTCGTCTACGCGAAGAGCCCGGTGGTGTTGGACTACGCGGCCATCGACGTCCCGGAGGTGGTGTTTCGCAAGCTCGGGTTTGATGACTTGAATCAGCTCATCGAGTCGGAGGTCGGTCGACGGGTGGTGGTCTTCGGCGCGTGCACCGGGACGGACACCCACACCGTGGGCATCGACGCCATCCTCAACATGAAGGGGTACGCCGGGGACTATGGACTCGAGCGCTACCCGGGCTTCGAAGCCTTCAACCTGGGCAGTCAGGTGCCCAACGAGGAGCTCATCAAGAAGGCGCAGGCCAAGCGGGCGGACGCCATCCTCGTCTCCCAAGTCGTCACCCAGCGTGACGTCCACAAGGACAACAGCCGCCACTTCATCGACGCCGCCCGCGCCGCGGGCCTGCCGGGAAAGACGCTGCTGCTCCTCGGGGGGCCGCGCGTCGACCACAAGCTGGCGCTGGAGCTGGGCTTCGACGCCGGCTTCGGCCCGGGCACCAAGCCCTCGGACGTGGCCAACTTCATCGTCCACGCGCTGCTGAAGCGTCTGGGCAAGGAGCCGCCGGGCATGCACTACCAGGGAGAGCCAAAGTGAAGGCCGTGAGTGCGCGTTTGCGCCTGCGGATGAGTAGCCACGACGCCCACTACGGCGGCCAGCTGGTGGACGGAGCGCGGATGCTCGGGCTCTTCGGCGACGTGGCCACCGAGCTGTGCATCCTCCAGGACGGGGACGAGGGGCTTTTCCGGGCCTATGACGCCGTGGAATTCCTGGCGCCGGTCTACGCCGGGGACTTCATCGAGGCCGAAGGGTGGATTACCGAGGTGGGGCGAACCAGCCGCAAAATGCGCTTCGAGGCGCGCAAAGTCGTCCGTCCGCTGCCGGAGCTGTCCAGCTCCGCTGCCGAGTGCCTGGCCGAGCCCATCGTCGTCTGCCGCGCCACCGGCACCTGCGTCGTGCCCTTGGCCAAGCAGCGGGTGAAGCGATGACGCCCTACCTCATCACCGCGGCCATGGTGGGCGCCGAGACGACGCGGGCGCAGACGCCGTTTTTGCCGCTCTCGGCCGAGGAAATCGGCGAGGAGGCGGCGCGCTGTCGCCAGGCGGGGGCGGCCATGGTGCACGTCCACGTCCGGAAACCGGATGGCTCGCCCTCTCAGGACACGGAGCTGTTTCGAGCGGCGGTCCGAGAAATTCGAAAGCGCTCGGACATTCTCGTCCAGACGTCGACGGGCGGCGCCGTGGGCATGGACGTCGACGAGCGTTGCGGCCCGCTTCGTCTCAACGGCGCTGACCGGCCGGACATGGCCACCCTCACCACCGGCTCCGTCAATTTTGGTGATGAGCTCTTCAGTAACCCCCGCCCCCTGGTGCGCGAAATTGCCCGGCGCATCCGCGCCCTGGGCATCCGCCCGGAAATCGAGTGCTTCGACGCGGGCATGGTGGAGGAGGCGGAGGCTTTGGCGAAGGAAGGCCTGGTGGACTTGCCGGCGCACTACGACTTCGTCCTCGGTGTCCCGGGGGCGCTCGGCGCGAGCGAGCGCGCACTGGACTTCCTCATCTCCTCGCTTCCCGCGGGAAGCACCTTCACCGTGGCCGGCGTCGGCCGGCACCAGCTGCCCATGGCCGAGTTGGCCGCGAAGAAGGGCGGCCACGGCCGGGTGGGGCTCGAGGACAACATCTACCTGTCCAAGGGAGTCTTGGCCAAGGGCAGCTGGGAGCTGGTGGCCGAGGCGGCCAAGCGCGCGCGGGCCTCCGGTCGGGAGGTTGCGACGCCGGCCCAAGCACGCGAGCTCTTGCGGCTCAGCTAGAGTCGCGCTCACTGCCGTGACCGCCCGCCTCGTCGTCGAGTCCCTCGGTGTCAGCTTCGGCAACATCCAGGTGCTGAGGGACTTGAGCTTTACCGTGCCTGACGGCGCCACCATGGCCGTCATCGGCCCGAATGGGGCTGGCAAGACGGTGCTCTTTAAGGCGCTCATCGGCTCGCTGCCGGCTTCGGGGACGCTGCGGTGGGCCGAAGGGACGCGCATCGGCTACGTGCCCCAGCGGCTTGACTTGGAGCGGGACCTCCCCTTGAGCGGCCGAGACTTTCTCCAGGCCAAGGCCACCTTGGCCAGCGCCAGCGCGGCGGACGTGAAGCGGGCCACGCAGTTGGTGAATCTCGGCCGCGACGTCGTCTCGCGTCCCATCGGCAGCCTGTCCGGGGGACAGTTTCAGCGTCTGCTTCTGGCCTTCGCCCTCCTCGGCCACCCCAACGTCCTGCTCTTCGATGAGCCCACCACGGGCATTGACGAGCCAGGGGAGGAGCTCCTGTACGCCACCGTCGAGCGGCTGCAGCAGGAGGAGCACCTCACCCTCATTTTCATCAGCCACGAGCTGAGTCTCGTCTACCGGATGGCTGGGCTGGTGCTGTGTCTCGGCCGGCGGGGCGTGAGCTGCTTTGGGCCGCCGCGGCAAATCCTCACGCCGGAGACGTTGGAGCGCACCTATGGGGCGCCCATGGACCACTACCTGCACGAGGGCCATGAGCGCTAGCGCCCTGTTGCTGTCGGGAAGCATGGCGGTGGCGGCAGGCGTCGTCGGCTGCTTTGCGCTCATGCGCCGGATGACGCTGGCCGCCGACGCCCTGTCGCACGTGGCCCTTCCCGGCATCGGCTTGGCGCTGGTGTTGCACCTCAACCCCGTCATCGGCGGCGTGGCGATGTTGTTGGTGGGGGCGGTCCTCGTCTGGGGCCTGGAAAGGCGCACCGGCATCTCCACGGAGACGGTGGTGGGCGTCGTTTTCTCGGCCGCGCTGGCGCTGGGCAGCATGTTGACGTCCGGCGAGGAGCTCATTGACGCGCTTCTCGGAAAGCCCGGCGTCCTGGCTCCGGTGGAGCTGGTGTTCGGCCTGGCCGCACCCTTGGGGGTGGTGGTATTTCTCGCGCTGGCGCGAAACCGGCTACTCATTACGCTCGTCTCGCCGGACCTCGCCCGGACGTTGAACATCAACGTCGGACTCCTCAACCTGGGCTTCCTGTTGGCCTTCGCGGTGACGGTGGCCTTGGGGCTGCGCTACTTGGGCGTGCTGCTCATGGGCTCGCTCATCATCATCCCCGCGGCCACCGCCAAGCACTTGGCTCGCAACATCAAGAGCATGTTTCTCATCTCGGTGGGGGTGTCGGTAGGCTCGACGCTTGCCGGCAGCGCCCTGGCCCAGGCCCTCCACCGCCCGACGGGGCCACTCATTATTGCGGTGGCCGCCGCCTGCTTTTTCTTGAGCCTCGCCGTGCGGCGCCCCGCCTGAGGAGAGGGCCGGCCCTGGGGCCGTCCCCCCGTTGAGGGCTTAACGCGACTTCTTCGGCTGCTGGTGCTGGGCGGGCGGCGCCTTCGGCTGTTGCGGCCTTGGGGCCTGCTGCTTGGGGGGTTGCTGCTGCTTGGGGGGCTGCTGCGCCTTGGGTTGACTGGGCCGTGCGCCGCCCATGTTGGACTGGTAGCTGCGCACGCTCTCGTTGCCGCGCTGGCGGGCCTGGTAGTCGCCCTGGATGTTGGACGGCGCCGGGCGCGTGGCGCCTCCGGCCGCGGGGCGTTGGGTGGGCACGGTGGCCCCCGGCGTCTGTCCTCCGGGACGGCCCGCCTGGGGCGGGGTGCCGCCCGGGGTGGGCCGCGGCGCGGTGGTGTTGCCCGGCGTGGCCGACTTCCAACCGTTGCTGTCGCGCTGTTGCCAGCTGCCGTCCTTCGTCTGACGAAGGACGTTTCCGTTTTTGTCCGCGTAGACGTTGTTGGGCATGGGCCTCGCCGTGCCGGGCCGCACGTTGGCCGGGGTGGCAGGCCGAGGGGCCACCACGGCGCGCGCGTTGGTGGGCCGCTGGTAGAGGCTGGCCTGGGGCGGCCGGTAGGTGCCGCCGGGCGGCCGGTAGCCGCCGCCGTAGCCCGGCGGTGGCCGGTAGCCTGGCGAGCCGTACCAACCGCCGCCCGGGGGGCGCGGGGGCGGCGGCCGGTAGCCGCCGGGGCCGTACCATCCGCCGCCGTACACCGGACGCCAGGGTGGACGGTAATAGGCGCCGCCCCAGTGCGTGCCGTAGTACAGGAAGCCCGAGCTGTAGCCGACGCCATAACTCCAGCCCGTCCAAGGGTTGTAATTGACGCCGAAGCCCCACGTCACCGGCCGCGGGTAGTAAACGACGGGAGAGACGTAAGGCGCGTAGGCGTAGCCTGTGCCGTACACCACCGCGCCATTCCAGGCGTAGGTGCCGACGTAGCCCGGGGTGTACCCCACGTACACCACCTGCGGCGTGGCCTGGTAAATGGTGACGTACCTCACGTTGTAGAGGGGGCTCGAGGGAGGGATGGTTTGCACCTCCTGCGGCACGGAAGTCGCCACCGCCCACGGCCCCTGCGGGCTCTGCGAGACGTACCAAACGGCGTCCACGCAGGCGTAGTACTGGCCCTGAATGTTGAGCACCGAGGACGGGGTGTTCACCGCCGACGTCATGTTGGTGCCTTGGATGGGCTGGAAATTCGGAGCCCCGTCGTACTGGATGGTGGGCCCGGGCGCGTCGCGCTTCACCTCGGCGGTCTGCGGAATCTGCGCGTCCATCACCGCGTCTTTGGCTTGGTTGGTGCCGGACACGAAGGCCAGGACGTCACCCTTGGGGGAGGTCGCCGGAATCCTCGTGAAGTCCGACGGCAGCTGGTTGGAGCGGACAAAGGTCCACGGGCCCTCGAAGCTGGTACTTGCATACCAGCGGCCGGAGAGGACGATGAAGATTTTCTGGCTGGCCAGGTCCCGGAAGACGTTGTCCTCGGTGTTGGTGACGTAGAGCAGCTGCGTGCCGTTGAGGGGCGCGAAGTTGGGGGCGCCCTGGGTGACGATGAGCTCGGTGGGCACCGTGGTGACGAGGATTTTTGGGGGTGCGGTATCCGTCGGTGGGGGGGCGCTCTGGTCCTGCTTGTCTCCCTTGGTCACCACCTCCGAGACTTCCTTGGGAGGCGCGGGGATGACGTCCCACTGCCCGTTGAGCAAGTCCTTGGTTTGGTACCAGAGGGCGCCGTTGGTGAGGAAAAACGTCTGACTCTTGGTGTCGAAGAAGACCGGGAACGGGGTGTTCACCACGCTCTCGATGCCGGTCTTCTCGATGGGGCGGCGGATGGGCTGACCGTCGAGAACGACGAGGACGGTGGGCTCGGTGGCGAATATAATTTTCGGCGGCGCGGCTTGTAAGTCGTCGGAGGCCGCGCGCTCCTCGGCCACTTGGCTCAAGGCCGCAGTCAGCCCGTCGAGCGGGACGGTGATGTCCCATTTCGGGGCTTCCCGCTCAATCTCCGCGGCGAAAGCGGACTCGTCATTGGACGTCGCGTCCGGAAGCCGGACCCGCATCACCTTGGTGCCGAGGATTTGCACCAGGCGCTGGTCGCGGTCGATGTTGACGTCGGCGGTGAACCACAGCGCGCCGAAAACTGGCTCGGTCTTCCCCTTGGGGGTGAGCGAAAAGGCAGCGCGCCCGGTGAGAACGGTTCCCTGCAGGGACTCCGGCTGAGGCTGGTACACCACAATCGTCCCCGCCACGGAGTCAATCTGCCGGGGCCAGTCGGCGCTGCTGTCGGGAGCCGCCTGCGCCGCCGGCGGAGCCGTTTGCCCCAGGGCCGGCCCGAGAAGGGCCAGCTGGGCAACGAGGACACAAGCAAACAGCGAACGGTGCAACGCCATGGTTACCCTCGGTCTATAGCCTTCGAGCCCTCTGACGCAGAACAGGGCCGTTTAATCACACCCTCCCCGGTCGAGGCGATTCGAAGCCTCGTCTCATGCGAGTCTGCTCTCATGGTTGGACGCAAGGTGGTGGTCACCGGACTGGGCCTCGTGACACCGCTCGGCACGGGCGTCGAGGCCACCTGGAAAGCGCTTCTCGCCGGCCGGTCGGGAGTGGGACCCATCACCCGCTTCGACACGGGAGCCTTGCGGACACGCATCGCCGCCGAGGTGAAGGACTTCGAGGCCGAGCAATGGATGGAGCGAAAGGAGGCCCGGCGCCTGGACCTCTTCGTCCAGTACGCCCTGGCGGCGACGGAGATGGCGGTGCGGGCGAGCGGACTTGGCATTGGGACTCCGGGAGGCTACGCCCCGGAACGGGTGGGGGTCATTCTCGGCTCGGGCATTGGGGGCTTGGCCTCGGCGCAGGAGCACCACGAGAAGGCATTGCGGACGGGCTTCCACCGGCTCTCGCCCTTCTTTGTGCTTCAAATTCTGACCAACACCGCGGCTGGACTGGTGAGCATCCGCACCGGAGCGGCCGGGCCCAACTGGGCGCCGGTGGCGGCGTGCTCCACCGGCGCGCACGCCATTGGTGAGGCCCTGTGGTCCATCCGCAGCGGCCGCACCGATGCTGTCATCGCTGGCTCTGCTGAGGCGGCGGTGACGTCGTTGGCCATTGGAGGCTTCGAGGCGATGCGAGCGCTGTCGGCCCGGAATGAGGACCCGCCTGCAGCCAGTCGCCCCTTCGACCTGGGGCGGGACGGCTTCGTCCTGGGGGAGGGGGCCGGTGTCCTCGTGCTGGAGGCGGAGGAGACGGCCCGGCGCCGAGGCGCGGACGTCCTGGCGGAGGTGGCGGGCTATGCCGCCAACGCCGATGCCCACCACTTGACCCAGCCCGCGACGGACGGTGCGCGCGCCGCTTCCTGCATGCGGCTTGCGCTCCTGGACGCTGCCATGAAGCCCGAGGACATCGGCTACCTCAACGCCCACGGGACGTCGACGCCGATGAATGACGTCCATGAGACGCGCGCCATCAAGCAGGCCTTTGGCGCCCAGGCCGCACGGCTCGCGGTGAGCTCCACCAAGTCCATGACGGGACACCTCCTCGGCGCGGCGGGCAGCGTGGAGGCCGCGGTGAGCATTCTCGCCCTGGGCCGCGGCGTGCTCCCACCCACCATCAACCAGACGACGCCCGACCCGGAGTGCGACCTCGACTACGTGCCCAACCAGGCGCGGGAAGTGCGGGTGAACGCCGTCATGAGCAACTCGCTGGGCTTCGGCGGCACCAACACCGTCCTCATTTTCCGGCGCGCCTGAGGGGCTACAGCGGAGGCACCTCGCGGCGTCGCCAGGGCCGCTCCACGGTTTTGTTCACGCTGCGCTTGAGGGCGAGCGCCAGCTGCCTGCGGGTGTCGCGGGGGTCGATGATGTCGTCAATCATCGCCATGGCCGCCGCCCGGTCGACCCGGACATGCGGACGTAACCCCGCGGCGAGCTCCTCCTTGAGGGCTTTCGCCGCCTCCGGGCTTCCCGCGGCGTCGAGGAGTTTTTTGGCGGCGATGGCCACCAGGCCGTCCGCGCCCATGACGCCAATCTCCGCTCCCGGCCAGGCCACGAGCAAGTCCGGCTCGAAGGCGCGGCCATTCATGACGTAGTAGCCCGCGCCGAAGCCCTTGCGCACCACGACGGTAAACTTGGGCACGGTAGCCGAGGCCACCGCCTGGAGCATCCGTGCCCCGTGGTTGATGAGGCCCTGCTGCTCGGTTTTGGTCCCCACCAGAAACCCGGGGACGTCCTGGAGGAAGAGGAGCGGCAGCTGAAAGGCGTCACACAGCGCGATGAAGCGGGCCGCCTTGTCGCTGGCCGCGACGTCCAGGACGCCTCCCAGAAACATGGAGTTGTTGGCCACCACCCCCAAGGGGTGCCCGTCGATGCGCGCCAGGCCGGTGATGATGTTGCGTGCGTAGCGCGGCTTCAGGGGGAAAAAGTGTCGGCCGTCCACCACCGCCTGGATGACCTTGTGCATGTCGAAGGCTTGGCGGGGGTTGTCGGGCACCACCGCCAAGAGCGCCTCGTCGCGGCGGTCCGCAGGGTCGGTACACGTCTCTCGCGGGGGTCGCTCCTGGCAGTGCGAGGGGAAGAAGGAGAGGTAGGTGCGCACCGCAGAGATGCAGGCCGCGTCGTCGGGAAACTCGCCGTCGGCGACGCCCGAGAGCTCGTTGTGGACGCGGCTCCCGCCGAGCTCCTGCTCGGTGACTTTTTCGCCGACGGTGGACTCCACCAGCGCCGGTCCACCGACGGCGATGGAGCCAATGTCCTTCACCATGGGGACGTAGTCCGCCAGGCCGGGGATGTAGGCCGTCCCAGCGGCGCCCGGCCCGAGCATGGCCGCCACCTGGGGCACCACCCCGGACAGCACCGACTGCTCGCGGAAGAGGTAGCCGGTGTCCGCGAAACCCGCCAGTCGCCGCGGGTCGACCTCCGAGGAGGCGTCCAGCCGCGCGCCGGCCGAGTCCACCAGCCACACCAGCGGTAATCGCTCCTTCAGCACCAAGTCCCTGAGGCGCGTCACCTTGCGCTCGCCCACCTCGCCAATGGAGCCGCCGAGGACGGTGAAGTCGTACACCGCCGCGGCCACCGGGCGCCCGGAGACCTGGCCGATGGCGGTGAGCACCCCGTCGGCCGGAGTCGGTCGAGCGGCGTCCTCCTCGTCGGCCAGCCGCCCCTCTGCCGCGGCCAGGCCCCCGAGCTCCTGGACGGTGCCCAGGTCAAAGAGGAGTGCCAATCGCGCGCGGGCGTCGAGCTTGTTTCGGCCTCGCTGGCGCGCCACGCGCTCCGGGCCGCCCATCTCGGCCTTTTTGGCCCGGAGCCGCTCCAGCGCTTCCACCCGCTCCTTCATCCCCATCCGGCATGGCCTCCAAAGTGGGCGGCGTGTCCGACATCGGCACCCCCCCACGGCGCGTCGCTCGAGGTTAGCATCGCTTCGCCATGGCTCGGCGGCCGCTCCGCATCCTCAGCTACAACGTGCGTTACTTCGGGCATGCCCTGAGGGGGCTGGCCACCACCCAAGGCTCGATGGACGCCATTGCCCGCCAGCTGTCGCGGCTGGACCCTCTGGCCGACGTCGTCTGTCTGCAGGAGGTGGAGACCCGGAGCCTCCGCTCGACGCTCGCCCTGCGCAAGAGCGGCCGCACCCAACTCGAAGCCTTCATGGAGTCGCTGTCGCACGACTTCGTCCGGGCGAAGCGGCCACTGCCGTATGAGGCCTTCTACTTTCCGGCGCACACCTACCGGCTGCGGCAAACCGCCCTGTACACCACGGGGCTTGCGGTGCTGGTCAACACTCGGCGTCTCACCGTGCGCGCGCACAACGTCAGCGCGCCGCACCCCATCACCCACCACCATGTGGCCCGTCTCAAGGAGGCCAAGCAGAGCCGCATTTGCGCCCACGTGAGGCTGGAGACGCCTTGGGGGAGCGCGCTCCACGTCTTCAACACCCACCTCAGCCTGCCCACGCCCTTCGCCCGGTCCTTCTGGTCAGCACGCGAGAAAATGGGCTTTGGACACAACCAAGTGCAGGAGGCCAGAAAGCTAGCCACCCACGTGCAAGCCCTGGCTGGCAGCGAGCCCTTCGTGGTGTGCGGAGACTTCAACTCCTCGCCGGCGTCGCCCGTCTACCAGTATTTGACGGCGGAGGCGGGGTGGGGCGGGGCACAGGAGGCGCTGAAGCAGATTGACGCCGGGAGGCGTAAAGGCTTTGCCACCGCCGGCTTCCTACAGCTGAGAATGCACCTCGACCACCTCTTCGGCGGCAACGGCATCCGCTGGGTGGACCTCGCAGGCACGGCCCCCTTCGGGGGTGGGCCCTTCCGGGGACTGTCGGACCACGTCCCACTCATTGCTCGGTTTCAGGTGGGTGAGTCTCCAGCTGCACAAAGAAGCGAGGACGTCGCGTAAGCTTGCGCCGGACCGCCCTTGGCCCGACTGGACCCCATTTTCGAGCGGCTCCACCGCGAACGCGGGAGCGAGCTCGTCTTCGCCTCCGGCCAGCCGGTGCTGATGCGCACGGCGACCGGCGACGTGCCGGTGCTTCGCCAGCAGCTGACCTCGCAGCAGATTGCCGGTGTCTTCGCCGAGCTCGTGCCGCAGGACATCCGCAACGGCTTTCCCTCGGCGGGCATCACCCGCTTCGCCTACGAGGCTCCGGCCGGCAAGGTGGCGGTGCTCTTCGAGCGCAAGGAGGCGCTGGTGCGGGCGCTGGTGCGTCCGCAGAGCGGCGACGGCGAGCAGGCGCCGCCGCCAGCGGCGACAGCCAATGCCGCCGGAGAAACCGCCGCTCCGCGCGCTGCGGCCGGGCGCGCGGCCGCAGCGGCCCGTGCCCCCCAGCCCAGCGAGACGGCGGAGCCGGCCGAGGCCGCGGTGCCGGCGGCGCCGGTGACGCCGCCGCTGAGCCCGGTGCCGGCGGACCCGCGCGCCGCCCTCGACCAGCTGTTGGTGGTGGCCGTGGACCGGAAGGCCTCGGACCTCCACCTCACGAGCGATGCGCCGCCCGCCATGCGCATCGACGGCGACATGGTGCAACTCGAGGAGTACGGCCCCATCGCGCGCTCGCGCCTGCGGGAAATGGTGTTCTCCATCACCCCGGAGAAAAACCGGGTGCAGTGGGAAGCCGAGCGCGACACGGACTTCGCCCTGGAAATGCCCGGGGTGCGGTTCCGGGTCAACGTCTTCGAGGACCGGCGGGGCATCGGGGCGGCGATGCGGCAGATACCGACCGCCATCCGCACTGCCGATGAGCTGGGCCTGCCCAAGTCGGTCATCGAGCTGTGCCAGCACACCAAGGGCCTGGTGCTGGTCACCGGACCGACGGGCTCAGGCAAGTCCACCACGCTCGCGGCGATGGTGGACTATGTGAACCGAACGCGCCCCGACCACATCATCACCATCGAAGACCCCGTGGAATTCGTGCATCCCAACCGTCGGTGCCTGGTGCACCAGCGCGAGGTGGGTGTCCACACCGCCTCCTTCAAGCAAGCCCTCCGGGCGGCGCTGCGCGAGGACCCGGACGTGGTGCTGGTTGGGGAAATGCGAGACTTGGAGACCATCTCCATCGCCCTGGAGACCGCCGAAACCGGTCACCTCGTCTTCGGCACCCTGCACACCAACACCGCCCCCTCGACGGTGGACCGCATCATCGACCAGTTCCCGGCCGACCGGCAGCCGCAGGTGCGCACCATGCTCTCGGAGAGTCTCCGGGGAGTGGTTTCCCAGACGCTTTGCAAGCGCCGCGGCGGGGGCCGGGTGGCGGCGCTGGAGATTTTGATTGTGACGTCACCGGTGGCCAACCTCATCCGCGAGGGGAAGACGTTTCAGATTCCGTCCACCATGCAGACCGGCAAGTCCTTTGGGATGCAGATGCTCAACGAGGCGCTTTTGGAGCTGGTCAAGAGCAAACAAGTCGAGCCGGAGGAGGCCTACGGCAAGGCGGTGGCCAAGTCCGAGTTCCGACAGCAACTGGACCGCGCAGGCTTCAAGCTCGGCGGTGCCGAGTAACGCGCCTCAGGCGGGGCCTGGCCCGGAGCGCGGCGACAACACGTCGTTCACCGAGGGCATCCGGCGGATGTCTGCGCGGGCCACCTTCCAGGCTTGCTGGACAATCCAGGAGAGGGACCGGTCCTGCCGCGTCGCCTCGCGTTGGATTTCCTCGAGCATTTCCTCTGGGAAGTAGAGGCTTTGCTTGCGGTGGTCGGTGCCCGGCATGGCCGCTCTTAGCCTTCCTCGCGCAAGTCAGGTAGCGCGGGTTCCCCGGTTACGTCGTTGACGGCGGGGAAGGACTTGATGCGCTCGCGGGCAATGCGCCATGCCTGCTGAACGACCCACGAAAGAGACCGGTCCTGCCGGGTGGCCTCTTCCTGAATTTCCCGGAGCATCTCCTCCGGGAAGTACAGAGATTGCTTGCGTTTGTCAGTTCCCGCCATGCCGTGCCGTCTCCCTGGGGAATCGCCCGTCCAGGACAGTCGGACCGCTCCGTGGCGGCCGCCTCCCCAGAACCCACCGTGGCATTCCTTAAAGGAGGTTATCCGACACGAATCGAGGCTGGTCAAACAGATGACCGCTGGGGGAGCCCTTAAAAAGGGAAGGCCCCGGTCCTCTTCCATGAGGACCGGGGCTTTCCGGAGAGAAGGGCACCCTGGCGAGCCCGGATGGGCTCCCAGGACGCCCCGTGGACCCAGAGGGGGAGGGGGGGGACCCCTGGGTCCATCTTTCCTTGCGTATTCTGGCTCTTAAACACCGGAGCCCGCGGCTGCATTCCAACGTGCCATCCTAACGAGGGGCCCTGCCGCGCTTCAACGGAGGGACTGTTAC
Organism: uncultured delta proteobacterium; assembly: GCA_963745475.1. GTDB lineage: Bacteria > Myxococcota > Myxococcia > Myxococcales > Myxococcaceae > JADGRA01. The sequence goes on from CAVUXN010000008.1 coordinate 769,626, forward strand.
GACATTCCCCTGCATTGGAGCGCTTCCGGGTCCGGAAATGGGAAAGGTTGAAGCCCTGTCACCCGTCGTTGCCGCGCTGCGGGAGTTTTTCACCGCCCACGTCGGACGCACCCTCCTCGCCGTGTCCGGAGGGGTGGACTCCTTGGCGCTGATGACGGGGGCCATCGCCGTCGCCCGCGAGCGCGTGGGCGTGGCGAGCCTCGACCATGGGCTCCGGCCCGCCTCGGAGCACGAGGTACAGGCCGTTCGACGGCTTGCCACGACGCTCGGCGTGCCCTTTCACACCGCTACCTTGGGGCTTGCGCCGGGACCGGGCATGGAAGCCCGCGCACGCAAGGCCCGCTACGAGGCGCTCGAGGCTCTGCGCGTCACCGAGGGCTACGACTGGATTGCCACCGCCCACACGCGCGACGACCAGGCGGAGACGCTCCTCATGCGGCTTGCTCGGGGTTCGGCCTTGCGTGGCGCGAGCGGCATTCGGGCCCGCTCGGGGTGCGTCGTTCGTCCGCTGCTGGCTGTGGGCCGAGCGGATGTCGAAGCTTACGTTGCCGCGCAAGGGCTTTCTCCTGTGCGAGACCCATCCAACGTCGACCCGAAGCTGTTACGGGCGCGGGTGCGGAGCGGCGTCTTGCCGGCCTTGGTGGCAGCCGCTGGAGCGGCCTCGGTGAAGAATCTCGCTGCCTTCGCCGCCCGTGCGGCCGAGGACGAAGCGCTGCTGACCGAGCAGGCGTCGCTGGGACTCGCCCGGGCGCGCCTCCCCGAGGGAGGGCTGGACGCGGTGGCCGTGCGCGGGCTCACGAGGCCCCTTCGTCACCGGGCCCTCCTCGCGTGGCTGGCGGAAGCGGGGGTGCCCGCCAGTGCGTCCCTTCTCGCGCGCGTCGAGGCGGCCCTGCAGCGAGGCGGACACTGTGGGCTGCCGGGACGCCGCGAGCTTCGGAGCGAGGGTGGCCTCCTCCGGGTGGTGCGTCGGCAGGCCGTCCCGGACGCGGTGACGCTGGAGCCCGGGGCGTGGGTGCCTTTCGGGGCCTTCCGGCTCCGCCTGGAGTTGGGGCTGCTCCCAGGGCCAGAGGCATTTGGCCTGGCCCAGGCCTCGGGTCCCTACCGGGTGCGCGGGCGCCGCCCCGGCGAACGGGTGGAGGCCGGCCCCGGGCGACGGCGGGCGGTCCAGGACATTCTGGTGGATGCGCGCATCCCGGCCGAGCATCGGGCGTCCTGGCCGCTCCTGGTAGACGGCTCGGACCGCGTGCTGTGGGTGGTCAGCCTCTGGCCCCCGACGCGCGCCAATGTCCAGGGGACAGCCGTTCGTGCCGAAGCGACGAGCGCTATTCCACACGGCGGGTTATAGGCTCCGGACGGGCGCTTGCGACGGGATGGCGAAGGCCGTCAAGAATGCTCTGCAGGAGTCGCGAAAGGGTTTCAGGACGTGCGATCGAGCTACAAGACCATTGGGCTGTGGGTCATCCTCATTGCCCTCTTCGTTTGCTTCTACAACATCTTCTCCCGGCAGACGGAGGAGGTGCAGGAGCCGACGTTCACCGCCCTTTTGACGAAGATTGACGAAAAGAAAGTCCGACAGGTCAGCGTCAAGGGGAACACCTACTCCGGGACGCTCGAGGACACGCACGAGAAGTTTCGCACCACCGGCCCGCCAGCCGACGCGACGATGCTCAAGCAGCTGCGCGACGCAGGCGTCGACGTGAAGTACGAGAAGGAGGAGCAGAACAGCCTCTGGCTGACCATCCTCGGTCAATGGATGCCGGTCCTTTTCCTCTTCGTCTTCTTCGTCATCTTCATGCGCCAGCTCCAGGGCACCGGCGGCAAGGCGATGACCTTCGGCAAGTCGAAGGCCAAGCTGCTCAGCGAGAGCCACAACAAGGTCACGTTTGCCGACGTGGCCGGCATCGACGAGTGCAAGGAAGAGCTCGAGGAGATTATTGCCTTCCTCAAGGACCCCAAGAAGTTCACCAAGCTCGGCGGCCGCATCCCCAAAGGGGTGTTGATGATGGGCCCGCCGGGCACCGGCAAGACGTTGCTCGCCAAGGCGGTGGCCGGCGAGGCGGGCGTTCCCTTCTTTTCCATCAGCGGCTCGGATTTCGTCGAGATGTTCGTCGGCGTGGGTGCAAGCCGGGTGCGCGACCTCTTTGAGCAGGGCAAGAAGAATGCTCCCTGCATCATCTTCATCGATGAGATTGACGCCGTGGGGCGGCATCGCGGCGCCGGCCTGGGCGGTGGGCACGACGAGCGCGAGCAGACCCTCAACCAGTTGCTCGTCGAGATGGACGGCTTCGAGTCCAACGAGGGCGTCATTCTCATCGCCGCCACCAACCGCCCGGATGTTCTCGACCCGGCGCTTCAGCGTCCGGGCCGCTTCGACCGGCGCATTGTCGTTCCCCGCCCGGACCTCAACGGCCGCATCGGCGTGCTCCTGGTCCACACCAAGCGGGTCCCCCTCTCGCCGGAGGTCGACCTGGAAATCATCGCCCGCGGAACGCCGGGGATGACGGGGGCCGACCTGGAGAACCTGGTGAATGAGGCGGCGCTCTTCGCCGCACGGCACAACAAGGACCGGGTGGAGGTTGCCGACTTCGAGAGCGCGAAGGACAAGGTCTTCATGGGTCCGGAGCGGAAGTCGATGATCATGACCGAGAAGGAGAAGCGGAACACCGCCGTGCACGAAGCAGGGCACGCCTTGGTGGCCAAGCTGCTTCCCGGCTGTGACCCAGTCCACAAGGTGAGCATCATCCCGCGCGGGCAGGCGCTGGGCGTCACCTGGTCTCTGCCCACCGAGGACCAGCTCAACCTCTACCGGCAGTCGACGCTCGACCGGATTTGCATGGCCATGGGCGGTCGCATCGCAGAGGAAATAGTCTTCAACGAGATTAGCTCCGGCGCCGCGAATGACATCGAGCGGGCAACGGAAACGGCTCGGGCCATGGTGTGCCGCTGGGGGATGAGCAGCAAGCTCGGCCCCCTCGCCTACGGGGCTCCGCAGGGAGAGGTTTTCCTCGGGCGGGACCTCTACAGCCGGCCCGACTACTCCGAGGAGACCGCCCGGCAAATCGACGCCGAGGTGCGGGAAATTGTCATGAGCTGCTACGAGCGCGCGAAGAAGCTCCTCCAGGAGAACTTCGACACCCTGAACCGCATCGCCAACGGCCTCATCGAGTACGAGACGCTCGAGGCGGACGACGTCGAGACGCTGGTGAAGGGTGGAACCATCGCCCGGGACCGTCCCAAGCCGCGGGTCAACGCCCCGCCCAAGTTGGAAAAGAAGGACAAGCGGAAGATTCTGGACGCGCTCGAGCCCCTGCCGGCACTGGAACCCAACAAGGCCTAGCCGTCCCGACCGCGTCTGGCGGCGTCGTTTACCTTCCCCGCCAGTGCGGAAGCGCTAGCCTGGCTGGCGTGTACCCCGAGACACGCCGGCGCGAGGCCACCCCTTGATTCTGGCCCGACCCATCTGCCTCGACCGGGCCGTGGACCTAGACGCTGCGCTGTCCCGTCTGGGGCTTCCCACCAAGGCGCGGGAGTACCTCCTGGAGAAGTTGCCCCACGCCCAAGTTCTCCTCACCGGGCTTGGGCCGGCGGAGGGACGCTTTTTCAAGGCCACCTGCGCCGAGGGCCCGGCCGCCGCTCTTTTCCCCCGCTACACCCCCGGCGAGCAGGCCGCGCGGCCCGGTACGGCATTCCTTTCGGGCGCCCGAGACCAACTCCTTCGGCTGGCCGCTGCCGCGCGCGAGCGGCCGGAGCTGAGCGCCCTGGCCGAGGCCCTGGAGCATCTCCTCGCCCTGGCCGAGGCCCCGGAGGCGACAGAGCTGGCGGGCCGGCGCTTCGCCTGGGGGGAGCGGACGTACGTCATGGGCGTCCTCAACGTGACGCCGGATAGCTTCTCCGACGGCGGCCTCTCCGCCTCGCTCGAGCGTGCCGTGGCGCACGGCCTGGCGCTGGCCGGCGCCGGCGCGGACCTCATCGACGTGGGCGGCGAGTCCACGCGGCCCGGCGCCACCGAGGTGCCGGTGGAAGAGGAGTTACGGCGGGTGCTGCCCGTCATCGAGCAACTGCGGGCGAAGAGCGACGTGCCCCTCTCCATCGACACCCGCAAGGCGGCGGTGGCCCGCGCCGCCTTGGCCGCGGGGGCGGTACTCGTCAACGACGTCACCGGCTTTCTCGGGGACGGCGCCCTGGCTGCGGCCACCGCGCAGGGCGGGGCGGCGGCGTGCCTCATGCACATGCGAGGCACCCCGCGCACCATGCAACAGTCCCCCACCTATGACGACTTGGTGGCGGAAGTCCTCGAGGGCCTCGGGGCCTCAGTGGCGCGCGCTGAGGCAGCCGGAATTGCACGCGGTCGCATCTGGGTCGACCCGGGCATTGGCTTCGGAAAGACGTTCGAGCACAACCTGTTTCTCTTGAGGCATCTCCGGGAGCTGAGACTGCTGCGCTGCCCCGTCGTCCTCGGCACAAGCCGCAAGGCCTTTCTCGGCGCGCTCTTGGGTGGCAAGCCGCCCCAGGAGCGCCTGGTGGGCACGGTGGCCTCGGTGGTCGCGGCGGCGGTGGAGGGCGGCGTGGACGTGGTGCGGGTCCATGACGTCGGCGAGGCGCGGGAGGCGCTGAGGGTCGTCGACGCCATCCGTCGGGCGGGCGGGGGAGGCGCCCTGTGGGCGCCTTTGGCAGGCCGCTGAAGCGCCGCTGTGGCACACTCCTTAGCCCGGCACTGGCCATGGCCCTCGAGCACCTCCTCAACGTCGGCGAAGCGTTTTTTGCACCGGAGGCGCTCCGCCGCTCGGCGCTCCCGGCGGACGTCGCGGCGGAGCGAGCGCGCAGCCTGGCGGACCCGGACGCCTTCTGGGGAGGCTGGGCCCAGCGCTTCCGGTGGAGCCAGCCCTGGACCCAAGTCTTCGACTGGAAATACCCCGACCACCGGTGGTTCCTCGGGGCGAAAACCAACGTCGTCGACAACGCGCTGGACAGGCACGCCGACGGGCCCCGAGCCAACCACACCGCCCTCATTTGCCTGTCCGAGGACGGGGCCGAGCAGCGGCTCACCTATGCCGAGCTCCGGGACATGGTGTCGAAGCTGTCCACGGGGCTGCGAAGCTTGGGCGTCCAGGTTGGGGACCGGGTGCTCATCTACATGCCGCTCACCCTGCAGGGGGTGGCCGCCATGCTGGCCGTGGCGCGCCTCGGCGCCATCCACTCCGTGGTTTACGCCGGCCTCGGCGTGGGCGCGCTTCGGGACCGAATTGTGGATGCGGGGGCCAAAGTCATCATCGCCGGTGACGTCGGCATCCGCCGCGGAAAGCCGGTGGAGCTCCAGGCACTCATGGACGAGGCGACGCGGGGCCTCGACATTCGCCACATCGTCTGGTTTCGACGGCGCGCCTCCGGTGGCCGGGCGCTGAAGCCCCACGAAGTCGACTATGAGCGGCTTCTGGCCGAGCACCGCCCTGAGACGGCGCCCGTCCAGGTGGACGCCGAGCACCCGCTCTTCATCCTCTACACCTCGGGCTCCACCGGAAAGCCGAAGGGCGTGGTGCATGTCCACGGCGGCTACATGGTGGGCATCACCTACCACCTGCGGACGTTTTTTGACGTCCGCGACGACGACATTTACTGGTCCACCAGCGACATCGGCTGGGTGGTGGGGCACTCCTACATCGTCTACGCGCCGCTGTTGGAGGGCGTGACGGCGGTGCTGCGCGAGGGCTCGCCCGACTTTCCGGACCCCGGAGTGACGTGGCGAGTGGTGGAAAAGCTCGGCGTCAATGTCCTCTTCACCGCGCCGACGGCCATCCGGATGTTTATGAAGTTTGGAGCCGAGCTCCCGGCGAAGGCGAAACTCGACTCGCTGCGATTGGTGACCGTGGCCGGTGAGCCACTCAACCCCGAAGCCTGGCGCTGGGCCTTCGAGCATTTGGTGGCCGGTGGAAAGCGCGGCTTTGTGGCCGACAACTGGTGGCAAACGGAGCTCGGCGGTCCGACCCTGGGGACGCCCACCTCCCATGCGGCCAAGCCCGGCAGCGTGGGCATCGCGCTTCCCGGCGTGGACGCGGCAGTCATCGACGCCGATGGCCGTGAGGTGCCGGCCGGCCAGGGCGGCGTCTTGGCACTGCGCCGGCCCTTCCCGCACATGATGCGCACGGTGTGGGGGGACCACGAGCGTTACCGGCAGTACTGGGAGGAGTTTCCCGGCAACGTCTACGCGGCCGGCGACGTCGCCAGCTGGGACAAGGACGGGTACTTCACCGTGCTTGGACGCAGTGACGACGTGCTCAACGTCGCCGGCCACCGCATTGGCAGTGCGGACGTGGAGAGTGCGTTGGTGAGCCACCCCTCGGTGGCCGAAGCGGCGGTCATCGGAGTCCCGGATGCCATCAAGGGGGAGGCCATCCGGGCCTACGTCTGCCTGAGAGCCGGGAAGCAGGACTCGCCGCAGCTGCGGGCGGAGTTGGTGGAACACGTCCGGCACGAGCTCGGCCCCATCGCCACCCCCACCACCCTCGAAATCCGCGAGCGCTTGCCCAAGACGCGGAGCGGTAAAATTATGCGGCGGCTGCTCCGTGCCGAAGCGCTCGGCCTTGAGAAGGGCGATACTTCGACGCTGGAGGAGTGAGCCAGGGATGGAACGACGGCTGTTCGGCACGGACGGGGTGCGAGGCACGGCCAACGTGTGGCCGATGACTGCCGAAGTGGCCATGCAGCTTGGGCGGGCACTGGCCTACCTCATTCGCAATGGCAGCCACCGGCACCGGGTGGTCATCGGAAAGGACACCCGGCTCTCGGGCTACATGCTGGAGCAGGCGCTCGCAGCCGGCATCACATCCATGGGAGTGGACGTCGACCTGGTGGGGCCGCTCCCCACGCCGGGCATCGCCAACATCACCACCTCCATGCGCGCCGAAGCGGGCGCGGTCATCTCCGCCTCGCACAACCCCTACCAGGACAATGGCATCAAGTTCTTCTGGCGCGACGGCTTCAAGCTTCCGGACGAGGCCGAAACCCGCCTGGAGGAGTTGATGGGGAGCGGGCACGTCAATGACTTCCGTCCCACCGCGGACAAAGTGGGGCGAGCCTTCCGACTCGACGACGCCCGCGGTCGCTACATTGTCTTCCTGAAGAATACCTTCCCGCGCGAGTTAACTCTGGAAGGGCTCACCATCGTCATCGACTGTGCCAACGGCGCGGCCTACCGCACTGCCCCGGAGACGCTCCGCGAGCTGGGGGCAACGGTGGTGGCCCTGGGCTGCGCTCCCAATGGCCTCAACATCAACGACGGCTGTGGCGCCCTGCACCCGGAGGGCCTGGCGCGCACAGTCGTCGAGCAGCGAGCGCACATTGGCCTCGCGCTGGACGGCGACGGGGACCGCCTGGTGGTGGTGGACGAGCTGGGCCAAGTCGTGGACGGGGATGCCGTCCTGGCGCTCTGCGCCGGAGAGCTCGCCGAACATGGCGGTTTGCGCACCCGGACGTTGGTGACGACGGTGATGTCCAGCCGAGGACTGGACCGCGCGGTGGCGCGCTTCGGCCTTCAGGTGATTCGAACCCAGGTGGGGGACCGCTACGTGGTGGAGGAGATGCGAAAGGGCGGGCATGCCTTCGGCGGAGAGCAGTCGGGGCACCTCGTCTTCCTCGACCATGCCACCACCGGAGATGGGACGCTGGCCGCGCTTCAAGTTCTGGCCATGCTCTGCCGCAAGAAGAAGCCGCTCTCGGAATTGACACGCCTTTTCGAGCCGGTGCCCCAGACGCTGCTCAGCTGCGGGGTCCGCGAGCGGCGCCCACTGGAGCAGCTCCCGGACGTCCAGCGCGCGATTCGAGGAGCGGAAGCCAGCCTGGGCCAGGAGGGCAGGGTGCTGGTACGGTTTTCGGGCACCGAGTCCAAGGTACGCATCCTGGTGGAGGGGCCGGACCGTGCGCGAAATGACGCTCACGCCCGTGAAATCGCCGATGCCCTGGCCACGGTGCTCGGCTAGAAGGGCTCCATGCAACAGCGTCTCGGCGTCAACGTCGACCATGTGGCCACGCTTCGGCAGGTGCGGCGGGCCAGCTACCCGGACCCAGTCACTGCCGCCTCCATCGCCGAGATGGCGGGCGCGCAACAAATTACCATCCATTTAAGGGAAGACCGCCGGCACATTCAGGAGCGCGACTTGCGCCTGCTCCGCGAAACGTGCCAGACGGCGCTCAATCTCGAGATGGCCGCCACCCAGGAAATGGTGAAGATGGCCTACGAGGTGAAGCCCGACCTGGTGACACTCGTCCCCGAGCGGCGCGAGGAGCTCACCACCGAAGGAGGCCTGGACGTCGCCTCGCAGCGCGAGTCTCTGGCGCAGCTCATCCGCCACCTTCGGGACGGCGAAATCGAGGTGTCGCTCTTCATCGACCCGGACCTCGACCAGGTTCGCGCCGCGCACAAAGTCAACGCCGAGCGGGTCGAGCTTCACACCGGGCGCTACTGCGAGGCCCCCAATGCCTCGGAGCGCCAACGGGAGCTGGAGCGTCTCGTCGATGCCGCCAAGACGGCCACCAAGCTCGGGATGGGGTGCGCCGCCGGGCACGGCCTCAACTACGACAACGTCCAGCCGGTGGTGCGCATCGCCGAGATTGACGAGCTCAACATCGGCCATGCCATTGTCGCCCGGGCGGTGATGGTCGGACTCGACCGCGCGGTGCGGGACATGCTCGCACTCATGCGGAACGCCTGACGCAGTTGAGCGAGGGAGACGACGCGCGCCTGCGCCTTCGCCCAGGGAGGAGAGTACTTTGAAACCGCTGCTCACCGCGGAAGAGATGCGTGCCTGCGAGGCCGCTGCCGCACGAGCCGGTGTCTCCACCCGAGAGCTCATGGAACGCGCTGGGCAGGCCCTGGCGGAACACGCCCAGAGGCTGGCCTCCCCGGACGGGCGCTTCGCCATTCTCTGCGGCCCCGGCAACAACGGGGGGGATGGCTTGGTGGCGGCCCGGCACTTGGCCCTTGGCGGGCGGCAGGTGCTGGTGGTGCTGCTCGCTCAGCCCCAAGCGCTCAAGGGGGACAGCCGAGCCAACCTCGAGGCCCTCACCGCCATGGGTGGCTCCGCGGCAGGGACGCTGGAGGACTTTGCCCCGCGGGCCGGCGACGTGGCCGTCGACGCACTGCTGGGCACGGGGCTCAACCGCGCCCCCGAGGGCGCCTTGGCGGACGCCATCCACACCCTCTGGAAGTGGCGGGCGATGGGCGTCCGGGTGCTTTCAGCGGACGTACCCAGCGGCTTGGCCAGTGACACGGGGCTCGCCTTCCGTCCGGCGGTGCAAGCCGACGTGACGGTGGCCTTCGGCGCCCTCAAGGTGGGGGAGGCTCTGGAGCCCGGAGCCTCGCTCTGTGGCGAGCTGCACCTGGCAGACATTGGCCTCGCACCGGACGATGCCATGGTGAGTCTGCTCGAGGAGGAGGACGCCCGGGGGTGGCTGCCGCAGCGGCGGGCGGACTCCAACAAAGGCACCTACGGCCACCTCCTCGTCGTCGCCGGAAGTCGCGGCAAAAGCGGCGCTGCCGCTCTGGCCGGGTTGGCCGCCCTGCGCAGCGGGGTGGGCTTGTGCACCGTGGCCTCGCCCGAGAATGCCCTCTCGGACGTCCTGGGGCACGCGCCGGAGCTCATGGGCCTGGCGCTGGACGACGACAAGCCGCTCGGGCCCTTGCACTTGGAGGCGCTGCTGGAGGCGGCCGAGGGCAAGGACGCGATGGTGCTGGGCCCGGGCATTGCTCGCGGCAAGAAGACGCACCAACTCATCTCCCAGCTGTTGGAGCGCTTCCCCGGGCCCGTCGTCCTCGACGCCGACGGGCTGAATGCAGTCGCCGGCCGCTTGGACGTGCTGCGCGCGGCGCAGGGGCCTCTCATCCTCACCCCGCACCCGGGAGAAATGGCACGGCTTTCGGGGCTTTCGGTGGCGGAAATCCAGTCCAACCGCGTGGCCGTGGCCCGGGACTTCGCGCGCGCGCACCGGGTGGTGCTGGTGCTCAAGGGCGCGCGCACCGTGGTGGCGTCGCCGGACGGGCGGGCCCGCGTCAACCCCACGGGAAACCCGGGCATGGCCACCGGGGGGACGGGGGACGTCCTGTCGGGCGTCTGCGGTGCGCTCCTGTCACAGGGCCTCGCGCCCGTAGACGCGGCCAGCACCGCCGTTTATGCGCACGGGCTGGCGGGGGACTTGGAGCAAGAGTGGCGGGGAGATTTGGGCCTCATCGCCTCGGACCTGCTCTCCGGGCTCACCTCCGTCTGGGCACGATGGAACCGCTGAAGCTGTTCCTCCTCACGCGCTCGGCGGAGGAGACACGGGCGCTGGGAGCGGCGCTGGGACAGCTGTTGCAGCCGGGGGACTTCGTCGCGCTCCTCGGCGAGCTCGGCGCGGGGAAGACGGAATTTGTGCGTGGCGTGGCCCAGGGAGCCGGGGTGCCGACGGACGAGGTGGCCAGTCCAACGTTTGCCCTCATCCACCGCTACCAGGGGCGCCTCCCGCTGGTGCACGTCGACCTCTTTCGCCTGCAAACCGAAGAAGAGCTCTACGGGACGGGGTACTTCGAGCTTCGCGACGCAGGTGAGGCGGCGGTCCTCGTCGAGTGGGCAGACCGCATTGCCGATGCGGTCCCGCCGGACGCGCTCGAAGTCCGGCTGACGGCCGCGGAGGGGGCCGAAAGAGCGGCGGCTGGCCGTCGCTTCCCGGGGCCCTCTTTCCCGGACCCGGCTCACGGACTGGAGCCGGGCCGCGGCGGACGCGGCGTCGCCGTAGAGGCGGCGCCGTGCCTCGAAGAGGACGTTCTGCCCCTAGCTTCCGGCGAGCATCTTCTGCGCTGCAGGCCGGACGTAGGCGTAGTTGCCGCTGAGGGAGTTGAATTCCGCCACCGCCTGGGCGGCCGTTCGGGCGCGCTGGGTGTCGCCTTTGCCCTGCAGCGCCACGGCGGTGAGGTAGAGCACCCGCGGGTCCTGGGCGTTGGACTTGGAGAGCTCGGTCAGCGCGACCTCGTACTGGCGTCCGGAGATGGCAACCATCCCCAGAAGCTCGTGCACCTGCCACACCTCGAAGGGCCGCTTCTTCACGTCCACCAGCGCCTGGTACTGCGCGGCCTGGGCCTGTGCCGTCTTCATGTCCCCGCGCTTCAGCGCCACCCGAGCGGTGTTGAAGAGGCTGTTGCGCCGGTTGGCCTCTTTGACTTCCGCCGGCACGTTGGCCTTGTCCATGAGGACGGTTGCCTCGGTGAAGCTGGCTGCAGCGGCGTCGAGGTTTCCGGCATGAAGCTGGATGTTGCCGATGAAGTTTGCGTCACCGGATTCGGCGGACAAGTCGCCGGACTTCTGGGCGATGGCCCGCTCCTCGCCCACGGTGCGCACGGCATCGGCCGTGCGTCCCTCGAGGATGTAGGTCTGCGCCGTCCAGAAGAGGGCCTGACGCCGCTCGCCGTCGTTGCGTGCGATGCTGGTCAGCTGCTGCAGCGTCTTCCGAGCCTCCTCCGCTTTGCCTTGGAACATCTGGTCGTTGGCGATGCCAATCAACGAGGCCACGAAGGTGGGGTCCACCTCGAGCGCCTTGCGGTAGCTGGCGATGGATTCGTCAAAGCGTCCCACCTTCATCAGGAACTCGGCGTAGGAGTCGTAGGGGTTGGGGTCGGCGGGAAGCAGCTCGATGTACTTCTTGAAGGTTTTCTCCGCCTCCGGGTACTTGCCCTCGAAGCGGTAGGCGTAGCCCAGCTGGTTGTAGGGCGTCGTGAAGGTGGGGCTGATGACCGTCGCCTTGGTGAGGTACTCGATGGCCGTGGGGTACTGCTGCAGGCCGAAATAGAAGTTCCCCAAGAGGTTGAGCGCACGCTCGTCCGCCGGGTACTTCGCAACCAGCTCGGTGTACATGCGACGCTGGCCTTCGACGTCGCCGTTGACGCCGGCCTGCAGTGCGCGAATCATCAGCTGCTCGCCGACACTGGCGTTGTCGGCGAGCGCGACGGCCTGCTTCACCGCTGCGAAGAAGGCCTTGTTGGTGGGCGCGGCGTTGGCCAGCCCGAGGTACCCCAGAGCAAATTTGGGGTCCTTGGCCACGGCCTTCTCGAAGAGGACGTAGGCGTCCGCCGCTCGAAGCTTCTCGTTGGCATCTCGTCCCTGGAGGTAGAGCTGTCGCGACTCCTCGGACGAGGTGGTGATGGGGATTTTGTCCGTGCCGGTCGCCGCCGCGGCCAGCAGGGGCAGGACCAAGAAACAAACACTGAGCACTGCAGGTAGCGAGCTTCGTCGTTTGCGCATGTGGGGCTCCTCCGGCCGCGTCCACGCGAGGCCGCGTCCGTCCATTGCGCCCGCACCTTCGGGTTGCAGCCAAAGGTCGAAGCCGGGCCGTGAATGGCCCCTAGGGAGGGGATTTGAGGAGCGCGGGCACGGTGGCGGCGAAGAAGCGCACCGCCGAATCCACGCCCACCACGCCCTCGCTGGGGACTTCCAACCAGGCGTCCGGCCCGCCCAACTCCTCGCTGGCCACTTGAAAGGCGTGGAGGCGTTGGGCGGCCTTGGGCCAGTCCTTGAGGGATTGTTCCGGTTGCGCTTCGCTGGACATCCACAACGTCCTGCCCCGGCGCGTGGCCACCATCAACTCGCCGTCGCTGGCCAGAAAATTCATGGCGCTGGGAGTCTTTCCGGGCTTGTCCGCCAACTCGGCCACGGTGGCCATGGTGGCGGCCAACGCCCAAGCCACGTGCTCCACCGGGACCGCCGCATCCTCCTTGGCTTTGGAGAAAAGGCGCGTCAGGAAAATGCCGAAGCACCGCTCGGAGTCGGTGGTGCCCAGAAGGCGTTTGCGAAACTTCGGGGCGATGGCCTGCTCCAGAGCCACCCGTGCATTCGCAAAGTCATGGACAGTGCCGTTGTGACAAAACGTCCAACGCCCGAAAACAAAAGGATGGGCATTTCTGGGGCTGACTTCTCCCACCGACGCCAGCCGGATGTGGGCGATGACCGCGCGGGCCTGCAGCAACCCGCTGACGCGCTCGAATTCCGGGTCCATGTGTGCCGGCCCGAGGCCATGCGCCACCTCGGGAAGCGTGCCCTTCACGTAGGCAGCAATCCCCCAGCCGTCGGGATGCTCGATGGATTGGCGGCGGAGCGAGTTCCGTTCTGCCATCAACGGGGCGTGGACGGACTCGTGCGCCGAGGAGCGAAAGCCATACAGGCGACACATGGGGTAGCACTTGTGTACACCCGTCGGCCCACGCAGCGCTCGGGTGTCGGGGTCGACTCACTGCAAAGATGAAATGAAGTTGGGCCCTCATACGTTGTGAGGGGACGGGTGTTCTGTCCCTCCGGTGGTCGGAAGGCAGAGCGGGAAAGCCCTGACCCCGGGACCGCCCTTGGACGGGGCGGACCCCCGGGGCCCTTTTTTAGGTGCACCGAGCTGCGTCAGAGGCGCGAAGCACCACCCGGCCGGCCTTCACCACCACCTCCGCATGGGAGACGCCCAGGTGGGCAGCCAGGTGCGCCACCTCCCGGCACCCCAGGACGACGAAGTCCGCCGGGCCGCCGACGCGCAGGCGGCCCACGTCGGTGCGGCCGAGCGCCTGGCCTCCCCAGCGCGTCACCCCCAAGAGCGCCTCCTCCGGCGTGAGTCCGTTGAGTAGGCAGGCCAGTCCGAGGCTCAAGGCCAGGTTTTCGGTGGGCGCGGAGCCTGGGTTCACATTGCTGGCCAACGCCACCCGCACCCCGGCCTCCCGCAGCGCCTTGCCCGGCGCGTACTTAGGCCGGCGGAGGACGAGCGTCGCGACGGGCACCAGGACGGCTGTCACCTCGGCGCCTGCGAGCGCTCGGATGCCCTCGGACGAGACGCACTCCAAGTGGTCCGCGCTCGTCGCCCCCAGCTCGGCCGCGAGCTCAGCGCCTCGGCCGGCACTCAGCTGGTCGACGTGGAGCCGGAGTTTGAGGCCCGCCGCCTTGGCCGGCCCGAGAAAGGCCCGCGCCTCCTCGGGGGTGAAGGCCCCCTTCTCGACGAAGGCGTCGGCAAACTCCGCCAGTCCATCGCGGACGACGGTTTCGAGGGTGCGCAAGCCCAAGGCGAGGTAGCCCGCTCGGTCGGCAGCCCACTCCGGTGGCAGGGCGTGGAGCCAGAGAAACGTCGGCAGGAGCCGAATCGGCTGGAGGAGTCCAAGGCGGCGGACGACGCGCAAACTCTTCAGCTCGTCTTCCGGAGTGAGGCCGTAGCCGCTTTTCACTTCGAGTGTGGTCACCCCTTGGGCGAGGAGCCGGGCGAGCCTCGGCAACGCAAGGCGGACCAAGCCGTCCTCGTCCTGCGCCCGCGTGGCCATGACGGTGGAGAGAATTCCCCCCCGGCGCGGGTGATGGCGGCGGCGTCGACGTCCAGCGCACGCAGTGCGAATTCCTCCGAGCGGTCGCCCGCGTAGACGGCGTGGCTGTGGGAGTCCACGAAGCCCGGCGTCACCAGGCCTCCCTTGGCGTCGAGGACTTCCGTGCCTCGGGCAATGGCGGTGGGCGGCAACTCCGACTCGGGGCCAATGTAGGCGACGGTTTTTCCCCGCACGCCCACCACCGCGTCCGGAAGCGCTCCCAAGGTGAGGCCCGCGTCCACGCCCTCTGGCCCGTCCCCAGTCAGCACCGCGCAGGCCCCTCGGACGAGGAGGCTGAAGGGCCCGTCGTCGGGCGTCTGGGGGGGCGGGGAAGTCATCGCCAGGACGTCTAGTCGGCCGCGAGCCCGGGAATTTTCACACCGCGTTCGCGGGCGACCTCAATGCTGCGAGCGTAGCCCGCGTCGGCATGACGCAACACGCCCATGCCCGGGTCCGACGTCAACACCCGCTCGATGCGGCGCGCAGCCGCCTCGGTGCCGTCCGCGACGATGACTTGGCCGGCGTGCAACGAGTAGCCGATGCCGACGCCGCCGCCGTTGTGGATGCTCACCCAGGAAGCGCCGTTGACTGCATTCACCAGCGCGTTGAGGAGGGGCCAGTCCGCCACCGCGTCGCTCCCGTCAGCCATGGCCTCCGTCTCGCGGTGGGGGGAGGCCACCGAGCCGCAGTCGAGGTGGTCGCGGCCGATGACGATGGGGGCCTTCACCTCGCCGCTCCGCACCAGGGCATTGAAGGCCAGCCCGGCCTTGTGACGCTCTCCATAGCCGAGCCAGCAAATGCGAGCCGGCAGTCCCTGAAAGGCCACCCGCTCGGCGGCGAGCGTAATCCACCGCTTCAATGCGGGCTTCTCCGGGAAGAGCTCGAGGATGGCGCGGTCGGTGCGGTGGATGTCGGCCGGGTCCCCGGAGAGCGCCACCCAGCGGAAGGGTCCGGAGCCCTCGCAGAAGAGCGGCCGAATGTAGGCGGGCACGAAGCCCGGGAAGTCGAAGGCATTCTCGACGCCGGCCAGCTGAGCACCCGCGCGGATGTTGTTGCCGTAGTCGAAGACGTGACAGCCCGCGCGCTGGAAATCGAGCATGGCCTGCACCTGTACGCCCATGGACGCCCGGGCCCGAGGCACGTACGTGTCCGGGTCCTTGGCCCGGAGACTGGCCGCCTGCTCCAGCGTCAAGCCCTGGGGGATGTAGCCGTTGAGGGGGTCGTGGGCAGACGTCTGGTCGGTGACGAGGTCCGGACGGAGGCCGCGCCGGAAAAGCTCTGGGTAGACGTCGGCCGCGTTGCCGATGATGGCAATGCTTTTCGGCTGCCTCTTGGCGAGGGCGGCCTCGGTGAGCTTCAGCGCGTCATCCACGCTCTCCGCAATGGCGTCCAGGTAGCGCGTTTCCACCCGCCGCCTTGCACGGTTCGGGTCCACCTCCACGCCCAGAAAGACGGCATTGCACAGGGTGGCCGCGAGTGGCTGGGCCCCGCCCATGCCGCCGAGGCCCGCGGAGAGCACCAGGCGTCCGGACAAGTCGTCACTTCCAAAGTGCGTGCGGCCGGCTTGGGCGAAGGTCTCGTACGTCCCCTGAAGGATTCCTTGGGAGCCGATGTAAATCCACGACCCGGCGGTCATCTGTCCGTACATCATCAACCCCTTCGCCTCGAGCTCCCGGAACACCTCCCAGGTGGACCACCGTCCGACGAGGTTGGAGTTGGCGATGAGGACGCGGGGCGCGTCGGGGTGCGTCCTCAAAACGCCCACGGGTTTGCCGGACTGGACGAGCAACGTCTCTTCGTCGGACAGCGTCCGAAGCGTCGCCACCATCTGGTCAAATGCTTCCCAATTCCGCGCCGCCTTGCCCGTGCCCCCATAGACGACGAGGTCCTGGGGTCGCTCGGCCACGTCTGGGTCGAGGTTGTTCATCAGCATGCGAAGGGCGGCTTCCTGGACCCAGCCCTGACAGGACTTCTGAGGACCGCGCGGCGCGCGGACGACGCGGGGAGAGGACATGGGGGTCCCTCGTACGACGCGTTCCCCCTTGGACTCAAGAGGCTGCTCCTCTGACGCGGGGAGGCCCTTCAGGGCCATTGACAGGCAGGGAGGCGTGGTTAACTTTCGCCTCGTGCGCATCAACGACCGCCGACGTTTCCACCCTGACGGTGCGCCCCGCGAGGGTGCCGCCCCAGAGGCGGAGGTGCCCGTGGCTGCGCCCGCGGAGGCAGCCGCCGTCAGTCCGAGTGAGCTCGAAGCGCTTCGCGCGGAATTGGCGGCCGCGCGCGCGCGGGTGAATGAGCTGGCCCGAGGGCTCCAGGACTCGGCGCGTGACAAGGACGCCTACAGGGAGCGACTGGCGCGAGAGAATGAGCGTCTTCGGGACGTCGAGAAGGCGGACAACGCCCGTCTCGTCATGGACGCTGTCGACGCGCTCGACCGGTCACTCCTGGCCGCCGACCGCTCGCCGCTGGCCAAGGGTGTGAAGCTCATCCGCGACGACTTGGTGACGAAGCTGGCCGCGCAAGGCATTACGCGCATGGACCTCACCGGGGCGCCGTTCGACCCCAACCAGGCCGAGGCCATGGACACTGAGCTCGTCACCGACCCCGCCGAAGACGGCAAGGTGGTGGCCCAACTGCGCGCCGGCTACGCCTTGAATGGGCGTGTGGTACGGCCTGCGCAAGTGCGTGTTGGCCGGTACGTCGAGCCCGCTCGGGCGTAGACTCCCAAGGAGCAGACGATGCTCCTCCCCCTCCCATTCCTCCTCGTCCTCGCCACGCTCGACCCTCAGCACGCGCTCGAGGACTGGGCGCGCGCCCGCGCCCGCTCCTTCGACGGGGACGTCGTCGCCCGGCCCCCCATTTGGCGCGAACGTGCGCCGGGCGTGACGCTGCGCGACTTCACGCCGCCGGGCTCCTTCGCGCCGCTCATCCGCGCCGTCAGCCCTGGGGTGGTGAACGTTGTCACCTACCAAAACCCAGGGGATGGGATTCCGGCCGGGCGTGTCCCGGCGGCGACCGGGTCCGGCTTTCTGCTCGGGCCTGATGGGTATGCCGTCACCAACCACCACGTGGTGAAGGGCGCGGAGGCGCTGCAAATTCGACTGAGCGACGGCCGCGTCTTCGACGCCCAGCTGGTGGGCGCGGACCCAGGCACGGACGTGGCCCTCATCCGCGCTCAAACCAACGGCGCCCGGGACATTCCGTCCGTCATGCTCGGGGACTCGGACACCCTCGAAGTCGGCGACTGGGTGGTGGCCATCGGCAACCCCTTCGGACTCGAGCGGAGCGTGGCCCACGGGCTGATTTCGGCCAAGGAGCGGGTGTTGGGAGTCGGTGCCTTCGACGACTTTCTTCAGACGGACGCCCTAATTAACCCTGGAAACTCCGGTGGCCCGCTCTTCAACATGCACGGGGAGGTGGTGGGGATGGCCACCGCCGTCGTCACCCATGCGCAGGGCATCGGCTTCGCCGTCCCCATCAACATGGTGAAAGACATCCTCCCCAACCTGCTCGACAACGGGCATTTGGAGCGCGGCTGGCTCGGGCTGACCGTGGCCGAGCAACCCGCCGCCGACGGACGGTCGCGCGTCGCCGTGGTGCAGGACGTCTTCCCCGCCGGCCCGGCTGCGTCGGCCGGACTTCGGCCCGGAGACCACATCACCCACGTCAACGGACGGCCGTTCGACTCTTACCTCGCGCTCCTGAGGAAAATTTCGCTCCTTTCCCCAGGCACGTTGGTGCGTGTCACCGCGCAGCGCGGGACGGCGCCAGCGCGCGAGCTCGTAGCCCGGGTGGGAGAGCCGCCTGCACAGCGACCCTCGCCCCTTCCCGAGGGTTTGGTCGACGCGCCAAGCGTGGAGGCTGCGCGTCCAGACGTCCTCGGCCTGAGCGTTAGGGACTTGGACACCGAGGCGGCGCAGCGGCTTCGGGTCCGGGGCCCGGGCGTCCTCGTCGAAGCGTTGGAGGCGGGCGGCCCGGCGGCGCGCGCTGGTTTGCGCGTGGGGGACGTGGTGGTGGAGGTGGACGGCCGGCGCGTGACGTCGGCCGAGGACTTCCGGGCGGCCGTCGGAGGGTACGGCGACGGCAAAAAACTCACCTTGCGCCTCGAGCGCCGCGGCCAGCCCCACAGTGTGGTGCTCGGCGGGGCCTGACACATTTGGGGGTCCTCAGCGGGGACCCGGCCTTCAGTGTCCTTCGTAGCGTGCCAGGACGGGCCGTTGGACGTCGTGACGAGGAGGGCCTCGAGGCGGCCCCGGCAGCCGGTGAGCGCTGAGCTACCCTTGCGGGGCAATGCCCACGGCGCTTCGGGCACGAAGATGAGCTCGACGCGCACGTCACGGCGGCGAAAGAGGCGCTCGACGGAGTCCACCGTCTCGCCCTCGGGCAGGACGCCCTTGAGGGAGAGGTTTTGGAAGATGGGGTTTCCGCGGCTGTCCACCTTCTTCGGCGTCTGGTCCGTGAAGGCATGCGCCCCGCCCGGGAAAAAGGGCGTCACCAGCACCGTGTAGTCCGAGCCTCCCGTCGATGCCGACGAGAAGGCCACCATGCCGGCCGCGTCCTCGTGAACCAGCGCGTAGAAGCGCATGCCCTTCACCCGCTTTTGAAAGGCCTCGGCCTTCTGCCGGCACTGGGGCGTCCCGGAGGCGTCCCCACAGTCGCCCGTGTACTCCTCGAGAAACCCCGCCAGCCCCCCGTCATAGGTGGTGGCGGAGGCCTTGAGCGCCTCGAAACGCGCCTCCTCAGCCCACGCAAGCCATGGCAGCAGTCCCAGCACGAGCGTCCAGCGTCTCACGAGGCGTCTCCTTAGGTCGGTATTTTGACTACATCTGACTACCAGTTACCGTCGCGGTCATATGCACGATCGCCGCGGCAGTCTTCGCTTCGACAAGGTTTTCACGGTCTACATCACCACGTCGGACGGAATGGCCCGTGGCATCGCCCGCAACATCTCCGCCGCCGGCCTCTACGTCGAGACCCATGCCAGCGTTCCGCTCGGCGGCCGCCTCCGCCTCACCTTCACCGGGGAGGACGGCACCGAGATGACGTGCCTGTGCGAGGTGCGCTACCAGGTCGCCCTCTCCTACGGCGCCAAGGACGGCCGGGCGGGGCATACCCGCGGTCTCGGCCTGCGCGTCGTCGCCTACGAGACGCGCGAGGACGAGCCGCTGCTGCTCATCGACCGGGAACGACTGATGCACTGAGCTGCACCCTTCAGCGGGTGCAGCTTTAGTTGGAGAAGCCTTCCAGGAGGTAGTGGGCCTCGATGCGCTTGAGGGCAAGAATCATCGCCGCCAGGCGCGGCTCGACCTCCTTGCCCACGCAGAATGGACGGCTGTCGTGCATTTCCGTCCGCCGCGGACGGTTCTTCGAGATGTCGCGAATGATTCGGTAGTTGCGCTTGATGGCGTGCTCGAGCTTGGCGTTCACCTCTTGCTCGGTCCACGACTCCATCCGCTTGTTCTGCAGCCACTCGTAGTAGCTCACCGTCACGCCGCCCGCGTTGGCGATGATGTCCGGGATGAGGTCGATGCCTCGCTTCACCAGCACCTGGTCCGCCTCGGGCGTGGTCGGGCCGTTGGCGCCCTCGGCGATGAGCTTCACCTTGAGCCGCTCGGCCACGTCACCGGTAATCTCCCCGCCGAGAGCGGCCGGGATGAACATGTCCGCGGCCACGTCCCACAGGTCCTTCTTCTCGATGCGCTGCGCGCCCGGGAACCCGGCGACGCTGCGCTTCAAATTCTTGGGGTCGTTCACATAGGCGGTGAGGCCGGCCACGTCGATGCCGTCGCCATTGTAGAGCGTCCCGTCGGAGTCATTCACCGCCAGCAGCCGGGCGCCCAGGCCGGAGAGAATCTCCGCCGCGTTGGAGCCCACGTTTCCGAAGCCCTGGAGGGTGAACGTCTTGCCACGGAGCGACTCGTTCTTCTCGGCGTAAAAGTCCTCGATGCAGAACACGACGCCCTGCCCGGTGGCCTTCACCCGGCCCTCGGAGCCGCCGATGCGGACGTCCTTCCCAGTGACGATGGCCCGGCCGGTGTGTCGTTCGCGCTCACCGTCGATGTACTGGCGCATGAGCAGCGCCATGATTTCCCCGTTGGTCCCCACGTCCGGAGCCGGGATGTCGATGCTCGGTCCAATGAGACTCTTCAGCTTGAACATGAAGCGCAGGGTGATGTTTTGCAGCTCGTCCTTGCCGTACTGGCGCGGGTCAATCTGGATGCCGCCCTTGCCTCCGCCGAAGGGGACTTCGCTGATGGCCGTCTTCCAGGTCATCTCGGCAGCCAGCGCCTTGAAGAGGTCGAGGGAGACGTCGCGGTGGTAGCGGATGCCGCCCTTGTAGGGACCGCGGGCCTGGTTGTGCTGAACGCGGTAGGCCTTGAAGCGAGCCGACTCGCCGGGGACCAGTTGGTAGACGTTTCCGTCCGGGAGCCGGAGGTGGCCGCGCCGGATGGCCACGTCCGAGCCGAGAAGGGCCCGGCTGGTGAGAATAATCTGGCCGTCCGCCAGGCGCTCCAACCCCGCCGGGTCACGCACTTGGGTAAACGGCAGGTCAGCAAATTGCGTCGCCGCGTCCTTGTGGAGCGGCCGCAGCCGGTCCTTCAACTTCGTCGTGACGTAGAAAATGTGCTCGTAATCCGGCTCCTCCAACTCCAGACGGACACGCGGGTTGAGTCCGATGGTGTCCGCGGCGCGGTGAAAAATCTCCATCGCGTCCGTGTAGAGGGTGCGGCGCGGCATGGGCGTTGGCACGCGCATGAAGTTTTCGGATTCGGGCATGTGTGGACTCTCGGCGTTTCAAATGTGGCGAGTGGCGCTGGCCCCAGGCGGAGAAAGCGTGCCCGGTGGGCCAAGCAAAGGTCGCGCCCCTCTATCGCCTCGGGCGATGCGCGGTCAACGCGCCGCTCTTTTGCACGGACCGTGAGGAAAAACAAATAGTTGCACGACGCATCGTGTCGAGCGGAGGTGCCTCGGGACTGCGGGTGCGCGAAGTCTCCTGCGCACCGGAGGGCGCTCCGCTTCGCGGCCCAGACGGCTTTCTGGGAAAGCGCGTCAATTCGTTCGCGGAGGTCCCTTCACCATTTGCACCGGACCCAAGTACCGGTCGAACCAGTCCAGCGTCTCTTTGATGACTTGAGAATGCGGAACGAGATGCCCGGCGTCATAAATCAACTGCTTCTTGCGGTCCGGCGGCGTGCCCAGGAGCTGAAACATCGGCAGCTGAGAGGTCTCCACCGGGAAAAAGTGGTCCAAGCGGCCATTGAGCATCAGCACGGGGATGGTAATTCTGGGAAGGAAGTTGAACGGGTCAGCCTCGGGCAAGACGGGATTCAGCGAGAGCCCCGCGACCAGCAGGACGGCCACCTTTATCCGTTGCTCGACGGCCGGCATCAGTCCTCCCAAGAGCCCGCCCCAACTCACGCCGAAGTAGCCGAGTTTCGCCGTGTCGAAGTCCTTGCGCGTTTCGAGGTAGTCGACGGTCCGGCCCAAATCGCGCGCCCACTGAATGACGTAGTCGCGGTAGGCCACCGAGGCATTGGGCTCGTCATCCTTCAAGTCGGTGCGGCGCTCGAAGGTGCCTCGGTACACCGGAAAAACGAGAGCCCGCCCGGAGCGCACCAAGAAGTCCCAAAAGAAGGACTCTTGGTCGATGGAGTTCTCGAACAGGGCACCTGAACCCGGAAAGAGGACGATGGGCTGGTAGGGGACACTTCCACGCTTGGGGAGGAAGACGTAGGCCACCATCCGCTCGCTACCGTACGCCGCGTCGAAGGTGACCTTCTGACGGGTCCAGTCCTCGGTGGTTTCGGTCTGTTCAATTCGAGCGTTGAGCGGCTTCTTGTCGTAGGCGTACTCACGCAGGAAAACCCTGAACTCCGCATCGCCGACGGGTTTCTCTTTGGAGAAGTCCCGAGAAGGGCGTGCAATCGCCGCGTTCGCCCGTTGCAGGGCCTCCGCCGTGTCAGCGTACGTCACCAGACGGAAGCCATTGGTGACCGAGCGGTCCCACGCCGATTGGGCGTAACCGTCCACGTACTGGTACGGGGGGTCGTTCCATCCTCCCCCGAGAATGAAGCGGAAGCCGCTCGCCCCGTCTTCTTCATTGAAGCACCACTCGCGGACGTTGCCGGCCATGTCCGAGGCGCCGAAACGACCAATGGCCGGATACTGGCCGACTGGGGCAGGTCCTTTGTCGGCGAAGTTGCTGGCTGGGACAATCCACCGAGCGCCTGAGACTCCGGCCGCCCGCCTCCAATGCTTGACGCTCGGGAGGTCGCGACCCTCGAACGCCGCGTAGGCTGCGGCCTCGTACCAACTGACGCCGCTCACCGGGTAGTCAGCCTGGCCCTTGGGGAAGTCGCTGAGCTCCCAGGTGCTCGGACCGGGACGGCCGGTTCGGTCGACGAAACGCGCCATCGCCTGTTCGAAGGTGAGAGCGTGGCCATTCTCCGAGAAGGGGTGTTTCCACAACTCGGGGCGTTGGTAGCCGCCCGCGTCAATGAATGCCTTGTAGCGCTTGTTGCTGACTTCGTAGCGGTCGAGGAGGTAGCCACCCACTTTCGACTGTGGCTCCAAGGCCGGGCCCGTCACCTCGACTCCGGGGACGCGGACCAACCCATCCGGAATTGTCCCCAGCCGGTCGAGCGGAAATCGTCCACTTTCGAGAAGCCACCAGTAGCTCGCTGCGACCTCCTCGGGCCGGTACCCGTCGAGCTCAAAGCGGAGTCGGTAGAATCCGTCCTTCGGAAACCAGGCGTTGTTCAGCGGGGTCTTCCCGAGCGCGTGCCAGGTCTGGTCTGGACCGTCGTAGTTGCGAATGGAGACCAGGGCACCGGGTGGCTCGGAGGTGATGGTGGCCCGAGCCGCGAAGGTGCGCCAAACGTCGACCAGCGTCGGGTCGGCGGGCCGCGCGGCATCGGTTTGGAGCGCTAGGAGGTGTGCGGCGAGTGGCTTGTCGCCGTCCACCAACCGATGAATTTCGGGCACCACTTCAGTGCGCAGCCACTTCTCGTCCTTGCGGCCGCCGAAGAGGCCGGTGGCCCAACCGACAAGGCAGAGCACTGCCACCGCTCCGGCACTCAAGAGGAGCCAGTTGCGTCCGCGCCGACTCCTTTGCGCCGGCGCAACATGAACCGCCGTCGACCCGCTTACCGGGGTGGTGACGGCTTCCAGCTCGCCTAGAAGCTCGGTCGCGCTCTGCCAGCGGTCCTCGCGGCTCTTGGCCAGGCACCGCATGACAGCGTTCGACAGGCCGGGAGTGAGGTCGGAGCGGATTTCGCCGAGCGCCTGCGGAATCTCCTCAATCTGCGCACGCAACAACTGTTGAAGGTTTGTGCCCGTGAAGGGAGGCCGTCCGGCGAGCATTTCGTAGGCGACAACGCCCACCGAGTAGATGTCGGCACGGAAGTCGATGTCCGCATCGCCAGCCGCCTGCTCGGGCGCCATGTACTGGGGGGTGCCGATGGCGACGCCAAAGGAGGTGAGCTGCTGCGGGGCGTTGACCTCGCTCAGCGCCTTGGCGATGCCAAAATCGGCCACCAGCGCGTGGCGCCCGGAGAGCATGACGTTGTCCGGCTTGATGTCGCGGTGCACGACACCCTGGGCGTGGGCGTAGGCCAGCGCGTCGACAACCTCCTTCAGGATGCGCGTCGCGTCCGCGACCGGCGGTTGCTTTTCCCGGGCGAGACGCTGCCGGAGGGACTCTCCATCCACATAGGGCATGACGTAGTACAGAAAACCATCTGCCTCGCCCGAGTCGTGGAGGGGGAGGATGTGCGGGTGAGTCAGCTTCGCGGCGATTTCGATCTCGCGGAGGAAACGCTCGGTGCCGAGCGCCGCGGCGAGCCCAGGCTCCAGGACTTTGATGGCGACCTGCCTGCCATGCCGCAAGTCCTCGGCGAGATAGACGGTGGCCATCCCGCCCGCGCCAAGCCTGCGTTCGAGGCGGTAGCGCTCGGCCAGCGCCACCTTGAGGCGCTCGAAGTGGGTGACCAACGTCATGGATGGCGACCCAGGCGTCACGCGGCGCCCATGGTCCTTCACCCCGGTCGGCGCCACAAGCGTTACCGCTGTTCTAAAGCACCCGGCACAGGAAGGCGGCTCTGCGCCAACCCGGCTTCCGGGGAGCAACTCCCGCCATTGGATGCCGGGGCGTAACTAATTCGGCAGATTTGAATTCGGCTCGACCAACTGGAAGCCGGGTGTTTGTTGAACGCACTCGCGCAAGAGAAAAGCGTGGCCAGCACCGTAAAACACGACGATGCGATCGCCCGGCTTCGAGAGCTGGATCAGATTCGCGCAGATTCGGAAGTTGCGTTTGTACCAGTCGGTCACCAGCTCAACGCCCGGTTGTGCGTCGCCAGCCCCAATCCGTAGCACTTGACGGTAAAAGCTATGGTCCGCCGCGATCCTCGCCGAGTCGTTGAGGTACCGCAGGGCGGCCCCGATGCTTTGCGTCGTGAGCAGAGCGGTCAGGGCCGCCGTCTCGCGTTGGATGGCTTCCAGCAGGGAACCCAGAAGCTCGGACTGGCCGTGTGTTTTGGCGAAGGACTGCACTTCTTCGAAAGGGAAATCACCATCGACGTCGATGCCGTGCATCTCGGCATGGGCGGCCGCTGCGAGCCGGAAACCCAACTGAACGACCTCATTGCGCGAAGGCGCGAGACTCCCAGCGAGATACGCCTTATAGCGCTCGGCAACGGAGGTCGCGGACCACTCCGCCATGACTTTCGTGGGCTTGAAACGCAGGAGGTGGCTCGTCACCGCGTCAATTTCGGCTTGACGCTTGGGTGACAGTACGTCGTCCACAGTGGAGTCGTAGAGGTCCTTGCCAGGATTGGCCATGTGGAAGGTGCCGATGACGAGGACTCTCACCGGCTGCGTCTCGGCAGGCCATGCCACGGCCGGCGGTAGCGCCAGCGCCGCCGAGAGCAAAATCGCGTTAGCAGACACCGGCCACCGTCCGCCCGTACGACCGGCCGCCGTCACCGATTGCCAACCCGGCGCGGTCTGGCGAGTTTTCTATTCTCAATGGGCACGGGACAGAGCTGGAGGCCAGAGCGATTGGCGTTTTGGGGCTTGGTACGCGAGTGGGTCGGCGATTCAACCTCGCCCTGGGGGCTTTGACGCTGAGCCCTTTCCCCACGGCTGGTGGCCGGGGGCACCCAAGGCTTCCCGACGAGGCGCCTGGACGGTTCGAGACGCTCGCTTCCCCCGAGGTCTGAACGTCCGAGCGGCCGCCTGGACCGTAGGGAGATCGCCGGGTTCACCTTGCCACCCCGCGAAACCTCCGCTACAGGGATTGTCGTTTCAAAACTCTCAGCCCCTGTAGCTCAGCGGTAGAGCAACGGTTTCGTAAACCGTGGGTCGGCGGTTCAATCCCGCCCGGGGGCTCTCAGTTTTTAGAGGGGTGAAGAGCACTTTCTGACGCTGTCAGCGTCAGAAGCGTCGGATGTCTTGCGGCTTAGGGATGAGAAGGTGCGCGACGCAGTGCTAGTGCAGGCTGCGACCGCGATCTTTACGCCGCAGGCTACGTGTTGCGGAAGCGAGGCCCCCGAGCCCCTTCCGAGGCAGCCGCGATTGAGATGCTCGAACGGCTCACCGGAAAGTGAATACGTTTCGCTTCCGGTCGCTCGTAACGCACTTCTGCTGCGAGTTGTTGCATCGCGCGCAAAACCTGCGGGGCCTCAGCGTCGCATCCCTACAGAAAACGAGCGCTGAGAACCCGGCATGTTGAATGCATCCTTTTTTTCGGAGGCTTCACCATGACAGCCATCCAGTCCACCTTCGCCGGATTGATGCTTCTTCCTGTATTTTTAATAGTGCTGATTTTCGTGGAGCATTGGCTCAACCATGCCTCTCGTTTCGAGCGAGAGCGAAGACACGGCTGACGGAAGTCCACGACGAGGAAGGCACCATTCGGAGCCACGACTCGGGGGTCGGCGGTTCAATCCCGCCCTGGGGCTCTCGTTTTCAGCAACCTGTTGTGGCTGCTGCAATCACCACCACCACCCCTAGCGTCGCGGGGAGCAACCCAGCGTCTTCAAGTGGTAGGACCATGGGTGTACGGATTCGGAAGCACTGGGTGGGGGAAGACCGCCTCTCCGGACCAGAAGGCGCAGTGGAACGAGGAGTGCCGTAAACGGACGGCAGCAGCAGTCTCCCTCCCAACACCCTGTCTTGCGGCGTCTGCTCTAGGTGGCTAGTTGGACGCGCAGGGCTTTCGCAGTCGGAGCTAGGACGTTTGCCTGGTGAAAGGATGCGGGTCTTTCGCGAACCGCCACGTCACGAAGAGCGGGAGCAGCCACCAGGGGAGGTTGGCAGCAGCCACGGTGGCGATGGCCGGCGAGCGGTGCGGCCCGACAAATTCTTCGAAGAGGATGATGGTCACCACGGCAAACATCATCCCTGCCCAGAAGAATGCCGGAATGCGAATCCACTCCTTGCCCTTGAGGATGGCGTAGATGGCCACGGCGTAAAACGGCCCGAAAAACACGACGTCAATCCAGATGGTGGCTCGCCACCAGGCTGGCCGCGCATTTTGCAGCGGGTCGAAGGTGTCGCCCCACCAGTGCACCAAGTCGACCAGGGGTCGTGGCGGCCAGGCCGGGTAGGAGAAGTTGGCCCGGGAGGCGATGACCAGCTGCTCGAGGTCGACGATGTAGGTGATGAAGCCCAGGTTGATGAGGAAGAAGCCGAGAATAATCCAGTCTGCCGGACGCTCCCGCAGGGGGACCACCGTTCGCTCGCTCATAAGCCCAAACGGTAGCAGAGCAATTCGCTCTCCATTCGGCAACGGGCGACGGGCAAGACCCAGACCGAGTTACTCACGGCCGTCCGGATGCGTCAGCCGCACATGCAGGACTGGTATGAGCTCCATGCGACGAGGAGAGGTGACGGGCATTCGTGTGCTCGCCGTGTCGAAACGTCCACCCAGGGGCTGTCAGACTGAGTGGACGGCCTAGTGGCAGACACCGCTGCAACTCGATGGGAACGTCCCGTTGTTGAAGTCATTGGAGGCGTCCGTGCAGCTCAGCCCGTTGATGTCGCTGAGGCATTGGCTCGCGGCCCCGCTGTTGAACGTCTGCCCCGTCGGACACGCGGCTGAGGCGCAGTTGGCCTCTGCCTCAATTGTGGTTGTGCACTGAGAAACGGAAACATTGCCCAGGTCATTGCAGGAGCTTGCCTTGTTGCAAACCGCGGCAGCGGCGGAGTTACACGCCGCTTGGGGCGTGCTGGTGTCGGACCCGCTGCAGGCTCCAAGAAGCAAAGAGACGGAAATCGAGGCGAGAATGCGGCGCATGCAAGAACCCTCCCGGCTGAGTGGCAGCTTCGAGAGTCAGCTTAGCGCAACAGGTGACGGCCGTTTGAACTCGTGGGTGGTGGGGGCGCAATCCGACAGTGCAAGGCTGTCTTTGCCCCAACCCTTTCGGCAGCCGCTTCGTCGTCGAGCGCGAGTACGACAACGCTGGCAGGCTGGTGCAGACAGCCCAGTCGACGGCAAGCCGTCGATGCGGACGGCAAGCCAGTGTTGGGGGCGCGGTCTCGATTTGCTCCCGCGTTTCCGCGAGCCTTTCGCTTGGCCATCAACCGTAGTTCAGGCGCCGGCCGCTCGAGCCGGCCGTGGCTCGTGTCGTCCATGCGCCATTCCCCGCTCAGCGCTGGGCGTTGGCGCGCCTTTCGGAGCGAGTTGGTCGGGGACGTCCGGGCCGACACGAGGTGCACAAAAAGAAAAGTGGTTACGAGGGACGCGAAGTGTCAGCTGCCGCTGGGCGACGGTTTGCGCTTGGCATGTCTGACTGCAGGCGGCTCGCTCGGTTGACCGGTTTGCGGCGGCTTAAGGCGGCGATGTCGACGTGAGCCTATGGGTGCCTCGACGATGTGCTTCATCCGCGCTGCTTTCTCGCCGTTGATTTGAGTCCAGCCGGTCTCCTGCGCAAGGGCGAGCAGGAATTGCGGCACCATCTTTTGTGCATAGCCGCCATCGAGGACCTGGAAGGCGGACGTGACGTGCTTCACGAAGTCGAATGGACCGGTCGAGCCCTTCGCGCCAAACCATGCCGGGGTAACGAAATCCGTCACGCGTACGCCGTTGATGTCGTAACCGTACTCGTCGTAGCTCACTGGGTCGCAAATCTCGCACGCCCAATAGCTCCCGTCCGGATGCCGGGCCGCGAGCTTGTTGTCGGGGTCCACCGCCATCTCGCAAATCTCGTGGCTCGCCTTGACGCTGACCAGTGCCCTTGCTGCAAGGATGGTCTTCACGAAGACCTTGGCCAGCGGAAGTCCTGAGCTGGTCGAGTCATGGTACGCGAGGTCCATCCCCTGGTCGGTGTCGTCGAGAAGAACCACCCACCAGCTCGTCGTGGGCGCCTGTTCGGTCTTCGGAATCCAGGTGAAGTGGGCCTGGTCGAGGGTCCAGATGGGGGCCAGGTCCCGGTTCCACTGCGTCTCAAATGCCGGAATCATCGCCTGGACTTCAGCGTCGGTGATGGCGGTCGACTCGTTGACGACGGCAACTTCAATCATGGCGGTGGAACTTCCGAATGTACCACTTCCGGGGTGCGGGACGATCGCCTAGTGTCCGACGAGTCGGCCCAAGCGGGAGGGAACTACATGCTCAAGAAGCTGTTTCAGGTACTGGTGCTGGGAGGCGCAGCAGTTGCGACGACGTCCGGCTGCATGTCCAGCGCCGATGCGCAGAGCGCGTCCAAGAAGGACACCATGAAAGATGCGGGCTCCGCTGCGGCTGCCGCAGATGCCGGAATGCGGCAGTCGGCGGCTGGCGGTGGTCCCAAGAGCTGGTAGCCCGCCGCTCGTCTAGCGCTCGGCGGGACCCAGTCCCTCCAGCAAGTAAAGGTAGCTGAGCGTTCGCTCGTAGTCGAAGGCCACCGTCCGGCCATCGGGCGTGATGCGAATGATGGGGATGCGAGACACACCGGTGGGGTCGCTCGGGGAGATGGTGCGTTCCTCGACCTGACGTCGAGTGGCGATGTCGTAGCGGAGCATGTGGCTGGGGACATCGCGGAAGCGCACCCACAGCTGACCATCCGCCGTCCAGCCGGCGGGCACGACCTCCTTGCCAAGCTCCGGCAGTGGAATGGAGGCTCCCCCGTCGAGGGGGAAAAGTGTCACCGCGCCGTCGAGACCCACCGCAGCCACGAGGCGGTCGTCGTTGGAGAGTTCGAGGGAGTACGGGTTGACCGGAGTCTCGGAGATGCGCTTCGGCTTGCCGTCATCGAGGGCCACGCTGTGGAGCCGTGATTTCTTCTCGTCCGGTATCCGGCCCATGAAGACGAGGCGCTTGCCATCGTGAAACCACCGCGCGCCGGAGACCTCCAGCTGGTCGACCGAGACTGTCCTCGCGTTGCCTGGCCCGACCGGAAGAATGGAAAGGGGCTCTTTGTAGTCGTCCGGTCGAGAGACGACCCATTTGCCGTCGTGCGACAGGGCGAGCGCATAACCCTGGCCGAGCTTGAGCGGGGTGGAGCCCTCGGTTGGTTCGATGAAGGTGAAGAAATGCTCGTTGGAGAAGGCACTGAACACCACCTGCTTGCCGTCGTCGGACAACGCGCCGAGGTCGGTCCTGTCCGACCAGGAAAGCTGGCGCTGGTGCTGGCCGTCCGGTGGGACGAGGATGAGGTCGCGCCTCGCATCCTCGGCATCCACGAGCACCGTGCCGGTGCGAGAGATGTCCTCGAGCCGCATCTCGTAGACGCCCTGGTAGACGAGCTTCCAGGTTCCCGAAAGCCCACTGGCCCAGATGGCATTGTTCGTCGAGACCCACACCTCCTTGCCGCTCGGCGTCCACGACAGTCCGGTCCCGCCCCCACGTCCGCCCAGGGAGGGCAGCGCGCGCACCTGCCCGCGCCTGTCGACGACGAGGGCCTCCTGCGTCAGAGAGAGTTGACCGTGGAGGAAGGCAACGCTCTCTCCTCCGGGAGAGATGCGTGGGTTGAGAATCCATCCCGCCGTCTCGAAGATTATTTTGCCCATCGGGTACTCGAGCTGGCGCTTGCCACTGACGACTCGCACCACGGCCAGCTCGCCTTTGGGTGACCAGTCCGCGTACTCGACGTTTTCCGCCAGCTCCCGGGCCGCACCCCCGGAGGCCGGTGCGACCGCGAGTGTGCCGTGTTCGACGCCCTCGACCATTCGGGGGTGCAGGAGCACCGCCAGCTCTCCATTTCCCGAGACGCCGAGGAGGGCCGCGTCCTGCAGCCCCAAGGGTTGCGCATCATCGCTGCCTGGGGGGCGCGTGAAGACCTCGAGAGGGAACCCGCTCCACGCTGCGCTGAACACCACCCGCCCTTCGGGGTTGAAGCGGCCGGCCGAAATCCTTCCCCAACGAAAGGTCATCAGCTCGACCGAGGGCATCGGTGGCCGGCTGTCGCGACCCACGAGGAAGGTGATGGAGGCCAAGCCAAGCAGGGCCAAGATTCCGACGGGGATGGACCAGCCCGGCCACCTTCTGCCGCGGATGGGGCGCAGGGAGTTGCCCGTCGCCGGTGTCACGGCACTGGCGGGGGACCTCAGCAAGTCCAAGTGGAAGGCTAGGTCACGCGCCGAATGGAACCTTCGCGACGGCTCCTTCTCGAGGCACCGCTGCAGGACCTGCACCACTGCCGGGGGAATGGTGGCCGGCAGCGGCTCCGGGTCGCTATGGAGGATGGCGTAGCCACTCTCCACGATGGAGCTCGCCTGGAAGGCGCGCTTGCCGCTCAACATCTCGTACAGGACCGCGCCCAGGCTGAAGAAATCCGTCCGGGCGTCGATGGCATCGCCCCGCACCTGCTCGGGAGACATGTAGCCCGGCGTGCCCAGCACCATTCCTGTGCCGGTGTGCGAGGGCGATACCGTCGCGTCCATCAGCCCATGGGGCACCGCATGCTGGACTGCTTCCACCAGCTTGGCGATACCGAAGTCGATGACTTTGACGTGCCCGTCGCGGGTGATGAAGACGTTCTCGGGTTTGAGGTCGCGGTGGACGATGCCCCGCTCGTGTGCGGCCGCCAGGCCCTGCGCCATCTGCTCCGCCCAGTCGAGGGCCAGCGCGACCGGAACCGGCCCCTTGGCGAGACGGTCGCGGAGGGAATCGCCCTGGAGGAGCTCGGTGACGAAGTACGGCTTTCCGTCATGGAGGCCGATGTCGAAAAGAGCGACCACGTTGGGGTGGCTCAAGGAGCCGGCCAGCTTCGCCTCGCGCTCAAAGCGCTCGAGGAGCGGCCCGTCTGCGCTGAGGACCTCGGACATCACCTTGATGGCGACGTCGCGCTCCAGTCGGCCGTCACGCGCGCGGTAGACCTCGGCCATGCCCCCCGCCCCGAGCAAAGCCACCACCTCGTATGGGCCGACGCGAGTCCCCGGGGTCAGGCGCACAGGCGGCAAGCGTAGTGCCGCGCCGGTCTCGAGAGCCATAGCAAGTGCGCGGACGGTGCGGGCCGCCACTCGAGCGCGCGACATGCCTTAACGGAACGGCCGGAGTTCGAAGCCATCGCGTCAGTCCGGTGAGAGCGAGTGCGAAGGGGAAGAGAGCAACTGTGGTGAGTCTTCGTAAACCGTGGGTCGGCGGTCCAATCCCGTCCGGACGCTCAATCCTTAAGCGTTTGTCCCGGATGGGCGCGTGGTCTCCACCCAGAAAACGGGCGAAGTCATGTTCCGCAGGACAGACGGGGCGTCCTGCAGGCAGGCTCCTTCCCCGTGGAGGACTCCAGTGAGAAGGGGCTGCTTGGCGTCGAGCTCCATCCGCAGTTTGAACAGGGCAACAACCGGACGCTCGCTCTCGCTCCCCCCCGGGGCGAGGCGAGTCTCCGCGCTACCGCTTGTTGCAATTCGCCGCCTGCGCCCACGGAAAGAGCAGGCCAGTTCAGTCGGGCGGATGGCTTGGCCCACATGCTTCCAGCGCGGTGAAGCGCAGAAAGCGGCCACCTGCGCTCATGCCTCCGTCTAGCAAGCCGAGCGGGGATTGCACTCTGCAATTCGCTGTTGGAGGAAGCGCCGTTCGGCTTCGTTCCGCGCCAGAGCGTACGCCGCGCGGAAGTATTCGCACGCTACGTCGTTTTTTCCGCGACGCAGCTCCAGCTCGCCGATGGCAGCCTGGTAGAAGGGATAGCTCTTGAGCCTTTCGCTCTCACCAATCTCACGAATCATGGTGAGCCCGCGCGTTGGACCGTCCCTCTGCGCGGTGGCAATCGCTCGATTCAACGCGACCACCGGCGAAGGTCGGATTCGCATCAAAGCGTCATAAAGCAAGATGATGTCCGACCAGCGGGTGTCCTCGGCGCGGCCGGCGGCGGCGTGGATGGCGGCAATCCCCGACTCGGCGTGGTACTCGCTCAGCTCGTTTCCGGCCGCTGAGGCCTCAAGCTGCTTGAGCCCCTCGGAAACGAGCGTCGCGTCCCATCGAGAGCGGTCCTGGTCAAAGAGCGCCTTCAACTCCCCGGCATCGTTGACTCGGCCCGGTAAACGAGCCGCGTTGAGGTACATCAGCGCGGCCAGGGCGTGGGTCGCCGGCGTCGCCGCTGGAACGTGGTCCACCAACAGACGTACCAACCGGATGGCCTCGTGGCACAAATCCACCCGGACCACGTCTTCCGGACAGGCGCCGTGGTAGCCCTCGCTGAAGAGCAAGTAGAGCGCGCGGTGCACCGCCGACAGCCGCGGTGCGAAGTCGGCCGCAGTCAGCTCAAAGAGCGCCTGGGTGTTGGCCAACGCCTTCTTGCCGCGAGAGATGCGCTTCTCCATGGCTGCGGGCGTGACAAGAAAGGCAGCGGCCACCTCCCCGACGGAGAAGCCGCAGAGGAGGTACAGCACCAGAGCGACTTGGACCTCCTCATTCAGCTGTGGGTGGCAACAAGAGAACATCATCCGCAGCTCGTTGTCTCGCAGCGCGGTCGGGAGGAACTGCTCTTCGAAGACTGGCTCGGGCGTCCACTCGCGATCGAGCATGCGCCCGTATTCGGGCGCAAACTTGTTGGCCGTCCGCTCACGACGAAGCACGCTGATGGCGCGGTTCTTCGCCGCCGTCATCAACCAAGCGGAGTAGTGCTCGGGGACGCCGCTAAATTTCCACCGTTCCACGGCGCTGATGAGCGTGTCTTGAACGACATCCTCCGCGAGCGCGAGGTTGTGGACGCCGAGGATGCGGGTCAGTGTTGCCAGCAACCGACCCGCCTCCCGGCGGAAGAAGTGAGCGTCGAGTTCCACGGCACTACATCTGGTGGATGGGACGCACCTCGACAACGCCACCACTGTCGAGCACCGGGCAGCCAACGGCCAATTTCGAGGCCTGGGCCAAGTCCTTCGCTTCGACAATGGTGTACCCCATGATGACGTCCTTGGATTCGGCGTAGGGCCCATCGTTGACCGCGCCCTTCTTGTCCGTCACCACGGTGCCGGCCGAGGTGAGCGGGTTGCCCCGGTTCTTGACGTGTCCCTTCGCGTCGAGCTCGGCGAACCAGGCCGTCCACTTCTTCAGCCGCTCCTGCAGCTGGTGCGGGGAGTCCGGCGCAAAGGGTGAGTTCGCGGGAAGCCTATAAAGGTAGAGGAAGTCACTCATGGTGTTCTCCTTCGGTTTAGCGGTTGCGGCGGTATGTCCGCTCCCGTACCAAAAGAACGTTCGAGGGCGAAGCCGCCGGACATTTTTTCTCACGGGCTGCGCCTTAAGAAAAACGCGCCAGTGTCGAATGGGGGTGCTCGTTTGTCCTGGAAACAACGGAGTCCGAGATGTCTTCGGGTGCCTATAGTTCCAACCCATGGCATTTCCAGTGTGGAGGAGCACCGAAGTCCTCATCGTCGGCGCGGGCCCCACCGGCCTCGTGTTGGCGCTCTGGCTGAAACGTCTGGGCGTGGAGGTCCGCCTCATCGACAAAACGGCGGAGCCAGGGACCACGTCTCGCGCACTTGCGGTTCATGCACGCACGCTGGAGCTCTACCGCCAGGTGGGGATTGCGGACGAGGTGGTGGAACGCGGCTTGAAATTCGTCGCCATCAACCTCTGGGCGCGTGGCGTGCACCGAGCCCGGGTCTCCTTCGCAGACATCGGACAGGGACTCAGTCCTTTCCCGTTTGTACTCATCTTTCCGCAGGACGAGCACGAGCGACTCCTCATCGAGCATCTCCAGCGCGTGGGCGTCGAAGTGGAACGTCGCACGGAGCTTCTCGGCTTTCGAGAAGTGGGGGACCGGGTCCTGGCTCAGCTGGAGCTCGAGGACGGTAGCCAGGCGGACTGCGAAGCCGCCTTCATCGCGGGCTGCGACGGTGCGCGTTCCAGAGTCCGGGAGGTGCTGGCGGTCGGCTTTCCGGGAGGCACCTATGACCACGTCTTCTACGTCGCCGACGTCGCGCTGCACGGTCCGACGGCCAACGGTGAGCTCAACCTGGCGCTGGACGAGGCGGACATCCTGGCTGTCTTTCCGAGGAAGGGAGAAAACGTCGCCCGGCTCATTGGCACCGTCACCCGCACCGCCGAAGAGGCCGACCAGCCACTGACTTGGAATGACGTCGGTCAGAGCGTCATGCGCCGGCTAAAGATGAGCGTCGACCAAGTCCACTGGTTCTCGACGTACCGCGTACACCACCGCGTCGCAGAGCACTTTGGTGTCGGCCGCGCCTTCCTGCTCGGCGACGCGGCCCACATCCACAGCCCGGTGGGCGGGCAGGGGATGAACACCGGGATTGGCGACGCCGTCAACCTGGCCTGGAAATTCGCGGCTGTCCTTCGAGGTCGGGCCGGCAGGGAGCTCCTGGGCACTTACGAGCCGGAACGCATCGCCTTTGCCAGGCGTCTGGTGGCCACCACCGACCGAGCCTTTTCGTTGGCGACTCAGTTTGGGCCTTTGGCGCGCTTCGTCCGGCTCGACGTCATTCCTCTCATCGCCCCGGCCCTCTTCAGGCCCACCCTGTCACGGAGATTCATGTTTAGGACGGTCTCTCAAATTCTCGTGAACTACCGCCATGGGCGGCTCAGCGAAGGCCGTGCAGGCTCAGTTGCGGGAGGGGACCGACTGCCCTGGGTCCGGACCGAGCGGGCGGGCCAAGACGACAACTTCACGCCTCTCTCCTCACTCGACTGGCAGGTGCACTGCTACGGGGCACCGGGCACCGAGCTCCAGAAAACGTGTGCCGCCCGCGCGCTACCGCTCCATGCCTTCCCCTGGAGCCGTGGGGCGCAGTCGGCGGGGCTCGCCAGGGACGCGGCCTACCTTGTCCGGCCGGATGGGTATGTGGGCTGGGCGGATGCCTCAGCGAGCGGCGCGGCGCTGGCCGGCTATTTGGACGCGCACGGTCTTCGCATTCGCAGCGAGGGACTGCGTAAGCGCAGTCCCACAACGGAAGTTTAGGGTGCGGCGCCGCTAGCCCCCGGAGGGCTTCTCGCTCGGGTCCGGAGAATCATCAAGTTGCACCGGCAAATCCGGTTGCGGACCAGTCATGGGAGGCGGCGGCGGGCGGGGCGCCGGCGGCGGCTTGGCCGCCTCATCGAGTCGGTGACCGGTGCGGAAGAAGAGGATGCCGACTTCGCGGTCGCCCTCGCAGGGGTTGCCATTGGTGTCGAGCGCGGGGTGGAAGCGTTCATTCATCGCGCACTCGATGGCCGAGGCGTTAAAGGCCGGTGGCCCCGGCCGGATGATGGTGACATGGGTGGGGCGCCCGGAGTCGTTGACGTGCACGCGAATCCGGACCACCAGGCGGTTGTCCTTCTCCTGCTCAGGGAAGTCGCAGGGCCAGCCGGTGTTCTCCTCCTGCGGGTCTCTCGCGCGCGAGCGCCGGATGACTACGCCGCCTTCCACACCGTCCGACCAGCCAGGTCCCGTTGCGGCGCCGGTGCCGACACCGCCCACCCACCTTCCAGTGGGCCCCTTTGTTTCCGGCTCGACGGCGGCAGCGAAGGAGAGCTCATCGGGCTGCACCTCCGGCGCCACAGCCTTGGGCAGGACAATGCCGCGACTTCCTTTCTTCAGAGTCTCCGGTTTCGTCTCCGGCTGCGGGGGCGGCCGCGGGGGCGGGGGACGCTTGTACAAGACGGCCACCGCCTCCGTGTGCGGGAGAATGACTTTTCGGTTCAGCCACAGCGTCAGGCCGATGAGCGTCACGTGCAGGAGCACCGAGAAGAGCGCCGACCAGCGGTAGCTCGGCGTCGAGCTCCGGCCAACAAACGTGTTGAGGACGATGGGGCGCGGGCCCAGCGCGTCTTCGGTGACTTCCCCCATCTCGGAGGACGTTGTGGAGTCGCCGGGGCTCGACAGAAAATTGGGGCGCGGGCTCGGCGCGCGCGGAAATTCCTCGAACATAACCTTAGAGCAAAGGCCTCCACCCCCTCTGACACACGGTGTAGATGGATTTGTTCGCCGCCACAACCGCGAGGACGGGCACTTTGAGTGCAGCAAGTGCCCTCCGAGGCGTCGAGCGCATTCGAGGCGAAGCTCGTTCCACTTCGGTGGGGACAGACGCTAAGGGTTGCCATTCAGCGAGCCGCAGATGACGCACTGCGGTAGTCTACCCCCGTGGACGGTCCACACCACCTCATTCTCGTCCCAGGGTTCTTCGGTTTCGCCAACCTCGGGGACTTCGCCTACTTCGGACACGTCCGAGACTACCTGACGGACGTGGGTCCTTCCTTCGGACTCGATGGGGACATTCACGTCGCGCTCAGCGAGCCCACCTCCTCGTTGCAACGGCGGGCGGCCCTGCTGGCCGAGACCGTGTCTTCGCTGCTCGATGCCCGCGGAGGTCAGGTGAGCCTCATCGGCCACTCGTCGGGTGGCCTCGATGCCCGCCTTCTCCTCGCTCCCGGCGTCGAGCTGGCGACGGCGGTGAACGTCGAGCGTTGTGCGGCCAGCGTCCGCGCGGTGGTGACGGTGGCGTCACCACACCACGGCACTCCGTTGGCCAAACACTTCACGAGTCTCTTCGGCCAAAAGCTGCTGGCGCTCTTGTCCCTGGCCACCGTCTACACCTTACGGACTGGGCGTCTCCCCATCGGCTTCGTCCTCCGTCTGGCGCGGCTTCTAAGGCGGCCAGGCGCACGGCCGGTCGGCGTCGTCGACCAGCTTTTCCTTCAGCTGCTGGGCGACTTTTCTGGAAAGCGCCGGCGTGCCATCGAGACATTTTTCCGCACCGTCGGAAGCGACAACGGGCTCGGTGCGCAACTGTCGCCGGCGATGATGGAAGCCTTCAACGCCTCGACGCCGGACCGCCCAGGTGTCCGCTATGCCTCGGTGGTGACGCGGGCGCGCCCGCCCGGAGTCCGGACGTTGGCGCGGGCGGGCCTCGGCCCGTATGCCCAAGCGACGCACGCGCTCTTCGCCGTGCTGTACCGCTTCGCCGCGGGACGGGCGGGAGACCCACCGAAGCGACTGCAGCCCGCGCAGGCCGAAGCGCTCCGGAGCGCCTATGGCCGGCTACCGGACCACCGCGCCAACGACGGCATTGTCCCCACGTTGAGCCAAGTCTGGGGGCACGTCATTGCCGCGGCGTGGGCGGACCACCACGACGTCATTGGTCACTTTCACCGGCCGACACACGTCCCGCGGCACTTCGACTGGGTTGCCTCAGGCACCGGCTTCGACCGACCCCAATTCGAGGCACTCTGGAGCAAGGTTGCCGAGTACCTGGCCGCGCGTCCGTCGGGGAAACCCTAAGAGGTCGCCGGCGTTGCGGCTGAAACCGGCGCCTTCCGGGCCCAGTTTTTGCGGTGACGCGAAAACCTGTCCAGCGAGAGGTAGATGACTGGGGTGGTGAAGAGCGTGAGCACCTGGGAGAACAGCAACCCACCGACAATGCTGATGCCGAGCGGCCGTCGGAGCTCCGACCCGAGCCCGGTCCCCAGTGCCAGTGGAAGCGCACCGAGCAGGGCGGCCAGGGTGGTCATCATGATGGGGCGGAAACGGAGCAAGCTCGCCTGGTAGATGGCTTCCCTGGGAGACAGTCCCTGGTCGCGCTCGGCCTCAATGGCGAAGTCAATCATCATGATGGCGTTCTTCTTCACGATGCCGATGAGCAAGATGATGCCGATGAGGCCGATGATGCTGAATTCCACGTGGCACACCATCAACGCGAGCAGCGCTCCGACTCCCGCCGTGGGCAAGGTGGAGAGGATGGTGATGGGGTGTACGTAGCTCTCGTAGAGCACCCCGAGCACGATGTAGACGGTAAGCAGAGCCAACAGGATGAGCAGCGGCTGACTGGCCAGCGAGTCCTGGAAGGCTTGCGCCGTTCCTTGAAAGCCGCCGATGACGCTGGCCGGCATGCCGATGGAGGCCTTGGCGACCTGAACGGCCTGGACGGCATCACTCAGAGACTTGCCCGGGGCGAGGTTGAAGGACAGGGTGATGGCCGGAAATTGGCCCTGGTGGTTGATGGCCAAGGGCACGGTGCTCGGTCGACGGACGGTGAGAGCACCCAAGGGGACCAGGCCCCCGGCCGCCGAGCGGACGTAGAGGTTGTCCAAGCCATCCGGTGATTCGAGGTACTCCGGCTTGACCTCGAGCACGACGCGGTATTGGTTGAGCTGGGTGTACGTCGTCGCTACCTGGCGTTGGCCGTAGGCGTCGTACAACGTGTCGTCGATGAGCTTGGCGGAGATGCCCATCCGCGAGGCGGTATCCCGGTCGATGTCCACGGAAAGCTGCAGCCCGTTGGTTTGCTGGTCCGTGGCCACGTCTCGCAAGGCGGGCATCTTCTGCATCGCCGCCAGGAGCCTGGGCGCCCACACGCGAAGGATGTCCAAATCTGCGGCCTGAAGCGTGTACTGGTACTGGGTGCGGGAGGAACGGCCTCCGATGCGCACGTCCTGGGCCGCCTGGAGGTACAGCGCAATTCCCTGGACTTGGGCCAGCTTCGGCCTGAGCCAGGTGATGACGTCGTCGGCGGTTCTCTTCCGGGGCGGCCGCGGCTTCAAATCGACGAAGACGAATCCAGTATTGGTCGTTCCGCCGCCGCCGATGAAGGCCATGGCGTGGTTGACGTCGGGGCTGGATTGGACGACGTCATCCACCGCCTTTTGGCGCGTCCGCATGGTGAAGAAGGACACGTCCTGGGGCGCATCGGTGGTGCCCACCAACAGACCGTTGTCCTGCTGTGGGAAGAGCCCCTTGGGGATGAGGATGAAGAGCACCACCGTGAGCGCCAGAGCCAGGCCCACCATCCCCAGCATGAGCTTGCTGTGCCCAAGCACCCATGTCAGTCCGCGGCCGTAGTAGCCAATCATCCCTTCGAAAACGCGCTCCGACCATTGGTAGAGCCGGCCCGGCTTCTTGTCCTTCTGATGCCCGAGCAACCGAGCGCACATCATCGGCGTCAAGGTGAGCGAAACCACCATCGAGACAGCGATGGCCACGCTGAGCGTGACGGCAAATTCGCGGAACAGTCTTCCGACGACGCCTTGCATCAGAAGCAGGGGGATGAACACCGCCAGAAGCGACATCGTCATCGAGACGATGGTGAAGCCAATCTGCTTGGCGCCCTTGAAGGCGGCTTCCATCGGCGTCAAGCCCTGCTCCACGTAGCGGGCGATGTTTTCGGTGACGACGATGGCGTCATCGACGACGAAGCCGGTAGCGATGGTGAGTGCCATCAGCGACAGGTTGTTGACGCTGTAATTCAGCAGGTACATGACCCCGAAGGTCGAGACCAGGGAAAGGGGGACGGCAATGCTGGGAATGAGGGTGCCGCGCAGCGAACGGAGGAAGACGAAAACCACCAGCGTCACCAGGAAGACGCTCAGCACCAACGTCCTCTCCACGTCACGGACGGAACCACGGATGGTCTGAGTCCGGTCCAGGCAGACTTCCTCTTTAATGGCCGGCGAGACCGAGCTCATCAGCGCGGGCAAGATGGCCTTTACCCGGTCATTGGTCTCGATGATGTTCGCGCCCGGCTGGCGGCGAATGATGATGAGCACCGAACGGACGCCGTTGGTCCAGGCCGCGGTCCGGTTGTTCTCCACGTCGTCGAAGACGGTGGCCACGTCCCCCAGCCGGACGATGGCGTTTCCGTGCTGGGCAAGCACGAGTGGCCGAAAGGCATCGGCACCGAAGAGCTGGTCGTTGGCCGCGACGGAGTGCGTTTGCGCGCTGCCGCTGAGGTCGCCTTTGGGCTGGTCGAGCGTGGCCACCCCGAGCGCGGTCCGTACGTCCTCCAGGCTCAGGCCGACGCCCGCCAGCGCCGCTGGGTCCACTTGGACGCGGACCGCGGGCTGCTGTCCGCCGCCGACTGTCACCTGGCCCACGCCGTGAACTTGAGAGATTTTCTGAGCGAGGATGGTGATTGCGGCGTCGTAGATTTGCGCCAGTGGCAGGGTGTCCGAGGTGAGCGAGAGGATGAGGATGGGCGTGTCGGCCGGATTGACCTTCCGGTAGTTGGGACGGCTCGGGAGGTTGGTCGGAAGCTCGGCCGCCGCGGCGTTGATGGCGGCCTGCACGTCGCGGGCAGCAGCGTCCACGTCACGGTCGAGGTCAAACTGCAGGGTGATGGACGTGCTACCGAGTGTGCTTGAGGAGGTAATCTCGTTGACGCCCGCGATTCGGCCGAAGCGCCGCTCGAGCGGCGTGGCCACTGCCGAGGCCATGGTTTCCGGACTCGCGCCGGGCAACGCTGCGTTGACGCTGATGGCGGGGAAGTCCACGCGCGGAAGGGGGGCCATCGGCAGTTGGCTGTAGGCAACGCCGCCGGCAAGCAAGAGCGCCGCCGCCAGCAGCGAGGTGGCGATGGGCCGGCGAATGAAGGGCGCAGAGATGCTCACGGGACGGGCTGAGGGGAGGGAGCAATGCCTGGCGCGCGGTGCCGCCGGAGCCACTGCGCCAGTCGCTCCATGTACAGGTAGATGACGGGAGTGGTGTACAGCGTCAGCACCTGGGAGATGAGCAGGCCGCCGACGATGGTGATGCCCAACGGCCGCCGCAGCTCGGAGCCAGTCCCCGTCCCCAGGGCCAATGGGACGCCGCCCAACAGCGCCGCCAGGGAGGTCATCATGATGGGGCGGAAGCGGAGCAGCGACGCCTCGAAGATGGAATCCCGGGGCGACAGCTTTCGTTCCCGCTCGGCTTCGAGGGCGAAGTCAATCATCATAATGGCGTTCTTCTTCACGATGCCGATGAGCAAGATGATGCCGATGAGCGCAATGACGCTGAATTCAATCCCGCACAGCATCAGGGCCAAGAGCGCGCCCAGCCCAGCCGAGGGCAGGCTGGAGAGAATGGTAATGGGGTGGATGTAGCTCTCGTAGAGAACACCGAGGACGATGTAGACGGTAATGAGTGCGGCCAAGATGAGTACCGGCTCACTGGCCAGCGATTCGCCGAACGCCTCGGCCGTCCCGCGGAACGAGGCGTGCAAACCCGGTGGAACGCTCAGTTCCGCGGTCGCCTTTTCGATGGCTTGGACCGCGTGCCCCAGCGCCACCCCGGATGCGGTGTTGAAGGACAGTGTCACCGCCGGAAACTGCCCCTGGTGCGCGATGGTCAGCGGCGACACCGTCTGCTTCATGGTGACGAAGGTGGACAGCGGGACCTGGTCACCGCTGGGTGCGCGGACGTAAATGAGCTTCAAGGCCTCCGGACCCTTTTGGTACTGCGGCTCGACCTCCAGGATGACGCGGTAGAGGTTGAGCTGGGTGTAGATGGTCGACACCATCCTCTGCCCGAAGGCGTCGTAGAGCGTGTCGTCGATGGCTTGAGTGGAGATGCCCAGGCGTGACGCGGTGTCGCGGTCAATGACCAGGGACGTCGTGAGTCCGCCCGATTCTTGGTCGCTGGCGACGTCCTTGAGCTCGGGCAGGGAACGAAGCTTCTCCAGCACCAGCGGCGCCCAGTGGGCCAGCTCGTCCGGGTCGGCATCCTCGAGCGTGTATTGAAATTGGGTGCGGCT
Organism: uncultured delta proteobacterium; assembly: GCA_963745475.1. Lineage (GTDB taxonomy): Bacteria > Myxococcota > Myxococcia > Myxococcales > Myxococcaceae > JADGRA01. The sequence goes on from CAVUXN010000008.1 coordinate 811,831, forward strand.
GAAGCGGCTGTCGATTTGCAGGTCCTGCACGGCTTGGAGGTAGGTCGAGATGCCCTGAATCTCGGCCAGCTTTGGCTGGAGGCGGGTGATGAGGCTTTCGGCGTTTTCCTTTCGGTCCTTCCTGGCTTTGAGGGAGATGGAGAGCCGGCCGCTGTTGGTGGTGGGGTTGGTGCCGTCGGCACCAATGAAGGACGCGACATTTGCCACGTCCGGGTCCTGGAGGACGACGTCGACCACCGCCTGCTGCAGCTGCATCATCTTCTGGAAGGAGACGTCCGGTGCGGCCTGAGTGACGCCCAACAACAGGCCGGTGTCCTGCTGCGGGAAAAAGCCCTTGGGGATGAGCACCGTCAGCACCACGGTGAGCAGGAAGGTGGCGATGGTAACGATGAGCGTCGTCTGCTGGTGGTCCAGCACCCAAGCCAGCGTGCGCTTGTAAAAGCGAAGCATCGCCTCCACGCCACGCTCGGACCACTGCACCAGCTTGGGCCGTTGGTTGAGAGGCCGTTCATGGTGAAGCATGTAGGCGCACATCATCGGCGTGAGTGTCAGCGAGAGCACGGCGGACACCACAATGGCCACCGCCAGCGTCACGGCGAATTCGCGGAAAAGGCGCCCGATGACGCCGCTCATGAACAACAGCGGAATCAGCACCGCCACCAGCGACACCGTGAGCGAGACGATGGTGAAGCCGATTTGCTTGGCGCCCTTCAATGCCGCCTCGAAGGGTGCATCTCCGCTCTCGATGTAGCGCGAGATGTTCTCAATCATCACGATGGCATCGTCGACGACGAAGCCGGTGGAGATGGTGAGCGCCATCAACGAGAGGTTGTTGAGGCTGTAGCCCACCAGGTACATGACGCCGAACGTGCCGACCAGCGAGAGCGGAACCGTGACGCTCGGAATGGCCGTGGCGCGCAGGTTTCCGAGGAAGAGGAAGATGACGCCCATCACCAGGACGATGGTGAGAACGAGGGTAAATTCCACATCATCGACCGAGGCGCGCACCGTTTCCGTGCGGTCGCTCAGAATGCGAATCTGAATGCCTTGGGGCAGCGACGCCTGGAGGCGCGGAAGCAGCGCCTTCACCCGGTCGGCGACGGCAATGACATTCGCTCCCGGCTGCCGTTGGACGTTGAGGATGATGGCGCGGTCCTGATTGGACCAGCCGGCCAGCTGGGCGTTCTCGACGTCGTCGATGACACGGGCCACGTCCAACAGACGGACCGGCGAGCCGGTCCGGTAGGCCAGGATGATGGGGCGGTAGGACTCGGCCTTGAGCAACTGGTCGTTGGTGGCGAGGGTGTACTCTTGGCGGGGGCCGTCCAGCGCACCCTTCGGTTGATTGACATTCGCCGACACCAGCGCGAGCCGCACGTCCTCGAGACTCAAGCCAGTCCCGGCCAATGCGGAGGGGTCCACCTGGACGCGGACCGCAGGCTTCTGCCCGCCGTTGAGCGTCACCAGTCCGACACCGGAAACCTGGGATATTTTCTGGGCGAGAATGGAGTCCGCGTAGTCGTCCACTTGCGCCAAGGGCATGGTGGTGGAGCTGATGGCCAGGGTGAGGATGGGCGAATCCGCCGGGTTGCTTTTGCTGTAGGTGGGCGGCGTGGGAAGGGTCGCCGGAAGTAAGTTGGAGGCAGCGTTGATGGCCGCCTGGACGTCCTGCTCAGCCGCGTCGATGTTGCGGTCCAAGTCGAACTGCAGCGTGATTTGCGAGCTGGCTTCGCTGCTCACCGACGTCATTTGCGACAGGGACGGCATTTGTCCAAACTGACGTTCGAGCGGCGTGGTGACCGCCGAGGCCATGGTTTCTGCGCTGGCGCCGGGGAGGGCCGTCGACACGACGATGGTTGGGTAGTCCACCTGCGGCAGTGCCGCGATGGGGAGCTGGCGGAACGCGACCAGGCCCGCCAAGAGCAGCCCCACCATGAGAAGCGTGGTGGCTACCGGCCGGCGGATGAAGGGTTCGGAGATGCTGTTCACGGGCCCAAGCCGCTCGGAGAGGCCGTTGCGGCTCCCGATGTTTCCGCCGCGCGCACGGCAACCTTGCTGCCGGGGCGGATTTGGTTTTGGCCATCCACCACAACCGTCTCGCCGGCCTTCACTCCGCTGGCGAGGATGGTTTGGTCGCCCTGGGTGGTGTCGATGACCACCGAGCGGACGGAGACGGTGGAGTCACTGCCCACCACGTAGACGAAAGTCCCCTTGGGACCGCGTTGAATGGCGGGCGTGGGAACGACGATGACGTTCCGCTTCGTCGTCAAAAGCAGCCGAGCCTTCACGAACTCGTTCGGCCAGAGGACGGCCGCCGGGTTGGGGAAGACTGCCTTCAGTCGGATGGTGGCTGTCGTCTGGTTAATCTGGTTGTCGATGAGCAGCACCTTGCCCGTCCCGAGCTTGGCCCCGCCGTCGCGGCTGAAGGCGTCCACCGTCAACTCACCCTTGCCCATCTGCTCGGAGACCGCGTTCAAGTCATCCTGGGGCAGGGTGAAGATGACGGCGATGGGGTCGAGCTGGGTGATGACCACGATGCCGGTGGTGTCGGCGGCGTGGATGATGTTGCCCGGGTCCACCAAGCGGATGCCGGTCACACCGTCCACCGGCGAGATGATGTGGGCGTAGGCGAGGTTGAGCTTCGCCGTCTCCACTTGGGCCTGGTCAATGGCCACCGTCGCTGCCAGCTGGTCCACCACGGACTTCTGGTCGGTGGCCTGCTGGACGGCGATGAGGTTCTGCTTGCTCAATTCGTCGTAGCGCTCGAGGTTGAGCTTGGCGTTGACCAGGTTCGCTTGGTCGCGGGCCACGGTCGCCGTTGCCTGGTGGAGGGCGGCCTCGAACGGCCTCGGGTCGACCAGGGCGATGAGCTCCCCCTTCTTCACGCGCTGCCCTTCGACGAAGTACATGCTGTCCAACCGCCCGTCGACCTGGGTCTTGACGGTCACCGTGTACAGCGCAGTGACCGTGCCCAACCCCTCGAGGTAGATGGGGACGTCTTTCTGCAGCGCGGCGGAGGCCGCCACCGGAACCGGCCGAACGTCTGTGGGGGGGGCTTTGCTCCGAAAGCCGGGGTGGCCGGCCGCCTGCCAAAGCAGGCCTGCGAGAACCAGGACGCCCACACCGATGAAAATCCACCGGCGACGGTGGCTGCGCTTCCCGGTGGTCGGGACACCCGCAGCCTCATTGGCAGCCGCTCGCTGTGTTGCCTCGGTTTCAATCATTGGCGCCCCAATGCGGCCAGCAGCTGTGCGCGTGCCGTCGCGAGTGTGTATCGAGCCTGGACCAGCTGTGCGCCGGCGTTGGTGGCCGCAACCTGAGCATCGCTGAGTTCGATGATGCTGCCGACGCCGGTTTGGTAGCGAGCCTCCGCCAGTCGGAGCTGCTCGCGGGCGTTGACCAACGCTTCCTCGGAGGCGACGAGCGCGGTCTTACTCCCTTGCAAGGTCGCATCCGCTTGCTCCACGTCAAACCGGACCTGCAACTCCTCAGCGATGAGCTGGGCGTTGGCATTGTCCAGGTTGCCTTGGGCTTGCTTGACGACGCCCGGCGTTTTCAAACCGTCAAAGAAATTCCAGTTCATCTGGAGCCCAAAGTTCCAAGCTGAGCCGAGGGCATCGAGCCGGTCACCGGTCTCCGCCACGCCTCCAAAAATGGAGAAGGCCGGGGCATAGCCACCCCGCGCGGCGCGGAGGTTGAGCTCCTGGGCCTCTCGGTTGGAGAGTTGCGCCGCCACCTCAGGGCGTTCGTGCAAGGCGATGTCGGTGAGCTGATCCACGGACTGGTCCTCGCCAGGCAGCGGCGGGAGCTCCTCGTTGGCGACGTCGTAGTTGACGCCTTGCACCACGCCCATCGTCTGGTTCAACTGGGCCTTGGCGATTCGGTAGTTGTTTTGAGCAGTGATGAGCGCCACCTTGGCGTTCGCCACGTCCGTGCGGGCCTGGGCCAGCGCAATCGCGGGCTGCGTTCCCACCTTGACGAAGGCTTCGGTTTGCGTCTGGTGTTTGATTTGGTTCGTCAGCGTCTGCTCCTGCACTTGGATGAGCGCTCGGTTGGCCCAGGCCAGGAAGAAGGCCTTCCGCGCCGCGAGGATGGTGTTGATGATGGTGGCCTGCTGGGTGGCTTGCAGCGAGGAGACGGTGGCGTTGGAGGCTCGGAAGCGGTCCACCGTCTGGAAGTCCCACAACAGCTGCGTTCCGCTCAGGCCGAAGGTGAAGCTGTTGAAGGTGCCGGTGTTCGCTCCCTGGATGCCGGTGTTGTTCCCGGACCTGCTTCCAGTCGCGCCATAGGCGCGTTGAGCGACGGCGCTCGCGCTGAGCTGCGGCAACAGACCGGACCGTGTCTGCTCGGCGACGCCCTCGGACGAGGTGACGCTGGCCTGCGCCGAAACGAGGACGGGGGATTGTTTAAGGGACTCCGCCACCGCCTCCTCCAAGTGCAGCACCCGTCCACTGGGCGCCGTCGCCGCGCTGTAGGGGGTGCTGGTTTCTGAGGCGGACGGCATGACAGAGGGCGCGGGCGGGCTCGGGATGGAGGGCGTCAAGGGTGGCGCGTCCGGGGGCGTTTGGGCGGTGGCCACAGGGGCCCAGCAGAGGCCAAACGCAGCCACGCCGAGACGCAGCAGGCAGCGCGCGGAGACGGAAGCGGGCACGTTGGGCATTGGAAGGTAGGACGAGGAGGTCTGGCGTGCAGCCGCACCGGACGGGAGGTGTTCTGCTTCGGACGAGTGCCCGGCTGGCTCTGACGAAGGGTTTCCCATGTTTCGTTCGGTTTCCTAGCCGCGCCGGGGCCAAGCAGCGTCGGCGAGCAGCGTCTCGCGGACGGCCTGCAGGCGGTCCCGGGAGACGGGGACGTGGACTCCTTGGGCGTCTCCGGCGAGCCCGGTACCGACGAAGAGGCGCGTCTCGCTCCCGTCCCGCTCCAGCTCCTTGACGTGGGCGGTATTGACCAGCCAGTTCCGGTGCACGCGGGTGAGGGCACGACCGAAGGAGAGTTCGATTGCGCTCAAGGAGAGGTCCATGTCGAAGCGGCCGGCTTGGGTGTGGACGAACGTCAAACGGTCCGCGGCCTCGAAGGCAAAAATCTCCGAGGGCTCGAGGAAGACAAGGTTTCGCTTTCGCCGCGCGACGATGCGCAGCGGGGTGGGGGCCTCTGGGCGCACGCGGCGGTGACGGCCCAGCCGCTCTAGGCACTGCGCAACTCGCTCCTCGGTGAAGGGCTTGAGCAGGTAGTCCACCACCCCCAGGTCAAAGGCCTCGAGCGCGTGCTGCTCGAAGGCTGTGGCCAGGACAAAGAGGAGCCCGGTGTGGGTGCGCGCCAAGGACCGCACCAGCTCCAGGCCGGCCCGGTCTCCGGAATCGGCGGCGAGCTGCACGTCGACGAAGACAACATCCACCGAGAGGCCAGAGGAGGCCTGAAGCGCCTCCCGCGCCTCGTCCACCGTCGCCACCGCACCGACGACTTGGGCTGCCCCAGAGGTTTCCAGGAGCTCTACCAGGTAGTTCCGGGCGGGCCACTCGTCCTCGACAACCAGTGCGCGCAACGTGGACACCTCACGCCCCTCGTCCGGCCGGCGCCGGGAATTGCCTTGGCACCTCGACGATGGACCGCGTCCCCGTCCCCGAGGACTCGAGCGACAACTTGGCGTGCTCGGGGTAGCGGAGCTCAAGCCGTCGGCGCACGGACTTGAGCCCGAACGCGCCCGAGCGAACGGCTCCGCCGGCGAGGCCAGGTCCGTTGTCCTCGACAACACACGTCATGGCGTCGCCGGCGACGCTGGTACGAATGGTGACCCGGCCCCCGCCTGAACGGCGCAGGGCGCCGTGCTTGACAGCGTTCTCCACCAGAGGCTGCAGGAGCAGGCGTGGCAAGAGCACATTCTTGCTCTCCGGGGCGATGTCCCAGCCGAACGTCAGACCGCCGCGATGTCGGGCTTCGAGAATTTCTGCGTAGCGGTGCAGCCACGCCACCTGCGCCTCCAGCGTTTGCATTTCGTCTTCGTCCCGGAGGGCGTCACGCAAGAGGTCGCCCAGCGCCGCCAACAGCCGCCGCGCTTCGCGCGGGTCCTCGGTGACTAACCCGGCGATGGCGTTGAGGGTGTTGAGCAAAAAGTGCGGCTCAAGGTGTGCCCGGAGTCGCGCCAGCTCTGCTGCGCCCCGCAGCGTTTCGGCCTCCAGCTGGACTTTTTCTCGCTCCAGAGAGCGGATGCGTCCGAGCTCGACCGCGGCTGGTAGCAGAAAGGCCAGCGCCCACAGCCCGAAATGGCTCTGGGCATAGGTGACGCCAGAGAGCACCGAGCGTTGAAACGTGGACGGGGGGAGCATGTTTGACGTCAAGCGGAGGCTTGGAAAACGCTGGATGGCCAGCCACCAGACGGCACCCACCACGGCGCCGACCAGTGCTGCGACAAGAATGCCCGACGCGACGAGGCGTGCCGGTCCGGCCCGGCGGCGGTAGCCGAAGCTGAAGACCGCCGAGAGCAACAACATCAACGGAGGCATCTCCACCGCAAGGTAGAGCAGCTGGGACAGGGTCCTCGGAAGGTCGCGGTTGGCGACGTACTGCGTGGCCACTTGGAGCAGGACGATGATGACCACCACGCCGATGCCCAAGAGCCGGAGACGCCCGCGTGGCAACGCGTGGTCCACCTCCGGAGTCAGGCTTTCGAATGGATTCACGGCGCAACAGGGTAGACCTTCGGCGATTGTCGTGCAGCCCCCAGCGATTGGTGGTCGAAACACGGCCGCCCGTGGCCAGGAGTCGACCTCTCGTAGAAGGCTGCTCCACGTCCGCCTCTCGGGCTGTGCTCTCTTCTGGACCTCGGCCGCACTGGCGTGGGAGGTTGCCGGTGGCGGTTTCCCTAACGAAACCGCGCGCGCTGGGCCTTGCGCGAGGGAGGGGACGGATGTGCATGAGGCGACTCCGGGTGCTCGTGGTTGGGGTTTTGTCCTTGCCGGTCTCGGCAGCTGCTCCTGCACCGCCTGCGCCGGTGGCCATCAAAGCCGGACACATTCTCGACGTCGCCGCGCAGAAGGACCGGGGGCCGGGGTTTGTCGTCGTCGTCGCCGGACGCATTCGCGAAATTGCGAAGGTGGCTCCTGCAGACGCCACCCTCATCGACCTCTCCGACTACACGGTGATGCCCGGCTTCATCGACGTCCACACCCACGTGCTGCTGCAGGGAGACGCCACGTCGGCGGAGTACGACGAGCAACTCCTCAAGGAATCCACCCCCTACCGCGCGCTTCGGGCCACACGCGCGATGCAGATTGCCCTCCGCCACGGTTTCACCACGTTGCGCGACATCGGCAATGAGGGCTCTGGATTCGCCGACGTCGACTTGAAGCGAGCGGTGGCCGAAGGCGTCATCGAAGGCCCGCACCTCTTTGTCGCGACCAAGGCGCTCGCGCCCAGTGGTGCCTACGCCTTGTTCGGATTTTCTTGGGAACTGCAGGTTCCGCACGGCGTCGAGGTCTGCGACGGCGCGGAAGGCTGTCGCCGCTCGGTGCGCGACCAGATTTCGCACGGCGCGGACTGGATAAAGGTCTACGCCGACCGCGGGTACTTCAAACTTCCGGACGGACAGATTTCGAGCATGCCCAACTTCACGCTCGAAGAGATGACGGCCATCGTCGACCAAGCCCACCGGTCGCGCCGGCGAGTGGCCGCACACTCCATCACCCCCGCGGGTCACGCCATTGCCCTCGGCGCGGGGGTGGACTCCATTGAGCACGGGCAGGTGCTCGACGAGGCGTCAGTAAAAAAAATGGCGGAACGCAAGGTGTACCTCGTCCCGACGCTGACGGTGACGGCGTTTGTCGAGGGCCCCCGCAGCGTCACCAACACCATTTGGAACGACATCGCCAAAGCAGCGGATGTCTCGTTCAAGCGGGCGTTGGCCGCCGGGGTGCCCATTGCCCTCGGGACAGACGCGGGGGGCTTCCCTTGGGACCAAATTAACCAAGCGGAAGAGTTCCGGCGTTACGTCGAGCGGGGGATGACGCCTTGGCAGGCGCTGCGTTCAGGGACGGTGACGGCTGCGGCGCTTCTCGGCAAAGAGAGCGAGTTCGGGACGCTCGCCGCTGGCGCCCGAGCAGACCTGGTGGCCATGAAAGACGACCCGCTCAAGGACATTACAGCGACCGAGCGGGTGGCCTTCGTCATGAAGGACGGGGTGGTGGTGCTTCGGCCCGCGGCGAAGTGAGGGCGGGCCGGCCTCGGCTAAGTCCGGGCTCATCCGGATGCTCATCTGCACCGTCGATACGGAAAGCCTCGACGATGCGCTTTGTGCGCTTACTTGCCGGCTTCCAGCCTCCAGCCTTGGCAGGGGCAGCCGGGCGCAGTGCAGACGCCTTTGTGTACAGAAGCGGGATGGCCACAGCTACAGGTCTTGTCGATGTTCATAACCTAAGACGTAGGCATTCGATGCCAGCGGCGCCACTCTCGGCGAGCGGTCGGGACGGCACCTATCTCCGTGCCGTATGACTGGCGACCTACTGGCGCGCGCTCGTGCACTCCTGGCTCGCCTGGAGAAGGCGCGTGGCACTCTCTGGCAGGTCAGCGCCAACGACTACGAGACGCTTCACCAGCTGGCGCAGGCCCTCGAGCTGGACTTACCCGAGACCGCTTCGTGGTCCCTGGTTGCCATGGTTGGCCTCCTCCACGACGGCATCCAGCACCTTGAGGCGCGTGATTACCGTCTTCCCTCATGAAGTTGCTCTGGCCCATCCCCCAGGTTTCGGGGGCGTGTTCTTCTTAGCCGCCGCGCTCGCTATTGACGCCGACACGTCTCCACTTGGCGTTGGCAGCTGAAGTGACCGGCGCTCAGCACCTGAAGCCGCAGCGCATTCGGGAGCCGGGCGGGCATCCAACCTGCCGACAAGCTGGGGGAAATGACCTTCGCACCCCCGCTTAGCACGAGGTGACCAGCCGGGCCGCCGGCAGTGTATCTTGCTTGCGGGTGCGCCGGCTGTTGGACGGGGTCTCGATGAAGGCGCGGCCAAAATACTATGCCGCACTCAGCATCGCCGCGCGCGTCGTCGGCGCGCTATTTGCCATCACGGGAGTCATCGGCGTCGTCGCTGAGCTCTACGTGCCATCTCACACCGGAAGGGCTGGGGCTTTCGCAGTGTCGGTGTTCGCATTGCTAGTGGGGCTGGGACTGATGCTCGCCAAGCCAATCACTGCGGCAGGAGTGGAGAATCTCTTCGGGCGTCGTCGCTGAGGCTGGGCGGCGCTCTCTCGCGTCAGCTGGGTCGGGGGCCCTTCGGCCCGGTGCACCAGGTGGAAGTGAATCTCCAGATGGCGCTCGAGCACTAAGGTTTATCCTCTATGGAGGGGGTGGTCGTGAGCATCGAGCTACGGCTCTTGGCTTGGAGCGTCGTGCTGGGTCTGGTGCAAATCCTGCTGCAGGCGCACTCGGCCAGCCTTCAGGTGGGATATCGGTGGACCGCCGTAGCGCGGGAGGCCCGGCCGCCGCTCACCGGCGTAGCTGGACGACTGGAACGTGCACTCCACAACTTCCTCGAGACATTTCCGCTTTTCGCAGCAGCGGTACTGGTCGTCCACATCGCTGGCCGGGAAGGGACATTGAGCGCGACCGGCGCAAAACTCTATCTGGCTGCGCGCGTCGCCTACGTTCCGGTGTACGCCGCGGCCATTCCCTTGCTGCGCTCCCTTCTGTGGAACATCGCCTTCGTGGGGCTTGCCCTGATTCTCATGGCCTTGCTCTGACTCGGTCACCGGATCCTCGACGGCTGGCGTCTCCGGGATGGAAGTCACCAGGCTCACCGGCACGCTCTGGCTGGGGCTGGTGGAGAAGGGAGCCCAGCCCCTGGCGGAGTTGAGCGACAGGAGAAGGCCCAAGTAGCGGAGGCCTCCCCGAACCGATGACCGATCACCCGTTAAGCTTGTCCACTGCTATAGCCAACCCGTTCAACAGGGTTGAGAGGAGCCGCGGTCCTCCTCCCGCCCGGCGCGATGACGGCCGCCTTGAATGCATCACCCCCACAAGCGGGGAGGAGATCCGTCATGGCAACGTTCATCATCCTTGAGAACTTCACCGATCAAGGAATCAAGACCGTCAAGGACTCGCCCGATCGATTCAACGCCTTTCGAGCGATGGCCGAAAAAGCGGGCGTTTCGATCAAGAGCGTCCATTGGACCGTAGGGCGCTACGACCTGGTGATGGTCGTAGAGGGGTCCGACCAGGCCGTCACCGCGACGCTGCTCAAGCTGGGCTCGCTCGGCAACGTGCGCACGGAGACCCTGGTCGCTTTCCCGCTCGATGACTTCAAGAAGGTGATCGGCAAGATGCCCTAGCTGTGGCCGGCGTTTAGTGGTGATCGGTGTCTGGATGCACAAGTGCAGCCGGCCCTGCCTACAGTCAGAGGCCCCGGGCCTCAGTGCAGGTCGCCGCCCCGTCCCAAGTGTCGTATGGCGGCGCCGATGGCGGCCTTCGTAGACAGGTCCAGGACGCTCGCGTGAAAGACGAGCCGCCTTTCGAGGCAATTTGCGACCGCGTCATCTGTCAGGTCGGCCATTATCTCGTCTTGCTCGGCCTCTTTGCGGTTGTCGCGGATGGTCACGGTCGGGCCTGGGGCCGAGCGGATGCAGGAGCTGGAAGGGTAGGGCGAGCATCCGCGGCAACTCATACAAGCCCTGGGACGACGACTACTTCAGTATGGCCAGTTGTGCCTGCGTCAGGCTCACGTCCTCGCCGTCAAAATCGACGGGAAGGACCTGCGCCCAGCGGATGGTGTCCCTTACGGCCCGCACGTCGGCCTCCGCGGGCTCCCGCTCGGTCCGCTCGTGCCGTGTTGCCTTGCTCATGGCGACTCCCTTGCTCATGAACGGAGGCTAACGGCCACTGACGCGGTGCGCTATTTGAGCGAAGGCAATGACACTAATGGTGTGAAAGCACCCCATTAGTGTCTCTTTTAGAAATGGACGGGCGTCTGGGGCTTCAGCGCGCAGGCCGCGAGGGAGCGGCACCACCCCGAGCGGGATGCGAGCCGTCTCCGCGTCGGGCGTGGAGGCTCGACGGGCCACCGGAGAAGACGCGCCTTCCATGCGTCCGGGCGTGTCGGCCCGGGGCATGCCCCGCGGGCCGGGTGGAGACGCCATGGGCAGACGGGCGAGGCCCGGGGTCGACTTGGCGCTCGGCTTGCTGCTTGAGCTCCGCTTGGAATGCGGGCGCGCCGCGGGGCACCGTGGCTTGGGGGACGCGACTTCTTGTGAGTCGTTCAATCGCCAGCAACAGGGGCGTCTCGTCCGGCGCGACGAAACTCGAGGCGCGGCCGCTGGCAGCAGCGCGCGCCGTGCGTCCAATGCGGTGCACGTAGTCTTCGGGGACGTGCGGCAAGTCGAAATTCACCACGTGGCCGATGTCGGCCACGTCAATGCCGCGGGCCGCGATGTCCGTCGCCACCAGTACCCGCACGCGTCCACCGCGGAAGTCCTCGAGGGCGCGCTGCCGCTGCCCTTGAGAGCGGTCCGCGTGAATCCTGTCCGTGCGGTGTCCCGCGCGCTCGAGGCTTCGAGCGAGCTTGTCGGCGCGGCGCCGCGTCCGGACGAAGACGAGGGTGCTGTCATTGGAGTGCGTCAAGAGCTCCTGAAGGAGCGCCGCCTTTTCGCCTTGCCCCACGCGGTAGGCGGCTTGCGTTGCCCGCTGTGCGGTGGTTCCAGAACGGGCGACTTCCACCCGAACTGGTGAGCGGAGGTGGGCGCGGGCGAAGGCCGCGACCTCGCCCGCCATGGTGGCCGAAAAGAGGAGCGTCTGGCGCTGCTTGGGAAGCTTGGCCATCACCCGGCGCAGCTGGGGGGCGAAGCCCATGTCCAGCATTCGGTCGGCCTCGTCGAGGACGAGAATCTCAATGTTGTCCAGTCGCGCTGTCCCTGAATCCAGATGGTCGATGAGCCGTCCTGGTGTGGCAATCAGCAGGGGACGGCCTTCGCGAAGCGCGCGCCGTTGGCCCTCGGGCCCGACGCCGCCGATGATGACGGCGGCGCGCATGCGCGCCTCCCGCCCCAACACGTCGAGGTGCTTCGAGATTTGCAGCGCCAACTCGCGGGTAGGGGCCAACACCAAGGCCCGCGTCCCAGTCTTCCCGCTCAGCCGCTCGAGCAGCGGAAGGAGGTAGGCCGCGGTCTTGCCGGTCCCGGTAGCCGCACAACCGATGACGTCCAGGCCCTTGAGGGCTGGCGGAATGGCCTGCGTTTGGATGGGCGTGGGCGTGGTGAAACCCGCCGTCGCCAAGGCGCGCAAAGACGCAGGCGACAGGCCGAGGCCAGTAAAATCAGCAGCAGAGGCAGACTCTGTAGACACGTTGAGTAAACGACTTTCTGTCGAGCGGGGAGACCCGGCCGGACGGGAACACACGCACCAGCACGGCGCGGGAGGGCGCGGACGACGCAAGACAGAGCGCTCCCGCGATGAATGTCATGTAACAGCAGCGCCGCCTGAATGCCAGTCGGCGTCTGGCCGGACGGTGTCCGCAACCGCCTTTTAGGTGGCTTAACGGGCGACGGCGCGTGCCGTCGGGCTCGCCCGAGGCTCGCGGCGTGGGCCGGGCAAACGACAAACGCTGCGGCGGGCGGCCGGAAGTGAAGCAGCCATCCGTCTCACCGCCTCGTCCAATTCCTGGGTGTCCAGTGGGGAGAAGCCGAGGCGCATGGCCGGCAGCGAGGCGCCGCGGAAGTCGTACATGCGGCCACCGACGAAGGCGACGCCTTGCTGAATGGCCCGGCCTGCCCAGGCGTCCACGTCGACGTCCGCCGCCACTCTCGCCCAAAGCGCCATCCCGCCCGCAGGCACGGTGAAGTCGATGACTCCCGGAAGGTGGCGGCGGAGGGCTTCCATGAGTGCGTCACGCCGGCCGCGGTAGGTGCGTCGCATGCGACGCACGTGGCGCATTAAGTCCCCATCCTCGAAGAGCTCGGCCACGGCGCACTCGTGGGCGAGGTCGCCCTGAATGTCCGCGGCCTGTCGCAGCGTGGAGACGCGCTCCAGCACGCCCCGAGGCGCGAGCAGGAAGCCGATGCGCAGCCCCGGGGCGAGGACCTTGGAGAGCGTGCCCATGTACACCACCACCCCGGCCTCGTCCCGGGCGGCCAGCGGCAACACCGGCCGGCCCTCGTAATGGAAGTCGTGGTCGTAGTCGTCTTCGATGACTGCGAATCTCCGCGAGCGCGCCAGCTGCAGCAGTTGCATGCGGCGGGTGGCTGGCATCACCACCGTGGTGGGAAACTGGTGGTGGGGCGTGACGTAAACGGCGCGGATAGGCCGTCGCCCGGAAAGACGGTCCAGCGCTGCAACGTCCAAACCAGCGCCATCGACCGGAATGGGAAGTAACTCGGCCCCGGCGAGTTTGAGCGCGGTCCATCCCACGGGGTTGCCGAGCGCCTCGACCGCCACCACGTCTCCTGGGCGCAGGAGCGCGCGGGCGACGAGGTCGAGCGCCATTTGGCTGCCCCGCGTCACCACCACGTCGTCGGGGCCCACGGGAATGCCCCGTGTGGTGCTGAGCATTTCGCTGAGCGCGGTGCGTAAACGCACATGCCCCCGGGGGTCTCCGTAGCCGAGCAACTCGGCGCCATGGCGGCCCAGCGCGCGACGGTAGGCCCGGGTGAGCTCGGCCACCGGGACGAGGCGCGGGTCCGGTGCACCCTTCGCCAACACCAGTGTGCCTGGAGGCCAGGTGGAGGGCTTGGGCACATCGACCGGAGGCGGTACGTCATACCCGGCGGCGGCCCGGCGGGCTCGTGGCCGGGCTCGGGCAGCGCCCTCCAGGGGTGTGGGCAGCTGCCGGGCGATGAAGGTGCCACCGGCGCGCGTCGTCTCAATCCAGCCCTGCGCGGCGAGCTCGGCATAGCCGGCGAGCACCGTGTTGCGGTGAATGCGAAGCGCCGTGGCCAGGGTGCGCGACCCAGGCAAACGGGCTCCCGGCAGCAGCCGGCCACTGCGGACATCGGCCAGCACTGCCTCGGCGAGTTGGAGAAAGAGCGGGAGCTCGTGCCCACCATTCAAAGCCACCGTCAGCTCCCAGGAACGCACCGCCCGTCGCTCCTTCGTTTGGCCCGCCCGCTAAAGGGCGGGGCTGCCAGGGCGCCATTGTGCGCCCTTCGCCGGTCTCAGCAAATGGACCAGTTTCTAGAAATACCGCTGGACCAGGGGTGGGAGGGCGCCGTCGCTGTCCAGGAGGGCCTCCTGGGGGAGTTCTCCCCGGGGCGTCGGAACGCGGGCCTGTTAGTTTGTCCCTTCTATGTTGGCTTGCACTTTGCTCGGCTCCGTCCTCCTCGCAACGCCGGCCGTGCCTCCGCCGGTCGACGCTGCGGCGTTTGCCGAAGCCACCGCCGCTTGGCACGCCCAGCGGGAGAAGCGGCTCGCCTCCGAGGATGGCTGGCTGACGCTGGTTGCGCTTTTGTGGCTGAAGGAGGGGGACAACCTGGCCGGCTCAGGGGACGGAGCCACCGTCGTTTTTCCGTCCAAGGCGCCGGCGCGTCTAGGCACCTTTCACCGCTCCGGGAGTGCCGTCAGCTTTCAGCCCGCACCCGGCGTCGTCGTAACGCGAGCCGGCCAGCCCTTCCTGGGCGGCCCACTCAAGTCTGATGCGGACGGAGAGCCGGACGTTCTAGAAGCCGGCGGCCTCCGCTTCTTCGTCATACAACGCGGAGACAGGATGGGCCTTCGAGTGAAGGACCCCGACGCGCCCAAGCGTCGCGATTTCCGTGGCATTCCCACCTACGCGGCTGACCCGCGTTGGCGCATCGAAGCGCGGTGGGAGCCTGCGCCGCCGGGCAACTCCATTCCCGTCCCCAACGTCCTCGGGACGGTGGACAAAATGGAAGCCCCGGGCACCGCCGTTTTCAGTGTTGATGGGCAAGAGTTTCGACTGGCAGCGGTGCTGGAGGAGGGCGAGACGAATCTCTTCTTCGTCTTCGCCGACGCCACCAACCGCACAGAGACTTACGGCGCGGGGCGTTTTCTGTACGCCCAGCCGCCGAAGGCTGGGCGCGTGGTGCTGGACTTCAACCGGGCCTACAACCCGCCCTGCGCGTTCAGTCCGTATGCAACATGCCCACTCCCACCAAAACAAAACCGCTTGCCCATCCCCATCACGGCTGGTGAGAAGCGAGCAGGTGAGCACTGACCCCGGGGGGGACGAAGACTCGCCCCATGTTGCGGAAGCCCCTAGGATGGATGACGCATCCCTCGGGAGGGCTTCATGCAACGACGTCGTCTACTTTCGTCGCTCGTGCTTGCCGCGGTGCTGGTGGTGCCCACTGCGGCGCGAGCGGACTTTGGAATTCGCGCCGCCTATCTCGTCCCGATGTTTGTGAATACCGGGCAGAGCCTGCCCTCGGGCTCGTCCTACACCTACGGCGTCGGCGACCAGTGGATTTCCAACCTGGACATCCTCGCCAGTTGGTACCCGCTCAGCTTTCTCTCGGTGGACGTCGAGGGACAATTCAACCTCACCGGGACCGACCCCAAGTACCCGATGACAGGCATCTACGTCGGCCCGGGGGTGACCCTAGATTTGCCGATGTTCCTGTACGCGCGTGCCGCGTTGCCCATCCAAGTCACCGGTGATTCCCCGCCGGGGAAGCCGACCTTCTTTCTGCGCGCCGGTGGCGGGCTGAAGCTCGACTTCCTCGTCGTCCGGCTCTACCTCGAAGTGACCGCGGACTTTGCCTACGCCGGGAGCGGCATCAGCTTCTTCGGCGCGCAAACCATCAACGTGGCGGCTGGGGTCTGGGTGCGCTTCTAAAGCCTCTGCCGCCGTCTTGCTCGTCGGGCGGGTGCCTGTGAGCCCACGAGGCCCGGGCTCGCGCAGTGCTCCAGCGAGAAACTGACCTGTAGCAAACCGGTCGCAAATTTTTTTGCGCGGCCGAAAGCGACTAGAGATTCGCCTCGGCGTCCCCAAGGCTTCAAGGGGGCCCCGAGGGGGCAACATGAACGTCGCTGCAGAGCGGGACGAGTGGGCCGGGCTCCTCGACGAGACGGAAGGGGCTGAGTCGGGGGCGGCCTACATTCCGAGACGCCCCGCGCCACCTCTGCTTTTCCCGCGACAGGTGCTGGCTGGGCGCTTCACCATCATCCGGCTCATCGCCCGGGGCGCAATGGGTGTGGTGTACGAGGCGCGCGATGAGGAGCGCCAAACGCTGGTTGCAGTGAAGACGCTCCATCCTCGGCTGGCGGCCGACTCTTCGGCCATGGACCGTCTGCGCAGCGAGGTGCTGCTGGCCCGCCGGCTCCGTCACCCCGCGGTGTGCCGGGTGCTGGAGATTTACGCGCTCCGCACCTCGGCTGGCGAGCCGTTGCACTTCCTCACCCGCGAACTCATCTCCGGCACCTCGCTCGCCGAGCGGCTGGGAAGGGCGCGGGCCTTTCGCGAGACGGTGGCCTTCCCGCTCGTCACGGAGATGGCGCAAGCCCTCGCTGCCGCCCACGACATCGGCCTCGTACACCGCGACTTCAAGCCCTCCAACGTCCTCCTCGTCCCTCACCACGACGGCTCCGGCAACGAGCGGGTGGTGGTCACCGACTTCGGCCTGCTCCGAGCGGTGCTTCCGGACCGGCGGCGCACCGAGCCCTTGCCGGGCCTGGCGGTGGAGTTGCTCGACTCCGTCGACTACCTCGCGCCGGAGCAGCTCAGCGGCGGCGCGGTGGGCCCAGCCACGGACGTGTACGCGCTGGGCGTCGTGCTGCACCAGATGGTGACGGGTCGGCTTCCCGCCCTCCACCCGCTCGGACCGCTGGCGGATTCATCCATCGTCCCACCCGCCGCGCTCGTCCCGGAGCTCGGAGCGCGCTGGAACGACACCATTCTCCGCTGTCTCGAGCGGACCCCGGGGAGACGCTTCCAGGACCCGCGCGAGGTGGTGGCGGCGCTGGCTCAGTAGGTGAGCGAACCGCTGAGCGCCAGGTTGGCGCTGAAGCCGGTCAGCGACGCGGTGACCGAGCCGCCCGCATCCGCTGCGCCGGTGGCATCGACGAAAGCGCCGGTTCCCCCGCTGTAGATGAAAGTCCCGCTGACGGCGATGGGCTGGGTGATGTCGGTGTGCCCGGCGTCGTTGCAGCCAACGTCCGCCTGCCCGGCGAAGGTGGAGTGCACCAGCGCGGTGCTGCTTTGAATGAAGTCCGCGGTGATGGCGACTGGCGTGATGCCGCAGCCACCGAGGTTGACCAAGAGGCCTGCGTCAATGGTGTAATTGCCCGCGGGGCCCAGCCCGCAGGGCCCGCTGAGCTCGATGGCCGTCCCCACCAGCGTTGCGGGCAGAGGCCCGCAGGTTCCCTGGATGGCGTACGTCGTCGGTCCGCTGCTGCTGCTGCAGGCGACGACGAGAGCCGTCACCAGTGTCAGGCCCAACACCACGTGGGTCTTCTTCATCAGCTACCCCTCCTTGTGCCGGTTCGAGCGCTCGGCCGCCCGCGGCTAGAAACAAAAACGCGTCGACACCCTAGCACTCCTGGCCCACCTCGGCGTGAAAGAAACCGCAGCGCCAAAGCCTTGGCGGCTTAAGTCCCGGTCGGCTGCGGTGCGGCCCGAGTGCGGCGCGCTGGGGCTGCGGTGAGGTGGTAGCGCTTGGCGGCGGACTCCAGAATGCTGTCCACGAGCTGGGTGTAGGACCAGCCCCGGTCAGCGCCGGCCATCGCCAGCTCGCCGCGCTTCTCGAGGTAGGGGTTGGGGTTGGCCTCGAGGATGTAGGCCTCTCCAGTGCGGGCGATGCGAAAATCCAAGCGGGCGTAGTCGCGGAGCTTGAGGGCGCGGTAGGCGAGACGTGCTGCACGCTCGATGCGCGCTCGGAGCTCGTCGGAGAGGTCGCGGGCCATCACCAGCCGCGGACTTCCCTCCTTCTCCGGCGCAAACTTCACTTCGCGGTCGGAGACTCTGGGCTCGGCTGCCGACCAATTCCCGAAGTCCATCTCCACGATGGGCAAGATTTCCGGTGCGGCGCTCGGCCCCACCAGCCCCACATACACTTCGCGGCCTTCGATGAATTCCTCGGCCAGCGCCTCGTCCTGCAAGTCATCGCGAATCTCTCGCACCCGCTCGGTCAGCTCTTGCCAGTTGTGCACCACCGAGTGGCGGCCGATGCCGATGGACGCATCGGAGCGAGCCGGCTTGACGATGAGCGGGAAGCGCAGCGTGCCTTTGGTCTCGAAGGTGTCGTTCTCGAAGGTGGCAAAATTCGCCGTGCGGACCTCGTGAAACTCCAGAATCTGCTTGGTGAGCACTTTGTCCTGGGCGAGCAGCAGTCCGGCGGTGCCGCTTCCGGTGAACTTCAGCTGCGCCAGCTCCATCAGCGCGGCGATGTTCACCTCCATCCGGTAGTCCTCGGCGAAGGTCTCGCAGAGGTTGAAGACCAGGTCGCACTTGCTCTTCTGGACGTCGCGGAGAATTTCCTGCACCCGGTCGTCCACTCCCACTTTGGTGACGTGGTGTCCGAGCTCCTGACAGGCCTCGACCACCTCGGTGACGACGGGATCGAGTTCCTCACCCTTGGGCTGGTAGTGGAGAACCGCGAGCTTCAGCGGCGGAAGTGGCATGCGAAGCCAAGAGAATACAACTCCGGCGCCCGCGAAGCCACCGCACCGAGACTTCAGTCCGCGTCGAAGAGTCGGCCGGTGTAGAGGTCGTTCATCGCCAGTGCGGTGACCAGCGAGCTCGCGCGGGTGATGTACGCCGAAGCGCGGTCAGCCAGCGCCGTGAGCTTGAGCTGCTCGGTGCGGGCGATGAGGTGGTCGACCACGCTGCGGACGATGGCGCGCTGCACGCCGGTGTACTGCGACGCGGCCTGGATGAGCGTCTGACGCTCGTCGATGAGCAACTGCGAAGCCAGCAGCGGTGACGCCCCAGGCGGCTCGAAGAGGAGAAACAGCTCCTGGTCGAGCTTCTCGCCAATTTCCAAGTCGGCGCGCTCGGTGAGCTCGCGCGTGCGGTAGTAATCGGCGACCGTCTCTTCCATTTGGTCGGCGTCGATGTCGTGCGTGCCGAGGCGCACCTCGGCCGGCTTGTGGCCCAGCTCCTGGGCCAGGGCGTCGACGTAGCTCAGCTTCTTCAACGCCGGCCAGTTTCGGTAGCGGTGCCGCCAGTCGAGCCCAGGGGTGAGCCACACCGCGAAGGTCTCGGCAAAGTCCTCGTCGGGGTGCTTCTGCGCGTACCAGCCCGGGATGTGATTCACATACCGGCGGCTGAAGGGCTTGGGCTTGTACTCCTCGTTGTACGGCTGGTGGTAGTCGCCGAAGAGCGCCTTCCAGGCCGGGGTGTCATAGAGCCGGTAGGCGTAGGCGAAGGCGTGACCGGCCTCGTGGCGCAGGTACATGAGAATCTCGCGCTCGCTCTCCACGCTGCCGCCGAGCTCGCCCTCGATGGACTGCAGCTGGGGGTTGGCCAGGTAGAAGGGAATGCCGATGACAGGGATGCCGTCCGGGCAACCCCACTCGTCCGAGAGGTAGCACTGGGGCCGCAAGTCGATGCCCTTGGCCTCGAGCTCCGTGTACAGCTGCTGGATGAGCCGCTCAAGCGGCGTCCCCGCCAGTTGCAGCTGCAAGTCCTTGATGCGCGCCTTGAGAAGTGCCTGTCGTTCCGGACGGAGCGGCTCCTTGGCGCGTTCCGGCTGGACCGGCCGCTCGTGAAACGAGGGGGTCGGGGCCGGTGGGGCCTGGACGATGGCAGCGCTGGCAGCGGCGAGGGACATGGGGGCAATGAAACCTATACGCCCTCAGGCTGGCTGGCTCAGCAGCCGTTTGTGTCAGTTCCGTGACGCGTCGTTTCAAGGGGTTACGGGCTCGACCGCTTGGTTGGCAAGCACTGCGACTGTGAATTGACACCCTCGGCTTTCACGTGCGCACATCCCTTTCCAAACGCGTAGGGGAGCCCCTGACCGCGGGGCTGAGACGGCCGCCACGTGGCGCGCGCCGGACCCTTCGAACCTGAACCGGGTCATACCGGCGGAGGAAACGCCCATGGGTAGCCAGAAGCTCACCGTCGACGCCGAGGCACTCGCCGGCATCACCACCGGGCCGCTGCCCGCCTCGCGCAAGGTGTACCTCCAAGGCGAGCTCCACCCAGCGGTCCGCGTTCCGGTGCGCGAAATCTCCCAGACGCCCACGCGCCTCGGCCACGGCCCGGACGCCACCGAAACGCCCAACCCTCCGCTGCGCGTCTACGACGCGAGCGGGCCCTACACCGACCCTGAGGCGCGCATTGACCTCCGCGGTGGACTCTCTGCCAGCCGGCGGCCCTGGACGCTGGCGCGGGGAGACGTCGAGGAGCGGGCCCGGCTCACCAGCCTCACCGCGCGGATGCACGAGGAGGACTCTCGCCTGGCCGGCCTCCGCTTCCCGCACCGGCGCCGTCCGCTCGTGGCCAAGCCCGGACGCAACGTCACCCAGCTTCACTACGCCCGGAAAGGCCTCATCACCGAGGAGATGGAAGCCGTTGCCTTACGTGAAAGCCTCAGGGCCGAGGCTGCTCTGGAGGCACAGCATCCTGGCCAGTCCTTCGGGGCCGCCATCCCGCGGGAGATTACAGCCGAATTCGTCCGGGCCGAGGTGGCGCGCGGCCGGGCCATCATCCCGGCCAACGTCAACCATCCAGAGCTCGAGCCGATGGCCATCGGCCGCAACTTCCTGGTGAAAATCAACGCCAATATCGGCAACTCCGCGGTCACCTCCTCCATCGAGGAGGAGGTGGAGAAGCTGGTGTGGGCCATTCGCTGGGGCGCGGACACGGTGATGGACCTCTCCACTGGCCAACACATCCACGAGACGCGGGAGTGGATTCTCCGCAACAGCCCGGTCCCCATCGGCACGGTGCCCATCTACCAGGCGCTCGAGAAGGTGGGGGGCAAGGCCGAGGAGCTGAGCTGGGAGGTGTTTCGCGACACGCTGGTTGAACAGGCGGAGCAGGGCGTGGACTACTTCACCATCCACGCCGGCGTCCGACTGGCCTACGTCCCGCTCACGGCACAGCGACTGACGGGCATCGTCAGCCGGGGTGGGAGCATCCTCGCCAAGTGGTGCCTGGCCCACCACCGAGAGAATTTCCTCTACACGCACTTCGAGGACATCTGCGACATCATGCGGGCCTACGACGTCAGCTTCTCGCTGGGAGATGGGCTCCGCCCGGGGAGCATTGCGGACGCCAATGACCGAGCGCAGTTTGCCGAGCTGGAAACCTTGGGCGAACTGACCCGGGTGGCCTGGAAGCACGACGTCCAGGTGATGATTGAAGGTCCGGGCCATGTACCGATGCACCTGGTGCAAGAGAACATGACGCGACAGCTGGCGGTGTGCGACGAGGCGCCCTTCTACACGCTCGGGCCGCTCACCACCGACATCGCTCCCGGGTACGACCACGTCACCAGCGGCATCGGCGCGGCGATGATTGGGTGGTTCGGGACGGCGATGCTTTGCTACGTGACGCCCAAGGAGCACCTCGGGCTTCCGGACCGAGACGACGTGAAGGAGGGCGTGGTGGTGTACAAAATCGCCGCCCACGCCGCGGACTTGGCCAAGGGGCACCCCGGCGCGCAGGCGCGCGACAATGCGTTAAGCAAGGCCCGCTTCGAGTTTCGCTGGGAGGACCAATTCAACCTGGCGCTCGACCCGGAGCGAGCCCGCGCCTTCCACGACGCCACGCTGCCCGCGGAAGGGGCGAAGGTGGCGCACTTCTGCTCCATGTGCGGTCCGCACTTCTGCTCGATGCGCATTACCCAGGACGTGCGGGACTACGCGGCGGCCCAAGGACTGGGCGAAGCCGAGGCCTTGGCCAAGGGGCTGGAGGAGAAGAGCAGCGAATTCCGAGAAACGGGAGCTGAGCTCTACCGCTGAGCGGCGGTGGGGAAGTTGTCCAACGCGGCGTCCAGGCTCGCCTCGGCTGCGTTGGCAGCCTGGGCGAGCTCGTTAGGGCGCCGGGCGCGCGCCTGGGCCATGTCCAGACGGATTTTTCGAAGACCGTCCACGCCGATGTCGGCGAAGGCCCGAACCACCTCCGGGTCGAACTGCGAGCCGGCACAGCGCTGCACCTCGGCCATCGCGTTCTCAAAAGAGGTGGCCTTGCGGTAGGGGCGGTCGGACGTCATGGCGTCCAGCGTGTCAGCGACGGCGAAGATGCGGGCGCCGATGTGAATTTCCTCGCCGCGCAGCTTCCTCGGGTACCCCCCGCCGTCGAAGCGTTCCTGGTGGGAGAGGACGATGACCGCCGGCGTGGCCAGGAAGGGAATGCTCTGAATCATCTGATGGCCGATGTCCGGATGCCGCCGCATCTCCGTCCATTCCTCGGGGGTGAGTTTTCCGGGCTTGAGCAGCACCGCGTCTGGGACGCCAATCTTTCCGACGTCGTGCAGCAGCGCGCCCCGTCCGAGTTCCTCCAGCTCTGGGCCCTGGAGCGCGAGCCGCTCGGCGATGGCGATGGTGTACTTCACCACGCGCTGGCTGTGGTCCGAGGTCTCGTGTTCCCGGGCGTCGAGCGCGGCCACCAGGGCCAAGAGGGTGTTCTGGTACGTTTGAGCGATGTCCTTGAAAGCGCTGCGCAACTCGGCGGTGCGGTCACGGACTTTGCGCTCGAGTTTTTTTTGGTAGCGCTTCCGGGCCAGCTCGATGCGTCGCTTGGCCAGCGCGCGCTCGATGGCCCGAATGAGGTCGGTCAACTTCGGTGGCTTGAGCAGGTAGTCGACGGCGCCGCGACGAAGGCAGTCCACGGCGGCTTCGGTGTCCCCGTAGCCGGTGAGCATAACCACCGCAGTTTCTGGAAAGCGCTCGCGGAAGGCCTCGAGGAGCCAAATCCCGTCGCGCCCCGGCATCTTCATGTCACTGATGACGAGCGGCGGCGCCTCTTGTGCGGCGATTTCTAGCGCTTCCTCGGCACCGGCTGCGGTGCGGCACTCGTAGCCTTCCTCCTGGAGCAGGACGCTGATGACGTCACGAACCGAAGCGTCGTCATCCACAATCAGGATGCGCGTCGGAGCAGCCAGGGTCTCCACGAATGCCATCCTAAGGGGGCTCCCGTGCCTTCGCGAAGGGGCGGGGTTGCCCCGGGGGGGTCGAGTCGACTCCAGAGAGGGCAGGCTTTCAAGTAATTCCCGGCCTGTCCCACCGGAAGGGCTCGAGGGACAGTGTCGTTTTTCTCCCCAGGACGGCCTCGGCCAAGAGTTCGGCAGTTACTGGAGCCAAAAGTATGCCGTTGCGGAAATGTCCGCTGGCGAGGAACAAGCCGGGGAGGGGACCGGGCCCGAGAACTGGCAGCCGGTCTTCGGTGAAGGGACGGAAACCCGCCCACGTCTCCACCACTGGAATGTCCGCGAGGGAGGGAACCAGCTGCAACGCGACACCGAGAATGTGTTTCAGCCCGCGCGCGGTCACCTCTTTGGCGAAGCCCTCGAATTCGACGGTGCTGCCGGCGAGGAGGTGCCCGTCGGCGCGGGGGACGAGGTAGCCGTCATCCGAAAAAGCCACGCGCTCCAGGAGGGGAAGCCTGGAGCGCAGCATCACCATCTGGCCCCGCGCCGGGCGGACTTGCCGCGGCGACAGGCCGCAGCCAGGAACGAGTCCCGTCCAGGCGCCGGCTGCCACCACCACCGCATCGGCGTGCAGCGGCGCACCGTCGACGTCGACGCCGCTCGTTCGACCTCGCGTCTCCAGGAGCGCGCGTACATTCCCAGTGACGAAGCGCGCTCCCGCCCGCTCGGCCGCGATGGACAGGGCGCGCATGAGGAGGCGGTTGTCCACCGAGCCATCGTCCTGGAAGAGCGCTCCGGCCAGGACGTCGGGGCTGAGCGCTGGCTCGAGCCGACGCACCGCGTTTCCGTCCAGGAGCTCCGCAGAGAGGCCCTCGGTGACTTGGGCCGTCACGCGGGTCCGCAGCTTCTCGACCGAGGCTTGGGCGAAGGCCAGATGCAAAACGCCCGAGCGGCGGTACCCCACCCGGAGCCCAGAGAGCGCCTCCAACTCCTCCACGAAGTCCGGGTAAAGCGAGCGGCTTCGCAGGCACAAGGAGAGAAATGCGCCGGGGCCCTCGGCTTCGGCCTGGGGTGCGAGAATGCCCGCCGCTGCGCTCGACGCCTCGGCGCCGGGGACGCTTCGTTCCAGGACGGTGCACTGGGCGCCGGCCTTCACCAGTCGGAGGGCCACCGCACAGCCCACCACGCCTCCGCCCACCACCAGCACGTCCATCAGGGCGTCTCCTTTCGCTGCAGGAGCACCTCGGGCGGCACAATGTGCGCCTTGGGCGGGGGCCGCCGGTGGGTGCGCCACAGGAAATGAAGCGAGGCGAGTAGCGCCAGCACCATCAACACCAGGGTGCGCAACGGAAAGCGCGGGGGTGGCTGCACCGTGGGCGGTCGGACGTGCAATGGGTGCATGGTGGGGTTGCTGCGGCTGGTCCTTGATGTCTCCCCACCGGAGGGTTATCCCCCCGGCGCCCCTTCGGCAAACTGGGGCGGAGGAGTCGACACGTGGCTGAAACCTTCGACGTCGTGATCATCGGCTCCGGCCCGGGTGGCTACGTGGCGGCCATTCGGTCCGGCCAGCTGGGCTTGAAGACGGCGATTGTAGAGAGGGACAAGCGACTGGGAGGGACCTGTCTGTTGCGCGGCTGCATCCCCACCAAGTGCTTGCTCTGGACGGCGGAGCTCTGGTCGCACGTCCTGGCCGCCTCCGAGTTTGGCATCGACCTCGCCAACCCAGTCATCAACTGGGCCCAGGCGATGAAGCACAAGCGGAAGGTGGTCACCAAGGGCGCCGACGGCATCGACTACCTGATGAAGAAGAACAAGGTCCAGGTCTTCAAGGGCACGGGCCGCATCGCAGGCAAAGGGAAGGTGGAAGTGGTCCCGACCACGGACGATGACACGGGCGATAAGCAGACCCTGGAGGCGAAGAAAATCATCATCGCCTCGGGCAGTTGCTGCAAGAGCCTCCCCACCATCCCGGTGGACCACAAGCTGGTCTTCAACTCCGACTCCATCCTCGAGCTGGAGACGGTGCCGGAGAGCCTGATTGTCGTCGGAGCGGGCGCGGTGGGCTGCGAATTCGCCTCCATCTTCGCCCACATGGGCTCGAAGACCACCATCCTCGAGTTCTTGCCTCATCTGCTCCCCATCGAGGACGAGGACGTGAGCAAGGAGATTGAAAAGCAATTCCGAAAGCGAAAAATCGACTTCGAGCTCTCGGCGCGGGTGGAGAAGGTGGAACCCGCGGGCAAGGGCGTGCGGGTGACGATGCAGACGCCGTCCGGGCCCAAGACGCTCGAGGCCTCCATCCTCTTGTCCGCGGTGGGCCGGGCGCCGGTGACCGACGGCATCGGCCTCGAGAACACCAACATCAAGCTGGAGAAGGGCTTCATCCCCACCGACGGGATGATGCGAACCACCGAGCCCAACGTCTACGCCATCGGCGACGTCACACCCTCCCCGATGCTCGCCCACGTGGCGTCCGCGGAAGGAATCCTGGCCGTGGAGCACATCGCCGGGAAGGAGGTCACCCCCATCAACCTCGACCTCACGCCCAACGCCACCTACTGCTACCCAGAGGTGGCCAGCGTCGGGCTCACCGAGAAGAAGGCCCGCGAGCGCGGCTATGACGTCAAGACCGGCATCTTCCCCTTCAGCGCCATCACCAAGGCCGCCATCTCCGGCGAGCAGATGCTCGGCTTCTGCAAGGTGGTCTCCGAAAAGAAGTACGACGAGGTGCTCGGCGTCCACCTCGTCGGGCCGCACGCCACCGAGCTTTTGGCCGAGGCCTGCGTCGCGCTGCGCCTGGAGACCACCACCGAGGAGCTGGGGCGGACCATGCACGCCCACCCCACGCTCTCAGAGATTGTGCACGAGACGGCAGAGATGACGCTGGGCCACCCCATCCACATCTAGCGGGAAGCTGCCCCTCGGCCGTTTCGAGGCGCTCGCGGCCAACTGCAGTTAAGCTTCTCCAAGTTGAGAGACGTCGCAATGGCCACCCCCGACAGGTTCCCCCTTCCGCAGACCGCCGACACGCGCAAGCCGGATTGGCTCAAGGTGCGCCTTCCACACGGCGAGGGCTACGAGCGGGTCAAGGCCATCGTCCGGCGTACCAAGCTGGCCACGGTGTGCGAGGAGGCCCGCTGCCCCAACATCGCCGAGTGCTGGGGCGGGGGGACGGCCACGGTGATGTTGATGGGGGAGGTGTGCACTCGCGCCTGTCGTTTTTGCCACGTCAAGGTGGGGGCGCCGCTGCCGCTCGACCCCGAGGAGCCGGAGCACCTGGCTCGGGCGGTGAAGGAATTGTCGCTCCACTACATTGTAGTGACGTCGGTCAATCGCGATGACCGGCCGGATGGCGGGGCCGGTCACTTCGCGGCCGCCATCCGTGCGCTCCGCCGCGAGAGCCCGAGCACGACGGTGGAGGTGCTCATCCCGGATTTTCAAGGCGTGGAGCGCGACCTGGCCACGGTGGCCGAAGCCCGCCCCCATGTGGTGGCGCACAACATCGAAACCGTGGAGCGCCTCACGCCGACAGTCCGCGACCGGCGCGCGGGGTACCGGCAGTCGCTGCGCGTTCTGTCCTACCTGAAGGGGCGGTCGGAGAAGCTGTACACCAAGAGCTCGGTCATGGTTGGCCTGGGCGAAACCGAGGAAGAGCTCTGGCAGACGTTTCGCCACCTCCGAGACGCTGGCGTGGACGTCCTCACCCTGGGCCAATACCTCCAGCCCTCGCAGTACCATTTGCGGGTGGCGAGCTTCGTCAGCCCGGCGCAGTTCGACAGCTACCGAAAAGCCGCCTCGGAGATGGGCTTTCTCTACGTCGCGGCGGGTCCCCTGGTACGCTCCAGCTACCGCGCGGCGGAGTTCTTTCTGCAGGGGTTGATGGAAAAGGGACGACACGCCTGACGGCCTCACCCGCCGCACCCTGGGGAGCTCCTCTTGGCCACTTTCGAGTTCAAGCTTCCGGACCTCGGTGAGGGTGTCGTCGAGGGCGAAATTGTCCAATGGCTGGTGGCACCAGGGGACGTCGTCGCCGAGGACCAGGGCCTGGTGGAGCTGATGACGGACAAGGCCACGGTTACTGTGCCCACCCCGCGCACCGGCCGCGTCGTCCAAGTGCACGGCAAGGTGGGCGAGATGGCCAAAGTCCACACCCCCCTCGTCACGCTTGAGGTGGAGGGTGGCGCGCCGCTGGCCGCCGTTTCCTCTGCTCCTGCGCCCGTGGCTTCTCAGAGGCCGTCCGGCTCCCCGTCGCCGGTCCGGGTGGCGGAGAAAGTGCTGGCCACGCCGGTGACGCGCCGCATGGCGCGCGAGCACGGCCTTGACCTCGGTGGCATTGCCGGCAGCGGGCCTCAGGGCCGGGTGCTGAAGGTCGATGTGGTGGCCGCGCTGGAGAGTGGGCCCAGCGCCGCCCCGTCGGCGCGCGAGCGGCCGCGGCTCGTGCCCCTGTCACACGAGGCCCGGGACGAGCGCATCCCCTTGCGCGGTCTGCGCAAGAAAATCGCGGAGAAAATGGTGCGGAGCAAGTTCACCGCGCCGCACTCCACCTTCGTCGAGGAGGTGGATTTCACCGAGCTGTCGGGGTTGCGGAAGGGATTGAACGCCTCGCTCAAAGCCTCTGGCGACGAGATGAAGCTCTCCTTTCTGCCCTTCTTCTGTAAGGCGCTCCTGCCGGTGATGCGCCGCTTTCCAACGCTCAACGCCAACTTCGACGAAGCCAACCAGGAGTTGGTGCTTCGGGGCGCCTACAACTTCGGCATCGCCGTGGCCACCGAGGACGGCCTCACCGTCCCGGTGGTGAAAGGCGTGGACCGACTCACCTTGCGTGAGCTGGCGTCTGAAATCACACGACTGGCCGAGGCTGCTCGAAAGAAGCAGCTGAAAATGGACGAGCTCACCGGCGGGACGTTCACCCTTACCTCGCTCGGGACGCACGGAGGCCTGTTCGCCATGCCCATCATCAACCACCCCGAGGTGGCCATCCTCGGCATCCACCGCATCCGGCCCCGCCCAGTGGTGGTGGACGGCCAGGTGGTGGTGCGCGAGATGGGGAATGTCTCTCTGTCCTTCGACCATCGCGTCATCGACGGGCTGGTGGCCGCGGACGTGGTGTACGCCCTCATTCACCACCTCGAACGACCGGAGACGCTGTTTCTGGACATGGCCTAACTCCAGGACAGACGTGCTGTGCCGTGGCCGATGACGTTCGACAGCTGGTGATGTCCGCGCAAGCGGCGGAGCGCGTGGGCGACCTCCACCTCGCCCAGGAGATGCTGGAGCAGGCCGCCCGGGCGTGTGAGGCCAGCGGAAGAAGCACCCGCGCCGTTCAGCTCCGGCGTCACGCGCTGCGCCTCTCACAGGCGCTGCCTGGCGAGCCAAGCCGGTCCTTTCCGGAGCGCGCTCCGAGCCTGGCCGACCCGCTCCAGCCGGCCTGGTGCAGCTTTTGCTGCCGCCCCAACAGCGAAGCCGGAAGGCTGGTGGCCGGTCCGGTGGGTGCCTTCCTCTGCCGAGACTGTTGCGAGAAGGCCCGCGGCCTCCTGGGTACCGGCGTCCCATGACGGCTCAGCGCACCCTGAAGGTGCTGCGCCTCGGCCGGGTGGAATACTCGGATGGCCTGATGCTCCAGGCGCAGCTCGCGCGGGCCCGCCGCGCGGGGACGGTGGGCGACGTCCTGCTCCTGCTCGAGCACCCGCCCACGGTGACGTTGGGGCGAGGCGCGCGTCCGGGACACGTGTTGGCCTCGCCGGAGGAGCTCGCTCGACGCGGCATCGGGCTGTACGAGACGGACCGCGGGGGAGACGTCACCTACCATGGGCCCGGACAGCTGGTGGGCTACCCCATTCTCGACTTGTCCGGGGAGCGGGCCGACGTGCGGGCCTACGTCCGCAGCGTCGAGGAAGGGCTCATCCGTGCACTCAACAGCTTTGGGCTCGACGCCGGGCGAATGCCACGCTGGCCGGGCGTGTGGCTGGGCGCGGAGGGCCGAGATGCGAGAAAAATCGCCGCGCTGGGCGTCCACATCGCCCGGTGGGTGACGACGCACGGTTTCGCCCTCAACGTCCGAGGGCCGCTCGCGGACTTCGAGCTCATTGTCCCCTGCGGCATCGCCGAAGCCGGGGTGACGTCGATGGAAGAGGAGCTCGGCACGACGCCTTCCCTTGCCGGTGTGGAGACGGCCCTCGCCCGCGCCTATGGCGACGTCTGGTCGTCTGCCGTCGAGGAGAGCTTGCCCGACGTCGAGACGGTGAGCGTGGCCGTCACTCGAGAAGCCGACGGCCAAACGGAGGTGCTTCTGCTGTTGCGCACGCCCGCGAAGGGGGGCTTCTGGCAGCTGGTCACCGGCCGGCGCGAGCGCGGCGAGTCCAGCGCCTCTGCCGCCAGCCGCGAGGCCTTAGAGGAGACGGGACGCGCCCTCTTTGTCCGTCCGCTCGACTACCGGCACGCCTTTGCCTTGGGCGAGGCGAGCCCCCCGTTGGTGGCTGTCGAGGAGGCCTTCGCCGCGGCGTGGCCGGGTGGGACAGAGGTCCAGCTCGGCCCGGAGCATGTCGAGTACGCCTGGCTACCCGTCACCGAGGCTCTCCGTCGGCTTCCCTTTGTTGGATTGCGGAGAGCCGTGGAGCGGGCGACGTCTGGCTCGGGGTCTCCTCCCTGGCGCTGAGGCGCGGCCGGCGGCGCTACTGCGCCTGACGGGCGGGGGCGACGTTTGGAGCGCGGCTTCGGACGGCGGCGCGCACGGAGGGACCCACGCTGAGGGTCATTCCTTCGCGAGCGGCGAGCGTCCCCGGGCGCTTCCTTTGGGCCCGCCGCTCCAGCGCGCGAAGTGCGGCGTCGTCGCGTTCGGGGTCATGGTGGAAGAGGACCAGCGTTCGCGCATCAGCGGCCTGGGCCGCCTGCACCGCCGCCTCCCAGGTGCTGTGGCCCCAGCCCACCTTTCCCGGACTGCCGGAGTATTCCTCGGGCGTGTACATGGCGTCGTAAATGAGGACGTCCGTACCGCGCGCGAAGTCTGCAAGCCGTGCATCGACCGGGCTTCCGTGCTCGATGTCGGTCGCGTAGACGACGGAGTGGCCCTCAAAATCCACGCGGTAGCCAAGGGAGGCGCCCGGGTGGTGGAGCTCGAGTGCCCGGACTTGGACGTCGCCGAGTTCCACCAGCTCCCCCTCGGCCACGGGCCGGTATTCAACATCCGCCAGGAAGACCTCTTCGGCGGTAACTGGGAAATACGGCGGTACCATCTGGCCGGCGAGGATGGCCTGGACGTCGCGCTGGCCGCGGGTCGGGCCCCGAATGACGAAGCTGTTGCGCCCGTCGAACATCGGGGAAAAAAAGGGGAGTCCCTGGAGGTGGTCGTAGTGGTAGTGGGAAAGGAAGAGGTCCGCGCGCGTCGGCGCCCCGCGCAAGCGCAGCGCCTCTCCCAGCGCGCGTGCCCCGGAGCCGAGGTCGAAGATGAGCAACTGCTCGCCGCAGCGCAGCTCGACGCAAGAGGTGTTACCGCCGAAGGCGCGGGTGCGCGGTCCGGGGCTGGGGATGGAACCCCGGACGCCCCAGAAGGTGACCTGAAAGCGAGAGCCGAGCGACCGCCTGGCGGCGCTAGCTTGCCCTTGCCGCCTGGTCGTCCTCCCCGAAGAGCTCAATCAGGTGCCCCGTGCGTTCGCGCTTTGTCCGCAGGTAGTCCACGTTATGCGGATTGTGCGACGCCGGGGAAGGGATGCGGCTACGGACCGGAACCCCCTCCTCGACCAGCCCGGCGATTTTCAAAGGGTTGTTGGTGATGAGGTCCACGCTGCGAACGCCCAAGAGCCGCAGCATGTCGGCGGCGATGTCGTACGTCCGAAGGTCGTCCGGAAACCCGAGCCGCCGGTTGGCCTCGTAAGTGTCCAAGCCTTTGGCCTGTAGCGCGTACGCCTTCACTTTGTTGCCGAGGCCAATGCCGCGCCCTTCCTGGCGCAGGTAGAGCACCACGCCCCGCCCGCGGGCGGCGACGTAGTCCAGCGCCCGGTCGAGTTGCTGCCGGCAATCGCACTTCAAGCTGCCGAGCACCTCACTCGTCAGACATTCTGAGTGCACCCGCACCGGGATGCCTTCCTGGCCGAAGACTTCCCCCATCACCATCGCCACATGCTCGCGCCCGGTGGCCTTCTCCCGGAAGACGACGATGCGAAACGTACCCCGGGCCGTTGGCAGGGGCGCCTCGCTGTAGAGCTCCAGGCGGTGCGTCCGGCGGGGGATTGGCTGAGGCGAGTCGAGCATGGGCTGAAACGTTAGATGCGCCGGGTAGGCCAAAGGTGTCTACGGGCCCCAGGAAACCTTCAAAAGCTGCACTTTGTCGCCCGGCCTTAGGCTAATGGCGTCCATTGGAAAGTGCAGGAGATGTGTGGCGGTGGATGTGGACCGCACAGCGCCGGATGACTGTGTGGCCAGCGGCTCGGCCCATAGCTCCCCGTCCCTCCACGTTGCACGCACCCGGACGTAGTGCGCAAGCCCGGGGCGCTTCTTAAGCTCTACCGAGCTCCGGCCAGGGACCACTTCCGGCAGGACATCGGCGTGACCGAGGAGCCGCCGAAAGGCCGGCCGCACAAAGAGCTCGAAGGCCACCAGCGACGAGGCGGGGTTGCCCGGAAGACCAAAAACGAGCGTCTTTCCCTTGCGCGCGAAAGCCACCGGCTTTCCCGGTTTAATGGCGACGCCGAAGAATTCGGACCGAATCTCCAGACGCTCGAACGCGCGGCGCACGAAATCTCTCTCGCCCACGGACATCCCGGCGCTGGTGAGCACCACGTCGGCCTCCAGGGCCGCGGCCAAAAGACGCTCCACGTCTTCCAGCGTGTCCTTGGCAATGCCCAGAAGCCGGGCGACGCCGCCGGCGCGGTGGACTGCCACGGCCAAGGAGGGCGAGTTGGTGTCGACAATTTGGCCAGGACGCTGAGCATCGGGGCGACTCAGCTCGTCCCCGGTGGCCAAAAGGGCCACCAACGGCCGTCGAGGCACGAAGGCGCTGGTCAACCCTTGGCCCCAGAGAAGTCCGAGTTCCGGGATGCCGAGTCCCGTCCCTTGACTGAGCAGCAATTCGCCCGCGCGGGCGTCTTCCCCTGCCGGCCGGACATTGGTACCGGCCGTCACTGGCTCCAGGACTTCCACCTCGCCCAGCCCCGGTCCCGAAAGAGCGCGCGTGCGTTCCTGCATGACGACGGCCGTCGCGCCCTCTGGCACTGGGGCGCCGGTCATGATGCGGGCCGCTTCGCCGGGGCCGAGCGCGCGGGTGGGTGTCTGGCCTGCGTAAATGGCCTCCACCACCCGCAGGCGGCTCATGGGCCGCGCGACATCCGCGGCGCGCACCGCATAGCCATCCATGCCCGAATTGTCTGAGGGTGGCTGGGTGAACCTCGCCCGGACGTTTTCCACCAGCGTCCGGCCAAGCGCCTGCTCCAGCGGAACCCACTCCGGGGGCATGGGACGGCAGGCCGCGAGAACTCGAGCCTGGGCCTCTTCGACGCTGAGCAGACCCTCGTCCATGGCGGCACTGGCGAGTCTGCCACAAATTTTTAAGAATTTAAGGGACTTAGATTGACAAGTGCGGGGCCAGGACGTTAGGAGGCCAGCCGTGACGTCGAAGGCTAGGACCGGGGCCAGGGCGAAGAAGCGGCCCTCAAAGGCCCCCCCCAAGAAGCCCTCCAAGAAGGTCGGACTCTTGAAGAGCGCCACGCGGAAGGTGGCGTCGGCCGTCGCGCGCCTACGGGCGCCCGCGAAGGCCGTGAAACCGGTCCCCGCGCGCCACATTCCAGCAGCCCCGGCCGTCCGTCTCCCGGAACGCCAACGCCCGCGGGCCACCAAGCTTCCGCCGGTGGGAGAGGCTCTGACCCGGCGGGAGATGGAGCAAATCCTGACTGCGGCGGCCGGCCGCGGTGTCACCGGCGAGGGCAGCTTGAAGGGCCGTCTGGTGGTGAAGGAGGGCCTGCCCTACCTGCACGTCGTCGGGCGCGACAAGCGCGAGCTCGTGTTTCTCCTCCAGGGTCCGGACCAAGAGGTGCTTCCGGCCTATGTGGACCACAAGGTGAGCGTCACCGGCCTCATCAAGAAGACGCACAACTACGGCGGAATGGTGGATGTCCGGAAATACTCGGCGAAGAAGCCCGAGGCGGAAGGCGTCGAGCAGGCCCCGGTGCCCCTCAAGCTGAGCTACCTGTCACCCGGAGAGTTGGAGCAAGTGTCCAACCCAGGCATGGGAGCCGGCATGCGCGGCTTTGCGACGCTGCGCGGCTCTTTGGAGATGACGGGCGACGCTTACGTCCTGGTGGTTTCCAATGGTGGCACGCGCCAGCAAGTCTCCTTCCTCTTGGAAGGGAAACTGGCCAAGTCCATGCGCAAGTCCATCGGCCACCAAGTGCAAATCTCGGGCGTCCTGGACAAGACCTCCGGGTGGGGCGGACGGGTGGCGGTGGAGGTGGTGGAGCTCCGGCCCCATGAGCTGCGCAGCGTCTCGCGCGACAATTTGGATGTCCTCGAAGTGGAGGGAAACGATGTCGACGGCCCGTTGGAGGTGAAGATGAACAACGGGCTGAGCATCACCCTCCCCGAGAGGAGCGGCCACATGTGGGCCATCGAACCCACGGTGGCCAAGCGGGTTGGGCTGCGCGAGGCCAACTTCCAGCCGGCGGCCAGCGGCCCGGGCATGCGCGAATTTTTCTTCACTCCGCGCAACCCTGGCGTCTTCGACGTCGACTTCTTCCTGGCCAAGGCCTTCGCTCCGGCGCAGGTGCATAAGACGGTACGCCTCACCGTGTCGGTGAAGGCGTGACGCCCCTCTAGAAGCTCGGGCTGGCCAAGCCGCCTGCCACCATCGGCAAGGCGTGACAGCTCGAGCTGCACCTCGCCAGAGCGATGGCTTTCGATGGGAGGCTTAGCGGCGAGCCAGGTGGCAGTCGCCTCGTCAATCAACCGGTCGGCTTCCTCCATCCGGCGCCGTGCATCCCAGCGGTTGATGGGATGGCCGTCGAATTCCGCTCCGTCGAGCTGCAGACCTAATTTCCGCGGCCAGCTTGTCGCGGCGGTCGGTGAGGCGGTCGATTTTCCCTTCCAACTCGGCATACGTCGCATCGTCCCCAGTGAGTGCGTGCGGCGGAGACCGGCAGCAGTCGCCGGGCGAAGCGGCCGAAGCACTGCATTGAGCTGTTTGTAGCGCGTCGCCCAATTCACTCCAGTGTGTCCACGGTGGGTCGTCATCGAGTCGAGCTGAGCCAGCGCGCTCTCGTGCAGGACCTGGGTGATGACCGGCCGTCGGGCTGGTAGCTGTCGCGCAGTCCCAGGACGGACAGATGGCGGGCCGCACGTCGGTGTGGTCTGTCCACGGGCGTGCGGTCCCGAGGTTCCAAGACGCTCGGCGCGACGAGGCCAATCCAGGTGTGCGCGATTTCTCGCTGAATGTCCCCGTGGTTCCAAGCAAACGCGGGGTTGATGCATGTCGCGCACGTGCTCGCGGGGAAGTCGGTGATGTAATAGTCGGGGTCACCGAAGAAGACGAAGGTCGCGTTCCGTGCCGGGTCGCCGGCGGTGAACATGTGCAGGGCCTTCACGGCTGCCTGGTCCGCCATCTGGGCCAGCAAGTGGTCGGTGGCACCGGTGTAGGGATTGACCGCAGGGAGGGAAGCGATCTGGCGCTGGAAGCATGCGCGTCACCGGGTCGGTCCGGTCCAGCATCTCCGCCGCCGAACACAGCGAGGTAGAAGGGTGGAGCATCGTCTCCGTGGACCGTGAAGACATCGGGGGACGCTCGACGCCGAGGAATTCCGCGGCCAGCGCGGGGAACTGGTTTGCGACCAGCGTGTCGATGTTGGCGTCAATTTCGCCGATGGGTTCCAGACGCGGGGATGCTGACGGCATCGCTATTCGCGGGTCGTGCGCGTTCCGCCGACGAAGCTGTCTCGCACGTCGACGGTAATGACAACATCGTGTTGCTGCTGTTGACGCAGTCCTGGGCAACGTCCGCGGACGAACGTAGCGAAGGCCTCGTCATAAGCCTTCAACTCGGCGACGTACCCCGCCCTCGCCAGGACTGAAGGCCAAGTCCGTGAGGGGGATGTCGTATGCGTCCGAAGACGTAGGCGAGACGACTTGCAGCCAATTCGCGAGCATGGTCGCGACGTACCCAGGGTCACTCGTCGCGAACATTCCGTCAAGCTGGGAATCCCAGTGCTGGCCGATCGACTCGGCAATGGCGATCTCCGGAGAGGTCGTTCTCCGCGGGACCGCCGGTGCAGCGCCGGGTCGACTAGTTGGGCGCCAGAAGACATCCCCTCGTCAAGGACGCGGTTCGCGACCGGACCGTGTCATCGGCGTCGTCACCGCAGCGCCGGGCAGAGGAGGAGGACCCAGGCTGCAGCGACCTGTACGCGATGGGAACGGTAGCGCGCATTGTCAAGCTGTTGAAGATGGGCGAGGACAACTACTCGCTGGTGGTGCAGGGCCTGGCCCGCTTTCGCGTGCTGCAGCTCGTCCAGGACTCCCCATATTTCAAGGCCGGCGCATCGAGGTGGTGGGAGAGCAGATGACTGAAGACATCGAAGTCGAGGCGCTGAGCATCAACCTGAAGAAAGTTGCCCATGAGGTCATCAAGTTGATGCCGGAGCTGCCGGCGGCGGAGCCACCGAGCTAGTGGAGTCCATCAACCACCCCGGAGGCACCTCGGCGGACCTGATTGCCGCGCAACGTCGCTGTTGCCGCATCGAGGAGAAGCAAGCCGTCCTGGAAACGGTGGCCCTGCAAGCTGACGCTCGGGATGATGCTGCGTGACGCTGCGAGAAACCCTAAACCGACGAAGCGTGACCGATACTACGAGGGTTGCAAACGAGATTGAGGCCAAAGTGAAGGGCGAGCTGTCGAAAACGCCCAGCGGGAGGCTTCACGTGCGGGAGCAGCTGAAGGCAATCCAGGAAATGCTGGGCCTGGAGCCGAAGCGCCGGCAACGCCGAAGGACATGCTCCACGAGGGTTCTGATGGAAAGACCCGGAGACCGAGGTGACAGACAGCTCAGTCACCGGACCCAGCGTTGCAAGCGTTTGCGACGAATGCATTCGCTATCGATTTAGCGGCCGTCGGTCAGTGTGACTTCGCAGGAAGGCGCCGGTAGCCCCGAGGCCGTGGGGTGGAGAAGAGCTGTGCGGCTTGTCCGCCGCCCTGCGGAGGGCTTGCGTGGCGCGTCCAAACTTGGCCCCTCAAATTCATCCAGCAACGGCTGGGAATCGGTCCGCATGGATTGTATAGAGTCGCGAAATGCTTGGGGACGCTCAGTTTTTGAAGGTGCCGGCCACCCTCTCGGTGAAGGCCTGACTTCCGGAGCCGCGGGCGTGCCGCTCGAGCCTTCGGTGCTGTTGAAGGCGCTTCGAGAGGCCGGACAAGCCCTCGGGTTGCAAGACCTTCTGCGCCGGGCGGGTGTTTCCACGAAGAAGCGCGGCGCCGTCGAGCGCGCGCTGGCCGAGCTCGTGCGCCAGGGTACGGTCCGGCGCGACGGCAAGCGCTTCGCGCTGGCCAAGCACGCGCCGCCGCATGCGAAAGCCAAACCTGGCGAGGCACGGCGCCCGAGCGGGGGCGACCAGGTGCGCGAGGGACGCCTCCAAGTCAATGAGCGCGGCTTCGGTTTTGTCGACGTGGGCGACGAGGATGACCTCTTCCTGCCTCCGCACGAGGCGGCCCGGGCGCTCGACGGGGACCGCGTTCGCGTGCGGGTGCACACGCGTGGCGGTCGGACCGAGGCCGAGCTCCTCGACGTGGTCGAACGACAACGCTCAGAACTGGTGGGCACCTACCTCCTCCAGGGCGATGAGGCGGCGGTGCGGCCCCACGACGTCACCATTCCCGGACTGGTGCAGGTGCCGCCCACCCAGCTCGCGCAGGATGGCGATGTGGTGCGGGTCCGTTTGGCTCCGCCCCGCGGACGCTCCGTCCCACTCTCCGGCGAGGTGATGGGCTCGCTCGGCCGGCCGGGCGAGCCCTCCCAGGACGTGCTGGCGCTGGTGGTGGCGCGCGGCTTTAGTGACACCTTCCCGGCGGCGGCGATGGATGCCGCCAGCCGCGTCGAGCCCACCGTCTCCGAGGCCGAGGCGCGCGCCGAAAACCGCCGCGACTTGCGTGGCCTGCAGCTGGTCACCATCGACGGGGCCGATGCGCGCGACTTCGACGACGCGGTGTGGGCCGAGGACTTGCCCGGCGGGGCCACCCGGCTGGTGGTGGCCATTGCCGACGTCAGCCACTACGTCCTTCCCGGAAGCGCGCTGGACACCGAGGCCTTCCACCGGGGGACGAGCGTCTACCTACCGGACCGGGTGCTCCCCATGCTGCCCGAGCGCCTCTCCAATGGCATTTGCTCGCTGCGTCCCGGCGAGGACCGGCTGTGCCTGGTGGCGGACATGGAATTTGGCCCCGGGGCGGTGCGGCGAAAGGCCACGCTGTACCCAGCAGTCATGCGCAGCGCGGCGCGTTGCACCTACGACGAGGTGCAGGCCGTCCTGGATGGCGCCA
The DNA here is from genome assembly GCA_963745475.1 of uncultured delta proteobacterium. GTDB lineage: Bacteria > Myxococcota > Myxococcia > Myxococcales > Myxococcaceae > JADGRA01. Next base: position 849,307 of record CAVUXN010000008.1, read on the forward strand.
CGGTGCCGGGGCGCGACGCAATGGCCCCGTTGTTTCGACGCCTTGCCGGGCTGGCCTCAGGGCTGCGGCGAATGCGAGAGGCCAGGGGGGCTCTGGACTTCGACTTGCCCGAGACGAAGGTGGTGGTGGACGCCTCCGGTCACCCCGTCCGGATGGAGCGGCGCGAGCGCAAGGAGAGCCACCGCCTCGTCGAAGAATGCATGCTCGCCGCCAACGAGGCGGTGGCGGCGTTTTTCCAGACGGAAGGACTGCCCTCGGTGTACCGCTTTCACGCCGAGCCTGACGAAGCCAAGCTGGAAGCCTTCGCCGAGCTCGGGCGGGCGCACGGCTTGCGCGTCCCGGGTGGCCGCAAGCCGACGTCTCTCGAGCTGAACCGCTTCATCCAGGAGCTGGAAGGAAAGCCCGAGCAGCGGGCTCTCAACCAGGTGCTGCTGCGCTCGATGATGCAGGCCGTCTATTCGCCCGACTCGGTGGGCCACTACGGGTTGGCGGCGGACGAGTACTTGCACTTCACCTCGCCCATTCGCCGCTACCCGGACCTCCTGGTGCACCGCCTGTTACGCGCGGACTGGCGCCGGCAGGGGCGGGGACGCGGCGCTCCGGAGCTCGAGCGCGAGGTGGATGCACTCCGCAGCATGGCCACCCGGGCCTCGGAGCGCGAGCGCGCGGCGATGCAGGTCGAGCGCGACGTCACCTCCTTCTATGCGGCGCTCTTGATGCAACCCAGGGTGGGGGAGTCGTTTCGAGCGACGGTTTCTGGAGTGACGGACTTCGGGATGTTCGTCGAGCTCGACACGGAGCATGTCGAGGGCCTGGTAGCGTCCGAGGGCCTGGGCATTCGCTCGCGTTTCGACGAGCGCCTGCACGCGCTGGTGCTCGGCGATGGACGGCGGGTGAGGGTGGGGCAAGCGGTCACGGTGCAGCTGCGCAGCGTTAACCTGGCGCGGCGGCAGATGGACTTCACCTTGGTGGATTGGGGCACTGGCCCCGCCGACATGGAACCCGGAGCGGACTCCGCCCATCCAGGGTTCGACCGCTTGCGCGGCGGGAAGCGCGGCTCCAAGAGCGGCGGTCAGCCGCCCCGGGCACAGCGGCCCGCGGCCGGAGCAGCGCGGGGCGGACAACGGCCCTCGACAAAGAAGGGCCCGTCGGGCGGCGCAAGGGGCCGCGGACGCAGACGGCGGCGGTGAGTCAAGTGGCGAAGGGCGCCTTCTCGCGGTCTCGTCCGTCCCTGTTGCTCCTTCCGGTGCTACTGCTGGCCGCGGGCTCGGTCATCGGCATTTCCTACTTGGCGCGGGCGCGCGCCGAGCGGCAACTGGCGGCGGAGAGCGGTGGAGACTCTCCACCGCTGGCCTTGCAAGCCGAGCCGCCGTCCGAGGCCGAGGCCGACCCCTTTCTCCAGAAACTCCTGGCTGCCGCCGAGCCCGTCGATGCTTCGGTGGCCGCTCTGGACGCGGCGGCCCACGCACTTGTGGTGCGGGAGCGCTTCGAAGAGGCCGAGCCGCTGGTCCTTCGCGCGCTGTCCGCAGCGCCGACGGACGCCGAAGCCAGCATTCACCAGGCTGTGCTGACGGGGGTGCTGGGCAATGAGGCCGCCGCTCGCGCGGCGTTGGAGCGCCTCGCCCACGGACCGGCGGGCTGGGAGGCGTCGATGTTTGCCGCGGGATTCGCGCTTCGCGACGGAGATGACGCGGCAGCCTTGCGCGCGCTCCGACGTTTTCGGGCCGAGGCACCGGCGCCAGAAATTACACCTGAGGTCCTCGCGGAGCTGAAAGAGCTGGAAGCACGCGAGGCGCTTTCGAAGAAGAAATCTCGAAAATGAAATAAAGGAGAACGCATCGCGTCATTCCAGTTGGAAATGACTTGACAGAATTAGTTAATTCCAAAAAATTGGCTTTTTCGTTTTCCGGACGTCGACACCTGGGAGCACATGATGCGGATTTTCTGCGTGACGGCAATCGTCCTCTTTTCTTCTGTGGCCCGAGCCGAATACACGGAGGCGCCGGTGACGAATGGAGGGTCCGTCGTCGGCAAGGTGACGTACGACGGGACTCCACCCAAGGCGGCGACCATTAAGGTGACGCAAGACCCGGGAACGTGCGGTGCCACCCGCGCCGAGGATGCCTGGTCCGTGGCTGCAGACGGCTCGGTTGAAAACGTCGTCGTCTACCTGGTGGACATCAAGGCTGGAAAGAAGATGGATTTCCCGGCCAAGCCAGTCATCGACCAGAAGGGGTGCCATTACCAGCCGCACACCCAAATCATCGGCAAGGGCACGGAACTCCAGGTCACCAACAGCGACCCGATTCTTCACAACATTCACTCCTACTTGGGGACCACCACGGTGATCAACCTGGCTGAGCCGAAGCAAGGGATGGTCATCCCCAAGAAAATCACCAAGGCCGGCGGCATGACGCTCAAGTGCGACATCCACGACTTCATGCGTGGGGCAATCTTCACCGCCGAGACCCCCTACGCCGTTCTGACCGGAAAGGATGGCACCTTCGAGATTAAGGACATCCCGCCGGGGACCTACGAGATTGCCACCTTCCACGAAGTGGCCAGTCCCAAGAGCGCCACGGTCACCGTGACCGCTGGCGGGAAGGCCACCTTCTCGCCGAAGATTAAGTAGGCAAGCTCCATCGCGACCGAGGCGCTGCCGGCCACCTTCCAGCGGAGACTCCACGCTGGTGGGCGGCCTCTTTTCTGGGCGTTGGCAGTCGGCCTCTTGGCCGGTTGGCCGCTGGTCTCGGGACTCCTGCGCCGACCTCCGTCCGTGCCGCAGGTCCTGGGCAGTACTTCCGCCCTTCACGCTCGTAGAGCCGGGCGGCCAACAGCTCGACCGTGAGACGCTTGGCCGGCCGGGTCTGGCTGGTGGGCTTTGTCGACACGGGGTGCTTGGACTGTGCCGAGCGCTTGGGGAGTGCGCTCGAGCGCCTGCAGTACCGTCTGCGCAACGTGGGTCCTGCGGCTGGCATTCTGGAGGTGGCGGTGCCGCGGAGTCACCCCGTCCTCGACCCGGCGACCGAGTCGAGTCGTCACCATGCCAACCCGCGGCAATGGCGCGTCGGTGTGGGCCCGGACGCGCGCCGACTCCTCGGTGAATTGGGAGCGCTCTCACTGGGCCGCGCCGCGAGTTTGGAGGCCGGAGGAGCGGTGGTGCTGGTCGATGGGCAAGGCCGGGTGCGCGCCGTGGAAAATGTGGAAACGCCCGACGCGCAGAACCGGCTCATCTCCGCGCTGAACGGTGCTTCTCAACAGTCACTGAGAAGCGGCTTCTTCGCCGTGCTGTGCCTTTCAACTGTTTGTGATTTCCGTGGGGCTTCTTGTGGTTTTCGAGCGCACAATTTATGGAAATTTGAGCAACGAACGCTAGCGCATTATTATGGAGACAGAGGCGTTTTCAGGGGAGGGACTTCGCCGCTCGTCCCTATTTCGAGAAGTGATTTTGCTTCTCAAGATTCATTGACGGGCAACGGGGATGCCCAATGGCGTCTCCGCGGGCACAAATGCGTCCGCCCAGATCGAGTGCGAGGAAGCCGCAGCAGGCGAGAGGTCGCGCCCGTCCGACATCTTCGGGTCGGGCTCGCCCGGTTGGTCCGAGCGAGCGCCCGCAGGTGCGTCTCATTTCGGAAATGACTTTGCTTCTCAACATTTGAGATTTCAGTGGAAAAGACTACCGTGGAATGCTTTACCGCGGCGCGTCTGCAATTGTTTTTAATGAATGAGCAGGACTGATGCAAAATTTAAGCGTTGAAACCGGAATGCCGCGAAAGTGTTTGCTGCCTGCGCGATTCGTTCAACGGGAGGGGCTGCATGAGACGCCGAGGGTCACTCGTCGCTGTCTTGGTTGCAGTGGGGGCGGTGTTGGTGCCAGCAGCGGCCCACGCCATTCCTGCGTTCGCGCGGAAATACGGGCTGGCTTGCTCCGCGTGCCATACCAACTGGCCAAGGTTGAACCGTTTCGGCATCAACTTCCGAGACAACGGCTACCGGATGAACCGCGAGCGCGACAACCCGGTGACGCAAGGCCCGGGGTACTTCCCGCTCGCCTTCCGCTCCACCGTTGGCTACGAGTTCAACTCGAACACACTGCAGCCCGTTGCGCCCACGGCCAGTAACCCCAACGGCCTGGCGACGACGACTACGGGGACGTTCGGCTTCCTAGGCCTCGACATTCTGACGGCCGGGACGCTGGGCGAGCAGATTGGGTTCCTCCTGGTGGTGGAAGCCCAGCTCGCGTCGGCGAGCTTCAACTTGAATGCGCCGGAGGGCGGTGACCTCGAGTCGGCGTGGGTGGTCTTTACCCGCCTCTTCGGAACGCCGTACCTCAACGTTCGGGTTGGCAAGGGCGCTCTCACGGACCTTCCCATCGACCAGCACCGCAGCTATCAGCTCACCCAGCTGTACCAAATCTATTTCTTCGAAGCCCAAGGCAGCTCGGTCACCTTCGCGCCTGGCTCGAACTACAACGGCGTTGAGATTTACGGCCACAACGAGCTCGACAATTTCCGCTTCTCTGCGGCGCTACTGAACGCGGACTCGGCGAATCCCGTTTTGGTCGGCCAACTGGGTGAGCAATCCCACCCTCTGGGCCCATGTGCAGTACTACATGCTCACCGGCAACGACTTTCTGGCGGCCATCGAACCGGGAGTCTTCGGAGCCCTCGGCTGGGCTGCTACCCGAGGGCAGACGGTCGCAGGGCTCGGGCCGGGAATCACGTGCAATCCCCAGGACGGCAGCAACTGCGTCTCCGGCACGGGGTACAACCTCGCCAGCTTCTACCGCATTGGCGGGGAGCTCCACATGCACTTCCTGAGTGCCGTCAACCCGCTGACGCTGGACGGCGCGGTCGAGTTTGCTCAGGACAGTGCGGCGCTCATCAACGGTGGCCAGAATTTGGACGGAACACCCACGCAGAATGCGCAATGGCTGGGCGGATTTGTCGAGCTCAGCTACACGCCCAACCCGGACTGGACATTCGCGTTCCTCTACAACCGGGTGGTGACGCTGCAGCAAGGGTCAACCGACTTCTCCAAGGCCACCGGGGACTTCTGGAGCTATGACTTCCTGGTCCGCTACAACGTCACGTTCTCGAGTCGGGCCGCAGTGGCGCTGCAGGCCGAGTTCAGTCAATCGGCCACGACTCAGCTCCAGGGCACTCTCCCGCCCGGGATGGGCCCGCCGCTAGGAACCTCCCTCCTGCTTGGCATCGACTTCGCCTACTAACCGAGGACTCCACGATGACAACGCACCGTCCACTACTCGCGGTCCTCCTCTCCCTCTCGACGGCCCTGACGCTGCCCAGTTCTGCCTGGGCCGACGACAAGCCAGTCCCCATCAACGAGAAGCTCGCCGCGAAGGGCGAGACGGTTTACTTGCGGTTTTGTGTGTCCTGCCACGGCCAACTGGGAGACGGGCGCGGCTATTCCGCACAGTGGCTCGAGCCGAGGCCCCGGGACTTTACCTCCGGCATTTTCAAGTGCCGGTCCACGCCCAGCGGGACGCTTCCCACCAATGACGATTTGCTGCGGACGCTCAACACCGGCCTGTACCACACGTACATGCCCTTCTGGAACATCCTCGGGGAGCCGCAGCTTCTCGCCGTCATTGAATACTTGAAGACGTTCTCGCCGAAGTGGAAGGAAGAGGCGCCGGGCATCCCCATCGTCATTCCGCCGGAGCCGCCCAACGACGAGGCTTCGCAAAAGCGGGGACGCGTCATCTGGAAGAACAACCAGTGCGAGAAGTGCCACGGGCCGGAGGGCAAGGGCAACGGCGCCTCGGCTCCAACGCTGCGGGACGACTGGGGCTTCCCCGACCAGCCGTTCAACTTCGCTGCCAGCGACAAGCGCAAGTGCGGGAGCACCAACGACGACCTCTACCGGACGTTCATGACCGGGGTGAACGGTAGCCCCATGCCGTCTTTCGGAGACAGCATCAGTCCGCAGGACGGCTGGGACTTGGTGCACTACGTGCTCACGCTTCAGACGCCGCCCAATTCCGAATACCCCATCGCGGAACAGTTCTGATGAGCGCGTCGGCGCATGACCATCCGTCAGCCGTTTGGCCGCCGGACCGACAGTTCGGAAATGTCCGCCCCGCCAAGATGGCGATGTGGATTTTCCTGCTTGTCGGACTGGTTCTCGTTTGCCGGTCTGTTGCTGGGCTACGGCATCCTTCGGGCCGAAAGCACGGTATGGCACCACCCCGGGCAGCCCTCGCTCAATATCCCGTTTACAGCGTTGCTGACGCTGGTTTTGGCCGTCTCCAGCGTCACCATCATTCGCGCCTACGACGACTCCTCCTCGGGGAACCGAAGCCGGAGTAGCCGCTGGCTGGCCATCACCGCCACACTGGGAGTGCTCTTCCTCGTGGGCCAGTACGCGGAGTGGGTGGGCATTTTCCACCCGGGGTTACTGAAAGAGGGGCTGGTTTTTGGGCAGAGCGCCTACGCCAGCACGTTTTACGTCATCACCGGCTTTCACGGGCTCCACGTCGTGGCGGGTGTCGTCTTTCTGCTCATCACCCTGGCGAGGAACGTCCGTGGGGTGGCGACAGCGAACGACATTGAGTTGCTCGGCCTTTTCTGGCACTTCGTCGACTTCGTCTGGAACATCGTCTTCGTCCTCGTCTACCTCATTCCGGTGGGGAGCTAACGTGAGTGCGGACGCGCACAGTGTCGAGGCTTCGTCTGGACACCACCTCACGCCTGCACAGACTTGGGTGGTGTTGGGGGTGCTGGTGGTACTCACCGCCCTGGAGGTCCTGACTGCAATGTCGAATGGGGGCCGCGGGTTGGTCACCGTCGCACTGTTCGTCCTGGCGATTGCCCAGGCGGCTTATTTCGCGTTGGTGGCCATGGGCCTCGGCGGCGAAACGCGCACCATGAAGAGCCTGGTTGCCATTCCGCTCATCATCGCGGCGTTTTACGCTCTCATTCTCTGCTCCGACGCCGTGTGGCGCGGGTTGGGCTGGGTGGTTTCGACGTGACCTCACTCGCCTTTCAGCTGCTGGCCTGTCCGATGTGCGCGCAGGGCCAGTCCTCGAGAGCGGTGTGGTTGCTGCCCTTCATGTTCGCTGTGCCCTACGTTATTTCGGCAGTGGTCATCCGGTTCGTGCGCCGCCTGGCGTAACGCCGGCGGGAGGTCGTTCCAGAGATGCATTCCCTCACGCTCCTCGCGATGTCCGTGCTTCCCAACCCGTTCGAGCCCGTCAAGCTGATGCGTGACGGCTCCGAATCCGGTTGGAAAATCGACGAGATGATCGAAACCACGACCATCTTCGTGCTGATTCTGTTCCTCATGACCGTGGTGTGGATGATGTGGTCGGTGGTGATGCACGGCCCCAAGCACAAAGCGGTGCACGACCATGGCGCCGACTTCAAGTCCTGGCGTTGGACGGCACTGGCGGCGGCCCTAATCTTCGTGGTGGTCGACGGGGACCTGCTCTACCACAGCACGGCCTTCATGTTCGGGACCTTCTTCGACTTCAAGGGCGCCGAGGCGAAGCCCGGCGTGGTCCGCATCGAGATCAACGCCCACCAGTGGGCGTGGGACGCGCGCTACGCCGGCCCCGACGGCAAGTTCAACACCGCCGACGACATCGTCGTGCTCAACGACATCGTCGTCCCGGTCGGCGCGCCGGTCATCTTCCAGCTCGACCTCGGCCGACGTCATCCACAGCTTCTACCTCCCGAACATGCGCATCAAGCAGGACGCGATGCCCGGCATGATCAACCGGATGTGGTTCCAGGCGAAGGAGACCGGCGCGTACGACATCGTCTGCGCCCAGCACTGCGGGACCAACCACTACAAGATGAGGGCGACTGCTCACGGTGCTCCCCAGGGCGGAGTACGACCGCTGGGCGCAAGGTGACCTCCGTCAACGCGGCGCGCGCCTTTGACCCGACGGACAAGGACGCCCATTGGGGCTGGGACTGGGCCGAGCAGCGAGGATCGAATGACTGCACAGGAAGCCGCCTTCAATCGCCAGACCATCGAGGCGCTGCAGCCGATCCATCCGCCTCCGACCACGCTTCTGGAGCAAGTACATCTTCTCGCTCGGATCACAAGGTCATCGCCAAGCAGTTCCTCTGGGCCGGGCTGCTCTTCCTCGCTCTTCGGCGGCATGCTGGCGATGATGATCCGCTGGCAGTGGGCCTACCCGGGCCAGCCGGTGCCCGTGCTCGGGCAAGCTCTCTCTGCGCGCTCGGGCGGGGTGATTGGCCCGGCGCTCTACAGCAGCATCTTCACGATGCACGGCCTGATCATGATCTTCTTCGCGATCACGCCGCTCCTCATCGGCGCGTTCGGCAACTTCTGCATCCCGCTGATGATCGGCGCGCGGGACATGGCGTTCCCGTTGCTCAACGCGCTGTCGTTCTGGACGTTCGTGGTCTCGCCAGGTGCTGGTCATCGCCTCGTTCTTCGGAGAGCTCGGCACCGCCGGCGCCGGGTGGACGACGTACCCGCCGCTCTCGACCAACGTCGGCACGCCCGGGCGGGGCAGACGCTGGTGGTCGCGGCGATCTTCGTGACCGGCGTGGCGACCATCATGGGCGGCGTCAACTACGTCACCACCGTCATCCGATTGCGCGCGCCCGGCATGACGTACATGCGGATGCCGCTCACGGTGTGGGGGCCTCTGGCTCACCGCGATCCTGAACGTCCTCTTCGTCCCGGTGCTCGGCTCGGCGGCGCTGCTCCTGCTCCTCGACCGCTCTTCGGCACGCAGTTCTTCGTCGCCGGCGCGGCGCGGTGAAGGGCGGGGGCGACCCGATCCTCTTCCAGCACCTCTTTTGGATCTTCGGGCACCCAGAGGTCTACATCCTCATCCTCCCGGCCTGGGGCATCGTCGCCGACCTGCTGTCCTTCTTCGCGCGCAAGCCGGCCTATTGGTACAAGGGCTCGGTCTTCGCGATGTGCGCGGTCACCGTGCTCAGCGCGGTCGTCTACGGCCACCACATGTTCGTGACCGGGATGAATCCGCTGCTTGGGCAGGGCTTCATGCTCCTCACGCTCATCATCAGCGTCCCGGCCGAGGTGCTGTTCCTCAACTGGCTGCACACCATCTGGAAGGGGTCGATCCGGCTCACCGACGCCGATGCTCTTCGCGCTCGGGATGGTGTTCGTCTTCGGGCTCGGCGGTCTCACCGGAATCTTCCTCGGGCCAACGTCGCCCGACCTCTACCTCCACGACACGATGTTCGTGGTCGGTCACTTCCACTTCACGATGGCGGCGGCCTCGTTCCTCGCGAGCTTCGCCGGCATCTACTTCTGGTTCCCGAAGATGTTCGGCCGGAAGATGGACGAGACGCTCGGCAAGATTCACTTCTGGTTCAGCGTCGTCGGGCATCACCCTGGTCTTCGGCGGCCAGCTCGTGGTCGGCTACGCGGGCCAGCAGCGGCGGCTCTACGACCCGTTCCAGTACACGTCTTCAAGCACCTTCAGCCGCTGAACCGCTGGACCAGCTACGCCGCCTTCGCGCTCTTCTTCGGTCAGCTCCTCTTCGTCTTGAACTTCTTCCACAGCATGTGCCGGGGAAAGAAGGCCGAGGCCAACCCGTGGCAGGTCGGCACGCTCGAGTGGTCGATCCCCTCGCCGCCGCCGGTCCACAACTTCGACGTCATTCCCGTCGTCGTCCGCGGCCCGCACGAGTACTCGAACCCCGAGATGGAGAGGAAGCTGGGACGAGACTGGGTGGGCCAGGCCGAGGTGGTGGCCAGCGAGGAGCCCGGTTCGGTGCGGACCGCGGCCCGGGGAGCGACGTGAGCATGATGGCCACGCGGCGGCGTCATCCGCTACCGCCCGGTCGCGGCGCGCGGCGAGGCCACCGCTTGGCTGGGGATGGCTCATCTTTCTGGGCAGCTGGGCGATGATGTTCGCCTCGCTCTTCTTCGCCTATGGCGTCCTGCGGCTGCGACAGCCGGGTTGGCCGCCGCCGGGCACGCCACCGCTTGCCGCGGCTGCTGCCGGCGGTCAACACACGGGTTCTTGCCCTCACCTCACTCGCGCTCCAGCGCGCGCTGCGCGCGCGCTCGCCGCGGGGAGTCGGCCCAGGTGGTGACAGCTCTGGTTGCCGGTCTTGCTCTCGGCGCTCTGTTCGTCGCGCTTCAGGTCCTGCTCTGGACGTCGCTCTTCAGTTCCGGGCTGACGCTGCGAGGACGGGTCTCTGGCCGCGGTGGTCTATGGCTTGACCGGCTTCCACGCCCTCCACGTCCTGGTGGGTCTCGTGGGGCTCGGGCTTCTTACTCGCCGGCGGTGCTGCGCGGGACGCTCAACGCCGCGCGCAACAATCGGCTCCGGCTTTGGGTGATGTACTGGCACTTCGTGGGCGTGGTGTGGCTGACCATGTACCTGCTCATCTTCGTCATCTAGAGAGGTTCAACCGTGCGCTGGCTCAACGTCGCACTCGCTTCTGTCCTCGGTCTCGCCGGCTGTCACCGGGAGGACGCCACGTTCAGCGCCCCCGTCAAGCTGGCCGGGAAGGTGGTTCCGGCCGCAGTGCTCAACGAGGGGCACGTGGCCTATTTGCAGTACTGCCGCGCCTGTCACGGTGACAAGGGTGACGGCCGGGGTCCAGCGGCGGAGGGCTTCCGTCCGCCCCCTCGGAACTTCACCCAGGGCGAATTCAAGTTCGGCTGGGTACTCGACCAGAAGCTCCCGCGTGACGAGGACTTGGTGCGCATCGTCCAGAGCAACCTCCACGGCTCGGCGATGCTCGGTTGGGAGGTCCCCACCGAGAAGCTCAACAGCATCATCCAGTACATCAAGACGCTGTCCGACGCCTGGAAGGACGACGACGCCGTGGGCGAGCCGGTCATCCCCGCGCCGGACCCTTGGGTGGGGAAGGAAGCGGCGGCCGTGGCGCGGGGCAAGCTCCTCTACCACGGGTACACGCAGTGCCTGACGTGTCACCCGGCGTACGCCACGCCGGAGGAAATCAGCGACGCCTCGGTGGCGCTCACCGGTAAGCCGAAGAGCGACTTCCGCCCGGCCATGTACCAGCCGGAAATTAAGGACAGCGACTACACTGGCCGGGGACTACAAGGTGAAGCTGTTGCCGCCCGGACTTCCTCGTAAACCAAGTCCGTTCGCCGCGCGATGACTCGCAACTCGCGGACCTCTACCGCTTGCTCGTTGCTGGCGTGACGGGTGCGGCGATGCCGGCCTGGGACCCCAACGTTCTTCCCGAGAAGACGAGTGACGTCTGGGCGCTGGCCTACTACGTCCGCTCGCTGATGCGGCTCCGCGGAACGACGGCTGGGCTCGCCCTCCGCGCGCGGCTGGACGCCCAACCGCAGCCGGAAGCAGCGAAGGGCGGCCCGCCCTAGCCGGGGCCTCGAGTCGTATGCCGGCCTGAACGCCGAACTGCCGGCCCACGGCGGAGCTGGGCTTCCCCAGGGTTTGCTGCCCCTCCTAGAGGCAGAGACGGACGCGTTTGTCTCTTGGGCAGCCCCCGGGGGGACCAACGGCGCGCCCTCTCACCAGTGGAAGAGGGCGTCGGCGTTTTCCTGGAAGATGAGCGCCTGCTCTGCCGCGGTGAAGCCGAGGTGCCGCACACTGCTGGCCGCGTCCGCGAGGCTGGTGAGTGGCCAGTCCGAGCCGAAGAGAATTCGGTCCACGCCCACCTGCCGGCACACCCACAGCAGCTGCGCGGCGTAGGGCGAGTCCACGTACAGCGAGGCGACGCCGGACAGGTCGAACCAGACGTTGCGCGGGGTGAAGGGGTGCAAGTCCAGCACGCGAAAGAGGAGGACGTCGCTGAAGCGCACGCCGCCAAGGTGCGTGAGGACGAGACGGGCTTGGGGAAGGGCGAGGGCGAGCTTACCCACCTCATAGGCGGCGTCCGGCCACCAGCCTTCGATGTACACCACCAACTTCAGCGCCGCTGCCCGGGCCACCAGGGCTCGCACCTCAGGGGCCCCGAGTTCCAGCCGCTCCGGCGAGAGCTTCACCCCGGCAAAGCCCAACGGCGCGACGCGCTCCGTCTCCCTCAGCGCTGTGTCGCCCTCCAGGGCCGGAAGCGCGGCGATGGGGAGGAAGTGGCCGGGGTGTGCGCGGACGAAGGCCGCCAACTGGTCATTGGCCTGGCGCACCCCAGCCGCGTCGGCCAGGGGGGCCGGCACGGCCAGAAGCACCGCGCGCTCGACGTGGGCCTGGTCCATGTCCGCCGTCAGGCTGCCCGCCGCTTGTCCGGAGCGGGGGCGCAGCTGCCCCGCCGGGTCATAGTGGGCGTGCGCGTCCACCAAAGGGCCCGTGAAGGGTGCGGCGCAGCCGGCTGCGGCTCCCCCCCACACCAAGAGGCCGACGAGGCGAAGTCTCATCCGTCCCTCAAGGCTACCCGAGTGACGCCGTCTCCGCCCTGGTACGACTCTCCCGGCTGGTGACTCTGGACGTAAGGAGAGGCCGACAGCGCTGCCCGAAGCGACTGCCGAAGGGCACCGGTGCCGTGGCCATGCACCAAAAGGACGGCGGGCTCGCCGTCGCGGAAGGCGCGGTCCAGAAAGGCTTCCACCTCTCGCAGGGCCTCGTCGGCCCGCAACCCGCGGACGTCGCAGCGCGGGACACCGGCCTCCAGGGGGGCCGGCGCCGCCGCCCGGGCGCGCTCCTGGGCTGCCTCCCGGCGGGTTGCAAGCCCGCGGCGCGGCGACGTGAAGGCCTCGCGTGGAGGGGCGAGGACGTCCTTGGCCGCGCGCAGCTTGAGCGAGCCAACCGCCACCAGGGCTTCGTCGCCCTCCAGCGCCAGCACCTCCACGTCCCGTCCTAGGCCGAGGTGGTGGACGCGTTGCCCGACGGCGAGTCCGGAGGGCGGCGGCGCATGCCCGCGGGCGCGCTGCACGCGGCTTGCCTCGGCCCGGGCCTGCGCCTCTTTGGCTTGAAGGGCGAGGGTGGAGCGGGCCGCCTCGGCGCGCTCCACCGAGGCCTTCTCTCGCAACTCAGCCAACAGGGCGGACACCTCCGCCAGCGCGCGTTGGCTCTTGAGCGCGCGCTGTTGGGCCTCCTCGGCCGCGGCCGCCCGGGCCGTCTCCTCTGCGGCCCGTTGCGCCGCCTCGAGGGCTTGGGCACGTGACGCGGCCTCGGCGGCTGCCGTCCGGGCTTCCTCCGTCGCCAGTGCCAACTGGCGCCGTTCGGACTCGAGGGCCACCAGGGCCTGGGAGAGCGGGCCCCCGGCTCCAGCGGCGAGCGCGCGCGCTCGGGCCACCACCTCTTTCGAGAGGCCCATGCGCTCGGCAAGTTCCAGGGCCGACGAGCTCCCGGCGGCGCCCAGCTGGAGGCGGTAGGTGGGCGCCATCCGCCGCGCGTCGAAGCCCACCCGGGCGTTGAGAAACCGCCCGTCCACGTGGGTGAGTGCCTTCAACTCCTCCAGGTGGGTGGTGACGAGCGCCCGCGCGCCGCGCCCGAGGAGCTCCTCCAGGAAGGCGATGGCCAGCGCCGCCCCCTCCCGGGGGTCGGTGTCCGCCGCAATCTCGTCGATGAGGACAAGCGAGCCCGGGCCGGCCGCCTCGCTGATGCGCTTGAGCTCCGCCACGTGGGCGCTGAAGGTGGACAGGCCTTGCCCGAGGTCCTGGGCGTCGCCCACCGCGGAATGCACCTGGGCGTAGAGGGGCAGCCGGGAGCCGGCGGCGGCCGGAATGGGCAGTCCGGCGCGTACCATGAGGGCGGCCAGGCCGACGCCGGTGAGGGTGACGGTTTTCCCGCCGGCGTTGGGCCCGGAAATGACGAGGGCGCGCACGCCTTGGGTGAGTGCGACGTCGTTGGGGACGACGGCCACGCCGCGGAGCGCAAGCAGCGGGTGACGCAGCTGGAGGAGCTCGAGCGGCCCCTCCTCGGGCTCGAGTTCCGGAGCAGCAGCGTCCAGGGCCTTGGCCAGTCGAGCGGCAGCCTCGGCCTCGTCCAACTCGGAGGCGGCCACCACGCCCCCCTGGAGCGCCTCGGCCTGGACGCCCACCCGGCCGGACAGCTCCTGGAGCACTCGCCGCTCCTCCTCCAACACCACGGACTCGGCAATGGCCAAGTCATTTCCGAGGCCTACCAGGGGCTGCGGCTCGACGAAGAGGGTTTGCCCCGTCTGGCTCGCGTTGTGGACGATGCCCGGCACGGCCGCGCGGTCCTGGGCCAGGACGGGCAGGACGTAGCGTCCATTTCTCACCGAGTAGTAGGCCTCGCGCAGATGGATGGTGAAGGCCGGCTCGCGGAGCAGCGTCTCCAAGCGGTTTTTGATGGCACGGTGAAGCCCCCGGACGTGCGCCCGTGCCTCTCGCAGCGCGGGGCTGGCGCGCTCGGAGAGGCTGCCGTCGGCCTCGAAGCTCACCTCGAGTCGCGCGGCCAGGGGCTCGAGCGCGGGCAGAGACTGAGCGATGGCGGCCAGCAGGGGGAGGTCCTGCGCGCGGGCCAGGAGGACTTCGCGGGTGCGCAGAAAGGCGAAGAGGGTACGGGCGCAGACGTGCAGCTCCGACGGGTCGAGCAACGCGCCCTTGGCCGCGCGCTCGACGTGGCCGCGGACGTCGGCCACGCCATCCAGCGGCAGGGCCTCGGCTTCTTCTAGGAGGCCCCGGGCCTCCTCCACCCGGGCCAGCGCCGCCCGGACGCTGTCCGGGCCGTCGAGGAAGGGGCGCGCCAGCGCGCGCTCCCGGCCGACGTCGGTACGGCAACGTGCGCCGAGGGCGGCGAGGATGTCGGCGTAGGCAAGGTCCTGTAGGGTCCGTATTGAGAAAGGCAAGGCCCGTGCGGTGTCGGACGTCGGTTGGGGCCTTGTCAAGCCGTTGAGGGACGCCCGCGGGCTCTGCTACGCACCTTTCCAATGCTCGCCGCACTCTTGGGGCTCGTGTTGGCGGTGACGGGGAGCGCGACGGGCTCTGGCGTGGAGGAGGTGCTGTCCCTCGAGCAGGCCGGACAGGACGAGGCGGCGCTGCAGATGGCCGAGTCCCTCTCCCAGAGGACACCACCCTCGGCGCTGGCCCACCTCGAAGCCGCCCGACTGGGGCTCAAGCTCGGGGCGCCGGCGGCCGCCATCGAGAAGCACCTCCAAATCGCGCGCGTGCTGGCGCCGGACAACCCGCGCCTGCGCTACCTCTCGGCCCAAGTGAAAGAGGGCCAAGGAGACGACCGCGGGGCGCGCGCGTTGTACCAGGAGGCGGTGTCGCTGCGCTCGGACTACACCGAGGCCAGGACGCGACTGGTGGCCATTGGCATCCGCAGCAAGGACTGGGCGCTGGCGGAGACGCAGCTTCGGGCGCTGCTGGCGTCGGGGGAGCGCTCCGTCGGGCGTCGCCTTCAACTGGGCCGGGTGCTGGAGGACGGCGGGAAGCCGGCGGAGGCGGAGGCGGTGCTGGTGAAACTGCACCACGACGAGCCCACCAACCCCACCGTCACCGCGGCGCTGGCGGACTTCTACGGCCGGCACGGGCGTCCCAGGGACGCCCAGGCGGTGCGGCGCGCGGAGCCGGAAAAGAAACTACGCCCGCTCCAGCCGTCGCGGCATTAGCCTCCCGTCCGCTTTGCGCACGCCGACTCGCCAGCTCGGGGGCCCTCTCCCATGCGGGTGAAGACTGGACTCGACGTCTGGGCGGCACAGGACTTTCGGGTCCTGCGCGGAAGGCGGGTGGGCGCCATCGTCAACCCCACCAGCGTGGACGCGCACTTCCACCACCTCGCAGACTTGCTTCACCGTGCCCCGGACGTCTCCCTACAGGCCCTCTTCGGACCCGAGCACGGGGTGCGGGGCGAGGCCCAATACATGGAAGCGGTGGGGCAGGCTGTCGACGCCCGGACTGGCGTCCCCGTCCATTCCCTCTACGGCACGAGCTTCGAGGCGCTTCGCCCCCGGCCCGAGTGGCTGGCCGGGCTCGACGCCGTCGTCTTCGACGTCCAAGACGTCGGCGCCCGCTACTACACCTACGTGGCCACCATGGCCCTGGCCATGGAGGCCTGCGCGCAGGCCGGTGTTTCCTTCGTCGTGCTCGACCGGCCCAACCCCCTCGGCGGCCTGTTGGTGGAAGGCAACCACGTGGAGGCTGGCTTTCACTCCTTCGTCGGGCTGTATGACGTGCCCGCTCGGCACGGAATGACGGCCGGCGAGTTGGCCCGCCTCCTCGAGGGCGAAGCGCACTGGGGCACGGAGCTCACCGTCGTGCCCTGCCAGGGCTGGACGCGCGGCATGGCCTGGGCGGACACCGGGCTGCCCTTCATCCCTCCCTCGCCCAACATGCCCACGGTGGACACGGCGCTCGTCTACCCGGGCCTGTGCCTCCTGGAGGGCACCAACCTCTCCGAGGGGCGGGGGACGTGCCGTCCCTTCGAGCAATTCGGCGCGCCGTGGCTCGACGCGTACGCCCTCGCCCAGGCGCTGTCCGCGGTGGGGCTTCCGGGCCTGGCTGTCCGTCCGGTGCACTTCACACCCACCTTCGACAAGCACCGGGGGAACAGTTGTGCCGGAGTGTTTTTGCACGTGGTGGACGGCCGCGCCTTCCGGCCCGTCCGCACCGGACTGGCCGCCCTCATGTCCGCGCGCGCCCAAGCCCCCGGAGACTTCTCCTGGCGGACGGACGCCTACGAATTCGTCCAGGACAGGAGCGCCTTTGACTTGCTGTGTGGCACGGACGCCGTCCGGCTCGCCCTGGAGGCCGGTGCGCCCTTTGTGGAAGTGGCAAGGCTTCTCGACACGGCCTCCGAGGCCTTCCTGGAGCGCCGCCGGCCCTACCTGCTCTACGCTTGAGCCTCAAAAGACGGCCATGGATGTCGCGCTCATCGGCGGTTCCTTCAACCCTCCCCACGTCGGCCATTTGCTGGCCGCGCACTTCGTGCGGGCCACCGAGCCGGTGGACGAGGTGTGGCTCGTCCCGGCAGACCACCACCCCTTCGGAAAGCGCCTCGCCCCGTTCGAGCACCGACGCAACATGTGCCAGCTCCTTTGCGCCGAGGCCTCGGGGTGGCTCCGCGTCTCGGACGTCGAGCACACCTTGGGGGGGCAAGGGCGCACGGTGGACACCCTCCGACACCTCTCCATGCGTTTCCCCGACGTGCGTTGGACGCTGGTGGTGGGCAGCGACATTGTCCGGGAGCTTCCGAGTTGGAAGGAGCCCGACGCGCTGCGCACCTTGGCCCGTCTCTTGGTGCTCAACCGGGCCGGCCACCCCTCCAAGGAAGCGGTGGGGCCAGCCATGGCCCATGTGTCCAGCAGCGAAGTGCGAGAGGCCCTGGCCAAAGGGGGCGACGTGACGCACCTCGTGCCGCGCTCCGTCCTGGCGTACGCAGAAGCCCACCACCTCTACCGCTGAGGCGAGAGCGCCCTCATTGCAGCGCCACGCCGAAGGTGTTGAGGGCTCCAAGTCCGTCGTCAAAGCGCCAGGCGAATTGGTAGTAGAAAGAGAGCGCCAGCGCGCCGCCGAAGGTGGTGCGCAACAGGACGGCTGCCCCGGCGACGCGGTGCAGGCTCCACCCGACGTCGTGTGTCCAGGCGACGTTTCCGAAGGCCTGGAGGTCCACCTGGCGCAAGAAGAGGGAGGGCAGCACCCACAACACCGAGGCCCAGCCGCGGTCAATAATAAGGGGGAAGGTGTACAGGGCCCCGGCGATGACGGTGCTGTCGCAGCGCAGGGTGGTGTCCTCGTAGCCGGCCAGGGGCTCGACAAAGGAGATGTCCGGGAAGACGGCCAAGTCGGGGCCCGGCTGGGCGCGGTCCGGGCCGGGGTGGACTTCGAAAATGCCGCGCGCAGCGCCCCCCACCTCCAAGAGACGCGGCGGCGCACCGGGGAGGGCGCGTCCGCGGAGGTTGAGGAAGAGGTTGTCGCGGTAGTACCAGGGGAGGGGGAGCCAGCCGCCCACCGTCGCCCCGACGTCTCCGAAGTGCAACGTGCCGACGGGGTAGTACGCGGACTGGCCGGCCAGCAGGAGCCCGAGTCGGACACTGCCGTAGGGAGTGGTTTCCGCAGACTCCCAGACGGTGGAAAGCCCAGGCCCCCCCAGCGTGGCCCGGAGTGGCGTGGGGACGCTGGCCTGGTCGCGGTGCAGGACGAGAAAACTCAAGGTGACGGGCGTCGTCCAAAAAGTCTCCTGGGCGGCCAAGGTGAGGCTGTAGTCCACCACCCCCGGCGCCGCGGCCCGGGCGCCGACGACGGTGAGCCACAGCGGCGCGAGTTGGTAGTTGCCATAGCCGACGTTGAAGCTTGGGCCTGGGTCTCCACTCTCGTAGCCAACGTTGACGGCGTACATGTGCTGGCCCAGGCGGTCGACGCCTTCCACCGAGACGCCGAAAATGGGCAGCACCTCCGTCCCTGAGGACGTCGAGCGGGTGGAGAAGGCGAAGAAGGGCGTCCTCAGGGTGGGCACCCAGAAGTCCTCGAGCGGTGGTGCCGGAGCGTCCTTGGCCAGGAGAAAGTCTCCGGGTGGGAAAGTCTGCTCCGGGAGCGGAGGCAGCATCGGCTCCTCGGCTTCGGCCTCGGTGGCGGAGGGCAGAGGCGAGGGGCGCGGCGGGAGCGGCACCTCGTCCAGCGTCCAGCCGTAGCCATCGCGGTTCACCACCGCCAGCTGTCCGTCCGGAAGCGGGGAGGGGTCGAGCGCGCCGTAGGGGACGTCCGTCACCACGTCGATGGCTTGGGTGGAGATGTCCACGCGCGCCACCTGCGCGCGCCCCTCCACCTCCCGCAGCGTCACCAGCGTCGTACTGTCCACCCAGCGCGCGTCGTAGTTGAAGCGGCCGTCATGGGTGAGGGGGTGGTTGCTTCCGTCGTTGAGCAGTAGCCAGAGGTCGAAGCCGTCGTCGCTGCGTCGGCTGTAGACAATGCGTGTCCCGTCCGGCGACGCCCGGGGGCCGGAGAGGGTGACGTTGCCGGTGAAGTGCGTGAGCGCGGTGCGGGTGTTGCTGTCCAGGTCAAGCCGGTAGACGTTGCCCGTGTCGCCCACGCTTCGGACGTACAGGTAGCTGCGTCCATCCGGAGTCAGCCCCCCGCCGATGCCTTCCAAGCCGTCCCAACGGCGCAGGAAGTCGCCGGTGGCACTGTCCAACTCAATGAGCCGGGGCGTGGACGTTCCGTCCTCAGCGACGTCGGCCAGGACGAAATACAGCCGCCGTCCGTCGGGCGAGAAGGAGAGCCCGCTCACGCTGACGGGGTTGGTGGCGATGTAGGGACGCCCGGGCCAGAGCTGCGCCAGGGGGTGCACCAGAAGGAGCCGTCCGTCCGGAGCGCGAATGCGCAGCTCCGCCACCGTGTCCAAACCCGCCAGCACCACCGCCACGCGTCCGTCGGCCGAAGAGGTGGCGCGGGCCAAGTAGCCCAACGAGGCGTCCACCACGGTTTGGTCCGTTGGCCGGTGGCGCAAGAGTGCCGTGCGCGCAAGGTCCTTGGAGAATTCGGCCAGGAGCGCGCCGATGCTGAGCCCGTAAATCTCCTTAAAGCGCAAGGTGACGCCGAGCGGCGACAGCCAGCTGTGGCCCTGGAGGTTGACAAACTGCCACAGCTTCTCGTCGCCGTAGGTGCGGGCGAGCCATTTCACGAAGTACTCGCCGACGAGGTAGTTGGCGCCTACCGGGAGGAATTGCCGGTTGGTGGAAATGAGGTCCCCGGGCTCGAGGTCTCCTCCGCGGATGGCGGCGATGGATTCGAAGAGGCCGTGCCAGAGGGGGCTGTGGGGACGGCCGACGCTCTTGTCCAGCCGTCCCTCGTAAAAGGTGGCCAGCCCTTCCAGGAACCAACTCTCGGGGAGGAAGTTGGGCGCGTACACGTCGCCGAAGACGACGTCCACCAGTGCCCACAGCTCGTCGTTTTGCTGAAACTGCACGTAGTGGGTGGCCTCGTGACAGGCGATGTCCGGGATGCCGTTGGTGCCGAAGTCGAAGAGGTCGAAGAGCTCGATGGTCATGTGGCTGGCGAGCACCATCTGCGGCGGGAGCCCCAGGAAGGGCGGCTGGACGTAGGCGTTGTCGAAGTTCGCCGTCGTCAAATAGACGACCAGCGGTGCTCGGGGCTCCTTGGACACGGTCAGCGTTCTCAGGTGCGCCAGGCAACTCTCGAGCCGCTCAGCCACCCGGAGCGCCTCGCTCCGGCGGTCAGCGGGGTAATAGAGCTCGAGCATCGGCGTCTCGAGCTTCCGGACGTCCTGGTGGGCGAAGGAGGCGGTGACCGCCGGGGTGAAGCGGGGATTGAGGGTAGCGCAACCCGTGGCCAGGGCGGCCGCGGCCAGGCACCACGCGGCCCGCCCGAGCGGCCGTCTCCGGCGTCCTAAGGCCGTCTCCACGAAGCTCCCGTTCTACGCTATTGAGCCGACTCATGGCCCGTCCCCCTCCTCACCTCGATGCTGCCCTGACGCAGCTCACCACCTCGCTTGCCCAGGTGGAGGGCAAGCCGGTGGACGTCCTCACCGCCCCCTGGACGGAGGTGGAGTCTGGCGTCATCAAGCTTCTGCGAGGCCCCTATGTGCCCGAGCGGCCCGAGCACCAGCTGGTGGCGCTCGGCCTGGCCGCCGCGTTTGGCCAGCGCTTGGCGGCCTCGGACAAGGCCTTCTGGTTCCCCATGCGGGAAGCTCCCGAGGGGGCGATGCTCGGCTTCCCGGAAGCAGTCCTCATGCTGTCGCCCTTCACCAGCGTCAGCGACGCGCTCGCCAGGGCGCAGCTGGCGAAGCTCGACGACGTGGCGAAGGACGTGCGCCGAGCCCTGGCCGAGGTGCGCTTTGCTCCCACGGCCGGTGCACCGGTGCGGCTGACGCCGCAGGACTACGCGAGACTCTTCGACCCCTCCTTTCTTCAGTTTCTCGCGTTGGACAAACGGCGCCTGGACGAGCTCTGGGCCAGCCGCCCGGACAAGCTGGCTCGGGACTTGCGCGAAGCGCTGGGACGGGCCGGGGCGCGGCTGCAACCCGAGTCCCGGGCGCAGCTCGAGCAACAGCTGCTGGGCGCCTTGGGCCGGCTGGACGCTGGGAAGCCCCTCGGAGAGCAGCTGGAGAATGCGCCGCGGCTCTCGGAGCTCCTGGTCGACCTCTTCGCCTCCACCCAGAGGACGGGCTCAGCGCCGGACGAGTTTTGGGAGGACGCCGTCTTCCCGCTCCTCTTCATCGGCGTGCCGGAAGCCTTTCCTCCCCTCGACGCCGAGGAGGTGCGCGCGGCGCAGCAGGGGGCGGACCCGTTGCTCCTGTTTCTGGACACCGTGCCCTACCGCCAACCGGCGCCGGAGGACGCGGTGCTGGGCGTCTTCGACGTGGCTCAGGTGGGGCTTGTCCACCCGACGCTCGGCCGGACGGGTGTCCCGCGACTGCTCACCGTCAACGGCGAGGCACTGAGGAAGCTGCTCCTCTCCTTTGACGGCCGCACCATGGCCGACGCCCTCCAGCGCTACACGGTGTACCTCTCGGAGAAGGCCGGCAAGCCGGTGCAGGCCTCGGCCCCGGGCAAGCAAATGGAGGAGGCGGCCCTGGCGCTGCTCGCGGAATGCAAGACGTTGTTTTCCGCCGCCGCCCCGGACGCCGTGCTCGCCATGCGACGCCTGACCGAGGCCGAGGCGCTCTCCGACGCGGCCCTCACTCCGGTGCGCCAAGCGCTCCAGGGCCCGCGGATTATTCTCACCCCTTAGGCCGCGGGCGTTTTTCTCCACCGCGCTTTCGTCTGTTTGGACGTGCCGGCCCGAGGAGGAGCGCGAGCCGCAGCGCGGCCGGGCGGGGCAGGGTGGGGTTGAGGCGTTGCAGCATGCGGCTGAAGAGGTGTCGGTACAGGGGAAGCACCTCCTGCGGCAGGGCGGCGAGGTGCGCTTGCACCACCTCGGCGTCCCCGCGCACCAGGGGCCCCGTCATCCCCCGCAACACCCCACGGGCCTCCACCCCGCCCAGGGCCGAGCGCATGAGGGGCAAAAGGGCACGCTCGGCGGCGCGGCGCTCAATGCCGCCCGCTTCCCAGGTGCCTACCGCGGCGTCCAAGAGAGCCACCAGCCCTCCGGCGGCGAGGGCCGCTCCGGCGTGGTAGGCGGTGCGCGCGGACTCCGGCACCCGGAGCGGGGTGAGCTCCAGGGCGCGCGCGACGCGGAGGAGCTCCGGCGCGAGCCAGCGCGAGCGCGTGGCCACCGCCACCGCATGGCCTTGGAGTGGCGTCTCCGCGCTGCTCACGGCCACCAGGGGGTGGAAGGAGCCGGTGGGCCGGCCTTGGGCCACGGCGTGTAGCACGTCCAGCCGCAGGGCCCCGGCGCAGTGGACGAGGCCGGCGGTGGGCCCGAGGGCGTTGGCCACGCTGGCGGCGACGCTGGCCACGGCTCCGTCGGGGACGGTGAGGAAGCACAGCGGAATGGCCCGCGTCTCGGCCTCCGTGGCCTCCTTCAGCCGCAAGGCCTTGGCGGCGCGACGTCCCGAGACGGAGCGCGTCCGGACGCGCACCGACCAGCCCTTCTCCTGAAGCTGCGTGGCCAGCGCTCCGCCCAGACGGCCGAGGCCAACCACCAGGAGGCGAGGACGGGAGGCGGAGGGCATGGAGGCCAGCTTCTAGCACTGGCGCTGCGAGCCACAGAGGCAGAGCGTCAGCGGCCGTCGCGACGGAAGGTGACGGCGCCGGCGTGGGCGGACACGCGGACGCGGTCCCCAGGGCCAAATTTCCCGAGAAGAATGGCCTCCGCCAAAGGCCCCTCGACGAGGCGCTCCACGGCCTGCCGCACGGGCCTGGCCCCCAAACTCGGGTCGAGTCCGGAGGCGAGCAAGACGTCCACCGCCTTGTCATCCGCGGCAAAGGCAATGCCCCGCTCGGCGGCGAGTCTCCGGCTGCTTCCGTCGAGGAGCAGCTTGGCAATTCGGGCCAGCTCGGCCGGCTGAAGAGGCCGGAAGGCGAGCCTGTCATCGAGGCGGTTCCAGAGTTCGGGAGGCAGGGCCTTGCGCGCTGCGCTGAGCGCCCCGTCGGCATCCGTGGCCCCATTCGAGGCGCCGCCGAAGCCGACGCGCGGGCGCACCGTGCCGAAGGCGTCGGCCCCGAGGTTGGACGTCAGCACCACCACCGTGTTGGAGAAGTCCACCGAGCGGCCTCGTCCATCGGTGAGGCGCCCTTCCTCCAGGACTTGCAGGAGCACCATGAGGACGTCGGCGTGGGCCTTGTCCACCTCGTCCAGAAGCACCACCGAGCTCGGCCGGCGGCGGACGGCCTCGGTGAGTTGTCCCCCGTCTTGGTAACCAACGTACCCGGCCGGTGCGCCCACCAGCCGGGCGGTGGCATGGGCCTCGGACAACTCGCTCATGTCCAGGCGGACGAGGGCATCGCGGCTGCCGAAGAGGACGTCGGCCAACGTCTTGGCCATTTCCGTCTTCCCCACGCCGGTGGGCCCGAGGAAGAGGAAGCTGCCCATGGGGCGGCGGCTGGCGAAGCCGGCGTAGTTTCGGCGGATGACTTTGGCCACCCGGTCCACCACCTCGGCGTGGCCCACCACCCGGGCTCCCAGCTCCTCTTCCAGGCGCAGCAGTCGGGCCGAATCCCCCACCAAGAGTCGTTCCACGGGCAGGCCGGCAATGCCGGCCACCACCTGAGCCACGTCCGCGGCCTCCACCGTGCGCCGGCCCGCCCGCGCGCAGCGCGAGCCCGCCAAGTCGGCGACGGACACCGCCTTGTCCGGGAGAAAGCGGTCCGTCACGTAGCGCGCCGCGAGGCTGGCCGCGGCTTCCACCGAGGCGCGGGTGTAATTGACTCCGTGGTGCTGCTCGTAGCGGGGAAGCAGGCCGGTGAGAATGTCCACCGTCTCCTGGACGGCCGGCTCGCGCACCACCACCGCGGTGAAGCGGCGCTCCAGCGCGGCGTCGTTGGAGAAGAAGCGGCGAAACTCCTCGTGCGTGGTGGCGCCGATGCAGGGGAATTCCCCCCGGGCCAGGGCTGCCTTGAGGTCATTGGCCGCGTCCTGGGCCCCCTCTCCGGTGGAGCCCGCGCCCACCAGGGTGTGGATTTCGTCGATGAAGAGCACCACCCGGCCTGCGGCTCGGCGCATTTCCTCCTTGAGGCCGTTGAGGCGCTCGGAGAGCGAGCCGCGCAGAGACGTCCCGGCCACCAAGTCCGCGGTGGAGAGCTCGACGAGAAACGTCTGCCCAAGCGGGCCGGTGGCGCCCACCAGCCGCTGCGCGACGCCCTCCACCACCGCCGTCTTCCCCACCCCAGGCTCGCCCACCAGACAGGGGTTGTTGGCCCGCCGCTTCCCGAGGACGTCCAGCACCTCCTCAATTTCGCGGGCCCGACCCACCACCGGGTCGAGCCTTCCGGCTCGCGCTGCCGCGGTGAGGTTTCGGCCGAGCTGGGTGAGGAGCGGGAAGGACGCAGCGTCGAGCCCGCTTCCCTCTTCGAAGGCTGTCGGCACCACCCGCAGAAGGGGTGGCGTTTCAGGGGCCTTCGGGAGGGGCTCGGGCTCAGCGTCGCTGTCGAAGAGGGCGCGCGGGGAGAGCACCGAGGCCGTCGCCGGCGACGGGGCGGCGAGGGCCACCGCGGTGGCTGGCCGTACGGCGGCTGCCGAGGGCCGCACGGGCACTGCGGTGGAGGGCGCGCGCTGGAGGAGCTTTCGCGGCATGCGGCCACTCAGGAAGTAGGAGAGGGCGGTGTTGCGCAGCTGCATCAAGTCCAGCCGGACGGCGGCGAGAAGCGTCTGGGCCGCACAGCGCATGCGCGTCACGGCAATTAGGAGGTGCAGGCAGTCCACTTCGGCCGAGCCGCAGTGCCGGGCGATGTCCTGGGCCCGGGCGCGGACTTCGGCCAGGGTGCCCTCGGGCTCCGTGGGGGCGCCGTTCAGCTTCGCCAACAGGCCGTCCTCGTCCACGCCACGCTCTCGCAAGAGGCGGGCGCCCGGGTTGTCCACGGTGAAGAGGGCGAGGACGACGTGTGCGGAAGTCAGCTGTTGGCCGACGGAGCGAGCGATGTCCTCCGCCTCGGCCAGTACCTGTCCCAAATCGCTGCTGTCGACCATCCCTGGACGGTCCTCCCAAGCGCGCTACGGGCGGGACGTGGGTGGCTGAACTGTCACGGGCCCACCCTGCCGTTTACCCCGGGGGTCCCCCTCCCGCAAAAATTCTGCTACAGGGCGCAACACTGCGGTTTTCGGGCGGTCTTGAGCGCCTGCCTCGTCTTCCGGCAATCGCTCCCACCCCCTTTCGTAACTCGCGTCGCACGATGGCACTCTTGCTCACCAAGGTACTGACCAATCCAGCGGAGGGGGTGCCAGCAGCCATCGAGGCGCGGCGCGCGCTCTGGCCGGTGGTGCTGTTGTCGCTCTCCACGGCCTTTGCGGGCGCCTGCTTTGCCGTCCGGTGGAATGCGGCGCCCTCCATTATTAAAGGCCTGGAGGCCAGTGGGCAGCTCAAGGGCATGCCCGAGGCGGACCTCCTCGACCAGATTCAGCAGGCCGAGCGTTTGAAGCTGGTGACGTCCATCGCCGGTGGCCTCATCCTGCCGGCCTTGACGGTGCTGGGCATCGCGGTCGCGCTGGCACTTCTCGCCTGGCTGCTCGGGAAGAAGGGCCCCTTCAACGCCTTTTTCACCGCGGCGGCGGTGGGGCTTTTGCCTTTGGCGCTCGCCAAGTTTCTTTACGGACTCGTTGCTCTCATGCAGACGTCGCTCAGCGAAGACAGGGCGGCGACGCTTCTGCCCTCCACGTTGGCCTCTGTCATCCACGCCCAGTCGCCCAAACTCATGCGCGTTCTCTCGTCTGTGGACTTCTTTCAACTCTGGGCCGCACTCCTGGTGGGTATCGGCTTCGCTGCGGTGGTCGGGATGCGTCGCCGGCAGGGCCTGCTCGTCGGCGTCCTGTTGTTTGTCGCCCAGCTGGGCGTCTTCGGCATTGGCCTGCCGGCTCTGTCCGCCGGGGGTGGCCGGTGACGGGCTTTCTTCTTTCCCTCGTCGTCGCCAGCACGCCCATCACCATCGACCAAGTCAAGGCCGAGGCGCGGAACAACCTGGCCGCCATTCAGGCGGAGCTCGTCTGGCTCGAGCAGTATGAGGGTGTGGCCAGCGCGCGCGGCAACTTGCTCCCGCAAATTGCCGTTCAAACTTCGGCGCAACGGTCTTGGTACTCGCCGACCCCGCAGCGAATCGTCAACAGCGGCGGCGTGCCCATCATCATTCCCGCGCAGAGCACCTCGGCGTCCAACAACTTCACGCTCGGCGCGAACCTGCAGCAGACCATCGTCAACATTGGCCAGTGGTACTTCCTCAAGCAGGCGGGCCAGCTCGAACGTGCCGACAAAGGCTTGGCCGAAGACCAAGAGGACGCCTCGGAGCTGGAGGCCATCCGGCGCTTTTACGTCCTGTACACGGCGCAGGATTCGCTTCGGGTGCTGGAGGAGACCGCCCACAAGAGCAAGGAGCTGTGGGACCGGGCCGAGGCCCTGTACGAGGCCGGAAAAGGCATCAAAGGGGATGCGTTGGCAGCCCATGTCAACTACGGCACGGACATGAGCAACGCCATTGCGCAGCACATTGTGGTGGTGCAGGCCCAGGCTGACTTGGCGTCTTGGCTCGGTCGACCGGAGACGGACGAGTTGGAAGCGGTGGTGCCCCAGGGCTTCGGGGCCAAGCCGCCGCCGCCGCCAGGCTTCAACGAGGCTCAAACCACCGCCCTCCACCAGCGGGCCATTCTCCGTGCTTACTCGGCTCAGATTGACGCCGCGCAGAGCAACGTCACCGTCCAGCAGGCCAACCTCTTCCCCCGTCTCACCGGCAACGCTTCCTGGTTCCGGCAAGCCAACACCATCGGGACGGCCTTCACTGACTTGGGCGAGTACAATACCTTCAGCGCCGGCCTGACGCTGACTTGGAACATCTTCGACGGAATGCAGACTTTCGCCCTCTCGCGCCAGGCAGAAGCGCTCAAGCGGGGGTTCGAGGCCACCTACAAGCAGAGCCTGATTGACGTCAGCGGTCAGGTTCGGACTGCGCTCGACCTCATCACCAACCAGATGAAGCAGCTGGACGTGTTAACCGAGAACTACGCGGTGGCCACTAAGAATCTCGAGTACTTCCAAGAGCGCTTCAACGCCGGTGCAAGCAACACCTTGGACGTTCGTGATGCACAGGTGAAGCTTCTCTCGGCGGAATTGAGTCTGCTGCAGACGAAGGCCAACGTGGAAAATGCAAAGGCCAACCTCGCTCGCGCGATGGGCACCCTTAGCAACGGAGCGCAGCCATGACGTGGTGGAAGGGGTTGATTCTGGGAGTCCTGGCGTTGGGCGTGGTGGCCATCACCGTCGCTGGACTGAAGGACCGTCCACCCCCGGCGGTCGAGGTCCAGATGGCCAAGGCCAAAAAGGGCACCATCTCGCGCGTGGTGGTGGGCGCGGGGAAAATTGAATCCGTCACCACCGTCAAAATCTCCTCCAACCTCTCGGGCGACCTCCTGCAGCGCTTCGTCAAGGACGGAGACCCGGTGAAGAAGGGCATGGTGCTGGCCAAAATCGACGCCCGCCCCTTCCTGGCCCAGGCCAAGCAGGCGCTGGCCTCCGCCAACTCGGCAAAGAGCGACATCGCCAGCGCTCAGGTGGACGTCGACCGCTACAACAACGAGCTCAAGCGCACCAAGACGCTCGCCGACCGAGGGATGTCCTCCGCTGCGGAACTCGACTTGGCCAAGTCCAACTATGACGGCGCGGTGGCCCGCCTCAACTCGGCCCGGGAGAAGTACGCGAGCAGCGTCGCCCTCTACGAGCAGCAGGAAACCAACGTCGCGCGCACCGAGCTCATCTCGCCCATCGATGGCAACGTCATCGAACTAACACGAGAAGTGGGGGAGCGGGTGCGCGGTTCGGACTTCAGCGAAGACACCGTCATGACGGTGGCCGCGCTCAACAACATGGAAGTGAAGATTGAGGTCGGCGAGCACGAAGTGGTCTTCCTCAAGCCCGGGCAACGGGCGGAGCTGAGCGTCGACGCGCTGGAAGGACAGACCTTCGAGGGCTCGGTGGTGGAGATTGCCCAGAAGGCCACCATCAAAAACCCCGGCACCGAGTCCGAAGTCACCACCTTCCCGGTGAAGGTGCTGCTCGACAACCGCCCGGCCAGCGTGCTCCCAGGAATGTCCTCCGAAGTCCGGATTACGGCCGAGACGCGCAGCGACGCGGTCATCGTCCCCATCCAGGCAGTCACCGTGCGGCCGGAAAAGATGCTCCCCGACGCGCTCAAGGCCGGTGAGGCCAACACCACCCTCACGGCGCCCAAGCGCACCCGGGAGACGCTGGCGAAAATTGTCTTCGTCGTGGACTCGGACAACAAGGCCCACGCAAGGCGCGTCCGCACCGGCATTGCCTCGGACACGGACTTGGAAATTTTGGAGGGCCTGCAAGAGGGCGAGAAGGTGGTGGAGGGGCCGTTCCGCACCGTCTCCAAGGAGCTGAAGGACGGCGACCGCCTCAAGGAAAACCAACCTGGAGGCCCGGGCGCCCCCGGCGCGCACACGCCGGCCCAGGGCTAGGCCCATGCTCATCCAGCTCGAGGACATCAAGCGCTACTACAAAGTCGGCTCCGAGGAGGTGCACGCCCTGGACGGAGTCTCCCTCTCCATCGAGAAGGGGGAATGGGCGTCCATCATCGGCCAGTCCGGCTCGGGGAAAAGCACGTTGATGAACGTCCTCGGCTGCTTGGACACGCCCACCGGTGGCCGCTACATCCTCAATGGCAAGGACGTGAGTGGGATGTCGGACAACGCCCTGGCCGACATCCGCAACCAGGAAATTGGCTTCATCTTTCAAACCTTCCAGCTGCTCCCCCGGGAGACAGCCCAGGCCAATGTCGAGCTCCCCCTGGTTTACCGCGGCCTCCGGGCGCGGGAGCGTCACGCGCGGGCCACCGCCGCCCTGGAGAAAGTGGGGCTCGGCAACCGCGTCCACCACCGCCCCAACGAGCTCTCCGGCGGCCAGCGGCAGCGGGTGGCCATCGCCCGAGCGCTGGTCACCGAGCCCTCCCTGTTGCTCGCCGATGAGCCCACCGGCAACTTGGACTCGGCCACCGGTGAGGAGATTATTCGGCTCTTCGAGCAGCTCCACGCCGCTGGGCATACGCTGGTGCTCGTCACCCATGAGCCGTCCATCGCCGCGCGCTGCCCGCGGGCCGTCCGCCTCATGGACGGCAAGGTGGTCTCCGATGGACCTGGCGCACAGGTGGCGCTAGAGAGTCGGGCCGAGCGAGCGCGGGCTGCCGCTGCCGCTGCTGCCCCGTGAAGCCGAGCATCGAGCTCTACGAAGGAAGTCGCATCGCCCTCGGCTCGCTCCGCGCGAACCCGCTGCGCTCGCTGCTCACGGTGGCGGCGGTGGGCATCGGCGTGGCCACGCTCTTGGCGATTGTGTCCATCATCCAAGGGCTGAATGCCTCCTTCGCCCGGCAGCTGGCGAGCTTCGGGACGTCGACGCTCAACGTCTCGCGGACGCCGCAAATCTCCATTGGGCCGAATTGGTGGCTGTACCGGAACCGGAAACAGCTCACCGTTCCGCAGATGCAGGCCATCTCCAACCAGTCGCACTTCGCCGCCTTCGTCGTCCCCGAGCTCAATGAGGAGAGCAAGGACGTCTCCAGCCGGCAGCAGGTGGCCTCGGGGGTGGACGTGGTGGGCACCCTGGCGGACTTCCAGCGCATCGGCGGCTATGAGATGACGCACGGCCGCTTCATCACCGACGCCGACAGCGACAACGAGCGCTTCGTCGTTGTCCTCGGCTCGCAGGTGGCCGAGGCGCTCTTCCCGGACAGAAGTCCCCTGGATGAGAATGTCCGCATCGACAACCGCCCCTACCGGGTGGTGGGGGTGCTCGCGGCCAAGGGCCAGCTGCTCGGCCAGAGCCTGGACCTCATCGCCTTCGTCCCCTTCAAGAGCTTCCTCACCGTCTACGGGAAGCGGGACTTTCAAATCGACGTCGCCGTGGACGACCGGAAGGACTTGGACAAGACAGAGGACGAAATCACCGGCATCCTGCGCCGGGTGCGGAACGTCCCCCCGGGGAAGCCTGATGACTTCAGCATCAACCGAGCCGAGCAGCTGGCGGACACCTACGCCAGCATCACCGGCGCGCTGTACGGCGTGGCGGTGGCGGTGGGCGTCATCACCCTCATTGTGGGCGGCATCGGCATCATGAACATCATGCTGGTCAGCGTCCGGGAGCGCACTCGGGAGATTGGCGTGCGGCGAGCGCTCGGGGCGCGCCGGCGCACCATCGTCCTCCAATTCCTTCTCGAGGCCTCTGCGGTCTCGGCGTTGGGTGGAGTCCTGGGGACGGTGGTTGGCCTCGGGGTGGCCAAGCTGGTGGCGGCCGTCACCAGCCTCAGCGCCAGCGTGCAGCCCCTCACGGTGCTGGCCGGGGTGGGCTTCTCGGCGGTGGTGGGTCTCGTCTTTGGCATCTGGCCTGCTGCGCGTGCGGCCCAGCTCGACCCGGTGGAGGCGCTGCGGCACGAATGAAGGCGTTCAGCGGTTTTTTCGACAACGTGCGCTTGGCGATCGGCACCCTGTGGGTGAATCCGCTGCGCTCGCTGCTCACGCTGCTGGGTGTCGTCATCGGGGTGGCCACGGTGGTGTCGATGATGGCGCTCATCGAGGGCCTGAGGTTGAAAGTCAACCGCGACCTCGCCCAGCTGGGGGCCGATGCCTTCACCGTCTCCAAGTGGCCGGGGGGCATCAACTTCGGACGGATTGACTGGCGGCGCTTTCAGCAGCGCCAGGCGTTCCGGCTCTCGGACGTGCAGCTCATCCGCGACTCCTGTCCGGCGGTGAAGACGGCCAGTGGCCAGACGGGCTTTGGCGCCTTCAAAGTGGCCAGCGACCGGGCGGAGACGTCCCCCAACGTCTTCACCATGGGAGCCACGGCGGAGTGGATAGACACCACCGGCGTCCTGGGCATCGCCGAGGGCCGCTTCTACAGCCCCAGCGAGGTCGAGGAGGAGCGGCCGGTGGTGGTGCTGGGAAGCGAGGTCGCGGCCCAGCTCTTCCCGGGCCAGAGCTCTGTCGGGGAGATGGTGCGCATCGGCGGGAAATTGCTGCGCGTCATCGGCGTCCTCAGCAAGCGGGGCAAATTCCTCGGCCTCTTCAACATGGACAACATGGTGGTGCTGCCCCTCACCACGGCACTGGACGACTTTGGCAAGGACCACAGCCTCAGGATGAACGTCCTGGCCAACGGCCCGGAGCTCGTCCAGAAGGCCCAGGACGAGGTGACCGCCGTGCTGCGCCGCCGACGGAACGTCGCCCCCGGGGCGCCCAACAACTTCGAGATTGACACCAACGAGTCGGTGACGCGCACCTTCAACAACTTGAGCCGCGTCATCGCCGCGGCCGGAGCCGGCATCTGCCTGCTCTCCCTCATTGTGGGGGGCATCGGCATTCTCAACATCATGCTGGTGTCCGTCACCGAGCGGACGCGGGAGATTGGCATCCGCAAGGCGTTGGGGGCCAAGCGGGCGCGCATTCTCGGCCAATTTGCCATTGAGGCGGTGACGCTCTCCTCCGTGGGCGGCGTCATTGGCCTCATCCTCGGCTTTGGAGTGTCCTTTCTCGCCCGCTGGGCGCTGGGCTTCCCCACCGTGGTGCCGCCCTGGGCCGTGGCGCTGGCCCTCTTCATGAGCAGCGGGGTGGGCCTAGTTTTTGGCATTTACCCCGCGGCCCGGGCGGCGCGCCTGGACCCGGTCGAAGCCATGCGCTCGGAGTAGGCTTCCCCCAAGCTGGCCCCTCACGTGACGCACCCACTGCCTTTCCGCGGACTTGGGCTGAGCAGCAACCTCTCCGTTCTGGACGTGCCTCAGCCGTGGGCGCTGCTCCAGGCCGAGCCCGGCCTCTTCGACGTCGTCGAGTACTCGGCGCCGCTGGAGCTCGGCCAGGCGCGCCGCGAGGCGTCCCTCTTCCCGACGCTGTGGGAGGCGCGTGAGCGCGTGCCCGTCCTCTTCCACCCGGTGCACCTCAACCTCTACGGCCCGGAGCTGGAGGCCAAGGAGGCGCTGGCCAACCTCGACGCGCACGCCCGGGCGGTGGGCTCGGCGTGGGTGGGCAATGACGTGGGGTGGTGGCACAGCGGCGGGGAGCCACTCCCGGGCTACCTCTACCTCCCGCCGCCGCTCTCCCCGGCGGGCCTCGAGGACGCGGCCGCCCACGCAGCGCACGTGCAGGCCCACCTCTCGGTGCCCCTCGTCCTGGAAAACCCCGTCGCCGCGTGGCGGCGGGGCGGGCTTCACGTCCTGGACTTCATGGGAGAGCTCCACCGCAGGACGGGGTGCCCGCTTCTCTTGGACTTGGGGCATCTCTTCTCGGCGCAGCTGGCCTCGGGGCTTCCTCTGGAGAGTGGACTGGAGGGCTTTCCGCTCCACGCGGTGGTGGAAGTCCACGTGGCCGGAGGCGTGGTGACACGCAGCGCCTCGGGACGCGGGTTTTATGCGGACGACCACACGCAGCCCGTGCGCGAGGAGCTCTTCAGCCTCCTCGAAGCGCTCCTGCCGCGACTCCCCTCCTTGCGTGCTCTAATTTTCGAGGGCGACGGGCACCCGGCGGAGGTGGCGGCGCGCACGCTGAGGCGACTGCGGGCGCTGTGGCCTCTGCGCGCGGCCCCACCCCTCCTTTGGCCCGAGGAGCGGCCCGCCTGTCCGCCCTTCCACGGGGAGAGCGCCCCCTGGGGAATGTTTGACGCCGCCTACGGAAACGCGTCGGCCACGGAGGAAGACGCCGAGGGGTTGGCCTTCGAGAGGCGCTACCGGCTGGCGGTGCTGGCGGACGTTTTGGACAGGTGCTGGCCCCTCTCGCGGCTCCTCCTCGCCGGGACGCCCGAGGGGCTCGGCCGCTTCGCCGCCTCGGAGGCGTTTCGCCTGCACTTTGAGGCCGGGCGGCCGCTTTCGTTGGCCTACGGGGCCTGGGCGCGTGCGCAGGTGCGCGAGCGCCCGGAGCCAGCGGCTCTTCAGGCCTTGGCCTTCGACACCTGGGCCCAAGGTGTGGCCTCTGGCCCGCGGCGGGGACGGTTTCCGGTGGACTTGGCGGAGGCCCTCTTCGCCGCCCGGGCGCTGAGGCGCCACCTGGGCACGCGCGCCTGGGCCGGCGGCGCGGTGGAGACGAGTGGGCTGGAGGGCCTAGCCCAGGCGCTGGCCCGGGCAGAGGCCAAACCGTGGCCGGTGCGCGCAATGTGGGAGGCAGGGCGACTGGTTGTCCACCCGGGGAGCGGCGGAAACATGGAAGCCCGGGCCGAAAATGGCGAGACTGGCTGAAGTCGCCGAGCCGTCAAACGGGGAGCCCCTCGCGCATGAGCCGAAACGCCTTCATCCTCTTTCTTCTCGTCGTCTTCGGCCTCTGCGCGGTGGGCGTGGTGGGGTGGCGACGGGCCGAGGCCCAGGAGCTCACCCTTCAGCGTGAGCTCGCCTTTTCCAAGCTGCGCGCCGACGCCCTGGAGCGGTTGGGATGGATTCGCTCCATCCCGGAGCAAAAGCAGTACCAAGAGGAGGTGGAGGCCTTCTTCAAGTGGTACTTCGAGGGCGTCGACGCCTACCGGAAGCGCTTCAACCTGAGCCCGGCCTTCGACGAGTACCTGGGGGAGCTGGACCAACGGAAGGCGCAGGAGAAGGAGCTGGAAAACCTTCCCACCCTGCCTGACGGCCGGCGGGCGACGCCGCCTGCCTCCAGGACGGCGGTGGACCCCAAGGCTTTTTACGTCACCGAGAAAGCCCTCTTCGACAGGATGCACACCGGCAAGTACGTCCCCATTTTCTCCGGGACGGACAAAGGCATGCGCCTGGACGTCGTGGGCGCAGACGTCAGTGCCGCGGGTGGCAAGCCGCACGTCCGTCTGCCGCTCGTCCTGTGGGGCGCGCAGCGCTACACCAAGGAAGACGAGCGGACGGGAAAAAAGCGCGTCCTGACGTCGGCGGACATCTCCGCCAACTTTCGCCTCCTCGACTCGAGCGGAAAGCTGGTGGCGGAGATGACGGCCGGCGCACCGGGTTTGAAGAATGACTTTCCGGAGCGGCTGATTGCGGAGTTTCCACCGCAAATTGTACTGGCGCAGTACGAGTTTGAGCGGGTGCCGGCTGGGGTGGCGCAGATGGAGGCCACCTTCAGCGTGCGCTCCCACGCGCCCAGTGGGGGCGACGCGAACGCCACCTACACCTGGCACACCTCGGTCCCCGAGGACTGGCGCCTCGGCCCCGGGGAGACGTGGGAGGGGGCGCAGGAGACGACGCGCAGCGAAGAGGACATCAATCCCGCCAAGCCTGCTGCCAAGCCCGCCGCCAAACCCGCCGCCAAACCCCCCCGGAGGAAGTAAGGGGCACGCTTCGGCTAGGGGCTAGAGTTGCCCTCAGGGACGTGAAGGCGTCACCACGCCCAAGCTTGCGCCGAGGTTCCACACCGTGAGGTCCCCGGCGGCGTCCAGCACCGCCACGTCCAACCGCTCGCTTGCAGCGAGCGCGTGAAGCCCACCAGGGGCGGGAATCTCCGCCACCACGCGGCCGGAACGCGCATCCACCGCGCGCACGCTCTCTCCAGGCAGCAGCAGGACCCGCCGCTGCAGCACCGCCCGGGCCACGGCCTCGACGCCCTGTCCTCCGAGCCGCCACTCCACGCGGCCCTGGGCGTCGACTCTCACCGCCGAGCCGTCGGCGGCAGTGGCCAGGCAGCCCTCGGCGTCGGCGTGCAGCGCCCAGGGCCCCGCGCCCAGTGGAAGCGGGCGCTCCCACTGGGTTGCGCCCCGGGGGCCGAGACAGACGAGCACCGCCGCACCGTCCCGCCGGCCGAGGACGCGAAGCCGGCTTCCGCGCGCCAGCGGGGCGGCAGCGAAGGCCAACGGTAGCTCGCGCACCCAGCGCACCGTGCCCAGGTGCGGCTCGAGGACGAGAATGCCCATGCGGTCACCGCGCCCGAGCGCCACCACCGCCGCCCGCCCCCAGGGCAACGGCGCCCCGAGGCAGGGAAGCGGCGTGGTGAGGCGGAAGCGGACGCTGCCCTGCGCGAGGTCGAGTCCGTGCACCGTCCCTCCCTCGGAGGCGACGAGGACGTGGTGCGCCTGCAGGCTCAACTGCACGGCATGCAATCGCTGCGGCAAAAAGCGCCACAGCTCGTGCCCGGTGTACCTGCCGAGGGCGCGGACGCCGCTGGGCTGCGTCGAGACGAGGAAGTGCGCCTCCGTCACCAATAGGCGCCCCTGCAGCGTCGCCTCGTCGTGGTCTCGAAACCACCGCGCGTCGGGCTCCTCGAGGTGCACGGCCAAGAGCCGTCCGTCGCCCGCGAGGAGTGCCTCGCCCTGAGCGCTGATGGAGAGGCCGTGGTGAGCCGTCCAGCGCCGAACCACCTCCCCCTCTCGCGTCACCACGGAAGCGCGGGTCCGGCCCCTGAGGACGAAGCCCTCCCCGAGCGCGCACAAATCCGCCTCTCCTTCGCCAGCGAGGCCCTTGGCGTGCCCTCGGCGCAAAAAACCAAGCTTCCGGACAACGGCTCCGGGCTGCAACGGTGGCGGGAGGGTGCGTCGCGGACGGGGTCCGGGCACCCGCGCCTCTTCTGTCGGGCGCACCACCAGCGCCCGAAGCGCCGCGAGGACGGCGCGGCTTCGGGCCTTAAAGTCCTGGAGGTAGCGGTTGTCTCCCAGCCTCGTGTCGAGGGCCGTCAGGAGCTCGGCATAGCCCAAGGCAGGGGCGACGAGGCCCTGGACGAGGGCCTCCGTCGGCCAGGGAAGCATCCAACCCGGCGTCACGACGCGGCCGTGGAGAAAGTCGAGCTGCCAGGCCATGCCCGTGCCCGCCGGGAGGAGGCGGAGCCCGCGCTCTCCAGCCTCCAGCGCCCGCACCACCTCCTCGGCCTGGCGCAAGAGCTCGAGCGCCAACAGCCCCACCGGGCCACGGCCTTCCCAGGCGGGAAGGCCGTGAGAGACGAGCTCGAGCCGGCCCGCCAGCGCAAGTGCGGCCACCGGGACTGCCATCCGGCGTTGTCCTCTGTGGAGCAACCCTTCCGTGTCAGCCGCCTCGAGGCGAAACCCCGGAAAGGCCACCGGTTCGAGCCTCAGCCCCCAGCCCGGAGTGACGTCTGCCGGCGGAGGTGAGTCGCGGTCCGCCCGGGAGAGGAGTGTCCGCGCCTTCTGCCGCAGCCGGGGAGGGGCGGCGGACGTCCGCAAGTCAGAAATCCAGCCGCGCGCCGCGCGGACGACCGCCTGCCGCCAGGCGTCCACCTCGAACGTGACGGGCGGCCGGACGGCGCCGGCTGGCCTACCGAGGCGGAGCACGTGCAGCGTGAGCTCGTCACCCCGTCGGACGAGCAACAGCTCGTGCGAGGACTCAGGCAGAGACACCTGGGCGAGCCCCTGGCCGCTTCCCAGGGCTGCAGTGGCGACGAGAAGGTGCTCCAGGACGAGGCCCAACGGCTCCTCGTTGGCTCCCGGCACCAGCGCCACGCCGTCGAGCTCAAGCCCGAAGCCATCCAGGGCCTCCTGGGCCCCTTCGTGCTTCCAATGCTGTCCTATTCGGATGCGAAGCATGGTACGCAACGTGACTCTGGCTGCATTGACAGCTGATGACGGCGCCCGATACCGTGCGCCCCTTTGCTTCCGCCGGGCCAACGCCGCGGAAACGCTTGGATTCCTATGACATTTTACGAAGCTGCGATCCGGGTGCTGGAGGCGGAAAAACGTCCGCTGACCACCCAGGAGATCACCGAACGGACCATTTCCCAAGGCCTGTTGAGCCATGTCGGGAAAAATCCGGCGGAAACCCTGCGTTCACGCCTGGCGGTGATGTCTCGGCGGACGCGTGACCGGCGGGTCAGTGTCGTCGGGGAAGACACGTTCGCGCTCGTGGAATGGGCGCTCCCCGAGGATGCGGAGGCGCTGGCGCGCATGTCGGCGTCCGAAGAGCCGGCACCTCCGGAGGAACCAGCCGCGCTGCGGGCCGTGGAGCGTCACCCCGAGTCGCGCGCCGAGGGCGCGCGGGCGGCTCGCCACGAACGCCATGGACGGCGCCACGAGCCGGACCGCGGTCCGAGGCGTCGTCTGTCGCCGCTGGAGGAGGTGGCCTTCGAGATGCTCAGCGAGGCCACCGAGCCGCTGGCTCCGGCGGCGCTGCTGGAGCGTGCCCTGGGCCGAGACCTCGTCTCGCCGCAGGCGTCCGTGGAGCAACTGCTGACAGCGTTGGTGGCGGAGAACCAGCGCCGCATCGACGGCGGACGCGTCCCGCACTTTGCCCTGCTCCCCGACGGCACGCTGGCGGTGGACCGCTCGGGCGCGGCTCCGGCCGAGTTGCAGGCCTCCTTCGCCGGTGCGCTGGGTCTACCGGTGGTGGAGGGGCGGGTGGTGCTGGCCGCGCCCAAGGTGGCCGAGCCCGGAGTCGAGGCGGCGCTCGTCGTCGCAGCGCGCACCGCGGTGCGGGAAGCGCGCCGCAGCGTGGCCCGGTCCCTCCGGACTCATCTGGCCGCGCTGGATGCCGGGACGTTTGAGCGGGCCTGCATCAAGATGCTGCACGGGCTGAGCTTCCGCGAGTTGAAGGTGGTGAAGCGGGGCAAGGAGGGTCCACTCCTCACCGGGCGCCGGCGCGATGGGAGCCTCGAGTTGCGCTACGCCATTCGAATCCTCAAGGGTGGCGGGGGCGTTGACAGACGCGTCGTCTCGGACTGCCGGCGGGACTTGAGTCACCACGGGGCCCAGATGGGCCTGGTGCTGGCGAGTGGGGATGCGCGCGGCGAGTCGCGGAGCGAGGCGGTGGCCCAGCCAGCGCTGGTGTTGCTGTGGTGTGGGGAGGGCCTGGCCGACAAGTTTCTCGAGGCGCACGCTGGAGTGCGCGTCACACACGCCGAGCTCTACGAGGTGGACCCGGCCTTCTTCCAGTCCGCGGCCCGTGTGGCGGCCGAGGTGCGGGAGCGCCGGGAGGAGCGTCGCCGGGAGCGCGCGGAACAAGACGAAGGCGATGCCGATGCTGGGCCGGAGGCTGGCCCAGCCGCCGAGGGTGAGGCGGGCGGCGAGGCCGCAGTCCACGCTTCAGGGGAGGGGACGCCCTCTGGGGCCGAGGCAGACGCCAGCGGGGACCGCAAGCGCCGTCGGCGGCGAAGGCGGGGCCGTCGAGGCCGGGGCCCACGTCCCGGCGAGCCCGCAGAGGCACCAGCGAGTGCGGGCGGCGCCCCACACGAGAGTCCGGGTCCGGTGGAGGCCTCGGGCCCGTCCGAGGGCGCTTCCCAGGGCCCTCCGGCCGCGGAGCCGGAGGCCTCGCCACCCGGTGCGGCGGGCGAGGGGAACGCGCAGTAGAATGTGAGGAGCGTGAGTCGGCTCGGGACGCTCCTGTTGTGCGCTGGACTCTGTGGGCTTGGGGCCTGCCGGCCGAAGGCGCATTTGGTGGAACGCGTGGATGTCGTCGCGGCCAGCGTGGCGGACGTCCCCCTCTTGGGTACCTCGGCACCTCAGCTCCAGGCGGACCTCACCCGACGCGTCGCCGCCGAGCCGCACTTTAAACTTCTGCCCCCGGAGTCCCGGCCGCCGGAGGGCGTGCCCGTCGTCCGCCTGGTACTCGAGCTCTCCGGTGTGCGCGAAGTGCTGCGTCCGGGGCACGAAGGGCCGGAGATGGAGGTGGTGGCCGACCTCACCCTCCGCCGGCGCAGCGAAGCGGGCTCCGAGCGCAGCGAGCTCTGGGCGTCTGGCCTGGCGCGGCCGGGCGGCGAGACTTTCGAGGACCGACAGGAGGCCGCACGCCGGGCTCTGGACCAGGCTCTGGAGGACTTGGTGCACGGTGCTCGAGCCCAGCTCGACGCGCTGGACCGCAGCGACGGTGCGCTCCAGAAAGACCTCGCCTCGGCGGATGGCCGGGTGCGGGAGGCGGCCCTGGACGTTCTCGCCGCCAGGAAGCACCCGCGGGCGGTCCCCCTGCTCATCGAGCGCCTTCAGTCGGAGGACTCCCTCGTCGTCCGCCGGGCCATGGGCGCGCTCGTGGAAATGCGGGCCAGTCAGGCGGTGCCGGCGTTGATTGATTTGGCGCAGGGGAAGGACCCCGGCTTCCAACGCGAGCTCGTCTTCGCCCTGGGCGCCATTGGTGGAGACGAGGCCCGCGCCTACCTCTATACGGTGGCGCAGGGCCATGACAGTCCCGCTGTCCGCGAAGCGGCCGAGCGCGCACTGGAGGAACTCACCCACCGGGCGGCGCGGACTCCGCAGGGCGGCGCCTCGGTGGAGGCGCAGCGGGGCCAGGGGCGATGAGGCACCTGTGGAGGCTGGGCCTCCTGGGCCTCGCCGCTTGCGCCCATGCGGACACGGCGGCTCCAGCACCGGTTCCCGGCCCGCCGGTGCAAGCGGGCGCGGCCCGGTATTTTCCCCTGGCCGTGGGAAACCGGTGGACGTACCGGGCCTCGGGTGGTGGCACCACCGCCGTCGAGGACGTCCAGATTCGCAGCGTCCAGGACGGACAGTACGCGGACAACCGCGGGCGGCTGCTTTGGGTCAGCGCCGATGGGCTGAGGGACCAGTCGCGCGTCATCCTGCGCTCACCCGTGGAGACGGGGAGAACGTGGAATGTGGTGCTCGGGCCGGATTCGGTCGAGCACTGGCGCATCGACTCGGTGGGACAGCCGTGCTCGGCGCCGGCCGGGAGTTTCTCGGACTGCGTCGAGGTGAAGAGCAGCATTAATCCAAAGCCAGACGTGGAGTTGGTGAACCACATCACCTTTGCCGCGGGGGTGGGCATGGTGCGCATCAGGACGACGGTGCTGCGCAACGGTGTGGAGACGCCACAGACAGAGCTCTTGCTCACCGGCTACGAGGTCGCGCCGGTGCGCCCACCTCCCTCCGGCTGAAACCGGCCCCCACCCCCCCGGGGCGTCATGCCGCTGAGCTACGCTTTGTCGGTTATAGCTCCCGAGACGGATGAGAGCGGTGAACGCGGAACTCCAAGAAGCCACGCACGAGGAGCTCATCCTCGGACTCCTCGTGGACGGGGGGACGGACTTCGTCTCGGGTGAAGCGCTCTCCGGAAAGCTCGGGCTGTCGCGCACCGCCGTCTGGAAGGTGGTGAATGCGTTGCGCCGCCACGGCTACCGCATCGAGGCTGTGCCCTCGCGCGGGTACCGGCTGGTGGAGACGCCAGACCGGCTGACGCCGCTCGAGATTCTTCCGCTTCTGGAGACGCACGACCTCGGACGGACGCTGCACACCTTTGAGACGGTGGACTCCACCAACGTTGTCGCCTTTCGGCTGGCGGTGGAGGGGGCGGAGCACGGCGAGCTGGTGGTGGCCGAGCAGCAAACGCAAGGCCGCGGCCGCCGGGGGCGGAGCTGGTCCTCCCCCCGCTACCTCAACCTCTATTGCTCCTTCGTGCTCCGTCCAGAGCTTCCCCCGCAGCGGGCCCCGGAGCTGACGCTGTTGGCCGCGGTGGCCGTGGCCGAGTCCCTTCGCGCGGCGGGCGTCCCGGCGGACATCAAATGGCCCAACGACTTGCTCGTCGGCGGACGCAAGGTGGCCGGCATCCTCACCGAACTCTCGGCCGAGCCCGACCGTGTCCACTTCGTGGTGCTTGGCATCGGCGTCAACCTCAACGCCTCCCGAGAGGACTTTCCACCCGAGCTGGCCCTCCTCGCCACCAGCGCGCTTGAGGTGACGGGACGGCCGGTGGCCAGAGCTGCCTTCACCGCTGGGCTCGCCCTCCGCCTCGAGGAGTGGCTCGACTTGCACGCCACCCAGGGTTTTCGGCCCGTCCGGGAGCGCTGGCGGGCGCTGTCGGCGACGTTGGGCCAGGAAGTCCTCGTCACCTCCGAGCGGCGAGAAATTCGGGGGGTGGCCGTCGACATCGACGAGGACGGGGCTTTACGCATTCGCACCGCGGACGGCACCGAGGAGCGGGTGCTGGCCGGGGACGTGGAGCAAGTCCGCCCGCGCCTCTCCCCGCCCGCGCCCCCCAGGGCTTGGTAGCCCCGGCATTCGGGCCGCGGCGAGGCCTTGGAGTGGCGAGAGGTCGCCGAGAATCCGGAAGGGAGTCGAAGGCCATGCTTTTCCCATCCCGTGTCTCCGCGTTCGGGACACCTTGGCCAGGCCCCACGCCCCGAGGAGGGCTGGCCCCAAGGGAGTCCCCGGGCGCCAGACGCACCGGGCGGGCCCCCTAGCCCAGCCGCTGCGGGGCAGGGCGCTGGTTGGCGTGGAGGCTCTCTCGCCACGGCTTGAGCGTGGTAAGTCCCCCACCGCTCGCCATGCTGCTCGCCATCGACGTTGGAAACACCAACACCGTAGTCGGCGTCTACGACGGCGCGCGTCTGGTGGACCACTGGCGGTTGGCCACCGACGCGCGTCGTACCGCGGACGAATACGGCCTGTGGGTGCGCCAGGCGCTGCCCTATGCCGGCATCGACCCGACGGGCATCCGGGCGCTGGTGGTGTCGAGCGTCGTACCGCCCATGCAATTCAGCTTGGAGCGAATGGCGCAGCGCTACTTCGGCGTGCGGCCACTTTTCGTCGGCCCGGGGGTGAAGACGGGGATGCCCATCCTCTACGACAACCCCCGCGAAGTGGGCGCGGACCGCATCGTCAACGCCGTGGCGGCCTACGAGAAGCACCACCAGGGACTGGTGGTGGTGGACTTCGGGACGGCCACCACCTTCGACGCGGTGACGCCCAAGGGGGAATACCTGGGCGGGTGCATTGCTCCGGGAATTGCCATCTCCATGGAGGCGCTCTTTCAGAATGCCGCGCGCCTTCCGAGGGTGGAATTTGCGCGGCCCCCGGCGGTCGTCGGACGCAACACCGTGCATTCCATGCAGTCCGGGCTGGTGTTCGGCTACGCCGGGCTGGTGGACGGCATCTGCGAGCGGATGGCGCGGGAGCTCGCCTTTCCGGTGAAAGTCCTGGCCACCGGAGGGCTGGCGCCCCTCTTGGCCGCCGAGTCCCGCAGCATCTCCGAGGTGGATGAGCTGCTCACGCTGGAGGGCCTGCGAATTATTTACGGGCGCAACCATGGGACAGACTGACGGCCGCCCTCTGGACTTCTTGCCGCCGGCGCTGCGTAAGCACGTCGACCCGGCCTCCCCCGTTCCGTTGCGGATGATGGCCGCCAAGGCGCTGGTGCCGCTTGCGCCGGCGGACATGTTGGGGGCCCTGTACCTGCTCACCCAAGACCCGGACGAAAACGTCCGCACCACCGCCGCTGCCTCGGCGGAGAAACTGCCAGACCGAATTTTGGGCTCGGCTCTACGCGACGAGAGCGTCCCGGCCGCGGTGTTGGCCTGGGCCCTGGACCGGCTTCAAACCAACGACGTCTACGTGGAAATGCTGGTGCTCAACGCCTCCACGCCCGATGAGGCAGTCTCTCGGGCGGCGGCGCACTGCAGCCTGCGCTCGCTGGAAATTATTGGCCAGAACCAGCTCCGGCTCTTGCGCCACGAGGACGTCGTCCGCCAGTTGTGCGCCAACCCCGCGGCCAGCCCGGCGCTGGTGGACTCGGTGTGCGACTTCTGCGTCCGGAGCGGGCTTCAGCTGAGCGACTTGCCGCAGATGCGGGCGGCGCGGATTCGCATTTATGGCGCCCAGGCGGCGGACGCGGTGCCCAACCTCGGGCCGACCGCTGAGGAAATTCTCAATGAGTACCAA
This sequence comes from uncultured delta proteobacterium, assembly GCA_963745475.1. Lineage (GTDB taxonomy): Bacteria > Myxococcota > Myxococcia > Myxococcales > Myxococcaceae > JADGRA01. The sequence continues at coordinate 891,776 of CAVUXN010000008.1, forward strand.
GTAGGCGATGAGTCCGCGCCGCCCTTGGAAGAGGGCAAGCGCCTCAACTTCGCCCAGCGCATCGTCAAGATGAGCATCGCCGAGAAAATTAAGCTGGCCACCAAGGGGAACAAGGAGGCCCGCGGCTACCTCCTGCGCGACAGCAACAAGCTGGTGGCGGTGGCTGCCATCCGGAGCCCGAAAATTACGGACCCGGAGATTTTGGCCATCTCCAACAGCCGGCAAGCGCACGAGGACGTGCTGCGGGTGATTTATGGCAACCGCGAGTGGGTGAAGATGTATCCAGTGAAGCTGGCGCTGGTCAAAAACCCCAAGGTGCCGCTTCCCATCGCCATGAAATTTCTCTCGACGCTCCGCGAGTCCGAAGTGCGTGAGCTGGCGCGGGACAAGAACGTGCCCTCCGGTATCCAACTCCAGGCGCGAAAGGCCATGGAGAAGAAGAACGAGCCCAAGAAGACGGGGCACTAGAGGCGAGCCGCCCGTGGCCGCGAGGGCGGCAAGTCTCCCAAGCGTCTTGGCGCGACGTTAGGCGGCGGCGGGCTCGTCGTCGCCGCCCGGAGTCTCAGGGGCGGGCGCGCCGGGGCTGGACTGGGAGAGCAGTTGCCCAGCCATGGCCACCGCTCGGGCGGCTTTCTCCCGGGCGCGCTCCTCGGACTTGAGCCGTGCGTAGAGCCTCGTGACGCGCTCCTCGTGCTTGCGCGCCAGCGCTTCGAGCTCGCGGCAGCGCTGTTGCAGGGCGTCCACCTCGTCCTCACGCGCTGCATTCCGCTGCCCGAGCTCCTCGCGCGCAGCGGCGAGGTCCGCCTGGGACTGTTCCTGCGTGGCTTGCAGCGTCGCCAGCTGCCGTTGTGCGCCGTCGGCATGGGCGCGGTGGAGCTCGCGGTCGCGGCGCGCCGCCGTCAATTCGCCCTCCGCTTGGTCGCGGGCCTCCTCCGCGGCCTCGGCCCGCGCGCGCACGTCATTGGCCTCCTGCTCCGCCGCGTCCGCACGGGCGCTGGCGGCGCTGATGGCGCTCTGCAGCTCGGCCGCGTCCCGGGTGGCAGCCTCGGCGCGCTCGGCCGTCTGCTCGACTCGGCGACGCTCTTGCTCGGTGCGGTTCTGGAGGGCCTTAATCTGCCCGTCCCGTCGGGAGACTTCGCCCGTCAGCTCGAGGTTTTGTTGCTCGAGCTGCATGGCTTGCTCGCGCAAGTCCGTCAGCTGTTGCTCGGCGGCGTGGAGCTCGGCTTTGAGGTTGAGGATTTCGCGGTCGCGCCGGAGTGTCTGTTCCCGCACCGCTCGGCTGTCGCCGGTGGGCTCGTCTTCGGCCTCGGCCTGCGCCCGGCCGGCCAGCTCCGCTTCCAGCTGGTGAATGCGGACGTCGCTGGAGAAGGACCGCGCCTGGGCATCCTCCAGGGTCGCCTGCAGCCGCGCCACTTCACGGCGGAGGCCGGCGTCGTCCGAGGCCGATTGAAGCGGGGGCTGCTCGTCCTCCTCGACGAGGGCGGACAACGGGGTAAAGGTGAGCTCCGTCAACTGCTCGAGCTCGTGCTCCAGCGGCGGCGCTTCGTCGGGGGCCTGGGCGGGCTCGGGGGAGGGTGCCGGCGCGGTGGAGGCTGGTTCCTCGAAGGGTGGGGCCTCCTCGGAGAAGGGCTCGGCCGGGGCAGGGCGCAGGGCGAGCGGGCTCGTGTCGAAGGCCGCGTCGATGAGGTCCAAATCCGGGTCGCCGGAGACGGTGGCCTCCTCCAAGTCCAAATTCGCCGGGGCGGGAGGGAGTCGCTGCGGCGTCGGCGGTGGGGCCGCGACCGGCGTGTGGCCGGTGAGGGCCATAATGCGTTCGGAGAATTCTTCGAGCTGCAGCGGCTTGGGGAGGTAGGCGTCAGCCCGGTTTTTCAACTTGCCGTGCTGGGCGAAGCCCTCCGGGCTTCCGACGATGGCCACCGGGATGGCCCGCAGCTCGTCGTCCTTCTTGAATTTCCCGCAGAGGATGTAGCCGTTCTGGCCCGACGGGAGGTCGACGGCCAACACCACGCAGGCCGCCTGGCCTGCCCGGGCGACTTCAACGCAGGTCCGTCCGTCGGTGGTCTCCTGGACGGAGAAGCCCTTGGCCTCCAGCGCTCCGCGCATGCGGGCCGAGAGCGCTGCGTCTCCTTCGACAATCAGGACATGGGTGGACATGCGCTCCAGGTGGGGCCGCGAGGGGCGGGCGGCACCTTCGTCCGCCAGCCGCGGCTGGCCAGTCGGACAACGCTAGTCAGTCGGATTCACAACCGTCAACGTGTGGAGGCCGGAAGCACTTCCACCGGCCAGCGCCGGGCGCCGTAGTTGACCACGTTGGCATTCACCGTCGAGGCGTGCGTCTGAAGCGACGGAAAAGGGGTCGAGGGGCGGGCCGCGGTGAGCATGTTGCGCAGCTCGTCGGCGTCGACGTCGCTCACCAACTCGTACACCAGGTCGCCGGTGCGCCAGCTGGCGACGTTGTAGCCGCGGACCTCGTGGACCTGGACGTCGGGCCAGGCGCGGGCGGGCAGCGTCTGCCGCGCGTCGTCCATGACGAAGAGCCCCATGCGGCGGGCGGGGACGCCGGCCTGGGCGGGAGACTCGTACATGATGAAGGCCGCCTCGTGCTCGAGGACGTTGGAGAGACGGGCCCCGGTCAGCTGGGCGTTGGGAAGCCGCGGGATGGCCACCCGCCAGTCGAGCTTGTCGTCAAACCACTGCTCGACTTGCTCGTGCCGTTGCACGGTGACTTCGAGCGGAAGCCGCCGTTGAAAGCGCACCGCGGCCTCGTTGCCTACCCAGTCCGGAGGGGCCGGCCGCAGCTCGAGCCAAGCCGCGCTGGCCGCGGCGGCCAGGAGGGCGGCTCCGCCCCAGCGCGCCCAGGAGATGACTTGCACCCGGCGGTGCTCCCGCCGAATGCCGGTGTGGAGCATGGCGCGAAGGGCCTCGGGGGCCGGGGCTCGCTGGACTCGCACCGAACGGCGCAGGGCGCCGTGGAAGGCCGCCTCGCTGCCCACCCGGCGCGCACAGGGCGCGCAGACGCCGAGGTGGTCCTCGAAGTCCTTCCGGTCGTCCGCCTCGAGCTCTCCGTCGAGGTAGGGGTAGACCACTGAGTCCAGGTCAAGGCAGGTCATCGAGCCGCGTTCACGTACGGGAAGGCTACCCGCAGTGGTGCTCCGCGACCAATGACCTTGACGTTTATCCCCCGGACGCCTTCCGGCGCCGGTAGGCCGCCAGGTCGCTGGGCTCGGCCACCCCACGGTTCTCCCGCGCAGAGAGAACACCCAGGCCGGCCGCATAATCCCTCAACATCTTCTGGAGTTGCTTTCGACCCCGGAAGAGGCGGCTCATGACGGTGCCCACCGGGCAGCCCAGGATGTCCGCGATTTCCTTGTACGAAAATTCCTGGAGGTCCGCGAGGATGACCACCATGCGGAAGTCGATGGGGAGGGAGTCAATGGCCCGAAGGACGTCGTCCGAGAGCAGCCGGTCGAAGAGAAAGCGCTCGGGGTTGTTGGCCTGGTCGGTGGCATCCTGACTGAAGAAGAGGGCTTGGACGGCCTCCTGTTCCGGGCCCTCCGTCGCAGAACGCTCCTTCACTTTCCGCCGGTAGCGGTTGATGAAGGTGTTGGTGAGGATGCGAAAAAGCCAGGCTTTGATGTTGGTGCCGCGCTCGAATTTGTCGAAGAAGCGGTAGGCCCGCATGCAGGTGTCCTGCACCAGGTCCTCAGCGTCACGCTCGTTCTTCGTCAGCCGGAGTGCGGACGCATACAGCGAGTCGAGGTGCGTGAGTGCGAGCGCCTCAAAGTCCTGCTTCGTTCTGTTGGACGGCCGGAAATCGAGCATAACCCTCCCGTGCGTACCCCTACGGACGAGCGCCGCGGCAATTGCTTCAATGCGTCATGCTTGCTTGGAGAGCAGGCATGCCGGCCGCCGCCCTAGCGCTTTCCCCCCATGGCTTGAGACAGGGGGACATAGGGGTAGCCCAAGTCCCGGGCAACGGCTTCGTAGGTGACGTGGCCCCCAAACGTGTTCACTGCGCGTGCGAGCGCCGGGTCCTGACGGACGGCTTCCGCCAGGCCGAGGTCGGCAATTCGCTTCCCGTAGGGCCTGGTGACGTTGGTGAGGGCATACGTCGAGGTGATGGGGACGGCGCCAGGCATGTTGGCGACGCAGTAGTGGACGACGCCGTCGACAATGTAGGTGGGGTTGTCGTGGGTGGTGGGCCGGCACGTCTCAATGCAGCCGCCTTGGTCGACCGCCACGTCCACCACCACCGAGCCGGGGCGCATCTCCTTGATGAGTGCCGCGGGGACGAGCTTCGGCGCCTTTCCACCGGGAATGAGGACGCCCCCCACCACCAAGTCCGCCTCCCGCACTGCGGTGGCGATGGTTTCGCTGTCCGAGGCCAGAGGCGTAATGCGTCCGAGGAAGACGTCGTCCAGGTAGGCGAGCTGGTTTTGGTTGATGTCGAGCACGGTGACGTCCGCGCCCATTCCCACCGCAATCTTCGCGGCGCACGTCCCCACCACGCCGCCCCCGAGGATGGCCACCCGGCCGTGCCGCACACCGGGAACGCCGCCCAGGAGAATTCCCTTCCCGCCGCGCTCCTTCTCCAGGGACGCGGCGCCGACTTGAATGGCCATCTTCCCGGCGACCTCGCTCATTGGCCGCAGCAACGGGAGGCTCCCATCCTCGAGCTGCAGCGTCTCGTAGGCGACCGCCGCCACCTTCTTCTTGAGCAGCGTCCGGGTGAGCTCGGGGTCGACGCCGGCCAGGTGGAAGTAGGTGTAGACAATCTGCCCTTCTTGCATCCGCGCATACTCCGGCGCGATGGGCTCCTTCACCTTCACCACCATCTCGGCGCGCTTCCACACCTCCTCGGCGTTGGAGATGAGCTCCGCCCCGACGCGCGCGTAGTCGGCGTCGCTGACGCCTGAGCCCAGCCCGGCCCCCGCCTCCACCAGCACCTTGTGGCCGGCGCTGGTGAGCGAGCGGACGCCCGCGGGAACCATGCCGACGCGGAACTCGCGAACCTTTATTTCCCTGGGGACGCCGACAATCACGGGGCACAACTCCTGACGGTGGGGGTGGGGTTGGGCGGCCAAAGGGCGGGGCCCTCGGGTCGCGCGGCCGGGGGGAAATCACGTCGCTCCGCGGGGGTCAAGACGAGCGGCCGGGCGACACCTTGCGTTACAAAGGCCCCTCCTCCAAAAGCCCCAAGCCCCTGTGAAGCCCAGCCCCAGACTGCTGTTCGCCGACTCGGATGGCCACGTCCTGGACCATCCTCGCCTGCTGGCCTCCGTGCGCTCTGGGGAGGAGCTCCTCTTGCCAGCCGAGGCCTCCATTCCCCTTCCGGAAGGGGCGCGGCTGGCGCACCTGCCCGGCCGGCGGCCAGTGGGCGTGGACCCCTCGAGCGGCGAATTCACGCTGGTGCGGGAAGTGTGGGTGCGGGGGCGGCGCGTCACGCCGCACGCCGTCGGGGCGCTGTTGCCGCCCGGCTACACCCGGACCTTCCTCCCCGGCGAGGTGAAAGCCGACGGCCCGCTCTTGCCGCAGTGGGCCTACACCGCGGCGGCCTGGGGGGCGGGGGAGGCGGTGACGTGGGGACTTCGGACCGACCGTCGCACGCACTGGAATCCCGAGCGCTTCAGTACGCCGGCGCTCCAGGCCCGCGTCAAACAGGCCCTGGACGAGGACCCCGAGAACCGCGTCCTGCGTCAGCTGAAGACGTGCGCGCTCGTCTACCGCTGCTTCACCAGTCAAAACCTCTTTTACGGCCGGGACGAGGCGGCCCTCCCAGTCTCCGTCATGTGCAACGCGGCCTGCGTGGGCTGCATCTCCGAGCAACCGCCGTCCGGACCGCCCGCCTCCCATGCGCGGATGGACGACGGGCCTTCGGCCGAGGAGATGGCGCGGGTGGCGCTGGCCCACCTGCGGACCGCCAAAGGCCGGGTGATGGTGAGCTTCGGGCAAGGCTGCGAGGGGGAGCCGCTCACCCGCTGGCCAGTCATCGCCGAAGCCATCCGCCTGGTGCGCGCGCAGACGTCGCGCGGCTCTCTGCACATCAACACCAATGCCAGCCTCACCCAGGGGCTGGGCGGCCTCTTGGACGCCGGGCTGGACTCGGTGCGCGTCTCCCTCAACTCGGCGGTGAAGGACCTCTACGAGGCCTACTACTGCCCGGTGAAGTACGGCTTCGAGGACGTGGAGGCCTCGCTCGCCCTGGCGCGCCGACGGGGGGCCTACGTCTCGCTCAATTTGCTCACCTTTCCAGGCGTCACGGACCGCGAAGGCGAAGTGCGGGCGCTGTTGGAGCTCGTCCGGAAGCACCGGGTGGACCAGGTCCAGACGCGCTCTCTGTGCATCGACCCCCTCCAGTACCTCGAGGTGGCGCGCCACCGCGGCGCCGGCGGGCCGCCCTTGGGCATTCGGGCGATGCTCGGGCTTTTGAGAGAGCAGGCCCCCTGGGTGCGGGTGGGCAACTTCTCGCGCGCCCTCAACGAGCGCCGCGCGGTGGCTTCCGCGCGGGCCTGAAGCGTTGGTTGGGGCCCCTCGTCCGCCGCCCGTTGAGGCGCGCGCGGACAGCTCGACCGCCGTGCGCTCCCGTGCAACGGGACGAAAGTTTCGTGTCCCTTGGGTTTGCGCGCACCCCGGGGCCTCTGGCACCGTGCGTCCAGAGGCTCATGCTCATCCTTCTCAAAGCCGATGTGACGCCGGAGCAGCAGCGCGACGTCGAGGACTACATCCGCTCCCTCGGCTTCATGCCGCACGCCATTCCGGGCACGCAGCGCACCGCCATCGGCATTACGGGCAACAAGGGCGCCGTGGACCCGGAGCCCTTTCGGCTGATGCCGGGCGTCGCCGACGCCATTCCGGTGAGCCAGCCCTTCAAGCTTGTGAGCCGCGAGGTGAAGCCGGAAGACACCCTCATCGACTTAGGCCAGGGGGTGCGCATCGGCGGCCCGGAAATCATCGTCGCCGCTGGGCCCTGTTCCGTCGAGTCGCGCGAGCAGATTCTCTCCACCGCCGAAGCCGTGAAAGCCTCCGGCGCACGGATGCTGCGCGGCGGGGCCTTTAAGCCCCGGACTTCCCCGTACGAGTTCCAAGGGCTCAAGGGGGATGGGCTCAAGCTCTTGGCCGAGGCCCGGGCCACGAGCGGATTGCTCGTGGTCACCGAGGTGAAGGACACCGAGAGCCTGGCCATGGTGGCCGAGAGCGCGGACCTGCTGCAGATTGGCGCCCGCAACATGCAGAATTTCTCCCTCCTGGAAGCGGTGGGCGAGCTGCGGCGTCCGGTGCTCCTCAAGCGGGGGATGAGCGCCACCCTCAAAGAGATGCTCATGGCGGCCGAGTACATTGTCGCCCGCGGCAACCGGCAGGTCATCCTCTGTGAGCGCGGCATCCGGACGTTTGAAACCATGACGCGCAACACCTTCGACATCAACGCCATCCCCATGCTCAAGCAGCTCTCCCACCTGCCGGTGTTCGCCGACCCCTCGCACGGGGTGGGGGTGCGGGCGGGGATTGCGGGAGTGGCGCGGGCGGCGGTGGCCGCCGGGGCCGACGGCTTGCTCATTGAAGTCCACCCCAACCCGGCCAAGGCGCTCTCCGACGGCGCCCAGTCGCTCACCTTCGCCGAATTCGAGTCGCTCATGCGGGGCGTGCGGGCGGTGGCGGCGGCGGTGGGCCGCTCGGTGGCCGGGAGCTAGCCGGCCTCCCGTGCGCGTCCGGGTCCGCCGTGCCGACAGCTTTGCAGGTGCCGTGGAGGTGCCGGGGGACAAGTCCATCTCCCACCGGGCCCTCATTTTCGCCGCCTTGGGAGTGACGCCGCTGGCCCTCGAGCATTTGGCCCCCGGGGCCGACGTCCGCTCCACCGCGGCGTGCCTCGCCGCCCTCGGCGTCGGGCGCAGTCTCGGCCCGGACGGCGCGCTTTGGGTGCAGGGCAAGGGCGCGCTCCGGCCGCCGACGCAAGCGCTCGACTGCGGCAACAGCGGCACCACCATGCGGCTGCTCTCCGGGCTCTTGGCCGGCTCCGGCCTCCAGGCCACCCTCGAGGGGGACGCCTCCTTGCGCACGCGGCCCATGCGGCGGGTGTTGGAGCCGCTGCGCGCCATGGGCGCCCACGTCGCTGGAACGGCGCTTAAGAAGGAGGAGTGCGCTCCGCTCGTTTTCTCCGGCGGCGCGCTGAAGGGGATGGCCCATACCCTCTCCCTGGCCAGTGCGCAGGTAAAGAGTTGCCTGGTGTTGGCCGGGCTTCAAGCCGACGGCACCACGCGCATTCAGGAGCCCCAGGCCTCGCGGGACCACACCGAGCGCATGCTGCAGGCCTTCGGCGCACCGCTTCAGGTGACGGAAAACGGGACGGTGGTGGTGGAACGGCTCGTTCGCCCCTTGAGTCTGCCAACCCGCCTGCGCATTCCCGGGGACCCCTCCTCGGCGGCCTTCTTCCTCGGCGCGGCGCTCCTCGTCCCGGGGGGAAGTGTCCGGTGCACCGCGGTGGACGTGAATGCCACCCGCACCGGCTTCTTGCGCGTCCTTTCCCGCATGGGGGCCGACGTGCAGCTCGAGCCCGGGGCCGAGGCAGCCGGAGACCCGGTGGCGACGCTGCACGCCCGGGGCGGGGCGCGCCTCCGCGGCACCACCATTCTCCCCGAGGAGGTGCCGACGCTGTTGGACGAAGTCCCGCTGCTGGCCGTCGTCGCCAGCCAGGCCGAGGGCGTGACGCGACTGTCCGGTGCCTCTGAGTTGCGGGTGAAGGAGTCGGACCGGCTGCGCCAGGTGTGCCGCGGGCTGAGGGCCATGGGGGCGGACGTCGAAGAAACCCTCGACGGCTTCGTCCTCCAGGGCCCAGCTCGGCTCCAGGGGACGCACCTCGACGCCTCGGGAGACCACCGCATGGCCATGGCCTTCGCGGTGGCCGGCCTGGTGGCGGACGGGGAGACGTCCGTGGAGGGCGCGGAGTGGGCGGACATCTCCTACCCCGGCTTCTTCGCCGAGCTCTCGGCGCGCTCCGCCGGCGCGGTGCAGACGTGACGCCGCCCACCGCCCGCTATGCGGTGGTGGGAGACCCGGTGGCGCACTCCGTCAGCCCGCGCCTCTTTGCCGCGCTGGCACGCCACCTCGGGCTTTCCTTTGAGTACCGGGCGGAGCGCGTCCCGGCAGAAGACTTCCCGGGCTTTCTCCAGCGCGTCCGGGGCGGCGCCTACCAGGGGCTCTCGGTGACGCTGCCCCACAAGCAGGCCGCGCTCAGGCTGGCGGACGTCGCCGCCCCTTCGGCCCGGGCCGTGGGAGCGGCCAACACCCTCGCCGTGCGCGAGGGCCGCCTCGAGGCCCACAACACCGACGGGGTGGGGATGCTCGCGGCGCTGGCAGGCCAGGGGGTGACACTCCAGGCGGCGCGCGTCCTCGTCCTCGGCGCCGGGGGAGCCGCCCGAGCTGCGGTGCAGGCCGCCCAGGCCTCGGGCGCGGCGTCGGTGTGGCTCTCCAACCGGACGGCGGCGAGCGCCCAGCGGCTGGCCGAGGCCTTCGGCGCGGTGGCCGTGCCCAGCGGGGACTTGGCCCAGCTTCTCCCGGAGGTGGATGTGCTCCTCCAGGCCAGCGCCGCCGGGCTTCTCCGTCCAACGGAGTCGGCGCTGCCGGCGGGCTGCGTGCTACACCCGCGCCTCACGGTGTTGGACATGGTTTACCAGCCGCTCCAGACGCAGCTGTTGCGCGACGCCCGCGCCGCCGGCGCGCGCACCGTGGACGGCCTGTGGATGCTTATCCACCAAGCCCTGGCCCAGTGCCTCTTGTGGACGGGACGTGAGGCTGCTCCTGACGTCGCCCCCGCGCTGCACGCGGAGCTCGCGCGAGGCCAGCCATGAGCCGCTTGCGCTTTCTCACCGCGGGCGAAAGCCACGGCCCGGCGCTGCTGGGCATTCTGGAGGGGCTCCCGGCCGGGCTTCCGCTTCTGGCCAGCGACATCGACCGGGACTTGGCCCGCCGGCAGCAGGGCTACGGGCGCGGCGGACGGATGCGCATCGAGCAGGACGAGGTGGAGATTCTTTCCGGGGTGCGCTTCGGCACCACGTTGGGCTCGCCGCTGGGGCTTCTCTTGCACAACCGCGACTGGGCGAATTGGACGGAGCGCATGCGCGTCGAGCCCGGCGGGCCGGACCCCAAGGCGGTGCGCGTGCCGCGGCCAGGGCACACCGACTTGGCCGGGGCGCTGAAGTACGGCCAGACGGCGGACTTGCGCGACGTGCTGGAGCGGGCGTCGGCCCGGGAGACGGCCATGCGGGTCGCGCTGGGCGCCGCCGCCAAGGCGCTCCTGCGGGAGTTGGGCATCCAGGTGGGCAGCTACGTGCGTAGCATTGGGCAGGCGGACGCCGACGATGGGGCACGGGCCGCGCCACAGCTGTGGCGCGAGGACGCCGAGGGGCTCGGGCTGCTCGCCGACGCCACCGAGACGCGCGCGCTGACGGCTGAGGCCTCAGCGCGGCTGGTGGCCGCCATCCAGGAGGCGCAGCGCCGCCGAGACACGCTGGGCGGCGTCATTGAAGTCGTGGCCACCGGCGTTCCGCCCGGATTGGGCAGCCACGTGCAGGCGGACCGGAAGCTCGACGGCCGACTCGGGGCGGCGCTCCTCTCCATCCAGGCCATCAAGGCCGTCGAGGTGGGAGAGGGCTTCAGGGGCGGCCGGGCGTACGGGAGCGAAACGCACGACCCGATTGTCCTGGCCGGCGAACGGCTCTCCCGGACGCGAAACCACGCCGGGGGACTGGAGGGCGGCATCACCAATGGGGAGCCCCTGGTGCTGCGCGCGGTGATGAAGCCCATCTCCACCGTGCCCGCGGCGCTTCCCTCGGTGCATTTGGGCACCCTCCAGGCCGTGCCGGCGCATGTGGAGCGCAGCGACACCTGCGCCGTCCCGGCGGCCGGCGTGGTGTGCGAGGCGATGCTCAGCCTGGCCCTGGCGGACGCGGTGCTGGAGGCGCTCGGCGGAGACACGCTGGCCGGCTTGCGCAGCGGCTTCGCACGCCTCCGGCTCTCGGCCCGCACGGGCCTTGGGTCCGTCTTTGTCGTCGGCCCCATGGGGGCCGGGAAGACGACGGTGGGAAGCCGGCTGGCCCAGGCCCTGGGGCTTCCCTTCATCGACGTCGACGCGCGCCTGGAAAGGCAAACCGGCGCCACGGTGGCGCAGCTTTTCGCCCAGGAGGGCGAGGAGCGCTTCCGAGAGCGGGAGGCTGAGGCGCTGGCGGAGTGTGCGGAGGGCTCGCCGGCGGTGGTGGCGCTCGGGGGTGGGACGGCGTGCACCGAGGAGGCGTGGCGGCGCATGAGGCGCGCGGGCGTGGTGGTGGCCCTGGCGGCAGAGCCCACGGAGCTCCTGCGGCGGCTGGCCAGCGCCCCGGGAGGCATTGCCGCTCGGCCGCTGTTGCACGGCGCGGCGGCCGAGGCGCAGCTGGCCGAGCTCCTCCGGACGCGGCAGCGCTGGTATGCACGGGCCGACGCGACGCTGCGCACCGACGGACTTTCACCGGAAAGCGCGGCCGCAGCGGTGGTGGGTCTGCTGCGAGCCCTGGAGGGGCCGCTCGTGCGGCCTTCGGCTCCGCAGTGAGCACCACCTGGGTGACGGCGGCGACGGGCCAGTACCCGGTGCACGTGGGCCGCGGCCTCCTGGCGGGCATCGGCCCGGGGCTGCGCGCTGCGGGTTTCCAGGGCCGGGTGGCCGTCGTCTCGGACGCGACGGTGCTCGAGGACTGGGGGCCGGTGTTGCTGTTGAATCTCGAGTCCGCCGGCTACTCCCCCGAGGTGTTGAGCATCGTCCCCGGCGAGGCCAGTAAGACGGTGTCCACCGCAGAGCTTTTCTGGGGGCGGCTCATTGAAAGCGGCTTCGGGCGCTCGGATGTGCTGTTGGCCTGCGGGGGCGGCGTGGTGGGGGACTTGGGGGGCTTTGTCGCTGCCACTTTCCACCGGGGCATGCGCCTGTTTCAGGTGCCGACGACGCTGTTGGCGCAGGTGGACTCCTCCATCGGCGGGAAGGTGGCGGTGGACCACCGGCTCGGGAAAAACCTGGTGGGCACCTTCTACCCGCCGGAGCAAGTGCTGGCCGACGTGGAGACGCTGTCCACGCTGCCGGTGCGCGAGCGCTGGAATGGGCTGGCCGAGGTGGTGAAGGTGGCGCTGGTGCGCGACGCGTCCTTCGTCGCCGCGCTGGAAGGAGAGCTGGAGACACTGGCCGAGGGGGCGGTCACCGCGCGCACCGAGGCGGTGGTGGCGCACGCCGCGCGGCTCAAGGCGGAGGTGGTGTCCCGGGACGAGCGGGAGGGTGGAGAACGGCTGCTGCTCAACCTCGGCCATACCCTGGGCCATGCGCTGGAGGCCGCCACGGGCTACGGGCCGCTGTCGCACGGGGAGGCGGTGGTGGTGGGGATGAGGGTGGCGGTCCGGCTCTCGGCAAGAATGGGGCTGCTCCCGGAGGCAGACGAGGCCCGGGCGCTGGCTTTGCTGGGGCGGTTCCCGCGGCCCTTGGGGCTGGTGAAGCCAGAGGCCGAGGCGGTGCGCGCGGCGGCGTTGAGGGACAAGAAGGCGGTGGGGGGCGCGTTGCGGTACGTGGTGCTGCGCTCCATCGGGCACGGTGCGGTGGAGCCCTTGTCTGCCGAGCGGCTGGAGGAAGCGGTGGAGCTTGCGCTGGAGGCGTTGTGAATGTCCTCGTCCTGCATGGGCCAAACCTAAATCTCCTCGGAGAGCGCGAGCCCCACCTCTACGGACACGCCACGCTGGCTGAGCTCGACGCCGTCATCGCCCGCCGGGCGACGGAGCTCGGAATGTCCGTCCGCATCTACCAGAGTAACCACGAGGGCTTGCTCATCGACTTCCTCCAGTCGGAGCGTGCCTGGGCCCAGGGCGTCCTCATCAACGCCGGGGCCCTCACCCATTACTCCTGGGCGCTGCATGACGCCCTCGCGGCGACGGCGCTGCCCTTCGTGGAAGTCCACCTCACGGACGTGAAGCAGCGCGAGGCCTGGCGTCACTTCAGCGTCTTCGAGAAGAATCGCCGGGCCGTCTTCTCGGGCAAGGGCGCGGAGTCCTACCTCGAGGGGCTCGCCTTCCTGGCGACGCTGGGCTGACGGCGCCTCCCGCGGGGGAAATAGGCCCATCCGCTCGAGTGCTGGGCGGGGGGAAGCTAGCGCATCGCCGCCGAGAGGCTGCGCACCAGGGCCAACCCCGCGTCCGGGCCGCCGTGGTGGAGGGCCTCCACCAAGGCGCTTCCCACCACCACGGCGTCGGCGTGCCGGGAGAGCGCGTGCGCTTGGGCCGGCGTGGAGACGCCGAAGCCCACCGCCACCGGTACCGCGGTTGCCGCCCGGGCAAGAGCGAGTCGGCTGGGGAGGTCCGCCGGAAAGTCGGCGCGGGCGCCGGTGACGCCGGTGACGCTGACGAAGTAGAGAAAGCCGGACGTCGCCGCGCCAATGGCGCGCAGGCGTCCGGGCGGCGTGGTGGGAGCCGCCAGCAGCACCAGGGAGAGTCCCTGGCTCTCCGCCAGCTGCCTCAGGGGCCCAGCCTCCTCCAGCGGCAAGTCCGGCACCAACACTCCGTCCGCGCCGGCCTGCGCCGCGCGGGCGGCGAAAGGCGCGAGCCCCATGCGGAGAATGGGATTCATGTAGCCGAAGAGGACGAGGGGCACCTGGCAACGGCTTTGGCGTAGCCGCTCCACGAGGTCGAGCACGCCTGGGAGGCTCGTTCCGGAGCGGAGGGCCCGCTGCGAGGCGGCTTGGATGGTGGGCCCGTCGGCCAGAGGGTCCGAGAAGGGGACGCCCAACTCAATGACGTCCGCGCCCGCCTCCGCCAAGAGGGGGACGAGCCGTTCGGTGCTGGCCAGGTCCGGGTCTCCGGCGCAGACGTACACCACCAACGCCTTGCGCCCCGCCCGCCGCGACTCCTCGAGGACGGTTTGGAGCCGGTTCACGTCTCCGCCTCGGGCCTCCGGCGCGCAATTTCCGCGAGCGCGTGCGCGAGGTCCTTGTCTCCGCGGCCGGAGAGATTGACGAGCACGCGTTTGCCTCGCCCCAGCTCGCGCGCGACGTCGCGCGCGCGGGCCAGGGCGTGTGACGTCTCGAGCGCGGGGAGGATGCCTTCCAGGAGGCACAGCTCCTGGAAGGCCTCCAGCGCTTCGGCGTCCGTCGCCGTGCGGACGTCCAGGCGGCCCACGTCGCGCAGCTGCGCCAGCTCCGGGCCCACGCCCGGGTAGTCCAACCCGGCGCTCACCGAATGGGCCTCGGCCACCTGGCCGTCGGCCGTCTGCAAGACGCTACTGGCTGAGCCGTGGAGTACGCCGAAGCTTCCGGCGGTCAGGGACGCCCCGTGCTTGCCGCTGTGGAGGCCCTCGCCTGCGGCCTCCACGGCCACGAGGCGCACTGCGGTGTCGGGGAGAAAGGCGCTGAAGGCCCCGAGGGCGTTGCTTCCGCCGCCGACGCACGCCACCACCGCGTCGGGCAGCGCGCCGAAGCGCTCCCGGCACTGCCCCTTGGCCTCTTCGCCGATGACGCGTTGGAGCTCGCGCACCAGGGTGGGGTAGGGGTGCGGCCCGGCCACGCTGCCGATGACGTAAAACGTGTCCTGGACGTGCGTTACCCAGGCGCGGATGGCCTCGTTCATCGCGTCCTTCAGCGTGCGGCTGCCGCTCTGGACGGCGTGGACGGTGGCGCCGAAGAGGCGCATGCGCTGGACATTGGGGGCCTGGCGCCCCACGTCCTCGGCTCCCATGTAGACCTCGCAGCGCAGGCCGAAGCGCGCGCAGGTGGCGGCGGTCGCCACGCCGTGCTGGCCGGCGCCAGTCTCGGCGATGATGCGTGACTTCCCCATCCTCAGGGCGAGCCGCACCTGGCCCACGGTGTTGTTGAGCTTGTGCGCGCCGGTGTGCAGGAGGTCCTCTCGCTTGAGCCACACCTCGGCCCCACCGAAGGCTCGGGTGAGCCGCGCGGCGAAGGTGAGGGGAGTGGGCCGCCCGCCGAAGTCGCGGAGGTCCTCGGCCACCGAGGCCAGAAAGGCCGGGTCCTTCCGGGCCCCGTCCCAGGCGCGCTCGAGCTCCTCCAGCGCAGGCATCAGCGTCTCCGGCACGTAGCGGCCTCCGTAGGGGCCGAAGCGGCCCGCCCGGGCTTCGTCCGGAAGCTTCACGGCTTTGGTTCCACGGCCCTCACCGCAGCCACGAAGGCCCGGACGCGCGCTGCATCCTTGATGCCGGGCGCGCTCTCCACGCCCGAGGCCACGTCCACCCCGTCCGGAGCGGCCCGGAGGACGGCCTCACCCACGTTTTCCGGGGTGAGGCCCCCCGCCAGCCACACCGGGAGACGCCAGGCGCGCACCCAGGGCACGAGCGCCCAGTCGAAGCGTCTTCCGCTGCCTCCCTGTCCCTCGACGTGGGCGTCGAGGAGCACCGCCGCTGCGGCCCGGGAGGGCATTCCAGGGAGGGACTCCGGCCCGGAGATGCGCACCACCTGCCACAGCGGTGCGCCGACGCCGACGTAGTCCGCCGGGTCCTCGTCGCCGTGCAGCTGCACCGCGCCCAGCCGCGCGCGCTCCACCGCGGTACGCACCTCCAGGGGCGGGGCGCGCACGAAGACGCCCACCCGCAGGACGTGCGCGGGCACCGAGGCACTGAGGCGCTCCGCCACGTCCAGGGGGAGGTAGCGCTTGCTCTGGGGCCAGAAGTTGAAGCCCAGCGCGTCCACGCCCGCCTCGACGCAGGTGCGGATGTCCTCGGCCCGGGTGAGGCCACACACTTTTACGAGCGTGGGCATAGGGCCTCCGTCAGCTTCCGCACCGCTGCCTCTGGGTCCTCGGCTCGCATCAGCGACTCGCCGACGAGAGCGGCGGTGGCGCCGGCCCGTGCCAGCGTCTCGAGGTCCGCCGCCGTCCGGATGCCGCTCTCGGCCACCAGCGTCCGGCCTGGCACACGAAGCGCCGGGGCGAGCCGGGCGAACCGGCCCGGGTCCACCTCCAGTGTCTCCAGGTCCCGGGCATTGACGCCCACCAGCGTGGCCTCGAGGCTGTCGGCCGACGCCACCTCGTCCGGGGAGAGGACTTCCAAGAGGACGTCCAAGCCCAGCGAGCGCGCGGTGTGGGCGAGCTCCAGGAGCAGCGGCGGCTCCACCGCGCCGGCAACGAGTAGCACCGCATCCGCCCCTGCGAGCGCGGCCTCCTGCACCATGTAAGGGTCGACCACGAAGTCCTTTCGGAGGAGGGGTACTTCTACCGCGGCGCGGACTTGCACCAAATCCTCGAGACTGCCGCCGAAGCGACGGCCCTCGGTGAGGACGCTGACGCAGCGGGCGCCACCGCGTTGGTAGGCAAGGGCCCGCGCCGGCGCGTCCGCGGACTGCACAATGGCTCCCGCCGAGGGGGAGGCGCGCTTCACCTCACAAATGAGGGGGAATGTCCTCCCGCCGAGGAGCGCCTCCCGGAAGCGCGGGACGCGTCGGGGCAGCCGGGCTGCTTCGGCAGGGACGCCGGGCCTGTCGCGCCGGCGCCGGGCACAGTCCTCGCCAGCCGCGGCCACGAGCTCGGCCAGCACCCCCCGGGGCGGCCGCCACGTCATGTGGCGCCTCCCGGCCGGGTGAGGGCCACCAGCCCAGCCAGTCGCTGTTGCGCGGCGCCGGAGTCGATGGAGGCCGAGGCGCGCCGGACGCCCTCGGCCAGGGAGTCGGCGACGCCGGCCACCCAAAAGGCGGCGCCGGCGTTGAGAAGCACGGCTTGGCGAAGCGCGCCTGGCTCTCCGCCGAGGACGCACGCCAAAAGCCGTGCGTTGTCCGCTGCCTCCCCGCCGCGAATGGCCTCGGCCGGGATGCGCGCCAGTCCGGCTTGCTCCGGGGTGAGGGTGAGCTCGCGCACCGTGCCCCCCTCCACCCACGCGGCGTGGGTGGGGCCGGAGGGGGACACCTCGTCGAGCCCGTCCTCCCCGTGGACGACGAGGGCGCGCTCGCTGCCGAGGTACGCCAGGGTGCGGGCCACCACCGGCACCAACTCCCGGGCGTAAACGCCCAGCAGCTGACGCGGCGCCCGGGCGGGGTTGGCCAGGGGCCCGAGGAGGTTGAAGACGCTGCGGATGCCCACCTCGCGGCGGACGGGGGCCACGTGCCGCATGGCCTGGTGAAGCAGCGGCGCGAAGAGAAAGCCGATGTACAGCTCCTCAAGGCAGCGCTCCACCACGTGAAGTGGCGCCTCGACGTCCACCCCCGAGGCGGCCAGCACGTCCGCGCTTCCGCTGCGCGAGGAGACACTCCGGTTGCCGTGCTTGGCCACGGTGACGTCGCCCGAGCCTGCCACCACCAGCGCCGCCGCCGTGGAGAGGTTAAACGTCCCGGCCCCGTCTCCCCCGGTGCCGCAGGTGTCGAGGACGACACGGTTCAGGGGCACGCGCACCGGCGTCGCTCGACGCCGCATGACGGCGGCCGCGGCGGCGATTTCCTCCGGCGTCTCCCCCTTCATTCGAAAGGCCACCAGGAAGGCGCCGAGGAGCGCCGGACTGGCCTCTCCGGCGAAAATGGTTTCAAAGCAGGCCTCGACTTCCACGGCGGCCAGGTCCCGCCGCTCGACGAGTTTCTGGACGGCCTGCTTCAGCACAGCCGTCCCTCGAGAAAATTCTGGAGCAGGCGGGGCCCGTCCGGCGTGAGAATGGATTCGGGGTGGAATTGGACGCCCACCGTGGGGTGGCGCTTGTGCCGGAGCGCCATCACCTCGCCGTCGTCCAGCGCGAAAGCTGTGGCCTCCAGCGCCTCGGGAAGGCTAGGCCCATCCACCGCCAACGAGTGGTAGCGCCCCACCACCAGCGCCTCGGGAAGGCCGGCGAAGAGGCCTCGGCCCGGGTGGCGCAGGACGGACGTCTTCCCGTGCATGACACTCCGGGCGCGGCGCACCGTCCCGCCGAAGGCATGGGCGATGGACTGGTGGCCGAGACAGACGCCGAGGATGGGCAACGTCCCGGAGAGGCTCTCCACCAACGCCACCGAGACACCCGCCTCGGCGGGCGTGCAGGGCCCTGGGCTGAGCACCAGCGCCATCGGTGCCCGGGCACGTACCCCGGCGACGTCGATGGCGTCGTTGCGGTGGACCTCCACCGTCTCCCCGAGCGCGCCGAAGGCCTGCACCAGGTTGAAGGTGAAGGAGTCGTAGTTGTCGATGACGAGAATCACCCCTCGCCTCCGTCGGCGGCCAGGGCCACCAGGGCGGCGCGCAGCTTGTGGGCCGTCTCTTGGTACTCGGCCTGCGGCTGGCTGTCATGGACGATGCCGGCCCCGGCCTGAAGCCTCAGGGTGTGGCCGCTGAGGGCCACGCTTCTGATGGCGATGGCCAAATCCATGTCGCCGTCAAAACCCACGTAGCCCGCGGCTCCAGCGTAGGGGCCGCGGGACAATGGCTCGAGCTCATCAATAATTTGCAGGGCGCGCACTTTGGGGGCTCCGCTCACCGTCCCCGCTGGAAAGGCCGCTGCCAGGACGTCGAAGGCGTCGGTATTCTCCAGGAGTTTTCCCGAAACCTGGGACACAAGGTGCATCACATGGCTATAGCGCTCGACCACCTCGCGCTCCTCGACACGGACGCTGCCGGGGCGGCTCACGCGCCCCACGTCGTTGCGCCCCAAATCCACGAGCATCACGTGCTCGGCGCGCTCCTTGGGGTCTGCCCGGAGTTCCGCTTCGAGCTGTGCGTCCGCCTCACGGCTCTTCCCGCGGGGCCGCGTCCCGGCGATGGGCCGCACCGTCACCGTGTCGCCCTCGAGCCGCACCAGGAGCTCCGGCGAAGCACCGGCCAGAGCCCGCTCCCCGAAGCAGAGGAAAAAGAGGTAGGGCGTGGGAGAGACCGTGCGTAGGGCGCGGTAGAGGTCGAAGGGAGAGCCTCGGTACTCGGCGGTGAGGCGGCGCGAGAGCACCACCTGCATGCAGTCTCCGGCCGAGATGTACTCCCGGGCGCGGGCCACGGCTGCCTCGAAGCCCGGTTTCTCCCAGCCGTCCTCGAGCTTCCCCAGCGGGACGAAGGCGCTCTGGGGGAGCAGCGGCTGTTGCAGCGCGGAGGCCAGGGTGTCTGCCGCCTCGAGCGCGGCGCGGTAGGCGGACTCCAGCGTGCGGTGCTCCGCGAGGCGTACCGAGGCCCAAACCCGGAGCCGGTGGGCGTAGTTGTCGAAGACGGCCAGACGCTGGCAGAGCATCCACTCTCCGTCCGGGAAGAGCGTGTCTGCCCCGTGCCGCTGCGGGACGCGTGGCTCAAACCACCGCACCGCGCCCGAGCCGAGGTAACCGACCAGGCCCCCCACAAAGGGCGGCGCCCCTTCGGGACGGGCGAAGCGGGCGCGCCCGAGCAGCCTCCGGAGCGGTTCGAGCGGGTTTTTCTCCTCGGTGGTGGTGCGGCGCCCACCTTCCTCCACCGTCACCTGGTGGCCCGACTGGCGCACCAGCGCCACCGGGGCATCGCCGAGAAAGGAAAAGCGGCCCCAGCGTTCCCCGCCCTGGACGGATTCAAGGAGAAAGGCGTGCGTCGGGTCGGGAAGCTTGAGGAAGGCCGAGACGGGCGTCTCGGTGTCCCCCGGCAAGTCGCGCCACACCGGCACCAAGTCGCCTCGGGCGGCGAGCCGCTCGAAGGCGGCGAGGCTCATCCGTTGGTCGCTGGGAGAGGGCACGGGTGAGCAGCTTTAACAGTCGCGGAGGAGATTTCCGAGCGGCGGGGGCCTTCTCGGCTGGGCACTGGCGTTGGGCAATGGCTCGCGCGCGCTGCCGTATAAAGTGCTAATCGCCCTTCCTGAAGGGAGGCTCCCCGTGCACCTCACCGCAGACGGTCTGGCCGAGCTCATCGCCAGCATGGTGATTAGCAGTGCGCTGTTGCTCGCCGTCCTGGGAGCGACGCTGCGCTTTGCAATACGCCCGTTGCTTGACGACTGGTTCAAACTGCGCGCCCAAGGCCCGGGGCCGGCCCTGGAGCGCCGCCTGGCGGAGATGGAGGCGCAAATCCGCCGTCTGGAGGCGGGCGCAGCGCTTCAGCTGCCGGCGGAGTCGTCGCGCGCGGCAGGGCAGCCGAGAACCTGAGCTTCGCGCTCCTAGGCGTGGAGGGTGGCCGGCCCCTGGGTTCCGCAAAGACGCGCCGAGCGGGAAATTCGAGTACGTTTTCAAACGGGCCAGCGCGGCGGCGGCGTCCTGCCCTTTCGCATGATTATTCTTCTGGAGCCCGACAGCAGCGAGGACGTGGTGGCGGCCGTCCTCAAGCACGCGTCGAATTACCCCGGCATTCAGACCCGGAAGCACGTCATCCGCGGGGCGGAGCACACCGTCTCCGAGGTGTATTTGCTCGGGGACACGAAGAGCATCCCCACCGAGGGCTTCGAGCAGATTCAGGGGGTACGGAGGGTGGTCCGGGTCGCGGCGAAATACCGCATCATCGGGCGCCACGGAGCCGCCACCGAGTCCGTAGGCTTCGAGTACCAGGGCGTCCGCTTCGACGAGACGCAAGTCCACCTCTTCGCCGGACTGTGCGCGGTGGACACGCTGCCCAACGTGGAAATGACGGTGCGGGCACTTCAGTCGGCCGGCATCCGCACCA
Organism: uncultured delta proteobacterium; assembly: GCA_963745475.1. Taxonomy (GTDB): domain Bacteria; phylum Myxococcota; class Myxococcia; order Myxococcales; family Myxococcaceae; genus JADGRA01. The sequence continues at coordinate 912,320 of CAVUXN010000008.1, forward strand.
CCCGCATGGGCGTCTACAAGCCGCGGACCAGTCCCTATGACTTTCAGGGCCTCGGGGCGGCATGTCTGCCGTGGGTGTTCGAGCTGGCCGGGAAATACGGCATCCGCGTCATTGCCATGGAGGTGACCGACCCGCGCCATCTCGACGAGATTGTTCAGGCCCTCAATGCGTCCGGCCAGCCCACAGGCGTCATGCTCCAGGTGGGCACGCGCAATGCTCAAAACTTCGAGCTCCTCAAGCGCCTCGGCCAGCAGCACGAGTTTCCGGTGCTCTACAAGCGCGGCATGGGCATCAGCCTGGAGGAGTCCCTCAACGCGTGTGAGTACATCGCCAGCGAGGGCAACCCGCGGATTGTCTTCTGCCTGCGAGGCGTGAAGACGCACCTCGGTGACCCGCACCGCAACCTCGTAGATTTTGCACACGTGCCGGTGGTGCGGCGCCTCACCCGCCTTCCGGTGTGCGTCGACCCGTCCCATGCCACCGGCCGGCTCGACCTGGACCCGGACGGCATCCCGGAGATTTTTCACGCCATCGGCCAGGGCGTGGTGGGGGGAGCCTCCATGGTGCTGGTGGACTTTCATCCGGACCCGAAGGCTGCGCTTTGCGACGGGCCGCAGGCACTGACGCTGGAGCAGCTCCCGCTGCTCCAGGAGTACACGGAGCGCATTCGCGCCGCGTACCACGACGCCCGCCGGCTCTTCGCGCCCCCCGTCACTCAGACGCGGACGGCCTAGCGCTAGAGCTCGGCCAGCGTCTTCTTCGGGTCGAGGTAGTGAGCAAACTTCTCGGTGAGGTACTTCTTGGCCTGGCCGCGGAGCAGCATCCCGGGGTCGGTGGCCTCCCCGCCGACTTGGGTGTCGGTCACGCGCAGCGTGGCCACCAGGTGTATGCCCATCACCTTCCCGTCGAGCTGCGCCTCGTCGCCCTGCCATGCCGACTGCACGCCGTGACGACTCCAGGCGGTGGTGAGTTTCTCCATCCGAGCACGGGCTTCTGCGCGGGGTAGGGCATGCGGCACGTGAAACTCGAACGTCTTCGCCATGCAGGTTTGCACTCCCTTCGGTGAAGGAAAAACCTTACGCTCGAACCCGCCTTCGGGGAATGCGAAAGCCACGGGCGTCGTCTCCGCCCCAGCGCTCGAGGTACGGGCCAAGCTCGACTTTTTCTGCGGTGCGCTCGGAGCTCATGGGGCGCACCTTCCCGAGGACGGGCCGCTCTTGAAAGGGCCGGTCGTGGAGCCCGAGCACCCACATGAAGTTTGCCACGCTGACCGCGTCCCGTCCGTCGAGCGCGTAGCGGTCGTTGAGAAAGGCCATCCGGTCGAGCGCCTCCTGCGGCGAAGGGCTCCATTCGAGCACCTTCTTCCCCCACAGCATGCGCAGGTAGCCGTGGATGCGGCCTTCGCCGCGAAGTTGCCGCTGGGCTGCATTCCAGAGCGGGTCGTGCGTCTCGCTCCGTTCCAGCTGCTCGCGGCTGTAGAGAAAGGCCCGCGTGTCCCCGGCATGCGCCGAAAGCGTCTTCTGCGCCCATGGGGGCAGAGCGCCGACGCGCAGCTGCTGGGGTGGCGGCGTGTAGAGGCAGTAGTTGAAGGCCAGCTCGCGCCGGACGAGCAGCTCCTCGAGAAAAGCCTCCACCCCGGGATGCGTCGGCCCCAGCGCCTCCAGGGCCGCCCCGGCCACCTCGCCCGCGTAAAGGAGGCCGAAGTGCAGCGCCGACGAGAGGCCGGAGTTTTTTCCCCCGCAGGGCTCATTTCGCGCCTCGTCGAAGTGGGGGAGGCCCCGTTCGACAAAGTGGCGGAGCTCCAACAGGGCCTGGGCCCGACCGCCGGGGCGGGACGTCACTGGGGGGACGGAATGGTCGATGGAGTAGCGCTCGAGTTCGAGGCGTAACTTCTCTGGCGCCTCGGCGAGCGCAAAGCCAGGATCGATGGCGGCCGCAGCAGCAGCGTGGGCGGGAGCCGAGCCGAGTGGGAGCTGGTGCAGGTAGCTCGGCCAAAGCTTCCGCAGCTTGGGCCGAAGGGCGTAGGCGCCCACCTGAGGCTCTAGAATGCGACGGGCGGGCACCACGCACGAGGCGTCTACGGCGAAGAGTGGAACTTCCAGCACCTTGGCCGCCGCGGCCAAGGTGCGCGGAACGACGAAGGTGGGGTGCCAGTCGGAAACCACCGCCACCGCGCGCCGGCCGAGCTCGGCTAGACGGGACGTGTGCTCCGCGGCGTGCCGCGGGAGCTCGAGCCAGTAGGGGACGCCGTGCCGCCGCATGGCCTTTTGGAGCTCGCCCAGCCCGTCGAGGACGAAGGCGTGGAACCTGTCCGAGGCGTACGGGGAGTCAGGCCGCAGCGCGTGGTAGCAAACCACCGGCTTCCCCAAGTGGTTTCCGAGGGCGATGGCGGCGTGAAGCGCGTGGTTGAAGGGGACGCGGTGGTTGACTTGGCACCAGTAGAGGACGAATTGCCCGCGAGAGGCGGCGGTGCCCTCTCGGATGACGTGGACGCGGTCCTCGTCGACGTCCAACTCGCGCCAGGAGAAGCCCGCTGCCACGGCGGACGCTTTTAGCCGGGGCGGGTGTCGGGCTGAAAGCCGCGGCGTCTGCGCCCCGGGGACACCTCGGCCGAGGGGTGCGTCAGGCGTCGGGCTGTGCGGCCTTCTTGAGGGTCCGCTCGGGGCGCACCATCAGCCAGGAGGCACCGCACATGCCTAAGGCAATGAGGGCGCTCGACCATTCATCTGGGTCATGGGAGCGGGGCGGGCTGCTGAGCCGCGGGATGTGCAGAAAGAGAAACCACACCAAGAACATGGCGCCCAGGGACGCCGCTGCCCAGCGGTCGAGGAAGCCAGTGGCGATGCTCGCGCCGGCCGCGATGAGGGCCACCCCAGTGAAATAGGCCCAGAAGAGGGCCCCCGGAAACCAGGGCGGGATGAGGCTGGCAATGAATTGAGGGATGAGCAGATGGTCGACGCCGAAGACGACGGCCGAGGCGGCGAAAACGTACCGCCCCGAAAGGAGAACGCGCTCCAGTGCCGGGGAGGCGCGGTGGCGCCGCTCCGCCGGCAGGTGTGCGGCCAGCGTGAAGGCCGCGCTGCCGAGTGCCAACGGCTCGAGGAATACGGTGCGCTGGGCGATGTCCAAGGGAAGCCGCCACGCCTGTGGGAGTTGCTGGAGGAAGGCAGCCGCGAGGAAGAGCACTCCCAGCACAATCGCGGCGAGCCGGGGCTTCACGCCCCAGGCGATGGCCAGGCCCGCGGCGATGAGAACGCCTCCCGTGAGGTAGGCCCAAAGCGGGCGGGCCGGCTCCCAGGGGATGACGGGCACCGCGTCCCCCGGGACGTGCGCGCAGACGAAATGCTCGACCCCGAGGGCGATGATGGCCAGGGAGAAGACGACTCGTCCAAAGGCGTACACCTTCTCCATGCGAAGGCTCCTCTTCTGACCCGCTCGCTTCGCGAGGGTGAAATGTCTTCTTAGCTGAGCCGTGCGCCACTCAAACGGCCGCCGGCGGCACGGCGGTGGCCATTGGCAGCTCTTCAAGCTGAAGGCCGGCGCCCCGTCACTGCCCGCGGACGTGGGGTAAGCTCCGCCCTTGCCTCGCCCGGGGAAATTTGCTGACTGCCCGCGACGCGGGTAGAGGAGCGTCCAAATGGCCTTTCCCCTTCATCGGCCTCGCCGGCTGCGCCGCACCGAGGCGCTGCGGCGCATGGTGCGCGAGACGACACTTTCGCCCTCGGACTTCGTCTACCCGCTCTTCGTCATGGAGGGCAAAGGCGAGCGCCGCCCCATCGCTTCCATGCCCGGTATTTTCAACCTCACCGTGGACTTAGCCGTGGCCGAGGCGAAGGCGGCGCGGGCTCTGGGCATCCCGGCGCTCATTCTCTTTGGACTGCCGGCGCGCAAGGACGCCGAAGGGACGCAAGCCTATGCCACCGACGGCATCGTCCAGCGGGCCCTCCGCGCGGTGAAGGAAGCCGTGCCCGAGCTCCAGCTCATCGCCGACGTCTGCCTCTGCGAGTACACGGACCACGGCCACTGCGGCGTGGTGGCCAACGGCGAGGTGCAGAACGACGCCACCTTGCCGCTCCTGGCTCGCATGGCGGTGAGCTGCGCCCAGGCCGGAGCGGACATCATCGCCCCCTCGGACATGATGGACGGCCGAGTGCAGGCCATCCGCCGCGCACTCCAGGAGGCCGGCCACACTGAGACGCCCATCCTGGCCTATGCCGCGAAGTATGCCTCGGGCTTTTACGGGCCCTTTCGCGAAGCCGCACAGAGCACGCCGCAATTCGGTGACCGGCGGGGCTACCAGATGGACCCCGGCAACATCCGCGAGGCGCTGAAGGAGGTGGCCCTGGACATCGAAGAGGGCGCGGACATGGTGATGGTGAAGCCAGCGCTGGCGTACCTGGACGTCATCACCCGGGTGAAGGAGCGCTTCGACGTCCCGGTCGCGGCCTACAACGTCTCCGGCGAATACGCGATGCTGAAAGCGGCGGCCAAAGCCGGCTGGGTGGAGGGAGACCGGGTGATGCTGGAGATTCTGACCTCCATCAAGCGCGCTGGCGCCGACCTCATTCTCACCTACCACGCGCTGGAGGCGGCGCGGTTGCTGGGCGGCTGAAGGACCTCTGGCTTCCGAGGGTCCGCCTTGCAGTCGCGGGTTGGCTGAGGAACACTGCGTTTTCTAGGTCACGATGAAAAAGCGGCCGCGCCGCAAACCGTCGAACCCTCCATCCCCAAGGCGCCGAGCCGCTCCTCCGGAGCCGGCGGTGTTGCAGTACAAGGTCGTGGAGCTGTCGACGGTGGACGAGGGAACTCTGGAAGAGGCCGTTAACAGCTGGGTCCCCCGGGGGTGGACGGTGGAGTCCGTGCACTTCGCGATGCGCGAATCGAGCAAGCGGCCGGCAATGGCCTTCGTTTTCTTTACCCGCGCCGGGGTGGAAGCACGTCCCGACGCCGAGGCGGCGCGGCTCCGGCTTCAACGGTTGGCCGAGGAGCCTCCGCCGGCGTCCGGGCCGGCTGCCGGCCGGGCCTGGGAGCGACTGGCGCAGCTTTCCGGGGAGTCCGAGCCGTGAGCGGCTGGAGCGCTCGACCGGAAGGGCCGCGGTTGCAACTCGTCCCTGACGAGGGAACGCCTGAGTCGCCCTACCCGCGTTGCTCTCGCCTGTTGCGCGTCCTCGCGCGCGCGGCCGATGCCGGGGTGGCGTACGTGCTGGCAGTCGCTGCCGGCCGCGCCGGCTTGGTGGTGGCGCTGCTCTACATTCTCCTCGCGGACGGCATCTTCCACGGCCAGAGCGCGGGCAAACGCATCTTTGGAGTGCGGGCGGTGTTTTTGCCGTTGCGCGCCGGCGCTCGCTTTCGAGACAGCACCCTGCGCAATGCCCCTTTGGCGCTGGTGCTGCTGTTGCGGATGATGCCTGCGCCGCTTGGACTCCGGGCCTTCCTTGGGGGCCTGGTGGTCATCGGTGGTGTCGAGGCGTGGAAGTCGTTGAGAGACCCGCTGGGCCGCCGCTTCGGCGACGTGTGGGCGCAGACGCAAGTGGTGGACGGCAAAGTGGTGTCCGGGACGGCGGAGGAGGCGGCGCCGTCGAGCGTGGCCGTCGGTCCTGGGCGGTGGATGAGCAGAACGCGTGACGGGCGCGGCGCTCGTTTTCGGAGGAGGCAACCGGCTTGCGCATCGCGCTGACGTACAACCTCAGGCTTTCGGACTCAGAGGAGGAAGCCGAGTTTGACACCGCCGAGACGGTGAACACCCTGGCCGGAGCCATCGAGCGACTCGGCCACCGACTGGAGCGGGTCGAGGTCTCCGGGCCGGCCTCGCGCATCGTCGCGCGGCTCGAGGCCTACAGCCCGGACCTCATCTTCAACACCGCCGAGGGACGGAGGGGGCGGTTTCGAGAGGCCTTTTACCCGGCGCTCTTCGACGAGCTGGGCATCCCTTACACCGGCTCCGACGCCTACGCGCTGGCCGTCACCTTGGACAAGCAGCTCACCAAGCTCATGCTTCGGGAGCATGGCGTGCGCACGCCGGGATGGCAGTACGTCGAGCACCCCGAGGAGCTCAACGCGACTGGGCTGCGCTTTCCGGTCATCGTCAAACCCAACTTCGAAGGGTCCTCCAAGGGCATCACCCAGGACTCGGTGGCCGAGACGGCGGCGGAGTTGGAGGAGAAGGTGGCGCACGCCCTCGAGCGCTACCCCGCGGGCATTTTGGTGGAGGAGTACATCGCCGGCCGCGACATCACCGTGCCCTACCTGGCGGCCGTGCAAAACGACTTTGGCGGCGTCCTGTCGCCAGTGGAGTACGTCATCGACCCCAAGCTGGGCGGGTCGCGCAAATTCGCCATTTACGACTACGAGCTCAAGACCACCAACACCAAGGCCGTGAAGGTACGGGCGCCAGCGAAACTGAGCGCCGGGCTGAGTGAGGAGCTCCGCGAGACGGCGCGCAAAGTCTTCCGCGTTTGCGACTGCCGCGACCTCGGACGGCTCGACTTCCGGGTGAGCGATGCCGGGGTGCCACACTTCTTGGAGATTAATGCGCTGCCCAGTCTCGAGCCGGGAGCGGGCATTTACGTGGCGGCCGAGCTGGAAGGCCTGCACTTGGACCGTGTCATCGACTCCATCATCGAGAGCGCGGCGAAGCGCAACGGCATCAAGGACAGCCCGCGGCGGCAAGGAAAGCCCACCCGAAAGTCCGGTCCGCTTCGGGTGGGCTTTGCCTACAACGTGAAGCGCATCAAGCCCACCGTCGATGCTCAGGAGGACAGCGAGGCGGAATACGACGCGCCCAGCACCTTGCAGGCCATCCGCGAAGCCATCGCCTCCTATGGCCACGAAGTCATCGATTTGGAGGCCAACCAGGAGCTGCCCACCGTCCTGGCGGTGACGCCCATCGACTTGGTCTTCAACATCGCCGAGGGCTTCAAGGGACGAAACCGCGAGAGCCAGGTGCCGGCACTGCTCGAGCTTCTGGACATCCCCTACACCGGCTCCGACCCGGCGACGCTGTCCATCGCTCTGGACAAGGCACTGGCCAAGCGCATCGTCCGCCAGCACGGCATCAACACGCCGAATTTTCAGCTGATGGTGACCGGGAAGGAGCGGCTCTCGCGGGAGTTCACCCGCTTCCCGTTGCTCGCCAAGCCGGTGGCGGAAGGCTCGAGCAAGGGGGTGGTCTCGAGCAGTGTGTGTCACACCGAGACCGAGCTCCGGGAAGTGGTGCGGGACATCGCCGGCAAGTACCAGCAGCCGGTGCTGGTGGAGGAATACATTTCCGGGCGCGAATTCACCGTGGGGCTGCTCGGCGAACGACGCCCCAAGGTGCTTCCTCCGATGGAGATTGTCTTTCTCGACGAGTCGGAAAAGACGCCGGTCTACAGCTTCCAGCACAAGCTCGACTGGAACGACCGCATTCGCTACGACGTGCCGGCGCGGGTGGAGCCCAACCTCCTGGAAAAATTGCGGACCGCGGGCCGGGCGGCCTTCATGGCGCTCGGCTGCCGGGACGTGGCCCGCATCGACTTCCGCATGGACGAGCGGGGGCGCGTCTATTTCATCGAGTGCAACCCCTTGCCCGGCTTGACGCCCGGCTGGAGCGACTTGGTGCTCATCGCCCAGGGAGCGGGCATGGACTACCGGACGCTCATTGGCGAGATTCTTTCGGGCGCCATCCGCCGCTACAAGGAACGGGAGCAGCGCAAGGCGGCGGACCGCGACGCGCCCAGCGTCAGCAACGGCAATGGGCACAACAACGGGACGGCGCCGCTCGGGCCCGAGCTGGCCCCGGAAGTACGCGAAGGCAAGGGGTAGCGGGCCCAGCACCCTCCTGGGTGTGAGTTTCGCGGTTTGAGGCGAGCCCGAGCGGCTACACTGGCCAGTTGCCATGGCCGACGCACCCGCCGAGCCACGCGTCCGTGCGCGTGCGCTGGAGCTCCCCCTCGGGCGCTTCCGCCCAGGGAAGTACAACGCCATCACCGATGTGGAGGGGGTGTTGGTGGGCCACACCACCCTCATCCGGGGAGAGGGGCGCCTGCGCCCTGGGCACGGACCGGTGCGCACCGGCGTCACCGCCATCCTGCCTAGCCACGGCAACATTTTCATGGAGCGCCTGCACGGCGGCAGCTTCGTGCTCAACGGTGCGGGGGAAGTCTCCGGGCTGACGCAAGTCATGGAGTGGGGGCTTCTGGAGACGCCCATCCTGCTCACCAACACCATGTCGGTGGGCGCCGTGTCCGATGCCGTGGCGCGCACCATGGTGGAGCGCTACCCGGGCATCGGCGATGAGCATGACGTCATCATCCCCGTGGTGGGGGAGTGTGACGACAGCTGGCTCAACGACATCGCCGGCGTCCACGTGCACGAGGACCACGTGCGCGCGGCCATCGCCGGGGCCGCCTCCGGCGCGGTGGCCGAGGGAAGTGTCGGGGGCGGGACGGGGATGATTACCTGCGACTTCAAGGCGGGCATCGGCACGAGCTCGCGAAAGCTTCCCGAGTCCCACGGCGGCTACACCCTCGGCGTCCTGGTGAATTCCAATTTCGGAAAAATGCACAACCTCCGCGTGGGCGGCCTTCCCTTGGGGGAGGTGCTCGAGGAGCGCTTCGAGAAGCACCACCGCCGGCAGGACAGCTACGGAAGCATCATCGCCGTCGTGGCCACCGACGCCCCCCTGCTCCCGAACCAAATCTCCCGCCTCTGTAAGCGCGTCGGACTGGGCATCGGGCGGGTCGGGAGCTACGCCGCGCACGGCTCGGGGGAAATTGTGGTGGGCTTCTCCACGGCCAACATCATTCCCCGGCGGACGAAGAAGATGGTCACCAAGGTGAAGCTGTTGCTCGACCAGCGCCTGGACCCCCTCTACGAGGCGGTCATGGAGGCCACCGAGGAAGCCATTCTCAACGCCATGTGCATGGCCGGTCCGATGACGGGCATCAACGGCCACACCTGTCCCGCGCTGCCTTTGGATGAGGTCCGCCGCTTCGTGGCACTCTTCCAGCCGGTGTTGCCGCGCCGGCGCCGCAGCACCGTGGGTCCGGCGCCGTCCGACTCCGAGCGCGGCGGCAACGTCCGCGTGGCCGAAGCCCGTCCCACCGCCGTCCGAAGCGCCGAGGGGATTCCCTTTCCCACCAAGCCCGCCCCTTCGGACTGACGAGGTGCAGGCCTCCGCCGAGGGGGCCTCGCCTTCTGGGACCGCCCTCTGCTAGAGCAGGCGGCCCCCCGCGCCAAGGAGGAGGCTCGCCTTGGCCCGGAGGAGAAGTCCCCAACAGAAACGCAGGAGCGAGGAGCCCAGCGAAATGGCACGCAGCCGGAGCAAGCACCAGCGCAAGCGGATGAAAATCCGTCAGGCTTGGAAGAAGCGCCGAAAGACACACAAGGCCGCGGCCAAGCCTTCCACCGCCAAGCCAACCAAAGCCCCCGCAGCCTGACGTAACACGACGCGTTAAAGCCTTGACTACGTGCCGCGCTGCGTTATGAAGGTATTGCACGGGGCGGCGCACTCCATCCCGTCCCACCCTTTGGAGGAATGGACATGGCCAAGAGCAACGACGTGCAGGGTTTCGTGAAGGGGCAGTTTGGAATGGCGCAGAAGCGCCTGGTGGCGTTCGAGGCTGAGGCGGAGAAGGTGTTGAAGAATCTCATCGCCCGTGGCCAGGACTCTCGCAAGGAGCTGGATACTCTGCTCGAGCGCCTCAGCGCGGCCGAGCTCAAGGTGCTCAACGGCTCGCTCCGCGAGCTCGTGAAGCGGGCGCAGGACGTCTCGGCGGAGGCGCGCAAGAAGCTCGAGGAGTTTCAAGCCCGCATTCTCGAGGTCGCCGGCGTCGCCAGCCAGAACCAGGTGCGCGCGCTGAACAAGCAGCTGAGCAAACTCTCTCGCCGCCTGGACAGCCTCGACAAGCCCGAAACCCGGGCGTAAGGGCGTCGAAGTCCTCCGCTGGGTCCCGATGGACCCTCACCGACCGTCCACTTCCGGGCGTTGCCGTCGTGTTCGCCCTACACTCAACGTCAGACGTGGCTCGCGGCCTAGCAGCATGCTCGCCAGAGGCCGTCCCAAGTCTGACAGGGAGCTTGATGAATGAGTAGTGAAGCGAAGGAAAAGCGGCCACTTAGCGACGTCGTCGAGCGGATGTGGGCCCAGGCTCTCGTCGCCGTCTCGTCCGTTGAAGAGGAGGCCGCTCAGCTGGTGCAGCGTCTTCAGGCGGCGGCCGGCTGGAGCCAGGAGGAAATGCGCCGCCAAGCGGCGGAGGTGTCCGAGCGTCTGCGGAGCCAGAGGCTCGCGCTCGAAAAAGGGCTCGAGGAAGGCGTCCGACGGGCTGTTTCCCGGCTTCGCGTCCCACGAAGGGAGCAAATTCAGGCACTTCAGGACAGGCTGGACCAAGTTGCAGCACGGTTGGACCGCCTCGGCCAGAGGCGCCAAAGCTAACTGACAGCCCCAGCCTTAAGCTTGACGTGGCGCCTAGAGACCGCCCGCCCATGCGTCGCCTCCTCTTCCAACTTCACGCCCTGTCCTCGCACTGCGCGGTGCTGCCGCTGGTTGCGGGACTTCTCCTGCTCGGTGCGGCCCGGGTGGAGGGCGTGGTGCGAGCGCCGCCCGTCCAGCCCAAGGTGGAGGTGACGGTCGGAGCGGCGCCGGACGAGGCCCTCATCGACTCCGTGCTGGCCAAGCGGGCCCCGGAGCTCGGGTTGACGCTCCGGACTCAGGTGGGGCGCGCCATCGCCGAGGAGGCCCGCCGCGCAGGGTATGACTCGCTCCTGGTGCTGGCCCTCATCAACGTCGAGAGCGAATTCGACGAGGGCGCGGTGAGTTCGCGTGGCGCGCGAGGGCTGATGCAAATCCGGCCCAGCACCCTGCAATTCCTCACCGAGAAAGAGGGCTTGCGGCTGTCCTCGGAAGAGGTCGCCGCGGACCCCGCGCTCTGCGTCCGTCTCGGCATTCGCTACCTCCGCTCGCTCCAGGACCGCTTCGGCGGGGACCTGGAGCTCGCCCTCATGGCGTACAACGCCGGGCCGGACCGTATTCGCCAGGCCTTCCGCGCCCGCGAGCTCGACCCGTTCCGCTTCTACCCCCGTCGCGTGAAGCGGCAATTCCTCCGGTTCCGGACGGGCGAGGGGCTGCTTGGCGACTGGGCGCTCGCGCAGCGCGAGCGCTAACGCCGGGGTGTCGCTTGCGGCCGGCCCCCGGGGCGTGGCAATGACACACCGTAGGACTTCGCCTTGTTCAACCTCGACGAGACCGTTCGCGCTCTGGACGCCGCCCGGGAACAGGTGGCGGCACTCTTTCAGAGCATCAACGCGCCCCACGTGGCCATTCCCGGCAGGCGTGCCGGCCCGGCCCAGGCCTTCATTGCCTGCCTACGCGGTACCCAGGGCTTTACCGTCACCATCTACCTCTGGCTCAGCGAGTCCCATGACTGCGCGGTGTACCTCACCGACCGCGTGGCCCAGACGCCCGAGGACTACCGCACCCTGCAAACCGACGCGCTGGCCTTCGTCGAGTCCATGGGCTTCATGATGGACAATCTCAACTACCGCGCGCTTGCGCCCGAGCGTCAGACAGAGGTGCTGGGCTCCCTCCCCATGTACCGAAGCCGGACCGCCCCCCCCACCGCCGCGCCAGGAGACCGCCCTCCGCAGTCGTCCGTGGCACGGCTGGCCCGCCTCTTTTCCTCATTCTGACCATGAAGCCTCGCTCGGTGTGGGTTGGGGCGCTCTTGGGCGCCGGCCTCTTCTTCGCGGCCTGCAAGCACGCGCCCGACGAGAAGACGCGACAGTCGGCCGAAATTCACAACGACCTGGCCGTCGGCTCACTCAACCAGGGCGACTACCAAGGCGCCTATGCCGAGTTTCAGCAGGCGGTGAAGATTGACGACACCCTCCCCGAGCCGCACAACGGGATGGGGCTCGTGCTGCACCTCAACTTCCAGAAGTACTCAGAGGCCGAAGCCGAGTACAAGCGTGCCCTCGAGCTGCGCCCTGGCTTCTCCGAGGCCCACGTCAATCTCGGCAACCTCTATCTCGACCAAGGCCGCTATGACGAGGCCATTGCCCAGTACGAGCTGGCCCTCAACGACATGCTCTACCGGACGCCGTACTTCGCGCAGTCCAACCTCGGGTGGGCCCTCTACAAGAAGGGCCAGACGGACAAGGCCATTGAGTCGGTGCGCGCCGCCGTCACCACCGCGCCCAACTTCTGTCAGGGCTGGAAGACGCTGGGGTTGATTTACGACGGCACGGGCCGGACGGAGAAGGCCTGCGACGCCTTCGGTGAATTCGCTCAGGCCTGCCCCACCGTGGCCGAGGCCCACCAACTGCTTGGGCTGTGTCGAGCCAAGCTCGGTCACACCGACCTCGCCCGTTCCAGTTTCGCGGTGTGCGTCGAGCGCGCGGCACCGGGTGCCATCCACGAGGACTGCGTGAGCTTCCTCAACCGGCTGGGTGGACCGCCTCCGGCTCCGCCGCACCCGGCGCCCCCGACGCCGGCGAGGCCCTGAAAGGCGGGCGAGGGGCGTGGAGGCCTTCATTCGCGAGGCGGAGGCGCTGCTGGGAATGCTCGAAGAGGAGCTCTCGGCCGCTCATCGCACCTCGGGCGCGTCGGATGCCGAGCTGCGCTTCATCCTCGGGCTCGTTCAAACCATGCGCGACGCCGCAGCCGCTCGCGCCCTGCCTCCGCGTACCGCTCGGACGGTTGGGCTCGGCCGGCACGTCGCAGACCACTGGACGTTTCGCCCGGGCCTCGGCGAGCGCCTGGTGGGCTTCGAACAGTGGTTCACGACGCTGGGCCTCCCGGGCGGCGGTTAGCCATGGAACGCTTCGTCGACGAGGCGCTCGTGCTCGGGACGGTGGACTACGGCGAGGCCGACCGCCTGGTGACGCTCTTCACCAAAGGGCGAGGCAAGCTCACCGCCTTCGCGGCCGGCGCCCGCAAGAGCCGCCGGCGCTTCGCCGGGGCTCTCGAGCCGTGCACCTGGCTCAAGGCCCAGCTGGTGGAACGTCAGGGTTCCACACTGCGGCTGGATGGCGTCGACGTCATCCGTGCCTTCCAGGGGCTCCGCTCGGACCTCTCCCGCATCGGCCGGGCGCTGTACGTGGTGGAGCTCTGCCGGGAGCTCCTCCGTGACCACGAGCCGCACACCGAGCTCTTCGAGCTCACCGCTGCGTGGCTTGGGCACCTGGAAGAAGGGACGGCGGGTCCGACCTCGCTCATCGCCTTTGAGCTCGAAGCGCTCTCCCTCGCCGGCTTCCGCCCCCGCTTCGACGGCTGTTCCGTGTGCGGGGGACCCCTGGGCGAGGAGCCACGCTTCGACGCCGCCCACGGCGGGGGCGTTTGCGCTGGCTGCCGGAGGCGGGCGCCGGGTGCGGCGCGTGTCGCGCCGGAGCTGCTTCAGGCCCTGGCCGACTTGCAGTCCGGGCTTCGCACTCCGCTCAGTGCGCCCGTCCGGGCGCGGGCCCGGACCCTGCTCAACGCCTTCATCTCCCACCACCTCGGTCGGGCCCTGAAGGGCGTCGACTTCCTTCAGCAGCTGGGCGTGGACTGAAACGCCGCGCCGGGAAGCCCCCGGGGGGCCGCCACCCCTACGGGTAGTCCAAGGCGGGGCAGAAGCCCAGGAGTGGAGCGCACGCCCTGCTGTAGACGAAGGGTTGCCCGTCCGGGCCAGCGCAAAGCGGGGTGGGCGGCTCGTTGACGGGATTGAAGGTGAGACATTGCACGGCAGTCCCGTCTGGCGTCGCCGGACAGGTGCCGCCGGGGCATTCGATGATGACGCCTCCGCACTCGAAGCCGCTTGGACAGTCGGCATCCGTGCTGCAAATTGCGGCGCAAAAGGTTGTGGGCATTCCCTCCTCAATGAAGCTCAGGCACTCGTAGCTCGGGTCGGAGGCACAGAGGGAGCAGTCTTGGCAGTTCACGTCGGCCGGGTTGTAGCTGCAGGTGCCGGAGGCGGTGTCGCAGAGCGCACCCACTGGGCACGAGGCGTTGCTGAGGCAGAAGGGCTGGCAGCTTCCCAACACGGGCGGGCTCACCCCGAGATTCGCGCCGACACAAGAGGGCTTGGAGACATTGGCCGCGGCCGGCTGAATCGGGCAGTCGGAGGTGGTGTAGCAGCCCGAGACGCAGACGCCACCCTGGCACACCTCGGCAAAGCCCGGAACCGGGTTGGGCCGGCTGTAGTTGCAGTCGGCGTCGGTGGCACACGTCCCAAGGACAACCGGGCTGCAGACGTTGGTGTTGGTGTTGCAAAACTGTCCCGCCGGGCAGTCGAGGTTGGTGGTGCAACTGGACGTCGACTGACAGGACCCGGCGCTGTTGCAGAAGTCGCCGGCGGGGCACCCATCGTCGTTGAGACACTTGCAGGAGCCCGACGTCGCGTCACACTCGGTATTCGCCGGACACCCGGCCGGCGTGCAGACACACCGCTTGGCCGTGGTGTCCTGGACGAAGCCCGCCGGACAGCAGGCATTCCCCGAGCAGATGCAGGCTCGCACCGAGGCGTTGAAGGTGTAATCCGTCGGGCAGCAGGCGTCCTCCCCGCAGATGCAGGAATTCCGGGTGGCGTCGAAGACGTAATTCACCGGGCAGCAGCTGTCGGCCTGGCAAACGCAGTCCATGGCGCCCGCGTCCGCGTCGTAACCAAAGCCCACCGGGCAACAGAAGTCCGCAGCACAGCGACAGCCCTGGGCCACCGCATCGAAAACGTAGCCGCTCGGGCAGCAGGCTTCGCTGCCGCAACCGCACATTTGCTGTGTCGCATTCCAGGTGTACTGGGCGGGACAGCAGGCGGTGGCGTGGCAAACGCACGCGTTGCTGTCGAGCGAGAACTGGTAGCCGGCCGGGCAGCACCCGTCACTGCGGCATTCGCACGTCCCGCTCTGGCAGACGTAGCCCGAAGGACAGCCTTGGTCGGTGGCGCACTGGCAGGCGCCGCCGTCGACGTCGAAGCCTGTCAAACACAGGCCCTCGAGCGCCGTCCGACCGCACCCAACGAGGAGCGCCAGCGCGGCGATGGCGAGGAGCAACGGCCTTTGGGCGCGAACGTGCGTCACGTCAATTGGCAATGGCGTAGAGAAATTGGATTTGCGCTCCGGGGGAGGGACGTAGGCGCCGAGGAAGACGACGCTGTTGGTGTTCGCCTGGTACTGCCAACCGTTCACCACGCTTTGGGGGATGACCATCCCGTTCACCGTCACCGTCAGCGTGCCCGACGCCGGCGGAAGCGTCAGCGGAAACACTTTGCGCAATGTGTTCAACGCTTGGACAATCCGCAGCAGCGTTCCGGCGAAGTCCGAGTCGCAGATGCTTCCCACCACGCCGCCGGTCCCAAAGGAGACACTGGCGTAGCGGGCGGCCGGCGGGGCAGCGCCGCCGAGCTTTCCGATGTCGACCGCCGGCGTGCAGCCGTTGGGGAGGTCGCCGCCGAGCGTGGAAAAGGTCACCAGTCGCTCATTCCCGGGTCCTTTCACGCCCTGGTAAAAGCGGGTGTAGTAGTCGGGGTCCCCGTAGCTGACGTCCTCGCCGTTGGTGACCACGATGACCGCCAGCGCCGCGTTGGGACGGACGAAACCTGCATTCGGCCCTCCCGGTGCCGCGTTGGGTGCGCTCAGCGCCAGCTCCCCGGACCTCAGCCCCAGGTCCCAATGCAACAGCGAGTCGGGGAAGGTCGTCAGCTCCTGAAAGACGGCCGCCGCGTTGGGGGTGTTGTTGGTGATGATGCGCAGTCCCGGGGCGGCGGTGACGCTTTGCCTCAGGACGCCGAGGTCGGTGTAGAGGTTGGTCACGCTTTGGGAGTTCACGCTGGTGACGCCAATTTGAAAGTCGCTCTGGATGGCCACCAGCTCGTCGAGGAAGCCCTGGAAGTCGCTCCCCAAAATGAGCCGTTCATCGGCCATCGACCCCGAGCTGTCGACTATCCACAGGATGTCCACCACGCCGTTGCTCTGGGTGAAGAGGTCGGTCTGAAAGGAAGCCAGAGCGAGTGGGTTGGCGAGCACCACCTGGCCCACCGTCTGCCGATTCACCACCGGGGGCAACAGCTCGACGGGCGAGAGGGTGGGCGGAGCAACCAACGGGACCGCAGGTGAAGGAGCGCTTCCGCTACCCGCTTTGTCGCACGCCGCCAAACCGACCGCGAAGAAAAGGAATGGAAGAAGCTTGGGTGCGCGCGCCATCTGCGAGAAGATGGCGGAAGCATCCCGTAGCGCCTGGCAAGTCGCAAGGTGTCGGCGGGACTGGTGGTAATCTCCCGCAGCGTGTCGCTGCTGCGCTCCGCCTTCCCGCTGCTGCTCGCGACGTCCACGCTCTCTGGCTGCAGCTGCAACTCTCCCGGAGCCTCGGCGGCAATGCCCGTCACGCTCGTCTTCACCAACACCTCTTCAGCCCCGGTTTTCGTCGACGCCACGGACACCACCTATGGACTGGTCGTCACTCCGCAGGGTTCAGCGGTGACGGACCCGCCGTACCTCGAAGTGCTGCCCAGCCCGTGCGCTTGCCTGAGCTGCAGCGTCATCTGCACCACCTCGGGCTGTCAGGGAGGGAGCTGCCCGACGCCCGTGCCCGCCCATCCGCTCCTCGAGCTCCTTCCGCCCGGCGCGGCGGTCCAGCGCACCTGGTCCGGCGTCTACCAGCAGGACACCCACGAGAATTGCGGCGGCCTCCTCGGCGAGGAGGCCTGCCTCCAGCAGACGAATGACTCCCCGGGCGACACCTTCACCGCGCGCCTCTGCTATGCGCTCTCGGTTTCCGGAGGTGAGCTGGCGGATGCGGGTGTGCCTTTCCCCGGAAACCTCCCCAGCGGTGCGTTGGTCTGTGCCACCAAGGACTTCCAACCCCAGCAGGGGACCGTCAACCTCATGCCGCCGCCGCCGACCTCTTGCACCGCGGATGCCGGCAGCTGCCCGAGCGGGCAGTTGTGCATCGGGGGAACGTGCAGTGCCAGCTGTCCGGAGAACAGCTTTCCCGTCTACGGCGGCGCCTACTTCGTCAACATCAGCACGCCCTCGGGGGCCTTCTTTCTGCAAACGGCCACCCCAGCCAGCACCCGCTTCACGGGCACCGGGACACTCACCAGCTCCGTCTACAGCGGTGGGACGACGTTTCTCGCCTTCACCAGCGACGCGGGCTTCACCGGAGCACTCAACTTCACCCTGCCGCAGCTCGACGCGGGTTGCTGTCTGGAAGCGTTTCACCCCGGTGAGACGGTGAGCGTGACTGTCACCGAGACTCCGCCTGGAAGTGGAAACCGAGGCTTCGTCATTCGCGATGACAGAGGGCAGCTCATTCAAGCGGCGGACATGGCCGCCAACGGCCCGGTGCTGGCTTCAGCCGACACCGCGCCCTTCACGGTGACGCCCTCGTCGACTCCACTCGGCTGCGCCTCGGTGGACGTCGGGTGCAAGGCCATCTACGCCGGCACGGCCTTCTCGACGCCCGAAGGAGCCTCGCCACTGGGTGCTCCAGGTCAGCTCCTCAACCTGACGACGTCCGGCGCCAACTTCAACGTCCTCAACGTCACCAACACCACCTACCAGGCGACCTCGGACCTGGCCACGGCCTGCGCCGGCTTCGTCGAGCTCACCCCCTACCTCATCCTCAACACCCGGCCATGACGGCGTCCCCTCGCCTCGCCTCGGGACTGCGTGCGCAGCAGGCGCCTCGCTCCCGTCAAAACGCAGCCTTCGATGTCTTGACCCACGGCGTCACCGCTCTCTAAGGTCCGCCGCCCCCAACCGGCCCGCCGGGCCGAGAGGGACCCCGCCGAATGTACTTCCAGGACCTCATTCTGACGTTGCAGAAACACTGGGCCGCCCAGGGCTGCGCCATTGCCCAACCGTATGACGTGGAAGTCGGCGCCGGCACCATGGCCCCGGCCACGTTTCTGCGCGCCTTGGGGCCCGAGCCTTGGAACGTGGGCTACGTGCAGCCCTCCCGACGCCCCGCCGATGGCCGCTTCGGAGAGAACCCCAACCGTCTTTTTCAGCACCACCAATTCCAAGTGGTGCTCAAGCCCTCGCCGAAAAACGTGCAAGCGCTCTACCTCGACTCGCTGCAGGCCATCGGGCTGGACCCCTTGGACCACGACCTCCGCTTCGTCGAGGACGACTGGGAGTCACCCACTTTGGGTGCCTGGGGCTTGGGCTGGGAGGTGTGGTGTGACGGCCAGGAAATTACCCAATTCACCTACTTTCAGCAGTGCGGGGGCTTTGAGTGCCGTCCCGTCTCGGCCGAATTGACGTACGGCCTGGAGCGCCTCTGCACCTACCTGCAAGGGGTGGACAACGTCTATGAGTTGGAGTGGGTGAGGGGAGTGCGCTACCGCGAGCTCTTCCAAGCCAACGAAGTCGAGATGAGTACCTACGCCTTCCGGGCCGCGGACACCGCCATGCTCTTCATGCTTTTCGAGGCGCATGAGAAGGAATGCCAGCAGCTGCTTCGTCAGGACCTTCCGTTACCGGCCTATGACCAGGCCCTCAAGTGCAGCCACCTCTTCAACCTGCTGGACGCGCGTCGTGCCATTTCCGTCACCGAGCGGCAGGGCTTCATCAAGCGCGTGCGCGACAATGCCCGGGGGTGTGCCGAGGGCTACCTGCGCATGCGCCAGCGGCTGGGCTTTCCGCTTTTGAAGACTGCGTGGACGGTGGGGGAGCAGCCCGCGGTCCTCGAAGGCGCTCCGGCTTCCGATTTCTGGAAGACATTTTCGTTCGAGAAGAGCCCGGAGCTGCCCCGCCGTGCCTGAGGACCTGCTCCTGGAAATCGGCGTCGAGGAGCTGCCGGCGTCCTTCGTGGTTCCCGCGCTGGAAGAGCTCCAAGGCTTGCTCGAGGGACAGCTCTTGTCCAAACGCCTTGCGCACGGGGAAGCGCGCGTGTGGGGAACGCCGCGGCGGCTGGCGGTGCTCGTCCAGGCCGTCGCCGAGAAAAGTCCGGACCTCCGCCGACAGGTGCTCGGCCCTCCGGTGAAAGCTGCCTTCGCCGCCGACGGGTCGCCCACCAAGGCTGCGGAAAAATTCGCGGAAGCGCACCAGCGGGCGCCGCAGGGCTTGCTTCGCGTTCAGACGCCCAAAGGGGAATACCTGGCCGTCGAAGTCGAAGAGAAGGGCGCGGCGGCAGACGCACTCCTCCCGGCGGCGCTCTCCGAGGTGGTGCATGGGCTGCACTTTCCAAAATCCATGCGCTGGGGCGATGTCGAGCAGCCGTTTGCGCGGCCGGTGCAATGGCTCGTGGCTCTGCACGGGAGGGCGGTCCTCCCATTCGTTTTCGGCGACGTGAAGAGCGGCCGAGACACCCGCGGCCACCGCTTCCTTGCGCCGGGCGCTCTGCCGCTGGCGCACGCGAAGGACTACGCCACCACCCTGGCCAAGGCCCACGTCGTCGCCGGAGTGCGCGAGCGACGCATGCAGCTGCAGCAAGCCGTCCGCGAAGCGGCCGCTCGCGGCGGCGGCGTCCTCCGCGAGGACGAGAGCCTCTTGGACGAAGTCACCCAGCTGGTCGAGCTGCCCTGCCCGGTGTTGGGCCGCTTCGAGGAGCGCCACCTGGACTTGCCGCCCGAGGTGCTGGTGCAGGAGATGCGCTCACACCAGCGGTACTTCTCGGTGGTGGATGCGAAGGGGACGCTGCTTCCCCGTTTCGTCGCCGTCTCCAACACCCCGGTGCGCGACGAGGCGACGTCCCGACGCGGTTACGAGCGGGTCCTCAGCGCACGTCTGTCCGACGGCCGCTTCTTCTTCGAGGAGGACCGAAAGACACCGCTGGCCTCTCGGGTGCCGGAGCTGGACCGGGTGGTGTGGCAGGGTCAGCTGGGCAGTTATGGCGAAAAGGTGGAGCGCCTCCGGAGTCTGGCGGCTTGGCTCTGCCGCGAGGTGGGCCTGGTGCCACTTCTCTCCACCGTCGAGCGGGCCGCGCTGCTGGCCAAGGCTGACTTGGTGACGGGAATGGTGGGTGAGTTTCCGGAGCTGCAGGGCGTCATGGGGCGCGAATACGCCCTCGCCAGCGGCGAGCCCCCGGAGGTGGCGCTGGCCATTGCCGAGCACTATTTGCCGCGCGGACCGACGGACGCCCTTCCCACCGGGGACGCCGGAGCCCTGGTGGGGTTGGCCGACCGTCTGGACACGCTCGCCGGGCTCTTTGCGCTGCGTAAGCAACCCAGCGCGTCCGCCGACCCCTTCGGCCTTCGTCGCGCGTGCTTGGGCGTCATTCGAGTCATCCTCGGGCGCGGCTACCGGCTTCCGCTTGGACGAGCGCTGGACGAGGCGCTGCGTCCCTTGGCCAAGAAGCTTCCCAAGGCCAACCTGGGGGAGACGCGTGCCGAGCTCCTCGAGTTTTTCCGGGGCCGCCTCAAGGCACTGTGGACCGAGGGCGTCCGCGCCGACGTCGTGGAGGCCGTGCTGTCCACCGGGTTTGAGGACCTCCGGGGTGCCGAGGCGCGCATCCAGGCGCTGGCCGCGCTGGTGGAGACGCCGGAGTTTCTGCCGCTCGCCGAGTCGGTGAAGCGGGCGGTGAATATTGTTGAGAAGCAGGGCCGTGACGTTCAGGGCGACGTCCCCGAAGAGTCGCTCTTCGAGCAGCCGGCCGAGCGGATGCTGTACCAGGATGCACAGACTGCGCGGGCCCGTGTCTCGGAGGCGCTGGCCCGGGAGGACGTGCCGGCCGCATTGGCCGCCGCCGCCGCGCTGCGACGTCCGGTCGCCACCTTCTTTGAAGGCGTACGCGTCATGGCCGAAGACGCCGCGGTGCGAGAAAACCGGCTCCGGCTTCTTCGCGCAGTGGCCAACGTCTTCGCCCCGCTGGCGGATTTCGGACGCATCCAGGTGGATGCTGGAGGTGGACGTTGAAGGGCTTTCTGCTGGTGCTGCTCGCCGCCGGTGCCTCCGCGGTCCCGCTCGAGGCCGAAATCGACAGCCAGACGCGTGAGGATGATGAGCTACCCGCCTCCTCCTACGTGCCCTACACCACCCACTTTGACGGCAAGAAAGTCGCCGGTGCGAATTGCCTCCAGGCGGATGCCGCGGCCCCGGTGAGGACGAGCCTCGACCAGGCGCAGCGGCTAACCCAGAGCAAGGACCCGAAGCAGCTCTCCGAAGCGGTGTCCAAGCTGAAGCACATCCTCTCGGTCGACCCCCGTACCGGCTGGGCCTACCTCACCTTGGGAAGCGCCTACGCCAAGCTTGGAAATGGTCCGGACGGCGCACGGGCCTATGAGACGTACCTCCTCTCGTGCCGGAAGGCGCCCAACACCGACCGGGTGCAGCGCATTCTGCTCGACTACTGGAACAAGACCGGGGGCAAGACGCCGTGACGGGAAGAGCATCCCGCCTCCAAACGTTCGGATGCTGCTTGCCGAGGCCGGACGGCCACTCCTAGGATGCGCGCCCCCTTGAAACACCGAGCCCCGCTGCTCTTCTGCGTGTGTGCGTTGGCATGTGCGCAAGCGCCGCCTCCCAACCCTTCACCCTCGGACCGCTTCTACTTTCCGAGCGCCCTGTCGTTTTTTCTGCCGCCGGGTTCCACCAGCGGGGTGCTCTACGTCGCGTCCGCCAACTACGACCGGCGGTACGACCAGGGCAACCTCCTCGCCGTCGACTTGGACAACGTCGCTGCACCGGGCTCGGGCCTGGACGGTGGCCTTCCAGGCCCGGGACTCCTCGGGGGGGATGTCACGCCGGCCATCCAGTTCACCACCCTCAATACCGACCCCACCTCGGACGTGGTGCAGATTCAGAGTTTCGCCGGAGAGATGCTCCGGGACGCGGTGGGTTATGGCGGTCGCCCACGTCTGTGGGTCGCCACCCGGGCCGAGGGAGACCTTTTGGAAGGCGTCTCCACCGACCCCAGCGGGTTTGGGTTGATTTGCATTCCCGCCGGGAACAACTGCGTCTTCAGCGGCATCTCGCTCGCGATTGAACAGGAGCCCAACGGCGGCGCTGGCCAGCCGGCGGCGCCGCAACCCTATGGCCTCGGGCTCTCCAAGGACGACAGTATTGTGCCCGGCGAGCTCTGGGTGACGCACATCCGTCCGGCGGACTCCCCCCCCACCAGTGCGCAGGACCTGGACAACTACGTCGTCCACATGGATGCGCGTGCCGCCCTCCCCAGCGTCACCGTTCCCAACAACTTCACTTCGGTTGGGCTCGGCAATGGAAACTCCATTTTCGTTGGCGAGAGCAATGTCTGGGTCTCCGGGCGCGGCCAACTCACCGTCACCGCCCTGGACGTGTTGATGCGTGTGGTGGACCGCTACACCTACACCACCTATTTCCCACAGCTGGCCCTGCAATTTGCGAATCAAGAGGCGCGTTCCTTCGCCATGCGCGCGGACGAGTCCCGCCTGTACCTGGTGGGGCTCATCCCGGCGACGCTGCTGGTGGTCGACGTGTCGGGTCCCTTCACGCAATACCCGTCACTCCAAGTCGTGCGCGCTGTTCCATTGCCTGCCGGGCCGAATGCTATCCGGCTCCTGGAGCGGGTGGGCCGCGGAGACATCCTGGTCATCACCTGCCAGGACGACGGGTCGGTGGCCTTCTACGACGACAGCATCGGCCAGTTGGCCCTGGTGGTGGATGGGGTGGGCATCGCTCCCTATGACGTGGTGGTCGACCAACGCGGTGACTTGGCGCGCTTCTTCGTGTCCAACTTTGACGACGGCCGGGTGGCGGTGATTGACGCCTCGCTCGGTGGCCCTGGCCAGCAGCTGTCGGCGCGCATCGTCGCGACGCTCGGCCAGCAGCAAGGCTGCATCCTGGCGACAAACGACTCGACTTGTGTGGGCACGCAATGACGACGCCTCGTCGTGCGGTACTTCTGGGAGGAGCCCTGGCGCTCGTGGGTTGTACCCAGGCGGCCTTACCGGGGACGGGCGGGTTGAATGGCGTCAACACCGTCGCCGCCGTCAGGGTGGACGGCTTTGACGGCGGAGTCGTCGTCGGTGCGCAGTACGGACAAATTGCGTTCATCACCTCGACCAACTCCAACGACATCAAAGGGCTGGACCTCATCGTCACCGATTCAAGCCAAACCCGGGCCTATGTCCCAGCCCCCAACCCGCTTCAGCCGTTGTCCATCCCCACGGTTAATCAGCCCATCGAGCTCGCCCCCTCGGTCCGCTACGGCCCCATCCAGACAACCGTTCCTTTCTTCGCGGCGACCGGCATCATGGGCGGGCAGGTCCTGACCGGGGCTCTGCTCTTCGTCCGCGGCGCGGCAAGCCCCAACATTTCCGTAATCGGGACGGCCAATGTCCCAGAGAGCCTTCGCCAGCTCACCAACGGGCTTCTTCAGCAGAGCGCCGGGGTGGTGACTGCCATCTCGGCGCGGATGACCACCACCGAGGCCAACGTGGTGCTCTACTACGCGACCTTCGACGGGCAGGACGGCACCGTCTGGGAGCGCGTTCTTCAAAATCCCCAGTCAAGGAGTCCCAGTTTCACCGGGTCCTTTCCGACGTCGCTGACCCCGGTCCCGGACTGCAGCGGGCTTCCGCCCGTGGTTCCCGCAACGACGCTCTACGTCTGTCCGCCTCGACCGATACGGACGTACCAGAACGCCTCGGTGTCCGCACTTCAAGTCCTGCCCACACTGCCCAGCGACCCGCTCTTGCCGGTGCTGGGTGGCCTCGAGGGCGGACGGGTGGGGGTTGCCATTCGGAACCTGGTGCCTCCGTTGAACGACGCGAGGCTTTCCAGCTCGGGTGAGCTCCTCATCATCGACCCGGCCGTCCCTTCTGACCTCGACGCCAACGGGACCTCCTCCGACCCCTTCTTCCGTCTGGCGCGCTATTTCGCCCCGTTTGAGCCGCAGCCGCCGGTCATCCCCGGCGCACCGGCCCAGCCGCCCATCCGGTCGTTGCTGACGCATCCGCGCGCTTTCAATGTCTACGGAGACGGCGGCTACGTGCCCGGCCCCGATGGAAACCCGGAAGTCCTGGTGTACGAGGGGGCGCGTCTCTTCGCGGTGTTGGACGAGTCCTCCTGCTACGGGGCGCAGGAATGCACCGGATTGGTGGCCGTGGACGCGTCGCCTTTCCTCACGGACGGCGGCCTCAACGCGAATTATGGGCTGCTCGCCTTCGACAACTCGGATTGTCTCAGCTTCGTCAAAGACTCGACTGGCAGAGTTCTCTACTCCTACTGCCAGAACGAAGTGGGCACCATCAACCGCATGCTGCCCCTGCGCTTCAAGACGGGCTCCCTGCAGCCCGGTGTGAGCACCGTCATGCAGAGCGGCGTCATTCAGGGGGTAGCCATCGAGTCGACGGTTGGGTTTGCCACCCCCGTCACCTTCGCGCTCGGCGTCGTTCCGCTGCTCGGCGTGGCCACCATCTCGGCCGAGAGCCTGGACCACACGGCCGCCCAAATTTTCTTCTTCGACGCCGTGGGCCTCAGGGTCCTCAACGAGAACCCGACGCCGGGCATCATCAGCGGCATTACCGAAGTGGCCGGTCCTTTGGAAAACCTCGTCGACGGTGGCACGGACGGGGGACTGCCTTGGAACTTCGTCGACGCCACCGTGGGCGTCGGCCTGTACCCCACCACCGAAATTGTCACCATCAGCAACGAGGGGGAAATTCCCGGGCTCTCGCTCATCCTGGGCATTCCTGATGAGGGAGGTGTCCTCTCGGACGGGGGATTGGCGGACGTCTTGGTGTGGCCCGTCCCCGACGCGGGTTCCCTGTCGGCCATCTACGCCGTCGAGGTCAACGACCTGCTCGTCCCGGTCAACTTGTCGGGCACGCTGTGTGTTGTCCAGGTGGGCAACAGGGTAGTGAATCCGACGGCCGCCATCATTGACGTTGACGACGCCGGGAAGAGTCTCATCACCACCAACGTCACCATCGGCAACGGCCCACTCAACCTTTTGCAAGCGTGTCCCGGGGCGTCCGGCTACATCACCTTCGCTGGCCCCAGCAGCGCCAACCCCTACCTCGTGGCCGGGAGTTCCTCGGGACTGCTCGGCCGCATGCAATCCGGGCAGCAACCCCCCCCGGGTCAACCCTACGTCCCAGGGCCGCTCTTCACCGTGCCGAATGCCACCACCCAGGCCTTCGGCATGGGCTACCCACGCTATTATGACCCCGACGTACCGCCCGGGACCCTCATTCAGGGGAACACCATCTACCCGCCGGGGTCGGACGCGGGCGTGGCCATGTACGCCCTCACCTTGTCCCTGCCGCCACCCGATGCGACTTTCTTGTCCACCCCGGGAGCCTTTTACACCTTCAACCTTTCCGCGGGCGTCCTCCCGGCCTCGCTTCCCATCGACTCCGTCTCCTTGGGCTTCGGCGGGTTATTCCTCCCCGGCGGGGTGGCGCAAACTCGCGTCACGGACGTCAACGGGGAAAGCGTGGTGGACGTCATCACCTACCCATCGTCCAGTACCGTCATCGACTTCCTCCCCGCCGCCATCATCCCCAACTTCCCGAATTCGGGACCCATCAACGTGCACTTCTGACCCCCCGGCCCCGTCTTCTTGCTAGCCTTGGTGGGTCACTCCCAAGGTCTGGCGCGCATGAACGACCGGAACGCTCACTTCCCCAGAAAGGTGGCCATCCCTGACCACCTCTGGCAACTCTACGAGGACATGGCCTTGAAGATGGGCACGGACCGCGACGGGCTTTTGTGCCAGGCCATGTTCGTCTTCGCCCGCCTCAACGGCTTCATCGACGCCCCGGGCATTCACCAGACACTTCCCGGCGCCTCGCTACTCGTCTCGCCGACGCCGCTGGTGACGGGCTCGTCAGCCGCGGTGGAGCGGGAGCGGGCGGGCTCGGCCGAGCCCACCGGGCCGATGGCCACCGCCGGCGCGCAGTCCGTGGCCCCCGATGACACGGCCGCTCTGAGCGCGCAGGTGGTCGGACATTTCGCAGGCGAGGACGCTGTCGAGGCGGAGCGAGGACAGCTCTACGTCATCACCGAGGGCGGAAATCTGGACCGCGTCGTCAAGGACCGATTCGTCATCGGCCGCGGGAAGCACTGCGACTTCGTCATCCACTCTGGGAAGGTGAGCCGCGAGCACGCGGTGGTGGTGCGTGAGGCCAACGACTGGTTCATCGAAGACCTGGGCTCGTCCAACGGAACCTGGTTCAACAAGCAGCGGGTGAAGCGCCGGCGGGTCGAGGATGGGGACGAGTACTACATCTGCAACGAGAAGATTAAGTTCGTCCTGCGCTGAGAGAGGCCGAAGGCCTCCGACGCTGAACACTCCATGGCCGACCCAGCTCCGCTGCTGACGCTCATCGACGCGTCGGGCTTCATCTTTCGTGCCTACCACGCCATCCAGAGCCTGAGCACCAGCCGCGGTGTGCCCACCAACGCCGTCTACGGCTTTACCCGGATGCTCCTCAAAACCATTCGGGAGCTCCAGCCGACCCACCTCGCGCTCTGCTTCGACAAGGAGAGCCGAAGCGGCCGGCAGGAGATTGACCCCAGCTACAAAGCGAACCGGCCGGGGCCACCGGAGGACTTAATTCCGCAGTTCGAGCTCATCCGCCGGGTGGTGAAGGTGCTCCAAGTCCCGGTGCTGGAATACGCCGGCTGGGAGGCGGACGACGTCATCGCCACCTTGGTGCGTGCAGCGCGCGCACAGGGGTACCGGGTGCAAGTGGTGACCGGCGACAAGGACATGGTCCAGCTGGTGGATGAGGAGGTGAGCCTCTATGACCCGATGTATGACCGGCAGACTGGGCCTCGCGAGGCGGAGGAGCGTTTCGGGGTCCGGCCGGCGCAGATGCGCGACTACCTCGCGCTGGTCGGCGACGCCATCGACAACGTCGCCAAGGTGCCCGGCATCGGGCCGAAGACGGCGGTCGACCTTCTCGGGCAATTCGGAAGCGTCGAGACGCTGCTCGCCCGGCTGGACGAGGTGAAGAAGCCCAAAGTCCGGGAGTCTCTGCGCGCCAACGCCGATTCGCTCTTGCGCGCGAAACAACTGGTGACAGTGCGGGATGACCTACCCATCGCCACGGACATGGGGGACCTCGCGCGTCGTCCCATCCTCTCCGAAGAGACTCGGGCGCTCTTCACCGAGCTCGAGTTTTACAAGCTGTTGCAGGAGATGCCCGCCTCTCCCCAGGCGGCCCTGGCCCTGAGCACCACCCGCGTGGTGCGCAGCCCGGTGGAGCTTCGAGCGGTGGCGGACGCCGTCCTGCGCTCGGGCGCAGCCTTGGTCCCGGCCTACTCCGGCCCAGCGGCGCTGGGCAGGCTCATCGGCCTGGCCATCGCGCTGGAGGACGACGTCGTCTACCTGCCGCTGGCCCATCCCGGGGAGAACCTTCCGCTGGCGGCCTTTAAAGAGGTCCTGGGCCCGGTCTTCGCCAACCCCACCGTGGGCAAGGACGGGCATGACCTGAAGACGCTGGGCAACCTTCTGGGGACCTTGGGCCTGGAGTTGGGCGGAGTCCGGGGTGACGTCGAGCTGTTGAGCTACCTCCTCAATCCCTCCCGCCGCGAGCACGCGCTTGAAGACTTGGCGCGAGAACGCCTCCGCCTCGAGCTCCCACCGGCCATCCAAACCGCGGCCGGTCGCCGCGAGGCGGCCGGGCTTGCGCAGCGCTTCAGCGAAGAGGTGGCGGACGCCTTCGGCGCCCGGGCGCAGGCGGTCCGGCAGCTGGCTCCGCAGTTGTGGCAGGAGGTGGAGGGGGCTCAACTGGGGAAGCTCGCCCGAGAGCTGGAGCTCCCGCTGGTGCCGGTGCTGAGCCGGATGGAAGGCTTCGGCGTGCGCGTCGACCAGAGCGTGCTGAAAGAGATTTCGCGCGACGTCGACACCCAATGCGCGGCTCAGGAAGCTGAGCTGCAGCGGCTCGCCGGGCGGGAATTCAACGTCAACAGCAATGCCCAGCTGGCCCAAGTCCTTTACAGCGAGCTGAAGCTCCCCGTCCTCAAGCGGGGAAAAACCGGGCCGTCCACCGACGCCGACGTGCTCGAGAAACTGGCCGAGCAGCACCCTCTGCCGCGGGTCTTGCTCGAGTACCGGACGCTCTCCAAGTTGAAGAGCACCTACCTCGATGCGCTCGGACCGCTCATCGCCATCGACGGCAGGCTCCACACCACCTTCCACCAGGCGGCCACCGCCACCGGCCGCCTGTCCTCATCGGACCCGAACCTCCAAAACATCCCCATCCGTACCGACGTCGGGCGGTCCATTCGGCGGGCCTTTGTCGCCGACCCGGGCTGGAAGCTGCTCTCGGCGGACTACAGCCAAATCGAGCTTCGCATTCTCGCCCATATTGCCGAGGACCCGGCACTGCTCGAGGCGTTCCGCGCCGATGAGGATGTCCATGTCCGGACGGCGGCCGAGGTTTTCGGCGTCCCCGCGGAGCAGGTTTCGAGCGAGCAACGCCGGGTGGCGAAAATGGTGAATTTCGGTATCGCCTACGGCTTGTCGCCCTATGGCCTTGCGACGCGGCTGGACATTCCCCAGGAGGAGGCGGCGGCCATCATCGAGCGCTATTTCGCTCGGTATACGGGCATCCGCCGGTACCTTGAAGAAACCGTGGCGCGGGCGAAAAGAACGGGTGTCGTGGAGACGCTCTTCGGGCGGCGACGGTTGATGGAGGACTTGCATTCGACGAATCGCGCCACCGCCCAGGCGGCGGAGCGCGCCGCCATCAACATGCCCATCCAAGGTACCGCCGCGGACCTCATCAAAATGGCCATGCTGCGCATTGACACCGAGTTCCGCGAGCGAGGCCTTCGCACGCGGATGCTGCTCCAGGTGCACGACGAGCTCCTCCTCGAGGCGCCGGAAGCGGAGCTCGAGGAGGCCTCGGTGTTGGTACGCAGCACCATGTCCGGTGTCGCCAGCCTCCGCGTTCCTCTCCGAGTGGATTTGGGGGTCGGAAACAACTGGGCGGAAGCCCACTAAAGACCCCCCGGGGGGTCGCCCCGGCCACCGTCAGGAATGCGACGCTCTGGCGCTCCCGGGTTAGACTCCCACGCTCGACGATGGCCGAGCGCCTCAAGTCCGCCGAACCCGGAATCTCCTGCCGGATTGCTGAGCGGGCTAACCGACAAACTCCAGGAACTCGAATCCGCCGTCATGCGGCAGGCGGAGCGTTTTAGCGCTGTTCTGGAGATTGGAACGACGCTCGCCTCGGCGCGGGACGTCGACGCCATTTTGCGCACGGTGGTGGAACGGCTGAGCTCGCTGCTCGGCGCCGAAGCAGCCACACTCTTCATGCTCGACGCACAGAAGCAAGAGCTCTGGAGCCGTGTGCTTCGTGGCTCGTCCTTGGACGAGATTCGCCTGCCGCTCGGGACGGGCATCGCCGGACACGTGGTGGCCACGGGCGAAAGCCTGTTGCTCGGCGATGCCTACTCGGACAGCCGATTCCACCCCAACATCGACCGTCAGTCTGGCTTCAGCACCCGGAGCATGGTGGCCGTCCCGTTGAAGCATGTCAGCGGCCGCATTCTCGGGGTGGTGGAGGTGCTCCACACCCGCGTCGACGCCTTCACCAAGGACGACTTGGCCCTGGTGGAGGCGGTGGCGACTCAGATTGCTGCAGTGCTGGACAACGTCCTTCTCTACGAAGAGCTACGAGCTCAGAACGAGGAGCTGCGTAAGGCGAAGTCCGAGCTCTCGGAGGCCTTGAAGGACCTCGACTTGCTCTTCGAAGTGGAAAAATCGGTGAGTTCTGCCGAAAAGCAAAGCGACCTCTTGGACGGGATTCTGGCCAAGGCCACCGCGACACTGGGTGCCTCCGCGGCCTCCATTCTCCTCGCAGAACAGGACGCAGGCGCGCTCTACTTCAAGAGCGTCACCGGAGAGAAGGCCGAGTCGTTGAAAGCGGTTAAGCTTCGGCCAGGGCAGGGCATTCCTGGGCACGTCGCCCTCACCGGGCAGGCCGTCCGCGTGACGTTGGCTCAGGCCAGCCCGCACTTCGACGAAAGCCTGTCCCGACGCCTGGGTGTCAAGACCGATGCCGTCTTGTGCGTGCCCATCCGCACCGAGGACCAAGTGGTCGGCGCCCTGGAGCTGTTGAATAAGCCGGGTGGCTTTACCGAAACGGACGAACGGCTGGCAACGCTGCTCGCCGGTCAGGCCGGCCGGGCCATTCAGCTCCGGCGCAACCGCGAGGAGGGCGAGCGTCGTGCCCGGCTGGCGGCCATCGGTCAAATGCTCTCCGGCGTGGTGCACGACTTCCGCACCCCGCTCACCGTCATCAGCGGCTACACCGAGCTCATGTCCGCCGAGCCGGACGAGAAGCAACGGCAGGCGTACCTCTCGGTGGTGGACAAGCAGTTCGAGCACCTCAACGGGATGATGCGAGAGACGCTGGCCTTCGCCCGAGGGGAGCGCGAGCTCTTCTTGAGGAAGGTCTATCTGCAGAAATTTGCGTCAGAAATTGAGGAATACCTCCGGCAGGAATTCCGGAAGTCCCCGGTCCGCCTGCAGGTGGTGCCGCGGTACACGGGTCCCGCCCGCTTCGACGAAAGCAAGCTGCGGCGCGTGGTTTTCAACATTGCCCGCAATGCGGTGGAAGCGATGCCCGACGGCGGCAACTTCCTCTTCAGCATCGACCGCGAGGAGGACGACTTGGTGCTTCGTTTCGAAGATGACGGCCCGGGCATTCCTCCGGAGATTGCCAACCGACTCTTCGAGTCCTTCAGCACCTCCGGTCGTGCCGAGGGGACGGGCCTCGGCCTCTCCATTGTGAAGCGCATCGCGGACGAGCACGGCGGCTCTGTCCGATGCGAGAGCGCGCCGGGGCAGGGGACGCGCTTCGAGTTCCGCGTCCCGGTGGGCCTCGCTGCCTAGGCGAAGGGCGCACCTTCAGGGCCAGCGAGCCGCTCGCTCCAGGAAGCCGTCAGCTTTCGGTTCCGCCTGCCTTCTTCGGTGCGAGGAAGCTGATGTTGTCCTCGATGCGAGGCTCGTCCGCAGAGGAGGCGGGGGACTGAAAGGCCTCCAGAAGCTTTTGGTGCGCGTCGATGACCGTGCGGAGGTGCGACTCAAATTGGGTGCGCTGGCGCCGCAGCTCGTTGATGTCCTCGATGACTTGCACCAGGCGCTGGTGTGCGGCGTGGACAATCTTCTCGGCCTGGAGCTCGGCGCCGGAGACGATGACGTCCGCTTCCTTCTTGGCGACGCCCTTGAGGTCATCCGAGACGCGCTGGGCCGTGACCATGGTTTGCTGAAGCGTCCGTTCCCGCTCCAGGTGGTGCTCCAGCTGACCCTGGAGGCGCTTGAGCTCCTCCTTCAGAGCGATGTTTTCCTTCACCACCTCCTCGAACTCCGCAGCCAAGAGCTCGAGAAAGGCCTGCACGTCGCGACGGGCCAGACCGCGAAAAGCGGTCGCGAAGCGCTTCTGGCGGATGTCCAGTGGGGTGAATTTCATGACATCCCGCAGTTTACCGCCACCCGGCCATGGCCCAAGGAAGCAGCCAGTCGGGCAGCAGGGGGGCGAGGCCGGCCCAGGCCGGCGAGGCGTGCGGGGCCCTCAACGTTTCCGGCGCTTTGCGGGCCGTTTGTGCTTGGCCGGAGCCTTCCGCTTGGCCACTGGGCGGCGCTTGGCCGTCGTCTCACGGGCAGGCGCCTGTCGAGCCACTGGCCCCGGGGGCTCGGCCCCGCCATCGGCAGTCGACCCCGTCCAACTCGGCGGGTCGCTGGCCGGGAAGGATTCTCTGGATGCCTCGTCGATGACGTCCGAGGAGGTACGGGCAAAGGGCGCAGGCGGTGGCGGAGTGCGGCCGGACATGTCCATAGGAGAATGGCGACGAACGTCCTCGCTGGCAACCGCTCCTAGGGGGGTGCCCCAGGCGGGTTCAACGGCTCGCCCGCCGCTTGGGGGGAAGGCTATTCCGGAGGCAGAAGGCCCCGCCGCATGGCGAAGCGGGTGACGCCCTGCGCATCGCGCACGCCAAGCTTGCGCATGAGGTTGGTCCGGTGGCTGTCCACCGTCTTGTGGGACAGCTCGAGTTCCGCGGCAATTTCTCGGTTGGTGCGTCCCTCGGCGACCCTTCGAAGCACCAGCCGCTCACGCGGGGTGAGTCGTTCCCAGGTGAGGTCCGGCGGTGCCGCGGGCTCCTGCAGTGCGGCCTCGGCATCCGCGTCGAGGAAATGCTGCCCCGCCGAAACCGCTCGCAGGGCGGACACCAGCGCTTCCACTCCGGCTCCCTTGACGACGTAGCCCGAGGCGCCAGCGTCCAGAGCGGACCGCACGTGCTGTCCGTCTCCGTGCATGGACAAGATGAGGATGCGAGTCGACGGCGACTGCTGGCGGGCACGGCCCAGGAGGGCCAGTCCGTCACCGGCCAGGCCCAGGTCGAGGAGAAGCACGTCGGGACTCAACTCCGTCACCTGAGCGAGGGCAGCGGCGCCGTCCGAGGCCTCTCCCACCACGACAACATCGGGCTCCGAGGCGAGGACTGCGCGCACCCCGGCGCGCACGACTTGATGGTCATCCGCGACGACGATGCGAATCACGCAGCACTCCCCGACAGCGGTAGGGTGACTCTCAGCCGAGCGCTTCCGACGTCGGGCCAGTCGACCGCGCCCCCCAGGCTGGCCACGCGCTCGCGGATGGACTGACAGCTGGCGGCCTCCTTGAAGCCGCGACCGTCGTCGTCGACTTCCAAAGCCACCGTGGTCGCGTCGGCTTGAAGACGCACCACGGCGCGTGAGGCCGCGGCATGTCGCACGGTGTTGTGGAGCGCCTCCTGGGCAATGCGGTAGACGGCGGTCTGGAGCGTGGCCGGAAGTTCTGGAAAGACGCTGGGAGCCTCAAGCGCGATGTTGACGCCGGTGGCTTGGGCATAGCTGCGGCAGTGGCGCTCCAGGGCGCCCAGAAGGCCAAACTCGGCGAGCGGAGCAGGCAGGAGCGCCGAGGTTGAGCGCCGCACCTCCTCCAGAGCCTCGTCCAGGTGTCGCTCTACGGCGCTGGCCGA
Source organism: uncultured delta proteobacterium (assembly GCA_963745475.1). Lineage (GTDB taxonomy): Bacteria > Myxococcota > Myxococcia > Myxococcales > Myxococcaceae > JADGRA01. Next base: position 945,173 of record CAVUXN010000008.1, read on the forward strand.
GGCGGCGGGAAGCCCCTGTTTCCGCAGCGCGAGAAGTTGCAGGCGCGCTGCGGTGATGGCCTGCCCAGCGCCGTCGTGCAACTCGCGCGCAATGCGGCGCCGCTCTTCCTCCTGGAGGGCCACCCGTCGCTCAGCCAGGAGTGCGGCGATGCGCGTCTCGGCGCTCCTCACCGTTTGAACGGGGTAGAGGTAGAGCGCGCCGCCGAGTACCGCCGCGAGTAGTGAACACAACAGTGCCACCAGCCCGCTGCTGGCCCAGAGCGGTCCCAGGCGGTTGGCGACCCACACCGAGGCCAGCCGCTGGCGTTCCACCACCACGTCAGCGCGTCCCCACACCACCGGCCCGCTGGGAAGACTTCCCACCGCCACCCGCCGGCCGGCACCGTCCTGCACCTCGAGCCCGTCGAGGTTGCCCAGTCCGGCGGCTTGGAGCTGCTCGGCGAGCTTGGCCGCGTCGTACCGCCACAGCAGGGGGCGCACGCTCATTGCCTGCTCCACCACGGATGCGACCTGGCCCGCAGCAGCTCGGGCACCCGCCGCCAGCTCGCGGCGGCCCTCGAGGTGAAAGGCGAGTGGAACGGCTGCCGCGAAGAGGCCCGAGCTGACGAGCACCAGGGGGATGAGCCTTTTGGCGAACGGGTGGGCGAGGTCGACGGCAATCACTGGGCCCCCTCGGGAAGAGGGAGGTAGCCAGCGGCGCGGGTGACGGCTCTTCCCTCCGGCGAGGCGACGAAGGCCAGAAACGGCGAGACGCGTGCACGCCGCTCGGCGCGGTAAACGACGCCCAGGGGACGCACCGCCGGCCACCGCTTGCTGGCCAGCGCCGGCACCCCCGGATGAACGCCCTCCAGGGCCAGTGGCCGCAACGGGAGCCCCCACGTCTGGATGGCTCCAAAGCTGAAGACTCCCACGCCGCCGGGGGTGGTGAGCAGTGCGTGTGCCATCGCGTCGTCGTGGTCGAGGACGCGGAAGCGGGCCGCGGCGGCTCCCGCCTCTCGGAGGGCGCGAAGCTCAGGGTAGGCCCCCTCCAGAGCCGCGTTGGCCGTCTCTGCCGGGTCCCGCCAGCAACAGCGTGAGCCCAAGGGCGCGGTCACCGGCGTAAAGCTTGCGCACCTCCTCGCGCGAGAGTCCGTCTCGCGCAACGTCCGCGGCGGCGGCCAGCACCACCGCGTCCAAGGCGAGCGGGAGGAAGTCCAGCCCCACGGCCTCCGTCGGCCCCAGGGGGCGGCCGACGAGTCCGAGGTCGACGGCGCCGTCCGTCGCCGCGGCGATGCCCCCGGCGCTGCCGACGCTGGGCTCGACCCGCACGGGGAGGGAAGGGTGGCCCGTGGCATAGGCGCGAGCGAGTGCCTGCAGAAGGGGCGTGGCCGCCCCGGAGCCCATCACCAGCAGGGCATCTGGGGTGGGCGCAAGGACGTCATTGGCCTGCGCGGGCGTCGGCGGTGGAGGGTCTCCCGCGCAGCCGGTGAGCAGCGCCAGCGGGAGCATCTGCCGGAGGAGACGCCGCGGATGGGTTAGGGGGTGCAACGCTTGGGAAGTCTACCCCAGGGGTGGAGCCCGCCTAAGCGCGCGTCCTTCAGGAACGAGGAGACACCGGCTCTACAAAAGACGTTGAAAGGCCCCGCGGCACCGTGGGCGAGGGTGTCGGTGTGCCGACTCCAGCCGGCTCAGACATTCCAGTCGCTGTCCCTGAAGTGCCTGCCCAGAGGCGCCGTTGGTGAATGCGCATTGCCTCAGCGGGCTCGGCAAGCGATTGTGAAGGGCTAGCAGTTGTTAGGGGGGCACCGACATGACGAGCAGACCACCTCCGGTGTGGACCGTCAGCCGTGGGCGAGCCCGGGACCGAGTGCTGCCGCCCGCATTCCTCTGGGGGTGGGCGCTTCTCGGTGCGCTGGGTGCCGCGTCTGTGGGGGCCGATGCCGAGACGGCCGACAAACCGCTGGTTCGAAATGTTCCCCAACTCGCGCTCAAGACGGTCGACCTTCCCTCGGGGATGCGAATCCTCCTCGAGTTGGACCCGAGCCGGCCGCTGGTGGGCGTGGCGGCCGTGGTGGACTGTGGCTCCTCGCAAGACCCGCCCGGTCGCGAAGGCCTGGCGCACCTGGTGGAACACCTCACCTTCCGCGCCAAGCACGGCGGAAGTATTGCCCTGTCCAACCTTCTCGACCTCGCCGGCGCTGGAGTCTGGAATGCTTTCACCCAGCACGACCTGACAACGTACTTTGAGGTTGGCCCACGTGAGTCGTTGGCCGAGCTGGTCCGTCTGGAGGGCGCAAGGCTGGCAGACCCGCTGGCCGGGGTCGACACGGACGTCTTCGAGACTGAGCGCGAGGTCGTTCGGAACGAATTGCTCCAAGGCGACGAGAATGGCCAGAGGACGGCAGCCTGGGAGACGCTGGGCGCCGACCTTTACCCGGCCGGCCACCCCTACGGACGCCCGACCATTGGCACTCAACCGAGTCTGTGGTCGCTCAAGCCCGAGGACGCACAGGCTTTTGTTCAGAAGTGCTACCAACCTCGAAATTACACGGTCGTCATCTCCGGTGATTTCGATCCGGGGTCAGTCGGCAAGGTCCTCGAGGAGGGCTTCCCCGCGAGTTTCTTGGCCCCCCAAGCTGCGGGCGCAGCCGCCACTAAGAGTCGGCTCGACCAGGCCGTTGCCGATCCACCGGATCCCCCGTCCAAGGACGATGTGCACTGGGTCAAGGCACCAGCGGATCATCCGTTCCTCTACATCGGCTGGACGCTGCCGCGAGCACTCGACGCGGACGCCTATGTGCAGACATTTCTGGCCAGCGCCGTGCGCTCGGTCGCGCGGGAGAACCTCGGCAAGGAGATCCTGAGCGTTGAAACGGTGCTCGACCGCGGCAAGTTTGGCTCCACGTTGTACCTCGTCGCGATGTTGCGAACCGGCGCCGATCCCAACGGCTCCACGTCGAGCCTCCTACGCTCCGTGGGGAAGCTGTGGCACCTCTCTGCCCTGTGGTTCAAGGAATCGGTCGACTACGCCTTCGTCAACCTCGTCCTCCACATGGACACCTTCGAAGCGCGGCTTGTCGAACGGGCGCAGCTCACCCATCTGACCGGCGACCCCAATACCTACCGGCGACAGCTGGAGGGACTTGGAAAAATCGAGCTGCATCAGGTGGAAAAGCTGTCCTACAAGTGGCTGGGTTCGGGACGAGCGCGGGTCGTATTTCTCAAACCGGATGATTGGGAGCCACCAGAACGCGAGGTCGGCGGGAGCGCGCGCGTCTTCGCTCCTTCTGACAACGTTCGTATGAAGCTGTCGCCGTCCGCCTTGGCGACCTACGTCCATTCCCCGACAGCGGACCTGCGGTCGGTCGTTCTTGAGAATGGCCTCGAGGTTGTACTCGTGCATCGAGCCGGTGGGATGGCTTCGGTGACGGTGGCCATTCGGTCTGGGTCGGCGACGGCAACGCCACGGGGCGTGGCGGACTTGGCCAACATCCTCCTCCGGACCAAGAGCACCAAGAGACCGGCGACCTGGGCATCGGCGTCCGGAGCACCACCGACCTCGACACAACGTTCCTCCACGTCTCGGCGGCGAACGGTAACGTCGAAGCCGCTCTCGCCATTGCCGCCGAACGTCTGACCAGCGTCCGAGCTGCGGATTCTCTGCCGAACGATCTGGACCACGGACTTTTTCACAATCCGGAAGGAGGAAGAGCAAAAGAGCTCCTCGCGCATGAGGCGCGCGCTGTTTGAGAACGTTTATTCCGATTCGGTTTACCCGCGACGGCCAACCGTCGCCGACTACGAGAGGCTAACTCCTGAGGATGCGCAGGGCTGGATTGAGCGAGCGTACCGGCCCGAGAATGCGGTGGCCGTGCTCGTCTCGGATTTGGAGCTAACCGAGGCGGAGAAGCTGGCGCGGAATGCCTTTGGTGCGTGGAACGGCTCGTCGGCACCGCCCGACGCTCCCTTCGTTGCGCCGGTGTCGAGCGTTGGTCCAATTCGCACTTTCAGAATCGACCGTCCGGCGTCGAAACAGACGGAGATCCTCATCGGTTGTGCCGCCCGGCCCAAAGACGCCCGCGATGCCATCGCGCTCCGCCTTCTGAGCGCCCAGTTGAAGACACGCCTGAGTACGTTTGCTCGGCAGCGGTACGGGGGCTCCTATGGCATCCGCGACACCCCACGGTTGAGCCGCCGCTTCAGTGGAATCACCGTGTGGGGATTGGTTGACGACCGCAACCTGACCCGTGTCTTGGCCTTGGCCCGGAAGGAGCTGGAGGAGCTCCCGGTATTGAGAATTTCGAGCGAGGACCTCGACCATCTGAAATGGCACGCCGGCATCGCGTCGACCGTCGCGAACGGTGGAGCTTCGGAACTCGGCTACGCCCTCGCCAGTGCTCGTGCAGCCGGCCTGCCGCTCGACTTGGTCACCAACTTCCCCAAGCACCTCGAAGCAGTCACCGCGGATGACGTGGCACGAATGGCAGCCGTTTGCCGCGCCAGCGCAACCTTGGGACTCCTGGGAGATCCGGCAGTCATCGAGAAGGCCTTCGCGTCCACTGGATTGCTGACGGACCGAGCGGCCACGCCTTGACGGCGTCGCAGTGGCCGGGTCTGCCGCCGTGCCTCCCGGGACGCAAACCGACGGCCCCGCCGCGGCCTTCAGCCTGGCAGACGGCGCAGGCCGACTATGTCCCCGACGGGATTCGAACCCGTGTTACCGGCTTGAAAGGCCAGCGTCCTGGGCCTCTAGACGACGGGGACCCACATCTCCGACGATGAGTCGCGGGGGGATCGAACCCCCGACCCTCGGCTTAAAAGGCCGGTGCTCTACCAGCTGAGCTAGCGACTCGTACGGGTGGTCATGTCCCAAGTTGCGCAACGCTGCAAGTCCGAACCCGAACTCTTCCTTTTCTTTTGCCCCTCACCGGGCAACAGGCGAAACCGGGGAATGCTGCGCTATGCCGCCGGATGACGAGGCCGATGCTCCCGAGGAAGAGGCCGAAACCCGGCCCGGGCGCAGCTACCTCACCCAGGCCGGGGCAGAGCGGCTTCACACCGAGCTCCTGGGGCTGCTCAAAGTGGAACGGCCACGCGTCACCGCCGAAGTCAGTGCCGCCGCTGCCCAGGGCGACCGCAGCGAGAATGCCGAGTACATCTACGGAAAGAAGCGGCTCCGTGAAATCGACCGGCGGATTCGCTTCCTGCAAACGCGGCTGGACAAGTCGACGGTGGTTGACCCCCGTGAGCAGAAGGACAATTCCCGGGTTTACTTCGGAGCGACGCTGGTGCTCGAGGACGAGGACGACAAGCGCACCACCTACCAGCTGGTGGGAGCCGATGAGACGGACGCGCGGGGCGGCCGCATCAGTGTGGACTCCCCGCTGGGGCGGGCGCTTCTGGGAAGGACGCTGGGCAGCTCGGTGACGGTTGTGCGCCCACGGGGTGAAGTCGAAGTCACCATCGTCGCCATCCGGTACGAATGAAGCCCATGTGGGAGATGACGGGCATCCAGTCGCGCCTGCTCAAGACGTACCGCAGTCTGGACGCCTCGGTGCTCAGCGCGGCGGATGAAGTCCGCTCCGGCGACGAGTTGGGACTTCTGCAGCCCGAGGGACGCTCGGCACTGGCTTTCGGGACGTACACCCGGACCGGGCTGGAGAATGCGCTGCGCGCCTACGGCACGCTGGGCAAGCTGGAGGCCCGGGGTCTTGGCCCCCTGGACGTCCAGTTGGACCTCGCGGACCCTTTTCGGCCCCGCATTCGGCTCGAGAGCCGGCCCTACGGGCGGCCCTGCCTCGAGGTGGAGCTCCGGGAGACGTCAGCCGGCGCGGTGGGGTTGCTGTCCGGAAACAGCAAGCTGCGGGTGCTGTACCTCGAATCCCTCCTCTTGCAGGACCCCAGTGAGTCCTTCGACTGGAAGCGTCCGCCGCTGCCTGAGCAGGAGTTTCCGGGGCTCTCCTTGTCCGGAGAGATTCTTCAAATTCTGCTGCTCCTGGCCAGGCGGGTGAGTGCCGAGGCGCTCGTCCTCCGCCCTTCCACCTTCCATGCCGCCTGGGTTTACGCCCGGTACTTTCGCTTCATCGACGGTCGGGCCCAGGGGCGCCTCGAATCGCTCTTGGCCAACCCGCGCTTGAGGCCGCTCTGGCTCCTCTCCTGGGCACTGGAGCTGCTGTGTCTTCGGCGTGACGGTGAGCCGGTGGGGTTTGCCCCGGACGCCATGGCCGCTCCGCTCACCGGCAGGGTGGCCGCCCACTTCGAGGACCGGGCGTGGAGACGTGCCTTTAGCCGCGGACGGGCAGAGCGCCACGTCCTCGACCTGTCTCGGCTGCGAGCGCGGTTTCCGTGGCGACTGATGCCGAAGGGCGCACCGCCGACGTTTGTCCGAAGACTGCTTCGGCCGCCTGGGCGCCCCTGAGAGGACATGTCTCCGCTCGTCGGAGCCCATGCCTATACTCGTAGGTCGACAGAAGGGGAGTGCGGCGCCCGGTCGCGGCGCAGCGTGGTCTGTTGCACCCGCGGTCCACAGAGGCATCCGGCACCCCACGATGGAAAAGAACTTCATCCTCGACACCAACGTCCTGCTTCACGACCCGCGGTCCTTCTTCACCTTCGAAGACAACAACGTCGTCATCCCGATTTACGTCATCGAGGAGGTCGACAAGTTCAAGCGCGACCTCAGCGAGCTCGGTCGCAACGCGCGGTTGGTGGCTCGCTACTTGGATGCTCTGCGGGCCGAGGGCTCGTTGGCGGAGGGTGTGCCACTCCCCGGCGGTGGAAACCTCCGGGTGGTGGTGAGCCACCGGCCCCTGCCACCGAGCATCGGCGACGCTCAGTTGATGGACAACCGCATCCTGTCGGTTGCGCTCGACATCAAGGAGCGCGAGCCCGACCACAAGGCGGTGTTCATCACCAAGGACACCTCGCTCCGCATTCGGGCCGATGCGGTCGGGTTGGAGGCGCAAGACTACGACGCGCAGCGCGTCGAGATTTCCGAGCTCTACACTGGGCACCGCGAGTTGCTCGTCCCGCGCGAGCTGGTGGACCAGATGTACAAGCCCGGCGCCGAGGTGGACATTCCCGGAAGCGAGGCACTGGCGCCCAACGAATTCGTACTCCTCAAGGACGAGACCAACCCCTCGCACACCGCGATGGGGCGGATGAATCCGGCCAAAGGCCGGCTGGTGCCGCTCCTCCGAGTGGTCAAAGACGGTGTGTGGGGCATCCGCCCGCGCAACATGGAGCAGAGCTACACCTTCGACTTGCTCCTCAATGATGAAATCAAGCTGGTCACCATCGTCGGCAAGGCGGGCACGGGAAAGACGCTGCTCGCCATCGCCGCCGGGCTGCACAAGACAACTGAGGAGAGCGCCTACCAAAAACTCCTCGTGAGCCGTCCCATTTTCCCCCTGGGCCGGGACATCGGCTACCTCCCAGGCGACGTCGAGCAGAAGCTCAACCCGTGGATGCAACCCATTTTCGACAACGTCGAGTTCCTGATGAATTTGAGTCGCGCCGACAAGAAGGCAGGCCGCGGCTACCACGAGCTACTCGACTTGGGCATCCTCGAGATTGAGGCACTGACCTACATCCGCGGCCGCAGCATCCCCAACCAATTCATCATCGTCGACGAGGCGCAGAATCTCACGCCGCATGAGGTGAAGACCATCATCACCCGAGTGGGGGACGGAACAAAAATCATCCTCACCGGCGACCCGTTCCAAATCGACAACCCCTACGTGGATGCCACCAGCAATGGGCTGGTGCATGTGGTGAACCGGTTCCAGAAGGAGCGCATCGCTGGACACATCACCATGACCAAGGGTGAGCGGAGCGCCCTGGCCGAGCTGGCGGCCAACCTGTTGTAGTCAAGGGAGGTTCCCCACCCAAGGGTGGCCCATGGCCAGTGACCCGCCGCCGTTGATTGAATACCCCACGCCCTACACGTTCAAGGTGATGGGAAAGCAGGAGCACGGCTTCAAGGAGTACGTGCGTCAGCTGTTTCACCGCGTGATGGGCCAGGAGATTTCGCAGGACTCGATGAGCGAGCTCCCCTCCAAGGGCGCCCGCTACCTGTCGGTGTCGGTGACCGTCGTCCTATTGTCCGAAGAGCAGCGGGCGCGGGTGTATGAGGCGCTCCACAAGGACCGCCGCATCCTGTACTACCTCTAGCCGAAGCTCGTCCGTCCCCCTCGTTTTATGGCCGAAACACCCACACCCGCTCCGCCGTTGCTCTCGTCGGAGACGGCGGCGCCCTTCACGACGCAGTCCGTCTTGAGCAGGCTCGCCCGCCGGTTGGAGCTCGACGAAGGCTCGCGTGTCCTGGAGTTTGGAGTGCACGGACAGAGCGCCGCGGTGCTCATCGCCCGTGAGTGCGGCTGCCGCTTCACCGTTGCCGACCGGTCGCGGGAGGTGCTGGAGCGAGTTCGAGCGGAAGCCGACGCCGCCGGCGTAGTTTCCCGGCTGACGGCGTTCGAGCTGGCCGGCACACCGGTACCGTCCCTGCCCGACGCTGGCTTCGACTTGGCCATTAGCCCCAAGCGAGAGATGCCAGTCGCACCCCTGGCCACGCTGCTGCGGCCGTTGCTCGTCCCGTCCCGCGGGCGCCTGGTGGCGGTGGTGGCGGCGCGCGTGGGGCTGGCCACTCGGGACATGGCACCCTGGGAGCGCGCCCTCGGTGCAAGCCTCCGGACGCCGCAAGGGGAGCTGGCGGAGCTCATGCGCACCGGCTTCGAGCCGGAATGGGCGGAGGCGCTCAGCGAGGCGCAGCTTCTGGAGCTCTACGGGGCTCGGAAGGCGCCGGCCGAGGAGGAAACCGCACTGGTGCAGTCGGGTCCGGCCGGACTCTCGTTCGTGCTGGTGGTGGGCCGCCGCCGGGAGCCCAACGAGTCCCCTCCACCGGCGCGCGAGCGCGGCTGACAGGTTTTACGCGGGGAGGGCGGCCGGCGCCGAGAAGTCGACGAGACTCATGCGCTCCGGCGCAACCGCAAGGGAGAGCTCGGAACGCGGACCGCCTGCGTCCCCGGCAACTTGAAAGGGCACCGGCCGCTCAAAGCGGATGTCCACCGCGGAGGCCAGGAAGTCCCTCACGCCGGGCGGAAACCACTCCCCGCGCCACATGCGCCCGAGGTTGGCCACCACCGCGAGGGGCCGCACCACGCCCACGCGCAAGTGCATGCGGCCTGGCTGGAGCCCGGCGAAGGGGAACATCCGGACGCCATAGCCGTAGTAGGGGATGGTGCTGGCGGCCGCGAGCATGGCAGGCCCTCGGTACAGGAGCTCGCCGGGCGCAATGGTTTCCACGGGCTCGCCCGTGCGGCTGAGGCGGTAGGCCGGCGTGGGACTGAGGTTACGGATTTCGCATTCCGTGGTGAGCGGGCGAATGAGGGCCTGGGGCAACGTCCTGAGCAGTACGGCCGCGGCGTAGCCACGTGAGCCAGTGAGGACACGGGACAGCCGGCTGCCCGAGACGCGCTCTTTCAACCAGACGTAGTCATTGAGGAGTTGGGCGTCGACGCCCAGGCTGGCGAAGGGCGCCCGCCGGCCTTCGACGGACAGAAGCTCGAGCGCCCGGTACCCGGGAACTTCGCCAGCACGGGCCCGGAGCACATCCTCGACGATGCCGCCGCTTCGAACGCCGGACGCATTCACCCAGCTGGCGAGCCCATTGCCGGTGCCCAGCTTCAGGATGCCGAAATGGGGCAGACGACTCACCCGACGACGGGCCGCGAGGTTGAGCACCTCGTCGGCGAAGCCGACGAAGGTCCCGTCCCCGCCGCCGAAGAAGATGGTGTCGTAGCCCTCCTCCACGACGGCGTGTGCAATGCGCCGGGCGTCCAGGGGCGAGCGGGACACATACAAGTCCCCGCGCGCCACGACGTGCGACAGGGCGCGCAGCACGGCCGGCGTTACCTTTCGCGCGTGGGCGTTGAGGAGGACCGCCACCCGGGTGGGCATCGGCACACTCCTCGGGTAGCGGGCGCGGGCAGCGGACTGGGTGGGGAGGAGCTCCAAGGGGGGTGGGTGGCGCGATGCGGAGGGGAGAACTAACACTGCAGCTTTCTAGCCACCGATGCGAGGTTTTTTGTGGCACGAGAACGTAACAATGGCAGGGGTTTAGAGACCGGCATGTTGCAGGGGCGAGCGCCGGTGTGAAGCGGGGGTGACAGCCCAGTGCGCAGAAGGCGTCGCACTCATGGCAGAGGCAGAGCGGTTTGACACCCAGTGAGCGGTGGTTACCTTCGGCGCACTTAGTTCACATTCCCGTTTCTGGAGGTTTTCGTGGGGAAAATCATCGGCATAGACCTGGGCACCACCAACAGTGTGGTGGCGATTATGGAAGGTCGCGAGCCCAAGGTGCTCACCAACGAGGAGGGCGCACGTACCACGCCCTCGGTGGTGGCGTTTTTGAAGGATGGCGAGCGGTTGGTCGGTCAGGTGGCGAAGCGACAGGCCATCACCAATCCTGAGCGAACCATCTACTCCATCAAGCGTTTCATGGGGCGTCGCTTCGAAGAGGTGACCGAGGAGGCCAAGCTTGTCCCGTACAAGGTGGTCCGCGGTCCCAACGGAGACGCGCGCGTCGAAATCGACGGCAAGCAGTTCAGCCCACCGGAGATTTCCGCCCAGGTGCTGCTGAAGCTCAAGCGCGCCGCAGAAAACTATCTCGGCGAGAAGGTGACGGATGCGGTCATCACCGTGCCGGCCTACTTCAACGATGCGCAAAGGCAGGCCACCAAGGACGCCGGAGAGATTGCCGGACTCAATGTCCGGCGAATCATCAACGAGCCGACGGCTGCCGCGCTGGCCTATGGCTTGGACAAGAAGAAGGACGAGAAAATCGCCGTCTATGACTTCGGCGGTGGGACCTTCGACATCTCCATCCTCGAGGTCGGCGAGAACGTGGTGGAGGTGCTGGCCACCAACGGCGACACGCACCTCGGCGGCGACAACATCGACCAGCTCATCATGGACTGGCTGATTGCCGAGTTTAAGAAGGACACCGGCATCGACGTGTCCAAGGACAAGATGGTTCTGCAGCGGCTGAAGGAGGCCGCCGAGAAGGCGAAGATTGAGCTCTCCAGCACCATGGAGACGGACATCAACCTGCCGTTCCTGACGGCGGACCAGAACGGTCCCAAACACCTCAACGTCAAGCTCACCCGCGCGAAGTTCGAGTCGATGATTGACCCGCTCGTCGAGCGGAGCCTCGAGCCCTGCCGGAAGTGCCTCAAGGACTCCGGCCTCGAGGCCAAGGACCTGCATGAAGTCATTTTGGTGGGCGGCTCGACGCGCATCCCGAAGGTCGCGGATGCGGTGAAGCGCCTCTTCGGCAAGGAGCCCAACCGTTCGGTAAACCCCGACGAAGTCGTCGCGGTCGGTGCTGCAGTGCAAGGTGGCGTGCTCTCGGGCGACGTCAAGGACATCCTCTTGCTCGACGTCACGCCGCTGTCCTTGGGCGTGGAGACGCTGGGTGGGGTGATGACCAAGCTCATCGAGCGAAACACCACCATCCCCACCAAGAAGGCGGAGACGTTCTCCACGGCCGCCGACGGGCAGACCCAGGTGGAAATCCACGTGCTCCAGGGGGAGCGCGAGATGGCAGCCGACAACCGGACGCTCGGACGGTTCCAACTCACCGGCATCCCTCCCGCGGCCCGCGGCGTGCCCCAGGTCGAGGTCACCTTCGACATCGATGCGAACGGCATCCTCAACGTCAAGGCCACGGACAAGGCGACGAGCAAGGAGCAGAGCATCACCATCACCCACTCCAGCGGGCTCAATAAGGCCGAGGTGGAGAAGATGGTGTCCGACGCCCGCACCAACGAGACGGCGGACAAGGAGCGGCGCGAGCTGGTGGAACTGAAAAACCGCGCCGAAAACCTCGCCTACCAAATGGATAAGCTCCTCAAGGAGAACAAGGAGAAGCTGTCCCCGGAAAGCGCCTCCAAGCTCGAATCCGCCATCCAAGGGCTGAACGCCGTCCGCGACGGCACGGACAAGGCCGCACTCCAGAGTGCGATGAGCACGCTCGAGGAAGCCAGCCACAAGGCGGCGGAGGAGATGTACCGCGCGGCGGGTGCCGCCGCGGGTGGGCCCGGAGGCCCAACGGCTCCGGGCGCCGGAGCGCCTGGGGGCGAGGCACCTCCCAAGAAGGACGACGTCGTCGACGCCGAGTTCCGGACCAACTGAGGCGGCCGCCGAGGGAGGAAGCGTTGCTTCCCCCTTGGGGCGCCTTGAGCAGTCCGTCATCCCCTTGGGCCAGCGCCCACGCGCGCGGGCCCAGGGGGTTTTCATTGTTGAGTCTGGTGCCCTTAGGTACGCCGGGCGCTCTGGTGCAGCTCGAGGAGAATCTCCCCGCCCTTGAAGAGTCGCACTGCCCCGGACGTCTGGCTCACCACCAGGGCCAAGCACTCGGTGCTGGCGGTAATTCCGGCGGCCGCGGCGTGGCGCGCGCCCAGCCCGAGCGGGACGGTGACGTCCTCGTCGGTGGCGGACAGGTAGCGCCCGGCGGAGAGGACGACGCCATCGGCGCGAATGACGAAGGCGCCGTCGAGCACGGAGAAGTTCTTGATGGCCTCTCGCATCTTCGGGTCGAGGACGTTGCGCTCGGACTCGCCCAAGCCCTGAAAGGGGTTGAGGGTAATTTGCCGGCTCTTTTCCAGGACGTTGTTGTGGTCGCCGATGGTGATGATGGTCCCGATGGGGTGGCCCTCGTACCCCTCCTGCCCGATTTGAAGCGCCAGTTGGAGCAGGGCGTCGACCACTTGGCTGTCGAAGCCCTCGCCCAGCTTGATGCCCTCGATGGCCACCCGGTCCTCGAGCGAGCCGCCGATGCGCATCTGCATCAAGGTGTCCGGTGAATGGCCGACGCGGCCGGTCATGCACAGCACGAGGTCGCTCTCCTTGAAGGCCCCTTGGGAAAGGGCCGAGACGAGGGCCACCTTGACGCGTTCCACCCGGCTGTAGTCGTAGGCTGGAATGACCAGCGCCCGGTGCCGGCGAGCCTGGAGTGCCAGGGCGATGGGCTCGGCGGTTACGGCGTAGACGAGCTTGTGCCGGATTTTCCGCCGCCGGAGATCCTCGGCTGCAATGGGAATGTCACAAATGTAGAGAAAGTGGTCGACATCGGCCTTGGCCGCCAGGGTGAGAGCGCCGCGAAGGAACTCGCGATCGAACCGGGACGACTCACCGCGTGCCTTCTCGCCATCGGACATGCCGGGGCGCAGGTTACCTTGACTTCAGAAAACTGCCGAATAAGACTCCGCGCCCCTTTTTTGGGGATGAGCCGGGGCGTTGAGCTTTCCGGCCGCACGAGGACAGGGCTTTGAACCAGAAAGATCTCAAGCGCTACAAGAAGATGCTCGAGGACAGCAAGCAGGCCTTGCTGATGAGCGCCAAGAAGACGCTGATGGAGGAGTCGAACTTCGACACCGATGACCTTCCGGACGAGATCGACCTGGCGAGCAGCGAGTACGCCCAGTCGATGGTGTTTCGGCTCCGCGACCGCGAGAAATTCCTGCTCAAGAAGATTGAAAAGGCGCTGCTGCGCATCGAAGACGGCACGTTCGGCATCTGCGAGCGCTGCGAAGAGCCCATCAGCCCCAAACGGCTGGAGGCCAGGCCGGTGACGACGCTCTGCATCCGCTGCAAAGAGGAGCAGGAGAAGAAGGAAAAGTCGTACGGCTGAGGCGCCAGCGTGCGCCTTCCCAAGCGGGACCCGCCGCTTAGGCCGGTTGGAGCTCCACCCGAACCAGCTCGCGGCCGATGAGAAACTGGTCCCCGCTGTCCACGAAGACGGCGTTGGTGAGCCGGAGAAACGTTCCGTTCGAGCTACCGACGTCTCGGACCACCAACCGCTCGCCGCGGGCCTTGAGGACGGCATGGCGTCCGGAGACAAAGCCGTCGGTGGGGAAGGCGATGTCCCCGGTTTCCCTGCCGAGCAGGTTGTCTCCCTCCCGCAGGGGAAAGGCGGCACCGCGGGTGCCGCCGTCGAGGAGCTGGACGATGCGGAGCCGGTAGCCCGGGTCCGGGGACCCCCACGCCAGCGTCCCGTCCTCGGCCGCCGCCGCCGGCGGAACGAGCTCCAGCAACAGCCGCTGGCGGCCGAGCCGGAGCTCTCCTCCCACTGGAAGCTCGCGCTCGGCGCGCAGGCGGACGAAGACGCCGTTTCCGCCTCCGGCGTCCTCCACGGCCAGCCGGCCCCCGGAGAAGAAGAAGCGCACCTGGACGGGAGCCATGAAGGGGTCGTCGGCGAGGGCCAAGTCTCCATTCGTCCCGGCGGTCATGACTTCACCCCGCATGGGGACGACGTTCTCCGCGCCGCCGTCGGCGCGCACGACGCGGAGCAGGACACGCGGGCGGGCAGGGGCAGGCCTGGACGCCGTGAGCGGCGCTGCGCACCCGGCGCAGGTGGCGCTCCCGGCCGGGTTGGAGACGCCGCAGCGTGGGCAGGTGACCATGTGACAGCGCCGCAGTGTAGCAGAGGCCTCCCGCGGGCTTGCGGTGGGACGGCCCGGCGTGCCAGTTTCACCCGGGCCTCGCCGTGACTTGTCCCTCCTGCACCGCGGACACCGGAACCTCCGCCCAGTTCTGCCCTTCCTGTGGCACTGCGCTTCCGCGCGTCACCGGCAATGGCGACCCGCTGGTGGGCAAGGTGGTGGCGAGAAAATACAGCGTGGAGCAATGCATCGGAGAGGGCGGGATGGGCCGCGTCTACCGGGCCCGGCAGCTCGTCCTCGACAAGCCGGTGGTGCTGAAAGTCCTCCACCAGGAACTGCTCTCGGACGCGCGCACCGTGGCCCGTTTCCAACGGGAGGCACGCGCGGCAAGCCGCCTCAACCACCCCAACTCCATCAACATTCTCGATTTTGGCGTGGCCGAGGACGGCGAGCTCTTCATCGCCATGGAGTACGTGGAGGGCCACGACCTCCACTACCTCCTCAGCAACGAATGGCCCCTGAGCGAGCCCCGCATCATCCGGATTGTGTCCCAAATCCTCTCCGCGCTGGCGGACGCGCACGCCGCGGGCGTCATCCATCGCGACTTGAAGCCAGAAAATGTCATGGTCGAGCCCCGCCGCGGAGGTGAGAGCGACGTGGTGAAGGTGCTCGACTTCGGCATCGCGAAAATTGTCGACACCGCCGAGGCGGGCCCGGCCCTCACCCGGGCCGGCTTCGTGTGCGGGACTCCGGAGTACATGTCGCCAGAGCAGGCGAAGGGTGCACCCCTCGATGCGCGCAGCGACCTCTACTCCGTGGGCGTGCTTCTCTTTCAACTCGTCACCCGCCGGCTCCCCTTTGAGGCGGATACGGCGGTGGGGTTTGCCACCAAGCACCTCACCGAGCCGCCACCTCCGCCCTCACGCCTTCGCCCCGGGGGCTGCTCGGCTGAGCTCGAGCACCTCATTCTTCAAGCCCTGAGCAAGGACCCGGCCGCACGCCCGCAGACGGCGGAGGTCTTCCTGGAGGCACTGAATGCGCTGCCGGCGAGCGAGTCCGCCCATGCCGCGCGTACCGCGCGGGTGGTGCTTCCCTTGGGCGCCACCGCCGAGCGGCCCCAGACGTCCAGGACCACCGCCACGGCGCGCACCGTGGCCTCTCCCCGGGCCAGGCGGCAGGGCAAGGCCGGGGTGTGGGGCGCGGCCCTGGCGGGCATGGGCGTCGCGGCGCTCGCCCTGGCGGGCTTCTTCTACCTGCGGCCTCAGCCGGAGAAGGTGACTCGGGCGGTGGCCCCGGCGGTGTGGCAGCTGGAGGTGCCCCCAGAGCACCGCGACGCCAAGCGCTCGGCCGAGCTGGCGCGGGACGGAGACAACCTCTACCAGGCTGGGGACTTGGCGCTCGCGCGGGCCAAGTACCTCGAGGCTTTCCAGGCTGACCCCACCGCTGAGCTGGCCCTCAAACTGGGGGCCCTGGCGCGGCTCCGGGGGCCGCCCGGTGCCGACGAGGCCCAGGGCTTCTTTGCACGCCACCTCCGGGAGGCGCCGAATTCGCGCGCCCGCGGGCAGATTCTCAAAGCCTGGCCGGACCTCGGTGCTTCGCGCTAGAGGCGCGACGGGTTACGCCACTTCCACCAGCAGGACTTGGTCGCCGATGCGCACCCGGTCACCGGCCTGCAGCACCCGCTCCTGTGCCCCGATGCGCACGAAGGTGCCAAGGCCCGCGGAGAGGTCGCGAAGCAACCCCCCGCGGGCGGATGCGGTGAGCTCGCAGTGCCGGGGTGCCAGCCCCGGCTCGCCGGGGAAATTCACATCGCAGCCGGCCAGCCCGAGGGTGAGAAGCGGCTGCCAGGTGGCGACCGCGCGGCCCGGCCGGCGACCCACCAAGAGTTCCTCCAGTGCCCAGAGGACGCCCTGCGCAGGGAGCGGAACGCCATAGGCGCGGGGTTTGCTCGGGTCCGGGTGGGGCGGGGTGAGGAGGCCCTGGAAGCGCAGGAGGCGCTGGCCGATGACGAACATCCCTCCGGGGGGAAGCACCTCCGGCGCTCGGATGGAGGCGAAGGTGCCCGAGGTACTGGACTCGTCCTTCACCGTCAGCTGGCCATCCTTGATGCGGAAAGCGGCGTGGTGGGCGGAGACATGAATGTCGTCCGGGAAGAGGATGGCGCCGCGACTGCGCCCCACGGTGCAGCCGTTGGCCATGAGCCGAAAACGCTGTCCTCGAGCCGGCCCGGACACGAGCCCGAGGATGTAACGGCTGGCCACGGGCGCCGAGGGGCGCTGGGGGGCTGCCGGGGAAGCGGAAGGCGCGGGAGGGGACTCCTGCGCAGGGGCCGGGGCGGCCGGAGTCGGCGAGCGTTCGGGCGCCGGGGGCGCTGCTGCCGGGGGTGCCAGCCCGGCGACGAAGGGCGTCCCGCAGGCCTCACAGCGGAGCGAAGCCGGGGGGCCCAGCACGTCGCAGGTGGGGCAGACGACGCCAAGACTACTCGCGAGGAGGCGCGACATCCGACCGGAAGACTGTACACCAATGGCTACAGTTGGAGACCTTCATTGAAGGCCTGATTTCATAAAGTTACGATGGAAGACCCCTGGTGCTGCGCCTCAACGACATCCTCGAGCGGGTCCGCTCGTACCACCCAGACCCTGACCTCGACATCCTGAAGAAGGCTTACGTCTATTCGGCGAAGGTCCACCAGGGTCAGCTGCGACGCTCGGGAGAGCCCTACCTCGTGCACCCACTGGAGGTGGCCGGCATCCTGGCCGAGCTCAAACTCGACGAGGCGAGCATCGTCACCGGACTGCTCCACGACACCATCGAAGACACGTTGGCCACGTCTGAAGAGTTGCAGGAGCTCTTCGGCAAGGAGGTCGCACAACTCGTCGATGGGGTGACCAAGCTGGGGAAGTTCTCAGCGTCGGCCACGCTGAGCCAGGAGAGAACGTCAGGCGGAGAATTTCCGGAAGATGATTATCGCCATGGCCCAGGACATTCGGGTCATTCTGGTCAAGCTCGCCGACCGCACCCACAACATGCGGACCCTGGACCACATGTCCGAGGAGAAGCAGCAGCGCATCGCGCGTGAAACCCTCGACATCTATGCGCCCTTGGCCAACCGGCTGGGCATCAGCTGGATAAAAATCGAGCTGGAAGACCTCGCCTTTCGTTACCTGCGTCCAAGCGACTACGCCGACATCGCCGAAAAGCTGAACCGGCGCCGGCACGAGCGCGAGCGCTACGTCAACGACACCTGCGCGCTCATCGAGAACAAGCTCCGGGAGCGCGGGCTCATCGGCCGGGTGCAGGGGCGCTTCAAGCACCTGTACAGCATTTACAAGAAGATGCGTTCCACGGGCGTCGACGTTCGACCAGATTCCGGACATCATCGCCTTTCGCATTGTCCTTCCCACCGTGCCCAACTGTTACGAGGCGCTGGGGATGATTCACCAGCTGTGGAAGCCGGTGCCCGGGCGCTTCAAGGACTTCATCGCCATCCCCAAGCCCAACATGTACCAGTCGCTGCACACCACGGTCATCGGCCCTCTGGGCGAGCGGGTGGAGGTGCAGATTCGCACCGAGGAGATGCACACGCATCGCCGAGGAGGGCATCGCCGCGCACTGGGCGTACAAGGAGGGCGAAGAGCCTGGTGTCTGGCGACGACGAGAAGTTCGCCTGGCTTCGTCAGCTGATGGAGTGGCAGCAGGACCTCAAGGACCCCAAGGAGTTTCTGGACACGGTGAAGGTCGACCTCTTCACCGACGAGGTCTTCGTCTTCACGCCCAAAGGAGACGTGAAGAGCCTTCCCCGCGGCGCGACGCCGGTCGACTTTGCCTTCGCCATCCACTCCGACGTCGGCAGTCGCTGCGTGGGGGCGAAGGTGAACGGGAAAATTGTCCCGCTCCGCTACAAGCTGAAGAACGGCGACACGGTGGAGGTCCTCACCAGCCCCAGCGCCCACCCCTCGAAGGACTGGCTCACCTTCGTCAAGACCAGCCGTGCACAGCAAAGGATTCGCGCCTTCATCAAGCAGCAGCAGCGGGAGAAGAGCCTGCAGCTTGGCCGCGAGCTCCTGGAAAAGGAGTTCCGGCGCTTCGGTCTGAATTTCGGCAAGCTGTTAAAGGCGGGGGAGTTGAAGGGCCCTGCCGCGGAGCTCGGGTACCGCGTCGAGGACGACCTGTTGGTGGCGGCTCGGCTACGGCAAGGTGACGCCCCAGCAGCTGCTCCAGAAACTGCTTCCCGCCGAGCGGCTGGCCGAGGGAACCGAGCGCGCCCCAGTCAATGGCGCTCCGGCCAACTCCGAGCCCACCCCGGCCTCGAGCGGATTCGGCCGGGTGACGGAAATCGCCCGCCGGCTGGTGGGCAGCCGTAGCAAGACAGGGGTGCAGATCGGCGGCGTGGACGACGTGCTGGTGCGCTTCGGCCGGTGCTGTAACCCCGTTCCCGGCGACCCCATTGTCGGCTTCATCACCCGCGGCCGCGGCGTCACTGTCCACACCGTGGGCTGCGAGCGAGGCGCTGGCCACCGACCCCGAACGCCGGGTGGACGTCGCCTGGGACGTCCACGGCGACTTCAAGCGGCCGGTGACGCTGCGCGTGCTTACCGTCGACCGCCCGGGGCTTCTTGCTGAGATGTCCACCATCTTCAGCCAGAAGGGCGTCAACATCAGTCAGGCCAACTGCCGGGCCACCGGGGATGACCGCGCCGTCAATACCTTCGAGGTGACCATCTCGGACTTGAAGCAGCTCACCGACGTCATCCGCACCATCGAACGCTTGCACGGTGTCCATTCAGTCGAGCGCGTTTAACCCCATCTCCAGTCGGGGAGAGGCCCTCATGCCCCACGCACCGGTACACAGCGACCAGGCGCCACGCGCCATCGGCCCGTACTCCCAAGCGGTGGAAGCGCGCCCCGGACGCCTCGTCTTTCTCTCCGGCCAAATTCCGCTCGACCCGGCGACGGGCGAGCTGGTGGCGGGCAACATCTCCGTCCAAACCGAGCGTGTCATGGAAAACTTGGGCGCTGTCCTTCGGGCGGCGGCGCTCGGATTCCAGGACGTCGTCCGTTGCACCATTTACCTCGTGGACTTGGCTGACTTTTCGACGGTGAACGGCGTCTACGGCCGGTACTTCACAAATTCCCCACCCGCCCGGGCGACGGTGCAGGTGGCCGCGCTTCCCAAGGGAGCGCGCGTCGAAGTCGACGCCATCGCCGTCGGCTAAAGGGGGCCCTTGAGAACGACAGCGCGCAAGGACGGCAGAGCCGTCTCGGCGAAGGGGAGCCCCTTTTCCGGCGTCAGCGTCCCGTTGCTGCGGGGGCTGTGGTGAGGCCCAAAGGCTAGTTGCGGCCGGCCGTGGGCGCTTGGGCGTCTGCCACCAGGCGGCCGTAGAGGTTTTCCGGCTTCACGCCTTGGGAGAGCAGTTTGTTGGCCTTGGCAATCTCGCCGTCAATCTCGGCCTTGAATTGCTCCCACTGCGGCGCGCCCGACATCGGCCGCCCGTTGACAAAGAGGGTGGGCGTTCCCCGGACGCCGGCCGCGGTGGCCGCGGCCATGTCCGCCTCAATTTGCGCCTGCACCACTGCACCGTCGATGTCCTTGCCGAAGCGGGCCATGTCCAGTCCCAGCTTCTCGGCCGTGCGCTCCAAGGAGGCGCGGTCCAGCGCGGCTTGGTTGGCGAAGAGTTGGTCGTGCATCTCCCAGAATTTGCCCTGAGCGTTGGCGGCCATGGCGGCTTGGGCGGCGATGCGGGCGTTGGGGTGCATGGGCAACGGGAGGTTCCGGAAGACGAAGCGGACGTCGTTCCCGTACTCCTTGCGAAGCCTCTCCACCGTCGGAGCAGCGCGGCTGCAGTAGGGGCACTGGAAGTCACTCCACTCGACGATGGTGACTTTGGCGTACTTTGGGCCGAAGGCAGGCGACTCGGCCGGGACATCAATCTTTCGGACAGCCGCCGCCGCATCCGCAGCGCGCGCCTTGGCCGCGCTCGGGGCTTCGCCCTTCTCGATGATGTGCGCGTAGACGTCCCTGGCCGGGATGCCGGCGCGCACCAGGGCCTCGGCCTTGGCCAATTCCTCGTCGATGAGCGCCTTGAAGCTGTCGATGGGCACGGCGCCGCCCGGGAGGCGCCGGCCGTTGATGAAGACGGCGGGGGTGCTGCTCACACCAAGGCTGTTCCCGAGCTCCGTGTCCCGCTCCACAATGGCTGCCGTCTTGGGGTCGGTCAGGTCTGCCTTGAAGCGCGCCTCGTCGAGCCCGAGGTCCTTGGCGTACCCCTCCAGCGCCGCCGGCTGGAGCGCGCTCTGGTTGGCGAAGAGCTTGTCGTGCATGGGCCAGTACTTCCCCTGAGCCCCGGCGGCGACGGCGGCCAGCGCTGCGCCGCGGGCCATGGGGTGCATGGTCGTCAGCGGGAACTCCTTCATCGCCACGCGCAGCTTGCCCCCATAGTCCTTCTGGAGCTGCTGGATGGTGGTGTTGGCTCGGCCGCAAAAGGGGCACTGGTAGTCAGAGAAGTCCACCAGGGTCACCAGGGCGTCTGGCGAGCCCTCCACGGGCGAGCCGTCGATGGGGAGGCGCCACACCGTGGTGTCCGGCTTGGGCGGCTGCCGCGGCTGCTGTGCCGCCGCCTGCGGCGCCTTGCCCGGGCCGGTGGAACCGACGGACGAGGTGGCGCGGCCGACGACGATGCCGAGGACAAGGCCCAGGACAAGCGAAACCAAAACACTGAATTTCATGGGGGAACCGGCTCCAGACAGGCTCTGACGGGAGAAGGAAGAGCGCTCGGCGTGTTAACAGAGGGCCCCGACGCGTCGCAAGCGACTCCCCCCTTCGAGGACTGCCCTTGGTTGCGCCCACTCACACCGTGGATGTACGGGGCCTCCCGTGCCCCATTCCTCTCGTCCGCCTGGCCGAGGCAGTCCGGGCCCTCGCTCCGGGCGCTCGCATCCGGCTGTTGGGGACGGACGCGGCACTTCGGGCGGACCTCCCAGAATGGTGCGCAGCGACGGGCCACCGGTTGCTGTCCCTGACGTCCGCTGGAACTGAGCTGGAGGCCTGGGTCGAGGTCGCCCCGGTCAAGAGCTGACCGGGCGGGTTTGACCCCGCTTGAGTCGGTGCAAGCCAGCGTCCTTCGGCCGCTTTCTGGGTGGCATCCCGGTTGAAGGAGCTGGGTGTCACCATGGCTTTCCTTGCCCGAGATGCTTCTGTCGCTGGCGCCTCCTCCAACCCGTCTCCGGCGGCAGAGCGAGAGGCCGAGCTGCACCGCGCCGAACAGGCAATGCGGACGGCCGAGCTCCAGTTGACGGCCGAAGTCGAGCGCGTGGCCCACGAGGCCGCGGCGCTCACCGACCGCGCGCGAGTGCTTGAAGGGGAAGCGGGCGGCCTCGAGGAGGACGCGGACGTCCAAGCCGTCCTCTTGCGCCTTCGCGAGCCGGCGCCCGTCCCGGCCATGGCGACGTCCGTGGAACGCGCCTTTACCGCTCGCCTTCAGGCCCTCGAGCTTCGGCGTAAGTCCGCCGAGGCCATTCGCACCGGGCTGCGCGCCTGCGGCGAGGTGTTGGCCGAACGCTCGCGCAGCCTCGCCCAGGATGCCCAGACGCTCTCGCGCGTCCGCGCAGCCGCTGCCGCCCAGGCGGCGCTTCAAGCCCGAGCCAGCGCGGCCGCCGCCGAAGCCGCATTGCGCAAGCCGGCCGCGCCGCCAGTCGAGGCCCCTGCCGCCGAAGCGGTTGCTGAGTCGCGTGGAGCGGCGGGGCGGCCTGCGCCTTCAGCAGGCAATCCCATTGGGAAGATTGCTCTTAAGCGGGTGGCGGCCCGGGTGGCCATGCAGACGCAAGTCGACCTCTCGAGCGACTCGAACTTCTTCACCGGTTTCAGCACCAACATCTCCGAGGGCGGCCTCTTCGTTGCCACGGTCAATGTCCTACCACCGGGGACGCCGGTGGACGTGACGTTCAGCTTGCCCGCCGGCTCACGCCTCACCGTCAAGGGTGAGGTGCGTTGGACGCGCGAAGTGAATGACCGGACGCCGGAAGTCTTCCCCGGCGTGGGCGTGCGCTTCACCGAGGTGGACCCCGCGGTGGTGAGCCAAATCAAGAGCTTCGTCCAGCAGCGCGAGCCCCTCTTCTTCCCGGACTGAGGGTGAGGTGGGGCCGGTGTGTGGCCGCTAGGTGAGTGCCAGGACGCGGCTCTCGAGCGACTGCCCCTGGGAAACGCCGGAGACTTGGACGCCCGCGTCCAAGAGCAGCCGCAGCGTCGCGTTGAGGACGGCGTCGGAGGATTCGGCTTTCGGGTCGACCACCACGCTGAGAAGGCCGTCCGGGCGCAGCGTGGCTTGAAGGACGCCGGGCAGCGCGCGCAGCTTCTCCACGGGAATGTCGCCCTTGGCCACCTGAATCCGGAACTCGGCCGACCGCGCGGTGAGCTCCGCCATGGTGCCGGCCTGCATGAGCCGCCCATGGTCGAGAATGGCGGCGCCGTCGCAGAGGGCCTCGAGCTCGGGAAGGTTGTGGCTGCTCACCAGGACGGTGGCCCGGCCACGCATGGCGGCCACCAGGCCGCGGACCTCTGCGGCCACTTTGGGGTCGAGCCCGGAGGTGGGCTCGTCGAGGAGCACCACCGGTGGGTCGCCGAGCAGCGCCTGCGCCAGGCCCACCCGTCTCCCCATGCCATGGGACAGCGCGCCGGGTGGAACGTCCCAAACCTCGGGGAGCCCGACGCGGTCCAGCGCCACCCGGG
Source organism: uncultured delta proteobacterium (assembly GCA_963745475.1). Classification (GTDB taxonomy): domain Bacteria; phylum Myxococcota; class Myxococcia; order Myxococcales; family Myxococcaceae; genus JADGRA01. The sequence continues at coordinate 968,318 of CAVUXN010000008.1, forward strand.
CCTCTCGCTCGGGTCGCTCGACGCCGGAGAGGGTGCCGAGGTAGCAGAGCAGTGGGCCGACGGGGAGGTAGCCGGGGAGGGCCGCGTCCTGGGGCAGCACCCCCAGCACCCCCTTTAGTCCTCCAGGAATCCGCGGGTCCCGTCCCAGCACCCGCACCCGTCCGGACGTCGGCCGCAGGTAGCCGCAGAGGAGGTTGAAGGTGGTGGACTTGCCGGCCCCGTTGGGGCCGATGAGGCCCCACACCGTCCCCTGCGGCACCGAAAGAGAGATGCCATTGAGCGCCGGCCGACTGCCGAAATGCTTGCTCACCTGCTCGAGCGAAAGGACGGGCTCGCTCATAAGTCTCTCGTCCGCAGCACAGCCACTGAGGCGGCGGCGGAGGCAGCCGCGAAGACCAGCAGCACCAAGGCGCCAGTCAGTGCGCGGGTGGCGTCCGGGTAGAGGAGCTCCGAGGACCAGGTGGAGGGCGCAAGGAGCCCAATGCGCTCCTGCCAGGTCACCGGGGCCTCCTGGTGCGTCATCTGTTCTTGCACCATGCGCATCACCCGCGCCCCGCCGCCGAAGGTGCCGATGGCCCAGAAGCCGAGCAACGCCGCGAAGTTGAGCGTCAAGCTGAGCGCTGGGCTCTTCGAGGCCGTGGAGCACAAGGTGGTGAAGGCGGCCATGCCCACGCCCACCAGGGCCGTCGTGCCCCAGAATTTCGGCCAAATCCGCAGAGCCCCGGCGAAGGTGAAGTCCGGAATGCTGGAGAGGGCGTAGCCGAATGCCCCCAGGTGCACCACCGTCACCAGCAACAACACCACCGCGGCCAGGGCCAGGGCCTTTCCCAAGACGAGCGCCGAGCGGCTGGTGCGCACCGAGAGGTACCGTAAGGAGCGCGTCTGCAGCTCCGCGCTCACCGTGTCGAAGCCGAGGACGGCGATGTAGGCCGGCAGGAAGAGCAGCCCCAGCTTGAAGACGACGAGCAGCACCGCCGGGACGTCGAGGAGGGGCTCCACCAGGGCGCGGTCGAAGAGCATGGCCACCAGGGCCGCCTTGGGCGACTGCAGCCCCTCCGTGCCCTGGCCCTGCGCCTCGAATTGCGACTGCGCTTGTCGGCCCAAGTACCCGGTGAGGAGCACCACCCCGGCGGAGAAGGCCATGTACAGAAGGAGCACCAACAGCACCCGCGGGCTCTTGAGGGCGCGTCGCACCTCAGCGCCGAAGACGGTCCAGGTGTCCTTGAGAGTGTGCATGGGGCGGGGCAGGGCCTACCACAACACGCATCTGTTCCGTGGCGATTGCCGGGTTGCCTGGTAGCATCCATCCACTCCCTCAGGAGAGCGCCACACCCCTTGCCCCTCAAGCCCCTGCGCCCCGCCGCCCAGAGAGACGTCCTTCGCCTCCTCCTCGGGCTCTCGGTCTGCGCGGCCACCGGGGCCCGCTCCGAGGGGGACCTCGACCGACTCGCTTTCCCCGAGGCTTCGGCGATGGCCTCGCCGCATGCCTGCGTCTTGCCCGCCGAAGGGCTGCTCCCGCTGCCCGGGCCGCCGGCGCGGCTGGAGGCGCCGAGTCCAGGGGCGGGGAGTCGCCGGCTTCAGCCCCCGCTGGGCAGTGCGCGCTCCCTGTCCTTCGAGCAGGACCTCGTGGCGCGAGCGCGGCTTGATGCGGCAGGGCGGCTCCGCGTCCCGAGCGGCGGCGGCGAGCGGTTGCTGACCATTGAGCCGTTGCTCCAGGAGACGCTGACGCAACTGCTGACCAGCTACCAGACGCCCTACGCGGCGGTGGTGGTGCTTGAGCCGGCGACCGGCCGCGTCCTGGCCATGGCCGAGCACTCCCAAGCTGACCCCAAGCTCCATGGGCTGGCCACCCAGGCCCTCTTCCCCGCAGCGTCCATCTTCAAGTTGGTGACGGCCACGGCGCTTCTCGACGCCGGCCTCGGTCCGGACGACGTCGGCTGTGTGCACGGAGGGAAGCGCCACATCCAGGCCAAGCTCCTCGAGGACTCCCAGGCTGACCAGACGTGCCTGTCTCTCGCCGAGGCGATGGGACGGAGCGCGAACGCCGTTTTTGCCAAACTCACCCACCGCCACCTCAGCGCCGAGCAGCTTCTGGCCGCCGCGGACGCTCTGCACTTCAATCGGCCCTTTGACTTCGCGGTGCCCACGGATGTCTCGCTGGCCCGCATTCCAGAGGACCCGCTCGGGCTGGCCACCACCGGCGCCGGGTTTGGCGACGTCTATTTGTCCCCCCTGCACGGGGCGATGCTGGCCTCCGTCGCCGCCAACCGCGGGCTGTGGCGGGCTCCGGTCCTTTTTGAAGACCAGGTGGACGCGGCTCCAGCGACGGAGCGCGTCCTGTCCGAGGAGCAGGCCACGGCACTGGTGCGGATGATGGAGGAGACGGTGACTCACGGGACGGCGCGGCGCGTCTTTCGTGGCCCCTCGCTCCGCACGGCCGTGGGGAAAACGGGTTCGCTCGCGGACAAGCCGCCGTTGCCCTACCGGGATTACACCTGGTTTGTGGGCTTCGCCCCGCGCGACAACCCGCGGGTGGCGGTGGCGGCGGTGGTGGTGAACGACGTCCGCTGGCGCATCCACGCGCCATGGCTCGCCGGAGAGGCCCTCCGCCTCGTCCTGGAGCGGCCGGCGACTCTCCACGCCCGCCGCTGAAGGCGTCCTGGGGGGGGGCGGGGAAACGGGGTGCGGACAAGCGCCTTAGGTGCCGCGGAGCTCCACCAGCCCCTGGTCCAGGAAGCCTCGGAAGCAGCGAAGCGCGTCGAGCTCGTGGATGGGGGACACCTGGATGATGGCCTCCACCGTCCGCTGTCCATCCACGCGGGCGAGCAAGTAGCGCTCGGGAGCGGAGAGCGGTAGCCGGCGGAGCACCTCGGCGTCGACCCGGAGCGCAGGTACACGGGCGCCCGAGATTTCCTTGCGCAGTACCTCAGTCAACGCGGCCTCGGCTTGTCGCAGAAGGTTGGCGGTGGAGGCCGCCGGCGAGAGCTCGTAGGCGCGGCGGGCGAGCGCTGCGGCGTCGGAGACGTTGCCCGCGTCGAAGAAGGCCTGCGCCGCGCGGAGAATCTCCTCGGCCCCCTCCTCACTCCCGAGGACGCTGGGGACCTGGGTGGCTACGGTCGGGGTCTCCGAGGGGGCGACGCTCACCGCATCCAAGCGGTAGAGCGCATACAGCCTTTGGTAGAGGAAGAAGTCGGTGGAGTGAAGCCCAAGCACCAAGTCATCGATGGAGGCCCCGTCCTCAATCATCCGGGTGAGCCGGTCGTCGAGGCTTCCCGGCTCCGGCGGCTGTGCCAGGTTGGCGCGGTGGAGGGTGAGGCGCGCCTCGCCGGAGGGAAACACCGCGCGGATGGCCTTCCAGGCGGTCTCGCGCACGTCTGCTTCGCGGTAAATCTCGAGCAGCGGCACGCCCACCTCCAGGCCTGGCAGCGGCGCCTCGCCGGCGCCGGGGGTAAAGGTGAAGGTGCCCTCCTTCCAGGCGAAGGCGGAGAGCAGGGCCTCGCGGAATTTGAGCTGGAGCGCGTTGTGGACTGCCTCCTGGCTGGCGAGCCCCATGGCCACCACGGCTTGCCCGAGGAAGACGCGCGTGTCCTGCTGGGCGCGGTAGGCAGCCAGGTATTGGTCCTCGCTCATCTGCCCCATGTTGATGAGAAACTGGGCCAAGTAGTCCCGCGGCTGGTTGGAGCTCGCGTTCACCACCGCGCCCTCCCGGACCACCACTTGACGCTTCTCGTCCGCGCGCTCGTACTGGAGAATGCCGCTGGCCTGCCGGTTGCCGAGGTAGGCGACCAGGTCCCGGAGGGGCATGGTGCCCAAATCACCGATGAGGCCGCGCATGGAAGGCCAGAGCATCCCCCGCCGGTTGGTGGAGATCTACTCGAAACCGGGGTGCTGCCTGTGCGAGGTGGCACTGGCCACCCTCCAGGCGGTGCGCCGCCGTGTGCCTTTTGAGCTCCTGGAGCGAGATGTCCGACAGGACGCACTGCTGGCCGTGCGCTGGCGCTACGACATTCCGGTGGTGTGCATCGACGGCGAGGTGGCATTCCGGGGGCGCGTCTCGGAGGAGGCCTTCGAGCGTCGCTTGCTGGAGCAGACTTAGGGCCGTGTCTTACCCAGCTGAAGGACGCGGCGGAATTGCGCCGGGGTCACCGGGACGACGCTCAGCCGGCCGCGGGTGAGAAGCGGAAAGCTGCGTAGCTGCGCCTCCTTGCGGATTTGCTCCAGCGTCACCGGCACCTGGAGCGGCTTGAGCGGGACGAGCTCGACACTCGCCCAGTCCTCGCCAGGCGCCGTCGGGTCAGGCTGGGCCGCGCGGGAAACGAGCGCCACACCCACCACCTGCTTCTCGTCCACCGAGTGGTAGAAGAACACCTGGTCACCGAGGCCCATCGCCCGAAGGTTGTTGCGGGCCTCGAAGTTGCGGATGCCGGTCCACTCCGTCCGGCCGTCCTTGAGAAGCTGGGCCCAGCCGTAGGCGGTGGGCTCGCTCTTCACCAACCAGTAAGCCTTGGGCCTGGCCATGCTCGCCGCCGAAGCCTATCCCGTGAGGAGGGCCAGGAGCTCCTCCGGCCGGTGCACGGTGGTGACGCCCGAGGCGGCCACCTCCTGTGCCCGAAACCCCCACAACACTCCCAGCGGGCGCATGCCGGCGGCTCGCGCACAGGAGACGTCCACCAGGGTGTCCCCGATGAAGGAGACGTCCGCCGCGGGGACGTCCATGGCGCGCGCGAGCTCCAGCGCCGCGGTGGGGTCCGGCTTGCGGGGAACGCCGGGGCGCTCGCCGGAAACGCCTCGAAAGCGCCAGCCGCCGAAGAGCGCCTCCACCAGCTGGCGGGTGGGGGCGTCGGGCTTGTTGCTGAGCACGGTCATGGGCACGCCGCGGGCAGAAAGGGCCTCCAACAACTCGCGTATTCCAGGGTAGGGGGCGCTGCTCTGGAGCAAGTGCTGGGCGTAGTCCGCCTGGTAGGCCTCCACCAGCGAAGTGACTTCACCCAGTGCCTCCGCGGGGAGGGCGCGTTCGGCCAGCTTTCGAACGCCTTCACCGATGAAGGTGCGGTAGGCGTCCAAGGGGTGGGTGGGAAAGCCCCGGGCGGCCAAGGTGCGGTTCATCGCCGCGGCGATGTCTCCCAGGCTGTCGACCAGCGTCCCGTCGAGGTCGAAGATGACGCCGCGCATCTCAGCGCTGGCTCTTGAGTTGTTGCAACAGGCCCTGCAGGGAGGCGCGCATTTGCGGCGGCTGCTCATCGGCCGGCGCCTCAGCCAGAAAGCGCTCGAAGGCGTCGGCGGCGCCGCGGTTGTCGCCGGTGCGCATCCGCAACAGGCCGAGAAAGAGGAGGGCCTCGGAGGTGTTGGGGTAAAGCGCGCTCAGGTGCTGGAGCTCGCTCGAGGCGGCCTTCGGGTCGCCGGCCACCGCGAGGAGGAAGGCCCGGTGTATGCGGGCTTCGCTCTGAAACGGGTCGATGCCGAGCGAGCGCTCGGTGAGAAGGCGCGCCTCGTCATAGTCCTGACGGCGGATGAGCTCGTGGACCACGTGCGCCGAGGTCTCCACGTCGCCCGGGTCGTCCCGCACCCGGACCAGCGCCTCGGCAAAGGCCGGGTCCTCCGGCGGAGGCTCCGCATTGGCCTCGCCGCGCCCGGCGGTGCCGGTGAGCCCTTCGCCTTGCGTCCGGGGCTGGACGTCCTGTTTCAGCCAGAGGAAGAGGGCGCCGAAGAAGACGACCACGCCAGCTCCCCAGAAGGCACCGGCCAGCTGGGGGTGGCGGCCGGCGAAGCCCGTCCTGGTGGGACTCGGCTCCGGGGCGCTCGGTTTGGGCGCGCTGGGGCGCGCTTCGTCGCGCGCCCGCAGGGCGTCAGCCGCCAGCTGTTGCAGGCGTGTGCTTTCGGCTTGGTAGGTTTCTTCGGAGAGTTGGTGTTTGTCCGCCTCCAGCTCGCGCAGCTGCTCCAAGAGTCGCGCCCCCCGGAGCTCCGCTTCCTCGGCGTTTTGGGTGGCGCTGGCACGCCGGGCTTCCTTGGCGCCCCCAGGCGCGCGCCGGCGGCCGAAGAGTAGCGCGCCGGCTGCGGCGGCCAGGCCAAGGACGAGGACGAGAATGCCGGGCAGCCAGTCGGTGGGCGTCACTTCCTCAGCTCCGCGCGGACGGCTTCCAGGTAGGGGTCGGCGGAAGGCGCCGGTGGAGTCGGCACCTCGGCCGAGGCCGGGGCGCGCGGACGAGACGGCCCGCGGACAATGCGGGAAATGGCCCAGGCGCCCACCAACAACAGGGCCAGAGGACCGAGCCACACCAGCCAATTCAGTCCCCGTGCAGACGGCTCAAGCAGCGCCCACTCGCCATAGCGGGCGACGAAGTAGGTACGGATTTCGTCGTCGGTTTTGCCCTCAGAGACGAGCTCGCGCACGCGGTCCATTTGCGCCCGCGCAGCCGAGGAGCCCGAGTCGGCGATGGAGAGGCCCTGGCACATGGGGCAGCGAAGCAGCTTCCCCAGGGCCTGCACCCGCGCCTCTCGCGCGGCGTCCAGCGGCTCCGTCCCGGCTTGCTGCGGGGCGTGCGGCGTGGCCGCGAGCCATAGAACGAGGAGGAGACTCACCGGCTCGCTCCGGGCTGTCCCATGGACTGAATGGTTTCCAGGTGGCGGGCCAGCTCGGAGACGTCCACCAGCGGCCCCACGGCTTTGTCGCGGATGATGCCTTGGGCGTCGATGAAGTACGTCTCCGGGACGCCGGTGACGCCATAGTCGACCGCCATCCGCGACTGCGGGTCGATGAGCTGTGGAAAGCTGGGTTGCATGGGCTCAGCAAATTTGCGCGCGTCCTGCGGCGTGTCTTCGAACACCACGCCGAAGAAGGGGATGTCAGGTTGGAAGTGTTGCGCAGCGCGCGCCAGGGTGGGGTGCTCGAGCTGGCAGGGACCACACCAGCTGGCCCAGAAGTTGAGGACAAAGGGGCGGCCCCGCAGCTGACCCAACGTCACCTTTTCACCCGTGTCCAGCCGGGTGAGCGAGAAGTCGGGAGCCGGCTGCCCCTTGAGCGTGAAGGGCACCTCATGGGGGTCGCGCCCGAAGCCCCGGGCAAAAGCGAACAGCAAGAGGCCCACGGCCACGGCCACACCGGCCAGCGCTGCCACTGGCCGGCGCATCAAGCGGCGCCCCTCGCGGCGCTCCGCTTGGCGGCGCGGCGCTCGTCTTCGGCCACCGCCGGCAAGGCGCGCCGCCGAGGCCAAGCGGCCACCAGCGCGCCGACAACGAAGAGCGGGATGCTCCACCAAATCCACCCCACCAAGGGAAACGTCCAGACGTTGAAGCTGGCGGTGGGTTTGCCGGCGGCGTCGGGACCGTAGGCCAACAGGGTGAGGTAGAGGTCCTCGAAGGCGCTCGAGTCCACCGCCGGGCTTCCCACGGGGTCCGTGCTGCGCTCGTAGAAATTCATGCGAGGGGCAAGCGTGCCGTGGGTCCCGCGGGCGTTGGTGACGTCCAGGCGCGCCGCCACCCAACGCCGGCGCGGTTCCGAGCCCTCGTCCAAGCCCAGAAAGCGCACCGTGTAGCCGCCGAGTGAGAGCGTTTGGCCGGGAGTTAGCGTCCCGGTGGTGTGCTGGACGTAGGCCGAGGAGGCCGCAATGGCGACGAAGACCAACACCACCGCCAGGTGCACCAAGTACCCGCCCGTCCGCCGACGCGCGCGCGAGGCGCTGCGCGCGAAGGACGTCCACGGGCTTTCCCCCTTCTCCCGCATCCGCATCCAAGTGGGCAGGAGGAGCTCGCGCAGCGTCACCGTGGCGACGAAGCCGCCGAGGGTAAAGGTGGTGAGAGGCGCCCAGCCGCGCAAGCCTGCGGCCATGCAGGCGACGAGCACCGCCAGGCCAACCAGTGCCGGAATGAGGAATTGGCGCTTCCAAACGTCACGGTCGGCGCGCCCCCAGGGAAGGGACGGGCCCACCCCCATCAAGAAAAGGATGGCAATGCCCAGGGGAATGGCCATGCGGTTGAAGTAGGGGGCGCCGACGCTGACGCGCACGCCGGAGAAAGCCTCGCGCAGCAGGGGGAAGACGGTTCCCAAGAGAATGGTGAACGTCAGCGCCGAGAAGAGGAGGTTGTTCACCAGGATGGCCGTCTCCCGGGAGGCGACTCCGGGAAGCGTGTCCTCGGGAGCCAGCGCCGGCCCCCGCACCGCGAGCAGGACAATGGACACCGCCACCACCAGCCCGAGGAAGACGAGGAACGTCGGGCCGATGTCCGACTGGGTAAAGGAATGGACGGAATTGAAAATCCCGCTGCGGGTCATGAACGTCCCGAGAACGGTCAAGGCGAAGCTCGCCAGAGCGAGGGAAAGCGTCCACAGCTTCAGAACGCGCCGGCGCTCCTGCAGCATCATGGAGTGGAGGAAGGCGGTGGCGGTGAGCCAAGGAAGAAAGGACGCATTCTCCACCGGGTCCCAGGCCCAGTAGCCGCCCCAGCCCAGGACGGCGTAGGCCCACCAGCTGCCGAGGATGATGCCCACCGTGAGGAACGTCCAGGCCACGAGCGTCCAACGACGGAGTGCGTTGAGCCAGGCCTCGCCCAGGTGCCCATCGAGCAACGCCCCGACGGCAATGCCGAAGGGAACCGTCATCCCGACGTACCCGCAGTAGAGCATCGGCGGATGGATGACCATCAGCACGTGGTTTTGAAGGAGCGCGTTGGGCCCCGGCCCGTCCGGCGGGACGGGAAATACCGGCCCGAAGGGGTTGGCCGGACCGGCGATGAGAAAGGCGAAGAAGGTGGCCGCGCCAAGCATCGCGCCGAGGGCAAGCTCGACGTTGCGCTCTTTTGAATTCCGTTGCGCGCGCGCAAAGGCGAAGAGGTAGGTGCCGAGAATGGCGCCCCAGAAAAGGATGGAGCCCTCGAGCGCGCTCCACAGGGAGACCACGGTGTACACGAGCGGCGTGGCCCGGCTTCCCACCTGAGCGACGTAGTGGACGCTGAAGTCATGGGCCACCAGCGCCCAGACCATGGTGAGGTTTGCTCCCAGCATGCAGACGAAGAAGCCGATGGTGGCCCGCTCCACCCAGGCCCGTGCTCCCGGGGCGCGCCGCATCCCGCCGATGAGGCCCACCGCAGCCCCGAAGACGGCGCACAGCAGGCCGCCGAGCACGAAGGCGTAGCCGAGCGAACCCCTCACTTTGCCCTCGTGGCAGAGGTGCCGTCCGAGGAGGAGAGCGTGTCCTTCCAATGGTCGCCTTCCCCCGGTTTGGGCGGCCGGTACTCGTTGGAATGGTTCACCATCAGCCGGCTGGAAGTGAAGACTTGGCCCTTGTCGAAGGTACCTTCCACCACCACGCCGATGCCCTCCCGAAACATCTGCGGCGGCGTCTCGCGCACCTTCACCAGCACACTGGGGGCGTTGGGCGTCACGTCATTCGCCACCCGAAAGGAAAGCTCGGTGTGTCCAGCGTCCCAGGAAATGGAGCCCTTTTGAACAATCCCTCCGAGGCGAATGGTGGCCCCGTACGCCTTGCTTCCAGCGGCCAGCATCTCCGAGGGGGTCCAGTAGTAGACGAGGTTCTTCCCCAAGTCTCCGAAGGCAATGAAGCCTAGCGCCGCCCCGGCGACGAGGAGCGCGCCGAGACCGAGCAGGGTGGTGCGTCTGGGCGCCATCAAATCTCCTTCTTCGGGCGGCGAAGCCAAAGGCTCAAGGTGTAGAGCGCCACTGCTGTCCAGGCGACTCCGTAGGCCGTCCAGACGTAGCCCCAACCGCCCTGAATGCGCCCCGTCTGCGCGGCCAAGCAAAGCCAAGGACTCATTGTGCTGTCTCCAGCACCAGCGGAGGCGGTGCGACTTCCAGATGGCGGCGAGCCAGCGCGATGGTGTAGCGCGCCCAGACAAAGACGATGAACAGGACGAAGTAGGCCACAAAATTCCAGCGCAGGACGCGGACCATCGCCGCATCCACCGTCATCGGCGAGGACTGCATCTGGTGCAGACTCCGCCACCAACGCACACTGAGGTAAATAATCGGTACGTCCACGGCGATGATGATGCCCACCACCGCCGACCAGACGGCGCGTCGCTCGGCGTCGTCCACGAAGCGCCGCAACGACAGGTAACCGGCGTAGGCCGCCAGGCCAACGGCCATGGAGGTGAGCCGGGGGTCCCAGGTCCAGTACGTTCCCCACGTCGGCTTGCCCCAGATGCTCCCCAGCACGAGCCCATAGGCGCCGAAGAAGAGCCCGACCTCGGCAAAGGCCTCGGCCAAGGAGTCTGTCGTCCAGCGAGGGCGAAAGAGGTAGCTCACGCAACAGACGAAGTTGAGCGTCATCGCCAGAAGGCTCATCTCCATGGCCGGGACGTGGACGTACATGATGCGCTGCACGTCTCCCATCTCCCGGTCAGGGGGAGCCCAAACCAGCCCCAAATAGGCGCCCCAAACCAACAGCCCGAGAGCCAGGAGGCCCAATGCGATGCGGACGTTCTTGAGCATGGACAGGAGTCAGTCCTCGACGACGCGTGGGAAAAGCGCGAACCCGAGGCTCCAATAGACCAGATTGAAGCCGGCTAGAAGCCCGACCCACGAGCCCAGCTGAAGCATGGGGTCTCCCTCGAAGACGAGGGACGTCGCCTTGGCCGCGGCCACCACCGCCGGGATGAGAAGGGGAAACAACAGCAACGGCAAGAGCACGTCCCGGGACCGGGCTTGGCTGGCAATGGCGGCGTACACCGTGCCGGGAGCCGAGATGGCGAGGCAACCGAGCGCCAACACCCCCGCCAGCCGGCCCAGGCCGAGAGGCACGGTGACGCTGGCCAGTGCCGCGAGCACCGGCAGGATGACGACGCCCACCAGGAACAGCAAAGCGGTATTCGCCAGGGCCTTGGCCAAAAACAGCGCCCGCGCGTCGGCCGGCGCGAGCCTCAGTCCGTCCAGCGCGGCATTCTCCTGCTCCACCCGGAAACTTTCGCCGAGCGCCAGCACCGAGGAGAGGAGAAGGGCGAGCCACAGCGTCCCGCCTGCGGCACGCCGCAGGAAGGTGGTGTCCGGCCCGAGGGCGAAGGAGAAAAGAAGCAGTGTCGAGAGGGCGAAGAAAATGAGGGCGTTGGCTCGCGCGCGCGTGCGCCATTCAAGCAGCACGTCCTTCCGCACCAACACCCAAGTGGTGCGCAAAAGGCCCGGGGGACGTGGCTCGCTCATGCCGTCACGGCCCGTCCTCTAGCCAGGTGCAGCCGCGTGGTGCACAGCGACTGGCCGTGCTCGACCTGGTGGGTGGCCAGCACCACCGTGGTGCCCGCGCGCGAAAGGGTGCGGATGTGCCCCTCCATCTCGGCAATGCCTTCCGGGTCGAGCTCGCCAAACGGCTCGTCGAGTAGCGCCAGCGCGGGACGTTTGAGGAGCAAGCGAACGATGGCCAACCGCTTCTTCATTCCCGCGGAAAACGTGCGGACCGGCTGGTCGGCGCGCGCGCCCAGGCCGAGTTGCTCCAGAAGCTCGTCGGACTCGCGCACCGGACGGCCGAGGAGTCGCGCCAGGAGTGCCCCGTTCTCTCGTGCGGTGAGGTCCTCGTAGAGGAAGGTGCTGTGGCCCAACAGGGCGATGCGTGGACGGAGCGCCTCGCGCTCGGCGACCGCGTCCTGGCCGAAGAGGCGGACGCTTCCACTCGTCGGGCGGACGACGGTGGCCAAGAGCCGCAGAAACGTTGTCTTTCCCGAGCCATTGTGTCCGGTGAGGAGGAGGCTCCCGCCGCTCGGGAGGACGACGCTCAGCCGGGCCAGGGCCCAATTTCGCCCGTAGCGCTTACTGACGTCGTGAAATTCAAGAGCGTTGGACACGTCCGGAAGGTGCCTCGCGCGAGGCGAAGGCAAGCCCTCCTACCTCGCGTGTTTGGCCGTCGAACGCAACATTTCCGAGTGGCTTCGTCCCCTCAAACCGTCCTCGGCGCGCAGGTTTTGCGTGCCACGGACAGCACCGCCAAGAGTACACGGGCCACTCCGGCCGGGTCCGGGCTGGCAAGCACCGCGCCCTGGACGGCCACGCCGTCCACGGGCCCCAGAAGGGGCAGGGTGTCCGGGCCAATGCCCCCCAGCGCGAGCGCGGGGCACTTCGCTCGTGCACGGAGACGTGCGTACCCGTCCCGCCCAAGCGTGGGCCGCGTGTCGCTGGGCTTGGAGGAGGGGGCAAAGACTGGACTCAGCAGTAGAAAATCCGCGCCATCGGCGCGGACGAGCTCGGCCTCGTTGTGGACGGCAGCGCTCACCAGGGTGCCCTGCGGAAGGTGGGGACGCACCTCGGACGGGGTGGGGCCGTCCACGGGCAGGTGCAGGTGGGCTCCAACGAGGAGCGCGACGTCCAGCCGTCCGTTGACGAAGAGGGGGTTGTCGTAGGTGCCACACAGGGAGGCGAGCCTCCGTGCCTCTTGGAGGAATTCCCGGGTGGGCGCCTCCGGGTGACGGTGCTGGACAGCGACTTCCGTTCCGAGCGCGCACACCGCTTCCAACGCTTCGAGAAGGTGTTTCTCGCCCAAGGACCAATCCGTCACCACCAGGAGCCGCAGACGCGCGGGAGACAGTGGCCCGCGCGTCACGCCACAAGTCCGTCGAGTGGACTCGACGCCGAGCCGTAGGGCTTCCTCGGAATGCGGCCTGCCAGGAAGGCTTCGCGTCCCGCTTCGACGCCGAGCTTCATCGCCCGGGCCATGCGTACCGGCTCACGCGCGCCGGCCACGGCGGTGTTGAGCAGGACGCCATCGCACCCAAGCTCCATGGCGATGGCCACGTCGGAGGCCGTTCCCACGCCGGCGTCGACAATGACGGGCACCTTCACCGTCTCGCGAATGAGGCGCAGGTTGTGCGGGTTGCGGATGCCCAGGCCCGAGCCAATGGGGGCGGCCAGCGGCATCACCGCCGCACAGCCTGCGTCCTCGAGTTTTCTGGCCACAATCACGTCATCGGTGGTGTAGGGCAGGACGACGAAGCCCTCCTTGACCAGCGTCCGCGCCGCGGCAACCGTCTGCTCGACGTCCGGAAAGAGTGTCTTCTCGTCTCCGAGGACTTCGAGCTTCACCCAATGGCTCATCCCGAGCTCGCGGGCCAGGCGGCAGGTGCGCACTGCCTCGTCGGCCGTGTAACAGAGGGCGGTGTTGGGAAGGAGCGTCACCTTGGTGGTGTCAATCCAGCTGAGGAGAGACGCCGCACCCTGGGCCTTGAGGTCCAGACGCCGGACGGCGACGGTCACCAGCTCGGCGCCCGACGCCTCGTGGCACTGCCGCATGACGTCGAAACTCGGGTACTTGCCGGTGCCAATGAGGAGCCGGGAGGTGAAGCGCTTGCCGGCGATGACCAGGGCGTCGTCCATAGCCTCAGGCTTTTACGCCCCGCCGCCTACAAACGTCACCACCTCCAGGACGTCGCCCTCGCCGAGGCGCGTCTCGGCGTGCTCCGCCTGGCGGAGGACAGTGCCATTGCGCTCGACGGCCACCCGGCCGCGAATTCCAAGTGTCTCCAGGAGCTCCAGCACCGTGGCCCCCGCCGGGAGCTCGCGCGCCTCGCCATTCACCACGAGACGCATGAGACTCAACGCTCGTCCGGCCGGCCGCCGAGGGCAGGGTCGAGGAGGTAGGTGTCCGTCAGGCGCCGAGTCCTTCGGAACCGCGCCAACTGACGGTGGAGCTGCGCCCGGAAGACGAGCCACGCCCAGCGCAGCTTGCCCAGCTCGGAGAGGCTGCCCCTCAAGAGTCCCATTCGCTTGAGGCGCAACTCGGTCAGAGCGACGACGTGCGCCAGGAAGGGCTCGGCTTGCGAGAGCACCTCGTGCTCCGTCCCAAGCTTCCTTTGAATGTGGCGGGCGAGTCGCGGGAGCGCCAGCAGCGAGAGGAGATTCATACCCAACAGGACATCGGCCAGAGCCGGGTCCTTCTGCACCAGCGCCAGCGTCTGCTGCTCGCCGAAGCTGACGTGACGCTCCTCCTGTCGCGCCGCTCCCTCCAGGAGGCGGACGACGGCCGGCTCCTCGACGGTGTCGATGAGGGCCTGAAAGACGCTCAGCACCATTCCCTCGCCGACCGCCATCTCGGTGCTGACGTGCTCGGCGAAGTCGCGGCCCATGCTTCCCGTCGACAGCCAGCGCACCACCGGGTGGGCCGGCGCGGGCGTTGTCCCGCCCAGGGCATGCAGCCGAAGAAAGATGCGGACGTGCGTCAACTCCTCCGTCGCCTGGCGGGCGAAAAAGGCGGCTGCCTCCAAGGTGGGTGCCGCATAGAGCCAGTGGCCGCATTGGATGCCGGTGACTTCTCCGTAGAGGAATTGGTCCCACACCCACCCTAGGAGGGCCGCGTCCCTGGGGAGTCGGAAGCGAGCGCCGTGAAAGTCAAAGCGCAGCGCGTGCCGCGAGACGAGCATTCCGGGCTCGGCGGCTTCCTGCGGACGACGGGCGTCGTCCCCGCCGATGCGTTTGGACTCGGGCGTCATGCGGCCTTCCAGTCTAACCTCCCAAGGCACCTCCCGTGGACGCCGCCTCCCTCCATCGCACGAGCTATGTGGCGGACGCCCACGCGGACAGCTTGCTGTGGAACCGCGACTTGCGCGTCCGCCAGCGCGCGGGACACGTGGACTTCGTGCGGCTGCGGGACGCCGGGGTACGGCTCCAAGCCTTCACCGTCGTGACCCGGGGCTTCCCGGTGGTGGGGGGCTTTCGGCCTTTCGCCGCGTGGCACGGCTGGCCGAGAGCCGCCCGGGCTAGCCCGTGGACTCGCGCGCAGTTTCAAATCTCGCGGCTGCATACTTTCTGCGACGACGCGTCGGCGCGGGCCCGCGTGGTGACCCGGCGGGTAGAGCTGGAGGCCGCCGAGCGGGAGGACGTCCTGGCCTGTGTGCTGGGCATCGAGGGTGGGCACGCCCTCGAGGGGCGGGTGGAGCGGGTCGAGGAATTGGCCAGGCAAGGGGTGCGTTTTCTCGGCTTCACCCACCTTTCGGCCAATGCGCTGGGGGGAGCGGCCACGCCCGGGATGCGGGGCCGCGGCCTGTCAGCCTTTGGGGGGCAGGTGCTCGAGGCCGTCGGGGCGTCGCGGCTGGCGGTGGACGTGGCGCACGCTTCCCCCAAGCTTCTCCAGGCGCTCCTGGCCCAAGAGAAGGCGCCCGTTTTTTGCTCGCACACCGGCGTCCGTGGCGCAGCCCCCCACTGGCGAAACCTTCCCGACGACGCGCTGCGCACCATCGCGGACAAAGGTGGCGTGGTGGGCATCCTCTTCGGCACGGTGTACCTCGGCGGCCGTGAGCTGGCCGACGTGGCCCGCCACCTGGAACATGCGGTGAATGTCGCCGGTGAGGACGCGGTGTGCTTGGGAAGCGACTTCGACGGGTTTGTCCGTCTTCCGCGGGGAATGCGCGATGTGCGTGACTTGCCGCGGCTCACCGAGGTGCTGCTCTCTCGGGGCCACCCTTGGGCCAGGCTGGAAAAGCTGCTGGGCCAAAATCTGCGCCGCTTCTTCGCCCGGGTGCTTTGGTGAGGCGGCCTGCGCTTGTCCGGCCGCTGTCTCTGGCGGACTTACCGGGGTGCGAGGCGCTGTCGCGCGCCATCGGCTGGCCCTGGGAGGCACCGAAGTGGGCGCTCCTCTTGTCCAAGGGAGCGGGCTTCGCAGTCGACGCGCCGGATGGCGGGTTGGCGGGCACCGTCGTCCTCAACCGCTTCGCTGACAAGGCGGCCAGCATTGGCCTTCTGGGCGTGGTCCCGGCCTGGGGGCGGAAGGGCTTGGGCCGAGCGCTGATGGCGCGCGCACTGGAGACTGCGGGCGACGTCCCCGTCTTCCTCTACGCCACCGAGCAGGGGCGGGGGCTCTACACGCGACTCGGCTTCCACGTGGTTGGCGGGAGCGCGCGCTTGCTTGGTCCACGCCTGCACCAAGCCGAGTGTCCGCCGCTCGGTACGCGACGGCTTCGGCGGATGGAGCACGCTGACTTGGCGGCGGTGGCCGCGCTGGACGCCATCGCCTTTGGAGCGCCGCGCCCGGAATACCTCGAGGCGCTCTTCCGGATGAATGACGAGGCGCGCGTGGCCGAGGACGGCCAGGGCGTGGTGGGCTACGGGATTGCTTGGACCATCGGCACGCGGCGGACGGTGGGTCCCATCGTCGCTCCGGACATGGCCCTGGCCACGGCCCTCCTGGCAGACCTCTGCCTCGCCCCAGCCGGGACGCTCCGGGTGGACATCCCGTCCGAGTTTCCACACCTGGTGAGTTGGGCGACGAAGCTCGGCCTCAGGCCGGAGCCGGCGGCGCCACTCATGCTGCGCAATGCCCAGCAGCCGCCCGGGCGGCGTGACTGGCTCTATGCCCTAGCCATGCCAGGCCTGGGCTGACGTCCACCTCGGGCCCGGGAGGCGCCGCTTTCGGCCCCTCGGGTAGGCTTGGGAGGCGTGGCCCGGGGAGCGGCAGCCGCAGGACAGCCTCGCTGAGCCGACGCCCTTCGTGCGACAGGGGTGCCGCCACGAAAGGGCTCCAGGTGTCGGCTTCAAGAGAAGAGGCTCAAAAAGCGCCCCAGCGCGTCGTTGAAACGGTCCGGCGCCTCGAGATTTGAAAAGTGTCCGACACCAGGAATTTCCACGAGCGTCACGCCGGGCACCAGACCCGCCATGGCGCGTGCCTTCTCTGGAGGGGTGACGACGTCTTCTTGCCCCACCACCACCAACACCGGTCCGTTGAAGCGGGAGAGAATGTCCCGGCTGTCATCGCGAAGCGCCATTCCCCGGAGCGCGGCCGCGGCGCCGGCCGGCGGGTTGGCGCGGATGAGGGCCGCGACGCTGGCTCGAAGTGTCTCGGACGCGGAAGCCGCGAGGTAGCGGGGGAGCTGCCGCTCGACGAGGACGTCCATGCCGTCATGGAGGACGTCTTGCGCCAGCGGCTCTCGCGCCGCGCGTGCCGTCTCGTCGTCGGCGCCCATCTGCGTGTCGGCCAGGACGAGCCCGCGCACCCGTCCCGGGTCCTGCCGCAAAAGGGCTAAGGAGGCGTAGCCCCCCATGGAGACGCCGCCCACCACGGCGGCCTCGACGCCCAGGTGGTCGAGCAGAAGTAGCGCGTCCTCGGCGAGGTGCTGCATGGTGGAGGGTCCGTCGCCGACGCTGCTTTCCCCGAAGCCGCGGTGGTCCAGGAGGATGAAGCGTGCCCGGCCGGAGAGCGCGGCCACCTGGGGCTCGAACATGGCGGACGAGAGTGGGAAGGCGTGCAGAAGGAGCACGGGAAGCCCGCTGCCGGTGTCCCGGTAGTGGAGCCGGAGGCCTCGCGCATCAAAAAACCCCATGGCTAAGGACGTCCCCTTCTTGGACCCAAGGCCGGATTCCCTGGCAAGCTAGCGGAAGGCCCCGAACCTCGCACCTCGCACCCAGCCTTGTCCCAGCCCCCCTCGCTTCCCCCCAAGCTCGAAGGCGCCCTGCTTCAGGTCCCGGACCAGGCCTTTGCCGTCCAGCTGCGGTCTATTTTCCGGAGCGCCGCGTTGACGCTGCACCAACTGTCGGATGTGGACTTGGTCCGTTACGAGGCACCGGACAGCGGCGGCTCCTGGGACTTGGCGCTCTGGGAAGAGTTGGCGCCGGTCATCGCCCAGACGGTCACCGGCGTGAATTCCCTGGTGTCCACAGTCCGCAGCGAGCTCCAACCCAAGGGCCAGGGGACGGACCTCGCCTCGCTGCTCGACCGGACGGTGGATGAGGTCTCGGACGACGCCGATGCCGAGCGCACCGCCGATGCCCAGCGCATTCTGCGGCGCCAGTCGGACGAGCTCGCGGCGCTGGTGGCCCAGCTCGGCGAGCGGGTGCGGACGCCCTCCGTGGTTTCAGACCGCTGGAACCTTCTGGCCGAGGTGCAGTCTTTTCGAAGCCGCTTCCGCTCGGAGGTGGGGAACCTCGTCTACGACGTCGCCAGCCGCTACTCGGAGTTGCCGCGAGAGCTCTTGGTGCCAGGCTATGGCCAGGACCTCGATGCCGCGCTGGAAGTGCGCGCAGCACTGGCGGACCTCCGCCGCACTGTCGAAGCGCGCTGTCGGGCCCTGCGCGGTGCCGCGACGGAGGACGTCCAGTGGCACGCGGCCCAGCTTGGCGGGGAACTCGACGCCTTTGGAGGCAGCGCCGCCTACCGCTCGCTCCGGGCCCAGGACAAGCGCTTCCTGGTGGAGGCGCGCGCCCGCCTCGGTGGGCTCAAGACGGACGTCCGGGGCGCGGGGGACATTGTGCTTGGCTTTGCTGCCGAGTTTGTCACCTCGCTGCGCAACCTCTCGGCGGTCAGCCAGCGGGCGATGCTGGTGGAGCACGACCATGCCGCCTGGGCGGCCACCGCCGTCCGGTTGGAGCAAGCCGAGGAGTGGCTCGGCGCAGACCCGGCGCGGGCCGCGCGCGAGCTGGCCGAAGCGGCGGCGCTAGCGCGTCCCCTCTACGGGCGGGACGGCGAGCTGGACACCTTCCTCCTCGGCCGAACACCAGAGACCCTGGCAAGGCTTGCGCCTGCCGAGGCGCGCCAGGCGGTGGAGCAATTCCGTGCGGTGCTCGCCGGGCTTGCCGACAGCGAGTCGGACGCCTGACGGCCATGACCGACCGCTCCCGGTTGGCGCCGCTGCGGAGAGCGAACTTCGCCCACGTCCGTGGAGTCTTCACCGACGTCGATGGCACGCTCACCACCGAGGGCCTGCTCCAGGCCTCCACCGTCCGTGCCCTGGAGCAGCTGGCCCGGGCCGCGGTACCGGTGGTGCTGGTGACCGGGCGGCCCTCGGGCTTCGCCGAGGCATGGCTTCGGACATTGCCTGTCGCCGGTTGCATCGCCGAGAACGGCGGCCTGTACCTCGTGCGAGGACGAGGCGGCGCGCTGCGAAAGGTGTATGCGCGCCCTCGAGCCGCCCGGGCAAAGGAGCGCCAGCGTCTCCTCCGGACAGTGGCCAGCGCGGTGGCCGCGGTTCCGGGTGCGCGCCTCTCGAGTGACAGCCTCTTCACCGAAGTCGACTTGGCGGTGGACTACAACGAGGACGTCAAGCTTGGGCCGCGTGCCGCAGCCGCGCTGGAAACCTTCCTCAGGAAGCGGGGCCTCCAGGCCGTTCGCTCAAGCGTGCACGTCAACGCCTGGGTGGGGACTTTCGACAAGGCGTGGATGGTGCGTCGCTTTCTCAAGGAAGAGTGGGGTGCCCGGCTACGGCCGGGCGACCGGGCTTGGGTCTACGTCGGGGACAGCTTCAACGACGCGCCACTCTTCGCGGCCTTTCACCTCAGCGTCGGGGTGGCCAATGTCCTCGACGTGCTCTCTGCCCTCGAGGCGCAGCCCCGCTACGTGACGGCGGGTCGGGAGGGGCGGGGCTTCGAGGAAGTGACTCGGGCCATCCTCAGACAGCGGGCCCGCAAGTGAATGTCGTCCGGCTTGCGCTGCGGCCCGGCCTGGGCCGGCACCTCCGGGCAGGCCACCCCTGGGTCTTCAAAAAGGGACTGGAGCACCTTCCCCGCATTCCGGCGGGAAGCGTGGTGGACGTCACCGAGGGGGGAAAGTTTGTCGCCCGTGGGTACTACGACCCCCACAGCCCCATCGCGGTGCGCGTTCTCACCCGGGACGTGCGGGACACCATCGACCAGGCTTTTCTCGAAGGACGGCTGGCCCGTGCGCTGCGCCTTCGCCGTGGCTTACTCGACTTGGCTGCCACCAACGCCTTCCGCTGGGTCCATGGGGAGGGGGATGGACTGCCGGGCGTGGTGGTGGACCTCTATGGCACGCTGGCGGTGGTGAAGCTGTACTCCGCGGGCCTCACGCCCTACCGCGGCATGCTGGTGGAGGCCTTGCGCAAGGTACACCCGGAGCTCTCGGGCGTCCTCGGTCGCGACCAGCTCGCCGAAGCCGAAACACTCGAGGAGGATGCGGGACGGGGCGGCGGACAGCTCCTGTGGGGAGCGGCGCCAGAGCAAGTCACCATCCTCGAGAAGGGCGTCCGTTTCCGAGTCGACCCCTGGCGTGGACAGAAGACCGGCTTCTTCCTCGACCAGCGCGAAAACCGCGGGCTGGTGCGGCACCTGGCGAAGGGGGCCCGGGTCCTCAATTGCTTCTGCTTCTCTGGGGGCTTCAGCGTCAACGCGGCGCTGGGGGGCGCCACCCAGGTCTTCAGCGTTGACCAGGACGCGGACGCCATTGCCCTCGCCCGAGAGAATTTTCGCGAAAACGGCCTCGACCCGGAGCGGCACGACTTTCTCGCGGCAGACGTGTTTCGGCTCCTGCAGTCCTTCCGCGAAGAGGGCCGGCAATTCGAGTTGGTGGTGCTCGACCCACCCGCGTTCGCCAAGACGCAGCGCGCAGTGGAAGCGGCGCTCGACGGTTATGCCTCGCTCAACCGCCAAGCCTTGGCGCTGGTGGCTCCAGGAGGCCTGTTGGCCACCTCCTCCTGCTCGGCGCGTGTTTCGCCGGAAGCATTTCTCGGTGCGCTGAAGGAAGCGGCGACAAAGGCGGGCGTCGACTTGACCCTTCTCGAGGAACGCTACCAGCCTCCGGACCATCCAGTGGCGCTGGCCTTTCCCGAGGGGCGGTACCTCAAGTTTCACGTCCTCCAGGTGCAGCCGTGGTGACGCGCGGGCAGTTTCTTGAGCGAGCCACCGTCATTCCAAGCCCCGGGGGCGTCCTCGAGGGGCTGTCGCACCGTGGAACGCGTGCTCCGCCGCTCCTCATTGTCCCGCCGCCCCCGGGGAGTGGCGGCATGGACCACGCCGTGTGCGCGGAGCTGGCCTGGGCCACAACGCGCGCCGGCCATCCCACCCTCCGCTTCAACTTCCGCGGAGTCGGCGCGAGTCCGGGCCCTGGAGGCGGAACGGCTTCCCAAGTCGAGGACATGGAGGCCGCGTTGCGCGTCCTCGAGGAAAACGCGGGCACCGTGGCCGCTGCCGTGGCCTGCCTCGGTGGGTCGGCGGTGGCGGTGCTCGCGCTGTTGGAGGCGCACCCGGGCCTGGCAGGCGTCGCGCTCGTCAGCCCCAGTGGGCTCGAAGCCGAGGACCTCGCGCGGCTGCGCCACCCGCTTCTGGTGGTTTGTGGCGAGAAGGAGCCGCTGCGGCGTGCGGCCTGGGCGGCTGCGGTTACCGAAGCGTCCGGGACACTCGTCGTCATTCCCCACGCCGATGCCCGCTTTCAGCGAAACCTCACGGACGTGGGACGCTCGGTCGCCCGCTGGTTGGCAGGCCTTTCTCCAAGTACCTGAAAAGAGGGGCGGCTCTCCGAGTGCACAATGGCGCACCACTTCGAGCGTATGAGGGGACGTCAGCGGAGGTTTAAGAGCGTGTCCTTGCGCACGGTGGTGGTGGTGCTGTTGGGCAGTGGCCTTCTGGCCTGCAGCGGAGGCGCTCGACGCGACAAACACACCCGAGTCGGCGACACCACAGCGGGCCGGGTCCCGGGCCGCGTGGTGGTGGACTTCCGCGACGGGACGTCCGCCGCCGTCCTTGCCGAGCGCGCCGCCGCCTGGGGCGTCTCCTTGCGGTTCAATTCGCTGGTGGGTCCAGAAGACGGCGTCGCCCTCGCAGACGGCGTGCAAGACGTGGACGCGCTGCTGAAGGCCATCCGCCAGAGCCCGGACGTCGAGGCGGCCGAGCCGCTCCTCTTGTACGAGGCCCAGGGCTTCACTCCGAATGACCCGGAGTACCCGAAGCAGTGGAATCTCCGGATGATTGGGATGGAAGAGGCTTGGGAGATGTCGCGGGGCAAGGGCGTGGTGGTGGCCGTCCTCGACACCGGCGTGGCCTACGAGACGAAGGGACGCTTCATCCGTGTGCCGGACTTGAAGGGCGTTCACTTCGCACCGGGGTACGACTTCGTCCACGACACCGACCATCCCAACGACGACAACGGACACGGGACGCACGTCGCCGGCACCATCGCCCAGGCGACCAACAACGGTGAGGGCGTGGCAGGAATTGCTTTCGAAGCGACGCTGATGCCCATCAAAGTGCTCGACGCCGCCGGCACCGGAACCTCGGCGGACATCGCCGACGGGATTCGCTGGGCTGTGGACCACGGAGCCAAGGTGCTCAACCTCTCGCTCGGTGGCTTCGGCTACAGCCGCGTCATCGAAAACGCTGTGGCCTATGCGCGCCGCCAGGGCGCGGTGGTGGTGGCCGCGGCCGGAAACCATGGAGACGGGACGGTGGCCTACCCGGCGGCCTATGCCGGCGCCGTGGGCGTTGGGGCGGTGGGCCCAGACGGCACCCGGACGCCGTATTCTGCTTGGGGGGAGCAACTGGACTTGCTCGCGCCCGGGGGCGACAAGCGACAGGGCGACGAGGGTGGCATCCTCCAGGCCACCATCGCGCGCGGCGAGCCGGGAAAGGCCATCTACGCTTCGTACCAAGGGACGTCCATGGCCACGCCGCACGTGGCGGGCGTCGCCGCGCTCTTGTTTGCGGCCGGGGCGAAGACGCCAGAGCAGGTGGAAACCGCGCTCTACGCCGGAGCTTCAGGAACCGGCGGTTGGAATGCGCAACGGGGCCATGGGCTCCTCGACGCGGCGGGGGCCCTTCGCGCGCTCGGCGTCGCGGCTCCCGTGGACTGGCAGCCGCTCGCGGCCAGCGTGGCCATCCTCATCCTCTTGCTTCTGTCCTTGAACCCCAAGGTGCGCCCAGGCGGCGCCCTCAACGTCCTTTTGGACCCCAAGCTGCTGGTGCCGCTGTTGCTCTCCTCGGTGGGATTCTTCGTCCTGCGCGTCATCTGGCAGAAGTGGGTGGGGACTCCCTCGGCCACGGTGAGCGCCCTGTCGCTGCCGTTGCCGGACTGGGAGCGAATTGTCTTCGGACGGGGACGGCTGGCCCACCCGCTCTTCTACAGCGCCCTCATCCCGCTGTTGCTGTCTCTGCCGGCGGTGGCCTGGAAGGGCTTCCGCCCGGTGGCGGCCGGCATCGCGCTCGGCTTCGCGGGGTTTTTGGCCTACGCCGCCTGGACGCGCGCTCCGGGACTCACCTGGCTTCCCTTCCACGTGCTGGCCATGCCCTGGCTGGTGGCCAATGCGCTGGCCTGTGCGCTGCTCGCGCGGGCTTTGTTGGCCAAGCGGGAGAAAGCATGAAACTCACAGGACGCCTCACCTTTGAGGACTTGGGCGCTGGGGCTTGGGTACTCGTTTCCGAGGATGGCAAGCGGTACGAGCTCCACGGCGTCGCCGGTGACAACCTCAGCGAGGGCGCTCGGGTGGAGGTGGAAGGGGAGTTGGACAAGGGCTCCGTCAGCACGGCCATGGCGGCACCCGCGTTGCGCGTCAAGCGGTGGCACTCGCGCTGATGGCTCCGGCCTAGGACGGCCCGCTAGGGTACCTTCGTCTGGGGTTTCGCCAAGCGGGGCTCCTCGAGAGACTGGGCCAGCGCCCGGCGACTCTCCAAGTAGGTGTGGAGCGGGGCCTGTCCGGCGCGTACGCGTTTGCGCAGCGCCTCCAACTCCGCCCGCGCCGTGCGCAGCTCGGCGGTCTCATCGCCCCGCGCCTGGGGGACGTCCACTTGCAAGTCTGCGACGCCCAGCTCCACCCCGCGCCGGTCGACGAGGTACCAGCCGAAGAGGCACACCGAGGCGCCCAAAAGCCAGGGGGCCAAGGCGCGGGCCAAGGGGACGCGAGGCCGCTCGAAGGTGGCGGGCTTCGGCCGGCCCCACACCGAAGGGAAGTGCCGTCCCAACAAGAAGAGCATCGCCAACGCCACCAGGCCCATGCCCGCCAGTCCCGCCATTTGGCTCGCGGCGAGCTCGCCCGCCGTCTCCGGGACGTCGCTGCGGTGCGCCTCGAAGAAGAAGTAGATGCCCAGCGTCGTCGCATTCTGGGTGGCGTGGGCCACCATTCCCGGGAGGAGGGAGCCCGTCTTTTGGTACAGGAGCCCGAACAAGAGTCCGAGCTCCAGCAGCGCCAGAAAGCTCACCGGGTTGAGGTGAAAGAGGGCGAAGACGAGCCCGGTGAGGACAATGGCCTCCGCCGGACGCCCGGTGCCCGCGGCCAAGCCCTGCTGCACCACGCCCCGAAAGAGAAACTCCTCGCACACCGGCGCGGCCAGCACCGCGGCCGCGGCAAAGAGCCACAGCTCCCAGGTCGAGAGCTGGCCGAGGATGCGGGTAATGTCCAGCGCGTCCTTCAGCGTCTCCGGGGCGAAGTGCTCGCTGAGGGTGTTGATGGGTGCCGCCAGGCCAAAGTAGTTGGCCACCGAGAGCGCGGCGGCGAAGAGCAACGCGGGCAACCCAGGCCAGCTCAGTCTCGCGTAGCGGCCAGGCGTGCGTCCGCTCCAGCGCGTGACCGCCCAGGCCACGCCGAGAATACAGAAGACCTCGTTGAACCACAGACCCACAGGCGGGCTCAAACGGATGACGGCGAAACCGAAGAACGTCGCCAAAAGGCACGCCGCGAGCGCGGTCCACGCTAGGCGCTGAGGTGGGAGAGGCGGACGGGGGTCGAAGTTCACGGAGGAAAGCGGCGGCAGAACTTGCCACCCCCGGGGCCGCTGTGAAAGCCTGCCACCTCACTCCTGATGCGTCGGTCCCTTCTTCTCATCGCCGCGGCAGGCCTTTTGTCCGTCGCCTGCCGCGGGCGGCCCCTCAGTCCCCAGCCGCTTCCGGCGAGCTTCGCGGTGCAGCTGCTCTCCGGAGAGCACCTCACCCCGAAACAAATGCGGGGCTCGCCGTGGGTGGTGAACTTCTGGTTGCCAACTTGAAGGGCCTGCGCTCGGGAGTTGCCCGAGCTCAACCAGGTGGCACGGGAGATGGCCGGCACCCCGGTGCGCTTCCTCGCCGTCTCGCTGGACGCGGACAGCCGTCAGGTGCGGGTGGCCATGGAAAAACTCAAGCTGACGCTACCGGTGGCCATGGCTGAGGCCGAGCTCCTCGGGCCTTTGAATTTGGAAAGTGTCCCGGCCACTGTCTTCATCGACGCCTCAGGCCAGGTGGTGGGCAAACTCGGAATCAGCAACCAAGAAGAGCTGAAGGAGCAGGCGCAACGGCTGCTGGTAGCGGCGGCCAGCGCTCCAAGTCAGCCGGCCGCCACCAGGTAACGCCGGAGCTCGTCGGCCACGCTACGCCGGGCGGCCTCCGTGGCGTAGGCCGGCCCCACGGAGAATCGCTTCTCGCCCCCCTGGAGGATTTTGCGCTCCAGGAAGTAGGCGATGGCATTCTCAATGGTGGTGCGCGCCAGTGACTCGCGGGCTTGAATCCGCCCCGCCATGTACTCGGCCTTCCCCACTTCCAGCGCCGCGCGGATGAAAGTCTTCCGGTCCATGGTGCCGGCGGCCGCCACGTCCTCCAGCGTCAGCGCGGCCAAGAGGTAGGACTCGAGGAAGTCCCGAAGGAGCTCGGCGTAAAAGTCCAGGGTGTCCTGGGCGCCGGGGGTGGACGCCCGGGCCAGCGTCGGCCCGTTGCGGACGAGGAGCTCCTCCTGGACGAGTCGGTCGACGGTTTCCTGGAAAATCTCCTCGAAGGGCGCGCCCACGCGGTAGAGGAACTCGACCTTCAGAAGCCTGGAGAGGAAGAGCGCCCGGGCCTCCACGGACTGGACAGCGTCCGTGGCCGGACCGGCCCGCAACGCGGCGGCGACGAGTGCCCGCGGCGCGAGGAGGTTCATGAGGTTGTTCTTGTAGAAGACGAGGGCCAGGCGCTGGTCTTCATCCGCCTGGTACACCGCCTGCCCACGTGCCTCGCTGAGGCGCACCGCACCTTCCCGGGCGAAGCCGGTGAGGGCCTCGCGGATGGGGCCGGGCACGGCGGGGCTGGAGGAAAAGCCGAGCAGCGCTTTGGAGAGGGGGACGCCCTCCGAGGCTGCGATTCGCCGCAGAATGTTTACCCGCGCCTCGAGCTCCGCGGCGGAGATGCCGCGGCCGCGGAAGGAGAGCAGCGCCGTCGCCACCAGGGCCTGGGGCGTCACCGTCGAGACCCGGGAGATGTCGTACAGGATGCGGTAAGCCAGCGCCCGCACCAGCGCCCGTTTCTGCTCCTCATTGACGGCCTGCGGGTCCTCGAGGCCGCGGCTGCGCATCAGCTCCCGGAGCCGCACGGGTGGGGCGAAGGTGACGTGGATGCGCCCATAGCGACGCGCCAGGACGCGGGGGGCAGAGAGAAGCGCCTTGAAGTCCTCCGGCTTCTTCTCGGCCCCGAGGAGCTCGCGCGAGTAGCTTTTGGCTTCGACAACATTCTCGTAGTCCATGGACACCGGGACGAAGGCCAGGTCATCACGGGCCCCTTCGACAATGGCGTCCACCTCCCAGGTGAGGAGGCCGAGCTTCGGGGGCAGCAACTTGCCCGTCCTGGAGCGACCCCCTTCGAGGAAAAACTCCTGGTGAACGCCGTCGCGTACCAGCTTGCGCACGTAAGCCTTGAAGGTGGCGGTATAGACTTTGTCGCCGCCGAAGGTGCGCCTCAGGAAAAACGCACCGCAGCGGCGCAGGAAGGGCCCGAGCGGGAAAAAGGAGAGGTTGGAGCCGGCGGCGACGAGGGGGGCCTGGTAGCCGCGGTGCCACAGGGCCCAGGACAACACCAAATAGTCGATGTGACTCTTGTGCGACGGGCACAGGACGATGGGCGCTCCCTGGGAGGCGCGTATGGCCCGCTCCAGGCCGGCCTCGTCCACGTCGATGCCGTCGTACATGAAGCGGAAGACGAGACTCATGAGTGGGTTGGCCAGCGCGAGCACCGTGGGGTGCAACCTGGCGGCGATGGCGTTTAAGTCCCGCCGCGCCTCCCGCAGCACCGACTCCGCGCGCCGACCGGAGGTGTCGGCGATGACTTGCAAACTCCGCCGCAGAGCACGGTCGCGGAGCGTCTCCTCAATGACGCGTTGGGGTGGCTTGAAGGGCGGCCCGAAGACGGTGCGCGTCTCGCGAGCCAAGTGCACGTGCAGCGTGCTCCGCACCTTCCTGGCGAGGACGGCATCGGAAGCGTCGGGCGAGCGCTTCACCAGCTCCGTCAAGTCGATGGCTTCCCCAACGCGGAATTGGGCGCGCTTGTAGTTGCGGAAGAAGGCCAGCACCGAATGCAGGAAGCCCGGGGCCTCGGGGCTTCCAAAGACATAGTCCGCCCAGGCCGGCTTCAGTCGGACATTCCATTTTTCCCAGACGAAGAGCTCGGGGAGAAGGAAGACTGGCCGGTCCCCTTTGCGCGCCAACGCCACCAGGGCCGGAAATGGGTCATCACGCCCCGGCTGGCCCAGGGCACGCCCCAGGGCCGTCGACTGGAGGAACACCAGCGAAGAGCCCCCCTTTCTCTGCGCATAGGCGAAGCGCACGGCGCACGCCCCGCGCTGCGCCGCACGACGGAAGGGCCGCACCAGCCAGCGCCTCAAGTTGACGACGGCGCGCAACGGCGGAAGGCCGCGGACGGTGAGCGCCCAGGCCAGGTAGAGAAAATTCACCCAGGAGCTCGTCCGCTGCACGTGCACCACAAAGCCGCGCTCCGAACAGCTGCGGACTTCGGCCTCCGCCTCCTGGGAAAAGCGGACGTGGGTGAAGTAGCGCCGGGCCAACCAGCGGCCGATGGGTCCGAAGTCCCGCCGGAGTGCTTGGTCGACCTTCACATCGCTGGTGGCCAGAGCCGTCTCCATGCGGACGCCGCTCCTGCCTCTCTTACATGCACTCGATGGTGCGGGTCATGTTCTCCTTACCCGCACCCTGACGGCCTGCTGCGTACAGGTGAGTCTGGACGAGCCGTCCGCGAGCCACAGCCCTCTCGGGGAAACTCGGCTCGAAGGCTTCGAGCAGGGCGAAGAGCTCGCGGACGAGGTACTCAACCCAGCGTACCTGGAGAGCGGAGGTGCCGGGGGGACAGCGCTACATGTTTTCCGGCGTGGGGATGCCGAGAAGGAAGAGCCCGACTCGCAGGGTGATGCGCACCGCGTCGGCCAATGCCAGGCGCGCGCCCCGGGTCCGCCCGTCTTCTTCGACGAGGACGCGCTTGGAGCGGTCCTGGTTCCCGAGCGTGTACCAGCGGCTGAACGCGGCGGCGACCTCCAACAGGTGGCTGGCGACGAAGGAGGGCTCGTACGCTTCCAGGGCCGTGCGCACCGCCCGCGGAAAGAGCGCGATGGTGCGTACCAGGGCCTCCTCCTCAGGCAGGGTGAGGGCCGAGGTGTCCACCTCCGCCGGCACCCCTCCTCCACGGCTGAGCAAGCTGCAGGCGCGGGCGTGGGCGTATTGCAAGTAGGGGCCGGTGTGGCCCTCGAAGCTGAGCACCTCGTCCCAGTCGAAGGTGTAGTCCGAATTGCGACGGTTCTTCAGGTCTCCGAAGAGGACGGCGCCCAGTCCGACGGCTTCGGCCAGCGTCTCCACGTCGGTGGTGTGGATGCGGCCGGCCGCCTGGTTTTCACGCACCTTCTCCAAGGCGCGGTCGCGTGCCTCGTCGAGGACGTCCGTGAGGAGCACCACCTCGCCCTTGCGGGTACTCATGCCGGCGATGCGGCCGAAAGCCACGTGCAGGCAGCGGTCCGCCCATGGCTTTCCCATGGCTTTCAGGACGCGGAACAGCTGGGCGAAGTGAAAGGCCTGGTCTCGGGCCACGACATACAGCGCGCGCTCGAAATGAAAGCGCTCCCATCGGTCTTCGGCGGCCGCCAGGTCGCGGGTGACATACAGCGTGCTGCCGTCCGTCTTTTTCAGGAGGATGGGGGGCTCGTTTTCCGCATAGGGGAGGTCCACCACCAAGGCGCCCTCGCTCTCGCGAACTCCCACCGTCCGAGCAATCTCCTGGATGACTTGCTCCATTCGACCCTCGTACCGGCTCTCACCCTCGACGTGCTCAAAGGCAATGCCCAGCCGGGCATACAGCGGCTCGAAGCCGGCCAGCGAGGCTTGGCGAAACTCGTTCCACAGGGCGAGCGCCTCGGTGTCGCCTTGCTCCATCCGGAGAAAGAAGTCCCGAGCCCGGGCGTCGAACGCCGGGTCCGCCTCGGCGCGGGCGTTGGCCTTGACGTACACGTCCACCAGGTGGGCCATGTCCTGGCGCCGAGCGGCGTCGCCGAAGACTTCGAAGCCGACGGCCACCAGGCCGAACTGCTTGCCCCAGTCGCCGAGGTAGTTGATGCCTTCCACACGGAAGCCGAGGTGGCGGTGGAGATTGGCCAGCGCGTGGCCGAGAACCGTCGTCCGGATGTGGTGGAAGCCGATGGGCTTGGCGATGTTGGGGGAGCTGTAGTCGATGACGACTGTTTTTCCCTGGCCCTCTTGGCTACTGGCGTAGCGCTCCCTTTGGCCCCGGACCTCCCGGAGGACGTCGGCGATGAAGGGGGCGCTGTCAAAGCGGGCGTTGAGGTACGGGCCGACAGCGCTGACCACCATTCCCGGGACGCGCAACCCCGCCGCAAGCTCGGAGGCGATGGCCGGGGGGGCCTTGCGAAGCGTCTTGGCCAGCCCAAAGGTGGGAAAGCTCACGTCTCCGTGGGCCGGATCGGCCGGCTTCACCAGCGGCAGCACTTGCTCCAGCGGCACGCCGAGCGCACCGGCGACGCCGCCGGCGAAGGCCTGGGTGAGCGTGTCGTGGACGGACAAGACCGGGCTCCTTAAAGGGTGGAGAGGTTAGAATTCAGCCGGCGTCCGGAGCGCCGCGTCGCTTGAGGACCCCGGCCTTGTCGACATAGAAGCCCTCTGGAGTCAGGGCCTCCACCTTCTCGCGAAAGCCCTGCACACCGAAGCCGCTGTCGGCCAGCGCTTCGATGGCCGCCACCTGGACGCGGCGCCCGGTTTCCCCGGCCGTCAACAGCTGGAGCATCGGCTCGCGCGCAGGCGCGTACTTGAGCGGCCCGAGCGTACGCAGCGCTGAAATGCGCACGTCGTCGGCCATGTCCTCGAGAAAGGGCAAAACCGCCGGAGCAATGCGGGGGTCGTCCTTTTCAGCGAGCCAATTCAAGAGCACCAGGCGCTTTTCCGGGTTTCGGCTGTAGCTCTGGGCCAGCGAATTCAGTTGCGCGACGAGGATGCCCACCACCTCCGCCTCCGGGAGCAGGGCGGCCAGCAGGCGCACCGCCCAGCTGCTGGCGAGGTCGGTGCGGGCCAAAAATTCCGTGACGCTGGGGACGGCCGCCGCGCCTCGCGAGCGGATGAGCTCGAAGGCCTGGTCCTTCTCGTCGGCGTCGGTGGTTTGCGGCTCGACGGTGATGGTGAAGCGGGCCAGGAGCACGGTCACCGCTTCGGGAAACTTCAATTCACCAAGCTGCTGAATGGCCTTCTGTCGCGACAACGGGTCGCCGTACTTCTGCAAGACTTTCGCCTTGAGCTTGAGTGCCTTTTCGGGGCCGCTGCCCCCGAGAAAATCCAGGATGCCCATGGTGCCTTTCGTCAAGTGCCGAGGTACTGCAACACCACCTCACGGCGGTGGGGGCGCCGCCGATGCTCAAAGAGGTAGAGGCCCTGCCAGGTCCCCAGTGTCAGCTTGCCTTGCACCACCGGGATGGAGACTTGGACTTGCGTCAGTGCCGCGCGGACATGCGCCGGCATGTCGTCGGGGCCTTCGGCGGTGTGGCGGAACAGCGAATCGCCGTCTGGAACCAGGCGGCTGAAGAAGCGGTCGAGGTCGGCCAGCACCTCCGGGTCGGCGTTCTCTTGCACCAAGAGGCTGGCGGAGGTGTGGCGGCAGAAGAGGGTGAGGAGTCCGGTGCCGGCACCGCCGGCGGCGACGGTGGCCATCCAGTCCGTCACCGCCTCGGACAAGGAAAACAGCCCCCGTCCGGACGTCTGGAGCACCAGGGTGTGAGAGAGCGCGCGCATTGAACCGGCGGCCTTCTACCGCGCCCCAGCCGATGGATGCCAACCGGAGCGCGGGGGAGGTGGCCTCAGAGGTGAAGACCCGAACGGACGTCGCCGCGATAGAAAGGACGGAGCGCGTCGGCGGCGGCCTTGGCTTCCGTCGCCGGACGCTCGGGTACGAGGACTTTCAGCTCGAGGTAGAGGTCCCCCCGGTTGCTTCCCTTGAGAGCGGGGACGCCCTGGCCCTTGAGGCGCAGCTTCCGGCCCGCCTGGCTGCCGGACGGCACGCTGACGGTGACGTTCCCGCTGAAGGTGGGGACGCGCACCTCCGCCCCGGACATCGCCTCCGGCACGGTGACTGGGAGCTCCATGGTCAGGTCGTCACCGTCTCGGCGCACCAACGGGTGGGGCTCGACTTCCGTCTCGAGGTAGAGGTCTCCCGGAGGTCCACCCAGGCTTCCCGCCGCCCCCTGACCGGGCAGCCGGACCTGCGAACCATTCTGCACGCCGGGGGGGATTTTGACCGTGACCCGGACGGTGGTTTCCACGACGCCGCTGCCGCCACAGACGTCGCACACCGGGGCCACCTTCCCGGTACCGCCGCAGTTGGGGCAGGGGGTGGAGAGCGAGAGCGGGCCGCGGCCCTGCTTGATGCGGCCGGAGCCGCCGCAGGTGGGGCATGTCTTGGGCTTTCCAATGTGGCCCGAGCCATGGCACTTCTTGCACTCCACTGGCCGCTCGATGGCCAGCGTGCGCTCGGCGCCGGTGACCGCTTCTCGCAGACTGACGCGGACGCGGGTGTGGAGGTCCTCGCCCCGAGCTGGGCCCTCGGCGCGCGCCCGGAAGGGGCCGCCGTCGGTGTTGCGGCCGAAAATGTCCCCGAAAATGTCGCCAAAATCGAAGCTGCCGCTGCCCTCGGCGCCGCCGGAAGGCGCCGAGGCCTGCTCCCGGTAGGCCCGAAAGGCCTCGGCCTTCTTGGGGTCAAACCCCAGCTTGGCGGCGTCCTCTCCAAACTCGTCGTACATGGCCCGCTTTTTGGGGTCGCTGAGCACCTCGAAAGCGCCGGAGATTTGTTTGAATTTCTCCTCGGCCGCCTTGTTCCCCTGGTTGACGTCCGGGTGGTGCTTGCGCGCCAGCTTTCGGTACGCCTTCTTGATTTCGTCTTGGGTCGCGGTCCGCGCGACGCCTAGGACTCGGTAGTAGTCTTCGGCCATGGGCTCCCTGTTCGGGCAGCTTAACCTTGCACCACGCCGGCGCCAGCGCCGACTGCTGGCACCTCTGCGGCAGGGCTGCGTCTTGCTGTTGCTCGTGGCCGCTTCGGCCTCCGCGGCTGACCAGGTGCTGGACCGGGTGGTGGCCCAAGTCGACGGACAAGTCATTACGTTGAGCGACTTGCGATTCGAGGCCCATGTGGCGCTCGTGGAGCGGGGGGGCGCGTCGTTGGCTGACGCACCGCTCGATGAGCCTGCGTTGCGCAGCGCTCTGGAGCTGGCCATCGCTCAGCGCGCCGCCGGCGCCGAAGCGGACCGGCTGGGAAGCTTCACGCTGGAGGCGCAGGACGTCGAGGCGCGCTTCAACCGCTTCGTGGCCCGGTTTCCGGACAAGGCCGCAGTCGAGGCGTTCCTCAGGGCCTCGGGTGCGGACGAAAGCCAACTGCGCGAGGTGCTCGCTCGGGCCCTCCGAGCGGAGCGCGCACTGGATGCCCGTGTCCGTCTTCGGGCCCAGGTGAGTGAAAGCGACGTTCGGCGGGCGTGGGAGGCGGCCGGGAGCCCCGGCACCTTCGAGGAATCTCGCGCCGCCATCAAGGAGCAGCTGGTGCGGACGCGCTACGAGGCGGCGGCCAAGGAGGAGCTCGCGAAGCTCCGGGCGGCGGCACAGGTGCGCATCGTCGCTCAGCCCGGCGACCTGGCGGAGGCGCATTGAGAAAGCTCCAGGAGACACCCGCCCTCGAGGTCCGGCCGATGACCGCAGCCGACCTGCCCCGCGTCCTGGAAATCGAGCAGGTGGCGTTTCGGAACCCCTGGAGCGCTGAGCTCTTGCGGCGCGAGCTTGGCCATGACTGGTCGACCATCCTGGTGGCCGAAGAGCCCGGGCCCCGCGGACAGGTGACACTGGTGGGCTTCGTCATCTTTTGGATTGTCCACGACGAGTTGCACGTCCTCAACGTGGCCACCGCGCCGGAGCACCGCAACCGAGGCGTCGCCCGACGGGTGCTCGAGGCGGCGCTGGACACTGGGCGGCGAAAGCGTTGCACCTTGGCCACGCTGGAGGTCCGCCGCAGCAACGCCGCCGCGCTCGGGTTGTACCGAGACTTCGGTTTTCGTCCGGTGGGTATCCGGCCCAACTACTATGTGGACGAGGGAGAGGACGCCATTGTCATGGTGCTCGACCTCTGAGAGCGTCCTTTTCGGGGCGACGCTTGACTCCTGGGTGGCCACCGCTATAACCAGCGCCCTTTTTCCGGGGGGTGCGGGGTCAGGAGTCTCCTGACCAGCGGACGCCAGGAAAGCCCGAGGGAACTCCATAGGATGCCGACGATTAGCCAGCTCGTCCGAAAAGGACGCGAAAAGCTGAAGGTGAAGGGCAAGAGCCCGGCGCTGAAGGAGTCGCCGCAGAAGCGCGGGGTCTGCACGCGCGTCTACACCACCACTCCCAAGAAGCCGAACTCCGCCCTGCGCAAGGTGGCGCGGGTGCGCCTCACCAATGGCATCGAGGTGACGTCGTACATCCCGGGCGTGGGCCACAACCTCCAGGAGCACTCGGTGGTGATGATTCGGGGAGGCCGCGTGAAGGACCTCCCGGGCGTTCGCTACCACATCATCCGCGGCACCCTCGACTCCGTGGGCGTGCAAGGGCGCAAGCAGGGACGCAGCAAGTACGGCGCCAAGCGCCCGAGTTAACCAGCACCTTCTTCTCCTTTAGAGAAAGTCAGACCAACAGATGCCCCGTCGCCGCGTCGTCGCCAAGCGCAAGATTCTCGCCGATCCCAAGTACCAGGACCGGCTCGTGACCAAGTTCGTCAACGACTTGATGCGCAAGGGCAAGAAGTCCATCGCCGAGCGGGTGTGCTACGGCGCCTTCGCGCTCATCGAGGAGCGGGCCAAGGAAGAGCCGCTGCGCACCTTCAAGAAGGCGCTGGACAATGTGAAGCCGGTGCTCGAGGTGAAGAGCCGCCGCGTGGGCGGTGCCACCTACCAGGTGCCGGTGGAGGTTCGACAGGACCGACGCGTAGCGCTGGGGATGCGCTGGCTCATTCAATACGCCAAGGCCCGCGGCGAGAAGACCATGGAAGAGAAGCTGGCCGGCGAGATTATGGACGCCGCCAACAACCGCGGGAACGCGGTGAAGAAGCGCGAAGACACGCACAAGATGGCCGAGGCGAACAAGGCCTTCGCCCATTACCGCTGGTGACCGGCAGTCGACCCCCGTAGACGGGGCATCGCCCAGGCCGGGCCGACAACCTGACGGGGGTCTCGTGGTTCCCCGAGGCCCGGGCCCGGAGTCGTAGACCGCGGCTGCTCCTTGCTAAGAGTCCAATTCGATGGCCCGCGAGTCCCCGCTCGAGCGTTACCGCAACATCGGCATCATGGCGCACATTGATGCGGGGAAGACCACCACCACCGAGCGCATCCTTTATTACACCGGCGCCATTCACAAAATGGGTGACGTCGACGACGGCAACACCACCACCGACTGGATGGTGCAGGAGCGCGAGCGCGGCATCACCATCACCTCCGCCGCCATTACCGCGTTTTGGACACGCAGCGGGCAGAAGTACCGCATCAACATCATCGACACCCCGGGGCACGTCGACTTCACCATCGAGGTCGAGCGCTCTCTGCGGGTGCTGGACGGCGCCATCGCCGTCTTTGACGGAGTCAATGGCGTCGAGCCGCAGAGCGAGACGGTGTGGCGGCAGGCCGACCGCTATGGGGTGCCGCGCATTTGCTTCGTGAACAAGATGGACCGCACCGGCGCGGACTTCGAAATGTCCGTGAAGTCCATCCACGACAAGCTCGGGGCCAATGCCGTCCCCTTGCAGCTCCCCCTGGGCAGCGAAGAGCACCACCGAGGGGTGGTGGACCTGGTGACCATGAAGGCCCTGGTGTTCGCCGACACCGAGCTGGGCGCGCACTTCGACGAGGTGGAGGTGCCGGAGGAGCTCCGGGCCCGGGCTGCCGAGGCTCGGGCGCGCCTGGTGGAGGCCGCTGCCGACCAGGACGACGCGGTGATGCATGCCTACCTCGAAGGCAAAGAGCCCACCGAAGAGGCCTTGCGGCGGGCGATTCGCAGAGGGTGCATCGCCCGAAAGCTCTTCCCCGTGTTGTGCGGCTCGGCCTTCAAACACAAGGGCGTTCAGCCGCTGCTCGACGCGGTGGTGGACTATTTGCCTTCTCCCCTGGACATCCCGCCGGTGCACGGCAAGGACAGCAAGGGCAACGACGTCGTCCGGGAGACGAGCGACACCGCGCCCTTCAGCGCGCTGGCCTTCAAAATCATGACCGACCCCTTCGTCGGGACGCTCACCTTCATCCGCGTGTATTCCGGACGCCTGGCCTCCGGCTCCGCCGTGTGGAACTCGGTCAAGCAGAAGCGGGAGCGGGTGGGACGGCTGGTTCAGATGCGGGCCGACAAGCGCGACGAGGTTGAGGAGGTGCTGGCCGGAGACATCGCCGCCTTGGTGGGTCTCAAAGGGACCACGACCGGAGACACGCTGTGCGAGGAAGGCCGGCCGGTCATCCTGGAACGGATGGAGTTTCCGGACCCGGTCATCGACATTGCCATCGAGCCGAAGACGGTGGCCGACCAGGAGAAGCTCGGAGCCTCGCTGGCGAAGCTGGCCGTGGAGGACCCGTCATTCCGGGTGCGGGTGGACAGCGAGAGCGGGCAAACCATCATCGCCGGCATGGGCGAGCTGCACCTGGAAATTATTGTCGACCGGCTCCTGCGGGAATTCAAAGTCGACGCCAACGTGGGCAAGCCCCAGGTGGCTTACCGCGAGACCATCACCCGCGAGGTGGAGTCGGAGGGGAAATACATCCGCCAGTCGGGCGGGAAGGGCCAATACGGCCACATTTGGCTCCGCCTCGCGCCCAACGAGCCGGGGAAGGGCCTGCACTTCGAGAACGAGATTGTGGGGGGCAAAGTCCCAAGAGAATTCATCACCGCCGCAGAGCGCGGAGTGGCCGAGTCGATGCAGTCCGGGGTGCTGGCCGGCTACCCGTTGGTGGACATCCGGGTGACGGCCTTCGACGGCAGCTTTCACGACGTGGACTCGAGCGAGGTGGCCTTCAAAATTGCCGGCTCGATGGCCCTCCGCGATGGGGCGGCGCGGGCCGGGCCGGCGCTGCTCGAGCCAGTGATGGCCTGCGAAGTCGTCACCCCCGAGGAATTCATGGGCGACGTCATCGGCGACCTCAACGCCCGGCGCGGAAAAATTCTGGGGATGGAGCCCAAGCCTGGGGGCGTCCAAGTCATCGACGCTCAGGTCCCGCTCTCCACCATGTTCGGCTACTCCACCGACTTGCGCTCACGCACCCAAGGGCGCGCCACGTACACCATGCAGTTTAGCCACTACGCTCAAGTCCCCAAGGCGATCGCCGACGAGCTCA
The DNA here is from genome assembly GCA_963745475.1 of uncultured delta proteobacterium. Taxonomy (GTDB): domain Bacteria; phylum Myxococcota; class Myxococcia; order Myxococcales; family Myxococcaceae; genus JADGRA01. The sequence continues at coordinate 1,004,555 of CAVUXN010000008.1, forward strand.
TCGCCAGGGTCCGCGGGCACTAGAAAGAGGAAAGGGCGACATGAGCAAGGAGAAGTTCGAGAGGACGAAGCCGCACGTGAACGTGGGGACCATCGGTCACGTGGACCACGGGAAGACGACGCTCACGGCAGCCATCACCAAGGTGCTGGCCAAGTCCGGCGGGGCGACGTTTTTGGCCTATGACCAGATTGACAAGGCGCCCGAGGAGCGCGAGCGGGGCATCACCATCGCCACCGCCCACGTGGAGTACGCGACCAAAAACCGCCACTACGCCCACGTCGACTGCCCGGGTCACGCCGACTACGTGAAGAATATGATTACCGGCGCGGCGCAGATGGATGGCGCCATCCTGGTGGTGTCGGCCGCGGACGGGCCCATGCCCCAGACGCGCGAGCATATTCTCTTGGCCCGCCAAGTGGGCGTTCCCTACATCGTGGTCTACCTCAACAAGGTGGACATGCTGGACGACGCCGAGCTCCGCGAGCTGGTGGAGATGGAAGTCCGGGACCTCCTCAAGAAGTACGAGTTCCCCGGGGACAAGGTGCCCATCATTGCCGGCAGCGCGTTGAAGGCGCTGGAGGGGGACGCCTCGGAGATTGGCGAGGGGAGCATCCTCAAGCTGATGGATGCGCTGGACAGCTACATTCCGACGCCGGAGCGGGCGCTGGACAAGCCCTTCCTCATGCCGGTGGAAGACGTCTTCAGCATCGCCGGCCGAGGCACGGTGGCCACCGGCCGCGTGGAGCGCGGACGGGTGAAGGTGGGCGAGGAGATTGAGATTGTGGGGCTGCGGCCCACCACCAAGACGGTGGTGACGGGCGTGGAGATGTTCCGGAAGCTTTTGGACGAGGGCATGGCCGGAGACAACATTGGAGCGTTGCTGCGGGGGCTGAAGCGCGAGGACGTGGAGCGCGGGCAGGTGCTGGCCAAGCCGGGCAGCATTACGCCGCACACCAAATTCAAAGCCCAAATTTACGTCCTCACCAAGGAGGAGGGGGGACGGCACACGCCCTTCTTCAAGGGGTACCGGCCGCAGTTTTACTTCCGCACCACGGACGTGACCGGGACCGTCACCCTGCCGCAGAACGTGGAGATGGTGATGCCTGGGGACAACATCGCCATCGAGGTCGAGCTCATCACCCCCATCGCCATGGAGAAGGAGCTGCGCTTCGCGGTGCGTGAGGGTGGGCGCACGGTGGGCGCGGGCGTCGTCGCCGAAGTCATCGAGTAAGGGCCGTTTCGGGGGCGGCAACCGGGGGCGGGAAGGGGAGTTGCACCCCCTTCGACGGGGTGCTAATAGCCGCCCCCCTTCGTCGCAGTCGGCAGCAGCTCTGTGACAACCAGGTGGTTCGAGGATGCACCTCTCCGTGTGGGGGAGGTGTCAGTCGAGGATGAACGAAGCATGGCGACTCAGAAAATCCGGATCCGGCTCAAGGCGTACGACTCGAAGCTCCTGGACCAGAGTGCGGGAGAGATTGTCGAGACCGCGCGGCGTACGGGCGCCAAAGTAGCCGGCCCCATCCCCCTTCCCACCCGGATCAACAAATTCACGGTGTTGCGCAGCCCGCACGTGGACAAGAAGAGCCGCGAGCAGTTCGAGATCCGCACCCACAAGCGGCTCTTGGACATCCTCGAGCCCACCCAGCAGACGCTGGATGCGCTCATGAAACTCGACCTGTCGGCGGGCGTCGACGTGGAGATCAAGTCCTAGCCGGGGAGTCTCCCGGGACAAGGACGGAGAACGGCCATGAAGTTCGACGTGGTGGACCAGGCGGGCAAGAAGGTCGGCGAGATTGAGCTCTCCGACGCCGTGTTTGGCGCCGAGCCCAACCCGCACCTCTTTTACGAGGCCGCGAAGTTCCAGGCCGTCAACCGCCGCCGCGGCACGGTGGGGGTGAAGAATTCGAGCCTCGTCTCCGGTGGTGGGAAAAAGCCCTACAAGCAGAAGGGCACTGGCCGGGCCCGGCAGGGCTCCATCCGTGCCTCGCAGTGGGTGGGCGGCGGCAAGGCCATGGCCCCCAAGGCTCGGGACTACACCTACCGGCCGCCCCGCACCGTGCGTCGGGGTGCGTTGCGCGCGGCTTTGAGCCTTCGGGCCAAGGAGAAGCGGCTCGTCATTCTGGACAAGTTTGACGCCTCCCCCAAGACGAAGGAGACCCACCGGGTCCTGACCCAGGGGCTGAAGCTGAACGAGGCGCTGGTGGTGGACGCCAAGTCCAACACTTCGCTCCACCGCAGCGTGCGTAACCTCTCGCACTTCGACGTTCTTCCCCCGGAGGGTGTCAACGTCGAGTCGCTCCTGCGGCACAAGGCGCTGGTCATCACCTCGGCGGCGGTCAAGGCCCTGGAGGGAGCGCTGGCATGAACGCCACCGACGTCATCAAGGGCCCGTTGATTACCGAGAAGCTCGACCGCGCCCGGGAGAAGCTCCGCCAGTACGCCTTCGTGGTGGACCGCGAGGCCAGCAAGCACGACGTGCAGCGCGCGGTGGAGTCGCTCTTCCGGGTGCAGGTGGAAGCGGTGCGGACGCTCATCATCCGGGGCAAGAGCAAGCGGGTCGGCCGCAATGTTGGCCAGCGCCCCAACTTCAAGAAGGCCATCGTGACGCTGAAGGAAGGCGACAAGATTGAGCTCTTCGAGGGAGGCGCGGCCTAAATGGGCATCCGAAAGTTCAAGCCGACCTCCCCCGCGCGCCGCCTGACGACGGTGTCGGACTTTGCGGAGATTACCAAGGACCGTCCGGAGAAGACGCTCACCGAGTCGATGCGACGCTCGGGTGGCCGCAACGTCCACGGTCACATCACCCGGCGGCACCAGGGCGGCGGGCACAAGCGCCGCTACCGGGTCATCGACTTCAAGCGCCGGGACAAAGACGGCGTGGCGGCCAAGGTGGCGGCGGTGGAGTACGACCCCAACCGCTCGGCCAACCTGGCGCTGTTGCACTACGCCGACGGCGAGAAGCGCTACATCCTCGCCCCGGTGGGCATCCAGGTGGGCGACGTGCTGCACGCCGGCCCGGACGCCGACATCCGTCCGGGGAATGCGCTGCCGTTGGGAACCATCCCGGTCGGCACCACCATCCACAACGTGGAGCTCAAGCCGGGCCGGGGTGGGCAGATGATTCGCTCCGCGGGCACCTCCGGGCAGCTGATGGCCAAGGAGGGCGGCTACGCCCAAATCCGGCTTCCCTCGGGCGAAGTCCGCAAGGTGCTGCTCGAGTGCCGGGCCACCATCGGGCAGCTGGGGAACATCGAGCACGACATCATCCGTGTCGGCAAAGCGGGCAAGAGCCGATGGCTCGGCATCCGTCCCACCGTGCGCGGCCTGGCCATGAATCCCGTCGACCACCCGCACGGCGGTGGCGAAGGCAAGAGCGGACAGGGCAATCCCCACCCGGTCAGCCCCTGGGGCAAGAAGACCAAGGGGCTCACCACGCGCAAGAACAAGCGCACCACCAAGTTCATCGTCAGTGGCCGCCGCTCCGGCGTGCGAAGCCAGTAAGAGAAAGCGCCATGGCACGTTCCATCAAGAAGGGGCCCTTCGTCGACGCCCACCTGCTCAAGAAGGTGGAGGACCTCATCAAGGGCAACCAGAAGAAGGTGGTGAAGACCTGGTCGCGAAGGTCCACCATCCTTCCCGAATTCGTCGGGCACACCTTTGCCGTTCACAACGGCCGCAAGTTCATCCCGGTCTTCGTCACCGAGAACATGGTGGGCCACAAGCTGGGCGAGTTTGCTCCCACCCGGACCTTCGTCGGTCACTCGGCGGAAAAGAAGGTCGTCAAGGCACCCGGCGCACCGAAGTAAGCAAAGAGACCATGGAATCCATCGCTCATCTCAGAGATTTCCGGATGGCACCGCGTAAGGTGGCGCTGGTGGCCGACCTCGTGCGTGGAAAGCCCGTGGGCTCGGCGCTGAACATCCTTCTCTACACCCGGAAGGCGGCGGCCAAGCCGATGGCCAAGCTCATCCGGAGCGCGGTGGCCAACGCCACCGACCTCTCCAAGGGCGAGGTGGACGTCGACGCGCTCTACGTCAAGACCATCTCCGTCGACCAGGGGACCACCCTCCGCAGGTTCATGCCGCGCGCCATGGGGCGCGCCAGCCGCATCAATAAGAAAAGCAGCCACGTCCACGTGGTTCTCAGCGACGCGCCCGTTCGCGCCAAGCGGAAGTAAAGGGAGAAATTTCTTGGGTCAAAAAGTCCATCCAATCGGGTTTCGACTCGGCGTCATCAAGACGTGGGACTCGAAGTGGTTCGAGCACAAGAACTACGCGCAATGGCTGCATGAGGACATTGCCATCCGCGAGTTCGTGAAGAAGTCGCTGTACCACGCCGGCGTGTCGAAGGTGGAAATCGAGCGCGCCGCGAACAAAGTGAAGGTCAACGTGCACACCGCGCGTCCGGGCATCGTCATCGGAAAGCGCGGCGCGGGCATCGAGACCATCAAAAAGGACCTCCAGCGCTTCACCAAGAACGAGGTGTTCTTGAACATCGTCGAGGTCCGCAAGGCGGAAATCGACGCCCAGCTGGTGGCGGAGAACATCGCCACCCAGCTCGAGCGCCGAATCGCCTTCCGCCGGGCGATGAAGAAGGCCATCCAGACGGCGATGAAATTCGGTGCCAAGGGCATCCGCGTGGCCTGCGCCGGTCGGCTCGGCGGCTCGGAAATGGCGCGCTACGAGTGGTACCGCGAGGGGCGGGTGCCGCTTCACACCCTGCGCGCGGACATCGACTACGGCTTCGCCGAGGCGAAGACCACCTACGGAAAAATCGGCTGCAAGGTGTGGGTCTGCCGCGGCGAGGTTCTTCCCAGCAAGGGAACGGGAGTGGCGACGTCGGCCCGCTAGGGCCCTCACGGTCACCAGCACACCATGCTCCAACCGGCGCGGACGAAGTACCGGAAGATGATGAAGGGGCGGATGCCCGGACGGGCGTACCGCGGCTCGGAGCTGACGTATGGGGACTTCGGGCTGATGTCGCTTCAGCCGGGGTGGATTACCTCGCGGCAGATTGAGGCCGCCCGGATTGCCATGACGCGCTTTGTGAAGCGCGGCGGAAAAATCTGGATTCGCATCTTCCCGGACAAGCCCATCACCAAGAAGCCGGCCGAGACCCGAATGGGGACCGGCAAGGGCGCGGTGGAGTACTACGTGGCGGTGGTCAAGCCCGGTCGCATCCTCTACGAGATGGAGGGGATGACTGCCGAGGTGGCCCACGAGGCGCTGAAGCTGGCCCAAGCCAAGCTTCCGGTGCTGACCCGCATCGTCAACCGCGCGGACCTGAGCCTGTAGAGGACACGCCCCCATGGCCACTGCCAAAGAATTACGCGAGCTGACGGTGCCGGACCTGGAGCGCCGGGCGGTGGAACTGCGCGAGCAGCTTTTCCGTGACCGCATGAAGCTCCGCACCGGGACGTTGGACAGCCCCACCCAACGCAACGAGCGCCGCCGGGACCTGGCCCGGGTGCTCACGCTCATCACCCAGAAGCAGCGCGCCGCGGCGGTCAAAGTCGCGACGGGCAAGGAAGCCTAACCATGGCCGGACCGACCACGGAGACGGCGACCCCTCGCGGACGCCCCAAGACGCGGGTGGGCATCGTCACCTCGAACAAGATGCAGAAGACGGTGGTGGTCACGGTGAAGCGCCGTGCCGCGCACCGGCAGTACGGAAAAATCCTCAGCTTGCACGCCAAGTACAAGGCGCACGCCGAGGACCACGACTACCCGAAGAAAATCTCTCTCAACGAGGGAGACCGGGTGCGGATTGCCGAGACCAAGCCGCTGAGCAGGGACAAGCGGTGGCGGGTGGTCGAGGTCATCGAGCGCAGCAAGAACAGCTAAGGAGCGACGTCCGATGATTCAGATGACATCAGTGCTCGACGTCGCCGACAACTCGGGCGCGAAGAAGGTGTTCTGCATCAAGGTGCTGGGAGGCTCCAAGCGCCGTTATGCGAGCATCGGCGACGTCATCGTGGTCAGCGTGCGCGAGGCGCTGCCGAACTCCAAGGTGAAGAAGGGCGACGTGGCCAAGGCGGTCATCGTCCGCACCAAGCGCGAGGTGGGCCGCCCCGACGGGAGCTTCATCAAATTTGACGGAAATTCCGCGGTGCTCATCAACAAGGACCTGGAGCCCATCGGCACCCGTATTTTCGGACCGGTGGCCCGCGAGCTCCGGGCCCGGAAGTTCATGAAGATTATCTCGCTGGCGCCGGAGGTGCTCTAAGCCTGCGTCCCCTTCGTCGGGAGCGGCCCCAGGAGCAGCCAACACTATGCAGAAGCTCAAAGTGGGAGACCTGGTGCAGGTGACGGCGGGCGCCGAGCGGAGCACCAAGGATGCGGCCAAGAAGCGCGGGAAGGTCGTGGCCATCGACCAGGAGTCGGGCCGCCTGAAGATTGAGGGGCTGAGGCTCGTGAAGCGGCATGTCCGCAAAGGCCGGGACCGGAATACGCCCGAGGGCGGCATCATCGAGAAGCCGGGGAGCATCGCCATCGCCGCGGTGCAGGTGGTGTGCAGCAAGTGCGACAAGCCGTCGCGGGTGGGCATCCGAATGGAAGGCGACAAGAAGGTGCGTTTCTGCAAGTCCTGCGAGGCGCGGATTGACGCCTGAGGCGCACTGAGGCAAGAACCCCCGCCCCGGGCCAAGCGGCTCCTGCTGTCAGGAGCCAAGGGCCACGCGGGGGGACACTGACCGGCGGCCGGGAGGCCCAAGACGGGCTGCCGAAGCAGAGGAACAACAGATGGCTGATGAGAAGGATGACAAGCCGAAGGAAGCCAAGGCCAAGAAGGCGGCAGGGAAGCGCCGTGGCCGGGACGAGGTCAAGAAGGCCGGCTTCGAGGCGACCATCGAAGCGGGGCTGGAGGCCAAGCCGGCCAGGCTCAAGCTGCGCTTCCGCAAGGACGGCGTGCCGGCGCTGATGAAGGAATTCGGGTTCAAGAACCCGAACCAGGTGCCGCGGCTGGAGAAGATTGTGGTCAACATGGGTCTCGGCGAGGCCCTGGCCAACAACAAGATTCTCGAGTCGGCGGTCGACCAGCTGGGCGCCATCACCGGGCAGAAGCCGGTGGTGACCCGGGCCCGCAAGTCCATCGCCAACTTCAAGCTCCGCGAGGGGCAAGCCATTGGCGCTGCGGTGACGCTGCGGTCGGACCGGATGTACGAGTTTATGGACCGGCTGATTAACGTCGCGCTGCCGCGGGTGCGTGACTTCAAGGGCGTCAGCAGCAAGGCCTTCGACGGCAAGGGCAACTACACGCTCGGCGTTCGCGAGCAGATTATTTTTCCGGAAATCAACTACGACCAAATCGAGAAGGTGAAGGGGCTGAACATCACCTTCGTCACCACGGCTCGGAACGACGAGCAAGGACTGGCGCTGATGCGCCACTTCGGATTGCCCTTCCGCCAGTCGCCCTTAGGTTAGGAAAGAAAGATGGCCAAGCTCTCGAAAATTGCCCAGGCGAAACGCAAGCCGAAGTTCAAGGTGCGCGCTTACAACCGCTGCCCGTTGTGCGGTCGGCCGCGCGCGTTTTTGCGCAAGTTCAAAATGTGCCGCATCTGCCTGCGCAATCGCGCGCTGGCAGGGGAAATCACCGGGCTGATGAAGAGCTCCTGGTAAGGATGCAAGGCCGCTTCCCGCGAACCCCCCGGATGGTCCGGGCAGGCGCGGGGCGGCGACAGAAGAGAGTCTTGAGGTTCACGTCATGCCAGTAAACGACCCGGTGGGGGACATGCTGACCCGCATTCGCAACGCCTCGCGAGCGCGGCACGACAAGGTGGTCATCCCCACCTCGAAGCTGAAGGTGGAAATCGCCCGGGTGCTCAAGGCGGAGGGCTTCATCGCCGACTACGTCGAGCACAAGGCGGGCGTGCAGGGAGAAATTACCGTCCAGCTCAAGTACGGGCCGGACAAGAGTCCAGTCATCGTCGGCATCCGCCGGGTGAGCCGACCCGGGCTGCGCCGCTACGTCCCGGTGCGGGACATTCCGCGCGTGCTCGGTGGCTTGGGCACGAGCATCCTCTCCACCTCGAAGGGCATCCTGGCGGATGGCGAGGCCCGCAAGCAGAACGTGGGCGGCGAGCTCATCTGCACGGTGTACTGACATGAGCCGCATCGGAAGACTGCCAATCAAGCTCGAAGGAAAGGTGAAGGCGGCGCTGGCCGGCCGGTCCGTCCATTTCGAGGGGCCCAAGGGGAAAGTGGACGTCGTCCTCCCCCCGGGCGTGAGCGTGGAATTCAAGGACGGCCAGGTGCTGGTGACCCGTCCGGACGACAGCCGCGAGTCGCGGAGCCTGCACGGGCTGGCGCGCTCCATCCTGGCCAACGCCGCCAAAGGCGTCGCCACCGGGTGGGAGCGAAAGCTGGACATCCGCGGCGTCGGCTTTCGGGCTGAGGTCAAAGGCCGTCAGCTGCACATGTCCCTGGGCTACAGCCACCCGGTGGTGTTCGACCTGCCGGAAGGCATCACCGCAGAGGTGGACAAGGTGAGCCGGACCGAGGACAGCCTGCCCACCATCGGCCTCACCCTGCGGGGCGTGAACCGCGAGACTTTGGGCGAGGCGGCGGTGCGCATCCGGGCGCTGCGGCCTCCGGAGCCCTACAAGGGCAAGGGCATCAAATACGTCGAGGAGCGCATCCGTCGTAAGGAAGGCAAGACGGGGACGGCCTAGGGCCAGGCCCCTTCATCCGCATCGGGGGAATTCCCTATCCCCGGCGGACGGAAAGAGACACCCATGACGAGACTCGAAGCACGCCTCAAGAGGAAGAACCGAATCCGGCGCAAGCTGGCCGGCACCCCGGAGCGGCCCCGGCTCACCGTCTACAAGAGCCTGAAGCACGTCTACGCCCAGGTGGTGGACGACTTGGCCGGCCGGACGCTGGCCTTCGCCTCTTCCTTGAGCAAGGAGCTCAAAGGAAAGACCGAGGGCGACAAGAAGGCGGACGCGGCTCGGGTCGGAAAACTCATCGCCGAGAAGGCCAAGGCGGCCAAGGTGGAGCAGGTGGTGTTCGACCGCAACGGTTTTCCCTTCCACGGACGCATCGCCGCAGTGGCCAAGGCCGCGCGCGAGGCGGGCCTCAAGTTTTAGCGAGAAAGCGAGTCACCTTTGGCGACACCGATTAATCCGAACGACCTCGACCTCAGCGACCGAGTCGTCAACATCAACCGCGTGGCCAAGGTGGTGAAGGGCGGCCGGCGCTTCTCCTTCGCCGCCTTGGTGGTGGTGGGCGACGGCAACGGCCATGTGGGCGTGGGGCTGGGCAAGGCCAACGAGGTCCCGGAAGCCATCCGCAAGGGCGGAGAGAACGCCAAGAAGAACATCTTCCGTGTTCCGCTTCAGGGCCACACCATTCCCCATGAGGTGCTGGGGCATTTCGGCGCCGGCAAGGTGTTGCTCAAGCCCGCCGCCGAAGGCACCGGGGTCATCGCCGGCGGCTCGGTCCGGGCGGTGCTGGAGGCGGCCGGAATCCGCAACATTCTCACCAAGAGTCAGGGCTCGCGAAACCACCACAACGTCCTCAAGGCCACCGTGGACGGACTGAAGCAACTCCGCTCGCCAGAGCAGGTGAGCCGCCTGCGCGGGCGGGAGCTGGACCTCAGTCACCACCGGGCTTAACCAGAGGAAAACCATGGGTTACCGGGTCAAACTGTTGAAGAGCATCGCCGGCGCGCCGGAGATGCACGTGCGCACCGTGACTGGCCTCGGCCTGAAGCGGATGGGCGAAGAGCGGCTGCTCAAGGACAGTCCCGCGACGCGGGGGATGGTCTTCACCGTGCGCCACCTGGTGCACGGAGAGGCGGTGAAACAGGAACCGAAGCCGGCTGTGCGGCGGAAGCCGCGCCACGTCCGGGCGCGCGAAGCGGCCCGGGCTCGCCGAGCCACGAAGGGAAGGAAGTAAAACGCCATGTCGACGCTGAACAAGCTCCGCCGGCCGCGCAACAGCTGGCACCGCAAGAAGCGCGTAGGCCGGGGCCAGGGCTCAGGCCTGGGGAAGACCGCTGGCCGTGGCGGCAAGGGCCAGAAGGCCCGCACCGGAAACATGCGCTTCGAAGGCTTCGAGGGTGGCCAGAGTCCGCTGCAGCGGCGGCTGCCGAAATTTGGGTTTTTGGCTCCCAACCGCAAGCACTTCGCGGTCATCAACCTCGGCGACCTGGGGCACTTTGCAGCAGGCGCCACCGTGGATGAAGTCGCACTCCGCGCGGCCGGGCTGGTGAAGGGTCGCTGGGATGGCGTGAAGCTGCTCTCCAACGGCGGCCTCAAGGCCAAGCTGGTGGTGCGCGTGCACCGCGTCTCGGCGAAGGCACGCGAGGCGGTGGAGAAGGTGGGCGGCTCGGTGGACCTGGTTCCATTGATGACGCACGCGGCCGAAGCAGCCAGCAAGGCGCACGCTGGCAAGGGCGCCTCCAAGGCGTGAGCGCCCGGGCCCGCGGGCGGCTGTGCCCCATGCCGTCCTTTAGGTAGGCTCACGACCAACCATTAGGGTGCCTGCAACGTGAACGCCTTCATCAACGTCTTCCGTGTCGCCGAGCTCCGTGCGCGGCTCGCCTACACCCTCGCGCTCCTGGCGGTGTACCGCTTGGGGATCTTCATCAACACGCCGGGCGTCGACCGGGCGGCGATGAATGCCTACATGGAGCAGCAGCGCCAGCGTGGTGGGCTGGTCAGCCTCTTCAACCTCTTCTCCGGCGGTGCGCTGGACCAGATGTCCATCTTCGGCCTGGGCATCATGCCGTACGTGTCGGCGTCCATCATCATGCAGCTCTTGGCGGTGGTGGTCCCGTCCTTGGAGCGGCTGCAGAAAGAAGGGGCGGCCGGCCGGCAGAAGCTGAACCAGTACACCCGTTACGGCAGCATCTGTCTGTCCATCATCCAGGGCATCGGCATTGCCCGCTGGTTGGCGAGCCTGGGCCGAACGCCGACCACCATCCGCGGCGTGCACGTGGAAATCGACCAAGTGGTGGTCCCGAACGACAGCGTGTGGTTCACCATCATGACCGTCATCACGCTCACCGCGGGAACGGCCTTCATCATGTGGCTCGGCGAGCGCATCACCGAGCGCGGCATTGGCAACGGCATCAGCTTGATTATTTTTGCCGGAATTGTCGCCCGCATGCCGTCGGCGGCCTCACGGATGCTGGAGGTGGTGCGGGGCGACAAGGCCTGGCTGGTCCCGCTGGTCATCGCGGTGATGCTGGGGGTGGTGGCCATCGTCGTCTACATCGAACGAGGCATGCGTCGAATCCCGGTGCAGTACGCCAAGCGCATGGCCGGCCGGAGGATGTTCGCTGGCCAGGCGACGTACTTCCCGATGAAGGTCAACACCGCGGGCGTCATCCCGCCCATTTTCGCCGGCGCTTTGCTCTCCTTCCCGGCCACCCTGGGAAACTGGATTCCCTTCCTGGCGGGGGTGCAGCGGGCCATCGAGTCCAACGTTTGGCTCTACGACGGCCTCTTCGTCCTGCTGATTATTTTCTTCTCTTACTTCTACACCACGCTCACCTTCCGTTCGGACGACGTCGCCGACAACATCAAGAAGCAGGGCGGCTACATCCCCGGCATCCGGCCCGGTCGACAGACGGCGGACTACATCCGCGGCGTGCTGGACCGCATCACCTTCGGCGGCGCCATTTACCTAGCGGTCATCTGCGTCATTCCTTCCATCCTCTCCAACCAGGAGGCCTTCGGCGTGCCGTTCCAATTCGGTGGCACGGCGCTGCTCATCGTGGTGGGTGTGGCCCTGGACACGGTTCAGCAAATCGAAGGCCACCTCATCAGCCGGAACTACGAGGGCTTCTCCGGTCCCCGCGGGCCACGCATCCGCGGTCGTCTGCCACGCGCCGCATAAATGGACCTCATCCTGTTCGGACCGCCGGGGGCGGGGAAGGGGACCCAGGCTCAGCGCCTCTTTCAGGCCTACGGGACGCCACAGATTTCGACGGGCGACATCCTCCGCCAAGCGGTGAAGGACGGCACGCCGCTCGGTCTCAAGGCGAAGCCGCTGATGGAGGCCGGGAAGCTCGTCCCCGACGCGTTGGTCATCGGACTGGTCGAAGACCGCCTCAAGCGGGCGGACTGTCAGCAGGGCTTCGTGCTGGACGGATTTCCGCGCACCGTGGCGCAGGCGCAAGCGCTGGAGGCCATGCTCGCCTCGCTTGGGCGGCGCATTGACCACGTGCTGTCCCTGGAGGTGCCCCTGGAGGTGGTGGTGGGTAGGCTCATCGGCCGGCGCAGCTGCCCCAAGGACGGCCGCGTCTACCACGTCACCGAGGCGCCCCCTGGGCAACCGGGCGTCTGCGATGCTTGCCAGACGCCGCTGGTGCAGCGCCCGGATGACGAGGAAGAGGTGGTGCGGGCGCGCCAAGTCACTTACCGCCGCGACACCGAGCCACTGAAGGCCTTCTATGCGAGCCGGGGGCTGTTGCGTCCCGTGGACGGGACCGGCACCTTGGACGAGGTTTTCGGGCGCATCCAGGCTGTCCTGGGTAAGGGGTAGGGGGTATGCCCGGCGGCGTGGAACTGAAGAGTCGCGAGGAAATCGCGCACATGCGCGATGCGGGCCGCATCGTCGCGGAGATTCTCGACGCCTTGGAGAAGGCCGTGGCCCCGGCTGTCAGCACGTGGGACCTGGACCAGCTGGCTGAAAGGCTCATCCACGAGAAGGGCGCGCGGCCGGCCTTCAAGGGCTACCGGGGGTTTCCCTCCTGTCTGTGCACCTCCATCAACCAGGAGGTGGTGCATGGCATCCCCTCGCGCAAACGGCGCCTGGAAGCTGGGGATTTGGTGAAGCTGGACTTCGGAGTCGTCTACCAGGGCTTCTACGGGGACTCGGCGCGCACCATTCCCGTGGGCGAGGTCAGCCTGGAGGCGCAAGCCCTCCTGGACGCGACCCGGGAGTCACTCGAGGCGGGCATTCGAGCGGCGGTTTCAGGGAACCGGATTGGCGACATTGGCCACGCGGTCCAGGCCCACGTCGAGGCCAAGGGCTATGCGGTGGTGCGAGATTTCGTTGGGCATGGAATTGGCCGCAGACTTCATGAGGAGCCGCAAATTCCGAATTACGGGACGCCAGGGACAGGCATGAAGCTGCGCCCGGGCATGGTGCTGGCCATCGAGCCCATGGTGAATGCGGGGACTTGGGAAGTCGAGACGTTGGAGGATGACTGGACTGCGGTGACACTGGACGGGAGGCTGTCCAGCCACTGGGAGCACACCGTCCTGGTGACGGAGGCCGGCCCCGAGGTGCTGACTCGGGGCCCCGGCGTTGCGCCGAGCGCAGTTCAACGCTAGAAGAACTTGCTCGCTGGCGGGCCAGGATGGTATGCCGCCGCGCTTCCTAGGGTTTCCGGGGTCCTTCCTGCGGAAGGGGGGGCCCCTTTTTTGAAGGAGTGTGTTTGCCGAAGGACGATGCCATTGAGGTGGAGGGAACGGTGATTGAGCCGCTTCCCAACGCCATGTTTCGCGTGGCCCTGGACAACGGGGGCCACAAAGTGCTCGCGCACATCTCCGGTAAAATGCGCATGCATTTCATTCGCATCCTCCCCGGCGACAAGGTCAAGGTGGAGCTCTCGCCCTATGACTTGACCCGAGGCCGCATCACCTACCGGGCGAAGTAGCCCCAACCCACCGGGGAGTCCCTCGGGGGGTGCAGTCCCCCAAGGCAACCCCGCCGCCAAACAGCCGTCTGTTGGAGTCGTCATGAAGGTTCGCGCATCAGTGAAGAAAATTTGCGACAAGTGCACCATCATCAACCGCCGCGGTGTGGTGCGGGTGATTTGCGCCGCGAATCCGCGGCACAAGCAGCGCCAGGGCTGAGCCCTGCGCTGGGAATGACTTAGGAGACTCAAGAGCAATGGCCCGTATTTCCGGAATCGACCTTCCTCCGCAGAAGCGAGTCGTCATCTCGCTGCAGTACATCTACGGAATCGGCAAGAAGAGCGCGCACGACATCTGCGCCCGGGCCAAGGTGGACCTCGCGACGAGGACCAAGGACCTCACCGAGGAGCAGACCCGGGGCATCCGGGAGATTATTGAATCCAACTACAAAGTGGAGGGCGACCTCCGCCGCGAAGTGACGATGAACATCAAGCGCCTGATGGACTTGGGGTGCTTCCGAGGCCTGCGCCACCGCAAGGGCCTTCCCGTCCGCGGTCAGCGCACCCACACCAACGCCCGGACCCGAAAGGGCCCGAAGCGCGGCATCGTGCGCGCCAAGGCCACCACGCCCGCCCCGCGGACCTGACCCGAGAGGACTTGAAAGCCCATGGCTGAAGAAGTGAGCGTCCCCGCTGCGGCGGCCCCTGCTGGAACCGAGCCCGCCGAGGGCGAGGCGCCCCGCAAGAAGCGCAAGAGCAAGAAGAACATCCTCAACGGCGTGGTGCACATCCAGTCCACGTTCAACAACACCATCATCACCATCACCGACGTCTCCGGAAACGTGGTCGCCTGGTCCTCGGCTGGGGCCCGCGGGTTCAAGGGCAGTCGCAAGTCGACCCCCTTCGCCGCGCAGGTGGCCGCCGGCGACGCCGCCGCCAAGGCCATGGAGCACGGGCTGAAGAACGTGACGGTGATGGTCAAGGGGCCGGGGGCCGGTCGCGAGTCGGCGCTTCGGGCACTGGCTTCGGCCGGACTCAAAATCTCTCTCATCCGGGACGTGACGCCCATCCCGCACAACGGCTGCCGTCAGCCGAAGCGGCGTCGCGTTTAGACCACCTTTAGGAGAACTCTTTGGCCCGCTACACCGCCAGCGTTTGCCGCATCTGCCGCCGCGAGAACCTCAAGATGTACCTCAAGGGGGACCGCTGCTACACCGACAAGTGCGCCATCGAGCGCCGACCCTACCCACCGGGCCAGCATGGCCAGGGCCGGGTGAAGTTCTCCGGTTACGGGGTGCAGCTCCGCGAGAAGCAGAAAGTGAAGCGGATGTACGGCCTGCTGGAGAACCAATTCCGTGGCACCTTCGCCCGGGCGGCGCGCGCCAAGGGCAAGACCGGCGAGACGCTCCTGCAGCTGCTCGAGCTCCGGCTGGACAACGTGGTGTTTCGGATGGGCTTTGCCGACACCCGGGCCGAGGCCCGGCAGCTGGTGCGCCACGGCCACTTCCTGGTGAACGGACGGCGGGTGAACATTCCCTCCTTCGAGGTGAAGCCGGGCAGCGTGCTCGAGGTGGCCGAGAAGAGCCGGAAGATGATTCGCATCGCCGAGGCCCTGGAGACGGTGGAGCGCCGGGGCGTCCCACAATGGATTGAGCTCGACAAGAAGGGCATGAAGGGGACGGTGAAGTCCGTGCCCAACCGCGAAGACCTCACCATGCCCATCCAGGAGCAGCTCATCGTCGAGCTCTACTCGAAGTAACGCATTTTTCCCCGAACGGCGACGGACCGTTCGGGATGCCGGTGCCCATCGAGGACACCGGCAGATGTTGGAGCCGTCCTACACATCACGGGGGCTGTCCTCCCGCCATTCGGGCGGGGATGTCGGTGGCAGACCCCGGGAGGAAACACACCGTGGCCGAAGCATTTACAGCGAAGCACTGGCGCGACCTGATTAAGCCCCGACGTCTGGAGGTCGACCAGGAATCCCTCACCCCCACCTACGGAAAATTCGTCGCCGAGCCGCTCGAGCGCGGCTACGGGACAACGCTGGGCAATACGCTTCGGCGCGTGCTCTTGAGCTCGCTCCAGGGCGCGGCCATCGTCTCGGTGAAAATCGAGGGTGTGGACCACGAGTTCACCACCGTTCCCGAAGTGGCCGAGGACGTGACGGACATCGTCCTCAACCTCAAGGAAGTCCTGCTCCGGATGCACACCAACGAGCAGAAGACGCTGCGCATCGAGGCCGAAGGACCGAAGGAGATTAAGGCCGGCGACATCATCGCCGACGACCAGGTGGAGATTCTCAACCCTGGTCACCACATCTGCACCCTCTCCGAGGGCGGCAAGCTGCGGCTGGAGATGATTGCGCGGCGCGGCCGCGGCTACGTGGCGGCCAACGCCAACAAGAACCCGGGCGACCCCATCGGCACCATCCCGGTGGACGCGCTGTTCTCGCCCACCCGCAAGGTGAACTACCAGGTGACCAACGCCCGCGTGGGTCAGGTCACCGACTACGACCGGCTCAGCCTCGAGGTCTGGACAGACGGCTCGGTGTCTCCCCAGGACGCGGTCGCCTATGCGGCCAAAATCATCAAGGAGCAGCTCACCGTCTTCATCAGCTTCGACGAGACGGAGGAGCCGGCTCCCCTGGAGGCGCCGAAGGAGGAGGCCAAGCTCAACGAGAACCTCTTCCGCAGCGTCGACGAGCTCGAGCTCAGCGTCCGTTCCGCCAACTGTCTGCAGCAGGCCAACATCAAGACCATCGGTGACTTGGTGCAGCGCAGCGAAGCGGAGATGCTGAAGACGAAGAATTTCGGCCGTAAGTCGCTCAAGGAGATTAAGGAAATTCTGGCCGAGATGGGCCTCTCCTTGGGAATGAAGCTCGACAGCTGGCCGATGAAGGGTGCCACCCCGGCCCCGGCCCCGGTCCCCGTCCCAGTCCCTGCGTCGAGCGAGCCCCGAGTCTAGCCAAGCGTCGTTTTTCCCCCCGAGGGCGGGTACCTGACACGGCCCGCCAGGAGCATGCGATGCGCCACCGCGTCGGACACAGGAAGTTACAGAAGACGACCAGCCACCGGCTGGCCATGCTGGACAACATGGTGACGTCGCTCCTCGAGCACGAAGCCATCCAAACCACCCTGCCGCGGGCCAAGGAAGCCCGGCGTCTGGCCGAACGGGTCATCACCCTGGGCAAGCGCGGCGGGCTGTCCAACGTCCGGCTGGCGGAGCGAAGCATCCGCAGCCGGGTGGTGCTGCACAAGGTGTTCGGCGAGCTGAAGGACCGCTACGCCGAGCGGCCGGGCGGCTACACCCGGATTGTCCGACTCGGCTACCGGCTGGGCGACGCCGCGCAGATGGCGCTCCTGGAGCTGGTGGACCGCCCCGAGAAACCGGCCGAGGTGAAGGCCGAGAAGGCCGAAGCCAAAGAGGTGGCCAAGGCCAAGGACGAGTCGGTGAAGGCCAAGCCCAAGGTGAAGGCCGAGGCCAAGGTGAAGGCCGAGGCGAAGAAGCCGAAAGCCGCCCCCGAGGCCCCCAAGCCGACGAGGCGCACGCCCAAGGGCAAATCCGAGAAGTAGGCCCCAGGGGGCGTCGCTTCGGGGGGAAGGGCGAAGCGTCAGCGCAGCTGGCCCTGTTCGAGCAGGACGGCCGAGCCCTTGGCTGTCCGGAGCTCGACGTCCATCGCCCGGAGGTCGCTCGGCGCCAGCTTTCCGTTGTCTCCCACGAGTTGCTTGGGGGTGATGGTGACGAAGGCGTGCGGCTCCACGTGGGGGATGGCCGCCCGGAAGCGTCCGTTGACGACAATGAGGACGTCCTGCCAGGCGGCGTCGCTCTCGTTGTGCAGCACCAGCGCTGGGCGCTCGGACTCGTCCCCCACCACCAGGCGAGCACCGAGGCTCGGGTCTCGGTGCACCGAAGGGGCCGGGCAGGCCACCCCAATGCCGAAGAGGCTGAGCGCCGCCCAGGCGGCGAGGATGAGGGCCTTGTACTTGAAGTACCGGTCCGCGTTCCTGAAGTCCTCCCACGTCTCGCGCAGAATGGCGGCGACGTTGAGCGCGGTGCTGGCCGCGCCGGAGCGAAGCCGCGTCTGCAGCGGCTCGCCGTCCGCGTCCAGCGGCACCGCACCGGAACGCGCGGCCGTCAGCACACGCCCATGGAGGTAGGCGGTGCGGCGCGCTTGGTCGGAGGGTGAGGAGGGGCTGGGCATCCCGGGGAGGCGTTGGATTCTAGAGCATGCTGGGCTGCGACGAAGTTCCGGCCTGGGGGGCAGCTCCGGTAGGGACGGCGGAGTCGGCGGCGACCCCGCCCTTTCCGCCCAAGGCAAGGCTGCCCTCGACGACGGCCTCGCGGACGACACGTGCCAGCCCGGCCCTGTCGTTGACGTCGAAGGCGGCCACCTCCACCGGCGCACCGAGGCGTACCCGGATGAGGCCCGGGCGAATGCGCCAGCTGCGCCGGGGCATGACGCTGGAGGAGCCCTCGAGCGTCACCGGGACGACGGGGATGCGCGCTTTGAGGGCCAGGCCGAAGGAGCCGTGCTTGAAGGGGAGAATGCGCCCGTCGGGTGAGCGCGTCCCTTCCGGGAAGACAATGAGGCTGATTTTTCGGCGAGCGATTTCCACCGCCGCCTTGTCCAGCGAGGCGATGGCCCGAGCGCGGTTACTGCGGTCGATGAGAATGTGCCCGGCGAGCTGGAGGTACCAACCCACCAGCGGCACCCAGCGGAGCTGCTCCTTGGCGATGAAGCGCAGGTTGACGGGGAGCGCGAGAAAGAGGACGGGGATGTCGATGCTCGACTGGTGGTTGCACGCGTAGAGTGTCGGGCGGCGGGAGTCCACATGCTCCGCGCCCTCCACCTCCACCCGGGCGCCGGCCATCCACAAGAGGGTGGGCGCCCACAGCCGGCGTGCAAACCAAGTCGCGCCGCTGGTGTCCCAGGTGAAGAGGATGGCCAGCGCGGCGAATGGCAGGAGCACCGTGGTGACGACGGCGACGGCAAGCATGCAGAGGAGGCTGCGGAACATGGGGGCCGGGCCCCCACCTCTTGCATGGGGGCGAACACCCGGGCAAGCCCTTGGCAGGAGAGGTGCTGGCTCAGCCGGGCAGTCCTGGTGTAGCTGGAGGGGTCGGCTTCTCCAGGGGGCTCACTGCCTGAGGAGGGCGCCGCAGGAGGCGTTGGTGCGAGAGGCCGGCCGTTGAGAGAAGTCTACATTGTCGCCACCGAGCAAACCGAGTGCCTCGCGCCCGGCGTGTTGGCCGAGGCCTTCTCGGTGGACGACGCCGGATTCGAGCTGGCGGAGGACGGAAGCGGCTTCCAGCTGCGCTCGGCCGAGTCGACAGTGACGGTGCGCTTCGAGGCCCTCGAGGCCGCCATTGGCTGGACGCCGGACCTCCTCACCGGAAGCGACGACGCCCACGGCGTCTTTCGCCGGGCGCGGGGCTTCTACCGCATCGCCTTCGAGCCGGGCGTCCCCGGGCCTGCCGCGGCCGTCTTCGAGGCGCTGTGGTGCGCCCGGGCGCTCCTGGAGCGACTCCCAGGCGTATTGCTCGACGTCACCGCCTTCAAGCTGCATGAGCTGGAGGACGTGTCCGAAATTACCGAGTTGGACTTCGACATCCGTGACCACGTCAACCTCCACGCGGTGGAGGTGGCCGAAGGGGACGCGCCCTATTGGGTGCACTCCCACGGGATGGAGAAATTTGGGACCCGAGAGCTGGAAGTCTTCCGGCTGGCCGAGGACGACTTGCGCGCCGCGGAGTCCTTCGTCCACGAGCTCTGCGCCGAGCTGGCGTGGGGAGAGGGACCGCGCATCCGGGAACGCGTCGAAACCAGCAACGGAGAGGCCTTTATGCTGGCCCCCTCGGAGGAGGCTCGGCTGACGTTGATTGACCTCCCCATGGACACCTTCGAGGGCCACGAGGGAGCCTCCTTCACCGTGGTGTCCGCGGATGGACGGCACACCCTGGCCGACTTGCTCCGGCCCTACCGGGCCCGCTTCGAGAAGGAGCCGCCGGCGAGGACCGCCGCCCTGGAGGAGCAAGCCCGGGTGTTGCTCCCGCCCTTCAAAGCGCGCTTTCACCGCCGTGGGCTGATGGAGCCCACCACCTTTCTCGTCCGGGCACCCTTCGAGGTGCATCCGGAGGGCGAAGACGAGGCGGTGCAGGAGGACTTGTGGCTGGAAGTCCTCAGCTGGGAGGACGCCCAACTCGTGGGGAAGCTCGTGGACGGCGCGGTCCACACCACCGAGTGGCGCAAAGGCGCCACGGTGGAGGTGGAAGAGGCCCACATCAACGCCGTGGCGGTGGGAAGAGACGGCCGCGCCCTGGACGACGACGAGATGCAGAGTTTTCTGCTCTCCGAGCGGCCGATGTAGAGCAGCCCCAAAGAGGGAAAGGGAGCCGCCGGCCGTGAACGTCCTGGTGTCCGAAGAGGTGCGCGCCGCCTTGGCCGGCCGCCTCCCGTTGGTGGTGGGGGAGTCCAGCGTGCTGGCGCAGGGGCTCCCGTTTCCAGACAACCTCGCCGCGGTGCGCGCCTGCGAGCGGGCGGTGCGTGCGGCGGGCGCTGTGCCGGCCCTGGTGGCCGTCCTTGCTGGAGACGTCCGCTGCGGGCTCTCCTGGCCAGAGGTGGAAGGCCTGGCCAGCGGGGAGTGGCGGGTGAGAAAAGTCGGCGCGCGCGACCTCGCCCCGGCGGTGGCGGCCGGCGCCAGCGGCGGGACGACGGTGTCCGCCACCTGCGCCGTGGCGGCCGCCCTCGGGCTCCCCGTCTTCTCCACCGGCGGCATTGGCGGGGTGCACCCCGGGGACGGAGGGGACGTCAGCGAGGACCTCCAGGCGCTTTCGCGCTTCCCGGGGATGGTGGTGTGCACCGGTGCGAAAAGCGTCCTGGACTTGCCCCGGACGCTGGAGGCGCTGGAGTCGCTCGGGGTGCTGGTGGTGGGCTACCGGACGGGGGAGTTTCCCGCGTTTTACGAGGGCAGCTCGGGGCTTCTCCTCCCGCACCGGGTGGAGGACGGCGTCGAGGCGGCTCGGCTGCTTCAAGTCCACCGCGACCAGCTGGGGCAAAAGACGGCGCTGCTGTTGTGTGTGCCGCCCCCCGAAGGGACGGCGCTCGACAGAGAGGAGCTCACCGCCGCGCTCCTGCGCGCCCGGGCCGAGGCCGAGACGCAGCGCGTCTCTGGCCAGGCCCTGACGCCGTTTCTCCTCCAGGCGCTGGCGGTGGCCACCGGTGGCCGGACGGTGCGCGCCAACCTCGCCCTCTTGGAGGAGAATGCCCGCGTGGCGGCCGAGGTGGCGGTGGCCTACGAGCGGCTGCGTTAGAAGTCGATGCCCGCCGGCGCCGGAGCGGGCAGCGTCATGGAAAGCCGCGCCCCGTCGGCCTTGGCCGCGTAGAAGAGTTGGTAGAGGTAGAGGTCGGCCACCACCTGCTTCACGTAGGCGCGCGTCTCCTTGTAGGGGAGCGACTCCACGAAGAGGTCCACCGGGAGGTTGCCGTACTGGTTGGCCCACTGCAGCGTCACCACGGGCCCGGCGTTGTAGGCGGCGGCCACCAGCGCCGGGTGCACAAAGCGCTTGGAGAGTTGGGAGACGTACCAGGCGGAAAGGTCCAAGTTGAGCTCCGGCCGGTAGAGCTCGTCCGGTTCCGGGTTTTCGCGCTGCAGCTCCTTGGCAATGGCGGTGGCGGTGCGTGCCATGAGTTGCATGAGGCCCCGGGCGCGTGCGCCGCTCAGGCGGTCCGGCTGAAAGGCGCTCTCGCGGCGCATCATCGCGTAGAGGAGTGCCGTGGAGACGCCCGCGGCCCGTGCCGTCTCCTCGACGTGGGCGGTGTAGGGCCGGGGGTAGAGTAACGCCAGGGAGACCGGGTCCTTCTGGGAGTAGGCGCGGCCCCACAGGAGCCGGTTGGCCAGGCCGTACGCCGCCCAGGCCTCGCCCAAGAGGGCGAGCGACGCCCCCACCCGCAGGGCTTGCTCGGGCGTGTGCACCTGGCCCAGCCGGGTGCGGAGCTCCTCGGCGGCTTCCCGCCAGAGGCCTGCCGCGGCCAGGGCCCGCGGCAACGTCAGCTCGGGACTGGCCGGCGCCTGAGTCGGCAGGTGGGCGCGCTCGGCGAAGAGGGGCGGCGGCTTCGCGCCGAGCTCGCGCATGCGCTCGCTGGCCACCAGCGCGTAGAAGCTGGCGGGGTAGGTGCGGACGACGTCCAGGTAGTCATCGACGGCGTTTCCGCCGGAGAGCTGCTTCACCCGGGCCCGCCAGTAGCGCGCCTGGGGGACCAGGGTGCTCTTCGGGTAGCGCTCGACGAGCTCGCGGAGCGCTCGGTCTGCCTCGGCCCAGTTGCCTTGGCGAATGAGCGCCAGGGCGCGGAACCAGCACGCGTCGTCCCGTCGGTGAGACTCGGGGTGCTTCTTCTCAAACGCCTCGAGGGCCTGCGCGGCGACGGCAATTCTTCCTTCCTGGAGCGCAATCCAACCGATGAAGTAGTCCGCCTCCTCGGAAGCAAGCTCGCTCGGGTACTTGCGAGACACCTCCTGAAACTTGAGGAGGGCGCCGGCGTTGTCATTCAGCCGGAGCAAGCGCCGAGCGCGGACGAGGAGCGCCTCGGAGGCCGTCCCCGGAGGTCCCTGCGCTGCCACCTCCAGCGCCGCGTCGCCCTCCTCGGCGCGGCCCAAAGGGTAGAGGGCTTGGGCCCGGAAGAGTGCCAACTGCGACTTCCCTGCCGCGTCCCGAGCGAGGCCATTGCTGTCGATGCGTTCCACCTCGGCCAGCGCCTGGCGGGCGTCTCCGGCGTCCAAGAAGGAACGCGCCCGCCCGAGTCGCTCGTCCAAGGTGAGGGCGACCGCCGGCGCAGAGCTCCCGCGCAGCTGGGCGTCGACTTCCAGCGCCGCCTGGGAGCGCGGGTAGCGCACCAAGAGGGTGTGGAGGTCCGCCTGGGCGCCGGCCAAGTCCCCGAGCTGCGCGCGGGCCTCGGCCCGAGAGGCGATGAGCTCCGGTCCGCCCAGCTGGGCCAGCCCCTTCTCCAAGAGGGGAAGGGCCTCGCCCGGCTCTCGGGCGAGGAGAAAAGCCTCGCCGGCCCGCGCCTCTGCCCGTCCGGCGATGGCGCCGGGCGCCGTGGCCGCGTCGAGGAAGTGCGCCGCCGCCCCGCGGTAGTCCCGGAGGTAGAAGGCGGCCTCGCCGAGGGCGTAGTCGCGGTAGGGGCCCAGCGGCGGTGGGGCGGGGAAGCGCTTCAAGACGGCCAGGGCTTGCGCCGCCTCGCCCCGGGACAACAGCAGCTCTCCAACGAGGAGGGAGAGTCGCCCCGCGTCCGGGCAGCTCCGTTTGATGCAGGCTTGCAGCTCCGACTGCGCGAGCTCCACCGCCCCAGGACGCTGCAGGCGCGTTGCCTCCAGAAGCTTTTCGGACTGGGCCGGCGCTGACGAAGGCCACACGAGAAGCGCTCCCAGCAGCCCGAGCGCCGTCAAATGGCGTGTCACGGTCCAAGAGATGTACCAAGTCGCGCGCCCCCAGTCGAAGAAGCGGCCCGCTCGGCCGAAGGCGCTTGGGGTAGGCCTCTGTCCGCTGAAGTGTCCGCGCAACCCTCCAGGCCTCGGTCGACTCACGGGACGGCTGGGCAGCCAACGGTCGGGAGGGGTGTCCCCACGTAGACGAGAAGCCCAGCATCGGTGAGGGTGCCCACCGGGAGCAGGGTCGCGGTGAGTGTCCCCTGTGGCGCGGGCCAGAGCGTTCCGCCGTCAATGGGCACCGAGGCGCCGGCGTCCGTCAGGACGAGACTGAACGTGCCGACGTCGACGTCGGCTGCCGAGGCTTGCTGCCAAATGACGCCGCCCGTGGGGGCCTCCTCCACGCGCGTGCTCGCCCCGGTGCCGTTGGTGTCGTCGTAGGTGATGGCCTCGAGGCTGGTGCCGGGCAGCGAGGCGAAAAATTGAAGGGCGGGGTAGTCGCCGTCCGGGGAGAGGATGGTGAAACTCAACCCCGGGGCCGTGGCGGTGCCCGTCAGCACCACCACCACCGAGCCCGTCAGGGCGTTGCAAAACGTGGCTGAGCCAGCAGCGGTGGGGGGAGTGCTACTCGGACAGCCGGCCGCGGCGACAACAAAGACAACCAGAAGCTGGGCTCTGCGCAAACCGACGTTCTCCTCACAAGCGCTGGGGGCCCTTCAGGCGGCGGGGCACCCGCGCCTCGGGGGACGTATACCTGCCGCACCCGTCACCTCTCCACACCCCAGGGCCGTCCTAGCGGCTGCCCGGCGAAGTCCTCGGCCTCATTTGAAGTCAAGGGCGAGTGCGGCGTCGCGACGGAATTCCTCAAATTTGCTCGGGTTTGTGGCGCGGCGAAGGCGCGGGACGGGGATGCTACAGGCCCGTCCTCCACTCCTGTCCGGAGACTTCAGCCTCGCCACTTTGACAGTCAAGCCACAGTTTCCTAAACACGCCCGCGGTCCGGGAGGTGGAGGCGGCGTTTCTCCCGGGAGGCGAGGGGAACCATTGGAAACCGTTGTGGGGTCCAATGTGGGCATTGGTCGCTCCGGATACGTCTCCGGCGCGCCCCCTCACATGCAAGGTGCATCCGCACTGCTGGAGGGGAGGCTTTTGCCCGATGAGACCCTGTCCCACTGACTTGCCTCAAACCATCAATCCGGAGGCTGGTCCCAAGCGGGCCGGCGTCGAGACGCACCGCAACCTCAACTGCCCTCAGTATGACAACTGTCTAGACGAGGCTGTGCGGCGAGGCTGGCAAAGCTTCACTTGCGTCAAGTGCCCGCATTACGCGAGTCCAGCGGCGCCAGCACTCGGGCTCGAGGCCTACGCCACCCAGCGCCGCGTCGTCTAACGCGCTAGCGGCGGTCAGCGTAGATGACCACCACCCAGTACGTCTCTGCGCCGCCCGGACCCGGGCCGGCGGGGACGGCTCCCACCCCCACCAGGTTCTTTCGTCCGTCGGCGACGCCGCGCGTCTTCGGCAGCTGGGACAAGTCCTCGGCGACGAAGAGCTCGGCACTTGTCGACTCGACGCCGTGCAGGCTTTCCGCGACACGGGCATGAAGCCGCTCGGGCGCGAGGAGCCGCTCGGTGTGTGGGTCGTCCGCGTCCAGCGCAATGCGGGCCTGCTCCGCCGCCACCGCCTCGAGTTGTGGACTCCGGGCGAGCACCGACAGCCCGAGCGCGGCGCGCTGCTCGGCGATGCGGCGGTAGGCGTCCCCCACCGGGTCCAGGGCGCGCGTGTCCGGGGCCGCCAGGACTTCCACCACCAACGTCTGCTTGCGCCCGCCGATGGTTTCCACGGCGACGCCCAAGCCGAGGCGGGAGAAGCCGGGCAACATCAAGTTTCGTCGGTGTCCCGGGCTCTCCTCGACGCTGGAGTGTGCGGCCAACGGCCCAGGGCCTGCCCGGCCGAGGTTTTCCCCATTGGCACTGAAGGCATACCCGGCGGCCCGCAAGCGCTCGCTGAGTGAGTCGCCCTCTGGGGCGACGTGGGCAAAGAAGTGTCCCAGGGCCATCCGTTCGGCGTAGGCCTGGGCCACGGCGTCCAGGCGCTGGTCGGACACCACACCGGGTACCCCGTTGGCGGCCCGGAGGGCGTTGATGCGCAAGAGGAGGGCCGCCCGGGCCTCCGGCAGCGTGGTGGGCTCCGCCGGGCTGGGCACCGAGGGCCTCGAGGCGCTGGGCGCAGCGACGGCTTTGTCCGTGCCCAGAGGGGCGTCGCCGACGTCCACCGAGAAGAGGGCCGCCACTTCCGGCCCGGAGGGCCCGGTGCCCAGCACCTCGATGGCATAGCGGCCCAATGTGGTGAGGACGATGGGCGCGCAGAAACCTGACGGCGTGGCCTTCAGGTGCGTCTCCTTGTCCACCCGTCCCGTGGGGAGGGTGACGAAGACTTCCGGTTGGCCGAGCGGCGGCCAAAGCTCTCCGCACAACTCATGCGTCCCCGGGACCTTGAGCTTTCGGGGGAAAGGACGGAGCTCCGCCCGGCGGTCCGCGAGCACCAGCGCGATGACGCCGTGGTCCGGCTCGCCCACCACCGCCAGGCCAGCGTGGGACGCTGGGTCGATGCCCAAGTCATTCCGACGCTGAAAGGCGAGGACCCCCTCCTCCAGCGGAGCGGCGCGAATAATCCACACCCTCGGCTGGGCGTCCCAGGCCCCGGCTCGGGAGAGCGCCTCCGTCACGCGCTCCGGTTCGGCCGAGGCGGCTGCAGGGGCGCTGGAGCCAAGCGCGTCCAGCGCCAGAGAACGGGCGGCGGCGGAGAGGGCCGGGTCCAGCTGTGGTGCCGAGCGGCCGATGCGCTCGAAGGCTTGCCGCAGGTGCTGGGACACCCGGGCCTCGATGTCCGGGACTGAGTCCGGGGTGGCGCTCCGGGCAGCGAGGACGAGCAAGAGGACCGCGGTCACGGGGCGTGGGCGCGGACCTCGAACTCGAGGCGTTCAATGGAGGGGCTTCGCAGCGCGGCGTTGAGGCGCGCGCGGAGCGCCGGCTCTTCGGCTTGAAGCGTGGCGCGCCAGGCGGCGCTCGCCACCTCCACCTGCAGCACCCCGCCCGTCAAGCTGAGGGGGCGGCTGTTTTGAGCGATGGGGCCGCCGATGACTTGCTGCCAGAGGGCGTGGAGGGCCCCCAAGCTGCCGGAGCTGCTGAGCCTCGCCAGGACGTCCGGAAGCAGTGAGCGAAGGGCGACGAAGTCAGGCACGGGGAGGGCATTGTGTCTCAAGCGGGCCGGGGTGGGCCAGGTAGGACATGGAGGTCGCTGCCCCTGCCTGGCTAGCCACTGAAGACGGTTCCGCGCGCACGGAGGAGTTCCTGCAACATTTCCTCGATGCGCCGTCGCGTCTTCTCCACCAGGGCCTCCACCACCTCGAGGGCGGCCGTCCCGGCAGGGGCTCCGGCTGGCTGCGGGGGAAGGACGAGGGGCGCGCCAATCCGCACGTACCACTTGGCAGGCAGGGGGATGGGACCGAGCGGCGTCAGGGGGAGGTAGGGCATTCCGAGGAAGCCCGCGGGCAGCTTGGCCAACAGCGGAAGGGACTCCTCGCCGCCCACCACGGCCACCGGGAGGATGGGGACGCCCGTCCGCAGCGCCAGCTTCACGAAGCCGCCGCGCCCGAAGCGCTTGAGCCGGTACCGCTCACGGAAGGGCTTGCCGATGCCTTGAATGCCTTCGGGGAAGACGCACACCGCGCGCCCCTCGGAGAGGAGCCGGGTGGCATTTTCCGGGGAGGCGCGGACCGCGCCCAGGCGGTTGAGGAGCGTCCCCAGCACAGGCGCGTAGAAGACTTGGTCCTCGACGAGCCAGCGCGGCCCGGGGAGGTCCGGGCGGGTGCGGCGGAGGACTTCGTTGAGCACCGGTCCGTCGATGGGCAGTGCCCCGGCGTGGTTGGCCACCAACAAGGCGCCGCCCCGAGGAATGTGCTCCGCCCCCTCCACCGACACCCGGAACCAGCGGGTGTAGAGAAAGTCAGCCAAGGGCGCGAGCGCCGCCTGCAACTTCGCATCCCCGCCATAGACGTCGAGCTGTACGTCCACCGGGCTTCCGAGCCCGGCGCGCACCGCCTCCGCCGCTCCACGGAGGACACTGAGGGCGCTGTTGAGCTCCACTCCCGCCGTCGTCACCCAGCTCGGCGACGTTGCCTCCGGGGCCGCGGGCGCCTCGGGGGGCCTCTCCACCGGCCGCGGTGCCGCCGCGCGCTTGGGTGGCGCCGCTCGAGGCGTTGAGGCGCGCGCCGGCTTGGGCGGGGGGGAGGTTTCGGGCGTGGCTCGACGGCGGGTGGGGCCGCCGTCTTGGGCACAGCGGGCACCGGGCGCTGCGCGGCGCCGCGCTCGAATGGGTCGTTCCCGAGGACGCGCTTCGGCATAGAGGTCAGGTCCGCAGCGCCTGCAGCGCTTGGCGCGCACTGTAACGGGGGACGAAGTCGAGCACCTGACGGCAGCGGGTGCCGTCGGCCACACAGGCATAGTGCAAGTAGTCCAGAAGCGTCACGGGCGTCGCCGTAACACCCGCGGTGTTGAGGCCCCGAAGGATGGCGCGGGCGAGCGGGGCGGGCAATGGCAGCACCCGGCTTCGCGCGAGGCCAATCATCGCCGAGAGGGGAAGCACGTCGGCAGAGACGACGTTGAAGACGCCGGCCGCCGGTCGGTCCAGCGCCTGGAGCAGCGCCGAGCAGGCATCCTCCTCGTGCACCGCCTGCCACAGCGGGTCAAACCCGAGCAGCGTGGGCGCCACCGGGCGACGGAAAAAGCGGGTGGCTGGGTTGTCCGCGGTGGGCCCGAGAACGGGAGCAAAGCGGAACACCGTCACCTCCACCTCGGGATGCGCGGTCCGGAACGCGGCCACCTGCTTCTCCACCTCCACCCGGTCCGAGACGAAGCGGCTGGTGGAGGAGCCGTGCAAAGGAGCGTCCTCGGTGAGCAACGCCGGGTTGTCGGGGCGGGCGCCATACACCAGGGTGTAGGAGGGCACCACCAGCTTCTTCACGCCGGCCCGCGCGGCAGCCGCCAAGACGTGCAAGGTGCCGATGACTTCCACCTCGTGGGCGAAGGCGCCGCTCCGCGTGCGCCCGTGGAGGAAGGCCAGGTGGTAGAGGACGTCGATTTGGGCCTCGCTCAGCAAGTCCACGAGCTCGGATTCGACGTCGTAGCGGGTGAGGTCGACCCGGTGGTGCGTGAGGCGCGGACCGCTCGTGCCGCGCGTCCCGAGTGTGTGGATGCGGCTCACCCGGGCGTCGTCGCGCAGCCGGGGCAAAAGCAGCGTCCCGAAGTCGCCGGTGGGCCCGGTCAGTGCCACCCGCATCATTCGCGCGCTCCGGGCTTGCCCCATCCCCACGCTGGGGTGTACCGCAACGGCCCCGGACGTGGGAAGCAATGCGGCCGGCACCTCTTGCAAACCATCACCCTGCTCAGCGACGAGCTGGTCGACCAAATCGCCGCCGGCGAGGTTGTCGAGCGCCCGGCGTCGGTGGTGAAGGAGCTCGGCGAAAACGCGCTCGACGCAGGAGCGAAGAGCCTCCTCATCCGCCTGGAGGGTGGCGGCACCCAGCGCATTGAGGTGGTGGACGACGGACGGGGGATGTCGGCCGAGGACGCGCCGCTCGCGCTGCGTCGGCACGCCACCAGCAAGCTGAGCACGCTGGCCGGGCTGCAGCGCATTGCGACGTTTGGCTTCCGGGGGGAGGCCCTGGCCGCGGTGGCCTCCGTCTCCAAGCTGCTGTTGCGGACGGCGGAGCGCGGTGCCCCCATGGGCACGGAAGTCCGCGTGGACGCAGGTGAGGTGCTGAGCGTCGGGGCCGCCGCCGCGCGGCCTGGCACGCAAGTGGTGGTGGAGGACCTCTTTTACGCCGTGCCGGCGCGCAGGAAGTTTCTCCGGCGAAAGGAGACGGAGCTTCGCCACTGCGAGCAGGCGGTGCTTCGGTTGGCGCTGGCGCACCCCGGGGTGGCCTTTCGTCTGGAGCACGAGGGGCGGGTGTTGCTCAGCCTCCCGGCGAGCGGCGGCGACGTCGCCGAGCGTATTGCCACCGCCCTGGGGGCCGAAGTGCACCCCCACCTTTTGGCCCTCGAGGAGCGCCGCTTGGATGTGCGGGTGCACGGCGTCATCGCCTCCCCGGAGTACAGCCAGTCCACGGCGCGCGGCCTGTACACCTTCGTCAACGGCCGCTACGTGCGGGACCGCGCGGTGCATGCCGCCATCCACCGGGGCCTACAGCCGCTTTTGCCTCCCGGCCGGCAGCCGGTGGGAGTCCTCTTTCTGGAGTTAGAAGCCGGGGCGGTGGACGTGAATGTGCATCCGCAGAAGCTGGAAGTCCGCTTCTCGGATGCGGCCGGGGTGACGGAGGCCGTCCACGCCGCCGTGGGGCGCGCGGTGCGGGGCGCCGAGTGGCTCCAGGGCGGCGACGCGGGCGGCCCGGCGACGCCGGAATATGCCCAGGCCGTCGAGCGCTTCCTGCGTCTGGCGCGGGAGGCACCCGGCACTGCCTTGCCCTTTCCACCCGAGACGCCCGGCGGTGCGGAGGCCACCCTCCGGGCGCCGGCCTTTGGGGAGTCCCGCCCCGGCCGCAACGAGGCGCCGGCGCCGGGCTTCTTCGGACGCTTGCGGCTGTTGGGCTTCCTCGAGCGACAAGCCGCAGTGTGCGAGGGGCCGGGAGGCTCGCTGGTGGTGCTGGACCTCCATGCCGCCTTCGAGCGGGCCTGTCTCACGCGCCTCAGCCGCCCACCCGTCTCGGAGGGCGCGCAGGTGAGTTTCCTCGGCCCGCCGGTGAGTGCCACCCGCCAGCAGCTGCAGCGCCTCGGGGAGCGCGCGGCACCGCTGGAGGCACTGGGCCTGGCCTACGAATCCTTCGGTGCCAACGCCATCCGCTGGCGGCTCGTGCCTCCGGCGCTGGCCGGCCTCGGCGGGGAGGCGTTGCTGGCCGCGGTGGTAGAAGCCGAGGACGCACAGACGGACGGGCTACGGGCGGCGCTCGCCTGTGCCGCGGCGCGCCTCAGCGTGGCGGAATTCTCCGAGCGCGGTGTGGCGCGGCTCCTGAGGGACTTGGACGCCGGCGACTTCAAGCAGCCCTGCCTCCACGGCGCGCTGGTGACGCTGGAGCTACCGTTTCTGGAGCTCGCCCCCAACGCTGCACAGTAGCCAACCGGTGGAGAAAGGCTTGGCAGCGCCTGGGCGCGGATGGTCTGTTGGGGCCCTTTTATGGCCGACCTGGACAAGGAGCTGGCGGACATTCGCCGCGAGGTGATTGAGAGCCGCACCCTCGTCATCCGCGCCGACAACCAGCTGAAGACGCTCCATGCCGAGGTGAAGACGGTGGCGCGAAAGCTGGACGGCGCCGTCGCCCGACAGCGTTTCGCCTCGGCGACGGCCTACGTCCTCTTCGCGCTGTTGGCCGTGGGGGCCGGGCTGGTGGTGGCCGTGGTGCGGGGCTCGGTGGCGTCCCACGAGCGGGAACGCCTCAAACAAGAGCTCTCCGAGGCCCACGCCGCCCTGGACCAAGACAAGGCCCAGGCCGCCGCGGCGGCCGCAGCGAGCCGCAACGCCAGCGACGTGTACAAGACACTGGCCGAGGGCTCGCTCGAGGACCGCTTGAAGGCCGTGCCCTCGCTGTCTCGCGTGGACCAGGCCCACCTCACGCCGCTCGAACGTCGCGCCCTGCAGGAGCGAATGGAGCTCGCGCGACGGGAGGTGGGCGCCACGCTGTTGGAGCGCGGGCGCCAGGCCGTGCGGCGCGGGGAGTCCGCGGCCGCCACGGCAGACTTGGCCGGCTTCCTGGCCCTCGACCCGCCCGAGCCGGAGGCCCTCGAGGCGTCCTTCCTCCTCGGCTCGGCCTATGCGCACACCGGCCGGCCGGCGGATGCCATCCCACTCTTGTCGCGGGTGGTGGACAAGGACAAGCGCCCCAAGGTGCATGAGGAGGCGGCGGCCCTGCTGGCGTTGGCCTACGAGCAAACGGGGCAGCCTCGCCGCGCGGCCGAGGTGGCTCGAGCCGCCTTGGAGGGCGCGCCGGCGAGCCCTTGGGCACCCGCTTACCGCTCTCGGCTTGCGGCGGCGCGGCGCGCGCTGGCCGCGGCGGATGCTGGGACACCGGAGGCCGCGCCGTCCGTGGCCGCCGCCCACCCCGGGCCAGCCGACGCAGGAGCCGCGCCCAAGCGCTGAGGCCTTCCGCTTCGCAGGCGCTTGCCCCCCGGGCGGCTCGGGGCTTATGCACCCCCCGCAAGAGGACACTTGGCTCGAAACGCTCCCAAGGCGCGCAACGCGCGCTACCGGCCCTTCCGAGCTTTGGCGCTCGGCATTTACCTCGTGGTGGTGGTGACGTTTTCCGTCCTCGTCATCGTGAGCGTGGTGCGCTCGGTGCTGGAGATGACGCCTCGAAAGCCCCTCACCGCCACCGAGCGCCTCAGCCCGGCGGAATGCGCGGTGCGGGCGCAGGAGCTCTACGAGCAGCTCGAGACGCGCCGGCAGGACCTGTCCGCGGTGCAGCCGGCCGCCGAAGCGTCCTTGCGTTGGACGAGCTTCCGAGTCGAGTGGCTCAACGGGCTGCGCCAGACGGAGGCCAGCTGCGCCGAGGATGCGCTGCGCCGGGACGTCTTCAGCCAGCTGGAGACGCTGGAAAACCTCTACACCACCTCCGCCGTCCAGTACTCCGGAGAAATGGGCCCTGCGGTGGACGCCTTCCGTCGGGCCCTGGCCCGGCTGCGCGCCGCCGGGCCCTAAGGACAGGGCCCGCCAATTACCGTCACCAGCCACACGTAGCTGACGGCGTAGGTGGTGTCGATGCGCGTCCCGCCGTCCGGGAGCGTCACCGTGCGTGGAACGGGCACGCCATTCACCAGCGGGCCGTCGGCAACGAGCACCTCCACCAGGTGCATGCCGGGCGTTTGCACCGGGCCCGCGTCGCCGAAGTCCACGGTGTAGGTGGCGGCTTCGGCGCGGAAGGCATTGCCATTCGGGGGAACGGTGCCTTGCTCCACCTGGGCTGTGTCCACGTAATAGTCGAAGTACAGAATGTCCTCGACGTCCGGGTCCTCCACCGGCGCGCTGAAGACGAGGTTGGGGCAGCCGGCGCCGCCGTCCACGGTGAAAGTCCGGCTCGACGGTTGCACTTGACTCTCGAGGATGGCGGGCGGCTGGTTTACCGGAGGCGGGATGGGCTCGAGGATGGTGTCCTCCTGGGGCAAGAGACAGCCCGCGAGTAGCAGCACGCCGAGCGCCCCAGCGCCCAAGGCCCTCACGACAACTCCTCGTCCGGCGCGTCCGCCGCACCCGGGCGCACCGGCTTGTCGCCGTCCTGCTTCTCCAGGAAGCGAAACACCGTCCGCGGGTCGACGCCGAGCTCGCGCGCCGCCCGGGTGCGGTTGCCGCCGTTGCGCTCCAGTATTTGCTCAATGTAGCGCCGTTGGAAGGCCTCGCGCGCCTGGGCGAGCGGCAGCACGGGCGTGGCATCCTCCGAGGTGAGCTCCAAGTCCTCGGGCCGCAGCAAGGAGCGCTCGGCCAGCACCACGGCGCGCTGGATGCGGTTTCTCAGCTCGCGCACGTTGCCCGGCCAGGCGTGCTTGCGCAGCGCCACCAGGGCCTGGGGGCTGAAGCCCCGGGCGCGCGTCTTGAATTCGCTGGCGAAGAGGGCCAGGAAATAGCGGGCCAGCACCAGGACGTCCTCGCCGCGCGCGCGCAAGGGCGGCAGCCGGACGGACACCGAGTTGAGCCGGTAGTAGAGGTCCTCGCGGAAGTTTCCCTTTCGGACCTCCTCCTCCAGGACCCGGTGCGTTGCCGCCACCACCCGGATGTCCACCGGTTCGGGCCGGGACTCGCCCACGCGGGTGACGACTTTCTCCTCCAGCGCCCGCAGCAGCTTGACTTGCAGTCCCGGGCTCATTTCCCCGAGCTCGTCCAGAAAGAGCGTTCCCCCGGAAGCGGCCTGAAAACGGCCCTGCCGACTGCTGACGGCGCCGGTGAAGGCGCCCCGGGTATGGCCGAACAGCTCCGCCTCGAGCAGCGTCTCGGGGATGGCGCCGCAGTTGAGAGGGACGAAGGGCCCCTCGCTCCTTGGGCTCCGCCGGTGGATTTCGCGCGCGATGAGCTCCTTGCCAGTCCCCGTCTCCCCCTCCAAGAGGACGGTAATGTCCGTCGGTGCCACCTTGTCCACGCGCCGGTAGACGTCGCGCATGCCCTCGCAGGCCCCGACCAAGTCCCCGTAGCGCTTCTGTTGCAGGCGGTCCCGGAGCTCCCGGACGTCCAGCCGGAGCTCATCGAGGAGGACGGCGTTTTGAAGCAGGAGCGAGGCTTGGGCGGCGAAAATGGTGAGCAAGTCCAGGGCCTCTGCACCGAAGCCGCCCCGGAAGCGGTCGGTGCCGAGGTAAAGCAGCCCCGAAGGCGGCGGCCGGTCGCCCAAGGGGACGCAGAGGACGGAGGACAGCTGCAAGTCCACCACCGAAGCACTGCTGGAGAATTCCGGGTCGGCCAGCGCGTTCTGCACCAGGAGCGGCTCGCAGGTGCGCAGCACCTTGCCGAGGATGGTGTCGGAGAGCTGCCGTCGGGCGTCGGACAGCGTCTCCCGCGAGACGTTGCGCGCCGCCCGCACGCTGAGCTCACCGTCCTTGAGAACGAGCACCATCCCTCGGTCGGCACCGGTGAGCGCCACCGCCTCGTCCAGAAGAATTTCCAGAAGCGCGTCGGCGTCCTTGGAACCCAAGAGCGTGGCGCTGAAATGGATGAGGCGCCGGAGAATGGCTGGGGCATCCGCCGGAGCGGGCGCGCTCGGCGCTTCGGCCCGTTCCGAGAAGGTGAGCTCGGTGCGCCCCACCAGAAGGCGCAACCCTTCCTTCAACACCTCCGCGTCCCGCCGCTTTCCCTCCACCTGGAAGGGTGCGTCCACCGCGCCGACGCGCCAGGAGTCGCCCTCGCGCAGCACGGTGAAGGCGTGTTCCGGAACGGCTGGGTCCGGAAGGCGCAAGTCATTGTCCGGGTGGCGGCCGACGCTGGTGACGCGCTTCACCAGCGGAAGCGAGCGCTGAATACCATCCGGACCGAGGACGAGAAACGTGGGCACTGGCGCAGGCCCCTCTTAGAAACGCATTCCCAGGCCCATGCCGACGCTGCCCGGAGGGGCGGGGTTCAGCTCAAGCTGCAGCAGGGCCCCCTGGGGCGGGCTGGCCACCGGCCCGGAACGCGTCTCGACATGGGTGGTGACGACTTCTGCTTGGTGGTGAAGCAACGCGTCCAGCACCCCCGCCACGTAGACGGCGTAGAAACCAATGCCACTCGTCACCTTCACCACCCGCCACGTCTGCGCCTCGCTGGCGTTGGCCGCCGGGATTCCCGTCTGGACGATGGTTTGCGAGCTCCCGGGGAAGGTGTTCACCTGGATGGTGCGGCTGGTGAGCAGCGAGCCGTAGACGAAGTAGCCGACAATGCTGCCGATGGCCAGGACGCCTTCGGCCACGGCGAAGCCGGTGCCAGCGGCGACGCGTCCCTCCTGGAATTGCCCTGCGCCGAAGGGGACGAAATTCACGAGCACGCTGTGCTTTTCCACAGTGCGTACCGTCACCTGGTGCGACATCTCCTCCAGCTCGCGCTTCTGGGCTTCCGTCTCCCGGGCCAAGGCGGCGCGCTCCTCGGCTGCCGACTTGGCCGCGGCTTCGCGCTGGCGGCGTTGCTCGCGCAAGAATTCGAGCTCCGCGGCCATGGCCCGCCGCTGCTTCTCGACGAAGGCCACCGCCACCGGCGGGTAGACGAAGGGGTCGAGGCTGAAGTCCGGGTCCAGCCGGAGAAGCGCGGCGATGTGGCGCTCGGCCTCGTCGGTGCGCTGCAGGTTGAAGGCCGAGAGCCCGGCCACTTTGTGCAGCTGCACCAGGGTGCTCACCGAGAGGCCGACGCCGTCCAAGCGGGCGTTGGCGCGGTTGAGGACTTCGGCGTAGCGGCCGTACTCATACGCCGCTTCCAAGGCCGCGAGGTCCGCCCGGACGGCGTCGTCCTCGGGGGCGCTGGCCGGCGCGACGTGGACGAGGAGTGCCACGGCCTGGACGAGGAGCAGGGTCATCTCGGTTCCAGCTTCCCGCTCACCGTCTCGCTCTTTCCGGGGAGGACTTCCACGGTCCCGTGTGCGTCACGGTAGCCGGGGTGGGAGACGACGTACGCCACCTGGTGGATGAAGCGGGTGGCCGCGCGCGGAGAGAGAAGCGCAAACGGCTTGGAGAGACTTTCCTCCGAGGTGCGCTCTTCGCCCGCCACCGTCACCCTCGCGTCCTTTGGCTCGAAGTCGAACCTCACGTAGGCCGTTTTCAAACGCGCGGGAAGGGCAAATGTCTGCGGGCCTCCGGGTAGGACTTCAATGGTGTGGTCCGACTCCTCGCACCACTCACAGCTCACCCGGATGGAGTGCTTGCCCGGCACGAGGAGGAGGGCATGTGCGGCCAGCGGGTCCCGGCTCCTGGGCCCGCCATCCACCGAAACCGAGCCGTACGGGCGCACCAGGAGCTCCACCGCCACCGGCTCGGCGCGGATGGCGCGCGCCGGCGTCGAAGGCTCGAGCCGAGGGCCTTCGGCGCCCTTCGCCGGAGGAGGCGCCGCCAACAAAGAGCTCGGCCCTGCCGGTGAGGACGCGCGCCCTAACGGCGCCTCGGCCCGCGGAGGGACACTGGGCGTCGTGGCGGCGGCCAGCGGGGGCGTCCGTCGAAGCTCGCGGAGACGAAGCCCAGCGGCTCCGGCCAGGGCCACGGCGGCGAGGGCCGCGGCGCCGGCCCCCATCCGTGCGCGTCGTCGGCGCACCCGGTCTCGTCGCTGCGCGCGCTGCAGGACGGAGCGGCCAACGGCGTCCTCCGGGCGCAGCCCCAACAGCTGGTCGACGCGCCGTAGGGCGAGCCCCGTCCGGCCGTCGGCCAGCGCGGCTTGTGCCTCCTGTCGACAACGGGCGGCGAGGCGCTCCACGAGGCGCGTCCGCGCTGGGCCGGGGTCCAGATGAAAGGAAGAGAGCTCAGCGGCGGGGTCCTCGAGGCCGGCCTCGGCCAAGGCCGAGCTCAGCGCCGCCTCCAGCTCCGCCGCCGAGGGGTAGCGGTCAGCGGGGTTGCTCTGCAGGCAGCGCGCGAGGATGGACAAGAGCTCGTCCGAGAGCGCTGTCGTCCGGCCCCGCGGGTCCAGGTAGACGCCGTCCAGAATGCGCTTCAGCACGCCCGCGGTGGTGGCTGCGCTGAAGGGCAGCTCGGCCGTCCACAGCCAGTAGAGGAGGGTGCCCAGGGCAAAGACGTCGGCCTCCG
This sequence comes from uncultured delta proteobacterium, assembly GCA_963745475.1. Lineage (GTDB taxonomy): Bacteria > Myxococcota > Myxococcia > Myxococcales > Myxococcaceae > JADGRA01. Next base: position 1,040,851 of record CAVUXN010000008.1, read on the forward strand.
GCCCGGCGGCCTGCCCGTCGATGACTTCCGGCGCCATGTAGGCCGGCGAGCCCACCAGGGCGCCGGTTTGTGTCATGCGTTCCGCCGGGTCGAGGACGCGCGCGATGCCAAAGTCCATCAGCTTGAGGACGCCGTCCTCGCGCAGCATGACGTTTTCCGGCTTGAGGTCCCGGTGCACCACCCCTGCCTGGTGGGCGTGGGCCAGCGCCAAGGCGACTTGCTGGACGACGGCCGCGGCCAGCTCCGGGGGCCAGCAGCGTTCCCGCTCCACAAACGCGCGCAGCGTCTCGCCCCGCACGAGCTCCGTCACCAGGAAGGCTTCCGCCATGGTGGAGTCCGCAACGTCGAAGACTTCCACAATGTTGGGGTGGTGCAGGCGGGCCACCGCTCGGGCCTCGCGCTCGAGCCGACGGCGGGCGTCGCCCTTCTGCAGAAGCAGGTGGGGGTGGAGCACCTTCACCGCCACTTCGCGTTGCAGCGCGGTGTCGAATCCGCGGTAGACGACGCTCATCCCGCCCGTCCCGAGGAGCTCGAGCAGCCGGTAACGCCCCAGCTGGCGCCCGGTGAGGCTCATGCCAGCTTGAAACGTCGAAACACTCATCCTGCGCGGCCTCGCAGTGCCCCGAAACGCACCGTCGGCGGGGGCGGCCAGCAGCGGAAGGCCGGCGTCGGCTGGCACTCTAAGCGCGGCCCTCGGACAGCGGCAATGCGAAGTCTGACATCTCCGTCATAGTGCCGGAGGAGATGTCCCAAAAAAGACGAGGGGCCCGAGCGGTTTCCTGCTCGGGCCCCGGCCGTCGCACTGCCCTTGGGGTGTCCAGAAACGGACGCCCGCCCCGGGGGCGGTTACGCCCGGACTTCGGGCGCCGGGGGGACGTCGGCCTTGGCCAGGTCCGCCGGGGCCTGGAAGGGGTTGGTCTCCAAGGCGTTGGCCAACACCTCATCCATGCGGGTGACGAAGACGAATTCGATGTCCTTCTTCGCCTGCTCCGGGACGTCCTGGAGGTCCTTGCGCACGCGCTCCGGGAGGATGACGCGCTTGATGCCGGCCCGGTGCGCGGCGAGCACCTTCTCCTTGATGCCGCCCACCGGCAGCACCAGCCCGCGCAGCGTCGCCTCGCCAGTCATGGCCGTGTCGCCGCGGACGCGGATGCCGGTGAGCAGCGAGGTGAGTGCGGTGAGGATGGTGACGCCCGCCGACGGCCCGTCCTTGGGGATGGAGCCGGCCGGGAAGTGCAGGTGGATGTCCATCTTCTCCAGGAAGTTGGGATTGATGCCCAGGACGTCGGCCTTGCTCCGCAGGTAGCTCAAGGCCGCCTGCGCCGACTCCTTCATCACGTCGCCGAGCTGTCCGGTGAGCGTCAAGCCGCCCTTGCCGGTCATCTTCGTCGCTTCGATGAAGAGCAGATCCCCGCCCACCGCCGTCCAGGCCAGCCCGGTGGCGACGCCGGCCACCTCGGTGCGCTCGGCGACTTCGGAGTAGTAGGACTCGGGGCCGAGAATCTCCTTCACCCGCTCACTGGTGACGGTTTGCTTGTCGGCCTTTCCTCCCGCCACGTCCACCGCCACCGCGCGGCAGCAGTCGGCGATGCGGCGCTCGAGGGTGCGCACGCCGGCTTCGCGGGTGTAGCTGGTGATGAGGGTCAGCAGCGCCTCGTCGGTAATCTCGATGTGGTCCGAGGACAGGCCATGCTCCTTGAGCTGCTTTGGGACGAGGTGCAGCCGAGCAATCTGCTGCTTCTCCTCGAAGGTGTAGCCAGCGAGCTCGATGATCTCCATGCGGTCCCGCAGCGGCCCGGGAATGGGGTCGAGCTGGTTGGCGGTGGCGATGAACAGGACGCGGGACAGGTCGAAGGGCACGTCCAGGTAGTGGTCGCTGAAGCTGTTGTTCTGCTCCGGGTCGAGCACCTCGAGCAGGGCCGCCGACGGGTCGCCGCGGAAGTCGGCGCCCAGCTTGTCGATTTCGTCGAGCATCATCACCGGGTTCTTGGTGCCGGCCTTCTTCATGCTCTGGATGAAGCGGCCGGGGAGGGCGCCGACGTAGGTGCGCCGGTGCCCACGAATCTCCGCCTCGTCGCGGACGCCGCCCAGCGAGAGCCGGACGAACTTGCGGCCCACGGCGCGGGCGATGGACTGGCCGAGCGACGTCTTGCCGACGCCCGGCGGGCCGACGAGGCACAGGATCGGCCCCTTCATGTCGTTCTTCAGCTTCCGGACGGCGAGGTACTCGAGGATGCGCTTCTTCACCTTCTGGATGCCGTAGTGGTCCGCGTCCAGGGTGGCCCGGGCGTTCTCGATGTCGAGGTTGTCGTCGCTCTGCTTGGCCCAGGGCAAGTCGGCGATCCAGTCGAGGTAGGTGCGAGCCACGGTGTACTCGCTGGAGGCGGCGGGGATGGTCTTGAGCCGGTTCAGCTCCTTGGTGGCCACCTTCTCGACGTCGGGAGGCAAGCCCGGCCTTCTTCAGCCGCTCCTGGAGCTCGTCGAGCTCCTCCTCCTCCTCGCCCATCTCGCCCAGCTCCTCCTTGATGGCCTTGAGCTGCTGGCGCAGGTAGTACTCGCGCTGGGTCTTGGACATCTCGCCCTTCACGGCGGAGTCGATCTTGTTGGAGAGCTTGAGAATCTCCCGCTTGCGGTTGAGCAGCTCGAGGACGAGCTTCATCCGCGCCTTCAAGTCCACGGTCTCGAGGACGGCCTGCTTCTCCTCGATGGGGACGTCGACGTTGGCGGCGATGAGGTCGGCGAGGTGGCCGGGGTGGGTGATGGACTCCACCAGCTCGGTGGCCGCCGCCGGAAGCTCGGGCATGAGCTCGATGACTTCGCGGGCCAGCTTCTTGAGGTTGATGCCCAGCGCCTCGACCTCCACGTTCTCGGCGGCGGTCTTGTCCTCCACCGCCTCGACGCGGGCCTTGAGGTAGGGGGACTCCTGCACCAGCTCCAGCACCCGGAAGCGGGCCAGGCCCTGGACGACGAGCGAGTAGTTGTCCTCGCCCATCTTGAGGAGCTTCACGATTCGGGCCACGGTCCCCATGGCGTAGAGGTCAGCTGGCGCCTGGGTCCTCCTCCTCGGCGCGGCGCTGGGTGACGACGCCAATGACCTGGTCGTCGCGGACCGCGTCCTTGATGAGCGCGATGGTCTTCTGACGTCCGACGGCCAGGGGCAGCACGCCTCCGGGGAAGAAGACCGAGTTGCGCAAGGGAAGGATGGGCAGAACTTGCGGGATGTCTTCTTTGTTTATGGTGCTGGGGGGCACCATCGGAGCGGCCATTGCAGTGGCGGACTGGCCGCCCTTCTTCTTTTCTTCAGACATATGAATCTCGACTCCGATTCTTAGAAACGGTGCACCTCAGCCACACAGGTACCCAGCGGTCCTTAGGCTAGCAATCAAAAGTCCATGGAGGAACGTTGCCAAGGGCTGCACCGAGAAAGACAGCATGGTTGGACAGGTAAGACAGTTTTTGGCCACGTCAAGGGACGTCACTGGCAAGTGCCCAGAATGACCGTGCTTGGGGGACAGGCGAGGGCTTCTGCCGCTGAGCTCGGCTCCGTCGCGAAATTGCAGGCGTTGAGATGAATTTCGGCGCTGAATGGCACGTCGGCAGAGGTGCGGGGGGGTGCCGATGAGAGGACTTGGGCTCGGCGCGCTGTTGGCTACGCTTTCGGGCTGCAGCTCGTCGCCGAACGACTGTGCGTCGGCCTGCAGCAGCCTCGTTGGAATGTCTGGCGAGTCCGGAGTGCGAATACGTCTGTAGCCCGGACGGGTCCCCGCCCTTGGGCCCGCTGGAATCGTGCAAAATCATCTGTAACCCGGCCTATGCCGACAACGTTTCGCTGGCAGAGGCCGATTGCAACGACGCCTGCGCTTCGCAGTCGAGCAGCCAACAGGGGCAAATCCTTCAGTGCGTGAAGGCGGCCACGAGCTGTCAGGAGTCACTCGTTTGTTTTTGACGCGAGCCCTCGCTTTCGGCAAGGGCACCTGAATCTCGGCGAAGGGCGCGCGGCCACGAGCTGCGGGGAGGGCTTTCGCCGGTGACTGACGCTGAGCCCTAAGCCATCAATTCGGCACCGAAGGCTTCGTCCCAAGGAGTGGACGACAGGCGGCAGGGCTTGCAATGGCAGCGGCCCCGGGCTGCGACACGTGGCTGGCTGGTGAGCTGTCGTGGCTGAAAGGCTTCGAGCCGTTGCGAGCCGCCACGGAAAAGAGGTTGTGTGTCGGTCGCCTGGGCGATACTGAACGTCTGTTTAGCTTAACGGCGTTGGGGAGCGGTCCCATGGATGCGGCACGGAGCAATGCCGAGACGGTGGAGCGGTTGCGTGCACGCATCTCCACGCTGCAAGCGGCCCCGAGGACGCACCTCGCCGTGCTGCGTACCGGGGTGAAGGCGGTGGACGCGCTGCTTCCCGCCGGGGGCTTTCCGTTGGGACAGGTGGTGGAGCTGTGGGGCAGCGCGGCTTCCGGCAGGACGTGCCTCGCCCTGCGGGCCGTGGCCGAGGCCCACCGCGCACTTCGCTTGGCGGCCTATGTGGACGGCGCGGGCGAGTTGTACCCGCCGGCGCTGGCCGCCTTGGGAGTCAACCCCTCGCGGCTGCTCTGGGTGCGTCCGGGGCTCTCCACCTCCGCTGGGCGGCAGCCCTCCTCTCAGCTGAGTTGGGCGGCGCTACAGCTGTTACGCAGCGGAGCCTTCAGCTGCGTGGTGCTGGACTTAACCCATACTGGCCACCGACTTTCCCCCCAGGCCTCGAAGCGGCTCCTCGACGCGGCCGTCCACTCCGGGGGCCTTCTGTTGCTTCTCACCCAGGAAGAGACACCGGGCGACGGCTCGCTCCGGCTCAAAATGACGGCCGGCCCGCGCAGTGTCCGGCTGGAGGTGGTGCGCAGCCGGCAGGGACTGACGGCCCGCTCGGCCGACGTCTCCTATGAGGAGCTGGCCCCCGGAGGCCTCTCTCTCCACGAGGGCGCAGGCCTCGTCCCGGCGCCGCAGCCGGCTTTTGTCGCCGAGGGAGGCCAGCCCTTCCACCGTCCTCGGACGGCCGAGGTGCGCAATGGGCTGTGCGGCATTCAGGGACAGCGCCCGGGACGGGACGTGGCGTTGCCGGCACTGGGCCCGGGGCTGGGGCGCTTTTGACAAATGCGCGTCGCCTACCTGCACCTTCCCCGCTTTGCGGTGCAACGCCGGGCGCCCCTGCTCGCCGCCGAGAGCGACGGAGGAGCGCGTTCCCCGGACGACGCGCCACCACTGGCGCTGGTGCACGAGGTGCGTGGCGTGCAGCGGGTGGCCTGTCTCTCCACCTCAGCCTCCGTCGCCGGAGTCCGTCTGGGCATGACGCTGTCCGCGGCGCGCGCCCTCTTGCCGGCGCTCCGGGACTGGCCCTACCACCCCCATGAGGAGGCCCTCGCACTCTCTAGCGTGGCCGAGGCGCTGTTGACGCTTGCTCCGGCCACCATGTCCTCGGCGCCGGACGGCTTCTGGCTCGATGCCTCCGCCGCTTCTCTCGTCGGCGGAGAGGAGCCATTCGTCTCCCGCGCGCTCGGCCTTTTGCGGACGCTTGGCCTCCGGGGGCGAGGCGCGGTGGCCTCGGAGCTCTTCACCGCCCGGGCCCTGGCTCGCTTCGGGGGGGGCCGCGTCACGGTGGTGCCGCGTGGCGCTTCGGGGAAGGCCCTCGCCGCGCTGCCGCTCCAGGCGCTGGAAGGCGTGGACGCAGGCGTGCGCGACGCTCTCGGGGCCTTCGGGCTGGCCAGCCTGGGGGAGGTGGCCGGGCTCGAGCCAGCCCAGGTGGTGGCGCGGCTGGGAGCCAAAGGGCTTCGGGCACAGCGGCTCGCCCGCGGCGAGGACGACGCGCGCTTCCTGCCCGCTCCGGTGAGCGAGTTGGTGGAAGAAGTCCGCATCCTCGAAACGCCGGCGGAGAGCGTCGAGCCCCTGCTCTTCATCCTCAAGGGCACCCTGGAGGCGCTTTGCGCACGCTTGCGCGGGCGCTGTCGGGCGGCGGTGCGACTCACCTTGACGCTTCTCTTGGAGCCGGACGGCCCCCAGACGGTGCCCCTCGTCCTGGCGCGGCCGAGTGCCGAGCCAAAACTCTTGCTCGACTTGGTTCGCCACCGCCTGGAGGACCTCCGGCTCCCCGCGCCGGTGGCCTCGCTGGTGCTGAGCGTCGACGAGTCCTGCGAGGACCGCGGCCAGCAGCGCGTGCTGGGGGCCATGCCCGAGGGTGACGCTGGACTGGAGAGTGTCCTGGCCCGCCTGGCGACGGCGCTCGGTCCCGAAGCGCTGTCCTCCCCCCTGGCCGCGGACAACCACCGTCCGGAAGCGGCCCGTGCCCTGGCGCCCTTTCGTCCACCTCCGGCCGAGCAGGGGCTCCAGGCCGAAGCGCGCCGCGCGCCGTCTGTCCCGACGCCGCTGGACGTGCGCTCCAGAGAGCGTCCTCTGCGCCTCTTCCCCGAGCCCGCGGTGCTGCCCGTCGACGTCGGTCCAGCGGGCGAGTTGCGCGGGGCGCGGCTGCTCGGACGGCGCCGCGCGGTGCTGGGCCTCGCCGGCCCGGAGCGCATCGGCGGCCAATGGTGGACGGCGACGCCTTTTGCCCGCGACTACTACCGGGTGCACTTCGAGGGGCTGGGGCCAGCGTGGGTGTTTCGCGATGCGCGCGACGGCCGCTTCTACCTGCACGGTTTCTTCGACTGACGTCCCTTGAGGAGCCGTGGCACGGGCCTGGCCCTCGCGTTTATTCCTTCTCCTGACGGAAGTCCGTCTCCATGCCGCCCGGCGTCTCCTCACCCCCCTCCGCACTCCTCGTCTCCCCGGACGCACTCGTCCGCGCCGCTTTACGCGACCTCTTGGCCCGCGGCGGGTGGGCCGTGGCCGGGGAAGTCGACAGCCTCTCGGCCGTCCCCTCCGCTTGGCTGGAGCTTTCCTTCGACGCCGTCCTCTGGGACGCGCACGGTGCCCAGCTGCGGACGGAGGTGCCCGAGGGGCCGCCGCTGTTGGCCCTGGTGGACGACGAGGGCACGGCGCGACGGCTTCTCGCGGCCGGCGTCGCGGGCGCCGTGGCGCGAGCCTCGGCGCCGGACACGGTGTCCGCTGCGCTGTGGGCCGTCGCCCACGGGCTACACGTCTCTGAGGCCTCACTCGAGCTCGTGCGGCCCCTGGCCCGCGCGCCGGCGCTTCCCGGGGACTTCACCAAGCGGGAGCGCGAGGTGCTGGGGCTACTCGCCGAGGGGCTTTCCAACCGCGCCATTGCCGAGCGGCTGAGCATCAGTCGGCACACGGTGAAGTTTCACGTCAACGCCCTCTTGCAAAAGCTGGGCGTCGAGGGGCGCACCGAGGCGGTGGTGCGGGCGGCACGCCTCGGGCTCGTCGTCCTGTAGCCCCCGGGGGGCGGGGCCACCTGGCCAATGGGCTAGGGGGAGAGGCTGCCCATCCGGGCGATGTGGAGCGGCCCAGCAGCCGTTTACCTTCTCCCTCCCATGAATGCGCTTCCACTTGCCGGCTTCTCCCAAGGCCTCTCGGACGTCACCGAGTCCGTTGGCCGCTCCTTGGTTTCCTTTCCCGGCCGCCGCTGGCCGGCCACCGGCGTGGCCTATGCCAAAGACCTCCTCCTCACCGCGGCCCACGCCGTGCAGCGGCTGGAGCAGGTGAGGGTGCGGCTCGGCCAGGAGGAGTTGGCCGCGGAGCTTGTCGGGCAGGACCCGGCCTTGGACGTAGCCCTCTTGCGTCTGGCCAACGCGTCCCTCGAGCCTGCTCGCTGGCGCGCCTCGGCTGGCCTCCGCCCGGGCAGTTTGGTGCTGGCCGTCTCTCGGCCGCGCGGAGAGGTGCGTGCACGTCTCGGGCTTCTCGGCGGCGTCGGCCCGGGCTTCCGGACGCCCTGGGGCGGGCGCGTCGACACCGCCCTTCACGTCGAGGTGTCGCCCCGGCCCGGGCTGGCGGGTGCGGCGGTGGCGGACGTCGAGGGCCAGCTGCTTGGGCTGTTGGTGTCCGGCCTCGGGCGCTCGCGGCGCATGGTTTTGCCTTTCGAGACGCTGGAGCGCACGGTGAAGGAGTTGCTCACCCATGGCCGGGTGCGCCGGGGCTACTTGGGCCTTGGGACGCAGCCCGTCCGGCTGCCCTCGTCACTGAAAGCGGCGTCCGGGCGGGCGACGGGGCTGCTCGTGGTGGCGGTGGAGGACGGGAGTCCGGCCGACGCCGCCGGCCTCACCTTCGGGGACGTGCTTTTGCAACTGGGCCAGACACCCACCGGGGACCTGGAGGACTTGCTCGGGACGTTGTCCGAGGCGCCCATCGGCGGCGTGCTGCCCGTGGAATTGCTTCGTGGCGGAGCCGTCCAGCAGCGCTCCATCACCGTGGGTGTCCGCCCGTGAAGCTGGCCGCGCTTTCCGACGAGCTCGAGGCGCTGGTGGCCAGGGCCAGCCGCGCGGTGGTGGGCGTGGAGCAGGGCCGGGGAGCTGGCACGGGCGTGGTGGTGGCGCAGGACGGGTACTTGCTCACCAACCACCACGTGGCGGGTTCGGGGAAGGCGCTTCGGGTGCGGCTTCCGGACGGGGAGGCAGTGCCGGCCGAGCTCGTCGGTTCGGACGCGCCGACGGACTTGGCGGTGCTGCGGGTGCGGGGGGTGGAGCTCGGGCACTTGACGCTGGCCCAAGGGGCGCGCGTCGGCCAGCTGGTGGTGGCCATCGGCAACCCCTTTCGCTTCGAGCGCTCGGTGAGCGTGGGGATTGTCAGCGCGACCGACCGGAGCCTGCCTGGGCCCGGTGGCAGCGTCTTCGAGGGGCTCGTGCAAACCGACGCCGCCATCAACCCCGGCAACTCCGGAGGCCCGCTGGTGAATACCGCGGCCGAGGTGGTGGGCATCAACACCGCCGTCATTCCCTGGGCCCAGGGCATGGGCTTCGCCGTTTCCTCGAGGACGGCCACCTGGGTCACCAGTGTCCTCATCCAACACGGCGCTGTGCGGCGGCGGACGCTGGGCGTGGCCGCGCGCTCGGAGATGCTGGGCCGGGCGGTGGCCGAGGCCGTTGGACAGCCGCGCGCCGTCCGCATTCTCGACGTGTCCAAGGGCTCCTCTGCGGAAGACGCGGGGCTGAAGCCCGAGGACCTCATCCTCGGAGTGCACGGAGAGCCCGTCGGCAACGTGGACGACATTCACCGTCTCTTGGTGCTGCGGGCCACGGACGCTGTGCCTCTGGCCGTGTGGCGCTCCGGTGCGCGCGTCCACCTCGTCGCCGTCCCGGCCGCCGGCCGCCGGGCGGCCTAAAGTCCGAGGCGCTCCCGCGGAGGTTCCGCAGGGCAGGGTCGAGCAGCACCCGGCGGTGTCCGGCGACCGGTTCAGGGCACCCAAGACGGGCGTCAATTCAAGGCTTTGGTGTTGGCCCAGCCGTTGCTCACCCTCTGAGGGCGTGGAGCTTCCAGCCCCAGCGTCGGATGAGTGGGCCATCGAGTCTGTCGAGCGGCAGAAGGGCCTCCTCACCTTTGCCTGCGCGGTGGCGTGCTTTCTGCCGGCCGACGTCCTCCTCGTGCAACGCTGGGACCCGGTGCTGCTGGCGGCGCGGCTCGGCTGGTCGCTCTTCCTCGTCCTCGGCGCCGCGGTCACGCGCCCGCTCGGCCCACACCGCACAGGGCTGGTTGACGTGCTGCTCATCGTCAGCTCAAACCTCTTCTGCGTGTGGCTGGTGGTGCTCACGGGCGGCGCCCACAGCGCCTACCTCCCGTGGTTTCTGGTGATGCCTCTGGCGCTGACGCCCTTCACGCTTTCCGACAGGCGGGCCACGACGCTCGGCTGGGCCATCTGCGCCACGTGCAGCTTTGTCCTCCTCAGGGCGCACCTCGACGCGCGCGGTCTCTGGGTGTGGGGCTTCCTCATGGGTGGCTCCGGCTTCATGGGCCTGTACGGCACGGCGTTCCGGACGCGCCTGTCGAAGAAGCTTCTCAGCCTGCAGGAGGCCCGCGAGCGAATGGCGGTGCAGCTGGCCGACGTCGAGCGTCAACGCGGCTACGCCGAGCGGCTGGCGCTCGTTGGCCAGCTGGCGGCAGGCGTGGCGCACGAAATCAACAACCCGCTGGCCTTCGTCCACGCCAACCTCGCCTTCGTCCGGCTAGAGGCCGAGCGGCTGCCGGAGCCGGCGCGGGCGGAGGTGGTGCAGGCCCTCCACGAGGCGGAGCGGGGCGTGGAGCGCATCAAGAGTATTATTCGCGACTTGCGCGTCTTCGCCCGCAAGGACCGCGAGGCGCCGGAGCTGTGCTACCTCGGCGACGTGGTGGCGGACGCGGTGGTGCTGGCGCGCGCGAGCTCGCTCGCGCCGCTGGAGTGCGTCACCGCCCCCGGGCTGCCGCCCGTCCGCGCCGTCGCGCGGCACCTGAGTGAGGTGGTGCTCAACCTCCTGGGCAATGCGGCCGACGCCCTGGAGCGACTGCCGGCTGAGGCCGAGCGCTCGGTGCGTCTGCGCGTGTACGAGGAGGGCGCGCAGGTGTGCGTCTCGGTGGAGGACACGGGCGGAGGGCTGCCCGCGGCCCTGCGCGAGCGCGTCTTCGAGCCATTTTTCACCACCAAGCCCGTCGGCAAGGGCACCGGCCTCGGGCTGGCGCTGGCGCGGGAGTACGTGGAACGCTACGGCGGGAAGCTGTTGGCCGAAAACCGGCCCGAGGGCGGTGCGCGCTTCACCATGCGCCTTCCGAGGGTGGAGGGTGCGGCACCGGCGGATGCGCCCTGGGAGAAGGAGCCCGTGGGCGACCCGGACGTCACCCCGGTGCCGCGAAAGCGTTCTGGCGCGCGCGCCTCGGCGTAGGCGCTTCTCTCACAGCCGTCGACGCAAGGCCGCACCCCCGGAGGCGGTGCTTCTTTCAAGGCCCCTCCGCAGAAGCCTTCGCTTTTTTGGGAAAGCGCTCCCGGCCTGCGTCCGTCGCCGCGTACACTCTCCCGTCTTTTGTGGCGCGACACCCCAAAGGAGGGGGCATGCGGCATGGCGCGGCAGCGGTGTGGCTCGGGTGGGTGGCCTTCCTCGCGCTTCCAGGGCCGGCGCAGGCCGCTGCGGCGGACCCTCGTCCCGCACTCCTCAAGCGCGCCGCGGGGGACACGCCCCTCCCCAAAGACTTGGAGGAGCTCTGTGACCACGTGGGCGGAAGGGCCACCGGCTCGGCGGCGTGCGCGCGGGCGGTGGCTTGGGCCGAGGCCCGCTTTCGAGCCGTGGGGCTCCCCCAGGTGTCCACCGAGTCCTTCTCCGTCCCGTTGAAATGGCTCCCCGGGACGTCCGAGGTGCGGGTGCTGTCCCCGGAGGCCTTCCTGGTGCGCAGCGCCGCGGCTCCCATGTCTCCCTCGACGGCCGGGCCCCTCGAGGCGCGGGTGGTGGACGCCGGGGAGGGGACGGCCGCGGACTTTGTCCGGTTGGGGAAGAGTGCGGCCGGCGCCATACTTCTCGTGCACCAGAAGCCGATGAAGAGTCTCGATGACCTCTTCGAGGAGTACATGCGCAGCGGGCCGCTCCTCAGCGCGGCGCGTAGCGCGCAGGCGGCGGCGCTTCTCCTGGAGTCGACGCGTCTGCGGGGGCTGCTCTACCGCCACCCGGTGGACTTCGGCGAGCTGGCGCCGATGCCGGCGGCCGTCATTTCTCGCGAGGGGGCCGAGCGCATGTCGCGGTTACTGGCCCAGGGCGAGGTGCGCGTCCGGATGCAGCTGCAAAACGAGACCGGCGGCGCGTACACCTCGGAAAACGTCATTGGCGAAATTCCAGGCCGTGAGAAGCCGGAGGAGGTGGTGCTGTTGGGGGCGCACCTCGACAGCTGGGACCTGGGGACGGGGGCTGAGGACAACGGCGTCAACGCCGCCCTGGTGCTGGACGTGGCGCGGGCCTTTGTCGAGCTCGGGCTCAAGCCGCGCCGGACGGTGCGCTTCGTCCTCTTCACTGGGGAGGAACAAGGGCAGTACGGCTCGGCCGGCTACGCCGAGAAGCACAAGGGCGAGCTCAAAAACCACGTGGCGGTGGTGGTGTTTGACGAGGGCTCCGGCCGCACCACCGGCTTCGCGGTGAGTGGCCGAAAGGAGCTGCGCGCGCCCGCCGCCCGGGCCCTCTCACTGGTGCCGGGCATGGGAGAGAAGGCGCACAGCCTCGACGGCTTTGACGGGACGGACAACTTCGACTTCCTGTTGGCCGGGATTCCCACCTACGTCGCCGACCAGGACGCGGTGCCGTACCTGCCGGACTACCACGCTGAGTCCGACGTCTATGAGCGCGTCAATTTCACCGAGGCCAAGCGCAATGCCGGACTGGCGGCGGTGCTGGTGTGGGCCTTGGCGGAAGCCCCGGAGCGGCCGGGAAAGCAGCAGAACCGGGCCGAGGTGGAGGCGCTGCTCAAAGCCACCAAGATGGATGCACAGATGAAGGCCTTCGGCCACTGGGATGACTGGGTTCAAGGCAAGCGCGGATTTCCGCCGCCCGCGCCTTGAGCCTCACGGCCCCCCGGGGCCAAACCGGCGCCCGGGCAGCCGAGTGTTTGGAGAGAGTTGGTGAAAGGACGAATGACTTGAAACCCACCGCCCTGCTTTCGCTGCTCGTCATCCTTCCGGCAGTCGTCTGGGCCCAAGGCGCCCAGCCGTCGGACGTGGAACGCCGTCGGCAGTCGCTGGACAGCCTTCTTAAAGAGCAGTGGGACTACCAGATGCGCAGCTCGCCCGAGTTTGCGTCGATGCTGGGGGACAAGCGCTTCAACGACAAGCTGACGGACCACTCCCAGGCCTTCATCGACTCCGACCTGCGCGCGACGGCGGACTTTCTCAAGCGTTTTGAAGCCATCGACACCGCCGGGTTTCCGCTCCAAGAGCAGCTGAACAAGCGGTTGATGGTGAGGAACCTGCGCCTGGCCCTGGAAGGGGCGCGCTTCAAGGACTGGGAGATGCCGGTCCTCCAAAACTCGGGCATTCACCTCGAGCTTCCACAGCTCGTGCGCGTGCTGTCCTTCGCGACGGTGAAGGACTACCGGGACTACCTCGCGCGGCTGAAGCAGATTCCGCGGGCGTTTGACCAAGTCATGGTGCAGATGCGCAACGGCATGCGGGATGGCCTCATGCCTCCGCAGTTCCTACTGCTCAAAGTCGCCAATCAGTGCCAGGACATCGCCGGCGCGAAGCCGGCCGACTCTCCATTTGCTCAACCGCTCAACGCATTTCCGGCCACCTTCTCGGCCGCGGACAAGAAACAGCTTCGGAGTGCCATTCTCGGAGCCATCCAGAAGGACGTAAATCCGGCCTACCGGAAGCTCGCGACCTTCGTCCGCGACGAGTACGCGCCCAAAGGGCGTCACGAGGTGGGCGTCTGGTCACTGCCGGACGGCGCTGCGCGCTACGCCTACGACGTCAAGTCGAGCACCACCACCAGCCTCACCCCAGAGCAAATTCACGAAGTCGGCCTGGCTGAGGTGAAGCGCATCGAGGGAGAGATGCTGAAGGTGGCCAAGAAGCTCGGCTTCGCGGACGTCAAGAGCTTCAACGACTCCATTCCCAAGAATGCCGCGCTGCACTTTCAGTCCCGCCAACAGGTGCTCGACCTCTACAGCCAGTACCTGGCGCAGATGGAGGCCAAGCTGCCCGCGCTCTTCGGCCGGTTGCCGAAGGGGAAACTCACCGTGGTGCCCATCGAAGAATTCCGAGAAAAGGAGGCTCCCGGCGCGGACTACGTCATGGGCACCGCGGATGGCGTCCGGCCGGGCCACGTCGAGGTCAACACCGGCGACTTCGCCAACCGCACCACCCTCAACGTCGAGACCACGGCCTTCCACGAGGGTGTCCCTGGCCACCACCTGCAAATCACCATCGCGCAGGAGTTGCCGGACCTTCCCTCCTTCCGGCAGCACGGCTCGTATGTGGCCTACGACGAAGGCTGGGCGCTCTACGCCGAGCGGCTGGGGGAAGAGGTGGGCTTGTTCACCGACCCCTACAGCTACTACGGCCACCTGGAGGACGAGATGCTGCGGGCCATCCGGCTGGTGGTGGACACCGGGCTTCATTCCAAGAAGTGGAGCCGCCAGCAGGTGGTGGACTTTTTTCACGCCCATTCCGGCATCGACGAGGTCGACCTGCAGAGCGAGACTGACCGCTACATTGTCTGGCCGGGCCAAGCCCTCGGCTACAAGGTGGGCCAACTCAAAATTCTCGAGTTGCGCGAGGCGGCCAAGCGCGAGCTGGGCGCGAAGTTCGACGTACGCCTCTTCCACGACGAGGTGCTCGGCGCAGGACCTCTGCCGTTGGACGTCCTGGAGGAACAAGTCCAGGCCTGGGTGAAGGCGCAAAAGTCCGGGTAGGCACAAGGCCCCGGGGGGGGGCCCTGACGGCGCTCCCTCCTCGGCCCCAAATTCCACCTGTCAGCGATGTCTTCGGGACGTACCCAGGCCCCCTGGACAACTGAACAAACGAGCAGTAACACGCCAGGGCGAGCCATGTACGCCGAGCTCGTCTGCCGCTCCAACTTCTCCTTCCTGGAGGGGGCCTCCCACCCGGAGGAGCTGGTTACCCGGGCCGCCGAGCTGGGGCTGTCTGCCCTGGCCCTGGTGGACCAGGACGGCCTCTACGGCGTCGTCAAAGCGCACCTTCAGGCTCGTGCCCTCGGGCTCAAGCTGCTCGTCGGAAGCCGGCTCACGCTTCTGGACGGGCCTCCGGTGGTGGCCCTCGTCCAGGATGGCCAAGGCTACCGGCACCTCTGCCAGCTCATTTCCCGAGGGAGGCTGGCCCACCCCAAGGGGGAGGCGGGAGTGTCCTGGAAGGCGCTGGCGGAATGCGCCGAGGGGCTCCTTCTGCTGCTGGCTGCCCCAGCGCCACAGGCGCAAGTGGCACCGCTGGCCGAGGCGTTTCCGGGACGCTTCTACGTTGGCCTCTGCCGCACGCTTTCGGCCGGAGATGAGGTGCGGCTCCAGGAGTCGCTCGCCCTGGCGCGCCGGCTCGACTTGCCTTTCTGCGCCCACAACGACGTGCACACCCACGTCCGCGAGCGGCAGCCGCTCCAGGACACCCTGACGTGCATTCGCCATGGCGTCACGGTGGCCAGCGCCGGGTTTCGTCTCTTCCCCAATGCCGAGCGCACCCTGAAGGGGCCTCAGGAGATGGCCCGACTCTTCCAGGACTTGCCCGAGGCGGTGGGCCGGACGCTGGAGCTGGCCGACGTCTGCCATTTCTCGCTCGACGCTTTGCGCTACCAATTTCCCCAGGAGGACTTGCCTCTCGGGCATACCCCGCAGAGCTGGCTCACCGCCCTGGTGGAGGAGGGCCTTGCTGGCCGCTACCCCGCCGGCGTCCCAGAAGCGGTGCGACGGCAAATTACCCACGAGCTCGCCCTCATCGACCGACTGCAAGTCGCCGGTTACTTTCTGGCGCTGGAGGACATCGTCCGCTTTGCGCACGAGCGCGGCATCCTCTGTCAGGGGCGGGGGAGCGCCGCCAACTCCGCCGTCTGCTACGCGCTCCGCATTACCGCCATCGACCCGGTCCGCATGGGGCTGCTCTTCGAGCGCTTCCTCAGCCTGGAGCGCCCCGAGCCGCCGGACATCGACGTGGACTTCGAGCACGAGCGCCGGGAGGAGGTCCTCCAGTACGTCTACCGGAAGCACGGGCGGTCCCGCGCGGGCATGGTGTGCGAAGTCATCTGCTACCGGGGCCGGCTGGCCATCCGCGAGGTGGGGAAGGTGCTGGGACTGTCGCTGGACCAGGTGGACCGCCTGGCCCGCGTCACCGAGATGACGGGCTCCTCGGCGCTGCAGACGGCTCAAGTGCGCGAGGCCGGTCTGCGGCCGGAGGACAGGGGCGTCCAGCACACCCTCGCCCAAGCCGCGGCGCTGGAGGGCTTCCCGCGCCACCTCTCCATCCACGTGGGCGGCTTCGTCATCACCCACGGCGAGCTGTCAGAGATTGTTCCGGTGGAGAACGCGGCGATGGCTGACCGCACCGTCGTCCAATGGGACAAGGACGACTTGGCGGCCTTGGGCATCTTCAAGGTGGACTTGCTCGGCCTGGGAATGCTCACCGCGCTCAGCCGGGGCTTCCGGCTGGTGGAGCAGCACGAGGGCAAGCGGCTCACCCTGGCCACGCTCCCCCCCGAGGACCCGGACGTCTACGAGATGCTGGGACGGGCGGACGCGGTGGGCGTCTTCCAGGTGGAGAGCCGGGCGCAGATGAATCTCCTCCCCCGGCTCCGGCCGCGGAGTTTCTATGACTTGACCATCGAGATTGCCCTCATCCGCCCGGGTCCCATCCTGGGGGACATGGTCCATCCCTTCCTCCGACGCCGCGAGGGGCTGGAGGACGTCACCTACCCCTCCGACGAGGTGAAGGCCATTCTCGAGAAGACGCTGGGCATCCCCCTCTTTCAGGAGCAGGCCATGCGGCTCGCGGTGACGGCCGCAGGGTTTAACCAGGCGGACGCGGACGCGCTTCGGCGCGCGCTGATGCACAAGCGGGCGGCGGCGTTGCTTCCCACTTGGCGCGCCCGCTTCATCGAGGGGTGCGTCCGGCGTGGCTACAGCCGCGACTATGCCGAGCGGTGCTTCGAGCAATTCAAGGGCTTCAGCCACTACGGCTTCCCGGAGTCCCATTCCGCATCCTTCGCCCTCATCGCCTACGCCTCCGCCTACCTCAAGCACTACCACCCGGCGGCCTTTGCCGCAGCACTGCTCAACAGCCAGCCCATGGGCTTCTACGCCCCGCACACGCTGGTGGAAGACGCTCGCCGCCACGGCGTGGCGGTGAGCCCGGTGGACGTCCGGCGTTCGGACTGGGACTGCACCCTCGAGGAGGGCGCGCTGAGGCTCGGCCTCCGAGAAGTCCGCGGTCTGCACCAGGCGCACGCTCAGGCGGTGGCCACCGGGAGGCCTGGCGCAGGTGACGCGGACTTGCGCGCGCTGGTCCGGCGCACACGGCTTCCCAAGGGGGCGCTCTTGCGACTGGCCCGCGCCGGGGCGCTCGACGCGCTGTGTGCAAACCGCCGGCAGGCGGAGTGGGACGTCCAAGCCCTGAGCACCACCGACGCCGGGGACCTCTTCCATGGAGAGCTCCTGGACGCCTCGCCGCAGCCGGGCGGGACGCCGAGCCTCGTGGAGCGCGTGGTGGAGGACTACCGCACCACCGGGCTCTCCTTGGAGAAGCACCCGGTGGCGCTCCTGCGGGAGTACCTCCGCAGCCGCCGCGCCCTGTCCGCGAGCGAGCTCCAACAGGCACCCCACCGCTCGCGGGTGCGCGTCGGCGGCTTGGTGACTTGCCGCCAGCGGCCACCCACCGCCAAGGGCGTGGCCTTTCTCACCTTGGAGGACGAGACGGGCATGGCCAATCTGGTGGTGCCGCCCGAGACGTTCGAGCGCCAGCGCTCGCTTCTTTTGGGCTCGAGCTTCCTGCTGGCCGAAGGCCGGGTCGAGCGCACCGGCCAAGTGGTGAACGTCAAAGTCACCCGCGTCTCGCCGCTGGCGCTCAGCCTTCCTGCGCGCCAGCTTCCCTTGCTGGAGGCGTCGCCCTCACCCGTGGCCTGAGACGAAACCTTCAGCCAATAATCATGTCTTCCCGCTCCAGCGTCCCGCCCGCGAAGCGGCTCAAGTTGAAGCGCGTGAAGAGCTCGTCGCTGTCCCCCGTGACCATCCACTGCGCCATCCGCTCCGCCACCGCCGGCGCCATCATGAAGCCGTGGCCGACGAAGCCGGACATCTGGAGGAGGTTTTCCAGGCCCGGGGTACGGCCGAGGATGGGGTTGTTGTCCGGCGTCACGTCGTAGCAGCCGGCCCACTGCCTGAGCACCTTCACTTTCCCCAGCACCGGCAGCTGCTCGGTGAGCGCGCGCGCAAACCGGGCGAGAAAACGAAGCGTGGACCCCTGCTCCAGCGCCGCCGGCTCGGCCGGGTCTCCCATCCCGCCCACAATTTCTCCGCGCATGGACTGGCTGAAGTACAGGCCCGAGTCCAAGACGGAAACCAGTGGCCCGAGGAAGGGCTTGAGCGGCTCGGTGCTGAGAATCTCATGGCGGTGCGGCTCGTTGGGGAGCGCCACGCCCGCCAGCCGGGCCACCTCCGGACTCCAGGCGCCGGCGGCGAGCACCACCGTGTCCGCGGCGAGGGTACCGCGGTCGGTTTGCACGTGGGTGAGGCGGCCACCGGAACGCGAAAGCCCCGTCACTTGGGTAAATGTCTCCACCCGGACGCCCCGCTTCTCGGCCGACTGGGCGTACCCCCACATGAAGGGCCAAGGGAAAATGACACCGTCCTCGGGATGGTAGGCGGCGAGCACCACGTCCTTGAGGGTGAGGCCCGAGACGAGGTCCCGCGCCGCGTCCGGGGCGAGAATTTCCGTGCGCACGCCGTGGCGGTTGTGGAGCTGGGCATTGCGCTCCAGTCGCTCGGCCACCGCCCGGCTCTTGGCGAGAAAGAGGTAGCCGCCCTGCCGGAGCCAAATGTTGATGCCCATCTCCCCGGCGAATTGCTTCATGAGCTCCACCGAGCGCTTGGCAAGCTCGATGTTGGCCTCGGTGCCCCACTGCATCCGGACGCCGCCCCCGTTGCGTCCCGAAGCCCCGGCGCAGAGGTACCCCTTCTCCAGCACCACCACGTCGCTACAACCCCGCTTGGCCAGGTTGTGGGCCAGCGCGAGCCCCATGACGCCACCGCCGATAATGACGACGTCCGCCCGGGCAGGGACGGGCGTCGTTGGCCGCAACGCCGCCGGCGGCGGACCGGCCGACAGCGGCACCCCGACGGGGGGCGCCACCCGCTCGTCCACCTCCAGCGTGGCCAGCACACTGAGCTCCGTGGGCTCGAGCGGCGGACGGGGGGTGAAGGGCAGCACCGCCTCCGAGGAGACGCCGGGGGTGCGGGCCAGCACCTGGGCCACGCTGTTGAGGCAGCTCTTCCCCTGACAGATGCCGGTGCCGAAGCCCGTGTAGCGCTTGATGCTCTCCACGTCGCGGAAGCCGCGCGCAATGGCCGTCTCCACGTCGTCCAGGGTGACGTCCTCACACGGGCAGATGAGGGCCTTGCTCACTGGGCCACCTCGCCGACGAGCGCCTGGGCCGCCCGACGGCCCGACTCCGCTTCCAGAGCGGCCGTGGTGCCCCCCAGGGCGTTTCCAGCGACATAGACGCCCTCCGCCCGGGTGCGGCCCTGGGCGTCCGCTTCCACGGCGAAGACGCCGAGTTCCGGACGGAAGACGACGCGCGCGCCCGCATGGCGGGCCACCTCGTAGGCCGGCGCCGGTGGCACGGAGAGGGCCACGGCGTCGCAGTCGAGCTTCTTTCGGCCCCCTCCCTGGAGCTCCACACTCAACGCTTGCACCGAAGTCCGGCCGTGCGCCTTGAGGACTTGCCCAAAAAGCGCTCCCTCGGACGGCGTCGCAGAGGTGTCCAGGACGACGGTTGGGTGCGCGCCCGCCGTTTCCAAAAGCTTCACCAGGCCGGCGAGCTCCGGCCCATGGCCCACCACCACCGGGGCCTCGCCGGCGAGGACGCCTCGCCGTCGCACCAAGTCACTGACGGCCCGCCCACTGAAGATGCCGGGCAAGTCATTGTCCTCAAACGGCAAGAGGGGCGCGTGTCCGCCCAAGGCCAAGAGGAAGCGCGGGGCGTGGACGAGCAGGAGCCGCGGGCCCTCGGGGCCTCGGGAAACCGCAGCGAGGAAACGGCCGTCCCCGCCCTGGTAGAGGCCGAGCACGGTGGTGAGAAGCCGCACGGACCCCGAAGCCGCCCGGAGCTCCAGTGGGGGCGTGGAGGCCTCAGGGGCACCCAGCCGCCAGCGGCCGCCGAGCGCTTCCTCGCGCTCGAGGAGGACGAAGGGCACACCCGCCGCCGCCAGCACCTCGGCCGCCGCCAGCCCGGAGGCGCCGCCTCCGGCGATGGCCACCTCTGTCTGCAGCTGCTCGGGCGGCGCGCGCAAGGGGGCCACCTCGTCGGGCAACAGGCCGAGCCCGGCCAGGTGGCGCGCGACTTTGGCCATGACGCGGTCGGCGACGGGGACGCCGGCAAACATGGCGTGGTGGTCGAGGCCACTGGGGAAGAGCCAGTCAATGGCGGAGAAAACGTCCACCTTGGCCGAGGGGTAGCTGTTTTGACGCTGCAAGCGCATTCCGCCGCGCGTGGCCACGCGGCAGGAGAAGAGGTTGGGCGTCCCGTCCACGCGCATGAGGCACTGCGAGCACGCGGCGGCCAGGCAGAAGGGACCGCGCGGGCGGTGGTATTTGATGCTCCGGGCCAGCACGCCCTGTCCAGAAGCCAGGAGGGACACCGCCACCGGCTCCCCTTCCATGGCCGCGACCGGCTCCCCCTCGAAGTCCAGGGTGACGGCGCGTTCAGCGGGGACGGCGACGAGGCGGCGCATGGGCGGCGCCTCCCTTCTACGCCAAGGTGCGCGCCCCGGGGGCGGCGAAAAGCGGCCGGGACGGCCTCACGTCCCTCCGTCCGGCGGCGGAGGCCCCCGAGGACTGCGCCTCTCGGACAACGCCTCGCGCTCGGCGTCCGTCAGCTTCGGAAGGTGCCGCACAAAGGCCACCACCTTCCACAGCGTCTCCGGGGACTCACTCTTGGAGAAGGCCGGCATCCCGGACATGCGCACGCCCGAGGAGATGACTTGGAAGAGCTCGCCGTCCGAGGCCTCTTGCGAGTCCGCTGAGGACAAATCCGGGGCGTCGGGGTTGAGGCCGCGGGCGACGCCGCTCGGCTTGAGTCCCGGTGCCCCGTGACAGACGAGGCAGTGTTCCCGGTACTCGGCCAGGCCCCGCGCCAGCACCTCCGGCGTGACGCTGAGGGGGCTCGGGTCCTTGGGCGCCCGGCGGGCCACCGAGTGGTCGACCAAGAAGCTGGCCAGTCCTCTTTCGAGGGCGGAGGGTGTCACCGTGGCGGACATGTCGACGCAGCCGGCCCGAAGCCCGAGCCCGACAGCCAGAAGCACCGCCACCACGCCCGCGAGCCACCCCAGTGCCTTGCGCTTTCCCATGCCGGGTTGAGCCAACCCTTTCTTGCCGGGCCGGACTCTTAGCGGAAGAAGCAGTTGAGCGCGAAGAGGGCGAGCAGAAAAACACCCATCACCCCCTTGCCCAGAGAGCCAACCAGCACCCCCAAGCCCGCGCCGACGCCGGACTTCACCGCCTCCTGGGGACTCCGCCGCGACAGCACCAGCTCCCCCAGCGCCGCCCCCGCCACCGGGCCGAGGAGAAGCCCGGGCAAGCCGAAGAAGAGACCCACCAGCCCTCCCACCACGGCGCCCCACATGCCGGCCTTGGTGGCGCCGGCGCGGCGGCTGGTGATGGCCGTCGCGGCGAAGTCGAAGGCGAAGCCCAGCGCCGCCACGAGGGCGAAGACGCCCACCGTCCACCAGGAGAGGACGCCCGGGACGAGAAGCTTGTGGACGAAGGCCCCCAGCGCCATGAGTGGAAGGCCTGGAAGCGCTGGCAACCAGACGCCGAGGAAGCCGACGCCCAGCAAGAGAAGGGACAGCGCCCAGCCCAGCCACACCATGGGGTTGAAGACTCCTTGCTGGGCGCGGTTGGCCCGGCTTTTACGCGGGGCGGGGCGAGCCGCTAGAAGGTGAGGTGCCGGCCCTTCTGTCGCCGGGTGTAGATGCTGAAGGTGGCCGTCACCTCACCGACGCCCATGTTGCCGGACTCACCGATGCCGGAGGCGCCAAACTCCTCCCACTCCAGGGCCGAGTCCGTCCCGTCATTCTCCTTGAGCATCCCGCCCAAGGTGCGGCGGCCGAGCTGCAGCTTCTTGTCGTCGCGCGTCCAGAGCGACGTCGCCAAGTCATGCGGGTTCTCGAAGAGGCAGAAGCGGACGTAGGACTCGAAGTCCGGAATCTCCATGCCCACCAGAATGGGCATGAAGAATTCGGTGGTGGCCAAGCGAAACTCGCCCACCCCCTTGCCGTCCCAATTCACCTTCACCTTGGTGTCCGGGCGGATGCGCAACAACGCGGGCTTCACCGCCTCGGAATGCTCGCCGTAGCTTCCCTCGGCCCGCCCGCCCTCGCGCAGGACGGAGACCCCGGGCTGCTTCTTCGCCTCGGCAACAATGTCCACAAGCGTCTGGGCCTTGTGCACCATGAGCGGGCTCACCACCTTGTCGTCGGTGGCCTCGCGGGGGTCGGCCACGCGCCAGGTCCCCATCTCCTCGTCGATGAAGCGGAGCAGGACGTCGAGCGTCTTGGCGGAGGCCGCCACGCCGTGCAGCGAGGTGCACTTGTGAGAGCCGAAGCCGAGCTTGGAATAGGTGAGGCGCACCGCAATGCGCTTCAGCTCGGCCTCGGAGAAGCCGTCGTCCACCCAGGACCAGTTGCAGCCGCCGCCCTCGAAGCGCAGGCGGTTGAGGCCACGGACGTTTTGAATTTTTCGGGCCGTCTCCGAGGAGCCGGTGACAGCCACCACCGCCACCCGCTCGTCGGTGGCCAAAGACGCGATGCCGCCGCCGAAGCCTTCCACCTTCTGGACGTACGCCGGGTCCGCGCCCGCGGCCAGCAGCATGCGCACCATGGTGGTGTTGCTCAGCGCGGCGAAGGGGTGTCCCTTGTAGATGAAGGGCACCCCCGCCAAGTAGGCGCCGATGAGGTGGATGCCGGGAATGCCGTAGATGAAATTCATCGGCGAAATAATCACGCTGACCCCGGCGGGGAGGTAGGCGTTGCGCCAGTAGGTGTGGCCCTCAGTCATGGGAGGAAGCAGTTCGCCCTGAATGGCTGCCTCGGCGGAGCCCTCCAGGTGGTCCGCCGCGCGCTTGGCCTCGAAAAAGTCCTTCTGGGCCTCGAGCCGCGTCTTGGGAATCTGCTGGCGGATTTCACGCAGGCAGTCCTCGGTAAAGTAGTCGAGCATCCGGCTCCAGTTCTTCACCACGTGCTTACGGTAGGTGAAGACTTCCTGCGCCCAGCTCAGGCTCTTCCAGGCCGCCGTGGCGGCGGCCACCGCCTTCTCCACGTCCTCCTGCGTCGAGGCCGGCACCTCCATGAGCGGAATTCGCCGGTCGGCGAGGCTTTGCAGCACCGCCATCTCGCCTTTGGCGGGAAGACTCCACGCGCCCGCGATGAGGTTGGTGACGCGGGTGGGACGGTCCCCTGGGCGCTGGGCGATGTTTCCGCCATGGCAAAAGAGGTAGGGACGCAGCGCCTCCAAGTCCTGGTCGGAGAGGAGGTTGGAGAAGAGTGAGTGCTGCTTGCGCCGCTCGGCGTAGACGGAGGCGAGCGGGTCCGGCCCCACCTGGCCCGCCGCGTTGAAGGCAGAGATGGCGGCGCTGAGTTTCGGGAAACTGGCGGTGAGCGACATCGAGCGGCTCCGAAGGACGGGGAGGGGAGAGAGGCTCCGCTCCCTATAGCGCCCTCGGGTTCGGCCCGAAAGCCGCCCTTAGATGGGCTCGGGGTAACCCTGGGGCTTTCCGCCGAAGCGGGTGCGGATGACGGCGCCCAGGGACACCATGGCCACGGCGGTGAGAATGAGCGGCCCCAAGTAGGGGATGAGCTCGACCAGCAACAGGACGCCAATCCCGAGCGCCAGGACGGCGGCTTGCGTCTTGCGCGTGGACTTCAGCACCGGCAGCCGAGTGCCAATCTCCGCGGCAATGGCCGTGGCACCCATGCCCACGCCCAACAGGGTGAGCAGCCACAGGACAGCCAGGAAGGGCCAGCCGATGATGATGAGGACGAAGAGCATGACCGACATCGGAACCAGCGCCACACTCCCCACCAGGCCAGCCACGCCGCACTTCACCGGGTCGCGCTTCACCTCGGCCTCAATCTGCTTCATGCGGGCCGGGGCGAACATCAGGAAAATAAAGCTCAGCGCGAAGAAGCAGGCGAACTCCAGCAAGAGCTTGGGCAGCTTCCAGCTGAGACTCGAGCCGCTCGAGCCGCCGGAGTGCGCGTTGGCGACCCGCTGGATGACTTTGGCGCCCTTGGTCATCATCCCACTTCCACCCGAGCCGATGGACATCTGCTCGCCGTGGATTTCCGCACCCTCGTCGGTGGTCACCTCGCCGCCGAAGGCCACCACGTCGCCCTGCACCTCGGCGTCGGAGCCGAGGTGGATGTTGCCGCCGTAGACCGCGACGTCGCCCTTCACGTGGCCCTGGACTTCCAGGTTGCCGCCGAACACCACCACGTCACAGGCCTCCTGCCCCTCCTCGACGGTGTAGTTCCCGGTGACGGAAACGTCGCAACCGTTGTTGGAGGACGCGTGGTGCGGAAGTCCGCGCATCCGCTCCTTGAGGTCTCGGAGCCGCTCGCGCATGTCATCCCGGCGCTGCTGCATGTCGGCCCGGCGCTGTTCGGCGTCCGACCGACGCTCCTCGGCCTGCTCCTGGCGGTCCTCGTCGTCGTTGTCCGAGTCCTCACTGTCCTCGTCGTCGTCCGAGGCCTTGGCCTTCGGGCCGATGCTGGGGGGCAGAGGAGCGATGGGGGGCATGGGCGGGAGGGGAGGGATGGGGGCCAAGCCGGCGTGACCCGAATGGGCGAATTGCTTGGAAACCTGCACCGCCGTTTCCGCTCCGGTGGGTGGGCGGAGGGTAAACACCGAGCCGTGCTGCTCCAGGATGAGGTTGTAGGCCGAGGCCAGGGTGCCGAGCGCCTCCTCGGCGGGGACATTTTCGAAGTGGAAGTCGCCCTCCTCGTCCAGCCCGCCGCGCACCACGACGTTGAGCTTGGCGTCGTCGGCGATGCGCTTCACGGCCTCGCGCAGCGGCCCGCGGTAGTTGAGGCTGACGCGGCGTTGCGCCTCGGCCCGCGGCGCGGGCGACGGGGCAGGTCCGGAGAGCACCGGGCTCGAGACCGAAACTGCCAGGATGGCGATGACTGCAACCGGCCACTTCATCGAATGACCTCAATCTCCACCGACCGCGCCGGAGCCACCCGCCGAAGGCCGACCAGGGAGAGGAACAAAATCAGCGACAGGGACACCGCCAGCGGGACTGTGGTGGTGGACCAGGCGACCTGCACGGCGTTGTTCAGGCCGAAGAGCGTGGTTTTCCAAGAGACGAAGGAGCGGGCGGCGGAGGCCCCCAAGAGCCCGATGGGGCCATGGGTGGCCACGAAGCTGAGCACCGCCGCCATCAGCGTCGCGGCGAGAATGGACAGTCCGACGCGTATTTCCGCGCGCACCGGGAGCGGCTCGGCGGCCACGCGCTGCATCACCCGGGCGACCAGGTCGACCGGTGGCAACGGGTCGACCAGACGGAAGAGGTCCTTCTCCAGCTGGCGGTGCTCCTCGAGGAGCGCGGCGCACGCTGGGCAGGAGGCGACATGCTCCTGGCAGTCAGAAGAGCCGTCGACTTGGGACAGCAGCAAGGTTTCCAGGTCCGGGCAGCCCATCACGCCACCTCCTCGGACTCAGCGGTCATCCGCTTGCGCAGCTTCTCTCGGGCGCGAAACAGGCGGGCCATGATGGTTCCCGGAGCAACACCCATCACCACCGCAATCTCCTTGGTGGTGCGCTTCTGCACATAATAGAGGCTGAGCACTTCCCGGTCGTCCACCGAAAGGGTGGAGAGCGCGGACTCCAGCGAGCGCCGCTCCTCGCCGGCGATGACCCCGTCCTCTTGGCTGGCGGCTCCGGACGGCAGGACTTCATGCATCTCGTCCACGTTGTCGGTGAGCATCCGACTGCGGCGGCGGAGCAAGTCAAGGCAAAGGTTGCGGGCGATGGCCATCACCCACAAGTCGAAGGGCTTGCCGTCGTCGTAGCGGTGCAAATTCTGGTAGGCGCGCAGGAACGTCTCCTGGGCCACCTCCGAGGCTTCGGCGTCGACACGGAGCAGCCGCAGGCACAAGCCGTACACCGGGCGCTGGACGCTGCGCACCAGCGTCTCAAAGGCCGACCGGTCTCCCCGGCGGGCGGCCAGCACCTCGGCTCGGTGGGGCAGCGACGGAGTTCGCTCGGCCAGCATGACGCCCAGCGCCGCCGGGGGGCAATAAAGCGACAAAGAGGAGAGCGCGTTCACGTTCCTCTCTACGCAGCCCCGCGGGCGCCATTGCCCTCCTTGAGCAGCCGGGCGGTGCGCCCGTGGAAGTCTCCAGATTCCAGACACTTAGCACGCCCTGCCGCGCCGCCCCATGCCCTATGCTTTCGAGGGTTTGCGCAGCGGCGGTGCCGCCGCGGCCCGGGCCGCCTTGCGCGCCAGTTTTTTTGCGGACGCCTGTGCCCGAAAGCCCAGGGCGGGCGCCGGGGCGCTCGGGCCACTTTGTGCCGGTGGCGCTGGGCGCGCCTCTCGCGGAGCCGGGGGTGGGGCCTGGCCCTGGCTCTCGCGTTCTCGACTGCGGGGAGGCGCCTCTTCGCGCGCTGTCCGCGGGCCGTACGGGGTATGGGCCCCGGAGCGCCAGGGAATTTCCGCGCCCTTGGGCTCTTCGGCCGGGGCGCCTTCCCGGTGGAAGAGGCGTTTCACCACCAGGGTGGCGTAGCTGCCCGGGGAGAGGGTGAAGGCCACATTGAGCTTCGAGTAGCCAGGGTTGAGCTCGTCTGGGGCCACGCGGCCGAGCACCAGCTTCTGCGGCTGCACCAGGATGGGGCGCTCCTCGTGCTTGAAGTACAAAAGCCGCTGGGCGTCCTTGATGCGCAAGCCCTCCAGCGCGAGCTTCTCCTTGCCCAGCACCCAGGCCACGGCCTCGGCGATGCGCGGGTCGGAAAGCTTGGTGTCCGGCGCCAGCAAGGGGAAGGTGGCGGTGCGGAGCCAAGCCAGCACCTCCGGGTCGCCATCCTTGTGGAAGAGGAGGGTGCCCGCCTGGTAGCGCATGGGGAAGAGCGAGGTGCGCGCAAAGGTGAGCTGCAGCAGCCGACGCACGCCCTCGTTCCACAGCCAGCTCTGGTAGGTGAAGAGCAGCAACGCCCGGTAGTCGGCGTCGATTTGCAAGAAGGCGCGCAGGTAGTCCCCCGGCCGCTCGCGGAGGCTCCGGAGAATTCTTTCGTAGCGCCGGTTGGCCTCGAAGGGACAGCGGCGACTCCAATCGCCCCAGTGCTTCCGCCAGAATTCCTTCACCTTGGCGTCGTCGGTGCGGTCCAGCGGCGAAGGCTGGGCGAGGTAATTCTTCAGCGCGGCCTCGTAGTCTCCGCGCAGGAGGTCCTTGGCGATGTAGCCCTGCCCGTGCTTCAGCGAGCCGAAGCGCTGGCTGTCGAAGTAATTCACCACCCCCAGCCGGTTCACCTCGGCCGCCGCCAAGGGCAGGTGCGCCAAGTCCTCCTCATTCAGGGCGCGCACCGTCACGCTGAAGCGGTTGGAGGTGGTGTTGCGAGCGCTCAAGGGGCGGGCGGTCCGTCCCAGCGGCTTGAGGCGCAAGTCCGGGTCCTGCATCTCCACGTCTTTGCCGTCCACGGCAATCAGCTGCTCGGTGCGTCCCTGCTTGTCCTTCAAGCCGCAGAAGGAGATGGAGCCCGGGGAGAGGCCGTAGCGGGCCCGGATGCGGTCCAGGGCCTCAAAGGTGGACAGCTTCTGCTTGTCCATGAGGTACACCCGGTGGCGACCTTCCGGGTCGGCGTCAAAGCGGAAGGACTCCTTGACGCTGAAGTCCTCGGGTTTCTGCTTCAGTCTCACGGCCGGACGCTTGTACCAGAAAGCCGAGGGGGGCCAGCCCGCCCCTGGGCAGTCCCGTCCGTTTGCGCCCCGGGGTCGCTCTGCTAACGTTCCCCGCCCGGGGGGGCCTGTTGGCTGGGCCTTTCCCTCGGTGAAGTCGCGACATGCCCACGGCTTGCCCTCAATGCCGAACGCCGCTGGCCCACCCGTGGCCCGCAGCTTGCCCGTCTTGCGGCGAGGCTTTGGCACCGCTGCCTTCGGTCCGAACCAGCCCCCGGACGGCCTTCCTCACCGGGCGCCTTCTGGACGGCAAGGTGAGCGAGTTCCCGCTGACTGGCCGCGCCACCCTGGGGCGCCACCCGGCCAATACCCTGCGGCTCGCCGACCGCGAGGTGTCCAAGGAGCACGCTTGCATCGAGCGCGCGGGGAACACCTACCTCGTCAAGGACCTGGGCTCCTCCAACGGCACCTACGTCAACGGCCGCCGCATCCGCGAGCATCGGCTGAAGGACGGGGACGAGATTACGCTCGGCAACTCCCGGCTCACCTTTCACTCCAGTGAGCTGCTCACCAGCACCGGTAGCCCAGGGGTGACGGTGCTGGCCTCGGCGCAGGCCGCGCCCGCCTTCTTGGCCCAAATCGACCAGCCGGTGAACGACGACGAGTTTCGTCCCGTCGACCAGCTGAAGGACGCCAACGCCCTCCGGGCGGACTACGAGAAGCTCCGCATCGCGCACGAGTTTCATCGTCAGGTGGGGCTGGAGCGCGACCAAAAGAGCCTCTTGGACAAAATTCTGCGGGCCAGCTTCGACCTGTTGGCCGCCGACCACGGCGTGCTCTTCCTGGTGGACGCCAAGGGCGAGCTCGTCCCGGAGGCCGTCCGCCACCGCAAAGAGCAGGAGGAGGAAGTCGTCGTCTCGGACACCGTGCTCAAGCGGGTGCTGGAGACGCGCCAGGCGGTGCTCACCGCCGACGCAGTCTTGGACTCGCGGTTCTCGGGGAGCGAGAGCATCGTCGCCCAGGGCATTCGCAGCGCGATGGCGGTGCCCCTTCTGGCCAAAGGCGAGCTGAAGGGCGTGCTGTTTCTCGACACCCGCGAGCGCACCAACGCCTTCAGCGAGAAGGACTTGAAAATTCTGTCGGGCATCGCCAGCCAGGCGGCCATCGCGCTGGAAAATGCCGAGCTGGCGCGGAAAATCGAGACCGAGGCCGTCACCCGGGCCGAGCTCTCCCGCTTTTTGTCCCCGGCGGTCGCGGACATGGTGGTGCGCGGCCAAGTGGAGCTCTTGCGCATGGGCCGGCTGGCGGAGGTGAGCGTGCTCTTCGCCGACATCCGCGGCTTCACCACCATGGCCGAGGGGGAGAGCCCGCAGGAGACAGTCACCATGCTCAACACCTTCTTCACCGCCATGGCCGACGTCGTCTTCCGCCACGAAGGGAACCTGGACAAATTCATCGGCGACTGCGTCATGGCGGTGTGGGGCCCGCCTTCGCCCCACGGCGATGACCCGGCCCGCGCGCTCCGGGCCGCCTTAGAGATGCAGGCCCAGGTGGACACCCTCAACGAGCTCCGCGAGGCCAAGGGCCAGAGGCCCATCCTGGTGGGCATCGGCGTCAACACCGGGGTGGCGGTGGTGGGCTACATGGGCTCGGCGGACCGCCACGAATTCACTGCCATCGGCGACTGCGTCAACATTGCTTCCCGGCTGTGCGGCATTGCCAAGGGCGGCGAGGTCCTCGCGGCAGACAACACCATTTCCAAGGCCGGAAGCGGCTTCCGCTCCGAGGCGCTCCCGGCGCAAACCGTCCGCGGCAAGCAGCAGGCCGTGCAGACGTTCCGGGTGCAGGGGCTGAAGGAAACCACCTCCACCGGTGCAACGGGCTAAGCCCCCCGGGGCCGCACCGACGCGTCAGCCGGCCGTCTTGCGACGGCGGAGCCAGTAGCTCAAGCCCGCCATGCTGAGGGCCGTACCTCCCAAGAGGCCCGCCACCAGCCCGTAGGTTGCGGGCGACGGCGGGGGCCGCTTCAGCGTTTCCACCGGGAGCTCCGTCGGGCGGACGAAGAAGCCGGCCACGGCTTTTCCGTCTTGAATAGCCCACTGCTCGAGGAGTGGCTGCTCCGTCTTCCCGCGGAAGGTGCGCAGGTAGACTTGCACTCCACGGACATCGGCCACGCGCTCCCCCAGCGTTTCTCCGGGGCCCCCGAAGCGGTCGAGAATCTGCTCTCGAGCGCGAGAAAGGCCTTCCGGGCTTCCCCCGAGCGCGGTCTGGACTTGCTCGTCCATTTGGGCCCACACCGGCTCCAGCTGACCCGCCCAGAAGTCCGCGCTGAGTCGCCGTCCGAGCGCGAGCACCGCCTCGTCCTTCGGGGCGCCGCCCAAGGCTGTGAGAAGCACCACCCAAAGCGCTGCGTGCACGGGGGACGTGGCCTCCCCTCCAACCGGGCTGCCGTGGAGGGAAGCCCCCTCGTACAAGGCCAGGCCCGTTGGCTTCAAGCGGCGCCCTGCTGCGACAAAGAGCGCTGCCTTCCGCCGCCAGTGGCCGGCTTCGCTTGGCACTGCTATGGCCCCCTCCCGATGCCCGGAGTTTTGGGGTGGGAGGCAAAACGTGCCGTGGCAACGTCGGCCGCAAGGGGAGGCACGGCCGGAGGAGCTGCTGCGGTGCTTCTCGGCAAAAATTCAGCAGCTGGCCGAGCGGGCGCGGGCTGCGGTGCGGGCCGCGGTTCCCGAGGCCATCGAGGAGGTACGCCCCAACCGCGGCTACTTCGGCTACCGGCTAAGGCACCAATTCGCCTTCATCGAGCCCCAGCAGGACCACGTCCGGGTGGGGTTTCCCCTGGGCGCGCTGTTGGAAGACTCGGCCGGCTTATTGAAAGAGGAGGCCTCCCGGACGGTGCGCTACGTGCGCCTTCTGCGGCCGGCCGACGCGCGGCGGGCGGAGCTCGCCAGCTTGCTGCAACGCGCTTCGGTGCTGCACCCGCCCCGACGTCCACTCCGAGGCCGCACGCAGCTCAAACGCAGGGACGGGCCGTCCCGGCCGAGGCCTGCCCGGGGACGGGGCAGATGAGCCGCCGAGGCACGTGCGGCCCGGCTGCACTGCTGGTGCTTCTCGGGTGTAGCCACGCGCCGGTGCCGTCCACTTCCAGCGACGTGCTCGTCGTCACCGAGCTCGCCGCCCGCTACGCCCTCGACCATGACGTCCCGGCGGTGCTGCGCGAGGCCACGCCCATTTGCCTGACGGTGGACGGCCAAGCGCCTGCTCCGGAACTGCTGGCACGGCTTTCGGAAGGGCCGGTGCAGGTGTCCTCGGGAAGCGCGGCCTGCGCCGGCCCCCGGGCCGTCCTCCTCGAGGTCCACGGCGTGACGGTGTCCGCTCTGAGCGCCACAGCTTGGGCCGGGGTGCGGCTGGGCCCGGGAGGCGTGCTCGACTTTCGGAAGGTGAATGGGCAGTGGCGCGTTTCCAGTACGCGCGGGCAAACGGGCGCCGGGCCCGCGTTGACGTTTCCAAAGTAGCCGCCGCGGGAACTCGGGCAGAAGTGACGGGAGGTTGCCCAGGCCGAGGGTGTCGCCTTTAGCGCTTGGGAAGAAACCGTCGCATCCGGATTTTGCCCACGCGGTGGCCGAAGAGGTACCAGCTGATGGCTGCGCCGAAGAGTGCCGCCGCGGCAGCGACTCCGAAAACGCCGAGGACCGGCAGCCCGCGCACCGTCCACGGCACCTGCGCGAAGGAGAGGAAGGCGCCGACGATGAAGCCGCAGGCCGACAGGCCGAGAAACCCAATGACGGCCACGCTCCGCAGGCTCTGGTTGATGCGCTCGAGCTCGGGGCTCTTCACCGTCACCCCGAAGCGTCCCGTCTCCAAGTCGAGGAGAATTTGCGACAGCTGGGTGGGCAGGTCACTGGCCAGGCCCTGGAAACGCAAGAGGGTGCGCATCAGGCCGCCGCGGAGCTGCGTCGGGTCATACCGGCCGGCGAGGAGCTGCTTGGCGTAGGGGAGGGAGACGGCGAGGATGTCCATGTCCGGGGCGAGCTGGCGCAACAGCCCCTCCACGGCCACTGCGGCGCGGGACAGAAGCGCGTATTCGCGGGGGATGCGGATGCGGTACCTCACCGCCAAGTCCAGGAGGTCGGTCAACAGGTGGCGGGCATTCACCTGGGCCAAGGTGCGCGCCTCAGGCAGGTGCGTCTGAAGCAACGTCTCGATGTCCGCGCGGAAACCGGCCAGGTTAGCGCGCGCGTCCGGGGCGCCCATTCGGTACAGGAGCCGGGCCACGGAGTCTGCGTCCTTGAGCGCCACGGCGACGCTCAAGAGCACCAGCGTCTCCTGCATGGCCCGGGTGAGGCGGCCAACCAGGCCGAAGTCGAGTAACCCCACCACGTCTCCCTGCAGGAGGAGAAAATTGCCCGGGTGGGGGTCGCCGTGAAACAGGCCGTCGACAAACAGCTGCTGAAAGCTCGCATCCACCACCACCCGCGCTAGCGCCTGGCGTCGTTCCGGCGACAACTCGGCCTGGACCAGCCGCGTCCCGTCGAGAAACTCCAAGGTGAGGACGGTGGACGTCGAGAGCTCGTCGAAGACTTTGGGGATGCGCAGGGCGGGCCGCTCGGCGTGGGTGGCGGCGAAGGCCCGGACGTTGGCCGCCTCGTGGACGAAGTCGAGCTCCTCGTGGATGGCCCGGTCGAACTCCTCCACAATTCCCACCGGGGAGTAGATGCCCATCTCCTCCACGGTGGCTTCCAAGAGGCGCGCCAGGGCGTGCAGGACGGCCAAGTCCGCATTCACCTGGGAGGTGATGTCCGGCCGCTGCACCTTCACCACCACCTCCTCGCCGCCTTGGGTGCGGGCGCGATGCACCTGGGCGATGCTGGCCGCGGCCAGCGGCGCGGGCTCAATGGAGGAGAAGAGGTCGTCCACCGGCTGGCCGAAGGCCGCCTCCAGTTGAGCGCGCACCTGCTCCAGTGGGATGGGAGCGGCTGCGTCCTGAAGCAGCCGCAGCTCGGCGATGAATTCGGCCGGGAGGAGGTCGGCGCGCGTGGAGAGAATTTGCCCCAGCTTGACGAAGGTGGGCCCAAGCTCATCGAGCAGCCGGCGGAAGCGCCGCGCCGTCGACTCGCGTTGGTTGTCCGCCAGCGGCTCGGCGAGCGCCTGGGGTCGCCCAAACCGACGGAAGAGTCCCGCCCGCTCGAGCAAGTCCGCAAAGCCGTAGCGGGCCGCGGTGGTGGTGATTTGGCGAAGCCGGTTGAAGTCGGCGAGCTTCAACTGGAACCCTCGGGCGCCCGAGCTGAGGCATTGAGACGGACGTAGTCGAGGACGTAAGGCGGGTGGTCCCGACCGAACGCTTCCACCAGGGCCGCGGTGAAGCGGCGAGCACGCACGTCATCCAGCTTGGCCAGGAAGGGGCGCAGGTTGACGCTGGAAATGAATTCGGAGAAGGCAGCGGCGTCTGGAAACGGGGTGGGCCGCACCTCGAGCCAGCAG
Organism: uncultured delta proteobacterium; assembly: GCA_963745475.1. Lineage (GTDB taxonomy): Bacteria > Myxococcota > Myxococcia > Myxococcales > Myxococcaceae > JADGRA01. Next base: position 1,073,793 of record CAVUXN010000008.1, read on the forward strand.
CGCACGCGCCCCCAGCCGGCAGCGGTCAGCTGCTCGGCCGTTTCCTCGGCCCCGGCGTAACACCAAGGCTCTTCGAAGCTTTGAAAGGCGTCCACGAACTCCTTCGTCCGCGCCAGCGCCTTGGCTCTCTCGTGCAGCCGGTGCAGGTTGCCGGCTCCCCCACACTGGAATTCGAGCTGTCCCCCGGGGCGCGTCACCTTGAGGAAGGCACGGAAGGCGGCGGGATGGTCGAGCACCCAGTGCAGAGTGGCCGTGCTGAAAACGGCATCCACCGGCGCCTTCAGCGGCACCTCCGGAAGCGTCGCCTGCACGAGCTCGACGCGGTTTCCAAAGGACGCGAGCTCCCTTGCGGCGACGCCCAGCATGTCCTTCGAGCCGTCCAGGGCCACCACGTGCCCGTGGGGAAGGCGCTCCGCCAACAGCCGGGTGAGTTTCCCGGTCCCACAGCCGGCGTCCAACACCCGCTCCGTCCCGGACAGCTCGAGGCGCTCCAGGACTTCGGTGCCCCAGGCCGTCTGCGGCGCGGAGACGCGGTGGTAGACGGAGGCGTTCCAGTCGGGTTGGGGCGTGTCCACGTCTCGTCGCTCCAGGCTTGGAAGTGAGACTCCCAAAAGGGAAGGCTCTGGCGTCAGCTACCACGAGGCGTTGCCCGGGTGCGACGGGCGCCTCCCTCGCGCGCCGGGAAAGGCCACGCCCCCTTCAAAAGCAAGGCCCAGCGTCGAGGGCTTGTCAGCACCCTCTGCTACCCCAAGGGCACAAAACAGGGCCGCCCCCTCCTGAAGGTGAACGAAGCGACGAGGGGGACAGGCCCCAGGGAGGTCCAGCGCACGTGGCAGAGGGTGCAGCGGTGACGCTCGCGGACACCGAGTCGGCAGACCGGGGGCTGTCGCCCCGGGAGACTCCGATGATGCGGCAGTACCTCGAGATGAAGGCGCGTGCCCCCGACGCCTTTCTCTTCTTTCGCCTCGGCGACTTCTACGAGCTCTTCTTTGAGGACGCGGTGCGTGCCGCGGAGATTCTGCAAATTACGCTCACCGCAAGGAGCAAGGGGCCGGAGCGCGTGCCGATGTGCGGCGTGCCCTTCCACGCGGCGCGCCGGCACGTGGCGAAAATGCTCGAGGCCGGCCACAAGGTCGCCATTTGCGAGCAAGTCGAAACGCCCGGGAGCTCCCCGGGCCTCGTCCGCCGCGACGTGGTCCGAATTGTCACCCCCGGCATGGTGCTCGACGAGGACATTCTCGAGCCCTCCGTTCCGAGTTGGCTCGCCGCCGTCACCGTGGACAAAGCCCGCTGGGGGGCAGCGCTGTTGGACGCCTCCACCGGAGACTTCCGGACAGCCGAGGGCGAGAGCCAGGGCCAGCTCCTGGAATGGCTGTCTCTGGCAGCTCCCCGGGAGTTGCTGCTCGCGGAGGATGAAGGAGACGCGGTGCACGAGGCGCTGAGGAAGGCCTTCCCCGCGGTGCCCCTCTCCACGCTACCCGCGGACGGTTTCCACCCAGTGCGGGCGGCCGCCTTTCTGCGCACCCACTTCCAGGTGGCGGGCCTGGACGGCTTCGGGCTCCAAGCCGCGCCCTGCGCCGTCGCGGCCGCCGGAGCCGCGCTGCGCTACCTGAAGGAGACCCAGCGCACGGACGGGGCCCACGTCACCGGGCTCCGCCTGGAGACGCTCGGTACCTCGGTGGTGCTGGACGCAGTCACCCGAGCCAACCTGGAGCTGGTTCGGACGCTGCGGGACGGTGGCCGAAAGGGCTCCCTCCTCGGCGTCATGGACCGCACCGTCACCTCGTTGGGGGCGAGGAAGCTGTCGAGTTGGTTGCTCGCGCCGTTGCGCAACCTCCAGGCCATCGAGCGGCGACTCGACGCCGTGGAGGAGCTGGCCCAAAAGCACGTCTGGCGAGAGACGTGGAGTGGCCTCTTGCGCCAGGTGGCGGACATTGAGCGCCTCTGCGGTCGCCTCGCGGTGGGCGTCGGAAATGCCCGAGACCTGGCGGCGCTCGGCCGCTCCCTCTCGGTGTTGCCCGAGCTCGCCCGGGCCCTCGCCGGCTGTCAGTCCGAGCAGCTCACGAGCCTGGCCCAGCCCTTGGGCGCGCACGCGGAGCTCCAAGCGCTGCTGGGCCGCGCAGTGGCGGAAAACCCTCCGGCCACCCTCGACGAGGGAGGGATGTTTCGGCGCGGCTACCTGGAGGAGCTCGACCGGCTGGTGGCGCTGAGCACCGACGGCAAGAGCACCCTGGCGCAGCTCGAGCAAACGGAGCGCGAGCACACCGGAATTCAAAGCCTGAAAGTCCGCTACAACCGCGTCTTCGGCTACTTCCTCGAAGTGACGCGCTCCAACCTGCACCTCGTCCCCAAGCACTGGGAGCGCCGGCAAACCATGGTGGGGGCCGAGCGCTTCGTCACCGAGGAGCTCAAAACCTGGGAGGAGCAAGTCCTCAGCGCCGAGGAGCGCCGGTGCACTCTCGAGCGCCGGCTCTTCGAGGAGCTCCGCACCCGAGTGCTTTTGGACTTGCCGGCCCTGAAGGCCACCGCGGACGCCATTGCCACGGTGGATGCGCTCCTGTCCTTCGCCCGGTGCGCGGCTGAGTACGGCTACAGCCGGCCACACCTCGACAGCTCTGGGGGACTGGAGATTGTCGGTGGCCGCCACCCGGTGGTGGAGCGGCTGCTTCAGGCCGAGCCTTTCGTCCCCAACGACGTCCGGCTGTCGTGCGACTCGGCGCAGCTCCTCATCCTCACCGGCCCCAACATGGCGGGGAAGAGCACCGTCATGCGTCAGGTGGCCCTGATGACGCTTCTGGCGCAGGCCGGCAGCTTCGTCCCGGCCCTTCGGGCGCGCCTCGGCCTGGTGGACCGAATTTTTACCCGCGTCGGAGCCTCGGACAACGTGGCCGGCGGGCAAAGCACCTTCATGGTGGAGATGGCGGAGACCGCGGCCATCCTCCACCTCGCCACCCGAGACAGCCTGGTGGTGCTCGACGAGATTGGGCGTGGCACTTCCACCTATGACGGGCTGTCCATCGCCTGGGCGGTGGCCGAGCACCTCCATGACCGCATCGGCTGCCGGACGCTGTTCGCCACCCACTACCACGAGCTCACCGACCTCGCCCTGGAGAAGCCCCGGGTGCGCAACGCCTGCATGGGCGTCCAAGAGATGGGGGGCCGGGTGGTGTTTCTGCGCACGCTGTTGGAGGGCGGCTCGAGCCGCTCCTACGGCATTGAGGTAGCGCGACTCGCCGGACTGCCGGCGCCGGTGGTGCGGCGGGCGCGGGAAGTCCTCGGAAACCTCGAGGCAGGCGAGCTCGACGCCTCGGGCCACCCCCGCGCGGCACACCGAAGTCTGCCGCCGCAAGACCAGCTGCCACTCTTTGCTCAGCCGGTGGACGTCTCGGCGCACGAGCTGCTCCAAACGTTGCGTACCCTCGCCGTCGACAGCCTCACCCCGCTTGAAGCTCTCAACCTGCTCGCTGTGCTGCAGAGCAAGGCGCGCGGGGGCGCCGGCAGCTGAAAAATTGCGGGACCGGAGCGCGGATGGTCACATGCCTGTCGCTCCTGGCCCCACCGTGTCGCGTCCGCTCGCCCTCGCTCTGGTTTTGTTGTGTGCTCCGCGCGTGGCCGCGGCGCCGCCCGACGCGGCGGAACAGGCCTACCAGCAGGCCCGGCACGCGTATTACATCCTGAAGGGCGACGCCGGACGCCGTCGCTTCCGGGACAGCTGGCTCGGGGTGGCGCATAAATTCGAGGCCGTCGCACAGAAATTCCCCACCAGCGCCCGTGCGCCGGACGCCCTCTTCACCGCGGCCGGCCTGCTCGCGGAGTTGAGCCGCATTAGCCAGGTGCCCGAGGACTTGAATGGGGCGGCCGACGACTACAAGAAGTTCCTCGAGCGCCACCCGCGCCACCGGCTGGCGGACGACTCGGCGCTGGCGCTGGCACACCTGCAGCTGGACCGCCTCGGCCAGCCCGAGGCGGCCCGCCTGACGCTGCAGCACACCCTCTCGGTGATGCCCAAAGGCGACCAGGCCGCCAACTTGAAGGCCCTGTTGGCCTCGCTGCCGCAGGAGCCGGCCAAGAAAGCACCGCCGCCCGTGGTGCGACGGCCCGCCCCCAAGGCGGTGCGGGAGTTTCCCGCGCTCAGCAAGGCGGGGCCTCCAGCTCCCTCGCCCACCGCTTCGAGTGCCGCCGAGTCGCCGGTTAGCGCGCCGACGCCCGCCCCCGAGGAGCCGGTGGCCGAGGCCGCCCCTGTCCCCCCCGTCGTCCCCTCTGGGCCCTCCCTGCGCGAGCGGATGAAGTCCGTCGGGCGCCAGACGGGCGGCGAGGTGACACTGGCCGAGCAGCTGGGCCTCAAAGTCCGACGCGTCGTCATCGACGCCGGGCATGGCGGCCATGACACGGGTACCGTCGGCCGCGGTGGGACGGCCGAAAAAAACGTCGCCCTGGCGGTGGCCCTGAGGCTGGGGCATGTCCTCACCGACGAGGGCTTGGAAGTCGTCTTCACGCGCGAGGACGACCACTTCGTCCGGCTGGAGGACAGGGCGCGGATGGCGAACGAGGCCCACGGAGACCTCTTCATCTCCGTCCACTGCAACTCCGGAGCCGAGTCGAGTTGGCGGGGCGTGGAGACGTACTCCCTCAACCTCACCAGCGACCGCTATGCCATCCGGCTCGCAGCCCGGGAGAACACCTCGTCGGCGAAAACCATGTCTGATTTGCAATTCATCCTGGCGGACTTGGCCACCCGCGCCCACACCGACGAGTCCTCCCGGCTGGCGGACAGAGTCCAGCACAGCCTCGTGTCCCGTCTGTCGGCCAAGTACCCAAAGTCCTCCAAGGACCGGGGCCGCAAGGAGGCCCTGTTCTACGTGCTGCTCGGGGCGAAGATGCCGGCCATTTTGGTGGAGACGGGCTTCCTCTCCAACCCCGAGGATGAGAAGCGGCTGGCCACGCCGGCTTACGAGGATGACTTGGCCCGGGCCATTGCTGCTGGGGTGCAGGACTTTCTCGGCTACCGCGAGCGGCTGGCCAAAGTCGAGCCGCACTAGTTCGGCGCTGGCTTGAAAACCCGCCAACTGGGCGTCGTTCGGCAGCGGGTGTGAAGTCGGACCTCGGTTGGCGCAGAAGGGTAAAGTCCGCGCGTGCCTTTAACGCCTGGGACTCGGATTGGCCCTTACGAGGTGGTGGCTTTGCTCGGCGAAGGGGGCATGGCACAGGTTTACAGAGCCAGGGACACACGGCTTGGCCGAGATGTAGCCATCAAGGTGGTCTCCGAGGCCCTGGGCGCAGACCGGGGCTTTCTAGAACGGTTCGAGCGCGAGGCCAGGCTGGCGGCGGCGCTCGCTCACCCCAACGTCGTAGCGCTTCACGACGTAGGGTTTCACGACGGTAAGCCTTTTTTCGTCACTGAGCTGCTCGAAGGCGAAACGCTGCGGATGCGACTGGCGAGAGGCCCTCTCTCATTGACGGTGGCTCTCGAGTGGGCGGCGCAAATGGCCCAGGGCATCGCGGCGGCGCACGAGCGCGGCATTGCCCATCGCGACCTAAAGCCGGAAAATGTTTTCATCACCCGGGACGGGCATCTGAAAGTGCTCGACTTCGGCATCGCGAAGCTCGTCAGCGGGACGCAGGGGGCCGTTCCCCACGGACTCTTAAATGAAACGGTCTCGTCCTCCGGAAGCAGCACTGGTACCGGAATGGTGCTCGGCACGCCGGGCTACATGTCGCCGGAACAAGTTCAGGGAGACCCGGTCGACGCGCGGACGGACTTCTTCAGTCTCGGGACAGTGCTCTACGAGATGTTGAGTGGACACCGCGCCTTTGCGGCGGGTCCGGTTGTGGAGAGTGGTTACGCCATTCTCCACAATGAGCCTGAAGCCCTCCCGGCGAGCGTTCCGTCACAGGTCGCTCAGTCAGCGCCGCGGGAGGGACGGCCGCTGGAGACCTCTTCGCGACAATCCGGCAGCGGATGGTGACAGGTGGAACGCCGCGCGAGGTCGCCGAGAACGTCATTTGGGCGGACTGGTCGCCGACGGGTGACCTGGTCGTTGTCCGCTTTCGCAGCGGGCGAATGCAGCTCGAATACCCGCTTGGAAGGAAGCTGTTCGAGACTCACGGCATACTGGCTAACCCACGGGTGTCGCCGAGTGGCGAGTCAATTGCCTTCGCGGACACCGGAACGCTGAAGCTCGTGGACCGACAAGGGAAAGCGCGCACTCTCGCGTCCTTCCCCCAAGGACCCGGTCTTTCCCTGGCTTGGACCCCGCGCGGGGACGCGGTGTGGTTCACGAAGTCCGGGGGTGCAGCCATTTGGGCGGCGAGCACGCGTACCGGAGAAAGTTGGCTCGTCTACCAGGGGGTCTCCCAATTGGCCTTGGAGGACATCTCTCAAGACGGACGCGTGTTGGTCAACGCGTCGGAGGCACGCCGGGAAGTCGCGTTCGCTCCCGCGGGCAAGTCGTTCGAGATGCGGCTGTCCGTCTACAACTCAGACCTCGTTGCCCTCTCCGACGACGCGCGACAGGTCCTCTTTGACTCGGAGCAGGCGGGCATCAACCTGCAACCGACCGACGGGTCGCCACCCCTCAAACTCGGTCCGGGAAGGGCACTAGCCCTCTCTGCCGACGCGAAATGGGTGTTGGCTCAACGAGGCGATTCAGAGGACATGGTGCTACTGCCAGTCGGCCCCATGGCGCCCCGAACGCTCGGCGTCGGGGACATGGAGGTTAACGCGGCAGGGTTTTTTCATGACGGCAACCGAATCGCCTTCGTTGGGCGGCACCGGCCGGACCCCGAATATTTTCTTTACGCCATGCCCCTGGACGGCGGTACGCCAGTTGCGGTTTCCGATGCGGGGGTCTTTGGCCATGACCGGATTAAAATCTCACCCGACGACCGTTTCGTGGCCGCGCTGGACGCGAGCGGAACACTGACGCTGTACCCGACAGATGGCGGGGCGCCTGTCCCGTTGAGCGACCTCGGAAAACTCGCGAAGCCCGTCGCCTGGACACCTCAGGGCCTCCTTTGGGTGAGACCCGAGCCCTACCGAGAGCTCCCCAGGGGGATTCTTTTGTACGACATCGCCCAACGGCGGGTGCTGGGGGAGCGCGCCTTTTCTCTGAATGATGCGACGGGCATCCTCGCGGTCGACCACACACTCAGCACGCCAGACGCTGGAGCCATCGCATTCGATTACGAAAGGGTTCTCGGCCATTTGTACCTGCTGGATGGCCTGGTTGGCCCTCGACGCTAAGGACGCTCGTCGAACGTGCGGCGCGCTTTGCTTTTGGAGGCATTTCCGTGACGGGAGCTGAAGAATTTCCCGCGTCGGTATTCCGGGCCGCCTTGGGGACGTCATGAGGAACGCGCACTCACAAGGGTTGCAGCTCAAGGTACTGCCGCTCCCATGACGTCCTTCGAGCTCCCGCCCCTCTCTCCGCCGCCGGCCCCCCCTCCGAGCCACCGCGAGCTGCGCGCGGAGCTTCCGCGCCTGCTCCCCGGGGACGCCGCGTCGCGGCCGGCGCGGGCCCGGGCGCAAAGGGACGCGGCCTTCGCCGTGGTGCTGGCCTTCCACCGCGCCGGCGGGGCCGGCATGTCCACCGCCCGTCTCCTCAGCGCCGCCGCGGACGTCCTGGTGGAGGGGTTGTGGGGTGAGCTCGAGGCCGAGCACCCCTTGTCCAACTCGGCGCTGGTGGCGCTGGGAGGGTACGGGCGGCGGGAGCTGTCCCCGGGCTCGGACTTGGACTTGCTCCTCGTCCACCAAAGGAGGCAGAGCGCTGGGGTGGCGCGCCGGGCGCGGGCCCTCTCGACGCTGTTGTGGGACGCCCGGGTGACGGTGGGCTGGAGCGTCCGGACGCCGGAGGAAACGCTGGCCGCGGCGGCTCTGGACGTGACGCTGCGCACGGCGCTTTTGGACGCGCGGGTGCTGGCCAGCGCAGGGGCCATGGGAGAGCGCTTCGTCCGTGAGGTACAGCTGCCGCAGCGGACGAAGAAGGGCGAGGCCTTCATCGCCGCCAAGGTGACGGAGCTCAAGGAGCGACGGGAGAAATTCGGGGACTCGGTGTTCCTCCTCGAGCCGCAGCTGAAGTCCGGGGAGGGTGGCCTCCGGGACTTAGAGACGGCGCTGTGGGTGGCGCAAGTCCGCTTCGGCGTCCGCGGCTTGGGCGGGCTTCTCGAGGCGGCCATCCTTCCGGCCTCCGAGGTGGCACGGCTCCGGGCGGCGCGAGACTTCCTCCTCAGGACACGACACGAGGTGCACTTTTTGAGGGGACGCAAAGAGGACCGGCTCACCTTTGACTTGCAGGAGTCGGTGGCCCGCTTCTTCGGCTACGGGCAGGGGGACGGCCTGCCGGTGGAGCAGTTCATGCGGGACTATTATTTGTCGGCCGGCATTCTCCGGCGCGCCGCGGACGCGCTCATTGCTCGGGCCGAGGAGCAGCGTGCGCCGAGCCGAGGGCCGTTCCCCGCCGACTGGCGGGTTGGGCCCTTCAAGGTCTTCCGCGGGAGACTCACCCTGGAGGGGGACGGGGAGCTCTTCCGGCGCGAGCCGGCCTCGGTGGTGCACCTCTTCCAGGCCGCTGATGAGTTGGGGCTCCCGGTATACTCCTGGGCGCTGGACCAAGCGGTGCACGCGGCTCCGGCGCTGGCCGAAGCACGCGGGAGCCCGGAGGTGGTGGCCGCGCTGCGCGCCCTGCTGACACGGCCGGGTACGCGCGGCGAGGCGCTGGAGTCGATGCACGCGCTCGGGCTGCTGGGGACGCTGGTGCCCGAATTCGGGCGGGTGACGGCGCGTCACCAGTTTGACCTCTACCACGCGTACACCGTGGACGTGCACACGCTGCGGGCTCTGCGGCGACTGTACGCCCTGCGCGCCGGGGACTTGGTGGAGGGGGAGCCGGAGCGCACCCGCGCCATCCGCGACCTCAAGGACGTGCTGCCGCTGGTGCTGGGCATGCTGCTTCACGACGCAGGCAAGGGGATGGGCGGCGACCACTCGGAGCGAGGGCGCGAGCTCATGGGTGCGCTGGGCGCCAGGCTGGGGCTGTCGCCGCGTCAGCAGGAGGTGGCGGACTTCCTCGTCCTTCACCACCTGACGCTGAGCCACCTCGCGCAACGGCGGGACCTCTCCGACCCGCAGCTCCTCGAGGACTTCGCGCGGCTGTGCGGGGACTCCGAGAAGCTCACCTGTCTCGACCTGCTCACCTGGGCCGACATTTCCAGCGTCGCCCCGGGCATGTGGACGGACTGGCGCGCCCGGCTGGTGCATGAGCTCACCACCAAGACGCGCGCCGTGCTCGCCGGCCAGGGGTCGCACGGCGAGCGCGAGGCTCGGGAGTCCTTCCGCAAGCTGTGGACGAAGCGCTTCGGCGCCGAGGAAGCGGAACGGCTTCTCGCCGCCGCCGCCGACCGCTACCTCGGCTCGACCCCGCCCAGCGCAGCCGTCCTTCACGGACTGCTGTTGCGCCGGGCCCGGCGTTCGGGCTTCGCCGCCGCGCTCCGACGGCTCCCCGGGCAACAGCACGCCGAGCTGCACCTCGCGGCTCAGGACCGCCCGGGGCTCTTGGCGCTGTGGAGCGGTGTGTTGGCCGCGCATGGGATTGACATCCTCAGCGCCCGCATCGCCTCCACTGCCGACGGGGCGGTGCTGGACGTCTTCGAGGTGAGGAGTGCGGCACGCCGGCCGCTGGAACGGGCCCGCTGGCGTCGGGCCCGCTCGGACTTGCAGGGCGCGCTCTTCGGGAAGGTGGACGTGGCCGCGCTCCTCGAGCGGCGGCGGCGGGCCTCGACGCTCCAGCGCCGGGTGCCCTTTGTGGCCACCCGGGTGAGTGTGGACAACGAGGCCTCCCGGGCCTTTACCGTGGTGGACGTCCGGGCCGAGGACCGCCTCGGCCTGTTGCATGAGGTGACGGCCGTCTTCGCCGAGGCGGGGCTGGAAATTGCGCTGGCCAAGGTGGCCACCGAAGCCAACCGGGCCATTGATTCTTTTTATGTGGCCCAGAAGGGCCGCAAACTCGAGTCCGGAGCCGCCCTCGAGGCGTTGCGGGAGCGGTTAGAGGGGGTGCTGGGAAGCACCCGAGTTCCCTCCGCTTCAGGTGCAGAAGCGTCTGCGCCGGAATGAAATGCCGTCGCCCGGGGTTGCCTCCCTGAGCGTCAGGCTCCCCGAGATGGCGGACGCCTCCCTGAACCGTAACCTCTCATGAAGTCGAGGGTTTGCTTGCCAGGAGGGTTTGCGCCATCTGACGACCTTTGTCCCAAGGGCAGTGTTGGGGACGAGGCATTGAGGGCGGGCGAAGCCAGGCCGAGACAGGAGACGTGTAATGTCGGCGAAGGACAAGGGACAGATGAGCGTGGCTGAGGCCGGCCGCAAGGGCGGCGAGGCGGTGCGCAACGAGCGCGGCCGGGAATTCTACGAGACCATCGGCCGCAAAGGCGGCGCGACAGTCAAAGCCGAACGCGGACGCGCGTTTTACGAGGAGATTGGTCGCAAGGGCGGCGAGACGGTGAAGGCCGAGCGAGGCGTGAAGTTTTACGAGGAAATCGGCAAGAAAGGCGGGGACCGAGTGAAGGCCACCCGCGGCTCGAGCTTCTACGAGGAAATTGGGCGCAAGGGCGGCCAGAAGGTGAAGCAACTCATCGAAGACGGCAAGCGCGCCGCACGAGCCGCAGCCGAAGCCCAGGCTGGAGTGCTTCCCGAGCCTTCCAAGGCCTGACGGCAGCCTTCAGCGAAATTTGGCGGGAGCGGACGTGCAGGCTAGGAGGGTGGGCCCCCGTGCCCGCCCCGCTCGCTCAGATTGACTTCGCGCACCCTCAGCCGCGGGTCATCCAGCGCGCGGCCGGGGCCCTGGAAAACGGCGAGCTCCTCGCCTACCCGACGGACAGCTGCTACGCGCTGGGCTGCGACGCGCGCGCTCGGCGTGCGGTGGAGCGGCTGTACGCGCTCAAAGGGCGCGACCACCGGAAGCCGTTCGCGCTCCTGGTTCCGGATTTGAGCGACGTGGCCCGCTACGCCATCGTCAGCAACTTCGCCTACCGCGTCCTGCGGCAGCACACCCCGGGACCCTTCACCTTCGTCCTTCCGGCGACGCGCCTCGTCCCCGAGCTCCTCCTCAACAAGCAGAAGCAGGTGGGCATCCGCGTCCCGGCCGCGCCGGTGGCCACCGAGCTGGCCCGCGCCCTGGCCGGGCCGCTGGTCACCACCACCGCCGGTGGCGAGGACGGGGAACCCCTGGCCGACCCACGCGACATTAAAGCGCACTACGGGCATGCGCTGGCGCTGGTGCTGGACGCGGGTCTCCAGCCGGGTCACCCCTCGACGGTGGTGTCCCTCCTCGAGGACACGGTCACCATTCTTCGGCAGGGCGGAGGCCTCTTCCCGGTGCATTGAAAGGGGCTGTCCGAAATTGCAGTCGCGGCGGCGAGGGGTAGGGTGCTTCCTTTCTTCTTAGGCTCCTTGTCGCTGGCCATGTCCGGGCTCTCCTCCTTTCTCGACCTCTTCGTCGGCTACCTCCGCGCCGAGCGCGGCCTGGCCGGGCGCACCGTCGAGGCCTACGCGCGGGACCTTGCCGAGTACCTGCGAGAGCTCGACACCCAGGGCGTCCGGGCGCCGGACAGCATTTCCCCGGCGCACGTCCGCCGCCACCTGGACGCCTTGGCCGAGCGCGGCCTCTCGGCCCGGAGCCGCGCGCGACACCTGGCCGCCTTGCGCGTCTTTCACCGCTTTCTCCTCGCGGAGCGCCACGCGGCACAGGACCCGACGGAGGACACGGAGACGCCGCGCTCGGAGCGCCGCCTCCCAGTGGTGCTCACGCTTCCGGAAGTGGAGGCGCTGCTGGACGCGCCCCGAGCCGAGTCCGCAGCAGGCGTCCGTGACCGCGCCATGCTGGCGCTGCTCTATGCCACCGGACTTCGGGTGAGCGAGCTCGTCAGTCTCCCCGTGGACGCCCTGAGGCTTGACGCGGGCTTTCTCGTCACCCGCGGAAAGGGCAACAAGGAGCGCCTGGTGCCGGTGGGAAACCGTGCGCTGCAAGCGGTGCAAGCCTACCTCGCGGAAGCTCGGCCGACGCTGCTTCGCCGTCGCACGCCGCGAGCGCTGTTTGTCACCCAGCGAGGGCGAGGCTTCACCCGGCAGGGCTTTTGGAAACTCGTCTGCCGCTACGCCCGGGCGGCTGGCATCCGCAAGCGCGTCTCCCCGCATAAGCTGCGCCATTCCTTCGCTACCCACCTCGTCGAGCGAGGCGCGGACTTGCGCAGCGTCCAGGCCATGTTGGGACACGCGGACTTGGCCACGACTCAAATTTACACGCACGTGGATGCTCAGCGGCTGCGCGGCGTGTACGACCGGGCGCACCCGCGCTCCTCGCCGGTGCGCGCGACTCCGCCGGTGCGGTAGAAGGCCCCGGCCCCCATGCGCACCCTGTCCGGCATCCAGTCCTCCGGGAAGCAGCACCTCGGCAACTACTACGGCGCCATCCGCCAATTCCTCCGCTACCAGGAGCAAGGGGAGGCGCTGTACTTCATCGCCAACCTGCATGCGTTGACCACGGTGAAGGACGGTGGCACCGCGCGGGCACTCACCCAGCAGACGGCCATGGCCTTCCTCGCCCTGGGGCTGGACCCGGCCAAGGCCACCATGTTTCGCCAGAGTGACGTGCCGGAGGTGCTGGAGCTGTACTGGGTGCTCGGGACGGTGGTGCCCCAGTCCAACCTGGAGCGGGCCCACAGCTACAAGGACAAAGTCGCCCGCGGGCTCCAACCGGACTTCGGCCTTTTCGCCTACCCGGTGCTGATGGCGGCCGACATTCTCTTGTACGGGGCGGACGGGGTGCCGGTGGGCAAAGACCAAGTCCAGCACCTTGAATTCGCGCGTGACTGGGCGACAAAATTCAACCTGGCCTACGTCCCCGGCTACGACGCCGCGGACCCGCGCGGGGTGAAGACTGGGCGGCCCGGCCTTCTCAAGCTTCCGGAGGCGCTGGTGGAGGCGGAGACGGCGGTGGTGCCCGGGACGGACGGAGAAAAAATGTCCAAGTCCTACTCCAACACCATTGAGCTCTTCGCCGACGACGCTGAGGTGAAGCGCCGCATCATGTCCATCAAAACGGACTCCACCCCAGTCGACGCCCCCAAGCCTTTGGAGAGCCCGCTGTATGCGTTGCTCAGGCTGGTGCTTCCTCCGGCGGAATTTGCCCCGGTGGACCGCGCTTGGCGGGAGGGCGGCCGCGGGTACGGAGACTTCAAGAAGACGCTGCTCGAGGGCTTCCATGCCGCCTTCGACTCCGCACGCGCCCGTTACCGGCAGCTCGAAGCGCACCCAGCCGAGGTGGAGAGTGTCCTTTTGGACGGGGCGGCGCGAGCCCGCGCCTTCGCGGCCCCCATCATCTCCGGCGTCCGCCAGGCGGTGGGGCTCTAGAGGCGTCCCATGCGTCCCCCCATCCTCGTGTTCACCGGTGGACTTCGGGTGTACCCCTCGCGCGGAGACGCCGAGGGTGCACTGTCGCCGGGCGGGCCGCGTCCGGTGGAGGCCTTTGACGCCAGCGGACGGCCGCTGCAGCTTCAGCCGGGCGGGCGTGGGTGGTTTGGCTTTCACCGCGCGGGCGGCGCTCACCTTGTGGCCGGCCACGCCTCCTCGCAGGATGCCCAACGCCTTCGGGCCCGACTGGCCGAGGCCCTTGTCCAGCACGGGGCCAAGCGGCCTTGGGCGGACGGCGCGCCACTCGGCGCGCTGGTGGCGGAGGCCGCGAAGCGCTTTCCGGGCTGAGCGGCGCGCTGTGGCGAATTCTCCTTAATCCGCAAGCGTTGACCCACTTTGTCAGCGGCTGGTAGGAGACTCCTCCCTTCCCCGTCCGGGCTTCCCCCGGGGGCTCGAGGTTGCCCCCCGGGGCCGCCACACCCAAGGGGAAGGCCCAGGGCTCACCCCTTTGAATCCCACCTCCGACCGAGACGCCATGCGGGCCGCCGAGTCCGGCGCGCCGCCCGGGCTGCGGGAGGAGGCCTTGAGTGGGCTGGGGGCCTTTCGGGTGGCGCTCCCCACGTTCGAGGGCCCGCTCGACCTCTTGCTGCACCTCATCCGTGAGCACAAAGTCGACATCTTCGACATCCCGGTGTCGCTCATCACCGAGAAGTACAACGCCTCGCTGGAGTTGATGCGGGAGCTCAATCTCGACGTGGCCGGGGAATTCCTGGTGATGGCGGCGACGCTGGCGCACATCAAGAGCCGGATGCTGCTTCCCCGCACCGAAGCCGCCCCCGGGGAACTCGACGCCGAGGCGGAGGGCGACCCGCGGGTGGAGCTCGTCCGGCGGCTACTCAACTACCAGAAATACCGCGAGGCGGCGCGGGAGCTCGCCGAGCATCCGCTGCTCGGCCGCGACGTCTTCGCCCGGCACCACGTGGCCCACCCCGCCGAGCAGCGCGGTCCGGCGCCGCTGGTGGAGTTGTCGGTGTTTCGCCTCATCGAGGCCTTGGACCGTGTGCTGAAGTCCATCCTGCCGGCGCCCAGCCACGACGTGGTGCGAGAACAAGTCAGCCTCAGCGCGGCCATGGAGCAAATCCTCAGCGGCCTGCGGCTCCAGCCGGAGGTGACCTTTCTTTCCCTCTTCGCAGGCCAACGGACTCGGAGCTCGGTGGTGGTGACATTTCTCGCGCTGCTGGAGATGGTGCGGTTGCGGCGCGTCCGCGTCCGACAGCCGGAGGACGGCACGGACATTCTGGTGGCCGGACAGCCTGAGGCGCTCCATGCGCCCGTCCCGGAGGTCGACGAACGTGAGTACAGGTGAGGGGCAAGGGACGGGCGGGAAGGGGCGGGGCGAGCCGTCGCCCTTCACCGAGTCCGAAGTCGCGGGCGCCAGCGGCCCGGCCGGCGAACCGGAGCTGGAGGACATCGCTCCGGCGGAGATTGATGAATCCACCGTCGAGCTCGAGCCATTTGACAAGCTCGTCCTGCGCAGTCGGCGTCTGTCCGAAGCTCGTGTACGCGCCATCCTCGAAGCCCTGCTGCTGGTGGCGGACCGCCCGGTGAGCGTGGAGCAACTGCATGAGGCCACCGGCATCGAGCGGCCCCGGCTGGCCGAAGCCCTGGCCGACGTCACCCGTCAAATGTCCCAACGCGAAGGAGGCCTGGTGCTGGTGGAGGTGGCCGGCGGGTGGCAGTTGCGCACCGACGCGAGCGCTGTCGAGTACGTGCGGCGCTTCCTCCGCGTCCGCCCCCAGCGGCTCACCCGGGCCGCGGTGGAGACGCTGGCCATCATCGCCTACCGCCAGCCTGTGACGCGCCCCGAAATTGAAGAGATTCGCGGCGTGGACTCCGCGGCGGTGGTGAAGGCCCTGCTCGAGCGGCGGCTGATTAAAATTCTCGGCAAGAAGGAGGAAGTGGGCCGTCCCATTCTCTATGGGACGACGCGCGAGTTCCTGGAATTCTTCGCCCTCAAGGACCTCTCGGCGCTGCCCACCCTCCACGAGTTCCAGGAGCTCTCCGAGGAGCATCAGGAGATTTTGGAACACGAGGCGCCGCGGCACCCGACGACCTTGCGCGACCTTCAAGACCCGGACTTCGGCCGAAAGCTCGAGGAAACGACGCCGTCCGCGGAGGCTGCGCTGGCCGAGTTGGAAAACGCCATCGCCCGGGCCGACCAGCAAGCGCGCTCCGCCGCCCACGCGCTGGGAGTCGTGACGCCCCCCGAGCCACCCGAAGTCAAAGGGCACTGAGCGCCCATGGCTGAGCGACTGCAGCGCTACCTCGCGCGCTCCGGCGTGGCGTCCCGTCGTCACGCCGAAGCCCTCATCACCGCGGGGCGGGTGACGGTCAACAACCAACCGGCGACGACGCTGGGGACGAAAGTCGAGCCCGAGGACTTGGTGGCCCTGGACGGAAAGCTCGTCATGCCGCCGGACGAGGTGTCCTGGTACTTGCTCTACAAGCCCGTGGGCGTCGTCACCACGCTGGATGACCCCCAGGGCCGGCCCACGGTCCGGGGACTCTTGGGCGCCATTCCCACCCGGGTGTTTCCCATCGGCCGGCTGGATTGGGACGCCGAGGGAGCGCTGTTACTCACCGACGACGGGGCGGCAGCGCACCGACTTTTGCACCCAAGCTTCCAGGTGCCGCGCACCTACTTGGCCAAAGTGAAGGGCACCCCCACGGACGAAGGCCTGGCGCGCCTGGTGGCCGGCGTCCGCCTCGAGGATGGGCCCGCGCGTGCCCTGGAGGTGGAGCGCTTTCAAGCCGCCGAGCGCAACACCTGGCTCCGGGTGACGGTGGGCGAAGGGAGGCCCCACCTCGTCAAACGCCTCTGTGCCGCCATTGGCCACCCGGTGGTGCGACTCTTCCGCCCGCACCAGGCCGGAATCTCCGTGGCCGGCATGCAGCCCGGAGAGATTCGCGCCCTGCGCCCAGAGGAGCTGGCCGTCTTGGCCGCCGTCGCCGCTGGACAACCCGTCCCACCCATGACGTTGAAGCTGCCGGCCCGGCGCCATGGACGGGCCGAGGACGACGAAGCTTCGGATGGAGAGGCCCCGGCCACGCCCCGACCGCCCAAGCCGCCGCGGTTTGGGACGCGGGCCTGGCGCCAGGCTTCCTCCGGGGGGCCGTCTGGCGGAAGCCGCGACGCTTCGCCGCAAAGCCGAAGGCCTCCTGCCAGCGGCTCCGGCCACAGCGGCGGGCGCAGTCGCGCCCCGTCTTCCACCGGCGCGCGTCCCGGAGGGAGGGCCTTCGGTGGTGCGCCAGAGAAAAAACCTGGGCCCTTCAAACCGGGCCGCCCCTTCGCGCGCCCAACGGCAGGCCGTCCGCCTGCAGGCGAGCGCCCCGCGGGCCCTGGCCGCTACCCTGGACGCCAGTTTCGGACAGAAGGCCCCGAAGGCTTTCAGCCTCGGGGGCGGCCCGCCCCGGGCTCCGCGCGACGCGGGGACGCTACCTCACGGCCGGCCGCGGGCTTTGGTGGCTACCGGGGGAAGCCCGCCCAGGCCCGTGGTGCGTGGAGGCCCGGCCCGGGTGCGTCTGCGCGCGGTGGGCGAGCCGAGGGCGGTGGCGGCTTCCGTCCGCGTCCTGGAAAGCCCGCCGGGGGCGGTGAGGGTTGGACGACGAGAGCTCCGGGCTCCGGTGGCGCGCGGGGGGGAAGGGGGCCGGGCGAGCGCTTTGCCCCGAGGCCGCCCGGCGCAGGCGGCTTTCGCGGGAAGCCTGCGTCCAGGGGCGAAGGTTTTGAGAGAAGGCCCGGCGGTGCGCCTGGCTTCGAGCGGCCACGGCCGCCCGGCCGCGGCAGTCCGCCGCGCGGCCAGCCTGAAGCGCGCGGGGGACGGCCCACCCGAGGAGCCTGGGGGGCCAAACCCTCGACGGGCGGAAGTCCGAGACAGGGCGCCGGACGGACGTCCCCAGGGGGCCGCCACGGCCGTCGCCCCGAGGGCCGACGCGGTCCGCCAGGACCCCGCGGGGGGGCGCCGAGGGGCCCCAGGCGCTAAGCACGAGTCCCCACGGCGCCCGGCCGCGGTGGTACAACCTCCCCGCACCCCATGGACAACGGACAGCTGAAGTCCGACGCCAGCGCAGCGCTTGCGGCCGGCGACTTCGCTCGGGCCGGCAACCTCTTCGCCTCCTACTGCGCGATGGCGCCGGGCGACAGACAGTCGCTGTTACGCATGGGGGACGCTTGGGCCCGCGCCGGGGAGCGGGCGCGCGCCATCGACGCCTACTTGGCGGCAGCCCAGGGCTTCGCCGCCGACGGCTTTCTCGCGCGCGCCATCGCCGCCAGCAAACTCGTCCTAGAGCTCGAGCCCGGCCACCAGCGCATGCAGCGCATTCTCGCGGACTTGTATGCCAGGCGCGGAGTCGGCCCCGGCGTCGGACGTCGCCCGCGCGAGGTGACGCCGCCCGCGCCCGCACCGGAGCCGGTGGCTCCGAGCCCGCCTCTCAACGCGCAAGCCGCTGAGGAGGCCCCGGAGCTCGTCGTCACTGAATTCGTCCTGGACAATCCCTCCTCGGAGCGCACGCTGGAGGACGCCCTGGCGGAGGCGGTGGGTAACCATTCCGGAGCGCCGCTGACGGCCCCCCCGTCGCCAGGGCCTCCGCCCGTCGCACCCGAGCGACCTCCGGAGGCGACTCAAGCCGCGCGCTTTCTCGAGCTCAGTCTGGACGAGGCGGAGCTCCATCTGCCGCCGGCTCCCCACGCGGCTGCGCCGGCCCTGCCGAGGACGCCGACGTCTTCCTTCTCACTCGCGGAGCCGGGGCCGCCTCCGCCACCCCTCACCCCACCTCGGCTGGCCGAGGCGCCGGCCGCTGCGGCCGAGTCCGAGGAGCAGCCCTCGGCGCCGGCGCCCGCGGCTGCCGAGGAGGGCGGCTACATCGACCTCTTCTTCGAAGAGGACGAGCCACTCGAGGCCTCGGCGGCGTCAGCCGGGGAGCCGGCCGCCGAAGAGCCCCTCTCCGAGGAGACGGTGGCGCAGCCGCGGGGCATGGCCGAGGCCCTGGCCAGCGCCGTGCCGAAGGCGCCGCTGTTTTCGGACCTCTCCAGTGAAGCCTTCGTGGAGTTGGTGGAGCGCTGCCCGTTGCGCCACTTCGCCGCTGGCGAGCGCATTCTCCAGCAGGACGCCCCGGGCGAGGCCTTCTACGTCATCTGCGAGGGCCAAGTGGCGGTGCGGCGCGAGGAGGGCGGCGCGGTGCTGCAGCTGGCTCACCTCACGGAGGGGGACTTCTTCGGAGAAATGGCGCTCCTCTCCGGAGCGCCGCGGGTGGCCTCGGTGGACGCGCTGGTGGACGGCACGCTGGTGCTCGAAATCTCCACCGCGCTCCTCAGCGAGCTCACCCGGCGTCACCCCGGGGTGGCGACGGCCCTGAAGAAGTTTTGTCGGCAGCGACTGCTGAGCAACCTCATGGCCACCTCGGCCCTCTTCCGGCCGCTGAGTCGGGCGGACCGGCGCCTTCTCGCTTCAAGCTTTCGCGCGCGCGACGTCCTCGCCGGAGACGTGGTGCTCACCGAGGGTGGGCGAGGCGACGGCCTGTACCTCGTGCTGGCCGGCTTTTTGGAAGTGTCTCGGGGGGGCTTCCGCATCGCCAAGCTGGGGCAGGGCGAAGTCTTCGGCGAAGCCTCGCTTCTCGGGCGGCGTCCCGCAGTGGCCACGGTGCGGGCGCTGCAACGGAGCTCCCTGTTGCGGCTTCCCGAGGAGGACTTCGCGCGCGTCGCGGAGCGCTACCCCGCTGTCCGGGCCCACCTCGAGGCGCTCCGGGACGCCCGGGCCCGGGAGAATGCCCGCATGCCGCTCGACCCGAATGAAGAGGGTGCGCTTCTGGTGTGAGGGGCGGCCCCCAGTTTCCTCCCTCTGCTGCCCATGGGCGAGACGAAAGCGTGGGCGCGGCGGTGTACGCTTGGAGATGCCTGTGAGACTTCGGACACTGAACCTCGGCGTGCTGCTCGCCCTCGGCTGTAGCCATGCCCAGCTGACGGGCGCGGACTTGGACCGCGTCCAGCGTCCGGCCTACGTGGCACGGGTAGCGGAGGGGGCCGGTCCCAAGGCCCCGGGCGCCCCAGGCTTGACGGACGCCTCGCAGGCCCAGCTTGGGACCTCCATGAATACGGCCATCGGGAAATTCGAAGTCTCCGAGCGCCTTCGCAGCCAGGTTGCCGTCGCGCTCAAATCCGAGAAGCCTTGGTCCAATGCTGTCCCCGCCTCGCAGGTGGCCAGCGTCCTGGAGACTTTCCTCGTGGAGCGCGTCCCGGCCGAGCCACCGGACTACAACCGACTCAAGCCGACGGGCGCTGACGCGGTGGTGGAGCTCGTGGTGGAGGAGTACGGGCTTCGCCCGCAGGGCACCCAGAGCCAGAGTTACCTCCGCGGCTCGGCTCGGATGTTTCTGTTGGCGGACAACAGCGAGCTCTGGCGGACTGAATTTCAGCGGTCAGGTGAAGTCCAGGGCCTACCCCCGCTCGACGCCGCGGCCCTCGTCTCCAACGCCGGCCCCTATGGGGACCAACTGCGCACGCTGCTTGACGCGACCGCTGCGGCGCTGGCGCAGGAGCTCACCCCGGGCGGACGCCTCGGCGGGCGTCCCACCCCCAGCGGCACCGGTGAGCTGGCGACGCCTCCCGACGCCGCCACCAAGACGGAGCAGGAAGGAAAGACGCGGGCGCCGGCGCCGGACTTGACGGCGCCTGCGCAAATGCCGACGCCGACCGACCGCACCAAGTCGAAGACGCAGCCCCCTCCGGACCTCACCACGCCCACCGAGCAGCCCGTCACACCGAAGTCTCCCTAGGGTGTCTCTGCCACTCCCCATCCCACTCGACGGCGGCGCCGGCGGCCAGGTGTTGCGTACTGCGCTCACGCTGGCGCTGGTGACGGGAGTCCCGTTTCGTGTCACAGGCTTTCGGGCTGGCCGGCCCTCCGCGGGCCTGCGCCCGCGGCACCTCGCCCTTCTCCGGGCGGCGGAGGCGGTCGGAGGGACGGCGGACGGCGCAGCCCTCGGCGGCGCCGAAGTCTCCTTCGTACCCGCTCCGGTGCGGCGCGGAGACTACGTGCTGGAGCTCGGCCCCACCGGCAGCGCGCCACTCGTCTTTCAAATGCTGGCCTTTCCGCTGGCGCTCGCCGGGGGAGGCACCGTGCGGCTGCGCGGGCTCACCCACGCGCCACAGGGGACGTCCTACCACCACCTGGCCTGGGCCTGGCTTCCGCTGGTGGGGGCGTATGGGTTTCGGGCCTCGCTGTCTCTGCAGCAAGCCGGCTTCTCCCCGGACGGGGTGGGTGAGTTTCGGGCCACCGTCGACGCCATGGGAGCGCCGCCCCTCCTTGTGGAAGTGCCCGCGCGCGGCACCCTGCAGGACGTCGCTGTGCGCGCGCTGGTGGGCGGGGTGCCCTTCGAGGTGGCTGGCCGCGCCACCCGGGCGGCCGAGTCTGCCCTTCGGGAGCGGGGCATTTACTGCAGCGCAGAAAACCTACCGCTTCCCGTGGGACGGACGGCCGGCTCGGTGCTTTTCGTCCGGGCCCAATTTGAGAATACCTTCGCTGCCTTTACCGTCGTCGGCGAGCGCGGGGACGCGCCGGAAGAGGTGGGGACGCGCGCGGCGGCGGCCCTGTCTGCATTCATGGAGACGGCCGGTGCCCTTGACGAGAGGCTGGCCGACCAAATTCTCCTGCCGGCGGCCCTGTTGGCTGCGGGGGCGCTGGGCGCCGCTGAGCCCGGGACGACGCGCTTCACCACCGCCCGGCTGACGCCTCACTTGGAAGCCACACGGACTGTGGTGGAGCGCTTCTTGCCGGTGGACGTCAGTCTGGACGCCGCCGGACGCGTCGAGGTGCGCCGGCGCCCTGGGGCCGCGAACCCCTAAATGCTTCGGGCCCTCCTCGCGCTGCTTTGGAACGGCCTGTTGGCCTTGAGTCTTCTGGTGCGCCTCGCGTGGCGACTCTTCAGTCGTGGTGCACCGCCGGCGTTTGTACGCTTCGTCCTGAGAGGGGACCCGCCGTACCGCGCCAACTTTCGCCGCGGCTGGTTCACCCGCCGGCCGCCGGCAGCCCAGGTGGTGGCACTCGACGCCCTGAGGAAGGACCTCGAGCGCCTTGCCCAGGACGGCCGGGTGAAGGGCGTGGTGCTCGAGGTGGGCCCGTTGGCCATGGCGCCCGCGAAGCGCCTCCTGGTGGCGGAGTGGCTCGCTCGCTTTCGCGCCGCCGGAAAAGAGGTGGTGGGTTTCGCCGTCGCCCCGGGAAACGCCGAGTACGCGCTGCTGTGCAGCGCGAATCGCGTGGTGTTGCCCGGGCCCGGACAGCTCTCGCTGGATGGCTTCGTTCTCGAGGCCACCGCTCTCGGCGACGCGCTCGAGCGCCTTGGGGTGCGCGCGGAATTTGTGCGTCGCGGAGACTTCAAGACGGCGCCCGAGTTCTTCACCCGAAGCGACATTTCCCCCAACCAGCGGGCGTTGATTGACGCGCTTCTGGAGGACAGGCATTCGGAGCTCGTGGATGCGGTGGCCGCCGGCCGGCGGCTGGAGCGTGACGCCGCCGCGGCCAAGGTGGACCAGGGGCCCTACAGCGCGGTGCGAGCCCTCGCGGCGGGGTTGGTGGATGTCCTGGCCGACGAGGCCGAGCTCCCGGGCCTCCTCGGGCTGCCGCCTGTGGACAAGGGTGACGTCCAAGTCCCTGCGTACGCGAGCTACCTGCGAGCGCTCCGAATGCCCGCGGTGCGCTGGGCCCGCCTGCGTGCTCGGCCTCGCCTGGCGGTGGTGCCGCTGAGCGGCGTCATTGCCGAGGGTGACGGCAATGCCCGCGGGCCATGGCCCCTGGTGGCCGGCGCGGAGACGCTGCTCTTGGGCCTGCGAGCGGCGGCTCAGGACGGGCGGTGCCCGGCCGTGCTGCTTTACGTCAATAGCCCTGGGGGCAGCGCGCTGGCTTCGGAGCGAGTTGCCGACGAGTTGCAGCGTCTCGCAGCGCGCAAACCGGTGGTGGCCTACACCGACCGTGTCTCGGCCAGCGGCGGCTACCTGGCCTCCCTGGGCGCTCGTGAGCTGTGGGCGGGCCCGCACTCGGTGGTGGGGAGCATCGGCGTCTTCGCCGGAAAATTCGACGCTCAGGCGCTTTTCGAGCGACTGGGCATCCACCGGACCGCCTTTACGCGAGGCGAGCACGCCGGCCTCGGGACGGTGTCTCGTCCACTCAGCGCCGAGGAGCGCGCGGCCCTGGAGCGGGAGGTGGAAGAGACATACCGCCGCTTCGTGGAGCGCGTGGCCCGGAGCCGGAAGCTGACGGTGGCTGAAGTCCTGGAGCGGGCCGAGGGCCGCGTCTTCACCGCACAGAGTGCACTGGCCCACGGGCTGCTCGACCGCCTCGGCACCTTTGAGGAAGCGGGCGCGCGGGCCCTGGCATTGGCCGGGGTCCCTGCGGGCGCCTTCGAGCTTGCTGTCCATGGGCTGCCCAAAAGCAGGCTCGGGCTGGCAGGGCTCCTGCCGCGCCGGGCTCAACTCCTGGCCTTGTGGTGGCCCTGGCTGACGGGGGAGGGGCTGGGCGGTACGGAAGCCTTCGGAGGCGAGGCATGAGGCGCCCTCGGACGGCGCTCCTGGTGACTTGCGGCTGGCTCGGTTGCGCGAGCACCGGGCCCGAGTCCTCGGCGCGTGGCTATGCCCAGGCGCTGGAGAGCAACCACCTCGACGCGGCGTACGCGCTCACCAGCAAGTCCTTCCAGGCGCAGGTATCGCTGGAACAATTCCGAGTGCGCTTCTCGGACGCGGCGGCTCGCAGTGCCCGGGCCGCCGCCGTCCGCGGGGGACTTGCAGAGCTCGCCGAGTCGGCTCCGGAGCTCTTCGGCCAGGACGCCACCGAAGCGCCTGAGGCCGTCATCCTGCGCTTCGTCAGCGCCGTCCGTGCCTCCCACTTCGACGAGGGCTGGCGCTGCCTGAGCGCTGCCCTTCGAAAGCGCTACACGGTGGAAGGGCTGGCCGAGGACTTCCGTCAGGAGCCCGGCGCTGGGGCCCGCCTGGAGCGGGCGGTGCTGGCCGCCGAAGGCACCCCCGTGAAGGAAGCGGACACCGTGCGCTTTCCGCTGCCCGGTGGGGGCGCCGTCGTGGTGGTGAGGGAACACGACGGCTGGAAGCTCGAGTCGCTGGAGTGAGGCGCGCCGAAGAGAGCGGCCTGACCGCGGTCGCCTTGACAGCGCAGAGGCCGGACCCGCAAGGTACTCCGAGGGTTCCCCTTAACGGCTGGAGGTTTTGAGCACGATGGCGGTCACCGAGCAGGACGTCATGGCAGCGCTGGCGACGGTCATTGACCCCGAGCTTCACGTGAGTCTCGTCCAGGCGGGCATGGTGAAGGCGGTGAGCGTCGAGAATGGACGGGTGCGCGCGAAGATTGAGCTCACCACTCCCGCCTGTCCGATGAAGGGCAAAATCCAGGCCGACGCCGAGGCGGCGCTGAAAGCGGTGGCCGGGGTCACCGGGTTGGACATCGAATGGGGCGCCCAGGTCCGCGCCGCTCCGCGCGGGCAGAACCCCATGCTTCCCCAGGTGAAGCACGTGGTACTCGTCGGCGCCGGGAAGGGCGGGGTGGGGAAGAGCACCGTCGCCGTCAACCTCGCGGCCGCGCTGGCCCAGTGTGGCGCGACGGTGGGCCTGCTCGACGCTGACTTTTATGGGCCCAGCATCCCCCTCATGACGGGCCTGTCGGACAAGAAGCCGGTGAGCCCGGACGGCCAGCACCTCGAGCCCCTGCTGACAATGGGGCTCAAAGTCATGTCCTTGGGTTTTTTGGTGGAGCCGGACCAAGCGCTCATTTGGAGGGGGCCGATGTTGCATGGCGCCCTGCAGCAGCTGATGCGCGACGTGAATTGGGGAGCCCTGGACTACCTGGTGGTGGACTTGCCTCCGGGGACGGGCGACGTCGCCCTCACCATTTCCCAGTCCATCCGCTCCTCGGGCGCAGTGCTGGTGACGACGCCCCAGGACGTGGCCCTGGCCGACGTGGTGCGCGCCAAGCAGATGTTCGACAAGGTGCACATTCCGGTGCTGGGAATCGTCGAGAATATGAGCAGCTTCGTCTGCCCGCATTGCCACAAGGACACGCCCATTTTTCACCACGGCGGAGGCCGGCGCGCAGCGGAGATGTTTGGCATTGCCTTCCTGGGGGAAATTCCGCTCGTGCTCTCGGTGCGCGAGGGCGGCGACGCTGGGCGTCCGGTGGTGGTGTCCAGCCCGGAGAGTGCCGAGGCACAAGCCTTCGTGGCCATGGCGAAGAACATTGCGGGACGGGTGTCCGCTGAGACTGCCCGCGCACCGGTGGTGGCGGCCGCAAGCTGAGTCCGGTGGGTTTGCTAGACTGAAAAGCGCCAGCAGCGAACCATGAGCTCCAAGGACCCCCTGGACGTGGAAGACCCGGCCGACGAGCTGCCGCCAGCGACGCCGCTCTTCAGCGGTGTCCCGGAGCTCATGCGGAAGGCGGCCTTCGCGGGGCTGGGCGCGCTCTTCATGACGGAGGAGGGCCTGCGGCGCACGGCGGCTCAAATCCCCCTGCCCAAGGAGGCGCTGGCCGGGCTTCTGGCGCAAGCCGAGCGCACCAAGGAAGACGTCACTCGCGTCTTGACGGAGGAGCTGCGGCGCTTCCTGCATTCGGAGACGCTGAAGCGCGAATTGGCGCAGATTTTTGCCGGAATGAGCGTCGAGGTGAACGCTCGCATCCGGCTCGTCCCCGACGAGAAGCGGCCGACCGCCGGGCGCCCGCTGGTGAAGGTCACCCACACTCCGACTCACCGCTCCCGGAAGCGCAAGACGCCCGGATGACGGCGGGCCCCCTCCGCCATCCCTTCCTTCGCCGGGTCCCTCTCTTGCTGCTGGTGCTGGCTGGGGCCTTCCTGTGGCGGAGTGCCCTGTTTCCTCAACCACGGACTCTGGTTTGGGAGCTCCCACCCTCCGTCAGCGTCACCCGGGCCGAGACTCAGCTCTGGAAGGGCAATACCTTGGTGGCGCGCGCTGAATGGCCCAACGGCCCGAGCGGGCCTCTGCTGCAACAGCTCCAGCTCCGAGCGGGAACCTACCGGGCGCTGACGTTTCTCGAGCTGGCCGACGGGGGCACGGAGCAACACGCTCAGACGGTCGACGTGGGGGGCGAGGAAACGCAGCACCTCCTGCTTCGCCCGCGTTGACCCGCCTCCTCGGGCGGGCGTAAGAGGCGCGCGGCCGGACAACTTGGCCAAAGTGCGAGGGCTTCACAGGCGATGGCGAATGAACACGTGCTGGTGGTGGGGGCAGGTCAGATGGGGGCGGGCATCGCTCAGGTCGCGCTCGCCGCGGGCTGCCAAGTCTCGCTGGTGGACGTCTCGGCCGAAGCCCTGGAGAAAGGCGCGGCCAGAATCCGCGCCGGCTTCGGCAAGCTTCGCGAAAAAGGAAAGCTGGACGCCACCGCCGAAGCGACGGCGTTGGCGAGACTCACGATGCTCACCGCAGCGCGCGAGGCCCGCGAGGTGGACGTGGCCATCGAGGCGGTGACGGAGAATGAAGACGTCAAGAAGCGCATTTTTCAGGACCTCGACGCGGTGGTGAAGCCTGGAGGCGTCCTGGCCACCAACACCTCCTCCATCCCCATCACCCGCGTCGCCGCCTCCACCCGTCGCCCAGACGCCGTCATCGGGATGCATTTCATGAATCCCGTACCCGTCATGCAGCTGGTGGAGATTATTCGCGGTGCGGCCACGTCCGACGACACCTACCGGCGCACTCGGGCGCTGGCGGAGCGGATGGGGAAGACGTGCGTCACCAGCCGAGACTTCCCGGGCTTCATCGTCAACCGCATCCTCATCCCGATGCTCAATGAGGCGGCTTATGCGCTGATGGAAGGCCTCGGCTCGGCGGAGGACATCGACACCGCGATGAAGCTCGGCACCAACCAGCCGATGGGTCCGCTCCAGCTGGCGGACTTCATAGGGTTGGACACCGTCCTCTTCATCGCCACGGTGATGCACCAGGGCCTTGGAGACCCGAAGTACCGTCCCTGTCCCTTGCTTCGGCAGTACGTCGACGCGGGTTGGCTGGGCCGGAAGTCGGGCCGTGGCTTCTACACCTACTGACGAGGACCCGTCCCATGTCTGAACCCACCGTTCGACTCAGCATCGAGGGCAACACCGCCATCCTCACCGTGGACCGGCCGAAGGCACTCAACGCGCTCAACACCGCCACGCTGGAGCAGCTCGAGGAAAACCTGGCCAGCGTCGCCAAGCAAACGGAGCTTCGGGGGGTCATCCTCACCGGGGCTGGTGAGAAGGCCTTCGTCGCCGGTGCAGACATCGCGGAGATGCTCAATCTCACCATCGAGCAGTCCCTGGCCTTCGCAGCGCGTGGCCACCGAGTCTTCGACGCGCTCGAGCGCCTCCACTGCCCAACCCTGGCCGCGGTCAACGGCTTTGCCCTCGGCGGTGGCTGCGAGCTCGCGCTGGCCTGCGACCTCATCTACGCGTCGGACAATGCCAAGTTCGGCCTCCCGGAGGTCTCCCTGGGCATCATCCCCGGCTTTGGCGGCACCCAGCGGTTGACCCGGTTGGTGGGCCGCGCCCGGGCGAAAGAGCTCATTTTCACCGGGGACATGGTGGATGCGGCTCGGGCCAAGGAGATTGGCTTGGCCCTCGACGTCGTCCCCGCGGCGCAGCTGCTCACCCACTGCCGCGGCGTCATTGCACGCATCGCCAAAAAAGGGCCGCTGGCGGTGGCCGCCGCCAAGCGCGTCATCGCGCAGGGGGCTGACCTTTCGCTTGCGGCGGGGAACCAACTCGAGCGCGAAGCCTTCGCCGACCTCTTCCACACCCAGGACCGCAAGGAGGGGATGGCCGCCTTCCTCGAAAAGCGGCCGGCCAATTTCCGAGGAAGCTGACGCCACCGGACAGGGTCGACTTTCTCCAGGTAGCATCGCCCGCCGCCCCAAGGAGCGACATGGATTTCGAGTTGAACGAGCTGCAGCGCGAGACCCAGCGGCTCTGCCGAGAGTTCGCCGCCCGCGAGCTCATTCCCCATGCGCGACAGTGGGACGAGGAGCACTCGTTTCCCAAGGAAGCCGTCCGGCAGCTTGCCGAGTTGTCGTTGCTCGGCGTGGCGGTGCCCGAGCGCTACGGCGGCGCGGGACTGGACAACGTGGCCTATGCGGTGGCCATCGAAGAAATCAGCCGTGGCTGTGCCTCCACCGGCGTCATCCTCAGCGTCAACAACTCGCTCTATTGCGACCCGGTGCTGAAATACGGGACAGAGGAGCAGAAGCAGGCCTTTCTCGTTCCCTTCGCCCGCGGCGAGAAGCTGGGGTGCTTTGGCCTCACTGAGCCCGAGGCGGGCTCGGACGCCGCAGCCCAGAAGACGACGGCCGTGCGCAAAGGCGACGCCTACGCCATCAACGGCAGTAAGAATTGGATTACCAACGGCCCGGTGGCGGACGCGATTGTCCTCTTCGCCATGACGGACAAGGCGGCCGGGCACCGGGGCATCTCCGCGTTCCTCGTGCCGACGAATACCGCCGGCTTCACGCGCGCCAAGCCAGACCGGAAGATGGGCATCTGCGCCGCGCTGTCCTGTTCCATCTTCTTCGAGGACTGCCGGGTCCCGGCGCACAACCTCCTCGGCAAGGAAGGCGACGGCTTTAAGATTGCCCTGTCCACCTTAGACGGCGGACGCATTGGAATTGCAGCCCAGGCACTGGGCATCGCCCGGGCCGCGTTCGAGGAGGCACGGGTTTACGCGCTGGAACGGAAGACGTTTGGACAGCCCATCGCGCAACACCAAGCCATCCAGTTCATGCTCGCCGACATGGCCACCGAGCTGGACGCTGCGCGCCTACTGACGCACAAGGCCGCTCGGTTGAAGGACGGTGGAGGGCGGCATTCGGCCGAGAGCTCCATGGCGAAGCTCTACGCCTCGGAGATGGCCAGTCGAGTGGCGAACAAGGCACTCCAGGTGTTCGGCGGTCAGGGCTACAGCAAGGAATTCGACGCCGAACGTCACGTCCGCGACGCGCGCATCACCGAGATTTACGAGGGAACGAGCGAAATTCAGCGGCTCGTCATCTCCGCTGGCCTGCTCAAGGACTAGTCGCCCCCCGACTCCTATGCTTCTACCGCTCGCACTCTTCGCCCTGGCGTTTCCGTCCGCCTCCGACGCCGGCGTGACCATTGTTGCGCCGGTGACGTCCGCGCCTGGCGCACGCGCTGTTCCGCCGCCTGGAACGGCTGTCGACATCAGCCAGCTCCCGTTCACCCCGGACTCCATCGCGCAAGTGGTGAAGGCCCACCAGCCCGAGATTCAGGACTGTTACGAGAAGACGCTCGCTGCACGAGATGAGAAGCTTCAAGGCCGTCTGATGACGCAATTCGTGATTACGGCCTCGGGGAGCGTCACCGGAGCTCAGGTGGCGAAGCGAGGGACGACGCTGAAGGACAAGGACCTCAATGCCTGCGTGCTGGGCGTGCTCGGAAAGCTTCGGTTTCCCAAGCCGCCCGACGGCAAGCAGCACCCGGTGGAGTACCCCTTCAACCTGCAGCCGGTGGAGTAGCCCCGGGCACCCATGGACTTCGAGCTCAATGAGACGCAGCTCCTCGTTCAAAAGACGGCCCGCACTTTTGCTCAGGAGCGCGTCCTCCCGGGTGCCCGAGAACGCGACCGGCAGGAGCTCTTCCCCAGAGACCTCCTGCGCGAGATGGCGGGCCTCGGGCTGATGGGCGTCAACGTCCCCGGCGCCTACGGCGGGGCGGAGGCCGGCGCCGTCTCCTATGCCTTGGCGATGATGGAGATGGCCTCGGCGTGCGCCTCCACGGCGGTGGCCATGGCCGTCACCAACATGTGCGCCGAGCTCATCTGCGCCTTCGGCACCGAGGAGCAGCGGCGGAAGCATGTGGTTCGCCTCGTCTCGGGAGATGCCGTGGCCGGGGCCTTTGCCCTCTCTGAACCGCAGTGTGGAAGCGACCCGGCCGGGCTCTCCACCAGCGCCGTCCGCCGCCAGGACGGCTGGGTCCTCAACGGGGCCAAGCAATGGATTACCTCAGGTGCCTATGCCGGTGTGCTCGTGGTGTGGGCCCGCACTGGCGGCCCGGGCAGTCGAGGATTGTCGGCCTTCATCGTCGAGGGCGGCACGCGCGGGCTCCTGGTGGGAAAGCCTGAAGACAAGCTCGGGCTTCGGGCCTCGAATACAGTGCCGCTCGTCTTCGAGGAGTGCCTGCTTCCGCCGACGGCCCTTCTCGGCCGCGAGGGAGAGGGCTTCAAGCTGGCCATGGTGGCGCTGGACGGTGGGCGAATTGGCATCGCCTCACAGGCGTGCGGTGTGGCGCGGGCTGCATTGGAGGCGAGCGTCCGCTACGTGCACGAGCGTCACGCCTTCGGCCACCCCATTGCGGACTTCCAGGCGGTGCGCTTCATGCTGGCCAACATGAAGACCGAGCTCAGCGCGTCCGAGGCGCTGACACTCCGGGCGGCTTGGCTGAAGGAGCAGGGACGCTCCTTCACCCAGGAGGCCTCCATGGCCAAGCTGTTTGCCAGCGAGATGTCCAACCGTGCCTGCGACAAGGCGGTCCAGCTGCATGGGGGCTACGGCTACATCGACGAATTCCCCGTCGAGCGTTACCTGCGCGACGCGCGGGTGCAAACCATCTACGAGGGGACGAGCGAAATTCAGAGGGTGGTCATCGCACGGGAGCTGCTTCGCGCAGTGGGATAACCCCAGCCGTAAATGCCCGCTGAGAGCTAGCCGCGCGGCATGAGCGAGGGTCCGTGTCGCCCCGGACGTACCTGCGCCGAGGAACGCCGCTCAGCGGCCCAGTAAACGCGTTTGACGTGCAGAGAGTGTGGCTGGGCTTTGCGGAAACGGGCGAGAATCGCCCGATGGCCAGACGGAAGCGCTCCTTCGCGCTCACCGATTTCTTTCCGCGCTCCAACCGCCGACCCGTGGACGGCGCTCTGCTCGCACAGGTGTTGGCGCACCATGAAGCAGGGCGCTATGTCGATGCCTTCCTGCTCGCGAGCGCCGCCGGACAGCTCCAGGGCTGGAGTCCTCCGGCCTATTTCCATCGTGTCCTCGCGCCGGCTCGAGGCCTAAGTCGAACCGAACTGACGATTGGCATTGCCCTGATGAGCGCTAGACGTCTCCGCGTCTAAGCGCTTTAGCGGCCGCGTCGCAGGCCCGCGCGGTAAGAGCCATCTCTGTGAGAGTCGGGTTTTGCCAGCCGGACGTGGGCCAGCAAGCTCCGTCGGCGACAACGAGGTTCTTTACTTCCCAGCAGGCGCAAAAAGGATCGACTACCGAATTGTTTGGATCCGTCCCCATCCGGGCGCCCCCAACCTCGTGGGCAAACATTCCCGGCGTAGACAACGTCCACTCCTTTTGCATTTTGTTGATGTGACCTTTGACGAGGGGCGTATAGAAAATGTCGGTCACGTCGGCACACTTTCCCCCAGCGGCTTCAACAATTTCCCGCGCTGCCAGGCGAGCCGCCTCGGCCAACGCCAGGTCCTCCTTTTTCCATTCACAGACAACGTGCACGGCGGGAATGCCCCAACGGTCACGGACCGTTGGGTCGAGCTCAACGCGGTTCTCGAAATGAGGCAATACCTCCGAACGCGCACAGAGAAATCCGAAGGCAAGATCCGGGTGACGTCTTAAGAAGGAAGGGACGGGCAGCCGCTGGATTCCGCCCCAAATTCCGAAGCCTCGGAGATAAGCCTCCTTCTTCGTCCCAAGGTTTTGGAATCGAGGGATCATGATGCTGTCGCTTCCCAGCAATTCGTAGCGACCGCCCGTGTCCTTTACGTCAGGCATATAGAAGTAGACGTTGCCAGCACTGTGGTCCATCAAGTAGTGCCCGAGCACACCGGAGGAACCGCCAATGCCGGCTGGGTGCGCAGAACTGGTCGAGTTCATCAACAGTCGGACACTCTCAAGCGTGGATCCGCACAAGACGACCAGCTTGGCCCTCGCTTCTTCGGTTCTTAGGGTCAGCCCGTCCACAAATTCGACGCCAGTCGCGTGCCCGCCCTCCTTGTCTACGAGAACGCGCGCGACGATGGCGTTGCTTCGGAGAGTCATGCGACCCGTTGAGTGCGCTGCGCGCAAGGTCGTAGCGAGGCTTGAGATTCGAGAAAGCGACTCCCACCGGTCGGGCGGTCTGCGAGCCCACACGCCCCGCGAAATGATGACTCGGCGATCCCCAAAGCTCTGTTCAACGCGCTCTTTGAAGATGACCTCTGCCGGTGTCATCGGACGCGCTTCGCGAAAATCTCCGTCTGGAATTTGGGGAAGGCCCTCCTTCGACCCGTGGACCCCATAGAAGCGCTCTAGATCTGAGTAGTAGGGCGCCAAATCGGAGTGGCCGATTGGCCACTCCGGGCCAAATCCGTCACGACTGGCGGCCTTGAAGTCGAAGTCCGAAAATCGCGGCGTCACCGCGTCCCAGACAAGCGAACGGCCACCGACCCGCCGCGATCGTATCCACCGAAACGGCATATCGGCGGGCGTCGTGTAGGGGTTGTCGACGTCGTCGACGAAGAAGTCGGGATTGGTGGCCCAATAGGTCGGGTGGCCTTTTTGGACGTTCTGCCGCTGCGAGACGAAATGGCGATAGAGCTGCTTGCGACCGTTGGAAAAGAAGGAACCATAGTCGGCGCGGCCACTCACTGGAGCGCCCGCTTCGAGCACCAAGATTCGGAGGCCTGCACCGGTCAGCTGTCGGGCCGCGGCACCGCCCGTCGCTCCCGACCCAACCACAATCGCGTCCCACGCCTCGGACTTTCGGATTGGCATGGCCTACGCGGTGCCTTCGAGCGATTCCATCTCTGCGGGTGAAAGGTGAATCGTCGTCGCTGCAAGGTTCGAGCGCATTTTCTCGACTGTGGAAGTGGCAACGACTGCCGAGACAGGAAAAGGCTGATGAAAGAGATAGGCAAGCGCAATCTGCGCTGGGGTCGCATCGTGTTCGACCGCAAGCGCGTCGAGTCGCTGTCTCCTGGCCCAGTTCGCAGCGCCTCCGTAGTAGCGGGTGCTTTGATTTCGCGACAAGAGGAAACCCGAACCGAGCGCGCCCCACGCAAGGACGTGCAGCTGGGTCTGCCGGTAGAAGCTCCGGGCTTCGCGATTGCCGGCCCCCGCGATGCTGGCGGATCCAGGCCAGGGCGTCTTGACCCAGTCAAAAACGGAGAAATGTGGGCTGCTTGCCGCGACCGGAACTAGTCCTGCCTGCCGTGCAGTTTGGTCGATGGCTTGGATTCGGGCGGGCGCCCAGTTCGAGACGCCCCACGCAAGGATTTTCCCTGCCCGATGTGCCTTAGCCAGCGTCTCGACCATGGGCTCGAGCGGGGCCCCGGGAGAATCTCGATGCAGCAGATAGAGGTCAACCCGATCCGTGTGCAGACGTCGCAGCGTGCCGTCTAGGTCTCCGGCAATCGCAGAGGACTGGAGCCGGTTGGGGCGGACAATTGGGTACGGGTGCCCACCCTTGCTGATGAGAAAGAGCCGGTCCCGAAGTCCGCGTGAGGCAAGCCAATTTCCGAACAGCCTTTCCGTTCCACCAAGCTGGTAGGACGCAGCCAAATCGAATGCCGTCGCGCCGGCGCCCACGAGCGCATCAAGGTGCCGAAAGACTTCGGCAGTGGACTTGCGCGTGAGCGGGGCTGGCAGGACGCTCCCCAAGCGCGCAGTGCCCACCACGACGCGCGGAATCGGCAGCATTGCGGGCGGCTTGTACCATGTGGAAACCGTCCAGGGCCGGTAATCCCAAGCTCCGGCTCGAGGGCCGATTTCCTTTCACAACACGGGCCGCTCTCTGTCAGGACGATCCTGGAGCGGCCCACCCTCGGCAGAGTGCGGAGTTAGGAGAGGTGGCACTCCGGACCGGGCAGAGCAAAGTTTCCTAGAGTTGCCCGCAGGCACCATACAGCCGGATGACAGCCCTCGCGAATCGACCCCGTGAGCGTTTCCGGGTAGGAAAGCCGCTCCGAGGTCCATTCGTGCCCGACGCCTTTCTTTCGCTGCTGCTTCTCCTCACTACCGTCGACGGCGGCCAAGGATTTCCGGCGAAATCAGAACATCGCGCGGTAATTCCGCTAACGAGTTTTTCAGTCTTCAAAGCGGACTCCGGGCCCGTCAACTACTACTCGGTGATCACCGACGACGACACGCAGATGATTCGCGGAATGTACAAACCGGGACTGCGAAACGTGGTGCTCTATGCCGAGGGACCGGAGCAAGCCCGGCAGCACGTTTCACTGGTGAGTTGGCGCTGGCGCGTCCACGCATTGCCCAAGGATTCAAACGACTGTGGACCGGGCTTCTCCGACAACGGCGCCTCCGTTTTTCTGGCTTTCAAGGCTGGCTTGAAGCTGATGGTCCTCAAGTACGTGTGGAGTACTCTGGGAACGCCCGGTCAGTCATGTGAGTCGACGCGTGGCTGGTTCTTTGACCGGGATACCATTCTGATGCACGTGGGCGGGCCGCTCGATGTGTGGCAATCGATGGAAGTCGAGCCACGAAAGGAGTTCGTCAAGCACTACGGCGGGAAGCTGGAGGATGTGCCTGATTTCGTTGGGATAGGCCTGATGACTGATGGAGACAACTCAGAGTCTCCCGCAGAGGGTGACTATGCGGATTTTGTTATCCGTTGGTGAGACAGCGCTTCCTCTGGGCGTGCCGCATCTCGTCCGGCACTCGTGACGCGGCGCCTCTTCGAGCATCGGGCTCACTCCGGCGGTAAGAGGCGAGCCTTAGAAACGAAGACGAGCCCGAGCCCACAGCATGAAGCGCAAAAGCACGACCCTGTAAATCACCCCGAGCACTACACCTCACAGCCGAGCGGCGTGGAGTGCATCCAGGTCGTCGAATGGATGGGCTTCAACCTCGGAAACGCGGTGAAATACGTATGGCGCGCAGACCTCAAGGGGAACGCCACCGAAGACCTCAAGAAAGCGCGTTGGTACATCGACCGCGAAATTCTAAGGAGAGCGAGCCTTAGAGACGAAAGACGAGCCGGGTCCGGACCCGGCATGAAGCCCTGCGGCCCAGAAGACGCGCCATGCGCGTTGGTCAACCGTGGAGCTTGTGCAGTCGCCCACCATTGTCCTTCGGGGTAGGTGGGCGAGCCGCGCGCTTGGGTACAAAAGCAGCACCCTCCAACTGCCAACCTCACCCTTCCTGAGATGACTTCAAGTGAGGTGTTTGCACCTAAGTAGCCGGTTTGAATGGGAGTAGGGTACAACGCAACTACCTGAAGTTACTCCTCATCTTGATGTTGCAGCCAATGCTTGGACGCTGGGGCTCCGGGACGGGGACTCCAGAGAGCACCGCATCCAGCGCGCGTCGTAAGTCGCGCCCAGTAACCGGTTGCCCGTTTCCCGGTCGACTGTCGTCGAGCTGGCCGCGGTAGACGAGACGGAAACCGTCCGTCTCGTGGCGGAAGAGAAAGAAGTCCGGCGTACAAGCGGCGTCGTAGGCCCGCGCCACGGCTTGGCTTTCATCGAAGAGGTAGGGGAAGGCAAACCCTTGTTCGCGCGCTTGTTCTGCGAGGCTCGCCGGCGCGTCGTCGGGGTAGCCTTGGGCGTCGTTGGAAGAAATGGCAACCAGGCCCACGTCCTGCCCCTCGTAGTCTCGGCCCACCTTCGCGAGCTCCCCTTGCACGTGGACGACGAAGGGACAGTGCCGGCAGATGAACATGACGAGCAGAGCCCGTCGGCCGGCGAAGTCTTCGAGGGCTACCGTCCTCCCCGTCCGCACGTCCGGCAGCGCGAAGCGCGGAGCGAGCGTCCCAAGCGCAACCATTGTCGAGGGGGTCCGGGCCATGGCGAAGCACCTCCTGCGCCGTCGTTAGACGGGAACTGGGCCCGGGCGCAACTGGCGGACGGCGGCCCCTCCGGGAGCCGCCCGGGGTGTGCTAACCGAGCCCGTCACCCAAGAAAGGAAGGGGCCCTTGCCCGTGTCTCACGCCCGCCTTCACCACCGCTTTGTGGGCCGTTGTTCGCTCGCCTTTCTCGTCACCACACTCCTCGGCGGTGCCAGTGGACGCGCGCAGACGGCGTCGCTGGACGCGGGGGCCAGCCCCCAGCTGGCGGCATCGCTGGTCGAGGCGGTGGTGGCCAAGGCGGGCGAGGGCCAACGGGGCCGCGCCGCGCAAGGCGTGCGACAAGTGCTTGCGTTCTGGCGACTGGGCGCCAGCGGCGACGGGGACGAGAACGCGCTCCGCGAATTCGTCACCAGCCAATTCATCGCCGACCCGACGACGCTGGAGCGAACGCTGAAGCGCTTCGAGGAAGTCCTCGAGGCCGCGGACGGGCACATGCTGGAGATTGGGCGAAGCTGGCGCACCGGCGCAGAGTTGGAGCTCGGTCCAGAGCTCCCGCTGGACAGCTTCCTCGCGGCGACCGAGCCCGCGGCACACCTCCAAGAGGACCTCTTCTCCTCGAAGGTGGCCTTCGTCGCCCTGCTCAATTGGCCGCTCCCGAGCCTCGAGGAGATGGTTTCAGGGGGAGCAACCTGGACGCGCCGCCAATGGGCAGCAGCACGCCTCACCCGGCGCTTCTCGCTGCGCCCGGGCGGTACCGCCGAAGCCGCCCGCGCCGCGGCCGGCGCGAAGGCCGCGGCCTACGTTGCCGGCTACAACCTCTGGGTGCACCACCTGCTGGGTGCGGCCGGGACGCGTCCCTTTCCCAAAGGGAAACGGCTGCTCAGCCACTGGAACCTCCGAGACCAAATTAAGGCCGACTATGCCGAGGGCCCGGCGGGGCTCGTCCGGCAGCGGCTTCTCGTGGCGGCGATGAATCGCATCGTCAGCCAAGAAATTCCGGGCGCCGTCATCGACGACCCTCGTGTGGACTGGGACCCAGTCACCAACACCGTCCGCCTCTCGCCGGCTGCGGAAGTCGAGGAGCGGCCGGCCTCCCAGACGGGTGGGGGCGTGAAGCCGGCGGCTGCCAATCCGGCACGCGAGCCCGACACCCGGTATGCCCTGGTACTCGAGAATTTTCGCGCCGCCCGGCTCACCGACGCGGACTCGCCCTTCGCCAGGACAGAAATCGACCGACGCTTTCAGCTGGACACGGAGATTCCGGAAGCCCGCATCAAAGCGCTTTTCGAGCAGGTGCTTTCCTCGCCGCTCGTTCCGCAGGTGGCGGCCCTCATCGAGCAGCGCCTCGGGCGGAAGCTCGAGCCCCAGGACCTCTACTACGCCGGCTTCCTCCAGCGGGCGAAGTACCCGGAAGCACAGCTCGACGCCATGACGCGCAAGCGTTACCCGGACGCCGCGGCTTACAAGCGCGACATCCCTCGGCTACTCCGGGGGCTGGGCTTCTCACCCGAAAAGGCCAGCTGGCTCGATGCCCACATCCTCGTCGACCCGGCGCGCGGCTCAGGCCATGCGCTCGAGGCCGCGCGGCGGGGCGACTACCCGCACTTGCGCACCCGCATCTCGCCGGGAGGCATGGACTACAAGGGTTACAACATTGCCGTCCACGAGATGGGGCACAACGTGGAGCAGGTGTTCTCGCTCTACTCCGTGGACAGCACCCTGCTCCAGGGCGTTCCCGGCAACGCCTTCACCGAGGCCCTGGCCTTCACCTTTCAAAACCGAGACCTCGAGTTACTCGGCCTGGGCGCGCCCGACGCACAGTCCACGCGCCTGCGCGTCCTCAACGACTTTTGGCAGACGTGGGAGATTTCCGGGGCGGCACTGGTGGATTTGGCCCTTTGGCGCTGGCTCTACGCCCACCCGGAGGCGACGCCGGCCCAACTGCGCGAGGCGACGCTGGGCATCGCCCGGGAGCTCTGGAACCGCTACTACGCCCCGGTGCTGGGCGGAAAGGACACCGTCCTTCTGGCCATCTACTCCCACCTGGTGAACGAGCTTCTGTACCTGCCGTACTACCCGCTCGGCCACCTCATCGCCTTTCAACTCGAAGAGAAGCTCAAAGGCCCAAAGAGTGGCGCCGAGTTCGAGCGCATGGCCTCTTACGGCAGCGTCACGCCTGACTTGTGGATGGTGCACGCCACCGGGGCTCCGGTGTCCGCTGAGCCGCTCCTCCGAGCGACGGCTGCGGCCTTGGCCTCGGAGGCGAAGAGCCGCCCCTAGCGCTGCAAAAAAACTTGGCGAGAAAACCGCACTGGCGCGGGGCGCGCTAGGGCTGCGCTCAGGGCAGGGCGGTCAACGTGAGCCCGACCACGCACCAATTGTGCGTGTCGCCTGCCGTAGAAGGCGAGTTGGTAGGTAAAAAAGGGACCCATCCGGAAAGTCCGAGAGAGGGCAAAGTCCACACCCACGGAAAGGCTCACGGGGATGAAGTTTCCGCTCGCTCCGTCGAGCCATTCCGCGCCAAGCCCGTGGCCAATCCACGGGTCCACGCGGGGGGTAGCGGAGCGGGTGGAGCGCCACCTTGGCGAGAAACTGGGTGTTGTAGTGCTCGTCCCGCTGTCCGTCGGGCCGAACGCATAGACGCCGACGAGGCCTCCTCCGGGCCCGCAAGCGTCCGCCCCCACTCGAAGCTGCTTTGCGCGTCTCAGTGCTTCTTGATGCTGCCGCTGCCGTGGGTGACGGCGCTCACCACGCTTGCTTCTCCCGACCAGCGGATGTCGCCCGAGCCGTTGACGGTGAATTGGACGGCGCCACCGGAAACACGAAGGTCCGCATCGCCCGAGCCACTGACGGCCACCGAGGCGTTCTTCGCGGAGAATTCACCGGCTTGAAGGTCACCCGAGCCCTCGATGTTCACCGAGAGGCTCCCGGTACTGCCCTTGAGCCTCACGTTTCCTGAACCGGCGATGGCCACAGCCATCGCGGAGGACTTTCCGCTGTAGGTGATGTCCCCGGAACCGGCGATTTCCAGGGCCATGGACGCGCCTTGCTCGAAGCCGGCGACGTCCACGTTACCGCTCCCCGAAATGGAGACGGCCCGGAGGTCGGGCATGGTGAGGGTGGCCTTGTCCTTTCCGTGGGTGCGCAGCGAGTGCTCGTTGGTGCTGATGACCAGCGTGTCCCCGTGCACCTCAGCCGAGATTTTGTCAGCCACGTCGGAGTCGCGGACAGTCAGGGTGAGCGAGAACTCCTTCCCGGGACGGATGGTGACGTCCAGCGGAAGCTTGAGGTCCAGCTTCGTGAAGCCCGAAACGGAGATTTTCTTGATGGTCTCGGCGTGGACGGGCAGCACGAGGAGGGAAGCCGCCAACAGGGCCGCCCTTGGAAGCAAAGCTCGCATGACCCCTGTACGTCCGACCCCTGGCCTCATTGCGCCTCCCTGTCCCAGCCTTACCCTGGCCTCAGGCCGCCCCGAAAGCGGCGGTTCCATCCTTGCTGGGGGGTCCGCCTCTGCCCGCCAGGGGACCGGGTAGGCTTGACCTCACCCGGAGCCCGCGCCTAGGTTGCGCGCGCCTTTGGTCTCCTTAGCTTGGAGGGCTGGGCCATGGGCAGCCCCGGTGCTTGAACCCCACGCCGAGGTCTGTCCGGAGTTTTGCCAACCCCTGGGGCGGTTGCAGTACCCGAAGGATAACTCTTTCCATGCAGCAGAACGTGAACCAGCCGGTCGGTATGGACGGCGAGGAAGATTTCGCCGCGCTCTTCGAGGCCTCTCTCAAAGACCGCGGTCATGATGGGCTTTTGAAGGAAGGCGACCTGGTCAAAGGCACCGTGGTGCAGGTGACCAAGGACTACGCAGTCGTCGACATCGGCTACAAGTCCGAAGGCCAGATTCCGATTGGGGAATTCACCAATCCGCGCGGTGAAGTGACCGTCCACGCCGGTGACCCGGTGGAGGTGCTCCTCGAGAGCCGCGAAAACGACACCGGCATGGTCGTCCTCTCCAAGGAGAAGGCCGACAAGATGCGGATTTGGGACGAGATTTCCGCCGCTTGCGAGCGGGATGAAATCGTCAAGGGCGTCATCGTCGGCCGGGTGAAGGGTGGCCTGAGCGTCGACATCGGCGTCAAGGCGTTCCTCCCCGGGAGCCAGGTGGACATCCGCCCCGTCCGGAACCTCGACCAGTACCTGGGCAAAGACTTCGAGTTCAAGGTCATCAAGTTCAACAAGAAGCGCGGCAACATCGTCCTCTCTCGGCGCGTGCTGCTCGAGAAGCAGCGCGAGGAGCTGAAGAAGGAGACGCTCAAGAACCTCAAGGAGGGGGCCGTTCTCAAGGGCGTGGTGAAGAACCTCACCGACTACGGCGCCTTCATCGACCTCGGCGGCATCGACGGCCTGCTCCACATCACCGACATGTCTTGGGGCCGCATCGGGCACCCCTCGGAGATGTTCAACGTGGGCGACGAAGTAAGGGTCGTCGTCCTCAAGTTCGACTCCACCCAGGAGCGCGTCTCGCTTGGGCCTGAAGCAGATCCAGGAGGACCCCTGGCACCGGGCCGACGAGAAGTACCCGGTGGGTACGCGCGTCACGGGCAAGGTGGTCAGCCTCACCGACTACGGCGCCTTCGTCGAGATCGAGCAGGGCGTCGAAGGCCTGGTGCACGTCTCGGAGATGTCCTGGACCAAGCGCGTCAAGCACCCCAGCAAGGTGCTCGAGGTGGGTCGGGACGTCGAGGCGGTGGTGCTCGACATCGACCCCAAGGCCAAGCGCATCGCGCTCGGCATGAAGCAGATCGAGCAGAATCCCTGGACGTTGCTCGAGGACAAGTACCCGATTGGGACGCAGTCATCAAGGGGCAGGTCCGCAACGTCACTGACTTCGGCATTTTCGTCGGCGTCGAAGAGGGTGTCGACGGGCTGGTGCACGTGTCCGACATCTCCTGGACTCAGCGCATCAAGCATCCGGGCGAGATGTTCAAGAAGGGCGATGAGGTCGAGGCGGTGGTTCTCAACATCGACGTCGAGAACGAGCGCTTCTCCTTGGGCATCAAGCAGCTCCATCCGGACCCCTGGGACACGCTCAGCGAGCGCGTCCCGGTGGGGACCCGCATCAAGGGCAAGATCACCAAGATCACCGACTTCGGTGCCTTCGTGGAGATCGAACCCGGCATCGAAGGCCTGGTGCACGTCTCCGAGCTGCAAGGACGAGCGCGTGGAGAACCCACGCGACGTGGTGAGCGAGGGCCAGGAAGTCGAGGTCAAGGTCATCGACATCAACACCCAGGACCGCAAGGTCGCCCTGTCCATGAAGGCGCTCCTCCACGAGGGCGGGGACGACTACCGGAGTACCTGCGCAAGCAGGCCGAAGGCAGCCGCGCCCGCCTGGGCGACGTCATGGGCAGTAAGCTCAAGCGCTGAGCCGGGCGCCCGCTTTACGCTGAGGCTGCACGAGGGGCCGGGCCCACGCCCAGAGCGTGTCCCCGGCCCCTTCGCCTTTGTCCCACATGGGGGCCTCCCAGGCCGACGCCCGCCCCCGGGCGCGTCAGCGCGTACCCACCCCGTCCCCCGGCGGGACGCCTTCGGGCGGATGGCCAAGCCCCGCGGGCGCTGGTCGCCTTGACCCGAGTGGGGGCGGGCTGCATAAGCGAAACGAGGAGGCCCGCTTGGGCCCGAAGAGGAGCTTGCAAATGGCCGGACGCGACGTTGTCATCATTGGGGCGGCTCGGACGCCCGTGGGCTCCTTCCTGGGCGGCCTTTCCTCGCTCACGGCACCGCAACTGGGCGCCGTGGCCATCAAAGCGGCCCTGGAGCGCTCAGGCGTGCCCGCGAGCGCGGTGGACGAGGTGTGGATGGGAAACGTCCTCCAGGCTGGCGTAGGGCAAGCTCCGGCCCGCCAGGCGGCCCTCTTCGCGGGGCTCCCGGATACCGTCCCCTGCAACACCCTCAACAAGGTGTGTGGGTCGGGCCTGAAGACCGTAATCAGCGCCGCCCAGGCCATCGCTTTGGGCGACGCGGACGTGGTGGTGGCCGGCGGGATGGAGTCCATGAGCAACGCCCCCTACCTCAGCCACACCATGAGGACTGGCGCCCGCATGGGTAACGTCGAATTCAAAGATGCGATGATTTTGGATGGGCTGTGGGACGTCTACAACCAGCAGCACATGGGGATGTGTGCCGAGGCCTGCGCCGCGGACTTCAAAATCAGCCGCGCCAACCAGGACGAGTTCGCGCTCGAGTCCACCAACCGCGCCATTCGGGCCCAAAAGGAAGGCGCCTTCAAGGCCGAAATTGTCGGGGTGAGCGCACCGCAAAAGAAGGGCGACCCCATTCTCGTCACCGAGGACGAGGGGCCGAAGTCTGCCCGTCCGGAGAAAATCAGTACCCTCAAACCAGTCTTCAAGAAGGACGGCACGGTGACCGCGGCCAATGCGTCGAGCATCAACGACGGCGCGGCAGCGCTGGTGCTGATGAGCGCGGAACGGGCCAAAGCCGAAGGCCGTACCGTCCTTGCCCGATTCGTCGGTCAGGCCACCGCCGCCCGGAAGCCGGTCGAGTTCACCATCGCCCCGGCCGACGCCATCCGGAAGTTACTCACCAAAACCGGGCACCAGGCGGCCGACGTCGACCTTTGGGAGATTAATGAGGCCTTCGCCGTGGTCTGCATCGCCAACAACCAGCTCCTCAAGCTCGACCCCTCGAAGGTCAACGTCCGCGGCGGAGCCACCTCTCTCGGACATCCCATTGGCGCTTCCGGAGCGCGGCTGCTCACCACGTTGCTTTACGCGATGAAGGACCTCGGAAAGAAGCGCGGTGTCGCCTCGTTGTGCATCGGCGGCGGCGAGGGCATCGCGGTCATGGTGGAACGGCCGTAGCAGGACCCGAGTGCCTCGAAGTCGCCCACCCCCGCCCGGTTTTCTTCTGAGAACGCGTCAGCGCTGGCGCTACGAGCTGCCGGCCGCGGCATTCATCGTTTCCGGGGTAGGGCTGCTCTTTGGCGCCGGCCGCCGCAGCCCGTTGCTCTTGGCCATGGCCGTGGCCAGCTTCGTGCTGATGTGCGTTTGGGCTCGCTGCCCGCGATGCCACCGCGCAGTCGTCTGGCGCGTGCTGCGGCGGGCCAGCGTCTGGAAGTGGATGACAGCGGTAGTCGACCTCAGGCAGTGTCCAGCCTGCAGCTTCGCAGGCTCAGAGACCGACTCCACGGGCTCTGGAGGAGCGACGACGTGAACAAAGTGGTGGCGTCAGCCGATGCGGCGGTGGCGGACATCCCGGACGGCGCAGTCATCATGAGCGGCGGCTTCGGCCTGTGCGGGAACCCGGAGAATCTCATCGACGCTCTCCATCGCAAAGGCTCGAAGAATCTCACCATCATCTCCAACAACTGCGGCACCACTGAGCTGGGCCTGGGCATCCTCCTCCAGGCGCGGCAGGTGAAAAAAATGGTGGCCAGCTACGTGGGGGAGAACAAGGAATTCGAGCGCCAGCTCCTCGCGGGCGAGCTCCAGGTCGAGCTCACCCCCCAAGGCACCCTCGCCGAGCGCATCCGGGCTGGCGGCTGCGGGATTGGAGGCTTCTTCACCCCCACCGGGGTGGGAACGGAAATCGCCAAGGGCAAAGAGGTCCGCACGCTCGACGGGCGGGAATACCTCCTCGAGCTTCCGCTCAAGGCTGATTTTGCGCTGGTGCGGGCCTGGAAGGCCGACAAGTGGGGAAATTGCATCTTCCACGAGACGGCCCGGAACTTCTCGCCACTCATGGCCATGGCCGCCAAAACGACCATTGTCGAGGCGGAGCAATTACTCGAAGTGGGCGAGCTTGACCCGGACCACGTGCAAACGCCGAGCATCTTCGTCCAGCGGATTTTTCAAGGCAGCGGGTACTACAAATGGATTGAGAAGCGGACCGTGCGCCGGCGTCCCTGAGCGGAGAAAGCCTCCATGCCTTTGACACGTGAACAAGTCGCACAGCGCATCGCCCTCGAACTGAGGGATGGCTATTACGTCAACCTGGGTATTGGTTTACCGACGCTGGTCGCCAACTACATCCCGCCCGGCATCGACATCCTGCTGCATTCGGAGAATGGGCTCCTGGGCATCGGCCCCTGGCCGTTCGAAGGGGAGGAGGACCCGGACCTCATCAACGCCGGTAAGGAGACGGTGACGGTTGTCCGGGGCGCGTCGTTTTTCGACTCGGCGACGTCCTTCGGGATGATTCGCGGCGGCCACATCGACTTCGCCGTACTCGGAGCCATGGAGGTGAGCGAGCAGGGGGACCTGGCCAACTGGCTCATTCCGGGGAAGATGGTGAAGGGCATGGGGGGAGCCATGGACCTGGCCACTGGGGCGAAGCGCGTCTACGTCGCCATGGAGCACGTGGCGAAGGACAAACCGAAGATTCTTAAGAAGTGCGCACTCCCACTTACCCGGCCGAAGTGCGTTCACCACATCGTCACCGACCTCGCCTTCATCGACGTCACGCCGGAGGGCCTTTTGCTCCGCGAGGTGGCCAAAGGCACGAGCCCGGAACAGGTCCAGGCCTTGACCGAACCCCGCCTGCGCATCGCCCCGGACCTCCGGGAGATGCCCGTCTAGCGGCGCGGACGGCTTCCTCTGCTAAACTCTGGAGGGAAGGCGCCCCCCAGCGGGGGCGCGACCCCCCGGGGACTGGTGGATAAGCCGGACAACAACAGCGGCCGTCGGGCCGACCGTCTCCAGCATGAGCTGCTGGTGGCTTACCGTTACCCAACGGTGGATGGCTTCCTCACGGATTGGGCCACCAACTTGTCGCGCGGCGGCATCTTCATCAATACCCGCAGCCCGGCAGGTCTGGGGACCGTTGTCCGTCTCATTCTCGAGCTACCCGGGACCCCGGTCCCCTTCGAGCTGCGCGGCAAGGTGGCCCGAGTCCACGAATTCGACAACCCCACCAACCAGGTGCCCGGAATGGCCATCGAGTTTGTGGACGTGGATGACGCGCTCAAGGCGCGAATCGAACAATTCGTAGACCAGCTTCGCCAGGCCCTCCCGGACGCCGGGCGCATCCCGCGGACGTTGTAGGGGGCGTGGGCCTGCCGTCCATGGAAGCAGAGGCCGGCGCCTCGGTGGAAGTCTCCGTCGAGCGGCTCGGCCTCGAGGGCGAGGGCATCGCCAGCTACCAGGGGCGAGCCCTTTTCATTTCGGGCGCCTTTCCGGAAGAGCGCGTCCGCGTCCGCCTTAAACCTTCAGGCAAGGTCCTTCGAGGGCACCTGGAGGCCATCCTCGCGCCCAGCCCTGCGCGCC
Organism: uncultured delta proteobacterium; assembly: GCA_963745475.1. Taxonomy (GTDB): domain Bacteria; phylum Myxococcota; class Myxococcia; order Myxococcales; family Myxococcaceae; genus JADGRA01. The sequence continues at coordinate 1,118,298 of CAVUXN010000008.1, forward strand.
GCGAGGCCCCTTGCCGTTTGGCCGACCGGTGTGGGGGTTGTGACTGGATGCATCTGTCCCCCGTCGCCCAGGTGCAGGAGAAGGAGCGCCTCGTCACCGACGCCCTCGTCCGAATCGGCCGCCTCGCCGCAGGCAGCTTCCAGCTGCTTCCAACAGCCGCGACAGGCACAGACATCGGGACGCGAAAACGCGCGGTGCTTCACTGGGAGTCACGAAGTCTCGGCTACTTCGGACGGCGGAGCCACGCGCTCGTGCCGGTGGAGCGCTGTCCGGCGCTCGTCCCCGTCCTGGCCGCCCTGCCGGGACAGCTCCCGGAGCTGCTGAACCCCCTCGGCGCCTCCCTCAAGGCCGTCCACGTGCTTGCTGAAGGGACGTCTGTCTCCCTGGGCCTCGAGCTCGCAGGGCCCGTCAGGCCCCGCGCGCAAGAGGTGGCGCAGCGGCTTGTCCGCACCGGGGCCGCGCAAGGTGTCACCCTGCTCGCGCCCGGTGGCCGCACCGAGGAGGTGGGACGTCCTGTCCTGGAAGCTCCGGCGCCCGGCCGGAAGGAAGTCCCATTGCGCCTCCGGGCCGACGCCTTCACACAGGCCCACGCCTCAGGCGTGGAGGTGCTGGTGGAACGGGCGCTGGAGCTCCTCGGTCCAGCCCAGGGAGACCGGGCTTTGGAGCTCTACGCAGGGAACGGCACCTTCACCTTCGGGCTTGCAGCCAAGGTGGCTTCGGTGGTGGCTGTCGAGTCTTCGGGGCTGTCGTTGGGCCTGGGCGCTGGAGCGGGAAGGGCAGGGCACGTCGAGAACGTCCGGTGGGTGCAAGGGGACGCCATGCGCGTCTGCGCGGGTCTGCAAAGAGAGGGGACGCGTTTCGACGTCCTTCTCGTCGACCCGCCGCGGACGGGCGCTGCGAAGCTTGCCCAGTACGCATCTCCACTTGGCGTGCGCTCGCTGCTGTACGTCGGCTGTGACGCAGGCTCCCTCGCTCGAGACGCAGGACGTCTCGCTGAGGCGGGCTTTCGCCTCCACACGGTGCAGCTCGTGGACGTGTTTCCCAACACGCACCACGTGGAAGCGCTGCTCGCCTTTTGCGTCTGAGCGGTCCCCCTCGGGGTTCAAGCCTCCCTGGGACCTTGCTACGCTTCTGCGTTGCACATGGAAGCGCGCGTCGTCGAATTCGCCGAAGTGCTTCGCCAAAACGGCGTGCGCGTCAGCACCTCCGAGGTGATGGATGGCGCACGCGCGGCCGCATTGGTGGACCTCTCGGAGCGCGAGAACCTAAGGAGCGTCCTGCGGACGACTCTGGTGAAGCGTTCCGCGGACGTCGACGTCTTCGACCGGGCCTTCCGCCTCTTTTTTTCGGGCGGCTTGCGCACGTTGGAAGCTCTGGAGACGTCTCTGTTGGAGGCCCTCCGGGAGCAGGGGCTCCTCTCGGGTGAGGAGCTGGCCCAGGTGGTGGCCGGGCTGGGAGCCCTCGGCGGTCAGCTGGCGCCGCTGACCGAGGCCTCGCTGGCCGGCGACCGGGCCCGGCTGGCCCACCTGCTGCGCGGCGCGACGCTTCAACTCGACTTCAGTCAGCTTCAAAGCCCGCTGCAGTCGGGCTTTTTTTCTCGCCGTCTGCTCGCGGCAGCCGGCGGGGATCGGCTCCAAACGGACATCGAGGCCCTGGAGGCCGAATTCGCTCGCCGAGGGCTTTCTGCTGAGGGGCTGGAGCTCGTCAGCCAACGCCTCGCCGCCGCCCTCCGGGGCGTCGAGGAGGCCGCCCGCCGTGAGGTGGAACGGCAAGCCAAAGCGCGCATCCGCCGCGCCGACGGGCCGCTCGCCGAGCGGAACCTTCAAACCCTTTCGCGCGCGGAATTGGACCAAGCCGAGGCAGCCGTGCGGCGCTTGGCAGAGCGCCTCAAAGCCCGCCTCGTGCGCCGCGAGCGCACCCGGCGCAAGGGCGCTTTGCATGTCCGCCGGACGCTTCGGAAAAACATGGTGTGGGGTGGGGTGCCCATGGTGCCTCGGTTTCGCTCGCGGCGTCCGGAGAGGCCAGAAGTGGTGGTGCTGTGCGACGTCTCGGACTCGGTGCGAAACGTGAGTCGGCTCATGCTGCTCTTCATGCACACCTTGCAGTCACTCTTCGCTCGGGTGCGGTCCTTTGTCTTCGTCTCCGAGCTCGGCGAGGTGACGGAGTACTTTCGGCGACTCGAGCCGGAGCAGGCCATCGACCGGGCGGTGGCGGGGCAAGCCGTCTCGCTGCAGTCGAATTCGAACTACGGCATGGCCTTTGCCCGCTTCGTCCAGCGGGAGCTACCGGGCATCCGCCGACGCACCACGGTGCTGGTCATCGGCGATGGGCGAAACAACTACAACGCCTCCGGGGCCTGGGCGCTGCGAGAAATCAGGCGAAAGGCACGTCGGCTTCTTTGGATTTGTCCGGAGGACGAGCGCGCCTGGGGCTTCGGGGACAGCGAAATGCGGACTTACGCCCCCATTTGCCAGCAAGTCACAGTTGTCCGGAGCCTGGAAGACTTGACGCGCGTGGCGGACGCCTTGGTGCCGCGGTGAAGCGACGGCCAGGCACGCCGGAACCTGCCCTGCAGCGCGCCGACGCGCCTACCTTGGCGCTGTCCACCGTGCGCCTGGACGCGGCACGCCTGCGCCAGCTGCTTGTCTTTGAGCGCACGCTGCGGCAGCTGGCACCGCCCGGGTGCACGGCCGAGCAGACGGCGCAGGCCCATGCTGCCGCGGTCGCGGCCTCGGGCATGCCCTCCTCGGACGTCGAGGCGCCGTTGGCCCTCTTGCGGCGGTTTGCCGCCAACCGCTCACTCCGGGCACGGCTTGCCGACCGACTCGCCCACCTGGAGGCGCAAGCCAGAGAGGATGGGGCGACAGCCGAGCACTTGGTCGAGTTGCGCCGACGAATGGCCGAGCTCGACAAATCGCTAGAAAGCCGTGAGGAGCCCGCCACGCGTCGCCTGCTGGAAGCTCACTCGGCGGAGGTATTGGCGCTTTTTGCTGGGTCTCGCTCCAGCATTTGAAGGCCCCCAACCGCCTCCCGCTGCTGCGAGCCGGTCGCAGGCTGAGCCGTGTGTCGCCAAAAACCGGCGCTCGCTTCACGAAGCAGCTCCGGCTCAGCTAGGGTGTGGCAGACAACGCCGTCCGGTTCCTGCTGCTCGGCTGCCCGGCACGAAGTCGGCGCTCGCCGCGGCCGACTCTGCATATGTCCAAACCTTCGGTTGACGGCAGATGTCAACCTTGTCTTAAACCGTAACGCCTTTCACCTGACGCCGAATGCCAGACGCGACAACAGGTAACCTCTTGCCTTCTTCTTCTCCTGCCCAGCCCTCGGCGGGGAAGCGGTTTTTTCTGCACACCTTCGGGTGCCAAATGAATGTCAACGACTCGCTGCGAATGGGCGAGTCGCTGGCGCAGGTGGGTTACCGACCAACTGGCAGTGCCGAAGACGCAGACCTCATCATCCTCAACACCTGCGCCATCCGAGAGAAAGCGGAAGACAAGATGCTCTCCGCGCTCGGCCGCTACCGGGCGGTGAAGGTTCGGCGCGGAACGCTGTTGGGAGTGGGCGGCTGTGTCGCGCAGCAGGAGAAGGCGAAGTTGCTCGCCCGCGTCCCATACCTCGACTTTGTTTTTGGGCCCGACGCCATCGGGCGCCTTCCAGATATTCTCCGGCGCGTAGAAAAGGACCGGGCCCGCGTCGTCGAAACCGCGTGGGTGGAGTCCGAGGACTATGTTTTCCCGAGGGCAGATCCGACCTCTTCCGCAGGGAAGGTGAGCGAGTTCGTTACCGCCATGAAGGGCTGCGACAACGTGTGTAGCTTCTGCGTCGTCCCGCACACCCGCGGGCGCGAAGTGAGTCGAGCCTTTCCGGAGGTGCTCCAGGAGGTCGCGAGCCTGGTGCGTGTCGGCGTGCGTGAGGTGACGTTGATTGGCCAAAACGTCAACAGCTACCAAGGCGGAGTTTCGTTCGCCGAGCTGCTGCTCCGGGTCGCGCAGGTCCCCGGGGTGCTGCGGGTCCGCTTCACCACGAGCCATCCGCATGACTTGTCCCCGGAGCTGGTTCAGGCCTTTTGTGCCGAGCCACGCATCGCCCCGCACTTTCACTTACCGGTACAGAGTGGGAGCGAGGCCGTCCTGAAGCGCATGCGCCGCGACTACTCCATCGAGATGTACCTCGCCAAGTTGGCCGCTCTGCGGGCAGCTCGTCCCGGCATTGCTGTCACCACCGACATCATCGTCGGCTTCCCCGGCGAAACCGAGGAGGACTTCGAGGCGACGCTCCAGCTCACGGAGAGGGCGCGTTTCGAAAACCAGTTCTCCTTCTGCTTCAGCCCACGCCCACGTACGACGGCCGGCCTGAAAGAAGCAGAATGGGGAGAAATTCCCCACGCCCAGAAGCTGGAGCGCTTGGAGCGGCTGCAGCGCCTGCAACGGCGGATTACCACTGAGATTCTCGCGGCCGAGGTGGGCAAGCAGGTCGAGGTGCTGGTGGAAGGCCCCTCTCGCTCTGACCCCCGTCGGCGCTTCGGGCGAACGCCGGAAAACCGGACGGTCAATTTCGAGGGGAATGCACCGCCTGGAGCTCGTGTCTTGGTGACCGTAGCGGGAAGCTCGCCGAGCTCCTTGGCGGGCCGTCAGGCGGCGCTGGTCGACCTTCCGCCGATTCCTCCGGTCTCCGCCGCTGCCTGAGGAGGGGAGCGCAGGTCCGTAAATGGGCATTCGAAGCTTTCAAGGAGTGAAGCCGAGGTTGCATTCATCGGTCTTCGTGGCCGACGGTGCCCAAGTCATCGGCGACGTCGAAATCGGCGAGGATTCGTCCGTTTGGTACAACACCGTATTGCGCGGAGACGTGAACGCCATCCGCATTGGGCTTCGCTCCAACATTCAGGACCTGACGATGGTGCACGTCAACAAGGGGCGCCAGCCCTGTGTCGTGGGGGATGACGTCACCGTCGGGCACCACGTCGTGCTTCACGGTTGCCGCGTTGGAAACCGGGTGCTGGTGGGCATCGGCGCAATCCTCCTCGACGGCGTCGTCGTCGAGGACGACAGCTTCATCGCCGCGGGCACGCTGCTGACTCCGGGGACGGCTGTGCCGGCGGGCTCGATGGTGATGGGTACGCCTGGAAAAGTGAAGCGTGCATTGACGCCCGAGGAGCGCGCCTTCCTGCTCGTCAGTGCCGCGGGCTATGTCCTGAACGCCCGTGCTCATCGCGGGTGAGGCACGACCCGGGATCCAACTGTCGCCAGGGGAGTGCTAAGAGGGCAGCCCGATGGCGGTTCTCGATGCACTCAAGGCGTGCACCCTCCTCAAGGGCTTCACCGACACCGGCCTCCTGATTCTCGCGGGCATCGCCTCGGACCGGACCTTTCCTCGAGGCGCCCCGCTTTTCGTCGAGAACATGGTGGCCGAGTCCCTCTTCATCATCGGACAGGGAAAGGTTTCTATCTCGGTGAAGGGCAACAATGGCGAGGAGATTCCCGTGGGAGAACTTGGCCCCGGCGACTCGCTTGGTGAGCTGGCGTTGCTCCAACAGGGTCAGCGGATGTGCAGCGCGGTTGCGCTCACCCTGGTGACCGCAGTCGAGATCCGGAGCTCCGACTTTCAGAGGCTCCTCGGCCAGAAGCCCCAGGCTTGCCTCAAGCTGTTGATGGCCATCGTTGCGCAGTTCTCGGCGCGACTGGCCGACAACCGTGAAACCTTACGGACCCTGCTGCCCCGCGGCTCTCTCTCCCGAGCGTAGCGCTGCCATGTTAGGGTCCGGCCGCCGCTGGCTGGCCAGCCGACGGATTCTCGGGTGGAAAATCTCCTCAAAACGCTGCTCATTGGCAGCCAAGGCTGGGCAGCCTACGGGACCATCTTCGGAATCCTCCTCGCCTGCGGCGTCGGCGTGCCCTTCCCGGAGGATGTGTCTCTCATTTTCGGTGGGTATCTCGTCTTTCGCGGAGCGGCCAATCTCCCGATGATGGTGGCCACTGGGTTCCTTGGGATTCTCGGTGGCGACTCCATCATCTACTGGGCTGGTCGGAGGCTCGGTAACCGGGCTCGGACGGACCATGGCCGCTTTCTGCGCCGACTGCTGACACCCGAGCGACGGGCGAGGGTTGAGGCGCTCTTCGCCCGCCACGGCGAGAAAATTGTCATGGCTGCGCGCTTTATGCCCGGGGTTCGGGCGGTGAGCTTCTTCACCGCCGGCTCTGCCGGCATGCCCTATGCGCGCTTCATCTGCTTTGACGGCCTGGCTGCCCTGGCCTCCGCCCCGGCCTTCGTCTTCCTCGGATTTCGATTTGGCCGGCAGTTGCAGCGAGTCATCGAGCTTTTGAAGCGCTTTCAGACGGCGACGGCCATCGCCATTTTGCTCATTGCTTGCGCCTGGCTCGGTTGGCGTCGCTGGCGGGACAGTCGCGGCGGCCAAGGGGGCGCCGTCGAGCCCCCGACTTCCTCAGACCGACGTACCACCGGAGAGCGGCGGGGTGGCCCTGCCTCCAAGCACAAAACACTTTGAATGACAGTAGTTTAGGGCTTCGCCACCCTTGCTGGACGGAGGCCGAGGCTCGCTTTTGGCAGGGTGGGCGCGTATAGAGCGTCATGCTGAACGACCCGCTGCGGCTCGCGCTCACGTTTGACGACGTGTTGCTCCTGCCGGCGGAGAGTGCCGTCCTTCCTAAAGACGTCGAGCTCTCCACCCGGCTCACCCGAAACATCCGCCTCAACGTCCCGCTGCTCTCAGCAGCCATGGACACAGTCACCGAGGCGGACACCGCCATCGCCATGGCGCAGCAGGGCGCGTTAGGCGTCATCCACAAGAACATGCCTCCCGAGCAGCAAGCGGCTCAGGTGGCGCGGGTCAAACGCTTTTCGAGCGGGATGGTGGCCGACCCGGTAACCGTCGAGCCAGGGGTCCCGCTCAACGTCGCCATCGAGCTCATGCGACGGCATGGCATCTCGGGCATCCCGGTGGTCAAGACTCGGAAGCTGCTCGGCATTGTCACCAGTCGGGACGTTCGTTTCGAGCAGAACCTCGACCGGAAGGTCGAAGACGTCATGACTCGAAAGCTCATCACGGCACCGGAGGGCGTCAGCAAACGCGCCGCCATGGAGCTGTTGCATCAGAACCGAATCGAGAAGCTCCTGCTCATCGACGACCAGGGAGAGCTCCGCGGCCTGATGACCATCAAAGACATCGAGAAGACCCGTGCCTTCCCCAACGCCGCGAAAGACGCCAAGGGCCGGCTTCTGTGCGGCGCCGCGGTGGGCGTGGGACCGGACCGAGAGGCGCGCGTGGAGGCGCTTCTTCGCGCCGGCTGTGACGTTCTCGTCGTCGACACCGCGCACGGCCATTCCCGCGGAGTGCTGGACGTGGTCCGCGACATCCGCAAATCGGCCAGCGGATTCGAACTGGTAGCCGGAAACGTCGCCACGGCCGCCGGAACCAGAGCGCTCATTGAAGCCGGCGTGGACGCGGTCAAAGTGGGCATTGGTCCCGGGAGCATCTGCACCACGCGAGTGGTGGCCGGGGTCGGCGTTCCGCAGCTGACCGCAGTTGACGACTGTGCCCGCGCGGCGGACGCCTTCGACGTTCCCGTCATCTCCGACGGCGGCATCAAGTACTCCGGTGACGTCGTCAAAGCCCTGGCAGCCGGGGCGAGCACGGTGATGATTGGCTCGCTGTTCGCAGGCACCGAGGAGGCGCCGGGAGAGGTCATCCTCTACCAGGGTCGCTCCTACAAGCACTACCGCGGCATGGGCTCCCTCGGGGCGATGAAGCAGGGAGCCAAAGACCGCTATTTCCAGGGCGACGTCGACGAGGAGCGCAAACTCGTTCCCGAGGGCATCGAAGGCCGCGTTCCGTACAAGGGTTCCCTGGCCATGAACGTCTACCAGATGCTGGGTGGCCTCAGGAGCGGAATGGGCTACGTCGGTTGCCGAACCATCGAGGAGCTACGCCACAAGGCGCAATTCGTCCGAATCACGCCCTCAGGCCTGCGCGAGAGCCACGTCCACGACGTCATCATCACCGAGGAAGCACCCAACTACCGCCTGGAATAGTCAGTCACTCCCCAACCCGCCATCAACAGCAAAGGACAACGAGCCCACCGCGTGCATATCCACGACGAGAAAGTCCTCATCCTCGACTTTGGAAGTCAGTACACCCAGCTCATCGCTCGGCGCGTTCGCGAACTTGGCGTCTATTGCGAGATTCAGCGGCCGGACCTGTCCCTGGCTCAGGTTCGCGCGTTTGCGCCGCGAGGCATCATCTTGTCCGGTGGCCCGATGTCGGTCGAGGCAGCCGGAAGCCCGGTGTGCGACGCCGGGGTTTTCGACCTTGGCATTCCCGTTCTCGGTATCTGCTACGGCCTTCAGCTCATGGCCAAGCTTTTGGGCGGCCGTGTTGACGCCGCCGCGCACCGCGAGTTCGGAGCGGCCCAAGTCGAGGTCTTGGCCAGTCGAGGTCCACTGTCGCCATTCGGCGCTGGCGAGATGATCGACGTCTGGATGAGCCACGGGGACCGAGTGGAAGCGCTTCCGCCTGGCTTCGTCCCTATTGCCCGCACGGCGAACGCCCCGTTTGCTGCCGCCGCGCACACCGAACGAGCCTTGTACGGAATCCAGTTCCACCCCGAGGTCGTGCATACACCCAGGGGCAAAGACGTCCTGCGCGCCTTTCTGTTTGGCGTCTGCAAGCTGTCCGGAAGCTGGACCATGAAGGGGTTTGCCGAAGAGGCCATCGGAGCAATCCGGGAAAAGGTCGGGCCGAAGGGGAAGGTCATCTGCGGCCTGTCCGGCGGCGTCGACAGCTCGGTGGCCGCGCTCCTCATTCATCGGGCGATCGGAGATCGGCTCACCTGCATCTTTGTCGACAATGGGCTTCTGCGCGCCGGCGAGCGCGAACAGGTGGAAGCGCTCTTTCGTGTCAACTTGCACGTCCCCTTGCGGACGGTGGATGCCCGGAAGCGCTTTATTGACGCGCTGGCCAGCGTCACCGACCCCGAGAAGAAGCGGAAGATTATCGGTCGTGAGTTCATCACCGTGTTCGAGGAGGCCGCGCACGAAATCAAGGACGCGGATTTCCTCGCGCAGGGAACGTTGTACCCGGACGTGATTGAATCCGTGTCCACCAAGGGACCTTCGGCCACCATCAAGAGCCACCACAACGTGGGCGGTCTCCCGGAGGTGATGAAGTTGAAGCTGGTGGAGCCTCTCCGGGAGCTCTTCAAGGACGAAGTGAGGGAACTTGGACGCGAGCTCGGCCTTCCGGAGCCCTTGGTGCGCCGCCACCCCTTCCCGGGCCCAGGCCTCGCAGTCCGTGTGCTGGGCCCAATAACCGAAGAGCGTCTGGACTTGGTTCGTCGCGCGGACGTCATCGTGCAGGAGGAGGTGCGCGCTGCCGGCCTCTACGACCGCGTCTGGCAGGCCTTCGCCGTCCTGCTCCCCATCCAAAGCGTTGGCGTCATGGGGGACGAACGAACCTACGAGTCGACCTGTGTCATCCGCGCCGTGAATTCAGTGGACGGGATGACCGCCGACTGGGCCCGTCTTCCACATGAAGTGCTCGGACGGATGTCCGCCCGCATCACCAACGAGGTCCGGGGGATTAATCGCGTCGTTTACGACATCTCTAGCAAGCCGCCGGCCACCATCGAATGGGAGTGAAACAGGCCCACCGGAAGCTTGGCCGGTTGTGCCCTTCGTCCCGTTAGGCTCAAAGCCTGGAGCTAGTGGAAGCCCGACGCTGAGGAAGCTGGGGCTCCGGGCGGTAGGATTTCATCCAGCACCCGCTTGGCGCCATAGATGCGGTCCAACGCCTGTAGAAGCGCGCTGGAGTGGACGCTGACTGCGCGATTGGTCGCACTCTCGTAGAAGTAGTCGCCGCCAAGCGAGGCGATGTTCCCATCGAAAATGAGACCGACGACTTCTGCCTTTTGATTCAGCAGCGGGGAGCCGGAGTTGCCACCGATGATGTCGTTGTCCGAAACCTGGTCGAACGGCGTCTGCAGGTCGAGCCGCGGTCGAGCGGAGACCCAGGACTTTGGCAGCGCAAAAGGAGCGACCCCTGTTGCGCGCTCGTAGGCTCCCGCAAAATGCGTAAACGCGGGGACCGTCCTCGTGCCGCCGTCCCCATTGGGTTCTGTCCAGCCCCGAATGGCACCGAAGGACAGGCGGAGACTGAAAGTCGCGTCGGGATAGGTGCCAGTTCCGGTCAAGGCGAACCGCCCTCGTGCGAGCTTGGCGGATTCGCTGGTGATGGTGGCATCCACGCTCTCGAAACGAGAACGAATCGCTCGGGCATCGGGGTCAACCAACCGGGCGAGCACAATCATCGGGTCCTTACTGGCGTCGACGGCAGCGGCGCCTCCGGCCTTCAGAGCGAGTCGAGTCTTGGGGTCGCCGAGCTTCGTTCCGCGGACAACTTCGGTCGCCAGCTGGCGTGGTGACTTCTTTCCGAGCACCTTCTGCACGACCGCGTCGTTTGGACCGAGCATCTCCCGGAGCTTGGTGAGCGAGAAGGTGAGCAGCTCGATTTCTAAATCCGGGTGACTGGGAGCGGTACTCGCCAGTCGGTGTTCGATCGCTGGAATCCGCGAGTCAGTGAATTCTCGGAGACGCTCGCCATTGGGCCTGGTCGCTTCGGCCGCGAGCCGAACGAGAATTCGAGCGTTCGCGAACAAGTCGCCACGAAAGCCGAATGGCGCCGGAACAACTCGAGAGGCAGAAGGCGTCCCTTCCAAAAGCATCATTCGAACAAAGAAGGCGCGATAAGCCGTTTCCGCCCCGGCAATGGCGTCGAAGGCGCCGACGGTGTCCTTCAGCTTGGGATCAGCAGCGAGCTTGGCGCGAAAGGCAGCTTCGGCCGAGCGCTTAGCGTCAATGAAGCCAGGTGAAACCAGTGTCGCTTCACGCCCTTTGAAGGCCTTCAACGAATTCTCGATGCCAAAAAGCTCGGACTGGCTGACCCGGTGTTGCTCTGGGCCTTTCGTCGCGAACTCTTCAACGACGCCTCGCTCCTCCGAGTAATAGAGCTCGCTCCAGGGCTGGGAAACGTCGCGGATGAAGTCGAGCTGCGCCACGGTCAACAATCGGTTCGTCTTCCCAGGGTTCCCGGCGACGAACACCAGCTCGCTGTCCTTCGCACCAGAGGCGCTCCAGCGCAGCCAGTCCTCCACCTTGACTGGCTTTCCGTCGTCGTAGACGCGGAGGAATGAGACGTCCAGGTCATAGCGGGGAAACTCGAAGTTGTCCGGGTCGCCGCCGAAGAAGGCCATGGCGAACTCCGGCGCGAACACCAGGCGCACATCCTGGAAGCGTCGATAGCGGTAGAGGTCGTACTGGCCTCCCGCGTAGAGCGTGACAACGTCGCACCGAACTTTGCTGTTGATGGCGCAGGACTTCTCCACCTCGCTCATGGCCTTGCGTTCTGCTTTGGCGAAATCAGCTCCACTCTTGCCCTCGGTCGCCTTCTGGATGCGGTCGGTCACGTTGGTGATTTCGAGGAGCTGATTCACCTCCATGGTGGGACATTTCTGCTCCTCCGCCGGCGTACGAGCGTAGAAGCCGTCAGCGATGAAATCGCGCTTCCCGGTAGAGAGCTCCTCGATGCAGCGGTGAGCGCAGTGGTGGTTGGTCATGACCAGCCCGTTCGACGAGACGAAGCTCGCCGAACATCCGCCAGCGAGCCGGACCGCGGATTTCTGGACGTGGTCTAGCCAGGCCTTGTCCGGACCGAATCCATAGCGTTCTTTCACCTTGGCGCTCGGAAAGTTGTCGAAGGTCCACATGCCCTCATCCGCTCGGGCGAACCCAGCGACCAGGAGTAGCGCTAATGACGGGACAAAGAACGGGCGCATGGGGGAACTCAGGGAGAAGAGTGGAGGCCGAATGGCGCTCGGTCTTGCGATAGTTCGGTCAAAGGTTCAAGAGATACCAATTGCCTAGGGCACCGCCAATATGGGCTCCCCCGGGTGGCGGTTTGTTTCTGGGCCAGCGGACGGCGCAAAGTTACTCATATGTCTAAGACCGAAACCGTTGGACTCCTCGTGGAAACAGTCTCCGGCCCGGGGGTCCTTCACCAGCTCGCAGGCATCGTCTCCCAACACCAGGGCGACATCACCTCGGTAGAGATAGTCGAGCAATCGGCAACTGGCGCCAGAGTGTCGTTCGAAGTCGCGCTGGAGCTGGAGGCGGTCGCCCGTCTGAAGAGCGATCTCGAAGCGCTCTCCGTCGTCCGCTCGGTGGCAATCGTGCCAACGCTTGGCACCATCTACGGGAAACGGCTCATCATTATGGGTGGAGGGGCACAGGTTGGACAGGTCGCCATCGGCGCGATTTCTGAGGCCGACCGTCACAACATTCGCGGGGAACACATCTCGGTGGACACCATTCCACTGGTCGGCGAGAAAGCGCTCGCCGAAGCGGTTCGAGCGGTGGCGCGGCTTCCCAGAGCAAGCGCCCTGGTTTTGGCCGGCGCACTCATGGGCGGGGAGATTGAGCAGGCTGTTCGCGAGGTCCGCGCGCGGGGCCTCCTCGTCGTCAGTCTCAACATGGCGGGCAGCGTCCCGGATGCAGCAGATTTGGTGGTGAGCGATCCGGTACAGGCCGGTGTCATGGCCGTCATGGCCGTCGCCAACACTGCCAAGTTCAACGTGGAGCGTCTGAAGCGCCGCGTCTTCTAGCCGCGCGCCCATCGAACTGAGTCAGTAGCCTTGGATGTAGCTCTGCATCTGCTCGATGAGGAACTGCTTGTCCTCAAGCATCATCTGGATGACGTCGCGCATGGAGATAATCCCGACCGTTTCGCCATCATGCTCAACCAGCAGATGGCGGGTCTCGTGCTCCTTCATTCGGTTTGCACAATCCACATCGGTGAGCGCGTCCGAAATGGTGGGCACGTCGCGGCGCATGGCCTCACCAATGGGACTGTCGCTCCCGAGGCCCCGGGCCATCACCCGGGTAGCGAGGTCTCGTTCGGTTACCAAACCAACGACACGCTTGTCTTGACGAACTGCCACGGCACCGATTCGGTGCTTGGCCATGAGCTCAGCCGCCTCTCGACAGTGGGCCTCGGCCTCGAGACCGATGACGTTGCGCACCACAAACTTCTCAATGGTGGCCATTTCGCAGGACCTCCTGGGGCCAGCCACGCGAGCCACGGGCGACCACCGTGACCGGTCTCGGACAACCGTATACGCCTCTCTGAGCCGGACCACCTAGGCCAGGCCAGCGGATTCTCGTGAGGCTGAATACAGCGGAGGTGCAGTACTCTCGAAGCCACTCCTCATGCCCCATGCCCAGACAGTTGGGAACACGCGCTACGTCTTCGACGACTTAAAGACCGTCCTCGCGCGCGCCAGCCCCTTCCGCTCAGGCGATGCTTTGGCGGGCGTAGCTGCACGTGACAGTCGGGAGCGAGTCGCCGCGCAGCGAGCGCTGGCCGAGGTTTCGCTGAAGGCCTTCCTTGTCGAGCCACTCATCCCTTACGAAAGCGATGATGTGACTCGACTTATCCTCGACGGCCATGACCGCCCTGCCTTCGCGGTGGTGTCGCATCTGACGGTAGGTGAACTCCGCGACTGGCTGCTCTCAGACGCGGCAGATTCGCGCACGCTCGCGAGCCTCTCCTCTGGACTTACGCCCGAGATGGTGGCGGCAGTATCCAAACTGATGCGGCTTCAAGACTTGGTGTTGGTGGCAGCGAAATGCGAGGTCATTTCGCGCTTCCGGAACACACTAGGTCTTCGCGGACGGATGTCCACCCGACTCCAGCCCAACCATCCGACCGACGACCTGCAGGGCGTGGCGGCTGCCATCCTCGACGGGCTCTTCCTGGGAGCTGGAGATGCAGTCATCGGTATCAACCCCGCCGGCGAGAGTCTCGAGCGGTACATCGAGCTCACGTTGCTGGTTGAGAAGGTCCGTTGCCAGCTGGACATCCCCACACAGTCCTGCGTCCTAGGTCACGTCACGACGGCACTGGCAGCCATTGAGAAGGGCGCGCCAGTGGACCTTGTGTTCCAATCCATTGGCGGAACCCAGGCGACCAACAGCAGCTTTGGCGTGACGTTGAGCATGCTCGCAGAGGCGCAGCAAGCTGCACTGTCGCTTCGGCGCGGGACGGTGGGGGATGCGGTCATGTATTTTGAAACGGGGCAGGGGAGTGCGCTCTCCGCTGACGCGAATTTCGGCGTCGACCAGCAGACGCTCGAAGCGCGGGCCTATGGCGTCGCCCGACGGTTTGCGCCCCTCCTGGTGAACACCGTGGTGGGTTTCATCGGCCCGGAGTACCTCGCAGATGGAAAGCAGATTACCCGCGCGGGACTCGAGGACCACTTTTGCGGAAAGCTTCTTGGGCTGCCCATGGGTTGTGACGTCTGCTACACGGTGCACGCAGACGCGGACCAAGACGACGTAGACGCTCTCCTCACTCTGCTTGGAGTCGCGGGCTGCAACTACATCATGGGAGTCCCAGGGTCTGACGACGTCATGCTCAACTACCAGAGCACTTCGTTCCACGATGCGCTCTACGTCCGCCAAGTGCTCGCAAAGCGGCCAGCGCCCGAATTTGAGGCGTGGCTCGAGCGGATGGGCTTGACCGACAGCAGTGGCCGTTTGCGGCAAGGCGACCTACCTGCGGCGTTTAGGCCATTGCTGGGTGGCGGATGACGCTGGCCAGAGACGGATGGGCAGCACTGCAACGTTTCACCCCGGCCCGCGTGGGACTGGGGCGTTCCGGCGTCTCATTGCCAACGGTGAGGCATTTGGAGCTCCAGGAGGCCCTAGCGCTGGCGCGCGACGCCGTCCATGAGCCCTTTGCAGTCGACGCGCTTGTCGCGGAGCTTCGGGCCCTGGGCATCAAAACAGTGCAGTGCAAGTCAGCAGCACCCGACCGCGCAACGTACCTGCGGCGGCCCGACCTCGGGCGCCGGTTGACACCGGAGGACCGAGCCACGTTGCTCTCAAGTCACCACGCGCCGGTCGACCTCGCTCTCGTTGTCGCTGATGGACTGTCTGCCGCGGCCAGCCGTCTGCATGCAACGGCGCTGGTCGGCGCGCTTTTCGATTTGTTGCTTTTGACGAAATGGAAGCTCGGTCCCGTCGTGCTCGTAGAGCAGGGGCGCGTCGCGGTGGGAGACGAGATTGCTGAGGTTCTGAGCGCGCAAATGGTCGTGGTTCTAATTGGCGAGCGTCCGGGTCTCAGCGCTGCAGACTCCCTCGGGGCCTATGTGACGTGGGCGCCCCGAGTCGGATGCCGCGACGCGCAACGAAATTGCATCTCCAACATCCGCGCAGAAGGGCTCACCGTCCCGAATGCGGCCCGAGCGCTGGCCGCGCTTCTCGCCTCGGTCCACGCCAACCAACTCAGCGGAGTCGCTCTGGGCCGGCTCTTGGCTTCCGGGGCATCTCCTCGGCTCGAATAATATGCCCCGTCCGCGAACCTCCACTTTCGTTGGCATTAGTCTGGACGGCTTCCTCGCTCGCAGCGACGGCTCAGTCGACTGGTTGAAACCGTTCGAGGGCGAGGACCATGGGTTTCTGGAATTCTTCCAGTCCATCGACACCCTTGTAATTGGCCGCCGGACTTATGACTTCGTGCTGGAAATGCTGCATTCGGGCCAACCATGGGCCTACGGCGATAAGCGCTGCGTGGTGATGACTCACCGACCGGTGGAGGGCCGAAACGGGGAGCGGGCCTTTGCCGGCGAGCCAGCAGCACTCCTCCAGCAGCTTGACGCAGAGGGGGCGCGGCACGTCTACGTGGACGGCGGCGCGGTGATTCGCGGTTTTCTTGCCGCACACTTGCTCGACCACATCACGGTCTCGGTCGTGCCCGTCCTACTCGGCGCGGGGTTTCCCCTATTTGGCGGAGTCGCGCTCGAGTCAGGGCTCACCTTCGAAGGCGCGAAGTCCTTCAAGAACGGACTCGTCCAACTGCGCTACCGCGTCCAACCTTGAGCGGTACTAGGACAGAAGGCGACGTCTCTTCCTTTCGGAGGTCTACACGACTCAGGTTTCGCGAACCAGCTGGTCCTCGGATTGGCCTTGAACCAGTGCAATGCCCAAGGCCACCGCACCGAGGGCGACACCGTCTATCCAGGTCACTCGCTCGTGCAACAGCAACGCGGCCAGTCCCAAGCCGAAGATTGGGGTCAGGAAATAAAAGGCGCTGACACGACTGGCTTCCCCGTGCCGGAGGAGCCAGAACCAAACGAAGGATGCGCCGATACTCAGCAGCAAGATGAGGTAGGCCAAGCTCCAAACGAGGGGAGCGGTCAACGGCAGGTGCGGGCGCCCCTCGACGGCCCAGGCCAGCGGCAAAAGTACGAGCGCCGAGCTACCGAGCTGAATGGCATTCGCCGCCACGAGGTCTTCGTTAATTCGAAGCTTCTTAAAGACGATGGTCGAGCCCACCAACGCCAGGACGGCGAGGAACGCCATCGCAATGTCCACCGGACGAGCGTTCGGGGACCCGGCTCGGGAAGCCATTGACATCAAGACCCCGGAAAAACCGAAGACGAGACCAACGAGCTTGCGCGCCGTCAGTGGTTCTCCAAGGAGCGCGGGGGCAACCAATGCCAGGATCAGCGGGTTGGTACTGGCGATGATCGCGCCCATCCCGGCCGAAAGGTGGCGCAGCGCCTCGTAAGTGAGGCTCAAATAGCCAGCGTTGGCCAGCAGCCCGAAAGCAGCCAACGACATCCAAGAGTTCCAAGAACGCGGCCAAGACTTGGCCAGGATGAGCGCTAGGCCGAGCTGAATCGCACCGGCGATGCTGAAGCGAACTGCAAGCACCCAAAGCGGCTGCCCGAGCATCGCCACGATGCGACTCGGGACGAACGCGGAGGCCCACAGAAAGACGTAGACCAGGGCCAAGGCCGTGCCCTGGGGTCCGAGAGCAGGTCGCTGCGGCGAAGTCGTCGCTCCGATGCTTGGCACTCCTCAGTAGCGTCTGTAACGAGATGGATGGTTCGGTCGCCACCGCCAAGCTTAGGTTTTTGGCAGTCCCTGCTGAGCCTTGTCCCGCAACGCCTCGAGCCACACCTGATGCTGGCGATACATCCGCTGAGGCAGCAAGAAGTTCCCCATGCGTGCGAGCAATCCGTATTGGGTCTCCTCGGTCAGGACGCTACAGCCAGCCGCGGAGGGCCGGATGAGCCAAGCGTGGTACACCCAAATCCCCACACCTCTTGCATTCCAGGCCAGGCGCTCGGGAGCAACAAACTCCTCGACATGCGAGACAAGCTTCACACCGAAGGTCTGCCACCGGAACGTCACACCTGGGGTCAATTCGGCTGCTTCGTTGTCGATGATGACGTCCTGGGAGTTTGAGTACCAAGACGGCCACTCCGGTGCACGAATCAGCCAGGCCCACACGGTCGTAGCCGGCGCTGAGATGGCCAACTCGTTGCGAACATGGATGGGTGCCCGGGTCGGAGCGAATTCGTCAGGCCAGCGGATTGAATCTACAGGGCGAGTCATGCGAGCGCCTTCGAGTCACTCATATTCACGCGTGGAATGGACCATGCGCCAGTCAAGGCAAGCGCGGCACTCTTAACCCGTTCCGACACGAGAGAGCAGCTCTTCCCAACGCGCATAAAGGCGTTCGACCTCGGCGGTCGCGCTGAGCAGCTCCGTCTGAGCGCGCGCTGAAGCAGCCGCGTCTGAGTAGACCTCGGGATCGATCAACACCGCCTGGTACCTGTCCCGCTGCATCTCGGCAGCGCGGATGGCCGCCTCGAGGCCATCCAACTCGCGTTGCTCCAGATACCCGAGCTTGTTTGCCTTTGTGGAGGTCTCCGTCGGACGTGCAACCGCGCTCGGCGGAACCGCAGACGCTGCAGGCCGGTCCGGGGCTGGGGCCCTCAAACGACGGTAAAGCGAGAAATTACCCGGATAGGAAACGACGTGTCCGTCGCCCTCGACAGCGAGAATGCGCGTGGCAACCTTGTCCAAGAAATACCGGTCGTGCGTCACCAGCAGAAGAGATCCGTTGAAGCCGAGCAGCAGCCGCTCCAGCACGTTGAGGGTCACCAGATCGAGGTCATTGGTCGGCTCGTCGAGAACCAGGAGGTTCGCTCCCATCAGGAAGATGCGGGCGAGAAGAAGCCGGTTTCGCTCGCCACCGGAGAGCGCCTTGACCTGCATCCGCTGCATTGGGACGGGGAAGAGGAGGTCGTCCAAATAGTCGCGAAGCGCCACCCTGCGGCCACCGAGCTCCACGAAATCCTCGCCCCAGGCCGCCTCATAGACTGTCTGGTCGGGGTCGAGCTTCGTTCGCGCTTGGTCGTAATAGGCGACGCGGGTGTTCTTCCCGCGGACCACCTCGCCGTGGACCGGCGGAAGCTCCCCCAACAGCAGTCGCACAAGAGTCGTCTTCCCGGCACCATTGGGTCCGACGATCCCGATGCGCTCCCCACCCTGGACAATGACGTCGACGTCCCTGAGGACCTCCTGCGAGCCGTAAGCCGCGGATGCGTGCTTCGCCTCGAGGACGGTGTGGCCGAGGCGTGGCGCCGCGACCGTCTGTAGCTCAGGGACACGGGGACGGACAAAGCCAGCTTCAGCCATCAGCTTTCGTGCACGCTCGATGCGCGCTTTGCTCTTCGTCCGGCGTGCTTCGGGGCCGCGCCGCAGCCAGGCGACCTCTTGGGCAATCCATCGGTCTCGTTTGTGGCCGGCAGTAGCGGCTTCCGACTGGGCGACGAGCTTCTGTTCTAGGTACGCCTCATAGTTTCCTGGGTAGGAGACGACGCCAGCACCAGGCTGAATCTCGATGATGCGGTCTACGAGGTCATCGAGGAAGTACCTGTCGTGCGTCACCAGCACGAGTGCTCCGGAAAGCTCGTCCAGCGCCTCCTCGAGCCATTCCACGGTGTCTGCATCCAGGTGGTTCGTTGGTTCATCCAATAGAAACAAGTCGGGCCGAGAGAGTAGGGCGCGGGCGATGGCCACCCGCTTTTGGAGACCCCCCGAGAGCTCGCGGATGGGTCTGTCCCAGTCTTTCACTCCCAGCCGGTCCAGGAGTGTCCGAGCAAGATGCTCCGTGTCCCAACCACCGAGGTGCTCAATTCGCTCCGACAGCGTCGACAATTGCGCCACGCCTCGGTCCAGAGCCTGGCCTGAGAGCTTCCCGAGGAGGTCGCCGAGGACTTGATGCTCGGCGAGGGCCTCCCGGAGGGGCGCTTGTGCAACGGACAGTTCTCCGGCGACGGTCGAGCCTGGGGGAAACGTTGGCTCCTGGGGTAGGTAGGTAATGCGTGTTCCGCGTCGGAGCTGTCTTTCGCCGGTGTCCGGCTGCATTTCCCCGGCGAGAAGTCGGAGGAGAGTGGACTTGCCCGACCCATTCACACCGACCAAGCCCACCCGCTCGCCCTCTTCGACGACCATCGTCAGGCCCTCGAAGAGGACGCGGCTTCCGAACGAGAGCGAAAAGTCGGCGGCTCGGAGCAGCGTCATGGCGGCAGGGCAAGGGCGAGCCGTGTAAGGCCGCTCAAGAGGTGCATCGAAGGGGAGAGGTCAATCTAAGGTGACTTGATGGCGACAGTGGGTTGCGTCCTTCTAGCCGTTTTGATGGTTGTAGCAGGCGTTATGCATTTCGTGGCGCCCGCGGGGTACGTCCGAATTGTCCCGCGTGGGCTCCCGTCGCCACGAGCACTGGTATTCGTCAGTGGCGTCTTCGAGATTCTCGGAGGCCTGGGACTCCTTGCGCCAGGCACCCGACCATGGGCCGCCTGGGGACTCATCTTGCTCTTCATCGCTGTCTTCCCAGCGAATGTGAATATGTTGGTGAAGAGGATTGGCTTCGGACGCAAGCCGCCGCCGGTTTGGATGCTGTGGGCACGGCTTCCTCTTCAAGCAGTACTCATTGCCTGGGCCTACGCCTACACGTGAGGGGGATGGTGGCTGGCTATTCCGGAACGCCTCTCAGCCAGAAGCTCGGCATCAAGCCAGGCCATCGGGTGGCGCTGGTCAACGCGCCTGATGACTTCGCTAGCACGTTGGGAGAGCTGCCCGAAGGAGTACAACTCGCTTGGCGGATGCCTTCACCGAGGAGCCCGCCGGAGGTTGTCGTTTGGTTTGCCCGGCAGGTCGCTGAACTGGTCAAACGGCTTCCGGTGCTGCGCTCCAGAATGGCCCCAGCGAGTAGCCTTTGGGTTTGTTGGCCCAAGAAAGCATCCGGTGTCCAAACGGACATGACCGAGGACGCCATTCGCCACGTTGCGCTGCCGATCGGCCTTGTCGACAACAAGGTCTGCGCTGTCGACGCGACGTGGTCTGGCTTACGGCTGGTCATTCGACTCGAACTCCGGCCCTCCGGAAGTTGTCGGACGAGGCCGCGTAAGCTCTGCCCTCGAAACGGAGAGGGTTGTGCGCGTTCGTCGAGGCAGGCAGATGAAACGCACCCCTCGACGGGAAGCGGACCTAGTTGACATAACGTGCATTATCAGACGTCGGCCTAGTGCTCGAGGGGTGCCCGTCCGCTTGGGACGGCCCACCTCGGGCGCCACCAACGCCCAAAGGCTCTCGGTGCGTTAGTGCGTCAGCCTCACTGTTGGAAGAACGCCCCAGCGAGCCTGCAGGACAGGCTGCGAGCCACGGCGCCGCAACCGGTCATAGGCCACGACGACCAGTAGTAAATAGAAGCCAGCCGACACCAGCACGTGCCACCACGCGTGAAACTGCGGGTTGGCGATACCCGCAGCAGGCAACGTGACGCTCAGCCATGAGCACAGTCGCAAGTCGGCAAACCAGAGCAGAATCCCGCCCAGGTAGAGCGCCACTCCTACCCTATACAGTGGACGCACGGAGCGGTTGGCGCGCTCGAGGCTGAGCAAGCCGACGCGCACCAGACAGAACAGCTCAAGAAAACCGAAGCTGAATTGAAATGCGAAGAATTGAAACCGACCTCGGGTGAACGCGTCGGAAAGCGTCGCCAGGCAAGCGTAAGCGAGCAGCGCGATGGGAAGCCAAGGCCCGAAACGCGCTGTCGGCCCTGGCTCTAACAGCAAATAAACCATCATCGTCACCAAGTAGAGCATCGGTAGCTCGTCGAGCAGTTGAAACTCGAATTTGAGCGTTCCGTGAAAGGCGACGCTGCCAAGTCCAACCACTCCTAGGCAGCCGAAGGCTGCGAGCATCCAGCGGTCAAAGACGCGGCGGTGAAGGAATATGCCCAGACCGGCGGCGACAATCATCGCCACGCTGGAGACGGTATTGAAGAACTCGCAGACTAACGGGGTGACTGCATAGTTTGCTTCGCACCAGTCGACAGTCGAGGTCGGCGAGCCCCAAAACCCAGCGAGTGGCCCGATTACCAAAGCGCACCGTCGCGACGGGCCTTCGTTTCAGGAGATGCGATGGTCGCCAACTTAGGAGGCCCGTGGCCAGGAGTCACTGTCCTTCGCGGACAGGTCGGATGCCCAAACTCCTCCTACTGGAAGAATGTGCAGTTGGCTTGAGGAAAGCCCAAGTCGATCCCATTCCGCCCGAAGACGTCGTGGGGGCTCATCCAAGGGTTCATCGGTGAGCTTAAAGGTTCCCCAATGCATGGCCAGGAAGTCTCGCGCGCCGACGTCTAGGAAGGCTCGGACGGCCTGCTCTGGATTCATGTGCTGGGACTCCATGAACCAGGGCGGGTCGTAGGCTCCAATGGGAAGCATGGCCGCGGACAAGCTCGGGAACCTCCGCCCAATCTCGGTAAAGCCCGCGAAATAAGCCGTGTCGCCGGAGTGGTAGACCCGCGCTCCATCGCCCTCGACCACGAAACCGCCCCAGAGCATGTCGTTGATGTCAAACAGCCCACGGCGGCTCCAGTGTTGGCTGGGAACGAAGTGAACCCGAGTCGACCCAATAAGTGCCATCTCCCACCACCTGAGCTCATGGGCCTGCAGCCCCGCCGACCGAAGCATCGGTCCGGTCCCCTGCCCCGCCCAGACAGGTGCTCCCACCTGCTTTAGCGTTGGGAGGTCGAGGTGGTCGTAGTGGTTGTGGCTGACGAGACAGCCGTCAATTTTTGGAAGCTCTTCTATTCGTAGCCCAGGCGGGACGTTGCGGCGGATGAAACCTGAGATGCGCTCGCCGAGGACAGGGTCCACGAGCAAAGAAGTCTCGGCAACTTGAACCAACCAGCTCGCGTGTCCGAGCCAGGTGAGGCGAACGCCCTCACCAACCCTCGGGGGCTTGGAGAGAACTTCCAGGTCTGGTGCCACATGGGGCACTTCGACCTTTGCGGCGGATGACCGCCGCCGCCCTTGAAGCCTGTCCAGAACGGCCCAGCGGAAGACGTCTCCAGCGGGCCTGGGACCACTGCCATCGGTATTGAGGTAGCGCAGAGGCTTCACCCGAGACTGCCTAATCCCCTAGCCTGCCACTCTTCCATGAAGAAGCGTCGTCGTCCGAATTGCCTCAGCCCGCTCGCGCTTCTCCTTGCCCTCCAGGCATGTCAGTCGCGGCCTGGAATGCACGATGCTGGTAACTCGCTCGCATCAGCAAGCAGCGACGCGGGTTCAAGCCTCACACTCGAGCTCCAATTGGAGGCCCGCCTCGCGGATGGAGGTGTTGCTCGCGTGCCGCTCGATTCTTCCGCGATGGCCGTGCTCCCGGTAACTCAGTCTTTGGACGTCACCGGGAACCTCGCGCTCCACAACTACCGTTTGCGAATCCTCGACGAGCTCGACCGGGCTCTCTCCTCGGACGACGTCCCGGAAGAGACGCGTGGCGGCCTTCGCTACCACATCGCTCTCTTGGCGCCACTCCGTTCAGGCCATCGCTATACGGTGCTACTCGACGCTCAGAGCGGCGCGACGCTCGACAACGGGAATGGCGTCGCTCTAGATGAACAGCGTTTCGAGTTCCGCACAGAGGGAGAGCGTGAGAAGGACACGCCCGCGAAAAGGCCACCGAAGCGCCACCACCGCCAGTCCGGTGGCCCGTGAGTTAGACTTGCCCTTCCGCGGTCTGCAGTGTGGCAACGTCTGAAGAGGGCCCCAGACCGAGTACGATGCGACTCACGTCGTAGAGCAGGTCGCCGCGCTCCCAGACTGTAATCCGCTCATCATCGAACGCGAGCTGCTCGACCGCGAGGTTGTAGGCCGAATCGGCCAGGGCCCTCAGCTGAAAAGCGTCGTAGAGATTGTATTCGACGAGGAAACGCAAAGCAGCAACCTCGTCGTTGGCCCGCCAGGTGCGCCAGAGGACGACGGCGTCCAAGCCACCGACTCCTCGCAAATGTGGAGGACGCGCGATTCCAACCATCTGTTCAACAGACTTTAATCCGCCCTGCAGTCCGACGCGGTGACAGAGGAATCGCAAGTCCAAGTGAACAGCTGGCTCCGGAAGGTCATCGAACTGCTTCTGGAGCACTGGGACATCGAAACATCGACCGTTGAATGACACCCAGAGACGCGAGAGTCGGAGCGCATCCGGGAGTTCCTCGAGGTTTCGGCCCTGGATGAAGACGTGCAGGCCACGCCGGTCGAAAAGGCTAACGACGGTGGGACGACCATTCACCGCTCCGTCGGTTTCGATGTCGAGAAAGACCGCTTCGTCGAGAAATGCCGGGTAGAGTCGCCAATGCTCTCGGGTCGGAAGCAACTCCGCAAGGTGTCCGAGGTCACGGTAGGCCAACGCAGCTTCCGCTTCGGCGATTCGCGCGCCAAGAGATTCGGCTTGCTTCGCGGGCAACTCGCTGAGTTGAGGAGCGGCCCGAAACGCATTCCAGTCGAGCAAGCCGCGCGACCATAGGTCGCGCTCTCGCCAGGGTCCGATGCCGGGTAACAGCTGAAAAGAGCGTTCAATCACTCAGGCAGTCTGCCCGGTCCCTCCGACGCTGCTCGTAGAAGCGCCGCCACCAACGGTTGGTCCGCTTCGCAGAAAGCAAGGGTGTCGAGCTCGTTCAACGGCACTTCGCGCAAGCGCTGCCCCGCAAGAGGCATCGGCGTTCCGAGAACCACACGGGCCTCGTACACATGCAAATCCACCTCGACGTCCGGATAGGCATGGCGCGTCTCGAACCGTTGAGGGCCAATGTCCAGGTCGACGCCGAGCTCCTCGCGTCCCTCGCGCAACAGGGCCGCCTCGTCGGATTCACCTGCTTCCACCTTGCCGCCCGGGAACTCCCAGAGGAGCGCACGGCGCTTCCCCGGTGGCCTCTGCTGTACGAGAACGCGCCGGTTCTCGCTACTGGTGATGAGCGCTGCCACCACCCGCACCCTGCGGGCGGGAGTAATCACCCCGAGCCTCTCGGCAAATTCATCTCCAGTGCATAGACGAAGCCCAGGTTCGACAGGAGAAATACATTCGTCCCGTGGACTTCAGGAGTGGCGGTGATTCCCCTGCCTGGGTCGAAGGACAAACGAATGATGCCGGAAGCAGGATCGAGGAAGAGCAAGGACCTTCCGGTTGGAACCAGTAACCAGCCCGCCGCTAGGGCGGGCTGAAGACCGGCCCGTTCTCCGAGCGACGTGGTCCACAAAAGCTTGCCGGACGAGGCGAGTACGCCAATCACCCTCGCGTCACCGCTTGCAAAAATCAACTCACCCCGCGACACCAACCCGACCATTCCACTGATGGTGGTGTGCCAAAGGGTTTCGCCGCTTCCGGGGTCGATGGAGAACAGTCCATCCTTGTACGCGGCGACAACGAGGTTGCCCTTATTGTCGAAGACCGGCGGCGCGTCGATGTCGATGAACTGGCTTCCGGTGGAGAGCACCCGGTCCCAGAGGGCTGCGCCGGTGTCGAGCTTCAACGCTGCGAGGTGGCCGCCAGAAAAGCCGACGTAGACGATGCCGTTGCGGACTGCTGGCCGGCTTGCCCCACGGACGGTGAAGCCCGGCGGCGGGTCCCGCCGGTATTGCCAAAGCCATTTACCGGTCGCTGCCTCGACGGCAAAGAGCGTGTCATTTTGTGAGGCAACCAACACCCGCCCGTCGACGACCACCGGTACGGTGACCAAGTCCTCACCCGCCTCATACTTCCAAAAGAGCTCGCCGGTATCCGCTCTGAAGCAATAGAGGAAGCCATCCCCGCCGGGAGCGAAGACAAAGCCATCCACAACAGCCGGGCCGGCGCTGAAAGGCTGCCCCGAGACGAAGCGCCAGACGATCCGTCCCTTGGTGTCGATGCTCCGAAGGATTCCGTCTCGGGTCCCCGTAACAACACGGTCGTTGATGGTGTCCGCACCTGGACTGGCTGGCTCGCGCGGGCCGTACTCGAGCGTCGGTGCGTCCACCAGCTTCTGCCACCAGGTGATACTAAAAACGGCAAGGACGTCGGTGTTGTTCCGCGAGTACGGGTCGATGGTGTAGCCGCGACGGGCGCTGGCACAGCCTGCGGAGGCGAGGGCGACCCAAATCGCGAACGCCCGAACGAAGCTCATCCGGCGTCCGGTCGCGCCGGAACGACCGGCGGCGGCCGAATCCCCTCGGTCGCAAGCAACCCTAAGCGGTCCTGCGCCAGTGTGGCTGCTGGAGTGCCCGGCTTGGCGGCTACAAGCTCCTGAAACGCCTGCGCCGCTTCCAGTTTCTTCCCCTGGAGCACGAGGATTCGGGCCCGATGGTAGAGGCCCATGCCTGCGAGAAATCCACCGGCATCCTCTTTGCTCATTCGCTGAAAGGCGTCCAGGGCTTGGTCCAACTGGCCCTTCGCCTCCCACGCGTAACCCTCGCCCTCGAGCGCGGAGACCCGGAGAATCTGTTTGGAAGGGGTGTGGCCCAGAAAATCGGTGAAATGCGGGAGTGCCCCGTCTGCTTGCCCGAGGCGAAGCTCAGCGTCACCAAGTGGCAACGCTGCGGTTGCCGCCGGGAGCGTCCCCGCGTACTCCGCGCGGAAGGGCGTGAGAGCCGACGTCAATGCTTGGTCCTTGTCCTTCTGGCTGGCAAAGGGCTTCTCTTCGTCGCCGGGGATGGGCTCGCCCACCGGACGGTCCAGCGATTTGAGCGCTACGCCGAGGTTGCGGGCCGCCTGCTGCTCCCGCCGGTTACTCAGCGAGGAGACAACCCCTGCCACCAGGGCCGCTACCACGACGAGGACTGCGGCTACCAAGGCCACCAGGCGCCGTTGTTCCAGCCAGCGGCGTGCGACGCCACCGACACGTTGAAAGGCGTCCGGCGCGCGCAGCTCTTTCTGGGTGAGTCGGTTCGAGGACAACCGCGGCTCTCCTGGCCAAAGGGGCGCGGGACTGTAGAGACCGTCACCGCAAGGTGTCAACGGATGCGACCGTGGGATGTCAACATTCCGCGGTCGAACGCCTCAGGAGGCGCCTGCGAAGACTCGCTGGAGGTGCTCCGTGGCGACGGCTGCTTGGGCTCCTGGGGGGTTCCCGCCACCACTCCGTCCGCTTACCGCCGGCTGCGCGACCGCTTGGATGCAGGCTTGCTTTCGTGTCCCGGGCGTTCACGAAAGACGAGATGGAGTGGAACGCGGAGCGACAGGGCTTCCCTGAGCTGATTCGTGAGGTACCGACGGTACGTTTGCGAGACCGCGCGGGGACGATTGCAAGTGAGGGCGAACGTCGGCGGAGCCAACGCGACCTGAGTGATGTAATAAAAGCGTAGTGGTCGGCCGCTGTCAGCTGGCGGTGGGTGAGCATCGACCACCTTCTGCAGAAGCCTGTTCAACATCGGCGTCGGGGCTCGGCGCCGCGATTGGTCGAAAAGCTGCACGGCGACCTCGAGGACCTTGGCGACGCTGCGCCTTTTCAATGCCGAGCCGAAAAGGATGGGGGCGTGGGCCACGAAGCGAAGTTGCCACTTCAGGGCCTCGCGAAACTCCTCCTGCTTGCGACCGTCCCCATCCACGAGGTCCCACTTGTTCACCAGGACCACCAGCGGTCTTCCCTTTTCATCGACCATGCCTGCCAGGCGGGCATCCTGCTCGACACCGGGTTCGGTTGCATCGAGCACCAGGACCGCGACGTCGCTCCTGTCAACACTTCGAAGCGCGCCAAGAATGCTGACTCGTTCCACGCGTTCGGCGAGAGCACGCTTCTTCCGAATTCCAGCCGTGTCGGTCAAGACGAGGTGGCGGTCACCGACGACCAATTCGGTGTCAATCGGGTCCCGCGTCGTCCCCGGGACCGGTCCCGCCACGAGACGTTGCTGGTCGAGCAGCGCGTTGACCAGCGTGCTCTTCCCGACATTGGGTCTTCCGATGATGGCCACGCGAATCGCTTCGTCCCCATCCTTGGATTCCACGCCTGACGCAGGGGTCTCAGCTTCGGCTGGAAGGTGAACCAGGACCGCGTCGAGGAGAGCGTCGATTCCCAACGCGTGCTCCGCCGACACCGGAAGAACATCGGGAAACCCGAGGCCGTAGAACTCGGCTGCGCCGGTCTCGGCTGCGGGCGCATGGTCGAGCTTGTTCACAGCGACGAGGACTGGCTTTCCGCTCCTGCGGAGGAGCGCCCCGAATTCAGCATCTGCTGCAACGGGCCCAGTGCGACCGTCCACCACGAGAAGCACGAGGTCGCACGTGCCTACCGCAATTTCGGCCTGAGCGCGGACCCCTTCGAGAATGTCGTCGGAGCCGGCTGGGACGAAGCCGCCAGTATCAACCACCGTCAGTTCGCGGTCCCGCCAGGACATGTCAGCGTAATGCCGGTCTCGGGTGACGCCTGGTAAGTCCTCCACCAGCGCCAAGCGCCGGCCGATGAGCCGGTTGAAGAGCGTGCTCTTGCCGACATTCGGACGGCCTACCAGTGCGATGAGGGGCCTCACCGCAAACCCACTCGACGGAGTCCGCGCTCTGTATCGCGCCAGCGCGGCTCCACCTTCACCCGGAGCGACAAGTAGATGTGGGTCCCGAGTAACCGCTCCAAAGCTGCCCGGGCGTCGGTCCCGATGGCCTTGAGCATGGCTCCCCGCTTACCGATGACGATGGCCTTCTGGCTCTCGCGCTCGACGAAGACCGTGGCAGCGATGCGGATGAGGCCCTGCAGCGCCCCTTGGGCTCCTGGCCGCGGCGCTCGGTCGGATTCGTCGAAGACGTCGACCAAGACGGCGCTTGCGTGCGGAACCTCCTCGCGGCAATGGTGAAGGACTTGTTCACGAATGAGCTCCGCTGCCAGGACGCGCTCCGATTGGTCGGTGAATGTTTCCGCCGGGTAGAGCGGAGCGCCCTCTGGAAGATGTTTGAGAAGCGTGACGAGGAATTCCTCAACGCCCTCCCCTGTCCGCGCGGATAGGAAGAAGGTCTCGTCGAACGCGAGCGCCTTCCGGTAGAGCTCGGCGAGCGGGAGCAGCGGCGATTTGGCTACGGCGTCGACCTTGTTCACGACCAAGAATCTCGGCTTCCGCAGCCCAGAGAGTCGTTCGAGGATGGCGCGATTTTCGGGCGTCACCTCGGGACTTCGGCGCTCCTTTCCGAGCGTTGGCTCGACGACCAAAACGACGAGGTCAACATCCGCAACAGCGTCAAGGGCGAGTGAAACCATCGCTTGGCCGAGGGGTCCCCTAGGCTCATGCAGACCCGGCGTGTCCACGAAGGCGACCTGGCCTCCCGGTCTGTTTACGACGCCTAGAATCCGCGTTCGAGTCGTCTGCGGCTTTGGGGAGACGATGGCCACCTTCTCCCCAACGAGACGGTTGAGAAGCGTGCTCTTCCCTACGTTAGGGCAGCCAACGAGAGCGACAACTCCGGAATGGACGGTGGGCATGAACGGCTGAGGTGGTCTGAAGCGGCTGGCTGTCCAACCGCTCGTGTGCAGCTCTCTTGGCTGTGGTGCGAAGGTCTAAGCGGTTTCGGAGATTTTGACGGAGCGAACCTTCACGTCTGTCCGGGGGCGGTCGCCCGGGCCCTTCGGAATCTCGTTGGCCACCTTTTTGACGACGTCCATCCCGTTGACGACCTCACCAAAAATGGTGTGCTTGTTGTCCAGCCAGGGCGTGGGCACGACGGTGATGAAGAACTGAGAGCCATTGGTGTTCGGCCCGGAATTGGCCATCGCCAGGAGGCCCGGTCGGTCGAACCGTCGCTTGCTTTGAAACTCGTCCTCAAATTGGAATCCTGGACCACCCGTACCGCGGCCGAGCGGGTCACCACCCTGGACCATGAAATCCCCAATACACCGATGGAAGATGGTCCCATCGTAGAGCGGCGTACCTTTTTTTTGCTCGCGCGTTCCGGGGTGAGTCCACGCTTTCTCCCCCGTCGCCAAACCGACAAAGTTCTCGACCGTTTTCGGAGCATCGTTTGTGAAGAGCTTTACGACGACTTTTCCTTCGCTCGTATCGAAGTGCGCGTAAAGGTCCTTGCCTGCCCGTACCGAATCCATCATCGCCATGGTGTTTATCCTCTGTACGGCCCGGAAATTACTTTCCGCTCTTGGGTGGCTTGTCCGAAATCTGAAGTGACTTCAGCACCACAGTGGTGTTGGGACGGTCCCGGCCATCGGCGCCCGTCGGAACCTTAGAGATTTTCTCGACGACACTATAACCACTCACCACTTCGCCGAAGATGGTGTGCTTCCCATCGAGGTAGTTCGGCGTAGACACCGTAATGAACCACTGCATCCCGTTCGTTCCCGGTCCGCGGTTGGCCATTGCGAGAAGCCCGACCTTGTCGAACTTCTTTCCGTTCGAAGTCTCGTCGGCGAAGGTGTAACCCGGCTCACCCGTGCCTTTGCCCGTCGGATCGCCGCCTTGAATCATGAAGCCGGCAATGACTCGATGAAAGATGGTTTGATCATAGGCGTGCGCTGTACTCAGTTTGCCGGTTCTTGGGTCCCGCCACTCCTTCTCGCCGCTGGCGAGGCCAACGAAATTGGCCACGGTCTTTGGAGCTTCCTTGGAGAAAAGGTGGATGACGATGTCGCCTTCGCTGGTCTTCATCGTCACCCACAGGTCCTGGCCAGCGATGGCCTTGTCGCTCCAGGTCTGCTTGCCAGCATCCGCGGCACCCGCCAGCAGGGGAAGAAGCGACGAGATGAGTAGACTCGAGTAAAGATGTCGTTTCATGTTTCCGCCTTTTGCCTCAGCCGCGATGAGAAAGCTCGGGCTTTCGTAAGCTGAGGAGACAGCCGTGGGGGCCTCTATCCCACCCTCGGATTCGTGATTTCCAGGGCCTTGCGCGCGGCTGCTTGCTCAGCTTCCTTCTTGCTTCGGCCAGTCGCTCGACCCAGGACCTCGCCGCCCACGCCGACCTCGATTTCGAACGTCTTGGCGTGGTCCGGCCCCTCCTCGGCGACAACGCGGTAACGCGGTGCCGCCCGGCCCTGGCTTTGCATCAACTCCTGGAGCCGAGTCTTGTAGTCGTCCCCGCTTCGTCCCTCAGCAACACCGGACAGCGCATCGGCGAAATGTCGGTCCACCACTGCCATCGCACCGGACAGACCCTGAGTTAGGTAAACGGCCGCAATGACGGCCTCCAGGGCATCGGCGAGGACCGAGCTCTTGTCGCGGCCGCCGGTGAGTTCTTCACCGCGGCCCATTCGCAGCAGCTCGCCCACACGAAGTTCGCGCGCCACGCGCGCCAGAGCGTCCTCGTTGACGATGAGGGCACGAAGTTTCGACAGTTCGCCCTCGTCGGCTCCCGGAAACTTCTCCATGAGACGATGGCTCACCACCAAGTCGACGACTGCATCGCCCAGAAACTCCAGGCGCTCGTTGTCGACCGTCAGATCACCGCGATGCTCGTTGCAATAGCTCTTGTGCGTCAGTGCCGCGAGCCCGAGAGCGGGGTTCAGCAACTCGACTCCCAGTCGTTCCTGAAGGATGAGGACGCGGTCGGTCGCAGGTGCTTCCATCGAGCTCAGGTCTCCGCGAGCTGTTTGGCGAGTTTCTCCGCCAAGTCGTATGGGTCCGCACGGTGGTCAACGATGGCTGCAGCCACTTCGTCGAGCCGACCCCGCTCGCGCTCGAGGCGGCCGAGCGCTTCTCGCAACAGGCGCTCGCGAAGTAAGGCAACGAACTGCATTTTCGCGCGAGCACGCTCCCGGACCGCCCGTTGTCCGGTCTCTTCGAGAAAGCCGCGATGGCGCTCAATCGCCTCGAGCACCTCGTGGACACCTTGGTCACGAGAGGCCACCGCCTTGAGGATGGGTGGTTCCCACTCCCTTGGGCCGGACGGCTCCTGAGGCGCTTCGAGCTTTCCGTCTCCAACCGCTGCCCGCACCCGCCGGTGTCTAACATCATGGTCGCGGGGTACGGCACGCACCGCGTGTCGGAGCTCGAGCATTTGCCGAAGCTCCCGAACGGTTCGGTCAGCGCCGTCGAGGTCGGCCTTGTTGACGACGAAGACGTCTGCCACCTCGAGAATGCCGGCCTTGATGGCCTGAATGTCATCCCCCATTCCGGGGACGGTCACCACAATCGTTGTGTGCGCCATCTGCGCGACGTCGATCTCGTCCTGACCCACGCCAACCGTCTCTACGACCACGACGTTCCGTCCCATGGCGTCCAAAATGCGGATGCAGTCTCCCGTCGCGCGCGACAACCCGCCCATAGCGCCTCGCGTGGCGAGCGACCGGATGAAGACGCCCTCGTCAGTCGCATGTTCCTGCATGCGAATCCGGTCGCCGAGGATGGCGCCCCCGGTGAAGGGGCTGGTTGGATCGACACACAGAACACCCACCGTCCTGCCCTGGGCACGCAGCCCTGCCACCAGGCGGTCTGTCAACGTTGACTTTCCGGCTCCTGGACTGCCGGTCACGCCGATCACATACGCTCGGCCGGTATGCGGGAACAGCGCCTGGAGTTCAGCCACTGCGGAAGGCTCGCCGTCGTCCACGTGCCGCATCAACCGTGACGCGGCGCGAACATCTCCGGAAAGCACCCGCGTCGAAAGAGAAGTCATCTCTCCTCCGAAGCGCCGAGGACTTCCACTTCAGAGATTGGGATTTTAAGGGCCGAAGCCGCGACCGCCGATACGCCCGGAAATCCGTCGAGGTCGAATTGATCGGCCCACACCTTGCCCTCAGGACCGGCCAGCAGCCCCCGGAATGTCCGGCCACTCACCCGCGTCGCCGCAAACCGGTAGGCCTGCCCGTGGACGTGAAGCGTCACCACCACGTCGATTGCGGCTGTGCCGGGCATCCAGGCAGTGCTTCCGAAGTGCTCGAGCAACTCTCGGTAGAGCATGGGGCTCGGTGCCGGCGCTGGTGAGGCCACGACGGCAGGCTCGACGCTTGGCCCCACCAGCGCATGGAGATGAGCGAGGAGACCTGCGCGGTTGGGAAACTCGGACAGGTCAAAGGCCTCTCCGATGTCGATGGCCGAGGATGCACCCTCGCGAACCACCTCGGCGAGACGAAGCTGCCCCCGCTTGTCTCCGGCGAGCACAAATTGAAAGGGAGGATCTTCAACTCGCGCGATGAGCTCGAGCGTCTCAGGGTTAACCTGCGACGAGAAGCCCAAGCCCCTCAACTGGGCGCTTCCTTTCTGCAAGGCCACCAAGTGGGTATGAAAGGCGCCGGCCAACTGCTGTTCCAGCTCAGAACGGGTGCGAACCCCCTCCAGAAGGAGCGGAGGGAGGCCTACGAACTCGGGCGGCTCCAGCGGAATGAGGCACTCCTCCGCAAGCGCAAAAACGGCTGATGGAATGGAACGTTGCGCCAGAGGATTCAAGAGCGGGGTACCAAGTTGAAGGACGGCTTCCACGCCTTCACCACCATCGGTGACGCCGAGTCCCAACTCCGTGAGTCGATCCGCGTCCGCCATCACATCTTGAGCAGCTCGCGGGCGATGATCGTCCGCTGGATTTCGCTCGTGCCCTCACCGATTTCACAGAGCTTGGCATCCCGGAGGTAGCGCTCCACCGGAAACTCTCGCGTGTAGCCATAGCCCCCGTGGATTTGCACCGCGCGATTACACGCCCGGTTGGCGGCCTCGCTGGCGAAGAGCTTGGCCATGGACGCCTCACGCGTGTAAGGCCGGCCGGCATCCGCGAGCGTTGCCGCGCGGTGCACGAGAAGGCGCGAGGCTTCCAGCTCAGTCTGCATGTCCGCAAGCATCCAGCGAATTCCTTCGAAGCTCCCGATGGACTGGCCAAAGGCCTGACGGTCGCGCGCGTAGCGCACGGATTCTTCTAGGGCGCCGCGGTGAAGCCCGACCGCCAGGGCGCCGATGCTGATGCGCCCTTTGTCGAGAATCTGCAGAGTGTTGAGGAAGCCCATGCCAAGCTCCCCCAAAAGCTGACTTTCGGGGAGTACGACGTTCTCGAAAATCAGCTCGGCAGTGTCGGAGGAGCGCATTCCGAGCTTTCCGTGAATCGGCCGATGCGTGAAGCCAGGAGTTCCCTTCTCCACGAGAAAAGCGCTGATGCCCTTCTGACGCTTCTCGGGAGCGGTCAGCGCAAGCACAACGAAGACCTGGGCCACTGACCCCTGGGTGATGAACATCTTGCTCCCATTGAGCACCCACCCCGATGGCCCCTTGACGGCCGTCGTTTTCATCCCCGCGGCGTCCGAGCCACTCCCCGGTTCGGTTAGCGCCCACGCTCCGAGGAACTCTCCTGAGGCGAGGCGAGGCAGGTAGCGACGCTTCTGCTCGAGGTTCCCGAAGAGGCGTAGGTGCCCGGTTCCGAGTCCATTGTGGCTCGCCACCGTCAGGGCGAGGGAGCCGTCGTAGCGAGCAATCTCCTCCACCGCGACGGCAACGGCGAGTGTGTCCAGACCGGCGCCGCCATAGTCCTCCGAAACCTGCATCCCCAGAACGCCGAGTTCTCCCAGTGCCCGGACAGTGTCCACTGGCAGTTGTTGTGCATGGTCCCAGGCACGCGCGTGAGGCTTGACCTGCACTTCGCAGAACGCGCGCAGGGAAGCCTGTAGCGCGCGGTGGCTCTCTGGAAGTTCCGGGGGCATCCTGTCCAGAGGCTGCTTACAACGAGGGAGTGTTCCGGGGGAAGGCGCTGAGAGCCGGCGTCAGACCGGCCAGACGCCGTGTTTGCGCGTCTCGCGCGGTCGGAAACTCCGACTGTAGAATTCGAGACGCTGGATGAGCTGTGCGCGGAGTTCGTCACCGGGGACGATTTCGTCAACGACGAGCTCTGACGCGAGCTTGGAAAGGTCGACGTCCGACCGGTATTCGTTCCGAAGCTGCTCCACGTAGGCGGGACGCTCGGGCTCGGGCTTCTCGAGAATCTTGTTGAAAAACACCGCATTCACCGCGGCCTCCGGGCCCATCACGGCGATCATCGCCTGGGGCAATGCCAGAGTGCAGTCCGGGCCAAATCCCGGCCCGGACATCGCGTACAGACCGGCCCCATAGGCCTTCCGGACGACGACGGAGATGCGTGGAACCGTTGCTTCGGAAACCGCCGAAACCATCTTTGCACCGGCACGAATGATCCCCGCCCGCTCGACCTTGGTGCCAATCATGAAGCCCGGAACATCGGCCAAAAAAATGAGCGGTACGTTGAAGGCATCGCAGAGCCAAATGAAACGCGCAGCCTTGTCTGCAGAGTCCACGAATAGAACCCCGCCTTTGTACTTGGGTTGATTCGCGACGATGCCCACGGTCCGACCGGCGATGCGGGCGAAACCGGTAATGAGCTCTTGGGCAAAGAGCTTCTTCACCTCGAAGAAGGAGCCTGCGTCGATGAGTTCCCGCATCAGCGCGAACATGTCGAATGGCTTGTTCTGGTCCGCAGGGATGATTTCCTCGACCGAGCGGCCGCTGCGGTCGGGCTCATGGGGTGCTGCCATCGGCGCCGCTTCGGCAAAGCTCGTGGGAAGGTAGGAGAGGTAGGCGCGTGCCGCAGCGATTGCTTCATCTTCTGTTTTCACCAGCACATCGCCACAGCCCGACACGGAGCAATGCATCTTCGCTCCGCCCATCTCCTCCAGGCTGACCTTCTCGCCGATGACCATCTCCGCCATTCTCGGGCTGCCGAGGTACATCGAGGCATTCCCTTCGACCATGATGACCAGGTCGCAGAATGCAGGGATGTAGGCGCCTCCCGCCGCAGAGGGACCAAAGAGCAGACACACCTGCGGCACTTCCCCGGACAGCAGAACTTCGTTTCGGAAAATGCGGCCGGCACCGCGACGCCCCGGAAACATCTCCACCTGGTCGGTAATGCGCGCTCCCGCCGAATCCACGAGGTACAGGAGCGGGCAGCGGACTCGCGTAACCGTCTCTTGAATGCGCAGGATTTTTTCGACCGTGCGGGCGCCCCAGCTTCCGGCCTTGACGGTCGAATCGTTTGCCATGACGGCGACCGGGCGCCCGGCAATGGTACCGAGCCCGGTGATGACACCGTCGGCCGGAAGCTCGACGTCGACGGCGTTGGCGAATGTCCCATCCTCAACAAAGGAGCCGGGGTCCAAGAGTCGCGCCAAGCGCTCTCGCGCGAAGAGCTTTCCCACCTCAGCATTCTTCGCGTGGTACTTCGGCGCTCCACCTTGCCGGATGCGGTCGCGGCGATGGCGCGTGCTGTCGTCGGAGGCCATGGTGGGTGGGGGGCTCTAGCAGAAAAGTCGCGGACCGGCAGCGGAAGGGTTGCTGCGCCGCGTCGTCCCCAGTCTAGGCAGCCTGTTGTTCGAGCGCCGCCCAGGCATGGTGGACGGCAGCGCGAACCACCCGCGGCTCAAAGGGCTTGCCGATGACACCGCGAACGCCAGGGAATTCCGGTGGCTCAGCATCGTCCGCCCCAAACAGGGCTGAAATCACAATGACCGGAAACCGCGCCGCCCCATAGCGGTCGCGGAGTCGCGAGAGGAATCGCATTCCATTCACCCGTGGCATCAACAAATCCACGAGCACGACACACGGCTCGGGAGCATTGGCGAGCGCGAGAAGCCCCGAATCACCGTCGTCTGCAAGCTCCACTCGGTAACCATCCACCTCGAGGATGCGCTGCAGGAAGGCTCGAAACCCAGGCTGGTCGTCAATCACCAGCACTCGGCGTCGGAGGTCCTCCACAGAGACAAAGTGTACCCGAGGTCTCGAGGCCTGAAATACGCGCATTCCAGCAAGCCCGGGCTTTCCGAAGAGGGGGCCGAATCGCCCCATCCACCGCACGGCACCTGTGTGTCCGGTGGCTCCGGGGTACTCCCGACTTCGAGGCCACAAATTGCGAGGTCAGGCCTCGATGAGCTCGATGCTGTTTCCGAACGGATCCTCGACGTAGCACCGTCGCGTCCCCGGCAAGTCCGTGTCTGGCCGGACTGCGACACCGGATGCCTCGAGGCGTTCGCACAGTGCGTCGAATCCGTTGACGAGCAACGCTGGGTGGGCCTTCCGCACCGGGCGAAAGTCACCGTCGATGCCCAGGTGGAGCTTGACCGGCCCTTTGACGAACCAACACCCTCCCCTCTCTGCGAGCGGTGGCGGCTTGGGGACGCGCTCGAACCCGAGAACACGGCAATAGAACCGCTCGGCCTCTGCCTCGCTTCCGGGTGGCATCGCCAACTGTACGTGGTCGAGTTCGGTGATTTCGAAGTCCAAAGAAAGGTCCTCTCGTGGGTCAATCGAAGGCAAAGGCCCTGTACCCAGGGCGAGAGCGGTCGTCACGGAAGCTGACTCAACTCGGGGTAGCGCCGCTTGCTCGAGGCTTCAGCCCCCCTAACG
Source organism: uncultured delta proteobacterium (assembly GCA_963745475.1). Taxonomy (GTDB): domain Bacteria; phylum Myxococcota; class Myxococcia; order Myxococcales; family Myxococcaceae; genus JADGRA01. The sequence continues at coordinate 1,154,789 of CAVUXN010000008.1, forward strand.
ACCGCGAAACCTCGGGGCGCGCTTCTCGGCGAAGGCCGCCAAGCCCTCGAGGCGATCCTCCGACGCAAGCACCGTCTCGTAGTAGCGCTGCTCGAGGGCCAGTGCGTCGTCGAGCTCAAGCGCCAGGCCTTCGTCGACGGCGTGTTTGGCGGCAGCCACAGCCAGCGGGGCATTGGCCACTACCTGCTCCGCAAGGCCAAGGGACACCTCGAGTAGGCGACCCTCGGGCGCTAGCCTCTGGACCAAGCCCATGGCCAGCGCTTCCGCCGCGTTCACTCGACGGCCCGTGAGAATGAGGTCCTTCGCGCGAGCCGGACCCACCAACCGGGAGAGTCGCTGCGTGCCGCCTCCGCCGGGGATAATGCCGAGCTGTACCTCGGTTAGCCCCAGCTCGGCAGTCGGGGCAGCAACTCGAAAGTCGCAAGCCAGCGCCAGCTCCGTTCCACCCCCCAGCGCCGCCCCATTGAGGGCGGCGATAAAGATGCAGTTGCTGCGCTCTAAGGCACGCAGCGTTCTACCCAGTTGGGCGAGAAATGCGCGCACCTCTGTCTCGGACATCCCGGCTCGTTCTTTCAGGTCGGCGCCGGCACAGAACGCTCGTTCTCCTGCCCCGGTGAGCACCACCGCCCGCGTCGAATGGTCACGACTCACTCGCGCCAGGCGCTCTTCGAATTCGGCGATCGCGGCGCGACTAATCGCGTTTCGGCGCTTCTCGCCGTTGATGGTCCAGACCTCGGTGCTGCCGCGGCGCTCATCCAGGAACTCAGCCATGCCCCCTCCCTTACTCCGGCACGGGCTGGGCCTGGTAGACTGAGCTCAGAAATGGCTCCCCTCCGCCTCTTGCTTGCGTCATCGCTGTTGCTGAGTGGGTTGGCCTCAGCGCGGGTCGGCGGAGGACACCACTACTCGAGCCCCTCTCACCCAAGCGTGTCCCACAGCCAAACTGCGTCGACGTCCCGCTCTTCGTCCGGGCCGTCGCTTCCACGTGGGACGGGCTACATCTACACGCGCTCGGGAGTCGTTCCCTCATCATCCTTGGTAAACCCGCTGCTCCTCATCGCGCTCATCGTCTTAGCGGTGGTTCTGTTCGTGCTTCTCCGTCGTATTTTTGGAGCATCGGCCGCCACGCAGCGCGCACTCCAAGAGCGCGACACTTTGGCTCGCCTGGAAGTCGCCCCGGCTGACCGCGCGCGGTGGGTGGCCGCGCTCCAGCGCGGTGACCCAGCCTTCACCGAAGCTGGCTTTCTCGAGCGGGTGCAGTCGCTCTTTCTGTCGACCCAAGAGGCCTGGTCGAAAGGAGAGCTGCTTCCGGTGCGGCGTTTCCTCTCTGACGCAACCTGGCTCCGGTTTCGGTTGCAGCTTGCCTTGATGCGGGCTCAAGGGATTCGCAACCTCACGGCGGATGTTGAGGTGACGGACCTTGCTTTGGTGGGCTTCGAGCAAAACCAATGGTTCGATACGTTGCACGTCGCCATCGAGGCACGCGCCCGGGATGCGGACATACCGGTGGATTGGCCCGAGGCAAAGGCGCAAGCCGCGACGGCGCATGCTTCTCTTCAGCCATTTACCGAGGTCTGGAGTTTGGTGCGCAAACCGGGTGTGCGGAGCGCCGCCGACGGCGCGCTGGCCGCCGGCACCTGTCCAAACTGCGGCGCGCCCTTCGACGGTGGCGCCACGAGCACCTGCGCCTACTGTAAAGCGGCCGTCAACAGTGGGGCTTACGACTGGGTGCTGGCCGAAATAACGCAAGCCATCGAGGCGACGGACAGCGCACCGGTTCCAGGTCTTGAAGAGCTCCGACTTCGTGACCCGGGTCTCGCCCTGGAAGTCCTGGAGGACCGGGCGAGTCTGGTATTCTGGCGCTGGGTCGAGGCCCAAAGCACTGGACAGCCAGAGCGCCTGGCGCGCGTGGCACAAGCAGGTCCTGTCGAGCGGATGCGCGTCGACGTTCAACGCCTCCTGGAGCAACGGATGCGGCGGGTGTTCCTAGAGTGCGCGGTCGGCGACGTGAGAACGCGCTCCTTCGAGGATTCGCCAGACGGACGCTCGCTGGCGCATGTCGAGATTCGCTGGAGCGCGCGCACTGGAGTCGGTCCCATGGGACACGCCCCGCCGTCGCTTCCCACCCTGCCGCAGCGGTGGATGTTCACACTCACCAGAGCGCGCGATGCGAAGAGCCGTACCGAGCAAGGCATGTCTACCGACCGCTGCCCGCAGTGCGGAGGACCGCTCGATGACGGACTCGCCCCCAACTGCTCGTGGTGCCAAACGCTGCTCGCGGGAGACCTCCGCGACTGGACGCTTGCAGAGGCGTCCCCGATTGAAGCCTGGGAGGGCCAAGCGAGGTCTGTTGCAGGCGCTGCCTCTTTAAGCCCGCCGCTACACGCAGATTTCGAGGAGCGTGAGCGCTTGCTCTACACCATGGCGGCGATGGCGATGGCCGACGGGCGGGTGGACGCTCGCGAGCGCCGCTTACTGCTCCAGTTTGCTGAGCGGTGGGGGCTTCCGTCGAGCCACGTCGAGGCTGCGCTTTCCGCGGGCGCTCGCTCGCTGGACAGCCTCGTTCCGAGCGGCCTCGCTGGCGAGCCGTTTCTTCGGGCATTGGCACGCCTCGCCGGGGTGGACGGTCGGGTGGATGCGACGGAGCGCCGGTTGCTCGAGTCCGTCGCCTCGCGTCTGGGCCTGACACAGCGGCTCCCGGCTGTTCTGGCGGAAGTCAGCGCCGGTTAGAGGCCGCCCTCGCGGGCATGTCGGCTCCGCGAAGCCTGTCGGTCACGTTCGCCGAGGGCCGCTTGAAGGTACTTTCCGGAGAGCTTTCGACCGATGAGCTCCTGGGCAACCTCGCCCGCTTCGACCAGGCGTGGAAGGTCGATGCCGGTCTCAATTCCCATTCCGTGGAGCAAATTCACGAGGTCCTCGGTGGCCAGGTTTCCAGCAGCACCCGGAGCGTACGGGCAGCCGCCCAACCCCCCAATGCTGGCGTCGAGCGTCGAGACCCCAAAGGTCATCCCCACCAGTGCGTTGGCCAGCGCGGTCCCGCGAGTGTCATGCAGATGGAGCGCGAGCTTGGATGCCGGGATGTGGCGGAGGACCGCCTCTAGAATGGTCTCCGTCTGGGTGGGGAGGCCGACACCGATGGTGTCTCCCAGACTGAGTTGGTAGACGCCCATGTCGACCAGCTGGCGCGCCAGGTCGACCACGGTTTCGACCGATGTCGCACCCTCGTACGGGCAGCCCCAAACCACAGAAAGGTAAGCCCGAACACGCATCCCCGCGGCCAGCGCCCCCTTGGTCACAGCGCCAGCCACGCGAAGCGCTTCGGCGATGGACTTGTTGATGTTCTTTCGGGAATGCGTCTCTGTGGCCGACGCGAAAACTGCCGCCTCCTTCAGGCCGGCAGCCCTGGCGCGCTCCAGTCCCTTCAGGTTGGGGACGAGCGCCGAAAACATCACCCCGGGCGGCTTCTCCACACGAGCCAGTAGCTCATCGGCGTCGGCGAGCTGGGGAATCCATTTCGGGCTGACGAATGACGTCAGCTCAATCCGCCGCTCTCCGGCAGCCACCAGCGCACTGACCAACCGCAGCTTGTCCTTGAGGGGCACGGACCGAAGCTCGTTCTGGAGCCCGTCGCGTGGCCCGACCTCGTAGACGTCGACGTGAGCCGGCAGCCGTGAAGCGAGCTTCAGGACCGACCCTGGATGTGTCCCCGGATCCACTGGACGATGTCCTGAGTCGAGCTTCCCGGCGTGAAAATCTCTGCCACTCCCAACTTCTTCAGTCGAGGGATGTCGTCGTCGGGAATGATGCCGCCACCAAAAACGCCGATGTCCCCTGCCCCCTTCGCCCTTAAGAGGTCGATGACTGCGGGGAAAAGAGTCATGTGAGCGCCGGACATGATGGACAACCCGACGGCGTCGACGTCCTCCTGGACGGCTGCGCTGACAATCATCTCGGGCGTTTGATGCAGCCCGGTGTAGATGACCTCCATCCCTGCGTCTCGGAGCGCACGGGCGATAATTTTCGCGCCTCGGTCGTGCCCGTCCAATCCGGGCTTGGCGACCAGGATTCTCAAGGTGTGCTCGGCCATGGCTGCGTCTAGAACGCGCCCCCTTCGCGGTATTGGCCCCACACCTTTCGGAAGACGTCACTCACTTCGCCCAGAGTGGCGTAGGCCTTCACCGCCTCCAGCACCGGAGGCATGAGATTGTCCGTTCCCCGCGCAGCCGCTTCTACCTTCGCCAAGGCGCGGTCGACAGCCTTCTGGTCGCGCTCGGCTTTCACCTTGCGCAGGCGAGCAATCTGTTGCTGAGCCACCGCATCGTCGATTTTGAGCGTCTCAACTGGGACGTGCTGGTCCGACTGGAAGGCGTTCACCCCAACGATGAGTCGCTGCTCTTCTTCCACTTCCCGCTGGAAGCGGTATGCGCTCTCACCGATTTCCTTCTGCGGGTAGCTCTCCTCGACCGCACGAATGATTCCTCCCATTTCATCAATGCGGCGGATGTAGTCGAGGGCTTGTCGCTCCATTTCATCCGTCAGGTACTCGACGTAGTAGCTGCCACCGAGCGGGTCCACGACCCGGTCCACTCCTGATTCGTGCGCGATGATTTGCTGCGTTCGCAAGGCAAGGGTGACGGAATCCTCGGTGGGCAGCGCGTACGTCTCGTCCAACGAATTGGTATGCAGAGATTGCGTCCCGCCGAGTACGGCTGCGAGAGCCTGGAGCGAGGTGCGAACCACGTTGTTGTAAGGTTGTTGCGCGGTGAGGCTTACGCCGGCGGTCTGCGCATGGGTGCGAAGCTGCAGACTTCGGTCGTCACGAGCGCCAAATCGATCGCGCATCACCCTCGCCCAGATTCGTCGCGCGGCGCGAAACTTCGCGATTTCTTCGAAGAAGTCATTGTGAACGTCCCAGAAGAAGGATAGCCGCGGCGCGAAATCGTCAACCGCCATGCCACGCTTCACGCACTCCTCGACGTAGCCAATGCCGTCGGCCAGCGTGAATGCCAGTTCCTGTACGGCCGTCGCCCCGGCTTCTCGGATGTGGTAGCCGCTGATGGATACCGGATGCCAGCGCGGCATGTTGCGACTGCAGAAGTCGATCATGTCCACGACAATGCGGACCGCGGGTCGGGGCGGAACAATCCACTCCTTCTGCGCGATGTACTCCTTGAGCATGTCGTTCTGGATGGTGCCGCCGAGCTTGGCCATCGCGATGCCCTGCTTCTCACCGACGGCGATGTACATGCAGAGCGCTACGATGGCTGAGGCGTTGATGGTCATCGACGTCGTGACCTGATCCAGCGGAATTCCGTCGAAGAGGACTTCGAAATCGCGCAGGGAGGAGACCGCGACACCCTCTTTGCCCACCTCGCCGCGGGACATGGGGTGGTCTGCGTCGTAGCCCATGAGCGCAGGCATATCGAACGCAGTCGAAAGGCCGGTGGTGCCATGCGCCATGAGGTACTTGAAGCGCTGGTTCGTATCCTCCGGCGAACCGAAGCCGGCGAACATCCGCATCGTCCACAGCCGGCCTCGGTACATGGTCGGCTGCACGCCCCGGGTGAAGGGGAATTCGCCCGGCAGGCCCAGCGATTCCTGTAGCTCGGTGCGTCGGTGGGCGGCCGTCAGGATGTCAGGGATGGGAATTCCCGAATCGGTCGCAAATGAGGCCGACCTCAACGGTGTCTTGGACTTCGCTTTGGCAAGCGTCCCGGCTTCCCAGCGGGTCGTTTCGCGGCCCACCGTCCGCATCGCTGAACCGTCGTGAAGCCGCGTCCCACGGGGCCGAGAAACCGCCGGTGGACGCGACGATGGCTTGGGCTTGGGTTGCGGGCGCGCAGTCCGTCCAGAAAGGGTACGCGGCGCATCCTTGGCAGCGCGACGGGAGGGACGGCGACGCTGAGGGGGCATGTTTGAATCCCTGTAGCACCCGGATCCTACCCTTTCAACAACCGGGGCACGGGCGCCAAAGGGGTTGAATTCCCGAAGAGTTCGCGTCGGTGGGGAGCCCTTGGAAGTACCGAGGGCGCTGCCGTCGTCGCCTCGCGAAATGCTTTTCTTGCCACAACAGTGCGCCATTACTGGCGCACTACAACCAAAGTGCGCCGTTATTTGCGCACTTCTAAATAACAACCTAACCCAGCGTTATTTTTACTGTTTTTGGCTCCGCTACATGCCTTGACTTCCCTAGGTGCGCCCCCTTACAAGCCCTGCGACTCCGCACAGCATGACCAGCGTTGCGTTTCGAGTCGGCCCCTCGAGGAGGGGGCACCCCCCATGAGTGACGTCTTCGACAAATGCGGTGCGTGGAAAGACTACCGCATCGCCAAGACGGCGGGCCTCTACCCGTACTACCGCGCCATCGAGGCCTCCCACGCCAGTACGGAGGTTGATGTCGACGGGCGTCGCGTCGTCATGGCGGGGTCAAACAACTACCTCGGCCTCGCGGGTGACCCCCGCGTCAAGGAAGCCGCGCAGAACGCAGTCAAGCGCTTCGGAAGCACTTGTTCGGGGAGTCGTCTTCTCAATGGCACCACCGTGCTCCACGAGGAGTTGGAGAACCGCTTCGCGAAGTTCTTGGACCGCGAGGCAGCGGTTGTCATTTCCACCGGGTTTCAGACCAACCTCGCCGCACTCTCTTCACTTCTGGGGCGCCACGACATCGTCTTCTCCGACCGAGGAAACCACGCCAGCCTGGTCGATGGAATCCGGCTGTCGTTCGGCGAGGAGCGCAAGTTTCGCCACAACGACATGGCGCATCTGGAAAAGCTCCTCGACACCGCAGACCCAGATGCAGGAAAGCTCATCGTCACAGATGGCGTCTTCTCGATGGAGGGGGACCTCGCGAACATCCCGAAGATTGTCGAGCTCGCCCAGCGATACCGCGCACGGGTCATGATCGATGATGCCCATTCGATGGGCGTCCTCGGTGAGCGCGGGCGGGGCGTGGCTGAATACTTCGGTCTCGAGGCCAACACCGACTTGGTCATGGGAACGTTCAGCAAAAGCTTCGCATCACTCGGAGGCGTCCTCGCCGGGCCGTTCGACGTCATCAACTACATCAAGCACAAGGCGCGTCCGGTCATCTTCAGCGCCTCCATGACGCCGGCTGCGGTCGCCGCCGCCCTCAAGGCGCTCGAGATCGTGGAAGCCGAACCGCAACGGCGGGCGCGACTGCTGGACATCGCCGAGAAGATGCACAACGGCCTACGCGCGATGGGCTACGACACCGGCGTCTCGGTCACTCCGGTCGTGCCGGTTCTGATTGGCGATTCCGTCAAATGCTTTCGCTTTTGGAAGACCCTCTTCGAGGCCGGAGTCTTTGCGAACCCGGTTATTCCTCCTGCGGTCGAACCCGGCCACTCCCTCATCCGTACAAGCTACATGGCCACCCACACCGATGCGCAGCTCGACCGGGTCCTCGAGGCCTTCGAGAAGGTTGGTCGTAAGATGAGCGTCATTCCAGAGACCCGTCCCACGAGCTACGTCCCGGTGAAGGTGGCTCGACCTGGGAGCTTCGTCATTTCCAACCAAGCGACACAACGTTGGGCAGCCGCTTCGGCGGGGTTGCTCGCCGAGCGAGGCATTTCCTTGGAGGCCATCGCCCGCCTGTCCTCTCGGGATGTGGCGCGGAAGCTCTCCGACGCCGTCGAGACCTTGACCTGGAGAGCTGCAAACCTTCAGCCTGACGACCTCAAACGGCTGGGGGCGGCTCCCCTGCGCCTGTGGGGCATGCGCTCTGAGCTCCCAGGCCTTCTCTTGGAAAAGGGTGCCAATCTCTTCATGAAGAACGGCCAACACCCGGAGGCGTAAACTGATGGCCGTCTCTGCGAAGAAACTCCGAATGGTTCCCTCTGGGGGGCCAGCAGGCATCTCCGAAGTCACCGTGACGCCGGCGCAGTCGTCCGCGGACCGTGAGGCCTTCATCCGTTTCCCGTATGAACTCTACCGAGGAGACCCCAACTGGGTGCCTCCCCTGGAGATGGAGCGCCGAGACTTTCTCGACCCCAAGAAGAACCCCTGGTTTCAGTTTGGAACTGCCGAGCTCTTTCTCGCGCGCCGAGACGGCAAGGTTGTCGGTCGCATCGCTGGCGTGATGGACCCCCGGTACAACGAATTTCACGAAACCAATCTCGGTTTTTTCGGAATGTTCGAGAGCATCGATGACCACGCCGTGGCGCGTGGTCTCTTCGACGCGGCGGCGACATGGCTCAAGGCGCAAGGCTTTCCGGAGATGCTCGGTCCGGTGAACTTTTCCACCAATTACGAGTGCTCCGTTTTGGTGGAAGGCTTCGAAGCGTCACCCGCGGTGATGATGGCCTACAACCCACGCTACTACCCGGCCCTCTACGAGGGCTGCGGGTTCACAAAGGCCAAGGATCTCTTTGCCTTCGACCTGAGCTCCTCCGCCCCGCCGCCGGAAAAGGTGGTGCGTGTCGCGGAGAAAATCCGCCAGCGCAACGGCGTCGTGGTTCGGGCAGTCCGCATGTCGGATTTCGCCGCTGAGGTGCAACGGGTCAAGGACATCTACAACGCGGCCTGGGAGAAAAACTGGGGCTTCGTTCCGATGACCGAACCGGAGTTCGACCATCTTGCCAAGGAGATGAAACCGCTGGTTGTGCCGGAGCTGCTGCTCATCGCCGAAGTCAAGGGGGAGCCCGTCGCGTTCTCGATGACCATTCCGGATGCAAACTTCGCATTGAAGGCCGCCGGCGGACGACTCACGAAATTCGGGCTTCCCATCGGGCTGGTGAAGCTGGTTCTCGCGTCCAGGCGCATCCGCCGCCTCCGGCTGATTACCCTCGGCGTCAAGGAAGGACATCGGCGTCAAGGGCTGGACGCGATTCTCTACCTGGACACCATCACCACTGCCCGGCGCCTCGGCTACAGCGGCGGCGAAATCTCCTGGACGCTCGAGGACAACCACCTGGTCAACCGCGCCATCGAGTCAATGGGGGGCGTGCGCTCGAAGACGTACCGCCTTTACCAACGCCCTATTGGCTGAGCCCCCGCGCGGATGCATGTCCTGTTGACTGGCGGCAGCGGCTTTGTGGGAGGTGCCCTCGCGCGCCATCTCGTCGAGCGCGGGGATTCGGTGACGGCCCTGGTCCGCCCCACCTCGCGAACGGACGGGCTTCGAGCGCTGGGCGCCAAGCTGGCGCCGGGAGACCTCGAGACGGGTGAGGGCTTGGACGAGGCGCTCGAAGGCGTCGAGTTGGTCCACCATCTCGCAGGAGTCACCAAAGCCAAGGACGAAGCGGGCTACCAACGCGGGAACGCCCACGGAACGGGACTTTTGGCGCAGGCTGCTTCCCGCCGCACCTCTCCGCCGCGGATGGTGGTGTGCTCTTCGCTGGCCGCCGCCGGCCCGTCTCGATTCAACCAGCCTCGCTCGGAGACAGACCCGGTGGCGCCCATCTCCTTTTACGGACGGAGCAAGCTGGCAGCAGAAGATGCCGTCCGGGCTGAATGCCATTCCCTGCCAGCCATCGTTCTCAGACCTCCCTTTGTCTATGGCCCGGGGGATGAGGTCAACCTTCCGCCGCTTCTGGCGATGGCTCGCCATGGCCTCTTCCTCAAGTCAGGCTTTGGACCCAAGCAATTCTCGTTCATCCACATCGAGGACCTTTGTCAGGCACTGGTCGCTGCCGGGGAACGCGGCGACACACTGGAGCCTGGCAATCCATCGAAAGGCGTCTACTTCGTTGCCGACCCGACGCTGTACACCTGGGAGGACTTTTGCCAGGCGCTGGCCACCGCCCTCGGCCGGCCGAACCCAAGAGTCGTGCCGGTTCCTGAATTCGTTGGTTGGTTGGCCGCGGCTGGCTCCGAGCTTGGAGCACGGCTTCAGGGAAAGGTGTCTATCCTCAATCGCGATAAGGCCCGGGAGATGGCGCAAGAGGCCTGGACTTGCTCGCCTGGGCGAGCGGCGAGCGCGCTGGGTTTTCGCGCGCACTACCCCCTCGCGCAGGGCCTTGCGCACACCATCGCCTGGTACCGAACGCGAGGAGTCGTCTGATGCCTTCGACCCGCAGCACCTCAGTGGCTAAGCAGAACGTCAGGACGGACTCCGAGTCCAAGGTCACCATCGAAACTGTTCGGACGCGCGACGACTTGGACGCTTTCATCCGGTACCAACTCGAGCTCTACGCAGGCGATCCCTACTTCGTGGCGCCCATCGTCGCCGAGCGGCGCGACTTCCTGAACCGCGATAAGAACCCCTTCTTCTCCCATGCGGAGGTGGAGCTGTCGGTGGCCCGTCGCGATGGTCGGGTTGTCGGCAGAATCGCCGCCATCGACGACGCGCTCTGGAACCAGTTTCACAATGCCGAGACCGGTTTCTTCGGCATGTTCGACGCTCCCGACGAGCCGGCTGTCGCCGCCGCCCTGCTCGACCGAGCAGCAGACTTCGCTCGGAGTCGGGGGATGAAGACGCTCACCGGGCCGGTGAATCTCTCGACCAATCACGAATGCGGGCTACTGGTGGAAGGCTTCGACTTTCCCCCAGCGATGATGATGCCCTACAACTTCCGCTACTACGCTGGCCTCCTCGAAGGCTGGGGCCTGCGGAAAATGAAGGACCTCTACGCCTACGACTTGAGCACGGCGCTCGCTCCTCCGGAGAAAGTCGTTCGAGTGGCGCAGCGACTCCAGGAGCAGCAGGGCGTTCGCGTGCGGCCCATCGACTTGGGACAACTCCCTGAGGAAATTCGCCGTCTAAAGAGCATCTACAACGCGATGATGGACCCGGCCTGGCTCTTCCTTCCCATGAATGAGGAGGAGTTCGATGGCATCGTCGCTCGATTGCGGCCCCTGGTTCGGGTGAGGCCGGAACTCTGTCTCATCGCGGAGGTCCGAGGGGAACCGGTTGCCTTCTCCATCACCCTCCCGGACGCCAACCGGGCGATTCAAGCCGCGCGCGGCTACCTCACGCACTGGGGCCTGCCGGTCGGACTTGCCCGAATGGCCTGGGCGGCAAGGAGCATCGAGCGCCTCCGAGTGTTGCTTTTCGGCATCAAGCCGGGCTTCCGACGCCGTGGCTTGGATGCCTTGCTGTACCTGGAGACGTTGAGGACGGCCCGGCGCCTCGGTTACGACGGCGGCGAGCTTGGGTGGGTCACCGAAGACAACGAGCTGATGGTGCGGGCCATCGAGTCGATGGGGGCGCGGCGCTACAAGACGTACCGCATCTACGAGCGAGCCCTGTGACGCCGTCGCCAGTGGCCCAGGACAAGTGTCAGCCGGACCAGCGAGCAGTGTAGGCTCCCTGCGCCAAACACTGCAGTCCCCGAGGCCGAGCCGCCATGCCCTTGACCGAGCGTGTGAAGGAGATTCTCTCCTGGTACCCGTCAGACAATCCCGGAACGAAGGCCAACCTCTCCCGAATGTTGATGACGGGAACGTTGGCCGGCACTGGGAAGATGGTCATCCTCCCCGTCGACCAAGGCTTCGAGCACGGCCCACAGCGCTCCTTCGCACCCAACCCGCCCGGGTACGACCCCGAGTACCATGTCACCTTGGCCATCGAGTCGGGCTGCAATGCCTATGCGGCCCCGCTCGGCTTTCTAGAGGCAGTCGCCGGTCGGTTTGCTGGGGACATTCCTTTCATTCTCAAGCTCAACAATTCGGATTCGCTGTCGAAGATGGAGCCAGCGTCCGCGTTGACAGCCTCTCCCAAGGATGCTGTGCGCCTCGGCTGCGCAGCGGTGGGGTACACCATCTACCCCGGTTCCGCGGCGCGTAACGTCCTCCTCGAGGAGTTGCGCGAAGTCATCGCCGAGGCCAAAGAGTTTGGACTTCCGACGGTGGTGTGGGCCTACCCCCGCGGGAGCGGCGTGGCCAAAGAGGCGGAACAGGCCGTGGACGTCGTGGCTTACGGCGCTCAGATTTCGGCGCAGATGGGTGCCCACGTCATCAAAGTCAAACCCCCCAAGGACAGCATCCTTCAGTCCGAGGCCAAGGCTGTCTTCGAGAAATACAACCTGCCGACGAAAACATTGGCTGAGCGCGTCCGGCTCGTGGTGCAAGCTTGTTTTGCCGGCCACCGGATTGTCATCTTCTCCGGCGGAGAGGCCAAGGACACGCCAGCGGTCCTCGAGGAGATTCGCGGGATCAAGGACGGCGGTGGTTTCGGGTCGATTATGGGTCGCAACGCCTTCCAACGGCCCAAGGCTGAGGCCATCAAGCTCCTCCGGGACGTGATGGCGATTCACGCTGCGAAGTAAAGGCCCGTGGGCCGCCTTCTTGGACCGGGTCCCGGCGGGCGGTCGCGCTCCGCGCTGCCGCGACGACAACTTCATCTGCGTGCCGACCGGCGGGTCTCCTTCGCCGCAAGAAGCTGGGCATGCAGTGCTCGGAATGCGTCCTGGTTACCGTCTTGGGTATAGCTTCCGAGCGAGCTCTCACACGACCTCACGCTTGCGAGAAACTCTTCGAGCACCGTCTCGGTCAGCTTGGGCGCATACCGCCCATAATTCAGCTCCTGCAGGTAAAGGGCATTGAGCACCTGCTCGAATTGGCCAACCACGGGCACCGAAAGCAGCGGCTTGTGGAGGTAGATGGCTTCGCTCATCAAAGTGAAACCGCCGCCAGCAACGACTGCCCATGCGGTCCGAAGGTCTTGGATGAAATGCGCCTCGCTAAAGGGCCGGTAGACGAGGTTCTCGTCCACCAAATCCTCGGTGAGCTCGCGCCGGAGCCCGTAGATTCGCGCGGGGCGGCCGAGGCGCTTCAGGACATCCGGAAGAGCGCGGTTGGTGGTGGCCGTTTGGTACACCAGCAGATGCTCTCCGCGCTCGCTTTTCGCTGCGAGTATCTCCGGCCGAAGCACTGGTGGGATGAGCGACGTGCGAGCTCTTCGTAGCGGGGGGTGGAAGAACGTAGTGATGAGGTAGTGAAAGCACCGAGGAAGCTTCGCTTCGACGATGGAGCGCGTCAGCTCGAACGTGGGCTCCCAGCCCTCAAGCAGGGCCGGACTGTGTTCGCAACGGTTGATGATTTGAATGTTGTCGAGACTGATGACCGGGATGCGAAGCGCCTTGCCAGCGAGATAGCTGAAGCTCTCGAAGTCTGTGACCACGACCTCCGGACGAAATTCCGAGAGGACGTCGAAATACGCGCGAATGTTCGCCGGCCATCCACTGATGGCTCCCTGCAGGTTTTGAACAACGGTACGGAAATTCCGGACGGCGTTGCCACCGTAGTTGATGGTCAACCCCCAGATGCGATGCACATTGGCGAACTGGCGGGCGAGGTACTCCCGGGCGCGCCCGGACACGACGATGTGGACCTCGTGGTCGCGTACGAGCTCTTCGAGAATGACGCGCGAACGGGTGGCATGGCCCATTCCCTCGCCGACCACCCCGTAAAGGATCCGCACAGTTCTCAGGCTCGCACCGCGCGGGTTAGAACGCGAGCCGTCTGTTCCCTAGCGTTCCCTGCAGCTTTCGCGTCCATCAAGGAGCGAGCGTGATTACCGTCTACGGCTCAATGCCATCTGGCAACTGCTGGAAGGTTCGTCAGATTTTGGAGCTCACCAACCTCCCCTTCCGCTGGGTGGAGACCGATTCAAACGCCGGGGCAACTCGCACGGCTGAGTTTCTAGCGATGAACCCGAATGGGAAGGTGCCGCTCGTCGAACTCGATGACGGCGCTCGTATTACAGAATCAAACGCCATCCTCGCGCACTTCGCTGAGGGAACTCCCTGGCTTCCGCCGCCAGGTTTGCTCCGAACGCGAGTCTTCGAATGGCTCTTCTTTGAGCAGTACAGCCACGAACCCTACGTCGCCGTCGCTCGCAACTGGATTCGCTACCTGAATGCCAAGGAGCGCTATGCAGACCGGCTGCCAGACATCTGGGCTCGCGGCTATCGCGCCCTCGACGTCATGGAGTTGAGACTCGGGTCCCATCCCTGGCTGACCGACGTGGGTCCGACCATTGCGGACGTCGCACTCTTTGCTTACACGCACGTGGCCGAGGAGGGAGAGTTCGACCTCAGCCGCTACGACAGCGTGCGCGCGTGGCTTGAGCGCTTCCGGAAACATCCCGGCATCCGGCCAATTTCCACGCGCGCGTGACCAACGCCTCACACCCCGAGCGTGCTTCGCGCACGGCCGTCCTTCTCCAGAGACGTCCCTACGCTACGGGTGTTTGGAATGCTCGAGCAAGCTGCAGCTGGTGACGGTTTTGGCGGGGTCCACCGCGTCCTGGCCAACGTCGACGTGTTGAATGACACCTTGCTTGTCGACAACAAAGGTCGCGCGCTGAGCCAATTCGTAGCTCGTTCCGCCAACCTGCTTCAGCCGGACCGGCACCCCAAACTGTTTGAGAACCTTGAGGTTCGTATCGCTCAGGAGTGGAAAACTGAGGCCGAGTTGCTTCGCGTAGGCAGCGTTCGCCGCCGGGCTGTCACCACTAATTCCGAAAATCACCGTGTCGCTTGCATCCAGCTTTGGCCTATCAGCCTGATAGGCTTTGAGTTCGCTGCTTCAAGTCTCGGTAAAGGCGAGCACATAGAAGACGAGGACGACATTCTTCTTGCCCCTGAAATCGCTGAGCTTGACCTCCTTCCAATCATCGCTGAGGAGCGTGAAATCCGGAGCCTTGTCCCCTGGTCCTAAGACCCGGGCCGCTGGGGCTTGAGCGAGCGCGGGCGAGGCGAGGGCAACGGCCACAAAGGCCGCTACCCCGGCGAGCATTCGAAGAGTCTTCACTTGGACCTCTCTTGAGAGAACGACATGTCTGTCAGGAAGCCTGACGGAGAGCTCCTCCGTGGGGCTACCGTTCGACTACACCCGCGGCCAGGCGCGAAGTAGCAAAATCGGGGCGACCACCCGGGGTTGTGTGCAGCTGCGAACGTCGGCCGCTCGAAGCGGAGGGATGCGCTTCGGTCTACGCGCCACGCCTCGAAGCGCTTTGCGCCTGACGTCGAGGTCGGTCAGACTCCATCACGCCATTTCCTTCTGGGAGAAAGCCATGTGCCGGAGCATCCGCGTGCTCTACAACTTCGAGCCGCCGACCACTCGAGATGAGATTTCCGCCGCCGCTCGGCAATTCGTCCGCAAGGTGAGCGGACTCGCGCGACCTTCCGCCGCCGACTCGGACGCGTTCGAGCGCGCCGTGACTGACGTTGCCAAGACCACTGAAGCGTTGCTCGCCTCGCTCAGCGCACGTACTGCCGTGAGGACACGAGAGCGAGAGCGTGAGAAGGCTCAAGCACGCTGGGCGTCGCGGTTGGAACGAACCCCAGCGCGCTGACGGCAGTCGAGGCTCGAACCGACGGGGTTACTTCTTCAGCGAAGGGCCCGTCTGTCCTTGGTTCGGGTTAACCAGCGTCGTGCCGCTTGGCCCGTAGCCGACGATTTGGACGATGACCTCTTCGTCCTTGGAGCCATCGTAGTGATGCAATGTAGCGGGATGCTTCGCGTAACTCCCCGGCTTCATCGGCACGGTCTTGGACGGATCGAAGCTATTTCCCTCGCCCATGTACCAAGTCCCTGAGAGCACAACGACATGCCGGTCGTCCGGATGCCAGTGCGGTCTCGTCATACGCCCCGGTGAGAATTTCACTCGGATGATGTAGAGGCCGGGCTTGGACGGATCGCCGGCAATCGTGGCGAATTGCACTCCCTCAAAACCAGGCCGATTCGTCCAGACGACCTGCGCAGGCGTCAAGCTAACGATGGCGTCTTTTGACTCCGCTCCGCTTCGACCAGCGGGAACAAGAAGCGAGACGGCGACGATGAGCCTTGCGACGATGGAACGCGCAGTCATGTTGTCCTCCACGCTCTTCAGTACACGACAAACGAGCTTCTCGTCTCATTCGGCGGTCGGTGCAAGCCCCAATCACCAAGGTCCGCGTCTGGCCTTTGAGGGCAACGAGTCTTCGCGTAGGCGACGGTGTCTCAGGCGCTCGGATGCCGAATCCCGGTGCTGCTTCCCGTGATGCGTCCCCGAACAAACTGAATGTGTGCCTTCAGATGGTAGAGGTTTTGGCTGAGGGAAAGCGGCACGCGCAAGCTGTCGGCTTTCTCCTTCGTCTCGTCGACCCGGGCTAGCAGGCTTGCGGCGGTTTCGCCTCCCGGCCGCTCATCCAGTTCGCGCTCAACCCGCTTGAGCTCTCTGTACAAGACGAGAATTCGACGGTGCATGGCTCCGAGATAAATCTCCGGAACCACTCGCACCATGGGGAGGAGGAGACCAACGATTGGGATGAGCAGGATGAGCAGGCGCTCAACCAGGACCGCGAACCAGAATGGTAGGTAGCGATAGAGAAACGGCAACCCGGACTTGTAGAAGTGTTGAGCATCAGAGCTGAGGGGGACCTCCATCGGCTCACCGGCTGGGAACTGCCCAGGATGCTGGAAGAGGGCCGGCCCGCCGTGGATTTCCGAAGCCGCGTCGAGGAGGAGGTACTGCAAAGCAGGGTGTAAATCCTCTCGGATCAGAAGACTGACCTTTGTCGAAAGCAGCGAGATATCCGTCCGGGGAAGGTTCTTCGCCAAGTCTCCGACGCCCATTGGAAGCGCGAGCTTGGTCAAGTACGGCCTGAGCGCGACGTACGCATCCGCCCGGGGGAAGTTCACAAGCCACCAGCGCGGGTCGGCCATCAGCCGACGAATAACTGGAGACTCCCAACCGGCGACGATGATCACGGCGTCAACGTCACCGCGGTCCAGCGCCTTTTCGGCTTCGGCGGGAGTGTAGCCCCTCAGGTCGAGACTCTTCGGGTCGACGCCGTTCAACGCCAAGAGCCGAAGGGCCTGGAAGCGTGTGCCGCTCCCCTCAGGTCCAATCGAAATTCGTTTCCCGACGAGGCTGCCCAGACCCACGTCGGAGTGTTCCACCCGCGAGAACACCCACATCGGTGAAAACATCAGGGTTCCAAGCGACGCAAGTCCGGGGCTCTCCTCGGCTGTCGGAATTCCGGCTTGGACGAAGGCGGCACTCACACCGGAGCGGCGGTCGCGAAGTCTGGCGAGATTGTCGACATCGCCCCCGGTGGGGAGGAGGCTAACGGTGACCCCGCTTCGAGCGAGGATTTTCTGGTACCGCGGGCCAAGCGCTGCGTACGCGCCACCCTCCAATCCAGTCGCCAGAGTAATTGTCCGGGGAGGCCCCGCAAGGCGTGGGCCCAGAATCCAGATGGCGACGAGGGTGCCAACGACAACCGAGGCCAGCACGGCGTACCAGAGCAGCCGGCGGCTGGTGAGGCGTGTCGAGGGTGTCACGTTTTCTCGCCCGCATTCTCGGTGGTAGGCACCTCGAGCCGCGCCTGCGACCGGGGCGAAGGCCGTCTTCGGCAAGGCTTCACGCGGTTTACCACTTCACCGTTTCCACCTTGTCGAAGGCAACCGGTTCTGTGCCCAAGAACACGACGAGCCTCCGTCCGTCCGTAAAGTAGGGGTCCCCGGTGAGGTTGGGCCGCGGTGCAGAAATGGGAGCAGCGCCGACTCCCTCGACGTATCCGAAGGCTCGGACGGATCCAGTGGCCGCGAGATCCTGCAGGAGATAGTCACGGTCGGCGTCGGCCTCTGGATCAATCTTGTGGGTCGTGCCGTACCAGGACTTCGTGGTGAGGCGAACACCGATGTCGCGGCTAATCTGGCCAACCCACACCGATTGGCCTTGGTAGGTGAACGGAGCGAGCCAGCCGCGTAGGTGATTTCGCTGACTGATTTTGCTGCGTATTTTCTGCAGCGCGAGGTCCTGTGGGCGGCCGTACAGGTAAAGCGGGCTCACGGGCGACGACTCGTACGCCTCGCCGAAGATGAAGGCCATTGCCGCTTTCCGGGAGGCGGCGAAGTCAAAGGGCTCGGTCAGGTTCCAGCCACGTTCGACGAAGGGAAACATGAGGTGTGGCGGGCTCCCGACAATGACCAGGTTGAGCGGATCCCCCCACCGCGAGGCTTCCTTGTTGGTGACGCAGCAGGGCAACGCTTCGAGGGCCGCCTTGAGCCCTGCCAAGTCGAGAGTCGCGACTTTCTCCGGCGGATACAGGGCCTTCAAGTCCACCCGCTGGAAGTCCCATTTCCCGCCGGGGACGGGTACGACGAATTCGAACTGCCGAAAGTTCCCGGTGGAGAACACCGCTACGTTGACGTACTTGGTGCCTTCGCTGACATGGGTCAATACGAAGCCGGACGCTGTGCTTCTAGGAGCGACAGCGCCGTCGAGCGTGTTCTTCAGGAAGTATTCGTCGATGCTCTGGTTGTGCCCACTGCTGAACCAGCGGTGGAACATGAATGACACTTCGGACGGCGAGAAGTAGCTTGGGTCCGTCCACAACGGGAGATAGCGGACTGGCACGTCGCTCTGATTCTCAATCTGAAGCCAAACCGGCTGGACTCCTTTGCTGTCTAGGTCCTCGCCGAAATAGCGGCGGCTTTCGGCTGAGGAGAGCGCCGCGACCGAAATGCGGAGCCCATCGCGCTCCTGCGCTTTGGCGCGCTGCAAGAAGTCGGCTCCGGCGAGGGGGGCGGGAGCGAACGGCGCGCAGGCCCCTAAGAGCGAGAACGCAAGGGCGGCCAAACGGGTGCAACGGGCGCTGGCGATGCAAGGTCGGCGGGGGCGCCGGTCAAGCGTGAGGCGATGCACGTTCACGTCGACCTCCGGGCGGGGGCCGCGCTTGGAATGTTTACAGTCTCCCAAACCCGGTCATGTTCGGCTCTCTCCGTGTGCCGGCGAGAGCCGCCCGGGTGCCTACCGCCGATTCCGGGATACGCCTACTGTCCTTGAGGCCACTACAGAGCGCGTTGGCCCAGGGCGTCTAAAAGAGCTCGAGACAGGAATTTCGGGTTCGAGCGAAGCTAACCGGGATCGAACCGCTGACCTCTTGAATGCCGTGCCTGAACATCGTTCAACGGTGTCGGGGGGTTACAAGGTCCGCCCCCAGTGACTTCAGTCACTTAGGTGCGCTTATCAGCGAGCGCGTAAGCCGATTTCGCCCCTCGCATCGACAAGCGCAGACAAATGGGAGTGGTTCGCGGAGCTGCGACCGCTTCGGAGGAAAACGTCTACCGAGAGAGCGCCGACGTGAGCACCGTAACTCGAAACGCAAGCACCGCCCCTCCGCGCTAAGGAGGCCGCCACGGCTAGTCTCCGAGTACTTGCCGTCTTGACGCGTTGGAGCCTATGACGGCCAAGCCGTTGAATCTGAGGGTGCCCAATGCCTGCTCTGGTCCGGGGCCCAACCGTCGTTGCGCTTGCGCTGGTGTGTCTGTCGGGCTGCGGCTCTCTGATCTGCCGGCGACCAGACGGAGGCGTCATCCTCGACCTGACACCTCCGCAGATCACCTGCCCGGCAGACATCACCCAGCCGAAAGACCCCGGCACGTGTGCAGCGGTGACGACGTTCTCGCCGACGTCTTCGGAGGATTGCTCCCCGACCGTCGTCTGCGACCCGCCGTCGGCCACCGCGTTTCCGGTTGGGACGACGACGGACACCTGCACGGTTACCGACCAGCTGGGGCGCACGTCCAGTTGCAGCTTCACCGTGACCGTGACCGACACGGTGCCTCCTGTGATCACCTGCCCGGAAAACATCGCCATGCCGCAAGACCCCGGCGCCTGTACGGCGGTAGCGACGTTTTCACCGACGTTCTCGGACGATTGCCCGGCGACCGTCGTTTGCGCTCCGCCGTCGGGCACCGCGTTTCCGATCGGGACGACGACGGACACCTGCACGGTCACTGACCAGTCGGGGCAATCGGCCAGTTGCAGCTTCACCGTGGCCGTGACCGATACGGTGGCACCGGTGATCGCATCGATCGTGGCCAGCCCCGACACCCTCTGGCCGCCAAACCATAAGCTGGTGCCCGTCTCGATCACCGCCACGGCGACCGACTGCGAGCCCTCGCCGACCTGCAAGATCGTCTCAGTGACCGCCAACGAGCCGGTACTGGGCCCCGGTAGCGGCAACACCGACCCTGACTGGTTCATCACCGATCCGGGGCCGAAGGTGAGTCCGGCGGTGCTCGGCGTCCAGCTGCGTGCCGAGCGAGCGGGGGGAGGTTCGGGACGCGTGTATCAGATCGCGATCACGTGCGCCGACGCGGCGGGCAACACCACCGCCGGCGCCACGACCGTGACAGTCCCGCACGACCAGGGTCATTGAGGTTGGCGGCTAGGCAGCGAATCAGGCCCCGAGTGCTAGGCCCGGCAGGCTCCGGATCAGCCATTTGCGGAGCCAGAAAATCGAAGGAGCCCAAGAGGGCCTTGTGAACTATTGATTTTGTTGTGGAGCTAACCGGGATCGAACCGGTGACCTCTTGAATGCCATTCAAGCGCTCTCCCAGCTGAGCTATAGCCCCGAACTTGCTGGATCTGGTCCCACCGAGGCGGCACCAGGGGCCGTGCTCATAGCGGATCCCGTCGCCGCTCGCTAGTCCCCAGCGCCTCCCCTCTTCAGAGAACGCCTTCGCGAATGTGGCCCTCCCCGGACTCGAACCGGGACGGCTGTGAAGCCAACGGATTTTGAGTCCGTCTCGTCTACCAATTTCGACAGAGGGCCCTGGCAGGTGCCCCAAAGGGCGCCGGCGCTTTCATACACCGGGGCTGGCAGAGGCTGAAGCCCACTTTGAGCCGTTGCTCCCAGGTGCCGAAGTGTGGCTAAAGCAGACCCGACGCCATGTACAACCTTCTCATCGCTCTCGCAGTCGGCCTCCTGGTCGCTGCCGCCGTCCTCCTGGCCCAGCTGCCCTGGTATGCAGCGCTGGTCCCCGGCTTTCTTGCCTTCGCCGGGACCTTCCTGCTTCTCGCGCGCCGGGTCGGCCAACGCGTCAAGGCCGTCATGGACCAGGCTCAGAAGGAGCTGTCCGTCCAGCCCAGCAGCGTTCGAGAGCGCCAGCAGCGAATCGACAAGGCCGTCAAGACGCTCGAATCGGCCCTGGTGTGGGAGAAGTGGCAGCCCTTCATCGGCGGTGAGATTCACGCGCAAATTGGGATGGTGCAGTACATGGTGAAGGACTACCCACAAGCCGAATCCCACCTGCGGAAGGCCAGCCCGCGGAATGGACTGGCGCAGGCCCTGCTCGCGGCGCTTCATTTTCAGCGCAAGGAGTATGCGGACATGGAGCGCGCATTCGAGGGGGCGGTGAAGGGGCAGAAGAAGGAGGGCGTGCTCTGGGCCGCGTACGCCTGGTGCCTCCTCCAGCGCAAGGAACGCGACAAGGCCCTTCAAGTGATGAACCGCGGGGTTGCTGCCAACCCCAGCGACGAGAAGCTTAAAGCCGGGCTGGTGGCGTTGCAGAACGACAAGAAGCTGAAGATGAAGGCTTGGGAACCACTGTGGTGGCAATTCGGGCTGGAGACGCCGCCGGAGATGATGGGCAGCGGGCGGCAGGTCAAGTTTCAGCGTCACTGACCGCTACACGATGGCCTCGTACGGCGCCGAGACGAAACGCACGCTGGGCTCCTGACGAAACCAGGTGCGCTGCCGTTTGGCGTAGGCTCGCGTCAGCCGCGCAGTCTCCAACTCGGCCTCGGCCCGCGTGAGACGACCTTCCAGGACGGCGAGCGCCTGGCGGTACCCGACGCTTCGCATGGCCGGCGCCTCGCGGTAGCCGCGACGAACCAGCGACTCGACTTCCTCGAGCAAGCCGTTTGCGAACATCGCGCGCGTCCGCAAGGCGATGGCCTGCGCCAGGGCATCACGTGGGGGGTCCATGAACCAAAGGGTGAAGGGGTAGCGGGCGGCGGCAAACCGGTGGGCGTGGTGGGCAACCGACGCCGGCGCACCGGTTAGCACCTGAATTTCAAGCGCACGAACAACGCGCAGCGTGTCGGCGACCGCGATGTGCCGCGCGGATTCGGGGTCGCAGACGGTCAGCCGGGCGTGCATTTCCCCGGCGCCGACGCGTTCGGCCTCCGCTTCGAGTCGAGCACGCACCTCGGGGTCGCTCGGTCCGGCCGCCAAGCCATGGAGTAGGACACGGATGTAAAGCCCCGTACCCCCCACCACCAGGACACGGCGGCCACGGGCTGAAATCTCACCAATTGCGGCGTCGGCCAGCACTTGAAAACGCGCAGCCGTGAATTGCTCCAGCGGGTCCACCACCGAGACGAGGTGGTGGGGAACATGCGCCATCGCCTCGGCGTCGGGCTTGGCGGTCCCCAGGTTAAAGTGACGGTATACAGCCTGCGAGTCGGCGCTGAGGATTTCGGCCGCTCCGCGCCCTGCGAGCTTGAGGGCCAGCGCGC
The DNA here is from genome assembly GCA_963745475.1 of uncultured delta proteobacterium. Taxonomy (GTDB): domain Bacteria; phylum Myxococcota; class Myxococcia; order Myxococcales; family Myxococcaceae; genus JADGRA01. The sequence continues at coordinate 1,176,990 of CAVUXN010000008.1, forward strand.
TCTTCCCGGCGGCCGTTGGTCCGGCGATGACCGTCAGCTCGGGCGGCGCGCTCACCGGACGGCAGCGGCGAGTGCTGCACCCACCGCATCCAAACGAATGTGGACCGACTCCCCACCCGCCAGCGGCTTGAGGTCCCCTTCCCCACTTGCCAGCTCCCGCTCACCAAGGACGAGCGCAAACCGCGCTCCGCTCTTGTCGGCTCGTTTCATCTGACTCTTCAACGAGCCACCACGTGGGTCGAAATCAACGCTATGGCCCTGGCGCCGCAGTTCGCTCACCAACCGAAATGCAAAGTCCTGGGCGGCCGCATCGGCCACCGCGACGAAGAGCTCTGGGGTGGGTTCGACGTGCTTTTGAGTCTCGGAGAGGAGCAGGCACAGCCGCTCGATGCCCATCGCCCAGCCGACCGCGGGCGTTTCTGGGCCACCGAGCTCCCGCACCAGCTTGTCGTACCGACCTCCACCCCCCACAGCGGAGGCCGTTCCCAGCGCCGCAGCGTCGGAGATGAATTCGAAGGCGGTCCGCGTGTAGTAGTCCAGTCCCCGCACCATCCGCGGATTCAAACTGTAAGGGGCGTGGATGGCGTCCAGCTTGCGTCGCAGCGCCTGGAAATGCTCGCGGCAAGGCTCACAGAGCGCCTGGGAGATGAGTGGTGCGCCAGCGACAATCGCCTGGCACTTCGGGTTTTTACAGTCCAGGACGCGCAAAGGGTTGCGCTCAATGCGCTCCTGGCACTCGGTGCAGAGTTCGCCCTGGTGCGCCCGCAAGTACGCCCGGAGCGCCTCGAGGTAGGCCGGTCTGCAAACCTCATCGCCCAGCGAATTGAGTTCGAGTCGAATCCCGCTCAAACCGACGGCGTCAAAGAATTGGAGGCCGAGGTCGATCAATTCGGCGTCTTGGGCCGGCTCGGCAGAGCCATAGGCCTCCGCACCCATTTGCCAGAATTGTCGGTAACGGCCGGTCTTCATGCGCTCGTACCGGAACATCGGCCCCAGGTAGTACCAGCGGGTGAGTGGCTCGCGAACGTTCACCGCGTGCTCGATGTAGGCACGCACGGCGGGTGCCGTGTTTTCGGGGCGTAACGACAGGCTCCGGCCGGCCTTGTCCTCGAAGGTGTACATCTCCTTGCCGACGATGTCCGTGGTCTCGCCCACGCTCCTCACGAAGAGCGCAGTGTCCTCGAGGACAGGCGTTCGGATTTCCTGGTAGCCGAAACGCCGGAATGTTTCCCGCGCCCGCGCTTCGAGGAAATGCCAAACGGCGATGTCCGGCGGAAGGAGGTCACTCATCCCCTTCACGCCTCCCACGCGCTGACTCATAAAGCCTCTCCAATGCGCCGCCCCATCGTCACCTGGCTTCCTGGGCGAAGCGTTGTGTCCCAAGCGACTCGGCCGGACGCAAAAAGAAGAATAACCGTAGACCCCATCTCAAACCGCCCGAGCTCGTCACCCTTGGACACCGAGATCGGCGAGTCAAACGTCCGAGCCCCAGCGGGTGTCCCGGCCTCGGCGAGCACGTTGTCATACGCCGCGCGGATGCGCCCAACGCACGTGGCTCCTACCATGATGACGGCACACCGTCCGGCCGGTGTCTCAAGCCAGCTCACGAGCCGCTCGTTCAAGGCGAAGAGGCTTGGCACCGAGCGGACGCTGGTGGGGTTGACCGGCCACAACTCGCCGGGCAGGTAACGCCAGCCGGTAATCCGTCCTCCCAAGGGTGCATGGACACGGTGGTAGTCGCGCGGCGAAAGGTAGAGCGTGGCGAAGCTCCCGCCCTCCGCGAAGGGGACGGCGGCGTCGGCGTCCTGCAGGAGCTCCGGGACGGGGAATGACAAGCCCTTGGCCTGGATGCATTGCCCGTTCTCGATGCGGCCGGCCTCGCTGACCGCGCCGTCTACAGGCGACACCACGACGCGCTCACCGGGGTCCACTGGTCGCGCGCCGTGCTTCAAGCCTCGGGAGAAGAAGTCAGAAAAGGTACGGTATTCCTCGAGCGGCCGCTCCGCCTCCTCGAGCTTCACCCGGTAGGCCCGGACAAAGCGGCGCATGGCTGCCCGGTGCAAACTGGCTGGCGCCGGAGCTCGGGTGGCCGCGCCAATCGCGCGGGAGAGCGCGGCGCGAGGCAGAAGCCGCACCAGCGTCATGAAGGTCTGGTCTCGCATTGGAAGGCGTCGCCAGAAGAGTGGCTAACCCGCGTCGCCAACGGCCGCAGGCGCGGCACCACCATCCGAGGCAGGCGGAGGGGGCGGGCGCAGCAAAGACGCCTTAGCGACGACGCCAAGGATGGCCTGACCATCCGCCACCACAATGGCGTCCACGAAGCTCGGATGCGCGGTTCGGCAGCGGCTCGAGTCGACGAGGTCATAACTGTCCCGCGCTCCAGCGCCCTGCACGTCCACCGGTCCGGCAATTTGAAAGCAGTCGGCAAAGCGATGGTTGAACTCGGCCATCGACATCCCCGCCGTCGGTTGGACGGCCTCTGCTGGACCGGCATCTGGCGGCGGTGCAGCAGCGAGCTTGGGTGCAGCCTCGGCGGGTTGCTCGCGGGGCGCGTTACTTACCGTCGAGGGCCTTCGAGCCGCCGCGCCTGCTGCCTGAGCATCGTCCAGCGCCTTCTGCATGCGCGCACGGCCGTCGCGGATACGGCTCAGAAGCTCGGCTGCGGCCTGGGCGTCGAGCGAGTCCGCCGGAACGCGCTGCAAAAGCGCTTCGACCTCGCGCATCTTCGGGTCGAGGTAAGCGTCATCGAGCTTCTGCGCGTAGAGCTTGTTGAAGGACTCGGAGGCGAGGGAGAACTCCGGACTTGGGTCTCGGTGGCGGTTGCACCCACTCAGAGAGAGGGCCACCAGGGCGAGGATGGCGAGGAGGCGGGGCACGAGTCTGATGCTTACCTCAGTCGGAGGCTCCCCGCGAGGTTCCAAACACTGGCCGGGGAGGCCCTTTGCGTCAGACGCCGAGGAAAAGCCGGCGGCCGAAGTTGGGAGCGAGCCCAGCCTCGTCGATGCGCCGGGCAGCGGCCTGGATGTCATACGGAACCCGAATGTATTCAACCGTCCGCGCAGCTGCGTCACACACCACGAAACAGGCTCGGTTGTCATAGTCCCGCGGCTGTCCGACGCTTCCCACCGAAATGAGGTACTGAAACCCCCGGCGGATGGAGAATTTTTGGGCGACGACGTCGGCCACTTGCCCGCCGCCGAAAGCGAAGGCTTTGCAGAGATGACTGTGGCCGATGAAGGTGACTTCGGCCAAGTCGTCGGCGAATGGCATGAGCTCGCGCGCCTGCTGTAGCGCGAAGACGTACTCGTACGCCCGTGGGTCCACGGGCGAGCCATGGGAGAAGCCCACCTCGCCAATGCGGTACGTAAACGGCAGGCTCCGGAGCCAGGCGAAGTTGTCCTCGCTCAGCACCTGAGCAGACCAGTCCAGCGCGTGTCGCGCGGCGTCGTAATAAAATGAATAGTCCATCCGCCCAGCGACGGCGGCGTCATGGTTTCCCAGCAGCGTCACCTCGGCCACACTTCGCACCAGCTCACAACAGGCGTTGGGCGAAGCGCCGTAGCCGACGATGTCGCCGAGCGATACCACCCTGTCGACGTGGGCCCCATCGACGGCTCGCAGCACAGCGGTCAGCGCTTCGAGGTTCGAATGGACGTCGGAGAGAATGGCAACGCGCATGCCGGTGGAAGCTGGAACCCTAGCAGGGGAGGCCGTCGGGGGCAGCAAACACCCAGGGCCTCCGCATCCGCCGCTTGCCCCGAAGCCACCGGGCGTGGTTTCAGAGCACACTTCTCTCTCGCTCCACCCACGTTCGGACACCCCCCATGCGCATCGTCGTCACCGGGTCACTCGCCTACGACTACCTGATGACGTTCCCCGGCCGGTTCAGGGAGCACCTTCTGCAAGACCGGATGCACCGACTGACGGTCAGCTTCCTGGTGGACGACATGCGGAAGCTCCGGGGCGGGGTGGCGGGCAACATCACCTACTCTCTGGCGCTCCTCGGCGAACGTCCCTACCTGGTCGCAACGGCGGGCGATGACTTTGGCGAGTACCGGACCGGACTGGAAGCCGTCGGGGTGGACACTTCGGGCGTCCGAGTAATGCCCGGCACCTTCACCGCCTCCTGCTTCATCAACACCGACCAGGACGCCAACCAGCTGGTGGCCTTCTATGCCGGGGCGCTGGCCCATGCGCAGTTGGCTTCGCTGGACCCATTGAAGCTTGGGAGCTCGGACCTGGTCGTCGTCAGTCCCGCCGACCCCGCGGCCATGGAGGCCACCGTCGCTGGATGCTTGCGGGCGGACGTCCCCTACCTCTTTGACCCTGGCAAGCAGACGCCACGCCTTGAAGGCGAGCAGATTGTTCGCGGGATGAAGACCGCGGCGGTGGTCGTCGGAAACGACTATGAGTTTGGACTGATGGCGCAAAAAACGGGCTTGAGTGAGGCGGCGCTGCAGGCCTTCGCCCCGGTCACTGTGGTGACCCGCGGGGAGCTGGGGTCGTCCATCCTGGTTCGCGGGCAGGCGCCCTTGGAGATTCCCACCGCCCCCATTCAGGCGCTGGTCGACCCCACTGGCGCCGGAGACGCTTACCTGGCGGGCTTGGTTTTCGGGGTCGCGCACAAACTCCCCTGGCCCGTCGTCGGAAGGGTCGCGGCGCTGACCGCTGCGTACGCCATCGAGCAGCGAGGCTGCCAGGAGCACCATTTCACCCGGCCGGCGTTTGTCACCCGCTATACGTCCGCCTTTGGGGCTGCCCCAGAGCTGACGCGCAGCTTCGGACTCTGAGGCCGACGTTACTTCACCGGCGATACCGTCAAGATGGCCTTCAAGTCATCGTCGGTAAAGTGAATGCCGCCGCCGAGAAAGAAGTCCCGCCCACTGATGAGGCGATTGTCCAGGGTGTTGCGCACGGGCGGATTGAAGACGTCGTCGATGCCGCCGCTCAGGAAGAGGTGCTGAAACAAGGTGACATTCGCGGTGAGCCGGAGGCGTGGGTAGCGCAGCGCTTCGTTTCCGAAGTTAAAAACGTCGGTCTTGAGGACAAGGACGTCGTTAAAGAAGCTCAGGTCCATCCCGACGCCTCCAGTGCTCTCGATGATCCCAAAGCGGAAGGTGGCGAAGTAGTACCGTTTGGCGAACTCGGCATTGAACTTCAGCGTGTAGTTGGTCGTTGTGACCTTCTGTACCGCCGGCTGGTAGAGACCCGGCGGATTGCTCACCACGTACGACACCGAGGTGTCCCCCAGTGGATCGTCAACCAACCCCAAGAGGTAATACTTGTCCGGGCTGGGAATGATGCGCACGTCAATCTCGTTGCGGGATGATTGAGCGTTGAAGAGGTAGACGCTGCTGAGGGAGACCTCGGTCTGCAAAGAGGTCAACCGGTTGGCGTACTCGGAGACGCCCTGGATGGCTTCGCCCATTTGCTGGCCGGTTCGCTCGTCCTCCACCAGCTTTCCGATGGGCCCCTTCCCGTCGCGGATGTCCTGTGTGACTTGCGCCAGGTTCTCTAGCGTCTTGTCCAGCTTCTGCAGCGTGGTCTGAATTTCGCCGGTGCCTGGCTGGTTCCCCTTCAACGTCCCCTTAACGTCGGACATGACGGAGCGAACATCCTCGGAAATGTGCCGGATGTTCTCGACAATCTCGCGCACACTGGTGTCCTGGCCTCGAGTTGCGTTGCGCACATCGCCACTCACCTCTCGGATGTTGTCGAGAATGGAAGCGATGTTTGCCTGGCTGTTGCGAGCCGTGTTTTCCACCAGCGTCGAGAGCTGAGTGAGGTTCCGCAAAATGGTCTGAAGAGACGCCTCCCCGGCGTCAGCACCCAGGGTCTCGCGGAGGGAATGGGTGACGGCCTGAATGTCCGAGGTGATTAGAGACAGCGAATCAAAGAGAGACTGCATGCCTTGGGCGTCGATGACGGTGACGATGACTCCGCCATCCGGCATCAGGGGTGCCGTTGCCGAACCCGGCTGAAGGTCGAGGAGGAAGTCGCCGAGAAATGACTCGCTCCGCTTGAGAAGTGAAGCGTCGGTGTGCAGACCGAGGTCCTTTCGAACTTTGATGGTCAACCGGGCGCGATCGCCGACGAGCGCGATCTCCGTAATCTCGCCGACTGGGATGCCCGCCGTCTGGACCCGACTCCGCTTGCCGAGGCCTGACGCATCGCGAAAGTAGGCGACGACAGTCATCGTCTCGCCGCCCGAGAATGCGCCCCGCTTCAGAATGATTAAAAAGGCAGCCAAGCAGGCCGCCGACACCAGGACGAAGAGTCCGACGCGGAAGGGGGTGATGTACGTCTTCACGGGCCCAGCGCTCCGATGTCGGAACGCCCTTCACTGCACCTTATCTGGAGGCGAGCATCCACGGGAGTTAGTTCTTGCCGAACCATGTCGAGAGAAACAGCTTGACCACCGGGTGCGTGCTCCTTCGCAGTTCCGCCGGCGGCGCATGGGCGACGATTTTGCCCCCGGACAAAAAGGCAATCTGGTCACCGACCTTGAAGGCTGAGGCGACATCGTGGCTGATGACCAGACTGGTGACCCCCAGTTTTGCCTTGGCGGTGAGAATCATCTCATCGACATAGTCCGTGGTGATGGGATCGAGCCCCGTCGTGGGCTCGTCATAGAGAACGATCTTCGGGTCTCGGACGATGGCTCGGGCCAGACCCACCCGCTTGCGCATCCCACCCGAGAGCGAGGCCGGGTAGAGGTCGGCGACATCGTGCAGGCCGACGATGGCCAGCTTCTCCTCGACTCGCTTTCGCATCTCCTCTTCCGAGAGTTTGGAGTGCTCCTTGAGCGGAAAGGCGACGTTTTCGTAAACAGTCATCGAGTCGAAGAGGGCTGCTCCTTGAAAGACCATCCCAAACTTGCGTCTGACTCTTTCCAGCTCCAGGTCATTCAGCGGGACGACGTCCTCCCCATCGACGAAGACTTGCCCGCGGTCTGGCTTGAGCAGCCCGATGACGTGTTTCATGAGCACCGTCTTCCCGGATCCCGAGCCACCGAGGATGACGCACGTTGTCCCCTCCTCCACATCGAGACTGATCCCGCTCAGCACCTCGTGAGCGCCGAAGGACTTGTAGAGATCTCGCACCGAGATCATCGGCGTGCGGTCGCCCATTAGTGGAAGAGCAATCCCAAGAGGTAGTCGAGGATGAATACCGATACCGCGGAGGAGACCATGGCCTGGGTGGTGGCCTGTCCAACGCCCTTCGCGCCGCCAGTCGCGTAGTAACCGCGGTAGCAGGCGATGAGCATGACGACGAGACCGAACACGGCCGCCTTCACGAGACCCTCGGTCACATCATCTGGGCCGACGATGTCTTGAATGCGAAGCACGAACGTCCCGACCGACAGCCCCTTCACCAAAACGGCCACTGTGAAGCCGCCAAAGACACCGGCGGTATCGAACAGCATGGCCAGCAGGGGTCCCATGAGGAGCCCGGCCAGAACACGCGGCACCAGGAGGTATTGGACCGGGCTCACCGCCATGGTTTCCAGCGCATCCACCTGCTCCGTCACGCGCATGGTTCCGAGCTCGGTGCAGGTGGCAGAGCCGGCGCGCATGGTAATCATCAACGCGGTCAACACCGGAGCAAGTTCGCGAGTGATGGTGATGGCCACCGTCGGACCGACCAGGCTCTCGGCGCCGAAGCGCTCGAAGGCGCTCCAGGACTGGGTGGCAAAAACCATCCCGGTGAAGAGTCCGGTGAGCATGACGATGAGCACCGAGCCCACGCCCACGAAGTCGAACTGGGCGAAGAGATTCTGCAGTCGAAACGGAGGCCGGACCATCCACCGGGCCACCGAGGCCGCCAGAGTCAGGATTTCGGCGAAGGCCCGGACGGCCGCGAGAACGCGCTCCCCAAGCCATTCCACCGCGGCGACGAGTGGTGACACGCGCCCTGGCGGTTTCTCCACCTCATCGGTCATGGCGCGCCGCCATCCTAGGGCACTGCCCGGACGCCAGCACCCTCGGTGGCGTGTACTGCGACGCGGGGCACCCGCGCTCCCACCCCACACAGAACCTCGTAGGGCATGGTGTCCAGCCAGCTGGCCAGTTCGACCACCCCGACTTCCTGGCCACCCTGACGTCCGAGGAGCACCACTTCGTCGCCGAGAGCCGTGCCCGCGACGTCGGTCACATCGACCATGCACAAGTCCATGCAGACTCTTCCAATGACTGGGGCCCGCTGTCCGCGGACCAAGACCTCGGCCCGGTTAGAAAGCCGCCGCGGGTAGCCATCGGCATACCCCACGGGAAGGGTGGCGATTCGGGTCGGCCGACGGGCCGTCCAAGTGCCTCCGTACGAGACCGCCGTTCCGGTGGGCACCGTCTTCACGTGGATGACCGCCGTCTTCCAACTGAGGACGGGCTCCAAGGGGTTGGGCGGCACAATCCATGCCGCCGGAGAGACGCCGTAGAGAGCGAGTCCTGGACGCACAAGGTTGTAGGTGGAAGCGCTCTTCGCCGGGGGCAAGGCGACGACCGCCGCCGAGTTTGCCAGGTGGCGCCAGCGCGGATGGAAGCCGGCTGCCTCGACCTGGGCGAGCACGCGGGCAAACACGTCCAATTGCCGCTCGGTGACGGCCGCGTCACGGAGGTCGGCATTCGCAAAATGGGACATGACGCCGCTCAGCTCAATGCCCAGCGCCCTGGCGCGGCTGAGCAGCGCCGGCACCTCGGCAGGGAGTGCCCCCAACCGCGACATTCCGGTGTCCACCTTGAGATGAGCCTCCGGCCGCGCGCCCATTCGCTTCGCGGCGGCTTCCAGCGCCTCGAGCTGGTCCTCGCGAAAGACGGCCGGGATGAGGCGAGCCTCGAGGAGGGCTTCCCAGGCACCCTCATAGGCACCGCCCAAGACGAGAATCTCGGCGTTGACTCCAGCCCGGCGGAGCTCCAGACCCTCCTCGACGAGAGCCACCCCCAGCAGCTCGACGCCGAGAGACTCCAGCACCGGCGCGACGAGGGTTGCGCCGTGGCCGTAGGCGTTGGCTTTCACCATCGCCAACAGGGCCATGCCGGGCGCGACGCCTCTCAGCGTTTGCACGTTACGCGCCAGAGCGCCCACATCGACCTCAGCGCGGGTTGGGCGAATCCGGAGAGGCTCCATGTGGGAGCCACCCGCGAGCGGGTGGGCGGGAAAACGCGTACCGTCGGAGGCGAGGCGAGTCAAGGTGTGGTTCCTGGGCCACGGGTCCGTGCCATAGAATGGCCTCACTTCACGGAGCAGGCCAGAGCACGGCCCGAGGGGAGGCACGAGTGACGACGCGGGTCGGTGGAGATGTGGACGGATTTTGCGGCAAGTGCAAGTTCGTGCTTGCCCACACCGTCCTCGCCATGGTCGGGACGACCGTCGCTCGCGTCCGGTGCAACACCTGCGGCTCGGACCATGCCTTTCGACGTGGGCCCGGGGCGACTGCCCCCGCTCAGAGGCAAAACGCTAGCCGGCCAGCAAGGACGGTTCTCGGCTTCGCGGCCCAAATCGAAGCGCGGGGAGCCGGCACCGCGCGCGCGTACAGCCCTTCGGTGACGTTTCAAGTGGACGAGCTCATCACGCACCCAACGTTTGGGCTGGGGATTGTCCGGGCAGTACGGCAGGACAAGGTGGACGTGGCCTTCAAGGCGTCCGAGCGCACCCTTGTCCACGGCCGTCTGGCGGCGGGCACGACCTCAGGGACGAGTCCGGCCAAACATTGAGCGCTGTCGTGCACCGAGCGCCTTGGGCTTCCGCCTGGACACGGCTGGGGCTGGCGGGCTTCTTCGTCAGTTTCGCAGCGCAAGCCGCTCCCCTGGTCGACGCCGAGCCGTCCCGGGTGGTGCTCGGAACGGGTTTGCAAGTGCGCATCACCGTCAGGGGCGCCGGGGGTGGGCTGCATGGTGTGGCCAGTGCAGGCACGCTCGTGGCCGGGCCGCTGGAGCAGGGCACGGTCCGCTTTCTCTGGACACCCCCGAGCGCACGGGCGCCCTTCATCGCCGTGTTTGCCTTCTGGGAGGGTGGGGCCTTGAGTCTGGGAAATGTGACCACCCTCACCCTCCCCTGCAGCGCGCGAACCGAGCTGGCCATCGAAACCGAGCCCGCCGCCCGGGTGACCGTCGAAATCGCCGGTGCGCATTTCGGACCGCGCCGTTCGGATGCACACGGCAAACTGCGAATGCCGGTCGAGGTCCCTCCCTTGGCCCACGAGGCCCGCATCACCGCCGAGGTGGGCGAGCAGGGCAAAGTGCGCGTCATCCCCCTGCCCGTCGCTGCCAGCCCGTGGGCTTGGGTGGTCGAGCCGGCGACGGTGGTCGAAGGCGGTTCCGGGCAGGCGATGCTGGTGGCGCCAGAAGCATTGCCGCCGGAGTTTGTTGTCCGCGCCTCGGGGGGGAAACTGGAACGGCAGTCCACGGAGTCCAACCGAGTGCTCTACAGCGTTGTGCCGCAGGTGGGGACGAGCCACATGGAGCTAGAGGCGACGCTCCCCGACGAAGAGGTCGCACGGGCGAAGACGACGGTAGAAGTCCTGCCGGCTCCAACGGCGGTAGCGCCCGCCGTCGTCGCGTCGGCACGCCAGGGCCGTGAATTTGAGCTCGGGGTCGCCCTGGGAGTCTTTTACGCCGGTGGCAACAATGTCGGCCCGGCCTTCGCAACGACGCTCTCGCTCGCGCCCTGGCGGTTTCCTCTCTTTCTCGAGTTGGAACTTGGTGTGCGAGCGGCTTGGTTTTCGTCGGCGGTTTCCGGACTGGGCACTGCCAGCTCGACGCTGGTGTTCTTTCCCATCGAGCTCGCGGCCCGCGGGCCCGTTTGGACCGGAGGGCCGTGGAGCTTGGACCTGCGGGCAGGGGGAGGGCTTCTCTTAGGCACCAACTGGGTCTCCTCGGACTTTGGACAGGGCACGTCCAATGCCGTGACCGGCTGGGAGCTCTTCGGCGCGGCTCAGCTCAGCTACCGAGCGGGCGCCTTCTTGCCCTACGTCGAGGTGCGAGGTGCCTATGCTGTCGCGACCGGTACCGGCGTGACGGCGAATCCGGCCGGCCTGGTGGTATTGCTCGGCTTTCACTGGCTGAGGAGCCTTCGGTGAGGAAGCGTTGGGCAACGCTGGCAGCGTTACTTCTCCTGGGCTGCAGCCAGTCCCTGCCCCCGGTGTCCATTGGCTCGGTCAGCCCTCCCAACATGGTGGCCTCCGAGCCAACGCACGTCAGCGTCCAGGTGGAAGCGGAACTCGCCTTCCAAGTTGACTACGGCCAGGGCACGCTGACGCCGGACACCGAGATGAAAGTCCTCGTGGGGCCGCTGCAACTCGGGTCGGGAACCTTTCCACCCCAAGGGCTGGTGGAAGGCACGCTGCCCACCGTCATTCCCCCAGGTACCTACAACGTCACAGTCAAGATGGGAGATGGGCGTACGGCCGTCCTTCCCAACGCGTTTGGCGTGGATGCCGGGACCTGGCCCCTGGCCTACGCCATCGACCCCATCGGCGACCAGTAGACGGGCGTTTCGTTCTCGGTGACGGTTCGCACGGTTGGTCCGCGGTTTCGGAACTTCGAAGGCAACGTCCTCCTGGGGCTTCTGGGCGGCGACGGAAGTCTCGCCCCCACCATCTCCGGGGCCTTTTCCGCGGGCGTTCTCACCCAAAGCGTGACAGTCACCGGGACGGGTGAATTCATGCTCCAGGTGAGCGACATCAACGGCGGCAACGGTCAATCCGCGCCCTTCGCCGTTGCTCCCTGACGACGCAACAGCGCGAGCGCTTCCTGCATGTCCGCAGGGAGCGGCGCCTCAATGTCCAAGGACGGAAGCCCCTCGCCGCCCTGGAGAACCAACCGAGCGGCATGGAGCGGCGTCCGAGCCAGCACCACGCCCTGCCCAGAGCCCCCCAAGGCAGCGTGCGTCACCGCGGAGGGCCGCCCATATTGCGCGTCGACGAGTAGCGGCGAGCCTGCGGCCTGCAGGTGGAGGCGAATTTGATGCGTCCTTCCGGTGAGCGGCTCTGCCTGCACCAGGCCGGCCTGTCCGTAGGACTCGAGCGGCGTCAGCCGTGTCTGGGCCGCTTTGCCAGGCTCGCCTGGCCGGGCCAGACGCATCCGGCTGCGCCGCGCGGGGAGGAGCGGCGTTTCGATGAGCAGGGCTGTTGCCAGCGGTGGAGCGACCAGCGCGAGGTAGGTCTTTCGGACCCGTCCGCGCTCGAAGGCCATGCTGGCTGCTCGGTGCGAGGCTGCGTCCAAGGCGAACAGCACCACGCCGCTGGTGTCGCGGTCCAAACGGTGGACCACCCAAACCGGTTGGCCAAGGCTCTGCTCGAGCTGCACCCGCAGGCTCAAAGGACTCTCGTCTCGACGGCCGGGCACCACAAGCACGCCCGGCGGCTTGTCCACGGCCAGAAGTCCGGCTCCCCGCCAAAGCAGCGGGACAGCGCTCACAGGACAGCCGTTCCCGGTACCACGGAGACTTCGCCCAAAGACTCGCCAGCGCGCTGGAGCGCGTCGGCCGGCCCGACCAGCACCACGGCCGGGGGATGAGGAAAGCAAAACCGCCGGGCCGCTTCGCGCGCCTCAGCCCGCGTCACCGAGCGGATTCGAGCCCGGTAGGAGTCCACCCAGTCCTCCCCCAGCGCGTAGAGCCAGAGGTCGGCGATGGCACTGGCCACCGCCTCGTTCGTCTCCACCCGAAGGGGGAAGAGGCCCGCCAGGTATTCCTGAGCCTTCTTGAGTTCCACGAGGGATGGTCCGCGGTCCCGCATCCGGGCCACCTCCCCGAGCGTCACTTGGAGGAGTTCCTGCGTCGTCTTGAGCTTGGTAAACGACGAAACCGAGAAGCTGCCGCCGGCGCGCATGGTCTCGAAGCTGCTCCCGACGCCATAAGACAGCCCACGTTTGACCCGCACCTCACGCACCAGCCGCGAGGTGAAGCCGCCGCCCAGGGCGGCATTCATGACTTGCGCGGGGAAGGTGACCGGCTCCCCGCGGCGGTAGGCCAGGGCACCCAGTCGGACTTGAGCCTGCGTTTGGTCGGGACGGTCCACCACTAGCACCTTGCCCGCCCCGGGAGCGCGCTCGAGGGCTGGAGGAACGACAGCCTCCGTCGGGCCACCTCGCCAACCGGCGAAGGCGCGCTCTACCAGCGGCCGTGCGGACACCAGTTCCACGGCGCCGACGAGGACAAGTCGGGAGACGCGCGGCCCGAAGCAGTCGCGGTGAAAGGAAACCACGTCTTGGCGTGCCAGCTGTTGCACGCTGGTGCGGTCTCCGGACACGTCATGCCCATAGGGGTGAAGACCCCAAACGGCCCGCTGCAACGCCCGGTCCGCGAGTAAGCCCGGGTCATCCAAGTCGTTTGCGAACTGGGCCAGCGTCCTCGCACGCTCGGTATCGAAGTCGCCTTGCGGAAAGGTGGGCTCCCGCACCATTTCCCCGAGCACTTCGAGCATGTCGCCGAGGTGCTCCGCTGGGGTGGTGATGGCCAGCGCGACGAAGTCCTCCGAGGCGAAAACGGCCAAACTTCCACCGACGAATTCCACGGCCTCGTTCAAGGCGTCGGCATCGAAACGCTTGGTGCCTCGCCGCATGAGTCGGACGGTAAAGTCCGCCAGGCCCAGGCGTTGTCGCGGGTCCCGAGCCGAGCCGCACTTCACCACCAGTCGAATGGCCACCAGGGGGACCCGCCCTCGGCGTGCGACGTCCACCTCCAACCCATCTGCAGTGGTGAAGCTGGCTCTTGCCGGGAGAATTCGCTCGGCGTGCTTCACGCCGAGGCCCCGGGGAATAGCGTCACCACCGAGCGTTGGGAGGGCACCAGGTACCGGGCTGCGGCAGCCTGGACGGCAGCGGACTCCACGGCCCCGTAGCGGTCGGCAAGCCGCAGGCCGTCTCGCCAGGAGCCCAAATAGCTCTCGTAATTGCCGAGGGCGTGTGCCCGCCCTGAACTCGTTGTGAGCTCGCGCATGAGGTGGGCGCGGAGGTTGTTTTTTGCCTTGGTGAGTTCTCGCTCAGTAATCCCTTCCTCCACGAGCCGGCCAATCTCTCGGTACAGCGAGGCTTCGACGCGGGCCGGGTCCCCATCCGGGGCAAGCTCGGCGTGAAAGAGAAGCACTCCGGGGTCCACCCGCCAGCTCCAGTCCATCCCCACGTCAACGGCCACTTTTTCCTCGTAAACGAGCCGGCGGTTGAGTCGGCTGCCCTCGCCCACCGAGAGGATGAATTCGAGCACGTCCAAGGTGAGGGCATCCGGATGCGTCACCGGAGGCCCGCGGTAGGCCACCAGCAGGCCGGGCGCCTGGGCCGGATGGGAGAGCACGCTGCGGCGCTCGCCCCGCTGGGGCGGCTCGGAGTTCACCACCTTGGGAACGTTCGGCCCCCGGGGAATGTCCTGGTAGGCGCGGCGCACCTGGCGGACGGTGGCCACCGGGTCGACATCGCCCGCAATCCAGAGCACGGCGTTGCTGGGCGCGTAGTAGGTCCGAAAGTAGGACTCACAGTCTTCGCGTCGAATGGCCTCGATGTCCCCCATCCAGCCGATGACCGGCCAGCGGTAGGGGTGCGCCTGGAACACGAGCGACTGGAGCTCCTCGTCGATGAGCCCCATGACCTCGTTGTCCACGCGAAGGCGACGTTCCTCCTTTACGACTTCGCGCTCCCGCTCCAGCATCCTGTCGGAGATGGCCAAGGAACGCATCCGGTCCGCCTCGAGGTCCAGGACCTGCTCCAGCGCCTCCGCAGCAAACTCCTCGTAGTACACCGTCATGTCGTGGGTGGTGTAGGCGTTTGAACGGCCGCCGTGCGACTCGAGCACCTCGTCGAACTGGTTCGGCCCGTACTTTTTCGAGCCGTTGAACATCATGTGCTCGAACAGATGGCTGATGCCCGTCAGCCCGGGGCGCTCGTTCCGCGACCCAACGTTGAAGAAGGTGTAGAGGCTGACGACCGGCGTCTCGTCGCTGGGGACGATGCGAACGCGGAGGCCGTTGCGAAGCGTCGCTTCGTGCACACGGAACAGGGGGGCCATGGGTCGCTCTGCATAGTCCTCGGGCGAGACGTCCGCCACCTCCGCTGCCACTTCCGTCAGCGGGACGCCCGGCGTCGCACGGCGGAGAAGACGAAGCCGCACCAGACGCAAGCCAGTCCCCGCCGGCCTCTCGGCAGCTCCAAGAGACAGCCGGGACAGCGTGAGGCGCTGGGAGCCGGCGGACGGAGGGCCGACTTTTCCGGAGCCAGTCGCTCGCCGCTGCGGGAGACCCGTGCCACGCGCAGCTCGAGCGCGCGAATTCGGTCCTCCAAGTCAGCAATTCGCCCGGCGAGCCGAACGGCAAGGTCGGCATCGGAGCGAGCACGGCGTCCCATGGCCAGACGCTCACCGTGCCATGCCCCATGGTGGCCCAGCAAGAAAACGGCCGGGAGCCTGCTGGAGCCTGGGCGCGGTTGTGCCAGCATCTGCGTATGCGTACGGCTAACCCCACTCCGCCGCCTGCCGCCCTACCCCTTTCGGTTGTCCACGGCGGCGCTCCGGAAGGCCCGCGTTCCCCTCTGGCCCGGGCGGCCGAGGAGGAGGCACTGGAACTCCTCGAGGACGGCGAGCTGGCCCGTCTTCTGGCGACGCCTCGGGAACGGCGAGAAACAGAACGCGCCCGCGGAGTTTTCGTCAACCGCAACCTTCGGTTGGCGACTGTGGAGATGGTCGGCTTCGACATGGACTACACCCTGGCCATCTACCACCAGCGTCGCATCGAGCAGTTGTCCTACGACTTGACGCTGGGCCGGCTCATCACCGCCCACGGCTACCCGGCGGAAATCGGCCTGCTTCCCTACGACCACACGTTCGTCATGCGCGGCCTGGTGGTGGACCGAAGCCACGGCAACCTGCTCAAACTCGACCGCTTTGGACAGGTGGGGCGGGCCTGGCATGGGTTGCGGTCCTTGCCGCATGAGACCTGGCAGAAGCTCTACCGGAACGAGCCGGTACGCCTTCGCGGCGACCGTTACGCCTGGATTGACACTTTGTTCTCCCTGCCCGAGGCCTGGGCTTATGCGGCCATCATCGAACTGCTCGAGTCGCGCGGGCACCGGATGGACTACGGCCGCTTGTACGACGACGTGCGGGAAGCCATCGACTCAGTCCACCGGGACAATTCGCTCAAGCAGGCCGTCCGACGCGACATCGCGCGCTACATCTACCGTGACCCGGAGCTGGGACCCACGCTCCACCGCTTGCGCTCCGGCGGGAAGCGCCTCTTTCTGCTCACCAACTCCCAGTGGGACTACACCCAGGCGGTGATGGCCCACCTCCTCGACGGCCTGGCGCCGGAATACCCGACGTGGCGCAACTACTTCGACGTGGTCATCACCGGCGCCGACAAGCCCCGTTTCTTTTCTGACTCGAATCCGTTTCTGGAGCTGGACGTCTCCTCGGAGATTGGAACGGTGTTGGGCGAGGCCACGTCCCTCGAACGCTGGAAGGTGTACCGCGGTGGGAACCTCGCCAGCTTCGAGAAGATGACCGGCTTCTCCGGGGAAAAAGTCCTCTACGTCGGAGACCACATCTACGGAGACATTCTCAAGTCTCGCAAGGCCTCCCTGTGGAGAACCTGCATGGTGGTGCAAGAGCTGGAGGACGAAATTCGCTACACCGAGGGCCGGCGTGAGGAAATCTCGCGCCTCTCCGAGGTCGAGCTGCTGCGGGCGCGTCTCGACGATGCGGTCAACCAGCGCAAGGCCGTCCTGGGCGGACTGGAGCGCCGGCTGGAGCGCGACACGCTCGCGCTGGCGGAGCAAGCAGGGCTCGAGGAGGAGCGTCGCGAGGCGAAGGCGGAGCTCGAGCGGCTCCGACGGGCGTTGAAGGTGGCCATCGGAATCGCCGAGACACTCGAGCGCGACGTCGAGGCGGGCTTCAATCCCTACTGGGGACTGCTCTTCAAGGAGGGCCACGAGAACAGCCGCTTCGGTGCCCAGGTGGAGCAATACGCCTGCCTGTACACCTCACGGGTGAGTAACCTGTTGCAAGTCTCTCCCACGCAGTACCTGCGCAGTCCACGGGAGCTCATGCCCCACGAGCAAGGCGGGGCCCCCTCGGGAAAGCTGGCCCCCATTGGCAGCGAGGGGCCGCCGAAGGGCTCGAGCCGCGGAGGGCTCTAGCCCTTAGGGCTGGGCGTCGACGCGGGCCCACACCACGGGTGCGCTCCGGGAGGCCGGCTCCGGCCGGAGGCCCAACGTCTTGAGCTCCGGCCCATAGCGAGCCGCTTTCACCAGGACCACCCGCCGGGCGACACGGCGAGCCAAGGCGAGCGTCGCGGGTTCGAGCGGGGCGCGGCTTGCCAGGCGCCGCAGCAAGCCGAAGGCCGGCTGGGCGGCGCGGGCGCGGGCAAACATCGGGTCGAACAGCACCACGTCGAAGCTTCCCAAAGGAAGGCTCAGGAGAAACGTCCGGGCGTCCTCGTGGCGGACGTCGATGGCCGCGCTCCTCGCCTCTCGCCCTTCGCGCCGTAGCCCTTCTGCGGCCAGCATGGCCAAGGGCAGGCTGGCCTCCAGGCCAACCACCGCACCCTGCGGGCCGACCAGCCGTGCTGCCACCCGCGCGTCCTGGCCGAGGCCGAGCGTGCAGTCGAGGACGCGCTCGCCGGCGGAGAGGGCGCCGACCCGCACCAGAGCTTCCCCTTGGCCTCCCGCGTCCAGCGCACGGAGCCGCAGGGCGGCAAGACCGTACGACCAACGCGCGCTGCCCTCGACGTCCCACAGCGAGACACCCTGCCGCTCGATGACGAGCAGCGTCTCGGCCCGGGCCAGCAGACTCGACAGCGGTCCAGTCCTCGGCCGCGCGAGCAGGGGCACGCCCCAGCGTTTGGCCGCCGCTTCCGCCTCGGCGACGTCCGCCGAGGAGGGGTTGGCGCGCGTGGTGATGGCGATGTGCGGGCGGACCACGTGTCTTCTGCAGAGCCTCACCCCTCGGGGTGGGGCGCGTCGAGAGCCGGTTTAGCCAGCCTGTAGCCGCGCCGGCCGCATCGACTCGGCGGTCACCAGCCGGTTTCGGCCCGACCGCTTGGCTTGGTAGAGACACTGGTCGGCCAGCTGCACCAAGGCATCCATCTCTGTGCCGTCCTCCGGGGACGCGGCCAGGCCGATGCTCAACGTCACGCGCACCGGGCCAAGCTCGGTGTGAAAGACGCGCGCGGCAACGGCTTCGCGGAGGCGCTCGGCGATGACTTGGGCCCCCCGCACGTCGGTTTCGGGCATCACCACCGCAAACTCCTCGCCCCCGTAGCGGGCCACCACATCCGTGTCGCGCGCCTGTTCTCTCAGCATCTGGGCCACGCCCTTGAGGACGACGTCTCCGGCCGGGTGGCCATAGGTGTCATTCACTGCCTTGAAATGGTCGATGTCCGTCATGAGCACCGCGCAAGCGCGGCCGTAGCGGCGAGCCTGGGCCAGCGTCTGGCCGGCTCGGATTTGAAACGTGCGGCGGTTGGCCAGCGCGGTGAGGCCATCGGTGGTGGCCAGCCGCTCGGTCTGCTCGAAGAGTTGAGCCCGGAGGACGGCTTGGGCGGCTTGGATGGCGAGCACCTCCAGCATCCGGATGACGTCCTCTCCCAGCGCGCCGCGGGCTCGTGTCCCAGCCACCAGCGTGCCCAGGATGCGGTCTGCCGCTACCAGCGGAAGGATGCGCAGCGCCCCCAGCCCCCGAAGCTCGGTTGCGTCATCGAAGACAACCTTCTGCTCCATGTTGGGCAGGGCCCGGCCTGGGAGCGGCGCCCCATAGCGGACGACGTTGGCCACCAGCCCGTTGTTGTCCGGGAAGACGCGCCCTTCGAGCGCGCGGGCGCCTGCGCTGCCACCCACCACCTTCGCCACCCGGTGGACCCGCGCCGCCCCCTCTTCCTGCACCAGTGTCAGGGCCGCAAAGTCCAACGAAGCCAGCGTCTGGGCATTCTCCAGGACTGCGCCGAAGACGGCGCCCGGGTCGACGGCCCGGTTGAGCTCCTCGATGGCGCGGAAGAAGCGCGTCTTCTCATCCCGCCCCCGCCGCACCTCGCCGAGCACCCGTTCAACCTCGAGCGCCCGGAGCACCTCGCGGGCGAGGATGGACAGCAGTTGCTCGTCGGCGTCGGTGAAGGCTTGGGGCTCGAGGCGGTCTGCGAGCAGGACGCCACGCAGCTGACCGGAAACCTCCTGGAGCGGTACGGCCAGGACGCTTTTCACCTCGAGATGGCCCTGGTACCACCCCACCCCGCGCAGGCCCGCTGCCGAGGCCATCCTCACCGCCACCCCTCGCCGCACCACGCCACCGAGTATGCCCTCCCCGGCGGGAATGGGGGCGCGCTGCACGTCCTCGCAAAGGCTTCGACAGTCGTGCAGCCGCAGCGTCCGGTCGTCGGCGTCCAGCAGGAAGGCGGCACAGGTGTGGCTCTTGATGGCGAGCTCCGCGACGTCGAGCACCGCGCCCACCGCGCCCTCGACTTGTTGTACCGAGGCCAAGAGCCACTTTTCCTGCGCAGCCGTCCCCTCGGCGCGCTGGGCGCTCCCGGAGTCCACCAGCCGGAAAGTGCGGGCGTCTTCTTCCACCTCGCGCAGTCGGTTCCGGACGGCGTCGACTTCGGCGCGCCGGGCCAGGGCCAGCCGGGCATTGAGCACGAGCCGGTACGTTCCGGCAAAGAGGACGAGGAAGAGCGCGTGCGCCGCGAGTTGAGCGGTGCGCGGTCCTCCGGAGTGGGCCATCTGGAGCGCATCCAGCCCCACCGCGAAGAGGACAAGCAGCGACGCCGCGCTGAAGCGCAAGAAGCCCACCAGGCCGGCCATGACGAGGTAGACGAGCGGAAAGAGCCCCTCGCCGGCCAGGGCAGCCACCAGGACGCTGGCCGCCACCAGAGGGGCGCCCAAGGCCAGGTCGTCCCCCACCGTCCTCTCCTTCCCGAGGCGTCTGGGAGCGCGCCGGAGGGCCCCTGCCACAACCCCGCCCAGCACCAGCACCAGGGTGCCGGCGGCCACCCAGGAGGGCTCAGCCGCAGCGGAAAACGCCCCTCCTTGAAGGACGGCGACCGTCGTCAGCACCGCGAGGAGAGGAAGCCCCCCCACCGCCCAGCGCAACGCCCGCCGAAGCGGCGCGGGAATGGCCGCCGAGGGGCTCATTCCACCTGAAAAACCAGCTCACCCGGGCGGACGTAGCCGAGCTCCTCTCGCACCGCCCGCTCCGTGGCCCGGACGTCCACCCGCTGCGCCTGAATTTCGCGTGTCAGCGCCGCGTTGTCCTCGCTGAGTTGCCGGTTGGCTCGCCGAAGCGTTTCCACCTCCGCACGCAAGTGGGCTGCCTTCCGGAACCCCCGCGCG
Organism: uncultured delta proteobacterium; assembly: GCA_963745475.1. Taxonomy (GTDB): domain Bacteria; phylum Myxococcota; class Myxococcia; order Myxococcales; family Myxococcaceae; genus JADGRA01. The sequence continues at coordinate 1,197,290 of CAVUXN010000008.1, forward strand.
TCCAGGGCGGACAGCAGGGCCAGGACGCAAGCGCCCACAACCGCCACTTTCAGGCCGCGTCGTCCCATTTCGTTTCAAGGCGGGGGGCCGGGGAGGAGTCCCAGGCCGGGCGCCGTGCCACAGGACGGTAGCAGCGCCTGCTTGAGCGGCAAGAAAACAGGGCCTACCAGCGCCGGTTACGGCTTGAGGGCGAGGGCGGACTCCACAAACGTCTCCAGACTGCCATCCGCCGGCACGCCCTTGAAGGCGGTGAGGACGGTGTCATCGCGGCCGATGATGACCGTCGTTGGAAGTGTGGTGATGTGGCCAAACGCGGTTTGCCCGTCCCGGAGCGCCGCGTCCCCCACCAGGACCGGGTATTGGAGGTCGAGCTGCGCCTGGAAAGGCTCGAGCACGCGGGCGCCCTCCAAATCCATCCCCACCGCGACCACACTCAAGCCGCGGGCGGCGTAGCGCCGCTCGAGAATTTGGAGCCGCGGGGCGGTCGCGATGCACGGGAAGCACCACGTCGCGACAAACTGCACCACCACCACCCTGCCCCGCCAGGCGGCCACGTTGACGTAGTGGCCGTTGACGTCCGGCAGGCCAGCCAGCACCGCGAGAACGGGGTCGGCGCGCGGGCGAGGAGGAGTGCTGGCACACCCGGCCGCTAACACAAGAACGAGGGCGACAGTCAGACGCGCGGTCCGCCCTCCGCCGAAGCCGGGGCGAGCTGACACTCCGAGCACAGTCCGTAGAGCTCCATTTTGTGTGAGGTGACGCGAAAGCCATTTTGTCGAGCCACACGGTCCTGGAGCATCTCGATTCGGTCGTTTTCGAACTCGATGATGGTTCCACACCGGGTGCAGATGAGGTGGTCGTGGTGGTGCCGCCCTGCGGCAGCCTCGTAGCGCGTTTGCCCATCACCGAAGTTGCGGGCGTGCACGAGGCCACAGTCGTGCAGCAACTTCATGGTGCGGTACACGGTGGCCACGGACACCCTGGCGTCATGAGACCGCACCTTGTTCCACAGCTCCTCCACGGAAAGGTGGCCGCCGATGTCGAAGAAAGAGTCGATGATGAGGTTTCGCTGCCGCGTGCTCTTCAGCCCATGTTGGGCCATGTAGCGCGTCAACACCTCCGATTTGCTCCATTCGGTCACGGGAAGCGCTGCCTCCACCGTTTGATGGCCCCGGGGTCGTCCGGCGAACCGAGGTCGACCCCAGCGATTTGTACCAGCGACCGGTGCGCCTCGAGGCGAACGTCGGGGTCCTCGTCCTCGAGGCCAGTCACCAGGGCCGGAGCATAGCGTGCGGCGTCCGGGCGGTGCCGGACGACTTCCGCCGCTAAGGCTCGGAGGCGCGCGTTGTTGTCCACCAAGTCCGTTGCCAGGCCCCGGCGCGGCACTGGCCCGTAGCTGGCCCTCGCCGACGGCAAGAGCAACAGAAAAACCACCACGGCGAGGCCAACTTGGTAAAAGGCCTTGAAACTTGGGTACTTACGGCTCCGGACCAAGGCGAAGCGGTAGGAGGCAAATAGGGCGACGAAGACGCCGAAAACAAAGGGCGTAACCCGCTCGACCTCTCCGGGAAGGTGCCCGGGGAACTCCTTACCGAAAAATGCGAGTCCTGCCGCGCCCACGAGGAGGCTATAGAGCACCAAGCCGGGCCCCGGCCCCAAGCGGATGCCAGCCAACCGCGGGGCCTCGCCTTGCGCCCTTTCTGAGCTGCTTACATTTCTCGCTGTTTGCAATCCGACCTACCCTCGGGGCTGCCAATGGTACATGGGCCGACCCACCCCCCCTTCTTATGCACAACCCTTGGGCACGCAAGCGAGCCGCTGATGAAGTCCCCACGCCCGTGGCCGTGGCGGTGGCGGACTTCTGTCGCCGCGCCGGGGCCCCGGCCGCCCCGGCGGATGTCCGCGACGCACTTTCTATCCTCGCGCCTGAAGAGGACTTTCGCGTGCGCCTTCTCACGGATGGCGAGCCGCCCGCACGTCCGCTGGGGCCGTACGCCGTGGTGGATGTCCTCGGGGGAACCCCTCCCAGCGTGGCCGCCCAGCGCGAGGGCTGCGGGTACTACCTGCTGGTGAGGGGCATTCTGGCCACGCAAGAAGCTCTCCACGAGACCGCGCCCACCCCTGCCCCGCCCTCTGCAAATGCCCCTGCGCTCAGCTCTGGGGATGGACGGACGTCTTCCCTCCTTACGGCGCCGAAGACGCGCCCCGCGGCACCGGCCACAACCCTGTCCGAGCGAATCGCGCCGAGACGTCGACCGCCGAGCGCCAAGCCGGCTTCCCTCGCAACCCCGCGCGGGCGGTTCGCCCAACTGCCCTCTGAGCAGCCTTCGCTTGAGGCCATGGGTGCCCCGGACCTGGCGAGCCTCTTGAGGCAGCATGGACACCGGCCGGCGCTTCTCCGGACGTTGAATGCAGACCGCGGTTCGAGTGTCCCGGCGCACGTCCTCGACCGCGCACTCGAGCGGGCCGGACTCTTGGAAGGCGCCGAACAAACCGAGCGGGAGCTCGTCCTCGCCGCTCTTGAAGAGCAGCGCGGAGCCCTGGGACGGGCGTCCTGGGCGCTCGGCGTCCGCGCGAGCGAGCTCTCGGGCTGGGCGGAGCGCCTCGGCATCGCCTCGGAGGTGGCCCGCATCCGCGACAGATTCCGGCGAGAGGCGCTTCAACCGGTCCACTGGACCGCAAGGCTCGACCTGCTCGGCAAGCGCAAGTACCTCGAGGACCTCGGGGTGACGTCGGACTTCGAACAGTCCGTGTCCAAGGACTTACGCCATGCCCTCGAGGCCACCGACGGAAGTCCAGAGGAGCGGACCGCCGTCCTCGCCACCCGGCTCGGCGTGGCGCCAGAAGCGTTGCGCCGAAGCCTTCTCCGCCTCGGTCTCTTCCCTGGTGCTCCGCCTCCCACTCTCCCCCAGCCCGTTTAACCTCCGATGCCCATCTACGAGTACAGCTGTAGCCAGTGCCAGAAAGTGACCGACGTCCTCCAGAAGCTCAATGAAGGGGCGCCCGAGCGCTGTCCGGCCTGCGGCGCGGAAGGGACGCTTTCGCGCGTGGTGAGCCGCACCTCCTTTGTCCTCAAAGGGGGTGGCTGGGGCGCGGACCTCTACGGCTCGAAGAAGTCGACGGAGAAAAGCGACTCGCCGGCGGAGAGCGCCAAGCCAGCGGACAAGAGCGCGCCTGCGTCCGGCACCACCCCGGCGGCTCCCGCGTCGACGCCGGGGAGCGGGGCGAGCGCGCCCAGCGCTCCCGCCTCGGCGCCCTCAACGCCCGTGAAAAAGGACGGCGGGAGCTAGCCCCCCCCCAGGCACGAGGGTGCGTCTCCTTTTGGCCAGCTGGGCGGTGGCGTGCTCCGTCGGCTGTGCACCCCGCGCGGCGCTGACTCCGCCAGAGCGCGGAGCGGTGCTCCGCGACTCGCGCTCCGAGGGGCCGCGGTGGCTGCAGGTTTCTGCCCGCCCCTACCGCCTGTCCGATGGCAATGGAGCCATCGCCCTCGCTCCCCTGGCCCCACCGGAATGGGAGGTTGGCGGCCATGCGCCGCCCGGAGGTCAGGTGCTGGAGGGCATCATCCCGGCCGGGACTCCGGCGCGAATTGTCTCCATCGAGTTTCCGGTGGGTCCCTTTGGACAAAAGACGCACCACCGGGATACCTACGTCCTCGTCGAGCTCGACAAGCGGACGCAGGCGGTTCTCATCATCGACGGGGCGCTCGGCTCCGAGTCCGCCTTCTGGGACGAAGTCGAGCTCTGGCTTACACCCCTTTCTCCCGCCTCCGCCGAGGAGGGGTGGAACGAGGCCGTTCGCGCCGCTGTCAAAGAAAAGCGCTCGCTCACCGAGATGCCGGCCGAGGCCCTGGTGGCAGCGTGGGGTTACCCGCGCACTCGGGTGGTTCGCTTTTCAGCCAATGAGCGCCGGGAGACGTGGACCTGGCCTGCCGGTCTGAGGACGGCCGAGCTCCACGACGGTCGACTCGTCGAGTCCAGAGCACCCGACGCTAGCGGGACCGTCCCTTGAAGCGACGACGGCTTTTGCGTTCCGGCTCGCGGGCCTCACCGGGCTTGGTGAGTCGCGGCAACTCCCCCACCATCACCGGCCAGTAGTTGCGGCCTTGGAGCTCGGTCAGGAGTTCCGCTTGTGACGCCAGCGGGCGCTTGAAAAACGTGGCCCCGCGGCCCACCTCGTCCAGCGTCAGTCGCGCGTCGCTTCCACCAACGGAGGGCAGCTTCAGTTTCTCCGCGGCCTCGACAGCCAAGTCATTCGCCGTTTGCCGCACCCGCGCGTTGTAGCCCTCCACGGCCACCAGGCCGGGTGCCGCAAGGACGTAATCCAACGCTGGGTTGGGCAGGTCGCGGTCGTACGGGCGGGCCGCCACCACCACCGCTCCGAGGCTCTGCAGCCGCGGCAGGCATTCGGCTGCGCTCCAAGGCTTCTCGCGGTTGCTGCCCCAGAGTTGGACGGGCTCCGGGGCGTGCTCCGGCTTGGGGAAGAAGCACAAGTATTGGCCGCGGTCGGTGAGAAGCTCCAGCCCGACGAAGACGCGCATCCCGCCCCGGCCGTCGAGAGCCAAGAGCTCCTCGCAGCCGTCCTGGCTGTTGGTTTCGGTGAAGGCCACGCCGTCCAGTCCGTGGCTGGCAGCGCGCTCCAGTACGGACCGGGGGTTGAGCGGGCATCCCATGGAGAGATGGGAGTGGACATGGAGGTCGATGAGCATGGGCGGCGGCTTTGACAGTGTTTCGGGGCGCGTGCCATACACCGGAGACGACGGGGCTGGAAGGGGGAGCAAGCCCATGTTCACCGGGGTGAAGGTCTTCTCCGCCACCAAGGCGAAGGAGCGCGAGGAGTTGGGCGAGGCAATCACCCGCTGGCTGAAGAGCAACGCCGACCTAGAAATTGTGGACCGAGTGGTCTGCCAGTCGAGCGACAACGAGTTCCACTGCTACACGGTGGTTCTCTTCTACCGCCCAGCCAACGCCGCTTCTGCCCGCCCGTGACTAGCTGAGCTTTCCGGCGAGCTTGAGCAGCGCGAGCCGCACCCGTGTCTTCACCGTGCCCAGCGGCTGGCCGGTGCGCTCGGCGATTTCTGTTTGAGAAAGTCCCTCCCAGTAGGCGAGCTCCAAGGCCGTCCGCTGCTCGACGGGGAGCCCGAGAAGAGCGGCCTGGACGCGCTGGGCGTCCTCGGCTGCGGCGGACAGGACGTCCGGAAGCTTGGGCCCCGCCTCGGGCGGCTCGGCGCTTTTGGCCTCCACCATCCGGCCGCGTGCAGACCGAGAGCGCAGCCGGTCGATGGCGCGCGTCCGGGCGATGGTGAGGAGCCAGGCTTCCACCGTTCCGCGCGCCGGAGAGTACTCTCGAGCTCGACGCCACACCTCGAGGAAGGTGTCTTGAAGGACTTCCTCGGCCTCGGAGCGCTCCCGAAGCACCCGCAGCGCCACTCCCATCGCCCGCGGGGCGTGGCGTCGGTACAAGGCCTCTAGGGCATCGGCATCGCCACGGCCGGCACGGGCGAGGAGCTCCAGCTCTGAAGTCGTCGCGAACGAAGGAGAAGACACGGGGCGAAAGGTGAACGAACGCCAGACGCGGCACGTTACACCCGGCGCAGCAGCTCTGCGCCTGGGAAACTTGGGCTACGCTGGCCACAGGTGGGGGACGCCGACACTCGGGGAGGCCAGCCGCCGTTGACTCCCGTTTCGCAACCACTCCAAGGGACCGCGCTCGAGGCGGCGCTGAATCAGCTCGTCGCGCTGCGGCACCCGGAGCCCCACCAGCTGCTGGGAATGCATGCCGTCGGTGGCGAGACGGTGGTCCGCGCCTTCCGTCCTGAGGCCGAAGCCATCACCGTCCACGCGGACGACGGAAGGCAATTCCCCATGGCCGCCCTTGGACGGGGCCTGTTTGCTGTGCACCTCCCAGGGACGGAGGCCTTCCCCTACACACTCGAAGTCCGCTACCCCCAACGCTCTTTCACCCTGCGGGACCCTTACGCCTTCTGGCCGACGCTGGGGGAGCTGGACCTGCACCTGTTGGGCGAAGGCCGACACCAACGGCCCTGGGAGAGGCTTGGAGCCCATCCCCTTCAGCACGCCGGCGTGGAAGGGACGTCCTTCGCCGTTTGGGCTCCCACCGCATCCAGCATCTCTCTGGTGGGGGACTTCAACGGCTGGGACGGACGGCTCCACCCCATGCGTCGCATGGGGAGCTCGGGCGTGTGGGAGCTGTTTCTCCCAGAGGTCGGCGAGGGGGCACGGTACAAATTTGAAGTGCGGCCGGCGTCCGGTGGCCCGCCCATGCTGAAGGCGGACCCCTATGCCTTCCGGACCGAAGTCCCGCCGAACAACGCCTCGGTGGTTCATCGCATCGACCGCTACCGCTGGGGGGACAAGGACTGGCTCGAGGCGCGTGCGCGCAGGGACGTGCGCCAGGCGCCGATGAGCATCTACGAGGTCCACCTCGGGAGCTGGCGCCGGGTGGTGGAAGCGGATGACCGGCCGCTCACGTACCGTGAGCTCGCGCCGCAGCTGGTGGCGTACGTCCGGCAGCTCGGTTTCACGCACGTCGAGCTCCTGCCCGTCGCCGAACACCCCTTTGGCGGAAGCTGGGGGTACCAAGTCAGCAACTACTACGCGCCGACTGCCCGCTTCGGCGGTCCGGATGACTTTCGCTTCTTGGTGGATTCTCTGCACCAGGCCGGCATCGGCGTTCTCGTGGACTGGGTGCCGGCACACTTTCCGCGTGACATCTGGGCGCTGGCCCGCTTCGACGGCACGCCCCTCTACGAGTACGCCGACCCGCGGCGGGGAGAGCAACCGGACTGGGGCACGCTGGTCTTCAACCTCGCCCGCCATGAAGTCCGAAACTTCCTCGTCTCCAACGCTTTGTTTTGGGCGGAGCAGTACCACGTGGATGGGCTCCGCGTGGACGCCGTGGCCTCGATGCTCTACTTGGACTACTCGCGGAGTGCTGGGCAGTGGGTTCCGAACCGCTGGGGCGGGCGGGAGAACGAGGAGGCCATCGCCTTCTTCCGAGAAGTGAATGGCACCCTGGCCGCGCTTCATCCGGACGTCGTCGTCATCGCCGAGGAGTCTACGGCCTGGCCCCAAGTGACACGCCCGGTGAAAGAGGGAGGCCTAGGCTTCACCTTCAAGTGGAACATGGGGTGGATGCACGACACCTTGCGTTACTTCTCCCTCGACCCCTTCTTCCGGGCGAAGAACCACACCGCACTCACCTTCGGGATGATGTACGCCTTCAGCGAGCGTTTCGTCCTGCCGCTCTCGCATGACGAGGTAGTGCACATGAAGGGCTCGCTGTACGGGAAGATGCCGGGCAGCCCGCAGCAAAAGTTGGCCAATCTCCGGGCGCTCCTGGCGTGGATGTGGGCACATCCCGGCCGCAAGCTTCTCTTCATGGGCGGGGAATTCGGCCAGCCAGCAGAATGGAACCACGACCGAAGCCTGGACTGGCATTTGCTCGAGGAGGTCGAGCATCTCGGCGTCCAGAGTCTGGTCACCAACCTCAACCGCCTCTACCGGAGCCTGCCCGCGCTTCACGCGCTGGACGACGCTCCCGAGGGCTTTCAATGGATTCAGGCCGACGCCGCCAACGTCAACGTCTTCGCCTTCGTCCGCCGCGCTGAGATACCGGCTGAAGACTTGGTGGTGGTGGCCAACCTCGCGGCGTCGCCGTGGAATGCGTACCGCGTGGGCTTCCCCGGAGCCTCCGCCTACCGCCTGGCGCTGGACACCGACGCTCGTTCCTATGGCGGCAGCTCCGAAGCTTTCTCGGAGATTCGTACCGAAGCAAAGCCTTGGGACGGACAGCCGGTGTCGGCCGAGCTTTTCCTCCCTCCACTCAGCGTCCGGTGGTTTCAACCCACTCCCGTCGCCGAGGCCGAGACCTCCCGGCCAGACGCACGTCCGGAGAAGAACCGGTGAAACTCTTTCGCTTTCCCTACAGCTGCTACGCGCTCAAGGTGCAAGGCCTCCTCGACCTCGCCGGTGCCAGGGTGGTGGTGGAGGACGTGCCCTACGGCGACCGCTCGGAGCTGGTGGAACTCACCGGCGGCTACATGCACGTCCCGGTGTTGCTCGACGCGCAGGGTGTATGCCACGTCGATTCGCGCGCCATCTCGGAATACATTCTCGTCCGAGCGCCTCACCTCGCACCCTCCCCGCTCGAAGGCCCGGTTTGGGCTTATTCGGACTGGTGCGACCAAGTGCTGGAAGACCCCTGCTTCAAGCTCGCCGCCCCCGGAATCCGCCGCAGCTTTTCTCGCCCGGCCGACCGCGCGCTCTACGCACTCATCAAAGAGCGAAAGTACGGAGCGGGTTGTGTCGAGGCATGGGAACGCTCGGCCACGGAGTACCTCGAGCGTTCACGGGCCGCGCTGGCCCCCTCGGAACGGACGCTGCGCCACCTCCCCTTCCTCTTTGGCTCCGAGCCGACGCTGGCCGACGCGGCCCTTTGGGGCCAAGTGGCCATGGTGCGTTTCGCCGGGATTCCCGCTTCGGCGCTGGGAGACGCATTGCCACCGTGGGTGTCGCGCCTCGAAACGGAGATGGCGCAGCGACGCGGGCTAGGCCCTGAAAGCCGCGAGGGTTAGCCTGCCTCTGGCTTGCGAAGCGTCGCCACCCAGGACTCTGGGAGCCCGGCGGATTCGGCGCCTCGCACCAGCGCCTCGACAAAGCGGGGGCTCAACGGGCCGTCCTTGCTCTTGCGATTGGCGGCCGTGGTGAAGGCTGTGGCCTCGAGTTGGCGACCGCCGGCCCGTACCTGCACCGTCCGCTCCACGCACATCCCAGTCACCAGGCCCTCTTTGTGCTGGATGATGGGCCAATCCTGACCTGGAATTCTGAAGAGCAGTCCGTGCACCGAGGCGCCCGGCCGGTCGACCAGCCCCGCCACCCGCCCGCCCCACCACCGCGACGGAAAGTCGTAGTCCAGCGCAATGTCGACGGCCTCCCCGGCTTCTCCCGGTGGTAGCTCGAAGAAGTCGTAGCCGTGCTGGTGTCTCCACTCCTCGAATGCGGCGCGGTCGAGAATGGTGGAATAGGCGAAGTACATCCGCTCGGCGGCTCCGTCGGCCCGCGAGCGCGCATCCATCACCTGGTCGTAGTGCGCATCCATGAGGCGTCCTGTCTCCTCCCTGTTAACGGCTGGCGGCCGATTGTGCTCGCAGACGGCTGTGGCGTCGTCCGTAGGCGAAGTAGAGCACCACCCCCAGGACTTGCCACACCACGAAGCGCATCCAGGTGACGTAGGGCAGGTACACCATCAGCGCGGCACAGGAGAGCACTGCCGCCATGGGCACCCAAGGCACGCCCGGGCACCGGAAAGGCCGTCGCCGGTCGGGGTCGGTGCGGCGCAGGACAAGGACGCCCAACGAGACGAGGACGAACGCAAAGAGTGTACCGATGTTGGTGAACTCGATGGCCTCGTTGATGTCCACGAACATGGCCGGGACGCCGACGAAGATGCCGGTGATGATGGTGGTGACGTAGGGCGTCCGAAACCGCGGGTGCACCTTGGCTGCCCAAGGTGGCAGAAGCCCGTCGCGGGCCATCGCACATGAAGATGCGCGGTTGACCGAGCTGGAAGACGAGCAGCACCGCGGTCAGCGCGATGACCGCGCCAAACGACAGGACGCCCGCCAGCCGTTCGAGTCCCGCGCCTTGCAGCGCCATCGCCAGCGGATCGCCGACGCCGAGCTGCTGCCAGGGCACCATGCCGGTGAGCACCAGCGTGACGCCGATGTAAAGCACCGTGCAGATGACCAGCGTGGCAATCATGCCGCGCGGCAGGTCTCGCTGCGGATTCTTGGCCTCTTCCGCTGTCGTCGAGATCGCGTCGAAGCCGATGTAGGCGAAGAAGATGATCGACGCGCCCCGCTCATGATGCCGCGAAATCCGATTGGGCGCGAACGGCACCCAGTTCTCCGGTTTCACGTAGAAGGCGCCGATGGCGACGAAGCCGATGACGAGGCCGAGCTTCAGCGCCACCATGACCGAGTTCACCCGCGCCGAGCTCTCCTGGACGCCGACGACCAGGAGCACGGTGAGGAGCGCGACGATGGCGCCCGCCGGCAGGTTGAAGACGATGGGGATGCCGAAGAGGTGCGGCGCCGCCTCAAGGAGGCCCGGTGTCTCTCGCGCATGGTTGAGCGTCGTGGAGCAGCCAGGCCGGCAAGTGAAGCCCGAAGCCCGCGAGGAGCGTCTTGAAGTAGTCAGCCCAACTCACCGCCACGGCGACGTTGCCGACCGCGTACTCGAGGATGAGGTCCCAGCCGATGATCCAGGCCACAATCTCGCCCAGCGTGACGTAGGTGTAGGTGTAGGCGCTGCCGGCGATCGGGGACCATCGGCGGCGAGCTCGGCGTAGCAAAGGGCGGCGAAGCCGCAGGCACGGCCACCAGGATGTAGGAGATGACGAGGGCCGGCCCAGCAGGGAGCCGACCATCGGCGCCCGCGGCTGCCGAGCCTGGCGCGCTGAAGATGCCCGCTCCAATCACGGCTCCGATGCCGAGGGCCGTCAAGTCGATGACGCCGAGGGAGCGCTTCAGCTTGTGTTCGCTGGCCTCGGCGTCGGCGGAGGCGGCGTCGACGCCCTTGGTCCGAAAAAGTGCAGTGAGCACGCAAGAGCGGTCCTAGCATGCTCGAGGTGAGACAGGTTCTGTTGTCTCCTTCGGGGAGTTGCTTCCACCGGCCTCCACCGCTCGAGGACGCTTGAAACGCCCCAAACCCCTCAGGAGCCGTGCTTGAGCATCATCGACGACTCGGTCGCGAGAAGCGCCTTGTCGACGACAGCCGGGTCTCCGCTCACCATCAGCACGGCCGTCTTGCGACATTCGGCCGCCATCCGGGTCAAGTCCTGCGGGGTGACGGTCGCTAGCAACTCCGGGTAATTTTGCAGCATGTCTGCCGACAAGTCGGCCAGACGCATCCAAACCAACTCCTTGGCCAGCTCGGCGTTGCTGGTGTAGCTCCCGTTCCAAGCAATACCTTGACGCCACTTCAACAAGGCAACCTCGTCCTCGCTCGGTTTGAAGTCCTCCAAACCAGCCAGTTCCTGGCGGGCCGCCCCGAGCACGGCCACCAACGACCGTCCATCGACTGAGCCCCCGACGTCCACCCGTGCCGCCTGACGCTCGAGTGCCGAGCCACCACCGAAACCGTCGCTGCCGCCCAGCGTGCTGCGCGCCAGGGTGCCGAGTCTGGTCCGAAGGCGTGCACCCAGCATTCGAATGGCCGCCACCTCTACCTGGCTCTTCGGTTCGACCGAGCAGCCGAGGCGGATTTCTGTCGTCTCGGCGCCTGGACGGTCGATGGCCAGGATTCGGACCGGCCCGTGCCGCTCCTTCAGGCTTCCGAGGTCCGCCTCGGCCTTCGGGTCCCGAGCACCTTGCCAACTGTCGAAGTACTCGCGCACCAGCTTCTCCGCACCTTTGACGTCGATGTCGCCCACCACGGCGAGGACGCCGTTGTGGGGTCGGAATGCCTGGTCAATCCAGCGCTGGAGGTCCCTCGGTCCAAGCTTCTCGACGTTGGAAGCAAGGGCCGTCCGGCCCATGGCGGCACCGGGGTACACCTCCGCCAGGAATTTTCGCTGCGCTTCGACATTGGGCGAAGCGTCGGAGCGCCGCTTGTTGTCGACGAGGGCATTCCACGTCCAGATGAGGTTGTCATCGACGTGAAGCGAGGTGACGGTGTCCGCCATCACCGCCAGCAGGTTTTCGAGGTTGCCCGACGCGGCTCTACCTTCGACGTAACTCGCATCTGCTCCCGTGGTGAGCGTCAGGCTTCCCCCGAATTGTGAGGGAGGTCCATTGCCCACCTGCTGCGGCCTGCCGAGCCAAATGGCGAGCGGCTGGACGCCCAGCGGCTCCGCGGTGGCCGTCCCCCCTCTCACACCCAGGGTGACCGAAACCGTCGGTGCGCCCAGCCGTCGCACCAGCAAGACTTGGAGTCCGCTCTTGAGCGTCAGCAGCTGGATGTCCCCCACCGGACCATGGGCGTATGTTTTGAGTGCACCGGAGGCGACTTTCACGCGAACGTCATCGGCGGCGAAGACGGGCGGTGTCTCTCCTGCCTTTGGCAGCTGAGCGCCAGTCGCGCCGCTCGGCTCGACGAAGACGGCGCGCGCCCTATCCCGACTCAACCATTTGAGGGTGAAGTTCTCCCAGGTCGATGGACCGAGGGCGGTCAGCGCTGTCATGTCCTTGTCCCAAGTCGATGCGTCGCCCGTGTAGTGGGTCAGTGTCGCGCGGTCCACGGCGCGACTGAGCACGGACTCCGTCTCAGCCGCGTCGGCAACGATGGCCGTCATCTGAAACCGCGCCACCTGCACATCCGAAGGGACGGGAGCGTCCGGCCGGCCGCGGAGCTGGGTAGAAAGCGCAGAATCACCCCCGGTGTTGGTCTGGTCCTGCATGGAGACGCCTGGAGCAGCCATGTAAGAGGAAGGCGCTGCCAGCGTCCGCGAGCCGCTGGCGTTGGTGCTGTTGAGCCGATTGGCCGTGTCTTCGGCAGTGCGCGGTCCAGTCGTTGCGGCGGGGTCCGAGAAGCGATGCAGCTGGTCCAGCACGCGCTCCAGGCTCTTCTCCGGACTGCGCCCCTCTTTCAGGGTGACTGCGCAAATCAGCGTGCTGTTGTCCCGACCGCCAACGAGCGTCGTGCGAATGGACTGAATGTCCGAATTCGAAGTCGCCCAAATGGGGACGGCCTCCAGCGCCGACCGGATGCCACGCTCCAGCACCCCATCCGCGGCATACCCCCGCGGCAACGACCAGGCGATGTAGAGCATTGGCCCGGGCACTGGGGCCTGCACCGTCACCACCGGCCGCGGAGCGGGGACGGGCGGCACGGCGGGCGGGACTTCGCTGAGGCGCACTGGGGGTTTGACCGGCCCGCTGGCTGGAGCCACCGCGAAATGCTCAGGAAGCGTCTTCCCGAAGAGCTCGTGGATGGTCGCCAAGTCGAGGTCCCCGGCGACATAAAGCGTTACGTTGCTGGGCACGTAGTGCTGCTGCACGAAGGCTTGTGCGTCCTCAAGCGAGAGTCCTGACACGCTGGCCGCGGTCCCCTTGACGGACCGGTGGTAGCGGTCGTTGTCGGGGTAAAGCGCAGAGAAGAGATGCCCCTCGGGGCTGCTGGCCTCGCCGCGCTCGTCTCGGGCGGTCAGCTCGTGTTTAACGACGTCACGTTCCAACTCGAAGCCGTGCTGGTCCAGGCCGGCAAGTGGGCCCATGAGCCGCCCACCTTCGATGACCAGGAGGTTACGGAGTGACTCCTTCGGTCCGACCACCGCAAACGTCGTCAAGTCGTGCGTTGTTGTTCCGTTCCAGCTCGAGGCGCCCGCGAAGTCGAGCTGGTTGGCACGCTGCAACCTTCCGTCCGGCTTGGCTCGGAAGCTGAGGTGCTCGACGAGGTGTGCCAGGCCTTCCTTGCCGACTGGGTCCGCGGCCGCTCCCACATCAATCACCGCCACCACGGCCACCACCGGCTTACTGTGGTCCTCTTCGATGACGATGCGCATCCCGGAAGGGAGGTCAATCGTCCCGAGCTTTTCGTTGCTTTCGGGCAGCTTCACGCCCGAAGTCGGCCCGGCAAGGGCGCCTCCCGGACTCAATGCGGCACCGAGAAGGAAGACGGCCAATCCGAAGAACCTGTGCATGTGCCTGACCTCGAAACGCTTGCGTCCACGCCGAAGAGCCGCCTTGTGAAGCAAACCAACGGACTCGTATGGAAACCGTAGACGTTCCGTGCGTCCAGCGTCCAACGGGATTCGCGTCTTTTCGCTGCGGCCGCGTTTGTGCTTCTCTGTCGTTCGGCAAGTTACGTCACTGTTTCCACATCTCGTCTCATTTCTCAAAGACACCCTCTCCTCTCAAAGACACCCTCTCCGTTGCCTTCTGACGTCAGCGCACGGACCGAATTCAGAGGAAAGCAGCCCGTGTCGTGCCAGACGGCTGCGGCCCTCCGCTCACGGCATCTGCCTCGCGGCAGTCGCTCCAAAGTGGTAGCCAGCGGCCTTCCATGTTCCCCGGGAGAGAAACCATGCGCCGACTCATTCACCCTGCCGTCGTTCTCTGCAGCCTGGCTTTTGTCCGACAGGGCCTGGCCGAGGACGCAGCGAAGTCTCCCGCAGAGATGCAGCCGAAACCGCCTCCGGCGCTGACCGAAGCCTTCAAGCCCATGACTGGAACTTGGACCTGTAAGGGCAAATTTCAAACCATGGACGGGAGCGGGAAAACCATGGACAGCAAATCCACCATGGTCCTCAAGTCGGAATTGGACGGCTTCGCCTATTCCGGGGACTACCGCGTGGAGAAGAACGCCATGCTCCCGAATGGCATGAAGGGGCAGTTGTTTTGGTCCTATGACGCAGCCAACAAAAAGCTCGTCGAATTCTTCGTGGACAGCTTCGGCGGTCTCGGCCACGGAACCTCGGACGGGCTGAAAGGCGACGCCGTGGTCTGGGACGAGGACGGAGTCATGATGGGCAAAGCCAATAAGTCGCGGACAACCAGGAAGCGAGTCTCGACGCAGGAGTTGACGCTCACTTTCGAGATGATGGGGGCTGACGGGACCTGGACTACCGTCGGTACAGACGCCTGTAAAAGGCAGTAGCCGGAGTTTTTTGCCGCCACTCCCTCTCGGGGTCCTTTCACTAGCCGGTGCTGGCGTCTTCGAATGCAGCCCCAACGGACTGCCCGCAAGCCAACCCCCGGCCCGCGTCGGCTACCCAACGCTTCTCCTGATGCGGACGGCCGGGCCTTCGGTCTTCGGAATTCCAGCCAGAGTGCTGCGAGCGCAAAGCAGCCACGCGCTTGAATGCAAAGCCTCCGGAGTCCTAGCGTCACCGCCTGCCACTTTCTGGAGGGGGACAACATGAACATGACTGCCTTGATTGTGCAGCTCATCAGCGGGGCCGCCGGCGGTAATATTGCCGGTGCACTGCTTAAGAAACTCAGCCTCGGTCCGGTTGGCAACTCCATCGCCGGCATCGTCGGCGGGGGTGTCGGGGGGCAGCTTCTGGGCATGCTCATGGGAGGCGGCGGAGCGCCAGCGGCCGGAGGCTTCGACATCGGCTCGCTCGTCGCCCAAATCGGCGGCGGCGGCATCGGCGGCGCCATCTTGATGGCGATTGTCGGGGCCATTCGCAACGCGATGGCGAAGTCCACCTAACGGCGCAAACGCCATCGGCAGGTACCGGGGGAAGGGGGTTGCGGCGCTGCTCGGGCCGCGACTTCCCTCAACCGCCGAGCGCTGATGCGTCAGGGGGCCGACGTCTGTCCCCTTCGAGGCTGGGGGGCGGGGTGTGGCCTCGCCACTCCGGCGGAGAGGTGGTAGCCAAAGGTACCCCGCCTGGAGGGAGTTTTATGCTCAGAGTTACCCTGCGCTCCGTGCTCCTCACCAATCTCGTACTGACGTCCATGGCCCTCGGCGCTGACAAGGCCAAGCCAGCCGTGGCGCAAAAACCCCAGCCGGCGGCCGCGCTCGTGGAAGCCTTCCAGGGAATGACCGGCACCTGGGCCTGCGCGGGCAAATTCAAGAAGATGGACGGGAGCGACATGAACAGCTCGTCCACGATGGTCATCACCTCCGAATTGGACGGCTTTACCTACTCCGGCGCGTACCAGGTGCCCAAGAGCGACACGATGCCGACCGGCATGCAGGGCCAGCTGTTCTGGTCCTATGACTCGGCTAGCAAGACACTCGTCGAATTCTTTGCCGACAGCTTCGGCAGCATCGGCCGCGGGAGGTCAGACGGACTCAAGGGCGATACCGTGGTCTGGGACGAGGACGAGGTGCTGATGGGACAGCCGAAGAAAGTACGGACTACGGTTAAGCGGGTGAGCCCCACGGAAATGTCTCTCACGTTTGACGCCGCGGGGAACGGCACTTGGGTCAACATGGGAAGCAACGTTTGCAAGAAGCAGTGAGGCGCTGCCTTCGCACCTCAAGCGAGACGACTGAGCACTCGCCCTGACCTACCTCGGAACATGCGTGCCCCGGGGCGGCGGTCGCTACTTGGCGTTGTCGAGGGCCTCGATGGTCGCCGTGGACGGGGGTCGCTCACGCTGCAGGCGGGCGGCGACGACTTCGGCTTTGCTGAAAGCGCGGATGAAATTCTCCCCTGCCAGCTTCTTGAGGTCCGTGTCACTCCAGCCCCGTCGAATGAGCTCGGCAAAGAGGTAGGGGTAGCGGCTCACATCCTCCAGGCCGACTGGGCCACTGTCCCCAGCAAAGTCAGAGCCAATGCCGACGTGGTCGACGCCGGCCACTTTTGCAACGTGCTCGATGTGGTCAGCGACCTGAGCCACCGTGGCCTTTGGCGGCGGACCGGCAACACGCGCACGCTCCGCCTCGAGGCGGTGGAGTTCCGCGACGGAGCTGACTTGCATCACCTTCTCCAGCGGACGGTACCATTCGGCCAGCTCTGCCGAGACAAAGGGCGGGACAAAGGTCACCATGACCACTCCACTATTCTTCGCCATTCGCCGAAGGACCTCGTCGGGAACATTTCGAGGGTGGTTGGTGACCGCTTTGGCGCTGGAGTGTGAAAAAATGACGGGGGCTTCCGAGACGTCGAGCACCTGATTCATCACCGCCGGCGAGACGTGGCTGATGTCCACCAACATCCCCAGACGGTTCATCTCCCGCACCACCTCGCGGCCAAAAGCGGTGAGTCCACCGTGTTTCGGGTCGTCGGTGGCGGAATCAGCCCAGTCCGTGTTTCGGCCGTGGGTGAGGGTCATGTAGCGGACACCCAAGTCGTAGTAGGCGCGGAGCGCGCCGAGACTGTTCTCCAGCGCGCGCCCATTCTCCATCCCCAGAAACGAGGCGATTTTTCCGGCGCGTTTCGCCGCTTGGATGTCGGACGCGCGGGTGGCGAAAACGAGGACTTCTGGATAGGCGGCAATCATTCGTCGGGCGATGTCAATTTGCTCGAGCTGCATCCGCGCACTGCCCGCGTCCAGCGAAGGAATCCAAGCGCTCCAGAATTGAGCGGAGACGCCGCCCGCCCGAAGCCGAGCCAGGTCCGTCTCGTCGCGCCCCGGCTTCCGCAAGTCGTAGAGCTCGACTGCACCGTGAGCCGTCAGGTCTTCGCGAATCAGCCAGGGCGTGTCGTTGTGCCCGTCGACAAGCGGGGTGTTTCGCAGAAGCTCCTGCGCGTGACGGAGCGCGACCTCCTCCGTGGCTAAAGTTGAGGAGGTCGGAGGCGCACTGGGCGCAGAGAGGGCCATGGTGAGGACAGTCAACAGCACACCGTTCATCGCCACCTCGTTCTGGATGCGCTGGCCGACACCTACCAGCGTGCTGAGCACCTGTTGTGAGTCTTAAGCGGACCACCCTTTAAGCCACGAACCCAGCGGCGCGCTAACCATACCGGTGTACCTCAACAGTCGGGTCCCGACGGGCACGTCCCGCCACAGTCGTCGTCACCGCCGCAGGAGCCCCCGGCACGGCCGGGAATGCATGGCACGGTGCACTCTGACCCTTCTCTGCAGGTACCACCGCAGCCGTCATCACCGCCGCACGACGCCCCAGAGCAATCCGGAACGCGTGGGCCCCGGCTGAAAGCTCAACACGGCAAGAGCGAGTTGATTAAGTGCTTCGCGCTCCGACAAGCACTTGGACTGACACTGGTGCCCGGCGGTCAAGCCGTAAGCGCAGGTCGCCTCCACCCCGTTCCTCTTGTCCGTCGTCCCATCGGATGGCGGCTGGACCATTCCATCGGATAGGAAACGGCACCATGCAGCTGTCCTCCTGGATGAGGTGGGCTTTGAAGGGGACGCCCGCGCTCCTTCTGGTTTTGTATTGCGCCGATTGGGCCGTCCTCCGAATTCGTGTTGCCCGCGGAGGCGGCCTCGGCTCCATCCAGGTGAGACACTTCGTCTCGACGCCGCTCAAAGGGAACCGCACCGAGTTCGACCTCGTCGATTCTAGTGAGCAGCCGTGCGTTCGCTCGGCGCTTCCCCACCAAGGCTTGTCCGCCTGCTGGTGGCTGCAGCTGCATCGCGACCAGTGGCAGGTGCTCTAGCGCTGACTGCCAGCCGTGGGCGGACTCGGTCCAGACGGTCTCAGCCTTCAAAGGGTCGAGCGCCGATTCCGCCCACACTTCTGACCGAGCTCCATCTCCCCTCCCCCGCCGTACGGAGAGTTCTCAACCGACGGCGGGGGCTTTTCAGGGAGTCGCGACGAGAGGATTTAAACCTGAGACCAATTGCACCCCAAGCGCGTAGCAACTCTGGCTGAACCCACCGGAGGGCTGTCATTCCCATGATTTACCTGCTCCCGTAGGTTTTAGAGCGCTGAGCGAGGCTTGCAAGCACGACGGAACCACGGGAGCGCCAGAGGATCGGGCTTTGGGCGGCGCAAATTCACAGGTGCGGCTTGAGGTCCGCGACACGCACGATGCCAAGGTCCGGGCGCGCCGAGAGGCGATTGCGCCGCACTCGCCACGGCTGCTTAAACCCGGTTGGCTTCGTCCATCGCACCAACTGTCGAAGGGCTGTCAGGCCTTCCCGGCCGTTGGGGCGCGGCCGTAATGCTTCGCCTTACTCGCAGCGCCCGCCAGTCGATGGACCAGTTCTGTGTCTCCCGCGAGGTCGGCAGCCTGGCCGGAATACACGACTCTTCCGTCATCGAGTATGTAGGCGCGGTCGGCGATCGACAGCGAGAGAGGGGCGTTCTGTTCGACGAGGAGCACCGAGAGGCCTTCCTCGCGCATGCGACGCACCATCTGGATCACCTCGCGGACGATGAGCGGCGCGAGGCCTTGAGAGGGCTCGTCCAGGAGCATGAGGCGTGGGTTCAAAAGGAGCGGGCGGGCGATCGCCAGCATTTCCTGTTCGCCGCCGGATAATTGGCCGGCGAGCTGAAAGCGCCGTCTGGCGAGTTGCGGGAAGAGCTCGAAAACACGTTCGAGCGTCCATCGGCCCGGCTGGGCTCGAGGAACCCGGAGGTTTTCGCCCACGGTAAGGCCGGCGAATATTTTCCGCCCTTCAGGAACGTAACCAGTGCCGAGCTGCGCGATTCGATGTGCGGGCCAGTGCGTGGTCCTTTGGCCAAAGATTTCGATAAACCCGGCGCGCGGCGGCGTCAGTCCGATGAGACTGCGCATCAAGGTGGTTTTGCCGGCACCGTTGCGCCCGAGCACCGTAACGATTTCACCTTCGTTCACTTCCAGGGAAACGCCGTGCAAGATGTGGCTCTTGCCGTAATAGGTGTGGATGTCCCGTGTCTTGAGAGCAACCGTCACCCAGCATCTCCCAGATAGGCAGCACGCACCTGTTCGTTGGCCGAGATTTCTTCAGGCACTCCCTCGGCGATCTTGCGGCCTTGGTCGAGCACGGTGATGCGTTCGGCAATCTCGAAGACGATATTCATATCGTGTTCGATGAACAGGATGCTCAAGCCGCGTTCCTTATGCAGGCGACGGACAAGTCCTACCATGTGGTCCGTTTCCGCGTCGCTCATGCCTGCGGTCGGCTCGTCGAGCAGCAACAGCCGCGGCTTCATGCTGAGGGCCAAGGCGACTTCGACCGCGCGCTGGTCACCGTGTGCCAGCTCGCTCACGACACGGTTGGCCTTGCTGGTGATGTCTACCGCCTCCATCAGGTCCGCGACTCGCCGGTCGAGAGCTTGTCGCGCTCTCCGCAGCGGCCATGGCCGGCGATTGACACCGCTCGCGATTTCAACTGCAACGCGGACGCTTTCGAACACGGTCAGGTCAGGGAACACTTCGGTGATTTGGAAGGTCCGCACGATGCCGCGAGCGACACGGCCGACGACGGTAAGGTTTGTGATGTTCTCTCCGTCGAACCAGAGTTGACCGGCCGTGGCGGGGAGAAATCCGCTAATGAGGTTGAAGAAGGTCGTCTTGCCGGCGCCGTTCTGCCCGATGACTGCGCGTAGCTCCCCTGGCGACATCTCGAATGACAGCTCATTGACCGCGCGAAGCGCGCCGAAGTCGCGAGTGACTCGTTCGAGCCGGAGCAGCTCCCCACGGCGCCCCGCCTCCGCGACTCCGACGCCGCCTGGGCGTTCGTTCGGAACTGCCTGTCCTTCCACGGTACCCGGGTTCACGCCGACCTCGTGTCGCGTGGCACCATGCCAAGCAAACCTTTCGGAAATAAGAGCACGATGCTGATGAAGATCAGGCCGACGAAGGTCATCCAATTGCCTGTAACGCTCGAAAGGTAATCCTGCGCCACCACGAAGATCGCCGTGCCCACAAGTGGCCCCCAAAAGTTTCGCATCCCCCCGAGCACGATCATCATCACGAAGTCGCCGGAGAGGATCCAGTGCAAGTCCTGTGGCGAAGTGAAGTTGAAGAGCAGGGCATTGAGCGTACCGGCGAGTCCGGTGATCAAGCCGGCGACTGCGAAGGAGGCCCACACGTACAGGTCCGTCCGCACCCCAAGAAACTCCATTCGCCTCCTGTTCTCACGAATGGCGACCCATACATGGCCAACGGGCGACTCGAGCAAGGCGCGCATGACGACCACGCCGATGGTGAAGCAACACAGCACCAGGTAGTAGAAACGAGTCTGATCGAGAGCCAGGGAGAAGTGACCCAAATGAATGGGCTGGCGTTCGAAGCCCGCAAGCCCATCTTCACCGCCGGTGACCGCGTTCCAGCGCACCGCAACGAAATAGAAGAGTTGGCCAATTGCAATGGTGATCATGGCGAAATAGATACCGCGCCGGCGCATCACCAGCGGCCCAAGAACGGTGGCGGCAGCTCCTGCCGCCAGTGTGCCGATGACGATGGCGAGTGGCGTGCTCGGGGCGATGTATTTGAGCGTGAGGCCGGCTCCGTAGGCACCAATGCCGAAGTAGGCTGCCTGACCGAACGAGAGGCCACCGGTGAAGCCGAACAGAAGATTAAGACCCATGGTCGCGAGCCCGTAGATCAGAATCTTGGAGCCGAGTGCGGAGTAACTCCCAACCAAGCCTATCCACCAGGGCAGGCTCAGCAGCGCCCCCCACAGCAGAAAGAGCATGCCGTAGCGCCGGTCAATCCACGCCGACCGGACACTCATTCGAACAGCCCCTCTTTTCCCATGAGCCCGCGAGGCCTGATCACCAGGACAACGAGCATGATGAGGTAGATGACCGCTTCGCTGGCCGCCGGATAGTAGGTGGTTGTGATTCCCGCAGCCAAGCCAATGAGCAATCCACCGAACACGGCTCCCGCCAGGCTACCGACCCCGCCCACGATGACGGCCACGAAACTGGGCATCAGCAGGCTGTCGCCCATGGGCGGGGTGAGGCCAAGGATTCCCGAGGCCAGAGCGCCGGCGAGCCCGGCGAAGAAACAGCCCATTCCAAAGTTCAGAGCGCGGAGCCTGTAGATGTTCACCCCCAGCGCTGCGACGCTCTCGAGATCTCGCGTGCCGGCGCGAATACGTAGGCCAATCGCCGTATACCGGAGTAACAGATACAATCCGACGCTCACGGCGACGGTGATCGCGATGATGACCACCCGGTAACCGGTCACGAAGAACAGGGTCGAGTTCAGCGGCTGATCGAGCGCTTCGGGGACAGCAGACGGCAGGCCTTGCGCTCCCCAGATAGTCCGCGTGAGATCCTGAATGATGAGCGCCAGCCCAAAGGTGAGCAGGAGGCTATAAAGCGGGTCGGCTCGCTTGTAGAGCCTGCGAATCAGCACCTGCTCAACGGCTAACCCCAGGACTCCGGCGAGGAGGGGCCCCACTACCAAGGCTCCCCAGAAGCCGAGGTAGGGACTCAGGGTGAAGGCCAAGTAACCGCCGATGACGAGAAAGCCTCCGTGCGCCATGTTGATCACTGAGTTGAGGCTCAGGATCAAAGCGAGACCCAGGGCCATCAGCGCATAGAAGACCCCCTGGATAAGGCCGTTGAACGCATTGAAAAAGAGCAATTGCATAAGAGCCCTCTCCCTAGCGGTGCGCTTTCGCCGCCCGGCGAGCAAAGGATCGCGCACGGCACGCAATCCTCGGCGGAGCTAGCACCGGTCGTTCCGAAGGGGCTCGGCGCGCCACGGGCGTGGTCTGTGCCACGTTTCGATTCGTCACGCCGGATAGTCGAGCTTACAACCTGTCTCCGCCGCAGGCAGCGCGACTTCGTCACCGCCGATGATTTGCGCGACCTTGAATAGACTCGGGTACGTACCGTTAGGGATCGCCTCGCCCGGAAACTCGCTCGTCATCAATTGATGATCGGCGGCCCGGAAATAGACGCGGTTGGGCTGAAGCTTCACTTCGGGAGGCAGTTCCAAGCCTTCGATGGCGCGCGCTACTTTGACCGCCTCGAGCGATTTAGCGCGGGTGATACCAAGCGCGAGCGAGTGGAGCGAGGCGTAGCCGAACCAAGTCCGCGCGCTCGGATACGAGCCGTCCGGATAGGCTTTCTTGTAGGACGCTACCCACTCCTTGACGTGCGGAGTGTTCGGTTGGTCCCACCACCATTCCAGTGTCGCCCAGCCGGTTCGTGCCTCCGGCGGCAAGGCGCGGAGCACTTCGAGCTCGCTCAAGCCGCCGCCAACAGCGAACTTCTTGAAAAGCCCGAACTGCGCGGCTTGCTTCAGCGAGTTTATCCGATCCTGGCCGTCCGTGAGGTTGACCAGCACGTCCGGATTCGTCGAGGCCGCCTTGATGAGGTAAGAGGAAAAGTCCGTTGTACCGAGTGGGGAGAGCGAGTTGCCGAGGTCTGTGCCGCCAAGCTTCTTGAGAATGGTCGCATAGGAGGCTTGTAGCGTGTGCCCGAAGGCGTAGTCCGGGGTGAGGAAGTACCACTTCCCGCCGAACTTCTTGTAGAGCGCCCCCGCAAGCCCGGCTGCCAGCATGTACGTAGTCGTGCAGACGCGGAAGGTGCTCCAGTGGCACTCCGATCCGGTCACCGGGTCGGTATGTCCGCCCGCCACCATGAAGATCATCCCCTGCTGGTGGGCCACCTGGCTGACCGACAGCGACGCCGCTGAAGAGACGGTGCCCATGAGGAATGCGACTTTGTCTTGGTCGATGAGCTTGTGGGCCTTCTGTGCCGAGAGGCCCGCGTTACTGGCGTTGTCCTCGATGACCAGCTGAAGCTCGCGGCCCAGCACACCGCCTTTGGCATTGATTTCAGCGAGCGCTAGCTTCGCCCCGCGGGTCTGGCTTTCTCCCTCCGCCGCATAATTGCCAGTCAGAGGATCGATATCGCCGATCTTGATTGGCTGCTCGCCCCGCCCGTAGGCGAGAAACGCGGGAGCTCCCAGGACCACGACACCGGCCCCGAGTCCTGCGTTGAGGACCTGCCGCCGACTAACCTTATTGCCCATAGTGCCAGACTCCTTTTCGTAGCGAGAAGGACGAATGGGACCGTGATAGGCCCAAGTAGCTTTCTTGATGTGTCTCGTCGGGTGCTTAGCGCAACAAGGCGCGGGAGCCAAGCACCCCAGCTTTCGTCTCTCCCCGATGTGGAGCCAGGAGCGATGGCGCGTCCGAGTTCCCAAGAATTCCCAGAGTCAAGGTGACGGAAAGGTGTTTCACGGCACTCGCATCGACTAGCTCGTGAGGCGCGCGCCACCTCCGATGGCACACAGCACGCGTTCCTGTGGACGAAGCGGGACGGAGGGTCGACTTTGGGACCTTCGGCGGTCCGCATGCCAACGGCGCAGGTGCGATTAATGCAAAGGGCGCCGTCGTCGGGTTTGCCAGCACCGCCAACGCTGAGGCCCATTGGACGAAGAGAGGGCCGTTACCGAAGCCCTAGAAGGCTTCGCGAACGAAGGGCTCAAACCTTCCCACCGAAAGGCTCTCAGCCACCGCCGTCCTAAACAGACAAAGAACGGCAGTGGCTCACTAGTCGGGGCGACAGGATTTGAACCTGCGACCACTTGCACCCCAAGCAAGTGCGCTACCAGGCTGCGCCACGCCCCGGGGAAAACGTGACTCTGTCTGCGTGAAGATGGGGGGCCTCCCTTACCGGCGGCCCCCGGCGAGGTCAAGGTTCAGAGGTCGGAGGTGTCATCGCCCTCGTCGTGGTCTGAGGAAGGCGCTCCGGGGACCGGGGCCACGTACCCGTTGTTGAGGGCGCTCTTCAGCACCTGGCTCGGGCGAAACGTCAGCACGCGCCGCGCAGAGATTTCAATCTCCTTGCCTGTTTGCGGGTTCCGTCCAACGCGTGCGTTCTTTTGGCGGACCTGAAAGTTGCCGAAGCCGGAGACTTTAATGCGGTCCCCACGCTCAAGCGTCTCCTTGAGGGTGTCGAAGACGAGCTCGACAATTTCTGCGGACTCCTTCTTGGAGAAGCCCACCCGCTCGTAGACGCCTTCGATGATGTCCGCCTTCGTCATGGGCCCCCACTGTGCCGAAAGGTCCCAGAACCTGTCAACCCAGCGTCCTCACTCACCTTTTGGGCGAGGTGAACCTACCCCCACCCCTCAGGTCCGAAGCTCCGCTCCCAGGCGACGGTTGACCTCTTCCACAATTCGGGCGTGCGCCGTCTGGACTTCCTCGTCTCGAAGCGTCCGGTCCGGTGCCCGGTACCTGAGGGCGAAGGCCAGGTTCTTTCGGCCGGGGGGAAGTGGACTGCCCGTATAGACGTCGAAGACGAGCACCTCTTCCACCAGCGGGCCGCCAACCTCCTGAATGACGGCCCGGATGTCCTCGGCCGCCTTGGTCTCGGGCACCACCACCGCCAAGTCCCGAAGCACGGCCGGAAACCGGTTCAGCCCACGCAGGTGCGGCACCACATCCGAGACTTGCACCAGCGCCTCGAAGTCGAGTTCGAAGAGGTAGACGCCCCGCGGGAGGTCGAGTGCCTTGGCCACCTCCGGGTGGAGCTCCCCCACCGTCCCCAGCACTGTCCGGCCAGCGCTGAGCACGGCGCTGGCGCGGGGATGGTAGGGCGCTCGATGCACGGGCTGAGCAGTGAGGCCCGGCGCTCCCAACGCCGACAAAAGGCCCTCCACGGCGCCCTTGGCGTCATAGAAGTCGTTGACGTCCGTCCCAGACGTCCAGCCTCGGGGAAGCCTTCGCCCGTAGAGGACTCCGCCCACGCGGAGCGGCTCCTTGGCCACCGGCCGCAGCCCCTCTCCCCCTTCCGGGTCGCGCAGGTAGACGCGCCCCATCTCGTACAAGCGGACCGCCTCCTGGCCCTGGCGGAGGTTGTGGGACAGGTTGGGAAGCAGGCTCGCGTACAGCGACGTCCGCATCGCCGACTGCTGGGGGCTCAAGGCATTCTTTAGGGTCACCGCCTCGACGGGCGTCCCCAAAAGCTCCAGTGCTCGCTCCGTCACCAGCGGCAAGAGAGCTGGGTCGACAAAGCTGTAATTCACGACCTCGTCGAAGCCGGCTCCCGCGAGAGCGCCGCGCACGCGTCGCTCAACCTCCACATGCACCGGCTCGGGCCGCAGGCTTTCGGTCAGAGGTGGAAGCGTCGCCGGGATGCTGTCGTACCCGCGGATGCGCGCGACTTCCTCCACCAAGTCCTCCGGCAGAGAGATGTCCGGACGCCAGGTTGGGACGCGCCACAACGTTGAGCCCGTCCGCTGCTCTTCGGCGATGAAGCCAAGCGCGCCGAGGATGGTGGCCACCTCCGCTTCGGCAACGTCTGCCCCCAACAGGCGGCCGACTTGGCCCTCCTTGAGACGCACCAGGGTTGCAGCCACCTTCGTTGGGTAGACGTCGATGCGGCCCTGTCGCACGCTTCCTTGCGCCATGTCGGCAATGAGTGCGGCGGCTCGGTCCACTGCCAAGGGACCTGCCTCGATGTCCACGCCGCGCTCGAAACGGTGGGAGGCCTCGGTATGCAGTTGGTGGCGCCGTGCCATTCGCCGCACCGTCACCGGGTCCCAGTTTGCGCCTTCCAGAAGAATGCGACGCGTCGTTGTGGACACCTCGGCCTGCGTACCGCCGAACGTTCCAGCGAGCGCCTGGGCCCGGTCCCGGTCGCACACCACCAGGTCTTCCGCGGTTAGCGTCCGCTCCTTCCCGTCGAGGGTGATGAGGCGCTCTCCACGGAGAGCGCGACGGACGACGATTTCCGAGCCTGCCAGCCGGTCGAGGTCAAAGGCGTGCAACGGCTGGCCCAGCTCCAACATGACGTAGTTGGTGACGTCGACGACATTGTTGATGCTGCGCACGCCGCAAGCGCGTAGGCGGCGCACCAACCATTCCGGCGAGGGGCCGATGGTGATGCCCTCCACGACCCGAGCCGCAAACCGGCGGCAGCCCTGTGTGTCCTCAACGCGTACCGCCGCGACCGTCTGGACGTCGGGGGCGGATTCCGGGACGTTGGCCGCGGGAGGACGGAGCTGCTGCGTCGTGAGCACGGCGACTTCACGGGCCACCCCCAGGTGGCTCAGCGCATCGCCGCGGTTGGGGGTGACATTCATTTCCAGCACCGCGTCGTCGAGGCCCAGGGCCTCGGCGAGACGCATCCCGGGACGGAGCGTCCTTTCCAGCAGGAGAAGGCCCGAGGCCTCTTCGGCCAGCCCGAGCTCCTTGGCCGAGCAGAGCATTCCTTCGCTCTCTACACCGCGCAGCGTGGCCCGGGTGATGGTGGACCCGTCCGGAAGGACGGTACCCACCGTAGCCAGTGGTACCAGGTCTCCAACCTGGAAATTCTTCGCACCGCAGACAATTTGCAGCGTTCGTCCATCTCCGGCGTCGACTTGCGTCACCGAAAGCTTGTTCGCGTCCGGGTGGGGACTGGAGGCGTCGATGCGGGCCACCACCACCCCAGCCAGGCGGGCACCCGGGGACTCCACCCCCTCCACCTCCAGCCCGGCGAAGGTGAGCCTTCGGGCGAGCTCCTCCGCCGGCGGCACCGCCGCCAAGAAGTCTCCCAACCAGTTTCGCGAAACCTTCATGGTCAGAACTGCTCTAGGAAGCGGATGTCGTTCTCGAAGAGGCTGCGGATGTCGTCCAGGCCGTGGCGAAGCATGGCGATTCGCTCCACGCCCATTCCCCAGGCAAAGCCCGTCAGCTTGGCCGCGTCATAGCCGCCGGCAGCGAGCACGTTGGGGTGCACCATCCCGCAGCCGAGAATCTCGAGCCAACCGGTGCTCTTGCAAAGGCGACAGCCTTTTCCGGCGCAGCTGCCGCAGCTCACGTCCATCTCCGCCGAGGGCTCGGTAAATTGGAAATACGAGGGACGGAAGCGCGTCTTTCGGTCCACGCCGAAGAAGCTGGTGGCGAAGGCGTTGAGCGTGCCTTTCAAGTCCGCGAAAGTAATCTCCTCGTCCACGAGCAGACCCTCGATTTGGTGAAACATCGGCGTGTGGGTGGCGTCGGAGTCCACCCGGTAGGCCTTCCCCGGCACCACAATGCGCAGCGGCGGCGGACGGCTGCGCATGGCCCGGATTTGGCCTGGCGAGGTGTGCGTGCGCAGCAACACCTGGTCGGCCGGCGCCTTCGACCAGGGCGCGTCGACGTAAAAGGTGTCTTGCATGTCTCGCGCGGGATGGTCCGCGGGAATGTTGAGCGCCTCGAAGTTGAGGGCGTCGAGCTCGATTTCCGGCCCAGTAAAGACGTCGAAGCCCAGCCGCTGGAAGCTTCGGATGACGTCTTCCAGGGTGCGGGAAACGAGGTGCCGGTGTCCCGGAGGCCGACCCCGTCCGGGTAGCGTCACATCGAGGGATGGCCCGGCGAGTTCTGCTGCCAGCGCGGCTCGCGTGACCGTCTGGACCGCACTGGCGAGCAGCGCCTCCAACTCGGCCTTCACGCGGTTGGCGCCCTCGCCCACGCTCCGCCGGTCCTCGGGGCTTAGCTTCCCCATCCCGCCCAGAATTTGGGCCAGCTCACCCTTCTTGCCGAGGTAGCGCACGCGCAGCGTTTCCACCTCCGCAGCGGACGAGGCTCGGCTGACGTCCTCTCGGGCGCTGGTCAGCAGTCGTTCCAGCCGGTCACGCATCTTTCAGCGCTCCACAAAAAAAAAGGCCGCCCCTCGAAGGGCAGCCCTGTTTCGTTCCGAGCACCTGAGCCGCCCCCTGACGAGGGTGCCTGGCGCGTGGAGTATTCCTCAGGCCGCCGCGATCTTGGCGATCGCGGCAAAGCCGGCCGGGTCCGCCACGGCGATGTCCGCTAGCACCTTGCGGTCCAGCGCCACCTTGGATTTCAACAGCGCAGCGATGAACTTCGAATAGCTCACGCCGGACAAGCGAGCCGCCGCGTTGATGCGCACAATCCACAGCGCGCGGAAGTCGCGCTTCTTTTGCGCCCGGTCCCGGCTGGCGAAATCGAGCGCCCGCTGGACGGCCTGGTTGGCCCGCTTGAAGCAGTTCTTTCGCCGGCCGCGGAACCCCTTGGCCAGCTTCAGGACTCGGTTGCGCCGGCGGCGTGCTTTGAAGCCTCTCTTGACTCTCATACCCTCTTCACTCCCTCGTCGCCGTCAGCCCCCGTAGGGGAACAGCTCCTTGATGACCTTCTTGGCGTCCATGTCGCGCAGGTAGCCGGTTCCGCGGTTGCGGCGGTCGTGACCGGGGCCTTTGGCGTGCGTGAAGAGGTGCTTCGCATAGGCTTTGGCGTGCTTCACCTTGCCCGATTTCTTCACCACGAACCGCTTCTTTGCGCTGCTACGTGTCTTCAGCTTCGGCATTGCCGATTTCCTTCCAAAGGTGAAACCTAGCCCCGGTCCGCCGGGGCCTTGACCGTCTCCAACTCGGGAGCCGGCACTTTTTCCTTCTTCTCGGTCTTCTCTCCGTCGTCGTCCAGCGCCCCGTCCTTCTTTGCCGCGGCTTTGGCCGCCGCGGCAGCGTTCTGCCGCGCCAGGTCGCGGGCCCGCTGCGCCACCTTGGCGTTGGGGGCGAGGATCATAAACATCTGCCGACCCTCCATCCGCGGCACCTGCTCGACGACACCCACGTCCTTCACATCCTTGACCACGTCATCGAGGATTTGCTGGCCGATTTCCTTGTGCGTGATTTCCCGCCCGCGGAACATGATGGTGATGCGCGCCTTGTTCCCCTCTTCGAGGAAGCGCTTCACGTTGCGGACTTTGAATTCGTAGTCGTGGTCCTCAGTCTTGGGCCGGAGCTTCACCTCTTTGAGGTGAACGACGACCTGCTTCTTCTTCGCCTCCGAGGCGCGTTTCTTCTCCTCGTACTTGAAGCGGCCGTAATCCATGATCTTACAGACTGGAGGTTTGGCCATGGGATTGACCTCCACGAGGTCCATCCCAGTTTCGTTGGCCTTCTCCAGCGCTGCTTCGATCGTCAGGACACCCAGCTGTTCACCAGCCGCACCGACGACGCGGACTTCGCGTGCGCGGATGCGCCGGTTGGTTCTCTGGTCACGAGCGATGAGTCGACCTCCAGCCTGGGGGAGACCCCTCCCGAACAGCCGAGGGGTCGAAAAAGAGGGCGCAAAATACCCGCCCGACGCTCCAAGTCAAGCCACCCCGGCCCCTGAGGGAGCCGGCGGCCCCTCTAAGGTGCTACTTCCTGCCTGCGGACGCTGTGCGGGGCGCGAGGATGGCCGAAAGCAGGTCTGGCTTCCCGGGGATGCGCTCCAGGTATGGGTAACGCGGACCCCCACTGTATTCCAGGGGGTAGGTGCGAAAGGTCTCCGCATTCTCGACCAACAGCTCGATGCGCTCGGTGGCGCTTCGGGCGATCGCCGTCCTCAGGCCGTCCACCGAGAACTTGCGCCCGTTCACCGCCACGAGCTGCATGGCCGGCCCCAGCCCCGCCTTAAAGGCCGGGGAGTCCGGGACGACGTCGATGAGTTTCCCGTCCTTCGGGTCGACCATGACGCCGATGCTCGCGCGCAGGTCCACCTGCTTGCGCCTGACGTCCTGTGCCCGCTGCATCGCCGAGGGCTGTGGGCCATAGGCCAGCCTCCAGCCGGCAGCCTCGAGACCAAAGAGCGGCGCGTCGGGCGCCAACGAGGACAGGCGCTTCTCCAGGAGTCCACGCCAGTCAAACGGCACCACCTCGTTCAGCGTCGCGACGACATCCTCGAAGGTGTACGTCTTGAGCTCGGGTGGGCCGTTCTTGCCGCCGTGAAAGCGCTTGCAAAAGTCGTCGAGCGAGTGTCGCCCGGCCGACTTCTCACGCAGGAGAGCATCGACTTCCAACCAAATGAGCGTGCCCTCCGAATAGAAGTCGACGCCCCGCCGCCAGGCCTCCCAGTCCGGACGCGCGCTGTAGAGAAGCGATGCTTCGACGGCGGTATCCGACAACGGGCGCCACACCCGACCGCGGTGCTGCTGCATGTCGTCGGCCTCGAGCGCGATGACGTCCCGCGCGGAGGTGCCCGGGGCCAGCCCGCTGCGAGCTCCGAGGACGTCCCCCAGGTACTGGGTAAGGCCCTCGTACACCCACAGTAAGTCGTCCTTCATGGGCTGTTGGTAGTACGAGGGCGAGAGGCCAGCTGGCCGGCGGTACTTCCCGTTCCAGGAGTGGCTGTACTCGTGGGACCACAGCGTGCCGGCGGCGAGAAAGAGTTCCGGGTCCACCAGGGTGCGTCCATCGACTCGGTCATCGCTCGACTGGTGGTGCTCGAGTCCAAAGTGAGCCACCGAGTCGCTCAGCGTGGTGAGAAAGCGGTAGCTGTCGTAGTGGTGGGCCCCGAAGAGGGCATCTGCTTCGGCCACCAACTTCACGAAGGCCGCCTTCTGCTGCGGAAGGAGCTCGGTGTCCGCCTGTGTCTCCGCGGCCAGGGTGAGGAAATGGGGCGCTCCGCCCACGGTGCCGAGCGGGACCTCCCGCAGATGGGAACCAGTCAACACCGGCGAGTCCACCAGGCGGCTGAGCGAGCAGGGCGCAAAGCTCGTCCGTGAGCCGTCCGTCCCCGCGTGGGGCAATGGCGTGAGCGCGGTGGACAGTGTCCAGCCCGCCGGAACCTTCACGCTGGCCAGGACAGGGTAATTCCGTGGCTCGACACCGGCCGGGTACAGCACCACCTGGTTCCAGCTTAAAAGCGTGACGTTGGCCGTGGCCGAGGCGCCTGCGGAAAACCCCTCCAGTCCCGGCGGCGGGGAGAGCTCGTCGAGCGACACGTCCAACTCCGTGGCCCCCGCGGGCACCTCCACGCGAATGGTGTACATGTCGACGTCGTCACGCTTCCAGGGAAGCACCGCGCCTCCCGCCCGAAACACCATTCCCGCGACGTCCACCACCGGCCCGCTCGGCATGTGCTCGCCCGGAATCCACTTCGGGTAGACGAGCGCCACCGTCCCCGGCTTGACGGGCATGACAAGGTGGGCGTGGAACAGCCGCCGCGGCGCGTCCGTCAAGTCCACCTCCACCAGCATGGGCTTTTGCGGCGCGATGGTTTGCGCCAAGGCACCCGAAGACGAAAAAAGCACCAAACCGGTGAGGGCGGCGGACAGTGGGCACAGGAGCCGAAGGCGGGCGACGGGCAAGGAAACCTCCCTAGAGAAGACGGTGCACTTGGATGGACGGCGGGCGAAGGGGGCTGCTCATGCCGGCGCGGCGCCCTCGGCGCCGAGGAGCCTCAAAAAGGCGTCCAACCCCATGGTTTTGAGGTCTTCGCCGCCGTAGCGCCGGGGGGCGACGCCCTGGCGCCTCCACTTCGCGGTCGCCGATGACAAGCGTGAAGGGCACTTTTTGCAGCTGTGCCTCCCGAATTTTTGCATTGAGCGTCATGCCCCGCTCGTCCAGCTCCGCGCGGTGCCCTGCGGCCCGGAGCCGCTCCAGCACCGTCCGGGCCCAGGGAAGCTGCCGGTCTGCCACGGTGAGGATGGCCACCTGCACCGGCGCGAGCCAGGCGGGGAAGGCTCCGGCGTAATGCTCGATGAGGATGGCGATGAAGCGCTCGAAGCTTCCATAGATGGCCCGGTGCAGCACCGCCGGGACATGTTCGGCATTGTCCTCGCCGATGTAGGTGAGGCCAAAGCGCTCGCTGGCTAAGTAGTCCAGCTGGATGGTCCCCAGCTGCCATGCCCGTCCGATGCTGTCCGTCACCTCGAAGTCGAGCTTCGGAGCGTAAAAGGCGCCACCCCCAGGGTTGTCTGAGTACTTCACCCCGAGACCGTCGAGGACGGCGCGCAGTTGTCCCTCAGCCTCATCCCAGAAGCTGTCGTCGCCTAGCCTCTGCGCAGGCCTTGTCCCGACTTTGGCGACATAGGTGAGCCCGAACGCGGAATACACGCGGTCCAGAAGCTGGATGAAGCGCTTCACCTCGTCGGCCACCTGGTCCTTGGTGCAGTAAATGTGCGCGTCGTCCTGAGAGAATTGCCGCACGCGCGTCAGTCCCCCGAGCGAGCCCGAGGCTTCGTTACGGTGCAACGGGTCTTGCGTCGAGAAGCGCAAGGGGAGGTCGCGGTAGCTGTGTTTCTTGAAGCCGTACAAAAGGTGGTGAGACGGGCAATTCATCGGTTTGAGACCGAAGTCGTGCTCCCCGGTCTCGGTGTTCAGCACCAGGAACATGTTTTCCCGGTACTTGCCCCAGTGGCCGGAGATTTCCCACAGCTCCTTGCTGTAGAGCAGCGGCGTCTTCACCTCGTGGTAGCCGGCCGCCTTCGTCCAGGCCAGCATCCGGCTCGCGAGCAGCTGGTAGAGCACCGTCCCTTTGGGAGTCCAGAAGGCCGCGCCAGGTGAGAAGGGGTGGAAGTGGAAGAGGTCCAGCTCCTTGCCCAGTTTCCGGTGGTCGCGCTTCTTCGCCTCCTCCTGCCGGGTGAGCCACTCCTGGAGAGCCTTCTTGTCGAAGAAGGCCGTCCCGTAAATCCGCTGCAACATGGGATTGCGGTGGTCCCCGCGCCAGTACGCGCCGCTCGAGGACAGCAGCTTGATGACACCAATCTTACTCGTGCTCGGGCCATGCGGGCCGAGACAGAAGTCCACCCAGTCACCGTGGCGGTAGAGCGAGAGCGTCTTTGCTCCCTTGGCCACAATGTCCTGGATGATTTCGACCTTGAAGGTTTCGCCCTTGCCCTCAAAGAGGCGGATGGCCTCCTCGGGGGACACCTCCGTCCGCACGAAGGAAAGGTCCTTCTGGAGCTCCGCGTTGGCCGCCTCTTCGATGCGGGCCAAGTCCTCGGGGGTAAAAGGCGTCTCACGCGAGAAGTCGTAATAGAAGCCGTCCTCGATGGTCGGCCCGATGGTGACTTGGGTGCCGGGGAAGAGGCGCTGCACCACGCTGGCGACGACGTGGGCCGCATCGTGCCGGATGGTCTCCAGCGCCTCCGGTGCCTTGTTGGTGAGGACTTCGAGCTTCCCGTCTTCCTTCAGCGGCATGGACAGGTCGACCAGCTGCCCGTTGTAGCGGGCGAGTACCGCTGCCTTGGCCAGGCCAGCGCCAATCTGCGTCTTGACGAAATCGCCGATGGGCGTCCCCGCGGGCGCGGCTTTCTCGCTCCCGTCGGGCAGTCTGACGTGAATGGCATCGGGCATGACTACTCGGGAACAGCCTGGCCCGTCCCTCCTAACTCGGCGGGGAAGTCCTTCAGCTTGGGAAGCCCATCCTTCATCCGCAGGACGGTCTGCGAATAATTCACATGAACGCCGGGCTTAAAGGCGAAGTCGGGGATGGTGGCAGCGTAGACGTCCGTCAGTTTCAGCCCCGGGTGCTCGGTGAGGAGGTGCCCTCCGCATTCCTTGCACCATTTACGGTAACTGTTCTCCGTCTTGTGGAAGGTCCCCACCTTGTCCGCCCCTTTGGTGACCTTCACATTCTCGGGCTTCCACAAAGTAAAGGCGTTGACCGGGCCGGCCGACCAGCTTCGACACGAAGCGCAGTGGCAATAGCCGGCACCCACTGGGTCCCCAGTCACGGTGACTTCAACCGCGCCACAGAAACACGTTCCCTTGTAGCTGCCCATCGCGCGCACCCCTCTCGGAATAGGGCGCGCACCCTAAACGGACTGCCTCAAGGCAGGCAAGGCGGCCGGGGAGGTGCCGAGTGGCGCAAGCGTCCGTGCGCGCCGACGGGAGCTCTTGGCAGCCCCGGGGGAAGGCTCCACTCCAAGGGGGCGGTTTGAAGCTGAAGACGCGCCGCCCGAGAGGCGGAAGTCCTCGCGGCCTCCACAACGAGGTGGTAGCGAAGCACCGCCCCTCACCTCGTCCCGGAGTCCACCATGCGACTCATCCAGACTGCCCTCGTGGTGTCCCTTGGCCTCGTTTCGTTGGCCCGAGCCGGTGACGCAGCGAAGCCCTCTGGGCCCAAACCGGCGCCGGCGCTGGTCGATACCTTCAAAGGAATGACTGGGACGTGGGCCTGCAAGGGAAAGTTCCAGAAGATGGACGGCAGCGGGACCTTGGACAGCAACTCCACCATGGCCATCAAGTCCATTCTCAACGGCTTCGCCTACTCGGGTGAAGTCACGGTGGCCAAAAGCGCCGTGATGCCCAACGAATTCCAGCAGCAATTCGTGTGGTCCTACAATGCCGTCACAAAAAAGCTCGTGCAGTTCTACGTCGATAGCTTTGGAGGCAACGGACAAGGCACGTCGGACGGGCTGGTTGGGGACACCGTCGTCTGGGATGAGGATTCAGTAAAAATGGGTAAGCCGACCAAGTCCCGCACCACCGTGAGGATTGCCCCCATGCAAGTCGACCTCACGTTTGACTTTCAGATGGACGGGAAGTGGGCGACCGTGGGCTCAAAAAGCTGCAAGAAGCAGTAGCTCCCAGCCATAGCAAGCGCGGCCCCGGGCGCCCGGCTACCGTGGGGCGCAAGAGGCGGCACCTCTCGCGCATTGAAACCATGGGCCCTAGTGGTTTCGAACCACTGACCCCTACCGTGTCAAGGTAGTGCTCTACCGCTGAGCTAAGGGCCCTGAAGCGCGCGGCAGATAACAGGGCCGCCCGCCCATGTGTCAAGGCTGCGTCGCCCAGGACGTTGCCCTTGCCTCAGAGGCCATTCACCGGTTGGCGGGTGGCGCGTCAGTGTGCGAGGCGGGCACCGCCGCAGCCAACCAGGCCACGAGCCTCGCCGCGGCCGAAGCGTCGGCCTCGCTCCTCACCTCGGTCCACAACTCAGCCCCGGGAAACGCCACCAACAGCTCGCGGACGTCGGCCTCGGACATGGACGCGGGAATTTCAAGCCTGAGCGCAAAGCCACAGCCCGCCGCAGAGGAGTCGGCCACACCCGCGGGAACGCGCAGACGAATGCGCTCGGCTCCCTTGAGAGCCCGCGGGCAGGGCGGCAACACAGCCGGCGGACGGACTTCGAGCCCAGCGAGGTACGCCGTCCTCGCCCACTCCTCCGGCGTCGGAAGCTCCTCGGGCCGCCAGTGGACGGTGCTGGCCCTCAGGGCCCGCAGCTCGGCCAGGCGCTCCTCGGTGAGGCCGCCCAAGAGCTCCACCGCCGTCCCAGCCGGGGCCCAGCGACGGTAGCTTTGGACGTCCAAGCCGGGGAGCTCCACCCAGGGGTGCACCCGAGACGTGAATTGCCTCTGCAGCCCGGCTTGGCCCAGCGGCGGCCGGACTTGGACGTAGCTGGCGTCGGCGTGCCCGAGGCGCTCGGCCACCGACTCCTTGAGTAGGTTGGAGCGCGTCATCAGCCACAACACCACGCCCGGACGGGCCAAGGCCTCGAGCCGGTCGGGCTCCAGCTCCTCGGAGAGCACCAGGTGGAGGCGAAAACCCGGAAGTTGAAGCGGCTCGGGGCCGGCGGCTGCGAGCGCCAGCCACAGGCCGATGGCGAGGCCACTCATGGGTGTTTGTCGAGGAAGCGGTCCAGAGCGTCCTTTTTCTTCGTGTCAAACGTTCCCGTCCGAAAGTAGGTGTCCCCGATGGACACTTGCTGCTTGGCCTGCAGCTCGACGAAGCGCTTCTCCCATTCCTCGGCGGTGACTTCCGAGGGGCCAGACACCTCGTGGCGCGGCCCTGGCACGGGGCCTCCAGGCGCGGCTTGGGCTTGGGACTTCCGGACTTCGGCGTTCACCCCCACCTTCCCTTCCAGCACCCGCACCAGCGTTTCGCGGATTTTCGGCGGGTGCGAGCCAGCCACAAACGGTGTCGCGTCTATTCTAAAAATAGTCCCGCGCACCCCGGCAACGGCACGGCCAGCCTTCACCTCGAAACGGGAGGTGGACCCTGCAGCTATTTTTTTCACCTTGGCCCAAAACTGACCGAGCACCAGCCGGGCCGAGAAGGCACCTCGCTCCTGCCCGGCGAATTCCGCGACCTCGAAGACGAGCTCGCTCTCTGGCCCGAGCGCCAGCGCCGACCCGTCGGTGAGCAACAGCTTCACCGAGCTCGCCTTCGCCGTCCGCACCGTGTCCTCGAGCTCGAGCGCGCTGCCGGTGGCCAGTGACTGCTCTGCGCCGGTTTTGGGCACACGCACCGCCATCCCCTCCAGCGCCGCCACCTGCCCCACGGAAGCCAGCGCCGGCGACGTCAGAAGCCACAGGGCGAAGCCCAACTTTGCCCGGAGGGGACTCACTTGCCGAGTGTCACCTCGAGCGCGTTTCCGCTCACGCCGGTGACGGACAGCTTCTTGCCACGGAAGGCCTTGCCTTCCAGCTGCTCCGCCAGCGTCGCCGCCGTGCCCAAATAAGTCACCTCCATTCGCCCGCGTCCCGCGGCGAGGGTGGGGCTTCCGAGCTCACGCACCCCAGCGCTCCACTTCGGTATTTCCCGGGTGAAGGCCTGAAGCGCCGCGAAGTCCCCCACTCCCACCAACTCCAGCACCAGGCGGCTGCCGTTTTGCTCGGCAGAACGCAGCGACTCGACGACAGCCTTGCGGACGGGAGTCACAATCTCTTCGGCGTGCACCCGGACGAGGTTGTGCGCACTCTCCTCGCGCGACTGAAGGCTCATGTCCCCGACGCTGCTTCGAAGCTTCCCGGACACTTTGGCCAGCTGGCTCCCGGATGACGTCTCGAAGACGCCGAAGTCATAGTCCCCGGTGAGGGGAAAGGCCGCCCGCGGGCCGCCACCGGAAAGCAGCAGCGCGTCCGCGGGTGCGTCGCGAAAGGCGACGGTGCCATAGAGGATGACGTCCGCATTGGAGAGGGTTCCAATCTCTTTCGCTTCCACTGCGCCCAGGGCCACCGCGGAGGAAACATGGACTTTCCCCGCCGCGAAGGAGGGGTCCACCAGCGTCCACCCGTCGCGCTTGAAGGCGTCAGTGAGGACGGTGGCTGTTACTCCGGACGTCACCGTCACCCCCTTGTCATCAATGGTTTGCTCCTGCAGGAGAATGACGAGCCGCCGCCCCGCCAGCCGGCGGACCAGGGCCTGCACCGCCTGCAAGTCCCGGTCGAGCTCCTTGGTGCCGACCTCGGCGCGGATGGTGACTTTCACCACCCCCCGGTCTTGCGTCTGGGAGAGCACCTGGTAGCTCCGCACGTAGCCGGCGCTGTGGGAGAACACCTGGTCAGAGATGAGCTGGCTGTTGGCGGACAGCGTCTGGGAGGACACCATGACCCCCGCCACCTGCTCGACCGCTTCGCGCAATGCAGCCTCCTTGGCCTCGCGCGCTGCCCGGTCGACGTTGCCGCCGAGGACGGCGGCCTCGCCGCTGGCCTCCCGCGTCACCACCTCCGGAAGCTTCTCGGCCGAGAGCGCGCCGGCGGCCCCGAGGAAGAGGAGGGCCGCAAGCGCCGAGCGCTGTGCGTCAGTTGTAGACAATGGTCACCCGGCCTTCTTGAAGCACCGTCGGAGGTAGCTCCACCAGGGCGCGGGCGTCCGCCGGCGCAAGCACCAGGTCCGAGCCCTTGGCCCGGGCGGCTTTCAAGACCAACGGCGCGTCGCCGACAGTCGGGGCCCGGCTGGCCGCGTCCGCGCTCTTAAACCATCCGGCAACGCCGGTGGTTTTGCGCGTCGCCTCGGGCAGCACCTCCAGGCCGTAAAGCAGCTTCCCCGACTCGTCCAGGAGGCGCGGGGCGAGGACGGGTTGCACGCCGAGGCCCCGCACGTCCACCACCAGGCCGGTGTGGCGGTCGCCCCCTGAGCGGTCCCCGGGAAGGGGAACCTCCGCCGCGGGCGGAAGGATGGCCAGGCTAATGGAGGCGAGTGGTACCTCCACGTCGAGCTCCACCCCCTGGTCGCTGAAGTAGCGCTTCTTCACCACCCGGTAGCCTTTGATGACGCCTTCCACACGGGCGCGGATTTCTTCCTGCCCCATCTGCTCCCCCACCGTCTTGCCGGCAGAGACTTGAATCCCCTTCACCTGGCCGAGGAGGTTCCGAAACGCGTCCAGCTGCGCCGCTTTCTCAGCGCCGAGGCGTGCCTGTGCGGGGCTCGTGGCCCGCATGTCAGGGGCGCCCGAGCCGGTCGCCTTCAGCACCTGGGTTTGCCAGTCGACCCCGGTTCGGGCGTCGGCGGCGGGCTTGGGAGGAGGAGACTTCTTTTCCTCCGGGGTGGCGGCGGCCAAGAGCGCTGACGTCAACAGCACCCACGTAGTCAACGGCGCCCTCCCCGCGAAAAAAAAGAAACCGACGCATGAGATTCGAGCGCGTCGGAGGGTGTCAAGGCGCGCGAGTCAACGAGCGCACGCGGGTGAAGCGTCGGCGCGCGCGAAACGCTTGCTGCGCCTCAGTGTCCGATGCGACCCTGGACATACTCGCGGATGGCCCGCCGGTGTCGCTCGGTCAGCAGAGTGAATTTCACGGCGTGGGTGTGGGCCGCCTCGGCTTCCACCCACTCCCGCACCACCTCGCCCTCGGCGTAGATGACCTCGCTCGACCCTGGCAGCTGAAACTGCAAGCCCACGCGCTTGCCGATGCGGTCCGGCTCGAGGAGTCGCGCCAGTCGCACGCCGTCGGGACTGATGTCGCGGGTGCGCGCGGTGTACGGGACACCGCTCACGTACTTGTTGAGAAGGATGTCCAGGGCTGCCCGGTCCGACCTGCGTTGTTCGTCCATGCGCGCAAACGCTAGGCCCGCCAGCCAAACGGTCAAGAAAGCGTCCGGGGGCGAGGGCCTCGCGGCGCAAGGAGTTTTGGGCTAAACGGGCGCGCGGTCTCGAGGAGTCTTCTCTCACGACTCCCGGCAATGAAAGGATTTCCCTGCCCATGCCTCGCACGCTGTGTTTTCTCGCCACCCTGGCTTTGGCCAGCCCCAGCCTGGCCGCCGCACCTGACGGAGGCGTTCCCGCGGTGGCGGCCAAGCCGGAGGTACCGGTCGGCCCGCTGAAGACCGCTGATGACAAAACGCTGTACGTGGTCGGCTACGCCACCGCACGCAACTGGGAAATGCTCAACCTCAGCAGCGCCGAGAAGGACGTCATGAAGAAGGGCGTCGCCGATGCCCTGGCCGGCCAGAAGCCCCTCGTCCCCTTGGCGGAGTATGGCCCGCGTTTCCAATCCATGGTGACGACGCGCGCTCCGCTGGCCGCGGCGGCACGCGCCAAGAAGGACAAGCCTGTCCTGGACAAGGCGGCCAAGGAGAAGGGAGCCGTGGTGACTGCCGACGGGCTGGTGTACGTCCCCATCCAAGAGGGAACGGGCGCCTCGCCGAAGCCGACGGACGTGGTGAAGATGGCCTACAAGGGCTCGCTGGCCGACGGCACCGAATTCGACAACAGCGCCAAGCATCCGCAGGTTCCGGAATTTCCCCTCGACAAAGTCATCCCCTGCTGGTCCGAGGGCGCACAGAAGATGAAAGTCGGTGGAAAGGCGAAGTTCTTCTGCCCAGCCACCATTGGCTACAAAGACCGGGGCCAGCCCCAGGGCGGCATTCCCGGTGGCGCGGTGCTGGTTTTCGACGTGGAGCTGCTCGAGGTGAAACCGCCGCCACCCGCGCCTCCCATGCCCAGCCCCACCACCCCCAAGTAGCGCCCGCAATAACGAAGCCCCGAGGATGTCTCTCTTTAGCGGAGAGCGCCCTCGGGGCCTCGGACGAAGTGAAGTGCTCAGCGCGCG
Source organism: uncultured delta proteobacterium (assembly GCA_963745475.1). GTDB lineage: Bacteria > Myxococcota > Myxococcia > Myxococcales > Myxococcaceae > JADGRA01. The sequence goes on from CAVUXN010000008.1 coordinate 1,237,030, forward strand.
AACGCGCCCCCTTCCAACGTCTTTGTCAAACGGACTCTAGACGGGACGGACGTTCTGCGCCTGCAGTCCCTTCGGGCCTTTGACGACCTCGAAGGTGACCTTCTGGCCTTCGGCCAGGGTCCGAAATCCATCCGACTGGATGGCGGTGTGGTGGCAGAACACGTCTTCTCCGCCACCCTCCTGAGTAATAAAGCCGAAGCCCTTCGCGTCGTTGAACCACTTCACAGTACCAACTGCCATTGCTGTTGCCTTCTTTCAGTGCTGGCCCGGGAATGAGCCCCGGGTCGTCCCTCGTCCGGCTTTGCCGGGCGCAAGGTCGCGGGGTCATAAGAGCGGCGCCCGTGGAAGTCAAATCCTCCCTGCGGAATTCCGTTCTCACCACCCACAGGCGCGGCTCTTGTTCTGCTCGGCCAGCCAGGCCTGGAGGGGAGCGAAGTACTCCAGCAACGCCCCCCCATCCATCGTCCGCTCGCCGGTAAGGGCGAAGAGGGCGTCCGGCCAGGGCTTGCTCGCCCCCAGGGCCAACATCGCCTCCAGCCTTCGTCCGGCTTCCTTGCTGCCGTAAATACTGCACTCGTGCAGCGGGCCTTGGAACCCAGCCGCCCGGCACAGCGCGCGGTGGAACTGAAACTGGAGCACCCGGGCCAGGAAGTACCTGGTGTACGGGACATTGGCTGGCACGTGGTACTTCGCCCCGGGGTCAAAGTCCGCCTCGCTCCGCCCCACGGGAGGCGCAATGCCCTGGTCGCGAAGGCGAATTTCCCACCACGCCGCGTTGAGACGGTTGGTGGGGATGTTCCCGTTGAAGACGTTCCAGCGGTACTGGTCGATGTCCTTGCCAAAGGGAAGAAAAGCCACCTTGGCCAGCGCATCCTTCATCTGCTGGTTGATGAGGGCCTGCTGGTTGGCGGGAGGCAGTGCATCGAGAATGCCCACCTGCTTCAAGTAGCTCGGCGTCACCGAGAGGGCGATGGCGTCACCGATGGCCTCATGAAAGCCGTCATTGGCGCCCTGCTGGAAGAGGTAGGGAAGCCGGTAATAGGCCTGGAAGTAATAGTCGTGTCCCAGCTCGTGGTGGATGGTGACCAGGTCCTCCTCGTTCACCTTGATGCACATCTTGATGCGCAGGTCGTCGTGGAAGGTGACGTCCCAGGCCGAGGCATGGCACACCACCTCACGGTCGGCCGGCTTGGTGAACATCGACCGCTGCCAGAAGGTGTCCGGTAGCTTGTCGAGGCCCAACGAGACGTAAAAGGCCTCGCCGCGCTTCACCATCTTGATGGGGTCATAGCCCTTCGCCTTGAGCGCGCTCGTGACGTCGAGGTTGCTCACGCCCTTGTAGGGCTCCACCAGCGGGTAGACATTGGTCCATTCCTGGGCCCACATGTTTCCCAGCACGTGCGCCGGGATGGGGCCCTTGTCCGGAATGCGGTCTTTTCCATAGACGTCCTGGAGCTTGGCCCGCACGTAGCAGTGGAGCGCCTCATAGAGCGGCTTCACCTGGCCCCAGATGCGGTCCGTCTCCTTCTCGAAGTCTGCCGGCGCCATGTCGTAGCCGCTTCGCCAGAGGTCTCCGACGTTGGCAAAGCCGTTGTCGCGCGCGCCCTGGTTGGCCAGCTCAATGAAACGGACGTAGAGCGGACGAATCTGCGAGCCGACGCCGTGCCACCCCGTCCAGGCATCGAGCAGCGCGTTCCAATCGCGGCTCTGGTCCATGACATCCGAGAGCTGCTCCAAGTCCTTGCAGGGCCCCTTCCCGTCCTTTCCGCAGTACTTCCCCTTCCCGTAGAGCCCCTCCATCTTCGCGGCCAGCTCGGTGAGCTCCTTTCGGGCCTTGGCGTCGTTGGGCGCCAGCAATGGAGTGCTCACCCGCAGCAGGTACAGCGTCCGCGCCGTCTCAGGGTCGAGCTTCAGCCCTTGAAAGCGCTGGATGTAACGCAACGCCTCGGCCACATAGGCCAACACCGCGTCGTCCGCGTCCGCCGCCAGCCTCTCCGTATCGTCGGTGATGTAGGTGCTCTTCACCCACTGCGCTGTGGAGTCGCGAATGTTGAGCTGCAACAACTCCGCATTCAGCTTGTCGGCATAGGCCTTGGCCTCCGCCGGCGTCGCCGGTTTGGCTTTGGCCGGCGCGGCGAGGACGGAGAGGGACAACAACGTGGCGGCGACACCGAGCAAGCGGCTGGAATTCATGGGGCGGGCACCCTAGCAAACGCGGTTTCCCCGGAACGCCCTTTTTCAGCACTACCGGTGGACAGCCCACCGAAGGGTGTGGCCAGGTAAAGCCCATGGCGTCCGTCGAGCTCTACTTCATCCGCCATGGGCTGGCCGGCGTGGCGCGCCCTTCGCGGGACGACGGAAGCCGGCCCTTGACGCACGCCGGCGTCCGACGGACGCGCGCTGTGGCGCGCCGATTGGTAGAAACAGGGCTGCGCCTGGACGGACTTCTCTCGAGTCCCCTCGTCCGGGCGCAGCAGACGGCGGACATTCTGTGCGCGGTTGGACTCGCGTCTCGCGCCTTGACCTTCCCTCCCCTCAGGCCCGGAGGTGAGGTGGACGTCTTTCTCAGCTGGCTGCAAAGGTGGCGACGCCCGCGTCACCGCAGGCTGGGCCTCGTGGGCCACATGCCCGACCTCGGGGCCTGGGCCGAGGTGCTTCTCTTCGGGGAGACGCGCGGGCGCTTGGTGTTGAAGAAGGCGGGCGTCCTCGGCCTTCGCCTTCCCGTCTCGGGTGCCCCGGTGGGCCGCAGCAACCTTTTTCTCCTCGTGCCGCCGAGGCTGCTCGTTTGAGGCGCGCGCTCCTCTACCTCAAAGGGGGAATGGGCGACGTCGTCTTCGCCTTGAGTCTCATCGCCGACCTGCGGGCCGGCTGGCCGGACGTCGAGCTGTGGGTACTCACCCACGCCCAAGGCCAGGGGGTCCTGGACCTCTGTCCGGCGGTGAAGCGCACCCTCTCGTGGGGCCCGGCCTCCATCGAGCCCAGTGTCCGCAGCCTTTTGGAGACGCTTCCAAAAGAGCGCTTTGACGCGGCCCTCACCCCCGTGCGCTCGCCGCGGGCCGCCTACCTCCTCTTCCGCAGTCGCGCCGGGACGCGCGTGGGGTTTGGTGGCGGCCCGGAAGCCCTCCTCTACACGCACCGGGCCCGCGTCCGGCCTTTTGAAGTCGCCTTTTCCCGTCGCTTCGAGCGACTGGCGGAAGCGGTGGGCCTCCCGGCGCTGGGCCGACCGGCTCCTCTCATCGTCTCCGCCCAGCGTCGGGCGCGCGCCCAGGAGCAACTTCGAGCGGCCGGCTGGGACGGTGAGGCGCCTCTGGTGTCCATTCACGCCGGCGGCGGCTGGCCCACCAAGCAATGGCCGGTGGAGCACGCGGCAGCATTGGCGGCCCTCCTCTTCCGGCGCCATGGCCTGCGCACTCTCCTCGTCGGCGGGGAGGCGGACCGCCCGCGCGCCGAGGCCATCGCCGCGCACAGCGACGGGGCGGCCCTCCTGCAGCTGGGCAACGGCGTCGCCGAGTCCCTGGCCCAGTTGGACGTCTGCACCGCGGCCGTGGGGCTGGACTCGGGGCTCTCCCACGCCGGGGTGGCGCTGGGTGTCCCCACGGTGTCCCTCTTCGGCCCCAACGAGCCGGCCAGCGTCGTCCTCGCGCCGCACCAGCGCCTGCTCGTCCAGTCCACCCTGCCCTGTCGGCCCTGCAACCGCCTGGGGAAGCTGCGCTGCCCCTTGGGCCACCACCGCTGCATGCGGGACACGACGCCGGGGCAGGTGCTGGGGCTCCTCGAGCCCCTGCTGGCGCTCGGCGAGGTGCGGTTGCGGGCCCAGGCGGCACGGCCTCGCTGAGGGGTAGCGGGGGGAAGCCCGCGCCGGCCGCTACCGGCCCTGGAAGGCGAGCGCCGCCTGAACGGCCTGTCGTGGGCGGATGACGCCCCAGCCTTGCCGGTCGACGTCGATGCCGGCCACGCGCTCGGCCGTCTTCAGCAGCAGTCGCTTCACTTGGCTCGGCGTCAAGCCCGGCTGGGCTTCCAGCATTTGGGCCACCACCGACGTGACGATGGGCGCGGCGAAGCTGGTGCCGTCCACCCGCTTGTAGTGCTCGTCGATGACGGAGCCGTCGCGCAGCCCGGCGGCCACGACTTGGCGGATGAGGTAGGCCGGCCGGCCCTCGACGGCATCCAGCGGGGCGTACACGCCGCGGTTTTGGGCAATGGTGGCGCTCAACTCGGCGTCACTGGCCGCGTCCAAGGCGGCGAGGAGCGCCGCCTCACGGGCCGTGGGCGTCCCCGGAAGAATGGGTGCCGCGAGAAAGTCCGCCAGCGTCACCACTTCTGGCTTTTGTAAGCCGTCGAGGGTGGGGCCGTAGGAGGACTTGTAGGGCAAAAGACGCCCCAGGCTCGGGTCTCCGAAGTCGTTGATGCCACCCACGCTGATGACGGCCGGCACGCTGGCCGGCGGAACCACGTACCCTGGTCGGTCGCCGTTGTTGCCCACCGCGGCCACCACCACAATGCCGGCACGGATGGCGGCCTCGGCGAAACGCGACAATGTGTCCTCGAGGTAACTCACCTCGTAGTCACCGCCGCAGGAGATGTTGAGAATGCGGATGTCGTACCGCGGACGGTTGACCAGCACCCACTCAATGCCGCGGGCGATGTCGTCGTGGTGGACCCGGCTCAGCGTTCCCACCTTCACCAGCACCACCCCCAAGTCGGGCGCGAGGGAACGGTAGCGGCCCGAGGAGAGGGCCCCGTTGCCGGCGGCCACGACGCTGGACATCATCCCGTGCCAGCTCGACGCATCCACCCGGCTCAGGTGCTCGACGCCGGACGTCCGGCCAATGAGGTCGACATAGGCGTGGATGCGGCTGTGGGGCTTGGTGAGGTCGGGATGGGCGTAGAAGCCCGCGTCGAGGAAAGCGGCCACCACGCCCTTGCCGGTGAAGCGGGTATCGGCCCCGAGCCGCTCAGCCACGGAGAGCGGCGCCTGGGGAGGTTCGGTGGGCGGCAGAGAACGGGGAGCGGTGCTCATCGAGCGTAACCCGCAACCTTACCTCGACCCGGCGACGTCAGGGCTGACCACCGTCACCCCAACTGCCATACTGGAGGTTCTGGAGCCCCTTCGCGTCAGCCTCGTGGACATGAACAACGGCGTGCCCAACGAGGCCGTCCGCTGCTTCCGTCGCCTCCTGGAGGGCTTTTCCGCGCGCGTCCGGGCGGCGAACCCCGGGCTGAGCGTGGTGTTGGAGCACGTGCAGCCGCGCAACCTGGGCGAGCTCCCCAGTCGCAATGCCGACTTGGTGCTTTCCTCCGGGGGCCCGGGTTCACCCCATGACGGTTGGGAGGAGCCTTGGTGCACCGCCTACCGCGTCTTCCTGGACACCCTCCTCGACCGCGTGGCGCAGGACAAGGAGCGCGCGCCCAAGGCCTTCCTCGTCTGCCATTCCTTCGAAATTGCCGTCCAGCACTTTCGCTTCGCGGAGATGACGCGGAGGCATGACTTGAAGTTTGCGATTTTTCCGGCCTACCTCACCGAGGAAGGCGAAAGGACGGACTTTCTCGGGCCCTTCGCTGAGCGGCTCTTTGTCTGGGAACACCGCCGCTGGCAGGCGGTGGGCTTGGACGCGACTCGGCTGGCCCACCACCAGGGCGCGGTGCTGGCCACCGAGAGCCGGCCCGGGCAGAAGGACAAAGGGGAGGCCCTGCTGGCCCTCCGCTTCGGGCCCGGCCTGGAGGGGACGCAGTTTCACCCCGAGGCGGACCGTCCCGGGGTGCTGGCTTGGATTCACCGGCCGCAGCACACCGCCGCGCTCCGGGACGCCTATGGGCACTCCCTCCTGGAACGGATGCTGAAGACGCTGGACGACCCGAGCCGCCTGGCCCGCACCTTCGCCCTCCTCATCCCCGGCTGGCTCACCTCGCGCTTCAACACCCTGGCTCTGGGACGGGGTCTCAGGCCCATTCCAGCTCCGGTGCAGAGCATGCGTGAATTCGAAGCCGAGGTCCCCCTCGCCTCGTAGGCCCCGGCTTCTGCTATGTCCGTGAGAGGCGGCAGGCGCACCCGGAGCGGGTCCGGGGCGGGGGCCGCACGAGGGCTGATGGGGGATGACCGAGCGCATCGGAATTCTGGTTGGGCAGGAGCAGAGCTTCCCCCAGGCCTTCATCGCCAAGGTGAACGAGACGCCCGGCTTCCGGGCGGAGTTTGCCCGGGTGGGCGGCACGCCGGAGCGCTTCGCGCCTCCCTACCGCGTGCTCGTCGACCGCATCAGCCACGAAGTGCCCTTCTACCGCTTCCACTTGAAGGCGGCTTCGCTGGGCGGCACCTACGTCATCAACGACCCCTTCTGGTGGAGCGCTGACGACAAGTTCTTCGGGTACTCGCTCGCCTCGCAAATTGGCGTCACCGTCCCTCGGACGGTGCTCTTGCCGTCCAAGAGTTACGTGCCCTCCATCGACCCCAACAAGAGCCTGCGCAACTTGGAATACCCTCTCGACTGGGAGGGCATCGCTCGGTACGTGGGCTTTCCGGCGATTCTCAAGCCCGCCGACGGCGGCGGCTGGAAAAACGTCTCCCGCGTCAACAACCTCGAGGAGCTCCAGCACAGCTACGACCAGAGCAGCACGCTGGTGATGACGCTGCAGCAATTCATCGACTTCGAGGAGTACGTTCGGTGCATCTGCATCGGCAAGGACTTCATCCTCCCCATCCAGTACGACCCCAAGCGGCGCTGTTACCTCGAGTCGGAGCACTTCTTGCCGCCCGAGCTCGAATACCGGGTTCTGGACGGAGCTTGGGCCCTCAACCACGCCCTGGGCTACGACATGAATTCGGTGGAGTTCGCCATCAAGGATGGCGTGGCCTACGCCATCGACTTCACCAACCCGGCGCCGGACATGGACGTGAATTCCATCCTTCCCAAGCACTTCCACATTGTGGTGGAGCAAATGGCGAAATTCACCATCGCCTGTGCACGCGAGGGCCGCAACAATCACGACGGCTTTCCCTTCCGGAGGTTCCTCCAAGCACCTCACTCCCGTCCCGCCGGGCATGGTGAGGGCTTCGCCGCCAAGCGAGCACCGCGGTGATTGACGGCCAATTCACCCTGGGCGTCGAGGAGGAGTACCAAATCGTCCATCCGGAGACGCGGGACCTGCGCTCCTACGTCAGCGAAATTATGGAGGAGGGGGGCCGAACCATCCTCCGCGAGCGCGTCCGGCAGGAGCTCCACCAGTCGATGGTGGAGGTGGGCACCACCATTTGCCAGGACGTGGGCGAGGCGCGCGCGCAACTCCTGGAGATGCGCACCGAGCTCGACCGGCTGGCGCGCAAGGGGGGGCTGCGCATCGTCGCCGCCAGCACCCACCCCTTCAGTGACTGGACGACTCAAAAAATCACCGAGGCCGACCGCTACCACACCATCGTCAATGACATGCAGGACTTGGCTCGGGCCAACCTCATTTTCGGCCTCCACGTGCACGTGGGCATCAAGGACAAACAGGTGGCGGTGGCCCTGGCCAACCAAGTCCGCTACTTCCTCCCCCACCTCTTGGCGCTCTCCTGCAGCTCTCCCTTCTGGCTCGGTCGGAAGACCGGGCTGATGAGCAACCGGAGCCACATTTTCAAGCGCTTTCCACGCACCGGGATTCCGGACGAGTTCGAGAGCTACGAGCAGCTGGAGAATTTGGTGAAGCTTCTGGTGAAGACGCACTGCATCGACACTGGGAAGAAGCTGTGGTGGGACGTCCGGGCGCACTACCTCTACGACACGGTGGAGATTCGCATCTGCGACATGCCCACCAACATCGAGGACACCGTGGCTCTGGTGGCGCTGGCCCAGGCGCTGATGGCCAAGCTCTACCTCATGTACCAGCGCAACACCGCCTGGCGCAGCTACGAGCGCTCGCTCATCGAAGAGAACAAGTGGCGGGCACAGCGCTACGGCACCGACGCGATGATGATTGACTTCGGGATGCTCTGCGAGCGCCCCTTCCCCGAGCTGGCCGACGAGTTGGTGGACTTCGTCGGCGAGGCCTCCGACCGGCTCGGCACCACCGGAACGCTGCAGCACATCCGGCGCATGGCCCGGCAGGGCACCTCCGCACACCGGCAGATTGAGGTTTGGGAGCAAACCAACGACATGCGCGCCGTCGTCGACTGGCTCATCCTCGAGACGATGCGCGGCGTTTGAGGAGGGCCCGGGGGGCTCTCTCTCCCTACGGCCGCCACAGGCCCACCGAGCCGCCCACCCAAGTCAGGCCCTTGTTTTGGTCGACCCCCAGCATCTTGCCGCGCGAGAGCCGGACGAGGTGGATGGCCACCGTCAACGCCGGCGCCTGGGGAGGTCGAAGCAGCATCACCCGAACCTCGGCCTTCACCGCCGAGCCGTCCGGGGCCTGAATCGCCGGGGCATAGGTAATTTTCTCCTGGAGAACCCAGCCCCCCCGCTGTGCGCTTGGCACCCGGGCGATGTCCTCCGGCGTCACGTCGATGAGGACGCCCGAGCCGGCGTAGGAGAAGAGCGGCTTGAGGACGTAGCGCGAGAGGTCCGTGGGAAGCGTCGTCAGCTCGGAGAGGAAGGTGGCTTTGGGCACGGCCGGGTGCCTGAGGAAGGGCAGCGAGTATTTGCTCCAGGGCCAATACCAGTTGGGGTGGCTGCACCAGGTGACGTCCAGCGGCTCGTTCCACTCGAAGGGTAAGCGGTAGCCCTTTTGCTCCAGCTCGTCGAAGACCATCCGGTTGTAGATGCGCCGTACCGGCAGGAGCCGTCCCGCCTTGCGTCGAAAAAGCTGTCGTCCCTCCTTCACCAGCTCCGTGGCACAAACCGACTCCACGCCGAACAGCTTCTCGGTAGCCACGAAGTCGGGAACCGTCTTCTGCAGGTCAGGCTCGAAGTCGACGAGCGCCACCGCCTCGGGCGGCTCCCCGCCGAGGATGGTGTCCCGCATGAGCTTCATCCCTTGCTCGCGCGGCAGGACGAAGCAGCTCCAGCCGCCCTCGAGTCCGGGGATGGATTGAAACTCGGCCTGCCACGCGTCGGCGAAGAACGTCATCATCGCGTAGCCGGAGGGGAAGGCCTGCAGCTCCACCACTTTCCCCTCGAGCCCTCCGCCCGGGGCCGGGGTAATGGCGAAATCCACCTGGACGCAGTTGGGCAGCGCGTCCATGCCCGGGGTGTCGTATTTGCTGGGGATGACGGTCATCAGCCGGCGAAGCAACGCCGGCTCCGCCAGCTGCTGGACAATTTCCATTGCGCTTCGGTTGAGCGCGTCACGCAGCTCGGGCGTCACGAAGAAGGGCGTCTCGGCCAAGGCGAAGGGAATGGGGCCGAGCGAGGCCTCCAGCCGCGCGCGGTAGCGTGCGTAGAGCTCCTTCGTCCAGGCGCGGTTGAAGGGGCGGCGGTAGGTGGCATCCACGGGCTGGCTCCTGAGTGGGGGCTTGGCGTCCGCTCCGCTAATGTGACGGACGGTCCTGCGCCGGGAGCACGGCCTGGTGGTCGCGCGAAAGACGCGGCGCGTATTCCGTCAGCAGCGCCTCGACGCGTGCCGGACTGGGCGAGCGAAGCACGAGGCCGGCGTGGAAGGGCTCCTCGGCGCGCAGCGCCACCTCCGGGTCCGAATAGGCGGAGAGGTCTGGCCTCTCCTCGCGGGCCAACGTCATGAGGAGCCCGCCGTACTCGGACCGCCGAGTCGGCAGCCGGTAGCCCGGGCCGTCCATTTCCAAGTTTGCCCATTCCTCCCAGAGGTTGAGGCCGGTGGCTGCCTCCACCATGTCCGCGGTGTGCGCGCCTCCCACCCGGGCGGACGTTTCGAGCATGAAGAGCTCCCCGTCCGGCGCGCGGATGAATTCCACGTGCGAGACGCCCTGAACCAGTCCCAGCTGCTCGAGAATTCGGGCGTTGAGCGCCCGCAGGCCCAAGTCCTCCGGACTTCCCCTGGGGACCGTCCGCGAGGTGTAGATGCCACCGGAGTGCGCCACGTCGAAGGGCGGCGTCCCGCAACGGTGCACCTCAGAGAAGAGGACCTTCCGCTCCTGGACGAGCGAGTCCACGTGGTAAACGTCCCCCGGTAAGTACTTCTCCAGGAGGAAGTAGGACTGGCGGTCACCGAGCGCATCCAGCGTTCGCCACAGCTGCTCCGGAGATTGCACTTTGACGATGCCCGCCGCGCTGGCCTCGCTGCGCGGCTTCAACATCCACGGCGCTGGGACGCTGGCCATGAAGTCCCGGAGCTCGTCGTAATTGAGAACGCGCACGAAGGGCGGGACGGGGATGCCGGAGTCGCGGGCCTTGGTGCGCATCGCCAGCTTGTCGCGGAAATAGCGAGCGGTGCTGTCTCCCATTCCCGGAAGCCGCAGGTGCTCCCTCAGCGCAGCCGCCGTCTCGACGTCATAGTCGTCCAGGGCGACGACGCGGTCGAAGGAGCGACTTCGGGCCAGGTAAGCCACGGTGTGCAGCGTGTGTTGAAGGGGACTCGCGTCCGGTTGGGCGAAGACATCCACCAGGGCCTGACGCGGCCAAGGTTTGTCCAGGAGCCTCGCTTGGGTGAAGAGAAAAACCTGGGCGCCGCGCCGGTGGGCCTGCTCCATGAAGCGCCCCCCCTTGAAGTAGCTGGCCAGGACCAAGAATGTCATCGGCCGGTCTGCCACGGACGGAGGCGCCTCCCAGCGCCAGGGCGAGCCGCTCGCTCTGCCCTGGGGAAATAGCACGGACGGAGCTCTGGCGGCTCCAATCTCCCCCGGGGGGGGAGGCTCCAAGCGTCCCTAGAGCAGCGTTTGGATGCCGTGAAAGTTGTCGTAGGCGTCCAGCGAGATGGGCTCGCCGGCTGCCGGACGAAAGTCCGACCCGAGCCAAGCCCGGACGCGCTCCGCTTGACCGCCGTCCCCCGCCCACTTGAGCACCGAGACCTCGCTGCGGCTCCCCACCTCCACCTCGGCGCGCAGCGTGCGCTCCTGACGGCGAAGCGTGAGCGACACGCCCTTGCGGTGCTGCAGGCAGTAGCGAAGCGCCGCCAGACGGAAGGGCCGTCCATCGACGGCGAGGAGCTCATCGCCCGGGGCCAGCCCCGCTTGGGCAGCGGGTGAGGTGTCCGCGACGTCACTCACCTTCGGCCCGGCGTTGCCGTCCAGGACGACGCCCAAGTAGCCGACGTCGGCCCGGACGACTTCGAAGCCCAGCGCTCGCAGTGACGCCTCGGTGCACTGCCCCCCAGGCTCCTGCGCGCCGCGCGCGGCGAGGGCCCCTGCCTCTGGCAGCCGGGCGTGCAGGAATTGAAGCACGTCCTCGGTGCGGTAACCGGCCCCGCGCCCGGCCCAGGCAGCAAAAAAGTCTCGCAGGGCGGCGTCCAGGGAGTCTCCCCCCTTCCGGAGCGCAACGTCGACGTCGAAGGCGACGAGCATTCCCTGGTCGTAGTAGTCGAGGCTCCCATTCACCGCGCCCGGAAAGCGGTGGTGGTTGAGGAAGGCCGCCCGGCTCGAGTCCACGGCACTCACCCTTCCCCAAGCCGGTCGACTGGAGAGGTGACGGTGGTAGTTGACGAGGTTGCTCAGGACGTCCGCCGGCTTGAGCCAGCCGCTCCGCGCGCCAAGGAGAAACTCGTAATACCGAGTGAAGCCTTCCGTCACCCAGAGCCCGTCGGGGAAGGAGCCACCCACCAAGTCAGCGGTGCCCAGCGGAGCCGCCTTCAGCCGGGCGCCATTCCAGGCGTGGAAGAGCTCGTGAGCGCACACCCTGAAGGCGTCTGCGCGACGGCGGACGTCGATGAAGACTTCTGGGTCCAAGGTCACCAGCGTGCTGGAGGCGTGCTCCATGCCCCAGCCCGATTCGGCGCTGGTGTCGAAGATGAAGGTGTAGTCCGCGAAGGGAAAGCTTCCGAAAATCTCGTGGCAGCCCTGGGCCACTTTGGCCAGGCCGTCGAGAAAACCTGGGCCCTCTTCTTCGTAGCCCAGCGGGACGGCGAGAAAGAGGGCATGAAAGGGCGTCCCGCGTACTGTTCGGCTGGCGTGGGTGAAGGCACCGGCGACAACGGGCGCATCCAGAAGCGCGGCTTGGCTCTCATACCGGTAGCGCCGCGGGCCGACTTGGACGGCTCCCGTCGGGTGGTGGAGCGGCCAGCCCTCCGGGAGGCGGTACTCGACCTCGCACGGTCCGGGGTGCGCCGGCGCGAAGGGGTAGCGCGTCCCCAGCAGCAGCGCCCAAGTCTCGTCGACGAGGCCGGCCAACTCGCCGCTGCTGACGTCCCAGGCGTTGAGCTGGGCCGTCACCCGGAGCGACGGTGGTGCGTCTTCAATCCGCCAGCCACTCCAGCCGTCCCGGGTGACCCTGAGGGCTCGGCCGTTACCTCCATCTTCGGCCCGAAGCCAGAGCACGTCCCGGCCGTAGCGGAGGAAGGCATAGGCCCCGGGTACCCAGGTGGGTACCGCGAGCCGCAGCGCTCCAGGCGGCAACCCCTCGAGCTCCAGCGTGAGGTGGAGTTGGTGCCGGTGCGGTTGGACCTCGAGGGTGTAGCGGTGGAGCGTCATCGGGTCGCGGGCCGGCCGAGGAGCGCGTCCCATCGGCGGAGCGGCGCGGAGTCCGGGTCATGCGCCAGGGCCAGCACCAACTCTGCCATCCTCTCCACCACCCAGCTGAAGTGCTCCGGCCCGAGCGACGCCTCATCCAAATCGGGAGCCGAATTCATGAAGTCGATGGCGTACGGGACGCCGTCATTGATGGCGAACTCTACTGTATTCATGTCGTACCCGAGGGCCTCGCACAGAAGTCGCGCTTCGTGCTCGACCCGCTCCCGCACCGCGTCTTCCAGGGGCGGCATTCCAAGCGAGGCGTTGCGGTAACGCTCGGCGTGCGGAAGCCGGGGGTCCCACAGCGCCGGCCGGACCTGGCTTTGCCCGATGACGAGACACCGGACGTACTGTGTCCAGGGCACCTCGCTTTGGGCAATGAGTGTGCGCTGCCCGCTCTTGTCATAGGCGGCGAGCAACTCCTCCCGCGTCGTCACCCGGGTGACGTCTCGCCAGCCGCCGCCCCAGTGAGGCTTAAGGTAAATGGGAAGGCCGAGCTCTGCCACCAGCGCGTCCCAATCCACCCAGCTCAAATTGCGTAGGGACTCAGCGGTGACGTCGGCGCCGTGGGCCTTGTTGGGAAGGAGCACCGTGCGAGGAACGGCCACCCCCAGGGCGCCGGCCAGCCCAGCGTCGAGGAACTTGTCGTCCACGGTGCGCCAGAAAGGGTCGTTCACCACACGCGTGCCGTACAGCGCCGCGAGCTTGAGCCAGGGCTGGTAGGAGGGCACTTCGTGAGAAATGCGGTCGACCAGGACCTCATACGGCGGCCGCGCGTCGGCCCGAGGCGCCTCCAGCTTCGCCAACGCCACCTGTACCGACGAGTCTCGGCGAGTCACCTCTGCGGCGAGCGCTTCTGGAAAGCTTCGCTCGCGCCCGACGAGCAACCCCACCCGGGCTCGTGTGCGCTGAGTCGTCACCATCCCACCCGCTCGTTCAGCGCGTAGGGAAGCATTCGCCTCCACCATGGCCAGTCGTGGTTCACGTCCTGTCCCCAGAGGTCGAGCTGGTGGGGAATGCCTTTGGCCGAAAGCGCCTGACTAAAGCGAACCGACGCGTCGGGTCGCTCGTACGCTCCCTGCCCACTGACGATGTAAATTTGCGAGTGTCGCAGCAAGTCCAGCATGCCGGAGTCATTCATCCCCGGGAGGTAGGAGGAGGGGTTGTTGAAGTAGACGTTGTCGTCGCCGTAACCGTGCAAGTACCCAGGGCCCAAGTCATAGAAGCCGCTCATGGCCACCAGGGTGTCGAAGAGGTCCGGTCGACGAAGCATGGCATTGGCCGCGTAGAAGGCACCGAAGCTTGCGCCGGAGGCGCCAATGCGAGCGGTGGGATTCTGCAGGACAGTCCGGACGTGCGGCAGCACCTCCTCCTCGATGTAACCGGAATACAGAGCTTGCCGACGCGCCGCCTCCCGGACACCGACTTGGTCGTTCATCCAGGCGTGGCGGTTGATGCTGTCGATACTGAACACCGTCACCCGGCCAGCGAAGAGGAGTGGCTCGATGGACTTGATGAGCCACATCCTTTCTGCCTCCAGAAAGTCTCCCGACGCCGTCGGAAAGAGCAGCAATGCCCTCCCGAAGTGGCCGTAACGCACAATCGGCATGTCCAGCCCCAGGCGCGGACTGTGCCAGCCGAAAATTTCCCGACGCAGTGCGGGATTGACGTAATTCATGACCCTTCCTTCCCCAGCCAGCCCATTGTGCTGACATCCAACGGGGGAAGGGCCAGCCTTTTTGTTCGCCCCCCTCGACGGCCGGCCGCGGGCGACTATGCTCGGGGGCTAAGAAACGAGTATGGACAGCGCGCTTCAACAGCGGCCTGAGGAGGCTGGCGGACCCCGACCTCTGCCCTCAGAGTGGGAGCTCCGCATCGTCTCGGGCGCTGCCGCCGGGCGCGTCCTCGTCGTCCCCGCAGGCGGCGGAAGCCTCGGGGCGGACCCGAGCTGCAGCCTGGCCGTCGCCGGAGAGGGCGTGGCCGGTGTCCACCTCAAAATTGCGCGCCGACAGGACGGTGCCTTCGGGTGGGAGGCGGCGAGCGCCAAAGCTGTCCTCCTGGATGGGCGTCCGGCTCGGGAGGGCCCACTGGTGGACGGCAGTCGACTGCAAGTGGGTGCCCTGGTGGTCACTGTCGTTCGCCGGCCCATCTCCGGCTTGCCGTCCCTGCCGGCCGCACCGCCCGAGCCCCCGGACCAGTTGCTCCCCCCGGGGCTGGTGCTCGGCGAGCGCTACCGGATTGAGGAAGTCATCGGCCAGGGGGGAATGGGCACCGTCTACCGTGCCCAGCACCTCACGCTGGGCAAAACCTTTGCCGTCAAGGTGCTGAAGTCTGTCCACACCGCTCGACCGGACTTCGTCGCGCGTTTTCAGCGGGAGGCCATTGCCGCGAGCCAAATCCGCCACCCGGGCATTGTCGACGTCTTCGACTTCGGTCGGGCCACCGAGGGCAGCGTCTACTGCGTCATGGAGTACCTCCCCGGACAGACGCTCTCCGAACGGCTCTGCCGGCATGGCGCCCTGCCCGTCCTGGAGGCGGTCCGAATCGGCCGGGACATGGCCCGTGCACTGGCCGCCGCCCACGCCCAGGGAATCTTTCATCGCGACATCAAGCCTGAAAACGTGCTCCTCGTTCCCCAGCCCGGCGGCCCGGACGCGGTGAAGCTGGTGGACTTCGGCATCGCCCGTCTGGCGGAACCACCGCGCGACGGACGGGACACGGGCGAAGGGCTCATCCTCGGCACGCCCCAATACATGTCTCCCGAGCAGGCTTCGGGTTTGTCCCAGGACGCTCGAGCCGACATTTATTCGCTGGGTGTCGTCCTCTGGGAGCTCCTGGCCGGCACCCCGCCCTTCCGTGGGGCCAGCGCGACGCACGTCCTGGCGGCCCACCTCCTAGAGCCGGCTCCCCGGCTTCCGCGAGTCGGGCCGCAGGGCGTGCTTCCGCGACGGATGGGGCGACTTCTGGCACGGATGATGGCCAAGCGTCCCGACGACCGGCCTCACAGCATGGAGGCCGTCATCGCGGAGCTCTCAGCGGTGCTCTCTCCGCCACAGTCCCGAAGTGGCTGGGCGGTTGCGGGCCTGGGGCTGCTGGCCGTCCTCTCCGCCGCCGGCGCTCTGTCCCTCTGGGTGACACGGCACCGCCAGCACCCCGTGGCGGCGCCCCCCATGGCCCGGGCCGCTCCGCTCAATCCAGTGCCCGTGGCACCTGAAGCGAGCGGCTCCGTGGCCGCACCCGCCCTCCCTGTCACCGCCAGTCCCCCACCGCCGGCGCCAAGGACGGTGGCCGTCACTGTGCAATCCGAGCCACCCGGGGCCACTGTGGCGCTCGGCGGCCGAGCGCGCGGCGTCACCCCGGTGCGCTTGGCCGTGCGCCAAGGGGTGCCCATTCGACTCGAGCTCAGCCTCCAGGGCTACTTCACGGAGACACGCCTCGTGCGGCCAGCGGACGGCCTGGCTGTCGACATCCACCTCCACTCCCTGCCAGGCGCCGTGCTTCCGGACCTCAAGGAGTCGCCGTACTGACACCGGTTGAGTGCTGGCAGCGCGCAGCACTTGTGGTCTAAGGCCTCAGTCCGAGCATGGTCGCGCTTGCCGTCGCCGTCGGCCTCCTTCTCTCCACCCAGCCGGAGGAAGCGCGTGACCGTGCCCGTGACGCCTTCGCCCAAGGCCAGGAGTTGTACCGAGCCGGGGACTTTGCCGGGGCCCTGGCGGCGTTCCAGACGGCCGAGGCGCTGCAACCGAGTCCGGCGGTCGAGTACAACATCGGGCGCTGCCATGAACGACTGGGCCAACCGTCCGAGGCGGTTGCAGCCTACGAGCGCTACCTGGCCGGCGCGCCCGGAGCGCCCGACCATGACGCAGTCGCCGAGCATGTGGCCAAGCTGCGCGCAGCCATTCCGCCCGAGGGGCGCCTCACGGTTTCGGTCGAGCCCTCGGGCGCCCTGGTCACCATCGACCAATCCCCTCCCCAGCCAGCCCCGGTGGACAGACTGCTTCCGGCGGGGCACCACGTCGTCCTCGCAGAGCTCTCCGGCCACGCCGCGGCCCACCGAGACGTGGAGCTCCCTCCGGGAGGCGCGCTCCAGCTCGAGCTCACCCTCAGGCCACTGGAGCCGACGCCCGAAACGCGAGCACCGGACGCGGCCGTTCACCAGGACATTCCTCCACCCAGCGCGCGCCCTACGCCCGGCGAGCGCAAGTGGACGTACGTCGCCCTGGCCGTCGCAGTCGTCACCGCGGGCGTGGGCATCGCCTTCGGCGCCAGCGCAAATACCGCGCAGGACCAACTCCATTCGCGTGTCCACACCCAAGCCGCCGCCCAGCAGCTGTATGACACCGCCAACGCGCGAGCAGCCGCCGCCAACGGATTCTATGCCGGTGCGGCGGTGGCCGGCGGCGCAGCGGTGACGCTGTTTTTCCTCGAGCCCTCGTTGGGCCACTCGCCATGAGGTGGCTCGGGCCGGCGGCGGGCTTCCTCTTCGCGGCCTGCGTGCCACAACTCACCGGCGCGCCTTGCCACCAAGACAACAATTGCCCGGGCAACCAATACTGCGACGGCACCAATTGCCAGTCTGGCACCCCGCCACCGACGCGCGTGGTGCAACTCGTGGTGACGACGCCGGCCGGCATTCTGCCCTTGGGCGCGACCGTCCAGGCAACAGCCACCGCGGTGCTCCAGTCCGGCGCTCAGCAGGACGTGACGGCTTCCGCGACGTGGAGCACATCCAACTCCCGGGTGGCGCAAGTCTCCAACGACGCCGGGGTCCAGGGCCAGGTGCTGGCCTTGGCCACGGGCGAGGTGGACGTGGACGCCATCCTGGACGCCACCAGCGGAAGCGCGCACCTCGTCGTTACCGACGCCCAACTCATCTCCCTGGTGGTGACGGTCGACCGACCGGTGGTGGCGGCTCGTACGGACGTCGTTTGCACGGCGATGGGCTTCTTTACGGACGGCACGCACGCCGACTTAACGAGTTTGGCGACTTGGACGAGCAGTCAACCCGCCGTCGTCTCCGTTTCCAACACCCCGGGAAACGTGGGCGCGCTGGTGGCGGTGGCCCCCGGCACGTCGCAACTCAGCGCCAGTTACCAGCAGCTCACGGGCTCCGCCACCCTCTCTGTCACCGACGCCACGCTCTCTGCACTGTTCATCTCTCCGCTCGTTCCGTGGGTTTCCACGAATACCAGTGCGGCCTTGGTGGCCACCGGCCTCTTTTCTGACGGCACGCCGCAGCCGATGACTGGCAGCGTGCAATGGACGGTGGATGACCCGTCCCTCGCCTTCTTTCTCCCCTCCGTCGCGGGCGTGGTGCAGGGCTTCGCTGCCGGAACCACGGTGGCCGAGGCCCAGACGAGCGCCTTTGATGCGCAACTGCCCCTGCTGGTGAGCGGTGCTTCCTTGGCCGTCCTCGAGGCATCGCCGGCCCTGCCGGACTCCATTGGCATCGGCGGCGCCACGGCGTTCACCGCCTGGGGCACCTTCTCGGACCAAGGTGTTCTCGAGCTCACCGGGCAGGCCAGCTGGAGCGCAACCAACCCGGGGGTGCTGGCGGTTCCGCCGAACTCGGGCGTCGCCTTGGCCCTGGATGCTGGTACCGCGGACGTCGACGTCGCATTCAACGGCCTGGTGGCGTCCGCTACCCAGAGCGTCGACCCGGCAGCCCCAGTGGCCTTACTGGTTTGGCCGCCGACGCCCTCCTTGACGGTGGGACTTCCCTATACCCTCGCCGCGGAGCGCGTCCTGGCCGATGGCAGCGTGGATGATGTCACTCAGCTTGCGGGATGGAACTCCACCTGCCCGGCGCAGGTGCAGGTGGCCACGGGCATCCGCGGCGGAGCGGTATTCGCCCGTAGCGCGAAGTCGTGCGCAACCGGAGCCAAGCTCAACGGACTCTATGGCTCAGCCTCGCTGGTGGCCGTTTCTCGGGCCGTCCAACGGCTGGAGGTCTCTCCTTCGCAACTCACCATCGGACCGGGCGGATGGGCCGCTTTGACGGCAACCGCCATCTTCATCGACGGAGGCGAGCTCGACGTCACGGCGCTTTCGGGATGGAGCTCCGACACCGGGTTCGCAGTCGTCGGAAATGGACCGGAGGCTGGGCAGGCGCTCGGCGCCGACGCGGGCGTCTCACAACTGACCGCAACGTTTGGCGGCGCTGTCGGAAGCGCGGCGGTGAGCGTGCAACCCCAGTTGGCGGGCCTTGAGCTTTGGCCTCCGCTGCTACAGCTCCACGCTGGGACGGAGCGGCCGGTGCGCGCCACTGCAGTCTGGCCGGCAGGCGATGCCGTCGATGTGACGCCCTGGACGGTCTTCACGTCGAACAATCCCGCAGTCATTCGGGTGGCCAACGCAGCAGGAACCCGCGGCACGCTCGCCGGAGCCGGCCTGGGAACGGCCACCGTGACCGCGGTGTTCGGCCCGGCCCTCGCGCGCGCCTCGGTGACTGTCGACCCTGCGACGCCCCTGGGCTTGGCCATTTCTGGACCCCCCGCCGTCCCGTCAGGCGAGCCGGCGAGCTTCCAGGCCACAGCGCAGTTTTCCGACGGCTCGAGCGAGAACGTGTCGAGCCTGGCCGCCTGGACGTCCTCGACACCCTCGGTTTTGCGTCTGCGTGGGACGGGTCCCACGCGCGGCACGGCCTCGGCGCTGGGCACCGGCAACGCCCAAGCCAACGCGCACTACGGCGGCATCGCCGGAAATGCGCTCGTCACGACGACACCGGCTGGGGTGCAGGCGCTTTCCGTCGGGGCACTGCCGTCGGCCATTCCCGCCGGTGTGCAACTGCAGCTGGTGGCAACCGCTACCTTCCCTGACGGCGTCCAACTGGACGTCTCCTCTCGGGCCGTGTGGACCTCCCTCTCGCCGAACGTGGCTTCCATCTCCAATGGCCCGCAGGCTGGGTTGCTGATGGCTCGCACGCCGGGCTCGGCACAGGTGACGTGCAGCTTCGAAGGAATCACCGTTGGTGCTGCGGTCGAGGTCAGCTCGGCCACGCTCACCTCAGTCACCATTCTTCCGAACCTCCCCGGGGGTGCGGTAGGAAGTGAAGTCCCGCTTATGGCGCAGGGTAGTTTCAGCGACGGAAGCCAGTTCGACGTCACCCAGCAAGCGCGTTGGTCGAGCGCCAACCAAGCGGTGGTGGCCGTTTCTAACGGCGCCGAAACCCGCGGGATGGCCATGGCGCTCGTCGCCGAATCGAGCAGCGTCGCTGCGTCCGTCATTCGTCCGGACTTGACGGTGGTGACCGGCAGCGCCCCCTTCGTCGGAGGCGCTGCAGTGGTGACCGGAGTCGAGATTCTCCCGGCGAGCATCGTGTTCTCTCTGTCCGCAGGTGGCACTGTCAAGCTTCGGGCCAACGCACACCTCAGCGACGGAACGGTGCAGGATGTTTCGACGCAAGTCGGCTGGAGCCTGCAGAGCAGTGGCATCGCGGAGGTGACTGCCTCCGGCGAGTTGACCGCGCTAAAGACCGGAGCCACCACGGTTCAGGCAAAGCTCGTCGGGGTCGTGGGTTCGGCCGCAGTCGTCGTCAACCCGTGAGGGATTCGCGAAGCCAGGCCGCGGCCTGTAATCTCCCGTCTGCGCAGATGACTGAGCACAAGAATGGACGAGGAGTGGCCAGCCGCTTCCCTCGTAGCGCGTGAAGCGTTACCGGGCCGCCTTCGGGGCGCTCCCCAAGCTCGGGTTGCTCCCCGGGCCCGCGCTCCGGGAAGTTTTTCGCAAAGGCTACGGCAAAGCCGACTTAGCGCATGACGTCGTGGCCGGTCTCGTGGTGGCGGTGGTGGCGCTGCCGCTGTCGATGGCGCTGGCCATCTCCTCGGGTGTCGCTCCCCAGTATGGCCTGTATACGGCCATCATCGCCGGCTCTCTGGTCGCCCTCTTTGGTGGCGCGCGGACCCAAGTCACCGGACCCACCGCGGCCTTCGTGGTCATCCTCGCTCCCATCTCCGCCCGCTACGGCCTCGCCGGCCTGCTTCTGGCGTCTCTCATGGCCGGAGTCATTCTCATCGCCTTCGGGGTGGCGCGCCTGGGGCGACTCATCGAGTTCATCCCCCACCCGGTGACGACGGGATTCACCGCGGGCATCGCCACGGTCATCGGCGTACTTCAACTCAAGGACTTTTTTGGTCTCACCCTTCTAGGGAACCCGGAACACTTCCTGGAGCGGGTAGCGGCGACGGCCCGGGCGCTCCCGAGCTTTCAGCCTGGCGACCTCCTCGTCGGCGTCTTCACGCTGGTTCTGCTCCTGGCCTGGCCACGCGTCACCGCTCGCGTCCCGCCAGCGCTCATCGCCCTGCCAGCAGCCGCGGTGCTGGCCGTCGTCCTGGCGCGTTTCGGGACCGGCTTTCACGTCGCGACCATCGCCTCGCGCTTTCATTACCTCGTCGACGGCCAGTCGGTGGGTGGCATCCCGCCGTTTCCACCCACAGCGCTCTGGCCCTGGAAGGCACCGGGGGCCAGCGGCGAGCCGCTGGTCCTCTCGTTTGCGCTGTTCAAGACACTGGTTCCAAATGCCTTCGCCATCGCGTTGCTGGGAGCCATCGAGTCCCTCCTGTGCGCCGTCGTGGCCGACGGAATGACTGGCACCCGGCATGACCCGGATGCCGAGCTCCTGGCGCTGGGAATGGGCAACCTGGTTGCCCCATTCTTCGGTGGCTTTGCGGCGACTGGCGCCATCGCCCGGACCACCGTGAACATCCGCTCGGGAGCCCGTTCGCCGCTCGCCGCCGTATTTCACTCGGCGTTCCTCTTGCTGGCCATCGTCGCCTTTGCCCCGGCATTGGGGAAGTTACCGCTGGCGTCCATGGCGGCGCTTCTCCTCACCGTCGCCTGGAGGATGGGAGAGGTCAAACACGTCGCCCACACGCTTCGAGCGGCACCCAAGAGCGACGTCTCGGTGCTGGTGGCCTGCTACTTGTGCACGGTGCTGTTCGACATGGTGGTCGGCGTCAGCGTGGGGGTGATGCTGGCGGCGCTTCTCCTCATGCGGCGTATGGCCGAAATCGTCAGTAGCCGGGCGTTGACTGACACGCCCCACCACGCAGACCGCTCCGTCCCGCGTGGGGTCGTGCTTTACGAGGTGGCCGGGCCCTTGTTTTTCGGAGCCGCCCAAAAGGCCATCAACGTGCTCGACTTCTTGCACGAGGCCACCCGGGCGGTGGTCTTCGACCTCAGCGCAGTCCCGGTCATCGACTACACAGCCTTGGTGGCGCTGGAGAGCGCCCTTCTCAAGCTACAAAAACGACACGTCCTGGTCGTCCTGGCCGGCGTTCAGCGGCAGCCAGCGCAAGTCTTCGCCAAAGCAGGGCTGAAGGCCGTTCCCGGAAAGCTCGTTCTGTGCAAGACGCTCGCCGAGGGCGTGGCCAGAACGCGCGACCACCTTGGAGCGCCGACACCCCTGGAAGTGCCAAAGATCGCCTGACGTCAGGCTCCGACGCCGCTAGGCTTCGTCCTCCCATGAGCGCGAGTGACGACTACGAGAAGCTGGGTGTCTTCTACCTCGGCCGCACCGGTCGACCGAATGACAAGGCCGGAACGCGCCAGTTGCTGCTCTATGACTCCAGTGACTTGACGACTCATGCCGTCTGCGTGGGCATGACTGGAAGCGGCAAGACGGGTCTCTGCATCGGCCTGCTCGAGGAAGCGCTCATCGACGGCATCCCGGCGCTGGTCATCGACCCGAAGGGCGACCTGACCAACCTCCTCCTCACCTTCCCGCAGCTACGGCCGGAGGACTTCGCGCCGTGGGTGCCCGCCGACGAGGCCAAGCGCGCCGGCGTGGCCCCCGAGGCCTACGCCACGCAGGTTGCGGAGACTTGGAAACAGGGCCTGGCCGAGTGGGACCAGGACGGCGCGAGAATTCAACGCCTTCGCGACGCTGCCGAATTCACCGTGTACACGCCCGGTGGAACCGCGGGAACACCCATCTCCATCCTCCGCTCATTCACCCCGCCTCCCGACGAGGTTTCCTCGGACCCAGAGCTCCTCCGCCAGCGCGTCGCCACGACGGCTTCGAGCCTCTTGGCGCTGGTGGGAATTGAGGCGGACCCAGTCAAAAGCCGAGAGCACGTCTTGCTCTCGGCGCTCTTCTCCAAGGCTTGGGCGGATGGCCTGGAGCTCGACCTCCCTCAGCTCATCGAGCAAGTCCAAACGCCGCCCATCGCCAAGCTGGGCGTCCTCGACCTCGAGACCTTTTACCCAGCCAAGGACAGGTTTGCGCTGGTCATGGCCCTCAACAACCTCGTCGCGTCCCCGGGCTTTGCGGCCTGGAGTGAGGGCGCACCACTGGATATCGGCGCCCTCTTGCACGGGCCCAAAGGCCAGCCGCGGGTGGCCATTCTCTCCATCGCGCACCTGGGCGATGCGGAGCGCATGTTTTTCGTGTCC
Organism: uncultured delta proteobacterium; assembly: GCA_963745475.1. Classification (GTDB taxonomy): domain Bacteria; phylum Myxococcota; class Myxococcia; order Myxococcales; family Myxococcaceae; genus JADGRA01. The sequence goes on from CAVUXN010000008.1 coordinate 1,259,966, forward strand.
CTCCTCCTGAATGAGGTGGTGGGCTGGATGCGCACCCAGCCCGGAACGAGCAGCCTCCGCGCCGTTCTCTACATGGATGAACTGGCTGGCTTCCTCCCGCCGGTGGCGCAGCCTCCCTCCAAGCAGCCCTTGTTGACGCTCCTCAAACAAGCGCGGGCCTTCGGCGTCGGCGTGGTGCTCGCCACGCAGAATCCGGTCGACCTGGACTACAAGGCCCTCTCCAACGCGGGGACCTGGTTCATCGGCCGCCTCCAGACAGAGCGTGACAAGGCTCGCGTCCTCGACGGCCTCGAGGGCGCCTCTACCGCCGCAGGGAGCGCCTTCAACCGCTCGAGCATCGACAAGCTGCTCTCGGGCTTGGAAAAGCGGGTTTTTCTTCTCAACAACGTGCATGACAAAGCGCCGGTCCTGTTTCAAACGCGGTGGACGCTGTCCTACCTCCGCGGCCCTTTGAATCGAGACGAATTGCGGCGGCTAAACAGCTCCCAAGGCCAGCCGGCGGCAGCCGGTGAAGCGTCCGACGTCGAGCCTGTTGCCGGCAAGGCGGCGGCACCGGGAACGGCGCGCCGCCCCACGTTGGCACCAAACGTCTCGCAATTCTTCATTCCTGAGGTTGGTGCGCCAGCGACGGGACAAACGCTTTTCCTCGAGCCGCGCCTTTTGGGGGCGAGCCGGATTTCCTTCACCGACGCCAAGCTGGGATTGAATTTCACCAGCGATGACGTCTTCCTGGCTCCGTTTTCGGACGGCGCAGTGGCCGTGGACTGGGCGAATGCGGAACGAATGGAATTTACCGTCGGGGACTTGGTGAAGGACGCGCCCGGGGGAGCCCAATACGGCGCCGTTGCCGCGGTGGCGGCCCAGGGCAAGAACTACGAGGCCTGGAGCAAGACATTTCTTCAGTGGGTGATGGCCAATCGCACGCTCGAGCTCTGGAAGAGTCCCAGCCAAGGCATTCTCTCGGCACCCTTGGAGACGGAGAAGGACTTCCGGGCCCGTCTCCAACTCAAGGCCCGGGAGGCACGGGACGCGGCCGCCGACACCTTGAAGCAGAAGTACGCGGCCCAGTACGACCGCCTCACGCGGGCGCTGCAAACCGCCGAACAGCGCGTCGAGCGCCAAAAGGCGGAAGCGAACCAGGCGAAAATCCAAACCGGCGTTTCCCTGGCCACCACCCTCTTGGGCGCCTTTCTGGGCCGAAAAGCGCTCTCCGCGTCAACACTGGGGAAGGCGACAACCACCGCGCGGAGCGCGAGTCGCGCCATGAAGCAGAGCCAGGACGTCGAGTTGGCCAATGCCTCCGTGGAACAAGTCCAGCAACGCATTGCCGAGCTGGACGCAAAATTCCAAGAAGAACTCGATGAGGCACAAGCCAATGCCAATCCGGCCAGCGAGGCGTTGGAGGCGGTGGTGCTTCGGCCGGCGCGAACCCGCGTCTCCGTGCAATTGGTCGCCCTGGCCTGGTTGCCGTACTGGAAGGACGCGGGCGGAGCGCTGACTCCGGCCTGGACGTGAGGCCCTAAAAGGCCTCGCCCCCTCCGAGGTAGATGCCGAAGCCGGTCTGGCTGAAGGCAAAATCCAACGTGACGTTGGTGCGGGAAGCCCGGTTCATCATGAAGCGAAGGCCAACGCCCCCCGCCGGCCGGAGATTTTGAAAGAGGGGCTCGCCGGTGTTGGAATAGCCGGTGGTGGTGACCGCCGGCCGAGCGAAAGTCTCAACGTTGGCAAACACGACGCCACCCAGAAAACCATCGTCGGTCAGGCGAAACCGGAACTCTGCCTCGCCGTAAACTTCTTGTGTGCCACGGAACCGTCCGGCGACGTACCCCCGGCCCGTTCGTCCCCGACTGTCCCAGCCGATGGCCGGCAGCGCCATATACGGCAACGCGCCGCTAGTGACTCCCTGGGCAATGAGCCAAATGGCAATCAGGTTTCGCGGAATGGCTGGATCGAGCCCGAAGTATGTCCGGAACTCTCCGTAGAGTTGTGTGCTGTCCTGCGAGCTGCCGAGCCAAGTCGGATTTCCTCGAAAGACGAGGTTTGCGTACACGCCTCGGTAGGGGTTGATGGTCGAATCTCGACTGTCATAGAGGGCTTCGAGCCCCAGACTGACGATGTTGTACTGGTTGGAATTGAAGCCGTAGTACCGGCTATAGGCGTAGTTGCTGGTGATGACCGGTGGGTTCGAGGTGAGGTTCAGGAGCTGGTCGTTGATGTTGTAGTAGCGGTCAAACCGCAGCGCTCCGCCGAGGTAGAAGGAACCAACAAGCCTCTTCAGGACCGACTGATGGAAGCGCAACAAGTCGTAATCCATCGGTTGCGCACCAGGGACGGCAGCCGTTTGGCCGAGACCACCAATGTTGATGCCGCTCGAGATGGGCGTGACACCCGTACCGAGCCCGTAGGTGTCTTGGTTGTAGATGAGGAAACGGTAGTCGCCCTGCAGCTCCCACGCGTTGTCGCCGGTCATTACCGTACTGACCATCTGAAAGATGATTTGATTCTTGGTGGTATACATAAACGTCGGCTGGGCGGTGGAGATGGTGGTGGTCTCCGGGTCTCCCAAGTACATCCCGAGGAAAGCGGTGACCCCGATGACGGCCCCCAGCGCCGGGTTGAAACCAACGACCGGGAGTATGGCCGGCAACAGCTCAAACGGCTTCGGGGTGACCTTTCCCGCATTCGTCATGTGCAGCAGCGTGAAGAGGTCGGTGGCATCCTCGTATTCCCGGCACGCACCGTCGACGCAGACTTCCCCGTACTGGAGTTTCTTGGCGCACTCGGCACTGGAGACGCAAGACGGCCCAGTCGTCGGGACCAGCGTGTACTCCAACAGGTGCTTGTGCTCCGTTTCGAGCGTCGGGCCCTGCGACGGAGTCGTTCCTTCGCCCATCCCTCCGTCGGCGGCCAAACTCGGCGAGGAGACACCACCGTCCTGCGCTTGCACGGGGAACGCCACCACGGTGGTGAGCAGAAGCAGCGGAGCTAGCGGTGCGCGCACCCGGGACATCCATCCCCCTAGCGAGTTCGGCCGCGGGGACTGTAGCGTAGCGCGGCCGCGTCGGCGGTTTTTTTGCGTTGCAATCCGCCCTGCGTCCGCGGGACGAATCCGGGATGCCCTTGCCCACCGCCTATCGTCTCGCCGTCGCGCTTGAGTTCGCGCTCGCCATCGTCACCTTTGTGACGCTACGTCTGCTTCCGGCGCCCTATGGCCGCTACGCCCGAGCGGGCTGGGGCCCCACCGTCTCGGCACGAACAGGCTGGCTCATCATGGAGAGCCCAGCGGTTTTGTTTTTCGCCGGCGTCTACGCCTTGGGGCGGCACCGGGCTGAACTCGCACCTCTCGCGCTCCTCTGTCTCTGGCAGCTGCACTACGTCCACCGAACATTCGTCTTCCCCTTTCGCTTGCGGGGTACCGCCAAGCGCATGCCCGCCTCGGTGGCTGGATTGGCAGTGTCCTTCAACCTCCTCAATGGCTGGATTAACGCCCGGTGGATTTCGGACCTCGGGAATTACCCGTCGACGTGGCTCCTCGACCCACGCTTCCTTCTCGGGGCGGCGGCGTTTGTGCTCGGCTTTCTCATCAATGTCGCTTCCGACCGCGCGCTCCTGGACCTGCGGAAGCCGGGTGACAGCGCCTACCACATTCCCCGGGGGCCGCTCTTCGAGTGGGTGTCCTGTCCAAATTACACGGGCGAAATCATCGAGTGGTTTGGTTGGGCGCTCGCCACATGGTCCTGGGCCGGTCTGGCCTTCGCCGTTTACACCGTCGCCAACCTCGCCCCGCGGGCGCTCAGCCACCACGCTTGGTACCGCCGCCAGTTTCCGGACTACCCGAAGCGTCGCAAGGCGCTACTGCCGCTTGTGTTGTGAGTCCAACCGTTGCCCGGAATCGCCGACTGACTGCCTCGCGCGCCGTTCGACGCCGAGTTGACCGCAGTGAGCAGCCTATTCGTCCCGATGCTGGCCGCGTGCTCGGTCGCCGCGGCGGTCCCAACACGTCTCGGAGAGCCGCCCGTCTAGGACACCCTTCGCAGTCGGCCAACCGGAAGTTGAGAAGCCCCGAGGGGTGTGTTCCCAGAAAAATCAGCGGCCCCGCGTCAGTCAGCCGCCGGCGCCCCCCGGAGCCGCTCCGACACAGACACAAATCCCCACCAGTATGGCGCTGGTGGGGCACCACTTCAGAGCTAGGTGGCCGCCGCGGACCCCCGCCGAACCGCTATTTCCGCGAAGGCGGCGCGCGGTCGACGGCCACCGCGAGTGCTTGGGTGTAGGTCACCTCGACGTCATCGCCAATCTTCACGCCGTCGAGATTCTTTGGGTTCTTCACCTTGATGGTGACCGAGTTCCCCTCGGGCCCAACCAGAGTGACCCAATCCTTGTGCTTACCAATGGCCGTTACCTTGGCCTTGATTGAGTCCGATTGGACGACCGCCCCAGCCGGCATCTCGCCCTTCGGAGCGGCGGCGGTGGCGCTCACCGCGTCAGCAGCCGGGGCCCCGGGCTTGGTGACTTTGAGGGCGTACGACTCGTAGTACTTGGCGACGACGACGTCGCCAACTTTGATTTGGTCAAAGTTCTTTGCCGCGTCACCGACATGAAAGGTGACGCTATTCCCCTTGGGGCCCTTCAGCGTAATGATGCGCCCCGGGATGTCGATGGCCGTCACCGTCGCAGTCATGTTGACTGTTTTCGAGACGGACGCCGACGGCATCTTCGTAGCGTCATCCGCCCAGGCGACCGGTGCCAGGCTGAGACTAGCAACTGCGACTAGGACTCCCATGCGGCCTGCGAGCATCGCTTTCTCCCTTGTGCGCGGTTGACGTGCCTCTTAGGCGAAAGCCCCAAAGCCGTCCACTGCGATGACCGCAACCGTTTGGTCAGCCGTGCATGAGCAGAGGTGTCGCCAACGGCGAACCGTCGAAGACACCGACAACGCGCCAAAGACGTTCCTGAATTGCCTCGGCGACTGACGCACGTCGCGCGCAGTCACCCCGCTCGCCCGCGAGTTGCCCTTGGGGTGAAGCCGGGCTCTTTCAAACGCGCTGGGGCCGGAGCGTGGCCTTCGCTAGCCCACGCCCACGGCCCAAGCGACTCGCACCGCTCTACCTGAGAGACGTGGTGGCGTTGCACTGGGCATGGAAGTCCTGCATCCGACCCTCGTTGTCCTTCACTTGGATGGTCTCTTGGTTCTGAGCAGCGAACGCCAGGGACGCCCCGTTTCCACAGCGCACCCCGTCCGGCGCCTCGACGTGGATGGTCAGAGCCATCGCTGGAGGCAAGTCAGAGATTTCATACGAGCAACGACCTTGGCCTTGGTGGACGGCCGGCCGCCCGACGCGGAGCGTCGCTCCCTTGTCGTCGACGGTGGTGGCGAAGACATTGAGCTGGGTACAGTTGACGCTGTTAGCGCTCGCGTCCGGAAGGACGATGACGCCGGAGACTGCGCCGGTGAAGGCGTCAGCGCGCGAGTCGTTGGGCACGGTGGCGTGGGAACAGGCTGCCAGCGCGACCGAGCAGAAAGCTGTGAGTGCAAGACGCATGGTTGAAGCTCCTTTCACGACAGGTGGGCGTTAAGCGACGTACGAGGCCGAAACGGACGACCCCTCGTGGCTGCCGATCAAAGTGTTAGGTCTTGGAAACCGGCGTCGCCATCGCGTCTCGACTACGGAGGCGCTTCTGAGCGATTGCTGTTCGTTCGCTGCATTTTTTCGTCAGTTCGCCGAGGCCGTTCGTCGGGCAGGCAAACGATGGTGCCCTGGCTCCCCACATGGCTCGTCGCCGCCACGTGTCAGGCGGGCGTCATTTTCGAGACTCACCGATGGTGTTGCTTTCTCTCATTCGACGAGTTGCCGCGCGCCAGGTACCTGCCTGCTCACCGCAACCGGGATTGCTCGACAGTCGACAGACGAGCAGCGGTCGAGGTCCGGACACTCAACGACGAGCGGCGGCTCGCAGAGCGGTGACCAGGCCTTCCAACTCCACCGGGCCGTCGTAACGAGTGCCATTGACAAAAAGCGTCGGCGTTCCATTCACGCCGCTTCGGACACCTTCCCGAAAGTCCGCCTGGATTCGAGGCAGAAACGTGTGTGCTTCCAAGTCTTGCGCGAAGCGAGCCTCATCGAGCTTCAGTCTCTTGGCAAAGGCCTTGAGATGCACCAGTCCAAGCGCGTCCTGGTGCTCGTAGAGCATGTCGTGCATCTGCCAGAACTGGCCCTGGGCGCCCGCCGCCTCGGCCGCCTCGGCCGCGACGAGGGCGTGCGGATGGACCTGCGCAAGAGGAAAGTTTCGGAAGACGAAGCGCACCTCGTCCCCCATCCTTCGCTGGACCTCCTTCAGGACAGGGTAGGCGGCGCCGCAATAGGGGCACTCGTAGTCCCCGTATTCGACGAGCGTCACAGCTGCGCGGGGATTGCCCTGAACGTGATCGGCCAAACCAACTGGAACGCGGAGTGGGCTCATGGCTCATTTCCGAAGCTTCTCGAGAGCATCCAGGATTCCGTCGGCACCCGGATTGACGCCGATGGGAGAAACATACGACCAGGCCACCGTTCCAGCGGAGTCAATGACGAACAGCGCCCGCTCCGAGAAGCCATCCTTTGGCCGATAGGCTCCGTAGCGTCGCGAGACTTCCCCCTTGGGCTCGAAATCAGCGAGAAGTGGAAAGCGGAGCTTGCGCTCTCGGGCGAAGGCAGCGTGGCACCAGATGCCGTCGACCGAAATCCCAAGCAACTGCGCACCAAATTGAGAGAACTCGCCGAGCACCTCGTTGTAGAGCGCCATCTGGTCGCCGCACACCGGGCTGAAATCCGCCGGATAGAAGGCAAGCACGACGGGTCGACCTCGTAACTCTTTGAGCGAAACACGTCGGTCTGGCCCGGTGGACAGGGAAAAATCCGGTGCCGCTTCGCCCGGCCCAACCAGGCGGCGCATCTCATCGTTGCTTGCCATTGGCCGCTCCTTCGAGGAAGGACCCGCGCTGAGACAAATCCTTAGTGTCCACGGCAAGACCGCGCCAGCCTGAGCGTTTGCCCGCCTTCAAGCCGGGGTGTCCGTCAGGCGCTTGCTTCGGAAGCCGCGCCTCCGAAGCCTAAGTACCTATAACTCCTGTCGTTTCTTTGGCCTGCGGAGGTTGACGCGCCCGCAGAAGAGGCCCTCGTGAGCCCGGTTTTCCCGGCCCTTCAGTAGCCACGCTGGAGCTAGAGTCGCCGCCGCCGGTGGTCTCCGAGCGAAGACGCGCGAGCTGATAGGCACTTCACGAATGCCCCTCGACTTGAAAGTCTTCGCGACGGTGTTCGGCGTCATCTTCCTCGCTGAACTCCCGGACAAAACGGCACTGGCGGCGCTTCTCCTCGCCACGCGCTACAGGGCCGCTCCGGTATTGCTTGGCGCGGCGCTCGCGCTCATGGTCCAGAGCATTGTTGCCGTGGCCGCAGGCGGACTTGTCTCACTTCTGCCAGCCCGCCCGGTACACATCGGCGCTGGCGTACTCTTACTCGTGTCGGCCGTCGTCCTCTGGCGCCGCAAGAGCCCGGATTCACCAGAGATGGAGCGCCGTCCCTCCGAAACAAAGAAACCAACCTTCGTCCGCGCGCTGGTGTCGGCGTTTAGTCTGATTTTTGTTGCCGAATGGGGGGACCTCACACAGCTCGGTACTGCCGCACTGGCGGCACGGTACCGAAGCCCCATTACCGTCTTCTGTGCAGCGACACTCGCGTTGTGGGCTGTCGCCGCCCTGGCCGTCCTTGTTGGAAACCGAGCTCGGGCGCTGATGAATCCTGAGGTCACCAAGCGCGTGGCAGCCGTGGCGTTTCTCCTCATCGGCATCGCGCTCGTCGCCGGCCTCCTCTAGCGACCGGGCTCAGCCCCCGGCCTCGATGATGTCCCGAGCTTCGAGCACTGGCTTCGGAGCTCCGGACCTAGCCACGCGCAGCATGGCTCGACCGACCTGCTCGGTGGTGCAGATGGAGTTCGGGAACGCCCTCTGTAGTGCCCCCCAAAGCGGCCGGGTCAGCGAGTAGGCAACGCGGTAGAGCGCCGTTCTGGACGTGATTCCGTGAAGCGGCACGATGGCCCCGGGCCGAAACATGACTGCCGCAAAAGGGAGACGGAGGAGCGCGTTCTCGGTTTCACCCTTCACGCGCGCCCACATGCTCCGTCCATGTCCCGTGCCGTCCGTCCCAGCACCGGAGACGTAAATGAAAGTCATCGCGGGATTGAGATTCGCCAGAATCCGCGCAAAACCCAGCGTCAAGTCAAACGTCAAGCGCCGGTAGTCGGCTTCCTTCATCCCCGCAGAAGACACGCCGAGGCAGAAGAAGCAGGCATCAAACCCATGCAGCGTCGGCTCGAGCGGCGAGGGATCGGAAAGGTCTGCCTGTAGGACCTCGCGGAGCTTGGGGTGGACTTGTCCTGTGCCGGTGCGTCCGACGGCCAGAACTTCAGTCACGTCGCCGGCCAAGAGACACTCGCGCAAGACGCCCTGCCCCACCATCCCCGTTGCACCAAACAAGACGACTTTCATGTGCTCGGCTCCACTCGCGACCCTCGGCGCCCGAGTCGTCGCCCTGGTGTCTACGCTTGGGGGGCGGGCCCTGCTGTTTTATTTTGTTCAGCGTCGGCTTCTTTACGCTCCTGTCCGGGAAGGCGCCCGAGGCCATTCTGGCTGCACGCCGAGTTCGGCCTCGACGCTGGTCCCGGCTCCAGAGCGCTCCTGAGGTTGTCCTTCGAGCGGTGGCGTCATTTTTGGGCTCTGAGCGGCCTCGCCAGCGGAAAGGCTAGCGCCGGAACGTCGAATGGTTAGCCTGTGGGGCAGAGGTGACGGCATGTTTCGTTGTAAGAGTTGCGGTGCGCTCAACAAAGTCAATCCCACGTCCAAGGGGACGGCGCTTTGCGGACGTTGCAAGCTTCCCCTCGATTTGTCGGGGGCTCCGCAGGAGGTCGACGCTGCGGCTCTGGCTCGCGCGGTCGAATCGGCCACCATTCCCGTCTTGGTCGACTTCTGGGCCCCTTGGTGCGCCCCCTGCCGAGCGACATCCCCCGTTGTCGATGCCCTCGCGCGGGAAAGGCCCGGGCAGCTTCTCACCCTCAAGGTGAACACCGACGAGAGTCCGACAGCGGCGCAAACCTTCGCCATCCAGGGCATCCCGACGTTCATCCTCTTCCGGAACGGTGAAGTCGTTGCCCGCCGCAGCGGCGCCATGGGGAAGAGCGCTCTTGCGGACTGGGTGGCTCAAGCATCCGACGCTCCCAAAGGCGCTCCGAGCACGAGCGCCAGCTAGCGACGTCCCACCGAGCTGCCACAGGGACGGTTACGCCGCCTCGCGTCACGGGCGCGTCTTGAGGGACCGCGGTGGCCGAAACGCTTCGCGCAGTCTCAGCGGCGTGCTATTCACTTTTCCGTCGGAGGGGTAATTGACGCTACTCGCCGGAAGCCAAGTCGGTAAGTACGTTGTCCAGCGAAAGCTCGCCGAAGGCGGCATGGCTGAGATTTTCGTTGCGAGTTCCTTCGGTCCCGAAGGCTTCGAAAAGCAAGTCATCATCAAGCGCATTCGCGCGGGTCTTGCCAACGACCCGGCGTTCATCAAGATGTTCGTGAGTGAGGCTCGTCTTGTCAGCCGGCTCAACCATGCCAACATCGTCCAGATTTTCGATTTCGACCGGCACGAAGACACTTTCTACATCGCGATGGAGTACGTGCGCGGGGTTTCCCTCGCCCAAGCCCACTCCCGAGCGCGCGAGTTGCAGGTTCCCGTGCCCTCTCTCGTCGCCGCACAAGTTGCGATTGAGGTTGCTCGCGGGCTGAGCTTTGCCCATCGCCTCACCGACCACGGTGAACCGCTCGGAATCGTGCACCGCGACGTGACACCACAGAACATTCTTCTTTCCTATGAGGGCGCAGTGAAGCTCACCGACTTTGGCATCGCCAAAGCCGGGACGCGCGCCAGCACCGTGGGGATGTTGAAGGGGAAATTCGCCTACATGTCGCCCGAGCAGTCGCGCGGGGAACCAGTCGACTCGCGGACGGACATCTTCGCGCTGGGCGTCACCCTCTGGGAATTGCTTACCGGGCAGCAACTCTTCGACGCGGAAAGCGACATCGCTGTCCTGCGAGCCGTCCAAGAAAAAGCCGTCGCTTCACCAAAAGAGTTCAATCCCGGTGTGGACGCAGCACTCGCGACCATCGTGATGCGGTGCCTCGAACGCGAACGGACAGAACGCTTCCAGAGCGCTCTGGAGCTCGAGCGAGCGCTGAACCGCTACGTCATCAATCAAACCGAGCGTTCCGAGGAGATGGAACTCGCGACCTGGATCCGTGGCCTGTTTCCGGAAGAGGCCATACGGAGGGAGGGAAGCGTCGCGCGACATGTGCCCTCTGTCGGTCACGAGCGTGCCGCCGCAGTCGGTCCGGGGTCGCTGGGGTTGGCCGAAGGGGGAGCCGTCGTCCATCAGAGTACATCCCTCCCGCAACCGCCCGTTTTCCTCCCGACGGCCAATAGCGGAGCGACACGGAGTCCGACGGGGGCTACTCCGGTGCTTTCCGCGCAACGCGTCTGGGAGGAATCCCCGACTCGGCGGCAAATGCGCGCTTGGTGGACGCGCAGACCCTGGGTGGTGGGAACAACGGCGGTGGCCATTGCCCTGACAGCTCTCGGCCTGCATTTCCGTAGCTCAAAGGTTGCAGTCGAAGAGAGGCCTTCGGCGGCCGCCGGAGTGGCGCCGTTGGCGTCTGCTCAGCCTTCTCCAACCGCGCCGGCGCCGACGCCAAGCACCCCAGTGAAGTCGGCCAACTCGGCCGTCGCTGCACCAGGGTCCCGACGGGCGACCGCCTCCCATTCCCCGGCTGCGGGAACCGGGACCCTCGAGCTAACCGTCGGTCCTTTCGGAGAGGTGTTCATCGACGGCAAGACTCGAGGCGACCAGGTTGGGACGGTGAGCTACCGTTTGACCCCTGGCGAGCACCAATTGGACATCAAGGGTGCCGTTCACTGGGGACCGAAGAAAATTCAGATCCAGTCAGGGCGAACGTACGCTCAATCCGCATGGGTCCAGTAGCAACTGTGCTGTGAGCGCTGACGTGGGAATTCTTCGCCGCGGCTTCTGGGCAGTCGGCGGTCACGTTAGGCAGCCGGTCGAAGGAGCTTGTAATAGATGATGGTGCCCGTGAGACCACCGTGCGGCTTGAGCGCATAGGCCGGGATGAGGCCGACGCGCTGGTAGTTTAGACGCTCATAGAAGCCTGCCGCGCCGTCCTCAGCAGCGGTGTCGAGCACGAGCAGCGTCCGGTTCTTCTCAGCGGCAATCCGTTCGGCTTCGAGCATTAAGCTTCGTGCGACGCCGCTGCCGCGGTGCCTGACGCGCGTCATGAGCTTTGCGATCTCGGCGCGATGCGGCTGATTCGGGGGCGTGGCGAAATCCAATGTCACCGTGCCAATCACCTCGTCTCCGAGTAGCGCGCCGAGCACGACGCGACCGCCGGACTCAGCTCGTTGAAGCGAATCCGCCCAAAAACGTTCCGCCACCTCAGGAGGCAGTGGATGCATGAAGCTGACCGAGCCGCCATGCGCCACAGTCTCGACGAGCAAGTCCGCCAGCGACGCTATGACATTCGGGCTGTGGGTGAGCGTTACCAGGCGGATGGCCTTTTTCATCCTCCAACCCCACGCGGCCGCGGCAAGCACCACCGGTCAACCCCAAGTGGCGCACTGGGCCCGGGTCTTTGGCCACTGTTCCAAAGCCCGACAAGCTTTGAGAAGCCGACGGCCGAAAGCGCAACACGCAGCTGGCCGGCCGAAATGCCGCCCTTTCGCCACTCAGCGGGCCTAAGACCCTGGGCGACTCGAGAGACTCCGAAGCGTGCCCGTTGTTGCTGCCGTCCCATTCAAGCTCACTGGAGGGCGCAGTCATGACGCCCGAACTCAGCTACCTCGCATACACGGCCATCCTGACTGCCTCGCTTTGGATTCCCTACATCATCGCTCAGACCGTCACCAATGGACCTCTGAGACCAGCAAACTACGTCGACCCAGCACAGCGTCCCCTTCCGCTGTGGGGGCGGCGTGCCGACCGCACCTATCTCAATGCCGTTGAGTCGTTTGCTCCGTTTGCCGCACTGGTCCTCATTGCTCACGTCTCGGGTAAGGCCACCCCGATGACGGTCTTCTGGGCGATGTGCTTCTTCTGGCTCCGTGTGACGCACGCCGTGGTCTATCTCCTGGGCATCCCTTATGTGCGGACGCTTGTTTTCACATTGGGGTTTGTGGCGGTCGCAGGGATTTTCTGGGAGGTAATCAAGTAGACGTCGCGCCGCGCCTTGAAGGGCTCATTTCCTGAAGCCGAAGATTCCCGAGGCCAATGAGCGCGGATCGCGCCTCTCGCTGCGGCCCTCGTCCACCCGCGTGAAGAACTCAAGTAGCGCACGGTTAAAGGCATCGGGCTCCTCGAGATTGAGGGTGTGCCCCGTATTGGGCAACACCACCAGCCCGGAGGTCGGGATGCTGCGCTTCATCAGGAGCGCGGGCTCGAGGCACGGATCGTCTTCGTCGCCAGCGACGATGAGCGTGGGCACGTCGATGTTCTTCATGGCGCCCACGAGCTCCCAGAGCGAGGGACGCTTCATCTGGACCCCGCGCATGGTCAGCGCCTGGCCGCGAGGGGAATGCTGCAGCAGGCGGCCTTCGAATTCGGCCCACCCACGAGGGTCCTTGTTTTGAAACTGAACGCGCGTTGGTCCGAGCGCGTGCTTCTTCGCCGCTTCCACCCAGTTGGACTCGAATCCGGCGGCGCCGGTCTCACATTCTTCCTGAAAGCTCTCCTTCTTGTCGGGATCGGCGCCATAACCGCAGCCAGCGATGACCAGCGAGCGGGCGCGCTTTGGGTAGGCTAACCCCACGTGAAGAGCCGCGAATCCACCCATCGACAGACCCACAATGTGGGCGCGGTCAATCGTCAGATGGTTGAGCACCGCGATGACATCGTCACGCGCGTGCGCCTGCGAATAGCGCGAAGCCTCCTCGGGGAGGTCGGAGGGCGGGAAGCCACGCGCGCTGTAGACAATGCACCGGAAGAAGCGCGCGAAAAACCGCAATTGCGGTTCCCAGCTCCGGTAGTCGCCCGCGAATTCATGGACGAAGATGACCGGAGTGCCACTGCCCACTTCCTCATAGTAGAGGCGGGTCCCGTCCGCTGCCTCGGCGTAGGTCATGGCGGCCGACACTAGGTGGATGCCGAAACGGGTGGAAGTCCACTGGGGGGCCCGAGGCGAGGGCTGCCGGGGTGCCGCGGTCAAGTCGACCGACGGCCCCGCTAAGTCCATAACCTGGGCTACACGGGCTTCGTTTCTGCGGTCGAGCTGAAGGCGCCGGTTTAAGCCTCTACCTGAGCTCGGGCCCTCTTTTCTAAACCGCGCCAGGAGTCCCAAAGCCATGGCTGCGATGAAAATCGAGCCGCCGTCTCCGCTCGAGCTACAGCCTGATGACCCGCCTGGCTGAGTGCTGCCCATCGCCCGCCGCCGGGCCAGCGTCGAAGTAGCTTCCGGTCCAAGGCACTTCGCCCAGACCGCCGTCGGGTAGAGCACACACATTTTCCTGGAGTCCGCCTCCCCCACACGTTTCCGGCGCCAGACACGTGCCGCAAGCGAGGGAGTGACCGCAGCCATCGTCTAAGACACCACAGTTGGCCAAAAGCGAAGCACAGGTGGCGCATCCAGTTGAGGACCCATAGCCCGGCCCACCAAAGGAGAAGCTTGCGTCGGTGATGCTCAATTCGTACACACCCGGGTCGGTCAGGGTGCTGGGACTCACAAGAGCAATTTCACTCTCGCCGGACGCACTCTCGACTTGCAGGTTGGTCATGAAGGCGGCGTTGGCCATCGGGGCCAGGACGCCGTCACCCATCTGACTTCCCGGTTGTTGCGTCCCGGCCACTTCGGCGAACCATTGAATCAAGCCCGCGCTGGCGAAGTCCACGTCCCATAGGTCCACTGGAAAGAAGCCTATCCACTCGGACTGGTACCAAACCCACCAGGCGGAATTCATGTACCGAAAGACGACTTGCTGCGGCTCACGCGTGAGCGTCACGATCATGCCGGGGTAACGCGTCTGGGACACCTGTTCCCAACCGCAACCGTCGTAACAAGTCGGCTTGCCATCGACCCAGTGGAACACGAACAAATGCGGCAGCGTGTCGCCCGCGTAATCTGGATCTACAGTCCAGCCGACTTCGACAATCTGATTTGAGTCGGAGGTCTCGACCGAAAGCTCGACGAGCGAATGGGAGTCAGCTGAGAGCACCGTCGGCTGGTACTGGCCCCACTGCACCGAGGCGCCCAAGGCGCCCGAGGCAGGAACGAACTGGTAGACGCCAGCGTAGTGGTAGCTAACGCCGCCGTCTGCGGACGAAACGTCGCTCTCCTTGCCGGGAGAGCCCTTGGGCCCGGGGCGTCCTGAAGACGCCGGGACCTGGCCAGGCGGGCAGGGACGAGGGAGCTCAGGGAAAGCGTCCGTGCGCGCAGTCGACGGCGCTGGAGGCAAGACCCAATCCACGCCGGGTTTGCACGAGATGGCTCGGCCGGAGGGCTCGGCTGAAGCAGACACGCAAAGCGGGCTCACCGTCACGGCGCAGGCCACTCTCAACCAACCTGGGACCGGGTCAGTACGACGTTTCACGTGGTGCCCACGCCCCTTTTTCCAACTCGAGCTCATAGAAGCCCGCTGCTGGATGGCGACAACCAGGGGTTGAAAGGCACCCCGGCCTTTGATGCGACAATAGCCAGGGTTCAGGGGCTCGCCTAGCAGACACCGTTGCCGTCCAACGAAGAAACAATCCAGGCGCCGCGGCTCAGCAAGCCGCAAGGCGGTTGCCCAACAGGGCCAAGCACTCCGTGCCGAAGCGGCGCCAGGGGCGGCGAGCGTTGAGCGCCGACGGCACGGGAGCCGCGGGGACAGCCAAGCGCCATGGTAGCGTCACGTCCCCATGAAGACTTGGGTCCTGCGCATTGCTCTACTGCTGAGTGCCACCAATGTCGCGGCCAGTCCTGGACCTCGGCCGGAGCCGCCGAACGCGCCCATCCCCCTCTCTCGTGACGAGCCCTACCCGGGCACGCTGCTGCTGTCCGTCGACGCCACAGACGTCGACCGGCGCATCGTTCGCGTCCACGAGGAGGTGCCAGTCAGCGGGGGCAAGGAGCTCATCCTGGTCTACCCTCGCTGGCTACCCGGAACGCACGCGCCCGAAGGAACCATCGACCGCCTTGCAGGGCTGGTCGTCACCGCCGGCAGCGCCAAACTTTCCTGGACGCGTGACACCGCCGATGTCTTCGCCTTCCACGTGTCGGTGCCTCCAGGCGTGAGCAAGCTGTCCATCGACTTCACTTACCTCTCCCCAGTCAGTCACGCAGTCGGTCGCACCGAAGTCTCGCAGCTGCAGCTGGCAGTGGATTGGAATTCCGTCGTTCTCTACCCGGCGGGCTACTTCACACGTCAGATTCCAGTGGAGGCCTCCATCCGCGTGCCGAATGGGTGGACAGTGGCCACCGCTCTCGAGGTGGCCTCTCGAGAAGGCGGGAGCACTCGCTTCAAGCCCGTGTCCGTCGACACGCTGGTGGACTCGCCGCTGCGCGCTGCACGCTACGCGCACGTTTATCCGCTGGCGCCCTCCGACCCAGTGCCGGTGAATTTCGACGTGATGGCGGACCGTTTGGACTTGGTCACGGTCAAGCCAGAGTTGCTGGACTTGTACCGGGCGCTGGTGCAGCAGGCCTATCGCCTTTTTGGCGGCCGGCACTACGACCACTACGACTTCCTCCTCCAGCTCAGTGACGACATTGGTTGGGACACCACGCTCGAGCACCATCGGTCGGCCGAGTACGGCGAGCCCATCGCGGACTTCACCGATTGGGACAAGACCGCGGCCGACCGTGACGTCATCGCTCATGAGTATGTGCATTCCTGGGATGGCAAGTTTCGACGGCCCGCTGACTTGTGGACAGCTGACTTTCACACCCCGATGCGCGACTCCCTGCTGTGGGTCTACGAGGGCGGCACGCAGTATTGGGGTCAAGTCCTCACAGCGCGCGCAGGACTCTGGACCCGTCAGCAAGCGCTCGACGCACTGGCGATGCTCGTGGCTGCCCTAGAGAACATGCCAGGCCGAAGCTGGCGCTCGGTTCAAGACACCACCAACGATGAGATCATCAATCCTCGCCGCCCGCAGTCCTGGCCGAATTGGCAACGCTTCGAGGACTACTACCCAGAGGGGGCGCTCATCTGGCTCGATGCCGATACGCTCATCCGCGAGAAGACGCTCGGCAAGCGCTCACTCGATGACTTTGCGCGTGCATTTTTTGGAATTGAAGATGGCAGTTACGTGCCCGTGACGTACACCTTCGAGGACGTCGTCCAGGCCTTGAACGCGGTTCTCCCCTACGACTGGACCAGTTTCTTGCGCAGCCGTCTTGACGGACACGGTGCTGGTGCGCCTCTGGACGGCCTTCGACGCGGAGGGTACCGACTGGTCTTCACGGAGCAGCCCAGTGACTACTGGAAGTCAGTCGAAACCACTCGCACCAAGAGCATCGACCAGTCCTATTCTCTGGGGGTGGTGGTGGACAACGAGGCCATCGTGACTTCGGTGGGCTGGAACAGTCCCGCCTTCAAAGCAGGCCTGACTGCGGGCGCGAAACTCATCGCGGTGGACGGACTGGCCTACGAGCCCGAGCGGTTCTTGAGCGCCATCGCGCGCACCAAGACCAGCACGGAGCCGGTGGAGCTGCTCGTCCGGGTGGGAGATCGCTTCCGCACCCTACGAGTCGACTACCACGGCGGGCTACGCTACCCGCATCTGGAGCGTGAGCCGACCCAGAAGCCATTGCTCGACGACATTCTCGCGCCAAGGAAGTGACACTCGCCGAGTGCCGAGAAATTGGGAGTAGCCCGCCGGCCACAGCCGGAGTGCCACGCCCTACAGCGAAACCACGGAGTGTGTCGCCGCCGGGGAGCGCGAGGAAGCGCTCATCTCGGCCAAAGCCATCCGAACGTGCCAGCCGTCAGCAGCGCATAAATCAAGCCGTCCACTGTCTCCTTCACCGCCAAGCTCCAGCCCCGGCGATACCAGATCGACAACGGCCAAAGCGCGAGCGAGTAGCCGATGAACGCGGTGACTGCCACGATTTGGAAGACGCGCGGGTAGGCCGCACCCACCGGAAGCGCCAGCCCGGAAACGTACGCAGCGAACAGGCCAACGACGACGCAAAACACGAACCACAGCGCCAGGTTCCGGCCCATCGACATCTGACCATTGGGCATCACCGTCATCAGCACGACTGGCCCCTTCTTTATTTTTTCAGCGAACTCAGGGGTGCGCATCTCCTTGTGGCTTGACGGACGCGGGACCATGTAGTCGCCGGTCGGCATCGAGAAAGGGCGCAGCGCGTCCATCACTGCGTCCTGGTTCGGCAGCTTCGGGTAGTCGCCCTTGTGCCAAGGCAGGACCATGTGGATCAAGGAACTCACAATAAACACAATCACCGAGGCCACCAGCGTTGGCAGCCAAAGCACATCTAGACCAGTCATGGTGACGTCCCCCTGTCGACAGCCCGTGTTCTGAGATCTCAGCTCGAGCTGTGGCAAGTCCCAAGTGAAGGACCGCCCGCCTTAGCCTCTGCTCCTCAGTTCGGTTCTTCGGACCTCGCGGTCAGGCGAGGTCGAACCGATCGAGGTTCATGACCTTGCTCCAGGCCTTCGAAAAGTCCTGAAGGAACTTCTCCTGACCGTCTGAGCTCCCGTAGACCTCCACCAGCGCCCGGAGCTGCGAGTTCGACCCGAAGACTAGGTCCACCCGCGTCCCCGTCCACCGGAGCTCACCCGTCTTGCGGTCCCGCCCCTCGAAGACGTCCTCCGCGTCGGCCGTCGCCTTCCACTCCGTGCTCATGTCGAGCAGGTTCTTGAAGAAGTCGTTCGTCAACGTCTCGGGGCGCGCCGTGAACCTCCCGTGCTTCGTCTGTCCAACGTTCGCGTTCAGGACACGCATCCCGCCGAGGAGCACGGTCATCTCGGGCGCGGTCAACGTCAGCAGCTGCGCTTTGTCGAGCAGCAGCTCCTCCGCAGGCGTGCTGGATGCGCCCTTCTGGTAGTTCCGGAAGCCGTCCGCGAGCGGCTCGAGCACCTCGAACGACTCGACGTCCGTCTGCTCCTGCGACGCATCCGTGCGGCCCGGCATGAATGGCAGCGTCACCGCATGCCCCGCCTTCCGCGCCGCCTGCTCGATAGCCGCGTCACCGCCGAGCACGATGAGGTCCGCGAGGGACACCTTCTTCCCGCCGGACTGTGCGCCGTTGAATTCGCGCTGGATGCCCTCGAGCGTCTTCAGCACCTTCGCGAGCTGCGCGGGCTGGTTGACCTCCCAGTCCTTCTGCGGCGATAGCCGGATGCGCGCACCGTTCGCCCCGCCGCGCTTGTCCGAGCCACGGAAGGTCGACGCAGACGCCCACGCCGTCGAAACAAGCTGCGACACCGTGAGCCCCGAGGCCAGAATCTTGGCCTTGAGCTCGGCGACGTCCTTCTCACCGATGAGCGGGTGATTGACCGCCGGCACCGGGTCCTGCCAGATGAGCTCCTCGGCCGGCACCTCCGGGCCGAGGTATCGCGCCCGTGGACCCATATCGCGATGGGTCAGTTTGAACCACGCCCGGGCGAACGCGTCGGCGAACTCTTCCGGATGCTCCATGAACCGGCGCGAAATCTTCTCGTAGGCCGGGTCGAACCGTAACGACAAGTCGGTGGTCAGCATCGCCGGCGCCGAGCGCTTCGACGGGTCGTGCGCGTCCGGCACCGTCCCCGCGCCTGCGCCGCCCTTCGGCTTCCACTGGTTCGCGCCAGCCGGGCTCTTCGTCAGCTCCCACTCGTAACCGAACAGGTGCTTGAAGTAGTCGCCGCTCCACTTGGTCGGCTTCGTGGTCCAGGTCACCTCGAGGCCGCTCGTGAAGGCATCCTTGCCCCGGCCCGTTCCGTAGGCGTTCTTCCAGCCGAAGCCCTGGTCGACGATGTCGCTGGCTTCTGGATTGCCTCCCACGTGCAACGCCGGGCATGCACCGTGCGTCTTTCCGAACGTATGGCCGCCGGCGATGAGTGCCACCGTCTCCTCGTCGTTCATCGCCATCCGGCGGAACGTCTCTCGGATGTCCCGCGCCGCTGCGAGGGGGTCAGGCTTGCCGTCTGGGCCTTCCGGATTTACGTAGATGAGCCCCATCTGCACGGCGGCCAGCGGGTTCTCTAGCTCGCGCTCACCAGCGTAGCGGTCGGCCCCACCGAGCCACGCCTTCTCCATGCCCCAGTAGACGTCCTGGTCGGGCTCCCATACGTCTTCGCGACCGCCGCCGAAGCCGAAGGTCTTGAAGCCCATCGTCTCCAGCGCCACATTGCCGGCGAGGATCATCAGATCCGCCCAGGAGACCCTTTGGCCGTACTTCTGCTTGATTGGCCAGAGCAGACGCCGCGCCTTGTCGAGATTGCCATTGTCCGGCCAGCTGTTGAGCGGGGCGAAGCGCTGCTGGCCTCGTCCGCCGCCGCCGCGACCGTCGGCAATCCGGTAGGTCCCCGCGCTGTGCCACGCCATGCGAATGAACAGCGGGCCATAGTGACCAAAGTCCGCCGGCCACCACTCCTGCGAATCGGTCATGAGCGCCGCGAGGTCCGTCTTCAAGGCCTTGTAGTTGAGGCCCTTGAATGCCTTCGCGTAATTGAATCCCGCCCCCAGTGGATCGGACTTGGAGGAATGCTGGTGCAGCAGGTCGAGTCGCAGCTGGTTGGGCCACCAGTCGCGGTTCGAGTGCGCTCCGCGAACGGTGTGAGCAACGGGGCACTTCGCTTCAGTCGTCATGATGCGTCTCCTGCGCGGGGTCGGACCCATGCCAAGGGCCCGGAAGCTGGCCAGACTCTACCCAGGAGGCAACCCGCGTGCACGGTGAAAGGGCGGCCCGTGCGCCTCGACCTCGACCCCACCGACGTGCTGCCGACCGCTATGCGGGCGTTCGAGCGTAGAACGTGGTGGATGACGAGGACCTGCGAGCGCCAGTCTGGGCGCTCGAAAATCAGGAACTTTCCCTTCCTCACTGCGCTCCCGAGCTGCGCTCGGTGACGATGCGGCCGGCCGTCTAGGTCCCGGGGCAGGGCGGCGGATCCCGTGTGCGATGCGACGCGACGCGTGCTACACGGACGGCCCCATGGCCTCGGGGCGAGCTTCATTGGTGGCGTCGCGCTTTCAGCAGATGTTCCCCGAACTCTCTCCGACCGAGATCGAGCGGGTCCGACATTTCGGCGAAGTCCGCCGCTTCCTTCCCGGGGAGCTCCTCCTTCAAGCGGGAAAACCCAGCCCGGGGATGTACGTGATCCTTTCCGGCCGGGTGGCAGTCACTGGCCGCGACGCCGTGGGCCGGCCCGTCTCGGCGACGGCGTTCGCGGAGATGATGGGTGCCACGCTCCAGGACATGGCGGAGGTGGTCCAGGGCGAGGTCATGGCGGAGATCGCCGAGGTCTCCGGACAACCCAGCGTGAGCGCCATCGACGCGACAGCTGTCGGCGAGGTGGAGGCGATCGTCGTTCCGCCCGAGGGGCTCCGAACACTGCTCGTCGCTGAGGCCGAGCTCGGGGAGCGCATTCTGCGTGCGCTCATCCTTCGCCGCGCGGCCCTGGTCGAGTTGGGTTTCGGTGGCCCGGTCCTCATAGGCTCAGTCGCGTCTCCGGAGGTGACGCGGTTGTCCGCCCTCCTCGGGCGGACCGGCATTCCCTTCCGGGTCATCGACCCCGATGAGGACGCGGACGCCTCGTCACTGCTCGCGCGGTTCGCCTCCAATCCGAGTGAGCTCCCCATCGTCGTAGTCCCGGACGGGACGGTGCTCAAGAACCCGACGAAGCAGGCTCTTGCTCGGGCTCTGCGGCTGGTGGCAACGACACTGCACGCCGACGCGTACGACGTGGCCATCGTCGGCGCCGGTCCAGCCGGGCTGGCGACTGCGGTGTACGGTGCCTCCGAGGGCCTCTCGATCCTGGTCCTCGAGGCGTTGACCTTTGGAGGACAGGCTGGCGCCAGCGCGCGGATCGAGAACCTTCTCGGTTTTCCCACCGGCATCTCCGGGCAGGAACTGATGTCGCTCGCATTCACACAGGCGCAGAAGTTCGGGGCGGACTTCAGCTTGTCCACCGAGGTGAAACGGCTGGACTGTACGTCCGAAATCTCGGGGCCTGATCCGGTACACATCCTCCACCTTGGCGACGACCGGCAGGTCCGGGCGCGGGCGGTGGTGGTGGCTACGGGCGCTCGCTATCGCCGTCCGGAGATCCCCAACCTGTCGCAGTTTGAGGGCCGGGGTGTTTCGTACTGGGCCTCGCCGGTGGAGGCCAAGCTGTGTCGCGACCAGGACGTGGTCTTGGTGGGCGGAGGAAACTCGGCGGGGCAGGCAGCGGTGTACCTCGCCAGTCAAGCGCACCACGTGCGGATGCTGGTGCGCGGACGAAGCCTCTCGAGCACGATGTCACGCTATCTCGTGGAGCGGATCGGTGCCTCTCCCAACATCGTGGTGACGTGCGAGACCGAGGTCATCGAGCTCCTGGGCACTGCTGACCAGGGGTTGCGTCGCGTGCGCTGGCGCAATCGTCTCACCGGGAGCGAAGAGGAACACGCCATCTCCCACGTGTTCCTCTTCGTCGGCGCCGAGCCGGCGGCGAGCTGGCTTGCGGGGTGCGGCATCCCGCTGGACGACAAGGGCTTCGTCCGCACCGGCGCCGACGTGCGTTCGAACGATCGCGAGCTTTTGTCGCTGGAAACCGGAGTCGAAGGAATCTTCGCCGTTGGCGACGTCCGTTGCGGCTCCGTGAAGCGTATTGGCGCGTCCATCGGGGAGGGGGCGGCGGTGGTCGCCCAGCTGCACACGTTCCTCGCCCGGCGTCGTTCCGCGGCTGCTGGCGCAAGGCCTGCCGAAGCGGCGGCGGCCGTCGCCGGCCTCACGTAGCCAGCGCGTGCGCTGCCTACGTGGAAGCACACCGGCATGAGGGGCCGACGCCGAGACGGCTTCAGAATCGGAACCGGTGTTTGAGACTCTGGTCTACCGCTTCGGGAGTTGCTGAATGTGCATCCGCGGTGCTTCGCCTCGACAGTCAGAGCTCCCCAGCGGCGCGGGAACTCTTGCTCGCCATCTCGCGAAGACGAACACCGTCGGCCGTGAAGATGGGCGCCACCAGCCGCCGGCGTGCCTGCTCGTAAGTCGGCCATCGGCGGAGCTCCCCGGGTGTCAGTTCTCGCCGGAGTGTGCCGAATAGCACGTCACCGAGCGGTAGCAGGAAGTTGGTGTTCGCGCCAGTGTCGATGTGGTGGATGTAGTGATGTCGGTCGAGCCATCTGAACCAGCCGAACCTCTCGAGGGGACTCAGGCCCGGGTAATGGATTGCATCGTGCGCATGGATGAAAAGGCAGAGTAGCAGCACCGAGGTGCCCGTCACTGACCAGGCGAAGGCCAAGTTGTGCGTCCACCGCCAGGCAGGAAGCAGCACCAGCGCCAGCGCGAAGACGGCGTAAAACGCGAAGTGCGAGGCAATGGTCGCGGCCCAGGCGATGCGCCCAGTAGCGGCCCGGTCGAGCCGGTCGGACCACAGGGGCACATATTTCACCGGGCCGGTCTGGATGTACTGGTCCGGTGGAAAGTTAATCCAGTGATGTGCCCGGTGGTGGTGCTCGAAGGCAAGCCGGAACCCGGGTCTGCGCGAGGGTCTATGCATAATCCAACGATGGACCACCCACTCGCCGATGGAGAAGGCGAGAACTGTCCCCGCCACTGCGGCGGCAAGCGATCCGATGAACCCTCCCACGGTGCTGCTCGCTGGCGCGAGCCAACGGGCCGCCAGGAAGAGGCTCGCCGCCGAACCCGTCGCGCCGACCAAGACCGCGACGGCTCTTGTGGTGGATGGCTCGGCGGTGCGTCCGGAGGCTGTCGCGCCCCGACGGGGGAGGACGCCTGCGGCAGAATCGGTTCCAAGTGGGCGCTGCCAAGCGATGTGGTCCACGGTTCACCTCGACCGTTGCGGTGCCGGTTGATGAGCGCCGGTGGATGGACGAACAGCACCTCGGACGCGGCGTATCTTCGCACAAACCTAGACATCGGATTCCCGGTCCCGGAAACACCAACGCCCCACCGCCCAGTTACCGGTGGGGCTTCAGTTTTTCGGAGTTACGGGGCCCTGCCCGCGGGCCCCGCTGCCGACCCCGGCGTCAGCCGATAGGGCCGCATCGGTAACAGGTTTGACGTGGGGGGCCTAAAGTGAAGGCAACTACTTTGGGCCGGACAAGGAGACGACGAACGTGATTTTGGTCAGTGGTTCCACGGGCAACGTCGGCGGCGAGCTGGTCCGTGTGCTAGCTGCCGGCGGGCATCCGGTTCGCGGTCTCGTTCGTTCCCTAGGCCGTAGCGAGCTTCCGCCCGGCGTCGATTCCGCCGCTGGCGACCTGAATAGACCGGAAACCTTGGCGGCGCCGCTCGCGGGTGTCCGCGGGCTCTTCTTGCTTAGCGGCTACAAGGACATGGCCGGGATTTTGAGGGAAGCCCGGCGCGCCGGAGTCGAGAGGGTCGTGCTCCTGTCGGGACGCTCGGCCACGCTCGATCCTTCGAACGACGCCATCACCCACTACATAGTGGACTCGGAAAACGCCGTACGCGAGTCTGGCATCGCCTGGACGTTGCTCCGGCCGTGCGGCTTCATGTCCAACGCGCTCCAGTGGGCTGCCCAGATTCGCGGCATGGGCGTGGTGCACGCGGCCTTTGCAGACGTGCGGACGGCGAGTATTGACCCCTTCGACATCGCTGCCGTGGCGGCGAAGGCGCTGCTCGAGCCCGTCCACAGCGGGCGGGTTTACAACCTGTCCGGTCCGGAATCCCTGCTCGCCGCCGATAAGGTTCGCATCCTCGCGAAGGTGCTCGACCGGCCAATCCGGTTCGAGGCCCAGAACAACGCCGCGGCGTGGGCTGAGATGAGCCAAAGCATGCCCGCCGAATACGTGCGCGCCTTCTTCAGCTTCTTCTCCGAGGGCAAGCTGGACGAGTCTGCCGTGCTCCCGACTGTTCAGGAAGTGACCGGGCAGCCGCCGCACACTTTCGAGCAGTGGGCGACCGCTCACGCCGCCGTGTTTCGTTAAGTGGATGAGCCTTCCCCCGCTTCGTCTGCCTCCCCTCCTCGGATGGCCACTTTGCCATTTCGAGGGCCGCCGCCCCCCTCGAGTCTCTCGAGAAGCGAATACAAGCGCTCGTAGGTCGCCGGATTTCAGAAGCAAGTCGGGACCCCTAGTTGTCGAAATGCGGCTCGCGCCCGTTTGATGGACCGACCGACTCATGGAGGTACTGCCGCAGAAGTGCCACATCCTCGGCGTTGACGCGTGCCTCGTCCTACACTGCCCGCGCTTGCGCTGGGCGCCATCGGCTTGTGGAAGGACCGGAAGCCCGAGGAGCTGCCGGAGCTCCGCCGCAGCCTCATCGAAAAGTGACGGCGCGCATGGCACCTGGCCGCCGCGCGCCCCCTTCCAGGCCGGAGGCGTCTCCGAGGAACCTGTGGTTGCGCGAGGACGCGAAGAGTAGCTCCCACCTGCGCACCACTACCCGTTGCGGCGGATTCCCTGCGCACATGCTCACTACACCGGCCGGCATGACTCGACGCTCGGCGCGCCGCCGAGGCGCCTCTCGAGCTTCCGCGCCCGTCAGCGAGAGTACAGGATGGGGTGTGCCCCGCGACCGGATCCGCGTCATCCCCCGCCGAGCTTTCACCGACGAGCTGATCGCCAGGCTGCACCAGTTCTCGAACCCCCTCCTTCCGGAGGATGCAGCGCACTTCCGGGTCCACGCCATCACCAACGAGGTGGTGCACATCTTCGAGCACGGCGACGCGATCGTCGGCTACCAGTTCTGGCGTACCGCCCCCTTGGACCTCTCCGGTGCCCGGGTGATCCTCGGAGGCAAGCTCCGCGTGCTCCCCGAGCACCGCCGCCGCGCGCTGCACCTCCGTTCGGGACTACGGTTCTTCCTGGGCTGCAAGCTCCGCCACCCGCTCACGCGCTACTACCGCCTGGCGGTAGCAAGCCTGTTCGGTTTCGTCTCCATCACCGGGGCGCTCGCCGAGTACCAGATCCTGGATCCGCAGCCGCGCCCCGGCGACGCCGAGGGAGAGGCGCTTCGCACCGCGTTCACCCGCCTGGCCGCGGAAAGTGACTTCCGGATCGACGCTCAGACCGGCCTGGTCTTTGTGGACATCGGCATCGCCCCGGAGACGCTTGCGCAGTATCCGGAGAGCTACTTCGACCGGCCCGAGGCCCGGGCTTACGCCCGCCTCAACCCCGGCTGGCAAGACAACCGCTGCGACGTCGCCTTCTGGTTCCGGTTCACGCCTCGGAACCTGCTCTCCCTCCTTCGCAAGATCCGGCGCGCGCAGGACCTGGATCGGGAGCGGCGACGTGAAGCGGCGGCTCCCAATTAGGACAGCCGGGAGACGGCTTTCGACCGCATCGTCGTGACACCCCGACAAGCGAAGAAGGCGGTCGTCTATGCGCTGACGACCGCCCTAGATTTCTTCGGATGCTGACTTGGTAGTTGCGGGGGCGGGATTTGAACCCGCGACCTTCGGGTTGTGAGCCTGGGATCGCCGATCGGGCAGGCGGGCGTCATGATTGGTTTTCTCTGGAATTGCACGCAGCTATGCGTGAGCTGAGTCGACGTCAGAAGCCACCAGTCCACGCGATTCCCCTCAAGTCTGGACACGTTTAGGACAAGGTCAGAGGCTCTTGACCATCGGGCTTCCAACCCGAAGCCGATTCAAGAGGACCGTGTCAGGCGAATTCGCCGCTGGTGCTATCGTCCTCTCCCATGCGTTCCCCGGACGCGGATCCGAGCAACGGCGAGCGCCACGGCGGGCCGCGGGCCGGACTTGCCGCCCAGGTGGCGGATGCCCTGGTGACGCGTCTGGTCGACACGAGGCTCGCCGGGGCACTTATCGAGCGCGTCCTGGAGGCGCTCATGGAGAGCCCCGCCCTCGAGCAGCTGGTGGTCCGGCTGCTGACACGGCTCGAAGACAGCCCGGCTATCGACGCCTTGGTGGACCAACAGGTCGGGCGAGTACTCCAGGCTCTGGAGAAGAGCGAGGCCGTCCGCCAGCTGGTGCGCGAACAGGGTGGCGCCTACCTGGAGTACATCACCGAACATCCGGAGCCGGTCCATCAGCTCATCCAGGACCAGAGCCGCGGGATGGCGCGCGACTTCCAGGAGCGAGTGCGTGCCGCCGCCTTCGACGCAGATGATGCGGTCGAGTCCTGGCTCCGTCGCGTGTTGAGGAGATCATGACCCACCGATACGCCGGCCTGGCGAGTCGAGGAGCGGCGCTTGGGCTGGACCTTGTGCTGCTGGCGGTCCTGGTGGCTGGTACCAGCTGGCTAGTGCAGCAGCTCGTGCTGCTCGACCCACAGCGTTGCCCACCGCCGCAAGCGTGGTGGCAGTTGCGCCGTCACCTCTGCCAGTTCATTCCATACGTGGCCCCGGTGGCGGGGGTTGTGTTCTCGCCGCTGTACCGCGTCGGCTTCTGGACCCTCACCGGGCAGACGCCGGGCATGGTGCTCCTGGGCCTGCGGGTCCTCCGGGCCGACGGTGGGAAAGTGGGCCTGTTGGTTGCGCTAAAGCGGTTCATTGGGCTCATGCTGAGCGTATCGACGCTTGGGATTGGCTTCCTGATGGTTCTGGTGACCGAGCGCCGGCGGGCCCTGCACGACCTGCTGGCTGGAACGGTGGTCGTCTACGACTGGGGTACCCGGATCCGCGCACGGCGCAGTCGCTCCCTACCCCTCAGCGCTGAGGCGAGATTGTAACAGGCCCCGGAGCGCGACCTCCAAGCCCTGAACTGAAAGGCGAAGGGCCGGAAGCCGCGCGGCGGACTCCGGCCCCATCACCCGATGGCTGAACGCAAACGTCCTTGGCGATGGCGTCTCCTTCCGGCGGCTGCCGTGGCGACGCTTGTCGTAGGCGCGGGCTGGGCGTTCGTTGCCGCCGGGATTCCTCCTGAGTTCAGAGTCGAATAAGTGAAGTCGAAGTCGCGGTCGCGCTCGGTCGTATAGCAGCGAGCTGCAGTGCTCATTCTCGCGACGCGAGGAACACTCGCGCTGTCGATACCGGATCTGTGGCGCGCGTGGAGGGCGCTTGCCCCCACTCGACGCTGCCTCCGGGTGCGGCCTCACCGGCTCCGCGGCGATGACGGAACGAGCCCTGCGCCGAGCGCAGCAAAAGAGACCCGGAAGCGCCAGGCCCGTCCTACGGTGTAGCTGCCCAGCAGGTGCCCATAGCCATACAGGATCGCCAGAGCGAAGCGTTCGATACGCGCATCGCGATGGGCAGGTCCTGGAAGAAGACGAACGGGAGGACGGGATCGTCGCCAGGACGACGATCGCGAAGACACCGAGCGCGCCGACGAACTCGGGAGCACCCAGTGGGGAACGGGGAACTGAGACCGTGGCGAGGTCCTTCCGGAATGCGTCGATGGTCTCCTGACTGACGCTGCCCACGACGGGGCCGGAAGGGCATCGGTGAGGATGCGCCGGGCCTCGCCGGGATCAGACGTTTCTCGCAAGCGCCGCACCAACCGGATTCTCCGGCCATTCACGATCGCCGCGCTGACCACGTACATCACAGCGTCGGTGAAGCCCCAAGCGACGTTGTAGCCCAAGGCCATGTGCAGCATGGCCCTGGTCCCCTGAGCACCCGCGGAGGTCACGCTCAGCGCCCCACGATGCTCACCGCCATGAGCACTCCGTAGATGCCTTCGGAGGCACGTTCAACCGGGTCGAGCACGCGAGCACGGGTGGGCATCTCAGTCGCCATCAACCGCCCGACTGCATTTACCAAGCCGACCAGTGCTCAGAGCTGGTCGGCTGGCGGCGCGAAAACTCTGCGCGCCGTGGATCTGCAGCGCATCATCATCGCGATAAGACCAACGTCCCATTGCTGCGGTCGCTGCGGCCTTCCACTGGCCAAACGCCCTTATCTGAACCGGCGGCTCGCTAGGAAGGGAGGTGGCTGCATCCTTGCAGCTGCCGGAAGGAACGAAGGAGACGGCGATGAACTCCAACGCGCCCAACGTGCACGGGGTTGGTACCCCCGGCAAACGCACCGTCTACAGCCTGTGTGGCATGTGCGCGGTGCGTTGCCCGATCGAGGTGACCGTCGAGGACGGGAAGGTGTCCTGGCTGCAAGGCAACCGTAACGACGCTGCGCTCGGCGCTAGCCTCTGCGCCAAGGGGTCGGCCGGGGTGCCGTTCGAGTACGACGACGAGCGGCCGCAGACCCCTCTGATCCGCGTGGGCGCGCGGGGCGCCGGCCAGTGGCGGCGCGCGTCCTGGGACGAAGCGCTCGACCACGTCGCCGACAAGCTGCGCGAGACGGTGGAGGCCTTCGGGCCGCGCGGCATCGCGCTGTCCGACCGAGGCGGCCCATTCATTGACCTGACGCGCACCTTCTTGGCCGCGCTCGGCTCACCGAACTACTTCAACCACGACGCCACCTGCGGCGGCAATGTCCACAACGCCTCGCGGACCGTCTTCGGCTTCAGCCATCTGGCCCTGGTGCCCGATCTGAAGAACACCAAGCACCTCGTGCTGTACGGCCGCAACATCATCGAGTCGCTGATGGTCAAGGAGGCCAAGGCCTTCATGGACGCGGTCTCCAACGGCATGCGCGTCACCTACGTCGATCCGCGCGCCAGCCGAACGGCCTGCAAGGCCACCCGCTACTGGCGGGTGCGCCCGAACAGCGACTACGCGCTGAATCTGGCCATCATCCACGAGGTGCTGAAGCGGCAGGCGTACGACGAGGACTTCGTCGCCCGCTTCGTCACCGGGATGGACTCCCTGCGCGAGGCGGTCGCGGACACCACGCCGGAGTGGCAGGAGCCCCACACCGGCGTCCCCGCCGATCAGCTGCGCGCCTTCGTCGAGGAGATCGCTGGCCAGCGTCCGCGGGTGATCTTCCATCCGGGCTGGATGACCGCGCGGCACAAGCAATCGTTCCACGTCAGCCGCAGCGCGCTGATCCTGAACGCGCTGATGGGCAACATCGAGCTACCGGGCGGGCCTGCTGCTCGCCAAGCCGCCCGAGGCCTTCGGCCGGAAGAGCCTGAAGCCGCTCACCGCGCGCGTACCCAAGGTGACGGAGCCGCGGGTGGATGGCGCCGGGACGACACGGCCGTCGTGGGACCCGAGCATCGGCATGGTGCACGAGCTGTTTGCGGCGATGGAGACCGCGCAGCCCTACGGCGTCGGCGCCTACATCGCCTACCGCCATGATCCGCTGACCAGCCTGCCGGACGCAGAGGCGCAAAAGCGGGCTCTGGACAAGCTCAAGCTGCTGGTCTCGATCGACGTGCGCTATTCCGAGACCGGCTGGTACTCGGACGTCATCCTGCCCGAGTCGACCTACCTCGAGCGGGCCAACATCCTGGCTGGACTCCCCGGCCCGGTCCCGGTGTTCATCATGCGCGATCAGGCGATCGCTCCGCGCTTCGACAGCCGCCCGGCCTGGTGGATCTTCCGCGAGATCCTGCGGCGGATGGGCGTCAAGGAAGCGCTCGACTTCGAGTCCATCGAGGAGCTGTGGAACTACCAGCTCGAAGGCACCGGCGTCACCATCGCCGAGATGCGCGAGGCGGGCGTCGTGACCCTAAGCGCCGAGCCCAAGCTCACGCCACGCGACGCGCTGAAGTTCCCGACACCGTCGGGCAAGATCGAGATCGACAGCGCGATGCTCAAGGAGGCAGGGCTCTCCAGCATGCCGCCCTACGAGCCCAAGGTGGCGCCCAGCGGCGATCGCTTCACCCTGCTGTTCGGCCGGCCGGCCACGCTGGCGCACGGCCAGTCTCTGAACAACCCGTTGCTGCGCGAGATCGCGCCGAAGCAGGAGCTGTGGATTCATCCCGACCGGGCGCAACCGCTCGCCATTCGTGACGGCGACGAGGTCGAGGTCGACGGCGGCGGAACATACGTCGGGCGCCTGAAGGCGAAGGTCACGCCCTGGATCCACCCCGAGGCGGTCTTCATGCTGCACGGGTACGGCGCCACGGTGCCGGTCGCCACGCGCGCGCTCGGCGTCGGTGTCGCCGACCAGCGCCTGCAGCACGGCAAGCTCCACGAGTTCGATCCGGCCGGCGGGGGCTGTGCCCTCACCGAGACGGTTGTCCGGGTCAAGCCCGCCGCGCCGAAAGGAGCTTCGCGATGAGCGCCTACATGCTGCATCACGACGAGCCCAACTGCATCGGCTGCCTGGCCTGTGAGGTGCACTGCAAGACCAACAAGAACCTCGGTCCGGGCCCGGCCCCGTGCAAGATCATCTCCGCCGGTCCGGTCGACGTCGGCGGGCAGCCGCGGATGCGCCACGTGTTCATGCCCTGCTTCCATTGCGAGGACCCCTGGTGCGTCAAGGCCTGTCCGACCGGCGCGATGAAGCAGCGTGAGAAGGACGGCATCGTCTTCGTCCAGTCCACGCTCTGCGTCGGCTGCAAGAGCTGCATCTCGGCCTGCCCCTGGGGCGTGCCGCAGTGGGATCCGGTCACCAACAAGGTGGTCAAGTGCGACTACTGCATGGATCGCGTCGATGCTGGGCTGCAGCCGGCTTGCGTCACCAAGTGCGTGACCGGCTGTCTCTCGTTCGGGCGTGCCAACGAAGTGCCCGACCCGCGCCGTGAGCGATACGCCCGTCTGCTCATCGCCGAGCCCCTCGATGGCGCCGCCAGTGGCAAGTGAGGAGGCGTGGCGATGAGCGACCTCCAGCCGTTGCCCGCCTGGCTCGAAGCCAATGCGGCTGCGCTCTCGGGTGCGGTTCCGCCGGCAGCCACACTCGCCGGCGCCCTCCCCGGCCTCACCCGGGCACAGTCACTGACGCCGCTGCAGCGCCTGCAGCACGTGCAGCAGGCGGGGCTCGCCGAGTGCGCACCGGGAGGGCAGCCCGTTCATCTTGCCTGGCGTCAATTCCTCCGCGGTCACGGCGCGTCGGTGCTGGTGATCGACGCCACCGGCTTCGATGAGCGCGCCCGCGGTGCCGCTGCGGTTCTCGCCGGCGCCCCGTGGCTGCTGGCCGAGGGGCTGATGATCGCTGCCGGCCTGCGCGACAGCGACACGGTCGAGTTGCGCCTGCCGGCCGGGCTGACCGGTCGCGAGGCTCCGTTCCTGAACGCGGTGGACGCCATCCGAGCGCTGGCGCAGGTCTCGGGCCCGCGCAAGCGCATCGAGGTGCTGCGCGACTGCAAGCCGAGCAGCTGGGGCGAGAGTCCACTAGGCGACGGGGCGCGACTGGTGCACACGCCCGAGACTTGGTGCCGGATCGCACTGCTGTTCGCTGACGCATCGGGACCCGATGCGTCGTTGCTCACCCTGCGCCGCGGCATGAAGCAGCGTGGCCTCGTCGAGCTGATTCGATCGGGCAAGCTGCTCCGGCAGATCGACGAATGGGGCGGCGGGATCGAAATCGAGGGCCAGGAGCCGTTCGTGGTGTTCGACGACGGTCTCGGCGGCTTCCTTCCGCTGTCGAAGGCGGACCTGTCGTGCGAACCGCTGGCGTTCGCACAAGCGGGATCGTCCCGGTGCCATCGACCCTGATGGTGATGGCGCCGGGGGTGTGCCTGGTCAAGCAGACGGGGCGCGCGCTGTATCGCCACTGGCAGGGTGCCGAGGCGCGGAGGCCCCCGTGCGCGGGCTGCTGGCGCGCGCCGCCCGCCTGGTCGCGGAGATCTCGCTCGGGCGGGGGGACGACCTCCATCTCGCGTCGCTCGACGAGCTGGCCCTCGATCTCGCCGCCCAGGGCCTCGCCGCGGCATGGCCCCTGGGCAGCTCGTTGCGCTATTTCCGTGAGCAGTGGCAGCAGCATGCACGCCGGGAGTCGTGTCCGGAGGGGCTGTGCCTGGAGCGCAACGCCGCGCCTTGCCACCGCACCTGTCCGGCCAACATCGACATCCCGAGCTTCATGGCCCATCTCGGCCGTGGCGACCATCGCGCGACGATCGAGACCATCCGGCGCGACAACCCACTGCCACTGGTCTGCGGCCTGGTCTGTCCGGCGCCATGCGAATCGGCCTGCGTGCGAGGGAGCAGCGATGGCGCGGTGTTCATCCGGCCGTTGAAGGCCAAGGCCGCCGAACACTGCCTGGCCAATGGCGGCTATCCGAAACCCGAGATCGCGGCCGCCACCGGCAAGCGGATCGGCATCATCGGCTCCGGTCCCTCCGGCCTCACCGCGGCCTACTACCTCCGCACCTATGGCCACCAGGTCGAGATCTTCGAGGCGCAGGAAAAGGCCGGGGGCATGCTGCGCTATGGCATCCCTGCGTATCGCCTGCCGCCGGAACTGCTCGAGCAGGAGCTCGACCAGATCCGGGTCCTGGGCATCGCGATCCACACCAGCGCCAAGGTCGGCAGCCTGGAGGCATTCCGAAAGAACTATGACGCCGTCTTCCTCGGACTGGGCACCCAGATGGCCCGCCTGCTCACGATCGAAGGCGTGCACCAGCCGTTCGTGCTGGGTGGCATCGACTTCCTGCGTTCGGTGCGCAGCGGCGAAGCGGTGCGCGTCGGGCCGCGCGTCGTGGTCATCGGGGGCGGCAACGTGGCCATCGATGTGGCGCTCACCGCGTTGCGCCAGGGCGGGAAGCAGGTCGACCTGGTGTGTCTGGAGAAGCGGCGCGACATGCCGGCCAGCCCGCACGAGATCGAGGAAGCTGTCGCCGAAGGCGTGCAGGTGCGGGCCGGGTGGGGCCCGCTGCGCATCGAGGAGGAGGGCGAGGTCGTCTTCCAGTTCTGCGAGAGCGTGAAGGACGCCACCGGCAAGTTCAATCCGCAGTTCGACACCGCCCGCCTCCTGACGCTCGAGGCCGACCATGTGCTCCTGGCCGCGGGCCAGGGTACCGACCTGGCGATCCTGGAAGGCAGCGAGGTCGAGAACACGCGGGGCTTCATCGTCGCGGATCCGAAGACGCTGATGACCAATGTGCCGGGAGTCTTCGCCGGCGGCGACGCTCAGCAGGGGCCACGCACGGCGGTGGAAGCGATCCGAGCCGGCAAGATCGCCGCCGCCGCCATCGACGCTAGGCTGCGCGGGGCGCCGATGGACAAGACGACCGACAAGCCGGTCCGCCGCGCCGAACTCGTCCCGCTGGTCGTCGAGGCACGCGATCGCAGCCATCGCCGGCGGGCGATGATGCCCGAGAAAAGCGTGGAAGAAGTGCTCGGCGAGGGCAACTTCGTGCGCATCGAGCAGGGCTTGACCGACACCATGGCGCAGGAAGAGGTGCGCCGCTGCTTGCGCTGTGACGTGTGCATTGGCTGCGGCCTCTGCATGGCCGCGTGCAGCGAGATGGGCATCGAGGCGCTGCGCATGGGCGACACGACGGCGGGCCGGCTCGCCTACTTCGACTTCACCCGGCCGGCGGAGCGCTGCATCGGCTGCGGTGCCTGCAGCCAGGTTTGCCCGACGGGCGCGATCCGCGTGGAGGACCGGGACGGAGTGCGGCGCACGATCATCACCGGCACGGTCGTGAAGGAGCAGCCCTTGCTCGCCTGTAGCGAATGCGGGGGCCCGACACAGACCGCCGCCCACCGTGACTACGTTCGCCGGCGACTGCCGGATCACATGGCGGCGCTGCTGGACCGCGAGCTGTGTCAGTCGTGTGCACGCGGGCGCGCCGATCGCCCCCGGTCGGGCCTGCAGGTCTGACCGAGGAGCCTCGAATGACCGGCATCCCGTCGATCCTCGTCGCGATGTTCCTCGGCGCCGAGCCCACAGTGGCCGCTCGAGACGAGACGGGGCAGCTCACCGCCACACCGGCCGAGCAGAAGCTGACGCGCGAGCTGGGCGGCCACACGTTCCTGCCCTCCCACATCATCGATAACCC
Organism: uncultured delta proteobacterium; assembly: GCA_963745475.1. Classification (GTDB taxonomy): domain Bacteria; phylum Myxococcota; class Myxococcia; order Myxococcales; family Myxococcaceae; genus JADGRA01. The sequence goes on from CAVUXN010000008.1 coordinate 1,293,907, forward strand.
GTTCTCGGAGACGTTCGTCTGGTTGTCCCTCGGGCTCGGTGCCGGAGAGGCGCTGGCCGGTTCCCTCCAGCTGAATCCACCGGCCATCACCCCCGAGAACCGGTGGTACGGCTTCACCGGCTTCGGCCTCCTGGCGTCCGGCGGGGTTCGGCTCCTGGAGTACCTCTCGCTACGCGCGGCCGTCGGAACCGAGGCTTACATCGGCAACGGGACGGACGCCGCGCTCGCGGTCGGGAGCAGCGCGCGCGTCACCGCCGGGTTGGGCGCAAAGGGCAGCTTGCCCGTGGGCGAAACGCTCCGATTCGCGGCCACCTTCGACGCAACCTACGGTCCGGTCTACTCGGTCCTCATCGCCGAGGGACTGATCGACGCCATCAACAGCGGGCGGATCAGCGCCTCGGAGTTCGTCCAGAACTACAGCACCTTCACCTGGACTGGTGGGCTCGTCGGATCGTGGGCTCCGTGGTCCTTCCTGGGCTTCACGCTGAATGGCAGGTTCGTGGTGCCCACCAAGACCGGAAAGGCCTCCTATGCCCAGAACGGCATCTTCGGGGCCGCGATGGCGGACTTCGATGCGCGGCCAATCTGGTCGTGGCTTCCCATGGGGCTGAGCGCGGCCTACTCAGTCATTTCGCCCACCAGCGGGAACGGAGTCTCCGCGCTTCAGACGTTCGGGTTCGGGCTCTACTACACCGGGCGTCGTGACCTCGGGCTCGGCCTTCAGTTCGAGTGGAGAACGGGCACGCTGGCGAGCGGGCAGAGTAGCCGGGCCGCTCTCGGCTTTCTGGACCTGAAGTACTACTGGAACTGATTCGGACCGGAGGACCCGCGATGAACGCCGAGCAATCCCGTCTCGAGGAGGCCCGCACCCACAAGGCGCCTTGGAAGCTCTGGGGCCCGTACCTGAGCGAGCGCCAGTGGGGAACGGTACGCGAGGACTACAGCAAGAGCGGTGAGGCCTGGAACGACTTCACCCACGACCAGGCGAGGTCGAGGGCCTACCGCTGGGGCGAGGACGGGCTGGCCGGCATCAGCGATGAGCGGCAGCGGCTGTGCTTCGCGCTGTCCATGTGGAACGGCCAGGACCCGATCGTGAAGGAGCGCCTCTTCGGACTGACCAACGCCGAGGGCAATCATGGCGAGGACGTCAAGGAGTACTACTTCTACCTCGACTCCACGCCGACGCATTCGTACATGCGTTACCTCTACAAGTACCCGCAGGCTGCCTATCCGTACGACGATCTGGTCCGCACCAATCGCGCGCGGGGTGTGAAACAGCCGGAGTACGAACTGCTCGACACCGGCGTGTTCGACCAGGACCGCTACTTCGACGTGTTCGTCGAGTACGCCAAAGGCTCCCCCGAGGATCTCCTGATCCGCTGCACGGTCTGCAACCGCGGGCCGAACCCAGCAACTCTCCACCTTCTGCCGAGACTGTGGTTCCGCAACGAGTGGTCGTGGCAAGCGGATGCGAAGCGGCCGTCGCTGGCGCAGGTCGAGGGGCGCCCAGGCAAGGGCGTCGTCCGGGCCGTCCACCCGTGGCTGGGCACACGCTTCCTCTACTGCGGGGAGGACGTCCCGCTGCTCTTCACCGAGAACGAGACGAACACGCAGCGACTCTTTGGCGTCGCGAACCACTCCGCCTACGTGAAGGACGGTATCAACGACTACGTCGTCCACGGTCTGCGAGGCCGCGGTGAACCCGGAGAAGGCCGGCACCATCGTCGCGGCCCACCACCGCCTGACCATCGGCCCTGGCGAGTCCCGGGTGGTGCGTCTGCGGCTGTCGGACGTGGAGCCCAACGACTCCGGCAGGCAAGAAGCCGCAGGACAATTTCGGCGCGGCATTCGAGCGGGTATTCGACACCCGCCGCCGGGAGGCGGACGAGTTCTACGCCGCGATCATCCCGGCCGCGCTCGGCGCCGACGGCGCGAACGTGATGCGGCAGGCCCTGGCCGGGATGTTGTGGTCCAAGCAGCACTACCGCTACGACGTGCACCAGTGGCTCAAGGAGCACGGCTCGAACCCGTTCAACCCCGCTCGCGAGGCTGCGCCGCGCAATGACCGCTGGCACCACATGTACAACGCCGACGTCATTTCCATGCCGGACAAGTGGGAGTACCCCTGGTACGCCGCCTGGGACCTCGGCTTCCACATGCTGGCACTGATGCTGGTGGACCCTGACTTCAGCAAGCGCCAACTCGAGCTCCTTCTGCAGGAGCACTACATGCACCCGAACGGCCAGCTACCGGCTTACGAGTGGAACTTCAGCGACGTGAATCCTCCGGTGCACGCCTTCGCGACGATCTTCAGCTACCGCCTCGAGAAGATGCAGACCGGAGTCGGCGACACCGAGTGGCTGAAGAATTGTTTCCACAAGCTGCTCCTCAACTTCACCTGGTGGGTCAACCGCGTGGACCACACCGGACGCAACGTCTTCGAGGGCGGCTTCCTGGGCCTCGACAACATCAGTGCGTTCGACCGCAGCGCGCCGCTGCCCACCGGAGGACATCTGGAGCAGTCCGACGGCACCGCCTGGATGACGCTGTTCAGCCAGAACATGGTGGAAATCTCGGCGGAGCTCGCGATGAGCGAGCCGAGTTTACGTGGAGATGACGCTCAAGTTCGTCGAGCACTTCCATGTGGATCGCCTCGGCAATGGACAACCTGGGCGACGGGACCGGCATGTGGGACGAGGAGGACGGATTCTTCTACGACGTGCTGCGGCTGCCCGACGGCCGGGCCCAGCGTCTCAAGGTCCGGTCGATGGTGGGGCTGCTGCCCCTGTGCGCGGCCACGACGCTGCGAGGCGGAGCATGTGCGAGCGGTTTCCCGAGATCCAGGAGCGGTTCGCCTGGTTCCTGGACGCGCGCCCCGAGCTGCGCGCGTCGATCCACGATCCGAGGCAGCGCTGGCGTCGACGGCCGGCGCCTCTGTCGATCCTGAACGAGAAGACCGGCTCCGCCGCGTGCTGGCGATGATGCTCGACGAGAACGAGTTCCTGAGTCCGCACGGTCTGCGCTCCATCTCGCGCTATCACGCAGAGCACCCATTCGTCATCTCTGCCGGCGGCCAGGTGAACCAGGTCGCCTATCTGCCCGCCGAATCCGACAGCGGACTGTTCGGCGGCAACTCGAACTGGCGCGGCCCGATCTGGATGCCGGTGAACGTGCTCGATCATCCGGGCGCTGCTGCGGTACCACGAGTACTACGGCGACAACTTCACGATCGAGTGTCCGACCGGCTCGGGTCGCTCAGATGAACCTGCGGCAGGTCGCCGAGGAGCTCGCTCGCCGTCTGACGTCCATTTTCCTGAAAGCCGCGGATGGGCGACGGCCGGTCTACGGAGGAACACGAAGGTTCCAGGAGGATCCGCACTGGCGCGATCACCTGTCGTTCCACGAGTACTTCCACGGCGACAACGGCGCGGGCCTGGGCGCGAGCCACCAGACCGGCTGGACGGGAGTCATCGCCAGGCTCATGCAGACGTTTGCGCCACCGGCCGTCGCACCGGAGGCCGGCAGCAAGACCATTGCTCGACAAGCCCACGAGTCGAACGGACCCGTCGGGCGCCGAGGTAACGCAGCGAGAAAGCCGGAGGCCCTGGCTCGTGATCGGCTGAAGCCGGCTGGCCTCTGAACAGCGGAGGCGAGACGACGATGAAACAAAGCGCGACGGCGATCGGGCTGGGGCTCGTCGGCGCTATCGCTCCGTGGCTGTCCGGCGCTCAGGACCGTGTGGTCGCGCCCGGCGCCAAGCTGGAGAAGCTCGCAGGCGGCTTCGAGTTCACCGAGGGGCCGACCTGCGACGCGGAGGGCAACGTCTTCTTCACCGATCAGCCGAACGACCGCATCCTGAAGTGGAGCGTCGACGGGCAAGCTGGCCACCTTCCTGCAGCCCGGCGGCCGCGCGAACGGGATGTACTTCGACCCCGGGGGCAACCTGGTCGCCTGCGCCGACGAGAAGAACCGCGCTGTGGTCGATCGCGCCGGACGGCAAGGTCACGCGTGATTCTCGACAAGTACGAGGGCAAGCTCCTGAACGGCCCGAACGACGTCTGGGTACGACCGGACGGCGCGCTCTACTTCACCGACCCGTTCTACCAGCGGAGCTGGTGGACGCACGACACGATGCCGCAGGACGGAGAGCACGTCTATTTCCTCTCCGCCGACCGCCAGACACCTCGTCGCGCGTGACCGACGACCTCGAGAAGCCCAACGGAATCATCGGCACCCCCGACGGGAAGACGCTCTACGTGGCGGACATCGGCGCGGGACAAGACCTACCGGTACGAGATCGCGCCCGGCGGCGAGCTCACGCGACAAGACTCTCGTCGCCAAGCACGGCTCCGACGGCATGACGCTCGACGAGCGAGGGCAACCTCTACCTGACGGGCGACGGGGTCGCGGTGTTCGACAGAGGCGGGCCGGCAGATCGAGCGGATCCAGGTCCCCGACGAGCGCTGGACGGCGAACGTCAGCTTCTGCGGCAAGGACAGGCACACGCTCTTCATCACCGCGAGCACCGGCCTGTACGCGATCAGGATGCGTGTGAAGGGTGCCAACCCGTCAAAGTAATCCAAGAGGAGAGACACACGTGAAGGCCATCACCGTTGAACCGAAGGTCCCGAAACCGCACGCCTGGAAGACATTGCCGAGCCGGATGCGCGCGCGGGTCGGTACTCGTGGAAGCCATCGCGGTCGGTGTCTGCGGGACCGACATCGAGATCGTGGAAGGCAAGTACGGCTGGGCTCCGCCGGGCAAGACGCGACTCGTGCTCGGGCACGAATCCCTCGGCCGCGTGGTGGACCCGGGCCCGGGCGGCGCGCTGCACGAAGGGGACCTCGTCGTCGGCATCGTCCGACGTCCTGACCCGGTGCCATGTCCCAGTTGCGCGGTGGGGGAGTGGGACATGTGCCGGAACGGCCAGTACACCGAGCGCGGCATCAAGCAGGTCGACGGCTACATGTCCGAGCGCTGGCGGATCGAGCCCGAATACACGGTGAAGATCGACGCGCTCGCTCGGCTTGCTCGGCGTGCTGCTCGAACCCACGACCGTCGTCACCAAGGCGTGGGAGCAGGTCGTCGCGGTCGGCCAGCGAGCCTTCTGGGAGCCGAAGACCGTCCTCGTGACCGGGGCCGGACCGATCGGGCTTCTGGCGGCCCTCGTCGGGAAGCAGCGCGGGCTCGAGGTGCACGTCCTCGACCGGGTCGACTCGGGACGCAAGCCGGAGCTGGTTCGTGCGCTGGGGGCGACCTATCACACCGGGACCGTCGGGGGCGTGGGCTTCGAGCCCGACGTGATCATCGAATGCACCGGCGTCGGGCAGGTCATCAGAGACGCCTCTCGCGGGATTCGGCTCGGGCGGTGTCGTGTGCCTCACGGGGGTCGGGGCAGGCGGGTCCACGGTTGCTCCGCCCGTGGCTGACCTCGCTGCAGCGGCAGTGCTCAGGAACAACGTGGTGGTGGGCAGCGTCAACGCGAACAAGCGGCACTGGTACAAGGCCGGACGAGGCGCTGGCCCGCGCGGATCGGTCATGGCTCGGACGCCTGATGCACGCGGCGCGAGCGGCCGGAGGATTTTGCCCAGGCGCTGCAGCGGCGGGAGGACGACATCAAGGTCGTCGTCCAGTTCGCGGAGGCCTGATGAAGGACCGGAGCGCCCGGCCGCTCCCGTGGCAGGTGCTCGCTTCCGAGCTGATCGGTACGGCGGTGCTGATCCTGGTCGGACTGTCGCTGGTCATCCTGATGTTCGGAGACGGCAGCCCGATCATCCGGGTGATCCCGAGCGACGCGGCACGACGTCTACTCACTGGGTTCCTCTTCGGCAGCACCGGCGCACTGATCGCGCTCTCCCCCGTGGGAAAGGAAAGCGGAGCCCACCTCAACCCGGTCGTCACGCTGGGCTTCTGGCTGGGGGGCAAACTCGATGCGCGGACCACGGTGGGTTACGTCCTGGCGCAGCTCGCCGGTGGCTGCGTGGGCGCGCTGCCGCTCCTGGCCTGGGGCGCGATGGGTCGGAGCGTGGCGTTCGGCGCTACGCTGCCGGGCAAGGACCTCGCGATCGGGGTCGTCCTGCTGGGCGAGGTGTGCACGACCTTCGCCATGATCGCCGGCCTCTGCATCTTTCTTGGATTCCGAAAGCTTCGCCCGTTCACTCCGGCGCTGTTTCCCTTCCTCTATGCCTTCATGGTGTGGGCGGAGGCGCCGATTTCGGGAACGAGCACGAATCCCGCACGGAGCCTCGGTCCTGCGCTCGTCTCCGGGGAATGGCAGGGATGGTGGATCTACTGGGTCGGCCCGCTGATCGGCACCCTCGTGGGAGTCGCCGCCTTCAGCTTTCTCGCAAGACGAATCTCGGTCGCAAAGCTTTACTACTTCGAGAGCGACCCTCATCGCGTTTTCTTCAAGGCTGCTGGAACGCCTTGAGCCGGGGCGCACGAGGTCTCCAACCAGCCTCCGCAACTCACCGGCGGTAGGACCACCCGATGGTCAGCCACAGGAGGTAGTCGGCTTTTCCAGCCGTCGGATTGGGCGGTCTGGTGTCGAAGGTTAGGAGAAGTTCAGGCCGACATTGAAGTCGGCGAACAGCTCGTACTTGATCCGGATGGTCGTCGTCCGCCGGAGGCGGCCCGCAGTCGGTGAGCACCGGCAAGATGCTGCAACTGGATGCCCAGGTCGAGCTTTGGGCTGTCGTAGCGGAAGGACGCATGCAGCGCGAACCGCTCCAAAGGGCGCAGCCATCTACAAGAACGGCCAGCAAATTTCCGAGCCGAAGCTCATCCGCGCCGTGGCCAAGACGTTGACCGAGACGGCCGAGCAACACTTCGAAGTGTTCGCCCGCGCCTACCGCGAGGAATGGCGAGCGCAGTCCGTCGCTCGCAGCGCTCCGGTCACCGGCCCGAGCGATGCCGACATCCAACGCCAGTCTGCCCGCGTGGACCGCATGGTTCGCGCCCTCGCCGACAACGACTACAGCGACGCCATCGCCCGAATGCTGAAGGTCGAGGAAACTCAGCTACGGGAGCTGAACGCACGTAGAGCGTCGCTCGCCGCTCCCCGGCCCCCGGCGCTGCGCTCAGGCGATGCCCGGCCCGGAGCGCATACGGGCGCTATTCGCGAGCCTCGCCACGCTCCTCGTGGGAGACCCGGATACGGCCCGGCGCTCGCAGAGGCCTTTGCGCCCCTGGTGCTGCTCCGGTGCGTCGACCACGAGGGGTCGACCGGCCTACTCGCTGGAGATGCCGCTGAAAGACGAATCCCGCTCGGAGGCAGCGCCCCAGAGCGGGAGTCGAAAGGTACGTGTCAGCGAGTGTTGCGGGGGCACGCAATGTGGGCCTTAGGCGTACTGGCTTTCCAGAGTGAGGCCGCCTCTGGCCAGGGCGCGCCCGTCGCGCTTCGCCGCGTAGCACTGCGCGCCGCCTCCTAGTTGCTTCGCGCGCCGCGCTTTGGGCGCGACGCACACCGTTAGCAACCTAGCCAGCACTGGAAGCGAGACGGTGTCGCGAGGGCTTGGCGAGGAAGAGCAGTAACGGACGCCGAGGAAGGCCCGCCCAGCGGTTTAGCGCGCCCTCCAACCCTCTCATCGTCCTCTGCGCCTCTGCGTTTCTATTCCTACGGCCGTCGCACCTTGCCCATGCGCGGCGGCAGCACCGGCTCGGCCACCCCATAGATGACATTGAGCCCGGTCCCGCCGCCCCACGTAGAGCGAGCTGGGTTCTGGGTCATGCCAGTTGCGATCGGGAGATCGTTCCAGTTGTTGGTAGACCAGGCATTGCCCGCGGCATCGATCGAAAGATCGATGACACTCTCGTAGAGGCCGCTGGAGAATACGTGCAATACATCACCGGTCTTCGTGCCGGCCGGATGGCCCTTCGTATTGTCGCCGGCCATGTACACCACCCCGTGCGACCATCCGTTCGTCGCCCAGACATCGTCGTTGCCATCGATGTTGACTCCCCACGGAATGCTGACCGCTCCTTTGCCGGTGTAACCGGCGCCCGCCGCGGGTAGTTGCGTGCCATCCGGACGAATCATGCTGACGAAGCCCGTGGCCTTCACGCGCCCCGATTCGAGGGGCGCGAAGAGGGCCCGGAACGCCTGAAACTCCTGCATGATGGTTGCATGCGGCGGGAGTGGCTTCAGGCCTGGAAAGCCGGGCGATATGAAGCTCACGACCCAGACGTTGCTCTTCGAATCCAGGGCCAAGGCGCGGGGCGCCAATCCGACCCGAAAGGTCTCAACCTTTGTCGGGTCGTTTGCCGGAAATCGCGTGACCGTGTCGAGCCGCGAGTTCGAGACCCATACGCGATTCTGGTCATCGACGACGACATCGAACGGTCCCGCGAGACCCTTGGGTTTGACGATGCGGCCCTCCTTCACGCGCCCGCCTGGGAAGTACAGCAGTTGATCGCCTTCGTTCTCGGTGACCCAGACATCGCCATTCGCCGCCACGCCGATGCCCATGAGTCCGCGCGTCTTGCCGCCGAACGGGAAGTCCTCCTCGCTCGCCACCGGACGCCCCTGCAAGTCCATCACGAGGATCTTGCCGTTAAAGCTCGATGCCCAAACGTTGTCCTTTGTCACGGCCGTGCCCCAGCCGATGCCGTTGACGCCCGCACCCATGAAGCCGGTGACCGGGGGTGAAAGTGTGGCACCGTCCGGGCCGAACTTTGCGACGCCTCCGCCGATGCCCTTCACAGCACTGGATTGCGACCCCGCCATCCAATTCGAACCGCTCCAGGCATTGCCCTCGGCGTCGATCATCACCCGTCCCGGTGCATAATTGCCACCGCCCGCGAAGCGCAGGGTGAGTGCGAAGTCGCTGGGCACGAACTGAAGGTAAGGCACGAACGGCGCCGCGTTCAGCGCTCCCTCCTTCGTCAACGGGTAAGCTTCCTCGAAGAGGGCGAAGAGCTCCTTGGGATGCGCCCACGACTCGCGCGCAATGCCGGCTACCGCTCCCAGCGTATTGGTGGGACTAGTTCCTCCGCCGGGCGTTGCCGCCTTGAAGAAGCGAGAGCGCCACTCGCCGTTGGCAGCCGTGCCTGCATAGGTGACGAGCGACGCGAGGGTGTTGAAGTTCGCCATCGTCGTGCTGCGCGTAAGGTTGAGCCCATCCGTGATGACGGATCCCCAACTACCGCTTTGCAGATTCACGAAGTTCGGAACGTTCATCGCGGCGATCCGCAGGCCGAGCGCGTTCCCAGAAATGGACCCGTCCCGAATGAATCGGGCGGCGGTATACGCCGATGCAACCGTGGTGAGTTCGTTGACGACCACCTGTTCCGGGGGCTTGCTCCCCACTACGGCGAGAAGGATGACCGCCGGATTGTTGCTGTCTGACTTACTGGCCTTCGGCGCGCCACCGGCAGCCACCAGGTAGAGCACGCCGTCGGCGCGCGCGGCTTTTGAGTTAACTTCAAAGCGGCCATCGTCGCCTGACTTCGTTTGGTCGAGTTGCTTGGGGGCGTCGGCGCTCGCCTCCCACAGGGTTACGGTCGACTTTGCAATCGGCGCACCTCCTAAAGCCACCAGGCCTTTAATGCTGCCGGCGGCAAAAGCTGCGCCAGTCGACAAAGCGATGGAGACAATCGTGGCTCCGAGCATCAACGTTCGAACGATGGATCGAGTAATCATTTCGTCTCCTTCGGCACGGTCTCCACGGTCGCACATTGGCGGGCCGCGGAGAGCCGACATGACTGCTGGCCACGCGTCATCTAATTCTGGCACTTCAGATGTGACGGCGCTGCAAGAATCGCAGCACGAAGACGATAGCTTCTCAACACCATTGTCGCCACCATCCGGGCGACGTGCGCCGACTAATCATCGAGGACTTCATCGACGAATTCGAGAAGGAGTACCGGCGCGAAGCTTCCCGCCGGGGAGCAGCGGTGCCCACCGCAACCCTCGACGCGGACATCCGCCGGGCTGAGGGTCGCGTCGAGAAGGTCGCCCGCGCGGTCGGCGACGCACCGGACATCGCCCCATTGCTCGACCAGCTAGGGAAACTGAGGCGGACATGAAGCGGCTGCGGGCCGAGCGGGCGAAGACTCCGCGGGGCGGCGGCGGTGCCGAAGCTCCCGAGCGCGAAAGAGAATCCTGGCTGGACGGCCCCGTCACCCTGACACCGCGCGAAACCAAGGACGGCACGGTCTGGACGCTGACCACCGCCCTGAACCTTGCCGCCGAGTTGCCAGCGGTCAAGGGGCAGAAGAAAAAGGCCGTTACGCCTAAGGCCAGTTGCGGGGGCGGGATTTGAACCCGCGACCTTCGGGTTATGAGCCCGACGAGCTACCAGGCTGCTCCACCCCGCGTCGAAGGCCGAAGCTTGTACCGGCCTGATCAACATCCGTCAAGCGAATGCACCGCTGGCTGGAGCTTTAGAGCTTGCGACCCTTCAGCAAGTCGCCCAGCGTGCCGAAGCCCTTCCCACCCGCCCCCGCCGGCTGCTTCCGCTTCCAGGCCTCCATTTCGGCCCGCTCCTCCATCCGTTGTGCTGCTGGGATGGAGAGACGAATCTTCCCCGTGCCGTCCACCTCGAGGATGGCGACTTTCAGCTCCTGTCCGAGGCTGTAGTGGCGCCGCAAGTCAGTCCCTCTCTCGGTGCCGGTTTCGCTCGCCGGGATGAGTCCGCGGCCTCCGGGGAACGTGAGAAAGACACCATACGGCTCGATGCGGTCCACCTGGCCGGTGACAACTTCGCCGACTTTGGGCCGTTGCATCGGCGCAGGGCGCGCGGTCACCGTCTTCTCGACGGGTTCCGTGCGCTCTGCGGGCGACGGGGTGCCGCTGCCCACCACTTCCCCGTCTCGTACCAGGCGTAGGCCGACGCGCTTCTCGCTGGTGTCAATCTTCTCTACCTGGACGGTGACTTCATCGCCCACGCTGACCGCGTCCCTGGGGTGCGCAATGCGACGGTCTGAAAGAGCCGAGATGTGGATGAGCCCGTCGACGCCGGGTCGAAGCTCGACGAAGGCGCCAAACGGCTGCAGGCGCACCACCTTGCCCGTCAGTCGATCTCCGTCGTGGATGACTGACGCGGCCGCCTCCCAAGGGTCCTCTTGCCGCGCTCGCATGGAGAGGGTGATGCGTTCCTTGTGCTTCGCCTTGTCCGGTGACGTCGGTTGTGGGGGTTCGATTCGGAGAACCTCGACTTCGACCTCATCGCCTACCTTGCAGACGTCTGACGGCCGGCCGACGCGCGCGTGGCTCATCTCTGCCACCGGCACCAAGCCCTCCATGCCACCCAAGTCGACGAAGGCGCCAAACTCACGAACCGCCGTCACTCGGCCGCGCACCACTTTACCGACATCCAAATTGGCGCGGGTGGCCGCGGCGAGCGCCTTCTGCTCCTCCTCCAGCAACGCCCGACGACTGAGGACGACTTTTCGCTCGCGGAGCTCGGTGACTCTGAATTTCAGCCGTTCGCCAATGAATTGGTCGGGCTTGTCGACAAACCGTAAATCCATCTGGCTCATCGGTACGAAGGCGCGGGCTTCACCGACGGCAACTTCGAAGCCACCCTTGTTCACTGCCAACACCAGGCCTTCCACCGGGAGCCCGGACGTCCTGGCCTCGGCCAGCATCGCCAGGGAGGCGGACCCCTTGGAGAGCGTTCGCGTCAACAGCGTCCCGCGAGCCCCCGCTTCGAGCACGTAAGCCTCAACCGTGTCGCCCACGCCCAAGCGCAGAATGCCTTCCTCGTCCTTGAGCTCGCGCAGCTCAATCATCGCCTCCGAGCGGCCGCCCAAAGAGACGAAGGCCGTATCCGCCCCAAGCTGAAAGATGGTGCCGGTGACTTTTTCGCCGACTTTCACCCGTCGGATGGGCGCCTCGTGCTTCTCCGAGGCGGCGAGCATGTCCGCAAAGGAGCCATCCTCTGGCGGCGCCTCCTCCGCGTGTCGAGCCGGGCGCACCGCGGGGGCCGCCTCAGCAGGAGCTCCGTGCTCGGGTGGCGCTTCTGGCAGTACCTCTGGGCTCGACGCCGGGGTGGCGGCAGCGGCGCTTCCGGAGGCGCTCGGCACCGGAGGCTCCGGCCGCTCCGTCAGCTCTCGCGTTTCAACGACGCCGGTGGCCCGACGGACGACGACGAGTGGCCCCGAGGGCCGGCGTCGCTCGGGGCGACGTGGTTTGGCGGGGGCCGGGGCAGCCGGCGGTGGTGCAACGCCCGTCTGCTCCACCGGGGTGCTGGAGGACGTGGGGGCACTGGCTGGACGTGCCCTGGCCGCTCCCTCGGCGCGCCCTCGGCCCTTGCGCGGTCGCTCCTCGCGCTCGCCGCCACGGCCCGCGGGGATGCCAAGCATCACATCTCCGAACGTGGGCCGGGGCTTCCGCGGGCCGGACCCTCCGAATTTCTCGTCGCTCACGTCGCCTGAAACCTCATGTTACCGCGCGCCAGACGCACCCCCGGCCTCGGAGCGCCACCTGAGGGTCGCGAGGGCGCGGGCTATGACACAACCGGCTCCCGGAGGCAAACCCCTACAAGCGGAGCCCCGCATTCTCGCGCCACCCGCGCAACGCGCTGCTGTCGAGCGGCTTTCGGGTACGGACCTGGACCCTACCCCCAGCGCCGGCGCTCAGCGGCGCCGGAGCCGGCCGAATACACCGGATAGCTCGGAGACGCCGAGTGCCGGCGTGAGGGCAAGGTAGATGGCTCCATAGAGCGGCAGCAGAAGGGCCGCCGTCAGCACGGGGTGAAGCGCGGGCGCCGGAAGGACCCGGCCTCCCCAGGAGGCGAGCGCGGCTGCCGAGGGCCCGAAGGCGCGCACCAAGAGTACTTTTGCTCCCACCGCCGCGGCGCCGGCCGCCAGGGCCGAGGCCCAGAGCCTCATCAGCCGACGGGAGCCGACGCCTGTCGGGCCGATGCGGTGGCGGAGCGCTCGGCGCAGAAGCAGGAATTCGAGCCAGGCGGCGACGCCGGTGGCCGCGGTAATACCGGCGCAGCCGAGGAGAGCCGGGGCCCCGAGCCAATGGGCGAGGTGCCGCACCGCCAGGTAAGCAAGGCAGGCCGCCACCAGCACGCGCACGGTGGCGAAGCGAAGCGGAGTGCGCGCGTCGTGCAGGGCATAAAAGGTCGAAGCGTAGAGACGCGCCAGCGTGCCGGCCAAGAGGCCGACGGCTGAGCCCATAAGGAGGTACCAGAGCTCGCGCGTCTGGGCCGCCCCGAAGCGGCCAGTCTGTACCAGGAGCCCACCGACGACGTCCCCCAACATAAAAAACGCCACCGCCGAAGGCACGACGAAGAAGGCAATCCGACGAAGCCCGGCGTCGAGACGTTTTCGGAGCCGCTCCTCGGCACCCTGGACGTTGCCGGACTCCCGGGAGAGCTCCGGCAGCTCCGCGGCGGAAACGGACATGCCAAAGAGCGAGACCGGCAGCACGCCGATGAGCTGCGCGTAATAGAGGGCTGAAACCGCAGGTGCGGAAATGAGCGACGCGTAGAAGGTATCCACGAGCGCGCTCACTTGGACGACGCCGCGGCTGAGCACCACGGGGAAGAAATTGCGGAGCACGGTGCGCATGTCGCCGCTCTTGGTGTCCAGTGAGATGCGCAGAGCGCCCAAAAGGTGGAGCACCGAGGGCAGCTGAATTAAGAATTGGAGCAGGCTGCCGGCGACAACCGCCCAGGCCAGAAGCGTGGCCAAACGGCTCTCCCCGACCCGTCCGCCCGCTGCGACGAGCAGCGCGATTTGAGCGGCGTTCCAAACGACGGGCGCGGTGTAGGAGAGGAAGAAGCGGCGGTGGCTGTTGAGGACACCGAGGCACCAGGCGCTCATCACCAGGAGGCCGGTGCTCGGGAAGAGAATGCGCGTCAGCTCGACAGTCTTGGCGAAGGCAACGGGGTCGGTGTCGGCGTAGCCGCCGGCGACCAGGCGAGCCAACCAGGGGGCTCCAGCGACGCCGAGCACCACCAAGAGACCGGTCGCCAGCGAAAGGAGTCCGAAGACGGCACCGGCCACGCGGTCCGCTTGCTCCTTCCGGTCCTCGCCAAGCAGCCGGGCATAGACCGGGATGAAGGAGGCGGACAGCACGCCCTCGCCAAGCAGGTTTTGCAGCGTGTTGGGGATGCGGAGAGCCGCCGAGAAGGCGCCGGCAATGGGGGAAGTCCCAAAAGCGTGGGCAAATACCCGCGTGCGGATGAGGCCAGCCAGCCGCGACAAGAGAATTCCCAGGGCCACGCGGGTGGCACCGCGTGCTGAGGGAGGTGGGGCGGTGTCGGGCGTGTCGGGCACTTTTGGGCGACTCCCCACTCTATCCGGAGCAACCCACGTGCCCGCATGCTATCCGGCAGCCAATGGCGAAGGTGCTGGTCATTGACGATGAGGCGAACCTGCGGAAAGTCCTCGCGGCGTTGCTTCGTCGGGACGGGTACGAAGTCACCGTGGCCCAAGACGGCGCCGAGGGCCTGGTGGAGCTAGAAAAGAACGGCGCGGACGTCGTGGTGACCGACCTGGTCATGCCCAAGCTCGGGGGAATGGACGTCCTCAAGGCGGTGAATGCGACGGCTCCCGAGGTCCCGGTCATCATCATCACTGCCCACGGCACGGTGGACTCGGCCGTGGAAGCCATCAAACTCGGCGCCTTCGACTACGTCACCAAGCCCTTCGACCAGAGCGAGCTTTCGGCGGCCATCGCCAAGGCAGTGCGCAGCCACGAAAGCGCTCAGGCCAACGCCCGTTCCGACGCCAAGGGGAGAGCGGCACTGGTTGGGGACTCGCCCACCATGCAGGAGGTGCTGCGCATCATCGACCGGGTGGCGGATACCCCCTCCACGGTGTTGATTACCGGCGAGAGCGGAACCGGCAAGGAGCTGGTGGCGACGGCGCTCCATGAGGGGAGCTCGCGCCGAAATAAGCCGCTCATCCGCATCAATTGCGCGGCCATTCCCAAGGACCTGATGGAGAGCGAGCTCTTCGGGTACGAGCGCGGCGCCTTCACCGGAGCCGTGACCACCAAGCCCGGCCGCTTCGAGCTGGCCGACGGCGGGACGCTGTTTCTAGACGAGATTGGTGAGGTGCCCGTCGAGATGCAGGTGAAGCTGCTTCGCGCTCTCCAGGAAAGCGAATTCGAGCGCGTGGGCGGCATCAAGACGACCCGCGTGGACGTCCGCCTGGTGGCGGCCACCAACCGGGACCTGGCCGAGGACATCGAGGCCGGCCGCTTCCGGAAGGACCTCTTCTACCGCCTGGCGGTGGTTCCCATCGTGCTGCCACCCCTCCGCGACCGGACGGAGGACATCCCCACACTGGTCCGACACTTCCTGCAGAAATACAACCGACGCCTCAACAAGCAAGTCGACGGGGTCGACGCGGATGCGCTGGCCGTGCTCCAGGCCTATGCCTGGCCGGGCAACATCCGCGAGCTCGAAAACCTCGTCGAGCGCGTCCTGCTTTTCGCGGACGGCCCGCTCATCCACCTCAAGGACCTCCCGGACGCTCTCCGGGGCGCACCCTCCAGCGCGTCTTCTGTGACGCTGAGCTCGGCAGCATCGGCCGAGACTGGCCTCAAGGACATCGTCCGGATGCATGCCGCCGAGCTGGAGAAGGACCTCATCACCCGCGCCCTCGAGGAGACGGGCGGCAACGTGACGCGTGCGGCAAAACTCTTGCAGATAAGCCGGAAGTCTCTTCAGACGAAAATGAAGGAATTTGCGTTACGCGGGGGCGAAGCGGACGAGTGAGGCGAGCGTCATGTCAGTGAAGATGCCGGTGCTGGGAGACTCCAGCCGGCGACGAAGGCGGTCCCCTCTCACGCCTTGGGTGCTCCTCGTCCTGGCGGCGGCTGCGGGCGGGTACGCCTTGCGCTGGAGGGCGCACCGTACCCTCGGCGCAGCGCCGCCTTCTCCGGCGCCTGTACCGGAGCTCCAGGCTGCGCTGCCCAGCGTCGCTCCGCCCCCACCGCCAGCGGTGGAAAAGGCCGGTCCGCGGCACATCTCCCTCAAGGTGGACGGCGCCTTGGAGACAGCCCTGGTGCAAACCGCTGGACGCGACACCGGGCCTGCCCTGGCGCAGGTGCTGAAGCGGCTGCTCGTGTGGTGGATTCGCGTCCCGGTGGATTTGCAGCACGGGGATGAGATTGACGTCCTTTATGTTGAGCGGCCCGGTGAGGAGCCCGCTGTCGACGCACTTCGCCTGGTGAGCGGCAAGCTCCAGCGCACCCTCGAGACGTTTCGTTTTCGACCGGCAGGCTCGCAGTTCGAGCGGTACTACCTTCCCAATGGTGAGGAGCTCGAGCTTCGGCTCGTCCCTTCACCGGTCGAAAGCTACGAGCAAGTGACTTCCCTCATCCGCGATGGCCGCGGCCACAAGGGCGTGGACTTCAAGACGCCGGTTGGGACGCCGGTCAAAGCGACATTCGACGGCAGCGTCACGCGAAAGAATTGGTTTTTCCGCGGAAATGGAAACTCCCTGGAAGTGACGGAGGCGGCGAGCCCCCATCGCAAGGCGCTCTTCCTTCACCTCTCCGAGCTCCCCAGGAGCCTGACTGTCGGAACCCAAGTCAGCCGCGGGGAGGTCATCGCGCACAGCGGCAACACCGGCCACTCGTTTGCGCCACACCTCCACTACCAGCTGGAGAGTGCGGACGGTCGAGTCCTGGACCCCTTCCGAGAACACGAGACCCGTCGCATCGCGCTCCCGGAAAGCGAGCGCCCGGCCTTCGACGCGAGCGTGGCCAATGCGCGTACGCAGCTGGGTGTGGTGGGCCCCGAGGCGGCTGCTTCGGGACCGCAGGCGCGCTGAGACGCCCCGCGCGACGGCGCCAGAGTCAATTGACGGTGATGTTGTCCTTCAGCTTGGCGAAGGTGGCTTCCTTGATGCCCTTCACCTTCATGATGTCCGTCGGGGCAGTGAAGGGACGCGCGTCGATGATGGCCTGAGCCTTGGTTGGGCCGATGCCCGGAAGCCGCTCCAAGTCTTCCTTGCTGGCGGTGTTGATGTTGACCTTTTCGCCGACAGCCACTTTTCCGGGTGTGCCGGCGGCCCCAGCGGAGGCCGCGGTCGTCGGTTTTGCCGTCGCCGAGGAGGTGGCTGCAGGCGAGGCAGCCGCCGGCGCTGCGCTGGGGGCGGGGGCGGAGGACGCGGGGGCAGGAGCTGACGCTGGGGCTCGAGCTGCTGCGGCGCCACTCACCGTCGCCGCCGGGCGCAGCTTCTCGATCGTGCTCTTGGAGACGCCGGCCTTGGCCAAGTCGTCCACCGAGGAATAGGGGCGCCCGGCCACTATTTTCTTCGCCGTGGCTTCCCCGACGCCCGGCAGCTCCTCGAGGTCCTTGAGCGAGGCGGTGTTGAGGTCCACTGGGGCGGCGGCTGGCGTCGCGGGGGCAGCACTGGACTTGCTCGAAGCCGTCTTGGAGGAGGCAGCGGGCGCCGCGGCAGCTCCGCTGACGGTGGCGCTGCTGCGCAACTTCTCGATGGTGCTCTTGGAGACGCCGGCCTTGGCCAAGTCGTCCACGGAGGAATAGGGGCGCCCGGCCACTATTTTCTTCGCCGTGGCTTCCCCGACGCCCGGTAGCTCCTCGAGGTCCTTGAGCGAGGCGGTGTTGAGGTCCACTGGGGCGGCAGCTGGCGTCGCGGGGGCAGCGCTGGACTTGCTCGATTTGGAAGCGGCGGCCGGGGTGGGGGCAGCGCTGGACTTGCTCGATTTGGAAGCGGCGGCCGGGGCCGCGGCAGCTCCGCCGACGGTGACGGACGAGCGCAGCTTGCTGATGGTGCTCTGGGAGACGCCGGCCTTGGCCAGGTCATCCACCGAGGAATACGGGCGCCCGGCCACTATTTTCTTGGCCGTCGCCTCGCCGACACCAGGGAGTGCTTGCAGTTCCTTCTCCGAGGCGGTGTTGAGATTCACTGGCCCCGTGTCCAGGGCTGCGGCCCGGGTGGTAACGAGCGCGAGTGCGCAGGCCACCGCCAGCGCGAGATTTGACAGGCGTTGGATTCGCATTTTTTGGCCTCCCCGCCGGTCGCTTGGACCGGCTCCGGCCAGGCGGATTAGCACCCTTGGCGAGTTTCTAGGAGCGGTGCTTTTGGCGAATGTCATCCATCCCGCTTCACGTCATTCCCGAGTCGGTACACCTGTGCGCTCGTCCATCCTGAGGCCCGGGCCACCTCCGAGGAAAGCGTCTTCAAGCGCTCGCCGCGCCTCAACCCGGCTGCGAGCGCGGCGCGCACCTCGGCCTCGTCCCACCGCTGGCCCGCAGTCCAGCCTTCTACCACCAGCACCACCTCGCCCCGGGGCGCCACCTCGGCGTACCTTGCGGCGAGCTCCGAGAGGCGTCCGCGCACGAATTCCTCGTGCAGCTTCGTGAGCTCGCGCGCAAGCACCGCCCGCCTGTCACCGAGGGCACCAACCAAGTCCTTCAACGACTCCCCGACGCGGTGCGCGGACTCGTACAGCACCAGCGTCGCGCGCAGCCCCGCAACCTCGTCCAGCATGGCTCGGCGCTCTGGGCCCTTTCGCGGCAGAAACCCGAGGAAGTGAAAGCGGCTGGTGGGCAGGCCGGAGGCGGAAAGGGCCGTCAGGACAGCGCTCGCCCCGGGCACGGGGACGACGCGGACGCCAGCCTCGAGCGCCTCGGCGACAAGGAATTCCCCCGGGTCGCTCACCGCGGGCATTCCCGCGTCCGTGACGAGCGCCGCGGCTTCACCCGCCGCCAGACGCTCGACAATGTGGCCGGCTCGGCGTTTTTCGTCGAAGGCGGGCAGGCTCACCGTTTCCTTCTTGAGCCCCAGCGCCGCCAGAAGGTTTCCGGTGTGGCGCGTGTCCTCACAAATGACGAAAGCCACCTCCGCCAATGTCTCGGCGGCGCGGGTGGTGAGGTCACCCAGGTTGCCGATGGGCGTCGCAACGAGAAAGAGGGTCCCGGGCACGGCCTCTTTCTCTCACAGGCGGGGACTTAGAGGCGCGTCTCCAACCGGCCCGGCCCCGGAGGGCTGGGCAGCCCCGTCCTCAGACGTTGGCCGACCCGTCCGAGGCCGAGCTGAAGACGGCGTGTCCCGTCACGTGGAGCACCTGCGTCAGCGCGCCCAAGTGCTTGAGCATGCGTCCGAGCAGAGGCAGCCGGGCCTCGTCCAGCGCCGGAGCCAAGTCCTCGAGAAGGACGGTGAGCGGCTGCTGGGCCACGGCCTTCTCGATGATGGTCAGGCGGAGGGCGAGGTACACCCAGTCCAAGTCGCGGGCGGAGAGCTCTCCCACGCTGATTCGCCGACTCTGGGTTGCGACGAAGGCGTGCCCGGAGGTGTCCACCTCGAGGTGCTCGACGCGCCGCTCGGTGAGCGCTGCCGCGTACTGGGCCCAGCGCTCACTGACCAGCGCCATCACACCGGGGACGTCGAGTGCCAGTAAGTCAGCGGCCGGGTTGAGCACCGCCGGAATGGGGTCCTCCAAAGGCTCGACTGGGACGGGCGTCCGAGCAGCCGGCACCGGCGCGCGCGCCGCTCGCGGCGGCGCTGGGCTCCGGGACCTGGCGACCGCCTCTCGAAGTCGTGTCAGCTCTCGTTCCACGTCATGTGCATCGCGCACATACGAGCCCCGCTCGAGCAGGCGCGCGTTGAGCGCCTCCTGCTCCGCCCGAAGCTCGGCCAACTGGGTGGAGGCGGCGACGTGTTCCGGCGCCTCCTTGGCCACCGTCAGCTGGCCTTCCAGCTGAAGTACGCGGTTCCAGAGCTCCTCACGCTGGGCGAGCGCGGCCACCAAGTCCTCGGGCTTTTCCACACCCACGGCCTTCATCGCCGAGCGCAAGGGCTGGGTCTCAAACTCGAATTGGTCCCTAATTTTCTTTTCGCGCTCGGCCAGACGGTCGCCCTTCCGGACGGAGTACGCCGACCACTGGACGTCTTCCACGTGCTTCAGTGCCACCAGGGCCGCGAGGCCGAAGGCCGGAATGTCCAACAGCGCCAAGTAGTGCCAGGCCCCGGAGCCCAGAAGTCCACCCAGCAGGGCGGCCGTCCCCAGCCCAATGCCAGTCCAAAACCGTCCGTCCCGGGTGATGGGGACCGCGTCCGGAGCGGCCGTGGCCGCATCCATCTGCCGCTCCGTCTCCAGACGCGCCAGCGCCTCGTCGGACCTCGCCACCAGCACCGCATGGTTACGCGCCTGCGCGATGACGTCGTCTGGAAGGCCCAAATTGCGAGGCGAGGGAGCAGCTTCAAACGCGGCACGGGCCTCGGCAACCGCCGCTTCCAAACCCTCCACCCCTCTGACGCGAAGCTCGAGCTGAAAAATTTGTGCCGCCACGCCGTCGAGGCGGAATTGCAGTTTTTCCACCTCACTGGCCAGTGCGAGCTCCTTGGTGAGCTCAGCGATGCGGGCCTGGGCGACTCCGACGTCCACCGGGGGTTCCGGAGTGAAGCTTCCGGAGGGCGTGCCCAGTCGGGCCGCGGGTTGGGCCCGGCCCGGCTTCGGTGGCCGTTTGCTCGGTAGCTGCGAGGGCAGAAAGGTGAAGAGCTGCTCAAACACGCCTCGGGCCGGCAGCCCCACCTGGCCGCGGAGGAATTGCACGAGCTCGGCGGGGTCCTCGGTGACCAAGTCATGGGCGCGCGTGGACGGGTTCACGCGGTGGAGCGCTCCGCCGCGCCCGAGGTCCCGCATCACCCGGTACGTGCCGCCGTCCCGCGCGGAAAACCACAGCGCGGCGCGGGATTCCTGGCCTTGGAGGGCGAAGGCCCCGTCGCCGCCGCGGCCGTCGGGAAAGAGCAGCGCTGTGGCCAGCCCAACCAGCGGCACCCCGGGGGCCTGTGGCAAGAGCGTCCAGTAGCCGGGACGCAACGAAATACGGACGCTGGGGAGGAAACCGCGGACTCCCTGCAACGCGAACTCGACCCAGAGCACAGGGCGGAGAGTGTACGACAGAATGTACGGCGGCGAAGCAGCCCTAGACGGCCGTCTTCTCGCCCTTGGCCTTCTTGCCCTTGGCCTTCTTGGCGGGCGCAGGGGCCGCTTTGGCCTCGGGGGCCTCGGGAGCCGCGGCGGCGGCAGCCTCGGTGCTGACGGGCACGTCGGGAGAGGCCACTTCGAGCGCTTCTTCCTGGACGTCCACGCGCGACGCCTTGCCTCTCAAGTCGCGGAGGTAGAACAGCCGGTTGCGGCTGACGCTGCCGCGGGTGACGACGTCAATGCGCTCGTAGCGCGGGCTGTGGAGCGGAAAAATGCGCTCGACACCGACACCGTAGGAGACTTTGCGGACGGTGAAGGTGGCGCGGTTGGCCCCCTTGGTCTTCCGGATGACAACGCCTTCGAAGGGCTGGACGCGCTCCTTCTCGCCCTCCTTCACCTTCCAATGGACGCGCACCGTGTCACCGGTGCGGAAGTCCACAATGTCCTTCCGAAGCTGCTTGGACTCGACGTGCTCGAGGGCGCTGAGGCGCATGGCTGCTGACTCCGACTGCTCGTGGGGAATGGGCCGCTCCGGAGCAGCAGGGAACCCCGACCCCGGAGGAGCCGGCCTACCTAGCAGGAAGGTACCGCGCCCACAAGTCCTGGGTCGCGCTAAGCCTCAGCAGTTACAAGGGTCCAGGCGGCCCATGGTGGGCCACCGCGCGGGCGCCTGGGCCCGGGGGCTTGGGGGCGCCCTACAGCTCGTCCTCGGAGAGGTCCAAGAGCGCTCGGTCCTCCGCGCTCAAAGTCGCCCGCTCGAGCAGCTCTGGCCTTCTCAGCTTCGTCCACCGGAGCGCCTGCCAGCGCCGCCAACGAGCGACCCGGGCATGGTCACCGCTCTGCAGCACCGCTGGGACTTCCACGCCACGGAATACCGGTGGGCGGGTGTAGTGCGGGTACTCGAGAAGCCCGTCCTCGAAGCTTTCCGAGGCCGTGGAGCCGGCATTTCCGAGGACACCGGGGAGAAGCCGGGCCACGGCGTCGATGGTGCACAGGGCAACCAGCTCCCCGCCGGTGAGGACGTAGTCCCCGGCCGAAACCTCACCGTCGACGAAGCCGCGCACCCGCTCGTCGACGCCCTCGTAACGGCCGCAAACCAACACCAGGTCCGTCGGAGCCGCCGCCAGAGACCGGGCCATCGGCTGGCTGAGGGGCTCGCCGCGCGGCGAGGTGAGAAGGACGCGTGCCCCCGGCAAACGCTTGCGCGCGGCCTCGATGGCGGCCACCACCGGCTCCGGTTTGAAAACCATGCCCGCCCCCCCGCCGTAGGGCGCATCGTCCGTCACCCGGTGCTTTCCTTCGGCATGCTCGCGGATGTCGTGGGCAGTGAAGTGCACGAGGCCGCGCTCGGTGGCTTTGCCGAGGATGCTGGCCGACAGGTAGCCGGTCACCATCTCTGGGAACAAGGTCAGCACGTCGACGTGCCAGGGCTTCACGGTTGGCGTCACTCCGGGGGGCGGCTAGAGGAATTCCATGGGACGCACCAGAATGACGCCCTTCTCCAGGTCGACACTGGTGACGAAGTCGTCGGCGAACGGAAGGAGAAGCTCCCCCGGGCCACCTCGAATGACGAGGGTGGGAACCGGTCCCGCGTTCCAGACCTCCTCCACCTTGCCCAGCGCCTGGCCCTCGAGGGAGACGGCCGTTAGCCCCACCAAGTCTCCTTGGAAGTACTCACCTTCGCTGGGCGGAGAGAGGTCCTCGCGGTGGACGAGGACGGTAGAGCCCCGGAGGGCCTCGGCCGCGTTTCGACCGACGACGAAGGCCAGGGTGAGGAGAACCTCTTTGGAGGCCGGCCGCGCCGCCAGGACGGTGAATTCCCGCTCTTCGCCGTCCCGGCTTCGGAGCAACAGACGCTCCACACCGTCCAGGGCGTCCGAGCCGGCATCAAACATGCGAACGGCAATTTCTCCGGAGATGCCGTGCGCGCGCGACACGTAGCCCACCACCAAGGTGGACGAGCCCTTCACGGCGCCACGGGCGGGGGGCTGCCTCCGGCGTCCGGCTCGCCCGGCGGCGTCTCCGGAGGTGTGGAGGGCGGCGTCGCGCCTGTCGCGCCTGCGCCGCGCCTGTCGTCCAGGACTTCCAGCCGCACCTTCGCGCCCCGGCGCAAGGCAGCCACGGCGAGCACCGCCCGCATGGCGTTGATGGTGCGCCCATCTCGTCCAATGACTTTTCCCACGTCTTCCGGCGCCACCTTCAGCTCGAGCACCGTCCCGCCGTCCACGGCCTGCGCGCGCAACTCGACCTGGTCCGGCCGGTCCACCAGGGCCCGCGCGAGAAAGGTGACGAGCTCCTCCACCGACGAACCTTACGCCTTGGTCGCCGCCGCGGCCGGATGGGTGGCCCGCTTGATGAGACCGGCGACAGTCTCCGACGGCTGCGCGCCCACCTTCAGCCAGTGCTCCAGCCGCTCCTGGTTAAACTCCACCTTGGGCGGGTTGAGGTTCGGGTCGTAAGCGCCGATGGCTTCGATGAATTTGCCGTCACGCGGGTTGCGCGAGTCGGTGGCAACCACGTGGTAGTACGGCATCTTCTTTGCGCCGGCGCGAGCCAGGCGAAGCACGACGGCCATGAGACGACTCCTCGGAAGGGGCGCGGGGTGTAGCGCCCTCCCCTTCCAAAGTCAAGAAGCCTGAGTGATTCAGAGCGTTTGCCTCGCCTCTCCGCCCTGGAGATTGGCGAGCTGGCCACAGGCAGCAGCGATGTCCCGTCCGCGGTTGGCGCGGATGAAGGCGGCCACGTGCCCCGAGGCCAAAATTGCGCGGAAGGCCTCGGCCCGGGCCTCCCCGGTGCTCGCAAAGCCGAGCCCGGGGTTCTCGTTGTACGGAATGAGGTTCACCTTGGCCGGGACGTCCTGCAGCAGCTCGACCAGCCGCCGCGCGTCCTCGTCGGCGTCGTTAACGCCCCGGAGCAGCACGTACTCGAAGGTGATGCGCCTGCCCTGGCGCAACGGGAAGCGACGGCAGGCGTCCAGGAGCGCTTCGATGTTCCACTTGCGGTTGACGGGCATCAGCTCCGAGCGCTGGGCGTCGTGGCTGGCATTCAGCGAGATGGCCAGCTTGACGTCCGTCTCGGCGCCCAGCCGCTCAATCATCGGCACCAGCCCCACCGTGGAGACGGTGATGTGACGGTGGGAGAAATTTGGGCCTTCCTCGGACTGAAGAATGCTCAAAGCCGCCTTCAAGTTCTCGAAGTTGTGCAGCGGCTCGCCCATGCCCATGAACACCAGGTTACTGAGGGGCCGGGGACTGGACAGCCCTTCTTCCAGGGCGATACGGCGGTTGACGATGTGGACTTGGGAAACAATTTCCGCCGCGGTGAGGTTTCGAAGCAGTCCCAGCGTCCCCGTCATGCAGAAACGGCAGGCCATGGCGCAGCCCACCTGAGTGGAGACGCACAGCGTCCGCCGGTCGGCGCTGGGCATGTACACCGACTCGATGAGGCGGTCGTCGTGCGTGCGGAAGCGGTATTTGACGGTGCCGTCGATGCTGCGCTGCTCGAGGTCCACTCGAAGCGGCACGAGGTCGGCCTCGGCGCGGAGACGTTCTCGGAGTGCCGTCGGCAGGTCCGTCATCCGCTCGAGCTCTGTTTCCCCGCGCTGGTGCAACCACTTGTAGAGCTGCCGTGCCCGGAAGGGTCGCTGGCCGAGCTCCTCGACGACGAAATGCGTCAGCTGCTCCAGCGGAAGGCCGAGCAGCTGGTGCTTCGGGACGACTGGGGCGGCCTCAGACACAGGCCCCGGGCTTTCGCACGCGCCCGGGGCTCCCGTCAAAATTGGGCCTCAGCCCCAAGGCGTTCGCCGCTTCGCGGCCAGTGCACACAGGGCCTCCTCCATCCGACGCCGCAGGCGTTCCGCCGCCTCGGCCACCAGCTGGTCATCCGCGTCCGGGGCGGGCGCCGCCTCCACCGGCAGGAATTGGTACTCAATCCGTGTTGGGTTTGGAAGGAAGGCCACCGCAGCTGCCACTGCCGCGGCGTAGCCGGGAAGTAGCCCGAGAAGCCAGCAAGTTACCACTGCCAAAAACACACAGCCGCCGAGGGGCAGCGGCCACGTCGCCAGCCGAAGGCTGCGTAGTCCGAGCAGGCGCGCCAGGAGGGGGCCGCCTGGAAGCAGCGTGTACTGGGCGTGGCTTCCGCAAATGACGAGTGGCACCACGCGCACCTTTGCGTCCCGGGCGGTCCGAAGGAAGCCGTGCCGGCCCCCCCAGTGAATTTGGTAGCGCTCGGTGAAGGGGCGCAACGCATCCACGTCCCCGCCGGGAAACACCAGCACTGGGAAGCCTCGAGCGAGTGGCTCGAGCCCAGCGGCACTGCTGGCGCGCACGCCGCCGATGCGCAACACCACCAGGCGAAAGGGCCACCACAAGCCGATGTCATGCGCCAGGCCCACCGCCGGACGCGACAGTCCGAATTGGCGAACCCAGAGGCACAGCAGGGTCAGAATCTCCATCACCCCATAGCCGCTGTGGTTGGCGACGCAGAGGAAGGCTCCCGCTGGGAGGTTTTCCCAGCCGGAGACGGTTGGCCGAAACCACAGGCGGGCCCACGGCCAGAACCACCGCTTGAGCCGGAGGATGAAGGCCGGGCTGTAGGCCGCCGTCGGCGCGAGACTGGCGCCTGCCTCGACCGTGTCGCCCTGGCTAGCGCCGGTGGGCGTAGGGGTGCAGCTCGGTGTCGCGAAAGAAGTAGGCAATCTCCACCTTCGCCGCGTCGGGACTGTCCGAGCCGTGCACGGTATTTTTCTCCACGTCCGTTGCGAAGTCCTTGCGGATGGTGCCCGGGGCGGCATTGGCCGGGTTGGTCGCGCCCATGATGTCTCGGTTGCGCTGAATGGCGTTCTCGCCCTCCAGCACCATCACCACCACCGGCCCGGAGGTCATGAACTTCACCAAGTCCTGGAAGAAGGGACGGGCTTTGTGGACGGCGTAGAAGCCCTCGGCCTCCCGCGGCGAGAGGTGCACGAGCCGCATCGCCACCGGCTTCAGCCCGTGCTCCTCGAAGCGGGCAACAATTTTTCCAATGACGCCCTTCTCCAGGCCGTCCGGCTTGATGATGGACAGCGTACGTTCGATGGCCATTGCGGTGTCTGTTCCCTTCGTTCAGCTGCGCGGCCCGCGCTTGAGCGCGGCCTGCAGGGTGGTGCCGAGCTCCGTCGGAGAGGGCGCCATCAGGACGCCTGCCTTCTCCAACGCCCGGATTTTTTCCGCGGCGGTGCCCTTGCCGCCGGCGATGATGGCGCCGGCGTGCCCCATGCGCTTGCCCGGCGGGGCCGAGACTCCGGCGATGAAGCCGGCGATGGGCTTTTTGAAGTCGCCGGCAATGTAGTCGGCCGCGGCCTCCTCGGCGCTGCCGCCGATTTCGCCAATCATGATGACCGCGTCGGTGTCCGGGTCCGCGTTGAAGAGCTTCAAGCAGTCCACGAAGTCCGTGCCATTGACTGGGTCACCGCCGATGCCGACAGCCGTCGACTGCCCGAGGTTGAGCTGGGTGAGCTGGTACACCGCCTCGTACGTCAGCGTACCCGAGCGGGAGACGACGCCGATGCGCCCCGGCTGGTGGATGTGGCCGGGCATGATGCCGATTTTGCACCTCGCGCCGGGGGTAATCACGCCCGGGCAATTGGGCCCGATGAGGCGTACCCCGGGGTGCCCGCGGAGCGCCTGCTTGACGCGGACCATGTCCAGCACCGGAATACCCTCGGTGATGGTGATGATGAGCGCCACGCCGGCGTCGGCCGCCTCGAGGATGGCGTCAGCGGCGAAGGGCGGCGGAACGAAGATGACGCTGGCATTGGCCCCCGTCTTCCGCACCGCTTCCTCCACCGTGTCGAAGATGGGAACCGTCTCCTGGAAGCGGTGGCCGCCCTTCCCCGGCGTCACCCCGGCCACCAGCGTCGTCCCGTACTCCAGCATTTGCCCGCAGTGAAAGGAGCCGGCCGAACCGGTGATGCCTTGGCACAACACCCGCGTCGCCTCGCCGACGAGAATGCTCATGACTTGGCACCGCGGGCTGCGGCCACAGCCTTCTCCGCGGCTTGCCGGAGGTTGTCCGCGGGGGTGATGGCCAAACCTGAGGTGCGGAGTATTTCCTTTCCCTTCTCGACGTTGGTGCCCTCGAGGCGCACCACCAGCGGCACCCGCAGCTTCACCTCGCGCGCAGCCGCCACGACGCCTTCGGCGATGACGTCGCACTTCATGATGCCTCCGAAAATATTCACCAGGACGGCCTTCACCCCCGGGTCCTCGAGGATGAGCTTGAAGGCGGCCGTCACCTTCTCTTTGGTCGCCCCGCCTCCCACGTCGAGGAAGTTGGCCGGCGCACCTCCCACCAGCTTGATGGTGTCCATGGTGGCCATGGCCAGTCCGGCTCCATTCACCATGCAGCCGATGTTGCCGTCGAGGGTGATGTAGGCCAGGTCGAACTCCTTGGCCTGCGCCTCGCGCGGGTCCTCCTCGTCCACGTCCCGGTAGGCGGCAATGTCCGGGTGCCGGTAGAGGGCGTTGTCGTCGAACGTCATTTTCGAGTCCAGGGCCACCACCCCGCCGTCCTTGAGCACCACCAGCGGGTTGACCTCGGCCAAGCTGGCGTCCGTCTCCTGGTAGCACCGCGCCAGAGCACGGCAGAAGCTCACGAATTTCCCGACGCTCGCCCCGGTCAACCCGAGCTCGAAGGCCAGCTTGCGCCCTTGAAAGTCACAGAAGCCGGTCGCGGGGTCGATGGATTCGACGTGGATTTTCTCCGGGTGCTTGGCCGCCACTTCCTCAATTTCCACGCCACCTTCGCTGGAGGCCATGACGCTGACGCGCGACAGCGCCCGGTCCAGCGTCATCCCCAAGTAGAGCTCGCGGGCGATGTCCAGGCCTTCCTCGACATAGACTTTGCGCACCTTCTGTCCCTCGGGGCCGGTCTGGTGGGTGCGCAGCTGCATGCCGAGAATCTCCGCGGCCAGCTTGCCGGCCTCCGCCGGAGAGTGCGCCAGCTTCACGCCGCCGCCCTTCCCCCGCCCGCCGGCGTGGATTTGCGCCTTCACCACCACCACCTTGGTGTTGAGCTCGCGCGCCGCCCGCTCCGCTTCCTGCGGTGTCTTGACGAGGATGCCGCGCGGCACCGGGACGCCGAACTTTCCGAAGAGCTCCTTGCCCTGGTACTCGTGGATTTTCATCGTCCCTCGCTCGAGTTGGCCTCTCTCGGGCCCTTTAGAGCTTGACCGCGTCGACCGTCTTCTTCACCGACTGAAATGACTTCTCGAGCTCCGCCTTCTCCTGAGCGTCCAGGTGGAGCTCAATGACTTGCTCCACGCCGCCGCTGCCGATGCGCACCGGAACCCCGATGAAGAAGCCGCGGATGCCATGCTGCCCTTCGAGCAGCACCGCGCCAGGAAGAATCCGCTTGCTGTCCCGGACGAAGGCCTCGGCCATGGCGATGGCCGAGGCGGCGGGCGCGAAGTAGGCCGAGCCCGTCTTGTATAGCGCCACCAGCTCCGCGCCACCGTTGCGGGTGCGGGCGACGATGGCGTCCAGCTTCTCCTTGGAGAGGAACTCCGTCAGCGGCGCGCCCCCCACCGTGGCCGACCGGAGAAGGGGGACCATGTCATCCCCGTGGCCGCCGAGCACCAGGGCCTGGACGTCCTTCGGCGAGCAACCCACCGCTTCGGCCACGAAGCATTTGAAGCGGGCGGTGTCGAGGACGCCGGCCATGCCCACCACGTGGGTGCGCGGAAACCCGGTAATTTTGTGGAGCGCATACACCATCGCGTCCAGGGGATTGGCGACGTTGATGACAAACGCACCCGGGCAGTGCGCCTTGAGGTTGGCCGCCACGTCCTTCATGATTTTGAGATTGGTTTCGAGCAAGTCCTCCCGAGACATGCCCGGCTTGCGCGGCACTCCAGCGGTGATGATGACGACGTCTGAGCCGGCGACGTCTGTCCAGTCGGTGGTCCCGCTGACGCGCGCCTCGTAACCATCCACCGCGGAGAGCTGGTTGATGTCCAGGGCCTTGCCCTTCACCAAACCCTCGGCGGCCGGGATGTCGTACAGGACGACGTCGCCCAGGTCCTTCTGCACGGCCAACAGCGCCAAGTTGCCGCCAATCTGTCCGCCGCCGATGAGTCCGATTTTCTTCTTCTTGCCCATGGTGCCTTCCGGTGTTGGGGAGCCTCGACGCGCTTTTTGAGAGCCGCGTCTCCGGGCTCACATGTGCTGGATGATGGCCTGGCCGAACTCGGAGCACTTCACTTCCTTCACTCCGCTTTGGCCCTCTTGCTTCATGAGTCGCGCGAAGTCGTACGTCACCGTCCGAGCACCAATCGCCGCTTCGATGCCTTTGACGATGAGGTCCGCGGCCTCGTGCCACCCCAGGTGACGCAGCATCATGTCCCCGGAGAGGATGACGCTGCCGGGGTTGACCTTGTCCTGGTCCGCGTACTTGGGCGCCGTCCCGTGGGTGGCCTCGAAGACCGCGTGTCCAGTGACGTAGTTGATGTTGCCGCCGGGGGCGATGCCGATACCTCCCACCTGGGCGGCCAGTGCGTCCGACAGGTAATCGCCATTGAGGTTGAGGGTGGCGATGACGTCGAATTCATCAGGCCGGGTGAGCACCTGCTGCAGGGTGATGTCGGCGATGGCATCCTTGATGAGGACTCGCCCGGCGGAAAGCGCGGCCTTTTGCTCGGCGTTGGCCGCTTCCTCACCGGACTTGGCTTTGGTCTGCTCCCAACGCTCCCAGGTGTAAACCTGGGAGGCGAATTCACGCTCGGCCAGAGCGTAGCCCCATCCACGGAAAGCCCCCTCGGTGTACTTCATGATGTTGCCCTTGTGGACCAGGGTGACGCTCTTGCGCCGGTGCTTGAGCGCATAGTGAATCGCCGCCCGGACCAGCCGTTCCGAACCTTCCCGCGACACCGGCTTGATGCCCAGTCCGCACTCCTGCGGAAACCGCACCTTCTGGTACTCCTTGGGAAAGTGCTCCTTCAGAAGCGCGAGCAACTTCAAATCCGCAGCCGAGTCCGCTTCGAATTCAATTCCGGCGTAGATGTCCTCGGTGTTCTCTCGAAAAATCACCATCTTCACCTTCTCCGGGTGCTTCACCGGTGAAGGGACGCCAGGGAAATAGCGGACGGGTCGCAGGCAGACGTACAGGTCGAGCAGCTGCCGCAAGGCCACATTGAGCGAGCGGATGCCACCGCCGATGGGTGTAGTCAATGGCCCCTTGATGCCCACCAGGTACGTCCGGAAGGCCTCCACCGTCTCGTCGGGGAGCCAATTCTTCGTCTTCTGGAAGGCTTTCTCGCCCGCTAGGACCTCCAGCCAGGCAATCTGGCGCTTCCCCTGGTAGGCACGCGCGACGGCAGCGTCGAACACGGCCTGGGACGCGCGCCAGATGTCCCGACCCGTCCCGTCCCCCTCGATGAAGGGGATGATGGGCCGGTTCGGCACGGCCAGCTTGCCGTCCGCCACGGTAATCCGCTCTCCGCTCGCAACCATAGTCGTTTGACCTCTGAAAACCCCCCTGGGGGCCGGCGGGTATACGCTCCTCCCCGAAGGTGCCGCAAGCTTCTGCCGGCGGCGCGTCACACCAGCTCGACGGCCGGGGACAGGGACGATGGTGGCTGGCGCTTTTTTGGGGTTGCAACGGGGCCCGCCCCGGGGGAATGAGGACAGCATGTCGAAAGAAACGCTCACCGTGACTGACAACCGCACCGGCAAGACCTACGAGCTGCCTATTTCTCAGGGCTGCATCCGGACTGCTGATTTGCGGCAGATTAAGGTCGACGCCTCGGACTTCGGGCTCATGGGCTATGACCCGGCGTTCCTCAACACCGCCAACTGCCGGAGCGCCATCACCTTCATCGACGGCGACAAGGGCATCCTCGAGTACCGCGGCTACCCGATTGAGCAGCTGGCCGAGCAGTCCACGTTTCTCGAAGTCTCCTACCTCTTGATGAATGGTGAGCTGCCGAGCCGCCAACAGCTCGCCGACTTCACCCACGTCATCACCCACCACACCTACGTCCACGAAAACGTGAAGAGCTTCATGGATGGGTTTCGCTACGACGCCCATCCCATGTCCATGCTCGCCTCCACCGTAGCGGCGCTCTCCGCCTTCTACCCCGAGGCGAAGAACATCCAGGACGCTCAGGTTCGCCGCATCCAAATGATGCGCATGGTGGCCAAGATGCCGACCCTGGCCGCCTTCAGCTTCCGGCACGCCATGGGCCTGCCTTACGTGTACCCGAACAACGACTTGTCCTTCGTCGGGAACTTCCTGGCGATGATTAAGAAGATTGGGACGGACAGCTACCGCATCAACCCGGTGCTGGAACGGGCGCTGGACATTCTCTTCATCCTGCACGCCGACCACGAGCAGAACTGCAGCACCACCGCCACCCGGCTGGTGGGCTCGAGCGAAGTGGACCCCTATTCCGCCGTCGCCGCCGGCATCACCGCGTTGTACGGCCCGCTCCACGGCGGAGCCAACGAAGCCGTGCTGCGGATGCTGCGGAGCATCGGCAGCCTGGACAACGTTCCGGACTTCATCAAGCAGGTGAAGAGCGGGGAGAGCGAAACGCGGCTGATGGGCTTCGGCCACCGCGTCTACAAGAGCTATGACCCCCGGGCGACGGTCATCAAGCGGGTCGCCGACGAAGTGTTTGAGGTCACCGGGAAGAACCCGCTTCTGAAAATTGCACTGGAGCTGGAGCGCATCGCGCTGCAAGAGGACTACTTCGTGAAGCGAAAGCTCTACCCCAACGTCGACTTCTATTCCGGGCTGATTTACGAGGCGATGGGCTTCCCCACCGCCTATTTTCCGGTGCTGTTCGCCATCCCCAGGACGGTGGGCTGGGTGTCCCAGTGGGAGGAGATGGTGCTCGACCAGGAACAGAAAATTGCGCGGCCACGCCAAGTGTATGTAGGCCATCCGCGGCGCGACTATGTCCCGTTCGACAAGCGCTGAGCGACCGACATGACCATCGACTTCACGTGCCAGAAGTGCGACGCCACCTTCGAGATTGACGTCCAAGACTTAATTGATGGGTCCGAGAAGCTGGTCTGCACGAGTTGCGAGGCCAAAGCACCGCCCAGCCTGGTCGAGGACTTCGTGGCCGCCCTCACCGAGATGCGGACCCAAGTCGCCGCCTTGGGAAAGAAATTTAGCCTGGCCATGGCCTTCGAGACGGAGGACCTCGAAGACCTCGACGCCAAGGACGCCGAAGAAGAGGACGAGGACGAAGAGGAGGACGACGACGACCTCGAGGATGACGACCTCGACGAGGACGAAGAGGACGCGCTCGACGACGAGGACGAGGGGCGCTGAGGCTGCGCGCGCCCGGGCGGGCGGGACAGGAAAGCCCGGCCCCCCCTCCCAGAGTGGCCGGGCTTTCAACGACAACCAGAACTGACGGTGCGGAATCTCCCCGGGTCTGGTGAAAGCAGCTCGGCCCTGCGGTCAAAAAGTCCGGCGTTCGTACGTCGGGCCTGGCCGAACTGTCAAGGCTCCTAAAGGCGCCCCTCCCGCCTCAGCCGCGCGCCCGGAGCGCCGCCACCGGGTCCCGGAAGGTGGCCAGCATGGAACGCACGTCCAGGCGGGCGGTCCGGAGGAAAACTTTCAACGCCCGCTCGGCTGCCTGAGCCAGGGCATTCATCCGCTCCAGTCGCTGCAGGCGGTCCCGACCGACCCCAGGAGCGGCCGCCGCAACGCGGCGCGCCGCACTCAATTCAGCCCGAATGCGAGAGAGAAAGGCCAGCTCCCGCTCCTCAATGACGCGGCTAACCATCCGCACCAAGTCCGTCTCCGAGCGGTAGCGCCAGGCGCCGGCTCCCGGCTGGCGGACGCGGTGCACCACGCCCCAGCGCTCCAAGTCTCGCACCAGCATGGAAACGCCGCCCTTGCTCAGGCCGAGCTCCTCCTCCAGCTGAGTGGCGCTCATCGCTGTCGCCCGGAGGTACAACAGGGCCCAGACCCGGCCCTGGTTGTGTTTGAAGCCCCAGAATTCAATGACGTGGCCGACGGCCTCCACGGCGATGGACTCCCAGCGCGGCAGTCCGCCTTCCTGCGGCTCGCCGGGAGCCACCATCGGCGCGTCCGACCATCCATAGCCCTTCATGCCTGGATGCCCTCCTCGAAGGCCTGGCCGAGGGCCTCCGTCCAGGCCACCAGCTGCTCCCCGCCGGGCTCGTGGGCGTAGGCCCCCAGGGCGTCCAGGCCGCGGGAAATTTCTCGGTGCAGCTCGTTCCGCGCCTCCCCCATGGCCGTGCTGGCGAGCACCGCCTCCCCCACCTCGCGAACCCGCTCGTCGGGCATGGAGCCAAACGCCCAAAGCTCCTTGAGACACTGCTTCACGTCCGCGTCGCTGTTGGCCGCTAGGAGCAGCGGCAAGGAGGGCGTCCGCGAGCGGATGTCCGCGAAGGGCGCCTTTCCAGGGTCTCCTCCGGTGAGGTCCTTCAAGTCGTCGGCAATTTGGAACGCCACCCCGAGGTGCCGGCCAAAGGTGTCAAAGCGCCGGGCGACTTCGGACTTTCCGGCGAGGGTGGCAGCCGCGGCGCCGCAGAAGCCGAAGAGCGCGCCGGTTTTCCCCTCGGCGATGGCGCGCAGCTGCGCCGTCGGCAGGGACAAGTCGCCCCGCGCCTCCACCTCCCCAATGGTGGCCCGCGTCATCTCGGCCACCGTCGAGACGGCGCTGGCGGTCACCTCCCGGTCGAGCGTCGCCAACTCGTCCAGCGCCACGCACAGGAGCAAATCGCCCCCCATGACCGCGACGATGTTGCCCCACAGCGCGTTGACGGTCGGCCGCCCTCGGCGAAACATGCCCTGGTCCACCACGTCGTCGTGCAAGAGACTCGCCGAGTGCACGAGCTCCGCGGCCACGCCCACGTGGAGCAACGGCGCCGGGGCCGCACCGACGGCCTTGCCAAAGAGGTGCACCATCAACGGGCGAAGCCGCTTGCCGCCCCCGCCGATGCAGAGGTGCCGTGCGGCATTGCCCAGGGTGTCCGACGACGCCACACCGCTCCCGGCCCGCGTCAACACCTGCCCCAGCCGGTCCTCGGTGGCCCGGAGGAACTGGTTCGCTGCGGCCGTCAATTCCATGCGAAGTTCACCTGGTTCAAGACTACGTGAACTCGCGTCACTCTGCCGCACCATTCGCCGGCTCCGCTTCTGGCAGTCACAAGCGCCCCTTCCCATTCGCTGACTCCGCCACGCCCGGGGGCCCGCCGGCGAGCGTCCGCCGCACTGCGGCCCGGTCCACCTTCTCCGCCGCCGTCCGCGGGAGGGCCTGGACGGCCACCACCTCCCGAGGCACCTTGAAGCTGGCCAGCCTCTCTCGCAGCCACTCCAGAAGGCCCTCCGCCCCGACCCCGGGGCGCAGCACCACGGCCGCCACCGGGACTTCTCCCCAGGCCGCGTCACTTCGTCCCACGACGACTGCCTCGGACACCCCGGGGTGGGAGGCCAGCACTGCCTCCACCTCCGCCGGGTAAACGTTTTCGCCTCCACTGAGAATGAGGTCCGTCCGCCGCGCCAGCACGCGGAGCCGGCCGAGCCCGTCCTGCGTCCCCACGTCGCCCGTCCTCAGCCAGCCGCCGGCCAGGGCCCGCGCCGTGGCCTGCGGCTCGTCCAGGTAGCCAGCCATGAGGGTGGGGCCTTGGACTTGAATTTCCCCGCCCTCCCCGGGCTGCACGAGGGTGCCGTCGGGGTGGCACACGCGCACCGAGAGGCCCGGAAGCGCGCGGCCGGCCGTCGTCCCGTCGGCTTCGCCCGGGCGCTCGGTGGCCACTTGGGAGCAGGCCTCGGTGAGGCCATACGTCTGCAGCACCGGCAGGCCGCGGGCCCGGGCGCGCGCGGCGAGCTCGGCCGGAAGCGGGCCACCGCCCAACAGCACCGCCCGAAGGGCACCGGCGGTGGCTCCGGCGTCCAGGGTGAGCTCCAGCGTCCGTGCGACGAGGCTGGCATGCGTCACCCCCTCCGTGGACAAGGCGCGTGCCGTGGCCTCCGCGTCAAAGCGGCGGTGCAGCACGAGGGCCGAGCCGTCCAGCGCGCAGCGCACCGCCATGGCCAGCCCACCCACGTGGAAGAGGGGCAGGTTACACAGCCAGCACTCCTCCGCCGTGGCCCCGAGGTTGGCGCGGGAGGCCGCGGCGCTGGCCAAGAAAGCCCGCTGGGGAAGCCTCGCGCCCTTCGGCTGCCCGGTGGTGCCCGAGGTGAAAAGCACCGCCCAGTCCTCCTCGAGGCCGAGCGCCCGGGCCCCTACGGGAAGCCGCCCGGACTCGCGCTCCACGGCCTCGAGGACTTCAGCCTCCGGCAGCCGGGCCCGGAGCGCCTCTTCGGCCAGGAGGGCGCGGGGACGGACGCGCTCGACGAGGGGGGAGAGTTCCGCGCGCGTGAGCCGGGCATTCAAGGGGACGAGCGTCGCCCCCAGCCTGCGGACGGCGAAGAGAAGAGCCACCAGCGCCACGCTGTTGAGGGCGAGCACCGCCACCCGGGCGCCCGGCCCGACGCCGCGCGCGTGGAGACGGCATGCCCAGCCAGCCACCTCCGCGTCGAGCTCGGCAAAGCAGAGGCGCCGCGGCTCCGCCAGGAGGGCCAGCTTCCCGGGCGCGCGCAGCGTCTGGGCATGCACCGGGCACGTCACCATCCCAGGGCCTCCGGCGAGAGGCCCAAGCCCGGGACGTCCAGCAGCGCGAGCGCACCTCTCTCCACGGGGTAGGCGCCTGGGTCTTCCAGCAAGAGGGCGCCGGTGGAAAGTCCGTGGGCCAAGTCCCCTCCCAGCGCCAGCGCGAGGTGGCCGGCCGCGGCGCGCGCCACGCTGCCGTCCAGGGCACTCGTCACCACCGCGCCCAGGCCTCGGGCGCGGGCTCGCAGCGCGAGGGCCAGCGCGGGCAAGACGCCGCCCTGCACCGGAAGCTTGAGGATGAGGACGTCCGCCGCCGGGCCCTCCTCGCCGTCCAAGAGGGCGCTGGCAGCGTCGGGAAGCCCCAGGGCCTCGTCGGCGGCCACCGGCAGGAGCCGCCGCAGCCGGCGCAAGCCGGCAACGTCCTTCGCCGCCACCGGCTGCTCGACGTACTCGAGGCCCAGCTTGGCCAAAGGAGCCAGTCGCCCGAAGGCCTCGGTCTCCGTCCAGGCGCCGTTGGCGTCAATGCGCAACCGCGTCCCGGAGCGCACCGCTTCGCGCACGGCCGAAACGCGCGCGACGTCCCAGTCCGCGGAGGCGACGCCCACCTTCAGCTTCAACGTCCCAAACCCCGAAGCCACGGCGGTGGCCGCCTCCGTCGCCACCTCAGAGGGCGTCTCCGCGCGTAGCAGCGCATTCACCGGCACCGGCTGGACGCCGCTTGCGCCGAGGAGTCTCCCCAAGGCGACGCCCCTCTTTCGGGCGAGCCAGTCCAGGAGCGCCACCTCGACGCCGGCCCGCGCGGCGGGCGTCCGCAGCAAGGAGGCCACGGACGCGGACACCTCCAAGAGGCTCTCGGGGCCCGGGCCCAACTGCAAGCCGTCCAGGGCCCGCACCGCTTGCGCGTGTGTCTCCGTGCCAAACTCCGGGAGCGCCGTCACCTCGCCAAGTCCGAAGCCGCCCTGTCCGTCGCGGACGAGGAGACGCAAGCCCTCCACCGCCACCTTCGGCCCGTGCGCCGTGGCCAACGGGGCGCGGAGTGGAAGGCGAAAGGGCTGCATGTTGAGCTGGAGGCTCATCCGTGGCCACCCCGCCACAGGCCGACGGCCAACAGCAGCCCATGGACGAGTTGCAGCCGCGCGCTTCCGGCCAGGGCGCGGTTGAGCGCTGCGCCGCGCTCGGTGAGGACGAGGCGCAGCGGCGGGACGGCCAACGGCAGCGCCGCCAGGGAGAGCAGGGCCTGTGGGCCCGTCTGGCCGAGGGCCCACGCCGCCACCGGAGCGAGAAAGGCGACGGCGAGCACAACGGCGTACTCCGCCCGCGCGAAGCCCACGCCAAACCGCGCCGCCAGCGTGCGCTTGTGGGCGCGGAGGTCCGTCTCCACGTCTCGGAGGTTGTTGACGGCAATGAGTAAAACGCCGGTGCAGCCGACGGAAAGCGCCGAGAGCCACGTCGCCGGCGGCAGCCGAAGGGCCTGCACCCACACCGTCCCGCCCACCGCGGCGAAACCGAAGAAGAGGAGGACGAAGACTTCGCCGAGGCCCAGGTACCCGAGCGGCGCCGGGCCGCCGGTGTAGGCCCAACCGGCGAGGATGGACAAAAGGCCAATGGCCACCACCGGCCATCCCCCGGCCCGGACGAGGAGGAGTCCCACCACCACCGCGGCGGCGAAGCACAGAAAGGCCGCGACGAGGACCGTCCGCGGCGCCACCAGGCCGGCCTGCGTCACCCGCACCGGGCCCAGACGCTCCTCGGTGTCCGCACCCTTGTGGAAGTCGTAGTAGTCGTTGGTGAGGTTGGTCCCGACTTGAATGAGGAGGGCGCCGACAAGCGCCGCCAGGGCCAAAAGCCACTGGCCGCCGCCCGCGCCGAAGGCGAGCCCCGTGCCCACCGCCACCGGCGCCAGGGCCGCAGTCAACGTCTTCGGACGCGCGGCGAGCAGCCAGGTCCGCACGCCCGCCGCGGGAGGAGGAGCCTCGAGCGCGGACGAGGGCACATTCATGGGCGGCGAGGGAATTTCGAGAAGTCCGCAGGACGCTTCTGCACGTAGGCGTCGCGTCCTTCCTGCGCCTCAGCGGACATGTAGTAGAGCAGCGTCGCGTTTCCGGCGAGCTCCTGGATGCCCGCCTGTCCGTCGAGCGCGGCGTTAAAGCTTGACTTGAGGAGCCGCAGCGCGAGTGGGCTCAGCTGTAACATCTCCTGGCACCACTGGAGCGTCTCCGCCTCGAGTTGGGCCAGTGGCACCACCGCATTCACCAAGCCCATGCGCAGCGCCGCTTGGGCGTCATACTGGCGACAGAGAAACCAAATCTCCTTGGCCCGCTTGAGGCCCACCAGCGAGGCCAGGGTGCTGGCACCGAAGCCTCCGTCGAAGCTGCCCACCCGGGGGCCGGTTTGTCCGAAGCGCGCGTTGTCCGCGGCAATGGTGAGGTCACACACCACGTGCAGGACATGCCCTCCGCCAATGGCGTAGCCGGCCACCATGGCCACCACCGGCTTGGGCAGGCTGCGAATCTGCTTCTGGAGGTCCAGGACGTTGAGGCGGGGGACTCCGTCCTGGCCGACGTAGCCCTCCTGTCCACGGATGCGCTGGTCTCCACCGGAGCAGAAGGCCTGCTCGCCCTCCCCGGTGAGGACAATGACGCCCACCGCCGGGTCCTCCCGCGCGTCCTCAAAAGCAGCGCTCATCTCAAACAGCGTCTGCGGCCGGAAGGCGTTGCGCACCTCGGGCCGGTTGATGGTGATTTTGGCAATGCCCTGCCACTTCTCGTAGCGAATGTCCTTGTGTTCCCCAGCCTTCTTCCAAGTGGCCTTCATCCTTCGCTCCCGGTGTCGCTTTCCACGAGTGCTCGCTCCAACCACGGCGTCGACAAAAAGCTCGTCACCTCCTGCGTCCACGCGTCCGGCGCCTCGAGGTGCGGCGCATGTCCCACGCCGGAAAACACGTGGCCCCAGACGAGCGGAAGCTCGGCCGCCATCCTCTGGGCCAGCGCGGTGAATTTCCTGTCCCGGCCCCCACTGAGGAGCAGCGTCGGGACGCGGATGGAAGGCAGGTCGGACCAGTAGCTGGGCTGTGCCCCGAGCCCCAAACGCCGCAGGGAGAGGGCGAGCCCGCCTGCATCCCCAGCCAGGCGGCGCCTCCGCAGTGCCGCTTGCACCTCCGCCGGCAACGCCCGCACACCCTCAAAGACGGGCAGCGCCTCCCAGGCTTCGACGAAGGCACCCACCCCCTGGGCCTCAATGCGGGCGGCCAAGGCCTCATCCTGCCGGCGCCGCTCGCCGCGGTCGCGACGGCGGCGAAGCCCGGGTGAGCCGCTCTCCAGCACGAGGCGGCGCAGCCGCGGGCCGGCTTCGACGGCCAGGCCGAGCGCCACCCGGGCCCCCAGCGAGTACCCGGCGACGTCCACCTCGGGCAGTCCGAGCTCGTCCAGGAGTCCAAGCAGCGCCTGCAGGGTAGAGGCGAAGGTGGTGTCGTCCCGGAAGGGGCTCTCTCCGTGTCCCGGGAGGTCCACGACGAGGGCCGAAGCAAACGGCGCCAGGCGCTCGCGCAGGTGGGCGAAGCTGTTTCGGCTTCCGGTGAAGCCATGCAGAAGGAGGAGGGGCGGCCCGTCTCCCTCCCAGCGCTCGAAGCGGAGCTCACCCACGGGGGCTCCCCTCCGCTGCCCGAGCCGCCAGCTCCCCCAGCGTCTGGTGGAGGGCAACGTTGGCCGCTCGGGAGGGCAGCCGGGCTTCCACGAGGTGCAGCCCACCTCGGAGAGCGGCCTCCAGCGCCGAGGACAGCTGGGCCCCCGTCTCGACACGGGCCACGCGGGCGCCGAAGAAACGCCCGGCGTCGGCGAGCTCCAACCCGTGGGGAGTGGCGAAGAGAGGCTCGAAGGCCTCTCCCACCTGAGCGACAGGAAGAAAGGAAAAAATTCCACCGCCGTCGTTGTTGGCCACCACCACCGTCAGCGGAATGGAGGTTCTCCGGGCGATGAGCAATCCGCCCAAGTCATGGAGAAAGGCGAGGTCTCCCAACAGCACCACCGTCGGGGCGCCGCTGGCCGCGGCCACACCGAGCGCGGTGGAAAGCGTCCCGTCAATGCCGTTGAGGCCTCGGTTGGCAAACACCCGAAGGCGCCTAGCCTTGGACGGGGCGAAGGACTCCACGTCCCGAATCGGCATGCTGGAGCCCACCACCAGCCGGGCGCCGTCGGGAAGCGCGGACACCAACCGGTGCGCAAGCTGTGGCTCGCTGAGTGGACCGGGACGCCCGAAGGCTTCCTCGAGGGCCGCGTCCGCCCGCGCATCCGCCGCGAGAAAGGCCGCTTTCCAGGGCGCCTGCCGCGGCGCTGAGGAGGCGGTGAGCGCGGCGCAGGTGGTGCGGAGGTCCCCCGCCAAGACGAGTCGTGCGCTGTGTGCCGCGTCCACCACCGAATCCGACTCCGAGAGCACCACCGTCTCCGCACCGCTGGCGTCCAGCCACTGTGAAAGCCGCTTGGAGGTGAGCCCTCCCCCCAGGCGAAGGACGAGCTCCGGCCGCAGCGACGCCGACAGCGCGGCGCTCCGCAGAAAGACGTCGGCGTGGCCCACCACCGCGCCGGCCTCCGTCCAGCGGAGATTCGAGGCCGCATCCGCCACCACCGGGTACCCGTAGGAGTCCGCCAGCGCGAGGACGGTGGCAGCGAGGCCGTCTGCTGCAGCCCTCGGGCCCACCACCACCAGCCCCTTCTCCGTCCCACTCAAGCGGCGGCGCAGCTCGCCCAGCGCCGCCTCGGGTGGCGCTCGAAGGGAAAGCGGCGAGTCGAGAAAAGGGCCGTCCCGCCCCTCGAGGGCAAGGGGCTCGAGGCCCGCCACCTCCGGGGCTCCGGCCTCGGGCACCAGGGGCTCGCGAAAGGGGACGTCGAGGTGCACCGGGCCCGCCGGCGTGCCTCGGCTCGAAGCCACCGTCCGCGAGACGACGGCCCGCACATGCTTCAGCGCCGTCGAGCTCGCTTCGGCCAGGCCCAGCGAAGCCGCGGCCCGCGTGAAGCGGCCGAAGAGGCCGTCCTGGGGCACCGTCTGTGGCGCTCCGAAGCCGTGGAGCTCCCAGGGCCGGTTGGCCGTCACCACCACCAAGGGCACGTGGGCCGCCCAGGCCTCCATCACCGCCGGCAAGAGGTGCGCTCCAGCCGTCCCGGACGTCACCACCACGGCCGAGGGCCTCCCCGTCTCGAGGGCAAGTCCCAGGGCGAAGAAACCCGCCGCCCGCTCGTCGAGGACGCTGTGGACACGCAAGCCCGGGGCCGCTTCGGCGCAGGCCAGCACCAGCGGGGCATTGCGCGAGCCCGGGGCCACGATGGCATGGGCCACGCCGGCCCGCACCAGCTCCTGCACCACGGCCCGGGCCCAGAGGGCATTCAAGGAGGCCATGGCGTCTCCCCGAAGAGGGCTTGCAGCATGGGCGAGGCCTTGCGACGTGTCTCGGCCCACTCGCCGGAAGGTGTCGAGCCCTCCACCACGCCGGCACCCATGAAGAGACGCGCGGCTGGGCCGCGGACGAGGGCGCAGCGCAGGGCCACGCGTAAGTCCGCCGCCTCGGCGCCAACCCACCCCACCGCGCCCGCGTACCAGCCGCGCGCCAGGCGCTCCTGGGCGCGGAGAAAGGCCCGGGCTCTGTCTCGCGGCGCACCACTCACCGCCGCCGTCGGGTGGAGGGCCAGCGCCGCCTCCGCCGGCGTCACCCCCGGCCGAAGCACCCCCCCAATGCGGGCGTCCAGGTGGACGACGTACCCAAGCGACACCGGGGTGACGGCCCCGACTTCCAGCGACTCCGCCACGGCGTCCAGGGCCGCGCGGACGTCCTCCACCACCGCGGCGTGCTCCCACACCTCCTTGGGACTGTGCGCCAGGCGCTCGGCCTCGCCCGGTGGGGCGCTGCCGGCGAGGGCTTGCGTGGAGAAGCGTCGGTTTTTCACCAGCACCAGGCGCTCGGGCGACGCCCCGAGGAAGGTGGTGCCGTCCGGCGCGCGGACGGCAAACACCACCGCCTGTCCGGCGCCGACGGCTGCCTCGCCCCGCTGTAGCGCCGCGCCGACGTCGAAGGGGCCCTCCGCGGTGACGTCCAGCACGCGGGCGAGCACCACCTTGCGCAGCATGCCCGAGCGCAACGCCTCGAGCGCGCGAAGCACCAGCGCCTCCCAGGCCGCGCCGTCCTCGCGAAGCGACACCGCCCGGCGCACGGGCGCGGGCGCGCCGGAGGTGGGCGGGCGCAAGAGGGCCCGTCGAAGGGTGTCCTCGGCGCGTGCGCGGGCCGCCGTTTCGCCGTCGGCCCGCACCGCCTCGTAAGCGGTGAGACTCGCCTCAGAAGGGCTCTGGGCCAGGAGCAGCTGCGGGACGAAGGCGCGCGCCGCCGGAAAGCTTTCCCACCACGCGTCTCGGGCCGAAGCGGCGTCGAAGTCGAAGCCGCAAAACCAAGGCGCCGGCGGCAAGAGGGCCGCACCCTCCACCGCGACGCGCGCCCGCGTCGCCGCCCCCAGGACGTCGGCCACAACCGGGCCGGCGTGCACGGCGGCCTCGCCTTCGCCGTGAAAGCGGGCTCCGCCGTCGTGCCAGGCCAGCGAGAGCGGGCCCAGGGCTTGCCCCAGGCGAAGCACCTCCTGCGGACGCAGCACGCGGGCGACACCCACCACCTCTGCGACAGCTGGCATGACGCCTTCCATCAGTCCCCGGGGGGCCCTCGCTTGCGGGTTCGGGTTGTTTTCTACGTCCCCCGTGGTAACCAATGCACCAAGAAGTTCAAGGTGCCTTGAACATCGTGAACTTGCCCTGATGAGCCGAAGCAGCCCAGAACCCGAAACCCTGCGCCCTCGGCGCGTGCTCCGGTCTGCGAGGCCGGCCGGGACGCGCGTCCTCGTGGGCTCCGTGGAAGTGGGCGGCCCGGCCTTCGTCGTCGCCGCCGGCCCTTGTGCCGTGGAGACAGCCGCCCAGCTGGCGGAAGCCGCGGCCGCCGTGGCGAGCTCTGGGGCCCACCTCCTCCGGGGCGGCGTCTTCAAGCCGAGGACGAGCCCCTATGCCTTTCAGGGCCTGGGAGAGCCTGGCCTCGCGCTCCTGGAGCGGGCGCGCGCCAGGCACTCCTTGGGCCTCGTCGCCGAAGTCCTGGACACCGAGCAGCTCGCGTCCCTCATCGACCACGTGGACATGCTGCAGGTGGGCGCGCGCAACATGCAAAACTTCACCCTGCTGCGCGCGCTGGGAAAGGTGCGCCGTCCGGTGCTTCTCAAGCGCGGTCTGGCCGCCACGTTTCAAGAGTGGCTGCTGGCAGCGGAGTACCTCCTCGACGGCGGCAACGAGCAAGTCATCCTCTGCGAGCGCGGCATCCGCACCTTCGAGCCCTCGACGCGCAACACGCTGGATTTGGCTTCGGTGGCGCTGGCCAAGGCCAGGACGCACCTTCCGGTGATGGTGGACCCAAGCCATGCCACCGGAAACCGGGAGCTCGTCATCCCCATGGCCTTGGCCGCCGCTGCCGCGGGCGCCGACGGCCTGTTGGTGGAAGTCCATCCCCACCCTGACGAGGCGTTGTGTGATGGAGCCCAGGCGCTCACGCCCGAGCTGTTTGAGGAGCTCATGCGCAGGCTCGCCCCGGTGCTGAGCGCCGTCGGCCGGACGCTGCATGCCCGCCCCACAGCGCCCGCCAACGTGAGGGCGTTGTGAGCGAGCAAGTCCGGGAGATGTTCTCCTCCATTGCCCCCCGCTACGACGTCACCAACGTCGTGCTCTCACTGGGGGTGGACCGCCTCTGGCGCCGCGTGGCGGTGCGCGAAAGCGGCGCCGTCGTCGGAGCCCGCGTCCTCGACTGCGCCACCGGCACCGGGGACTTGGCGCTCGCGCTGCGCCGAGCGGTGGGCCCTCGCGGCTCGGTGGTGGGGATGGACTTCTGCGTCGCCATGCTCGGTCCGGCGCGCGAGAAAGCACGCCGGGCGGGCCTGGAGGACGTCCGCTTCGAGGAGGGGGACGCGCTCGCGCT
This sequence comes from uncultured delta proteobacterium, assembly GCA_963745475.1. Classification (GTDB taxonomy): domain Bacteria; phylum Myxococcota; class Myxococcia; order Myxococcales; family Myxococcaceae; genus JADGRA01. Next base: position 1,337,378 of record CAVUXN010000008.1, read on the forward strand.
GCGCTACCCAGCAGGGGCCTTCGACGTGGCCACCATTGCCTTCGGCATCCGTAACGTGGACGACCCGGTGCGTTGCCTCAAGGAGATGGCTCGCGTCGTGCGCCCAGGCGGCCGGGTGGTGGTGCTCGAGTTCGGCCAGCCCGCTGGCCTGTGGGGGGCTGTGTACCGGTTGTACGCGCGCGCTCTCATGCCAGCGGTGGGGGGACTGCTCACCGGCAACCGGGCGGCGTATGCCTACCTGCCGCGCACCGCGGCCGCCTTCCCCGCGGGCGAGCGCTTCCTCGCGCTCATGGACGAAGCCGCCGTCTTCTCCGCGCGCCGCGCGGTGTCCCTCAGCGGTGGCATTGCCTACATCTACGTGGGCGAAGTCCGCTGAGTCGGACAGGCGTCCGAAGCGGACCTGGAGCGACACATTCCCCCCGGGCTGCGCAGGAGGAATGCCTACGGGAGCCGAAGCGAGCTCGCCCCTCGGACGGGGTGTCTCACAAGCGGGACTGCTCGAAGTCGTAGATTTTTTCCACGGCAATCTGCCGGTAGCGGTCCACCTTCATCGCCCGCTTGGAGGCCTCCCACACCAACTCCTGGGCTGGCCGGTCCGGCTCCTTCTTCTTCCTGCGCTTCACCTCGCGCTTGATGGCCTTCACCGCCTCGCGGGGGTGAAAACAAAAGGCCGGTGAAAAGACCAGGCGGTCGCCGAAGGGGATGAGACGCGCCTCGAGGATGTCGCCTTTCTGGAGGCCGGCCAGCGTCCGGCGTTCGCTGACGTCGTGGTCCCTCCCGGTGAAGAGCTCGCGGAGCCGAACGGCGCCCGGGCTGAGCTTTCGCACCTCGAAGAGCGCGTGGAGTGTCCGGGTGAAGGCGGAGAGCACCTCCCCATCGACCGCACCGCTTTGAAGCTTGGCCGCCTGAAATTCCTCGGCCGCGGTCCGCCCCGTACCGGCCGGGCGGTGGTCAAAGACGTAGTAGTCGAGGAAAGAGGCCATCCGCATCTCGAAGGTGCGGTCGTCCTCGAAGACTTCCCCAGTGAGTCGGAAGAACTCGGCCCGGGCGGCAAGAACATCCGGCTTGCGCGCCTCGGCGCTAGCGACCGAATAGAGCTCGTTGAGGAGCGGCTGGTAGGTAGCGGGCTCCATCGTCACCGGCTGGCGACTCTAGCGCGCCATGGCGCGCGTGAAGCGAGCGAAGAGGTGTCTCGCGTCGTGCGGCCCAGGTGACGACTCTGGGTGGTACTGAACGCTGAAGGCCCGGGCGTCCGGCACGTCAAGCCCTTCGACGGTGCGGTCGTTGAGGTTGATGTGGGTGACGACCGCCCTCCCCTTCAGGCTCTCGGCGTCTACGGCGAAGCCATGGTTTTGCGCCGTTATTTCCACCCGCCCTGTGACCAGGTCTCGCACCGGCTGGTTGGCGCCTCGGTGGCCGAATTTCATCTTGTACGTGCTGCCCCCCACTGCCCGGGCCAGGATTTGGTGGCCGAGACAAATTCCGAAGACGGGTAGCTTGCCGAGCAACCCGGCGACGGCAGCCTCGGCTCCCGGCACCGCGGCGGGGTCTCCAGGCCCATTGGTGAGAAACACGCCGTGGGGCTTGCGGGCGAGCACCGCCGCCGCCGCCGTTGCCGCCGGCACCACCGTCACCCGGCAGCCGGCTTCTACCAGGAGTTGAAGCATGGCCCGCTTGAGGCCGTAGTCGTAGGCCACCACGTCAAAGCGCGGTGTCAGCGGAGGCCGCTCGGTCCCGAAAATCTCCGGCATCCCCTCGGAAAACTCGTAGGGCTCGGCTGCCGAGATGCCCGTCACCAAGTCTCGGCCCTCCATGCCCGGTGCCCTTCGGGCCCGCTCGACGAGCGCGGCCGCGGAATGGCCCTCGGTGCTCACCACGCCCATCTGTGCGCCGTGCGTCCGCAAATGCCGGACCAGCTTTCGGGTGTCGAGGCCAGAAATCCCCACCACGCCCGCCTGCGCGAGGTAGCCGTCGAGTGACTGTTCGGCGCGCCAGTTGCTGGGGGAGGGGCTGACGTTGCGCACCACCATGCCCACCGCGTGCGGCCGTGCGGACTCCTGGTCCCGGGCGTTGGCCCCAACGTTGCCCATCTCCGGTGCGGCCATGGTGACAATCTGGCCCACGTAGCTTGGGTCCGTCAGAATCTCCTGGTAGCCGGACATCGAGGTGTTGAACACCACCTCGCCAATGCGCTCTCCGGCGGCTCCGAAGGCCTGGCCCTCGAACACCAGCCCGTCCGCCAACGCCAGCGTCGCCCGCTTCAAGCAGTCTCCTTCCCGAGCGCGCCTTCGAACCAGACGGGCCGCCCGCCGACAAAGGTGTGCACCACCCGCCCCACCATTCCCATGCCCGCGTAGGGGGTATTGCGACTCCGGGACTGCAGCCGCTGAGGGTCGAGCGTCCATTCCGCGCTCGGGTCGACCACCGTGACGTCCGCGGGTGCCCCCGGCGAGAGGTGTCCACCCGGGAGGTCAAACACTGCCGCCGGGCTCGAGGACAAGAGCTCCACCGCCCGGGCCGGCGTCAGCACCCCGGCGCGCACCAGCGCCAGCGTGAGCGGAAGCGCCGTCTCGAGACCGATGACCCCGTTGGCCGCGTCGGCGAAGGGGACCTGCTTCTCGAGAATGCCGTGCGGCGCGTGGTCGGTGGCGATGGCGTCCAGCGTCCCGTCGGCCAAGCCGCGGCGCACGGCCGCCACGTCCTCGGCGCCTCGCAACGGGGGCGTCATCTTCGCGTCCGTATTCCACCCCGTCACCGCCTCGTCGGTGAGGGTGAAGTGGTGCGGAGCGGCTTCGGCAGTCACATGCAACCCCCGGACTTTGGCCTCTCGAATCAACCGTACACTCTCGGCGCAGCTGACATGGGCGACGTGGAGATGGCCGCCCACCTCCTCGAGCAGCACCAGGTCCCGCGCCAGCATGGCCACCTCGGCCGAGCGCGGAATGGGGAGCAGGCCGAGCCGTGTGGCCTGGACTCCTTCGGTGAGCGCGCCGCCCGCGGTGAGGGTGAGGTCCTCCTCGTGGACCATGACCGGCCGCCCAAGCCCCTTGGCATATTGGAGGACGCGCCGCATGAGTCCAGCGTTCATCACCGGACGGCCATCGTCGGTGAAGCACACGCACCCCGCCGCCGCCAGCTCTCCGAGTTCGGCCATTTCCTCGCCAGCGAGGCCCTTGCTGATGGCTCCGGCCGGCCACACCCGGGCCAGGCGTGCCGCTGCAGCACGCTCCTGGACGAGGCGCGTCACCAGCGCCGAGTCATTCGGTGGCCGGGTGTTGGGCATGGACACCACCGAGGTGAAGCCGCCGGCCACGGCAGCCCGCGTCCCGGTGAGAATGGTTTCCTTGCCCTCATCACCGGGCTCACGCAAGTGGACGTGTAGGTCGACGAAGCCCGGGCACACCCACAGCCCGGTCACGTCCACCTCGCGCGCGCCGTCCGCGGCCAGGGGGCGCTCCGAGACGGCGACCACCTCGCCGCCCCTCAAGAGGACGTCGTGCACGCCGTCCAGCGTCCGCCGCGGGTCAATCACGCGGCCACCGCGCAGCAGGATGCCTCGAGCGGTCACGCGCAGGCCTCGAGAATGGCCATGCGGACTGCCACGCCATGGGAAACCTGCGCGAGAATGACGTTGGAGGGGCCGTCCGCGACTTCGGGCGAAATCTCCACACCGCGGTTGACGGGGCCGGGGTGCATCACCAGCGCGCCTGGCCTGAGGCGCTCGGCCCGCTCCGCGGTGAGGCCGTACATCCGCGCGTACTCGCGCACGGAAGGGACGTAGCCTGCCGTTTGGCGCTCACCTTGGACGCGGAGCATCATCACCGCGTCCGCCTCCTCCAGGGCCGCGTCGAGGGAGGGCGCTACCGTCCCGCCGAGTTGCTCCAGGCCCACGGGCATCAGCGTCGGGGGCCCGGCAAACACCACCCGAGCGCCGAGCGCGCTGAGGCAGTAGAGGTTGCTGCGCGCCACGCGGCTGTGCAGCACATCCCCCACGATGGCCACCGTCCGTCCGTCCAGAGAGCCCCAGCGCTCGTGCAGGGTGAAGGCGTCCAAGAGGGCCTGGGAGGGGTGCCCATGGGTACCGTCTCCGGCGTTCACCACCGCGCACTGGACGTGGCGCGAGGCGAGGTACACCGCGCCGGAAGCAGCGTGGCGGATGACCAGCGCCGCGACGCCCAGGGCCTCGACGTTGCGCGCGGTGTCCACCAGCGTCTCGCCCTTGGGCACGCTGGACGTCTGGGCGGTGAAGTTGAGGACGTCCGCGCCCAGGGCCTTGGCCGCCCGCTCGAAGGAGAGCCGTGTCCTGGTGCTGCCCTCGAAGAAGAGGTTGGCCACCACCCGGCCTTCGAGGGCGCGCACCGCCCGCCCCGTTTCCAGACCGCGGGCGTGCAAGCGGGCCCTCGCGAAAAGGGCCTCCACCTCACCACGGGACATCCCTTCGGTCGTCAGCAAGCTCTGCCGAGCGCGAGCCTTCACGGGGCGAGCTTTCCCGCCTTCTCGACGTGAAAGTCGACGGTGATGAAGCGCTCGGTGGGCCAGAGTCTCACCTCGCGCTGGTAGTCCACCTGGACGTGCCCAGTGTGCTCTTCCGAGTCGCGCTCCAGAATGAGGTCCGAGTCGGTGAGGTCGAGGCCGCGCTTCTCCACGCGCGTCCCGCCCTCGCTCTCCCAGTGCGTCCCAATCTGCTTCGTGCGGTTGAGAAGGAAGGTGCGCACCCGGTCATTGTCCGGGTCCGCCGCCATGCGGTTGAAGGCAGCCGTCGAGGCTTCCCGCACGTCCAAGTTGTCGACGTACACCGGGACGAACAACCAGGCGCAATACCCACCGGCGGCCAGTCCCAACAACAGGACGAGGGAGACGAGGCTGACCGCTCCGCGAGCTGGGCGCACGTTGTCCAGTAGGTACAGTGCCGGTCCGACGCTCGTCAATGCCCAGAGGCCGGCACCCCGCCGCCGGGGCAAGCGCTGGCTACCGCACCGGGTGAAAAAAGCGGTCGGTGCGGATGCCAGTGCCGCCAAAGAGGCCGGAGAAGAGTCCCCCGTGGCCAAGGCACAGCCAGACAATCATCGCCTTGCCCTTGATGTTGCCGTAGGGGACGTAGGCCGGACGCAACGGCCCCCCAAGGCCCAGCCGGCTGTCGGCACTGTTGTCGCGGTTGTCGCCCATGACGAAAACCGACTTCTCGGGGACGCGGTAGGGGCCCGTCTCCAGGGACCGCGCCACCTCCGGGCGGCGGAGCGCTTGGTGCAGGCGACCGCCCAAGTTTTCCTCGTAGAGCTCATCCCGCTCCACCGTCCAGTCATTCTCGAAGAGGCCCAGAAGCCACGAAGTCTGCCGCGCGTGCTCCTCGTCCCAAACCGGGAAGTCCGTCGCCACCAGGGTCCGCGGTTGCTCGCGGCCGTTGACGTAGACGACGTCGTCGCGGATTTCGACGACGTCCCCGGGGATGCCCACCACCCGTTTGATGAAGTCCTTGGAGGTGTCCGCCGGGTTGTTGAAGACAATGACGTCCCCCCGCTCGGGAGCGCGAACCAGCGAAAATGGCACCACGTTGAGGTAGGGGATGCGGACGCCGTAGATGAATTTATTGACGAAAATCTGGTCGCCAATCTCGAGCGTGGGCAGCATCGAGCCGGAGGGAATTTTGAACGGCTCCACCAGGACAGTGCGGATGAGGAGCGCAACCAACAGCGCCTTCACCAGCCCGAACAGCAAGTCCGCCGTCCCGTGGCGAGCGCGACCGGGGAGCGCCGCGGCGGCGTCGACCAGCGCCTGGGTGTGCTTACTTAAGCCGTCGGCGTCGCTGCCCAGCATCGCCGCGTCCACCTTGGCGGCGAGCTCCACCAAGCGGTCTCTCACCCGCGGCTCGACTTTTGGACCGCGGCTGCTCAGCGCCCCGGCCACGTCGGAAGTCGCCTCGCGCGCCTCGTGGCGTAGCCGCCGCAGCTTGGACGAACGCCGGGCCCCCAGTCGCCAGACGAGCAGCCCGAAAAACCACAGGACACACAGGAAGCCGAGCCGCCGCATCAACGGTTCTGCCCAGCTGGCGCTCGGGGGATGGAGCTCGACCACCAAGAGGTACGGGATGAGCGCCAGGGCCAGCGCGGTCACCGGTGCCCAAAGACTCGACAGCAAGTCGCCCAGGTACAGGCGCCGTTGAAGACGTTGCTGGTCCGCCGTCCGCCGGGCCGACAACAGCTCGAAGAGGCTCGTTCGCTCCGCGCCCTCCGCGGCGCTGGCCGCTGGCGCGCTCATTCGTCCGTCCGGAGCACAGCGAGGAAGGCCTCTTGGGGGATTTCCACACTCCCCACCTGCTTCATGCGCTTCTTTCCTTCCTTTTGCTTTTCCAGGAGCTTGCGCTTGCGGCTGATGTCACCACCGTAGCACTTGGCGAGCACGTTCTTTCGCATGGCGGAGATGGTTTCCCGGGCGATGACTCGGCTCCCGATGGCCGCTTGGATGGCCACCTCGTACATCTGCTTGGGGATGACTTTCTTCAGCCGGGCGCAAACGTCGCGACCGCGCTGGTAGGCCCGCTCGCGGTGGACGATGACGCTGAGGGCGTCGACCGCCTCGCCATTGAGCAGAATGTCCAGCTTCACCAAGTCCGCGGGCTGGTAGCCCGCCAGCTCGTAGTCCAGGGAAGCGTAGCCGCGGCTCACGCTCTTCAGCTTGTCGAAGAAGTCGAAGACCACCTCGGCCAGCGGCATCTCGTAGGTGACTTGCACCCGCTTCCCGGAGCTGCCCGAGGTACTTGATGTCCTTCTGCACGCCGCGCCGGTCCTGGCACAGCTTGAGGACACCTCCCAGGTACTCGTCGGGCACGTGGATGTGACAGGTGAGCAACGGCTCCTCGAGATGCTCGATGTTCTGAACCGGAGGCAGCCGGGCCGGGTTGTCGACCAGCAGCGCCTCTCCCTGGTGGGTGAAAATTTTGTAGACCACCGACGGCGCGGTGGTGATGAGGCTGAGGTTGTACTCGCGCTCCAGCCGCTCCTGGACAATCTCCATGTGCAGAAGGCCCAAGTAGCCGCAGCGAAAGCCAAAGCCCAGGGCGGTGGAGGTCTCTGGCTCGTAGGTGAAGGCGGAGTCGTTCAGCCGCAGCTTCTCCAGCGCGTCGCGCAGGTTCTCGTAGTCCGCGGCGTCGATGGGGAAAATGCCCGAGAACACCATGGGCTTCACTTCCTGGAAGCCGGGGAAGGGCGTGGCGCTGGGGCGCGCCGCTTCGGTGACGGTGTCGCCGACCTTGGCGTCGTCAATGTCTTTCACGCTCGGCGACCAGCACCCCCACCTCCCCCGCCTGGAGCTGCTGTCACAGGCTGGCTGAAGGGGCTAAACACGCCGAGCTCCTGCACTTCGAAAGTCTTCTGGTTGCTGAACAGCAGAATCGCCTGTTTGTTCCGCAGCGTCCCCTCGAGCACCCGCACCAGCATGACGACGCCGCGGTAGCTGTCGTACCAGCTGTCGAAGACCAGGGCCTTGAGCGGCGCGGCGGGGTCCCCCTTGGGCGGCGGGACGCGGTGCACCACCGCCTCCAGGACCTCGCTGATGCCGATGCCCTCCTTGGCGCTGGTGGGAACCGCGCCCGAGGCGTCGATGCCGATGACGTCCTCGATTTCAGCGCGCGTCCGCTCGACGTCGGCCGACGGGAGGTCAATCTTGTTGATGACCGGAATGACTTCCAGTCCTTGCTCGAGCGCCATGTAGACGTTGGCCAGGGTCTGCGCCTCCACGCCCTGGCTCGCGTCCACCACCAGCAGAGCGCCCTCGCAGGCTGCCAGCGAACGGCTCACCTCATAGGCGAAGTCCACGTGGCCCGGCGTGTCGATGAGGTTGAGGACGTACGCCTTCCCGTCCTTGGCGGTGTAATTCATCCGCACCGACTGGGCTTTGATGGTGATGCCTCGCTCCCGCTCCAGCTCCATGTTGTCCAGAAACTGAGCCTGCGCCTCGCGCTTACTGAGGGTCCCGGTGGCCTCCAGGAGCCGGTCCGCCAGCGTCGACTTGCCGTGGTCGATGTGGGCGATGATGCAGAAGTTCCGGAAGTGGGCGTTCTCGGGCGGCATGGGGGATGCGAGCGGCGGGCGGTCACGTAGCACACCCTGGGGGGACGGCGTCCACGCCAGGGGAAACCGCGGGGGGCCTTCAGTTGCGCTGCCCTTCCTTGAAGAAGGCCACCGTCGCCGCGAGCCCCTCACGCAGACTCACGGTGGGCGCCCAGCCGAGAGCCGTCCGCGCCAGGGAATTGTCCAACGAGGAGCGCATCTGCTCGCCCGGCTTGGCCGCGGCGTAGCGCGGTTTTTCACCCACCCCCGCGGCTTGGGCCAAAAGGCCATGGAGCTCGCTGACGGACGTCTCCACCCCAGTCCCAATGTTGATGGGGCCTTCCACCTCGCGCTCCGCCGCCAGGAGGTTGGCCCGTGCCACGTCCAGCGCGTAGACAAAGTCTCGCGTCTGTCGGCCGCTGCCGTAGATGGTGCACGGCTCGCCCCGCAGCAGACGTTCGGTGAAGATGGCCACCACGCCGGCCTCGCCGTGTGGATTTTGCCGCGGCCCGTAGACGTTGGCGTAACGCAGTGCCACCGAGGAAAGCCCGTACTGGGCACGGTAGAAGCCCAAGTAGAGCTCCCCGGCGGCCTTGCTCACCCCGTAGGGGGAAACGGGCCGCTGGGGATGGCCCTCCGGCGCGGGAAAGGTGTCCTGCTCGCCGTAGATGGCGCCGCCCGTCGAGCTGAACACCACCTTTCGCACCCCCGCCTCGCGTGCGCCCTCCAGCAGGTTGAGCATTCCCAAAATGTTGGAGTCGGCGTCGAAGCGCGGGTCCGCCACGCTGCGGCGGACGTCCATCTGCGCGGCCAAATGACAGAGAATGTCCGGTCGCTCGCGGCGGATGACGTCCGCGGCAGCCGGGGAGCGAATGTCGGCCACCACCAGGGGGACGGCCGGAGCCAGGTTTTCCCGGCGCCCGGTGGAGAGGTCGTCGAGGGCCAGCACGCGGTGCCCCGCGGCGAGAAGGACGTCACACACGTGGGAGCCAATGAAGCCGGCGCCGCCGCTCACCACCACCTTCACGGGGCAGCCATCCGCCTCATCCCGTCCGTCGCGTGCCCAGCCCGCTCCTGTTTCCGGAACCAGGCGATGGTTTCGCGCAGCCCTTCCATCAACCCGGTACGAGGCTCCCAGCCGAGAAGCGTGCGGGCGCGGCCAATGTCCGGCTGACGCTGTTTGGGGTCGTCCTCGGGGAGCGGGAGGAACAGCACCTTCCCGCCGCCACCCGCGGCGGCACGGACGGCCTCGGCGAATTCGAGGATGGTCATCTCGACGGGGTTGCCAATGTTGACCGGGTCCTCCACCCGCGAGAGGGCGAGCCGGAGCAGTCCGTCCACCAAGTCCGTGACGTAGCAGAAGGAGCGCGTCTGACTTCCGTCGCCGAAGACGGTGAAGTCCTCCCCCGCCAGGGCTTGGCTGACGAAAGCCGGTACCACGCGCCCGTCGTTGAGCCGCATCCGCGGCCCATAGGTGTTGAAAATTCGGACGATGCGCACCGAGAGCCCACGGCTGCGTCGCCAGGCGGACACCAGCGCTTCGCCGTAGCGCTTCGCCTCGTCGTACACCGCGCGCGGGCCAACCGGATTGACGTTGCCCCAGTAGTCCTCCCGCTGGGGGTGCACCAAGGGGTCTCCGTACACCTCCGAGGTGGAGGCCTGGAGAAACACCGCCCCGGTGGCCTCGGCCACCTGCAACCCATGCTCGGTGCCGCGACCGCCGGCGCGAAGGGTCTCCAGGGGCAGCTGGTGGTAGTCCACCGGCGAGGCCGGGGAGGCCAGGTTGAAGACGTAGTCCAGCGGGCCCTGCACCCTGAAGGGCTCGACGACGTCATGCCGCACATCCTCGAAGCCCTGACGGCCGATGAGACCGCTGAGGTTGGCGACGCTGCCCGTGACCAGGTTGTCCACGGACACCACGCGCTCGGCCCCCTCCGCGAAGAGACGCTCGCAGAGGTGAGAGCCAATAAAGCCCGCGCCTCCCGTCACCAGACAACGCTTGCCGAAGAATGTGCCCTTCATCGTCTCAGCTCGTCGAAGGTGGATTGCCCGGGAAGCTGGGCTCGGTACTTCTCCAAGACCAAGTCAATCCCCTGTCGGATGTACTCTGCCACGGGAACTTTCGTCTTTTGGTTCAGCTGCTTGAGCAACTCGCTCTGCTCGGGCGTAATGTAGATGGTGGTGGACAGCTTCTTGCGCGGCATGGACGTAGGTGAACGTACATGAAGGGTCACCCTGAGAGCTAGGATGGCAGCCGACGGTGCTTCAGGCGGGAGGTCATCGGTGGGTCAGCGGAATGGGTGGCAGCTTCCACTTCTAAGCGTGGCGGTGCTCGCAGCCTGCGGAGGCAACAAGGGCGTTCAACCCGACGCTCATGCGCAAACCCAGACCGACGTCCACCAGGCCAAGCGGAGCGACGAGAAGGTGGTGCAGTACGACCTCAACCGGGACGGGAAGCCGGACGTCTGGGAGTACTACGTCACCCTCAACGACGCCGAGGGCCATCCGGTGGACCACTTGGTCCGAAAAGAGATGGACCTCAACTTCGACGGGAAGGTCGACGCCGTTTATTGGTACGACGACAAGGGAGCGAAGGTGCGCGAGCAGCTCGACCTCGACTTCGACGGGAAGGTGGATGAAACCATCTTCTTCGAGAAGGACCAGGTGGTCCGCAAGGAGCGGGACCTCAACGGCGACGGCAAAGTCGACACTTGGCTCTTCTACGAGCACGGGCAGCTGGTGCGCAAAGAGCGCGACACCAAGGGAACCGGACACGTGGACTACTGGGAGTTTTGGGAGAACGGTCAAATCGACCGCATCGGGGAAGACCTCGACGGGGACGGAACCGTCGACCGGTGGACGCGCTCCCCGGAGTCGGTGACCAGCAACGCCCCCCCGGCCGCGCCGCAGACGCCAGCCACCAAGACGCCAGCCACCAAATGAAGGGCCGCCGCGCCGCGCAGCGCTAGGGCATGCGCTACGGCGCGCTCGTTCCTGCCCGCCCGTAGGCATCCTCGAGTCGCACCACGTCGTCCAGCTCCGGAGTGCTCACCTCGAGCACGTCGCAGTCGGTGACGCCCACCATGCGGTGCTTGGTGAAGGGACGGATGTGGTACCCCTGGCCAGGGTTGAGCGTCTTCTCCACCAGGCCCGCCCCTTCGTCCACCACCAGGAGCAGGGTGCCCGACAAGACATGCACCGTCTCGTCTTTGCGCTGGTGGTATTGCAGCGACAGCCGCTGGCCCTGGTTGATGTGGAGCAGCTTTCCGACGTAGCGCTCGGTGTGCGCCCAGATGAGCTCATGTCCCCAGGGCTTCTCCACCCGTTTCGTCTCTTGCATCAGTCGGCCATCACTTGGTCGGGGCCACGAAGGCCTCGGTCTTGGTTTCCCGCTTGAAGTCCTCCAGGTAGCGCCCGGCTGCCTCTCGCGTTGGGAAGCTTCCCATCCGCACCCGGTAAAACGTCCCCTTGCCGGGGACCTCCGCGGTGACGATGTAGGGGGCGTAGCCCTTCTCGCGCAAGCGCGACACCATGCGCTCGGCGTCATCCCGATTCTGACTGGCTAGCAGTTGCAGCGTGAAGGCTCCGCTGGGCACCGTTCCAGCCGAGGGCTTGGCGGCAGCGGCCGGCGCACTGGCCGGCGCCGTCCGAACGGCGATGGCCCCGGCGTCGGCGGGTTTGGAGGCCGTCTCTGGCTTCTTGTCCCCCGGTACCTTGGCGGCCTCGGCTTTGGCCTCCGCGGACTTGGTCGCCGCATCAGGCTTCTTCTCCGCCGCGGGCTTCGGCGCCGCGGCACGGGCGGCACCACCGTCCGCGGTGAGCTCCTCTTGGAAGGTCAACGTCGGTGCCGCGCGCGCGCGTTCCAGGGCTGCCGACTTCTGGTCCAAGGCCGAGAGGAGGTCCGGCGCCCTGTCGTTGCGCTGGCTTCCGGCCAGCTTCTTTCCCACCAGGACGCCGAGCACGAAGACCGCGCCCAGCACCACAATGCCGGCGACAAGCAGACTCACCACCTGTCGGCTGTCCAGCGAGAGGTCGTACTTCTCCTTCATCCGGTGCGAGTCGCGCATGGTCCGCCGTTCTTCAGCGTTCCGGATTATGCCCGTGCTGGAGCCTGGTCAAATTCCTGGGAGGGCGCCCGAGCGAGCGCGTCCCAGGCGCCGCACCCGGGACACCGGAAGGAGAAGGCCGGAAACTTCGCCTGACAGCCCTGACAGACGAAGGCCAGCACCGGCTCCCCCAGCGTCCGCAGCACGTCCCGGTACGCGTCACGCAAAGACTCCACCGGACCGCCGGCGAGTAGAAGCTCGCCCACGGCTCGGCGGGCCTCCAGAAAACCCGGCTCGCGCTGGAGGAGGCTCTGCAGCGTCTGCACCGCCTGGTCCGCCCTCCCCCCGCGTACCAGGGCCTCGGCCCGGGCCAGGGTGAAGGGACCGGCGGCGTCTGCCTTGCGCTCGGCCTCGGCAGCAAACCACTGCGCGGCGTCCTCGGGAGACAGCCCCGCATCGAGAAGCAACAGGCCGCTCGCCGGGGCGAGCTCCGGCTCGCGCTCCAGCGCCTCGCGCAGCGCGGACTGCGCTGCGGCGTGGTCCCCCAGCGCCAGCGCCGAGCGCGCCTGCTCGACGCGCGGGTGCGCGGACGCCGGGTCCAGGGCCACCGCACGGTCCGCCAGTCCGCGGGCCGCCTCCCCATCCGTCGCCCGGGACACGGCCGCCAGCTCGGAAAGGAGGTGGGCCAGCACCGTGCGCCCGTCCCCGGAGGCGGCCAGGAGCCGCTCCTGCACCTCCACCGCCCGCGGCCAGTCCCGCGCCTCCTCCAAGAGCTGCCGGTAGGCCAGGAGCGCCTCGGCGTCCGTGGGGGCCTCGGTGAGGAGCGTCTCGAAGGTGTCTCGCGCGCGGTCCTGCATGCCGGAGCGACGGTAGTCGAGCGCCAGCTCGAGTTGCGCGCGCCGGCGCACCTCCCGCGGCAGCGCCGGCTTGAGAAGCATGTTTTGCGCGAGGCGGATGGCCCAGGCGAGCTCTCCCTTTCGCCGCATGAGCGCGGCCAGGGCGAAGTAGGTGTCGTAGGTGGCCGTATTCATCCGGGCCGCGCGCGAGAGCTCGGCGAAGGCCGCGTCCGGCTCGTCGGAGAGGACGTAGCGCACGCCGGCGAGGTAGGCCCGCGAGGCGTCTTCCGTCTTCTGCTTTCGGGAGAGCACCAACACCAACGCCAGGAGCGCCGTGGCGGCGGTGGTGGCCAGCAGCAAGACGAGGGTGGAGTCGGAGACCACGGCTCAGGCAGTGAGGGCCTGGTCGAAGCCTGGGCGCAGGGCTTCCCAGGTCTGGTCCAGGTGCTCCACCATCACCTTCGTCCCGGCCACCACGGGCATGAAGTTGGTGTCCCCTCGCCAACGCGGCACCAGGTGCCAGTGCAGGTGGTCCACAATCCCCGCCCCTGCCTCGGTGCCGAGATTCATCCCCAGGTTTGCACCCTCGGCCCGGTAGAGCGCGTCCAGAAGCCCCAGGGAAGTCTGAAGCAGGCGCTGCAGGTCGAGGAGCTCCGCTTCGCTGAGTTGGGTGAAGTCTGCCAGGTGGCGTTTGGGCACCACCATCAGGTGACCGTTGTTGTAGGGGAAGCGGTTGAGGATGGCGAAGGAATGCGCCGTCCGCCCGAGGATGAGGTTTTTACGGTCGTCTCCGACGCCCGTCTCAGCGAGGAATCGACAGAAAATGCACCCCTCCGGCTTCTTGCCGGTGACGAATTCCCGCCGCCACGGCGCCCAGAGGTGCTCCATCGTCACTCGGACTGGCCGGGCGGGACGAGCCTGAATTCGAGGCCGGGCGTCCCCACCGCTTCCTCCAGACGTGCCGCCACCCCATGGAACAGCGTCTGGGCATCGTCACCGAGCAGCTCGGCGAGGAAGCGCCTTTCCTTCCGCGGGTACTCCATCTTCGGCTGGCCTTTGATGCCTCCCAGCTTCCCAGCTTCCGCCACCGCGTCCTCCAGGCCACCCATCGAATCCACCAGCTTCAACTCCTTTGCCTGTCGCCCGGTGAAGATGCGCCCATCGGCAATCGGCGTCACCTGCTCGACGGTGAGGCTGCGTCCTTGCGCCACGGCCTGGATGAATTGCTGGTGGACGTCGTCCAAGACGCTTCGAAAGTAGGACCGCTCCTCGGGCGTCATCTCCCGGTAGGGGCTCCCGGCGTCCTTCATTTTCCCGGCGGTGATGGGCGCCACCTGCACCCCCGCCCACTTGAGAAGGCCTTGGACGTTGACGAAGGTAAAAATGACGCCGATGGAGCCAGTCAGTGTCCCGGGGTTGGCGTAAATTTTCTCCCCGGCGCAAGCGATGTAGAAGCCGCCCGAGGCGGCGATGGAGCCCATCGACACCAGGACGTGCTTCTTGTCGCGCAGCTTTCGCACCGCCTCGTAAATCTCCTGGGAGGGGCCCACCGCGCCCCCGGGGCTGTCCACCCGGACGACAACGGCCTTGATGGAATCCGCCTCGGCGAAGTCGCGGAGCTCCTTGAGCGTCTTTTTGGAGTCGGAAATGGGGCCAACGACTTCCACCACCCCGACTCGGGCGCCGGAACCGAAGGAGGAGCCTCGGTCGCCATGAAAGGCGTACCAAGTGAGGCCGAGGAAAGTGAATAGGCAGAGAAAGAGCCCGCCAAAGACAATGCCGATAATCCAACCCGTGCGACGGTCCATGGTTCCTTCCTAGCCGATCCACCCGCCGCCGAGCACCTCGGCGCCTCGGTAAAAGACGGCCGCTTGCCCGGGCGTCACCGCGCGGACCGGCTCCAAGAGCTCGACCGACACCCGCCCGACGTCCAGGGGCAGGACGCGCGCCGGGGCGCCGGCGTGGCGGTGACGGATGCGGACTTGCACCGTCTCATCTGCCGGCGGACAACCGTCCACCCAAGCCGGCCGGAGCACGGTGAAGCGGGCCCGCTCCAGCGCCGACGCCGGCCCCACCACCACCTGGCGGCGGGCGGCGTCGATGCGCTCGACGTACAGCGGCGCGGAAGCGGAGAGCCCGAGGCCTCGGCGCTGCCCCACCGTGAAGCGGTGGACGCCGCCGTGCTGGCCCAGCGTCTCGCCGGACGCATTCACCACCTCGCCTGTCGGCTGGGCGCCGGCCACCCGCTCGACAAAGCCGGCGTAGTCGCCGTCCGGCACGAAGCAAATCTCCATGCTCTCGGGCTTGTGGCTGGTGGGCAGCCCATGGCGCTCGGCGACCGCCCGCACCTCCGCTTTGCTCAGCCCGCCCACAGGGAAGAGGACGTCCTTCAGGGCGTCCTGTCCGAGGGAAAAGAGAAAGTAGCTCTGGTCCTTGGCCGCGTCCTTGCCCCGGAGAAGCCGACGCCGGCCACCCTCCTCGGCAACGCGGGCATAGTGCCCGGTGGCCAGCTTCGCGCCCAGCGCACGGGCCCGTTGCAGAAGGAAGCCGAACTTCACGTCCTCGTTGCAGGAGACGCAAGGAATGGGCGTGCGGCCCTGGAGGTAGCCGTCGACGAAGGGCTGCACCACCCGCTCTCGGAAGAGCTCCTCGGCGTCGGCGACGTAGAAGGGAATGCCCAGGGCGTCGGCGACGGCTCGCGCGTCGTCGATGTCCTCCGGGCTGCAGCAGCTGCCACATCGCGCGCTGTCGGAGTAGCTCCAGACGCGCAGCGTGATGCCCAGCACCTCGTGCCCCGCTTCCTTCATCAACGCGGCGGCGGCGGACGAATCCACCCCACCGCTCATGGCGACCACGACGCGCATTCTGGTGTGCGCCATATGTCAGCCCAGGCCCCCTGGCTTCAAGCCCCTGGCCAAAGCCCAAGCCCTGAGCGACTGACGGAGCGCCCCTTCGGTGTTGCGCTCGGGCGTCTCCAGCACCTCACCCAAGAGCCAGCGGGTGGCCTCCCCCACCAGCGGCGAGGGCCCGACGCCGAGTACCTCCATGACGTCCTGTCCCTTGAGCGCCAAGTCCTTCACCGACAGCGGCGGGCCTCCGGCCAACACCTGCTCGACGCGCGCCTGGAGCTGAGCGGCCCCGGGAAGGCCATTGGCCCGGGCCAGTGCCAGCGCCTCTGGCACGCGCTCTCGGCCTAAGCCCGCCGCCCAGCGCCGCACGTCGCCGTCCGTCCACACCCCAGCCCCCTCCGGAAGCGCGTGCGCCAACAGGGCGAGGACTTGCTCGGACACCTTGGCCGGAAGCCGCAGCCGCTGCAGCACCGCAGTCCTCGCTTGGACGTGCGTCAGCAGCGCCGCCAGGCGTACCTCCACTCGAGCCGGGGCCGCGGCCACGCGTGCCCCCGCGCCGGCCCGCACCTCCGCTTCCAACTCCGGGAACGCTGCGCCCAAGAGGCCGCTTGTCAGGAGCAGCGTCAAGCCGCGCTCGACGCCCGAAGCGAGCAGCAACTTGAGGAATTCATCTCGCACCCGCTCCGCGGCCACCTTTTGGAAGACGCCGAGCGCACCCGGAATGGCGGCCTCCGTCGAGGCGTCGAGCTCGAAGTCGAGCACCGTGGCGAAACGCACCGCGCGCAGCGGGCGTAAGCCGTCCTCGCCAAAACGGGCCGAGGCCTCGCCCACGCAGCGCACCAGCCGGCGAGCGAGGTCTCCGAGTCCGTCGAAGGGGTCTCGCAACTCGGCGGCTTGGGGGTCAAAGGCCATGGCGTTGATGGTGAAGTCGCGGCGGGCGAGGTCCTCCACCAGGTCTCGGCGGAATTCCACCCGGTCCGGCCGGCGGCCGTCCGCATACCCGACCTCGATGCGGTAGGTGGTGACTTCCACCTGGCCACCCGCGACGAGGACCGTCACCGTCCCGTGCGCGATGCCGGTAGGAATGACTTTCCGAAAGAGGCGCTGGACGTCGACCGGGAGGGCCTGGGTGGCCACGTCCCAGTCGTGGGGAATGCGGCCCGTCACCAGGTCTCGGACGCAGCCGCCGACGAGGTAGGCCTCGTGTCCGGCGGCTTGAAGGCGCGCCACCACGTCCAAGACGCCGGGCGGCACGTGCCCTTTGGCCAGCGTCGCCGGCAGAGGTTTCCGGACGTCGGGACTCATGTTAGGGAGCCCCCCCTCGCGTGTCCTCCCCAGCCCCGTCCCACGCCTTCCCAGCCCTGGGCTTCGCCCCGGGCGCGCCCTCGAGGCGCTTTGCCCTGTTGCTGACTGGGCTCGGCACGGCGCACCTGGTGGTGACGGCCTTCACCGGCGGAATTCGCTGGGAGCATGTCCTTTTGGACGGACTCATCATGGCGTTGCCGTGGTGCGGAGCGCGGGCGCAGGACGTGGCGCGCGCTTTCCTTCCCCTGTGGTTCACCGGCGTTCTGGTGGAGTGGCAGAAATTCCTTCCCCTCTTGGGGCGCATTCGCACTGGCGACTTCCGAGCCCTGGAGCTCCTCTTCTTCCACGCCGGCTCCCCGCCCGTCTCCTGGGCGGAATGGCTCTACGTGCATCCGGTTCTCTGGCTCGACCTCCTGTGCGGGGCCGCCTACGCGCTCTTCATCTACGAGTACTTTGCCGTCGCCGTCGACTTCTTCTTCCGAGACCGCCAGCGCTTCGACGCCTTCGTGTGGGCCTTCTTCGTGGCCAACCTCGTGGGCGCAGTCATCTACATGCTCCTGCCAGTCGCACCTCCTTGGTACATCATCGACCATGGCCTTGGGCCGGCGGACCCTCACGCGCTGGGGAGCGCCGCCGGAGCTGCCCGCTTTGATGCCTATTTTGGCATTCACTACTTCGAGGGCTTTTATGCCCGGAACCCCAACGTCTTCGGGGCCATGCCCTCGTTGCACGTCGCCTACCCCCTCATGGTGCAGATGTTCACCTGGAGCCGCGGCTGGTGGTGGCGGGGGCTAACCCTGGCCTTCACCCTCCTCGTGTCCTTCGCAGCGGTTTACTTGGCACACCATTATGTGCTTGATGTTCTCGCCGGTTACGCCGTGGCGGTCGGGTCCGCGTGGGCGGGCATCCACCTCGGCCGACGCTTGGGTTCGCGAAAGACCGCGCATCCAGCATCGGCCGCTCCATCCCCTTGAGTTTCCAAGACATGACTCAGCAAAAGCGCAGCACTGTCCGTCCTGCCAAGGGACGCCTCGGCGTCCTCACCCCCGGCATGGGCGCCGTGGCCACCACCTTCTTCGCCGGCTGTGAGGCGGTGAAACAGGGGCTCGGCCTTCCCATCGGCTCGCTCACCCAGATGGGGACCATCCGCCTCGGGCTCCGCACCGAGCACCGCCAGCCCTACATTCGGGACTTCGTCCCGCTGGCCCAGATTAAAGACTTGGTTTTCGGCGGCTGGGACATTTTCCCGGAAAACGCCTACCAGTCGGCGCGCAAGGCCGGGGTCCTGGAAAAGGAGCTCGTGGAAAAGCTGCGTCCGCAGCTGGAAGCCATCACGCCCATGTCGGCGGTGTTTGACCCGGAGTACGTGAAGAAAATCTCCGGCCCTAACGTGAAGACCGGTGCCACCAAGCTCGACTTGGCCGAGCAGCTCCGGGCCGACATCCGCGGCTTCATCAAGCGGAACGAGCTCGACCGCTGCGTCATGGTGTGGTGCGCCTCCACGGAGAGCTACATCGACCCCGGCCCGGCGCACGCCTCGCTGGAGGCCTTCGAGGCGGCGATGCGGGCCAACGACCCGACCGTCGCGCCGTCGATGATTTACGCCTACGCCGCGCTCATGGAGGGCGTGCCCTTCGCCAACGGGGCGCCCAACCTGACAGTGGACACCGCCGCACTTCAGGAGCTGGCCAAGAAAAAGAAGGTCCCCATCTCCGGAAAAGACTTCAAGACTGGCCAGACGTTGGTGAAGACAGTCATCGCGCCGATGCTCAAGGCCCGCATGCTGGGGCTCGCCGGCTGGTTCTCCACCAACATTCTCGGCAACCGAGACGGCGAAGTGCTGGACGACCCGGGCTCCTTCAAGAGCAAGGAAGTCAGCAAGCTCTCGGTGCTGGACACCATTCTCGAGCCGGCGCTCTACCCTCAGCTGTACGCGGACTTCAGCCACAAGGTGACCATCAACTACTACCCGCCGCGCGGAGACAACAAAGAGGGCTGGGACAACATCGACCTCTTCGGCTGGCTCGGCTACCCGATGCAGCTGAAAATTAACTTCCTCTGCCGCGACAGCATTCTGGCTGCGCCCATTGTCTTGGACCTCGCGCTCTTCAGTGACCTCGCTGGACGCGCCGGCATGTCCGGCATCCAGGAGTGGCTGAGTTTCTATTACAAGAGCCCGATGGCCGCCCCCGGCCTTGACCCGGAGCACGACCTCTTCATCCAGCAGATGAAGCTTAAGAATAACCTGCGCCATCTCATGGGCGAGGAGCTCATCACCCACCTCGGCACCGAGTACTACGAGTCCTAAGCCCGGAAGGCCCGGCCCCGCGCTCGCGGCAACGCGACGCTCAAAATAAGAAGGGCCTCGCTTCCGAGTGGAGCGAGGCCCTTTTTCTTACGTCTCGTCCGTCGTTGCCCGTCCTCGAGCATTCCAAACGGGGGGACAGCCACCGCAATTGCTTTAGAGCCCTGGGCCCCAGGCGACGCCGAGGGACAGGCCCACCCACTGCTGGAAGTCGATGCCCCCTCCGGCAAAGGCCATGTTGTAGCGGACGCTGAAATCCACCGCGACGCCACTCTGCACCGGGACGAGGATGCCCACCTCAGGCGCGAGGCCAAACTGGAATGCCGTCTGCTTGTAGGAGCTCAGCCCGATGCCCAAGTACTGGGTGGTGACGTAGCCACCGATGCCCAGGCCCAAAAAGGGACGGACTCCATTCTTCAGCCGGGGGAGGAAACGTACGTCCGCGAGCAGCGGAAAGAAGTTGAAGCTCCGGTCTTGGTTGCCAGAGATGGCGAAGCCCGGCACCTTGTTCCCCGGGACGTAATTGATGGTGGCGTTGATGTTCTCGTAGAAGACGTTCCAGCCCAGCGCGAGGCCGACGGAGATGGTGGGCTTCAACAGCCACTGCAAGTCCACGCCGATGCCACGCCACTCGACGTCGTGGATGTAGTCGTACGTGTTCCCGACCGGAATGCCCAATTGGTAAACAACGGAGCCATAGAAGGTGCTCAGCCGGCGAATTCTCGGCCTCTCCGTAATAGTAAGTTTGCGCCCCAGCCGTGGTGGAGGCGCACAAGGCAAGAAGCAAGGCAGTCGTCCGCAGCGTTCTCATGGAGAGCTCCAGGCCTACTGCTTGCCGAGGTAGGGGGATTGGTTGAAGGCCTGAACGATGCCGCTGGCGACGATGGGGGGCGACACGCTGGTGGACGTCACCAGGCCGTTGAGCGCTCCCGCCCAAATGGCGTTCATCTGGCCGCCGTCCGGTAGCGCGATGTCCGCGTTCGGCTTCACCATCGTCATCACCAGGGTGCCGACGTTGTAGGAGTAGGTGTAGCCGTACCAGGGGTAATAAATCCCCCAGCCGTACCAGGGGTAATAGGGGTAGTAGCCGCCCCAGTACCCGTACCAGGGGTAGCTCACGTAGGCCGTGTAGCTCTGGTTGAGCGCCCCCACGGTGACGATGAAGTCCGGTGGCGTCCCGCCGGGCGCGACGGCCGCGTCCACCAGCGTGTAGCCGAGGTCGTTCAGCTCATTGGTGAGGGTGGAACAAATGGTGGTCTGGTACAGGGCATTGGTGAATTGGAACGTTCCACCGTCGGCCAAGTCTTCGATGACGCAATTCTGAGGATTGGCCGTCGTCGCCCCAGGGATGGAATACGTCGTCAACGCCTGGAAGCCGCCGCTTGCGTTGAAGGCCGTGTCATAGATGGTGGTGACAGTGGAGAAGTCGTTGTTGCTGTCGACGCCGCTCGGGTAGCACGCCGCCACGAGCGCGAAGCAGCCGCCGAGTAGCCCCCCCGCGACGAGCCGGTGCTTTGACTGTCTCTGTTGGTTCATGGTTCCTCCCTCCGACGCTGCAGCGCGCGCACGCCGTGCAGCCGATGAAAAAACTGACACCTACTCCACCGCAACAGCCGCTTGGTACTGGACCTTCGGGCAGACGTCCAGTCCGCGCCAAGTGCTCGGGGACGGATTTTGCCCAGCCGACGCACGACGCGTCCACCGTGGGGGGCGAAGCCTCAGTGGGCTGGCTTGGTGTCCTTGCCTGCTTGCTTCACGGTGCCTTTGTTAAGTCGGTTGATGAGGCCATCCATCCCCTCTTTCTTGATGATTCTTCCGAAGCTCGAACGGTAGTTGTCAACGGTGGAGACGTCGTCCACCACAATGTCGACAATTCGCCACTCGCCGGCTTCCTTGCGCATGACGTAGTCGATGTGGGTGGCCTCGCCCTTGATGACGACTTCCGTCGGTACCCTCACCGCTCCCTCCTCGGCGGGCACCTCCGGCAGGTACTTCACCTCCGTGCCGCGGTAGTCGTCGGTAAATTGGTCCGCGGTCGCCTTCCGGAAGCGCTGCTTGAAGGCGTCGAGAAACCGCTTCCGCGTGGCCGGCGTGGCGTCGTCCCAATTCTTCCCCAGCGACGCCCGAGCCACGCCCTCGAGGTCAACGGTGCGGGTGAGAATGCCTTCCAGCTTCTGGCGCGTGGCTGGGGTGAGTTCCACGCCTTTGGCCGGCACCGTCGCGCGGACTTCCGCATCACGCGCCTTCAGCACCTCCGTCGCGGTGGAGGTCCCGGCGGCGAACGCCAAACTCAACAGTAGTATTTCCAAAGCACGACCTCCCGAGCCCACTCCGGTCGGACCCCTGGCCACGGCCCCCGAGTTTCACGGTGCGTCCAACGGAGCCCTTCTTTCGTATGGACTAGCACCCGCAAGCGCTGGGCGGGATGAAATCCGCTGCGAACGCAACGATGTGCGACGTTGGTCGGGGGCGGTCCTACCCCCCTGGATTTAATGGACTTACCGTTGACTCCGGCCCCGAAACCGCTATGTGGTGTTCCTTTCGAGCGGCGCGGTTAGTCACGGCCTTCCCTTGCGCAACGCATGACCGGCAACCTCACCAGTCTCTTCGCATTGGCCATGCTCGCCGGCGCCTTTGTGGTCGCCCTCGGGGCCTTTGCCGTAAAGACGACGCTGAGCGGCCGTCCGCAGACGGAGCGCGTCACCAAGCAGGGCGGGACGCCTCTACTCGGTGAATACATCATGGAGTACGGCCTGTGGGTGTTCCGGCCGGTGGTGCGGGCCTGCGTGCGTCTCGGCATTCACCCCGACGCCCTCTCCTGGACTTCCCTCGTGCTCCACCTCGCAGCCGCGGTGGCCGTGGCCGTGGGGTGGTTCGGGCTCGGTGGCTGGACCCTCGTCGTCGGCGCGATGTGCGACTCGCTCGACGGCGCGGTGGCTCGGGAGCGGGGGCTCGCGTCCGACGCTGGCGAAGTGCTCGACGCCGCCGTGGACCGCTGGGCCGAAATGGCCGTTTTCTTCGGGTTTGCCTACTACTACCGCAACGACCCAGTGGGCTTCGTCTTGGCCGCGGCGGCGTGCGCCGGGGCAGTCATGGTCTCCTACGCCCGGGCCAAGGGCGAGGCGATGGGCGTCGACGCGCGGATGGGGCTCATGCAGCGCCATGAGCGCGCCGCCTACCTCTGTGTGGCCGCCGCCCTCTCCCCACTCATCGCCTGGTGGTGGGAGCCGGACGCCACCCACCCGCGCTACCACCTGGTGCTGGCGGCGCTGGCGCTCATCGCCGTCCTCGCCAACGCCACGGGCATTCAACGCACCGCCTTCGTCCGGGCCGAGCTGCGGAAGCGGGGACGCTAGGACGTCCGTGAGCGCTTCGGTCCGCAACGCCGCCGGACGACGTTCCGCGCGGCTCCGCGAGCTGTGGGCTTTCATCGCCTCCCAGGCCTCGGCCAGCGTGGCCTCGGCGCTGGACGTCGTCGTCATGGAAGGCCTCATTCTCCTCGGCGCGCCGTACGGATGGGCCATCCTCGCTGGCCATGTCGCTGGCGGCGCCAGTGACTTTAGCGCCAAGCGCCACCTCATTTTTCGAACCAAAGGCCAGCGGCTACTCACCCAAGCTGGACGCTACCTCTTGGCTTGGGCCACCTCGCTCCTCCTCAACCTGGGGTTGGCCCGTCTTCTCGTCGAGGGCTTGGGCTTGAGGGCCAGCCTGAGCGTCCTCGTGGCCGCCGTCGTCGTCGGGCTGGCGTGGAATTACCCCATGCACCGCCTCTACGTGTTCCGCACGCCCCGGCCCAGCTGACCCCCATGCCCAAAGTCGAGTTGAAGACGGAAGTGCCCGGGCCGAAGAGCCGCACGCTGGTTGCCCGGGAGGCCAAGCACCTCGCCCCCGGGCTCCAGGGCTTTGCCCTATGGGCCGGGGTGGCCATGGACCATGGCCAGGGGAGCCACCTCACCGACGTCGACGGGAATACCTACGTCGACCTCATCGGCGGAATTGGCGTCAACGCCCTCGGCCACGCCCACCCGGCCTACGTGGAGGCCCTCAACCGGCAGACGCAGCAGCTGACGGTGGGCAGCTTCACCAGCGCGCCGCGGGTGGAACTCCTGGAGGCCGTGGCCGAGATGGCTCCGGCTGGACTGGACCGGCTCCAGCTGTATTCGGGCGGGGCCGAGGCCGTGGAGTCAGCGCTGCGGCTCGCCCGGGTGAAGACGGGCCGGCTGGACGTGGTGGGTTTCTGGGGCGGCTTCCACGGGAAGACGGCGGGGGCCATGTCCCTCATGGGCAGCGAGGCCAAGTACGGCTTCGCTCCCTTGCTGCCCCACACCACGTCCATCCCCTACGCCGATTGTTACCGCTGCCCCTTCGGCCTCGAGTACGGCACGTGCGGCATCGCCTGCGCCGACTTTGTGCGGAAGTCCCTCAAGGCCCAGCCACAGGGGCCCGTCGCGGCGGTCATTGTCGAGCCCATGCAGGGAACGGCCGGAAACGTCGTCCCTCCGCCTGAGTTTCTCCCGGCGGTCGCCGACGCCGCCCGCGAGGTGGGCGCCCTCCTCATCGCGGATGAGATGATTACCGGCTTCGGGCGCACTGGACGCCCGTGGGGCATTGACCACACCCCGTCCGTGAAGCCCGACGTGGTGACACTCGGAAAGGCTTTCGGCTCGGGCTTTCCCGTGAGCGGCGTCCTCACCCGCACCGACATCGCCGAGACCGCCCCCTGGAACAAACCCTCCGGGGCCTCCAGCAGCTACGGGGGAAACCCCTTGGCCGCCGCGGCCGCGCTGGCCTCCGTCCGCACCATCCAGCGCGAGCGGCTGTGGGAAAACTCCGAGAAAGTCGGTGCCCGCATGCTCGAGCGCCTCAAAAAAATGAAGGACCGCTTCCCCTTCATTGGGGAGGTACGCGGCCAAGGCCTCTTCTTGGCCGTAGAGATGGTCCGGGACCGCAAAACCAAGGAGCCCGTCGCCTCCGCAGTCATGAAAGAGGTCTACCTGGCCGGAGTCCGTCGGGGCCTTCTGGCCATGACGTACTCACCCCACATCCGTCTTCAGCCGGCGCTGACCATCACCGAGGCCGCTGCCGACGAGGGCCTCGGGCTTCTGGAAGAAGTCTTCGCCGAGTTGGACCAGACGGCTCGCTGGCGCTGACCCCCACTCGGGGTTAAGGAGCCCCATTTCCTTCTATGGCGGCCCCCCCCTCCCCCGGCGTCCTGCGAGGCGCCGTCATTGGCTTCGGCTTCATTTCCGGCAAGGGGCACGCCCCCGCGTACCTGCAGCGGGCGCGGACGCTGCGCGACGTCGACATTGTGGCCGTCGCCGACATCTGTGGACCCCGCCGGGATGCGGCCCGGGCCACGCTGCCAAACGCGCGCGTCTATGAGACCGCCGAAGCGCTGCTCGCCGCCGAAGCGGGCTCGCTGGACTTCGTGGACATCTCCACGCCACCCTGTGACCACGCTGCCATCGCGCACCTGGCGCTGGACGCCGGGCTGCATGTCCTGTGCGAGAAGCCG
The DNA here is from genome assembly GCA_963745475.1 of uncultured delta proteobacterium. Taxonomy (GTDB): domain Bacteria; phylum Myxococcota; class Myxococcia; order Myxococcales; family Myxococcaceae; genus JADGRA01. The sequence continues at coordinate 1,362,279 of CAVUXN010000008.1, forward strand.
CTCACCACCACCGTGGCCGAGGCGCGCTCGCTCCTCGAGCACGCACGACGCGCCGAGCGCGTGCTCTTCCCCTGCCACAACTACAAGCACGCGCCGGTGGTGAAGGCCATCCGGGACGTCATCGCCTCGGGACGCATTGGCCGCGTCAGAAGTGTCACCTTGAGCACCTTCCGCAACACCCACGCCAAGGGTGTCCCGGAGTGGAAGACGGACTGGAGACGGCAGCGCCGCTACTCCGGCGGCGGCATCGCCATGGACCACGGGAGCCACAGCTTCTATTTGGCCTTCGAGTGGATGGGCGCCTACCCCACCGCGGTGACGGCCAAAATGAGCAACCTCGAGCCGGCCCGTTGGGACACCGAGGACAACATCAGCGCCGCCCTCACCTTCCCCAACGGCCTGGCACACGCCCACCTCAGTTGGACGGCCGGAGTCCGCAAAGTCATCTACTCCGTCCAGGGCGAGCGCGGCGCAGTCACCGTCAGCGACGACGACCTCGAGCTCGCAGTCATGGAACGGACGGACGGACCGGAGGTGGCGCAGGGAGCCGTCCGCTGGAATACCGAGCGCAGGAGCATCTCCTCGGACTGGATGGACGCCAGCCACGTCTCCTGGTTCAACTCGCTCTTCGACCAATTCCGAAGGGCTATTGCGGAGGGGACCTGGGTCGGTAGCGAGGCCCGCGAAGCCTTCTTGTGCGTCCAGCTCATCGACGCCGCCTACCGCTCGGCCGCGGAGGGGTGTCGGGAACTTCCGCTCTCGACTCGGGCTCCAGGCGAGGAGTCGAGGTGAGCACGGGGTTTGAGAGACTCTCTCAACGTCTCATCCCCTGGCTCCTGCGCCGCCGCCGCGCCGTCCTGCTCGGCGCCCTCCTGGTCACCGCGGTGACGGGCTACTTTTCTGCGCAGCTTTACGGAAACCTCAAGAGCGACTTGGAGGAGCTCCTTCCGGCCACGGCGCCCAGTGTCCTGGCCGCGAAGAGCATCGGCCCCAAGCTGCACCCGGTGAACAATCTTTTCGTCGTGCTGGAGGGGACCGACCCCAGCGCCGTCCAGCGCTTCGCCAACGACTTGGCAGCCCGCCTCCGCGGACTCGGGCAGGACGTCGTCCAGTCCGTCACCTACCGCACCGACGACCAGGAGCGCTTCCTCGAGCGCTTCGGGGCTTTTTACCTGAGTCAAGCAGACCTCCAGACGGTCCTGGACCGCATCCAGAAGCGGGTGACGTGGGAGAAGCGACGCCAGAACCCGCTCCTCGACTTGGTGGAAGACGAGGAGAAGCCGGCGGAGACCGCCCCCTCGCTGGATTTTTCTGACCTCGAGACGAAGTACGGCATCCAGAGCCCCGACCAGTTCCGCGACGGCTACTACCAGACGCCGGACGGGAAGTTGTTGGCGCTCCTGGTCGCCCCGCCGGAGAAGATGCGTGGCTTCGAGGCGAGCAAGCACTGGGTGGAACGTATCCGCAGCGAGGTGAAAGCCCTCAACCCCAAGCGCTATGACGCCACCCTGAGAGTGGGCTTCACCGGGGAGGTGGAGGCTCCGCTCGAGGAGCAGGAGTCGCTCGTTTCGGACCTCGCCTCCTCGACGGCGGTGGTGCTGGTTTTCGTGTTTACCGCCCTCTACCTCTTCTACCGACGCTGGGCGCCCATCTTCGCGCTCTTGGGCGCACTCACCGTCGGCACTGCGGCCACCTTCGGCCTGAGCTGGTTCCTCATCGGCTACCTCAACGCCAACACCGCCTTCCTCGGGTCGATTGTCCTCGGGAACGGCATCAACGTGGGCATCATCGTCGTGGCCCGTTACTGCGAGGAGCGCACCCGGGGCACTCCGGTCGAGGAGGCGATTCGCGTCTCCTGGACCGGCTCGCTGGCAGCGACTTTCGTCGCCTCCTTCGCCGCTGGACTCTCCTACCTCTCGCTGGCGGCAACGGACTTCCGGGGATTCAGTCAATTTGGCGTCATCGGCTGGCTGGGAATGGCGCTCAATTGGGTGGCGGCCTTCGTCCTTCTGCCCCCGCTGATTTTTGTTCTCGAAAAATGGAAGCCCGGCGGATTCCTCCGTCCGGCGGGCGGGCACCCCTGGGCGGTGGCCACCGCCCATTTCGTCCAGCGCCGCGCCGCTGCGCTTCGCATTGCCTCGGTGGTGCTCCTCGTGGCCTCGGCGGTGGCCGTCGTCAACTACCACGGCCCTCTCATCGAATATGACGTCGCCCGCATCCGCTCCCAGAAAAGCCTGGACGAGGGTGCCACCTACTGGTCCTTCAAGCTGGACGAGATTTTCCGCACTTACCTCAGTCCGATGGTGCTCCGGGCGGATACGCCCGAGGACTTGGACAAGACGCTGGCTGTGCTCGAACGGCGGCGTGCCGAGTTGGGAGGCGCCGACCCGCTCCGCGAAATCCGCACGCTAAAGACCGCGCTGCCTGCGGATGCCCAAGAGAAGCTTCCCAAGGTGCACGAGCTGCGAGACGCGCTCAGCGAGACACGACTGCAACAGCTCTCTTCCCATGACCGCTCCCGGGCGCAGCGCTTGCGGCCGCCGGCGGACGCGCGCCCTCCCACCCTCGCCGACCTTCCCGAGTCCATCCGGCGCGCCCTCGTCGAGCGGGACGGGTCGACGGGCCACATCGCGCTCGCCTTTCCGCGCAAGGTGGGCGTCCTCAACGCCGACGAGTTGGAAGCCATCCGCAAGCTCCTGCGTGGCTCCATTGCCGAAAGCGGAACCTCCACCCAAGCGCTGGCGCAGCAGCTGCTCTTCGCCGACATCACCGCGGCCATCGTGCGGGACGGCCCGCGCGCCACCTTGCTCGCGCTGGCGGCGGTGTGCATCCTGGTGGCTGTCGTCTTCCGGAAGCTAGCTCCGACGCTTCTCACCTGCGGGAGCTTGTTGCTGGGCGTGGCGTGGCTGGTGGGCTGCGCCGCGGCGGGGCAAGTGCGCGTGAATTTCCTTAATTTCGTCGTGCTCCCCATCACCTTTGGCATCGGCGTGGACTACGCCGTCAACATTGTCCAGCGCTCCCGCCTGGAAGGGCCGGGGCATATGGGGCGCGTCATCCGCGAGACGGGCGCTGCCGTTGCGCTCTGCTCGGCCACCACCGTCATCGGCTACGCCTCGCTTTTGGTGGCCGACAACCGGGCGCTCCGGGGCTTCGGCCTCCTCGCCTCCCTCGGAGAGCTGTGTTGCCTCAGCGCAGCGCTGTTTGCGCTCCCGGCGTGGATGGCTCTGCGGCAGGTCGCCCCCGTCCCTCGTCCTTCGGATGCGCGTCCTTCATTGTTCTGACGTCCACGTCACCGAGGACCCGTCGCAGACGGAGTTTCTCCGTCGCGGGCCCCGCTTCTGGATGTCTTGGTACGAGCTGGTGGCGAAGGGCCGCGCCAAAGCATTCTCCCAAGCACCGGAGGCCATCCGCGCCCTTGTCCGCAATGCCCAACGGCACGCGGTCGACCACCTGGTGCTGTCCGGAGACTTGACCGCTTCAGCGCTGCCGTCGGAATTCGCAGGGGCTGCCGCGGCCCTGGGCGAGCTCGCGAGCAATCCCCGGCGGTGCACCGTCATCCCCGGCAACCACGACACCCACAACCCGGCGGCCCTGGAGCAGCGCCTCTTCGAGACCCACTTCGGGCGACTCTTGCATTCGGACTTGCCGGAACACACCCGCGTCGGTCCATGGCCTGTGGTGCGCCTTGTGGGAGGAGACTTGGCCGTCATCGCCCTGCACACCTCGCTTCTGCCCTCCATTCCCGGCGTCGCCTACGGACGGGTGGGGCCTGCGCAGCTGGAAGGGCTTCGCTCGGTGCTGGCCGACCGAGCGCTTGAGGGACGGGCCGTCCTGGTCGTCGTCCACCATGCGCCGCTGCGTGCGGACGGCAAACCGGACAAGCTGTCCCACGGCTTGCGGGACGCCGAAGCGCTGCTCGAGCTCTTGCCTGGACCGCGCTTCGCGGTGCTGCACGGCCACATCCACCAGCGTTACTCGCATCCGGCCACGTCGCAGCGGCCGCACCTCTTCGGCGCCGGGAGCTCCACCCAGGCCGACCGTCGGGGGTATTGGCTCATCGAGGTTGCCGCAGGGAAAGTCCAAGGCGGTACCGCGCACCCACTGGACCTTGGTCACTAAATGCGCGTGGTCACCGTCGGACATGTCACCAATGACCAGCTGGCCGGAGCCGTCGTACCCGGCGGCGCCGCTCTGTACTCGGGCTTGGCGGCGGCGGCACTCGGTGCCGAGGTGACGCTCCTGACGCGGGCGGGGCCGGACTTCGTCGGAAGCCACCTCTTTGCGCGGTTCCATCGCGTGCACGCGCTCGCCGCGCCCAGGACAACCACCTTCGAGGAGAGGTACGTCGGAGAGCGGCGCGTCGCTCGGCTGCTCTCACGGGCTGGCTCCCTCGACGTAGAGCTTCCATCCGCCGACGTCGTCCTTCTGTGCCCGGTGACGGACGAGGTGCCCGAGGCTCTGCTGGCACTCAGAGGCTGCTTCCTGGCCGCGGGACTCCAGGGGTGGCTGCGCGCCTTCGCAGCGGACGGCACCTCTGAGCCCCGGCCACTGCGGAACCCTGGCGCCTTCGCCGGCTGCCACCTCGTCGGCTGTAGCGAGGAGGACCTCGCTGGGCTCGGGCCGGAGACGTTGGACGCGCTCCGGGCCAGCGTCCAAGTGGTGGCCGTCACCGACGGCCCAGCCGGCGCGCGCCTCTACAGCGGCGCCCAGGGCTGGCGGCTTTCAGCCCTCTCAGTCGAGTCAGTCGACCCCACGGGCGCGGGCGACGTCTTCCTCGCAACGTTGGCAATGCAGTTGGCGGGCGGGACGCCACTCCTCGAGGCAGGTGCCTGGGCCTCGTGCGCCGGCGCCCTCACCGTGACGGCACTCGGCCCGTTGGGCATCGACAAACTGAAGGCACTTCCCTCGGCACTCGAGCGATACAGGCGTGAAGCGCCCGCACCGGTACCGCTTACGACGGCGGGTTGAGCCGTTCCGGCTCGTCTTGGTCGACTTCCCCGTACGGGGTTCCTCGCGCCGCGCAACGGAAGTCGATGCCGGTCAGCGTGATGAGGACGCCACCGGCGGCGAAGCAGACCCCCATCCACAGCTTGTGCGACGCAACTCCGCCGAGGACACCCGCCAGGGCGCCCGCGCCCAGCACCTGCAGCGCCCGGACATGAGCGCACGGCCGTGCCTCGAGCTGTTTCACCTGGGCCACCATGTCCATACAGTTTAGGACTCCGTGTTGGCGGGCTCAATCCTCCGCCAAAGCGCTTTCTAGCCCAGCATAACGCAACGCGCAGAAGCGCCATTCCCTGCGGAATTTGCTACACGGCCAGTCGTGGGAGCGGCGGGGGGCACGTCGGACCGGCTGCTGTTGGGGGCATGCCTCATCGCCCTTGGCTTGCTCGCATGGCTTTGTGTCCTCTTTTATGCACCCGCTCTTGCGAGCGCCCGCCGCCCGGTGCCTGCGCCCGTCGGTGCCCTTCCTCCGTCCCCCCAGCCTCCGGTGGCCGTCCAACCCCCCCTTCCACCACCCCCGCCACCTTCGGCCCCCCTACGCGTTCAGGCTGAGCTGGACCGGTTGCTCGCCAACGGCCGCATCAACTTCCAAACGGGGAGCGACCATCTCGAGGCCGACTCAACGCCACTTCTGGACGCTGTTGCTCAGCTCCTGGCGTCCGAGCCCGAGCTAAAAGTCGAGGTGGAGGGGCACACCGACAGTCGCGGGGACCCTGCCGCCAATCGCCATCTCAGCCAACGCCGCGCCCAAGCCGTCCAGACGTACCTTGCTTCCAAGGGAATCGACGCGAAGCGAATCCACACCGTCGGCTCCGGCTCCACGCGCCCGCTCGTCCGCGCGCGGACACCTGAGGCCTATGAGATGAACGGACGTATTGAGTTCCGCGTTCTGGCACCAGGGGGTCGGTGATGGCCGAAGTCGCCCGGGAAATCCTCTTGTGCCTCTTTCTCGCTGCGCTTTTGGGCGCGGCCATCGGGTGGGCGGCCCGTGGCCTATGGAGCCGACGCCTTTTCGCTGGAGAAGCCGCTGCCGCACACCGGGCCCTGGAGGAGACACGTGGCCAGCTGCGCGCCAGCGACTCAGCGCTGGTAACCGAGAAACGCAACGTGACCGAGGTTCAGGCAGACGCTGATGCCGGGCGACGGCAGCTCGAGGCCCTGCGTCAGGAGCTCAAGGAGACCATCATGGCGCGAGACACGGCGCGCCACGACACCTTGGGCACCAGGGACCAACTCTCGAAGGTTTTGGCGCAAGCGCACGAGGCCGTGGTCGCTCGCGATGCGCTACACGCCGAGCTCGAAGCCTGCCGGGCTGCCCTAACGGCCGCCCGGACGCGCACCGGCGAGGTCGAAGGACAGCGCGACGCGCTTCGGCGCGAAAGCGAAGAGTTGCGCGCCTCCCAGGGTGCAGTGTCACGGCCCGACGAGGCCACGCGTCAGCGCCTGGAGACGCTCCGGGCAACCCTGCAGGCCGCTGAGCGCGGGTGGGACAGCGCGCGAGCTCAGGCGGAAGCAGCTCAACAGCAACTGGATGCAACTCGCCGACAGCTGGCCCAGTCCGAAGTGGACCGCAACGCGCTCGGCGAACAGATGGCCGCAGTCCAAGCGGAACTCGAAACCTCTCGGAGGAGAGCCGATGTCGCGCAGACGTCACATCCCGAGCCGGCGCTTGCGAATGTTCATCAAGAAACACGCCAGTCTCAGCCGACGCGCGATGACCTCCAACAAATCAAAGGAATTGGCCCCGTACTCGAGCGGACACTCCACCGCGCAGGCATCTACCGCTACGCGCAAATCGCCGCCTGGACCCGTGAAGACATTCTTGCCATGGCCGAGCGGCTCCCTGGTTTCCACGACCGAATCGTGCGAGACCGCTGGCCAACGGCGGCGCGACGTCTTCACCTCGCGAAGTACGGTAGCCCTCCGTAGCGCAGCTTTTCAAACCTGAGGGGTGGACCATGGACCTCGTTCAAACACTTTCCTCGAAGCTCGGCGTGACTCCTGAGCAAGCTCAAGGCTTGGCCGGCGGACTCCTCGGCGTCGTCAACGGTGCTGTGCATCACGGTTCGGGCCCAGACGCCGCCGGCCAGCTACAGGCGGCAATCCCCGAGCTGAAGAGCTGGATGCAGACTGCGGCGTCCCATCAAGGTGTCACCGCGCCCACCGGGGGTGGAGACCTCTTGGGAACTCTCGGGGCGATGCTGGGCAGCGGTCAGAGCGGAGCCGCTGCCGGGAACCTGGCGACTCAGCTTCAGGGCACCGGCGCAGCGACCGCGATGACCAACATGATGGCGAAGTACGGCGTCAAACCCGAGCAGCTCGCGGCGGTCGCGCCCGTTCTCGGCCAATTTCTTCAGCACCGAATGGGCCCCGACGGCCAGGCCGTCATCGGTAAAGTGTTGCCCATGCTGACCAGTGGCCAAGCCCAGGGCGCGCTCGGCGGCATTGCGTCGATGCTCGGCGGCCTGTTTGGGAAGAAATAATCCAGGCCGCGGGCGCCACCTTTCGCCTCCGCTTTGCAAGCATCTCCCGCGCAGGTCCTCGTGCCTCGGCCGATGCCTGAACGTTTCAGCTGCGCGTATTGCCAGCACAAGACGAAGCGTTCGGCGCTCGAGTCTGTTTCCAGCTAAGGCTCTGCGCTGTTCCTGGCCGTGGACGTCGATGGGTTGTCAAACCCCCCGGCCCTACCCGCCGCTCAGAACTTGACCCACACGCCCGCGGCGAGGCTGATTGCTTGGCTCCCGAACGCGGAGTTGACGTTGCTGGCCAACGGGAAGTCGAAGAGTGCCTCGAGGTAGAGATTGACAACGAAGACTTGGAGCTTGAAGCCGCCCGCAGCCCGGAGATACCAGATGGCCGAGCCCGGTGTGACCTGCACCGGGAAGGACATGCGGGCGTAGAGGAATAGAGGGAGGTCCAGAGTAATGCCGGGTCCGACGTAGATACCGGTGTTGGGGTAGTCGATGTTGGTCGAGGACAGATTGAATTGTCCCTCGAGGTCGAGGGAGATGAAGCTGAGAGGGTACCAGCTGAGGATGAGGTCCAGATTGGACAGCCACACTTGCCCCGCGTTGTACTCGTACGTGGAGCCTGCGACTGGGTTGCTGGGCTTCGGAGCCCCAGTATTGACGTACATCGGTACGAGGTAGCTGAGGCGCACGCCCCAATCGGCTCGTGCTGTCACCGGGACAAACAACAGCCCAGCGAGCAACAGCAGGGGTAGTCGGCGATGCATGAGCCCTCCCTGACTTGAGGCGCAAGCCTCTGAACTCCATTGGACGTTGTCCTGATTCCGTGCGACTTGCACGCGATAATTTTACGATATTCCACCCGGGCCTGCCTCAGCCCGGCGGTGCTCCAGGCATGGGGATTCTGTTTTTTTCGAGCCAATCTCGGTTGGCCTGACAGCGTTCGGGGTGGAGGCGCGCAAAGCGGTGGCTAGGACGGTGCACTTCTCTTCCGTCCGGGCTCTCCGCCTTCTTCTCGAAAACCGCCGGGCAAAACGACCGGGTGATGAGAGGCGGCCGCAAGTAGGCGAAGCCCGCTCGTGGGCGTCCCCTCTTGGGAAGGGTTACGCCTCGGGTTCGTGGCAAACCACTTCGATGTTGTGCCCGTCCGGACCAATGACAAACGCTGCATAGTAGTTTGCGTGGTAGTGCGGGCGCAGACCAGGCGCGCCATTGTCTTTGCCACCCGCCTCCAGAGCCGCGCGATAGAAAGCTTCAACTTGCTGGCGATTCTCGGCCGTGAACGCCAAGTGTAGATGCGCCGGCGTCTCCTCGGTTTGGTACAGGCACAATGAAGCCTTACCCTTAGAGCTAAGCTCGACACCGTACGACGGCCACTCCGAGACAACAGCGACGCCGAGCGGTTCGAGTCCCTTGAGGAAGAACGCTTTGCTCGCTGCATAGTCGCTGACTCCGAATTTGACGTGGTCAAACATGAGTCTCCTCAGTGTGCGGGCCTGCGCGAGGCCTAACCTCCAACTAACCGGCGGGCCGCGCCGACGTCCGCCAGCGAGAAGTCACATACCGGACCGGAGCGGAGGGTTAGCCGTCACTGCGCTCTCAAGTCGCTATGTTTGGCGATGGGGGATTTAGCCCAAGAAGCAGTCGGCCAAAGCGCGACCTGTGGTCCGCGAGCCTGTGCCTCCCCTCCTCGAGGGAGCCGCCCGGATCCCGCAGGAACAGGGCATACTCAGCCATCGCTCTCAGTAGCTTGAAGCCCGGCAGCGCGACCGTGTATCTCTCCTTGCCGATCTGCCTTTCGATTACGAAGACACGACCGCCGCGACCTGCTCGAACGCGTCCGACCTCCCACTTTCCGAGCCACTTAGGAGCCTCGCCGACGGATCCGCGACGTAGCCCATCCCTGCCGCACGTAAGAAAGCATATACAGACACAAGCTAGTGATTTTACACGGCCCCGTAGCTCAGTTGGATAGAGCGGCGGTTTCCTAAACCGCAGGTCGCGCGTTCGAATCGCGCCGGGGTCACTTCATCCAAGTCTTTAGAGTTCCCACGCTTTTGCTTCCGCTCTCGACTCGAACTCTAGGCCTGCGGTGCGTTTTCTGACCGCTCTGGTAAGAGCCGGGTAAGAAGAGGCTTGAAATTGAGCCGCTCCACCTCTCGCCGCAGCGTCTCGACGTCTACGAGCGTGTAGACCCTTTCCGTCAGCTCCGGGTCCGAATGCCGCATGAGTTCTTGCGTCATCGCTGTGGAAACCCCGCGCTCGCCAGAGAGGGCGTCAGACCGGCGCGGTGAGGGACAGCGTCCGGGAGCGTCCGTGGAGTGCGTACGCTCGCAGGGGGGCCGCGCGTTAAAGCGAAAGCCGCGTGCCAGAGTAGTTCAGCTGGCACACCGGGTTTCGTAGCGCGGCACCAGAAACCGTATTCAACGTCTTTCGGTTAATCGAAGAGAAGAGGTAGCGCCAGGAATCGGACGAGCTACCGATGTCGTCCTCTTGTCGGAAAGGGGGCACTTGCGCCTGGAAAGGAGATTTCGAACAGAACGACGAAATCTGTCAAAAGGCGCAACCAGTTCGAGTCACGAGGTTGCCAACAGCCTCCGCCCCTTCCACGCGAGGTAGATGGCTGGGTACACGGCCAGCTCAAGGAGCGCAGAAGTCACGACTCCGCCAACCATCGGTGCGGCAATTCGTTTCATCACGTCGGCCCCTGTACCAACCGACCAAAGAATCGGGACGAGCCCGGCGAGGATGGTGACCACCGTCATCACTTTGGGGCGGATGCGCTTCACGGCCCCGTGAAACACGGCCTCTCGCGCCTCGTTTCGCGTTGTCGGTTGTCGCTCTTTCCACGCGAGGTCCAAGTACAAAAGCATGACGATGCCGGTTTCAGCGTCGAGCCCTGCGAGAGCAATCAGCCCCACCCACACCGCGACGGACATATTGTAGTCGAGGAGCCAGAGCAGCCAAACCGCACCAACCAGGCTAAACGGCACCGCTGCCATCACGAGGAGCGCCTCTGCCGGACTGCCGGAGTTCAAGTAGAGCAAGAGGAAGATGAGGACCAGCGTCACGGGGACGACAACCGCCAGACGCTCCTTGGCTCGCTCCAAGTAGCGATACTGTCCCACCCACTCGAGGCGATAGCCCGGAGGCAGCGACACGTGGGCGGAAACTGCCGCCTGCGCGTCTTTGACGTAGTCAGCGATGGGGCGGGCGGTGTCGACGAAGACGTATTCAGCCAGCGAGCCTCCCTCATCCCGAATCATGGACGGTCCAGTCCGCCAGCGCAGCGCTGCCACCTCGCCGAGCTCCACCTGAGCGCCTACTGGCGCGGAGACGCGGACGCGCCGCATAGCCTCCGGGCTGCTCCGGAAATCCCGCGCATAGCGGAGAGTCACCGGATACCTCTCGCGGCCCTCGACGCTAGTGGTCACCGTCCGTCCACCAATCGCCGTCTCCAAGGACTCCTCGACATCGAGGACGTTCAGTCCGTACCGCGCCGCGCTACGCCGGTCCACGTCGAAGTCCAGAAAGTAACCGCCGCTGGCTCGCTCGGAAAAGGCGCTTCGAGTCCCCGGGACGTTCGCCAGGGCCGACTCAATATTGCGTCCCACCTGGTCGATGACTCCCAGGTCGGCGCCAAGGACTTGGATGCCCATTGGGCTGCGAATACCTGTGGCAAGCATTTCGGTGCGTGTCTGAATGGGCATCCACCAGACATTGGGCATGCCCGGAAACTGCATCTTGCTGTCAAGCTGCTTGACGAGGTCATCCCAGCTCGTGCCGGGCGGCCACTGGTCTGGGGGACGAAGCGTTACCACCGTCTCGAACATCGACAGAGGCGCCGGGTCAGTCGCCGTTTCGAAGCGCCCTGCCTTTCCGAAGACACGCTCCACCTCAGCGAACGACTTGAGAATTCTGTCCATCCTCTGGAGCACGTCACCCGCAGCTGCGTCGCTCATTCCTGGCACCGAAATGGGCATGTACAGAATGGAGCCCTCGTTGAGGGGCGGCATGAACTCGCTTCCCAGCGACAGGGCGACCGGCACGGTTGCGGCCATGAGCAGAAGGGCTGCGACAATGATTGTTCTCGGAAAGCGCAGCGCGAAGTTGCAGACAGGAGCGTACCCACGAGCTAGACCGCGGGCGACGGGGTTCTCTGCCTCGGTGCGAATTCGACCGCGGATAAATGTTGCGGCGATGGCTGGAACCAGCGTCACCGAGAGCAACGCGGCGAACGCCATGGCGAATGTCTTGGTAAACGCCAGCGGAGCAAACAGTCGCCCCTCCGTTCCCTCGAGCGTAAACACGGGAAGAAACCCGACGGTGATGACGAGCAGTGAAAAGAAGATGGGCCTTCCCACCTCTTGAAGCGCGCTTGTGACGACGTCGGCCCGGCTACCCCGGCGCCCAGCCGCCTCCCACCCTTCGAGCCGCTTGTGGACGTTCTCGACGACGATGATGGCTGCGTCCACCATCGCTCCGACGGCGATGGCTATGCCCCCAAGGGACATGATGTTCGCGGTGAGCCCCATCAGCCGCATCGGGATGAAAGCAAGGAGGATGGCCACAGGTAGCAGCAGCATGGGCACCAGCGTGCTGCGCACATGCAGAAGAAAGACGAGGATGACCAGCCCGACGACCAGGAGCTCCTCGATGAGTGTCCTCCGCAAGGTTGCAATGCTGCGGCGGATGAGCTGCGACCGGTCGTAGGTGGTCACCACCTCGACGCCAGATGGAAGACTCGCTCGAAGGCTATCGATTTTCGTCTTGACGCTCTCGATGACGTCTAACGCATTCACGCCTGGGCGGACGATGACCGCCCCTCCGACCACCTCGCCTTCGCCATCAAGGTCAGCAAGGCCGCGGCGCTCCGCGGGCCCAAGCCTCACCCTTCCAACGTCCGCCACCGTGACTGGCGTGCCTTGGAATGCACCCAGAACGACGCGCTCGAGGTCTTCTGCCTTCTTGATGTAGCCGCGACCGCGTACATAGTGCTCCGCCCCGCCCACCTCGAGAACACGCGCGCCGACATCCCCATTGGAGGCACGTATTGCGTCGGCTACCTGAGCGAGTGAGACACCGAAGGCCGCCAGCCGGTTGGGGTCCACATCCACCTGGTACTCCTTGACGAAGCCACCGACGGAGGCCACTTCGGCTACACCCGGGATGCCCTGGAGCGCGTACCGCACGGTCCAGTCCTGGAGTGATTGCAGCCCGGCCAGGTCCGTTTTGCCGGTCCGGTCCACCAGCGCGTATTCGAAAACCCAGCCAATTCCCGTGGCGTCCGGGCCAAGAGTCGGGTTTACGCCCGCCGGAAGCTGAGAGCCCAACGTCGCCAACTTCTCAAGCACCCGACTGCGAGCCCAGTAGAGCTCCGTATGGTCTTCGAAGATGACAGTGACAAAGGACGTCCCGAACATCGTCTGTCCGCGCACTGCCGACACGCGAGGCGCTCCGAGCAGCGAACGGATGATGGGGTAGCTAATGTTGTCTTCGACGAGGTCCGGCGAACGCCCAGGCCATTCGGTGTAGACGATGACCTGTACGTCGGAAAGGTCGGGAATCGCATCCAGAGCCGTGCCTCGTAACGATAGGACTCCGCCGGCTGTCGCAAGGCCGACCACCACAAGGGTCGCCAGCCTGTTGCTCGCACACCATGCGATGAGCCCACGAATCACGGCGAGCTCCAGCGCGGGAGAGCGTCGCGCAGCTGAGCTTCACTCGAGAGAAGGAAGGTGGCCGCGGTCGCGACCTCATCGCCCGCCTCGACACCGGATTGCACTTCGGTGAACTCACCATTGCTGACCCCCGGCTCGACTTCGATGGGCTGAAGTCGTCCCGTCCCGCGCCGGATGAAGACGTAGGCGTGTTCGCCTGAGCGGAGTAAGGCTGAGTCAGGCACGGAAAGTCGCTCGCCGAGCGGCACGTGGACGACGACGTCCGTGTACATTCCAGGCCGAAGCGCAGCTTCAGTGTTGCCGAATTCAAGACGAATACGGAGAGTTCGCGTTCGCTCTTCCATCGTCGGGTAGATGAAGCTCACCCGGCCAGTCCAGTGCGCGGTTGGCAGGCCAGGGACAGTCATGTTCGCTTCCTGACCGAGCACTACCGAGGACGCATCGGTTTGGAACAGGTCTCCGAGGACCCAAACACGGCCAAGGTTCCCAATACGGTAGAGGGCCGTTCCTGTTTCGGCTCGTGAGCCTTCCACGACATTCTTCGCGAGCACTACACCGCTTACAGGCGAACGCACTGTCATCCGCGGCTTCGCAGTACCTTCCTCAGTGAGCGCCCGGAGCTGTTCGGCACTCAGGCCCCAGAGTTTTAGACGTTCCTCGGCGGCCGCGAGGAGTTGGGCATTCCCCGTGCGACTGGCAACGAGGAAATCCTGCTCCGCACCGAACAGGTCTGGGCTGTAAAGCGTCAACAACGGCTCGCCCTGCCGGACGGTCTGGCCGACCTGGCTTACATGCAGCTTCTCGACGAAGGCCGGATACCTCAGCGTGACATCTGCGAGCCGCGTCTCGTCTACTTCCACCCTCCCCGGTACTCGCAGCTGCAGCGCAAGCGGACGCCGTTCTACGCGGCCCCAGGTCACTCCGATGAGCTGCTGCCGCGCCGGGGAGACGTCGAGCGTGCCCCCTACCCCGCCATCCGCCCTCGTGACCGGAGCTCCGGCCTCGACCTGCGACTCAAAGACAACGCCTTTCCGCGAAGGTGAGACCTTGAGACGGAGCTCAGTGGCCTCATGCCCCAGGGCAGAGATGCGAAGAGCGATTGTCCAGTCTCCCTGCATGCGAAGCGGGTAGCGGACGTCGTAGACACCATCACCGCGCGCGGTCACCTGTCCGCCACTTCTCATCTCAGCCATTGCACCCATTGCGGGCATGGAGACGAGAAATTCGAGGCTGGCTCCGTCGACAGGGTGTCCTTGTACGTCCCTGAGCTGCAAAGCAAGCTCGTTGTCACCCGTGGTTGGTGGGTCTGGAACCAAGCGTGCAGAGACGAGAAAATCGCCAACCCGTACTGGCTCGCTTGAGCTTGCCTTCCGGCAGCTTGCCAACCCACTACCCAGGAGCAACAAGCTCACTCCCACGACCGCTCGCCTGTTCCAAGCCGACGCTCTAGTTGTGCGCATTGTCCGTCCCTCCCTCGGCAGCAGCGAGAAGCCCAACGTCCTCGCCAACCGCGCGCTGCAGTTGGGCGAGTGCCTTCGCGTAGGCCGCGAGGTGCATCACCAACTCCAGCTCATGCCGCCGGAGCTCTCGCAGCGAGTCCAAAACCGAAAGGAAGTCCCCTCGTCCGGATGCGTAGTCCGCACGACCGCTTTCAAGGGCAGCGGTCATGAGCGGGATGATGCGGTGGTGCAACGAAACGATGCGCTCCTCAGCCGTCACACGGGAAAACGCTTCCGCCACCTGAGCGGAGACACGAGCCTGGAGCGCTGCTTGGTCCGAGAAAACAGCTTCGCCCAACGCGCGCGCGGCGCCGATGCGTCCGTCGTTCTTATTTCCCCAAACCGGGAGGGTGAGCTCGAGGCCGGCGAAGATGAAATTACTCGGACTGACGCCACCGAAAGTGTGCATGTAGGCGCCAATGACGTTGATGTCCGGGACGCGCTCCGCTTCCGCCATGCGAACGTCCGCGGTCGCCTCCTGGGACTTCGCCGCGAGCGCTTTCAACTCTGGGCGTGAGTCCACTGCGCGATTGCTGAGTGCGGCTTGCGAGGGGAGGTCCGCAAGAACGTGTGGCGTCGTCGTCTCTCCGAGAACCTCTTCGGGGCGCTGAAGAAGTGCCTGCAGCCTCGCCCGAGCCGACTGCGCTTCCTGGGCGGCTGTGACGACGCCCTCTTCGAACTCGAGGACCGCAGCCTGTGCCTTGAGCAGGTCAGCCTGTTGCCCCATGCCCGAGCGCACGCGAGCCGCGGTAGCACCAGCCAGTGCTTCCAGCGTTTCCTTCAAGCCTGCGTTGACGCCCTCGGTCCGCTGCGCCTCGTAGAGGTCGAAGTATGCGACAGCGACGTCCAGCTCCACATCCTGCACGCGGACGGCTGTCTCGGCGCTCGCAGCCTGAGCATCCGCTTCTGCAGCGGCGTGTTGGTAGCTGAGGCGTCCCCCTAGAGGCAGGTTTTGTGAGAGCTGGAACATGACGGGCGCGTTTGAGAAATCGACTGGCGCGTTCCACAGCTGCACAAGAAAGCGCGGGTCGTCGAGAGCTCCAGCAGCCCGCGCGGACTCGATGGCGGCCATTGCGCGGGCACTGGCGGCATGGAGCTGGGCGCTCTTGGCACGAGCCTCGGCGAGCAAGTCTCCGAGTCGGAGCGGAGGTGGAGGCGAGGAAAGGACGACAATTGTGAGAAGCGAAAGCATCGAGACATACCTGGCCCCCCGCCTAACTGCTGAGCGGGCCTAGAATTTGGCTGGGAATGGCCCACACCTCAGGCGCGCAATGCACAGCGCTCCGGTTTCTTGCCGGGACGCCCTGGCCTCACACGCGAGGAGCTAGGCCTCGGTCGGGTGCCCACTCCAAAGGTGGGCTCCCGAAGCCGAGGCTCAGATGACGAGCTGCCGCAGGGAGAGAAAGACTGGAATTCGCCTTGGCGGAACGGAGGCACTCCCGTGAATTAAGGCGCGCCCGTCTAATACCATCGATGTGCGCGCGGGGGGCGGCTCTACGTCCGTCGAGAGGAGGAGCCGTTCCGGCGCGTCGGCGACCAAAGGTGCTGGTACCCCTTCCGAAATCGCTGGAGCGGCACCCTCGAGCACATCACAGCAGCTCTTCGAAACGATGACGGGCTCTGCCGTTGCCGTCACGTAATCTGGACAGCAACAGCTAACGACACGCTCGTGGCGCATGCGACAAAAGAAGGCTCCTCCCCCCGAGCCTATGGCTTCCACAATAAGCGTCAGCAACACCAATGGGGCAAGAACTCGCTTCACGCCACTACTATAGGCACTTCGCACGCGGACCGTGACAGGGGGTTCCGGAGCCGCTTGTTGGCGGCTCGAGAATGCGGCTGAAACTCCACCGTTTAGCCGTCAGTGCGCTTCGCGGCTGTGCGGCCCGGCGCGAAAGAGTGAAGTACGGGCAATTGCGGCGCCGGCAAGAATTCCTAAGCCGTCGCCTGCGACACAGTCGCATGGTCGAACCGAGGACTTGACGCCAGCGGGTAGCAATCTAGCGCTCGTGGAGTCCAGGCAAGGGTTCCCGACACCCGAGCACGTACAGAAACGCGCCGACCGGTCCGGTGTAGGCGGTCACCAGAATAAATCCCCACTTCAACACTCCCGATTCCGGGGTTGACCGTATATCCGCCGCGACAAACACCACGGAAATGCCCGTCAAGAGAAACCAGAGGAGCATCACCCCGTTCAACATGGTCGGACCGTTCTCAAGCCAGCACAGCTCCGTCGGCCGAACGATGGCATCAAACCGCGCTGCGAGACACGAGAGTCAGGACAGCCTCCGCAGTTGCGAACGTAAGCATCGGCGTCCCATGCGGCAAGAGAGGCGCGCTCCTGTTTTCTCGACCAGATTCCCAAGCGCGCCTCTACTTGCGCCGAACAGTCATTGTGTGTGCCAACTGCGCGTGCGCCACACGAGCTGCTTCTGTTTTCTCTCCGCTCAATCCGCAGAGCCCGCTTGCCCGAACATGAGACTCGAACCTCCCAGGCGCGACCGGATTCATGAACTATCGCTCGACGAACCCGTGGATCCGGTCTGCGGAATGCGAGTCGACGCAGTCAAGCCGAACGGCGGTACTCTTGACTACGCGGAGCGAGGTTACTCGTTTTGCAGTCCGACTTGCCGCGAGAAATTCACCCAGGAGCCAGAGCGCTATCTTCGGCACGAGGACGGAGCTCCAGTTTCACCGAGGCCCGAGGAATCTAAGGCTCCCGTGATTGCGAGCACAGGGCAGTGGACCTGCCCGATGCATCCGCAAATTGTTCGCGATGGCCCTGGGAGTTGCCCCATTTGCGGCATGGCGCTTGAGCCCCGCGCGACGCAAGCAATGGAGACACCAAACCCTGAGCTCGCGAATATGTGGCGCCGGCTCGTCGGGTCCATGCCGCCAACCCTGCTGCTACTTGGGTTCGCGATGGCCGAGATGTTCGGATGGCGTCCTTTCACTTGGCTGAATTGGCTGGAGCTCATTATCGCGACGCCGGTCATTGTCTGGGCCGGCGCGCCTTTCTTCGTCCGCGGGTGGGCCTCGCTGCGCAACCGAAGCTTGAACATGTTCACCCTCATCGCCCTGGGCGTTGGGGTTGCTTACTCCTTCAGCGTGGTGGCGACTCTCGCTCCTGGGCTCTTTCCAACGACTTTCCGAAATCATGACGGCAGCGTGGGCGTGTACTTCGAGCCCGCTGCCGTCATCGTCATGCTCGTACTGGTTGGGCAGGTTCTGGAGCTACGGGCGAGAGCACAAACAGGGAGCGCACTTCGCGCCCTTTTGAACCTACAACCCAAGCAAGCGCGCCGACTTGAGCATGGCGCCGAACGTGATGTTCCACTCGCCGAAGTGTTGGTCGGCGACGTGCTGCGCGTGCGGCCCGGCGAGAGTGTCCCAGTCGATGGCGTCATCATGGAGGGCAGCAGCGCAATCGACGAGTCAATGGTAACCGGCGAGTCACTTCCACTCGAGAAGGGTACAGGAGACAAGGTCACCGGGGGAACGGTCAACCAAACGGGTGGATTCCTGATGCGGGCCCAGCGCATCGGAAACGACACCCTGCTTGCTGGCATCGTCCGCCTTGTCGGGGATGCGCAGAGGAGTCGGGCTCCGGTTCAAAGACTGGCTGACAAGGTTTCGGCCCTTTTTGTCCCCTCTGTTGTGGCCGCGGCCGTGCTCACGTTTGTCATTTGGGCTGTCGTCGGTCCCGAGCCGCGTCTGGCGCATGCACTCGTCAACGCCGTTGCAGTTCTCATCATTGCGTGCCCATGCGCGCTGGGGCTTGCCACGCCGATGTCGGTCATGGTTGGCACTGGCAGAGGGGCCCGAGCCGGCGTCCTCTTCCGGAATGCTGAGGCCCTGGAACGGCTGGAGCGAGTAGACACTCTGGTCGTCGACAAGACAGGGACATTAACCGAGGGGCGTCCGGTCTTGGTGCGAGTCCTGGCGCTTGGCGGGGTGTCCGAGGATGACGTGCTCAGGGTTGCTGCCGCGGTTGAGTCAGCAAGCGAACACCCGCTCGCCGCCGCCATTGAAAAAGCCGCCACGGACCGGCATGTCGCGCCCCCGACCGTCACGGGATTTCAATCCCTCACGGGTCGCGGTGCCACAGGGGTGGTTGATGGAAGCACCGTTGCGGTAGGAAATGGGAGCCTGCTCGAGGAGCTTGGCATTTCGACTGCAGCCGTCGAGGCATTGGCTGATCCATTGCGAGCCGAAGGCCAGACGGTGATGTTCGTCGCGGTTAATTCCGCGGTCGTGGGCGTCCTGGGCGTAGCGGACCCGGTCAAGTCGACCTCCTTTGAAGCGCTGCACGCGCTCGCCGTTGAACATGTGCGGGTGATGATGCTCACAGGAGACAGCCGCGCCACGGCTGACGCCGTCGCGCGGAAACTCGGCATCACGGCCTTCGAGGCAGAGGTGCTGCCCGACCGCAAAGCGGACGTCGTCATGCGTCTGCAAAAGGACGGGCACGTCGTCGGCATGGCCGGCGATGGAGTGAATGATGCGCCGGCGCTTGCCCAGGCAGATGTGGGCATCGCGATGGGCACCGGGACTGATGTCGCAATGGAAAACGCCGGTGTCACACTCGTCAAAGGGGACCTCCGGGGCATCATTCGCGCTCGGCACCTGAGTCGGGCGACCATGCGCAACATTCGCCAGAATCTGTTCTTCGCCTTCGCCTACAACCTGCTTGGCGTTCCGCTTGCGGCAGGTGTTTTCTATCCCGTCTTCGGCTGGCTCCTCAGTCCAATGCTTGCGAGCGCCGCGATGTCGCTTAGCTCGGTCTCGGTAATCGTCAACGCGCTTCGACTGCGGCACGTAAGACTCTAGATCGCGGTTTGACGCTACCCACCTGAGCGCGGCATAGCGTGTCCGCCGGGATGCGTACCGCTCCAGAGCCGAATGAGTGTTCGCCCGCGCGCCGGTGGATTTCTCACTCCTCGGCTCCTGCGAGGAACGTCGAGAGGTCCTCCGGACGTACTCGGACCTCCATGCCAATGCGGACCACGCGGAGCGCCTTCTCGCTGACGAGTTCCTCGACCAGCGTCCTGTCCACAGCTAGGTAATTCGCGACTTCCCCGAGCGTGAGGAGCCGGCTGCCCGGTAAGAGCCGGGTAAGAAGGAATTGAGAATCAGAGGAATTCGTGACACACGGTGACACATCGGCCTTTTCGTTCTTGAGAGGGAAAAGTCCCGGCGACGCACTTTGGAGCACGGTGCTCTCGGGCTCTGGACCGATTCCTAAACCGCACGTCGCGCGTTCGAATCGCGCCGGGGTCACTGCTCCTAAAGCCTCGGAAGTGTTTGCCAATGCCTCAGTGCCGCATGAGCCGCTGAGTTATGGAAGTGCTCGCGCCAGCGGCAGCGGAGCAGGCTCGCATGGCTTCTCCTCAGATCGTGGAAGCCGAGCGGGTGCACACGGCTACCCGCACTTCCTGCGTGTCAGTAACCGCAGGCACAGCGCCCTTTCCGCCAGAGGCCTGGAATTTTCCTCTCCAGACGTGGCATACACTTTGCCGACGAGTTCGGTACTGGACGGCGGAGCAGCTTTCATTGGCCACTCCGCTGGGAGTCGGGCGATGGTCGAAGGACAGGGCTTTCACTGGCGGAGCAATACTCGTGCCGGCGGAAGCGTCGGCTGGCCCGCTGGCAGCACGGCTCAGCCGCCGCTCGGCGAGCGACAGTCCCAACGACAGTTGGCGCGCCTCGAGGTAGCCGCGTGGGTCGTCGGGGTTGGCTTGCTCACTTTCGCGGGGGCGGTGCGGGTTGTCGGCAATTCGTTGAGTCACCAGGAGGTGCGCCGCTTCGAGCGAGCACGTCCGGCAGACATCGCGCCCGCCGCGCTTTCCTCCCTGCGCCTCGAAGCCCTCTCCGTCGACCAGTCGCTGTGGGCGGAGGGGCGGACTCAGGCTTACGCGCGCGCTCTCAAGGAGGAGGCACCGGCAGCGCTGGCCATCCTGCGAATTCCCCGCATCGGACTGGAAGTGCCCATCCTCCTCGGGACAGATGAGTGGACACTCGACCGGGGACTCGGCTGGATTGAAGGCACCGCACGCCCCGGCGAGGTGGGCAACGTCGGCGTCGCTGGACACCGAGACGGCTTCTTCCGCGGCCTCAAGGACGTGAAACCAGGAGATGCCATCGAGCTCACGACGCTCAGCGGTCAACAGGTTTATCGAATCGAGAGAATATTCCTCGTCTTGCCAGAGGACGTGAGCGTCCTTTCGCCGAGCTCAACTCCGACACTGACCCTCGTCACGTGCTTTCCTTTCTATTTCATCGGCGCGGCGCCCGAGCGCTACGTCGTCCGGGCCGTTTTATTTTCACCCAAAGACACCGCTCCACGAGCGCTGTAGCTTTCAGCGAGTAACCGCACAGCCAAACCACAGGAGGGATTCGAAAATGACAAGACACACCAAAACCATGACAGCCATGGCCGGAGCGCTGCTTCTGGCTGGCGCTGCGATGGCTCAGGGACAACCGTGCCGGGACCACGACCACCACCACCGTGAAGAGTGGCGTCGTTGTCTACGCCGGGGGGAATACCCTCATCGTCAAGGAGTCGGACGGGGTAACCCGAGAGCACTTCGTCCCGGATGGCTTCACCTTCCAGATGGGAGGCAAGACTGTCAGCCTGGCCGACCTCAAGGCCGGGGACCACATCACGGCCGTCATCACGGATGTCCAGCAAGTGACACCAGTTACCGTAACGAAGGTGTTGAAGGGGAAAGTTCTTGAGTCATCCATGGGCTCGATCCTGGTGCAACACCCCAATGGCGACCTGGTCAAGTACGCCAGCAAGGACGCGGATGGTCGAGACGTCATCATCATCATTAATGGGAAGGCAGTTGCTTTCAGCGACATACACCCGGGCGAGCGGCTGTCCGCGACCATCGTCACCAAGTACCCACCGCAGGTCTCGACACTCCGGTCAGTTGACGCACACGTAACGCCGGCGCCCCGGGCTGCCGAGGCCGCTCCACCAGCTGCGGAACCGCAAGCGGTGGCAGCCGCGCCCACCCCGAAGCCCAAGCTTCCCAAGACGGCAAGTCCGCTGCCGTTGGTTGCTCTCACCGGGGCGTTGCTTGCGCTTCTCGGCGCCGGCCTGACACTTCGCCGACTGTCGCAGTAGGCCCCCTTCCGTTGGCCGGAAGGACTGCGGGCTTACTTCGCCAGAAGGTCCACTGTGGGCGCACCAGGCTTCGAGCCTGGGACCCTGCCGTGTGAAGGGCAGGACCAATGAGGCACCGAGCGGAGGTGAGAGTAAGGAGCCATACGGGTACTGGCTCCACCACGGCGAGCTCTCCTCCGGCCCGGACCGGGACATCGTCAGAGGCCGGCAGCTAGAGGCCTCGGAGAAATTGAATATCGCGCCAGTCCCACACCCGCCCCGGGGAGAGGTCTACGTTGGGCGGTCCATCATTCCAACCGTGGACGGCCATACGGGTGGCACCCCGTCCATGGGTACACACGCCCAGCACGCCCAGCCCCACAAGGACCAGCAACTGCGCGGGGCGACGTCTCTGCCAAAGCTTCCAGGCCCGTTCGGCGGGTTCCAAGAGCAGCCAAAAGAGGTAGGGCGCGAGGTCTGCGAAGAAACGCGGTCCGACGGAATGCCCGGCCCACCACTGCGGGAGAAGTGACACCACCAGCCAGTGCAGTACCACCACGCAGAGCATCCACGTCTCCGCAGGCCCAAGGGTACGCTGCCACAGCCGGCTGAATGCGCTGCCGAGCGCGATCAACACCACGGGAGTCCAGACGAAGAGGCCCCGAGCGGGGCTCACCAGGTTTCCCGCCAGCGCTTCCAAGATTCGATGGTGGTCTCCGGCCAGGGTGTCGACGCTGAAGTACGAGGGCAGGAGTGCCCCGTACAGGACGATGTTGAGGGTGCAGAAAGGCACCGCCACCGCAGCCGCACCGAGCGCGAAGAGAGGCAAGGCCCGGGGACGCCGAAGTGCCAGGTATGCGAGCAGCCCGAGGGCGGTGAGACTGTTCGTGGGCCGGACGACGTAGGCCAGCCCTGCCGCCAGGCCGAGCGCGATTGGCCAGCGGCGCCCTGGTACCTCGCGCGTGAGGAGACACACCACCAGGGCGAGCACCGCCGCCGAGGGCCCGTGCTGCCCGAGGACGCGGCTGGCCGTCGACCAGAGTCCCGACCCGAAAGCCAAGAGTGCACTCACGAGTAGCGCCGGCACAACGTCGGCGCGTCGGCGGGCTGCCGTCCAGAAGAGGGCCACCGCGAGCGCCGTACACAGCGAGGCGATGAACCCCTCCGTGCGGGCGTAGTAAAATAGATTGATGTCGCCCTGACTATGGAAGCGAGCGTCCCACAGCACGGCCCAACGTGGCGCCTGGGGCAACGCCTTGAGGAGGCGAGCCCCACCCTCCATCACCGCCACCACCGGGAGAGCCACAAGCGACGCAGCGAGCGGGTACCAGGGGTAGACATGCGCGCCGACGCGGATTGTGCCGTGGGGTATTCGCTCCGAGGCGGCGCCATACTCATCGAGGTCGATGTTGCCCTCGCGCAAGAGACTGATGGCGGTGGGAATCGACCATATCGAGTCGGTTTGGATGTGAACTGGACTGGCGACATACACGGTCGCAGCGGTCAGGAACACGAAGGCCGTTGCACGTCGGCTTGGGGCTCCAGACGTTGTCCGAGTCTCAGAATTAGCCATCGTTCTGGGATGCTCCATCTTTCGGCACGGAGGCCTTGAATTGCATGCACGCTAGCCGGAAGCCCGAGTCGCGGGCAGAAAGGCGCGCGCGACTCACTTTCTGACCATCCGGCAAGGGCGAACTGCTCCCCAGAGCGAATGGCGAGAAGTCGTCGGCTATGAATTTGCCCTCCGAAGATGGACTCGTTGAGGGCGAAGGTTTGACTACCTCACATTGACTAATCTATATGTATCGATGTGACAGAACGAGCTAGTCGAAGTATTCAAGGCATTGGCCGACCCGACGCGCTTCGCCATCCTTGGATTGCTGCAAAAGAAGAGCAGCAGTCGTTGTGGCCCGGTGGCGGTAGGCGAGAAAGGCCTCTGCGCCTGCGATGTGGAATCAGCCGTCGGGCTTTCCCAGGCCGCAGTGTCCCACCACATGGCGATTCTCAGGCGCGCAGGCTTGGTAACGGCCCAGAAGCGAGGTCGGTGGACGTTCTACCGACGGAACGACGAGGTCCTCGAAAGCGCGGCCAATGCACTTGTGGAGCAGGTCGATACGTCGCGGGCACTCGCCCGACTCAAGATGCGCCGAGCGTCGGATGGATAGGCGCGCGCCCGCATTCCATCGAGCTGCGTCCGAATTCGTAGGCACCGCCTTACTTCTCGCGGCAGTCGTGGGCTCAGGCATCATGGCGGACCGACTTGCCGGGGGCAGCGTGGGACTGGCCCTCCTCGCAAACTCGGTTGCCACGGGCGGTGCGCTGCTCGCGTTGATT
The DNA here is from genome assembly GCA_963745475.1 of uncultured delta proteobacterium. Lineage (GTDB taxonomy): Bacteria > Myxococcota > Myxococcia > Myxococcales > Myxococcaceae > JADGRA01. The sequence continues at coordinate 1,386,376 of CAVUXN010000008.1, forward strand.
CTGGCCTTCGGCTCGATTTCGGGCGCCCATTTGAATCCGCTCGTCACGCTCGCGGATGCGAGTCAAGGCGGCCTGCCTTGGCAGGAGGTGCCCGGCCTACGTCGTCGCCCAGGTTTTCGGCGCGTTCGCCGGCGTTGCTCTTGCGCATGGGATGTTTTCCCTTCGTGTCTTCTCACTGTCAACGCACTCGCGGGCAGGCGGCGCCCAGGTGCTCAGCGAAGCAGTCGCAACGTTTGGCCTCGTCGTCGTCATTTTGGGCTGTGCGAGGGGCAGGCCATCCGTCGTCGCGTTTGCCGTCGCCGCCTACATCACTGGCGCCTACTGGTTCACGTCTTCGACTTCGTTTGCGAATCCGGCAGTGACGCTAGCGCGCGCGACCAGCAATACCTTCACGGGCATCCGCCCAGAAGACGTCCCTGGCTTCATAGTCGGCCAGCTCGTCGGAGCTGGGTTGGCTACTGCCTTCTTCCGTTGGCTCAGACCGCGCGAAGTCCTCGTGCCTCCCCTGCTCCGTGCCACTTCTGAAGCTGCTGGCTCGACCGAGGCGCACCATGGACCGTGAGGGCCACCCATACCGCGTTCTCTTCCTCTGCACTGGGAACTCCGCTCGGAGCGTCTTCGCCGAGTACTTCCTCCGTAGGCTTGGCGGAGCGCGCTTTGAAGCCTACAGCGCCGGTGCAAACCCATCCGGCGTCATAAACCCGCTCACCGTGAAGGTCCTTCGAGAGCGGTTCCACGTCGACGCGTCTGGCGCGCGTAGCAAGTCTTGGGATGAGTTTCGCGACATCAAGTTCGACTTCGTCGTGACTGTCTGCGACAGCGCTCGGGAGTCCTGCCCGGTTTTGGCCGGGTCAACCCATCATCGCGCATTGGGGAGTCGACGACCCAGCTGCCTTTGTCGGTACCGCCGAGGACAAGGAGCGCTTCTTTTACAATGTCGCATTGACTCTCTACCGCCGACTGCAATTATTCACTTCTCTGCCTCTAGAGAAGCTCGACCGGCTCCGGGTCGAAAAGTTGGTGAAAGAAATCGGAATCACCGCCACCCAGGACGTTCGCAAACCAAGACCTGGGTAACGCGTACGTATGCGCGCCGAAAAGCGGCGCCCGCAAACCCCTTCCCAGACGATCTGGCCTAGGTTTGCGAGCCTAATGTCCGATGATTTCGGATCTCGCCGGCTGCAGTAGGTGAAGTGGCCCACCGCCAGAACGACGTGCGCGAGACAGCGCAACTCATGTTGTCGCGGTTGTCATGACGTCGCACGACCGTCAACGGCCGAGTTATAAGGCCGAAGCATGCTCCCGCTTGCTCTTTTCGGAGAATGGCTTCTCGACGCGCGCGAGCGGAGCACGGCGCTCGTTAATGATTTGAACGATGAGCAATTGATGGGGCCGCGGCTCAAGACTGTTAATCCGCTGCTTTGGGAACTGGGACATGTTGGTTGGTTCCAGGAGCACTGGGTGCTCCGCCACGCGCGAAAGCTGGAGCGGTCGATGCGCGACGACCTTTACGATTCGAGCCATGTGCCGCACGACTCGCGCTGGGACCTGCCGCTGCCGTCCCGGGACGCCACAGTCACGCATCTCAGTACAGTCCTGAACACTGTCCTCGAAGGCTTGCCGCGCCTGACCGAGGCATCGCACGAGCCGTATTTCCTGCTCCTTGCCATCTTCCATGAAGACATGCACGGCGAGGCCTTTTGGATGACCCGGCAAACGCTCGCTTACCCAGCTGTCTCCTCGGATCCCTCTAACGTCTGCCCGGCGCAACCAGGGGCGGAGGGGGACGCCCATGTCCCTGGAGGAACGTTTGTGCTCGGGACTCCTCCGGACGCGCCCTTTCTCTTCGACAATGAGAAGTCGCCCCACCCAGTCCCAGTCGAGCCCTTTGCTATGAAGCGCCTGGCTGAGACACAGGCAGAGTTCGCCGCCTTCGTGGATGAGGAGGGCTACGCGCGTGCCAGCTTTTGGAGCGAAGCAGGCTGGCGCTGGCGCCAGCAGGCCGACGCCAGACACCCACTTCATTGGCGCCGTGACGGTAAAACTTGGCTTCGCCGTCACTTCAATGCGTGGGTGGAGTTGGAGGCCACCCTCCCCGTCCACCACATCAACTATTTCGAAGCGGACGCGTACTGCCGCTGGGCCGGGCGCAGGCTTCCAACCGAGCTTGAGTGGGAAGTCGCCGCTGCCTCTACGCCCGACGGCCACGGCACCCTCTCCTCCGGGCGCCGCCTCTATCCGTGGGGTGAAGCGGTCCCCGACTCTGCACGTGCCAACCTCGATGGAAAAGCGCTGCAACCAGTGGACGTCCGGGCGTTCGCCGCCGGCGACAGTGCCTGGGGCTGTCGACAGATGCTCGGCAACATCTGGGAGTGGACGGCCAGCGACTTCCTTCCATTCCCTGGGTTTTCGCCGGACCCGTACGAGGACTATTCGCAACCTTGGTTCTCGACACACAAGGTCCTCAAAGGCGGCTCCTGGGCCACGCGCTCGCGGATGATTCGTATTGGCTTCCGCAACTTCTACACGCCGGACCGGCGGGACGTATTCGCGGGCTTCCGGACCTGCGCGCTCCCGTGAGGATAAGGCTAGTCACCCCCGTCCGACGTGGGTCGCTCCAGGGTAACGGTATCACGGCAAGACGCTGGGCCCGCCTACTCAGAGAGCTCGGACATCAAGCCAGCATAGAGGCGGAGTATACGAGTGGAGCTGCAGACGTTCTCGTTGCTCTCCACGCGCGGAAGAGCCACCCCTCGGCAAAGCGCTTCCGGGCAATTCACCCGGACGGCTTTCTCGTCGTCGCTCTCACCGGAACGGACCTCTACGAGAACCCGAAGCGCTCGAGCGCTGCTCGGGACTCCCTGCACCTAGCGGACCGACTCGTCGTGCTCCAGCCGCTGGCGTTACGGGCGCTGCCTCCGCAGTACCGGCACAAAGCTTCCGTCGTCTACCAGTCCGCAACGCCGCCGCCTGTTGTGCACCGACCACAATCCACCCACTTCGAGGTTTGCGTGGTCGGCCATCTCCGGTCGGTTAAGGACCCATTCCGAACTGCGTTGGCGGTTCGAGCGCTGCCGGAAGTGTCGCGTATCCGTGTGACCCATCTCGGCCGAGCGCTCACCGGCGGAATGGCGCGTCGTGCGAAGGCCGAGGGGCGCCGCAACCCTCGCTATCGTTGGTTCGGCGAGCGCCCGCAGAAAGAAGTGCTACGCCGTCTCTCGAGGTCGGACCTGCTCGTGCTCACTTCCCGGTCGGAGGGTGGCGCGAACGTCATCTCGGAGGCAGTCGCCGCAGGGGTGCCGGTCGTCTCCTCCCGCATTCCGGGAGCCGAAGGACTGCTCGGAGCCTCCTACCCGGGGTATTTCCCCCTCGGAGACACCAAGGCTCTCAGGGAGTTACTGTGGAAGGTGGAACAGAACCGCGCATTCCGACGGCGGCTGATTGCGCATGGCCGCCGCCTTCGGCCTCTCTTTCGACCCTCTTTAGAACGCAGCGCATGGGCACAGCTGCTGAAGGGCGCGGTGGCGATGCGTGAACGCTGAGAATCGCGGCACCCTCGGTAACATGAACATGCGGCAGGTGCCCGAGAAGCGGTGCCAGCCTGCGGTGCGCTCGTGCTGCGACTCAGACCGAACACCGGGTTGAAGATGTGCTCCTCAGTCTTCACTCGTCCCGCCGCAAGAGGGCGGAACGTCGTTAGGCACCCATCAGGATGAGGCTGAGCACGGTCGCCGCCTCAACGTCGCCCCAAGTCGCCATGACGACCGGAAGCTCCAAATACCCGTAGCCTCCCGGCATCATCTGACCCTCGTACTTCTCACCGTTCCAAACGAGGCTGTAAGTAATAACGCCAACGCGTCCGTTGATGGCTTTCGGGCTAATGGTGTAGTCCGTATTGCCAGCGCCCATAGCGCCGACGATGTGCGCGCTCCCGTCGGGCTGAATGTCGACAATGCAGCTGAAGGGGACGTTACCGACCAACCCGTTCGCTTTGTTGCCGACGATGGAGACATCGACGCTCCTTCCGGAGTTACCCGTCCCACGTACTTTGGTACCCGAGCTGAACAAGCTGGCGCGGGGCCCATTGATGTTGTGGCCCGAAATCGTCAAAGAGATTTGGCCGCCAGAGTTGCCCCCGGTGCCCTGAAGGGTATTGCCAGTCGCAGGCGACGCCGAGGCGAGTTTCCAATCCGGCGGCGGACCGGATGGCACCGGTGCACTCGTGGCGCACCCCAATACGACGAAGCAAAGCAAAGACGAAGCGAAGGTCACTTGTCGCATGCGAGTCTCCAGAGTTGGTGGGCGAGCTTCATTTCGAAAAGCCTCGATGCCTGTGGCGCATCGGGGACACGCCTCGGAGCGGCACTTCTAGCACCTCTTGACCCATTCGCACTCGCCCATTCGGGACTCCCTAAAGGAGCACGCCAAGGAGCTTCTTCAGCAGTTCCTCTGCGGGCATCATCGTCAGGAGCAGAGGCGCGATTGGCACGAGCGTCGCGACGACGAGCCTGGTGATCGTGCCCCTCGTGACGGGGATGGCGAGCATGCTCCTCACCACCTCTACGCTGTTCGTCAAATCGGCCAGCGATTGGATGTCAGCACTACCAAGCAATGACTCGCTCGCGGGTACGCCACCGCGCAGCCATTTGGCGTCAAACTCGCGTGCGTATCTCTGTCCGAGAACACCGTATTCGAGAGCACCGCGGCGCTTCGTCCGGGACAACTGGGTCGCGAATGGCAACAGCGGCACAAAGACGAGCAACAGAACCCAGACGACCATCAGGCCGATTTCGGCCTTGAACTGCAACAGCGGAATTCCGAGATACAGGATGCGGTCGGAAAGCCACCCGGCCAGCAGCGCGCCATGCGCGGCGGCAAGAGGCACGAAGGCATAGGCCGTATTCGAAAGGAATCCCAGGCCACCCGTCCGGTCAGGATGGGTGGGAACCAAGCGCAACTCGATGCGTGAGACCTTCCACAGAAACCTCGTCCAGATGAACATCCTGAAGTACCAGCGCAACAAGAGGAACTGCGCCACGGGCAGGCTCACGTACAGGTACCAGTCGCCAGCAAGGGTGAGCCGCAAGCCTTCAGCCGTGGGGGTTGCGTACCAAGTCGGGGTCTCGAGAGCCAGGTAGCGGCGCCAGATGAAGCTGAACCCGAAGACGAAGAGAATCATCAGCACTTCGGCGAGCACCGAGTTGCGCAGCCGCAACGCCGACGCAAGCGCCGCCTGAAACCGGGCGCTGCCGTCCTTTGGAATCAGCTGCTCGTTCAGGAACTGGTTGACAACGGGGCGCAGGCGCTGGTGCACCACGAGCTCAGCGAGAATCAAGAGTGGGATGACCACGAGAAAGCGAACGTGCGCTTCCAAGTCGTACAGAAAGGGAATTGGAACCTTGCCGGCCAGCAAACGTCCCTGCAAAGCGGAGAGGACCAGAAGCGGCAGCCATACCAGCGCCGAGATGACGGTGACGCGCCGCCGAGCCAACGTCAGCGCGTCGCCGCTAAGATGCGCTTTTCGGAGAAGCTGGAAGAGTGGGCCTCCCAAGACCAGGGAAAAGTCACCCGCTATCCCGGAACCCGCTTCATCAACTGCCGGCGTCGGAGCTTTCGTCACGGCAACCTCAGTTCACGTTGCTTGGCGATTCCTTTTAAGGAAGAGAAAACAGCCGGCAGAAGCCACGAAAATTCGCGCATGCACTCGGCTTTCGAGCCACGACTTCGGCCCCTGCATGCGAGAGCCTGGCTCCTCCCTTTACCAGACTCGTTCTCTGAAGCACCGGACGTCAAGGACGCCGCTTCCAGGTACTGCAGAACTGAAACAAGGCCCCCGAGGCAGTGTGCGAAGTACACCTAGACCAGAGTAGAAAGTCTGAGGCGCCAGCGTTCAGTGTGGGGGAGGCGTCGGGCCACCGTCCAACGAGAAAAGCGTGTCCGGTGGTAGCGGAGCGGGCGGTAGCGGCGGAACAAAATTCGGCGGAGTCAAACAGTGGATGAGCCAGTCGCCATTGTTGGACGCGATGACGTCGAAGTCGCCCTGACAGGTTCGCCGGAAGGCGTCCATACAAGCTCCAAGCGCTTCAATGCACACGACTTCCAATGCGGGCTCGCCGTGCGGCCCGACAGCGCCCGTGTCCACAGTTCGCGTGATCCTGTCTGTGCAGCGGACGAGAATCTCCTTCCCAATCCCTCCAGATTTGGTGACGACCTCGTTCGGGCCACCACAAGCCTCCTTGGCGAGGCTTGCGCAATCATCTTGGAACGCGCAGTAAAACTCGACGAGGTGTTTTTCGCCCTGTGGGCCGACGGCATCCGAGTTGACGATTCTCGACGTCCCGCAAGCCGCGCCCGCGACCAACATCAGCGCAAGCCACTGCCTTCCCGACGGCCATTTTAGCGTCTGCCAACGGGCACCCGCATCTCGCAGCGCGCGCACGGGCGGTCGGCGTGATGCTGGGGCGCGCTTGCCTCTCACGAGCTCTCAGTGTCGGTCATCCGGAGGCCGGAATCCGCCGAATAGTTCTTGGCGACAACGCGGGCAATGCAGCGGGGCCCCAAACGTCGTGGCTCGTGAAACTCCTTAACTCCCGCTCGAAACGTTATATCGAGTTGGCAAGCGGACACGCATGGTGGGCCGGACGAAGAGCCGGATGATGGTGTTGTGGGAGGTCCAGTGCCGAGAGGTAAAAGATTCTGAAGAAGTGATTTCGCCCTCGATCACTCTGGATAAGTGTTGAGACGGTACATGATGGCCAGCGGCAGGCTAGGTTTTAGGGTTGGGCCGAAGGCGCTGCGGAATATCTGGACGATGGCATCGCTGCCGTAGATCTGCGAGAGCGCCCGGTTCACAGCCTGACGGAGCCCGCTTGCCCCCAGCGGCAGGACGATGGCGTAGGGCACGTAGCCGATGTCATCGTCCAACAGCTCGTAGGCCGAGAGGTCCTTGAGCTTGCTGGCCATGCCTGCCAGCATCACCTTGCCCGCCGCTATCGCGTCGACGCTTCCAGATTCGAGCAGCGTGATCGCCTCATCGTAGGTCTTCACCGGCACCACTTTTGCGTTCACGAGCCCCTTCTTCAGAGCATCCTCCAGCGCCCGCTGATTCGGAGTCCCGGCCACCACTGCGATGCTCTTGCCCGCCAGGCCCCCGAGGCTACGAGCGCCTACAGACTTGCGGACGAGCAGCCCAGTCGCGTCGACCCACACCGGATTAGAGAAGTCCACCTGATCCATGCGCGAAAGCGTGGCGGTGGTCGTCCCGCACTCCAGGTCCACCTGACCCTTGCTGACGAGGTCGAGTCGGGTCTGGACGTTGGCCGGAACCCACTTCACGGCGAGCGGTTGGACCTTGAGCTGTTGCTCCAAGCTGGTGACGATGCGCTTGCAGATCTCAACGGTATACCCGGCCGGGTGCCCGCCGTCCTCGTAGGAGAATGGCGGGGCGTCGGTGCGGTACGCGATGGTGATCGCCTTACTGTCGCGGATACGCTGGAGCGTCTTGTCGGTCGTCTGGGCGTGCGTAATCGCAGGGAGCAGAACCGCTACGAGCAACTGCAGTCGTCGCATCGAGGACCTCGGAAGTGGGTTTGAAGGCGGCGGGGCGTGGCACCGACCCGGACCGCTGTCATGCAGATTGCGCGATCTACTGCCCCGACACAATCCCGATCGTCGATTCGCGCTCTAGACTGTGGGGCGAGATTCGGCACCTGATCCCGGACTGGAGTCCCCCCAGTTCCAAGTACAGCTTGCGACTTGTTTCCAAGGCCGCGGTGGGGATGGGAATCGTTGTAGTCGGCCACCCAGAGCGGCAGCGCGGCACAACCGCACGTAGGAATCCTCATCGACCTGGCGTGGTCTCTCTTGAGAGCTTTCACGAACGCCTCCGCCACGCCGTTGCTCGCGGAAGGAGTAGGCCGGCGCCGTGCTCGCCCAGGCCGAGGTTCCGGTCGAATTCTCTCGTGTCATGCACGCTGCAGATGTGTTAGAGGCCACCGGCTAGCGGAGATCGCTTCTGCTGGGGGGCGCCTCAGATGCAAGTAACGCATGAGCCATACGACCTGATTCACCGCGCGAGATTGCTTCCGGCGGCGCCGCCGCCGGCCTCGTTCTGGGCGCCCACGTGCCAATCATTCTGATGCCGGGCCACATGTCAGCAGAAGTTCCACAACGTCCTCAATGGAGAACCCGCATGAGAAACCTGGTCATTTCCTACGCCCTCATCGTCTCTGGCGCCACTGCCTACGCCCAAACACCGAACGCAGCCGCTCAGGGGCCTGTCGAGGTGAAGGCCACCGGCACGCCAGGCCAGGCGACGGCAGTACGAACCATTCGGATTACCGCCACCATCAAAGCACTCGACGTCGCCGGCCGTACTGTGACGCTCCAGACCAAGGAGGGCGAGACGAAGACCTTCAAGGTCGGCCCCGGGGTCCAGCGCCTCAATGAGTTCACCGTCGGCGACGTCATCGTGATTGACTACCAACAGGGGCTGGCACTCGAGTTCCAGCCCGCTGGTTCGGCAACAGTGCCCGCGACAGCCGGCGCAGTGGCCGGCCGCAACACAAATGACCAGGCTCCCGGGGGCGCTGCGGCGGCTGGTGTGCAGGCGACGGTAACGGTCACCGCAATCGACGCCGCCAATCGGCTGGTCTCCTTTCAGGGGCCCGGCGGCAACGTCTACCAAGTAAAAGCCGGCCCCAAGATTAAGCTCGAGAAGCTCAAGGTCGGTGACCGCTTGCTCGCGACGTACGTTGAGTCGGTGGCCATTCAGCTGGAAAAGCCGAAGAAGTAACGGTTGTCCGGGTCGGCGGGCGTGCCGGACCCAGGGCTTTGACTCTGGGCCGACCGCTCTGCCGCTTCACCGACGGATGACCCATTCGCGAGCGCGCTTCTACGCGAGGGTGGGCGTCGTCGCTTTGCCTGCGTCCGAATGCGTCGGGACGTCGCCGCGCCGAGAGCGTGCCGACTTCAGGCTGGCGTCGTGACAGCTATGCAAAAAGGACGACTGGGTCGCCCAGAGCGACTGCGCCCGGGGCGACGGTCGAGGCGTAGATCCCGAGGCACGCCTGCCGTTCGCGGGCAATCGCCTGGAGGATAGTCGGGTTGCGCTCGCCCGTTGTCGGATCAACGGTAACGACGACGCAGCGCTGGTCTCGTTTGTCGGCGCGAATCCATGCAGCGCCGACCCGCAAGACGGAGCCCACCCACGCGTCTTCCGGGAAGGGCGCTCCACCCAGGGCATCAATCAGGAGGTTGGGCCTAAAGCGCAGTGGGTCAAGCGTGCTGTGGACGATCGCGCCAAGGCTCGCGATCGTTTGGGTCGACAGCAAAGCGAGCGGCAACGTGTCGAAAACTCCACGGTCGCACTTGATGGCGCGCGAACCACTGCCAAGGTCGACGGCCAGCGCCGGGTCGACGACGTCGAATTCCTGCCCCGACGGCGTCCGCACAACCGTCCGTGACACGTCCGGCCGGTCAGGCTCTAGGAATGACGGAAGAAAATGCGACAGGTCAGAGCGTTCGCGAATAGTCAGCCATGGGAAACCGCTGCGCACCATCCCCTCGCGGACAAAGGCCCAGCGACGGTCGCCAGCGAGACCTTGCCAGGAGACCTCCACCTTCGAGAGGGACTCGGCCCCCATCGACTTGACTGGATATCGCCACAAGGCCTTGACGTGACCAACCTCAACACCACGACGTGACAGCGTTGACGAAACTCGAAGCAAGGCACTCATAACGGCCTCCGTGTTGGAGGGCGCCCTTGCGTTTGGAAGAAGTCGAGCGTGGCGAGCTGAAGCCCGCTGCAGCACCCCTCGACTGGCTCTTTGAGTTCAAGCTAGCGCCGCCGCACGCGTTCGTGCAAGTGGTAGCCGAGAGGCCAGAGGCGGACTGAAGGACCGCGTAGGGAGCGTACGACAGCGCCCTATGCCTCGCGGGCGGCGACGTGTTTGCCGTCCACCAACACGTTGTTGCCAGGGCTTAGCGTCTGAGAGTGCTCCACAACGCTTCGTGATCCGTCACGTCCCCTCCTCCAGTAGCCTTTCGTCGAGATTGGGCCGACCCGTTCGCAGGTGTTACCAACCTCTCCAGGTAGCGCTTAGGGTCGACCTCTGGGGTACTTTCCTTCGTAGAAATCCGCTCGTCGGACCGCCAATTGGCGGCGCTTCGGAGGCGATAGGTATTAACACGAGACTAGTCCATCGCTCCTTCGACGACACCGCACCATCTTTTGACCTCGGAGCTCATTTTCTCGGAGGACTCGGCCTGTGAACATCGACCGCCGCTCGTTGCTCAAATATGCGGGACTCGTACCGTTGCTTGGGCAACTGCCACGCCCCGCTACGGCTGCCGGTGAAGCGCAGGCCGCGAAGGCAGACTACAGTCTGCGCATCGGCACCGCGCTCGTCGAACTCGCTCCGGACCACATCGTCTCAACGACTGTTTACAACGGCCAGTTTCCGGGTCCGCTCCTGCGCTTTAAAGAAGGCGAGCGCGTGGTTATCGACGTTCACAACGACACCGACACGCCTGAACTCGTCCACTGGCACGGTCAGATGGTTCCAAGCGACGTCGACGGTGCAGCGGAGGAAGGCACGCCCTTCGTTCCGCCACACGAAATGCGCCGACTGGCCTTTGTGCCGAAGCCCTCTGGCTTTCGCTTTTACCATACGCATGTACCGGCAATGAACGACCTCAACCGCGGCACCTACACCGGCCAAGCTGGTCCGCTCTACGTGGAGCCACGGCAGACCCCCGGTGCCTATGATCGTGAGGTGTTCCTGGTGCTGAAGGAATTCCTTCCAACCTTTAGCCGCGGTGGGGATATGGCCATGGACGCACTGGCCGGAACGCCCGTCAAGATGCTTCAGCAACTGGGGAATTCCTCAGACGAAGCGGCGACGCAGAAAACGAAGGGCTTCGAGGTCGATTACGAGTTGTTCAGCATCAATGGCCGGCTCCTGGGACACGGGGAGCCCATTCGAGTCAGGCAGGGCGAACGAGTCTTGTTCCATGTGCTCAACGCAAGCGCGACCGAAATCCGCAGCCTGGCCCTACCTGGCCATGCGTTTCGCATCATTGCACTCGATGGCAATCCGGTTCCGACTCAAGTCGATGTTCCCGTGCTTTGGCTGGGTACGGCGGAGCGCATCTCAGCACTAGTCGAGATGAACCACCCAGGCGTTTGGGTCTTAGGCGACCTAACCGATGACGACCGTCGACGCGGAATGGGCATCGTTGTGGAGTACGCCAGGCAGACGGCCAAACCGGAATGGGCGAAGCCGAAGCCGTTCCGCTGGGACTACTCGCGATTCGGCGCGCCGAATGCCCCTGCGGTCTCACCGGACGAGACGTTCGACATTACGATTGTCAAGCACAACGCCGAGCTGGGCGGATTCAACAAATGGACTCTCAATGGCGAAGCCTTTTCGATGGAGACCATGAAGCCGGCCTTTACGCTCCATCAGGGGCGGCGTTACCGATTGAGGTTCCGAAACGCGAGCGACGACATTCATCCGCTGCATTTACATCGCCACACTTTCGAGTTGACACGGGTCAGCGGAAAAGCGACTGCGGGAGTGATGAAAGACGTCGTCATGCTGGGAGGGTTCCAGGAGATTGAGTTCGATTTCGTGGCGGACAACCCCGGCCTAACCCTTTTTCACTGTCACCAGCAGTTGCATATGGATTTCGGCTTCATGGCGCTCTTCAAGTACGCGTAGGGGTTGGTGAAGCGCGCTTTTCGCCTCGCCTTCCCTACTTCCCAGGCCGCTTCGGCAAGTACGACTTTCCGCGGACGCGCCGCGCCGTCCTTCCCGCAGTGATTGGCTTGTTACCCGTGCGTCGCGAGCCCGCATCGGCCTTCACCGCAGCACGAAGCTCCTTCGCAAGATACTTGTGGAAGTGGTGCACCCCAATCTCGCGACGGAGGCTATAGCGCCCGGTGTCATAGGACTTGCTGGCAAGGCCGCGCTGGACGTCTTCACAGACGCCCACGTCCTCAAGCTGAATCCGGTGGCCGACGTTGACGCTTTCCGAAGCGAAGCTCTGGACAGCACCCGGCTCGGCGACGGACACGTAGAAGTCGATGTTGACTTCGCACCGCTCGGGCCCGATGGGAAACACGACGTTCGTGTCCATTGCCTCGCTGTAAACGTTGATCATGAAATTCGGAAAGGCCCAGCCGTAAAAGGCCTTTTCACCTCCACGGACCACGGCGGTTGACCCGCTGGCCTTTTTCCGAGACGGAACGCGGAGAGGGCTTGTTTGCAGACTTGTGGTGGCGAAGCAGTCCGTCGTGTACTGCGCATACTCAAGGACTCCGGCGAGCGACATATGCACCGTATTTACGTGGTAGCCGCCGTCGAGATAGTTATCGACGAAGACCTTCCAGTTGCAGGCCAACTGGTAGCTACGGCGCTCGACAAAGCCGAACTTCGCTAGGGAGCCGACTCTTAAAGGCAGAGGCGAGACGCTGTCGCTCAAACGCGGCGGCGAATCGGCGAGATTCACGAAAACGAGTGGTCCCCAGGTGTCCACGGCCACTGGGACTAGGCCATTCTGGTCTCTCCGAAATTCGTCCACTCCCTCGAACTCGGGCGTCCCACGCAGGCGGCCGGCGAGGTCATAGGTCCACCCGTGGTAGCGACAGCGGAGGCGGCTGGTCGTGCCTACCGGCTCCGTCACCACGCAAGCCGCCCGATGGCGACAAACATTGAAAAATGCTCGGAGGGCGCCGGCCGCGTCACGCACGAGCAAGACGGGCTCTCCGGCAACGAAGGCAGTGACAAAAGAGCCCGGGTTGGCCAGTTGGTCACCCCGAGCAACGAGCTGCCAAGACTTCGTGAAAATCGAGCCGCGCTCGGCGTCTGCAATCCGTGGATCGCGGTACCACGAGCTGGGAATGGTATGGGCGCGGGCGAGTGGAAGTGTCGCGTCGAACCGCATGATTTCTTCAGCCAGCGTCCGTTCCATAGGCCTCTCGGTGCCTCTTAGCTGAGCCCAACCGTGGCGCAAGTCGCTTCGTACTGGCGACCCGCGGCTCCACCATCGGCTCGGTGGTGTTGGAGGTTGGCGGCCCAGCCTTTGTGTCGGGCCACTTTGAGGCTTCGCCGGCCTACGGCTTGTGGCGGAGTGATGGGCTACTTTTGCGTTGGCAGTTCCCCTAGGGTGACGCTCAGGAGGTGCGTTCCCCCGTCGTCGACCAACGCAATGGAGCGCGGGTCGACCGAGACGTCGTCGAGGCGAGCTTCGCGCACACCTTGACAACGTCGCTCTGGGTTCGCGACCTGAATGTCGTAGTGCGTACTGCCAAATCGCCAGTCAATGCGGTAGCTCGGCCACGACGACGGAATACACGGGCTTATCTCGAACGTCGCTCCGTGTCGCCGCAGTCCAAGAATGCTCTCCAAGCCAGCGCGGTACATCCAGCCGGCCGACCCCGTATACCAAGTCCACCCCGAACGGCCGACGTGGTCGGGGTGCGCACACACGTCGCCGGCGATGGCGAAGGGCTCTCCCTTGTATCGGTCGACGTCGGCCGGCGTTCTCGACCGGTTGATTGGGTTGAGCATGTGAAAGAGCTCCGTCGCCTCGTCACCACTGCCGAGCTCCGCCAGTGCCATCACCGTCCAGACCGCAGCATGGGTGTATTGACCTCCGTTTTCGCGAACCCCGGGCGGGTAGCCTTTGATGTAGCCCGGGTCCTGGGTCGTGCGGTCAAACGGCGGGCTCAGCAGAGTCAGTATCCCGGACGCCCTTCGGAGAAGGTGTGTCCGGACCGCGTCGATTGCTTGCTCGGCGAAGCGGCGCGGCACTGCCTTGGAAAGCACAGCCCAGCTCTGCGCTATCGAGTCAATTTTGCACTCGTCGTTCAGTGCCGACCCCAACGGCGTGCCATCGTCGTAGTAGCCCCGCCGGTACCATTCGCCGTCCCAGGAGAGCTGAAGAGCGGTGGCCAATCGCGCCGCCTCTTGACGGTACCTGTCGGCTCGTAACTTATCGCCTCGGCTTTCGCACAACGGAGCAAGCTCATTCAGAATGCTGAAGAGGAAAAACCCGAGCCAGGTGCTCTCCCCCTGCCCTCCACGACCAACCCGGTTGTAACCGTCGTTCCAGTCCCCGCTTCCAATCAGCGGCAAGCCGTGGCTGCCAACCGTCAGAGCCCGGTCAACGGCCCGCAAGCAGTGCTCCATGAGCGAGGCGGTTTGGGATGAACGCTGTGGCTTGCCGTAGGCCTCCTGCACCTCCGGCGGGAGTGGCGGCGCCTCCAGGAAGCCGACCATCACCTCCAGGATTCCGACGTCTCCGGTGCAATCCACATAGTGGACCACGGCCTTAGGGAGCCACAGCAAATCGTCCGAACACCGCGTCCGGATGCCGCTCCCGCTGGATTCATGCCACCAATGCTGAACGTCCCCCTCGACAAACTGCCGACTGGCTGCTCGAAGAAGGTGTTCGCGGAGTAAGTCGGGGCGAGACAACGCGAGCGCCATCGCATCCTGCAACTGGTCCCGGAAACCAAACGCTCCCCCGGGCTGGAAATAACCTGAACGCGCCCACATCCGACAACCGATGTCCTGGTAAAGGAGCCATTGGTTGAGAAGAAGGTCAAACGAATCGTCGGGAGTCCGCACTTGGATTCCGTGGAGGGTGGCGCTCCAGGATGCTTCGACAGCCGCCATTTCCACCTCGGCCGCCTTGACCGAGCCGTACCGGGAAAGGAGCGCGCGCGCCTCGTCGAGGTTTCGTCCTTGCCCGAGGACGAATGCCACGCGACGCGTCTCCCGCGGCGCCAAGACAACGGAGACATGCAAGCCTGCGCAAGCGTCAAGTCCGGCCCCGAATGCGCCCGAGAGTGCGCGGAGGCGAAGTGCTGCCGGTTGGGCGAGGGTCCCGTTGCGGCCGATGAAACTCGAGCGATCGCCGGTTGCCGAAGCGAGCTCCTCACTCGTGGCCGCGAAGGCGACTCGGCCGGAAAAGTCGCCATTGTAGGAGTTTCGTGCGAGCACGGCTCTTTCGCCTATGTCGAGTTCAGTCGTGACACTCAATTGAATACCAGCTTGAGGCGGACCCAGAACCCAGGTGCTGAAAGACAACAGACTCAAACGTCGGACCGCGCCCGTGTTGTTCGTTAAGGTCAGGAGCGAGAATTTTACCGGTGCTTCGCTGGCTACGAAAACATCGGTTTGACGACGAATGCCTTGGGCGGTGGAGATGAACCGGGTGCGCCCCGGCGCATGATGAACCACATGGCGGATGCCGTTGGTCGAAGGCCCTGGCATGACCGACCAGGTTTCTCCAGACTCGTCGTCGCGAAGAAATAGTGCTTCAGACGTCGGGTCGCTGACGGGGTCGTTGGCAAAAGGGGTGAGCCGATTTTGTCGGCTGTTTTCTGCCCATGTGAACGCCGATCCCGACGATGTGACAATTGTCCCGAAACCAGGATTGGCCAGGACGTTAACCCACGGCAATGGCGTCTGTTGGCCCGGTTCAAGAACCACGATGTACTCGCGTCCATCCTCGCTGAAGCCGCCAAGTCCATTGCCCATGACAACTGCGGGCATGGCAGTCTCGGGCTCCTCGGAACGTCCGGCGGTGGACGGGCGTGCTCGTCGCATGGCGACAAGCGGCGACGGCTCCGGCGTCAAAGGTTCGGGCCGGTTGAGCTGGGCTGCGAGGGGTCCGCGGTCTCCGATGAGCACCGCCCGCGCGACACTCGAGAGCACCGTGCGCTCGTCTTCCGTCAAATGGTCAGCCCGGAGGAGGTAGATTCCTCCGGGTCGGTCCTTCCAACTCCGCCAACTCCCGTCGTCGAGGAGGCTGACGAGTTGGGCGTGCATCTCGTCGAGATAGCTCACCGATTGCTCGTTCAGGATGACGAGGTCAGCCGTCAACCCCTTGAGACGCCAATACTCTTGGGCGAGCAACGTCTCGCGCACAAGCGCGGCGTCCTCCGGCTGGACCACGCGCACCAGCAGGATCGGGTTGTCCCCCGACACACCGTGGCGCCAGAGACCGTCCTGGCCGAGCACGTTCTTGGCCAAGAGACTTGGATTGGCTCTCAGCGAGCCGTCCAAATAAAGCACGCGTGACGCGAGCCGTTCGAAGAGCGTCGCTTCCTCTTCGGAAATGTTCAAATGCCGAAGGCTGCTCTGTGCCCGCGCCGCCGCCAAGGCGAACGTGCGCGTCGACGCACTTGCATCGTGGTACTTTTGGGCAAGAGCTCGGGCTGCCTCTCGGCTCGTCGCGACGCCTGTACAGAACGAAAGACGAGCGAAACCGCCAGGGGCCATACGAACGCGCTGTCGCAGGCTCAGAACTGGATCCAGCGTCACGCCCGTCGTTCCGGAAAGAGCACGCCCATCCATTGCTTGTGGACTCGCTGGTGTCCGACCGCGGCCGAGAAAGCGCGCGCGGTCCGTCTCCCACTCCACGGGTCCCTGGGTCCGACTTTCCTGACTCAGGACGTGTACCGCCCAGAGCTCCGCGTCGTCGGCAGCGCGGGACCGGCGCCGGCAAATGAGAGCGTTGCTCTCCGGAATGTATTCCGTTTCGAGAAACAACTTTGCGAATGCCGGGTGAGCAACTTGGTCTCCCAGGCTTCCCAAAATAATCTCGGCGTAGCTCGTGATCTCGATCTCTCGCGCGCGATCGCCGTGGTTACTGAGCGAAACCCGACGAACTTCAACGTCGTCCTCTGTCGAGACTGCAATATCCAACTGCGTCGTCAAATCCTCATCGCGGCGCCAGAAGGTGGCCTTCTCGGCCAAAAACGTGACGAGGCACTCGTCTGCCTCCGACCCAATCGGGTGATGGGTGGCACTCCACACTGAACCACTGCGCACGTCTCGCAAATAGGTAAACTCGCTACCGGGGTCCTCGGTTACGTCCTCCCGCCTTTGCGTCACCGCCAACCCTCGCCACAGGCTAGCGCCGCCTCCGGCGTTGGTAACCACCACGGCGTAGCTTCCGTTCGACAGAAACTGGGCGTGGGGGAAGCGCGTGTGTGGGGACCGAAAGCGCCGCACGGACACGGCCGGAACGGACGCAACTCGCGTCTCCTTCGCCGGGCTCGGCGGAGAAATCGGCGCCCTTCTCGGGACCCGCTCTTGGAGCAAGAGCTCGGTCGCCTTCGTTCTTGGGTCGGCGTGAAAACGCTTCACCATGAGGTCGCCCAGCGCTGCATTGGCGAGGGCGACCAGCGTCATCCCCTGGTGGTGTGCGAGAAAAGCACGCACCACAACACCGCCCTTCGCGTCCTGTTCTCGGACGCTTCCCAGGGGCTCCTCGACGCCACGCGGCGTATAGTCGATGGATTCATAGCACCCATAGGTTCCTGACAGGCCCTCCTTGGCAAGGAGCCGCAGGTTCCGAGCGGCCTGCGTCGGCTCGAGTAGCGACGCAAGTGCCGTCGCGTAGGGCGCGACCACGAGGTCCTCACCCAGGCCTCGCTTGAGGCCCAGGCCAGGAACTCCGAACGCCTTGTATTGGTAGTTGTCGTTCCGATCGACAACGTTGTAGGCGGATTCGGAGAAGCCCCACGGCACCTCGCGCTCGCGCCCATATTCAACCTGACGCTTGATGGCCATCCGACAGCTCTGGTCGAGGAGCGTTCCAGAGTAGGTCCGCATCACTAGCAGCGGCAGGAGATATTCGAAGAGCGTTCCGCTCCAGGAAAGGAGCGTGGCGCGGCCATCGACCGACGTCAGAAGCCGCCCAAGGTGGAACCAGTGGGTTTCCGGAACGTCACCTTTGGCGATGGCGATAAAGCTCGCCAAGCGCGCTTCCGAAGCGAGCAGGTCGTAGTGCGACGCATCGAGCCGCCCCGGACCCTCGCTGTCTCCGAGCCGGTAACCGATGGCAAAGAGGTGCAGCAGCGGATTGTAGAGAAATCGAAAATTCATCGCGTCGGCGAGCCTGAGGGCACGTGCCGCCAGCGGCTCAAGGCGCTCGGAGAAGTCCTCCTCCGCTGCGAGCGCGGCCGGGATGGAGGAAGTCAACCGGTCGGCCCAGTAGCGAGCGTCGCCAAGAGGACCGCCTGCAGGAAGCTCCGCGGCTCGGACGATCGCTTCGAGTCTCGGCAGCCCATTTCGCAGCTGTGCGAGTCGCTGTTCAGGAAGACCCTCGGGTACGAGCAGTGAGTTCTCGATGCGAGCAGCTTCTGCCGACAGGCGGGCAATCCCCTCCCTCGTACCACTTCCGGCGCGCGCTCCGGAAAGCGCCGCCTTGAGTAGCGCCGCGACGTCAGCAATTCCGAGACAGAGGGCCAATTCCGACTGGCGTGTCGTCTTGAGTTCTCGAAGACCCTCGGCCAGGGTCAAGAGCGCGGCGGCCAGGTTGCCGCTGTCAACCGTCGAGACATACGCCGGCGTCAATGGAACCAGTGTCTGGGTGTCATACCAATTCAAGAGGTGGCCTTCGTGCTTCTGCAGCCGCTCTACAGTCTCGAGGCTGGCTTCGAGACGCTGAAGAAGTTGCCCGGTTCGGATGAAGCCCAAGTCGTGGGCCGCCAGCGCGGAGAGCAGGCCCATTCCGATGTTGGTTGGCGAAGTGCGAGGTGCAACTCTCGGATGAGGAACCTCCTGGAAATTGTCTGGCGGCAGATTGTGCTGCGAGCCAATCTCGAACTCCTCGAAATAGCGCCAGGTCCTCCGCGCGATTTGTCGGAGAAACCGTCGGTCCTCATCCGCGAGCTCTTCTCGCACTTCCTCCCGCGGCCGGCTCAGCGCGTAGGCAACCAGCGGAGCCAATGCCCACAACACTAGAATCGGCGCGGCGACCGGCAGCGCGTGAGGCCGGACGCCAACGACGAGGATGGTTCCGACCATTGCAATCATCGGGCTCGCGAGCATCTCGACGACGAATGCTCGCGCGCCGGACTTCAGCTCGAGTCCGGCGGCTCGAGCCGCGCTCGACGCGGCAGTTTCCCACTGCAGCAGCCTGCGCTGAGTCACGGCGAGACGAATCACAGTGGTCAGCGCCGCGTGCGCCATCCGGTACGCTTGATCGGCAGCGAAGGTGAGTTGCAGCGTCACCTGGCCGAGGGCCGAGCCAAGGTCCTCTCCGAGCGCACTCAGCGTCACTCCCAGTGGCCGTTTGGCCGACAATCGTGCGAGGCCTCCCAGCAGCAGCGGGTAGACTGGGAACGCAACCGTCGCTAACACCGCACACGTCCAGACCAGCGGGTTCCCGGGCAATACGGTCCAGCCCATGAGCAACAGCGCCACGGTCGCCAGGGGAACCTGGGTCCGCCGCAGGTTGTCGAGGATTTTCCAGCGCGAAATCAGTGGCAGGCGGTTCCGCTCAAATCCCGCCCGTGTGGGAACGACGGGGAAGAGCCACAAAAGAATCTGCCAGTCGCCCCGGGCCCACCGGTGCTGGCGTCGGGCATGCGCCAGCACGCTCGATGGATAGTCGTCCACAACCTCCACATCGGTCACCAACCCCGTCCGTGCGTACAGACCCTCGAAGAGGTCGTGCGAAAGCAGCGCGTTCTCGGGAACGCGCCCTTCGAGGGCAGCGGCAAATGCGTCGATGTCGTACAAGCCTTTGCCGGTGAAAATGCCTTCCGCGAAGAGGTCTTGGTATGTGTCGGAGACGGCCGAGGTGTAAGGGTCGACACCGGTGTGTCCGGCATAGAGCCGGGCAAACAGAGAGCCTGCCGCGCTCGTCGTAGTCACGCTCACCCGCGGCTGGAGCAGGCCGTAGCCCTCGGTGACCCGACGCGACGAGGGGTCGAAGTACGGTTGATTGAGCGGGTGGGCGATGATGCCAACCAGTTTCTTGGCGGCATCGCGCGGTAACCGTGTGTCCGAGTCCAGGGTGAGGCAGTAACGAACGCTGGACAGGACCTCGGTATCTCCGACCTGAACGGTGAAGCCCGTGTCTGACGACCCACGCAAGAGCCGGTTGAATTCCTCGAGCTTTCCGCGCTTTCGCTCCCAGCCCATCCACACGCCCTCCGCTGCGTTCCACTTTCGGCTGCGATGAAAGAGGAAGAAGCGGTCTTGCCGGCCGTGCCCATACCGGGCGTTCAACGCCTCGATTCCCGATCGAGCTGCGGCAACTATTTCAGCGTCCTCTGAGGTCACTTCGGTGGTGGCATCCGTAAAATCGCCGAGGAGAGCAAAATGAATGTGCGGATCCATGTTGCCTAGTGCGAGCACCTCCAGGTGGTCGACCAGCCGATTTGCCTCAGCAACGTCGCTCAGCAGTGTCGGCACGACAACGACCGTCCGAGCCGACTCGGGTATTCCTCCCTGGAAGTCGAAGCGTGGAAGACGCCATGGCGGCACGACCGCCGCAATGAGTCGCTGCACGAGCGCTGTGGCGAGCTCGCTCGCCGGGATGCCCAGGACTAGTCCGACAACCAACTGAGCCCAGACGGGCGCGGCACACCAGCGGCTATAAGCAACCCCCCAGCCCACAAAGAGGGCGGTGAAAAATGCAATTGCTCCAAGGTACATCCCGGTCGCATGGGCGAAGCAAAAGCGCCGTAGGCGCTTGGCGAGGCTCGGGTGATATGCAATGTCCGTTTCGAGGTCGCGGCGGCCCTTCCCAATGAGGTGGTACCCAACGTGGGCCGCACGGCTCGCCGGCGAGCCGCCTTCGGCCGCCTGCCGAGCGCTTTCGACGGCCCTCAAAGCCACGCGCAGCTGGCTTTCTCCGGACGCCTCCGCCAGTTCCTCGACTGCTTGGCGGTAGCGATCGCGGCTCAGGAAATCCATTCCCGAGTGCACATTCGCCGGGTCGCGCTTGAGTACCTGCTCGACCAAGCTTACTGACTCGAAGTACTGACTCCAGTCGAGCGTGGCGCAGAGGCGTAGGCTGGTGATGACGTTTCCAACCGACAGTTGAGTCGCTGCCTGCCGCTGGTGCTCTGCTCGCACTGCGTCTTCCGCTGTCAGCTGATGACGGGCGAGATGCTCCTCAATCAGGGCCGAAACCTTAGAGCGTCGACTCCCGTAGGTGTGCACGCGCTGGAGAAGCTGGGCGGTAAACGCCGCGTGCAACTCGTCTCCTACAAAAGGCAGCCTGGGGTCGCCGCCGGCTTCGACTCGCTCCAGGTAGGCGTCGGCCGCCAAACGGGCTTCGCGTGCCGCGAGGGTGCCGACAGCCAAACGCCTGAGGTTTTCGATGAGCGCGACCTTCAACATGCTCGGCCACGCCCACAGCTCGCCGATGGTCAGCGGAGCCACGGTCTGGAAGCTATTGAGAAACCGGATGAGCTGGTCCTGATCGAGTCGGCTGTCACTGTGGCGAATGAGCTCAATGGCCAAGGCATAGACACGAGCGTTTCCCGCCAGTTCTCTCGACGCCAACTTCGGCAGTTCCCGGTAATAGCTGAGCGGTAGGCTTTCCCGAACGTTGGCAATCTCCGCCGCCACCAGGTGGTAGTTGTCCAAAAGCCACTCGGCCCCAGGAGTGATGAACTCGCCTTGGTGGACGGCCTCGGACAACGTCCGGTAGGCGTCTGCGAGAACGCGAGCGTTCTCATCGAAGCGCGGGAATAGGTTTCGTGCGCGCCTCCGCGGGTTTGGAGCAATGGTGAATCGAGCCGCGAGAGCTCGAGCTCTCTCGTCGAGCCGTTCGATACTCAGCAGCTCATCACGAAGCGGCCGCTCGCCCTCGGGCGAGGGACTTGGTCCGAACCAGCGCTTCCAAGCGAAAAGTCTCAAGTTTCACCGGCTCGGGTTGGTGACGAGCTGCCACATCCGGACTCCTTCCTTCGCGGTCACCTTAACCTGTGTCCGGGCCAACCCTGGTGCGCGTCAACGAAGTGCCTCGGAAAATTGTCACCGCCGCGAGGACCGGCCACCAGCTCTTGCCGAGCCGAGGCGAGACGGCTGACTTGTTTTGCCGTCGGACACTTCCCCGAGTCCAGGCAGTTTTCACCAGCGTCATAGCTAGGAACGATTGCCGCCGGTTGCCAGTGCCGCAGCAGCACCCCGGTTTGTCGTCCCCGAGATTCGACGCACGGGGAGAGCTGGACGAAACAGTCGATTACCGAGGCCAGCTTACTGAGTCAGCGGCGTGCGGAGGCAGTTGTCGGTGAGTTGAATGGGTGCGCTTGGAGCAGCAACCATCTCGAAATCCGAAACCTGGAGCAATGCGAGATCTTGCGGGCCAATGTAGAGGGCCGCGCTCGCGTCCATCGTCAAAGGGATGTTGCCCCCGTCATCGAGAAACATGCCGTAGGTTTGCAATGCGAGGGCGACTGTCCGAGCGGCAGCATTGGGAAGCGTCGACAAATCAAACGTCGACTTGAGTCGAAATCTCGCTCCGTAGGGCGGGTACAGGTCATCCCCCGTGGGTCCTCCGGCATGGGTGGCTGGGTGAACATAGACGCCGCTCGCCATCCGCGGATTGGGGAGAATGAAGCGGAGAGCGTGCGGAACGACACCCGCCTGCAGCTCAGCTCCGGTGACGAGGAGAGGCGCAATGGGCATTCCGGCCGCATCGGCGCTCGTGCACTGGTCCCCGCGGCTGAACGGGGCCCCCGGCTGCCAGTAGTCGTGCGTTAAGTCCCAAACTACCTCACAGAGTGTCGTGAATGGGCTTCCTGATGCTTGGCCGCCTGCAATCGTCGTGTTGTAGAGCTCGTAGAGTCGGCTCCCCTGGTACACGAGGACGTGGCAGTCGCCCTGCCCCGGCGTCTGGTAAGAGGTGTCGCACGCATAGTCGCTCGAGCCCTCGGCGTTTCCGCCGGGCGGAATGGGCACAGCCGTCATGTCGCAATCCGGCGAGTAGTAGCCAGCCGCCGGCGTGAAGGCCCTCGGCTGGACGGAGCCATTTGCGTAAAGGATGGTGATGCTGAAGTCGATTTGCATGTTCCCCGACCCCCACCCCACGGCCGCCAGATGGCCGATGACGTCCGAGGAGTTGCTCGCAAGGGCAGACGTCGAGACGTCCTGGTAGAAGGTGGCGGTCGGGGGAAACTCATAGTGGCTGCCGCCGTCCGGGCCCGGCCCGGCATCCGTACTACCGGCCCCTCCATCCACGCCGCCGTCCGGGAAGGGTGTTCCTGCGTCCGGGTCGAAACCGGCGTCCGGATTCGAGCGAAGCCGGACCACCGAGCACGCCAGTGCAAGCGCATAGACCCAGCAAGAGGAAAGTGAAGCTCTGCAGCCGACTCCTGTGCGTCGCGTGCGCCACGGGCATAGCAAAACGTAAATGAATGCCGGCCTCGATGTGGTCAAGCAGCGGCTGCTGTACGTCCCGGCGCTTTTGCGGACAGGACGAAGTTCAGCGGCGCGTCCCTTCGCTTTGCCAAGAGGGCTAAGGGGTCGCCAGGTCCGGCTCGCGAGTCAATTCGCGTTTTGCTCCAGCGAATTCGCGGAATAGGTGCACATGGCGAAGGAGCGAGCAGCTTTCGTCGCGTGTGTAATACGCACGCACCCAACCGAGGAGGAAGTCGAGCATTCGGTCCTGTTCCGAGGGGCTTGCATACTTCTGCGGCTCCCAAGGACGCGACCGACAATGAGAAAGACAAACCGACTCGCCGGGGTTGAGAAAGACGAGCTCCGTGCACTGTCGACTCGCGAGCTCGACCCACTCGGTGTAACACCCCTCGATGACCCAGCGCGTGTGTCGATTGAGAAAGTCCGTCAGGGCCGCTTCAACTGAGGCCGGCGGGCATGGCACGGCGACTTGGCCCGGTTCCCAGACGAGTGCGTCGAGGTCGAGGTGAGTGAGCTCCAGTTGCGAGGCGAGGTGAGCTGCATACGCGCTTTTCCCGGAGCCTGAGTTGCCAAAAATGACGATGCGTTCCACTTCGACTCCTTCCTCGCGCGAGGCTTGACGGCGTCCGAGAGTGAACTGCCTTTGGTCTCGTGGCTCTTGTGTCTGGCGTCGTAGGCCAGCTCTCCCTCATGTGTCTGCCGAGCGAAAGCCGACAGTAGGAAATCGACGTTTGAGTCGTGGTAGTCCTCGTTGCGCTCGTTAACCGACTGCTTCGGCGCGAACTGTTAGGGAGGCCACAAGTGAAACTCTTTTATTCGCCTGGCGCCTGTTCCTTGTCGCCGCACATCGTGCTGCGGGAGGTCGGGCTCCCGTATAAGCTTGAGCGGGTCGACCTCAAGACGCACACCACGGCGGGCGGCGTTGACTTTTACGGAATCAACGGCAAAGGGTCAGTCCCCGTACTCCAGCTCGACGATGGACGAATCCTCACCGAGGGGCCGGCCATCGTTCAATACCTCGCGGACCGCAAGCCGGACGCTAAGGTCGCGCCGGCACCCGGTACCTTCGAGCGCTCAGAGCTTCAGGAGTGGCTGAACTACATTGCGACAGAGGTACACAAGCTGCTCGGCCTGCTCTTCAATCCCAAGCTGCCCGCGGACTTCAAGGAGGTCGTACTAGAGAACGCCTCGAAGCGTTTCGACTTCCTCGCCAAGCACCTCGCCGGTCGGAAGTTCATTCTGGGAGACACCTTTAGCGTCGCAGATGCTTACCTGTACACCATGCTCCGGTGGACCCGCCTTTTCAAAATCAGCCTCGAGAAGTGGCCCATCCTCCAAGACTACATGGCGCGCGTCGCCGCTCGGCCGGCCGTGAAGGAGGCCCTCAATGAAGAGGGCCTTTCCTAGAGAGTTCGCTCCATCGTGTCCACGTAGGGAGCATCGGGGCGCGGACCGAGGGCACGCCACCCACATCGCAGGTAGAACCTCACCGCAGCGACGTTGCTCGGGCTGACGTTGAGCGTCGCCTTTCGGTACCTCTGGTCACGCAACACGCCCAGTGCATAAGTATCGAGCTGCGAGGCGAGGCCACGACCACGGCAGCTTGGGATGAGGTAGTAGAGATTGACGTGCCCGGTGCCCGGCTGTGTGTCTGACGTTCCGAGCACGACCTGTCCGACGATGCTTCCATCAAGACAGGCATTGACCGCGTTCCTTGGGTCCTTCTCCAACTTCTCGGCAAGGCGCGCCACCCACTTCCGACCATCACGTCCTGCCTCGGCCCAGAAACGGTCGGCGGACCCGAAGGAGCAAACAAACGCGTCCTCGCTGAATTGCACCGCCAGCGCCGAATCCAGAGGAAGCTCTAGCGAGCAGAAGATGAACGTCCTGCTGGAACCACCGGTTGTCGAGTCGTTCGACATCTCGACGGTGTACACGGCTTCACGCTGGCGTGCGGCTCTGGTCGCCGATTTTCGCCTCACTCACCCCGCTCAAATGCCGACCTAGCGCTAAGGCCGCCTAGTCGCTGCACATTCGCTGAACGCTGCTCGCAGGAATCAAGACTTGGAGCCCTCTCGGCCGTCTCGGGAGAGGGCTCTCAGGAATTCGACGCTCAGCCAATGGCCACCGAGAGCATCGAGATGGACCCGCCATCGACCCCGGAGACCGGAAAGCTGACCGGCTCGCCGTCCCGCTGCAAACCGAGCACATACAGAAATGGCAAGTAGTGTTCTGGCGTCGGCACGCAAAGCAGCGCGTCCGAGCCCAACATCGGGTAGTCGACCAGCCGGCTGTGCTGGCGCTCCATCACCAACTCCTTCACCTGCTGCTCAAACCGGACGGCCCAGTCGTAGGGTGCGGTGGAATGTTCGCCCCAGGCATATGCCTCAAGGTTATGAACGAGGTTGCCACTGCCCAGGACAAGAACGCCCTCATCGCGGAGAGTTCTCAGGTGCGTCCCCAAACTGTGGTGAAAGGCTGGGGGCTGGCTGCAATCAATGCTCAGCTGAATGACGGGCACATCGGCGGCTGGGAAGAGGTGAACGAGTACCGACCACGTTCCATGGTCCAGCCCCCAGTCGGTAGCGGCAACCACACCAATGGGCGCGAGCAACTCCTGAAGCCTTCCGGCAAGCACGGGACTCCCGGGCGCCCGGTACGTCACGCGGTAGAGCTCCGGGGGGAAGCCTCCGAAGTCATGAATGGTTTTGGGCCATTCTTCCGCTGTGACGCGAGTGCCTCGAACGTACCAATGCGCCGAGACAGCGACGATAGCCCGCGGCCTGGGAAGGCGAGCGCCGATGGAACGCCACGCCTTCGTCCAGGCATTTTGATGAAGCGCATTCATCGGATTGCCATGCCCAATGAAGAGGGCAGGCATCGCTTCGCTAGCCATTGGAACGCTCTCCTTCGCGGCGTCGCTCGCTCCAACAAAGCCTCAGCCCGCGACTCAACTTACACTCGTCAAGCCTTGGTCTGGCACACCCTTTTCGCGAGCTGGGACCTGGCGAATCCGGCTTAGGCGCGCAAGATGGCGCGTCCTCCGACGAGAGCGGCTTTGGCAATCAGGAGAAGCCACGGCGACATATGGAGGAAGAGGTCTACCCAGTCGATAGGGCGAACGAGCCTCCCCTCCACCAGCATGCGCAGCTTGGTGACGACATGCGGAGGACGAAACGGTGCGAGCCCGACGGTGACGCATAGGACGACGAGAACGGTCCAAGGCAAGGCGGTGAGTGCGCGCTCAGCGAACACGGGTAGGACTCTACGTCGACAACAGGGCGGCAAGAAGAGCCCGCCACCGCAACGTCGACGCCTCGCCAGAGAGAGTCGTTCATCGTTCACGAGGAAACCGAGCCGAATGGCGTGGGCTTGTCTTCAGCGGGGCATAGACCCCAGCTTCGGCAAAGCGAGGCACATCCATCGGGCGGGTGTTCCACCAGTTCATGACCACGCTCAGGCGAAGCTGGCCGGGAGTTCGGCACCGCCCACCGGGAATCTGGTTGTCCCCATCAAGCACGCCGTGGGTCAGATTCCCGGCGAACCACACGAAGCGGTTTGGACGTGGAGCAATGAGGTCTGCGTCCAGAGGCTGTGGCACCGAGCATGGGTTTCGCGGTTGAGGTAGCTGGGCTGTAACAGCGAGCGCCCCTCCCCTAACGCGGTTGAGGAAGAGTACGGAGGAAAACCGCGGATGGCGAAGAGTTCCTCCTCGGAGCGACCGCTTCTCGTCCCGGTCCTGGTGGAAGTCAACGCGAATACGGCTGGTCTTCATCCGCGACAGCCACCATTCAACCCCGACCGTGGATTCGCTTGGAAGGGAGGAGGCCAGCAAAAGGACTGCTTCCTCTACCAGAGAGCTCGGCGGACCAAAGTTGAACCAAAAGGTCGTCTCGTACGTGCGCTGCAAGCGCTCACCGCCCAAAGCTTGCACGCCGGTGCGCAAGCGACGAAAGAGCGCGCCCGGGACCGCTTTGTCTTGGACGTGGATGAGACTCACAGGTCGATTTGAACCGTGTAGAGTTCGGACGTCACAGCCTCCGCGGAGGAAGCCTTGCACATTGCGTCAACGCGCCTGAGGTCTGAGGGAAGTTCCTGCTGCCGGCGTGCCAGTGGCACCAGGAGAGCTTCGTCCCGGCAGCCGACGTGGACGGTACCACGGGATCCGGAAGTCCTTTCGCCTGAAGCCACCGGGTTAGTGCTTAGCTTCGACGGCGTTTGCGCGGTGGCCATCCCGGGGCCTACGCGACTTTGAAACTGGAGAGTTCGCCTCATGCCCCAGGTCAATTCGATTGCCCAGCTGCTCGACGTGGGACTTTCCACGGCAAACGCCATTGCCGCCCCCGAGGGGGTGCCTCCCCTCACCTATGCCAACCTCAAAGCGCTGACGCGACAGACGCTGGACCGCTTAAATGCGCTCGGCATCGGCCGAGAGGACCGCGTCGCAATCGTCCTGCCAAATGGACCCGAAATGGCGGCGGCCTTCGTTGCCATTGGCGCCTGTGCAACCACGGCGCCGCTTAATCCAGGCTATCGCGCGGAGGAATTCGAATTTTATCTCCAAGACCTCAAGGCCAAGGCCCTCGTACTCGAGATCGGTTCTGAATCGCCCGCGCGGGGGGTTGCACTAAAGCTCGCAGTTCCCATCGTTGAGCTGACACCTGAGCGGTCTCAGGGCGCCGGATACTTCTCGCTGATGGCCGTCTCGGCAATGGGTGGGACGGCTCGGCGGCCGGGACTTGCCGGTCCGGACGACACGGCTCTTGTTCTCCACACGTCGGGGACCACATCAAGGCCGAAGATTGTTCCGCTCCTTCAACGCAACGTCCTTGCAAGCGCGGAAAACATCAAAGAGACGTTGGCGCTCACTGGGGAGGACGTGTGCCTCAACATCATGCCCTTGTTTCATATCCACGGGCTGATTGCGGCGACGCTGGCCTCCCTGAGAGCAGGCGCGCAGGTCTCCTGCTCACCGGGCTTCAACGCCCTGAAATTCTTCGCTTGGTTCGATGAGGTTCGACCGACTTGGTACACAGCCGTTCCCACCATGCATCAGGCCATCCTCGCCCGCGCCGAACGCAACCGCGAAGTCCTCGGCCGCTCCCGGCTACGCTTCATTCGGTCCTCGTCTGCGTCGTTACCTGCTCCGGTGATGCTCGAGCTCGAGAAGACTTTCGGCGTTCCGGTCATCGAGAGCTACGGAATGACAGAAGCTGCGCACCAAATGGCCTCCAATCCGCTCCCGCCGCGCCCTCGAAAGCCCGGCTCGGTTGGCATTGCTGCTGGACCCGAGGTGGCCATCCTCGACGGAGACGGAGAGGTGCTGGGGGTGGGCGAGGTCGGCGAGGTCTCAATTCGCGGACCAAATGTCACACTTGGGTACGAAGCCAACCCAGAGGCGAATGCCAAGGCCTTTACCCATGGATGGTTTCGAACAGGTGACCAGGGGCTGCTCGACGAAGACGGGTACTTGCGTCTGACCGGTCGGTTGAAGGAGCTCATCAACCGTGGGGGCGAGAAGATATCTCCCCTCGAGGTCGATGAGGTGCTGATGGTCCATCCAGCCGTCGCACAAGTCGTGACCTTCGGCATTCCGCACGAGAAGCTCGGCGAGGAGGTCGGTGCTGCGGTGGTCTTGCGCGAGGGGCAGACCGCAACCGAACGTGAGTTGCGGGACTTCGCGGCGACACGCCTCGCGGACTTCAAGGTGCCACGCAAGATCGTGCTCCTTAGCGAGATCCCGAAAGGGGCGACGGGAAAACTGCAGCGAATCGGTCTCGCCTCAAAGCTTGGCCTCGTACCTTGAGGATCTCGAAGCGATGAGAATCTGCGTCGTCGGAGCGGGCGCCATCGGTGGGCTACTGGCCGTGAAACTGGCGGAGCTCGGAGAAACCGTCACCGCCATCATCCGCGGACCCCACCTCCAGGCCGTTCGAGCCAACGGGATGAAGCTGGTCATCGACGGCGTGGAGCATGTGGCGCAACTGGCGGCGACGGATCGAATCGCAGAGGTAGGGGCGCCCCAGAACCTCGTCATTCTCGCGCTCAAAGCACACCAACTTGGCGGCGTCGCCCCGGAGTTGCAGTCCCTGTGCGGGCCAGACACCGTCATGGTCACCGCCCAGAACGGCATCCCATGGTGGTACTTCTTCAAATACAAGGGTCCTCACCAGGGTACGGTTCTGCAGAGCGTGGACCCCGGCGGAACTGTCGCAGCCAACGTCGACGTTGACCGAGTCGTTGGGTCCATCATCTACCCGGCAGCGGACATCGTTTCCCCGGGAGTCATTCGCCACATCGAGGGGGACAGGATTTCCCTGGGCGAGCTCGATGGCGAAGACACCGAGAGACTTCGCACACTGACACAGCTCTTCCGCCGGGCCGGGTTCAAGGTTCGGGCTTCGAGCGACCTTCGATCGGAAATCTGGGTCAAACTTTGGGGAAACTGCACCTTCAACCCCATCAGCGCGCTCACGCACGCAACGCTTGTGGACCTCTGTCAATTTCCACCTACGCGGGAGCTTGCGGAAAACGTCATGCGTGAAGCTCAAGCCATCGGCGAGAAACTGGGTGCTCGATTCGGTGTCACTTTGGAGAAGCGCATTGCGGGTGCAGAAGCTGTCGGCAAGCACAAGACGTCGATGCTGCAGGACGTAGAGACGGGACGCCCATTGGAGCTGGAGGCACTGGTTGGCTCGGTGATGGAACTGGGGCGACTAACCGCGACCCCGACGCCTCACCTTTCAGTCCTTTACGCCTGCTCGAGCCTACTCGCGAAAGTCCTTCGCGAAGCCCACGGACGCCTCAGAGTCGAAGCCCTCCCATAGGTGGTCGTGGACCACTCCAATCGGCGATTTCCTCTGGTCGAAGTCACCCGCGACCAGCTCACTGCAGTCTTGTCACCTCTCCTGAACGGTCGCGGCATCGACAGCATTCAGCATGTCGAAGAAGGGCTGACTAACACCATCCTCCGCGTCTCAATTGCAGGCTCCACGCCTGACTTGCTGGTTCGCATCTACGCGGGCGGGAGGGCCTTATGGGACAAGGAACGGCGGCTTCTCACCCGACTCCCTTCGAGCCTTCCAGCTCCGACGGTGCTGCTCGCCGACGAAGGTCGGGGGGCGCTCCCCTACCCGTCGTTGGTGTACGAATGGATTGGCGGAATCAACCTCAATGCGATGCGGCGAGTCGCCTCGAGCGAGGAACTCCTCTCACTCGCTGCACCCCTCGGTCGAATCCTGGCCAGCATTTCCAAGATTGAACCCGACGAAGGCGACTTCGGCGTCAGAGGCCAGCCGCCACCATCATCACCGGAGGCGCTGCTTACCCTCACTCAGTACCGGCTGCTCCGTGGACGCGCGCGAGCGCGCCTCGGCGAAGGCACGGCAGACGCGTTGTGGAAGTATGTTTTGAGCGCATCGGGCAGGCTTTGTGCGCTTGGGAGCGCGCGCTGTCTCGTCCACGGCGACCTCGGCGGCCGAAACATTTTGGTGGCCACGGACGGCGCGGAGCGCTGGCGAGTTTCTGGGATTGTCGACTGGGAGGATGCCTTCACCGGGTGGGCGCTGTGGGACGTCGGCAGCCTTTTCCGGTACCCACGGCGGTACAGCCGAGCTTTCCGCGACCAGTTCGAGCGCGGTTACAAAACTAGCGGTGGAATGCTCGCTGAGGAGTGGTGGAGTCTTGCGAGGCTTTTGGATGCGACGCGGCAGGTGGCTACGCTGGACGTCGAAGGGGAAATGCCTGCTGCCTTTGTCGATTGTCACGAGCTGCTAGAGGCCATTCTTCACGACGTCGCTTGACGCGGCAGCTGGAAAGCCCGCCCGAAAACAAACTACTCGGACTGCTGCCCCTTAAGCCGGGTGCGGCGGTCCATCATCAAGTCGCGGAAGACGACTTGAGCCACCGCCACCACTGGCACGGCAAGCACGGCACCCACCACTCCCATCAGCTGCGCCAGGAGAAGGATGGCGAGCAAAGTAACAAGGGGGTCGAGATGCACCGTCCGGCGGAAAATGTAAGGGCCAAGCACGTTCCCCTCGAACTGCCCATACAGAAGGAAGTACCCGACGACGATGGCGGCTTTGACAGCACCACTGGTGAGTAGGGTGAGGACAGTCACCACGACGGCAATTGTGACCGGCCCGGCATAGGGAATCAGACTAGAGAAACCGCTGAGGATTCCCAGCGGAAGAAAAAACGGAAGCTTCAGGAGCGCCAAACAGGTAGTGGTCAGCGTGGCGTTGACGGTGCAGATGAACAACAGGCCGCCGAGGTAGCCTCCGATGGAGGCATACGCTCGCGCCGCAATTCGCTCCCACTGACTCTGCGCTTCGACATCGAGCAGGTGCGCCAGGTCTGAGAGCAAGCCCGGGCCGAACACCAACATGAAGACGACGAGTGCAGCCATCGTCGCGGTGGCCGCCACCGCACTCAGGACTCCTCCGATTGCTCCTAAGACGGGGCTGGCTCCCGGTTGGGCAATCCCGCCTCCCTTCGTGAGCGCCTCCCGTAGCGACTGCTCGATGTCGAAGTTTCGGTCTAGAAAGCTGAAGAGCCGCGAACTTCGAATGTCGCCGAGCAGCTTCGGGGCTTGCTCTACGAGCGCGCGCCCCTGCGCCACTGCCGCGGGAATAACCAGCAACAGCACACCGGCGAGCAGAAGACACGCGCCGAGCATGACCAAAACAATGGCCCATCCCCTCTTGATGGCCCGTCGCTGAAGGAAGTGCACCACGTGGTTGAGAGCCACAGCCACCAAGGCAGCACAGGCGGCAAGCGTCAAAATGCCTCGCGTCCGCAGGACGAAGATGACGAATCCGGCAGTCATCGCCACGGCGAAACAGACGGTAAATGCCGTCTTCAGTGTCACTTGAGAGGGACGCCTGCGAGTCCGGACCATGCGCCAAGGGTGCGGTGCGGCGAGGCTAGAAGCAAGCACCTCGTTTCAAGGTCTGGCGGTTCGTCAGGCCATGCCGACGTCAGTCCGCGGGCTCGGTGCTCGAGGAGAGAGGGTCGAGAGAACGGCCCCGATTGCGGGGATGCGGCGCAAGCCCGCTGTGACTAGCCAACTCGACGCAACCGCGCCGCCGAAGACCAACGTCCCCTTGGCGGCGCCGGCCAGCGTCGAACCAAGGAGTGCATACTGGAGCCAGCTCACCAAAGGGTAGTGCGTGATGTACATCCGGTAGGTTTTACTGGCCAGGCTGTCTCCTATCCGTCCGCGACGTGCAAACCTCACGAAAAGAGCGAGAAAGGCAAAGCTCGATGCCGCGCACGAGAGAGCGAAGCTCACGTCCACAGCCGCCCAAGGGCCCTTGCCGGCAGCCGCGCCTCGGGAGAGTGCCCACAAGAAGCACCCAACCGTTACGAGGAATGCGCCAACCGAAGACATCGCCCAGAGCGACCACCGTCGGGCCAGCCTTCCTCGTGAGGTTAACAGCCCGTCTGACAGCCCGGCAGCACCAAGGCCGGCGCTCACGAAAAAGTAAACCGCATAGAGGAGGGGGCGACTGACCTGAAAGCTGAAGGGTCCGATGCTCGCCCAGCTGCCCGGGTCGAAGGCCACCGCAAGTGGCAGGTAGGCGCACGCGGAAGTCAAAAACAGGAGCCAAGAGAGCGTAGCGGGTCGCCGCAGTCGGGCAAGAACCCCTCCAGCCGACTTCCGGCCAAGGCCTGCGCCACAAGCTTCGCGTCGTCGACGCTCGTGTCTGCCGAGGATGCCAAGGCCATTTTCACAGACTACAAGTGGCCGGGCCGCTCAAAAGGGTGACAGGAGGCCGATGCTTTCTAAATTTCTTCGCCGCCCAAGGGATTCGCCCGGCAGCCCGGAGTCCCAATTATCGGTGCCTCACCCGACCGATGCTGCTTGGGACGCGTGGACAAGCGTTTTGTGCGCCGACGAGCCTTGGGTGGTGACGTACCCGGTAGCGCCGCTGTACGGACAGTCGTCGCTGCAGGCTTTCGCAGTGCACTCAGTCAGTTCCAATCGACTCGAAACGTGTAAGCTGCTCAGGTGCCAGCCGGAGGCTTTGTGACCGACGCGCCCACCGCCGCCGTACAGCCCCCCGCGGCTCGGTGGCTTCAACTGGTCTTCGGCATCCTCTGCATGGTGATGATTGCCAACCTGCAGTACGGGTGGACGTTGTTCGTCGGACCAATCGACCAAAAGTTCCATTGGGGTAGTACTGCCATCCAGGTCGCGTTCACCATCTTCATTCTCACCGACACCTGGCTCGTCCCCTTCGAGGGATACCTCATCGATCGCTTTGGGCCACGTCTCGTCGTACTCGGCGGTGGCGTACTGGTTGCGGTGGCGTGGATAACAAACTCGTTCGCGAACTCACTTCCTGCCCTGTACATCGGCGCCGGCATAGGTGGAGCAGGCGCAGGTGCTGTTTACGGAACGGCAGTGGGGAACTCCCTGAAGTGGTTTACCGACCGACGAGGCTTGGCTGCAGGGCTTACCGCTGCCGGCTTTGGCGCCGGGACTGCTCTCACCGTTCCGCCCATCGCGCGGATCATCGAGACCCAAGGCTACCAAGCTGCCTTCCTGACGTTCGGGATCCTCCAGGGTATTGGAGTCGTGGTCTTTGGCTTTTTCCTACGAGCGCCGAAGCCAGGCGAGGTGCCACCGGCGCAAGTCGTACGGAAGTCTCAAACGCTGCGGGACTACCGCTGGACTGAGGCGATACGTACACGGATGTTTTGGACGATGTATGCGATGTTCGTCATGGTCGCTGCTGGCGGACTTATTTCGGTGGCTCAACTCGCCCCGATGGCCAAGGACTTTAAGGTGGCCAATGTACCCGTCACCCTGCTCTTTTTGACCATGCCAGCACTCACCTTCGCGCTTCGCATCAACGCAATCATGAACGGGCTTACCCGGCCGTTCTTCGGCTGGGTGTCAGACCACCTCGGTCGGGAAAACACGATGTTCATCGCCTTCATGCTCGAGGGCTTGGGCATTCTTCTACTGCTTCGCTATGCCACCAACCCCACGATGTTCGTCGTGCTCTCGGGTTTGGTGTTTTTCGCGTGGGGCGAGATCTACAGTCTCTTCCCCGCGACGTGTGCCGACATCTTCGGACGTAAATACTGCACGACCATCTACGGCATTCTCTACACTGCAAAGGGAACGGCGTCGTTGCTGGTCCCGCTCTCGAGCTACATCAGCGCGCGTTCGGGCTGGTCAGGAGTCTTCGTCGCAGCCGCGCTCCTGAATTTCGTGGCAGCCGCACTAGCCCTCCTCGTGCTGCGACCCGCCCGAGTTCGCGCAATGAGCGCGGAGCTCATTCCGGACGCGATGGGAATTACACGAATCTGAGCTGGGCAGTAGCGTCGGGCGGCGTTGGCATTTGACCGTGGATGTACCTTGGAGGAGAACACCCACGAACCGGAGGGGGCTCCATGTCCGTGCGCACGTCTGCGGCTGCCGCCGTGGTCCTGATCACCAGCGTGGTCGTTGCGATGGCTCCGGCTCCTGCTCGCGCCGACTCGCCTTTGGTTTCCAGTGAGAGCCCGCCGTTTTCCATCACGCTGCAGGGCGCGGCCAGCCTCGGTACGTACGAAGCGGCACTGACCTGGACGCTGATCAGGCTCATCCGGGCCCAGGGGTTGTTGGGGGACTCGCAGCGCACGCGGCTCAGTCTCGAGGCGCTCTCCGGGTCTTCGGCAGGCAGCGTGAATGCCCTCCTCTCCGCCGCGCTTTGGTGCGAGGCGGAGGACGAGGTGGGCGACCAGTCGGTCGACCGCAACCTCCTCCGCGACTCCTGGCTTCCGGTGGGACTGGACGAGCTTCTCCCCGGTGACCCGGGGCTCTACACCAGCGGCGACGGGCTCTTCGCGTCCTCCGCCTTCGCCCCAATCGTGGAGAGCGTCCAGAGCCGTGTCTTCTCCAAGACGGGAATCCGGTTTCGGCCCGGATGCCGGGTCCCCATCGGCTTCACCGCGACCCGTGTTGTCCCGGAGCTGAGGACGGTCTCCGGTCTGCGAGTTCAGTCAC
Source organism: uncultured delta proteobacterium (assembly GCA_963745475.1). Lineage (GTDB taxonomy): Bacteria > Myxococcota > Myxococcia > Myxococcales > Myxococcaceae > JADGRA01. The sequence continues at coordinate 1,421,563 of CAVUXN010000008.1, forward strand.
AACAGGCAATGGTCCCGCTCATCTTCGAAGTGGATGCCGCCGGAGTGGCGCGACTCCGCCGCGACACCAGCCTCCCTTTCTCCACGACCCTCGCCGATTCGGCGACACTGGCAGAGACCATCGACGCCTCCGGTCCATTCGTCCCCGCGGACGAGGCGATCCAGGCGCTGCTTGCCTCGGCAGCATTCCCGCTCGCCTTCGGAGCGCGGCCCCTGTGCGAGTGCCGCCTGGCCTGTGGCGACGGTCAGCGCGAAGTGACTGCGATGGAGTGCCCCGGACCGGTGCCGGGCAAGCCCCTCAGCAAACTGAGCTGTTCCGCGTACAGCGGCACGCATGGTGGCCAGGCCTTCAAGCTCTGTCGGAGCAACTTCCTCGACGGTGGCTTCCTGGACAATGCGCCGGTCGGACTGGCCGTCGAGCAGGCGGAGGCCTTCGCTCCACCGCGAACCCTCTTCCCTCTCTCAGTCCTTCTCGTGGATCCGGAAGTACGCCGACCGAGGCCCGATCTGGCTCCCGCGCCGGAGAAGGGCGCCCAGGGCATCACCGACGCGGTGACGCTCGCCAATAACCTGGTGACCACGGCGCGAGAGCAACGCCTCGCCGAGGCTGTCGCCTCGCGACACTGGAATCTCTCCACCCGGACACTCTTGCGGCGGTCGGCATCGGCACTCGTTGCTTACGGCTCTATCGTCTCGCCGCTGGTGGACCCGCGGGCAACCCAGGCCGACGAAGCAGAGCCTCCGGTTTGGCGACCGAAGAGCGAGCAACGCGGAGCATTCGGCCGGTTTCTCGACGGTTGCCTTCGACGCCCGCTGTCGGCCGCGAAGCTGGAAGCCTGTGCGGCGGCGGTCGAGGGCCACGACACGAGCAACTCCCTGCTCGATGCCGGCGCTCGCGCTGCGGGCACGACCCCCCTATCCCCAGACGAGGCACTCCACCTCGCGGAGGCGCTTCCGCCCTTCCTCGACGCTCTAGCAAGCGGGGGAGCTGGAACCAGCCTCTCGCAACAATCGACCGTTGCGGCGGGGGCGCTGGCCTTTCTGGCGGACGAGCTGCTCCATTACGTCGCGCAGGTGACGGACGAGACAGCTCTACGGCGGATGCGCGCCGCATGCCTGCGGTCGGCGCTTGCGGTGAAGGCCCTCCCCGGCCGGACGATCCAGGTTTCCCGCATGGTCCTCACCGGCGCCGTCCGACAGCTGACCGCGCCGGGAGTGCCGCCAGCCGTCTCCTCCGCCGCGACAGAGCTGCTGGCGACGCTCGCCACGGCTTCGACCGCCCAGCTCTTCTCTGGAGGGCTGTTCGGCCCCCTCCAGGAGGCGCTCTCAGCCGTTCCCCGGGAGAGCCTCTCCGAAGTGGCGCGCAATGCCGCTGCCAGGCTTTCCCTGCTCGGTCAGCTTCGACCTCGGATGGCCAGGTTGAGCGACGACGCGGTGCGCATTTCACAGGATGCGGACGAGATCGAATCGGATGCCCGAGGCCAGAGGCGCCTGTTTGTCGCCACCCGCTTCAGCCCGCTTGCGGGCGCGAAGCTGGAGCACTTCGCCGGTTTCATGGACCGTCCGTTGCGTGAGCTCGACTATTACACCGGCATCTACGAGGCCCTTCGTGCGACCGCCAACCGCGCCTGCTCCGAGCAAGACCCCTATTTCACTGGCCGACCGGAGCCGCTGCTCAAGCAAGACGGAAGCTGGGAGCTCGATCCGTCCCAGGAACAGACCCAGCGATGTTACGGCGCGGCGATGGGGAGCTTCATCGAGTACCTGCAGATCCTCGCTTCCCCGAAGGCGGGGCCGGTCGTGCTGGCGCTTGCGCGACGGGAGCTCTCGGCCTGGCTGGGGAGCTCGAGTGCGGCCGACCGGCTCGCGTCTACGCCGGAGTGGAGCTGGCTCGGTCCGACGCCGCCCGACTTGCGCACGCTCGGATCGATGGGCACGGCCCTCGCGGTGCTCCTCGAGCCTGCTACGCCCTGCACGCCGTCGGCGAAGGAGGCGCTCTGCATCGGCGAACTGAATTTCCAGCAGTTCCTTGTCCGGCTCGAAGCTGCGGGCTATCAGCCGGAGTCCAAGGCGATGGAGGCCGCACTCGCCGACCAGGGGCGCTGGCTCTCCCAGACTGTGCAACGGGCGCTCGACCGGGCGGGGACAATCGAGATTGCCCAGGACTCGTCCCAGTCATCCACCGAAAAGGCAGTGAACGTGGTCATCGGTGGCGGCGAGACGGTGAGCCGTTATGCGGAGCGAGATGGGAAGTTCCTGTTCCAGGTCGATCCGTCGACCATCCCGCTCCGGCCGCTCGCAGACGGGTCGTATCTCCCCATCGTCCTCGCCCACCTCGTGCCCTACCGGGTGGCGCTGGACGTGGTGGGAGGAAGCATCGCCCTGAGCTGGCTCGAGCCGAGACTCCAGCTCGGTCGCTGGTTCTCGGTGGACTCCACGCTTCAGCTCATCGACATCCAGTTCAGCTCGGGTGTCGTCTCCAGCACCCTCGGCGTACGTGGCGTGCTGCACCTCGGTCCAGTGGGAATCGGCTCCGGGCCTCGCTGGTCGCTGGCCTGGGGGGGCGGTTCACAGTTCGGCGTGGAGTTCGACGTCCTCATCCTCCAGGACCGGCTGGGCGTCTCGTTCGGATTCCGGAACCTCACCAACGGAAGCTGGAACTCTCCCTTCGTGGCCCTCACCGTCGCGGACCTGAACGGCATGCTCTACTGGCTCATCCCAGCGGCATGGCGGTCGGGCCGGTAGTCGAAGCCATAGGCACCCCCTCCAACCAGTCCGAAGACACCATGCTGCCGGGCGGGAAGCCCTACACACCATTCAACTCCCGAGGCGCAGTTGAGCCTCTACCCGGACTCGGGGCACGGAGCCCTGTTCCAGTACGCCGCCAGCTCGTCACGCACGCCCAGCTTTCCCTTGGGGGGTCTCGCCGGCTAGCCAGCTCGCATCGACTCTCTTTGCGGAACCGGAGGAGGTAGCCGGCTCACTTCTTCGCAGCGGCGAAAGGCTTGTATCCGAATTTTTGCCCGCCCACGCTTGCCTCGTACATGAGCCCGCCCTTGGTGGCGGTGAAGATGGCCACGCCCTTCTCGTACTTGGCGGTGGCCGCCGCCCCAGCGGAGAGAGCGACCGCCGATGCCTGCGCAGCCAGGGCGAAATCGCCCTTCTTGAAGTCGCTCAGCGACGACGCGGTCTCGAAGAATACGACCTCCGAGTAGGTCTGGCCACCGAGTTGGAAGCCGATGGTGGCTTGGCCCATGGACGCCTTCCCCAGCGGCTGGCCGCCCACGAAGAGCACGCCGTCGCCACCCGCCCCACCCACCACCACCGCTCCCTTGCCGATGGTCGGGAACACCGCATATCCCGCGGCCGAGCTGAAGAATTTATCGATCTTCGGGTCGGTCTTCTTGAAGGTGTCGATCGTAGCCCGCGCGTCGGAGATCAACGAGCTGTCATCCGCTAGCGCGACGGAACCAACGAAGAGGGCCACGGCGATGAGCAGTTTTGATGGTCGCATGGCGGGGACCATACGCCCGGCTGTCGCCCCTTGTCGCTGGCTGTCGGGGCCACGTGTAGCGAAGGCAAAGGATGGCCGAGCCAGCGGTTCCGCTCACCCTGTAGGCGAGGAATGGCAAGAGCGGTCTCCTCCGCGAGGCGGAGTCCCTCGTCCGGCGGAGAGTGGCGCGGTGTCCTGGGCACGGGCCTGAGCGTCGAGCGCCGCCAGGATGTTCCCGCCCTTGCCATGGTGGACAGTGGCGCCACAGGCGCCCTCTTTCGGGAAGCCCGTGGGTCTTTTGGGGCGCGCAAGGTGGAGGACTTCGCCTAGGCTCCGAGTGTGAAGACTCCGGGTCTCCGCCTCTCCGCACTCCGCGTCCGGGCGTGGGTGGTCCTGTGGGCGCTCGTGACTTCGGCAGTTGCGGCCGGCCAGGAGGAGCGTGAGGCGCCCCACCAGATCCCTTTCTCCAACACAGCGTGGAAGGGCGACCTGGACGCAATGCTTGAACGACGGGTCATCCGGGTGCTCGTCCCCTACAGCCGGACGCTGTTCTTCAGCGATCGGGGGCACGAACGCGGCATCACGGCCGATTTGGTCCGCGAGTTCGAGCGGTTTCTGAACGCTAAGCACAGCGCGCGTCTCGGAAAGCGCCCAGTCACCGTCGTCCTCGTTGCAACTACCCGGGACCAGCTGCTCTCCGGGATTGAGGAGGGGCTCGGTGACATTGCGGCCGGCAACCTGACCATCACCGACGCTCGTCGCGAGCGCGTGGACTTCGTGCGCCTGACTGGACTTTCGACCGTGAAGGAAGTCGTGGTGGCCGGACCGACTGCACCCGCTCTGGAGCGGCTCGACGACCTGTCCGGCCGGACGGTGTACGTGCGCGCCTCGAGCACCTACGCCGAGAGCCTCGACGCGCTCAACGGTCGGCTCAAGACGGGCGGTCGAGCGCCGGTCCAGGTCACGCCCCTGCCGGAAGCGCTCGAGGACGAGGACGTTTTGGAAATGCTGAATGCCGGCATTCTCGAACTGACCGTGGTGGACGACTGGAAGGCGCGGATCTGGGCCAAGGTGCTGCCCAAAATTCGCGTCCGCACTGACCTCTCGCTGCGTGACGAGGGGCAGATCGGCTGGGCGATCCGCAAGGGCAGTCCGCAGCTCGCAGCGGAGCTGGCCGGCTTCTTCACCGCCACTTCCCGCAACTGGGGTGGGTTCGATTCCCGCATCGCGAGCTTCGAGCGGCGGATCAAGCAGATCACGAACAACGCCCGCTCCCAGGATGTGCAACGCTTCGACAAGACCATCGGGCTCTTCGACAAGTATGGCGAGAAGTACGGCTTCGATCCCTTGCTGCTCACCGCCCAGGGGTTTCAGGAATCCAAGCTCCGACAGGAGGTTCGGAGTCCTGCCGGCGCGATCGGGGTGATGCAGGTTCTGCCGTCCACCGCCACCGATCTCAAGGTCGGCGACATTACCCAGCTCGAGCCGAATATCCACGCTGGCACCAAATACATGAGCCAGCTGATGACCCGGTACTTCCCGGATGCCTCGTTCGATGCGGTGAACCGGCCGCTCTTCGCCTTCGCCAGCTACAACGCCGGGCCTGGAGCCATCGCCCGGCTGCGGCGCGAAACGGAGCGGAGGGCGCTTGACCCCGACCGGTGGTTCAACAACGTCGAGGTCGTGGTCGCGGAGAAGATTGGAATCGAGACCACCACCTACGTCCGGAACATCTACAAGTACTACGTCGCCTACCGCCTGCTGGTCTCCGCACGCGAGGCCCAGCGCGCGGCCCGTGAAAAGGCCGTGCAAACGCCCTGAAGGCTGGCTCGGTCTCACAGTCGCCGAAGAACTTCACCACGTCCTCCGAAGGCTTCGTCTGGCTCCTGTCGCCGTGCGACCTTCATCAATCCCGTGGCTCCGCGAACTTCTCACCGAGCTTCCCGGCCGCGATGGACCGCGAAATCTGGAAATCCAGCTAGCGTTCCCCTGGCAACCAGACGCTCCTCGAAGCACTGCGGCGACCGCACCCCGCCGCTTGAGAACTCTGAGAGGAGTCCTTTCAGCCGAACGGCTTCTTGTCAGCGACCGATGGCGTGATGTTCGCGACTCGCGAGCCATCTCCCCCGGGCATGTGTGACTTCCTCGGAGCAGCGTGCCAAGTTTCGTCTTCGCGTCGCGGCTTTAGGGCGTGTGCTTCCTTTCCTTCAACTGCGGCGGCACTTCGTCGAAGGCTTGCCAGCTGGGCGCGTCGCTCCACCGCGCGCCGGGCTCGAAGTACAACACCCCGCCGTAAAGCACCGGCGATTGGCCGCACATGGCCGCGAGTCCAGGCGTCGAGTGGCACAGCGAGCGCGCTGCGCTGTTAGCGGTGTCGCTGTACTGAGTCGCCCGGCCGTCGGAGAGACGTCCCAGGGCTGCCTGCGTTGGCCCCAGCCGGTCCCAGCGGAGGTGCCTGCCCCACACGACGAAGACGCGCACCGAGGCGTCCGGGTTGCTCTCCAGGGCCCGCTGGACGGCCGTGGCGACCCCCAGGCACGTCTCGCACGTGGGGCTGAGGAGCAAAAGCAACTTCGGCCCCGGCGCGGCGTCGAAGGCCTCGGCCAGCGGCTGGACCCCGTCGAGTGTCCGCAGCGGCTCCTGCGCCGCTGGTGTGCGTCGAGCAACCTGGAACGCAGCCGCGCCGCCAACGGCGAGGACGAGCAGCGCAGCGACGCCAAGTCGCCAGGCAACCGCGGGCAAATTCACGCGCGCATCCCCAGTTTGACGACTTCGGTCTCGGTCCCCGGCTCTAGGGTGCGGCAAAGCGCGGTGCCATGGTTGGTGCCGCCAAGGCCGTTTTGGGCTCGGAAATTCTGATGCACTTCCCAGAGCTTGTCGGCGCCCTCCTCATGTATGGCGGTCCACATGTCGCTGACGACTACGAAAGCGTCATCCAGCGCCTTGCCCTGAGCGTCGGTCAGCCTCCGCCGCTCTTCAGACTGCTCGCGGACGACTCGTTCTCCGCCTTTGAGAAACGCTCGACGGACGGCATACATCGCGGTGGCTCCGGTCACGTTTCCACCCACGAAGGGCCAGACGTCGAAAAGGCCATGGAAACACCTCCCCAAGAGCCTTGAAAACCGAGGTTAATGGGCGCAGCAGGTTTCGAACCTGCGACCCCTGCCGTGTGAAGGCAGTGCTCTACCGCTGAGCTATGCGCCCGCTGCTTTGATGCAGGGCCGGCATGAGTGCCAAACCAAGCTCCCGGTGTCAATCCCGTTTCGGCTCAGCCGTCGCGAGTCGCTCCTCGAGTTCGCGAGCTCTCCTCTTGAGACCTGAGAGTGCTTTCCCCAGAGCTTTGAATTCGCTCTTCGACGCAAGCTGCAACGCTCGCATGACTTCTTCCTGCCCGCGATTGAGCACGCGCTTTCCTCGCTGAACAGTTCCCAAAGCACCAGCGACTGACTGAGCACGTTTCTCGTCCGCCAAAAACCGCTCCATCGTCCGACGGGAGAAGTCAAAGGCCTGTTTCTGCAGTTTTTGTCGCATTCCCATGAGTCTCTGTCCTCCTCCGACTTGAACCCCAAGCCGAGCCCGGCGGTACGTCCATACCAAGAGAAACTCAATGCCGTTCCCCCCGGATTAGACACTCCGCGCGCCTTGAAGTTGCCTCTCCCGAGCGGGCGAAGCTCTCTATCGCTCGTCGATGAAGTCCGTCTTAATGCGCTCGAGCACCCGCTCGGCCAAACCCTTGTGCTGCATGCGTTCCACCAGGGGCTGGAGGTCGCCCTCGACGTGGATTCGACGGCGGAGAACAGCTTCGATGGGGTCCACGGTGCCGGTCAGAATACCCTTCCAGACGCTGTAGGGTGCCTGGATTCGATAAGCTGGCTCGAACTCATCGAGGTCGTCCGGGTCGACCAAAACTCTCCACGCTTCAATCTTCCCTTCGACCGGTCGGACGTAGACGACGAACGGTCGGTCCAGCTTGCCAGGCTCTGCCTCGACCACTACGCCGATGTCTGCGCTCCACCCCTGTCCCGCTCGAATTGTCTCCGGGTCGGCCTCCAGGAGCCGGAGGGCGTCTTCACACCATGCGCGGGAAGGGAATGAAGGCATGCCGTCCGGGAAGCCCGCGTCTCAGCTCCGTCCGAAAATTCGCCGCAGCCCGGACATGAGGCCAGCTCTTGGCTCTTCGGCGGCAGCAGCAGCCACGGTCATTCGGCGTTGGCGCTCCTCAGCCAACGCCCTCTTGAGGGTGTCCGGTGTATCTCGCGTCGCCAGGGCAACGTGACGCGGGCCAGCATCGAGGTCCACGACCACTTCCAGGAGACATTCCTCGTTCAACCGAAAATCAATTCTTCGGCCCGCGGCGGATGCCGGCACTTTCACAGTGCCCAGGTATTCGTTGTCGACGATGAACTCGCTATCGCCTTGGAAGATGTCCAACTCAATGGTGGGGGAGTGCTCTTTCGGCCCCGGCAAGCGAAAACTCGTGGTGAGAGGAATGACGGAATTCTTGTCGATGATTTTCCGAAACCGGCCATTTGGAAGTGCAAAGCCAATCGGCATGGAAAGGGCGTCCAGCAGCGTGACGGCATCGATGGTTCCGAGGGAGTCCCCGAGCAGGGCCGCTCCCAGCGCCACGCACTCGTCGGGATGTACTCCTTTGCGTGCCGGCTTGCCGAAGTGACGGCCAATCTCCTGCTGCACCAAGGGCATCCGACTCTGTCCCCCCACCAGAATGACTTCGTCGATGGTCGAACGCTCGATGCCCTTCTCTTCAAGGACGCGGTCGCAGATGGCGAAGGTGCGGTCCACCAAGTCCCGAGTGAGCGCGTTCAGCTGCTCTCGGGACAATGGCACGCGCAGGTCCACCGGCTTGCCCTTCCGCTCTTCGATGTAGGGGAGCTCGATGACTACGTTGGGAATGAGTGTCAGGTCGATTTTTGCGGCCTCGGACGCGTTCTTGAGCCTCTGCATGGCGATGGGGCTTTGGCTTAGGTCCACCTTAGTTTCGCGTTGGAAGGCCGCGAGGACGTAATCAATGATGCGGTTGTCGAAGTCGACGCCTCCTAGGAATGTGTCGCCTCCGGTGGCAAGGACTTCGAAAACATTCCCGGTGACCTGCAGCACGGAGACGTCGAACGTCCCGCCACCGAGGTCGTAGACCAAAATGTTCTGGTCGAGTCCACGATTGAAGCCATAAGCCAGCGCCGCAGCCGTGGGCTCGTTCACGATACGCTTGACGTCAAAGCCAGCCAATCTCCCAGCTTCTTTGACGGCCTGTCGTTGGTGGTCGTTGTAGTAGGCGGGCACGGAGATGACGGCTTCCTGGACGGCTCCGCCAAGGAATTGCTCGGCAACTTTCTTGGCATGAGCCAGGACGAAGCTGCTGATTTGCGGGAGGGAGTACGTCGTCCCGCCCAAATTCACCGCGGCGTCGCCCCGCGGGCCCTCGACAATCTCGTAGGTGAAGTAGCCCTTAATCTCTTGAACGACGCGGGAGTTGTACTGACGTCCGATGAGACGCTTGGCGCCGTAGATGGTGTTGGTGGGATTAACCACCATCTGGTCTTTGGCGACGTTTCCCACCAAGAGGTCGCCCTTCCCGGAAAGGGCCACCACCGAGGGCAGGATGAGATTGCCGCGGTCGGTGGGGACAACTTTGGGGATGCGGTTTCGAACCGACGCCACGCAGGTATTCGTGGTCCCGAGGTCGATACCGACGATGCGTGGTTTCTCGGCCATGGTACGTCCGGGAGAGTCTAGGCCGGTCGACGCCTACCGACCAATGGCAAGCGCCCGAGAGTTTGACCGAAGGCTCAACCGGGCCGACCATGGCGACCAACCTTGATGCGACGTCTTCCCCTCCCCCTTCTGGTGGTCCTCGCGACGTGGGGCTGTGCCACCGCACCGGTGCGCGAGCCACCTACCCCGTCACCGGTCGACGCCACCGAGCGGCCCGCGCCGCCAGACGCACGGCAACAAGCGGTTGCCCTGGCCCGAAGGCTTCTTGGCCGGCGGACTGTCAGCTGGCCAGGACAAGGGTTCCCTGACGACTGCTCGGGATTGGTGCAGGGCATCTACGCATCGGTTGGCGTTCCACTTCAGGGCGCGGCTCGGCGCGGAGACAATGGCGTGACCGGCCTGTACCGCTATGCGCAGGCACGGGGCCGAATTTTTGCCTCGGGCATCCCCGCGCCCGGGGACCTGGTCTTCTTCCGAGACACGTACGACCAGAACCGGGACGGCGTCCTCGACGACGGGCTCACGCACGTCGCCCTGGTGGAATCGGTCTCCAACGACGGTACGGTTGCCATTATCCACCGGGTCCGTCGAGGCGTGATGCGCTACCGGATGAACCTAGGGCATCCGGAGACGCATACGGACCCCAAAACCGGACAAGTCTTCAACGACTACCTGCGCGGTTCGACCGGTACCAGTCGGCCGGTTCTGACGGCCCAACTCTTCTTCGCTTTCGCCTCGGTGCTGCCCGCCGAGGCGTTGCGGACACCGCGCTCCACTCTGCCGGTACTCGCCCCCCAGCCGGCGGGAGGCTCCATCTAGCGGTCAGTGCTGCTCGGGGACCCGGGCGTCCTCGGCCAGCGTCTGCGCGAGGATGTGGTCCGGATTGAGCGCGACTGCAGCGTCGAGCTGGGAGGCGGCGACGTCCTTCTGCTTGAGCTGAAGCGCAAGGCGTCCCCCCAGCACGTAGGCGCGCAGGAAGGTCGTGTCGCGCTTCTGCAGTGCGCGCATTTGGTCCAAGTCCTGAGCAACGGTTTCCGGTGGGACTCCTTTGGTGTTGAGCGCGTACTCCGCATTCGCGACTTCCGCCCACCCGTCCTGTCCGCCCATTTGCCGGTACCGTTCTGCAAGAACGATGGCTTGGTCTTGGCCGTCGATGGCGGCGTAGACAGCGTCCGTCCGCGTCCTGGCGAGCACCTCCGCCGGCTGGAGGGCCTCCATTTTCATGAGGACGGCGTAGGCGGCGTTGACCTGCGCTTGGAGCCCTTTGGCGTCGTCGTTAAGCGGCGCCATCTTGGCCCTGAGCGCGGCAATCCGGTCCACGAGACGGTTGGCGAGCACGCGCCAGTCCGTCCCTGGACGCTCGGACTCGAGCCGCGCCTTCTGAGTAGCCAGTGCCTCCTCCTCGCGCATGTAGCGGTGGATGACGGCCCGGCGGTCATCCAGGTCGAGGAGGAGCGCCAGCGTCAGTGCGGCTTGTGCCTCCACGTAGCGCGGCTCGGTAGCTGCCAGTGCCCTCAGGTGTGCGATGGCCTTGGCGCGCGAAGTCGGGTCATCCTTTCGGAGCTGCGCGAAGGCGGTTTCCTCCTCGACGACGGCAGCGACAGGAGCGCTCCGAAAGCTGGGGAGGAAAGCGCGTACCAGCGCCGCCGCTCCGGCCACAGCGATGACTGTCAGGAGAACGAGCAACGCCAGCCGGTTGCGTCGCTCGATCTGCCGGCGGAGCAGGAGCTCCATGACATCCTCCCGGCCCGCCGTCCGGGAGTCCAAAAGCCCGGGAAGGGGTGGCGCCGAGGCGCTGGGCCCCTCCGGAGGAAGCATGACGCCGCCGCCAGCGCGAGCGCTGGGGACAGGCGGCATTCCAAACTGGACAAGCCCAGCCGGTGGGGCACCCACCGGCTGGGCTGAGGCTCCCAACGGAGGTGACGTGCCGAAACCCTCCGGACGCCCCCACGACGCACCCGAGGGGCTGGGGCCAGGGGCACTCGGGTTCGGGACGCCGGGAGCGCGCCCTCGGGACGGAGACCCTTCACTACTGAAAACTTGGGTGGCGGCCGCGGGCGTCGTGGGAGCGGGCGGGGGAATCACTGCAGACGCAGAGGGCCCGACATCCGAATGGCTGGAGGGAGTCCCAGCGCCAGGCAGCGGATGCGACTGAGCCGCGTCGGGACCCTTGGCGCCAAAAACCTGTGTCTTGCTGGTGGAGGCGGGGGACGGCACCGGGGCCGGCACCGGCGGACCTCCGAAGACTTGCGTCCGGCTGGCGGCCTGTGGCGGTCCCGGCTCTGCCGGCTTCGGCGGACCTCCGAAAACTTGGGTGCGGGTGGCGACGGACGGCGGCGGTGTCCGCTGTGGTGGAGTGGGGGGGCCCCCGAAGACCTGCGTCCGGCTGGTCGCCGGCGGTTCCGGCGGCGCTGGCTTAGGTGGACTCCCAAAAACCTGGGTCCGGCTAGCTTCTGGTGGAGGTGCGGGCTGTGCCGGTCCGGGGTGGGACCCGAAAACCTGGGTCCGGCTTGTGGCGGCCGCAGGTGCCTCCGGCTGAGGTGGCGGCCCGCCGAAGACTTGGGTGCGACTGCCGGTGGGCGGAGGCACGGCAGGCGGAGCCACCCCAGGCGGACTTCCAGTGTGAGGCGTACGGCCCTCTGGGGAGGGAGGTGAATTCGTCCCAAAGGACGGAGTGGGGGTAGCGCCGGCTCCGCGCGCCTGTGGCGAGGGCGGAGGTCCGTCCCCGAAAAGCTGGGTTCCCAGCGGTGGCGGCGGGGCACCGGCGGCCGTCGGCTCATGGCCCGGCCGGTAAGCAATAAAGACGTGCCCGCACCGCGTGCATTGGACTGGCGCTCCGCCCGGCGGTACCAGCCGGTCGTCGAGTGCGTAGTGCGTCTGGCACTGAGGGCAACCGATTTGCACGACCCTGGGCCATATCACGCCTCCGGGGCAAGGCAGCGTTTCAGCGCCCCCGGGGAACAGGCTGCGGTCAGCGTTTCCGCGCCTTTGACTAGGCGCGGGTGCCTTCAGTCCCTGCAGCATCGAGGCCAAACTCGGTATGCAGGCTCCGCACGGCGAGCTCGGTGTACTTCTCATGGACGACGCAGCTCACTTTGATTTCTGACGTGGAAATCATCTGGATGTTGATGCCTTCCCGGGCAAGCACTTGAAACATCCGAGCAGCGACACCAGCGTGATTGCGCATTCCAACCCCGACAATGGAAACTTTGGCGATTTGCGCGTCACTCTCGACGACGGCAATTCCAAGGTCGACGGCGATGCTCTCCACGGCCGTCCGGGCGGAAGACAGGTCGGTCTTCGTGACGGTGAAGCTCAAATCACTGCGCCCTTCTCGCGCAGCCGTCTGGACGATGATGTCCACTTCGATGTGACGGTCGCTCAAGGCCCCGAAGATGCGAGCCGCAACTCCCGGGTGGTCCGGAACCTCTCGCAGGGTAATCCGCGCTTCGTTGCGGTCGTAGGCGATGCCGCTCACGAGGACTTGCTCCATGGTCGCATCCTCCGCACACACCAGTGTTCCAGGGTCTTCACTGAAGGACGATTTCACCCACAGTGGGACGCGATACTTCATGGCGAACTCGACTGAACGAATCTGGAGGACCTTCGCACCAAGGCTCGCCAGCTCGAGCATCTCTTCGTAGGCGATGCGCTCCAGCTTTCGTGCGAACGGACAGACGTTCGGGTCGGCCGTGTAGACGCCGAGTACGTCCGTGTAAATCTCGCAAGCATCAGCGCGAAGTGCTGCAGCAAGTGCCACCGCCGTCGTGTCGGAGCCACCGCGCCCGAGGGTGGTGATGTTCCCGGCCTCGTCGATTCCTTGAAAACCGGCCACCACCGCCACTCGCCCGGCCCGCAACGTCTGGTCTAGGGCACCGGCGTCGATGTGTTGAATGCGTGCTTTGCCGTGAACACCATCCGTCACAATTCTGACCTGCTGGGCGAGAAAGCTGGTCGCTTCCCCACCCTCGGCTTGGATGGCAAGCGCCACCAGGCCAACGGCCACCTGCTCGCCCGTCGCGACCACGACATCCTTCTCCCGTTCACTCGGGCTCGGAGTCACCGCTTGAACGAGCCCAAGGAGTCGGTTGGTCTCGCCAGCCATCGCAGAGACCACCAGAACGACGTCGTGACCGGCGGCCCGAGCCTTCAGCGCATGTCGCGCGACATTCCGGATGCGCTCGACGTCTCCGACCGAAGTTCCACCGAATTTCAGGACCAGGCAGCTCATTTGATGGCTCGTGCAACGAGCCATTCTCTCGTTTAGACGGGAGGCGGGGCGGTGCGCTACGGTGCACGGCCCTTCCCCCGGGGGGGAGGGCCGGCTTCTGACGCAGATGGCGACGACACGCAAGATCCTACTCGACGGGGACACGCTGGCCCTAGAGGCCATCGCCGACGTTGCCCACCGGCGCGCCGAGGTGGCGCTTTCAGCGGAGGCTCGCGCGCGGGTGGAGCGAGCGCGCGCTGTCGTGGACCGGGTGGCGGAGGGAAAGGCCCCAGTCTACGGCATCAACACCGGGTTCGGCACGCTGGCCGAGGTGCCTATCGACAAGAAGGATTTGCGGAGACTGCAGCGCAACCTCTTGCTGTCACACGCCGCCGGTGTGGGGGAACCCCTCCCGCTTCCCGACGCGCGGGCACTCTTGCTGTTGCGCTGCAACGTGCTCGCCAAGGGCTACTCTGGAATCCGTCCGGTAACGCTCGACTTGGCCTTGGCCATGCTTTCGCGGGACGTTGTTCCCGTCGTTCCGGCGCGAGGTAGCGTTGGTGCTTCGGGTGACCTCGCACCGCTGGCCCATCTGGCGCTCGTCCTCATCGGAGAGGGGGAGGCGTTTTACCGGGGTGAACGGCTCCCGGGGCGAGAAGCGCTGGCCCGGGCCGGCCTCGAACCGGTCGTCCTCGAGGCCAAGGAAGGTCTGGCGCTCGTCAACGGGACGCAGGCCATGAGCGCGGTCGGGAGCCTGGCCCTGCTGAGAGCGGAATCCTTGAGCGAAATAGCTGACGTGGCCGGCGCAATGACGCTCGAGGGCCTGCTGGGGAGTCACCGTCCCTTCCTAGCTGCGATTCAGAAGGTTCGTCCGCACCCCGGGCAGGAGGCCTGTGCCGCTCACCTCCGAGCGCTCCTCCAGAATAGCGAAATTGTGGAGAGCCACCGCGACTGCGCCAAGGTTCAGGACCCCTATTCGCTGCGCTGCATGCCACAGGTCCATGGCGCGGCCCGGGAGGGCATTACCTTCTGCCGGCAGATTCTTGCGGTAGAAGTCAACAGCGCGACCGACAACCCGTTGGTGTTTCCAGACGACGGGCTCATTGTCAGCGGCGGCAATTTCCACGGACAGCCGGTGTCACTCGCCCTGGACGTGCTGGCGATGGCCTTGACGCAGCTGTCGGCGGTCAGTGAACGACGCGTAGAACAGCTCGTGAACCCTTCGTTGAGCGGCCTTCCTCCCTTTCTAGCGCGCGATTCCGGGCTGAATTCGGGATTTATGATTGCACAGGTGACGTCCGCGGCACTTGTCGCTGAATCGCGCATCCTCTCCCATCCGGCGTCGGTGGACTCCATTCCCTCCTCAGCCGGCCGCGAAGACCACGTCAGCATGGGGATGACCGCCGCACTGAAGGCCGCCCAGGTGGCAGAATTCACGCGGACTTGTCTGGCCATCGAGATTTTGGTCGCGGCCCAAGCTCTGGATTTCCGCGCACCGTTGCTTCCAGGGCGAGGCGTTCGTGCCGCGCACCGCTTGATCCGCCAACACGTCCCCACGCTCGATGCGGACCGGGAGGTCCACCGGGATGTGACAACCGTGACGGCACTCATCGACTCCGGCGAACTCTCTGCGGCCGTGCGCGCGGCCAGTGCCTGAGGCAAAGTCCTCGGTGCCAAGCACCATGAGCGAAGACTTGGAGCCCGGAGGCAACCCCGCCGACGCCGCACTCGACTCCGGCATTGCCGGAGAAGCGGTGAACCCGGTGGACGACGCCCGGGCTCGCATCGCTGCACTCGAGCGCGAAGTGCGAGCGCTCGGAGACGGTACCGAGGCGGCGCTCCTCTTCCACGAGATCGGCCTATTGTGGGAGGACCCGTTGCGCAACCCCCGCAACGCGGCAGCTGCGTTTCAGGCGGCCTACCGCCTCGCACCGCACTTCGTCGAGAACCTGCGCGCAGCGCGCCGGATCTTTTCCGACGTCGGCAATTGGCAACTGGTACTTCAACTGCTCGACGCCGAGCTAGAGGCCACCCCGGAGATGGGCCCGGCCCGCGCGGCGCTGCTCTACGAGCGCGCGATGGTGCTCGACGAGCGCTTGGAGCGCCCTGAGGAAGCAGCTCAAGCGTTCCGCGAGGTGGTCGCGGTGCAACCGGGGGATGTGGGACTCCTCTCCCAGCTGGCCTCCATTTGGTCTGCTCGCGGGGACGCGCGGGCGCTGGCGAACACCCTCCAGCTGCTGGCGGCTTCCGTGGAAGATCCGCGAGTCGCCGCCGAGGCGCTGCTCTCGACGGGCCTCTTGCTCGAGGAACGCCTGCGAGACCAGAAGGGGGCAGCCGAGACCTACCGAGAGGCCTTTGCCCTCGACCCGAGCGACCCCGTGCTGCTCGCGGCGCTGGCCCGAGTCGCCGCCCGCGAAGAGCAAGACGATGAACTCCTACGGGTGTTGGCGGCAGAGGCCGAAAACGCTGGCCCGCAGAGCACTGCGGCATTGCTCGAGCTGGCGCGGGTCTATGAGCGCCTGGGGCGACCCGAAGATGCGCTCGCCGCTCTCCAAGCGGGCCGTCGGCTTCAGCCCCGCGACCCCTTGGTGCTGTCGGCAATGGCCACCTTGTTGGGTGACCAGCGGCGCTCGGAGGAACTAGCGGATGTCCTGGGGACCTGGGCTGAGACGGTACACGACGAGGCCGAGGCAGTGGCCCTGTACCTTCGCCTGGCGTCCCTCTACGAGGACGCACTCCAGCGGGACGAACGGGCGGTGGAGTGCTACCGGGCCATCCTGGAACGCGTGCCCGGAAATGCCGCTGCCCTCGCCGGGCTCGGGCGATTGCATGCCCGTCGCCGGGACTGGCCGGGGTTGATTGCGGTGTATGACGCCGAGCTCGCGGTGACCGCGGAGAGCGCGTCCAAGGCGACCATCCACTACCGCGCCGGCGAAATATGCGAAAGCCGGCTACGCGACCCGGACGGCGCCATTACCCGGTACCAACAGGCGCTTCTCTTGTCGCCCGGTTATTTGCCAGCCCAACAGGCATTGGAGCGAATTTTCGAACGGCTCGGTCGATGGGCGGACCTCGCGGCGATGCTCGAGCAAGATGTCCTTCAGGCCGAGGGACCGACGGATTCCGTGGCCCGCCTGGGAACGCTGGCCTCTTTGTATGAGACGCGTATGGGCGACTCGGAGCGGGCGCTGGAGTGCCTACACCGGGCGTTGGACCTCGACCCCATCCACCTACCCACGCTGCGGCATGCGCAGCGGCTGGCAGAGAAGGTCGGCCGCTGGCGGGACCTCGTGGACTTTTTGGAGCGGGAGGCCGGGCAAGCCAAAGACTCAAAGCAGGTGGTCGCGCTCCGACACCGGGCCGCCGAAGT
This sequence comes from uncultured delta proteobacterium, assembly GCA_963745475.1. Lineage (GTDB taxonomy): Bacteria > Myxococcota > Myxococcia > Myxococcales > Myxococcaceae > JADGRA01. The sequence continues at coordinate 1,438,368 of CAVUXN010000008.1, forward strand.
ACTCGACGGGCGGCTCGCGGACCCATCGGCCGCCGTGGTGGCATACGAGAAGCTGCTCGGCGTGTCGCCTCCCTACCTCCCAGCGCTCACCGCCCTCGGGCGGCTGTATGCAGAAGGCGCCCGCTGGAGCGACTTGGCGTCGCTCTACCGAAGCGAAGCGGCTGTCGCCTCGGCTGAGCGAGCGGCACAGCTGCTACTCAAGGTGGGCGAGCTTCAAGAGAGGCGGTTGGAGGACGTCGACGGCGCCCTTGCCAGCTACGCCGAGGTACTTGAACGGACGCCGCGTAACCTGCAAGCGCTTGGCGCACTTGGACGGCTGCATCGGAGCCGGGGTGCGTGGGGACCGTTGGTGGCGGTGCTGCTCCGGGAGGCCGGACTCCGGACCGACCCTCGGGACCGCGCCGATGTGCTCTTCGAGGCAGCCTCTCTGCAAGAGTACCGACTGAGGGAAGTAGAGCCCGCCACCGAGACGTACGAGGAGGTCCTCCGTCTTTCACCCGCCCATCCCGGCGCACTCCGCGCTCTTGAGCGTCTGGCCTCGGCGCGCGGCGACAACCAGGCGCTGCTGGCCGCCTTGGAGCGCACCGCACAGACGGCCCAGACGTCCGAGGCGCGCGTCGCGGCCTACCTCAAGCTGACGCGGCTGTACCTGGACCGGCTCGACGAGCCCACCCGGGCCGCCCAAATGGCCGAGGAAGCGTTGGACATTGACCCCCGCAACCTCCACGCCTTGTTGGTGCTGGACCGCATGCGCTCCACCGACCCTGGGCGTCGCGCCGAGGTCAAGGCCCGGGTCGCGGAGCGCGTCACGGACGCGGGGCTCGCTTCCGCATTGAGATTGATGGCGTCGCGCGACCGCGAGGAGACTGACCCGGCTGGCCGCGCCCGCGAACTCAGCACTGCCTTCAGCGACGACCCCACCGACCGCCGTGTCGCCTTCGCCCTGGAGCGGGTGCTGCGCCTCGCAGGCGACCCAAGTCCGCGGTTCGCCTTCTATTCCGAACGTCTGGAACAAGCCCGCGACGAGACGGAGCGCCTGTCGTTGCAAATGCGTGTCGCAGAGGCGGCGGAGGCCGGCGCCACGGACCTCCGCACTGCGCGCGAGGCCTACCGTGACGCGCTCGTCCTGCACCCTGGCTTCCTCCCAGCCCTGCAAGGCATCCGACGCGTTGCGGAACGGCTGGGTGATTGGACGACCGCTGTCGCCGCCCGGGAGGCGGAAGCGGCGGCATCCCACGACGTCCGCGCGTCGCTCGATGCATGGACGACGGCCGGCCGTCTCGCCCGCGAGCGCTTGGGCGACACCGAGCGCGCCCTCAAATCCTTTCAACGCGTCCTGGAACGAGACCCGCTGCACCACGACGCGTCGACGGAAGTCGAGCTGCTGCTGGCCAAGACGGGCACTCCATCCGACATTGCCGCGCTCCATGAGCGACGAGGCGAGGCCCGGCTGACGACCGGAGACCGTGCCGGCGCGGCGGCTTCCTTTTATCGAGCGGCAGAAACCTGGAGACAGTTGGCGCGAGACCCAGTCCGGGCGCTGGCCACACTGGAGCGCGCGCTCGACGCCGACCCGGGACATCCCGGCGCACTCGTGGACAAGGCCGAGCTAGCATTGGAGCAAGGTCGGTGGGCCGACGCGGCCGAAGCCTTCACTGCCCGTATTCGGCTCGGCGGTGACCCGGAAGTGCTCTCCTCACTCCATCTCCGCCTGGGCGCCCTATTTCAGGAGAGGCTCGGCGACCCGACACGCGCTGTGGCCCACTTTCAGGCCGCGCTCGCTGGACACCCAGGACTCCCCGAGGCGCTCGAACGCCTGGTAACGCTCTATGTCGCCTCGGAAAACTGGACCGGGGCGTCGGATTCATTGAGACGCCTGCTGGACCTCGACAACGAGCCCCGCGTCCGCGGCCAGTACCTTTTGCAGCTCGCCCGCACCATGGATGACGGCTTCGGCGATACGATGCGCGCCGCTGAGTTTTATCGCCGCGCGCTGGAACTCGGCGCCGAGGACGACGCCGCGCTCGACCGTCTGGCGGAACTCACCGAGCGGGAGGGAGAGGTGGCGTCTCTCCTCCAAGTCCTCGAGGCACAAGCACTGGCGTCGCCTCCCCCGAGGGCGGCACGCCTGCTCAGCAAGATTGGCGCGTTGTGCGCCAGCCTCCTCGGCGATGAGACGCGCGCCATCCAGAGCTACCGACGAGCCATCGAGTTGCAGCCAGGCTTCATCCAGGCCTACGCGTCGCTGGCCCATCTCCTGGAAAAAGACCCCGGCTCTGTCGAGCAAGCGATTCAGGCTCACCGCGCCGTCATCGCGCTTGACCCCACGCAGACCGACAGCATCCATGCGCTCTTCCGAATTTGGGAGAAGCAGCGAGAACTGGACCGCGCCTTCTGCGCGGCGGCGGTGCTGGTGTTTCTTGAGAGTGGGAACGACCGCGAGACCAACCTTCACTTCGACTGGAGAGGGCGCCTACCCCAGGATGGGCAGGACCGTCTCACCAAGGAGGAACTGGCGCTCTTGTCAGGCACGGACGCCACCGGGCCGCTGGTGGACGTCTTGCGCGCCGCCGGCCCCGAGATGGCGCAGCAGCTCGAGCCCTCGTTCGAGGCTGTGGGGGTGGACCCCCGCCTAGACCGCCTTCGCCCGGACCATCCCGTCCACCGAGCCATCCGGCTGGTGGCCGAGACTTTCGGCGTCGGCGAATTCGAGGCCTTTCAGGCGCGCCGAGGGCTGGTGGTGCTCGAGCCGAGCCAACCCAATGCGTTGTGCATCGGTCAGGACGTGGTCAAGAAGTTCAATGTCCGCGAGCAGAAATTCCTCATCGCACGTGCCATCTTCGGGCTCTTGAACCGCACCGCCCTACTCTCTCGGCTGAATCCTGAGGAAACCGCGAACTTCCTCGGGGCTGCGGTGCGCGTCGTCGTCCCGAGCTTCGCGGAACTGGGCAAGCCCTCGGAGGAGCTGCTGCGGACACTGCGCAAAACGCTTTCTCGGCGAGCCTTGAGGGCCCTCGGTCCAGCGGCGCGCGCGGTGGCGGCCTCCCCCACCCAGGACCTCGGCGCCACCCTCAGCGGGCTCTCGGCCGCAGCGAACCGCGCCGGCTTATTGATGGCTGCCGACCCGGCGGTGGCGCTGCAGCTGGTACTCCGTGAGGACCCGGCTGTCTCGGTCCCACGCACCGAGATGGGGGACCCCCTTTTTCAGGCCGTGCGAGAGCGCAGCGATTTGCGTTCGCTGATGCTCTTCGCCCTGTCCGATGACTTCTTCCGCCTCCGGCGCGAAGTCGGCCTCGCGCTTCCGGAGAACATCCCCGCCTAGCCGCTACTCCACCCGGAGCACGGTGCCGGCAGGGAGCTCATGCTCGAGACGCTTGACCGCTGCATCGACCGCCCCCTGCTCGGGTCCCTCGACGGTCACCCGCACCCGGTGGTCAACGCCCGGGCCAAACTGCGGGTAGCTTCCGATGCCCACGCCCGGCGTCTGAAGCGCGACGCGGTCCAGGGTGCCGGCAATCTCCGCCTCACTCCGGCACAGGTAGAGAGCCCGCTGGTAAACGGTGGCGCCAGGCAGCGTCTTCAGCACCGTCTCCAGCTGCCGACGAAAGAGCTGCGGAACGCCGGGGAGCAGAAACACGCCGTCGCATGCCAGCACCGGGTACCAAGAGCCTTCCTGGTGCAACAGCTGGGTGCCCTCCGGTGCCTCCGTCAGCCGCAAGGCCTCCGGCGTGTGAACCTCCGGAAAGTGGGCTTGCAGAAGCGCCAGCATTTCCGGCAGGCGGACCACGCGCCGTCCAAGTGCGAGCGCCACGGCCCGCACCGTGACGTCGTCATGGGTGGGCCCAATGCCTCCGCTGGTGATGACCCATCGCGCGCGTCCGCGCGCCCGCAAGACAGCGTCGATGATGGCCTCGACGTCGTCCGGGACAACACTCAAGGAGCACAGGCCGATGCCACGCTCGCGCATCCGTTGAATGAGGTACGCGCCGTTTTCATCGGGAACCTGTGCATTGAGCACTTCGTTTCCGATGACGACTGCTGCGGCGACGCACGGTTCCATGGAGCTCTGCCTCGTCCAGCCTAGCGCAAGCGCCCCATCGCCCGCCGAGCCTGACCTCTCACCAGACGGGTTACGGCCTTCTCGACCTGGGCGGCGACTGCGTCCACCCCCAATTCGCCGTCAATCCAGCGCACGTGATGCGCCCGCGCGTGGCGCCGCATGACCGCGCCGTAGGCTCGTGCCACCGAGGCTTGCGTCTGGGCGTCGTCAAAACGTTCGTGTCGCCCGCCCCGCAGCCGCCGGCGGGCCGCGGCCACGCGGGGACGCACTTCGAGGAAGAGCGTCAAGTCCGGTGAGCGGGCCCGGACGTTGAGAGCCTCCACCCAGGGTTGCCCGAGCACACGGCCCTGGTAGGCCAGGGAGCTCAGGGCGTAGCGGTCCGAGATGACAATTGCGCCCGCGGCGAGACCGGGCTCGACGGTCGAGGCCAGGTGGTGGAGTCGGTCCGCGGCGAAGAGAAGTGCCAACGCCGCGTCCGAGAGCCGCTGGCGGGCCGGAAGACGTCCTCGGCGTCCGAGGGCCTGGCGGAGGAGAAGGCCCACCGGGCCGTTGGAAGGCTCACGCGTCAGGACGACCCGATGGCCGGCGCGGCGCAGCGCCGTGGCCAGGAGCAACGCCTGGGTGGTGGTTCCCGCCCCGTCCAGCCCTTCGAGGACGACGAAGCGCCCTCGCCCCTTCATCGCGGAAGGAGTGACGCAGGGTCGTCGAGCCGAAGCGACTGCCGTACCCCCTTCAGCGACTCGAAGAGCGCAAGCTCCCGCTTCAGCTCGCGCTTACCGCGGCGGTAGTGGACGGCGGAGTAGACCGCTAGGCCGACGGCAATCAGGACCGCAGCCAGGCCCAGACGCGGGAAGCGAATGGAGTCCCAGAAAAGCTTCAGGCCGGCCCCGGTGAAAATGAGGGCGCCAACCAACGCGACCGCGGTGCGTGCGAAATGGACGGTGCTCGCCCGCGAGGCGAGCTGCGCACGGAGGCTTTCGAGCTCGACGCGTGGCGCGTCCAGCGGATGGGGTGGCTCGGTTGGGACCACGGCGGGGCCCGTACCCTACCCCAGGCCTGGGGCGCACAGCCAAGCCCCTCGCATCACGTCTGGCTGGCGAGCTCGCTCCCGCAGCTGGCGCACCGCTCCCGCTGGTAGGTGCGGACGCCACACCGCGGACAGCGAACCAGCGCTTCAGCGTCCAGAGGAGGCAGAGTCGGAGCGGCCTTGGCACTCCAGGGCAAACGCATCCCACAGCGTTCACACAGCACCCCTGCCGCTTGGACGTTGCGGCAGTAGCGGCACGTTACCGACGCCAAGGGAGGCGGGGTCCGGTCCGTGTCCGCGGGTTCGCGGCCGCTGTCGAGCTCCGCCAGGCCGCCAGCCCTGACGTCGCCTACCTTGTCCAGCTGCGTCCGCTCCCAGGCCATGTCCTCTTCGGCGGCCAGGGGAGTAGGTACCGCCGTCGACTCGAAGCGGGTGGGTTCGAGGTCGAGCAGCGGGGAGACGGCGGTCGGTCCCTCGACGCGCTGGGGAATGTCCAGTCCCTCCACCGGGGGAAGCTCAGCGGCGGGAGCCGTCGCCTCCGCGGCGAGGGCGTGTCCGCAGACCTCACACACGCGGCTCTGGGCAGGGGCCTCGCACAGCGGACAGATGTTCATGGTCAGTGCACCAGCCTATCAGCCAGTTCGCGGTCCGCCTCGCACCATCGGTACGAAACGAACGGCGAGAAGCTCCTCGGTGTGCAGAGAGCCATCCGCATGTCGGACGATGCGCACCAATTGCTGCGGTGCATTCCGAGGCCCGACAGGCCCCACCAGCCGCCCCGATGCTCCGAGCTGAGCAAGCAGGGCCTCGGGAATCTCCTCGGGAGCTGCGGTGAGGAGAATGACGTCAAACGGGGCGGCTTCCGGCCACCCGAGCCAGCCGTCTCCGACGCGCAGGTGTAAGTTCTTTTGAAAGGACGTCGTCAGTCGCGTTCGCGCCCGTTCGGCCAACACGGGCCGCAGCTCGACGCTGTAGACGTCGGCCCCTAAACCGAGCAGCACCGCCGTCTGGTAACCGGAGCCGGTCCCGACTTCGAGCACCCGCTCCCCCGGCTGCACGCCCGCGGCCTGCGTCATGCGGGCGACAACGTAGGGCTGGCTGATGGTCTGGGATTCGCCGATGGGCAAAGGCTCGTCGCGCCAGGCTCTCGGGCGCTCGTCCAACTCCAGAAAATCGGCCCGGTTGAGCACCGCCATCGCCCCGAGAACTCGCTCGTCTCGAATACCCTGCGCGCGGAGCGCGTCAATGAGCCGCGGGTCTTCCATGGCACCGCCGGGAAGCCTACCTACGCGACGCCGGCCAGAGCCAGGCGGCCCTCCCAGCGCTCTTCAAGGGCACGGACCAAGCCGGCATGCTCCGGTCGCAAGAGCCTCGGGTCCGCCTCGGCGATGGCCCGTGCTGCCTCGGCGGCAACCGCCGAAAGCGCCTGGTCGCGCGCCAGGTTCGCCACCGCCAGCTCCGGGACGCCGCTCTGGCGGGTGCCGAGAAACTCTCCCTGCCCGCGGAGCTCGAGGTCCCGCTCAGCGACGACGAATCCGTCGCTGGTCTGCTCGAGGATGCGCAACCGAGCGAGTGCGTCGGGTCCTCCGGCGTAACTGGACATGAGGAAGCATTGGCCGGGGGCGGCGCCCCGCCCCACCCGTCCGCGCAGCTGGTGGAGTTGCGAGAGCCCGAAGCGCTCCGCTGACTCGATGACCATCACCGTGGCGTTGGCAACGTCGACACCCACTTCCACGACGGTGGTACAGACCAAAATCTGCACCTCGCCGCGGCGGAAGGCCTCCATCGCCTCGTCCTTCTCCGCGCCCGCCATTTGACCATGCAGGAGGCGGACTCGCGCCTCGGGGAAAGCGGCCTGGAGCTCCTCCGCCCCGCGGGTCGCGTCCTGGAGGTCCACCTTTTCCGAGGCTTCGACGAGTGGGTAGAGGACGTAGGCCTGATGACCCCGTGAAAGCTCCTCGGCCACCGCAGCCCGGACTCGGGCCCTGTCTCGCTCGGGCACCACACGAGTGGCGATCGGGGTCCGACCGGGTGGCAACTCGTCGATGACGCTCAAATCCAAGTCGCCGTAAAGCGTCATCGCCAGCGTCCGAGGGATGGGGGTGGCCGTCATCACCAGGACGTCCGGGCGCGCGCCCTTTCCGGCCAGCGCCTGACGCTGGAGGACTCCGAAGCGGTGCTGCTCGTCAATGAGGACGAGGCCCAGGCGCCGGAAGGAAGCCCCATCCTGAATGAGAGCTTGGGTGCCAACGGCGAGCGCCGCCTTTCCAGAGGCTACGGCAGCTCGGGCGCGGCGACGCTCGGAGACTGAGCCCGTCCCCGTCACCAATGCCACCTCCACACCCATCGGCGCGAGAAACCTGGCGAGGGTGGCAGCATGCTGCGCGGCGAGAATTTCCGTCGGCGCCATCAACGCCACTTGCCAGCCGTCTTGGATGGCGAGCGCCGCGGCCAGCGCTGCCACCGCCGTCTTTCCCGAGCCCACATCACCTTGGAGCAGCCGGTGCATTGGCTCGGGCCGGCCCATGTCACCTGAAATCTCCGCAATCGCTCGCTCTTGCGCGCCGGTGAGTCGAAACGGAAGCAGCGCCCGAGCTGCTGAATTCCGCGCCGGGTCTACCCGGAATTGAATTCCGGGACTCTTCTTCGACCCCCTGTCGGCGCAACGCGAGTCCGAGGTGCAGAAAGAAGAGCTCATCGAAGGCCAGTCGGCGGTGCGCCGAGCTCCGGTGGGCGTCCAACGTGCAGCCTTCGTCGTCCTCGCTGGGGCTGTGCAAGCGCAAAAGAGCGTCCGAAAGGGGCAACAGCCCCAGCCGGCGCAGCACGGGAGGCGGGACCGGGTCGGGGACCGCTCGGCTCGCGTCCCGAGCGATGCCGTGGGCCAGAGCCCGAATCTGTCGCTGCTCGTGCCGCTCAAATCCTGGATAGATGGGAACGATGCGGCCGAAGTGGACCCCCGTCCCCTGCCCTTCCTCCGCCGGTTCCACCTCGGGGTGCACCATTTCCCGTCCAGCTGGGGAGACGCGCAGCTCACCCGAGACAATCAGCCGCTGGCCGAGCGGAAAACGTCCCTTCATCCAGGGCCCCGTCTGAAAGTACGTGAGCGCCAGAGTTCCAGTGGCGTCGGAGAGCACGGCCCGAAAAACGCGCCGCCCGGGGCGCAGCGCAACCTCGCCGGCGGCACGGACTGTCCCGACACTCACCCCCCGGATGCCTGGCGTCAGCTCACGGAATGTCGAGAATCGGCGACGGTCCTCGTAGGCCCGGGGCAAGAGGAAGAGAATGTCTCCCACCCGAGCCAGGCCCTTCTTCTCCAAGGCCACCAGGAGCCTGGGGTTGAGGCGCAGGCCCGAGCCGCGCAGAGGGGCCGCCAAGGGGCCTGCCCGAGGCGCGATGGACAGCGGCTGCGGCGTCTGCAGTGCCTCGGTAGGCGGGGAAGCCTTCTTCGACACGCGCGCTTTGCGAGCCTTCGGCGGCGCGGGCGGCGCTGTACGCTTTGCGCTCGCAACCGAGGGGGGCAGGGACTCTCGGGAGGGAGTTGCAGCCCCCTGGACCCGTTCGGCGAGCCGTCGCAGGGCGGACGCCTGGGCGTCGAGTGAATTCCCGCGCGTCGCGGCCAAGGCCTCCAACAGAAGCCGTTGCTCGTCCTTGGGGGCTCCCGCGCTCCGTGCTTCCTGCAGCGAGGCTTCGAGCAGCGCCGTCAGCCCGCGGACGCGGGTGAGCGCCCGGAAGTCGTGCTGGGCGAGAAAACGAAGCGGTGCCTCAAGTCGGCTGAGATGTGCGGTGCCCATGGGATGCAAGAAAGCAGCTTACCGAAGGCTCCCCACGGCGAAGCCTCGTCCTCAGCCCGCCGTGTCTTCGTCGTCGGCCGGCTCGTCAAAGGTGACGGCGGCGACTTCTACCTCGCGAGCCCCTCCGGGGCTTTGGACGGAGGCCAGGTCCCCCACCTGCTTCCCAATCAGGGCCCGGGCCAGCGGCGACGTCACCGAGATGTGGTGCTTCTTGATGTCGGCTTCAATTTCTCCCACCAACCGGTAGGTGACCGACTTCTCGGTGTCCTGGTCTACGACCGTGACCGTGGCACCGAAGACAACCCGGTCGCCGCCGAGCTTCCGGACGTCGATGACTTCGGCACGCGCAATCCAGTCGTTGAGGTCGAGAATTCGGCCTTCGATGTGCGACTGCTTCTCTTTTGCCGCGTGGTACTCGGCATTCTCACGCAAGTCTCCGTGCCCGCGGGTCACCTCAATTTCGCGCGAATATGCGCAAGCGCTCAACGGTTTGTGAGCCGCTTGAGCTCTGCTTTCAACCGGCGCAAGCCCGCCGCGGTGATGGGGATGGAGCCACTGCTCATGAGCGTCGACATTCTCGCTGGGCGGGCCGGGCAGACTACGAGAGGACGGTCACCCCGGGAATTTCCGATTTCGACCCATCCCCCAGGGCGGGCCTCGAGGGAGCGCTGTTTTCGTGTCAGCTGCGCAGGTACTCCGGCAGCGCAGAACTCGGCAGCCGGCCACGCGCCATGGCCTCGAGGGCACCCACCGCCATCCGCGCCGCCTGGACCACGGTGGTGTAGTAGGGCACTCCCTGCATCAGCGACTCGCGTCGGATGGAGAAACTGTCGGCGATGTCCTGCTTTCCGAAGGTGGTGTTCACCACCAAGGCCACCTTGCCGTCGACAATCTTGTCCACGACGTGCGGGCGGCCTTCCTTCACTTTGCGGACCTCCTCGTTGGGGACGCCCTTCCCGGTAAGGTAGCGGTGGGTCCCGCCAGTGGCGCACAGCGTGAAGCCGAGCGCACGCAGGCGCTTCGCCAAGTCCACCACCGCAGGTTTGTCTTCGTCCTTCACCGAGATGAATACCGTCCCCGACTCCGGCAGCTTCACACCGGCGGCGAGCTGACTCTTGGCAAAGGCCGTCGGAAAGTCCCGGGCTAAGCCCATCACCTCGCCGGTGGATTTCATTTCCGGACCGAGAATGACGTCCACGTTGGAGAAACGAGCGAAGGGAAAGACCGACTCTTTCACTGCCACGTGGCGGAGCTCGACGTCGCGGGGCGGGTCGAGCTCGGCCAGCGTCTTGCCAAGCATGCACAGCGCGGCCAACTTCGCCAGCGGCACGCCGGTGGCCTTGGAAATGAAGGGCACGGTTCGCGACGCCCGGGGATTCACCTCCAGGACGTAGAGCGACTTGCCTTGGATGGCGTACTGGACATTCATCAGCCCGACGACGCCCAGTTCGCGTGCCAGCGCCACGGCCCAGTCCTTCATCCGCTCCACCAGCTCTGGAGAGAGCGAGTGTGGCGGGAGGGTGCAAGCCGCGTCTCCGGAGTGGACGCCGGCTTCCTGGATGTGCTCCAGGACACCTCCCACCAGCACGTCGCCGGTAGAATCCGCCACCAAGTCCAGGTCCACCTCGATGGCATCCTTGAGAAAGCGGTCGATGAGCACCGGGTGCTCGGGACTGGCCGCGACCGCCTCCCGCATGTAGCGCTCCAGCGAAGCGGCGTCGTACACCACCTCCATGGCCCGCCCACCGAGGACGTAGGAGGGGCGCACCATCGCCGGGTAGCCAATTCGCTCGGCGGTATGAAAGGCCTCCTCAGCGCTCCGGGCGACCCCGTTCTCCGGCTGTCGCAAGCCCAGCTTTTCGATGAGCTGGGAGAAGCGCTCCCGGTCCTCGGCGCGGTCGATGGCATCTGGGCTGGTGCCGAGAATGCGCAGGCCGGCGCGCTCCAGCGGCACCGAGAGACGCAGCGGCGTCTGGCCGCCAAATTGAACAATGGCGCCGAGCGGCTTCTCCCGGGCGGCAATCTCCAGCACGTCCTCCAGCGTGAGCGGTTCAAAGTAGAGCCGGTCGGAGGTGTCGTAGTCCGTGGACACCGTCTCCGGGTTGCAATTCACCATCACCGTCTCGTACCCGGCAGCGCGGAGCGCGAAGGCAGCGTGGACGCAGGCGTAGTCGAACTCGATGCCTTGGCCAATGCGGATGGGGCCGGAGCCGAGAATCAAGACTTTGGGCCGGTCCGGGGCGGAGCCTCGTCCTCCTCGTCGTAGCTACTGTAGAGGTAGGGGGTGTAGGCCTCGAACTCGGCGGCGCACGTGTCCACTCGCTTGTAAACCGGTCGAATGCGGCGCTCCCAGCGATGCGCGCGTAGGCGGTTTTCGT
>CAVUXN010000009.1:0-32641 GCA_963745475.1 uncultured delta proteobacterium
CGGCCAGCGCCTGACGCTGGAGGACTCCGAAGCGGTGCTGCTCGTCAATGAGGACGAGGCCCAGGCGCCGGAAGGAAGCCCCATCCTGAATGAGAGCTTGGGTGCCAACGGCGAGCGCCGCCTTTCCAGAGGCTACGGCAGCTCGGGCGCGGCGACGCTCGGAGACTGAGCCCGTCCCCGTCACCAACGCCACCTCCACACCCATCGGCGCGAGAAACCTGGCGAGGGTGGCAGCATGCTGCGCGGCGAGAATTTCCGTCGGCGCCATCAACGCCACTTGCCAGCCGTCTTGGATGGCGAGCGCCGCGGCCAGCGCTGCCACCGCCGTCTTTCCCGAGCCCACATCACCTTGGAGCAGCCGGTGCATTGGCTCGGGCCGGCCCATGTCACCTGAAATCTCCGCAATCGCTCGCTCTTGCGCGCCGGTGAGTCGAAACGGAAGCAGCGCCCGAGCTGCTGAATTCCGCGCCGGGTCTACCCGGAATTGAATTCCGGGACTCTTCTTGACCCCCTGTCGGCGCAACGCGAGTCCGAGGTGCAGAAAGAAGAGCTCATCGAAGGCCAGTCGGCGGTGCGCCGAGCTCCGGTGGGCGTCCAACGTGCAGCCTTCGTCGTCCTCGCTGGGGCTGTGCAAGCGCAAAAGAGCGTCCGAGAGGGGCAACAGCCCCAGCCGGCGCAGCACGGGAGGCGGGACCGGGTCGGGGACCGCTCGGCTCGCGTCCCGAGCGATGCCGTGGGCCAGAGCCCGAATCTGTCGCTGCTCGTGCCGCTCAAATCCTGGATAGATGGGAACGATGCGGCCGAAGTGGACCCCCGTCCCCTGCCCTTCCTCCGCCGGTTCCACCTCGGGGTGCACCATTTCCCGTCCAGCTGGGGAGACGCGCAGCTCACCCGAGACAATCAGCCGCTGGCCGAGCGGAAAACGTCCCTTCATCCAGGGCCCCGTCTGAAAGTACGTGAGCGCCAGAGTTCCAGTGGCGTCGGAGAGCACGGCCCGAAAAACGCGCCGCCCGGGGCGCAGCGCAACCTCGCCGGCGGCACGGACTGTCCCGACACTCACCCCCCGGATGCCTGGCGTCAGCTCACGGAATGTCGAGAATCGGCGACGGTCCTCGTAGGCCCGGGGCAAGAGGAAGAGAATGTCTCCCACCCGAGCCAGGCCCTTCTTCTCCAAGGCCACCAGGAGCCTGGGGTTGAGGCGCAGGCCCGAGCCGCGCAGAGGGGCCGCCAAGGGGCCTGCCCGAGGCGCGATGGACAGCGGCTGCGGCGTCTGCAGTGCCTCGGTAGGCGGGGAAGCCTTCTTCGACACGCGCGCTTTGCGAGCCTTCGGCGGCGCGGGCGGCGCTGTACGCTTTGCGCTCGCAACCGAGGGGGGCAGGGACTCTCGGGAGGGAGTTGCAGCCCCCTGGACCCGTTCGGCGAGCCGTCGCAGGGCGGACGCCTGGGCGTCGAGTGAATTCCCGCGCGTCGCGGCCAAGGCCTCCAACAGAAGCCGTTGCTCGTCCTTGGGGGCTCCCGCGCTCCGTGCTTCCTGCAGCGAGGCTTCGAGCAGCGCCGTCAGCCCGCGGACGCGGGTGAGCGCCCGGAAGTCGTGCTGGGCGAGAAAACGAAGCGGTGCCTCAAGTCGGCTGAGATGTGCGGTGCCCATGGGATGCAAGAAAGCAGCTTACCGAAGGCTCCCCACGGCGAAGCCTCGTCCTCAGCCCGCCGTGTCTTCGTCGTCGGCCGGCTCGTCAAAGGTGACGGCGGCGACTTCTACCTCGCGAGCCCCTCCGGGGCTTTGGACGGAGGCCAGGTCCCCCACCTGCTTCCCAATCAGGGCCCGGGCCAGCGGCGACGTCACCGAGATGTGGTGCTTCTTGATGTCGGCTTCAATTTCTCCCACCAACCGGTAGGTGACCGACTTCTCGGTGTCCTGGTCTACGACCGTGACCGTGGCACCGAAGACAACCCGGTCGCCGCCGAGCTTCCGGACGTCGATGACTTCGGCACGCGCAATCCAGTCGTTGAGGTCGAGAATTCGGCCTTCGATGTGCGACTGCTTCTCTTTTGCCGCGTGGTACTCGGCATTCTCACGCAAGTCTCCGTGCCCGCGGGCCACCTCAATTTCGCGCGAGATGCGCAAGCGCTCAACGGTTTGTAGCTGCTTGAGCTCTGCTTTCAACCGGCGCAAGCCCGCCGCGGTGATGGGGATGGAGCCACTGCTCATGAGCGTCGACATCTCCTCGCTGGGCGGGCCGGGCAGACTACGAGAGGACGGTCACCCCGGGCAATTTCTCGATTTCGACCCATCCCCCAGGGCGGGCCTCGAGGGAGCGCTGTTTTCGTGTCAGCTGCGCAGGTACTCCTGGAGCGCAAGAACCGGCAGCCGGCCACGCGCCATGGCCTCGAGGGCACCCACCGCCATCCGCGCCGCCTGCACGGTGGTGTAGTAGGGCACTCCCTGCATCAGCGACTCGCGTCGGATGGAGAAACTGTCGGCGATGTCCTGCTTTCCGAAGGTGGTGTTCACCACCAAGGCCACCTTGCCGTCGACGATCTTGTCCACGACGTGCGGGCGGCCTTCCTTCACTTTGCGGACCTCCTCGTTGGGGACGCCCTTCCCGGTAAGGTAGCGGTGGGTCCCGCCAGTGGCGCACAGCGTGAAGCCGAGCGCACGCAGGCGCTTCGCCAAGTCCACCACCGCAGGTTTGTCTTCGTCCTTCACCGAGATGAATACCGTCCCCGACTCCGGCAGCTTCACACCGGCGGCGAGCTGACTCTTGGCAAAGGCCGTCGGAAAGTCCCGGGCTAAGCCCATCACCTCGCCGGTGGATTTCATTTCCGGACCGAGAATGACGTCCACGTTGGAGAAGCGAGCGAAGGGAAAGACCGACTCTTTCACTGCCACGTGGCGGAGCTCGACGTCGCGGGGCGGGTCGAGCTCGGCCAGCGTCTTGCCAAGCATGCACAGCGCGGCCAACTTCGCCAGCGGCACGCCGGTGGCCTTGGAAATGAAGGGCACGGTTCGCGACGCCCGGGGATTCACCTCCAGGACGTAGAGCGACTTGCCTTGGATGGCGTACTGGACATTCATCAGCCCGACGACGCCCAGTTCGCGTGCCAGCGCCACGGCCCAGTCCTTCATCCGCTCCACCAGCTCCGGAGAGAGCGAGTGTGGCGGGAGGGTGCAAGCCGCGTCTCCGGAGTGGACGCCGGCTTCCTGGATGTGCTCCAGGACACCTCCCACCAGCACGTCGCCGGTAGAATCCGCCACCAAGTCCAGGTCCACCTCGATGGCATCCTTGAGAAAGCGGTCGATGAGCACCGGGTGCTCGGGACTGGCCGCGACCGCCTCCCGCATGTAGCGCTCCAGCGAAGCGGCGTCGTACACCACCTCCATGGCCCGCCCACCGAGGACGTAGGAGGGGCGCACCATCGCCGGGTAGCCAATTCGCTCGGCGGTATGAAAGGCCTCCTCAGCGCTCCGGGCGACCCCGTTCTCCGGCTGTCGCAAGCCCAGCTTTTCGATGAGCTGGGAGAAGCGCTCCCGGTCCTCGGCGCGGTCGATGGCATCTGGGCTGGTGCCGAGAATGCGCAGGCCGGCGCGCTCCAGCGGCACCGAGAGACGCAGCGGCGTCTGGCCGCCAAATTGAACAATGGCGCCGAGCGGCTTCTCCCGGGCGGCAATCTCCAGCACGTCCTCCAGCGTGAGCGGTTCGAAGTAGAGCCGGTCGGAGGTGTCGTAGTCCGTGGACACCGTCTCCGGGTTGCAATTCACCATCACCGTCTCGTACCCGGCAGCGCGGAGCGCGAAGGCAGCGTGGACGCAGGCGTAGTCGAACTCGATGCCTTGGCCAATGCGGATGGGGCCGGAGCCGAGAATCAAGACTTTGGGCCGGTCCGTGGGCGGAGCCTCGTCCTCCTCGTCGTAGCTACTGTAGAGGTAGGGGGTGTAGGCCTCGAACTCGGCGGCGCACGTGTCCACTCGCTTGTAAACCGGTCGAATGCGGCGCTCCCAGCGATGCGCGCGTAGGCGGTTTTCGTCGGTGCCTAGCATCTCGGCCAACGCCCGGTCCGAAAGGCCGTCCGCCTTGGCCTTCCGCAGGGGCGCGTCGCCCAGACGGTCGAGCCCTCCGACGGCCGCGATGGCCGTCGCCTCGTCCACCAAGTCTTTCAGCTGTCGTAGGAACCAGGGGTCGATGCCCGACAGGCTGTGCGCCTCCTCCACCGTCATCCCTTCGCGGAAGGCTTGAAAGAGCATCGCCGGCCGTTCAGGACGGGGCACGCGCACCCCCTCGCGCAGGGCTTCGGCACGCTCCCCGGGGTCCGTCGGCAATTCGGGCACCGCAAAGGTGAGGGGGTTGGTCTCCATGCTTCGGAGAGCCTTGAGGTAGGCCTCCTTGAAGGTTCGGCCAATGGCCATCACCTCACCGACGCTGCGCATGGTGGTGGTTAGGGTGCGGTTGGCGTTGGGGAACTTTTCGAAATTGAATCTCGGGACTTTCACCACCACGTAGTCGAGCGTGGGCTCGAAGGAGGCCGGCGTGTCCCGGGTGATGTCGTTCTGCAGCTCGTCGAGTCGGTAGCCGAGCGCGAGCTTGGCCGCGATTTTTGCAATCGGGTAGCCAGTGGCCTTTGAGGCCAGCGCACTGGACCGGCTCACGCGCGGGTTCATCTCGATGACTACCATCCGTCCGTCGACGGGATTCACGCCGAACTGGATGTTGCTCCCGCCGGTGTCGACGCCAATCTCCCGGATGATGGCCAGCGCCGCCTGCCGCAGCCGCTGGTACTCCTTGTCAGTGAGCGTCTGGGCGGGGGCCACGGTGATGCTGTCACCGGTGTGGACACCCATGGGGTCGAAGTTCTCGATGGAGCAGACGACGATGACGTTGTCCGCCACGTCTCGAACGACTTCCAGCTCGTATTCCTTCCATCCGAGGACGCTCTCCTCGATGAGCAACGTCTTCACCGGGCTCGCCTTGAGGCCCTGTGTACAGATGGCTTCGAATTCCTCGGAATTGAAGGCGACGCCGCCGCCCGTCCCCCCGAGCGTGAAGCTGGGACGGATGATGGCCGGGAAGCCGATGTCCTTCACGATGGCCACCGCCTCCTGTAGGGAGCGCGCGTAACCGCTCCTCGGCAGCGGGATGCCCACCTTCTGCATGGCCGCCTTGAAGAGCTGCCGGTCCTCGGCTTTGTTGATGGCGTTGAGCGATGCGCCAATCAACCGCACTCCGTATTTCTCGAGGATGCCCTGCTCGGCGAGTGCCTTGGCCAGGTTGAGCGCCGTTTGTCCGCCCATGGTGGGCAACAACGCGTCCGGGCGCTCTCGCTCAATAATCTGCTCAGCGACGTCGACGGTGATGGGCTCGATGTAAGTCCGGTCGGCAAACTCCGGGTCGGTCATCACCGTCGCCGGATTGCTGTTGAGGAGGACGACTTGAACGCCCTCCTCGCGCAGCGCCTTGATGGCCTGCGTGCCCGAATAGTCGAACTCACAGGCTTGGCCGATGATGATGGGCCCGGAACCGATGACCAGGACCTTGTGGATGTCAGTACGCTTGGGCATCGGGCCGGGGCGTGTACCACGAAGCGAGGACTCCCGGGGGCATCACCAGAGTTGGGAACGGCTTGAAGAAACCGTCCCTGGCCCCCTTGTGACGCCCGGCAGGGGCAAGGCCGAGGAGGCCCTACCTCAGCTCAGGCCGCCGACGAAGTCCCGCAGCCGAGACAAGCCCTTTTCGATGGTGGCCCGCGAGGCGGCGAAGCTGAGGCGGAGGTACCCCTCGGCGCCAAAGGGCTCTCCCGGCACTGCGGCCAGCCGGTAGTCATCCAGGAGGACTTGGGAGATGTGCACCGAGCCCTCGAGCGCCTTGCCCCGGTGCCTCTTGCCCAGAAGGCCCTGGACGCTCGGGAAAACGTAGAAGGCCCCGTCGGGAGGCCGGATGCGCACTCCGGGCAGGGCCCGGAGTCCAGCGACGAAGAGGTCGCGACGGGCGAGAAACTCGCGCACCATGACGTCAATGGTGTCTTTGGGCCCCTGCAGGGCAGCGACTGCGGCCCTTTGGCCAATACTGGACGCGTTGGAGGTGGACTGGTCCTGCAGCATTTGCATCGCCGAGATGAGCGCCTTGGGCCCCGCGGCATAGCCGAGCCGCCAGCCCGTCATGGCAAAGGCCTTGCTGAGGCCATTGACCACCAGCGTCCGCTCGGCCAGGTGGGGGGCGACGTTGAGGAGCTCGACGAAGGGCTGGCCGGTGTAGAGGAGCTTCTCGTAAATGTCGTCGGTCACCACCACCAGGTGCGGGTGGCGCTCCACAACGCGGGCCAGAGCCGAGAGGGCTTCGGCGGAAAGGACTCCGCCGGTGGGGTTGGACGGGCTGTTGAGGACCACGGCGCGCGTCCGGGGCGTGATGGCTCGAGCAAAGAGCTCCGGGTCAGGGACCCAGCCCTCCTCTTCCCGGGTTGGAACGAAGACGGGCTTTCCACCGGCCAGGGCCACCATGTCCGGATAGCTGACCCATGCGGGGTTAAAAATGATGACTTCGTCGCCATCGTCGAGGAGCACCTGGAAGAAGTTGTAGAGGCACTGCTTGGCGCCGTTGCTCACCACGACCTGCTCCGGCGTGTAACTCAGCCCATTGTCCCCCTTCAGCTTGTCGCAAATGGCCGCCCGGAGCTCGGGCGTGCCGGCGGTGGCGGTGTACTTGGTGAAGCCCTCAGCCAGCGCCTGGACGGCCGCCCGCTTGATGTGCTCCGGGGTGTCAAAATCCGGCTCGCCGGCGGCAAAGCCGACGACGTCCTCCCCGGCGGCGGCCAGCGCCTTGGCGCGAGCATTTAAGGCGAGGGTGGGAGACGGTTTGATGGCGTGCAGCCGGTGGGCAAGCTTCATGGCGGTTGGCTTGCCTATACAAGGCGGGACCGACGCCGGACAAGCGCCCGTTGGCGAGCAAGCCCATCTCCCCCCACTCCCTCCCGCCTCACCTCGGGCGGAAGCGCTCGTGCAGCTTGCGGAACACGTTGGGGGGGACGAGCCCCTCGACGTCGCCACCGAGTGAGGCCACGTCTCGCACCAGCTGGGACGAAATGTAGAAGCTGTCCTGTCCAGTCATCATGAAGACTGACTCGAACTCGGTGTCCAGCTTGCGGTTCATGTTCGCGAGCTGAAACTCGTACTCGAAGTCCGAGGCAGCTCTCAGGCCGCGTAGAACGAGGTTAATGCCCTTGCGGCGTGTGTAGTGGACCAGGAGTCCCTGAAAGTCGTCCACCTCCACCCGCGGGTCCGGACACGCCTCCCGAATGAGCTGACGTCGCTCCTCCACCGAGAACATCGGCGACTTCCTCGGATTGTTCAGGACCGCCACCACCAGCCGGTCGAAGACCTTGAGCCCGCGGTGGATGATGCTCAGATGCCCGTTGGTGAGCGGGTCGAACGAGCCGGGGTAGATGGCGACGGCCATGGGACTCCTGGAGTGTTTCCGGGGTTACGGAGAGGGGTCAAGGGTCTGGCGGCGCCGCCCGGTAGAGGCTCACCACGGTATCTCCGAAGCGGCGCTGGTCCACCTTGAAAAGCGCTCCGCTGTTCTCCGGGAGGACCTCGCGGCGGTCGTGTTCCACGACCAGCGTTCCTCCCTCGGCGAGAAGCGGCCCCACCGCTCCCACCACCCATTCGCCGGACTTGGCCGCATAGGGGGGGTCGGCAAACGCGAGCGCGAAGCGACGGCCGGCGCGGTCGAGCTGCTCAACCGCTCGCTCGGCGCGCATGCGCAGGACGCTGACCTCCTTCTCGAAGCCCAGGGTAGAGGCATTTCGCCGGCAGAGGTCAGCGGCTTCCGCCGCCGCGTCCACCAGGACGGCCCGCTCGGCGCCCCGAGACAGGGCCTCCAACCCGAGCGCCCCAGTTCCCGCGTACAAGTCCAGGACGTCTCCCCCGGAAAACGTCTGGCCGAGGACATTGAAGAGCGTCTCCCGGACGCGGTCCGCTGTGGGACGGGTCGCCACGGAGCGCGGCGGCAGCAACCGCCGACCACGCCGCGTCCCACCCACAATCCGCATGCCTTCCTCCCCTCTTGGAGTCGGCCACCGGCCCTTCGGGAGGCCTCAATGGACTTCGCCCGCGTGGGCGTAGGTCTCGCTTTCGATTTGGATGGTGGTGTGGTCGATGCCGTACCGACCGAGAAGCTCGTGCTTGAGACCCGAGAGAATCTGGTCGTTGTTGCAAACCATCGGGTCCAGTACCACCAGGTGGGCCGAGAGGGCGTAGAGCCCGCTGGAGAGCGTCCACACGTGAAGGTCATGGACGGCGACCACGCCTTCCGCCCGCTCGAGCAGCACCCGAACGGCCTCTAAGTCGACGTGGGCGGGGACGGCCTCCAGAAGCACATCCACCGCGTCTCGAAGGAGACGCCAGCTGCCAATGACAATCACCACCGAGATGGCCAGGGACAACGCTGGGTCCACCCAGCGCCAATGCGTCAACGCCATCACCGCGGCGCCGAGCAGCACACCCATGCTGGACAGCGTGTCGCCCACCACATGGAGGAAGGCAGCGCGCGCGTTGAGGGTGTGGCTGCGGTGCAGAAAGCCGAGAGCGCCAAGGTTGGCGCAGAGGCCGATGCCCGCCAGCACTGCCATGGGCAAGAGGTGGACTTGAGGCGGGTCACGCAGCCGCGAAATGGCCTCCACCACAATGAGAAGGGTGATGCCCAGGA
Source organism: uncultured delta proteobacterium (assembly GCA_963745475.1). GTDB lineage: Bacteria > Myxococcota > Myxococcia > Myxococcales > Myxococcaceae > JADGRA01. The sequence goes on from CAVUXN010000009.1 coordinate 8,697, forward strand.
GCAGCACCCCGTTCACCAAGGCACTGAGAATCTCCAGCCGGACGTAGCCGTAACTGCGCCGAGGGTCCGCTGGGCGACCTGCGAACCACAACGCCAGCAGCGCTAGCACCAGGGCCGAAACGTCGGTCAGCATGTGACCGGCGTCGGACATGAGGGCCAAGGAATGGCTGTACCAACCGCCGACCGCCTCCAGCACGGCGATTCCAGCCGTCAGACACAGAGCGCCCACCATCCGTCGTCGGTCGTCCGCGCGGTGCGCGGCCACCGTTGCGCCCGTGTCTCCGCCTGGCGCAGCGTGGCTGTGCCCCGGCTTCGAATGTTCATGCGCGTGCGGAGCGGACGACAGGTCGAAAACTCCCCGTGAGTTGAAAGGCGACTCCCGCGCCACTATAGGCACCCGGAACCCGACCTTGCGAGGAAGAGCGTGTGGCTTCCTGAGGTCCCAAAAAAACGCTTCGTGCGGCAATCCAACAGCCCTCGGCCGAAGTCGGCCCCTGCCACAGCCCGCCCGCTGGACGGCCGGGGCGCCCTCACCCGGCCCCGCCAGGGCACCCAGCTCTTCTGGGCGTCCGAGGGCCAAGGGGAGCCGGCGGTGCTGCTCTGCGACGGACTCGGTTGCGACGGCTTCATCTGGCGGTACCTGCAGCCCGCGCTCGCAGAGACAGAGCGCGTGGTGCACTGGCACTACCCTGCTCATGGGCGGTCGCCCCCGCCCCCCGACGCGCGGGGCTTAACCATTCCCAGCCTGGCGGACGACGCCGCCCGCGTTCTCGACGCCGCACGCCTCAAGCGCTCGGTGGTCATCGGCCACTCCATGGGAGTCCAAGTCGCCTTGGAGCTGCACCGCCGCCACCGCTCCAGAGTGGAGGCGCTGGTGCTGGTGTGTGGCAGCTCGGGTCATCCGCTCGACACGTTTCACGACACGAGCCTTTTGCGCACGCTGCTCCCCTTCCTGCGACGGACGACGGAGGCCGTGCCCCGGGGGGTCTCGGCGCTGGCCCGCGCAGCTGTCCGGTCCGGGCTGGCGCTCGAGCTGGCGCTCCTTTTCGAGGTGAATCCGAAGCTCGTGCACCGCGAGGACCTGGAGCCCTATTTCGCGCACTTTCTCTCCATGGACCCGCGCTTGTTCCTTCGCACCATGCAGGCCGCGTCGGAGCATTCGGCTGAGGACCACCTGCCAGCGGTGGACGTCCCGACGTTGGTGGTTGGCGGGGACCGCGACCGCTTCACCCCACCTTGGCTCTCCCGACGCATGGCCTTGGCCATTCCCGGCGCCGAGCTGCTGATGGTGGCCGGCGGCAGTCACACCGCGCCGCTGGAGGCTCCCGCCCGGGTGAACCAGGCGGTGGCGGACTTCCTGCGCAGGCGTGTGTCTGGGTGCCACACAGAGGACAGGCGCGCTTGACCAGGACGAGGCGGAGCGAGACGCTTCCTCCGTTAGACGGTGTGAGGCAGCCCCGTCAGTCTCTTTCTCCAAGAGCCGGATGAGCGTCGACGCCACCCCTTCCAAGCTTGCCCCTCCGGCGAAGGACGGAGGGTGGCTGGTCGTCACTCGGTCTTCTACCCCTGGCCTCTTCGGCCGGGCGTTTAAGCTCGACGGCCGCAACGCGGTGCTGGGCCGCGGCCCGGAGGCCGAAGTCCAGTTGGTGGATGACGGCATCTCGCGCCGCCACGCGCGCATCGTCTGTGCCGGGGCGGGGGCTTTCGAGCTCCAGGACCTCGGCTCGACCAACGGCACCTTCCACAACGGCCGGCGCTTGAAAGGGACCATCCGCCTCGTGGAGGGCGACAAGGTGGAGCTCGGCGGACTGTGCCAGCTGCGCTTCTCGTTGAGCCAACCTCAGGAGCTCGATGCGGACTCGGCGCAGACCCAGGTTCCGGCTGGCGTCTCTCAGGCGGTTGCGGTTGGCGCCGGGCGCGGCCGGTCCGGAGTCCGGGTGCTGGTGGTGGACGATGAACCGTTCATCTGCTCGGCCATTCAGAGGCTCCTTCGCCGCGACCACGCGGTGACGACAGCGACGTCGGCGCGCGAGGCCCTGGGCTTGGTGAGCGCTGGGCAGTGGTTTGACGTCATCCTCTCCGACTTGATGATGCCCGAGATGTCCGGCGAGGAGCTCTTCAGTACCCTTCGCGAGGTCGCGCCGGAACAGGCCAGGCGGGTGGTCATGATGACCGGAGGCGCCTTCACGTCCCGCAGCGAGGAGTTCCTGAACTCGCTCGACCGCCCCCACCTCACCAAGCCCCTCACCCTGGAAGGCCTCCACGCCGCCATCCAGAAGGCTCTGGAAACCCCCTCCGCGGCTGCCTGAGCGGCCCTCCGCTTGCTTCGCGGGGTGCTGGACGCTACAAGCCGCGCGGCCCTCCCCCATGTTTCCTCGTGCACAGATTCGCAACGTGGCCATCGTGGCCCACGTCGACCACGGCAAGACCACGCTGGTGGACTACATGCTCCGCCAGGCGGGGGTGTTCCGTGCCAACGAGGCGCTCGTCGAGCGGGTGATGGATTCCAACGCCCTCGAGCGTGAGAAGGGCATCACCATCCTCGCGAAGAATACTGCGGTTGAGTACCGCGGCTACCACATCAACATCGTCGACACGCCCGGCCACGCCGACTTCGGTGGAGAGGTCGAGCGGGCCTTGCGACTGGTGGACGGGGTGCTGCTGCTCGTCGACGCGGCCGAGGGACCCCTTCCCCAGACGCGCTTCGTCCTCTCCAAGGCGCTGGCCATGGGGCTGAAGACGGTGCTGGTCATCAACAAAATCGACCGGCAGGACGCTCGCCCGCGCGAAGTCCTGGACCAGGTGTATTCGCTCTACATTGACCTCGGCGCCGAGGAGGAGCAGCTCGATTTCCCAGTGCTCTACACCGTGGCCCGAGCCGGCCAGGCCTCGCGCTCGCTCGCAGAACCGGGGAAAAACCTCGAGCCGCTCTTCGACGCCATCCTGTCCCACATTCCACCCCCGCCGGCTGGCGAAGGGGACAAGCTCCAGCTGCTCGTCGCCAACCTGGACTACGACGACTACGTGGGCCGTCTGGCGGTGGGCCGGGTCCACGCCGGGACCATCCGTTCCGGGCAGCCGCTGGCGGTGCTCCGCGACGCGGGCCGCATCGAAGCCGGCAAGGTGCTCAAGCTGTACGGCTTCCAGGGGCTGAAGCGGGTGGAGATTGAGGATGCCGGTCCGGGCGAGCTGGTCAGCGTCGCTGGCATCGAAGCGGTGTCCATCGGCGACACCCTGGCCGACACCGAGGCCCCCGTGGCGCTCCCGCGCATCACCGTCGACGAGCCCACGATGATGATGGTGTTCCGGGTCAACGACGGGCCCCTGGCCGGGCGCGAGGGCAAGTACGTCACCTCGCGCAACCTCCGGGAGCGCCTCTACCGCGAGGCCTACCGCAACGTCTCCATCCGCGTGGAGGATACGGAAACCCCCGATGCCTTTCGCGTCGTCGGTCGCGGAGAACTCCAGCTGGCGGTCATCATCGAGAACATGCGCCGCGATGGCTACGAGCTCACCGCCAGTAACCCCGAGCCCCTGGTGCGTGAGGTGGATGGGCAAATCCACGAGCCGATGGAGCTCATGGTGTGCGACGTGCCTGAATCCGCGGTGGGGGCAGTCACTGAACGGCTCGGACCGCGCAAAGGGCGGATGATGGACATGACGCCCCTGGGCTCTGGGCGGACCAGGCTCCAGTTCCGCATCCCGGCTCGCGGGTTGGTCGGGTTTCGAAGCGAATTCCTCACCATCACCCGGGGCGAAGGCATCATCTCCAGCCAGTTCGACGGCTACGAGCCGTGGTTCGGCCACATCCCCAGGCGCAGCAACGGGGCCATCGTGTCCGACCGGGCGGGCGAGACAGTGCCCTATGCCCTCTTCTCCATCCAGGAGCGCGGGGCGCTCTTCGTTGGGCCCGGCGTTTCGGTCTACGACGGGATGATTATTGGCGAGCACGCCCACCCCTCGGACCTCAACGTCAACGCCTGCCGCGAGAAGAAGCTCACCAACGTCCGTGCCGCGGGGCGAGACGAGAACGTCATCCTCACCACGCCCAGGGACATGACGCTGGAACGCTCCCTGGAGTGGATTGGCCCGGACGAGTTGGTGGAAGTCACTCCGAAGTCGGTGCGCCTGCGGAAGCGCCAGCTGACCTCGGGCGAGCGCTACCGCGCAGACCGGGAACGCAAGCGCGACGCGGCGTCGGGCTGACGGCCGCTTTCGTGCGCCTCAGGCTCGCCTGGAGGAGGCTCTACTTTTTGTTGCGGGCCTTGGCGTGCGTGCCGCGCAGCGCCACCTTCACCGCAGGATGGACGAACACCAGTCCGTCACCGTGACCGGGCACCGCACCCTTCACCAGGAGCAGACCCTTCTCGACGTCCACATCCACGACGGTGAGGTTCTGGGTGGTGACTTTTTCGACGCCGTAATGGCCCGGCATCTTCTTGTTTGGGTAGACGCGGCCTGGCGTCTTCCGCTGGCCGATGGCGCCCGGGTGCCGGCGGTACTCGTGAGTGCCGTGCGTCTGACCGTAACCGCGGAAGTTCCAGCGCTTCATGACGCCCTGGAAGCCACGGCCCTTGGTGATGCCGGTGACATCCACCAGCTCGCCCTTGGTGAAGAGGTCGACCTTGACTGGCTCCCCCACCGTGAAGGCGTTGGCTTCCTCCGGGCTGAGACGAAACTCTTTCAGGTGGCGACGGGCGGCCGTCCCGGCCTTTTTGAAGGTGCCGAGCTCGGCCTTGCTGAGGCGCTTCTCCTTCACCTCGCCAAAACCGAGCATCACCGCCGAGTAGTGGTCTTTTTCCGGGGTCCGCTTACCCACCACGGTGCATGAGGACGCGTCGATGACCGTCACCGGAACCATCGAACCGTCCTCGGTGAATACCTGGGTCATTCCGACCTTCTTGCCGATGAGTCCCTTCACGACCGTCATCCCTCGTCTCTTGTGGGGCTTGCGCCAGGCGGGCCCGCCTCTGGAGGAGGGGGGGCCCCGCGGAAAGCGGCGCAATATGACAGGGGATGTCCAGAAATCAAGGCCCTGGCCCTTTGAAGGGTCCCGGCTGCCTCCGTGTGCGCCGGAGGGCGACACACCCCACTGGCCCCCGGGTGGAAAGGACACCGGCCGCCGCACACAGACGGCGAGTGGAACATTGTTATTGTACCGCAGCTCCGTGAACTCTCCCGTCGTCCCGCTCCCGACGCCGCTCGCCTCGACGGCGGCGCACAGTGCCCTGGTTCGCGTCGCTGACGCGTTGTCCGAAGTGGTCGCTGGCAAACGCCAGCAAATCGAGCTCGCCCTCACCTGCTTGGTGGCCGGGGGACACCTCCTCCTAGAAGACATCCCCGGCGTCGGGAAGACGACGCTGGCCGACGCACTCGCTCGCGCGCTCGGGCTCAGCTTCGCCCGCATTCAATTCACTTCGGACCTGATGCCGGCCGACGTCACCGGCGTGCAAGTCTTCTCCGCGGCCAGCACCAACTTCCAATTCCGCCCGGGTCCCCTCTTTCGCTCGCTCGTGCTGGCCGACGAGCTCAACCGGGCGCCCCCCCGCACCCAGTCCGCACTTCTAGAGGCCATGGGACACGGACACGTCACCGTGGACGGCGTCACCCACCTCTTGCCGCGGCCCTTCTTGGTGGTGGCGACGCAGAACCCGCTGGACTTGGCCGGCACCTACCCGCTGCCGGATGCGCAATTGGACCGTTTCCTGCTTCGCCTCACGCTTGGCCACCCCCCGCCTGCGGTGGAGGCGGCGCTCCTCGCCTCGCGCGGGCTCCGCCACCCGCTCGAGGCGGTGCACCCGGTACTCGACACCGAGCACGTCCTCAGACTTCAAGCGCGGGCTGCAGAGGTGCACGTCGACGCGGACGTCGCGCGTTACGCGGTGGCCCTTGCCTCCTCCACCCGGGAACATCCGCAGCTCGAGCGCGGAGCTTCGACGCGGGCTGCCCTCTCGCTGATGGCGGCGGCCAAGGCCCACGCCCTTTGGGAGGCGCGGGACTTCGTCACCCCGGGCGACATCAGCGCGCTGGTGGTCCCAGCCCTGGCCCACCGGGTGGCGCTGCGCAGCGGCGCACAGGGTGCCGCAGCCCGCGAGGAGGCAGCGGAGCTCCTCTCTGAAATTGTCCGCCGGACGCCCGCGCCGCGATGAACTGGTCGAAGGTGTTGGGACGGGTGCGGCGCTGGTTTCGCCCGCCCCGCACGTTGCGAGTGACGCGGGCCGGTCGCACCTACCTCCTGTTGACGGTGGGCATCGGGCTCGGGGCGCTCAACACGGGAAACAACCTGCTCTACCTGGTGTTGGGCGTGCAGCTGGCCACCATTGTTGCGTCGGGAGTGCTCAGCGAGGCTTCGCTGCGTGGCCTTCAGCTTCGCCGGCTCGGCGCGGAAGCGGCGTACGCTGGCGAGCCCTTCGTCTACCGCTGGGCCATTTCCCGGAAAAGGGGCACGGCCTTCGCCCTCACCCTCTCCGAAACGCACCCCGAGGTAACGGGGAGGGCCAGTCTCTCCCTGCTACGCCCCAAGGCCGAGGTGGTGGTGCGCGGCCGGCTCGAGGCGCCCCGGCGCGGCCCCTACGCGCTGCGAGGCGTCCGGGTGACCACGACGTTTCCCTTGGGCCTCTTCGAGAAAGGCCGTGTGTTGGAGGTTCCCGGCGAGTTGCTGGTCTACCCCCGTCGCGTGCCGGCGCCGCGGGCCGACTTTTTTTCTGACGCCGGCCAGGGTGTCCGACCCTCGCGGCGGTTCTTGAGAGAAGGAGATGGCGACACCGCAGGGCTGCGCCTCTTGCGTGCCGGCGAGGATGCGCGCCGTGTGCACTGGCTGAAGAGTGCCCTCGGCGGAGCACCGTTGCGCGTGGAGCGCGACACCGAGGAGACGCGCTCGGTGGTGCTCCGTCTCGACGCCGGCGTTCAGGGTGCCGCGCTGGAACGCAGCTGCGAGGAAGTGGCGGCCCGGGCGCGGGCTCTCCTCGCCGGCGGCGCCGAGGTGGGGCTCGAGGCCGGTCCGGTGCGTCTGGCGCCAGACCACGGGTCACACCACGAGCGACTCCTGTTGAGCGCCGTCGCCCGCGCTGGGCTCGAGGGGCCGATGCCGCAATGAAGAACCGCGGGCCACAGCGGGTGCGCGTCGTGCTTCGCGACCTGGGCGCAGCGGCGGCCTTCTCGGCCATGACGCTCTCCGGGCAAGTTCCCGTTTGGACGTCCGTCCTCTTCCTCCTTTCCTTGGGGCTCGCGCTTCTCGACGTGCGGCCCTTCGAGAGGCACGTGCGCGAGAGCGCGCTGCTTCTTTTGGGCAGCATTCTCGTCCTTTGGGCCATGGTGGCCTCGGGCCACATGGACTTGGTGGTTGCCGCGTGCGCCTGCGCTGCCCTGTTGACAGCCCAGCGCATGCTTTCCCGCACCGGCGCGGCCGTCGACCAGCAGGTGGCCCTGGCGGGGCTGCTCATGCTGTCCGGCGGCGCCGCACTCTCGGCCGACCTCGGCTTCCTTCCCTGCTTGTTTGCCTACACCCTGTGCACCAGCCTCGCCCTTGCGCTCGGGGAGGTGGAACAAACGACACCGTTGGGCATGGCCCCGCCGCTCTCGCCGGTGCTCCGAGCGGGCGCCGTCCTGGCCGTGCTGGCGGTGGTGGGAGGCGGGCTCTTCTTCTTCAGCTTCCCGAGGCTTTCTTGGAATTTGGCGGCGCGCCGCAGTGCGCTCTCGGCGAGAGGCGGCGGCCTGGGGCTGGGAGACCGCTTGCGGCTCGGCGGTAGCGGAGAATTGAAGTCCAACCCGCGGATTGTGTTCCGGGCCGAGCTGGACCCGGACCCAGGGCTGGAAAATCTCGACGCCTACTGGGTGGCCTACCGCTTCGACACCTTCGACGGCGTGGAGTGGGTGGGCCAAGCCCGGCCGGGCCGTTCCACCCAGAGGCTGACCACCGGGCCGCTTTCGGCCAAGACGGTTTCACAAACCATTGAGCTTCTTCCGGCCTACGGCTCGCAGACGGCGGTGGCGCTCGACCATCCGGTGCAGTTCACCTTGGCGACGGCTTACCTTCCGGCGTACAGCGTGCACGTTGGGCTCGTCCCGGTGGGAGACGAGTCCGTCCGTTTCAACGGCTCCGCCGTGGGCTTTCGTTACCGGGCCGCCAGCATCTCCACCGCCAGTGCCCTCCGGCCGGACCCGGCGACGCGACAACGGCGCCTGGAGCTGCCCCGCCATTTGGACCCACGTATTCCCGGGTTGGCGCGCGAGCTGGCCGGGAATGCCGAGGGGCCAGCCCAGGTGGCGCGACGACTGGAGGGTCGCCTCCAGCAGCGCTACCGCTACACCCTGGAGTTGCCTGGGCCAGTGGACGACCCTTTGGCTGACTTCTTGTTTCAGCGCCGCGCCGGCCACTGCGAGGACTTCGCCACCGCGCTGGCCGTCCTGCTGCGGACGTTGGGAATTCCCACCCGGGTGGTGATGGGCTTCTACGGCGGCGAGCGGACGGCGAGTGAGTACATCGTCCGGGCCGGGGACGCGCACGCCTGGGTGGAGGCGGACGTCCCTGGGGGCACGCTGCGCTTGGATGCCACGCCTCCGCAAAACCGCTCAGCGGCGAGCGCCACGCTCGTCTCTTGGCTGTTGGGCGCCTATGAGGCGCTGGAGATTCGCTGGCTGAATGGCGTCGTCGACTACTCCCTTGCGGACCAAGTCGCCCTCTTCCACGGCTTGGGCGGCGGCCAGAGTCGACGCCCCCTGGCGGTGGCGCACCCTCCCATGGGGGCCCTCGCGGCACTGGGGGGCGTGGCGCTGTTGGCCGTCCTCCTGTACTTGCTCGGGCGTAAGCCGCCCGACGAGGCGGGCCAACTGGGTGTCGCCCTCTTTCGCCTGGTGGCGCGGGCCGGCCTTTTGCGGAAAGGGCAGTGGCTGGAGGAGCTGCCGCGCGCGGGCCACGCCGTCCCGGAGAAAGTCCGCCGCGCCACGGCGCGCTACCTCGAGGCACGCTTTGGCAACCGTCCCTTGCAGCCGGGCGAGCGTCGCGCGCTTCTTTCCGAGGCGCGTGCCGAGCTCCAGGGGCCACCACCCTCCGCCTAGCGCCCGCCCCTTGGGGTGGGAGGGACGCTCACCCGCCTCGGAGGCTTCAGCCCCGGGATTGGGCGCCCGGAGGCAGAGCGATTAGACTGGCAAGCCTCGATGTCCGAAGCGACCCCAGCTAAGGCTCCGGAGGCGGAGCCGGCCGCTCCGCCGTTGGACCCGCTCGACGAAGAGCGCAACCGGCAGAAGCTCGAGCTCGCCAAGGCGTTTGCCTTCCACCTCTTGAAGGGCATCAAGCAGATTGGCATGTACCGCCACGCCGAGGGGCGCTACGGCGAGTACCTGCAAAAGTCGCACGAGGCGGTCCGCACCTACACCGAGACCTTCGGGCCGCTGCTCTTCAAAGTGGAGCAGCAGAACCTGCTTCTGCTCGACCAGGAGCTCTTCCCGGAGGAGACCAACCTCCCCTTCAAGTTCTGGCGGGATGGCATTCGGCAATTCATCTTCCGCCCTGGGCTTCGCCTCGATGAGTTGGTGACGTTTACGCTGGTGGCGCTCTCGGACGTCGACAAACAGGGCGAAGACACCGTTGCGCAGCTGTGGCGCGCGCCGCTCGACCATCTGGAATACGTCGTCGTCGAGGGCTTCCACGTCGAGGGCATGGATGACGAAGCCGTCCAGGTGGAAGTCGATAACGTTATTAACTTCCTATACCTGCGTCTCCGCAGCCATTCGGATGACTTCCTTCGTTTTGCCCGAGTCACGGCTTCGGACCTCGAGCTCAAGCTGGAGGGCGTCGAGCAAGTCCGTGGCGCGGTCATTGCCGGAGAGACGGCCACCGACGACCTCAAGGTCAAGGTGCAGCGGGAGATTGCCGAGGAGGAGAACAGCCGACTCTTCCCCAAGCTCGTGGCCGGCATCTTTCAGGTCGCAGAGACAGGTGTCGACGACCCAGCCCTCCTGGAGGAGATGTTCCTGCAGCTCCTGGATGCCCTTCTGCTCCAGGAGGACTTCGCCACCATCAACCAGATTGTCCTCAAGTTCTCGGCCATGGAGGACCGACCGAACATGGGGGCGATGCGAGAGCTGAAGCAGACGTTCCTCACCAAGATGGGCGAGGAGCAGCGGCTGACGCGCATCGGCGACGTGCTCCGTTCCGGTCGTTTGCGCTCGCCGCAGGACGTCACGCGCTACCTCTTGGCTCTGCACCCGTCGGTGGTCCCGAGCCTGCTCAACGCACTGGAGACGGTGGAGATACCGGAGCACCGAATCCTTCTGTGCGACGTGCTAGCCGAGTTTGCCAAGAATCGACCGGCAGAGGTCGTCGAGCGGCTTTCCTCGGAGCGTCCCCAGACGGTCCGAGACATGGTGTACATCCTCGAGCGGGCGCAGTTGCAGAACCGACTGAAGCTCTTCGCCCGCGTCCTGAAGCACAAGAATCTGGCGGTCCGGCTCGAGGTGATGAACATCATCGCCCGCGGACGCAGCAACGAATCCCGAAAGCTCATCGCCCAAGCGCTCAACGACGACAACGTCCAGGTCCGGATGCTCGCCGCGCGCCTCTTACCGGAATACGACCGGGACCAGGCCTATTTGGAATTGCTCTTCACCATCCGCAAGCGCGACTTTCGAAAACGGACGACCGAGGAGCGGGCTGCGTTTTACACGGCCCTGGGAAGCACCGGCATTCCGGCCGCGGTCTCGCTGATGCAACAGATGCTGACCGGGCGCCCGCGCCTCTGGAACCGCCGTCGGGTGATGGACGAGAAACTCCTCGCCGTCCACGGCTTGGCGGGGGTGATGTCCATCCAATCCTTCAAAGCGCTCCAGCAACTGGTCGACGACCGCACCCAACCCCCCGAAGTCCTTTCCACCGCACGACGTGCCCTCGCCGAGACTCGGCGGGCCCTCTTTGGCGACGCCCCGGCCAAACCCGCCTGAAACCACCATGGCCGAGAACCTCAAAATCTCGCATCTTCAGCCCGACAACCTGGTCGATGTCGCTCGTGACCATTCAGAGAAGCTTCAAATCCTGTCGCGCTCGGTGCTCTCCACGCTCTACATGCTGGTGCGGAGCGCGAAGATGTATGACCCGGACAACGCGGTCTTCGACCGGCCGCTGATGACGCTCCAGGACTCGCTCAACGCCATCATCTCGCGGGAGGGCCGCTTCGAGCTGATGGGCATCAAGAATTCCTTCTACATCAACAGCATGTTGGTGAAGGTGGAGTTCAACGCAGTCGACAACATCCGCTACCTGCTCGATGAGTTACGAGCCAAGGACGTGGGCGGCTTCGAGCTGACCAAGTCGATCCAGGTGGCCGAGCTCAAGAATTTCATCTGGATTTTCGCGCAGGAGACAGCCGAACCCATCGACGAGGGGGGCCTCGGCGACAGACGGCTGCTGTCCATCCGCATCGCGCGTTGGTCGAAGCTGAAGGAGAAGCTCGACAAGGAAAAGCTGGAGGACGACCAGAAGGTGGACCGGAAGAAGTACGCCATCACCGTCTATGCCCGGTCGGTGTTCTTCATCGGGCGGTACATGGATTCGGTGCGTGCCGGAAAGCCACTCTCGACGCGCATCGCCGTCCGCTTGGTCCAGGACTTCGTGGACATCTGCTACGAGCAGTCAGTCCATTTCTTGGGCCTGACCACCGTGCGCCACGAGGAGGAATACCTCGTCTACCACCAGGTCAACACCTGTCTGTTGGCCATCGTCGTCGGCGCAGAGCTCGGGCTGACCAAAGCCCAGCTCCGAGACATGGGTTTCATCGCGCTGTTTCATGACGCCGGGATGGCCACCATCCCCGAAGGTCTCTCCGAGAAACAGGGCGGCCTCAACACCGAGGAGCGGGCGCTGGTCAACAAGGCTCCCCTGGTCAGTGTCCGGATGATTCTCATGGAGAAGGGCTTTTCACGGACCACGCTGCACCGGGTGGTCACGACGCTCGAGTACAAGACCGACTTCGGGACGGCGGTGCGGGATGCGCGCGGCAACATCCAGATGATTATTCCCAAGTCGTCTTTGGGGCTTTACGCCAAGGTCATCGCCATCTGCGCCAGCTTCGACGCCTTGACCAGCAAGCGACCCTTCCGTGAGGCCTACGGACCCGAGGTGGCGCTGATGCTGATGTGGTCCGAGCTACGCCATAAGTTCGACCCGGACTTGCTCAAAGTCTTCATGAAGGTGCTCGCCATCCAGCCGGTGAAAGTCCTCTCCCGTCGCCAGCAGGGTCCCATGACGATGGGCGGCGTTTAGCCGCCGCCTAAGGCCGCAGCGCTTCCAGCGCGGCGCGCAAATCCTCCGGGAGCGGCGCCTCGAAGACGCGACGCTTTCCGGTCCGGGGATGGGCGAAGGCCAGGCGGGCGGCGTGCAAGGCCTGACGCCCCAACGCTGTCTGCACCCCCTTCACCCGTGCGTCCCCCCTCCGCGTTCCTCCGTAGAGCGCGTCTCCCAAGAGCGGGTGGCCAAGCTCCGCAAGGTGGACGCGTATTTGGTGCGTCCGACCGGTGAGGAGGTCGACCTCCACCAGCGCCGCGCCGTGCAGCTGCTCGAGGACGCGGTAGACGGTGACTGCCGGCTTGCCGTGCCGAAGCGTTCCCGTGAAGCGCTGCCGGTGTCGGGGATGGCGCCCGTAGGGCGTCTCGATGCGTCCTTTGGCGGGCGGATGGCCGTGCACCAGGGCGAGGTACGTCTTCTCCACCTCCCGCGCCTTGAAGGCGGCCTGCAGGGCGGCGAGGGAAACGTCGGTTTTTGCCACCACCAAAGCCCCCGACGTGTCCTTGTCCAGCCGGTGCACCAGGCCCGGGCGCAGCGTCCCGCCCACGCCGCCCAAGTCCTGGACGTGGTGTAGCAAGGCGTTGACGAGTGTCCCCCGCCAGTGGCCGGCGGCGGGGTGCACCACCATGCCCGGCGCTTTGTCGAGGACGAGGACGTCGCGGTCCTGAAAGAGAATGCTGAGTTCGAGGTTCTCCGCCTCCGGCGTCGCCGGGGCGGGCGGCCCAATTCGGAGCTCCACCCGCTCGCCACCCTTCACCCGAGCTCCGCTTTTGGCGGACTTGCCCTCCACCAACGCCCGCCCCTCACGCAAGAGCGACTGGAGCCGAGCGCGGCTAAAGCCCGGGAAGGCCTCGACCAAGGCCTGGTCGAGGCGACGTCCCCGTGCTGAGGGCGAAATTCGCGCGGTGGCGAGCGTTTCCGCTCGCTCGTCCCTCGTCGTGGCCATGCCTCAAGGGTACGCTGCGAGGGCGTCACGCCCGGCGCGAGCGGCTACCAAATCTTCGACTTCACGTGGGCCTTGCCGCGGACGATGATGTCCACCACCGCGCGCTCGAAGAAGTTCGTCCCGGTGAAGACTTCCTGGCTCACCCGGCTTCGGTAGAGGTCGCGCCCCTCGTCGAGCTCCCCCTTGAGGACGTCGAAGAGGTTGTCCTGCTCGATGCCCTTGACGATTTTCTGCTCGTTGTAGAGCGAAATGTCGGAGGCGATGGCTCGGGCCAGCCGCTGGGCCTTGGTACGCTCTTCGTCAGTCATCCGTCAATCCTCCGCATCATGGCTCCGTCCGCCCGGCACGCGCCGCCAGCAACAGGTAGCTCTTGCTCACCCGCGTCGCATCCAGCTTGAGCTCGCGCGCCAGACTCACCAGAATGCCCCGAAGGTATACCGAGGGAGGCAAATCCGCGTAGCGGTCGGCCTCAACCCGCTCCAAGTGCAGACGGCCAATGCGGGTCCGCTCGGCGACTTGCTGAAGGGTGAGCCCCCGCGCCTCCCGCACCTGCCGCAACAGCTCGCCGTTGAATTCCACGTCCGGGGGCAGCTCGGGCATCCTCGGGCGCTCCTCGACGGCGCCCAGCGCCCCGGCGGTGGGGCTCGCCGGGTCGCTCGTCGGCAGAGGTGGGCCGTGCGGCCGCGCGCCCTTGTTGTCCGCCGCTCCCACACCCGCTACGGCGGCCATGCCCGTCCTGGGGGTCGGCGAGGGAAGTCCGGGTGGCCGTGCAAAGCCGTTCGCGCCGGCACTGCGCACCGGCCAGCGCGCCGGGCGGGTTTCCAGTCCCAGGGAGGCCTGGGCGCCGTTCACCGGCGCGCTGACACCGGGCCGCTCCAGCTGGGCCGGCTCGGTGCGTGGGTAGGGGCCGGCCGAGAGCGTCTGCGCCGCATCCGTCTCCTCGGCTTCGTCATCCTCGGCCCACAACGCCGTCTGCGCCTGCAAATGCTCGGGCTCGAGACCGAGCATCCGGTCGTACCCGGCGCGCGCGGCGGGGTCCACCAAGACGCGAGCCGCCTCTTGAAGGCGGCTCCGAAGGGCCTCGGCCTGCTCTTCGTCCACCAGCGCGTAGAGGGCCACCGAGTCCGGGGCGTAGGCGTCGAGCGCACGCCGCAGAGCGGCTCGCACCTCCTCCGCGGGAGCTCCCCGCCGGACTTCCAGCAACTCGTAATAGGTCTGCTCGCGGAAGCTCTTCATCGCCGAGGCGTCTCCGCGTCCAGGGACGCAAGCCGGGAGGCCACCGCGTGCAGCTGCTTGGCTGCCTCCGACTCCGGTGTCTCCACGAGGAGCGGACGCCGCCGGCGCACCGCGCGCCATGCCGCGTCGTCGTAGGGGATGCCGCCGAGGTAGTCCATCTCGAGCCCGAAGAATTTCTTCCAGGCCGAGGCGACCGCCGGCCCCACGGACTCGTCGGCCGGAGCGCGTATTTGGTTGACGACGAGTTTCACCCGGTAGCTCTGCAGGGCGGTGGCCAAAGCCTCGGCAGCGGCCGGGTCGCTTTCTCGCACGTGGGCCACCACGTCCGCAGGCGTGCGCAGGGCACTGTCTCTGCTGCCGAGCGCCCCCTCGGCCACCCGCTCCACGCCGAGTTCCCGCGCCAGTTGCTGAAGCCGTCGAAACAGCGAAGCCTTCAGGAAGCGGTAGGCGTTCTCCACCGAGGTGGGCTCGGGAAGCACCACCAGCACCCCGTGGTTGGCGAGGAGGAAGAAGTCCAGCGTGTGCACCCCGGTGCCAGCCCCGAGGTCCAGCAACAGGTAGTCCACCTCCTGGGCCTGCAGCTCCTCCAGAAGCTTGGAGCGCGCCTGGGCGCGCGGGTTGGCAGCATCCAGGGCGTCAAGCGCGCCGGACACCAGCGCCAGCCCCTCAATCCCGGTGGGGACAGCCAGCTTTGCCAGCGGGACGCCGCGAAGGACGAAGTCCGAAAGCGTCGCCGCGGGTTGGGGCACGCCGAGGCAGGTGTGGAGGTTGGCACCCCCCAAGTCCGCGTCCACGAGAAGCACCCGGTGCCCGGCGCGCGCCAGCGCAATGCCGACGTTGGCGGCGACGAGGCTCTTCCCGATGCCTCCCTTACCGCCGCCGAAGGCAACAATGGAGCGTGCTTGCTGGGCCGCCGGAGCCGGGGCAGCCACGTCCGGGGTGGAGGCGTCGGGCCCACCGCTGGCCCGCGCACCGCGCCCGCGCAAGTCCACCACGTTGTTCAGCCCAAATCGTTTCACCGGTGCGCCACCGTGAGTCTAGAGGAGCCGGACGGTCGGAAGCCAGGAAGTCAACCGTCGCGCAGCTCGACATTCCAGTAGCTGGCGTCGCTAAAGGAGAGAAACGGCTGCCACTCTCGGTAGCTCACCCGTCTCACCGCTCCCCGGAAGAGCGGCGTCCAGCGCGGCCGGGCGGGACGGCTGTGGAGCACCATTCCCGCCTGCTCCGGCGTGTGCCCCCCCTTCCGCAGGTTGCAGGGCACGCAGCTGCACACCACGTTCTCCCAGGTGGTCCGTCCCCCTTGGGCGCGTGGCACGACGTGGTCGAGGTTGAGCTCGCTCCGCGGCAGCGTCCGAGCACAGTATTGGCAGGTGTCTCGGTCCCGGGCGTAGATGTTGGTCCGGCTAAAGCGCACCCTGCCCTTCGGTAGATGGTCGTACGCGGACAGCACCACCACCCGCGGCACGCGCAAGGTGCGGTCGACGGTGGAGATGCTGTCATGGCCGGCCGCGCTGAGCGCGGACCAATCCGCAAAGTCGTAGAGGCGAAATTGGTCGTCCAGCGCCTTCGCCACACCCTGGTAGAGGAGGGTAAAGGCACGCCGCACCGAAGTGACGTGCACCGGACGGAAGGAGCGGTTGAGGACGAGCGCGTGCGTGCTGAGCATGGCGGCCGCTACTGCCCTCCAGAAAGCGCAGTCGCCACTGCTCGGCCGAGGGCCTCCAGCTCCGCATCCGGGATGCAGCGGACGTCGAGGAGCACGCGACCCTCAGAAATACGCGCCACCACGGGAGGGTCGCCCTGGCGGAGGCGACTGAGCAGAGCTTCCGGGTCCCCCTCCAGCGTGCACGCGGCCGAGGCGATGCGGGCCAACGGCAGCGTGCCTCCGCCAGCCTGCCCCTCCACGTCGATGACTTCTGTGGAGAACCCCTGCCGCTGGAGTTCCGCCTGAAGACGCTCGGCCCGTTGCTTCAAGGCTCCAGCGGACTCGGAGAGCAGCGCCCGGGTTGGCACTTGGTCCGCCTGTCCGCTCCGGTAAAGGCCCAAGGTTGCTTCCAGGGCGGCCACCGTCATCTTGTCCACGCGAAGTGCGCGGTGCAGGGGGTGGCTCCGGAGCCGGGCGACGAGACTCGCGCGTCCGACGACGATGCCGGCCTGTGGGCCTCCGAGGAGCTTGTCCCCGGAGAAGGCCACCAAATCCGCGCCGGATTCGATGTGGTCTCGCATCGTCGCCTCGGCACCCAGTCCCGGAACGTCCAGGGCCAAGAGGTGCCCCGACCCGGCGTCGACGAAGAGCGGCAGTCCCCGCGGAGCACACAGAGGCGCAAGCTCGGACACCGACACGTCCTCGGTAAAGCCCACCACAGCGAAATTGGAGCGGTGGATTTTGGCCACCAGTGCCGTGCGCTCCCCCAGGGCCTGCTCATAGTCCAGCCGATGCGTCCGGTTGGTGGTTCCGACTTCCACCAGCGTCGCGTGCGACTGGCGCATGACGTCTGGGATGCGGAAGCCCCCGCCAATCTCCACCAGCTCACCGCGGGACACCACCACCTCCCGGCCCTCTGCGAGCACCGTCGAGCACGAGCAGCGTGGCTGCGGCGCAGTTGTTGACGACGAGCGCATCCTCGGCGCCCGTCAGACGGCACAGGGACTCCACCACCGGGGCAAACCGGGAGCCGCGTTCGCCCCCGGCGAGGTCAAACTCGAGGTTACAGTAGCCCCGGGCGACGCGCTCCACTTGCACGCAGGCCACCTCGGCCAGCGGCGCGCGGCCAAGGTTGGTGTGGAGGACTACGCCGGTGGCGTTGAAGACGGGTCTCAGCCCCGGCTGCGCCAGCCGGGCGAGCGCGCCCTGGACGTCGGACACCTCAAACCCGCGGCGGTCCCCGGCTTGGAGCCGGACCCGGGCCGCGGCCAGCGAGACGCGAATGGCTTCCACCACCCGCGGGCGTGGGTGTGCCGACAGCGCCGCGGCGAGCTCCGGGAGGCCGAGCACGGCATCCACGGACGGCAGCGCGCGCAGCCCTTCGGCTGTGACTGGGTTACTGGCGGCATCGGTCGTCACCGTCGAAGAATCTACGCGGGCAATGGCGCTCTCGCCAACCCCGGAGCACGCTCAAACCGGCGGGCCTAGTGCGCGCCGCCCGGCATGGCGCGCGCCTGCACCACGTCCGTCGGGCTTGCGCGCCGCGGAGAGCAGCGGTTGCCCGTTCAACAAGCGGTAGGCGTTGTAGCTGCGGAGCACCCGCTTCACGTAGGACCGGGTTTCGGCCAGAGGAATCTCCTCCACGAAGGCATCCAGCTCGAGCCCGCTGCGGCTCGAGCGCCAGCGGTCGACGTTGGTTGGACCGGCGTTGTAGCCAGCGAGCGCGTAGACCGGGTTGCCCCCGAAACGCGTCAAGAGTCGCCCGAGGTAGGCCGCTCCCAACTGAATGTTGAGGGCTGGGTCCAGGAGCCCCTCGGAGGAAGGCCTCGAGAGTCGGAGGTCCCGCGCCACGGCTTGGGCGGTGGGCAGCATCAACTGCGTGAGCCCGAGGGCGCCGGCCCAAGAGAGGGCCCGCGGGTCAAGAGCGCTCTCCTCCCGCATCAACGCTTGCAACAAGTCCGGGTCCACCCGCGGCGACTTGCAGTAGCGCTCCACCAGCTCGCGGTAGGCCTTCGGGTAGGCCGCCTCCCAAACGTCCCGCAGCTGAGGCGTGACCGGCCCGTTGAGCGCCCAGGCGAACTCCGTCCTGGCCAGCGCCTGGCCCGACCGCAAGTCGCCTGCCCTGGAAATGCCTTGGATGAGGATGCGCGTGACGTCCTTCGGGCTGGCGGCTCCGCCGGACGGCCAGGTAGCTCCTGTGCGGCCGCGTCCGAGAAGCCAAGCGCCAGCAACTGCGTGCCGGCCCGGTAATGCGCGTCCGTGCGCAGGGTTCCCGCGTCGACCAGCGTCGTCTCGCCGGCCGCCGGAGGCAACACCGAGCGCTGTGCCAGTTCCGCGGCAGTGGTCGGCTCCCGCTCCGCGAGGCGCGTGCGGGCGAGCAGTCCGTAGTACGTGGCCGGATGGTCAGCGGCAAGCGCCGTCCACAACGCCATCGCTCCGGCACGGTTTCCTTGGCTGTCCAGCACCCGGCCGCGCCAGTACCGGGCTCGCTCCACGTCGAAGGGGTCCGCCGCGTGGGCAAAGCGCTCCTCGACGCGGTCCAAGGAGGCCAGTCCGGCTTCATCGTCATCGAGGCGATGGTGCAGCCAAAACGTCTTGAAGAGGGCCTCGCCGGCGTAGTCGCCTTGCGGGTAGCGCGTCGAGACGGCTTCCAAGTCCAGGAGCGCGCCCGAAATGTCCCCACTCACAGCGCGCAGCTCAGCCGCGAGGTAGAGCGCGTCGTCGGCGTAAGGGTGCTGCGGGTACTCCTGCGCCAGCCTCTCGTAGGTGGCCACCGCGGCGTCCGGGCGGACGATGGCTTGGGAAGCAGCCAAGACGTAAAGCGCCCGCACTCGGAGTTCGCCGTCCGAACAGTGGGCCACCACCGGCGTGAGGACCCGCTCCACGTCCGCGTGGCGCCTCTCCTTGCGCAGCGCCCGTCCCCGCACCAGCGCTGCCCGGCAGCCGAGACCATCCGGCGGCGTGAGTCGGACGAGGTCGAGCAGCTTCAGGGCGTCTGCGTTTCGCTGTACGTCCACCAGGGCCTCGGCACGTTCCACCTGCGCCGAGGGTGGAAGGTGGCCTGTCAACCGTCGCTCGGTCTCAGGGGACAGCGGCGAGCGCGGGTGGTGCGTCCACAACAGGAGAAGCTCGGCGCGTTCGCGGGCCGCATCTCGCTCGGTGCGGGCGAGCTCGGCCCGCAGAAGAAGCGCCTCGGCCGCAGCGTCTCGGCCGGCCGGCGGCGCGGGCGCCGACGCCAGGGGCGCGAGCGCAGCGGCTGCACCGCTCAAGTCCCCCATCCGCCGCAAGACGCGCGCCAGCCCGAAGCGGGCGTCGGTGAAGACACGCGAATCCACTGGGACGCTGGAAAACAGCCGGCGCGCGCCGGGTAAGTCCCCCAAGTCCTCGTCGGCCAACCCAGCCGCCAGGGCGCAGCGGTCCGCCACCGCCGGGAGCTCGGTGGCGAGCTTCTCCATGGCCGTCACCAGGGCCGGAGACGGCGAGAGCCTCAATAGGGCGAGCGTACGCAGGTAGCGGACGCCCGAACTGTCCGAAACTCCGGCTAGGAGTCTGAGCGCCGAAGCGGGCTGGCCGGCGTCGAGCGCTGCTGCAGCTTCCACGAGGGGGCTGTGGGCGGCTGGAGGGACGAGGTCCGTGAGCGGCGTGAGCGCGGGCACCGGCTCGACTCGGGCGGTGGGAAAGGCCGGATTGTCCAGCTCCACCACGTCGCTGGCGAGCGAGGCGTTGACGGGAGTTGACTCGCCCGACGTGGGGGAGGGCGTCTGCGCAATGGCCGTGCCCGTTAGGGCCAGGAGGAGACAGCCGAGCTGCATTTGACGAGAAAGCACGGTGGCGACGGCCTACGAGCATGCAGGAGCGACTGCGTCTTGTCCAAGGCCTGGGCGCGGGCGGACGCCAAAGAGGGCAGTCAGCCCAGCGCGGCAGTACACTCCCTGAGCCAGTCTCTACCCCCATGGACGTTCGCACTCAAACCGCGCTTCTGGCCTCCATCGTCGCCACGGCCCTCGGGCTGTCCATGGTGCTGCGCCCGCAGCATGCCCGGGTGGTGACGGCCTACTCGCTGTTCGCCTTCAGCACCGGCGGCTTCTACCTCTTCACCTTCCTCGAGTCGGTGTGCCTCAGCAACGGGCTTCTCGGTTGGCCGGAGCGCATTAGCCTCGGGGCGAAGCTTCTGGCCGGCGTCCTCGTGCCCAGCGCGGCGCTGGGGTTTTTCCTGGAATTCCTCGGGGGGGGAGCGCCGGACGCCGGACGAGCCGGCGCGTGGCCATCCTCAGCGGCATCGTCGGGCTCGGGGTGGCGGTGAGTCCGCTCGCCCGGTCGTGGTGGGGAGACGGGCTCGTCATGCTGTGGGGAGCGGCGACGCTACTGGGCTCCGTCTCCGTCCTGGTGTACCGCATCCGCCAGAGCGACTCCCGCACCGAGCGCGCGCGATTGGCCTACCTGGCCATCGGCGCGGCGGCGTCCCTCTTCTTTTCGGGGCTCGACCTGCTTTCGGTGTTCGGCGTCCCCTTCCCCACCTTGGGTCCGGTGGTGACGACGCTGTACCTCTTCTTTCTCGCCCAAACCCTCCTCCGGCTGCGGCTCATGGACTTGCATGAGCTGTTGGGCAAGGTGGCGAGCCAGACAGTGCTGGCCGTTATGCTGGCCGCCGTCTTCCTTGTCCTCACGGCGTGGGTCAAGGAACGGCAGTCCCTCTTCGTCTTCAACACCGTGCTCGCCGCCTTCGTCATCGGCATCCTCCTCGAGCCGCTTCGCGCGAAGGTGGACCAGCAGGTGGTGCACCTCTTCTTCCGCGAGCGAAGTGAGCTCTTGGCGAGCCTCGCCGCGCTGCGGGCCCGACTGGCCAACGTCATCGACGTGTCCGAGGGCGCGGTGATGACATTGGACGCGCTCAACGAAACGCGGCGCGTCACCCACGCCTCCATTTACCTGTTGGCCGAGGACCGACCCGGTTACCGGCTCCTCGAACACCGAGGACCCGCGCCGGCGCCCTTCCTCGACGCCGCCGGCGCACGCGGGCTCTTGGCGGCCGCTGGGAGCGGCGAGAAGGCGCTGCTGCTCGAGAATCTCGAGCGCCGCATCGACGAGATTCGGCAGAGGTTCCCGAGGGCCGCCGCGGACGAGAAGAGTTGCGGCGGATGATTGAGACCCGCACCGCCCTGGGTTTGATGAAGGCCGGCATCAGTGTGCCGCTGTCCGGAAATGACCGCGTCATCGGCTTTCTCAACCTCTACGACGAGCGCGTGCCCGAGGCCTACGCCTCGGATGAGATTGCAATGGTGCTCGACGTGGCCGAGCGGTTGGCGACGGTGGTCGAGAACAGCAAGTTGTACGAGCGAATGCGCGAGCGCGACCGACTCGCCGCACTGGGTGAGATGGCCGCGGGCCTAGCGCACGAAATCCGCAACCCGCTGGGAGCCATCAAAGGCGCCGCCCAATGCCTCAGCCCACGCGAGCGGACCGGCGAGGATGCGGAGTTTCTCCAAGTCATTGTCGAGGAGGTCAACCGCTTGAATGGCGTGGTGAGCGAGTTCCTCGACTACGCACGGCCGATGAAACAGAACTTTGGGCCCATCGACATCAACCAGGTGGTGACCCGCACCATCAAGCTGGTGCAAAACGAAGTCCCTCCTCACTTGACGCTGGAAGTGCAGCTCGGCCAGGAGCTGCCGGTGGTGGACGCCGACGCCGAACAGTTGAAGCAAGTGCTTCTCAACCTGGTCCAGAACGCCATCCAAGCCATGGGCGAGCGGCAGGGTCCAATTCGCGTGCAGACCTCCGGACCGGAGCGCTTCCAGGACTTGCGAGGCGGGCCGGAATTCGTCGAGGTCGAAGTCGTCGACGAGGGCCCCGGAATCCCGAGCGACCAGCAACCCCACATCTTCGTGCCCTTCTACACCACCAAGCAGACCGGCACCGGACTGGGGCTGGCCATCTGTCAGCGCATCGTTAAGAGCCACGGGGGCACCATCTCCGTCCAAGTCGCGCCGGCGAAGGCTCGGCATTTCTGGTGCGTCTGCCGGCGGTCGCTCCTGAGCGGACGACGGAACGGCCAGCTGAAGCGACGCCGGCCCCGGGCGAAGTCCAGCCGCCCCGCGTCGCTCGCGCGCGCGCGCGACGTCGTCGAAACTCGGCCTGAGGGTCGTCCTTCACCCCCGGGGGCTTTCGCAAACTTTGCGAGGCAAAGTTTTGCACCGGCCCGCGGCATACCTCACATCTATCCGCGCAACACGTTGAAATTAGTCAGGAATCTAGCGGTTCCGGGTGGCTGGGGGTTTGCTCCAGTCGCCACTCGGAACCCTATGCGAACTCTCAAAGGCATTCTTGCCGCCTCGGTTCAACTGCTGTTGGTCTTCGCCCTTCGGCCGGACCTGTGCCACTCGGCATCCCGCGCGCGGTCGCCGGTGCACTGCCGACCGACACGCCGGGCATCCAGTCGTTCTACCCGCCGCGGTTGATGATCGTCTTCGATTCGTCTGGTCCATGGGGTACTTCCCGGCGACTTGAACGGTTTCCAAGACTATCCGTCCAGGACTGGGACCCGACGACGATGACCCCCATCCCCAACGATTCGAACTGCCAAAGCAAATTCTGCCTCGGCAAGCGCGCGCTCTATGTCGCCTTGCCCCAGTACGCGTCCGCATCGACATGGGACTCGCCACCTACAACGAGTACTACGAGATTGCGAGCACCTCGCCCAACTTCTCGAATGGTTTGCACGTATGACAAGATTAACGTCAACAGCTCGGCGTTTTGGGTCGCCTGGGACTGACTTCCAGGACACGCCGACTGCCATTGGGTGCCCGAACCCCAACTCGTCGACCATTCCGGGTCCTGGTCCTCCACCTGCACGCCGCCCAACGCCGCGGGCCTCCAGGACCCGCGAGGAACTCGGTGGCGAACAACGACGCCACCTCCATCACTACAACTGTGCTGGGAGTTCTACGGTCCGGGCTCGACCATGACCTCGGGAGTCTGATCTCATACGCATGCAGGAAGACCAGTGCCGTCGTCCAAGCACCGGCGACCAGCTTGCCCGGCGGGGTGTGTCCGGCGGCGTTGACTGGATACACCGGTCCGCTTTTCGGCTGCATAGGCGCTGCGCCCTGTGACCTCAACGGGGGGACGTCGGCGCTCATCTATACCGGGCAGGTCAGGACGTATGGCGCGAACTCAGGGCGTCGGTCTCTTCGGCGGGTAGATCTACGGGCCGGATTCGGGCAGCCCGCAACGCCAGCCCCCTTTACGACGAGCTGCGGTGTCGCGAGTCCCTATACGGGTGGCAGTGACAACTGCAGCTAGTGCTTACATCGGCGGCCGCACGCTCAATTTCGGCGCCATTCCTCGTCACCCAAACCGGCTTGGCACAAACGTATTTCAACAACATCAACACCCCGGGCCCGGGTTGGGTGATCGCCAACACGACGGCGCAGGCATTCAACTACGAAGTCGACGCAGGTTGGACAGTCCTGCCCCCGGTCAACACGGTGGTCACCGCGACCAGCGGCCGCTGATCGGCAGTACCTGGCCACGTCCAACTACGCCATGGACCACAACTGGCAGACCGACCCCGCGTGTGACACCTCGCTCCAGCACAACCTGCACCTGGACGATGGTCGCCGACATCGTCGGCACCGGCGAGTATCCCCCAACAGTTTTGCCAGTGGCAGCGCACCCAGTACACCTGGGCCCCGCAAATCCAGCAGTGCACGAATATCACGCATACGTGGTCGTACACCTATACCCCGCCCCCCATTCTCACCTGCAGCCTCAAGAAGTGGACGGTGTACTTCGGACGGCCGAACAACTGGCAGCATCTTCCAGCCCTACCGGGCCACCTC